>CALNYS010000006.1:0-8556 GCA_942490855.1 uncultured Phycisphaeraceae bacterium | reverse complement strand
ACCATCGTGCTGGACAACGTCGACCGAGCGACGATCGCGGAGATCCGCAGCGTGACAAGCGACCCCACGATCACGATCGAGGTCGTGCGTCGCAGCGCGCCCGACACCGTCCTGCGCTCGTATCCGCGGCTGCGGATGCGGTCGGCTGTGATCACCGCCGACCAGGTGCAGGTCAACCTCTCGAGCGACGCCGTCTTCGACGAGAGCTACCCGGGCCTCGACTTCACGCCGACGGGCTTCCCCGCCGGCTTCAACCGATGAACCTGCCGGCCTGGGTCGAGGAGTACCGCGGACGCCCGTTCGAGCGCGGCGCCGCGGGCCCGGACGCCTTCGACTGCTACGGGCTCTGCTGCGCCGTGCTGCGCGAGCGCTGGGGCGACGATCCCCCCGCGCTCGACGGCGTGCACCTGGAACCGACGCGCGGCCGGCTCGGCGCAGCCGTCGCGCCCCAGGGCGGCTTCTGGCGCGAGGTCACCGACGCAGTTCCGGTTCCGGGCGACGTCCTGGCGTTCCTCCCCCCCGGCCCGACCGCCGAGCTGCACGTGGCGATCGTCGTCGCCCCGCCGTGGATGCTCCACGCCCGCCAGGGCCACGGCGTCCACACCGCCCGCTACGACCGCGTGCCGTGGATCCTCTGGCGCATCGGGGGCGTCTTCCGCCCTGCTCCGCGCGTCGAGCAGGGAGCCAGCCTCTCGTCGTGCCATCCCTCGCTCCAGCCTCGACCGCGCCCGTCCTGATCACCGTCCTCCCGGCCCTGCCGATCGAGGAGATGCGGCGCTTCGTGCGTGAGCCCGCCGGCGAGTGGACCGTCGCTGACGTCGTCGACGCCACCGGGATCGCGCCCGAGGCCTGTTTCGTGTCCCTCGACGGACGTCCGGTCGCGCCGGAGGACTGGGCGTCGACGCGCCCCATGTCCGGTCAGTCGCTGATCGTCGCGCACCGTCCGGGCGGTGTCGGCTTCGTTTGGGCCGTCGCTGGCGCCGCGAAGGGCTGGGCGGCCGTGGCGGCGTACGCGGTCGCGGTCGCGTACACCATCGCGGTCTCCTACGGTCTGACGGCGCTCACGCGAGCGCTGACGCCCGTGGAGTCCCACGACGTCGACGCAGTCGCCGGCGGCGGCCGGCGCACGATCTCGGGCAGCCGCAACGCGTTCGAGGCCTACGGCACCGTGCCCCAGGTGCTGGGCAAGCACCGGCTCTTCCCCCCGCTCGCCGCCCGCAGCTACACCATCGAGGAGGACGGCGCGCTCTACCAGTACAGCCTCTTCACGTTCGGCTACGGGCCGCTCGTGCTGTCGGACCTCAAGATCGCGGACGAGCCGCTCTTCAGGGAGTCGACGACGATCTCCTATCTGGCGACGATGGAGAGCGACTCCGACCGTTTCGTGGGCGAGAACGGCAACCCGGTCGTCGAGCTGCAGCTGCGCGCGGGGACGCCGACCGACGCAGCGATCACGCTCTTCGCTGCCGACGTGCAGGAGATGATCATCGGGCACCGGCTGCGCGAGAGCCGCGGCTGGTTTCGCCAGCGCACGCTTGAGCGCGCGACGCGGATCACCGTGATCATCGGCTGCCCCAACGGCCTGATCTGGCGCACCGACACGGGCAAGACCAAGGAGCGCACGGTGCGGATCTCCGTCCGCTACCGCGCAGTCGGTGCCACGTCCTGGACCCACCTGACGCGGATCCAGATGACAGCGAAGACGCTCAGCACGGTCTTCGCCTCGCGCTCCTGGAACGTCTCCGAGGGCTCATATGAGGTCGAGTGCCAGCGCGAGACCGAGGAGGGCCTGGCCGCTGGGATCTCGGATCGCACGGACTGGATGACGATGCTCGTGCAGCGCGCCGGCGAGCCCGTGCTCGAGCCCGAGCTCTGCCTGGTCGCGATGCGAGCCAAGATCACGGGGCAGTTCGAGAACGTGATCGACCAGTTCAACGCGGTCGCGCAGACGTACGCGCCCGCGTGGAACGGATCCACGTGGGCCAACGCCGCCACGAGCGACCCCGCGGCGCTCTTCCGGCACGTGCTGCAGGGCAACGCCAACAAGCGGCCCCTGGCCGACGCGGGAATCAACCTGACGGCGCTCGCGGCGTGGAGCGAGGAGTGC
Source organism: uncultured Phycisphaeraceae bacterium (assembly GCA_942490855.1). Classification (GTDB taxonomy): domain Bacteria; phylum Planctomycetota; class Phycisphaerae; order Phycisphaerales; family UBA1924; genus CALNYS01. The sequence continues at coordinate 6,449 of CALNYS010000006.1, read as the reverse complement.
TCGACCGAGGGCTTCGAGTTCAACTTCGTCACGCAGGGCCGCTCGACCGTGCCCGACGTCCTGCGCCAGATCACCACGGCCGGTCGCGCCAGCGTTGCGGTGCAGGACGGGCTGCTCAGCGTCGTGCGCGAGAACGACCTGTCGGGTGCTCCGGTGCAGCACCTGACGCCCCGCAACGTGCGCAGCTTCCGCTCGGAGCGGTCCTACATCAGCATCCCGCACGCTCTGCGCGTGCAGTTCGTGGACCCCGATTCCGGCTACCTCGACACCGAGCGCATCGTCTACGACGACGGCTACAGCAAGTCGAACGCGACCGTGTTCGAGCGCCTGGACCTGGCCGGCATCACGAGCTCGGACCAGGCGTGGAAGCTCGGGCGCACGCACCTGGCGCAGCTGCGTCTGCGGCCCGAGGCGTTCATCTACGAGATGGATCACGAGTGGATGGACCTGCGCCGCGGCGACTGGTGCAAGACCGCCCACGACGTCATCCTGGTCGGTCTCGCTCAGGGGCGTGTCGTCTCCGTAACGCAGAACGGAGGAGGCGACGCCACGGCCGTCACGCTCGACCAGCAGTGCCCGATGGCCGCCGCGTCCTACGCCGTGCGCTTCCGCAAGTCCGACGGATCGAGCGTCTACGCTGCCGTGACCACCGTCGCCGGCAACCAGACGACGCTGACCTTCACCACGCCGATCGACTCCGCTGACCCGCAGCCCGTGGCCGGCGATCTGTTTCTCTTCGGCGAGGCGGGCGTCGAGTCGATCGACGTCATCGTCAAGGACCTCGCGCCGGGCCAGTGGCCGAACGCCGCGATCACCTGCATGGACGCGGCGCCCGCGGTGCTGACCGCCGCGGACGGCACCATCCCGCGCTACGACCCGCAGATCACCATCCCGCCCGTGATCAACCCGAACCTGATCGTGCCCGCGAACCAGGCGCCGCGCCGCTCGGCCCGCATCGCCGCGATCACCAGCTCGGACGTGCGCGACATCGATGGGCGCGGGCCGATCATCCGCCGCGGACTGCGTGTGCGGCTGCTTCCCTCTGGCGTGCAGGTGCAGTGATGTGGGTCTACGAGACCGAGTACCGCGTCACCCCCACCGACGCGACAGACGACGTCACGGTCAACTGGCGCACCATCCCCGAGCGACCTCGCGAGGGCGTCGGCTCGATCTCGATCGAGGGCCTCGACCTGGGCGTGTCCTACGACGTCCGCGTGCGGATGGTGGACCCCGAGACGGGCGGCGTCACGGCGTGGACGCTGTGGCCGGGCGTCGTCGTCGAGAAGGACGCGATCGCGCCGCCGGCAGTCTCGTCGCTGCGGCTCACGAAGGAGAACTGCGTCGTGTGGGAGATGCCCGCGGAGATCCTCGATCTGCGCGGCTTCCGCATCCGGCACGCTCCTGGGCAGCACGGCGGATGGGACGACGGCTGGGGCACAGCCGAGCGCGCGCACGAGGAGATCGTCACGGCGCCGCCGTTCGTGCTCTGCCGCGTGCCCAAGGGCCACCGCACGATCCTGATCCGCCCCGTGGACTGGGACGACAACGAGGGGCCCGTGACGAAGATCGTCACCAACCGCGGCCCGATCGACGACCAGGCGGAGTTCCTGGTGCGCACGGTCGACGAGGCAGCCAACGGGTTCCTGACCGGCACGCTGAGGGGGGCGAGCGCGTCTGCGCCGCTGCTCGCCGACGTCGAGCCGCCGCCGTCGACGAGCCAGCCGATGTTCCCGAGTGGGATCGAGCCGTGGATGAGCGTCGACCCGTACGCCCCGATGTTCCCGCTCGACGAAGAGGCGCCGATGTTCGGCGAGACGTGGGGCCTCGAGGCGCCCTGGTGGCCGCGCAGCTCCAACGCGCCCATGTTCGGGGACCTCTACCAGTGGATGGAGTACGTGTGGAGCTTCACCGTGCACGCCGGCGAGGGCGGGCCCGGCGCGGTGCTCTCGATCGACTGCGCATGCACGGGCGTCGGCTGGCGGCTGATGTACCGCCAGCACAACGACGTCGCCTGGTTCCCCGACAACCCGTTCGAGGCGATGTTCGACCCGGACCCGGCTGCGGCGATGTTCCCGGAGAACGCCGTCAAGCCCTGGCGCCCGTGGCCCGGGCGGCTGCTGGACGTCGGGTGCGGCCAGTACGACTTCCGGCTGATCGTCCCCGGCGGCCACGAGCAGGCCGAGGTCTCTGCGCTCTCGGTCTCGCTGTCGAACGTCGCGCGCACGCGGCACGTCACCGGGCTCAGCGTCCCGGCCAACGGCGGGACGCGCGTCCCGCCCGGCGATCCCTGGCGCAAGATCGTCGAGGTCAAGCCGACGCCGGTCGGCACGAGCTCGCCGCGCCTGATCCCGGTCACGTCCAAGTCTGGAGCGAAGGGGGCGAACATCCTCACGCTCGACCAGGCAAGCGGCGCCGAGGTTGCGACGCTCGTCGACGTCGTCGTCCGCGGCTACTGACCCGAAGCAGGAGCGCAGCCTGAGCGCATGAGTGGCTTCCCTGTTGCCGGCTACTTCGCGACGAGCCCCAACGGCGGCGCCGGGCAGACCTCGCTCGACGACTGGCTCGCCGTCACGAAGCAGCTGCTCGGGGCGAGCGACGAGTCGGAGCTGACGATCTCGACGGGCTCGGTCACCGCGACGGCCGCGATGCACACGATCGACACCGAGAGCGACGCCGCGTCGGACTCGCTCACGAACGTCGCGATCACCGGGCTCTCGCCCTTCCTGCTCATGCTCCGGCAGGAGGCCGCGGCGCGCGTCGTGACGCTCGTTCACGAGGCGGGCGGCGCTGGGCAGATCAGCCTCGCGGGCGGCCAGGATCTGGTGCTCGACGCGACGTCGAAGTACGTCCTCTTCTGGCTCGACACCGGGGCGTCGCCGACGACGCTGCGCGAGGTCGCGCGCTTCGGCTTCGACCTTCCCGGCGAGGTCGAGGAGAACACTGCAGGGTCGGGCTCGCCGAACATCCTCACCGAGGGCGAGAGCGGGAAGACCCTCACGAACGAGGGCGCGACGGCGCAGAACTACCACACGCTGCCCGCGGCGCGGAAGGGCCTCGGCCCGTACACCTTCGTCGTGCAGGACGCCGACGGCATCCGGGTCGTCGCAGGCTCGGGCGACACGATCCGCATCGCCGCCAACGAGAGCCCGGCCGCGGGCTACGTCGAGTCGACCACGATCGGCGACGTCGTGACGCTGCTCGCGATCAACGCGACAGAGTGGATCGCGATCGCGCAGGTCGGCACCTGGACAGTGAGCACCTAGCAGGAGACCGCGACCGATGGCACTCTCGACGCAGATCAGTGCAGCAGCCCGAAGCGCCGCGTGCGACGGCATCGTCGACCTGGTCGACGGCGGCGCTGGCGCAGGCTACATCGAGGTCCGCACCGGTGCGCAGCCTGCCACGCCGGCGACCGCGGACTCGGGGACGCTGCTCGCGACGCTGCCGATGTCGGACCCCGCGTTCGGAGCCGCGTCGACCGGCGTCGCGACCGCCTCGGCGATCACGAGCGACACGAGCGCGGACGCCAGCGGCGACGCTGGCCACTTCCGCGTGAAGGACAGCGACGCGAACGTGATCCTGCAGGGCTCCGCCGGGGAAGCCGCGGACACGCCCAACATGACGTTCGACGACAAGTCGATCGTCGCGGGCGGCACGGTCGCCTGCTCCGCGTTCACCGTCACCGTCCCGCAGGACGGCAGCTAGAGGAGATCGACTCGTGACCGACACCACGCCGACGCCCGCTCCCGAGCCGCGCGAGAAGGTCTGCCTGACGGTGCTGCACACCGCCGCGGAGATCATGGCCGGCCTCGGCAGCCACGACGTCGCCGTCCGCGAGCACGCGCAGTCGCTGCGCAAGCGGCTCCTCGCGGCGTATCACGGCAAGATGCTCGCCGGAGAGATCGACGCCGCCAGCACGGCCGAAGTGATCCTGATCGCAGAGACGCTGCACCGCGCGCCGCCGTGGGTGAAGGCCCTGCGGCGCTCGATCGAGGCGGGCGCGTGAGCGAGCCGCTCGTGTGGGAGATGAAGCCGCGCACGCTCTCGCTGCGCGACCTCGCCGGGGCAGCGCTCGACGCGGCGCCGCCCGAGGTATCAGCGACCGCTACGTCGCGCTACACGCGCGAGACGATCACGCGGCGGCTCCAGGCGATCCGGGACGACGAGAGCGATCAAGCGCAGCGCGAGCGGGAGTACCTGCGCGCGCTGATCGAGCGGAAGTTCGGAGGTTGAACCGATGGCTGGAGGTCCCATTCACCCGTGCAGCATCGAGTTCGACACGGACGGACTCTGCTATCCGGGCGCGCACGTCGGCGCGACGAACGGACGCCGCACGCGCGGCGTGTGCGTCGTCGCTTCGCTCTCCGGCGACACGGTGACCGACCTCGAGTTCGAGATGCCGCAGGTGCTGCCGAGCGGCACGGCGAAGCTGCGCATCCGTGCGCTCGCGAACGCGACGACCGGAGCGGCGAAGGTGAACCCGGCGTGGGCTTCGGTCGCCGTCGGCGACACCCCCGACACGATCACGCTGACGGCCGAGGGCACGACGACGATCACCTGGGCGACGGGCGACGACGACGAGCTGCTCGAGGCGCTCGTGACGCTCGGCGCCGACACGATCGTGGCCGACGAGCTCGTGAAGATGCAGGTGACGTTCGAGACGTCCGGGTGGACGCTCGCGCAGATCGCGTGCTTCAACTTCTCGATCATCTGGGAGTAGCCGCGATGCCCGTGCTCACCGACGCCGATCACACCCTCTGCGCGCGCGAGATGGCACGGCGGCTCTTCGTCGAGACCGGCGTGACCGCGACCCGCACGACGACCGAGCTGAAGGCGATCGTCGCGAAGATCGACGAGGTCATGGACGCGACGACGAACCAGATGCAGACCGCGTACGCAGCGACGAAGGTCGAGGCCGTGCTGCTTCAGCACGCGCGCACCGCGGTCGCCGGAGCGACGGTCGCGGAGGTCGGAGCGGCGCTCGCCTACTGGGCGATGCGGCGCAGCGGGATCATCTAGCCGTGGCGCTCCGCTTCGGAGCCGCCGCCGGGAACCGAGTCAGCTACGCCAGCGGCGCGTCGCTCGATAACCTCGGCGCGAGCGGCGGCGGCATGACGTACGTCGCGCTCCTCAAGGCGAACGCGACCGGGCTCGTCGGCGGCATCCTCACGAAGGGCACCGGCGGCGGATCGGATCGTCGGTCGTTCGAGTTCGCGAGCGGCGGTGCAGGCACCAACGCCACGTCGCTCTACGGGCTCGTCGATCTCTCGGGCGGCATCGTCGCCGCGAACTCGGCCGCGAACATCTACACCGCGGGCGAGGTCATGTTCATCGCGATGACCTACGACGACACCGCGAAGATCGTCCGGCTCTACAAGGGCAACCTGACGACGCCCGTCGCGCTGATCGCGACGTCGAGCGCAGGCTCCGGGACGACGGGCGACAACGCGAGCGACAACCAATACCTCGGAGTCTTCGGCGCGGGCGGAGCGGGGAGCCAGGATCAGGACACGACGTGGTGCGGCATCTACAACCGCGCGCTCTCGCTCGGCGAGCTCCAGCAGCTCCAGAACGAGGTCGGAGCGCCGATGTCTGGGTGCGTGCTCTCGTCGTTCCCTGGCCGCTACGGCACGGGCACGCAGCCGGACCTCTCGGGCAACCAGAACAACGGCACGGTCACGGGCTGCACGGTCGCGCCGAGCGCCCCGGTCTGGACCGTGTTCGAGAGCCTCACGATGTCGCGCGGCGTTCTCGTCCCGAGCGACTTCACGGCGAGCGTCGCTGCGACCACGGGCGGCGCAGCGGGCGCCGGATCCGCGACGCACACAGCGCCGACCTTCACCGCATCTGCATCCGCGACGAGCGGCGGCGCGGCCGCGGCGGCGTCCGCGACGTTCGGCGTGCCGACGTTCACCGCGAGCGTTACAGCGACGGCGAGCGGATCCGCGAGCGCCCTTTCGGCGACGCACGTCGCGCCGACGTTCACGAGTTCCGCGGCGGCGACGAGCGCAGGAGCTGCAGCAGCAGCGAGCGCGGCCTACGCATCGGGGATCTTCACCGCCTCCGGGACGGCGACGGCTGGCGGCGCGGCTGCTGCGCTCTCGGCAACGCACACCGCGCCGACGTTCACGGCATCGGCCGCAGCGACGAGCGCGGGGGCCGCCGGCGCAGCCTCGGGGACGTTCGCGACGTCGCTGCACCAGGCGACAGCGGCGACGGCCAGCGCCGGCGCGGCCGGAGCGCTGGCAGCCACGTTCGCGCCCGGAACGTCCTCTGCGACGATCGCGGCGACGAGCGCCGGGACCGCCGCGGCGCTCGCAGCAACGCACTCGCCGCCGACGTTCACATCCTCTGTCGCCTGCACTATCGCCGGAGCCGCCGTCGCGTCGTCAACCTCCTACGCCGACACGATAACGGTCGGCCCCGAGTCGTTCCTGCGCCTCGGGGCC
>CALNYS010000005.1:0-681882 GCA_942490855.1 uncultured Phycisphaeraceae bacterium | reverse complement strand
ATCAAGCCATCGAACGTGCTTGTGACCGAGAGCGACGGGGTCGCGAAGCCGAAGGTGATCGACTTCGGGATCGCGCGGGTTTACACGCAGGACGCCGCAGCGCGGACTCGCCTGACGGAGATCGGCCAGATCGTCGGCACCCCGATGTACATGTCTCCGGAGCAGGCGGAGCAGAGAGTTCAGGACATCGACACGCGATCGGATATCTATTCGCTCGGCGTCTTGCTGTACGAGCTGCTCACCGGCGCGACTCCCTTCGACGAGGACGCGCTGGCGTCCTCGGGCTACGCTGAGATGCTCCGGATCATCAGCACGCACGATCCCTCGCCCCCCAGCACGCGCTGTGACAGCGCGGCCGAGAGCGCCTCTCGCGCTGCGCAACGTCGGGTCACGCCGGGACAGCTGCGCGTCATGCTGGAGGGCGACCTGGACTGGATCGTGTTGAAGTGCCTTGAGAAAGAGCCCGCGCGCCGGTACGACACGACGGGCGAGCTTGCTAGCGACATCCGAAACTACCTGGAAGACCGCCCGGTGCTGGCGCGCCCTCAGAGCCGTGGGTACCGCCTGCGGAAATACGTGCGGCGCAACAGGCCCCAGGTCATTGCTGGCGTCGCGTTGCTGGCGGTTCTGGTGCTCGGTGTCGTGGGCACCTCGACTGCGCTTGTCTGGGCGCAGGACAGCGCGGAGCGTGCGAAACGCGAGGCCGAGACCGCCGAGGCTGTCGTGAGTTTTCTGCTCGACGATCTGCTCGGCGCCGCCGACCCGGCGAGGGGCGAGAGCCGGGAACTCAGCGTCCGCGATGCGGTTGTTGTCGCGGCCGAGAGCGTCGATGGGCGTTTCGAAGGCCGGCCCGAGGTCGAGGCGAGAGTTCGCAATACCATCGCGCACACGCTTACCCAACTCTCTGCGTACAGCGAAGCGGAGCCGCACCTGCGGCGCGAGCACGCGTTGTTGGCGTCGCTGCACGGGGAGGCGTCGGAGGGTGCGATCGCCGCTCAGCAGGGGGTGGTCACGAACCTCATGCAGCAGAACCGGTTTGAGGACGCGATCGCGCTCGGCGAAGAGTTGGTTGCGCTCATCGAGCAAGCGGGTCTCTCGAACGAAGAGTTCCGCCTGGCGGCGCTTGGGAACCTAGGCGTCGCGCACCTTCAGATCGGGTTGTACTCCGAAGCGGCGCCGATTCTCGAGGACACACTCGCCGCTAAGCGGCGCGTTCTGGGTGATCGCCACCAGAGCACGCTGACGTCGATCCACAACCTCGCGGGCTTGTACGGGCAGCTCGGGCAGTTCGAGCGTTCGCTGGAGCTGGCGCGTGAGGCGTACGACGGGCGCCTTGGCGTGCTCGGGCCGGGCGATCCGCGCACGTTCGGCTCGCTCAACCTGGTGGCGTGGATGCTCCGGTCTCTGGAGCGGTTCGATGAGTTCGAGTCACTCTTGCTCGGCGCGATCGCCGACGCCGAGGAGCGTCTGGGTCCGTCCCACGCCAGCACGATCGAGTTGGCGAAGATGCTCGCGGTGCAGCAGTACCAGCGCGCCATGTTCCCTGAAGCAGAGGCGAGTTTCCGGAAACTGCTGGAGGCTCAGGTCCAGACTGACCCCGAGCTGGCAACCATCAGCACGCTCTCGACACAGCTGAATCTGGCAAAATCGGTGTTCGAGCAGGATCGGGCGTCCGAAGCGGTTGGGTTGCTCGATGAGATCGCGCCGAAGATCCGCAGCGCGTACCCGCCGGGGAGCTGGGAACTGGCGATCGTGCTGCAGTACTACGGCTACGTCCTCACGGCGGTTGACCGGTACCCGGATGCAGAGCGCGTCCTGCTTGAATCACAGGCGATTATCGACCAGGGTGGATCGCGCTCTCGCCCAGAAGATGAGCAGCTCATCGCCGAGCGGTTGAGCGCACTCTACACCGCTTGGCACTCGGTCGCCCCCGATCAAGGCTACGACGAACGGGCGGCCGAGTGGGGTGCTCGCTCTGCGCCCGAGGGGCAATGACAAGCCGCGCCGGTTCGTGACCGGCGCTGGCCCGCGCCGCGGAGAGAGCCGATCGCCTGCTGTCTTCTTCGAGTGTCTTCTTCCCTGTTGGTTGTCGGTACTCGAGCGTCACGATCGGACGAAGCGTGCGATCAGTGCGGCGCTACCCTGGAGAGAATGCCAGTGTCACTTACCTCGCGGGCTTCGGCGGTCGGCGCGAGTGGGGCACGACGATGTTTCCCTCGTGGACGTCCGGGTCTTCGTCGGGGGATGGGACGCCGAGGGAACGGAGGTGTTCGTCGATCTGCTGGGTTGTCAGGCGTGGCTGGTAGAGCCCACACTGGCTTGGCAGGGGCAGCGACCGGATCGCCTCCACGAGCTTGTCCTCGTCGAGCTTTTCCCAGAGGAGCAGGTTGTCGCCCAGTGGTTCGCCGGAACACTGGGCGTCGTCTGTACCGTGGGCATGGTGGGTGTGGCGAGACCAGCCGCCGAGCCATGCGTCGCGCCAGTCGACCTGCGTTTGTTTGGCGCGTTCCCAGGCGGTGATCTGCGAATCGATCCAGGTGTGGATCCCCCAGAACCAGGGGTGCACATGCGAGGAGTAGTGGTCGAGGAGGGAGTCGTAGGAGACATCGTCCCACTCGGAACCCTCGGCCGGCGGGTTGTCCATGGGGCGGCGCAGCGTGCCGGCGGTTGATAAGGCGCCGTAGCGTCTGTGCATCGTGGCGTGGATGCCGTGTTCGATGATCGTTCCGAGCGTTTCGATCGAGATGCGTCGGAGGACGCAAGGGCGAAGGTGTCTCGCGGTTGCGACGATCGCGTCGTCCCACACCTTCTTCGTCTTCTCAGGGTGGGTCTTGTAGGTCACGAAGTTGCCCGACGTCGGCGGGACAAAGGTCGGATCATCGGAGGCGGGCAGATCGGGCCACACGAGGATGTCAGGTTCGCCCGTCCGGCAGGTGATCATCCGGGCGTGCTGGATCATCTGGCGGTGCATCCAAAGGAAATCCTTGCCGGCGCCGTTGTCGTAGATCACCTCGCCGAACGCGTTCACCGTCGGGCGAGGGGGAGCCCAGTCGGCGCCGAAGCGTGCTTGGTATCGCCGCTGTTCGCATGCGCTCAGCCGGCGCCAGTAGTCCCTCAGCAGATGCCAGAGGCAGTGCGAGAGACGGACGCCGCGCGTCGCCATGGCTGTTGCGAGTGGAGAAGGCATCAGATCTGTTCGGTCGCGAGAAACAGGATCGCGAGCCCACCGACCGCCGGGACGCCCCCGCCGCCGACGGGCGCGAGCCGGATCGGGGACCCGTTGAAGAGCAAGAGCCCCGTGGTGTCGTGGCCCACCACCTCTCCGTTATCGCTGATCGGTTGGTACGCCTCCTTATCGGTGATCAACACGACCGTGCCGCCGAGCGTGGCGGCGAGCTGTTTCTCGGTGTACTCGTTCGCCTCGTTCATCGCCTCGACTACCTTCGTGTGAGGCTTCGACCGGAAATCTCTCCGGCAGCTGTCGAGGCACTTCTGGATGTCCTCGGCTCGATCGAGATTCTTCGCGAGCAGCTGCAACGGTTGGAAGTGCCGCTCGTCGAACTCATCCCCGAACGTCGAGATGAGCAGGCGCGCGCTCGTGAGTTCGTACGTGTGCGTAGTCATCGGGTGTTCTCCATTGTGATATCGCGGGTGGTGAGGCTCTTTGCGCATCGAAAGCCGTTGAGCGACGAGCCGAACTGGATCGGAGCGAGATTCACGTTGCGCAACGTGTAAGAATCGATGGGGTGTGCCCACGCTCGCCCGGCGAGCACGACGTCGCTGCGTTGCGCGTCGAGCGTCGCCGTGAGCTCTCGTACGTTCGAGTGCGTGTGAAGCAACCCGCCCGGCGGGTCCCACGGCGCCGGTGTGGCTGCGGGGCGGGCGTTGCGCACGTATCTGTTCAGCGCCGAGACCGCCGAATCGGCGAGATCGTCCCCAGCGGGGAGATCGATCTCCAGGCGGGGCGGCGGCGTCTGGTACGGGGTCGGCGGGGTGTTCTGGGCGTTCGGGTAGAGCGCGCCGTCGGTACCCCGTGCCGCGGCTTGCCACTCGACGAACGTCGGGAGTCGTTTCCCTCGCCAACGGGCGTACGCCTCGGCGTCCTCGAGCGTGACAAAGACCACCGGCAGATCATCGATCGCTTCGATGTTGGCGAGCTTGCGGAAGTGGTAGGGCTCTCGGCGCCCCGTCGCTTCAAGGAAGAGGCGGTACTCCTTGTTGGTCACTTCCTGAGCGTCGATGAGAAACGCATCGACGAATGCGGTGTCTTTCGTTGGGACGCCCTCGGGGACGGCGAGCGCGAGCCGGTACTCGCCCGCGTCGATGCGCACCATCTCGCCCGCGAGGTCCTCAGGCGCTCGGAGCGTCGAGCACAGGTCCCGTTCGCCGAGTTCGGGCCACCCGTCGTCGGGCCCGATCGCGATCAGGCGTCGGGCTGAGCCCGGCCCCGTTTCAGTGAGCACGAGATTGAACTCCGCCGACGCCCCGTCGCGGTCTCTGATGAGTGTGACCCGGTACTGGCCCGGTTCGAGCAGCAGCCTCTTGCCGGCCCGCTCGGGCTGGGAGGAATCCGGGCCGTAGACGCTGGCGCCCGACATGTTCTGGATGAACGTGCTGCATTCGTGCCCACTGGTGTCGATATCCACACGCACGAGCCCCGCGAGGCGGGCACGCTCGAGCTGCAGGAGCGTTGCTGCGGTTGCGAGCGTCAGAAGAATGAGCAATCCGACGAGGATCGAGCTCTTGCGCTGGCGCGCGGCGCGGACGAGTCGGCGCGCGAGCGGCGTCGGGCGCGCGAGGATCGGGCGCCCCTCGAGGAAGCAGCGGAGTTCACCAGCGAGGTGCGCCGTCGATTGATACCGGTCGTCGGGCTCCTTCTCGAGCGTTTTATGACAGATCGTCGCCAGGTCGCGGGGGACGGAGCGGTTGATCGACCGGACCGGGGGCGCTTCCTCCGTACGGATCGAGTGCAGCACTTGGTGCGCGGTGGCGCCATCAAACGGGCGGCGATGAGTCAGGGCCTCAAAGAGGACAACCCCCAACGAGAAGATGTCGGATCGGTGATCGATCTCGTTCTCATCAGAGGCGGCCTGCGCTTGCTCGGGGCTCATGTAATGAGGGGTGCCGGGGGTCTGGCCCTCTTCGGTCACCGGTTCGCCCGAGATGATCTTCGCGATCCCAAAGTCCGTGATCTTCGCATCGCCCTGTGTCGTGATCAGGATGTTGGAGGGCTTGATGTCTCGGTGGACGATGCGCGGGTCGTGCGTGTGCGCAACGTTCAAGCCCGCCGCGACCTGCTCGATCACCTTCGCCACGCTCCGGAAGTACGCACGGTCCGATGTGGCGCCGGCGTTCGATGCGGGGTCGCTTGTCCAGGTTGTGGCCGAGTCCGTGTGTTGAGCGGGTGCGGCGCCGCGAGGAAGCCACTGCGCGAAGGTGGGTCCCTCGACGTACTCCATCGCGATGTAGTGCGTCCCGTTCTCTTCGCCGAACTGGTGCACCTGTACGATGTGCGGCGAGTTTAAGCTCGCGACCGCTTTGGCCTCGTTGTAAAAGCGCGTGATCGCCTGCTGAGAAAAGGTCAGGCGGGGCGACAGCAACTTGAGCGCGACGGAGCGCCCAAGGAGTTCGTCGTGCGCGAGATAGACTTCGCCCATCCCACCCCGCCCCAGCTCGCGAATAATCCGAAACTCTCGGATCGAGGCCGGGCGATCCACCGCAGGCTCGGGGGCGCAATGGCGGAGCAGCTGTTCGATGCGCTCCCGGCACGCGCTGTCCGGGCACGCGCCGCGGAGGAACGCATCACGATCCGCTGCGCCGAGTTCCCGCGCGGCAAGAAAGATCGCTCGTTCGTCCCAACGCTCGGCCACGCAATGGTCCTTTCATCGATCGCTGATCGACTCCGAAGAAACCACCGCATTCTGCGCCGCGCCGTGCGCGTCGTTGTTCACAGATTCTGAACTCTCCATCCGCGCTCGCAGCCACGCGGTCCCGTACGCCAGGTGCTGGCGGACCGTATGGAGCGAGATCCCCATGACCTCCGCGGTCTGACGCAGCGTGCGCCCGCCGAGGTAGTGGTGGGCGATCGCGTCGGCGCACGCCGGGTCCGCCTTGCGGAGCGAATCAAGCCCCTCGTTGAGCTCGCTCTCGCGGAGCGCCCGTGAAGCGTTCGAGTCGGGGACATCGTGGAGCGGCTCTCGGTCGCGATCGCCGCCGCGTTTGATCGCCGACGCCCGGCGCGCTTCTTCCGCGATCGTGTGACGCATCGCCCTGCCGACGAGAAAGTAGAAGTGCGCTCGATCCTCGGCGTCCAGCTCGTTTCGCCCGAGCAGGCGCTCACACGCGGCGTTCACGAGCTCCGTCCCGCGCAGGACGCTCGGGCTCAGCCCCTTGGCGTAGAGCATCGAGCGGGCGACCCGTCGGAGTTCGGCGTCCACCAGCTCGAAGAGTTGGTTTTGTGCTTCACCGTTCCCTTCTCGCACGCGCTGAAGGAGGATGGTGATCGTCCCTGGGGTGTCGCTCGGATTACCCATTAGTTCCATGGTAGCGGTTGGTTTGCGCTGTTAGAGAAGCTTCAGATGATTTTGTGCGCACGAGCCCCGGTGCTTTGCGGTGGAAGAGTGAGGCTCGATCACGAGCCCGCCCGTCTCTCCTTGGAAACCACCGGAAGGAAACGATATGCGTGCTCTCACCCTCGGCGTTCTCTGCGTAGGTTGCGTCACCGGCTGCGCGGGCTACAAGCTCACCCCCATCTCGCCCGGGGAAGCATCGAGCGCGCACTGTGAAGGACGGGAGGGCAAGGAGGGGTATATCTTCCACGCTCCTCAGCCGTTCCTGATGGGCACGCTCAAGCCCGGCACGACCCCCTCGGAGGCCGACGGCTCGGTCAGCGCGGCGTACGACTTTCAGATCGTCTACCTGCCGGACTACGAACGCCCGTACCGGTTCACCCGGTACGAGTTCCTCGCCAAGTCGGACGTGAGCACCACCTTCCAGAACGGCTGGATGCTCACCGGAGCCGAGTCCAAGACGGACACGACAGCGGCCGTCTCCTCGCTCGTTGACTTCGTGAAAGCGGTGGCGGACATCGTCCCGCTCAGCGGGGACGGCGACGCGAGCACGCTCCCGGGTGTCGTTCTGTACCGGATCGACACGTCGCGCACCCCGCCCCTCGAACTCGTCTTCCCCCGCTAAGCCGCACGGCGCCCGCCCGTCGCTCGGTTCGGACCCGGGGCCACACGCTTGAGGCCTGGGGTTCCATCCCGCGCGAAGACATACCAAAGACTATGGAGATCAAGAGATGAACCCGCTTCGGACGTTCGTCGTCGCCCTCGCGACGCTTGCTATCGCCCCCGCCGCCGCCATGGCAGACCCAACGCTCCTCAGTGAGGACTTCAGAGCCGAGGAGTTGACGTTCCCACACCTTCTCATGCCAGTCGAGGGCGAGGGCGTGCTGCTCGGCGAAGGGGCGCTCGTAAACGCCGTTCGTCTTGGGCCGAACGGGAAAGACACCGCGCGCTGGAGCGTGACCGTCACCGACCAGAACGGGAAGCCGGTCCCGAACGCGGAGGTCGAGTTCAGCGTGCAGGCGGTGTACCCGCTCGGCTGGTGGAGGGATCTCAACGAGGTCAAGGCCCGGTACAAGGGGAACGCCGGTTGGAAGGGCAAGCGTCTCCTCGGGAGCGTGAGCCCGACCCGCGTCAGGACTGATTCAAGCGGGCGCGCCCTGACGACCTACACGGCGTCGCACATCGGGGGCGACAACCCGCAGCGCCCGGGCGAGGAGCGTCTCACGGCTCGGCTCAGCAACGGCGCGACCGTGAACGCGACCGTCAAGATCGGCTACACCCACCTGCGCCCCATCAAGGCCGTGCCGGGCGGGCTCGAACTCACGTCCCGCGCCAAGGGGGCCTACGCGCACAAGGACCTTGCCGCGATGCTTACGTCGCTCGGCGAAGAGGTCAAGAAAGCGGGGTGGCCGCAGCCTGTTCGGCTGACCGAAGCTTCATACCCCTGGGGAGGGATGATCCCGCCGCATTCGGGACACCTCCACGGTCTCACCATCGATCTCCGCCCGATGTCGCACGACGGCAACCCGACGCACGCCGGCAACAGCACCTGCCCCAAGGCCAGCACTCACGCCGGGAACTACGACCGCGCCCGCACGAAGATGCTCGCAGACGCTTTCCAAAGCAGCGCGCCCGTACGGCTCTTTAACGACGCGGAGATCCCTTCCGTCAGCTGCGCCAGCGGGCACCACAACCACCTCCACGTGTCGTGGCTCGAGCGTTCGGTCTTCGACGAGGACAACCTCACCGAGGACGTTGCCGACGCACGTGTGTCCGCGGGCGTCCGTGAGATGTTCAGCGCCCTGACCGCCTCACGCGCCGGCGCGTCCGACCCGTTCGAGTCCGAGCGTGTCTCGCTGCACGGGGGGGGCTCCGTGTTCAACCTCCCTTCGCTCTCTCCCGGATCCCTCGGGCTGGGCGTAAAGGTCTACACACGAAACGCAGACGCGGTTGTCCTGTCGCAGGAAGAGCTTGATCCGGCGGCCGTCAGTTTCTTCTCGACAGGCGGGCTCGAATCGTACCTGGATTGGAAGGGTGGCCCCGAGTTCTCACCGCGAAGGCTGCTGGATTCAGAAATCCTCTTCGTCGGAGAAGCGCCCGTGCCCGAGTTCGCGGACGAGCCCTTCGCCATGCTCAACGAGGACGCCGCGGACACGCATCAGGTGCGCGAGGCCGCCAACAAGCACAGCCTCTCCGGAGCGGGCGTCCTCGCGGGCGTCTGGGACGGCGGCGGCGTCCGCACGACGCACGACGAGTTTGATCCACGCGCCACGCAGGCGGATGGCGCGACGACGCTGAGCAACCACGCCACGCACGTCGCCGGGACTATCGGCGCGCAAGGGAGCCCTCGTGCCGAGGCGCGCGGGATGGCGCCCGCCGTCTCTCTGCTGTGCTACGACTGGAACTCCAACACGGACGAGATGCTCGCCGCTCCTGAGAACCTCGTCTGCTCGAACCATTCCTACGGGATGAGGCGCGGTTGGGCGTGGGATCCTCGTCACGGCTGGCTGTGGTGGGGCACGCCCAAAGTCGATGAGAACGAGGACTACATGTTCGGGAAGTACTCCGGCGAGTCGTACCTCTTCGATTCGATCGTTCACCAACGGCAGACGTTCTCTGTTCTCGTCGCGGCGGGGAACGATCGGAACGACGCGCCGGCGAGCCAGCCCGTCCAGCACTGGGTCCGGGAAGGCGGCGAATGGGTCCAGACGTCGCGCGTCCGGCTCCCCGACAACTGGGACGATGGGGGATATGACACCGTAGAAGGCGCGGGTGTCGCGAAGAACGTGATCACCGTGGGCGCCATCCACGACATGCTCGCAGAACCGCCGACACCCGAAGACATCCGCATCACGAGCTTCTCAAACTGGGGCCCCACGGACGACGGGCGCATCAAACCCGATGTCGTCGCGAACGGATGGCAGTTGCTCTCGACGTCCTCGTCGCGGGACGACGCGTACGAAGAGATGAGCGGCACCTCCATGGCGACGCCCGCCGCGACCGGGATCTGTTCACTCTTGAGCGAGCTCTTCACGCGTCAACGCGACCGAATGCCGTACGCCGAGGAACTCAAAGCGGCCCTTATCCACACCGCGATGAGCATCGGCGAGGGACCGACCTATCAGATCGGATGGGGGAGCATCCGCGCCGATCACGCGGCGGACCTGATCGAAGGCTCCGGCGGGCGTCTCGACACCCTCGGACTCAACGATGGAGCCATCGAGCTCCAGGGCGTCGGCGCCCAGCGTGAGCGGGCGATCCGCGTCACGATCGTCTGGACGGATCCCCCGGCGTCACCCAACAGCGGCGGGCTCGACGACCCGATGCCCGTCCTCGTCAACGATCTCGACCTCACCCTGATCGATCCCAACGGGGTGATCTACCAGCCGTGGGTGCTGGATCCGGACAAGCCCTCCCGCGCGGCAACGCGCGGACGAAACAGCGTCGACAACGTCGAGAGGATCGACGTGGCCGCCGAAGACGCCGTTCCCGGAACGTGGACGATCCGCGTGACGGGCCCGCGCCAGCGTTTCGCAATCGCGGTCTCTGGGCTTGAGATCGAGTAGTTAGAGCGCAACACAGGAAGCGGCGTGCTCAACGAGTCGCACGATTCAACATGAGCACGCCGCTCGTTTCGTTGCTCGCTGGCCCGAGTCGTTCTACGCCTGGCGACGAGGTACGATTCCGCGTGTGATGCACACAGGCTTGCGCTGGAAACTACTGATCCCGCTCGTGGTGACGGGCCTCGTGGTGGGGCTCGCCGGGTCGTGGTTCGTCAAAACGACGTACCAGCAGCAGCTCGACGAGCACATGCAGCGTCGCGGCGAATCGATCGCGCGTGCGCTCGACACCATGATCCGCAGCACCGTCTTCGCGGAGGTCAGCCCCGACTCGAAAGCGCAGATGCTCGGGCGGATCGTCACGGAGCTCGGCGAGCTGCCCGACGTCACGCTGATCGTTGTGGTGTCAGACGACCCGCCCAGGGTTGTTGCCTCTACCGAACCCGCGTGGCGCGGGGTGATGATGGACTCGCTCCCCTACGAGCGTGTGCAGGAAGACCTCTTCGACGCGATCGAAACGCGCCGCATGCACCCGCACTTTCATTGGGAGACGCTCGAATACGACGTCTCGTGGCCCTTGGCGCTGCAGATCGAAGACCGCCCGCACGGGGAGCCGGTAGACGGGGCGATCATGCTTCACCTCGACGCGCGTCCCGTGCGCGCGCAGCTGCGCATCGCGGCCGTCGAGACGATCCTCGCGCTCCTCGGCGCCATCCTCTCGGTCGGACTTGTCGCGTGGCTCGTCATGAACCGCCTCGTGCTCGCGCGATTAAGCCGTGTGCAGCAGGCGATGAACCAACGGGCGGCGGGCGCGTCATCGGTCTACGCGCCTGCGATGGGAAACGACGAGATCGGGCTGCTCTCCCAGCGTTTTAACGCGATGCTCGAGCAACTCGACCAGGCCGACGCCGAGGTGCGCGCGGCTCGTGACAACCTCGAGGAGCAGGTCGAAGAGCGCACGCGAGAACTCAAGGAGAGCCACGCGAGCCTGCGCGAGTCCGACCGGCTGGCGACCGTTGGCACGTTCGCCGCGGGCGTCGCGCACGACCTGAACAACCTGCTGCTGCCCATCCGATCAGGCTTACACGTCCTCGACCGCATCGCGCCCGATGCCGCCGGGGACTGTCTGAGCGAGATGCATCAGTCCGTGCGCTTCCTCCAGCAGCTGGCCGCGAGCATGCGTCTGTGCTCGCTCGACCCGGCGGACCTCGATGCGTCTCACGGAGAAACAGACATCGCGGCGTGGTGGTCGGAGGTCTCGGCGCTCCTGACACGCGCGTTCCGGAGTCGGCTCGAAGGGCGCGGCGAGCTCTCGCAGGACATCGAACCCGGGCTCCCCGCGGTCGGCGTCGCGACGCACCACCTGACGCAGGCCGTGCTCAACCTGCTGATCAACGCCGGAGACGCGTGCGAGGGCGAAGAGGGCGTGCGCGTTGAACTCCGCGCGTGCGCGTCCGAACGCGCCGGCTTTGTTCGTCTCTCTGTGAGCGACAACGGGCAGGGGATGAGTGAGGAAGTTTCGCAGCGCGCGTTCGACCCGTTCTTTACGACCAAGAAACGTGGGGCGTCGTCCGGTCTCGGGCTTGCGATGGTGCGCAGCATCACAGAGTCGGTGGGGGGGCAGGTCTGGCTCGCGTCACGCATCGGGGAGGGAACGACGATCACGCTGGAACTCCCGACGGCGCGCACCGATCGCGCGGACTCTGCCGCTGAAGGAGCGCCGCGTGTCGCCGTGAGCGTGCGCGACGAACGGCTCGCCGCGCACGTCATCAGCACCCTGCGCCACGTGGCGCACGTCGCGCAGACCGAGAGCGGCAAACCCCCCGAGGCCGACGTGTGGGTCATCGACGCGTCCCCGGCGAACCGCGCGCCCGTCATGCAGTTCCTCGAGGCCTGTCCCGGCGCCTTCGTTGCCCTTATCGAGCACGAGACCGAGGGAGAGAACGAGGGTTGGCCCCCGTCCAACGTGGTCAGGCTCCCGGTATCCTTTTCCGAGAAGGAGCTGCTCGCGATCGTTCGGGATCGCGCCGGAAATAACCGTGAATGACAGCGCGAAACAAATCAGGATCTACGTGGTCGACGATCACGCGGTCGTAACGCGTGGTCTGCGATCGGCAATCCAGGTCGAGCCCGATTTCGAATGGGTTGGCGCCCAGTCGTCCGCCGACGGACTCATCGAGGCGCACGACACCCATCGCCCTGACATCATCCTGCTTGACATCGACATGCCCGGGGCCGACGCGTTTGTCGAGCTCAGCGACCTCACGGAACTCCGCCCGGATGCGCGTGTGATGATGCTCACGTCCTCTGTCCGCGCTCGCTACATCGACGCCGCGATCGCGTCCGGCGCGCGCGGGTTTATCGACAAGGCGACGGAGTTCGATGAGATCTTCGACGCGGCGCGCCGCGTCGCCGCCGGCGAGCTCGCGTTCCCCCCCGAGGTGCTCGAACGCTGCGAGGAACGCGACGGACGCCTGTGCCTCAAGGACGGCGGGACCTCGCCCCTGGCTTCGCTCACCCCGCGCGAATCGCAGGTGTTCCGCCTGATTGCTCAGGGCAATTCCACGAAAGACATCGCCGACCAGATCCACCGGAGCGTGAAACGGGTCGAAGCGATCCGCACGAGCGTCATGCGCAAGCTCGGCTGTTCCGACCGGCTGGAACTCATGCGTCTCGCGATCCGCGAGGGGATCGTCAACGCTTAACGCGCCGTCTTTCCCCACGCGGCAAGAAGCGCCGCCAGATCAGACGAATCAACCACCCCGTCGCCGTTCAGGTCCGCTGGACCCCCGCCCGTGTTCCACATGGCGAGCAGCGCGGCGAGATCCGAAGAGTCCACGGCGCCGTCGCCTGTGAGGTCGGCGGGCAGACCGCCGTCGAAGACGGCAAGGTCCATCCCATCGATCAGGAAATCGCCCGTGACGTCGTAGAGGCAGAAGTTCTCGCCGGGGTCGACGAGCGTGACCCGTTCATCGACCACGCCGTCGGCGTCGGACGCGGAGCCGTCGTACATCGCGATGTACGATGCGAGCTCGGCGCGGTCGGTCTCGTCGGCGATCGCATCGCCGTTGAAGTCGTGCTCTGTTTCCTCGAAGCCCGTGTCGCTCCACACGAAACGCTCGGGGCCCTGGGTGGTGTAGGTCGTGCCGAAGAGGGCGAGCACGCGCCAGCGGGTCGGGTCGAGGTGCTCATCGGGCTCCGCCGAATCCCACTCGTCGAGGAGGACGTTGACGTCCGGCGGGATCGGGCCGTTCAAACCAAGCGCGCCGTCGATGATGTCGTACGCGGCCTCGTACACGCTCCAGTGGTTGTCTACGAGGAAGTCAGCGAATTGCTCGGGCTGACCGCTGAGCGTCGCCGCGCCAGCCATCGTCAGCGCGCCGACGAAGCTGACCGTCGTGCGGTCGCTCAGCGCGTCGTGCGCGAACCGGACCTCGACCATCGGGTCGTACGTCCCGCCGAAGGAGCCGCCTTCCATCCCGCTGACGCTTGAAAAGGACGCGACGCGCCGGAAGAAACGACCACGCACGTCGAAGGTCTCCCCCTCGTCCATCACGCCGTCCATGTTCCCTGTCTGATTCAGGAGCTGCGTCTCGAAGCAGCCGCAGAAGCCGAACTCGAACTCGGCGCCAGATCGCTCGAACTGCGGGCCGGAAGAGAAGTCGGAGTCGAGGTCGTCGCCGTTCGTCGCGAGGCGATTCCCGATCGAATCGGATGTGCGCTGGCCGAAGCGCGCGGCGTTGGCGAGGTAGCGGTTCCGCGCGGTCGCCCCGAGCTCGCCCCCCGAGTCGCGCTCGCGGTCGATGTTGAGCTCGAGAAACCCGTAAACCGGGCGGCCGCCGAAGCGGAAGGGATCCCACGTCGTCGCGCCCAGACCGAGCGCGCCGGGCGGGTTCACGAGCCCGGCGAACTCGATGTCGATGCGAAACAAGTCGGCGTTCTCGCCGTCGACGTGCGAGCCCGTGTACGGATCGCCCCCGCTCACGCTGAGATCCCAGCCGCTAACAGTCAGCGCGACCACGTCGGGGAGAGCGCCCGCGTCGAACGGCTGCGTAACCGATGTAGGGCGCGCGACGGCGTCGCCCTCGGCGTCAACCAGCGTCTCGAAACCAGTGGCGCCCGCGTGCGTGGCGAGGGCGCCCGCGGTCAGCAGCAGGATCGCGGCGCGAGTCACGGGCGGACCCCGTACTGGTAACTCCAGTTCCACGATGACTGCGCGAGCGGGTCCTTCGCGCTCTCGACGTGCCCGTCGATGAACGCGACGTTGACGCCGGCGTTGTGACGGGCCGCAGGGTGCCAGAACCGCTCGTGGGCGTAGGCGCCCCGGCTGTCCAGCGAAGGGGCGGAAAACCCGGGGTAGATGTGCTTCTGCGCCGCGATCTCGGCGTCGACGTCCCAGAGCAAGGGCACGTTCCGCGCCTGGAGCACCTGCTCGGTGAGGTACGCCTGACGCGTGCGCACGCGCCCGCGGTCGTCGGTGTATTCCTCGCGATGGAGCCGCCGGTTAAAGCCGTAGCTCATGTTCTGCGAGGGCGTGATCGCCCCGTCCATGCACTCGATGTCGCGCCGCAGGGTGATGCTCCCGCCGACCTCGGCGCAGCGCATGTGATCACCGGCATCAGGGTCCGTCGGCGTGTGCTCCTCGTCGCTGCCCCACGCCCAGAACTCATCGACCCCGTACTGCGCATCCTGGAACGTGGCGAGACGGAAGCGCCGCCCGAGGCGACGGTCCTCGCCGCGACCTTCGTTGAACTCTTCGCTCGCAAACTGCTGGAAGGAAAGCACGACCTCGCGCTGCGTCGTCTGGCACGCGACGCCGCGCGCCGTGCCGAGCACCCCGCCGACAGCAGAGAGCAGGAGCGACACCAGCACGCCGATCACGCCGATCACCGTCAGCAACTCCACAAGCGTGAAGGCGCGTCGTGACGTCGAGCTGTGCCAGCGGGTGCGGATGGCTGCTTCTCCTTGTCCCCACGGTACCCGCGGACCTCGCGTTCGCGGCCCCGCGAGCCCGAAGAAGGAGTGATGCGAGCAGCGGGGGGGTGTCGCTGTAATCTACTGCAAACAAACAAGAAACAGTCTGCCCCCTCTCTCGCTTCCAGAACAACGAGGGGTAACCCTATCCGATCAAATTGCAAACAAGCAAGCGGCGACGGTGGCGAGGACGAGCCGCGCGGCCCGTCGCGAGCCCCGCGCAGGGATCAGCCCGACGCAGCCGGCGCGCACGGTTCGCGCCGGGCGCGCACCGACGCGCGGCTCGTGATCGAGCGGTTCGCGCCGCGCGTTCGCCCGACGTCAAGGGTTGACCCTACAGGCCTGGCGCGCTGCAAACGGCGATCGCGCTGCGCGCGCTGTGGGGTCAACCCTTGTCGTGCGCCGCGGGGGTTGACAAGGGGTTCTTCACGACGCGGATCGTCGGTACTTCTGGACACGCGGTGTGCGTTGCATCGCACGGACGCACGTGCTCACCACGACCCATTCACTCACACGCTCACTCAGGAGAACACCCAATGAAAACCCTGCTCAAGACCTCGGTCCTCGGGCTCGCCGCGCTGACCTTCACCGCCGGCGCGTTCATGCCCGCTCAGGTCACCGTCGCCGGCCAGGACCAGCGCCTGCGCCTCCGCGCCGATCTCTCTGGCAACACCCTCGCGTCGGGCAAGGCCGACTACCGCGAGCGCCAGCGCGGCAACACGCTCATCCAGCGCTTCAGCGTCGAGGTCGAAGACGGGGAGCCGGGCGCCTCGCTCGGCGTCTTCGTCAACGGCGTCCAGTTCGGCGTGCTGTTCCTCAACGACTTCGGCTTCGGCGAGATCCAGTTCCGCACCGCCTCGGCGATCGACGACCCCGACGACGGGACCCCCATCGACCCCGACTTCCCCCGCCTTCAGCCCGGCGACAGCGTGAGTGTCGGCAAGATGCTCTCAGGCTCCTTCGACAAGGACTAAGCCGCACGTTCCCGCTCTCTCCATGCACCCGCAGCTCCCGACAGGGGGCCGCGGGTATTCGCCTCACCCACCTCGCCGGAGTACCCGCATGAAACGCATCGCCCCCACGCTCCTCGCAGCCCTCGCGTCCTCCACCGTCTCCGCCGCGACACTGCCCGCGGACTTCGAAACGGGCGGCGAGCAGCTCTCGCCCCTCTCCGCGTTCTTCGGCGGCGTCGCTGGCATCAACCTCTCGCTCTCCAGCGACGAGGCGTACAGCGGGCAGTCGCAGGCCGTCGAGGTGCTCTGGCAGCCCGATGAGTTCTTTAGCGCCGCCGGCGCCGTCATCGGTGACACGCTCATCCCCGCGGCCGACCTCGACGTTCCCGCCAACCCCAGCGTCTTCAGCGTCACGGTCGTCGCGCCGCCCACTGGCGCGTTCTCCCTGCAGATCGTCCTGGGCGAGGACGACGACGGCGACGGCGCCATCGACCCCATCGGCGACGACGACGAGTGGACCTCGCCCCGCGTCTTCCTCGACCCCACCAGACAGGTCTACAATTTCAACCTCGCCGACTTCACCAACACCAGCGAGGGCGGGAACGGGGTGCAGAACTTCGACTCCACCACCGCCATGTCGCTGCGCATGACCATCGAGACGCGCGCGTCATACCCCGGCGGGATGGTCGATTCCCCGGCGGTCTACCTCTTCGATCATCTCGGGCTCTACACCGCCGCGCAAACCCTCACCGCCGCGAACCCCGCGGACCTCAACGCCGACGGCGTCGTGGACGCGACCGACCTCGCCGCGCTCATCGCGAGCTGGGGCGCCTCGGGCCCCGCGGACCTCAACAGCGACGGCGTCGTGGACGCCTCCGATCTCGCCTCGCTCATCGCGTCGTGGGACTAACCCCAACGCCGCCGCTCGCGCTCTCCCCCGCACGCAACCAATCAGAAGGATCACAGCCATGAACAACACAACCGCCCGGACCGCCACGCTCGCCGCGCTCCTCGCCGCCTCCGCCGCCTCCGCCGCCACCGCCGACTTCCAGGTCGACGTCATGCCCTTCCCCGACAGCGTCACGATGAACGGGACGGCGTTCGGCGACTGGAACCAGGACGGCCTCCTCGACATCGCAGTCGGGCAGCGTCACACCGGATCCCAATACAACAACAACATCACGCTGCTCATCAACGACGGGCAGGGTGGCTACACCGAGGACGCCCATCTGCCCGGCGTCGCCGCGATGTACGACCTCGACGCCGCCGACTTCGACGGCGACGGCGTGATGGACCTCGTGGCCTCGAATTTCTCCCCCGGAAACAGCGTCAGCGTCTACCGCGGGCTCCCCGGGGGAGGGTTCGAGCCCTACGACGAGTACTCCGTCATCGCGATCGGCCTCCGCGTCACAACCGGCGACGTCAACGGCGACGGCGCGCCCGACATCATCGCCGCCCTCCGAGGCGTCGGGCTCCACGCGGTCGGCGTGCTCATGAACAACGGCGCCGGCGTCTTCGCGCCCATCGTCACCTACAACGACAACGTCTTCGACCCCTCCGAGGTCCGCCTCCACGACCTCGACGTCGACGGCGACCTCGACATCATCTCGTCCAACCGCGGCTCGGGCACGATCACCGTGTTCCGCAACACCGGCGATGGCGTGTTCAACCAGTCCTCAGAGGTGTACCCCGTCAGCGAAGAGACCATCGGCTTCGCGCTGATCGACTTCGACAACGACGGCGATCTCGACGTCGCGACCGCCAGCCACCAGGGCCCCATCGATCTGCTCGTCAACACTGGCGGGTCCTTCGCCGAGTCTGTGGAGATCGGCGACACCCTGTTCTGGACGACCGCGATCGGCGCCGTTGATATCGACAACGACGGGAACGCCGACCTCGCGATCACCAACAACCCGCGCGACCACGTCCAGTTCCTGCGCAACGTCGGCGGCGCCTTCGAATCGGGCGGGACCCTGACGACCGGGCTCCAGCCCAACCACGTCGCGACCCGCGATCTCGACAACGACGGCGACGAAGACCTCGTCATCTCCAACGACGGGATCTTCACCGGTGAGGTGACCGTCCTCAAGAACCAGAGCGTCACGCCCAACCCCGCGGATATCAACGCCGACGGCGGCGTGAACGCCACCGACCTGGCCATCCTCATCGCGGCGTGGGGCGGCTCGGGTCCCTGCGACCTGTCCGGGGACGGGGCCGTGGGGGCCGCCGACCTCGCGATTCTCATCGCGGCCTGGACGTTCTGAACCTCGAGAACGCATCCAGAACGCCAACGATGCCGGGGCGGGTCGCCAAGACCCGCCCCGCTTTGTTCATTAAGGGACCGCTGGATTGCGCCGCAAGCCGGGCGCGCCGCGTGGCGCCGCTTAAAACTCGCCCGTGTACTGCTGGAACGCGATGACCGCTTGCGGCACCAGATGCGTCATCGCATACCGGACCACGTGCACGAACTCATCGGCGTCAACGTGCGCCGCCGACGCGCACTCCACCGCGACCCACCGGGGGCGCTCGGTCGTCCCCACCGGCAAGACCGCGAGAAAACCGGGCGATCCAGAGAGTTTGGGGAGTTCGAGCAAAATGGGCTGACGGTTCGCGTTCATCTTCTCCGCGACCAGCGGGGCGACCCGGGCAAGGAACTCCTTGCACTCCTCGTAGTCCAGCCCCCGCGCCTCATCGGGGCGAGCGATGCCGGGCGCGCTCCGATGGTCGATCCGCGGCTCGCGGTCGCGGTTCAAAAACAGCACCGCGACGCTGACACGGTCCGTGATCCGCTGGGCGCACAGGCTCTTGGCCAGGTCCACACACCAGGTTGGAGAAGCCTCTTTCGGAAGACTGCGCATGTTGGCCACGATAGGAGCGGCCAGGGCCGGTACCTGTGTAAAAACACCTCGCTTCTCGCTACACATGCCAGGAACCTCGTGCACGCGACTGCGGGAGTGCGAGCGTCTTCCTAGTTGTCTAGTGGCGAGTTACGAGGTGGCGCAACACGAATGTGTTGACTTCCGCGCTTACGTCACCGGTTCGTCCGGCATGGGCGGCGGCGGGGGCCCAGGCGTATCGTCCGTGTCGCTGGGGTCGTAGTCGCACGGGATGCCGAGCAACTGGCGGATCAGGCACAGCGCGGCGTCGATCGGGCTCACGTGTGCCGTGATCTGCTCGGGCGCGTCGTCATGAGCCGCATGATCGTGTGCGCCAAGCGCGAGGTTAAGCGCGGCTGCCGCGCAGAGCGCTGAAAGCCACAGGCTGGTCGTGACCCGGCTCTGGTTCCTCTTCGTCCTCCTATGTAGCATCTAAATCTCCTGCCGATCTCGGCTGTAGAAGGTGTGTCCTGCGGCGAGTTGGGGAGGGCTCTGTGTTCGGGAGGCGCTTGGGAACAAGGGCCGCGCGAACAGCGACCGCCATCGCTTGCCGCAGGAGGCGAGCGACGTGGACAACGGCATAAGTCGTTGTCACTGCGAAGTTTAGAAGTTATGCCATCGGAGGGCGGAAGCAAGTGGAATCGCCCATGATTCCTGTGCCTCGCGGAAACTCGGACCGCGCCCCCTCTGCCGCAACTCTTCTTGAACGCATGCGGACCGGCGATAGGAGCGCCTGCGGCGAGTTCATGCTGCACTACGGCGATCTGCTGCGCCTACGCATCCGCGACAAGCTCAGCGTCAACCTCCGCCTCGTCCTCGATTCCGAAGACGTGCTCTCCACCGTCACACGCCGGCTCGACGTGATTGTCTGCAGCGAACGCCTGCGCGCCGAGAGCGATCGACAGCTCTGGGCGCTCGTGATGCAAATCGCCAAGAACGTTGTTTCGGAAAACGTCAAGCGGCAGTCCGGCAGCCGCATGTTCATCGACCGCCTCGCCAACCTCGAGGACGAGGCCGCCAAGGGCGCCGTCGCGGGCGATGAGGCCGACCCGGACCTCGTCCACCGCGCGCTCCGCATACTCCCATGCCAGGAAGACCGTTTCGTTCTCCGCAAACGCATCTCCGGCTGCACGCACGATGAGATCGCCCTACTCAGCGGCAGCACGCCCGCGGCCGTGCGCATGCGCTGGAGCCGCATCCTCAAAACGCTCCGCGAGAACCTCGAGAGGAGCGAGGCGTGACGCGCGGCGCGCTCGGGATCGGACACGCGCTCGAGAGCGAGCAACCCGACGATCAGGAACTCGCGATCCAGATCCGCCACGCCGGCCGGGCGCTGCTCGACAAGGGCGTGCGTGTCGACATCCAGGACTACCTCGAACTGATCCCGGACCTCGAGCGCCGACGCCTCTCGCTCGACGCCGCGATCGACATCGCGCTGCGCTCGTCATCGAACGGCCCGGAGATCAGCGACCGCGCGATCGCCGACCTCGTCGCTCGCTACCCGCAGCTCGCCGACGCGATCCACGACGCCGCCGCCCTCTCGACCGCGCTCTGGAGCACCGATCTCGCAAACGACGCCGCACGCGCGCCCGATCCCCGGGAGCTTCCCCAGCAGTTCGGCCCGCTCCTCGGAGAAAACGGACGGCGCTACGAACTCAGAGAACTCCTCGGTAGCGGCTCCTCCGCCGACGTCTACCGCGCGATCGACCGCAAGCTCTCAGAAGACGGACGCACGGCCGAGGTCGCGATCAAGGTCCTCCGCGTCAGGCTCACCGACCTCGTCGCGCGCCGGCGCATGCTCGAAGAAGCCGCGCGCGCCAGGAGCATCACCCACCCGAGCATCGTCCAGGTCTACGACATCGACGAGACCCCGGAGGGCGAGTGCTACATCGTCCAGGAGCTGGTCCTCGGCGGGGACCTCCACGGGTGGCGCGAAGCCAACGCCCAGACGCTCACGGGCCGCGACGCCGCGAAACTGCTCGCCTCCCTCGCGCGCGGGGTCCAGGCGATCCACTCCCAGGGCCTCGTTCACCTCGACCTCAAGCCCGCCAACGTGCTCATGACGCCCGACGGCGTCGCGAAACTCACCGACTTCGGCCTCGCGACCTGGCAGTCCGGGGAGTCCGGCGCGACCGGCGACGCACGCGGGACCCCGGCGTTCATGTCGCCCGAACAGTTCGCCGGGCGCGTCGAAGCAACAAGCCCCCGCGCCGATGTCTACGCGCTCGGCGGGATCCTCCACTGGATGCTCACCGCCGAGCTTCCCAATGGCGAGACCATCCACGACGTCGAAGAGACGCACGCGTCCGGTGAACGCCGCGACGAGGCGCTCCGCGCCGCCGTCCGATCCCGCGCGGCCGACGAGGACCTCGTCGCGATCTGCCGGCGCGCGCTCGAGCCGCGCCCCGACCGCCGGTTCGATTCCGCCAGCGAGCTCGCCGAGAGCCTCGAGCTCTGGGCGCGTCACCAGCCGATCCCGTGGCAGAACCCGAGCCCCGCGCACCGACTCCGCCTCTACGCGCGCCGACGCCCGCTGCTGCTGACGATGCAGCTGCTCACCGCGGCGCTCGTCGTCGCGGCGGCGCTCGCGGCCGATCAGGCGCGCCGCTATTCAAGCCTCGCCCACGCCGAAGCGATCCGGACCGAAGCCAACGCGAAGCTCCTCGAAGCCGAGAAAAAATGGAAGGCCAGCGCAAAGGGCCTGCTACGCGACTACCTCGTCCTGATGACAGAGGCGAAAGAGCAGGGGCTCGTCGGTGAGGTCCTCACCTCCCTCTGGATCCTCGAGTGGGTCTACGGCCCCGTCGTCCTCAACGACGAGAGCGACTTCCGCGAGCTGTGGTCCGAGCGCGTTGACGTGCTGCAGGAACTCCTCGACGAGCGGCGCGCCACGTCCGGCCCGCACACACACGGGGTCAAGCAGCTCGAATACGTGCTGGCCTTCTGGCACCTCAAGCTCGGGGACTACGAGCAGGCCGAGGCCCTCATCGCCAGCGCCATGGACTACTGGTCGCAACGCCTCGAACCAGACGACCCTTGGCTGGGCGACCTCAAGGTCATCAGACTCTCCGCCCGCGTGGATCGCCTGCGCGCCGCGCACGGGCGCGAGGACTACGTAGGGGAAACCCGCGCCGAGGCCATCGCGATCGAACGCGCGCTCCGTGACGAGTTCGTGCGCCTCGAAGCGCGGAGCGACGGCGTCCCCCTGGCCCGCGTCGCGATCCAGCGGCTCAAGAGCCTCTACTCAGAAGAGATGCTCGGCAGCCGACCGTGGTTCGAATGGGCAGCCGGGCAAGAAGGCCTCATCGAAGGCGAGACCGCGCGCCGGTCGCGCGAGACCGCCGCCGCGCCCCCGCCCGGCGAGTAACGCGCAGGCCGGCGCTCGAACGCCGGATCCCGTTCGTACGCGCCCGTCGGCAACCCGCCGCGGCCTCTTACGGGCACGGGCCCCACGACGCCAGCACGATCGCCAGGTCGCTCGAGTCCGTGACCCCCTTGCCATCAAGGTTGCTCGGCCCGTCCATGTCCCAGCCGGCCAGCAGCGTCGCGAGATCCTCGGAATCGACCATCCCGTCGCCCGAGAAGTCCGCCGGGCAATCCGACACCGTGCCCGCGAACACCAGCCTCGCCCGGTTCGCCTCGTACTCGACCTCGTACCCGTCGGGGATCGTGAGCGTGCTAAAGACACCCGACAGCGCCGGCGCCGTCACGATGTCGAACGTGTCGCCGATGTCCGGCGTGAAACCCGGATCGACCAGCACGACAAGCTCGCCATCGATCGTGCTCGGCGCGCCGCAGATCACCTTGTCGAACTGGCCCGGGTTGTCGTTGGTGATCTCGATCACCGTGACCGAGAGCGGCCCCTGCGTGAGCGAGCCGAGGATGATGCTCCCCACAGGAGCCCCGGGACGCAGGAACCCGCCGGCGGTCATGTTCACCGCGCCCGAGACGATCCCGTCGCCCGCGAGCGTCGCCGGCTCCTCGACCACCACCGGGCCGCTGCCCGTCGCGGACCCGAGGAAGTTGTCCACGATCAGTGTCCCGCGCTCGACCGTCGTGCCGCCCGAGTAGGAGTTGCTGGCCTGGAGCACCACCGTGCCGTTCCAGTCCGGGAGCCCCGACGACAGCGCGATCCCGCCGGCAATCCCGCCGATGGTCAGCGAAGACCCGGAGATCTCGCCGGTGTAGCTCGCGACGGTGTTCTCGTCGGCGCGGAGCGTGCCCGGGTCGACCATCGAGATATCGCGCCCGATGATCATGTCGCCCGTCGTGAGCAGGACGGGCGACCCCTCGCTGAAGCCCTGCGTGTCAAACGTGATCGGCGTGCCCGCCGCGCCGAGCACGCTGTCAGAAGGGATGGCGAGAATCCCGCTTCTGATGATCGTGCCCCCGGTGTAGTCGTTCGCCCCGTTCGAGAGGGTGACGATGGACTCCTGCAGCGGGTCGCCCGAGCGGCTCTGCGCCGACGAGCGGATCAGCACGCCGCCCGTGATCAGCCCGCTGACCTCGCTGATGCTGTTGTCGAACCACGCCGCGACATTCCCGCTGTTGACCAGCGTGATCGTCTCGTTCCAGCGCGTCCCGCTGTGCATCCAGAGGAACCCGCCGTCCTCAAGCGTAAGAGCCTCGTCCTCGTAGACGGTCGGGAAGGGCGCCCGCGCGATCAGCACGCCCGGGCCGACAATCGTCGTGCCGACATCGTGCGAGCCCAGGTTCGCCGAACGGGTGATGCTGATGCGACCGTTCGTGCACCGGGTCTCGCCGGTGTACGTGTTGGTCCCTCTCAGGTTCAGTTGCCCGCCCGCGTGCGCGCCGTGGTGCGTGATCCCGTAGTCGCCCGAGATCACCCCGGTGATCTCCGCGTTCGACGCCGTCCACGAAGACATCAGGTTCCCCATCAGCGTGATCGGACCGGTGATGTTCGTCGCGAACGGGCTGTCGGCGTCGATGAACACGTCGGCGCCACCGCCGTTGTCAAAGATCAGCTCGATCGGGTTCAAAAAGACCGACGGGCCCGAGATGCCCATGTCGATGTCCAGGCTGCCCACGGTCACCGGCGCGTCGAACGTGATGGTCCCCACGTTCATAAGCGTCCCGCCCTCGCCCGGCGACGCGATCACCGCGACAGCGCCGACGCTGTTGGGAACTACCGCGGGCGACCAGTTCGCGGGGTCGTTCCACAGCCCGGCCGTCGGTGAATTCCACATCTGCGCAGAAGCAACCGGAGCGGCGAGACCCGCGGTGAAGACAAGGGCGGCGAGGGACATGCGGGCGGGGTGAAACATGGCGGCGAACTCCGTGGAGGCGAGAGAAGCCGGCGACGGCTCCGGAAGGGCAGAATCAAGCCCAAGTATGACGCCTGCCCCGCGCCTATTCACGTCTTTCATGCCAATACAACGCGGTTTTCTGCCCGCGAACACGCGTGGGAGCAATGTCCGGACCGGTTATCGTGTGATCTACCGGATTCGTCCCGAACTTTCGAGCGCCGATGCGCACTTCTTCATGGGCGCCCGGCGCGTCCCGAACGAGCAAGGGGGCGGCATGACCGAGCAGGAACGGTTTCTGGAAGCAGCGCGGGTCTTCGAAGCATGCCGCGCCGTCACCCGCCCCGAGCGCCTCGCGACGCTCCGTAAGCTGTGCGCCCACGACGAGGCGCTCCGCCTCGAGGTCGAAGATCTCCTGAACGCGCACGACGACGAAGAAGACCGCCTGCGCACCGCCGGCGCAGGAAGCGCCGCCGAACGCATCCGACTCGAATCGCTCGAACCCCCGCCCGAACGCATCGGACGCTACCGGGTCGGAGCGATGCTCGGCTCCGGCGGTATGGGCGTCGTCTACCTCGCCTCGCAAGAGTCGCCGCGGCGCGACGTGGCACTGAAAGTCCTGCCCCGGCGCAGCGTTTCAGAATCCATGCGCCGGCGCTTCGAGCACGAGGCCCAGGCCCTCGGGCGCCTCGACCACCCCAACATCGCGCAGATCTTCGAAGCCGGGGTCGAGCCCGACGAGCACGGGAACCCGCGCCCTTACTTCGCGATGGAACTCGTCGCAGGGCGCCCGCTCACCGAGGCGTCCGCCGCGATGACCACCGCCGAACGCCTCGCGCTCCTCGCGACCGTCTGCGACGCCGTCCAGCACGCCCACCAGCGCGGCGTCATCCACCGCGACCTCAAACCCTCGAACATCCTCGTCGGCGAAACCGGCGAACCGCGCGTCCTCGACTTCGGCGTCGCACGACTCACCGGCGCCGAGGGCGACGTCACCGCGTGGACCACCCCCGGCCAGATCATCGGCACCGTCCAGTACATGAGCCCCGAGCAAGCCTCGGGGGACCCCGAGCGCGTCGACGCACGCTCCGACGTCTACTCACTCGGCGTCCTCGCCTACGAGTCCCTCAGCGGGAAGCCGCCCTACGACCTCAGCGGCGCGTCGATCGTCAAGGCCGTGCGCGTCGTCGCCGAACAACCGCCCGCGACCCTCACCGGGGTCGAGCACGCTTTCCGCGCCCGACCTCGCGACGATCCTCAACCGCGCGCTCGCCAAGGACCCCGCCGAGCGCTACCAGTCCGCGTCCGAACTCGCCGCCGACCTCCGGCGCGCCGCGCGCCACGAACCGATCCTCGCCCACCCCCCGAGCACGATCTACCAGCTCAAGAAGTTCATCAAACGCAACCGGCCCCTCGTCGCCGCGGTCGCGCTCGCGGGGATCGCGATGGTCGCCGGGACCACCGCGTCCCTCGTCGGCTTCTCGCGCGCCCGCGCCTCAGAGGCGCTCGCCGTCGAACGCCTCGCCGTCGCGGAAAACGAGGCCGAAAAATCCCTCGCCGTCCGCGAGTTCCTCCGCGAGATGCTCGCCGCCGCCAACCCCAACAACACCCCCGACCCCGACGTCAGCGTCCGCGACGCACTCGCCGCCGCCGTCGCGCGCATCGACGCCGGCGCGCTCGACGCCCAGCCCGGCGTCAAAGGCGTCGTCCTCGAGACCATCGGAAGCACCTACCGCTCGATCGGCGCCGTCGAAGAATCCGAACCGCTCCTCCTGCGCGCCGCCGACCTCCTCCGCGACGCCGACGAACCCCTCGAGTACGCGACATCGCTCGATCTCCTCGGGCACGTGCGCAACCACCAGGGACGCTTCGACGAAGCCCTCGCCTACTACGACGAAGCGATCGCCGTCGGGCGCGCCAACCCCGCCGCCAGCGACCGCGTCCCGACCACGCTCGTCAGCCGCGCCAACGTGCTCCAGTCGCTCGGGCAGATCGACGACGCCGTCGTCACGCTCCAGGACGCACGCCCGCTGCTTGTCGAGATCCACGGCGAGCAGTCGCTCCAGGTCGCGATGTGCGACAACAACCTGAGCTGGGCGCTCTACCAGAACGACGACCTCGACGGATCGATCGCGTCGATGGAACGCGCGATGCGCATCCAGGAAACGCTCGTCGAAGAGACCCACCCCGATCTCATGCGCAGCCGCGCCAACCTCGGCGTCCTCTACGAACAAGCCGGGCGCTACGAGGAAGCGCTCGGGATCCAGGAGCGGGCGCTCGAACTCCGTAAAACAGTCCTCGGCCCCGACCACCCCGAGCTGCTCTACTCCTACAGCGGGCTCGGCAATGTCTACCGACGCCTCGAACGCGACGACGACTCCGAGCGGGCGTTCCGCGAAGCGCTCCGCATCCTCGCCGCCGGCTACCCGCCCGGTCACCCGCACGAAGGCATCACCCGCTCCAACCTCGCCGTCACGCTGCGCATCCTCGAACAATGGGACGAGGCCGTCGCCGAGTACCGCGCCGCTTCCGCGATCCAGCTCGCCGCCGGCGACCCCGCCACCGCGATCGAAGACAGCGAGGCCGCCTCCTTCGTCCTCCAGATCGCAGGACGCAGCGACGAGGCCGCCGAGCAAGGGCGACACGCGCTCGCGCTCCTCGACGAGCACTTCCCCGGCTCCGTCCTCCCCCGCACGTCCTGCCAGATGACCATCGCCATGGCCCTCGTCGAGGGCGGGCGATACAGCGAGGCGCTCCAGCTGCTCGACGAGGTTCTTCCTATCCGTATCACGGAGCTGGGCGACGACGCGGCCCCCGTCGGCGTCACCCGCTGCTGGCGCGGGCGGGCGCTCGCCGGGCTGGGAGACCCCGACGCCGCACGCCGCGAACTCGAGGCCGGGCGCGCGCTCGTCAAGGCCGCCGGGTACGAGACCCACCGCGACTACGGCATGTCCGCCATCGCCCTCGGGCGCGTGCTCCTCGCACAAGGTGACGCCGCCGCCGCCGCCGCCGAACTCCTCGCCAGCGGGTACGAACTGCTCGAGCCCATGCGACGCAACTCGTCGGCGCAGCTCCGCGACTACGCCGAGTCCACCGCTCAGGCTTACGCCGCAGCGGGCGACACCGAAGCCGCCGCGCGCTGGCGCGAACGAGCCTCCGCAGAGTGAAACAAAAAACGACGCGTCGCTGGGGGCGACGCGCCGTGTGAGCTGCCATCAAGGACAGATCTCAGATTCTTACGGGCACGCCGGGCCCCACGCCGCGAGCAGGCTCGCCAGATCGCCCGAGTCGATCTGCCCGTTCCCGTTCGCGTCGAGCGGGTTCCCGAGGTAGACCGTCGTGACGTACTCCGTCTGCCACCGCTGCGGCCCGCAGTTGACCACCGACTCATCCGTCGCGATCAAACGCACCGCGTAGCAGCACCCGGGCAGCGTCGATACGTCCCACTCCGCCAGCACGCCGCTCGCGTTGTCGTTCCCGCTCGCGATGGTCACCCACTGGTTCGACACCGGGTCCGAGTACTGCAACACCCAGCCCGAGATGTGCTCGTCAAAGACCGTCCCGGAGATCTCAACAACATCAGAGCACGTGAACGTGCACCCCGAAGGATCCGTGATCACCGCGGTGGGGGGCGTGTTGTCGATCGTGATCGGGAACTCGACGCCGTTCGTCGCCCCGCCCATCGTTTCCGCGTTCACCCGCACGTCGTACATACCGTCGGGCAACAGGCTCGCGTCCCACGACGCGAGCGGATCGTTGATCACCGCCGACCCGTACACGGGGTTCCCCGGGTCCACGTCGAAGTACTGCGGCGACCCGTTGGGCGAGTACTCAACCGTGTAATGATCAAAGCACTGGTCCCACACCGTCCCGTCGAAACAGATCTTCCCGCCATAGATGCCGTCATCAACGGGCGAGCGCACGTCCACCGTGTCAAACACGCGGTTGACGTACACGGTCCGCACCACGGTGCTCGACACGCCGAACGCGTCCTGGACCGTCAGGCGAAGCGTGTAGTACCCCTCGCTGAGCGACGTCGTGTCCCACGTCCCGAGCGTGTCCCCGGACACCGTGCTCCCGGACTCGCTGATCAGCATCCACGGGTCGCTCCCGTTGCTCGAGTACTCCAGGCGGTAGCTGCTAAACGACGCGCCACGCGCCGTGCCGACCACATCAACGATCCCCTCGACGCACCCCTGCGCCGCCGGCTCGCTGATCGCGTGAACCAGCCCGTCGATCCGCTTGAACTGGATCCCGTTGAAGAACACCGAATCCCCGAACTCGCCGCTCGAATCAAACACCCGGATGCGCACCGCGTCGCCCGAGTCCACAGTCACCAGGCGACGGTCGTGCGTCGATCCCTCGACGAAGTTCGCCGTCAGCACCGCGCCCGAGATGTTCGCCGTCCCCGTGTAGACGTTGTCCACCCACACGCCAACGTGGTGCGTCGGCGCGAACGACTCGCCCGCGTCGCACGAGTACGTGTAGATCTCATACCGCCCCGCGGGCAGCCCCTCGACCTCGTACTCGATCGGGTTCACCACGCCAGCGACGTTGAACTGGCGGTCGCACATCAGGCGACGCCAGTCCTGCGGCACGATCCCCGTCACACAATTCTCATTCCCGATCGTCCCGCCCAGCGTCTTCTGGATCACCACCCCCGACGGGTTCCCGTCGAGGCCGAGCAGCGACACGGCGCTGTTCACGTTCGCGAAGACGACGTTCCACGTCCCCGGCTGCTCGGCCGCGGCGCCGAACGAACTCGTCGGGACGCTGTCGATCAGCCCCGAACGCTGGATATCGATGTTCAATCCGAACTGCCCGCCGCCCGCGAACGCGGGAGCAGACGCGATCAGGCCCGTCGCGACGGCGAGGAGCCCTTTCCGAAAGGTTTTCATGCAAGACATAACGGTCTCCTGGATCTGACGCCGCGCGACGCCCCGACACAGGAACGCCACGAGCCTCCACACCCAGTGCGCAGACCGCGAGCCGATGTCCTAGAAGAATCTCTCAGCCGTCGTGTTCCTCGAACCACGCGAGAATATGCGCGATCTTCGCCGCCAATCGGCTCGGACGCGACGCGATCCCGTGCGACGCCCCGGGGATGCGCACCATCCGCGTCGCCACCCCACGCTGCTTCAGCGCCTGGTAGTACTGCTCCGACTCCGCGATCGGCGTCCGCAGGTCGTCCTCGCCCGTCAACAGCATCGTCGGCGTCGTCACGTTCCCCACCAGCGACAACGGCGACCGCGCCCACGCGTGATCGAACTCCTCCCACACCGGGCCCGCCAGCCAGTACTGCATAAAGAACGGCGAGTAGTCCGCCGTCAGCGCGAAGCTGATCCAGTTGATCACCGGCTTCGCCACAACCGCCGCACGGAACCGGTCCGTGTTCCCGACGATCCACGCCGTCAACACGCCCCCGCCGGACCCGCCCGTCACGAAC
Source organism: uncultured Phycisphaeraceae bacterium (assembly GCA_942490855.1). Classification (GTDB taxonomy): domain Bacteria; phylum Planctomycetota; class Phycisphaerae; order Phycisphaerales; family UBA1924; genus CALNYS01. Next base: position 652,240 of record CALNYS010000005.1, on the reverse strand, counting down.
AGCCGGTCCTCATCGATAAAGCCCATCCCGATCGCGCCGTCCACCACGCTCATCAGGTCGTGGTAATCGTCGCCCGGGTACGCGTGATGGATCAGATCCCCGAACTCCTCCCCGTAACTCGTCGAGCCGCGCGGGTTCGCGTACACCACCACGTACCCCGCCGCCGCGTACAGCTGGTTCTCCGCGCTAAACCGCGGCCCGTAATCCGCGAACGGCCCGCCGTGGATCTCGAGAATCATCGGGTACCGTTTCCCGGGCTCAAACCCGTACGGCTTCATGATCCACGCCTGCACGCTCCGCCCGTCCGCGCTCGACTCCACCGTGAACGCCTCCGCGTCCACCAGCCCGCGCTGCCCCAGCACGTCCTCGTTGAGCGCCGTCAGCATGCGCACGCCCCCGCGCGTCGCCACACCAACATCCGCCGGGCGCGTCGGCGTCGTGAACACCGCGGCCAACGTCCCGCCCCGGATATCAAACGAACCCGCCCCGTACGGCCGCCCCAGCGTCGAACCGCCCACACTCTCCGCGAGCACCGTGTGCGACCCGTCGAAAGCGAACCGCGCGACCTTCGTATCACCGTGATCGCTGTACAGCCCGTACACCGCACGCCCGTCTTCCGACCACACGGGCGACGACACCGAGCGATCCAGCCCGCCCGAGATCGACCGCGTGTCCCCGCTCGAACGATCAAGCACGTACAGCTCCGTCACCTGGAACCCGCGCCGACGATCGGTAAAACCCGTGTACGCGATGCGCGTCCCGTCGGGAGACACCGCCGCCGACTGGTCCGGCCCGTCCCGGTCGGTGAGGCGCGTGATCGCCCCGCTCGCGACATCAACCTCGTAGAGGTCCGCCTCGATCGGATCGGACTCCCAATCCTCCTGCCGGTTGGCAGAGAACACGATCGACGAGCCGTCAGGCGTCCACGAGAGAGGGCCGTTGTGGTCGTACTCGCCATCGGTCAGCCGGCGCGCCGTCCCGCCGTCCGCGGGCACGACAAACACATGCGTCGAGCCCTGCTCGAGGAAACCCGAGCCATCGTTTCTGTAGATCGCGCGGTCGATCACCCGCGCAGGCTCCGCCCACTCGGCGCCCGCGGGCTTCTCGGGCATCGCCGGAGCCGACGGGCCCTCGCTCTCGACAAACATCGTGAACGCGACCCACTCCCCGTCGGGCGACCACGCCGCAGAGCCCGCGCCCCGGGCCAGACGCACAACCGTCGTCACCTCGCGCGTGTCCATCCACACCGTGCGCAGCTCGTTCTCACCGCCGTCGTTCGCAGGAAAAAGCACGCGCGACCCGTCGGGCGACCACACCCCGCCGCCCGACACGCCCTCCTGCACCAGCGGGCGGTGCGCCGAGCCGTCCGCCGCCGACAACCACAGCTCGCTCCGGAACCGGTCGCTCATGATGTCGCCCGACCGGCGCGTGTACACCACCCAGCCGCCGTCGGGCGACACCCGGGGCGAGGACGCGTACTCGAGGTCGAACACGTCGCGGGCCGTGAACGGGCCCGTCTCGCCGCCGGCCGGCGTCGTGAGAACAGCAAAGAGGGCAAGGATGATCAGGCGCATCAGAGGGTCTCCCGGGCGCACACCCGCGCCCGTGAAAACCCTACCACCGACCCGCCCGCACGATGCCGAGGCGCGAATCCGCCGCCCGCTCCGTGGGGCGTCATGCCCCCCATGAAACACCCATGAAGAGGCGGCAAACGGGTTGACATAATTATTCGTCTTAGTACTATTCATGCATGAGTCTGCTCCACCGACGTCGGAATCTGATCGCGCAGGTCCTCCAAAGCGGCGGCGCCGCCACCCAGGAAGAGCTGGTTGAAGCCCTCGCCCGCGAAGGTGTTCGGGTTACGCAAGGCACTGTCTCAAGAGACCTTGCGGCTCTCGGCGCGGTCAAGACCCCCGCCGGCTACCGCCTCGCAGGCGACCTCGGCGGCCCCGTGGGCGACCCCACCGAGCTGCTCGGCTCCGCCCTCTCGCGACACGCCGTCTCCGTGCGCGCCGCAGCCTCCATCGTCGTCATCGGCACGGCCCCCGGCCACGCCGGCGTCGTCGCCGACGCCGTGGACGCCGCCGACCTCGAAACCGTCGCCGGCACCATCGCGGGCGACGACACCATCTTCCTCGCCGCCACCTCCCTCGCCGCCGCGGCCGCGCTCGCCGCGGAACTCAACGCCCTCGCGGCCGGCACGGCGGCCGTCTCATGACGCCCCGCCACTTCCTGACGACCGAGGACTGGTCCGCCGACGAGATCCACGAACTCCTCGTCCAGGCGCGCCAGCTCAAACGCGCGCCCCTCAACGACGACCTCGCCGGCAAGACCATCGCGCTGCTCTTCTTTAACCCCTCGCTGCGCACGCGCAGCTCCTTCGAGATCGGCGCCTACCAGATGGGCGCGCACGCCGTCGTCCTCGAGCCCGGCAAGAGCGCCTGGGCGATGGAGTTCACCGACGGCGCGATCATGGACGGAGAGGCCGAGGAGCACGCCAAGGAAGCCGCCGGCGTCCTCTCGCGATACTGCGACCTCATCGCCGTCCGCTGCTTCCCCAAGTTCCAGGACTGGTCAATCGACCGCGAGGACCGCGTGATCAACGCCTTCGCCGCGCACGCGACCGTCCCCGTGATCAACATGGAAACCATCGTCCACCCCTGCCAGGAGCTCGCCCACGCGCTGGCGCTGCAGGAATCCGTCGGAGACCTCGCGGGCAAGAAGTACGTCCTGACCTGGACCTACCACCCCAAGCCCCTCAACACCGCCGTCGCCAATTCATCACTGCTTATCGCGACCAAAATGGGGATGGACGTCACCCTCCTGTGCCCCGACGAGCGGTACATCCTCGACGACCGCTTCATGAACGCCGCGCACGCCAACGCGGCCGCGGCCGGCGGCGCCCTTGAAGTCTCCCACGACATCGACAGCGCCTACGACGACGCCGACGTCGTCTACGCCAAGAGCTGGGGCGCCCTCCCGTTCTTCGGGAACTGGGACGCCGAGAAACCCATCCGCGACGCCAACCGCCACTTCATCGTGGACGAGGCCAAGATGGCGCGCACGAACGACGCGGTCTTCTCCCACTGCCTCCCGGCGCGCCGCAACGTCAAGGCGACCGACGCCGTCATGGACTCGCCCCGCTCGCTCATCCTCGAAGAAGCCGAGAACCGCCTGCACGTGCAGAAGGCGCTGATGGCGCGCCTGTGTGCGCCCCAGCCCGCGCTCGCCTGAGCCGGAAGGAACCGACCATGCAACCGACCGCTGTCCTCGCCTTTTCCGGCGGGCTCGACACCAGTTTCTGCGTCCCTTTTCTGATCGAAAAGGGCTACCGCGTCGTGACGGTCTTCGTTGACACCGGCGGCGGCGACCCGCAATCGAACAAGCTCATCGAGCAGCGAGCCCTCGATCTCGGCGCCAGCGCCCACCGCACGCACAACGCGTCGCGCGAGCTGTGGGATCAGTTCGTCGTCCCCTTCGTCATGGGCGGCGTCCCGTACCAGGACCAGTACCCGCTGCTGTGCTCGGACCGCTACGCCATCGCCGCGGCCGTCGCGACGATCGCCGAGGAGGTCGGCGCCGAGGTGGTCGCCCACGGCTGCACCGCGATGGGCAACGACCAGGTCCGTTTCGACCACTCCCTCCGCTGCCTGACCGCGCTGCCCGTCATCGCGCCGATCCGCGAGGTGCAGGCGCTCTCGGACTCGCCCCGCGACTACGAGATCGCTTACCTCGAAGAGCGCGGGCACGAGGTCAGCGCCGACGTGAAGCGCTACACCATCAACGAGAACCTCCTCGGCGCGACGATCTCCGGCTCCGAGATCGACCGCTACGAGGCGCCCGGCGCCGGCGCGCGCCGCCTGACTTCGCCCCCCGAAGAATGGCCCACGGAGCCCGTCGTCGCGCCACGCTCCGTTTCGAGGAAGGTCAGTGCGTCGCCCTCGACGACCAAGCCCTCCACGGCCGCATCATGCTACGCGACCTCAACCGCCGCTTCGGTGCCTGCGGCGTCGGCCGCGGGCTCTACACGGGTGACACCGTCATCGGTCTCAAAGGGCGAATCGTCTACGAAGCACCCGGCCTCACCGCGCTCCTCGCCGCCCACCGCGCCCTCGAGGAACTCTGCCTGACCAAGGAGCAGAACGGGTACAAACCCGTCGTGGCGCGCAAGTGGACGGACCTCGTCTACGCCGGCTTCTACCACGAACCTCTGCGGGCAGACCTCGAAGCGATGATCCTTTCTACGCAGGAGAACGTCACGGGCGACGTCGAACTCGAAGCCGCCGGCGCGTCGGCAACGCCGTCGCGATCAAAGCCGAACTGCTCGCTCCAACTCCCCGGCGCCCCGTCTACGCCCAGCGGGCGTCGTGGACCGCCGCAGACGCCGAGGGCTTCATCAAGCTCCTCGGGAACTCAAGCCGCCGTCGCCGCCCTGCGCCCCAAACGGCGTCCCCGCTGTGGCCGTCGTCATGATCGAAGCACGACGCGATCCTCGAGCACCTGCGAGGCACTCGTCGCGGCGGATACCACCAACCCACCCCGTGCTATCACCCGCGCATCACGAGGTCGTATCAAGCCCAGCGAACATCCTGCTGGCGGCGGGTTTGCAGCGTGGAAATCGACGACCTGGCGACGGGTGCCTCACGTCTCCTCGCCCACCGCGGCGCCCCCGATCTGCTGCTGTCAACTGCCACCTCGACACCGTCCCCGCCGATAGCGACTGGGAGGGCGACCCCCACGCGCTGCGCATCGAGGGCGGGCGCGCGACCGGGCTCGGCGCCTGCGACATCAAGGGCGCGGCGGCGTGCATGCTGGCCGCGGCCGCGGCGAGCGACGGCGACGCAGCGATCCTCTTCACGACAGACGAGGAGGCGGGGACGAGCCGCTGCGTGCGCACGTTCGCGCCGACGTGTGCCGATACATTTGAAGGCGTGGTGGTCGCCGAGCCCACGGGCTGCCTCGCGGTGACCGCCCACCGCGGCTTGCTTTCAGGCGAGGTGGTGTTCCGCGGAACGGGCGGGCACGCGTCGGGCGAGTCCGCCTCGAGCGCGCTGCACGATCTCGTGAGGTGGGGGACGGCGTGCGCGTCGAGCGGCCGAGCTGTCGCCGCATCGCTTCAACCTCGGGAAGATCGAGGGCGGCGAAAAGGCGAACATGATCGCCTCCCGCGCGAGCGCCCGGTTCGGGCTGCGCCCGGCGCCGGGGAGCGAGACCGCGGCGGTATTGCAGTCGGTGCAGAACGCCGTGCCCGAGGGAGCCCGTTGCGAGTGGACCACGAGGTTCGAAGGCCCCGCGCTCGCGCCGCGCTACGCTTCTCCCGCGCTCGCCGAGCGTTTGGGAGTCGAGATCGGCGACCCTGTTGACTTCTGGACCGAGGCGGCGCTCTTTGCCGAGGCCGGGCTCCCCGCGATCGTCTTCGGGCCCGGCGACATCGCCCAGGCGCACGCGCCAGGGGAGCACGTGTCGCTCGAACAGCTCGAACGAGCCGCGCAGGCGTACCGCTCGGTGTTCACCGGTGTGCGGGAAGGGGCCTCGTCGTGAGCGTGCACCGGGACATGATCGTCAACCTCTTGCACAACCTCGGCTCGCGCCGCGAGGTGTCGCGGTACCTCGACGAGTTCGGCGATGAGCGACACGTGCCGCCGGTGGTGATCAAGGTCGGCGGCGCGATCGTCGAGGAACGCCTCGTCGAGCTCGCCTCGGCCGTCGCGTGCCTGGGGCACGTCGGCGTGCGTCCGGTCGTCGTCCACGGCGCGGGCCGCAGATCACAGTCGCCCTCGACGACGCCGGGGTGCAGTCCCGACTTTATCAACGGCCACCGCGTCACCACGCCCGAGACGCTCAAGATCGTCTTGCAGGTCTTTCAACGCGTCGGAGCACAGCTCGCCAGCGCAATCCAAAGCCGCGGCGCACCCGCCATGTGCATCACCACCGGTGTGTTCGAAGCGAGCGCGACAGATCTCAACACCCTCGGAAGGGTCGGAACCATCTCCGCCGTCAACACAGAACCGATCACGTCTACAACCGCAAGCGGCATCATCCCCGTCATCGCACCGGTCGGCTACACCACCGACACGATCCCCCTCAACATCAACGCCGACGTCGCAGCACGAAAACTCATCCAGAACCTCGCCGCAACAAAGGCCGTCTTTCTCACCGCGACCGGCGGGCTCCTCGACGAACACCAACAGATCGTCCCCGTCGTCACACTCGCGGACGACTACGAAAAACTCATCGGTGAACCCTGGCTCCACGGCGGCATGCGCCTCAAAATCCAGGAAATCAAAGCACTCCTGGACACCATGCCCGACGACTCCTCAGTCGCCATCACATCCCCGGAACACCTCGTCTCAGAACTCTTCACCTACCGAGGCAACGGCACCCTTGTCCGCAAGGGCATGACGATCACCACGCACAGCTCGCTCGATACGATCGACACTCCAAAGCTCGCTCGCCTCGTCTCCGCAAGCTTCCGCAGAACGCTCACCCCGGACTACTTCACCACCACCCCCATCACATGCATCCTCCTCGCCGGTCACTACGCCGCCGCCGCCATCCTCACCGACAACGGCCCCGTTCCCTACCTCGACAAATTCGCCGTCACCCGCGAAGCACAAGGCCTTGGGATCGCCGGATCACTCTGGAAACAACTCGCCATTGACGCCCCCGCCATGTGCTGGCGTTCCCGTGCCGACAACGAAATCAACCCCTGGTACATGAACCGTGCCGACGGCATGCACCGCGCGGGCGAGTGGGTGGTGTTCTGGAGCGGCATACAAACACCCTCAACCATTACCAAGGCAATTAAACACGCCCTCTCTATCCCGCCCTCTTTCGAAGATTCCTTCAAAGCCGGCCGTCACGATCCGGAAGGAGAGCGCCGTTGCCGTCTGAGCTCTACAAAAACTGATTCCCTAGGGGTGATCGGCGCCCGCGGCTACGTAGGGCGCGAACTCATCCGCCTCCTCGACGCCCACCCCGTGCTCGAGACGACGATCGCCGTGTCGCGCGAACTCGCGGGGCAGAGCGTGGCGTCGGAGTACGGCGTCGCTTCGGGGGCGCTGTCGTTTTCCTCGTCGTACGAACCGCAGAAGGACGAGTGCCCGGAGGTTGTTGTTCTGGGGCTTCCCAACGGGCACGCGCGGGAAGTGGTCCGCGAGATCGAGGCGGCCGGGGCGTCTCCCCGCGTGATCATCGACCTCAGCGCTGATTTCCGTTTCGATGATTTGTGGGTGTACGCCATCCCCGAGCTGCATACCGAGCGTTTGAGCGGAGCGACGCGCATCGCGAACCCCGGGTGCTACGCCACCGCCATCCAGCTCGCCCTCGCCCCCATCCTCGACCACCTCGCCTCCACCCCGCACTGCTTCGGCGTCTCTGGCTACACCGGCGCAGGTACCTCACCATCAGACAAAAATGACGCCGAAACCCTCGCCACCGGCATCCTCCCCTACACCCTCGCCGCCCACACCCACGAGCGCGAAGTCACCCGCCACCTCGCACGCGACATCCGCTTCGCACCAGCAGTCGCCGGCTACCCCCGCGGCATCACCCTCACCGCGCTCATCGATCTCGAAGAACCTCGCACGAAGGTCGAACTCGAACACATCTACGCATCGCACTACCAAGACCACCCACTGATCCACATAGACACAACCGCAATGCCCCGTGTCCAGTCCGTCGTCCACACCAACAGCGCCCACATCGGCGGCATCACCATCGACCCTGAATATCCCACCCGCGCCGCCGTCGTCTGTGTCCTCGACAACCTCCTCAAAGGCGCCGCCTCACAAGCCATCCAGAACATCAACCTCGCCCTCGACCTCCCACCCCTCACCGGCCTCACACCATGAACACACCACTCTGGCAAAAATCTATCACCCAGATCGATGATCACGCCATGCGCTTCATGGCCGGGCAAGACGCCATCCTCGACCGCCAGCTCATCCTCCACGACATCGAAGGCACCCGCGCCCACACCCTCGCACTCGCCGACATCAATACCATCACTAGCACAGACGCAGCACGCATCAGCGACGCACTTGACGTGCTCAAGCACGACTTCGCCACCGCTGAGTTCATCCTGGACGAGCGCTTCGAAGACTGCCACTCCGCCATCGAGTTCTACCTCACCGAAAAACTCGGCGACCTCGGCAAACGCGTCCACCTCGGCAGATCCCGCAACGATCAAGTCCTCACCGCGCTACGCCTCTACATGAAAGACGCACTCACAAGAGCCGCCGCACTCTCGCTCAGCGCCGCCGAAGCCGCCTTCGCACGCGCCGAGGCGCACGAACTCGATCCCATGCCCGGCTACACCCACCTCCAGCGCGCCCGTGCCCTCGAAGCGTCGGGCTCTGGATGGCCTCGTTCGCGGAATCCTTCGCGGACGACGCGGCTCTGCTGATCGCGACCCGCGCGTGGATCGACGCGTGCCCGCTGGGGACAGCCGCGGGGTACGGCGTGAACCTCGACCTCCCGCGCGAAGCGGCGTCGGCACGCCTCGGGTTCGAACGCACGCTCATCAATCCGATGCACGCGCAGGCGACGCGTGGGAAGGCCGAGGCGCAGACGCTCGCCGCGATGTGGCAGGCGGCGCAGAGCGTCCGGCGTCTGGCGTGGGACCTCTCGCTCTTCTCGACCAGCGAATTCGGCTTCGTCACGCTCCCCCCCGGAGCGGTCACGGGGTCGTCGATCATGCCCAACAAGCGAAACCCCGACCTCGCCGAGCTGCTCCGCGGCGTCGCTCCGCTCGTCGGGGGCGCGATGGCGGAGCTGCACCAGCTCCTCGGGCTGCCGAGCGGGTACCACCGCGACCTCCAGAGCAGCAAGGGCGCGCTCCTGCGCGGCTGCGGCGCGGCGCTCGACGCGCTCGAGCTGATCCCGTCGCTCATCAGCGACACGACGTTCCATCTCGATCGCATGCGCGCGGCGATTGATCCGACGATGTACGCGACGGACGTAGCGGTCGGCCTCGCCGCCGACGGCGCTGCCTTCCGCGACGCGTACCGCCAGGTGGGCGAGAACCTCGACGCGCTCGGGGATCACGACGCGGAGACCAGCCTGCGCGAGCGGGTGTCGCTCGGCGGTCCGGGGCGCCTGGCGCTCGACGAGCTCGCCGAGCGGATCGACGCGCTCCGGTGCAGCGCCTGACGCCGCGCCGTAGCATGCCGTCAGCGATGCTACGGACCCGCGCATGATCCCACGCCTTGATCCTGACGCCCCAGTCGATCCTGTGGTCGGCGTCTTCGCCGCGGCGCTCCGCGCGGGCGGGTTCCAAGGCCGTGTGCTAACGCGCCTGAGCGAGCGCGTGGTGCGCGCGACCGACAACAGCCTCTACCAGTTCCTCCCCGCCGCGGCGATCGAGCCGCTCGACCACGCCGACTGCTCGCTCGCGCTCACGCTCCTGGGCGAAACGCGTTTCGAGGGTGTTTCGCTCACGGCGCGCGGCGGCGGCACCGGGACCAGCGCGATGGCGCTCACCCACGGCGTCGTTCTTGATTTCGCAAGGATGAACCGCGTCCACGCGCTCGACCCCGCGGCGCGCACGGCCCGCGTCGAGCCGGGCGTCACGCTCGCGCAGATCAACGACGCCGCACGCCCCCACGGGCTGATGTTCGCCCCGCACGTCTCGACCGGAGACCGGGCCACCATCGGCGGGATGATCGCGACCGACGCGGCGGGCAAGGGGTCCGCCCGCTACGGCAAGACAAGCGATCACGTCGTGTCGCTGCGGGTCCTCTTCGCCGGCGGCGAGGAGATCGAGACCGCGGACATCTCTGACTCCACGCTGCACGGATACACCGATCGCAGCGGGTGCGCCGGCGAGCTGTGCCGAGCGGCGGACGAGATCGACCGCACGCTGCGCGACGAGATCGACCGGGTGTTCCCGATGCTGCCGCGGCGCGTCACCGGGTACAACCTCGCGATGATCCGGCGGAACCCGAGCGGGGGGTTCTCGCTGAATCATCTGCTGTGCGGCTCGGAGGGGACGCTCGGGATCGTTACCGAGGCGACGCTCCGCCTCACGCCGATCCCTGCGCACCGCGCGCTCGTCGCGGTGAGCTACGGCAGCTTCGGGGACGCCGTGCGCGACGCGGTCCGCATCGCCGGGCACATGCCGCAGGCGATCGAGACGATGGACGCCATGGTGCTCGATCTCGCGCGGGGCGACGAGGCGTACCCGCTTGTTGAACGCTACATCGAACCCGGCGCGCGAGCGCTGACGCTGGTCGAGTTCGCCGGTGACGACGCGGGTGAACCCCGCGCACAGGCCGTCGCGTTCGCGGCGTCTGACGCCCGCAGCACGCTCGTCCCGGGCGCGGAGGAGATCGCTGGATTCTGGGCGTTGCGTTCGCGCGCCGTGGGCGTGCTCGGGGCGCTGCCCGGTTCGCGCAAGCCGTCGCCGTTCGTTGAGGACGCCGGCGTCCCGCTGGAGCGACTTCCCGCGTTCATCGAGGGGTTCGACGCGATCCTCGCCGCGGAAGGGCTGACGTGCGGACGCTTCGGGCACCTCGACGCCGGGGTGATCCACATCCGCCCCGCAATCGACACGACCAACGACGACGACCTCGCGCGCGTGCGCCGCGTGTCCGACGCGGTCGCGCGCCTCGCGAAGGACAACGGCGGGGTGCTCTGGGGCGAGCACGGCAAGGGCGTCCGCGGCGAATACAACGCCTTCTTCTTCGGCGCCACCGTGGACGCGGCGATGCGCCGGATCAAGGGCGCCGCCGACCCCGGCAACCAGCTCAACCCCGGCAAGATCGCTGCGCCCCCGAACTCGAGCGCGGTGATGCTGACCGTCGAGTCCACCACCCGAGGCGAACTGGACCGGGACGTCCCCGCGGAGGCCCGCGCCCAGTTCGACGACCCATTCCGCTGCAACGGGAACGCCGTGTGCCACAGCGATCGCGCGGAGCAGGCGATGTGCCCGTCGTGGAAAGAAACGCGCGACCGCCGCCACTCGCCGAAGGGCCGCGCGGACCTCATGCGCGAGTGGCTCCGCCGGGTCGCCAACGCCGGCGGCGAGCCGGGCGACGCGAGTCGCGGCGTGATCACCCGAGCGATCAACACAGCGCGGGGCGGCGCCGACTTCTCCCACGAGGTGAAGGAGGCGATGGACGGGTGCCTCGCGTGCAAGGCGTGCGCGGGGCAGTGCCCGGTGAAGGTCGACGTCCCGGCGTTCCGCGCGGTGTTCCTGCACGCGTACCACGGGCGCTACCGACGCCGCCTGCGCGAGCACGTCCTCGCTCGCGCCGAGCGCCTCGCAGCCCGCCCGGCGCCCGGGGCGTTGATGCGCCTGCTCGGCGTGATCGATCTGCCGTCGCGAGCGAAACCCTCTTTAGCCCTGCGGCTCCGAGACGACCCGGCGGCGCGGTTTGACCCTGCTTCTGTGGGCGCCGGCGACGTCGTCATCCTCCCCGACGCGTTCACCGCGGCGTACGAGCCCGGCGTGATCGTCGCGACCCTGCGCCTCGCGCGGTCGCTGGGGAGAACGGTCCACCTCGCGCCGGTTCGCGAATCAGGGAAAGCCGCTGCACGTGCTGGGGATGCTCGACCGGTTCCGGCGCGTCGCCGAGCGCGAGGCGGCGTGGCTCGGATCGCTGTCGCACGCGACGCTCGTCGGCATCGACCCGGCGATCACGCTGCTCTACCGCGACGAGTACCCGCGCACGCTCGGGCGCGAGACGACGCGGGTGCTGCTGCCGCAGGAATGGCTCGCCTCGCTGGAGATCACGCCACTGAGAGGCGAGCCCACGTCGGCAACGCTCCTGCCGCACTGCACCGAGCGGGCGATGGAGCCGCGCGCTGCCGCAGACTGGAACGGCGTGTTCGCACGGTTCGGCGTCCAGCTGGCGGTGCGCGACGTCGGCTGCTGCGGCATGGCCGGGATGTACGGCCACCTCGCGGAGAACGCCGATCGCTCCCGGGGCATCTTCGACCGGAGCTGGGCGGGCGCGCTCGACGGCGTGGCGGTGCTCGCGACGGGGTACTCGTGCCGATCGCAGGCGGAGCGCTACACGGGGCGCCGACCGCTGCACCCGCTGGAGTATCTCGCTCGGCGCGTGGTATCGTCGGCGCCATGAGCAACCCCATCGCCGATCGTGTCGCGCGCATCAAAGCAGGCGACGACCCGCAGTTCCTCGCGAAACTCCCCTCGGGGTACGCGATTCTCTCGAATCAGCAGCCGGAGGCGGTCACGGGGTGCTGCATGCTCCTGCCCGACCCGACGCCCGCGCACCTGAACGATCTCGGGCTCGAGCAGCGGTCGCGGTTCCTGCTGGATCTCTCGCTGCTGGGCGACGCGGTGCAGGAGGCGACGGGGTGCGTGCGCCTGAACTACCTCATGCTGTGCAACCAGGTGCCGTGGCTGCACGGGCACGTCGTGCCGCGGTTTTCGACGGAGGATCCTGAGCAGTTCCGTCTCGGCCCCTTCGCGGCGTACGACTTCCCGAACGCCCGGCGCGCCGACGCCAACGGCGCGGACCGCGACCTGCACGCGGCCTTGAAGTCGGCGCTCGAGGCGCGGATGAAAGCGGCGGCGAGCGAGCTGCCTTAGCCTGCCGCCTGGATATCGAAGTACGTCGGGGCGTCGGGGCCGACAGGGAGCCCGAGCGCGAAGACCCAGACATAGAAGAGGATCGTCCACCCGATCAGGAAGAAGATGGTGTAAGGCAGCATGGTCGCGACCATGGTGCCGATGCCGAGGTCGCGCTTGTAGCGCGTCGCGACGGCGAGGATGAGCCCGAAGTAGGACATCATGGGCGTGATGATGTTGGTGGTGGAGTCGCCGATGCGGTACGCCGCCTGGATGACCTCGGGGCTGTAGCCGACAGTCATGAGCATCGGGACAAAGATCGGCGCGGTGACGGCCCACTGGGCGCTCGCCGACCCGAGCATCAGATTTACGAAGCAGCACATCAGGATGAACGGGATGAAGACGAGCGGGTTGTCGAGGCCCGAGGCCTTGATGAGCTCGGCGCCCTCGACCGCGAGGATCTGCCCGAGCCCCGAGTAGTTGAAGAACGCGACGAACTGGGCGGCGAAGAAGACGAGGACGATGTAGAGGCCCATCGAGCGCATCGCGTCGGCCATCGCTTCGATGATGTCGCGGTCGTTCTTCATCGTGCCGACGACGCGCCCGTACACGAAGCCGGGGACTACGAAGAAAACAAGGATCATCGGGACGACGGAGCGGAGCATCGGGCGGAAGACCTCTGGTCCGGTCGCGGCGGGGTCCGTATTGCGGAGGACGCCGAAGCCCGGGAGAAAGTCGAGGAACGCGAGGAAGCTCGGCCCGGCGAGCATGACGAACCCGAACGCGACCAGGACGACTGACGCGAGCGCCCACCAGAGCCCGCGCTTCTCGATCGCCGAGACCTTGTCCATCGTGGGCTTCTTCTGGAGATCCGGCTCGGCCTCGCTGGGGTCGTAGGGGCCGAGGCGCGGCTCGACGATCTTCGCGGTGACAAACCACCCCAGCCCGGTGATGAGGAAGGTGCTGGCGATCATGAAGTACCAGTTGACCGCGGGGTGGACCTCGTAGCCCGGCGAGACGATCTGCGCCGCCTCCTGCGTGATGCCGGCAAGGAGCGGATCGACGGTGCCGATCAGGATGTTCGCGGAGTACCCGCCGGAAACGCCGGCGAACGCGGCGGCCATGCCGGCGAACGGGTGCCTGCCCAGCGAGTGGAAGATGACCATCGCGAGGGGGATGAGCACGACGTAGCCCATCTCGCTGGCGGTGTTGGAGACGATGCCGGCGAAGACGATCACGAGCGTGACGAGCTGCTTGGGCGCCGCGAGCACGAGCGCGCGGATGACCGCGGTGAGCAGGCCGGATTTTTCCGCGACGCCGACGCCGAGGAGCGCGACGAGCACGGTGCCCAGCGGGACGAACCCGGTGAAGTTGGTGACAAGATTGGTGCTCATCCACTGCACGCCCTCGCGCGAGAGGAGCGAGGACGTTCGGAGGATCGCCTCGGCGTCCTCGGGGTAGCGCGGGTCCTGCACCTCGATCCCGAGCCGTGTGGCGATCGCGCTGATGATCACGACGCCCAGCGCAAAGAGCGCGAAGAGCGAGACGGGGTGGGGGAGGGCGTTGCCGAGCCACTCGACGACGGCGAGGAACTTCTTGAACCACCCGCCCTTCGGTTCCATCGGGGCGGGGGGAGACGCGTTGGGTTCGCTGCTCATCACGGCACGATACCGCGAGGCGGCGCGGGCGGTCAGGGGACGAGGATGGCAGCGTCGCGCGCGAACGCGAGCGCCGCGCCGACGACCGACGACGCGCTGCGGGCCGAGTCCAGCGCGGCGCGGAAGGTCTCGCGTGCGGCCGCGGCCGCGGCGAAGTCGTAAGTCGTCCCGGCGATGGGCAGCTCGGGGACGCCGCAGGCGGCGCGTTCGGCCTCGTCGAGACCGGTCGCGTGGACGCGGAGGAGGTCTTCGAGGTGCGCGGCCCGGCGTTCGCTCGCGGCGAGGGCGGCCAGCGAGGCGCGGATAGTTTCTCGCTCGCCCGCGGCGCTGAGCAGGACGGGTTCGTCGCCGGCGAGGAGCTCGGCGAGGCGTTCGATCGCGGCGTTGTTCATCGGGGGGCCTCCTGCCCGAGCAGGAGCGCGGCGAGGCGGTCGGCCGCGGCTTGCTGCTGGGGATCGTCGATGTGGTTGCGGAGTTCCTGGGTGTAGATCTCGGCGAGCACGTCGCGCGGGTTGAGCTCGCCGAGGGCGGCCGACTCGTCGGCGTAGGCCCCGAGCAGCGCGGTGGACGCGAGCAGGTCGGCGAAGAGTGCGGCGGCGTGCGCGCCCCGCGCGTCGAGTGCGGCGGTGATCGCCTCGGCATCGCGCTCGAAGTCGTCCCACGCCGGCAGCGACTCGATGGCGAGCCGTGGGTCGTCGGCGTGCGTGTAAGCGGTAAGCCAGGCGTGCGCCGCGTCGCCCGAGAGCCCGCCGATGGTCGGGTCCGGCGGTTCGTCGTAGAGCAGCCCGAGCGCGCGGGCCTCGAGACGGGCCCGCAGCGCGGCGCGGCGCACGTCGAGCAGCGCGGCCGTCGCGGCCGAGAGGGCGGCGTGGTCCTGCGCGCTGTGCGCGGCGAGGGCGGAGGCGGCCTCCGCCTGGAGGGCGACGACGGGCGCGGCGTCGTTGGCGGCGACGCACCCCGGGGCGAGGAGGAGCGAGAACAAAGCGAATCGTCGTGTGGTAGTCATCCCGCGACAGTCGCAGGAACCGCTGAAAAACCAAGCGTGAACATCGCGAGCGCCGCGAGACGGCGCACAGACGGCGACAGGCGCCGCGCGCGTGCGCCGGTTACGCGTTGGTCGCGGCGGGTTCGCCGGCGTAGTGGTCGTCGAGCACGGCGCGCCAGTCGTCGAGCGTCTTGACCGCGATGAAGCGTTTGCGCACCGTGTCGCTGTCGGGGTGGTGGGCGGCGAAGCGGACCCCGAACTTGCGCATCATCAGCCCCGCGCCGCGTTCGCCGTTGACCGCGACGCTCAGCTCGAAGTGCTCGAGGAGCACGTCGCGCTGCTCGGCGACGGTGGGGGGGAGCGGTTCGCGACCGGCCATCAGGGAGCGGGCCTGGCGGAAGATCCACGGGTTCCCGATGCAGCCGCGGGCGACGCTGGCGCCGTGGAGCCCGGTGTAGGCGATCATGCGGAAGATGTCCTCGGCGTTCCAGATGTCGCCCGAGCCCATGATCACACGGTCGGGGCGGGAGCGCACGAGGTCGCGCAGGGCGACCCAGTCGCTCGGGCCGACGTATTTCTGCTGCACGCTGCGCCCGTGGACGACAACCCACGCGTAGCCCATCTCGTAGGCGGCGTCGAAGATGCGGTAGAAGCGGTCGCGCGATTCGGGCTCGTCGTCGAACGCGCGGCGCATCTTGACGGTCGTGGGGACGTCGGGCGGGAGCGCCTCGCGCACGGCGCGGAGGATCTCGATGGCGCCCTCGGGCTCGCGGAGCCAGTGCCCGCCGCGGGCCTTGGCGCGGATCTTCTTGACGGGGCAGGCGAGGTTGACGTCGATGGCGGCGAAGGTGCGCGCGCCGGGCTCGATGTCGGCGCCGTCGTCGGCGCTGACGCCGCGCTCGCGCAGGTCGCGGTACTCCTTCGTGGGGCGCTTGCCCTGCTCGACCATCTTGACGGCGGCCGCGGCCATCTCGTCGGGGTCGGCGCCCATGATCTGCCCGATGAGCGGGTGGTCCTCCGCGCCGCCCGGGACGTTCTCGGCGATATCGCCCAGGTCCGCTTTGACGAACCCGCGCCCGCCGCCGAGGAGCGTGCGGTCGAGGAGCGCTTCGGTCACGCACGCGGGGCAGCCGTGGCGTCGGGCGATGAGGCGCATCGCGGCGTCGGAGTACCCGGCGAGCCCGGCCTGGAAGAAGGGGGCGTCGTACCCGGGGATGGCTTGGGCGAGGCGGGGGTCGGTGGTGTAGGCGCGCGCGAACGCGGCGACGTCGATCGTCTCGGCCCCGGGCGCCACGCCGGGCGAGGGGGCGGTGGCGTTCGTGCTGTTGCTCTCGCAGCCCATCAGGGCGAGTATAGAACCCATGCGATCCGCTTCAGCCGTACTTCTTCTCGCCTTCCTGACCGGGTGCGCCACGACGCTCGAGCCCACGTTCGACGGCCCGGTCTATCCCGACGGGCTGACCAAGCTCGAGACGCTGGACGTGCAGGCGAGGATCGGGGACCACGACCTGACTCTCACCAGCGGGATGGGGCGCCCCGCCGGGCCCGGGACGCTGTGGATCAACCGCTGGTACGCGGCCGAGATCGACGCGCTCGATCCGGGCGGGCAGAGGGTGGTGGCGCTGGACCGCTTCCGCGACGAGAACGGGCTCCCGCCGCGTGGGGGCGGGTTCTTCGCGACGAAGGACCGCACCGAGATCGTCTTGCTGGAGCTGGTCACCGCGGAGGGCGCGCACGGGTTGCGGCTGCTCGGCGAGCACGATTGATTATGAGACGGGTGACGTGTTGACAAAAAAGTACCCACCACACTGGGGGAAGTGTGGTGGGTAGGAGGGAAGAAACACGTCGCCGTAAGTATAGCATCGCCGGTCGCGTAAACAACACACTGCGCTCACTCAGGGGCGGTTGGTGTGCGGTCTGCGCGGGCGCGGGGCGGGACGTCCAGTAATCGTTGTGCTGGCGCGCTGGGGGACCACTACATATGGGTCAGCTGTCCGCGGGCGGGTGCGGGCCTCGGCGCTCGGGGGCGTCGCGCTGTCGGATCGTGCCGGGCGTGGGCGCGCGTCGAGGGGCTCTCGGTGGCAGGACGCCGCTTGAGTCGGGACACCACTCTCCCGATGACATCCGCGAGACCGCGACGCCCATCGGATTACCCGCGGAGTGCGGGAGGCGCGAGCCGTGAGCAGGAAGACGGGGACCTATGGATCCGAACTACATCACGCCGTTTATCCGCAGCATCCGGAATGTCTTCTCGACCATGCTCCAGCTCGAGGTGGGCGTTGACGCCCCCTTGATCAAAGCGGACTCGAAAGCGTCGTTCGACGTGACGGGGATCATCGGCCTGTCGGGCGACGTGGTCGGCTCGGTCGTGCTGAGCCTGCCCGGCGCGACGGCCGAGGGCGTGGTGGCGCGGTTCACCGGGATGGAGATCACGGCGGACTCGGATGACTTTGCCGACGCGATCGGCGAGCTGGTGAACATGGTGGCGGGCGGGGCGAAGGCGATGTTCGCCGACCGCGACGTCAGCATCTCCTGCCCGAGCGTCGTGCTGGGCGACAACCACCGCATCGCGTCCCCGAAGGACGTGCCCTGCGTCGTGATCCCATGCCGGACCGAATGCGGCGAGCTGGCGATCGAAGTGATGATCGACGACCGCAAGTCGTCTCCCCAGAAGACGAACGCCGCGGCTACGGCCCAGGCCTAACGACCGACCCGTCAGAGCCAGAGGACGCACGCGATGAAAATCATGCTCGTAGACGACTCGAAGACGATGCGCAACATCCAGAAGTCCATCCTCACCCAGCTCGGGTACACCGATCTGGAAGAGGCGTGCGACGGGCAGGACGCGATGAACAAGCTCGGCGAGTTCGCGCCGGACCTGATCCTCCTCGACTGGAACATGCCGAACATGGACGGGCTGACGTTCGTGAAGGAGTTCCGCAAGGGGAACACCGCGACGCCGGTCATCATGGTGACGACCGAGAGCGAGCGATCGCGGGTGGTCGAGGCGATCAAGGCGGGCGTGAACAACTACGTGGTGAAGCCGTTCACGCCGGACGTGCTGAGCCAGCGCATCTCCGAGACGGTCGGGAACGCCGCGGCCTAATGAGGGGGCGTGGATGACGCGACTCGCAGACACACTCAGGCTCGAGCTCAACGACGACGCGACGATCGCGACGCTGTCGATCGCGCCGGGGGCCCAGCCGTCGGGGAGCGACCTCGAGACGGTGCTGTCGTTCCTGCGGGAGCGGGGGCTGGTGCTCGACGCCGACTCGCACACCGCCGTCGAGGTGCTGCTGACCGCGTTCGGCGCGCATCCCGAGCAGGCGCACCGGATCATCGTCGCGAACGGGGACCCCGCGCGCCACGGCGAGGACGGGCGCTTGGTCTGGTCGGACTCGTGCGCCCCGTCGGGGTCGTTCGAGCGCTCCGGCGTTCACCCCCGGGTCGCGGAGGGCGAGCTCATCGCGCGGGCGATGCCGCCCAGCGCGGGGGTTGACGGGCGCGACGTGCACGGCGGGGCGATCACGGCGCGCCACGGCGAACCGATGCGGTTCGGGCACGACGATTCGGTGCGGGCTGGCGAGGGCGGCGGGCTCTTCGCGACAAGGGCGGGCGCGGTCTTTTTCGACAACGGGACGCTGCGCGTCTCCACGCGCCTCGATATCGAGGGCGACGTGGGCGCGGGCGGGGGGAACGTTGACTTCGACGGCGATATCGCCGTCGGCGGCGACGTCGCGGACGGGCTGAGCGTCCACGCGACGGGCACCGTGACCATCAACGGGCTGATCGGCGCGGCGCGCATCGTCGCGGGCGCCGACGGGGCGCTCGACGGCGGCGTCAACGGCCGCAGACGCGCGAGCGTGCTCGTCGAGCGCGACGTGCGGGCGCGGTACCTCGAGAGCGCCATGGTGGTCGTGGGGCGTCACGCCGAGATCCAGCGCGAGATCACCGACTGCGAGCTGACCGTCGGCGGGTGGCTCCGATGCCCGCGCGGCGCGCTCCGCGGCGGGGTGTGCTCGGTCGGCGGCGCCTGCGAGCTCGGGGAGCTCGGCTCGCCCGGCGGGGGGGCCACGCGGGTGGTCCTCGGGGCCCTCCGTGACTTCGAGACCCTCTCCCCGAAGCTCGACGCGATGGGCGAGGCGGTCGATTCGGCCGAGGCGAAGACGCGCCATCACTACGACACGCTCCGCCGCTGTGCCCCGACGCTGACCGAGAGCCAGGCGGATCTGATGACCGAGCTGGAGTTCTCGCTGGCGAGCTACGGGTCGATGCGCACGCGCATCGGGGCCGCGTGGGAACGCCTGCGGGGCGTGACCGACCGGTACACCGACGCGGCCCTGAGCGTCGCGCGCACGCTCCACCGGGGCGTCACACTCTCGATCGGTGGCTACGAAGTGGATTTCCCGGATCCGATCCGCGGGCCCGTGCGGATCACTCTGGGGGCCCAGGGGCGCCCGGTGATCATCGACCTGACGACGGAGTCGGAAACGGACCTGAGTGACCAAGCGGACGTTCGACAGCGCGACGGTTCCACTCACGCGGCGTGACGTCCGCTGGACGTGCCTGCGCGCCCGGGTCACAATCGCCGCCATGCATCGTCCCTTGCTCCGATCCATCGTGTTGCTCGTTCTGGTGGCTCTCGGCGCAGGAGCCCCGGCCCGGGCGCAGCAATCCAGCGTTGAGCCCGGCGACCCGGTGGTCGTCGTCCTGACCACCGGCGACTCGATCTACGGCGAGCTGGTCTCCCGCGACGCGAGCGGGCTTGTGATCCGCGTCGCGGGGGTGGACACGACCGTGCGCACCGAGCACGTCGAGCGGGTCACCCGGCGGCGCACCCCGAGCGAACGCTACCGCTCGATGCGGGCGATCATCGACGACGACGACACGCCCCGCCTGCTCCTGCTGTGCGAGTGGCTCATCGGCGAGGGCCTCCTGGGCGAAGCGCGCCACGAGCTCGACACGGTCCTCGACCGCGAGCCGACGAACCCGGACGCGGCGCGGATGAGCCGCCTGCTCGACCAGCGCATCGTGCTCCGCGATCGGGCCGAGGGCGCGAGGCCGGCCCGCGGCGACACGCCCACCCCGACGCCCCAGGTCTCGGCGCCCGGGCGGTTCGAAGCCGGCGCGTTCCCGCTGCTCAGCGACGAGCAGGTCAACCTCCTGAAGGTGTACGAGCTGGACCTGAGCGACCCGCCCCGCGTGCTGATCGACCGGGACACGGTCGAGCGGTTCATGAGCGAGTACGCCGGGGCCGCGGGGATGCCCCGCACCGAGGCCGAGCGCCGCGGGTTCTACCGGAAGAACCCGACGGAGATCCTCGAGCTGATGTTCCGCCTGCGCGCGCGCGAGCTCTACACCGACGTCAAAGTCCTCGAGCTCCCGAACTCGCTCGCGCTCTTCCGCGACCATCTCGCGGGCGCGTGGCTGACCCGCAGCTGCGCGTCGACGAGCTGCCACGGCGGGACGGACGCGCCGCCGCCGCACCTCTTTAACAAGCGCCCCTTCTCCGAAACGACGGCGCTGACGAACTTCATCATCCTCGACCGGTTCCGCCTGCCGGGGGGCGAGCCGCTGATCGACTACGACCGCCCGGGCGAGTCCCCGCTGCTCCAGCTGGGGCTGCCCCGCCCGGTCTCGTCGTACCCCCACCCCGAGGCGAACGGGTGGCGCCCGGCGTTCCGCTCGCGGGACGTGCTCCGGTTCCGCCAGGGGGTGGACTGGATCAACGCGATGATCCGCCCGCGCCCGGACGTCCCGATCGCCTACGAGCCCCCCAACCTGACCCCCGAGGCCCCGCTCGCGGGCGACGAGGCGGACGAACCGCTGGATCAGGAACGCTGATCCGGGGGCGCGAGGGCCCGCCGCCCTCTGCTATTCTCTCCGCCCAGCCTGAACGCCCCGCCCGACGCCAGAAGGACCCAAGCCCATGCGCTCACGCCAGACCGTCGCCCGTCGAATCATCGCCCTCTCGCTCGCCTGCGGTGCGGGCGCCCTGCTCGGCGGGTGCGACGACAGCGCCGAGGCGTCCCGCGCGCTCGAGGACGCGCAGGCGTCGCTCGTGGCGCTGCACGCGGGTTCGCCCCCGCCCCCGGTCGAGTCCGTCGAGAGCATCAACAAGCAGATCCGCCAGACGCTGGCGCCGGCGCTCGCGAACGACGACGTGCGCGGCGCCGCGAAGCTGATCGAGGGACAGACGCACCTGGGCGACGCCGAGGCGTCGATGACGCGGGCCGAGCGGCTCGAGGTCGAGGCCGGCTCGATGATCGCGGAAGCCCAGTCGCTCGCCGGGCGTCTCTACGCCTGGCGTCACGCGCGGGCGGACGCCGCCGGCTCCTACACGCCCGACGAGAGCGTGAGCGACATCGACGAGGCGATCAGCACGGCGCAGCGCGAGCGTACGGCGCTCATCGAGGAGCGCGACGCGATCGGCGTCCGCCTGAGCGGGCTCGAGAACGCCGCCGCGGCCGCACGGGACGAGGTCCGGACCCTCCGCGAGCGCGAGATCTCCCTGCGCGACGGCTCGATCACACTCGACGGGGACGAACGCCTCGCCGCGATCCGCGACGCGTTCGGCGCGCAGCGCGACGCGGACAGCGTCCTCGCGCGGGCGTCGGACCTCGAGGCGCAGGCCGCGCAGCTCCGCCCGACCATCGAAGAGCTCGACCGACGGATCAGCGGGGCCGAGGGGCTCGTCGAGCTCCTCCGCGCGTCGCGCGAGTCGCTCCAGGAGCGGGGCGCCCGCCACGCGCGCACGGCCCAGGTGGACCGCGAGCAGGCGAACGTCGCCGCGTCGCGTCTCGAGGGCCTCCTCGACGAACTCAGCACGTTCCGGACCGACGAGCTCGAGCCGGCGTACGCGGCCGCGGCCGCGGCGTTCTCCAAAGCCCAGTCGAGCCTGCGGGCCGCGTCCTCGGACGGGGCGAGCGGGCTCTGGCTCGCGACGGCCCAGCACGGGCAGGCCTCGCTCGCGCTCGCCAGGAGCGGGAGCGCCGAGCGGTACAGCGACGTGCTCGACGCCCTGTCGCAGATGGAGCCCCGCTTGGCGTTCGCCGGCGAGCTGCAGTCGCGGGCCAAGGAGGCCCGGGACGCCGCCGAGGGCTTCATGAACGAAGCGCGGGACGCCTACCAGCAGGCCGCGTCGGGCTTCTCGCGCGGCGCCCGCGGGCCCCACGCCGACCGCCTCCGCGACCTCGCGAACCGGCTCGAACTCCGGGCCGCGGGCGAGGGCTCCGGCGCGACGACCGACGGCGCGGCCGGCGGCTGAGCGCGGGGCGCCTATCCTCTCCTGATGACTGCTGCCAACCCTCCCGTCTCGATCGACTTCCCCGACGTCTCGATGCACCTCGTGCGCCCGAACGAACCGGTCCGTGCGCGCGTGGTCCGCAACGAGGTCTGCACCCGTTCCAAGAAGGCCGCCGGGTTCGTGCGCCACGTCGAGCTCGACGTCTCGGGCACGCCGCTGGAAGGGGGGTTTCGCGCCGGGCAGTCCTTCGGCGTGATCCCGCCGGGCGAGGACGAACGCGGGCGCCCGCACAAGGTGCGGCTGTACTCGATCGCGTCGCCCACGGCCGGCGAGGACGGCGCGGGGACAATCCTTGCGACTACGGTGAAGCGCACGATCGACGAGCACTGGGACACCGGGCGGCTCTTTACCGGCGTCGCGTCGAACTACCTCTGTGATCTCGACGAGGGCGACGAGGTGCTGGTCTCGGGGCCCAACGGCAAGCGGTTCCTGCTCCCGGCGCGCCTCGAGGAGCACGACTACGTCTTCTTCGCGACAGGCACGGGCATCGCGCCCTTCCGCGGCATGATCACGGAGCTGCTCGCGGCGGGCGTGGAGTCAAAGATCGCGCTGGTCATGGGCGCGCCCTACCGCACGGACCTGCTCTACGACGACGTCTTCATGCGCCTCGACGAGGAGCACGAGAACTTCCGGTACATCACCGCGATCAGCCGCGAGCCCGAGGGCGACAGCACAGGCGGCGGGGGGCGCGGCGTGTACGTGCAGCAGCGATTAGCGACGCACCGCGACGAGCTCGTGCCGATCCTGAGCTCGCCCCGCGGGCTGGTGTACGTCTGCGGCATCGCGGGGATGGAGCTTGGCGTCTTCCAGGAGCTGGCGCGCCAGCTCCCGCCGATGGCGCGCGAGCCGTACCTCGTCTGCGACGACGAAACCCTCGCGGGCGTGGACACCTGGGACCGGCGGATGATCCACCGCGACATCAAGCCGACGCGGCGGGTGTTCCTCGAGGTGTACTAACTCCGCTGCCTCTCCCGCGGGGAGAGCGGGAGTTGAGGATGCTCGCTGCGCTCGCTTTGAATTTGACCCCTCACCCCTGCCCTCTCCCCATCGGAGATGGGGCGAGGGTGGAGGTGGTGCTGTTGTTGTGCGCTCAGAAGCGGATCGGACTCCGGCCCCCTCCCCCCGAGGGGGAGGGTTGGGGAGAGGGAGTGTTGCGCGCGACATTGAAAGCAAAACGCTGCGCGCCGTCAGTCGCCGCTCCCTCTCCCCTTACCCCTCTCCCTCGGGGAGAGGGGGAGTTGGGGATGCTCGCTGCGCTCGCGTTTGGGTGTGGCCCCTCACCCTGGCCTTCTCCCCATCGGAGATGGGGCGAGGGAGGGAGGCGGGCGATCGTGGTGTTGCCGGTACCCGTGGCGTTGCTGGATCAGTCCAGCGGCAGGCCCTTGTGGCGCCAGATGCTGGCGATTTCCTTGCGGCCGAGGGGCTTGCCTCGGATGTCGTCGCTGAGGCGCTGCGTGACGACGTCGCCGGCGGTGGAGAGTTCGAGGATCTCGTCGGGGGCGTCTTCGTGGGGGCGGGAGGTGAGGCGCCAGCCGTCGGGCGTGCCTTCGAAGACGTCGCGACGGAGCGTGAGCTCGCCGAGCTGGGTGTTGTAGCGGTAGTACGCGAACTCGCCTTCGATGGAACGCTTGGCGAGGATGCGCGGGAGGAGAAGTGCCTCGACGTGGGAGAGGTAGCCGGTGGGGGGGACGGGCCAGGCTTTTTCGGTGACCTCGCCGTCGGGCTGGGCGATGGTGACGCGGATCTGGTCCTTGGCGCGGACGCCGGTCTCGGTCCAGTTCAGTGATTCGAACTGATCGCTGAGGCGCATGCGCACGGACCAGGTCTCGCTTTCCCCGTCGAGGGAGAGGAAGTAGGAGGAGAGGATGTCGACGGTTTGGTCGCCGTCGAGGTAGCGGGCGACGACGGTCGCGACGAAGCCCTTCTCGCGGTCGGCGGCGGACCAGCTGCGGGAGGTGCGCCCGGTGGCGAGGTCGCCGCGCTGGCCCTTTTTGATCTCGATGGACTGGTAGGCGACCTCGGTGTCGTCGCTCCAGCGTCCGGTGGGGCCGGGGCGGTAGAGGCGTCGCCACTCGGGGGCGTCGCGGAGGTAGGAGGAGATGGTCTCGGCGTCGAGGTCGGCCAGGAGGGTCTCGCCCGCGGTGACGCCGGCGGCGCGCCGGCTGGCGAGCTCGGTGGGGTCGGCGATCTCGGAGGCGGCGATGATCGCTTCGTAGATGGAACGCACGCGCATGAACTCCGCGCCCATGCAGTTAATCTCGAAGACGAGGAGCTGTCCGGGGGCGGGGCGGAAGACGGTGTAGCCGGTGACGAGCTCGGCGCCCGAGCTCTGCTTGACCCCGACGTAGAAGCGGGCGCCGGTCGCGGACGAGGTCTGGAGTTCGTCGAGGCGGTCGAAGACGCGCTTGCGCCCGTCCTTTGTTTGCAGGGACATCCGGTCCATGGTGGCGCGGTCGCCGGCGGGATCGAGGATCTCGTTGACCATGGAATCGACGACGCCGGCGGCGTCGAGCGCGGGGTCGGCGACGCGCGGGGCGAGGACGCGGAGGAGCCAGGAGTTGTTGGCGGGGGAGACGAGGAAGGAGCGCACGCCGTCGGCGGTGGAGGTGCTCGAGATGGTGGCGCCCTCGGGGAGCCGGAGGGAGAGACCCATGGACTCGACGCGGTAGGGGACGTCAGAGAAGGGGACGCCGGCGATCTCGTCGGGCCCGGTGCGCACGCGCTGGTTCTTCTGAGCCGCGGCCGGCACGGCGGCGAGGAGGAGGAGGGCGGTCAAGGCCAGGGCGAGGCGCATAGATAAGGCTCCGTGGGGTTGGATCATCGGACGCTAGCCTCATCGGGACGGGCGGGCGCGGCCCTTGAGGGGGTGTGTGCGGGGAGAGCGGTTTTTTGAGGCGTAGGGGCGGTGGGGCCGGGAATCTATCGGCCATTCTTTTCTCAAGGCCCGGGGTCGCTCGGGTTGACACCGCTGACCAATCGTTTACATTCTCCGGCTCGCCCCTCGGGGCGTATCGCGTTTGTGCGCTCCTATGGGGCGTTTCGCGACGGGGCGTCTCCCATGGTGGGGCTGGCGTCACATCCTGTGTTTCGGCGCAACGCCGGTCAGAGACGCAACGGGCTTCTCTGGTGAACCGGCGTCTTTCGTGGACTGGCCCTGCTGGGCAGTGAGGTCTGGATTCGCATGACCGGCGGCAAAATCCGAATCCGAATGGAAGCCTACGACCATCAGGCCCTCGACGCCTCTGCCAAAGAGATCGTCGATCACGCCAAGCGCACCAACGCGCGAGTGGCTGGCCCGGTCCCGCTTCCCACCCGCATCGAGCGTTACACGGTTCTCCGTGGCCCGCACATCGACAAGAAGTCTCGCGAGCAGTTCGAGATCCGCACGCACAAGCGGATCATCGACATCGTTGAGCCCAATGCGCGAACGGTGGAGGCTCTCAACCGCCTCGTCGTCCCCGCCGGCGTGTTCGTCAAGATCAAGGCCTGACGGCCTGTTTCGTCATCGCCCCGTGGAAACGCGGGGCGTTTGGTTTTTCAGGGGCTCTGCCCCGAACGGGATCCTCTGAGGCGTGGCGAAGGTCGCCCGCCTCATGAGACCGAGACTGACCGCGGCCTGCCGAGCAGGCTTCGGAGCGAGCGAGGACCACGCCATGCTGCTCATGGGAACGAAAATCGGCATGACCCGCGTGTACACCGAGGGCGAGAAGTCCACTCCGGTGACCGCGATCAAGGTCGGCCCCTGCTTCGTCACCCAGATCCGCACGACGGAGCGCGACGGCTACTCGGCGGTGCAGATCGGTTACGGCGCGATGAACGCCCGGAACCAGTCGATCCCGCTGATCGGCCACGACGCGAAGGCCGGCGTGGCGCCGCAGCGCCGCCACCGCGAGTTCCGCATCGACGAGGCGGGCGCCGGCGAGTACGAGCTCGGCCAGGAGCTCGACGTCACGGCGCTCGAGGGCGTCGCGTACGTCGATATCGCGGGCCAGAGCAAGGGCAAGGGTTTCCAGGGCGGCATGAAGCGGTACGGCTTCCGCGGCCAGGAAGCGAGCCACGGCGTTGAGCGGAAGCACCGCTCCCCGGGTTCCATCGGCGGCCACGGCAACAACGCCGGTATGGGCGGTCGGATCAAGAAGGGCAAGCGGATGGCCGGTCACATGGGCGATGTCCGCGTGACCACCCGCTCGCTCGACGTCATTCGGATCATCCCCGAGGAGGGGTTGCTGCTGGTGAAGGGGCCTGTCCCCGGAGCCAATGGGGGGGTCCTTGAGATCTGCCCCGCGACCCGCCTCTACAAGTCGAAGGCCGCCAAGGCGCGCGGCTAAGACCACGAATTCTTCGGGCGGTCGCCAGAGCGGCGGTCGTCCGGCCCGAGAGGTCCGACCCTGTGAGGGGGAGGAAACCGACGGGCGTCACCAAGTTGCGGCATTACGCCGAGTCAACCCCCGGGCCGGTCGGCGTCGTCAAGCGACGACGCGACAGACGAGTCCGGGCAGGGCGAAACGAGCCCCGCACGTCGCGGGGCCTCAGGCGAAGGGAACGAGGACCACATGGACGTCCCGGTCTACGACAAACAGGGCAAGCAGGTCGGTAGCTTCGGCATCGACGAGGCCGCCCTCGGGGGGGAAGTCAACCCCTCCCTCATCAAGCAGGCGTACGTTCGTTACCACACGAACACGCGCCAGGGCTCTGCTCGAACGAAAAGCCGCGGCGTGGTCGAGGGTTCGA
The DNA here is from genome assembly GCA_942490855.1 of uncultured Phycisphaeraceae bacterium. Taxonomy (GTDB): domain Bacteria; phylum Planctomycetota; class Phycisphaerae; order Phycisphaerales; family UBA1924; genus CALNYS01. Next base: position 625,022 of record CALNYS010000005.1, on the reverse strand, counting down.
CCCGCAAGCTGTACAAGCAGAAGGGCACCGGCCGTGCCCGTCCCGGCTCTGCCCGCACGCCTGTCCGCAAGGGCGGCGGTCACACCTTCGCCAAGACGCGTGGTCGCGAGGCGTTCCGCCCCGACATGCCGGTGAAGATGCGGCGCAAGGCCAACCGCAACGCGCTGCTCGCCAAGCTCATCGACAACGAGGTCAAGGTCATCGATGACCTGAACTTCGATTCGCCGCGCACCAAGGACATCATCGCGATGCTTGAGGCGCACAAGATCGACCGCTCGTGCCTGGTGGCCCTGAGCCCCGAGAACCGGAACGCCCGTCTGGGTTGCCGGAACGTCGAGGGCGTGGACATCTGCCCCTCGCACGAGCTCAACGCCTTCACGCTCCTGAACCACCGCTACGTCGTGATCGCCAAGAGCGAGCTCGAGGCGTGGCTGAACGGTCCGAGCTCGAACACCGGCAAGGGTTCGAAGGCGACGAAGGAGGGCTCCAAGTGAACCCCGTCCACGTCATCAAAAAGCCGCTGATCACTGAGAAGAACTCGTTCCACTCGAGCGAGTTCAACCGGTACACCTTCCTGGTTGATCGTCGCGCCCGCAAGGACGAGATCAAGGAAGCGATCCAGGAGCTTTACAGCGTCCGGGTCACCGGGGTTTCGACGCAGAACCGCAAGGGCAAGACGAAGCGCACGCGCTTCGGCTACGTCGAAGAGTCCACCACGAAAAAGGCCGTCGTGCGCGTTCACCAGGACGACGCGATCGAACTCTTCTAAGAGAGCAGGGGAGCAGTCCACCATGGCCATCCGTGTATACAAGCCGACCAGCGCCGGGCGACGCAACGCCTCGGTGAACCTCCACACCGAGGTCACCAAGACGTCGCCCGAGAAGTCCCTGCTCGAGCCGATGAAGAAGACCGGCGGTCGGAACCACCACGGCAAGATCACCGTGCGTGGTCGCGGCGGCGGTCACAAGCGTCGCTACCGCAAGATCGACTTCAAACGCGCCGACCGCGTCGGGATCCCCGGCGTCGTCGCGGGCATCGAGTACGACCCCAACCGCTCGTGCCACATCGCCCTCATCAAGTATGAGGACGGCGTGAAGCGCTACATCCCCGCCCCGGTGGGCCTCAAGGACGGCGACAGCGTTATCACTGCCGCCGAGCCCGTGGACCCCAAGCCGGGCGTGAGCATGCAGCTCAAGCACATCCCCTCGGGCCTGAACATCCACTGCGTGGAGATCATCCCGGGCAAGGGCGCGCAGGTCTGCCGTTCCGCCGGCGCCTCGGCCCGCCTCCTGAACAAGGAAGGCAAGTACGCGACCATCCTGCTCCCCTCGGGCGAGCTGCGTCAGGTGCTCATCGAGTGCCGGGCGACGGTGGGCGTGGTCGGGAACCTGGATCACAAGAACCGCCGTCTGGGCAAGGCCGGCAAGAGCCGCCACCTCGGGCGTCGCCCGAAGGTCCGCGGCATGGCCATGAGCCACGACGCTCACCCCCTCGGTGGTGGTGAGGGCCGCTCGAAGGGCGGCCGCACGCCGGTCTCGCGCACGGGCACGAAGTCCAAGGGCGGATCGACGCGTAACAAGAAGCAGCACTCCACCAAACTCATCATCCGCCGGCGCAAGAGCAAGCGCTACGGGCAGCTCCGCTAAGCCCGGGAGGATCGACCCATGAGCCGTTCGCTGAAAAAAGGCCCCTACGTCGACGAGAAGCTCTACCTCAAGGTGGAGAAGCAGGTCGAGGGCGGCGCGCGCACGCCGATCAAGACGTGGGCCCGCGCCTGCACCATCGTCCCCGAGTTCGTCGGCCAGACGTTCCAGGTGCACAACGGTCGCGCCTTCACCGAGGTCTTCGTCACCGAGGACATGGTCGGGCACAAGCTCGGCGAGTTCAGCCCCAGCCGAACCTTCCGCGGTCACACCAACAAGAAGGAAGGCATCAAGTCCGGGCGCTAAGCCGGACCTGACAGGAGCACCCAGTGAACCTCAACCACGCCAAAGTCAAAACGCTCGCTAGCGACAGCGGGCAGACCGTCGAGCAGCTCGCCGGTGCGCTGGCCCGCGATGGCTTCTCGCAGTCCGCGGCCGAGAAGGCGCTGCGGAACTGGATGGGTGGTCGCAACCACCCCCGAGCCAAGTTCGAGGACATGCGTCGCCTCGCGGGCGCCCTGGGCGTCGAGCCCAAGGACATCGCGCGTTTCGTCAGCCGTTCGTGCTGGCAGCGTTCGAGCCCCCAGAAGGCGCGCCTCGTCGCGGACATGATCCGCGGGAAGCGCGTCGATGAGGCGGAGAACCTGCTGGTCTTCAGCCCGCGTCGCGCCGCGAAGATGGTCCTCAAGACCCTCCGCACCGCGATCGCGGACGCCGAGCAGGCCGACGCCGACGTCACCCAGCTCTACGTTGCGGAATCCCGCATCGACGAGGGCGTGACGATCAAGCGTTTCCAGCCCAAGGACCGCGGTCGGGCCCACCCGATCCAGAAGAAGACGAGCCACATCACCATCGGCGTCGAGGAGCACGCGTAATGGGACAGAAGACTCACCCCTTCGGCTTCCGCGTCGGCATCACCGAGGCGCACAAGAGCCGCTGGTACGCGCCCAAGGCGCTGTACGGCGAGCTGTTGATCGAGGACTACAAGATCCGCGAGTTCCTCGACCGGCGCCTCAACCGGACGCCGCCCTTCGCCGCCGTCGCCGACATCCTGATCGAGCGCACGCGTGAAGAGCTCAAGGTGATCCTGAAGACCGCCCGCCCGGGCCTGGTCATCGGCCCCAAGGGCGCCGAGATCGACCGCCTGCAGTCCGAACTCCAGTACATGACGGGTCGCAAGGTCGCGGTGTCGGTCGTCGAGATCGGGAACCCCGACCTCAACGCCCAGCTGGTGGCCGAGGGCATCGCCGAGCAGCTCAAGAAGCGGGCGAGCTACCGCCGCCTGGTGAAGATGCGTGCCGAGGGCGCGATGCAGTCGGGCGCCAAGGGCATCCGCATCCTGATCGCCGGTCGTCTGGGCGGCGCCGAGATGACGCGTCGTCTTGACACGCGTCTCGGGTCGCTGCCTCTTTCGACGCTCCAGGCGCACATCGACTACGGGTTCGCGGAGTCGCGCACGACCTACGGCGTCATCGGCGTCAAGGCGTGGATCTACAAGGGCCCGTACTCGGAAGAATTCGACGAGACCGCCAGCAACGCCGCCGGCGCCCGCCCCCGTGCCCGAGGGCGCCGTTGATCACGCACGAACGATCCGGATCGGCCAGTGCCGACCGGTTGGAGAAGTAAGCCATGCCACGCATGCCCAAACGAGTCAAGTTCCGCAAGGAGATGCGGCGCGCCCGTGACCGCAAGGCCACGAAGGGCAACTTCGTCGCCTTCGGCGACTACGGGCTCCAGTCGATGGAGCAGTGCTGGCTGACCGCGCGTCAGCTCGAGGCCGGGCGTATCGCCTGTCAGCACTACCTCAAGCGTCAGGGCAAGCTCATCATCCGCGTCTTCCCGGACAAGCCCGTCTCGAAGAAGCCGCTGGAAACGCGAATGGGCAAGGGCAAGGCCGAGGTGGATTACTGGGCCGCGCGCGTCAAGCCGGGCACGGTGCTCTACGAGCTCGCCGGTGTGACAGAGGACCAGGCCAAGCGTGCGTTGGTGCGCGTGGCGATGAAGATGCCCGTGCGTTGCCGCTTCATCGGACGCCGACTCGGCCACTGAGCCGGAGCAAAGAAGGAACGATCGCCATGAAGGCTCAGGAATCCCACAAGATGACCAACGAAGAGATCGCGGAGGAGCTTCGCCGCCTCTCCCGCAAGCTCTTCGATCTCCGCAGCCAGACGGTGACGGAGAAGGTCGAGGACGTCAGCCAGTTCACCAAGATGCGCCGCGACATCGCCCGCCTCCAGACCGAGCGCCGCGCTCGCGAGATCGCCCAGCAGAACGAGAAGGCCAACGCATGACCGAGCCCACCCCCGAAAAGCACGTCGCGACGCGCGTCGGTTTCGTCGAGTCCGACTCGCGCGACAAGTCGCGCAAGGTCGTGGTCGGCTACCTGAGCCGTCACCCCAAGTACGGCAAGTACGTCCGCAAGCGCACCGTGCTGCAGGTCCACGACGAGAACAACGAGTCCCGCAAGGGCGACCGCGTCGAGGTGGCCCCCTGCGTCCGTAAGAGCAAGACCAAGAGCTGGGCCCTCGTCCGAGTCGTCGAGGCCGCCCCGCAAGAGATCGACGCCGTCAACGCCTGACCGCTAGTGGGGCCCTCGGCCCCGGAGACACAGCGATGTTGCAGCAAGAATCGCGATGTGAAGTCGCGGACAACTCGGGAGCCAAGATCGCGTATGTGATCCGTGTGCTCGGCGGCTCGACCGGTCGCAACAAGAAGACCCGTCGCACCGCTGGTGTGGGCGACAAGGTCGTCTGCTCCGTGAAGAAGGCCCTCCCCGGGTCTGACATCAAGGCCGGCGACAAGGTCAAGGCCGTGGTCGTCCGGACGTCGTTCCCGACCAAGCGCGCCGACGGCTCGTCCGTCCGCTTCGACAACAACGCCGTCGTCATCATCGGAGACGACGGCAACCCCAAGGGCACCCGCATCTTCGGGGCCGTGGCTCGCGAGCTCCGCGACCAGGGCTACATGAAGATCGTGTCTCTCGCCTCGGAGGTCATCTGATGGCACGCCACGTTCGCAAGGGCGACACCGTGATGGTGACCGCGGGCAAAGACCGCGGCAAGACCGGGACCGTGCTCCGCGTGATCCCCGAAGACGACCGCGTGGTCGTTGAGGGCGTCGGCATCCGCACCGTCCACGTCAAGCCCACCCAGGCCAACCCGAAGGGCGCGCTCGTCAAGCGCGAGACGCCCATCCACATCTCTAACGTCAGCCCGGCTGTCGGCGGCAAGCCCTCGCGGGTCCGCTTCGAGACCAAATCCGACGGCTCCAAGGTCCGCGTCGCCTCCCGCGACGGGTCCGAGCTCGGTGTGGTCCGCGGGCCCAAGGCGAAGGGGTAAGGAAGCTATGTCCAAGGAATCCAAAGACAAGTCCGGCGACACCGCGAGCGAGCCTATGGCGCCCTCCCGCCTCCGCCTGAAGTACCAGGACGAGGTCTCCGCCAAGGCGGGCGAGAAGTTCGCGCTCAAGAACCCCATGTCTCGCCCGGCGATGGACAAGATCGTCATCAACGTGAACATGGGGCGTCACCTCGACGGCGCCAAGCTCCCCGCGAACGTCCGCGACACGGTGCTCGACACGCTCACGACCATCTCGGGCCAGAAGCCCATCCTGATCAAGGCGAAGAAGTCCGTCGCGAACTTCAAGGTGCGCGAGGGCATGCCCACCGCGGCGATGGTCACCCTGCGGCGCGACCGCATGTGGCACTTCCTCGACCGCCTCATCAACCTTGCCTCCCCGCGCATCAAGGACTTCCGCGGTCTGTCGGACAAGTCGTTCGACCAGGCCGGGAACTACTCGATGGGCTTGTCCGAGCAGGCGGTGTGGCCCGAGATCAACATGGCGAACGTGAACTTCACGCACGGCATGCACATCAACATCTGCTTCACCAAGTCCGACGCGGAGAAGAGCCGGTACATCCTCGAAGAACTCGGGATGCCCTTTAAGAAGGAAGGCGCCTGACCCATGGCTACCAAAGCCCAGATCGCCAAGTCGAAGCGCACGCCCAAGTACGCGACCCGCGGGAACACGCGGTGCGAGATCACCGGGCGTTCACGCGGCGTCTACAAGAAGTTCCGCGTCAGCCGAATCATGCTCCGCAAGCTCGCGGCTCGAGGGCAAAGTCCCGGGAATGCGCAAGGCCAGCTGGTGAGTCCGAACCAAACGAGTCACCTTTCCGACGGATTAGGGAACGTCTACCCATGTCGATGAACGACCCCATTTCGGACATGCTCACCCGCATTCGCAACGCGGTGCGCAACCGGGCCAAGAGCGTCAACTGCCTCAACTCGAAGGTCTGCCGCGGCCTCGCCGGGGTCCTCCAGGAGGAGGGCTACATCGATGGCTTCGAGGTCATCGATGACGGGCGCCAGGGCCAGATCCGCGTCCGCCTGCGCTACGCTCAGGGCGGGGAGCCCGCGCTCCACCTGCTCAAGCGCGAGTCCAAGCCCGGCTGCCGCGTGTACGCCCGGGTCGAGGAGCTGCCGCGCCCGCAGCAGGGCCTTGGCATCTGCGTCGTGTCCACCTCCTCGGGCGTGCTGTCCGACCGCCAATGCCGCGAGAAGCAAGTCGGCGGCGAGCTCCTCTGCACCATCAACTAACGCCCTCGAGCGACAGGAGAACGGGCCATGTCCCGCATCGGAAAAAAACCTGTTGAGATCCCCGCCGGCGTCACCGTCGCGGTCTCAAACGACCGGACGATCACCGTCGAAAAGAGCGGGAACACGCTCACGATGACGCACCGCCCCGAGATCACGGTGGCGGTCGAGGACGATCCCAAGTCCGTCGTCATCGGCGCGGTCAACCCCGAGGACCGAGCCACCAAGGCGTACTGGGGCACCACGCGCTCGCTCATCGCCAACATGATCGACGGCGTGACCAAGGGCTACGAGAAGAAGCTCCAGATCGTCGGCGTCGGTTGGGGCGCGACGCTCGCCGGGGCCAAGCTCGACCTCAAGCTCGGGTTCGCCAACATCATCTCCGTGCCCATCCCCGCGGGCGTCGATGTCACCGTCGAGAAGGACATCGTGACCGTGAAGGGGTCGGACAAGCAGGCGGTCGGCGAGTTCGCCGCCGTTGTCCGCTCCAAGCGCAAGCCCGAGCCCTACAACGGCAAGGGCATCCGTTACACCGACGAAGTCGTCCGGCGCAAGCAGGGCAAGGCATTCGGCAACTAAACGTCGAACAGACGCCACCAGAGGTACCACCGCATGGACAAGCAAAGAGCCAAATGGGCCCGTCGTCGCCGGCGCCGCCTCAGCAACCGCCACCGCGTGTCGGGCACCCCCGGGCGCCCGCGCCTGGCGGTCTACCGCTCGAGCAAGCACATCTACGCCCAGGTCATCGATGACCTGGCCGGGCACACCCTCGCCGCTGCGTCGACGCAGTCGTCGGGCGCGTCCGGGTCGGGCGTTGAGGCCGCCAAGGCCGTCGGCAAGGCCGTCGCCGAGGCCGCCAAGGCCGCCGGCGTCACCGACGTCGTCTTCGACCGCGGCGGCTGCATCTACCACGGGCGCGTCAAGGCGCTCGCCGAGGGCGCCCGCGAGGGCGGCCTGAGCTTCTAACCCCGTCACGCACGAACACCACGCGACCCAGACCACGCACCACACCGATCGAGAGCAACGATGCCCGAATTCATCGACGAAGCCAGCCAGCTCGAAAGCACGACCATCGGCGTCTTCCGCACCGCCGCCACTGTCAAGGGCGGTCGGCGCTTCAGCTTCAGCTCCATGGTTGTCGCCGGGGACCGGCGCGGGAACATCGGCTGGGGCTACGGCAAGGCCAACGAGGTGCCCCCGGCCATCGAGAAGGCACAGAAGGAAGCCAAGCGCGCCCTTCGCAAGGTGCCCCTCCACGGCGGGACCCTCCCCCACGAGGTGATCGGCCGCTTCGGCGCCTCTTCGGTCAAGCTCATGCCCGCCTCGCCCGGCACCGGCGTCGTCGCCGGCGCCCCGGTCCGCGCGGTCATGGACATGCTCGGCGTCACCGACTGCCTGACCAAGTGCTACGGCTCGACCAACAAGATCAACGTCGTCAAGGCCGCCCTCGACGGGCTCTCCAAGCTCTCGGAGCTCGAGCAGGTCGCCGCCCGTCGCGGCGTCGAGCTCGACAAGACCGAGGTCGATGAGATGATCGAACGCGGCGCCGCCTACCTCCCCGCCGAGACGACCGGCGAGAAGATGCAGGGCCCCGTCAACACCATCGGCCAGGACCGCCAGCGCGGTCGCGGCGGACGCGGTGGCGGCGGCGGTCGCGGCGGACGTGGCGGCGGCGGCGGTGGTCGCGGGCGTGGGCCCGCCCCCGAGTCGGCCCCCAGCGCCCCCGCCGACGCCCCCAAGGCCGACGCCCCCGCCCCCGACGCCCCGGCAGACAACAGCTAACCACGCGCATACGCTCGCTTTCAACCGCAGGACTACTCAGCCATGATGATTCATGAAATCACCGCCCTCGTCGGCAAGCACAAAGCGCGCAAGCGCGTCGGTCGCGGCCGCGGCTCCGGCGTCGGCAAGACGTCCGGTCGCGGGCACAACGGCGCCGGCTCCCGTGCCGGCTACTCCCGTCGCGCCGCCTTCGAAGGCGGGCAGATGCCCTACTTCCGGCGCATGCCCAAGCGCGGGTTCAACAACGCCAACTTCGCGACGCGCTTCCGCATCGTGAACCTCCGCGACATCGTCGCCCACGCCGACTTCGCCACCGGCGGCGACGTGAACGCCGAGACCCTCGCCAAGGCCGGCCTCATCCCCGACAGCGCCATGCCCCTCAAGGTGCTCGGCGACCTGGGCGAGGCCGACAAGCTCGGGGTCAAGCTCAGCGTCACCGCCGAGCGCGTCACCCGCAGCGCCAAGCAGCACGTCGAGGCCGCCGGCGGCTCGGTCACCGAGACCGGCACGCGTCGCGACAAGGTCCGCGGTATCGACCGCTCCTCCGACGACCCCACGCCCACCAAGCTCACCAAGAAGCTCAAGAACTACACCGCTCGTCTGGCCCACAAGGCCAGCGGCCCGGTCGACAACGCCTAACGAGTTCACCCGCCACCCGAGAGGCGACCCCTTCGCATGATTCAGGCCATCCTGAACATCTTTAAGATCCCGGAACTCCGGAACAAGGTGATGTTCACCATCGGCATGCTGATGGTGTACCGCATCGGGTTCTGGATCCCCGTTCCCGGCGTCAACCAGGAATCCCTCAAGGAATTCTTCCAGCAGCAGTCCACCGACGGCACAGCCGCCGGGCGTCTCTCCGACTTCATGTCGATGTTCTCGGGCGGCTCCTTCGGGCAGTCCACGATCTTCGGCCTGGGGATCATGCCCTACATCTCCGCGGCGATCATCTTCCAGCTCCTGGGTTCGGTCTCACCGGCCCTCAAGAAGCTCAAGGAAGAAGGGCCCACCGGGCAGCAGAAGATCACTGAGTGGACGCGCTACGCGACCATCGGCCTCTGTATCGTTCAGGGCTTCGGCTGGCTCAGCTTCATCACGCAGTCCGGCCTCGTGTACCCCGAGTGGGCGAGCAACCCCCTCTGGTGGCTCACCGCCGTCACCGCGATGACCGCCGGCACCGTCTTCCTGATGTGGCTCGGCGAGCAGATCGACAAGTACGGCATCGGCAACGGCGTCTCGCTCATCATCACCGCGGGCATCCTCGCGCAGATGCCGGGCGCCGTGAACTGGATCATCCAGCAGTCGCCGGTGGGGGCCCTCCCCGTCCTGCGCGACATCTACGGCATCGACCCCTCGGTGGACCCGCAGCTCCCGTGGACCGGCGTCTTCATGGTCGTCGGGCTCTTCTTCTTCGTCACCGCGGGCGCGGTGCTCATCACCGTCGCCCAGCGGCGCATCCCGGTGCAGCAGGCCAAGCACACCCGCGGGCGACGCGTCTTCGGCGGGCAGCGCTCGTTCCTGCCCTTGAAGATCAACCAGGGCGGCGTCATGCCGATCATCTTCGCCTCGTCGCTGATGATCTTCCCCTCGATCCTCTTCTCCGCGCTCGCGGGGCAAGCCCAGAACGCCGACTCCGCCCAGTGGTGGATCGACACCACGAGCTTCCTCTCGGCCGAGTTCCAGATGGGCGCCTACCCGTACATCATCGTGTACATCGCGATGGTCTACTTCTTCAGCTACTTCTGGACGACCGTCTCCTTTAACCCGGACGACGTCGCCAAGCAGCTGCGCGACTACGGCTCCTTCATCCCCGGGCTCCGACCCGGCCCGCGCACGGCCGAGTACCTTGAAACGGTCCTCGAACGCGTGACCTACGTGGGCGCCGGTTTCCTCGCGGTCATCGCGGTGATCCCGATGGTCGCGCAGAGCGCCCTGGCGATCCCCTTTAGCGTCTCCAACTTCCTGGGCGGCACGGGCCTGCTGATCGTCGTGGCCGTGGGGCTCGACTTCATCCAGCGGATCGAAGCCAACCTCCTCATGCGCAACTACGCCGGGTTCTTGGGCGACGCCGAGCCCGGGACGCCTTCCGGGCGGACTTCGCCCGCCTAAACCGCCCGACCGCCCTCGCAAGAAGGCGCAAAACCTCGTATACTCCCGGGCTCGACTCAGCCCGCCACCATTCGGATTCACCCGCGGAAAGGACGCATGCCCAAACAGGACGACAAGCTCACTCTGGAAGCCGAGGTCGTGGACGCCCTCCCGAACGCCATGTTCAAAGTGCGTCTCCCCAACGACCACGAGGTCCTCGCCTACGTCTCCGGCAAGATGCGCAAGCACTACATCCGCATCCTCCCCGGCGACCTGGTGACCATCGAGCTGAGCCCGTACGACCTGACCAAGGCCCGCATCACCTACCGCCACTGACCAGTTTGCCCGGTCTTTTTAGAAGAAGGCACCGCCATGAAAGTCAAGTCCAGCGTCAAGCGACGCTCCAAAGACTGCCAGATCGTTCGCCGCAAGGGCAAGGTCTACGTCATCAACAAGAAGAACCCCCGCTTCAAGCAGCGGCAGGGCTGATCAAGCCCGGCTTTTAAGCCACCAGGAGCAGCACCATGGCGCGTCTCGCCGGCGTTGACATCCCGCCTAACAAGGCCATCCGCTACTCGTTGCGGTACATCCACGGCATCGGCCCGAAGTTCGCCGACGCCATCCTCGAAGAGGCGGGCATCGACCCGTCCACGCCGACCCGCCAGCTCACGGAGCAGCAGGTCTCGGCGATCGCGGGGATCATCGACAACGGGTACCTCGTCGAGGGCGCCCTGCGCCGTCAGGTGTCCCAGAACGTCCAGCGCCTCCGCGACATCCGCTGCTACCGCGGCGAGCGTCACCGGCGCGGTCTGCCCACCCGTGGGCAGCGCACCCGCTGCAACGCCCGCACCCGCAAGGGCCGCAAGAAGACCGTCGCCGGCAAGAAGGGCGTCAAGGGCTAATCAGCCCCTCGCCCGCACCCGTCTGATCTCTCGCACGCACGCTCCCAAGGATCCCACTCGCCATGGCCAAGAAAGCCAGCAAGACACGCCGCAACGTCGGACGAGGCATCGCCCACATCAAGGCGTCCTTCAACAACACGATGGTCACGCTCACCGACATGAACGGCGAGGCCATCGCGTGGGACTCCGCGGGCACCATCGGGTTCAAGGGCTCCCGCAAGTCCACCCCGTTCGCCGCCACCCGCGCCGGTGAGTCCGTCGGGGCCAAGGGCATCAAGATGGGCGTCAACGAGATCGAGGTCCGGATCACCGGCCCCGGCCCCGGGCGTGAAGCCGCCGTCAACGGCCTCGCCTCCGCCGGCATCCGCGTGACCGCGATCGAGGACCACACCCCGGTCCCCCACAACGGTTGCCGACCCAAGAAGAAGCGTCGCGTCTAACGCGACCGCACCGACTCCTGCTCCGGGACAGCAGGGGGCCCCGATCGGCGCCGCAGCGCCGGGCGCTACCCCGATACCCCGCGAGCCGTTCTCTCGATAGGACCCTGCGGCTGCTGAAAGGCATCCACTATGCGCGCACGTTGGCGTGGGCTGGAACTCCCGGCCCGGGTGGTCTCTGACCCCAAATTCGACACCGACCTCTTCGGCCGTTTCACCGTCGAGCCCTTCGAGCGCGGCATGGGCGCCACGGTGGGCAACTCCATCCGGCGCGTGCTGCTCTCGTCCCTCGAGGGCGCCGCCGTCACCGCGATCAAGCTCAAGGGCGCCGAGCACGAGTTCTCCTCGCTCAAGGGCGTGATGGAAGACGTCGTGGACATCGTCCTGAACGTCAAGAGCCTGATCGTCAAGCTCGAGGGCGACGAGCCCCGCACGCTCCGCGTCTCCGCGACCGGGCCGGGCGAGGTCACCGCCGACCTCATCGAAGCCGACACCAACGTCACGATCGTGAACAAGGACCTCGTCCTGGCGACGCTCACCGACGCGGTGGACTTCGAGATGGAGCTCACCGTCCAGAAGGGGCGTGGCTACGTCCCCGCGAGCGAGCAGTACAACACGGGCGAGGACCAGGAGATCGGCGTCATCCCCGTCGACGCGATCTTCAGCCCCGTCCAGCGCGTCCGCTACCGCACCGAGGACACCCGCGTCGGTCAGAAGACGAACTACGACAAGCTCGTCCTTGAGATCTGGACCAACGGCGCCCTCACCCCCGACATGGCCCTGGTCGAGGCCTCCAAGATCCTCCGCAAGCACCTGAACCCCTTCGTTCAGGCCGCTGATATGGGCGGGGACCGGATCTCCGACGAGGCCGCCGCGGCCGCCTCGGTCGACGACGAGCTCGTCCGCAAGCTCCAGATGCCCATCACGGAGCTCGAGCTCTCCGTCCGGGCCAGCAACTGCCTCGAATCCGCCCGCATCAACAGCGTGGGCGACTTGGTCTCCCGCGACGAGAACGAGCTGCTCAAGGTCCGCTCCTTCGGCAAGACCTCCCTCCGCGAGGTCAAGAAGAAGCTCTCGGACCTTGGCCTGGAGTTCGGGATGGAGCTCCCCGAGGGCATCGCGCCCCTGGCCGGCTCGCCCGAGTAAGCACGACCCAACCGCCCCGGAGCGTCTAGCGGCGCCCCGGGCGATTCGCTATCCTGTGCGGCTCGCCCCGCAGACCGTCCCGGCGCCCGCCGAGATGTTTTTCAGCCCGAACGGATCCACCCATGCGCCACCGCAAAGCAGGTTTCAAGCTCGGCCGCACCGACTCACACCGCACGTCGACGCTGCGCAACCTCGCCGCCGGCCTCTTCGAGCACGGCCAGATCACGACGACCGTGCCCAAGGCCAAGGCCGTGCAGCCCTTCGTCGAGAAGATCATCACCCGCGCCAAGAAGGGCGATCTTCACTCGCGCCGCATCGTCGCCGCGAAGCTCAACGACCGCATCATGGCCGACAACGAGGACCTCGTGGAGCGCAACCGCTACGGCGAGCTCCGCACCGGTCCCAAGCTCGTCAAGCACGTGATGGAAGAGGTCGCGCCGAAGTTCAAGGACCGCGCCGGCGGGTACACCCGCATCGTGCGCCTCGGCACCCGACGCATCGGCGACGCGAGCGAGCTCTGTGTGCTCCAGCTCGTGGGCGATGAGGACGGCCCCGAGATCCGCGGCGGCAAGGGCTCCCGGCGCAAGCAGGCCGACCGGCGCACCGACTTCGCCAAGAAGGTGCTCAAGCCCTCCAAGGCCAAGAAGGAAGCCAAGCCCGCCGAGGCCGAGGCCTCCGACGACAGCGGCGCCGAGAACGAGTCGGAGTAACCCTCCGCTCGACACGCAGACCACACACGACAAGAGCCCGCGTTTCGCACGCGGGCTCTTGTTGCGTTTCAGGGCGTGTCGTTCCCGTCCTGTCTTACGGGCAGGCGCCCCAGCCCGCGAGCAGCGTCGCAAGATCCGTGGAGTCCGTCACACCGTCGTTGTTGAAGTCCGTCTCGCAGTCCGCGTTGTCGGACTCGATCACCTCGCGCGCGAGCGATCGGACCTGCGCGGGGGCCAGCGCCGAGTGGTACACCCGCAGGCGATCGAGGCTCCCGTCGAGGCCGATCCCGAGGAACGCCCCGCCGCCGATGTGCAGGTCCTCGGAGCTGTTGAGGGCGCCGAGCGTGCTCGAGGGCGTGGCGGGCCCGCTCGCGACGCCGTCGATGTACCACGTCGTCATCCCGTCACGATCGCACACGATGGCGACGTGGCGCCACTCGCTCCCGCTCGGGTCGAACGAGACCGCGTCGGACGTCACGCGAACGCTGGTGGTTCCCGCAAGAAAATCCATCGTGTCGTCGAGCGCGCGGAGCAGCCAGCCGCCGGCCCCCGGCACGGTGAGGATGATGTCCTGATCAGAGGCGCCCGTGTCCTCAACGCCGCGCTTGTACGCGAGCGAGATCGTGAAGTCGTTGCTGCCCAGTGGCGCGTAGGCGCCGGCTGGGACGACGATCTGGTCGTTGAGAGCACCGCTCGCGTCCGCGGTCAGCGCACGCCCGAGGGCGAAGAGGTGTTCAGGCGACAGGCTCGGATCGGCGAACTGGACGTTCGCGCCGGGGACGCCGTCGGCGAGGCCGGCGTGGTCGCGCCCGTTGCCCTCGAAGTCCCAGAAGTGCGTCGGGGCATTCGCCGTGAACCCGCAGATCGAGAACGCGAGGTCGCCGTTGTCGAAGGGCTCCCAGTCCGGGGATTGCGAGCCGAAGATTCTCGCGCGATCGCCGTCGGTGTTGACCCTGGCCCAGCCCCAGCGGCCGGAAACCGAACCTGGGGTCGACGTCGCGTTCTGGATCGCCAGCCAGTAGGCGCCGGCGGGGAGCTGGGGCGGCGAATCAAAGGTGGCTTCGTACGTGGCCCGAGAGCCGACCCCCGTGGGCGTGCGCACGATGCTCGCGGTCGTGGTCTGGAAAACAGGCGACGCCGCGGGGAGCCCGGCGTCGTCGGTGTGGATCGAGATGGTGAAGGAATCGTCGCGGAACTCTGATACGAACTGGTACTCGCCGCTGAAGGTCACCCCTGTCACGAGGGCGTTCTGGGCGAGCGAGAAGTTGTCTCCCTGAGTGAACATCGAGACGTCGATCGAGTCGGAGGCGACGGTTCCGGACGTGATGGCCGGGCCCTGCTCAAAGAGCGTCGGGACGGCGGAAACGGTGGGCGTGATCGTGGCGATCGCGATAGCGGCGGGGAGGAGTTTCAACAAAGCAGGGCCCTTTCGTACGGTTATCCCGGCACGCGCCGGCTGGGTGACATCAATCGAGCGTACCGGGGCCCCGCCCGGCGAAAACAGAAGATTTCCGCAGGAAGTTCCCGGGGGCGTGTCGCACGGGCGCAGGGGGCAGCGAGGGCGCCCGACGGTCAGTATCGTGGCGGCTCAGCCAGGAGACCTCGCCCGCATGCTCGCGCAGCTCGACCAACTCGAATCAGCCGGCCTCGCCGAACTCAACGCCGCCGACTCCGCCGACGCCCTCGAGGCGTGGCGCCTCGCGTATCTGGGCGGGAAGGGCAAGGTGAAGCAGGCCGCCGCCGGCTTCCGCGACGTGCCCAAAGACGAGAAGCCCGCGGTCGGGCAGAAGCTCAATCAGGTCAAGGCCGCGCTGGAATCCGCCTACAGCGAGAAGAAAGCCACGCTCGGGCCCGCGGCCGCGGCCGGCCCGGCGATCGACATGACCGAGCCCGGTCTCGACCCGGCGCTCGGGCGTCGCCACGTGATTACGCGCGTGCGCGAGGAGCTGGTGGACGTGTTTGCGCGCATGGGGTTCGAGGTCGCGACGGGCCCCGAGCTCGAGGACGAGACGCACAACTTCACCAAGCTGAACATCCCGGACGTCCACCCCGCGCGCGACCCGATCGACAACTTCTATGTCGACGACCCCGCGACGGCCGCCGCGCCGCGGATGCTGCGCTCGCAGACCTCGACCGTGCAGATCCGCACGATGGAGAACGCCGAGCCGCCGCTCAAGATCATCTCCCCCGGGCGCGTCTACCGCCCCGACACCGTGGACGCGACGCACTCGTTCATGTTCCACCAGATCGAGGGCCTGTGCGTCGACCGCGGCGTGACGATGGCGGACCTCAAGTCCACGCTGCTGCACTTTGCGCGCGCGTACTTCGGCGCCGACGCCGACGTGCGCCTCGTCCCGAGCTATTTCCCCTTCACCGAACCGAGCGCCGAGTTCTACATGAAGTTCGCGCTGCGCCCCGACCAGGAGCCGCAGTGGATCGAGCTCGGCGGCTGCGGCATGGTGGACCCGGCGGTCTTCGAGGCGGTCGGGTACGACCCCGAGGAGTGGTCGGGGTACGCGTTCGGCTTCGGTATCGAACGCCTCGTGATGGGCAAGTACGGCGTGCCCGACATCCGCATGCTCTTTGAGAACGACGTCCGCTTCCTCTCGCAGCTCTAACGGAACGCACACCATGAACGACGCCAACGAGTTTGATCCCAAGGGCGACGTCTTCGTCGCGGACCCCGCCGACGCGGAGTACTTCGACGAGCCGACGCTCCCGAAGTGGCCGGTCGTCGTCGGGACCATCAGCATCGTGCTGGGCGCGCTGTTCACGCTCTGCGGCGCCG
Source organism: uncultured Phycisphaeraceae bacterium (assembly GCA_942490855.1). Taxonomy (GTDB): domain Bacteria; phylum Planctomycetota; class Phycisphaerae; order Phycisphaerales; family UBA1924; genus CALNYS01. The sequence goes on along the minus strand of CALNYS010000005.1, from coordinate 608,931 downwards.
CGGCGCCGGCGCAGGGGGCGCTCAACAGTCACTTCCTCGGCGGGCTCGAGGGCGGGGCGCCCGATGTCCTGATGGACCCGCCGGTCGTGAACTACGTCGCCGCGGGGTTTGGGCTGCTCGGCTCGTTGAGCCTGCTGACGGGCGGGATCATGTGCGTGCTGCGCAAGCCCTTCGCCCGCAAGCTGCACCTCGTGTACGGGGTCATCGGCCTGATCGGGTTCATCTGGGGCGTCACGATCCAGCTCGACAACCAGAAGCAGGTTGACGAGTGGGTCCAGCAGAACCCCGACTCGCAGTTCGCTGAGATGCAGCGGATGCAGGGCGGCTCCACGACGGGGCTCGCGATCGGGCTTGGGTGCATGGCGATCCTCGGGCTGCCGTGGCCCGCGTTCTCGCTCTTCTGGTTCGGCTTCGTGAAGACCAAGCCCGAGCACTTCACCGGCGGCGTTGACGTCGAAGTGATCTGATCTGATCTGATCTGATCTGAATTGAGGGGGGGGGGGCGTCCGCAAGCGGCGGCGTTCTCTTGATCCTGTCCGGCGCGGCGCCCTCACCAGTTCTCTCTCGGGGAGAGGTGGGCGGCGTCTTACCCGACCTCGCGCCGCTGGAAGAGCAGGATCGCCAGCCCGTTGAGCGCGATGATCTGCGACAGCGAGTAGAGCGCGGTCATGCCGACGTAGCGCGGCGGGATCGCGTGGGCCTGCGTCACGGCGTCGACGAGCCAGAAGAATTGCATGTTCGGGATGACGCCCCACGCGCCGAGCGAGACGGGGTTGTACTCGGTCTCGCGGGTGAAGATGTAGTCGAGCGCCGCCGGCGGGCGCGTGGGCGTGTAGCCGCCGGCGTTGACGATCTCGAGGGAGTCGAGCTTCTCGCCGCGGAGCGTGCGCACGATCAAGGCCCTCGCGTCGGTGTCGATCAGCGCGTTGGGGTTGGCGGGGTCGCCGTCGTAGGGGATCTGCCCGGTGGGGATGAGCCCCAGCCCGCTGGGCGAGGAACCGTAGTAGATCGGCTGCCCGGGGGAGAGCCCCTCGGCGGGCGAGGACTCGAGGGTGAGGGTCCAGCGGTCGCCGGCGTCGCTGAGGTCGGAGTCGGCGTCGTTGGTCGCCTCGACGCTCTTGAGCCTGGCGACGGAGTCGTTGACGATCGCCCGCCGCCCGAAGACGTGGTTCGAGAGCATCCCGCCCAGGAAGACGCCCGCGCACACGACGATCGTCATGACCTGCCCGAGGCGGGTCGAGGCCGCGAGCGCGACGGCCGACAGCACCGGCATCGCCAGGAGGACGCAGGCGATCGTGAGCATCACGTTGGGCTTCCAGTCCGTCAGGGCGTGCTGCACCTGCCAGTTCTCGTTCAGCACCATCGTGCCCAGCCAGCCCAGCAGCGTCAGCGGGGCGAGCAGGAAGGCGGTGGTCGACGAGAAGACCCAGCCATAAAAGAAGTTGCCCCACGCGCCGATGAGCACGGAGACGAGGACGGCGCCGAGGCCGAACGCGAGGACGACCAAGTCAACGTGGTCGCGAGCCGTGCTGAGGACGCCGTTGCGGAGCGCGAGCAGGAAGAAGATCGAGAGAATCACGCCGGCGAGCATGACCGCGGCGGTGGCGCCGAGGTACTTCCCGAGGATGAAGATCGGGCGCCCGATGGGCTTGGAGATGACGGTGAGGGCGGTCTTGTTCTCGATCTCGCGGCTGACGACCGAGGTGCAGATCATCGCGGCCAGGAGCGTGGAGACGACGAAGACGGTCGCGAGGCCGACGTCGAGGAGCATTTTGTCGTCTTTGGTGACCTCGGCGTTGTCCGTGAGGCCCATGTTGTAGCCCGAGAGGGCAACGTTGAGGACCTGCAGGAGCCACCCGGCGGTCAGCGCGACGAAGTACACCGGCTGGCGGACCGCCTCCAGGAAGGTGTTGCTCGCGATATTGAAGAGCTGCCTGAACATGGCGGCGCGCCGCGGCGCGTGATCTCCCGTCGCCCGAGTGAGCCCGGCGACAATGACTTCCCAGCGCGGGAGAACATAGGCCCCCGGCGTGCGTACTTCAATGACGGCGGGCCTCCCGGGCCGATGGTCCGTGCGTCGCCGATCGCTGGACACCGTACGCGATACGGCGACAATAGTTCGGGTACGATGCCCCTCCTCCCCGTCGCACCGCGGGGGCGTCAGCAGGAAAAGGATCCGCATGCGAGCCGACGCGCTAGCCTACTCCCGAGCCGCGAGCGTCAGCCTCTTCGGCATCGGCGCCCAGATCGTTCTCTGGCTTGCCCTCTTGGGCTACGGCCTTTTCGGTCGCGACGCGCTCGCGTCCACCGCCGCGTGGATGACCCTCATCGGTCTGCCCGCGTGGATCGGGCTCCTCCTCACGTTCCACCAGCACAAGCTTGAGCGTCTCGAGGACGCCGAGGCCGAGGCCTTCGCCGGCTCGACCGCCCAGCAGGCCTCTGTCTTCCAGGACGCCGACGCCGACCTGCGCATGGCCGCCAAGCGCCTGCGCTGGATGCACGCGTTCCTCCTGCCGACCGTCAGCATCGTCATGGCGATCGCGTTCCTGGTCGTGGGCTACCTCCGCTTCGGGACGGCCCGCACGCTGACCGACCCCGCGATCTTCCGCACGCCGCCCTTTACCGGCTGGGGCGTCTCGCTGGGGCTGGCCGTCGGCGTGGTGGGCTTCATCTTCGCCCGCTTCGTCGCGGGCATGGCGCAGCAGAAGACGTGGGCGAACCTCCGCGCGGGCGCCGTCCAGGCGGTCGGCGCGTCGCTCGCCGGGCTCTCGCTCGCCGTCGGGCAGGGCGTCGCGTACATGGCGACCGACGAGGTCTACAAGATCCTCCTCCACGCCCTCCCCGTCCTGATGCTCATCATCGGCGCGGAGATCATCCTCAACTTCGTTCTCAACATCTACCGCCCGCGCCGCGCCGGCGAATACCCCCGCCCCGCGTTCGAGTCCCGCATCCTCGGGTTCGTCTCCGCGCCCGACCGCATCGCCGAGTCCATCTCCGACGCGATCAACTACCAGTTCGGCTGGGACGTCTCCGCGACGTGGTTCTACCAGCTGCTCTCCCGCTCGGTCCTCGGGCTCTTCTCCCTCGCCCTCGTGCTGCTGTGGCTGCTGACCTCGCTCGCGGTCGTGCAGCCCGACGAGCGCGGGCTCGTCCTGCGCCACGGCGAGATCGCCCGCGCCGTCGAGTCCGGCCTGCACCTCAAACGCCCCTGGCCCCTCGAAACGCTCGAGACCTACCCCGCCCTGCACGTCAACCAGATCACCGTCGGCGCCGACTCCCACAGTCACGACGACCACGCGGGCGGGTTCGACGTCAAGCCGATCCTCTGGACCGAGGCCCACGGCACGGAGCGGCTCACCGTCATCCAGCCGGCCGCGGACGTGTCGATCGGCGGTCGGGGCGACCTCTCGCTGCTCGTCATCGAGGCGGTCGTCCAGTACGAGATCGAGAACCTCGAGTCGTACGTGCGCCTCGCCGCCGACGCCTCGCTGCGCGACGACCCCGACGCCACCCGCCGCCAGCTGCTCGAAGCGGAAGCCAACCGCGTGCTCGTCCGCTTCGCGAGCGGGCTCAGCGTCAGCCAGATCCTCGGCCCCGACCGCGAGCGCCTCAACAACGAGTTCGCGGTGCGCCTCCGCGCCGCCTACGCCGGCCTCGGGCAGGACGACCCCGTCTCGGGCTCGCCCCGCGGCGCCGGCGTGCGGATCCTCTTTGCCGGTTTCGCCAACGCCCACCCGCCTTCGGACGAACTCGTCGCGGCCTCGTTCGAACGCGTCGTCAGCGCCGAGCAGGAACGCCAGGCCGAGATCGAGCGTGCCGAGACCGGTGCGATCTACGCGCTCGCCGAGGTCGCGGGCGACCCCGCTCTCGCGCGACGGATCGACGCGCGCATCCGCGAGCTCGAGGGCATGCGCGAGCGCGGCGCCGACGCCGCCGAGATCGCCGCCCAGGAAGCGGAGATCCAGACGCTCCTCGAGTCGGCCGGCGGCGACGCCGCGGTGCTCATCGCCTCGGCCCGCTCGGAACGCTGGCAGCGCCACATGCTCGCCCGCGGGCGAGCCATCCGTCACAACGGGCGCGTCGAGCTCTTCCGCGCGGCGCCCGGGCCCTACATCGCCCAGCGCTACCTCGCGACCATCAGCGACGCGGTCGCCCAGGCCCGCCTGTTCGTCACCGCGCTCTCCGACCCCAGCGTCCGATTCAACTTCGAAGAGCTTGAGTCCAACCTCTCCGACCCCTTCACAGTGAACGAAGCGCGCGACTTCTAACCGCGCCCACCCCCGACGGAGCATCTCTCCATGACCAAGCGTGTGGTCACCATCGCCGTCACTCTCGTCGTCTTCCTGACGTTCTTGCTCTTTATGAGCACCTTCACGGTCCGGTTCTCCGAGCGCGCGGTCGTCACGACCTTCGACCGCGCCACCGAGAACAGCGTCGTCGAGAAGGCCGGGCTCGGGTTCAAGTGGCCCTACCCCATCCAGTCGGTCAAGGTCTACGACACCCGCCTGCGCTACCTCCAGCTCAAGAGCGAGACGCAGCAGACCGCCGACGACCGCCAGATCATCCTCGAGGCGTTCGTCACCTGGGCCGTCACCGACCCGCTGCTCTTCTACCAGCGATTCGGCGGCGCCGGCTCCGAGGAGCGCGAGCACTACGCCAAGGCCGAGAGCAACGTCCGCCAGCTCCTGCGCAGCGCGATGTCCGAGGTCGGACGCTTCCGCCTGGGCGAGCTCTTCAGCGTTGACGGCGACTCCCAGCTCCCCGAGCTCGAGCAGCGCATCCTCGCCCGTCTCGACCTCGCCGACTACGGCGTCGAGGCGCACTCGGTCGGCATCAACCAGATCGTGCTCCCCGAGGAGACGACCGCGCAGGTCTTCGAACGGATGAAGGCGTCCCGCCAGCGCCTCGCCGCCGAGGCGTCCAGCCAGGGCAAGTCCCTCGCCAACACCATCCGCTTCGAGGCCGAGGCCGCCGCCCAGCGCATCCGGGCCTTCGCCCAGCGCCGCGCCGAGCAGATCCGCGTGCAGGGCGACACCGAGGCCGCGCGCTGGCAGGCCCAGCTCGCTGAAGAGCCCCGCCTGGCCGTCTTCGACGCCCAGCTCCAGTTCCTCCGCGAGCTCTACGCCAAGCGCACCACCATCGTCCTGCCCACCACGCAGCCGGGCATGGGCGTGCTCGACCCCGCGGCCCTCGAGGCCGCCGCGAGCAGCGGCGAGCTCCCGCCCTTCACGCAGGCCGATGCCGAAGGCGAGGACCGATGAGCGAGCCCCACGCCCTCGACCCCGCGATCACCCGCTCCTCGCTCGACCCGGCGCAGAAGTCGCTCGCCGACGCGCTGCGCATCACCTACCGCTTCATCCAGCTCGTGGTGGTCGTGCTCTTTGCGCTCTTCATCCTCTCCGGGCTCGAGACGGTGGGGGAGGGCGAGCGCGGCGTGAAGCTCACGTTCGGCGCGATCAACGAATCCGACCTCCCGCCGGGCCAGCAGTTCCACCTGCCCTACCCCGTCGGCGAGCTCGTCGCGGTGCACACCGGGAGCAACGAGGTCCGCATCGACCGCGCGTTCTACCCGGACCGCGCTTCGCCCACGGCGCCGCGCATCCGCTCCGTCCGCTCGATCAAGCCGGGCTCCGACGGGTCGATGATCACCGGCGACGGCGCGATCGTGCACGCCCAGTGGTCGGCCGTCTACCGCGTCGATGACGCCGGCGTCGGCGTTTTCGTCCGCAACGTGAACCCCAACGACGCCCGCTGGCTCGTGCGCGCGGCCGTCATGCAGGGCGCCGTCCGCGTCGTCGCGAGCCTCACGGTTGACGATTTCCTCAAGCGTTCAAGCGCCGAGGGCGTCGCGGGATCGGCCGCCGCGATCGAGTCCCGCGTGCGCGAGGCCGCGCAGCGCACGCTCGATGACATGGAAACCGGCATCCGCATCGAGCGCGTCACGCTCGACGACCGCTCACCCCCCGGCTCGGTCAAGGCGGTCTTCGACGAGGTCTCCCGCCAGACCTCCGAGGCCTCCAAGGAACGCGAGGAAGCCAACAGCTTCGCGCGCGAGCAGTTCAACGCGGTCGCCGGCCCGGCGAGCGCCGACATCCTCACACTCATCGACCGCTTCGAGGCCCACACCGACGCGGGCGAGCTGGACCTCGCCGAAGAGGTGCTCGCCGAGCTCGACGACGTCTTCATCAACGGCGTGGTCGAGACGGGCGGCGATCCGCGCATCGTCTCGGGCGACGTGACGCGCATCATCTCCGACGCGCAGCGCTACCGCACCGACGTCGTCACCCGCGCGCAGTCCTCCGCCGACCGCTTCGCCGCCAAGCTGGAGCTCTACCGCGACAACCCGAGCGTCTTCATCGCCGCCGAGTGGGGCAACGCGCTGAGCGCTTTTATCGAGAACTCTCAGGCCGAGATCTTCGCCGTCCCGCGCGGCTCGCTCGCCGAGATCCTCCTCAGCCGCGACCCGGACATCGCCAAGGACGCCGAGAGCGAACGCAACCGCTCGCAGGCGACCGAGACGCTCAACGAACGGCGCGACGCCATCCTCAACCGCTCACGCGACACCGAGTACGACAACTAACGCTATGCCCGAAGACGCACGCCCCGATTCCGAGATCGTCATCCTCACGCAGGGGCTGTCGAAAGTCTTCAAAGACTTCTGGATGCGCTCGCGCGTCCGCGCCGTCGAGGACCTCGATCTCGAGGTCAGGCAAGGCGAGATCTACGGCCTCCTCGGGCCCAACGGGTCGGGCAAGTCCACGACCATCAAGATCCTCCTCGGGCTGCTGCACAAGACCTCGGGGCGCGTCGCCGTCATCGGCAAGCCGCCCACCGACGTCAACATCAAAAAGCGCATCGGCGTGCTCCCCGAGGAGTCCTACCTCTACCCCTTTCTCAACGCGCACGAGACCCTCGACTTCTACGCCAAGCTCTTCGAGCTCGACCGCTCGGCGCGCAAGCGCCGCATCGCGGAGCTGCTCGACATGGTCGGGCTCACCGCCGTGGCGCACCGGCAGGTCAAGGAATACTCCAAGGGCATGCAGCGCCGAATCGGCCTCGCCCAGGCGCTCATCAACGACCCCGAGCTCCTCATCCTCGACGAGCCCACCACCGGGCTCGACCCCCTCGGCACCCGCCAGGTCAAAGACCTCATCATCGAGCTCGGGCGGCGCGGCAAGACCATCCTGCTCTCCTCCCACCAGCTCACCGACGTCGAAGACGTCGTGGACCGCCTGTCCATCCTCTACGGGGGACGCAAGCAGGCCGAGGGCACGCCCGACGAGCTCCTGACCGCGTCGAGCAACACGCTCATCGAGACCGAATCGCTCGACGACGCGACCGTCTCGGAGATCGACGAGCTGCTGCGGGCGCGCGTCGGCCACGCGGTCATCCGCGTCTCCAAGCCGCGTCAGCGCCTCGAGGATCTCTTCGTGGACATCGTCGAGTCGGCGCGCACCGGACGCCTCGCGACGGGCGGGGCGCTCTCCGGCGGGCAGACCGCCGCGTTCCTCAAAGCCGACGACGCGCCCGAGCCCGAGGGCGATTCGGTCATCGAGCAGCTCGTGGCGCCCGAACCCGCCCCCGAGCCGCCCGCCTCGCCGCGCGCGCCCGAGACGCCCGCCCCGAGCCCGCCGCCAGCGGCCGAAGAGGACGTCATCGACGACCTGATGCGCGCGTACGAAGAGAAGCCCGCCGCCCCCGTCCAGCCGCTCCCCGACGCGCCCGCGGGCGCCGATGATTCGATCATCAGCTCCCTCCTCGAGCCCGAGGGCGACGACGAGAAGAAGGAGCCGGGGGCATGAACCTCGGCGACCGTCTCGCCAAGCTCAACCGCCTGCAGCGCTCCACGCGCTTCAAGGTGGCGGCCTCGATCCTCGTGATCGCCGCCGCCGCGGTCTCCTTCGCGGTCTGGTGGACCGTCCTCAACGCGCCCCAGGACGACGCCGCGGCCGCGGCCGCCCCGGGCAGCGTCCCCGCGGAGACCCGATCCGCGGCCCCGCAACCGGAGACCGCCCCTGAGGCGCGCACGAACAGCGACGACGTCATCGCCGACCAGAACGCCTCGGAGGACTTCAAGCCCCGCCTCGACGCCGGGGCCGTGCTCGACGCGATCGGGAGCCGCGACGCGACGGCCGGCGTCGCGATCGGCACGTGCGTCGTCACGGGCGTGATGCTGCTGGTGATCTGGCTGGGCGCCGGGCTGACGTACCTGGGGCTCGCGCTGCTGACGGCGGCGCTGCTCGTCCCGCTCCGCCTGCTGCCGGGGATGTCCGAGTTCACCGCGATCCTGACCGGGGTGGCGGTGCTCGCCGGGTGCTTCACGATCTGTATCGAGGCCGTGCGCACCGCGCTGTCCGCGTCGCACCCGGTCTTCGCGATCGCGCGGACCGTTGTCGCGGAAGCGGTCCGCATGAAGATCAGCCTGGTCTTCATCCTGATCCTCATCGGCTGGCTCGCGTCGCTCCCGTGGCTGCTCGACGAGACCCAGCCGCTGCGCTACCGCGTGCAGACGTTCCTGCGCAACGGGTCTGCGGGCGCGTTCTGGTCGCTGGCGCTGCTGACGATGTTCTTCTCGGTCGCGACGCTCAGCTTCGAGCAGCGCGACAAGGTGGTGTGGTCCACGGTGGTCAAGCCCGTGCGCGCTTGGCACTACATCGCGGGCAAGTGGCTGGGCGTCATGGCGATCAACGCGGCGTTGCTCGCGGTCGCCGGCAGCGGCGTCTTCCTCTTCACCGAGTACCTCCGCTCGCAGCCCGCGGCGGGCGAGGTCGCGCCGTACGTCAACGCGACCGGGTCGCCCGACCCGACCACCGACCGCCTCATCCTCGAGGCCCGGGTGCTGACCGCCCGGGACATCCGCCGCCCGCAGCTCCCGGAGGTTGACGTCGCGGCGGTGAACGCCGAGCTCGACCGTCAGGTCGAGAACGCGATGCGTTCGGAGACCGAGGACAGCGTGGAGACGCGCGAGCAGATCCGAGCGGTGCTGCGCGACACCGTCTTCGCACGCGCCGCCGCGCTGCGCACCGCGGTCGAGCCGTTCGCCTACAAGGAATACACCTTCCCGAACCTCGGGCAGGCCAAGGAGCTCGGGCGCCCGGTCACGCTGCGCTACAAGGTGCAGGCGGGCGCCAACGATCCGACGTCGGTCTTCGCCGTCCTCTTCGAGTTCATCGATTCCGACACCGGGCAGACCATCCCGCTGAGTATCGACACCCCGCTCAACATCGCGCAGTCGATTGACCTGCGCCCCAACGTCATCGACGAGGCCGGCAACCTCCGCGTGACCGTCTACAACGGCGACCCGGCCCGCCGTCTCGGCAACCGCCTCACGATGCGCTTCCCGCCCGACGGGCTCGAGGTCTTCTACGTGCGCGGCGGGTACGAGATGAATTTCATGCGCATCACCGCGGCGCTGTGGGTGAAGCTGGGGTTCATCGCGGCCGCGGGCATCTTCGCCGCCACGTTCCTGAGCTTCCCGGTCGCGGCGCTCTTCTCGTTCCTCGTGCTGTTTGCCGCGGAGACCTCGGGCTTCCTCGACGGGGCCCTCGAGATCTACGCCGCGGTCGATCAGGACGGGGGCATCCAGATCCACCGCGTGCTGATCCGCGCGATCGCGATCCCGATCGCGTTCGCGTTCAGCGGGTACCGGACCCTCGACTCGACGCACCGCCTGGTGGACGGGGAGCTGCTCAGCTGGACCGAGTTCGCCGGCGCGGGCATCGGGATCACGCTCCTGACGCTAGCGCTGCTCTTTGGCGCGGCGGTGATCTTCAAGAAGCGCGAACTCGCCACGTACTCGGGGCACTAGGAAGGGCAAGGACGATGAACCGCGACCGCGTCATCCAGATCTCCGCCCTCGCCGCGGTTCTGTTCGGGCTCACGGCTTCGGCGATGCTGACGCCGCGGATCTCGGCGGAGGCCGGGCGCTCCCAGCTGGCGTACACGGTGTCGGCCGAGGAAGGCGATCCCCCCGAGGTCGCGCTGGGCGTGGCGATGGGCGCGTTCAAGGGCCTGTTCGTCAACATCCTGTGGATGCGGGCGCAGGCGCTGAAGGAAGAAGGCAAGTTCTACGACGCCAACGAGGTCGCGCGCACGATCACGAAGCTGACGCCCCGCTTCCCGCGGGTGTGGTCCTTCCACGCGTGGAACCTCGCGTACAACATCTCCGTCGCGACCAAGACCCCGCAGGAGCGTTGGGACTGGGTGCAGTCGGGCATCCGCCTGCTGCGCAACGAGGGGATCCCGAAGAACCCTGCGGCGATGGCGCTCTACAAGGAGCTCTCGTGGATCTACGTGCACAAGATCCAGGGCTTCACCGACGACGCGAACCACTACTACAAGCAGCAGGTGGCGCGGGAATGGTCGATCGTGCTGGGCCCGCCGCCGCCCGACCCGCTCGCCGAGGACGCGGACGTCCAGGAGTTGTTCCGCGAACAGATCGAAGCGGGGCTGCAGCGCGATCTCGCGATCGCCGTCGCCAAGCGCCACGCGAGCACCACGCGCCGTCTGCGCATGCTCAACGAGATCTCCTCCGCCGCCGACTCGCGCGCGGCGCTCTTTGCGCGTGACGAGCACGCGCGGGAGCTCGTCACGCGCATCGAGAACGAGGCCGGGCTCGAGCTCGGCTTCGACCTGCTCCGCTACGTCGAGCTCCTGCGCGCCCAGCTCTTTGCGCAGATGAACATCGGCTCGGACCTCCAGGTGAGCCTCCCGAACGACCAGCGCAACCAGGCGATCGAGGCGCTCCTCGGGGACGAGACGTACACGCAGGCGTGGCGTCAGGTCCTCGCCCACACCCGCAAGCGGCTCCTCGTGGACGACTACCACATGGAGATCCCGCGGATGATGCGCTACACGAGGACCTACGGGCCCATCGACTGGCGCCACCCCGCCGCACACGCGCTGTACTGGGCCGTCACCGGCGTCGAGAAGGGCGCGGTGCGCGAGAACATCGAGACCTTCGACATCACCAACACCGACCGCATGGTCCTCCACGCCGTCCAGGAGCTGTTCCGCTGGGGCGACATCCAGTACGACCTGCTCACCGATTCCTACCTCGCGATGTACAACCTCGAGTACGTGGACGTCTACGGCGAGGTGATCGCCGTCCTCGAAGAGCGCGCGACGTTCTTCGAGCAGCGCGAGAACCGCGCCCACCGCCTCTACGGTTCGGGGTACGAGAACCACCTGCGCGACGTCGTCCGCCTCTACTTCCGCATGGGCGAGACGGCCCTGGCGCAGCACTACTACGAGACGCTGCGCAACTGGCCCGGGCTGAACGTCAACGACGACGCGACCCTCCTCTACGACTTCAGCCTCCCGCTCTCGGAGTTCGTCAAGCTCGACCTCAAGGAGCGCATGGGCTCGCCGCAGGTGGTCGAGCAGGAGATGAACGCGGCGCTGCACGACGCGTTCGTGCGCGGCATCCTGCGCGGGCGCCCCGACGTCTTCACGGCGCAGGTCGCGTACGCCTCGCAGGTGCACAAGGTGTACATGGAGAAGCAGAACATCGCGACGCCCGAGGGCGGGAGCTCGCGCATGGGCGAGTTCTTCGAGCTCCGCTTCGTGGACGTTCTGGGCAACGCGCTCGCGCGCATCCTCATCTCGGGCAACCTGGGCGGCGTGCAGGCGGCCGAGCTCTGGCGGCGCTGCCCGCTGGGCGTGCAGCAGGCGGGGTACGACCCGCTCATGGAGCGCGGCGCCGGCGTCATCCCCGACATCAACCGCTTCTTCCCCGAGCCCCCCGGCATGGAACGCTACCGCGCGTGGCGCGCCGCGATGTCCGCGGACGACAGCTACCTCCGTCTCCTTGACCTCAAGACCGAGCAGCAATGACCACCCTCCCCTTCACGCGCGTCGACGGACGCGTCGCCGTCGATCGCACCACGCTGGGCCTCGCCCCGCTCCCGGTGTCCTACATCACCTGCGTCGGGCGGAACTACGCCGAGCACGCCAAGGAGATGAAGGGCGACCTCCCCGAGCGCCCGATGCTCTTTACGAAGAACCCCGCGAGCTGCGTCCTCACGGGCGAGCCGATCGTCATCCCGGCGATCTGCCGCGACCGCGAGCAGGTGGACTACGAGGGCGAGCTGGCGATCGTCATCGGGACCGCGTGCAAGGACGTCAGCGAAGCCGACGCGCTCGCGCCGGGCGGGCCCGTGCTCGGGCTGTGCGTCGCCAACGACGTCTCGGCCCGCTGGTGGCAGAAGGAGGGCGCGGGCGGGCAGTTCGTCCGCGGCAAGTCCTTCGACACCTTCTGCCCCGTCGGCCCGCACGTCACGCCCCTCGCGTCGATCCCCGACCCGAACCGCCTGATGCTCAAGACGACGCTCAGCGGCGAGCCGGTCCAGCGCGCCAGCACCGCCGACATGATCTTCCCGCTTGCGCGGCTGGTCGCGGAGTGCAGCGCCGGGACGACGCTCCTGCCCGGCACGCTCATCCTCACGGGCACGCCCGCGGGCGTCGGGCACGGGCAGACGCCCCCGCGCTACCTCACGCCCGGCGACACGGTGCGCGTGGAGATCGAGGGCCTCGGGGCGATCGAGAACCCGGTCTCTGCGGAGTCTTAACCCACCGTCCGCGTCCGTTTGCCGCGGTGCGTCACGTGCACCGTCCCGCCGATGACCAGGGCGGCGCCGATGAGGCACACGTCCTTGACGAGGTACTGCCCCTGGATCGTCGGGGCCCACGGGACGTGGTGGAAGATGACGTCCCGGGGCGCCGCGACAAACGCGACGACCGTCCCGCAGAGTCGGAGCGCGAGCAGGGCGATCGCCGCCCGCCTCGTCACCCGGAACCACAGGCACACACCGATAACGGTCTCCCACGCGCCGAGCAGCACGACGGTCTTCTCGGGCGGGCCCAGGTAGACCGTCTTGGCGATGATGCTCGTCGCCGACTCCTGCCCGAACACCTTCAGCAGCCCGAACCAGACGAACAGCCCGCCCAGCATCAGCCGCTCGACCCGGTGCCCCGCCCGCTCCATGAAGCGCCCGACCAGACGATCGAGCTCCCGCAGCCGCCTGGTCATGTCCTTCGCCATCGCTCCGCCCCTTCTGCCGACGCCCGATGGGCCGGCCCGCACCTCTATACTCCACATCCGACCCAAGGAACGCGAGCTATGCCCACAACGAACCTGTCCGCCAACCAGATCCGCCAGCAGTTCATCGACTTTTTCCGCGAGAAGCACGCGCACACCTTCGCGCCCTCCTCGCCCGTCGTCCCCCACAACGACCCGACGCTGCTCTTTGCCAACGCCGGGATGAACCAGTTCAAGCCGGTCTTCCTCGGGACGGTGGACCCGGGCTCGGACCTCGCGTCGATGAGGCGGGCGGTCAACTCGCAAAAGTGCATCCGCGCCGGCGGGAAGCACAACGACCTCGACGACGTGGGCAAGGACCTCTACCACCACACGTTCTTCGAGATGCTGGGCAACTGGTCCTTCGGCGACTTCTTCAAGGCCGAGGCGATCGACTGGGCGTGGGAACTCTTCACCAAGGTGTGGGGCATGGACGAGTCCCGCCTCTACGCGACGTACTTCGAGGGCGACGAGAAAGAAGGCCTCGCCCCCGACCACGAGGCCCGCGACCTCTGGCTCAAGCACCTCCCCGCCGAGCGCGTCCTGCCCGGCGACATGAAGGACAACTTCTGGGAGATGGGCGACACCGGCCCCTGCGGCCCGTGCTCGGAGATCCACTACGACGGGCGCACAGACGCGGAGCGCGCCCAGCAGCCCGGCGCGTCGCTCGTCAACGCCGACCACGAGCAGGTCATCGAGCTGTGGAACCTCGTGTTCATCCAGTTCGACCGCTTCGGTCCCGGTGCGAGCGGGCTCAAGCCGCTGCCCGCCAAGCACGTTGACACCGGTATGGGGCTCGAGCGCATCGTGCGCACGCTCCAGGGCAAGCAGTCCAACTACGCGACCGACCTCTTCACCCCGCTCTTTGCGAAGATCCAGCAGGTCACGGGCGCGAAGAACCCTTACGGGGACCGGCTCGATTCAGCCGAGGACACCGCGTACCGCGTCATCGCCGACCACATCCGCACGCTGACGTTTGCGATCACCGACGGCGCCGACCCGAGCAACGAGGGACGCGGCTACGTCCTGCGCCGCATCCTGCGCCGGGCCGTGCGCTACGGGCGCCAGACGCTCGGCGCGCAGGGCGATTTCCTCGCGGACATCGTGCCAACGGTCGTCGAGGAAATGGGCGGCTTCTTCCCCGAGCTGAAGAAGAACCCGCAGCGCGTGATCGATGTGATCCGCGACGAGGAAGAGTCGTTCGGGCGCACGCTGGAGCAGGGCACGGCGCACTTCTCGCAAGCCGCCGCCGACGGATCCATCCAGGCCGAGGACGCCTTCAAGCTCCACGACACCTACGGCTTCCCCATCGACCTCACGCAGATCATGGCCGAGGAGCGCGGGCTTTCCGTTGACGTGGACGGCTTCCACCGCCTGATGGAAGAGGCCCGCGAGCGCAGCCGTTCGGGGGGCGGCACGGGGGCGGCGTGCGAGACCAAGGCGCTCAAGATGGACGCCGAGGCGGTCGCGAAGCTGCAGCACCAGAACATCGCGCCGACCGACGACAGCGCGAAGTTCGACAGCCCCATGCTCCCCGCGACGCTCCGCGCGATCTGGACGGGCGACGGTTTCACCAACGACACCACCGGGCTCGCCCCCAGCGACCGCGTCGCGTTGATCTGCGATAAGACCTGTTTTTACGCGGAAATGGGCGGGCAGGTCGGCGACACCGGCGAGATCCACGCCGCCGGCGGCGGGAGCCCGTCGCGGTTCAGCGTCGAGAACACGGTCGCGGTGGGGGGCTACGTCCTGCACGTGGGCGTGCTCGAAGCGGGCGCGTTCACGGTGGGCGACGATCTCGAGCTGCGCCTCGACGTGTCGCGCCGCACCGACGTCGCGGCCAACCACACCGCGACGCACCTGCTCAACCACGCGCTCCGCGCCGAGCTGGGCGAGACGGTCGATCAGAAGGGCTCGCTCGTCGCGCCCGACAAGCTGCGCTTCGACTTCTCCCACGGCTCGTCGGTAACGCCCGAACAGCTCAAGCAGATCGAAAAGCGCCTGCGGGCGCAGCTGAAAGACGACCTCCCCGTCCACACCCAGCCCGCGCCGCTCGAGGACGCCAAGAAGATCAACGCCCTGCGCGCCGTCTTCGGCGAGACGTACCCCGACCCGGTGCGCGTCGTCGCGATCGGCCCGCCCGTGCACCTGCTCCTCAAGGACCCGGAGGCCGAGCGCTGGCCCAAGTACTCCATCGAGTTCTGCGGCGGGACGCACCTGAAATCCACACGCGAGGCCGAGGCGTTCGCGATCATCGAGGAGACAGCCGTCGCCAAGGGCGTGCGCCGCATGTCGGCGCTGACGCGCGGGGCGGCGAAGGCGGCGATCGACGCGGGCGGCGCGATCCTCGACGAGCTGGGCGCGATCAAGAAGCTGGACGACAGCGAGCTCGAGCCGCGCGTGCGCGCGATCAGCGAGCGCATCGAAAGCGAGACGATCCCGCTGGCCCTGAAGCTCAAGGCCCGCGCGAGCGTCGAGGAACTCAGCGAACGCGTGAAGACGGCGCAGAAAGCCTCGGCGGCGGGCGCGCGCGACGACGCGGTCGCGGTCGCGCGCACGATCGCCGAGAGTGAGGCGGGCGACGCGATCGTCGCCGAGATCCCCGCCGGCTCCGACCGCGGCGCGCTGCTCGCGGCGATGGACGCGGTCCGCGCCAAGCACACCGGCGCCGCCATCATGCTGCTCAGCGCCGACCCCGCGGAATCAAAGGTGTCGATCGTCGCATCGGTGCCCGACGCCCACGTCGCCAGCGGTCTTAAGGCCGGCGACTGGGTGCGCGAGGCGGCCCAGGCGTGCGGCGGGAAGGGCGGCGGCAAACCCGACAAGGCCCAGGGCGGCGGCACCGAGCCCGACAAGCTCCCCGACGCGATGACCGCGGCCCGCGCGTTCGCCGCGACCAGCCTCGGCTCCTCGGCGGGGGTCTGACGTGGACGTCGCGACGATCACCGCGCCAGACGGATGGCTGGAAACGCTCGTGCGCCTCGCGGTCGCCGCGGCGCTGGGCGGCGTCATCGGCTGGGAGCGCGAGGGGCGCAACCGCGGCGCCGGGCTGCGCACCAACATGATGGTCGCGCTGGGCTCCTGCGTGTTCATCATCACAGGGCTCGAGTTCGCGGAGGCGTTCGAGCACGCCGAGATCGCCAAGGTGCTCGCCGGGATCGTCGGGGGCGTTGGGTTCCTCGGCGCGGGCGCGATCATGCAATTTAAGGGCGAAGTCCGCGGGCTCACGACAGCAGCGGGCATCTGGACGTGCGCCGCGATCGGCGCCGCGTCGGGCGCAGCGCTGTACCCGCTCGCGGTCCTCACCGCGGGCTTGGCGCTCGTCATCCTGCTGGCGCTCCTCCCGCTCAAGCAAGAGATCCAGAAGGACGCCGACGACGCCTGAGCGTCACCCCGCGTCGTCTACAAGCGTAAAGGCGAACCGCGCGGTCACGACGTCCTCGCCGTCGCGCTCTTCGATCAGCCGCGCGCGGAGGGCGTCGCCCTCGCGTTCATAGTGCAGGCGGGTGTGCTCTTCCTCGTCGTCGCGCTCGGCAAAGAGCACCGACTGACCGTCCAGCTCAACGAGGTCGAACGCCACGGGCTCGTCCTCCCATCGCTTCATGTTCGGCGAGAAGTGGTGCAGAAGCATCTGCACGCCCTCCGCCGTGTTCTCAACGAGGATGAACTCGTAGAACCCGGCCTTGGTCCCGTCGGGGCTGGTGAGGCGGAAGGTGCAGGGCATCGCGCCGCCCAGCGGGGGGAGGAAGACCTCCTCGATTTTGCCGCCAAGCCCCTCGCCGACCCAGCGTCCGACCATCCAGGAGAGGTCGTCGACCGTGGGAGGGGGCGCCGGCTCTGCGGAAACCAGCGCGGGAGTGAGAAGCACGCAAGCGGCGAGTGTCTGGAACATGGTGAGCTCCGGTGGGGGGCCAGGGTGCGAGCGAGTGTACGTCACGACCGGGGAATGGCTGCAATTTGTTTGGTCTTTGGTAATTCGGGGGCCGTGCGCGGCACGGGTAAGGGTTGCGCAAAGCCGTCTTTAGGCGTGAGGGAGATCAGGAAATTTTACGCGGTTGCTGAGAGATGCCCCGCGGTCGCGCAGATGCACTTGCGGAGGCCAAACGGTCCCGCGAGCACGACACAACACCCATCCGCCACCAGGAGTTTCTTTCCCATGTTTACCCGTTTCGCCACCTTCACGGCCGCTTCGCTCGCCGCGGCCGTCGTGGTCCCTGCTGCTTCGGCCGCCCCGTGGATCATGCAGCACGGCATGACCGACGCCGCGTACCAGCAGTACTCCAACAACGACCTCCCCGCCGGCTACCGCCCCTTCGCCGTGAACGTTCACGGCTCTGGCGCCAACCAGCGGTTCGCAGCGATCTGGATCGACGACAACCAGGACGACTGGATCGCCCGTCACAACATGACGAGCGACGTCTACCAGATCTTCGCGCAGGACTTCGACGCCCTCGGTTACCGCGTCGTGTCCGTGGACGCGACCGGCGAGTACCCCAACGAGGAGTACATCGCCGCGTGGCTCGACGACAACACGCCCGACTCCGATTGGGCGGCGGTCCACCGGCGCACGAGCGCGCAGATGGCGTCCGACATGACCACCTACGCGAACCTGGGCCTCCGCCCGGTGTCGTTCTCGGGCACGGGCTCGGGCGGCAACACGCGGTACGCCGCGGCGTTCGTGCGCAACGACGAGGGCTGGTCCTACGACGTGGTATGGGACCTCACCGAGTCCGAGTACCAGGAGTACGTCGAAGACAACGCCCGCGTCGGGTTCCGCGTGATGAGCATGACCGCCTACGGCACCTCGGCCAACCCCATGCTCGGCGCGATCTTCGTTCGCACCGACGGGAACAACTGGGAGCGCGGCAAGGCGTGGAACGCACACCACAACCGCACCGGAGCCCAGCACCAGGACGACGTCGATAACGCGTCGGGGTACTTCACGCCCACCTCGGTCGTGCAGTACGGCTCGAGCGGCGCCCCGGAGTTCGGATCCGCCTGGTTCGAGGACACCCCCGCCCCCGTCTTCACCGCGACCGGCGCCCCGCGCCCGTCGCTCGAGAACTTCGACGACGTGATGGAAGACTTCATGACGTCGCGCCAGTTCCAGCGCGGCGCGCTCGCCATCACCAAGGACGGGCGGCTCGTCTACAACCGCGCCTTCACCTACGACTACCCCTCCCAGTGGGACACCCTGCCCACGCACCGCTTCCGCGTCGCCAGCGTCTCCAAGCCCTTCACCGCCGTCGCGGTCCTCAAGGCCGTCGAAATGGGACTTTTCGAGCTCGGTGATGCGCTCGAAGACATCCCCGGCTTCGACGACTCGGGCTGGCGCGTAGACGACGACGTCCCCGCGAACGTCACCATCGACATGCTCCTGAAGCACCAGGGCGGGTGGGACCGCGACCTCGACCCCATGCTCGACGACGTCAACATCGCCGACTCGCTCGGCGTCTCGCTCCCGCTCGACCTCGACGACATCATCGAGAACACCAAGGGCCAGGCCCTCGAGACCACCCCCGGGACCGCGTACGAGTACAGCAACTTCGGGTACGCCCTCCTCGGTCGCGTGATCGAGCTCACCAGCGGGCAGAGCTACGAGGACTTCGTCCGCGAGCACGTGCTCTGCCCCATCGGCGCCGACGAGATGCGTCAGGGCGGCACCCGCGCCCAGGACCTGCACCCCGGCGAGGTCAACTACACCGACCCCCTCTACCGCCTCTACCCCTCGGTCATGAGCGACGACCGCCCCTACGAGCTCTACCCCTACGCCCGCTACAACATCGACAACATGGACGCCCACGGCGCCTGGGTCGCGACGGCCGAGGAACTCGCCCGCTTCGTCTCCAACTTCACCACGAACACCACCTCGACGCTCCTCGACAGCGACGACATCGACTACATGTTCGACGAGAACAGCCAGACCTCCGGCTACGGCGCCGGCTGGCAGCGCTCGGGCTCGACCAAGTACCACAACGGCAGCCTCCGCGGCACGTGGGCCTTCATCATCCGCCGCACCGACGGCGTGACCATCAGCGTCGTCTTCAACGGGCGCTCCAACGGCGTCAACACCCCCGTCGCCGATGACGACTGGGACATCTACACCAACCTCATGGCGGCGGCCACCGACGTCGAGAACGCCAACCCCACGTCGAGCCCCCTCGCCTGGCCCACCACCGACAGCTTCCGCCCCAACGACTGCGTCAGCGACGGGTGCGCTAGCGACCTCAACGGCGACGGCGCCGTCACCTCCCGCGACCTCGCCATCCTGCTCGCGGCGTGGGACCAGCGGGGCCCGAACCAGGCCGACCTCGACGGCAACGGCATCGTCGACTCGTCCGACCTCGCGATCCTGCTCGCAGCGTGGGGGCCCTGCCCCTAACTCGACCTCTGCCCGGAGGAGTCATCCCGCTCCGAATGAGTGATTTCGATGTGGAAATGGAAATGCAAGGACGCCTCCCGAGCAGCGCGGGGGGCGTCCTTATTTATTTGGCCCCCCGGGGGGCTCACGGGCGTTATCGCACGTGTCGTCTCGTGCAATCCGCCAGATTCCCGCTCAAACAGCCCCGAGTTGGGGGTACATTTCAGATGGAGGAATACACGCAATGAAGTGCTATGGACGGATCTGTCTCGCGGCCGGTGTGGCTGCGCTCGCGCTCGCCGTCCCTGTCGCGCACGCCGGCCCGGAGTGGACCGAGATGGGCGACGCGGGCTCCTCGCTCCCCGAGGCCGAGACGCCCACGGGCACCGGGCCGCTCGCGGGGATCAAGGGCGAGTTGTCCGGCTCTCCCGCCCCGCGCCGGGGGACCGGCATGGCGGACTTCGAGGACGTCTTCCGCGTCTTCATCGACGACCCCAAAAACTTCAGCGCGTTCATCGGCCCCAACGGCGACGGGACCCCGACCTTCGACACCCAGCTCTGGCTCTTCAACCGCGCCGGCGACGGCGTGATCGCCAACGACGACAACTCGCTCGCGGGCATGAACGGCGAGTCAGGCTTCTTCAACGCAGCCGACGACGGCACCGGGGAGGCTCGTCGAATTCCCCGGCGTGTACTTCATCGCGATCTCGGGCGCGGGCAACCATCCCCGCAACCCGATCAACCAGCGCATCTTCGACTTCGCAACGCCCGGCGAGGTCTCCGGCCCCGACGGCGCGCTCGGCAGCTCCCGCCGCCTCGGCAGCTGGCAGGGCATGGGCGCGACCGGCAGCTACACCCTCCAGCTCACCGGCGTCACGTTCCTGCCGCCGGCCGAGGCCGCGGACTTCAACCACGACGACTGCGTGGACGCCGACGACCTCGCGATCCTCCTCGCCGGGTGGGGCGGCTCCATCCGCACCGATCTCAACGCCGACGGGATCACCGACGCGGGCGATCTCGCGATCCTGCTCGCCGCGTGGGGCTGCGCCCCGATGTGACCCCAGGCCCGACCGTTCCGAACCGACCCAGGAAGAGAGAGACACGCATGTTCCGACCGACCGCCATCGCCGTCTGCGCCGCATTCGCCTCCGCTGCGCTCGCCGGCCCCGAGTGGACCGAGATGTCCGACGCCGGCGACCTCCCAGGCGGCGCGCAGTCGCCCATCTCGCCCGGCGGCGGCCCGCTCGCCGGGATCAAGGGATCGCTCGAAGGCCCGCCCGGGCCGCGCGGCGTCGGCGACTTCGAGGACGTCTACCGCATCATCATCAAAGACTTCGAGAGCTTCAGCGCCATCATCAGCCCCAACGCCAGCGGGGACCCCACCTTCGACACACAGCTCTGGATCTTCGACGAGTTCGGCAACGGCATCCTGGGCAACGACGACAACACCCTCGCCGGCGCCAACGGCGAGTCGGCGCTCTTTAACACCTCGACCGACGGCTCCGGCGCCGCGATCACCTCCAACGGCATCTACTTCCTCGCGATCTCAGGCGCCGGCAACGTCCCGCTCAACGCGCTCGCCGAGCCCATCTTCAGCTTCATGAACCCGGGCGAGATCTCCGGCCCCGACGGCAGCAGCGGCCCCCCCGAGCTCTTCGGGTGGTCCGGGCAGGGCGCGATCGGCGAGTACACCATCCAGCTCACCGGCGCGTCGTACTTCGACGTCCCGGCGCCGAGCGGCGCGGCGCTCCTCGGGCTCGCGGGTCTTACCGCGGCGCGCCGTCGGCGCGGAGCCTGAGCGGATCGTCGGCGCGCAGCGTGCGTGAGAACACCTCCCGCGCCCGCTCGCGCGGCCCGGTCGCGATCTCGCGCTGCCCCATCCCCGAAAGCGCCTCGGCGATCAACAGCTGCGCGTACCCCGCGCGCCACTCGATCAGCTCCGCGCCAAGCACGCCCGACGCCTCCCGCGCCGCCGTGAGCGCCGCGTCCCACTCGCCGCGGTCGAGGTGCATCTCCGCGAGATCGAGACGCGCCTCCGCGACCTCGATGTGCGACCCGCCAAGGCGCTCGGCGAGCTTGCGCACCAGGCGCTGCATCTCTCGGACGTCGTTGCGTGTCCGCGCGTGGGCGAGGCTGACGCGGATCACCCGCGGGTCGTCGTCGGGCCACCACGCGAGGTTGATCTCCCGCGCCCGCTCGAGAAGCCGCTCCGCCTCCTCGACCCGCCCGAGTTCGATCAGGCAGCGTCCCACGTTCGCCGCGGCGCTGGCCGTGCGCCAGTCGTCGGCGCCGACCGCCGCGGTGATGATCCGCTGCGATTCCTCGTACCGCGCGAGCGCCTCGTCAAACCGGCGCTGGTCGCCGTAGCACTCGCCGAGCCCGTTGAGCGTGTTGGCGACGTCGGGGTGATCGGGCCCGAGCTGCTCCCGGCGCGCCGCGAGCGATTCCTCGTACATCGCGACCGACTCGTCGAACCGCCCGAGGCGCTGCAGCGTCGAGGCGAGGTGGTGCGCGGTGCGCGCCGCGTCAAGCGCCCCGGGCACGCCCAGCCCGCGGCGCGTCACGAGCGCCTCGCGGTAGAGCGGCTCCGCGGACGCGTAGTCGCCGCGCTTCCAGAAGAGGCGGGCGAGGTTGTGGCGCGCCCGCGCGACCTCGCTCGAGCCATCGCCCTCGGCTTCGATCCAGCGGTTGAGCGCGATCGTCAGGTTGTTCTCGGCTTCCTCGAACTGCGATTCACGCGTCATCGCGATGCCCAGGCTCGAACGGATCCGCGCCTCGAGCTCCGGTGAATCAGGGATCTCGTCGGTCACGATGACGGCGAGCAGGCTCAGGAAATCGTTGAGCGAGGTGATCGGCTCGTTCGACGTTTCCGTGTCCACCGCTCGCAGCGACCGGTCGAACGTGCGCTCGAGCCCCGCCTTGAGCCCTTCCTCGAATCGGGCGCGCTGCTCCGATGCCTGACGCGCCACCAGCAGCCCCGTCGCGACCCCGAGCACCGTGAGCACGATCGCCGCCACCGCGATCCGCTTCCGGCGCTTCCGCGCCCACTTCTTCGCGCGGTACCACACGTCGTCCGATCGCGCGTGCACCGCTTCGCCGCTGAGGTACCGGTGCAGCTCGTCGCGCAGCTCGCGGGCGCTCTGGTACCGGTCGCGCGGGTCTTTCTCGAGAGCCCGCAGCGCGATCGCGTCGAGGTCCGCGTTCACGCCCGGCGCCGACACGCTCGGCATCACCGGTTCCTGCTGCTGGATCGCGCGCACGCTCGTCGCGAGCGACCCGCTCAGCTTCACCGGGCGCTCGCCCGTGAGCCCCTCGTACAGCAGCGCGCCCAGCGCGTAGACGTCCGCGCGCGTGTCCACCGCGTCCGGCTCGCCCGAGACCTGCTCGGGCGCCGCGTACGCGAGCGTCCCCACGAACTCCCCCTGGAGCGTCTGCGCGTCCTGCTCGCCCAGCACGCCCTTGGCGATCCCGAAGTCCACCACCTTCGGCGTCCCCTCGGGCGTCACCAGCACGTTCGACGGCTTGAGGTCCCGGTGGATCACGCCGCGACGGTGCGCCGCGTCGAGCGCGTCGGCCAGGTCCGCCATCACCTGCGCCACCACCCGGGGCTCGCGCCGGCGCGACTCGAACCACAGATCAAGCGGCAGCCCCTCGACGTACTCCATCGCCATGTAGCGACCGCCGCTGGGCGTCCCGCCGCTCTCGTACACCGTCACGATGCTCGGGTGCTTGAGCGACGCGGCGAGCTCCACCTCGCGGTCAAAGCGGGCGCGCTGGCGCATGCTCGCGAACGCGCCCCGCAGCGTGAGCTTCACCGCGACGCGCCGCTTGGCGGCGATCTGCTCCGCGAGGTACACCACGCCCTGCGCGCCCCGGTGGATCTCTTCGATGAACTCGTACCCCGCCGGCGCATCGTCGGAACGATCGAGCACCGGCGACATATCGATCGCGCCAAGCGCGCTCGCGAAGAGCGCGTTGTCCGCGCGCACGCCGTCGAGCGTTTCGCGACACGCGTCACACGTGGAAAGGTGACCGTCCTCGTCGGCGGTGGGGGGGTCGCCCGCGGCGAGCGCCTCCACGCGTTCGAGCGTCAGGCACGTCTCAGGCGGCGACATCGTCCCCGTCCTCGGAGTACATGCTCTGCAGCTCTTCGATGATCGCCCGCAGACGCTGCGCCACCCGGCTCTTGGCCCGGTAGACGTCCTCGATGCTCATCCCGAGTTCCTCGGCGACGAGCTTGGGCGGCATCTGACGCTCCATCAGCAGCTCGAACGCGCGCCGCGTGTGCTCGTCGGTTTTCGATGACTGCTTCAGCTGCTCGACCGCGCGCCGGTAGATCTCCGCCTCGTGCTGGCGCTGCCAGAGCGCGGTCATCTCCCGCTGGCTGGGGAGCTCCTGCGCGCGCGTCACGCCGTGCGCCTCGCGGCGCACGCCCTGCTTGCGCCGCATCTCCAGCACGCGGTAGCGCACGATGCCGATGAGCCACGAACGCAGGCGCCCGCGGTCCCGGTCGTACTTGCCCTCGCGGTACTCGATGACGAAACGCGTGATCGCGTCCTGCGCCAGGTCCGCCGCGTCCGCGTCGCCCAGCCCCAGCGAGCGGGCGAAGCCGATGAGGATCGGGCGGTAGCGTTCGTCGAAGTCGGTCCACACGCGCTCGTTGCCGGGGTCGTGGAGCCCCTCGAGCATCGCGGTCGTTGTGCGGTCGTAGTCCATCCCGATCGGCTCCAGCCGACGCCCGCCCCTCAGCGAGGACGGCTCGCCGGAACACAGCACCGCCGGGCCCGAGCGGGCGCCGACGATCAGCCTTTCGACTCGCGGGGCCGACAGCAGCGCGTCGGCCGAATCGACGGCCCGGCCCGTTGAGGCAGGGTCGTCCAAATATGAGCGTAGCTGGACTCGAACCAGCGACCTCTGCGGTGTGAACACAGCGCTCTAGCCAGCTGAGCTATACGCCCGACACCGGCCCCGAAGGACCGAACGATCAGGATACCCGAGCCCTCACGCCTTTGCACCTGCTCGCTCGGCGCAGAAAAAAACCGGCGAATGACGCCGGTAAAGTGACCCCACGGGGATTTGAACCCCGGTTACCAGGATGAAAACCTGGTGTCCTGGACCTGACTAGACGATGGGGCCCGCTGAACACCCGCCCGTTTCGAGCGATGGGAAGGATTGTACCGACCTCCACCGCCCGGTAAACCCCGGTTGACCGACTCTTTCTGATCCCCCTGCACCAGCCCTTCCTCACGGGCCGATAGGTGCGGTATGACACGACCCGCGCCCTCAGTCTGGTCCTCGCCCCGCACCCTCGGCCGCATCTGCGTGGCCTTCGCGGGCGTCGGCCTCTTCCTCGTCGCCGCCAGGACCATCGACCCCGGCGCCTCCGTCGCCGCCCCGGCCCTGCCCACCGGCCCGGCCCCGGCCACCGCGACGACCCCCGAGAGCGAGCCCGCCTCCCTCGGACGCTTCGAGGCCGTCGATCACGCCCTCCACGTCGTCGCGACCCCCGAGGGCCCCCGCTACACCATCACCGACGCCGCCGGCAACATCCTCGAGTCGATGCTCCACGACGAAGAGGTCAACTCCGCCCTCGAGTCCCACGGGCTCGAACCCGGGCAGCCGACCGACAACGCCGACGGCGCCCTGATGCTCGCGGGCGACTCCGACTTCGCCACCGTCCTCGACTAACCAGCCGCCCGCGGGCTATCGTCGCCCGCATGACGGTCCCCGTCGAAACCCTGCCCATCCCGCGCGACTGCACGAGCGTCCTCCTTTACGGCGGCGCTTTCGACCCGCCGCACCGCGCCCACCTCGAACTCCCGCCCCTCGCCCGCGCGACCCTCGGCTGCGAGCTCCTCGTCTACATCCCCGCCGCCGCCGCCCCGCTCAAAGCCGGCCCCGTCGCCTCAGACGCCCACCGTCTCGGCATGCTCCGCGCCGGGCTCGCGGGCGTTTCCCGCGCCGCGATCGCCACGCTCGAGCTCGACCGCGCCGGCGCCAGCTACACCGTGGACACCCTCCGCGCGATCCGCGACCTGCGCCCCGCCGCCGCGCTCCGCTTCCTCATCGGAGCCGACCAGGCCCGCCAGTTCCACCGCTGGCGCGAGCACGAGGCGATCCTGACCCTCGCCGTGCCCGCCGTCATGCTCCGCCCGCCCCTCGACGACCCCGACACCCTCCTCGCCGAGATGGCCGACCACTGGTCCGACGACCAGCTGGCCGCCTGGCGCCCCCGGTTCATCGAGCTCCCGCCCATCGACGCCAGCTCCACCCGCGCGCGAGAGCTGCTGGGCGCCGGGGAGCGGGGGGGCGAGCTCCGATCCCTCCTCACGCCCCCGGTGCTGGGCTATATCGAAGAAAACAGCCTCTACACCGGCCGGGCTTGACACATGGGGTACACTCGTCGGTCCCCATGACCACGACGACCACCAACCCCGCTGACGTCCAGAGCGTCTCCCTGATCTCCCTCGGCTGTCCCAAGAACACCGTGGACTCGGAGAAGATGCTCGGGCTCCTCGCCGAGAGCGGGCTGTCGGTCGTCTCCGCCGACGCCGGCGCCGCCGACGCCATCGTCATCAACACCTGCGGCTTCCTCGAAGACTCCAAGAAGGAGTCCCTCCAGGTCATCGAAGAAGCGCTCGCGAAGAAGAACGCCGGCGAGGTCAAGCGCGTCGTCGTCGCGGGCTGCCTCGTGCAGCGCCACCGCGCGAAGATCCTCGACTGGGCGCCCGGCGTCGACGCCATGGTCGGCGTCTTCGACCGCGACCGCATTGTGAACGCCGTCACCGGCGAGCGCCCCGGGCGCGCCGGCGTCGCCGACTCCGACAACGCGACCGCGCCCTACTGGATCACCGCCAGCGCCCTCAGCGCCGCAAAGGACCGCGGGCACGACACCGTCGGGCTCACCGTCAACGGCAAGGACGGCAAGGGCATCGGCTACTTCGAACGCGACGACGCGCGCTTGCGCATCACGCCCCGCCACTACGCCTACCTCCGCGTCTCCGAGGGCTGCAACCAGAACTGCGCGTTCTGCACCATCCCCTCCATCCGCGGCAAAATGCGCTCCAAGCCCCTCGACCGCATCGTCAGCGAAGCCCGCGAGCTCATCGCCGACGGCGTCTTCGAACTCAACATGATCGGGCAGGACACCACCAGCTACGGCGACGACGTCGGGCACGGCATCGCCTCCGGCGAAGGCCTCCCCAAGCTCCTGCGCGACGTCAACGACACCATCGCCCGCGAGGCCGGCGCCGGCTGGGCCCGCCTCATGTACGCCTACCCCACGACCTTCTCCGACGAGATGATCGACGCCATCGCCTCGCTCGACCACGTCGTCCCCTACATCGACATCCCCCTCCAGCACGCCTCCAACAGCATGCTCACCGCGATGCGCCGCAA
Source organism: uncultured Phycisphaeraceae bacterium (assembly GCA_942490855.1). Classification (GTDB taxonomy): domain Bacteria; phylum Planctomycetota; class Phycisphaerae; order Phycisphaerales; family UBA1924; genus CALNYS01. Next base: position 582,094 of record CALNYS010000005.1, on the reverse strand, counting down.
CGTCACCTGCGAGCAGCAAACCGAACTCCTCCACAAGCTCCGCGAGCGCATCCCCGGCATGGCGATCCGCACCACGTTCATCACCGGCTTCCCCGGCGAGACCGAAGCCGACCACGAACAACTCCTCGGCTTCATCGAGGAAATCGGCTTCGACATGCTCGGCGTCTTCCAGTACTCCCCCGAGCCCGGCACCCCCGCCGGGCGCATGGAGCAGGACGCCAGCCTCCGCGTCGACGACGAGACCAAGGCCCGGCGCGAGCACGAGATCATGATGCTCCAGCAGTCGATCGCCTTCGAGCAGGCCGAGTTCGTCGCGTCCCAGTTCGACCCGAGCGACCCCGAGAACACCGGCGCGATCTTCGACGTCCTCATCGACGAGGCCGCGGGCGAAGCCGACGAGGACGGCGCGTACGAAGCCACCGGGCGCGCCTACTTCCAGGCGCCCGGCATCGACTCCGTCACCGCCGTCCGCTCGAAGAAAGCTCTCAGCCCCGGCGAGCTCGTGCGCTGCACCGTCGTCAGCAGCGACGGCTACGACCTCATCGCGCAGCCCAAGGAAGACCTCCGGCGCGGCGTGTCGCTGCCGGTAATCTCGTAGGGCTCAGTCGTTCCACTCGCTCAACAGGATGGCGAGATCGTCGAGGTCGACAACGCCGTCACCGTTCAGGTCGGCGTTCGCGCCGAGGTTCGGCCCCCACGACGCCAACACGACCGCGAGGTCGCGCGAGCCTACGCGCCCGTCGGAGTCGAAGTCCGCAAGCGCGAAGCAGGAGGCGAGATCAACGATCTCAAGCCCATCGTGGCCGCTTGCGAAATACGCCGTCTGATCAATGACATCGAGGTTGAGCGTTTGGTTCGACTCGCCGTTGAACGTGTGTACGAACTCGATAAATCTTGGATGTTGAGTTTCAGTAATGTCATAGATCGCGGCGCCGGAATTCTGAGTTTGTCCTCCGCCATGGTAAAGAATATATAATCGATCGCCAGTAGATTTGATATCCGTTATGCCGCTGGCGAACAATTCCTCAGATTCGTGAAGCACCTTCACGTTCACAGGATCCGTAACATCGAGCGTAAAGAGGTGGGCACGCGTCGTGCGATAGGCGACGACATACGCCGTTGCCCCGTTGCAAGCAGAAGCTCGCGCGCTGTTAATATCGCTGTTGTCACTCGATCTGTAGAGCAAGACCGGCTCTGCAGGGTTCGAAACATCCAAGGTTTCAAAGCCTTCGATTCGCCCGCATCGGTAGGCGATATTGCCAATCACATCAACGTTGTAAAACGTATTGTTGGTCCCGTACTCTGTGAAACCGCGCTCCGGGTTCATTGGCTCTGAGACATCAAATACCTCGAAGCCGTTAAGCCCGGCGATACAGGCGACGTCGCCGTCGGCGCCTACTGCCAAGGGGGTCGTGGAACTCGTCGCTGAGCCGAGCGGGATCGGTTGCCCGGGTTCAGAGACATCAATGAGCTGAAGAGAGGCAGGGCCAGATATCGGTTTCACCCACACATACGCGGTCTGGCTCGATACCGCGAGCGCTTCGCCCTGGCCGGAAAGAAAGGCGCTGCCCATCAGGACAGGGCGCGTCGGGTCGTTGACATCCACGACGCGCAACCCTCCGCCGGAGTCAGAGAGGTACGCAACAGACCCGTCGCTGACTACGTCGGAGACGTAGTCGGTGCGGTTAAAGGCGCCCACGCTGGTAGGGGTCAACGGCTGGGATATATCCATAATCTGCAGCCCGCCGAAGTAGTCGGCGATGTAGATCGTTGAACCTTCGATGGCAAGCGCGATCGCTGAGCCTGTGGTTTGAGCCCCTCCAGCGATGACTGGGTGCTCGGGGTCGCTGATGTCGTGCACATAAAGCCGGCCGGCGTTACCGCCACCGACAAAGGCATAGTTGCCTTGCGAAACCACATCCCAAGAACTTGAAGGCTCTTGAGAGCGTCCAAGAAGAGCCGGCGCCGTGACATTCGAGATATCTACCACCGCAATGCCGTCAATGAGATCAGAGACGTATGCGAGCGAAGAATCAATCGCGATCGCCCTCGGGTTTCTTGCCACGTCTTCTAGTTCGCCGAGAACGCTTGGCGATGCCGGGACGGAAACATCAACGATCTCCAGATCATTGCCCTGGAGGATGAATGCGGTCCCGTCAGAGACAACGGCGTGAGTAACGCCGCGTCCAGTAGGGTGTACGCCGAGGACCGTCAAAGCGCCCGGGCTAGCGACATCGACAATCGCTATGCCGCGCAGGTCGTCGTCATAAAAATACGCTGTGTTGTCTACGACGAATAACCACCCGTGCAACTCAGAGGATTCGTAACCACCTCGATACATCGGTGTCGTTGGCTCCGACACATCAATGATCTGAAGGCCGACGCCTTCGACCAGGATGTACGCGTGAGTACCTGCAACCGCGACGCTCAATACGCGGTCGGCCGTGGGGTACTCCCCGAGGAGAAAGGGTGCGGACGGGTCGGAAACATCGACGAGTAGCAGCGTGCCAGACTCATTAGCGATGTAGGCGACGCTTCCTTGAATCACGATATCCCGAACGCGCTCGCCGCCAATGCTCCCGAACAAGTCCGGTTCACACCCGCCACCTTGAGCACTGGACGCTGCTGCCAAGATGCACGTGATCGTGAGCCAGAATCGTACTAGCCCGATAGCTCGAATTGTGCCCATGCGAGTTCTCCACCTTGATAGGAAACTACTCTACCGGCGCAGAGTGCTCAGGCAAACGATGACATAGCGATAGTAGACCACCGTGCTCAGCACCAGCAGGAAGAAACTAGTTGCCTATTTTTACGCATCACATCCGCCGCTCGCATCTGCTTCATCCCGTGTGTTGCACCTAGTTATATCCCCGCCCGCCTCACCTCCGCCGCCGTCGGCCAGTACTCCACCCCGCCGATCTGGCGGTGGATGTACCCCGGCGCCCGCACCAGCAGCGCGCCGTCGCGGTAGGGGGTGATGCTCGCGCCGTCGCCACCGTTGTCCCGCCACTGATCGAACTCCACGCTCGTCTGGATGATCTCGACAAGACGCTCGAGCAGTTCCTGCTCGCTCGCGCCCGCGGGGATCTCGATGTCGCTGTCCTGCTCCGAACCGCCCTGCCCCTGCACGATGCTGCCCAGCTCGAGGTCGGGAGTGTCGGTGAAGTGCGGGACCACCAGCAGCAGGTCCTGCACGTCGTAGATCTTCACGTAGGCGCGCCGGTTGAGCGCGCTCCTCGGCGCCGCCAGGATCGTGCCCGCTTCGCTCGCCTGCCACGTCGCTGGGTCGAACTCGTCGTCGCCCGCGTCGAGCAGACGCTCGAGCAGCGCGAGCCGGTCCATCCCCTGCGCGCTCAGCGTCACGATCGCGTCGCGGTCGAGCCCGACGCCCGACGCGTCCTCGTCGCGCCACTGCGCCTCGATCGTCACGCCGGAGACCTGCTCGATGTACGTGATCGCGTCTTCAAGCCGCGCGTCCTTCAGCTCCGCCGTCACCGGCTGGAGCATCCGGGCGATCGCCACCGTCCGCGGGTCGTCGCGCAGGCGGGACTGCCCGGTAAGAAGAACCGAAAGGACCATCAGTAGCAGCAGCGGCACGGATCGCATGGGTGTCTCCCGAGCTGGAAGGATGTCGTCAAAGGATACGGCGGGCGCCGCCCGCGGTTCCCACTATCGGGCCGCTTCGAGGGTGTCCGCGACCGCGATCAGCGTCAGAGCCGTCGCCTCGACGGGCTGGCGGTGATCCCACAGCGCTAATCGCACCCCGCCCGTCGCCCGCTCGGGGTTCGGGTACAAACGCGCCTCGCCCTCCTCGACCGACAGCTGACGCAGGAACCGCAGCGTCGGGAGCAGCCGCGCCAGCTCGCCGGGGCGTTCGCTCGCGGGGGTGAGACCCGGCGCCCCGAGCATCGCCGCGGCCATCGCCGCCGCCCGCGCCGACTGCGCCGTGGGCAGCGGCTGGTCCGACGCGCTAAAGACAATCCCGCCCACGAGGTCTGCCTCGTCCGCCCCCGCGTCGGCGCGCGTGATCTGGTGCTGCCAGATCAGCTCGCGCCCCTCGCGCAGCGCCGGCGCGCCGGGGACGTCTCCGTCTCCCGCGAGATCGCGAACCGCCCAGACGATCCACGGCGCCGCGCCCACCGCGCCGCCCCGCCCGCCCTCCGCCAGCACGCCCTGCGCCAGCGAGAGCGCCGTCGCCGGGTCCGTGCGCGCCAGCGCAGCCGCGGCGAGCCCTCGGTCGCTCAACGACGCCTCCTCGCCCGCGGCCGCGAGCGCGCGCACGCAGCGATCGCGCAGCGCGTCGTTCTCATGCCCGAGCGCGTCGAGCGCCAGCAGCGCAAGCGCGCCCGTGCGCACGTCGAGGTCCTGTTCGTTGAGCGACCCAAGCAGCGTCGCGCCGACCGACAGCGCGCGCTCGTCGCCCGTCACGCGGCCCCAGCGCCCCAGCGCGAGCGCCGCCATCGCGTGCTCGTGCGCCGAGGCGATCAGCGGGTCGTGCTCGTCGTCGATCGCGTCGTACGTCCCGAGCAAACGCGTCGCGCCGTCGTGCGCCCACACGCGATCGCTAAGGACGCCCGCGAGCCCCGAGCCGAACGACTCGAGGCGCGAGCCCACCACGCTCGTCAGCGCGCGCACGCGCCCGCCGCGGTGCAGGAAGACCGGCGGCCCGCCCGCTTCGATCTGCCCCACGCTCAGCGCACGGAACCGGAACACGCGCACGCCCGAGAGCTCCCGTGCTTCTTCGAGCGGCTGACCGCCCAGCCCCAGCGCCGCGCACGCCGCCGCCAGCGCCCGCGACGCGCTCGTCCCCGACGACAGCAGCCGCTCCGGAAACACGCACTCGGTCTCGTTCCCGTGCCGCGCGGCTGCCCCGTCGAGCCCCGGCGAGAACGCCAGCGCCGCCTCGGCGAACGTCGCCCCCGTTACCGGAACAAGCTCCTGAGCGAGTTCTACGTGCACCAGCGCCCGCCCGCGACAGCTCCGCCAGCCGCCCGCGCCGCGTCGCGTCCCGCGGCGCCAGCTCGGTCTGGAGGAAATCGCCCAGCGCCGCCCGCAGCGCCGCGTCGAAGGCGCCACCGCCCGGCGCGTACACCGACGCGTACCCCGCCACGTGCCCGCCCACGCGGATCGTCACGGCGGCCCCGGGGGCGTCGATCTCCGGTCCCACCGCGGCCTCGAGAGCGTCCACGGCGGCCCGGGCGGTCCGATAGGCGACCATCGCGTCCTGCGGAGTGGCGGCGGCCGCGGCCGCGGGGGCGAGCAGCAGCGTCGCGACCGCGCAGCACACGGTGTGGCGTGGGGACCACATCCGGCGGGACCCGCGGGAGGCCGTGCGTCCGAGAACCCGGCTCGAACCCTGATAGGAGCGTCTGAGGGCGGGTGCACCGGATGGCGCCACCGGACGGCCCTGGCGTTGCTTCCTCTGTGGAGACAAACCAAAGAACACGGAAGTGTCCGATATGACCGCGATCATCAACAGCGCCAACAACGAGTTCCTCAAGCTGACCCAGAACCGGATGCGCATCGCCATCTTGTCCGCGTTGTGCTTCGCCATCATGTGCTGATCCCGGCGGCCTCGCCGCGTGACTCCGAACAAAAAACCGCCCGCTGAGACGATACGTCTCCGCGGGCGGTTGTGTTTCAGACGGGTCTGAAGGTCCGGGGGATCAGAACTCGATCTTGTCCGTGCCCATGGAGCCGTGCTCGTCCATGCCGCCGCGAGCGGGGGCCTGGGGGCCGTCGTAGCCGCCGCCGGAGTAATCGGTGTCGTCCCCGCCGCCGCCGGCGTCGCCCCACTGGGCGCGCTTGCGGGAGAGGCCGATCTTCCGGTCGTCGATGTCGACGCGGAGGATCTTGACGTCGATCTCCTGGCCCGGCTCGACCACTTCCTGCGGGCTCTCGACCTTGTGGTCGGCGAGCTCGGAGATGTGGAGCAGGCCCTCGAGGTCGTCCTCGAGCTCGACGAACACGCCGAAGTTGGTGATCTTCGTCACCTTGCCGCGGACAACCATGCCCGGCTTGTAGGCCGAGGGGATGGCCTCGTGCCAGGGGTCCTCGTCGAGCTGCTTGAGGCCCAGGCTGATGCGCTGCTTCTCCTGGTCCACTTCAAGGATGACGCACTTGACGTTGTCGCCCTTGTTGAGGAGCTCGTTGGGGTGCGCGACCTTCTTGGTCCACGAGAGATCGGAGACGTGCAGCAGGCCGTCGATGCCGGGCTCGATCTCGACAAACGCGCCGTAGTTGGCGAGGTTGCGGACTTCGCCCTCGATCATGGTGCCCGCGGGGTACTTCTCGCTGACGAGCTCCCACGGGTTGACCTCGACCTGCTTCATGCCGAGGCTGATCTCCTGCTTGTTCTTGTCGATCTCGAGAACAACAACCTCGACCTCCTGGCCGGGCTCGACCATCTCGGAGGGGTGGTTGATGCGCCGGGTCCAGCTCATCTCGGAGATGTGGACGAGGCCCTCGATGCCCTCTTCGAGCTTCACGAACGCGCCGTAGGACACGATGTTGACCACCGCGCCCTTGATGCGGGAGTTCACCGGGTAGCGCTGCTCGATCTCTTCCCACGGGCTGGCTTCGAGCTGCTTGAGGCCCAGCGCGATCTTCTCTTTCTCGTGGTCGATGTTGAGGATCTTGACCTCGACCTCTTGATCGATGCGCAGGAGCTCGGAGGGGTGGTTCACGCGGCCCCACGACATATCCGTGATATGCAGCAGGCCGTCGATGCCGCCCAGGTCGATGAACGCGCCGAAGTCGGCGAGGTTCTTGACGCGCCCCTTGACGGTGTCGCCCTCGTGGACGTTCTCGAGCAGCTTCTTCTTGGCCTGGTCGCGCTCGACCTCGATGAGCGAACGACGGGACACGACGATGTTGCGCCGCTCCTCGTCGATCTTGAGGATCTCGGCGCGGACCGTGCGACCCAGGAAGTCGCTGACGTCGCCGGGGCGGCGCACGTCGACCTGCGACGCGGGCAGGAACGCCGGGACGCCGATGTCCACGAGCAGGCCGCCCTTGATCTTGCGGGTGACCATGCCCTCGACAACGTCGCCGACCTTGGTGGTCTCGAGCAGGCGCTGCCAGTTGATGATGCGGTCGGCCTTGCGCTTCGACAGCTTGATGACGCCGTCGTCGCCCTCGATCGCGTCGAGGAGGACCTTGTAGATGTCGCCGGGCTTGACGGCGCTGGGATCGTCGAACTCGGTCTTCGGGACCATGCCCTCGCTCTTGAGGCCGACGTCGATCACGAAGTCGTCGCCGGCGGTCCCGATGACCTTGCCGTCGAGGATCGAGCCCTTCTCGAGGTCCGCGATCTGCTCCTGGAAGAGCGAGTCCATGTTGCCGTCGGCGACCTCGGCGCCGTAGGCGTCCTGAAGGAGAGCGACGGCGTCTTCGTCGGCGATGCCGAGCGAAGCGATCAGCTGTTCATCAACCATGTTGCGGTGAATCCTTCCCTCGGACGCGGCGTCGCGCGCCGGTGCGTCCGAGTGTCCCTGTCGCGCGTGGCGCGAGCCGGCCGGGAACGCCGGGCCCCTGCGGGGCGGCTTGGTGTCGCCTTCCCGCACGCGACCACCGCGCACGAGAAGGCCGAACAGTGTAACGCAAGCCGTCGATCATGCGACAAAAAACGTGAGAACCGCTCTACCCCGGGCCCAGCCCCAGCGCCGCCCGCAGCGCGCGCCGGTGCGGGTTCGGCAGGGCGTACCCCGCCAGATCCGCCGGGCGCACCCAGCGGCCGCCCCCGGGCGCCTCGGCCGTCGTCGCCCACCACACGCTCAGACGCACCGTCCGGTGGCTCGTCTCGTGGACCAGCCCCGCCATGCGCTCGGCCCCCTCGGCCCCAAGCTCCCGGGCCAGATCCCCCGCCCCGGGCGCCGAGACGGGGCTCTCGACCCCCACGGGCTGCCACATCCCCGCCCACAGCCCCTTCTCGGGGCGTTTTTCCAGCAGCACGCGGCCGGCCGCGTCGCGGACCACGACCACCGCGTGGTGGACGTCGGATTTCTTCGCCGGGGTCTTGGGCAGGGGGTAGGCCTCCGGGTCGCCGCCGGCCGCGGCCGAGCAGGCCCCGCGCACCGGGCAGTCGCCGCAGCGGGGCGCGCGCGGCGTGCAGACCGTGGCGCCCAGCTCCATCAGCCCCTCGTTGAGGAGGGCCGGGTCGTCGCAGGCTTCCGCGAGTTCCGCGGCCCGCTCCCACGCCCACGCCTCGGTCGCGCGGTCGCCGGCCCGCATCTCTTTGCCGCCGAGCCGGACCAGCACCCGCACGACGTTGCCGTCAACGATGGGCTCGGGCTGCCCGAATACGATGCTGGCGATCGCGCCGGCGGTGTAGCGCCCGACGCCCGCGAGCGCGCGCAGCGCGGCGGGGTCCTCTGGGACGCGCCCGGCGTGGTCATTGACGATCGCCCGGGCCGCGCTCTGGAGATTGCGGGCGCGCCGGTAGTACCCCAGCCCCTGCCACGCGGCGAGCACGCTGTCCTCGTCGGCGTCGGCGAGCGCCGCGGGGGTGGGAAACTGCTGTAGGAAGGGCTCGAACTTCTCGAGCACGCGGGCGACCTGCGTCTGCTGGAGCATCGCCTCGGAGACGAACGAGCGCCACGGGTCGCGCGGGTCGGTGCGCCACGGGAGGGGGCGCGCGCTGGTCGCGAACCACTCCTCGACGGCGCGGGCGACGGCGCGATCGGCGCTCACCCGAGGCGTCCCAAGATGAGCGGCGCGAGCCACGCGCCGGCGATCGTGGCGAGGACGATCGACACGAGGTTCAGCGCGATGCCCGCGCGGGCCATCTGACCGACCCTGAGGCGCCCCGAGCCGAAGACGATCGCGTTGGGGGGCGTGGCAACGGGCAGCATGAACGCGCAGCTGGACGCGACGGCCGCCGGGACCAGCAGCACCAGCGGGTCCACCCCGAGCCCCTCGGCGGCGCCCGCGAGCAGGGGGAGGAAGACGGTCGCGGTCGCGGTGTTGCTCGTGAGCTCGGTGAGGAAGACGACCAGCGTCGCGACGCCCAGCGCGACGACCCAGTCGGGCGCGCCGGCGAGCCCGCTGACGCTGTGGGCGATCCACGCGTCGAGCCCCGTCACGCGCACGGCCGCCGCGAGGCTGAGCCCGCCGCCGAAGAGCAGCAGCACGTCCCACGGGAGGCGCGAGGCGGTTTTCCAGTCGAGGAGGAAGACGCCCGCGCGGGGCTTTACAGGGATGGCAAAGAGCAGGACGCCGGCGGCGATGGCGATCTGGGCGTCGCTCAGGCCCTCGAGCCGCGGGGATCGCGGCGGCGAGGGGTTCGCGCAGCATCCAGAGCAGCGCGGTGCACGCGAAGACGACGAGCGTGAGGGTCTCGCCGCGGGTGATGCCGCCGAGGGTGCGCAGCTGGGCGCGGATGGCCCCGGGCCCGCCGGGGAGTTCGCTCGTGCCCAGCGGGAAGAGCACGCGGGTGAGGAGGAGCCAGGCGATGGCGAGGAAGACGGCGGCGAGCGGGAGCCCGAGGAGCATCCACTGCCCGAAGCCGATCTCGAACCCGTAGGTGTCGCTCACGAAGCCCGCGAGGACGACGTTGGGCGGCGTCCCGATGAGCGTCGCGAGCCCGCCGATGCTGCACGCGTAGGCGATCGCCAGGAGGAGGCAGGGGGCGAAGCGGTCGGCGGCGGGGGAGTCGTCGGGGAGCAGCGCGATGACCGAGAGGCCTAGCGGGAGCATCATCACGGCCGTCGCGGTGTTGGAGACCCACATGCTCAGCGCGGCGGCCGCGAGCATAAACGCGCCGACCATGACGCTCAGGCGGGTCCCGGCGAGGCGAAGGAGGGTGAGCGCGAGGCGCCGGTGCAGGCCCCAGCGTTCCATGGTGAGCGCGATCATGAACCCGCCCATGAAGAGGAAGATGATCGGGTCGGCGTAGGGGGCGGCGGCGTCGCGCATGGGCGTGACGCCCAGCGGCTCAAAGAGCGCGAGCGGGAGCAGCGCGGTGACGGCGAGCGGGAGCGCCTCGCTGAGCCAGAGCACGGTCATGGTCACGGCGATCGCGGCGACGCGCCGGGCGGGCTCGCTGAGGGTCTCGCCGGGGTCGAGCAGGGCGTAGACGATCAGCCCCGCGACGGGGGCGGCGAGCAGGCCGATCCAGCCCCAGGCGCGCGCGGCGGGTCGGGTCGCGGCGTGCCCGGTGCGTTCAGGCATGGGCCGTGGGCGTTCCGGGGCGCGCGACGATGACGGGCCGGGCGGGCTCGCGCTGGCTGAGGTAGCGGCGCGGGACGCGCTTGCCGAGGCCGCAGAGGATCTCGTGGGAGATCGTCCCCGCGAGTTTCGCGAGCGCCGGGAGGTGGTTGGGGGCGTCGCGATCCGAGGCGATGAGCTCGACCTCGCTCCCGACGCAGGCGGCGCTGGCGGGGAGGTCGGTGACGTCGACGGTGATCTGGTCCATGCTCACGCGCCCGACGACGGGCGCTTCGACGAGCCCGTGCTCGCTCGTCTGCACGCGCACGCGCCCCTTGCCCGAGAGGGCGAAGGGGTAGCCGTCGGCGTAGCCCACCGGGACGAGCGCGAGGCGGGTGCGGCGCGGGGCGGTCCAGTCGCCGCCGTAGCCGACGCGTTCGCCCGCGTCGATCCACTGGGTGTGCGCGATGGTGCTGATCCAGCGGACCGCGGGGACAAGGCGCTCGGCGAGCGCGCGGTGCTGGAAGTTCTCGGGGTCGGCGAACTCCTCGCACGCGTACCCGGCGAGCGCGTAGCCGATGCGCGTCATGTGCAGGTGGGTGGTGGAGGAGCGGAAGAGCGCGAAGGTGTTGGCCTCGTGGAGGATCGCCTTGGGCGGGACGCGGTCGCCCATCTCGCCCAGCCAGTCGCGGAAGCGCGCCGACTGCTTGCGCGTCAGCGCGTCGTCGCGGCTCGCGTCGGCGAAGTGCGACGAGACCCCCGCGACGATCAGGCGCCGGTGCCCGCGGGTGAACTCGAGGATCTCCGCGGCCTCGGGCGGGGCGGCCGCGCCGCGGTTGATCCCGGTGTTGACGTCGAGGTGGACGGGGATCTCCACGCCGAAGCGGTCGGCCTGCTTGGCGAGCGCGTGGGCCTGCTCGAGCGCGTGGACCGAGAAGTGCAGGCGCCCGTGGGAGACGGCCCGGTAGAGCGTGTCGGAGTCGGCGATGGAGTACACCGGGCTCATCACGAGGATGGGCGTGCGCACCGAGGCGGTGAGCAGCTCGATGGCCTCGGTGAGGGTGTAGACGGCGAACATGTCCACCTTCTTCTCGAGGCGGTGGGCGATGCGGACGCTGCCGAGCCCGTAGGCGTCGGCCTTGATGACCGCGCAGAGGCGGGCGTCTTCCCCGTCGGGTCGGGAGAGGGCCTCGCGCAGGACGCGGACGTTTTCCTCGACGGCGCTGAGATCGACGTTGATGTGGCTGGTATGAAGCAAACTTTGCGCCTCCTGAGGGGGGTCTGCCCCGCCATGTTGTATCGGAAGACGGGACGCGCTAAGATGATGACGCGAGCCGGGACGTCCGGCGAGCGTCTGCGCCGCGGCTATTCGGGGCGCCAACACCTTTGGAGACAGTCGGCCCCCGCGGGGGCGCTGCCGAGCTGATGGTTGGCTCAGCCCGCCGGGCGTTTGTCCTGACGGTCTGAGCGAGTCATCCGCGAGGGAGCGCTTTCGAGGCCCAGCCGCTTCAGTGCCTATGCCCCAGAATCCGACCGGCCCGTCCGAGCACGGGATGATCAAACCCAAGAAGCGCACGCGCAGCGACCGCAGCGCGGTCCAGGCCGCGGCGCCCGCCCCCGAGGCGGCGCCCGCCAAGAAGCCCCGCGCCAGCAAGCCCAAGGCCGAGCCCGCCCCCGACGCGTCGAGCGAGAGCGCCCCGAAGCGCGAGCGTCGCTCCCGTCGCAAGCCGAAGGTGATGCCCAAGACCGAGATCGACCCCGCCGCCACCAGCGCGCCCAAGCCGGTCGAGGAACGCGAAGCCAAGCCCGCGCCGCGCTCGCGCAAACGCCCGACGCGCACCCACGCGCCCGAGAGCGAAACGCACGCGCCCGAGAACGCTCCCATCGAGAGCCGCGAGGTCGATTCCTACGAAGCCCCGCCGGAAGCCGTCCCGTACAAGGCCGCGCCCTCCGACGACGCGTCTTCCGATCGCGCGACGTCTGACGACGACGGCGAGGACAAGCCGCGCCGCCGGCGTCGTCGCGGCGGGCGTGGTCGCAAGCGCAACGACAGCCCCGAGCAGAACGAACAGGCGACCGAATCCGCCGAGCCCGAAGAGGCCGCGTCGGACGAGCGTCCCGCCCGCGAGCGTGACGAACACCCCGAGCCGGTCGGCGAGGACGACGAGGATCAGCCCAAGCGATCGCGCCGCCGCCGGCGCGGCGGGCGTGGTCGTCGCGGCGGTGAAGAGGGGGGCGGCGAGGAGCGCGCTCCCCGCGAAGAACGCGCGCCTCGTGAAGAGCGAGCGCCCCGTGCAGAACGCGCCGAGCGTGAACCGAGCGAGCAGCCCAAGTCGCGCAGCGAGCGGTCCCGCTCGCGCCTGAGCGACGAGCCCGTCGTGTTCGACGCCGACGCCGAGTACGACCCCGACGTCTTCGCGGACCACACCTACGACCAGATGGAGATCCGCGGTTCGGTGCTCAAGGGCATCCACGCCTGCGGGTTCAACCGTCCCACGCACATCCAGGACCGGCTCATCCCGGTGGCCCTGACGGGCAGGGACATCATCGGTCAGGCGAAGACGGGCACCGGCAAGACCGCCGCGTTCTCGATCCCCGCGCTGTGCCTCGCCGAGCGCGGCGTCGCGTTCCAGACGGTCATCCTCGCCCCGACCCGCGAGCTGGCGATCCAGATCACGCGCGAGATCGAGGAGATCGGGCGCGCCACGCCCATCAAGGCCTGCGCCGTCTACGGCGGGCAGCCGATCCCGGTCCAGAAGAAGAAGCTCGAGCAGAACCCCGAGATCATCGTGGCGACCCCCGGTCGCCTGATGGACATGTACGAGCACAACAACATCCACTTCCGCAACGTCAAGCAGGTGATCCTTGACGAGGTGGACCGGATGCTCGACATCGGGTTCCGCGACGACATCAAGAAGATCCTCAGCAACGTCAAGACGGACCACCAGACGATCTTCGTCTCCGCGACCATCTCCGACGAGATCGAGAAGCTGTCCCGCTCGTTCATGACCAACCCAGAGCGCCTCACGCTTACGTCGGGCGCGCTGACGGTGCAGCTCGTCGATCAGCAGTACGTCCCGTGCGAGAACTGGTACAAGCGCCGCCTGCTGCGCCACCTGCTCACGCACGAGGAGCCGGCGCTGACCGTCGTGTTCTGCCGCACCAAGGCGACCGTCGATCGCGTGGCGCAGTTCCTCTGCGACAAGAAGATCGACGCGCTGGCGATCCACGGCGACATGCCCCAGGGCAAGCGGAACTCCGTGATGGAGAAGCTCCGCGGCGGTCACCTGTCGGTGCTGGTCGCGTCCGACCTCGCGGCCCGCGGGCTCGACGTGGACGACATCACGCACGTGATCAACTACGACGTCCCCGAGGACCCCGAGGTGTACGTGCACCGCATCGGTCGCACGGCCCGCGCCGGGCGACGCGGGCACGCGTGGACCTTCGTCCTCCCCGACCAGGGCGACCTGCTCACGCAGATCGAGCACCTGACGAACGTCGAGATCACCCGTCTCGAGTACGACGATTTCGACCCGGGCGAGCCGCCGGCCGACATCCGCGCCGAGCGCAAGAAGAAGGTGCAGTCCAAGGAACGCGCCGAGAAGATGGTGTCGCGCCTCGCGGGCCCCAACGTCCCGCAGGCCGCCGCGCAGAACGACCCCCGCTTCCCCGGAGGCGTCGTGCCCACCAAGCTCCCGCCCAAGATGGTGCGCGGCAAGGTGAACACGACCCGCGGCATGAAGCAGATGCGCGCCGCGGAACTCAAGGACAAGAAGGTCGAGGAGTAATCCGCCTCCCTCTCCCCCGGGGAGAGGGCCGGGGTGAGGGCTCCCTGATTTCCTGAACAAGCAGACCTGAACACGCAGAGCCGAGGGATTCCAATCCCTCGGCTTTTTCAATGCGCCAACACACACAGCGCGCCGCACTCCCACCCTCTCCCCATTCCCATGGGGAGAGGGCAGGGTGAGGGGCTCCCCCATCTCCTCAGTCTGATGTCAAAGGAACCGGTCGCTGCGCTCGCGAATCGAACTTCAACCCCTCACCCCAACCCTCTCCCCTTGAAACAAGGGGAGCGGGAGCGGGAGGCGGTCGAGCGGCGCTGCGGAGACGAATCCGGTCCCCCTCTCCCCGAGGGAGAGGGGCTAGGGGAGAGGGCTCGACGGTTGAGACAGGAAGCCCGGACGATCGAATCCGACACGACCAACGCTCCCTCTCCCCAGCCCTCTCCCTCGGGGAGAGGGGGACAGAGTTGCTCTAGAATCCTCGCGATGAACGCGTTCCGCAAAGCATGGCGCCAGCAGAAAGCCGTCAACCGCGCGCGCACGATCCGGCGCTACCGCAAGGGCCACCCCAAGCTCGGCTGCTTCAAATGCTGGTACGACTGCTACGAGGTCGAGGGTGAGCGCTGCCCGGAGTGCAACGCGGAGATCGAGCGGGGGGCACCGTGGTGGCGGGACGGGAAGTGGTCGGTCGTGTTTCTCGCGACGATCGGTTTGGTCCCGCCGGCGTTATCAATCGCTGGGTACGTCTGGCTGCTGCGCACGTTCTCGCAATCTCATGGGGCCGCGAGTGATTTATTCATTCCATTGGCGCTCTACAAAGGACCTCTGTTTCTCCTTCCGCCGGTGATCGCGTTCTTCCCGATCGCGCACGCGAGGAAGCGCCGGAACATGACGGCGCGGCTATACGTAGCGCTCGGTCCGACGATCCTGTGGATGCTCGTTACGGTCGTGCTTGAACGGAACTTGGTGGCGGTTTAAGCCTTCACCCCAGCAGCCGTCGCCGGCAAATCCAGCATCCGGTTCAGCGCCGTGAGCGCGTGGGTGCGCGCGTCAGCGTGCACGCTCACCTGATTCACGACCTTGCCCTGCGCGAGGTGGTCGAGCACCCAGCACAGGTGCGGCTGGTCGATGCGGTACATCGTGGTGCAGAGGCACTGGCAGTCGCTGAGGATCTTCACGTCCACGCCGCGCTCCGCTGCGGCCTGCGCGATGCGGTTGACGAGGTGGATCTCCGTGCCGACGGCCCATTTCGAGCCCGGCTCGGCGTCCTCGATCGTGCGGATGATGAACTCCGTCGAGCCCGCGAGGTCGGAGCGGTCGACGACTTCCTTGCAGCACTCGGGGTGCACCAGGATCGTGCGCTCGGGGTCGTTCGCCCGCAGCTCGTCGCAGTGCTCGGGGCGGAAGAGCTTGTGCACCGAGCAGTGCCCGGCCCACAGGATGACCTTCGCGTCGCGCAGCTGCTCGGGCGTCATGCCGCCGAGGTGCTTGCCCTGGCGCACGAGTTTGGGGTCGTAGAGGGGCGCCTGCGTGGTTGTGTCCACGCCGTGCAGCGCTGCGGGTGTTGCGCCCGAGGTGCTGGTCGGGGAGGAAGAGCAGCTTGATCTCTTCCCCGGGTTTCGCCGGCTCGGCGCCGCCGTTGAGCGCCCACTCAAACACCGCCGGGGCGTTGGAGCTGGTGCAGCACGCGCCGCCGTTCATGCCGACGAACGCCTTGATCGCCGCCGTCGAGTTCACGTACGTCACCGGCACGATGCGCGCGTCCGAGCCCATCGCGCGGAGTTCTTCGTGCATCGCGTCCCACGCGTCCACGGCGTCCTCGTAGTCGGCCATGTCCGCCATCGAGCAACCGGCCGACAGGTCGGGCAGCATGACCTTCGTGCCTTCGGGCGCGAGGAGGTCAGCGGACTCGGCCATGAAGTGGACGCCGCAGAAGACGATGTACTCGCTGCCGCGTTCGCGCGCCGCGTCGGCGGCGAGCTGGGAGAGCTTCAGCGAGTCGCCGGTGAAGTCGGCGTGCGCGACGACCTCGTCAGTCTGGTAGTGGTGCCCGAGGATGAGCAAGCGGTCGCCCAGTTCCTTGCGGCGCGCAGAAATACGAGCGTGGAGATCCTCCGCGCTCGCTTTGACGTACTCATCGGGGATGGCGGGTTGCCAGTAGGTCAGCTGCATGCGTCGCTCCGGGGGCGTGGTCACCATCCTAGGAGCACGGGGCAGCGAAGTCTGTTTTTTACGCCGCGGCGCGGAACGCCTCGGCCTCGACCGCGGTCTCGGCGTTGGCGAGGTCCTCGCCCGAGATCGCCTCGGCGTGGTCGTAGCTGATCGCCAGGCCCTGGTGGACGTGGTCGATGTCCAGAACGCGGACGATCGTCCCGCCGGCCATCTTCACCGACGCGGCGATGGGGATGTTCCCCCAGCCGACGGCGACTTCCACGCGGTCGCCCGCGCTGAAGGGACGCGACGCCGGCACGCGCATCAGGAGCCCGCCCTGGGAGATGTTGGAGGTCTCCGCGGGGATGAACCGCGCCGTCTTCTGATCGAGCAGCTTGCAGCCGCGGACGAGCGGCATGCGGGGGTGCTGGCGGCGGTCGTCGTGGTCGCTGGTCGTGGGCATCGCGGGGTCTCCGTTGAGGGCGTGGCCCGGGTTCGTCTCGGCTGTCGCTATCGGACACTCCGCGGGGCGACTTCAGCGCCGGTCCCAAAACTCTCGCTACGCTCGCCCCTATGGACCTTTCTCAGATCAAAGCGGTTGTCTCCGACGTCGACGGCGTCCTCACCGACGGGCGCATCGGCCTCGGCCCCGGCAGCGAAGCCATCCGGTTCTTCGACATGCGCGACGGCATGGGCACGAAGCTCCTCCAGAACGCCGGCGTCCCCGTCGCGTGGCTCAGCGCCTCCCAGGACGACGGCGTCATCCGCCGGCGCGCCGAGATGCTCGCCGTCGAACACGTCGACGTCGGCTCGGGCGACAAGGGCGAACGCCTCACCGCCCTGTGCGCACAGATGGGCATCGAGCCCGCCGACGTGCTGTTCGTGGGGGACGACGTCAACGACCTCCCCGCCATGGCCCTCGCCGGCGCCAGCGCCTGCCCGATGGACGCCCGCCCCGAGGTCGTCGACGCGGTGGACATCGTGCTGGGCTCGCCCGGCGGACGCGGCGCCTTCCGCGAGCTCGCCGACATGATCCTCGAGGAGCGGGACTCGTGAGCGAATTGACCGGGCTCGCGCACGCCAAGATCAACCTCGCCCTCGCCGTCGATCAGCCCGACGGCGCCGGGATGCACCCCATCGCCTCGTGGATGGCGCCCGTGGCGCTCGCGGACAGCGTGAGCGTGCGCGCCCTCGACGCCGAGACGGCCGCGCCGCTTGTCCTGCGCTGGGGCGAGGGCGCGCCGATGCCCACGCCGATCGACTGGCCCGCCGAGAAGGACCTCAGCGTGCGCGCGCTGCGGGCGCTCGAGGCGCACGTCGGTCAGCCGCTGCACGCGCTCATTACGATCGAGAAGCACACCCCCGCGGGCGCCGGGCTGGGCGGCGGGTCCTCCGACGCCGCGACGACGCTCCGCCTCGTTAACGAACTCTTCGAGCTGGATCTTTCGGTGGGGGAGCTGCAGCGCATCGGCGCGACGCTCGGCTCGGACAACCCGTTCTTCCTCGATGAAACCGACCCGCCGAGGGCTGCGCTGGTGACGGGCCTGGGCGACACGATCGAGCGAGTGACGCTCGCCGAAACGCACCTCGCGCTGATCATCCCCGACTTCCCCTGCGCCACCGGCCCTGTGTACGCCGCGTTCGACGCGCTGGATCCCGCAGCCCTTCCGCGACGCAGAAGTCGCAACGATGGCGCGCACGGGTGAGGTTGTCGGCGAGGCGCTCTTCAACGACCTCGCCGCGGCCGCCGAGCGCGTGGAGTTCGTGCTGGGCTCGATCCGCAGCCGGTGCGAGCAGATCGCGGGCGCGCCGGTGCATGTGACTGGTTCGGGCAGCGCGCTCTTCATCGTGTGCGAGAACGAGGGCGACGCGCTGGCGCGGGCCGCGGCCGTGCGCGCAGAGCTCAGCGGGTGCGCGACGCTGGCGACGCGGACGGTGTGAACACTCTCCGGCCCCCTCTCCCCGAGGGAGAGGGCAGGGGAGAGGGTTCGTTGGGCGCATGCTGACCACGCAACCGGAAACGATCAGCGGAGATCGCTCCCTCTCCCCTGACCCCTCTCCCTCGGGGAGAGGGGGGAATGAAAAACGCCCGCCCCACGAAGGGACGGGCGTTGGTGGGATCATGGTGGCGCCGGGCTCACTCGGACGCGGCGGGCTCCGCCTTGTCGGGTTCCTTGGCTTCTTCCTTGGGCGGCTCGGGGAGCAGATCGTTCTCGAAGCGGAGGTGATCCTTGCCCTCCTCGTGCGTGACGGTGACGCGCGAGGGCTTGTCGATGTCGCCTGCGAGGAGCATCTCGGAGATGGGGTCCTCGATGTAGGTGCCGATCGCTCGACGGAGCGGGCGGGCGCCGTAGTCGGGGTTGAAGCCCTTCTCGATGAGGAAGTCCTTGGCCTTCTGATCGATCTCGAAGACGTGGCCCTGCTCGACGATGCGCTCGCGGACCTTGGAGGTCTCGTACTCGACGATCGTGATGAGGTCTTCCTTCGTGAGGGGACGGAAGACGATCACCTCGTCGAGACGGTTGATGAACTCGGGGCGGAAGAACCGCTCGATCTCCTTCATCAGGACGTTCTTGATGTTGTCGAAGTTGGACTCGGAGTCCTTCTTCGAGAACCCGAAGCCGCCGCCGCCCTTGATGAGGTCGGCGCCGATGTTCGAGGTCATGATGAGGATCGTGTTGCGGAAGTCCACGTGGCGCCCGAACGAGTCGGTGAGGCGCCCCTCCTCCATGATCTGGAGGAGCATGTTGAAGACGTCCGGGTGAGCCTTTTCGATCTCGTCGAAGAGCACGACCGCGTAGGGGCGACGGCGGATCTGCTCGGTGAGCTGACCGCCCTCTTCGTACCCGACGTACCCGGGAGGCGCCCCGACGAGGCGCGACACGTTGTGCTTCTCCATGTACTCGCTCATGTCGAGGTGGATGAGGGTGTCCTCGTCACCGAACATGAACGACGCGAGCGCCTTGGAGAGCAGCGTCTTGCCGACGCCCGAGGGGCCGACGAAGATGAACGAGCCCATCGGACGCTTCGGGTCCTTGAGCCCGGCGCGGGCGCGCCGGATCGCCTTGGAGATCGCCTTGATGGCGTCGTCCTGGCTGACGACCTTCTTGTGCAGCTCGTCCTCGAGCTGGAGGAGGCGGTGGGCCTCTTCCTTCGCGAGGCGGGTGAGCGGGACGCCGGTCATCTTGGAGACGACCTCGGCGATGATGTCGTCATCGACCGCGCCGTTGATCTCCGACGACTTGGCGCGCCACTCGTCCTGGATCGTTTCCTTCTCCTTGCGGAGCTTCTCGGCCTGGTCGCGCAGCTCGGCGGCGCGCTCGTAGTCCGCGCCCTTGACCGCCTCGTCCTTCTCGATCGCGAGGCGCTCGATGCGCTCCTCGATGTCGGCGAGGTTCGGCGGCTTGGTCATGGACTTGAGGCGTACGCGGGCGCCGGCCTCGTCGATCACGTCGATCGCCTTGTCCGGCTGCACGCGACCGGTGATGTACCGGTCCGAGAGCTCGACAGCGGCGACGATCGCGTCGTCGGAGATCGTCACGCGGTGGTGCGCCTCGTAGCGGTCGCGCAGGCCCTTGAGGATCTCGATCGCCTGCTCCTTGTTGGGCGGGTCGACCACGATGGGCTGGAAGCGACGCACGAGGGCGGCGTCCTTCTCGATGTACTTGCGGTACTCGTCGAAGGTCGTCGCGCCGATGCACTGGATCTCGCCGCGGGCGAGCGCGGGCTTGAGCACGTTGGAGGCGTCGATCGCGCCCTCGGCGCCGCCCGCGCCGACGAGCGTGTGCAGCTCGTCGATGAACAGGATGACGTCCTTGGCGCGGCGCACCTCGTTCATGACCGCCTTGATGCGCTCCTCGAACTGACCGCGGTACTTCGTGCCGGCGACCATCATCGCGAGGTCGAGCACGACGATGCGCTGCTCGTGGAGGATCTCGGGGACCTCGTTGGAGACGATCCGCTGGGCGAGGCCCTCGACGATCGCCGTCTTGCCGACGCCGGCCTCGCCCAGGAGGACGGGGTTGTTCTTGGTGCGTCGGCAGAGAATCTGCAGGACGCGTTCGATCTCCTCGGCGCGACCGATGACCGGGTCGAGCTGGCCTTCTTTGGCGAGCTCGGTCAGGTCGCGACCGAAGCTATCGAGCGCGGGGGTCTTCGAGCGGTTGCCGCGACGACCCTCGGCGGCGCCCGAGGGGCCGCCGGCGGTCGCGGTGTCGTCCTCTTCGGAATCGACGCCGGCTCCGAGGAGGTTCAGGACCTCCTCGCGGACCTCCTCGAGCTTGAGCCCGAGGTTCATGAGCACCTGTGCGGCGACGCCGTCGTGCTCGCGCAGCAGCCCGAGCAGGAGGTGCTCGGTGCCGACGTAGTTGTGGTTGAGGTTGCGGGCTTCCTCGATGGCGAACTCGATCACCTTCTTGGCGCGCGGCGTCTGCGGCAGCTTGCCCATGGTGACCATCTCGGGGCCGCTCTTGACGAGCTTCTCGACCTCGAGGCGGACCTTGCGGAGGTCCACGCTCAGGTTCTTGAGCACGTTGGCGCCGACGCCGGAGCCCTCCTTCACGAGACCGAGAAGGATGTGCTCGGTCCCGATGTACTCGTGATTGAAGCGCTGAGCCTCTTGGTTGGCGAGGGCCATGACCTTGCGGGCGCGATCGGTAAAGCGTTCGAACATCTGGAAATCCCCGTGCTGTGACGGCCCACCACGGGCCGTCACTTCGGCTCAGTACTCTAGGCAAGCAGCGGGCCGGGTCCGAATATCGGGTGAACCCCTCGCGGAGCCCGCCTATTCAGCCGTCATCGGCTCTGTGAGGGGGGGCTGTGCACCCGGCGGGCGCATCAAGTTGGACATGCGAGCCCCCGCCCTGCCAAAGCGACAGTGCTGGGGGTGGGGTCAGGAGGCCTGGTCGGCCTGGGACGCGAGCGCGAAATCCTTCTCGGTGATCCCGCCCGCGTCGTGCGTGGAGAGCGTCAGCGTCACTTTCCCGTAGCGGATGAGGATGTCCGGGTGGTGGGCAGACGACTCCGCGAGGTCCGCGATGCGGTTGACGAACGCCATCGAGGACACGAAATCGTCGAACACGTACGTCCGCTGGATCGCCCCGCTGGACTCCGTCCACTCGGGGAGCGACTCGAGGCGGGACTGGATCTCGGATTCGCTGAGGGTCGTGGTCATTGTGGCGCGCTTCCCTGTGGGTGTGACGCGGCCCGCTGCAAGGACCGCCGGGGGTTATCTTGCGCCCCGTGGCGGCTGAGTCAACCCAACCCCGACCGACGACCCGCCTGGCGCCCTCGCCGACGGGCGCCCTGCACCTAGGCAACGCCCGGACGTTCCTCGTCAACTGGGCACTGGCCCGCCAGCGGGGGTGGGAGATCGTCTACCGCGTCGAGGACCTCGACGGCCCGCGGGTCAAGCCCGGCTCGATCGAGCGGGTCGCCGACGATCTCCGCTGGCTCGGGATCGGCTGGGACCGCGAGGCGCCGCTGCAGTCAACGGACCTCAGGCCCTGCCGCGACGCGATGCGGCGCCTCGCGTCGTCGGGGCTGGCGTACCCGTGCGCGCTGACGCGGGCGGAGATCGCCGCCGCGGCCGCGGCCCCGCACGCGGGCGACCACGAGTCGCGCTTCCCCGCCGACCTGCGTCCGGAGCTCACGGCACGGGAATTCGACGACGAGGCGACGAACTGGCGCTTCGTCGCGCCCGACCGGGACGTGGTGGTTCCTGACGAGTGCGCCGGGGAGCGCGCGCACAACGTCGCGGCGGACGTCGGGGATTTCATCGTCTGGACGAAGCGCGGGCAGGCGGCGTACCAGCTCGCGGTGACGGTCGACGACCACCGCCAGGGCGTGACGCACGTGGTGCGCGGCGACGACCTCATCCCCTCGGCCGCCCGCCAGATGGTGCTGCGCGAGGCGCTGGGCATCGAGCGTGAGCCGGTCTATTTCCACCTGCCGCTGGTGCTGGGCCCCGACGGGCGCCGGCTGGCGAAGCGCCACGGGGACACGCGGGTGGAGACGTTCCGGGCGGGCGGGGCGTCGGCGGAGCGCGTGATCGGGCTCCTGGCCTTCTGGAGCGGGGTCTGCGCCGCGCCGGAGGCGATGGACGCCTCGGCTTTCGTCGATGGGTTCGACCTCGCTAGGATGCCGAGGGAACCGAGTGTGTTTACCCCGGAGGACGAACGCTGGCTGACCGCCGACTCATCCTGACGCTCGCCGCGGGCGCCCTGGCGCTCGGCGGCTGCGACGCGCCGGAGCAGACCGCGCTCCCGGGGAGCGGCGGCGGCGAGCAGACCGGGAACATCGCCGCCAGCGGGCTCCCGACGGCTCCGATGACGATCGGCGGCGAGGACTTCACCATCGAGCTCGCGTACGAGGACGAGGCGATCATCAAGGGGATGGGCGGGCGGACGTCCATCGATCCCCGCGGCGGGATGCTCTTTATCTTCCCGACCCCCGGGTACAAGCAGTTCGTAATGCGCGACTGCCTGACGCCCATCGACATCGCGTTCCTGGACAGCCGGGGCGTGGTGCTGACGACGTACACGATGGGGATCGAGCCTCCCAAGCGTGCGGAGGAATCGGACGCGATGTACGAGTCGCGGCTGCAGAAATACCCCAGCCGGTACAGGACGCTCTTCGTCCTCGAGACGGCGGCCGGCACGTGGGCCGAGCTGGGGGTCCAAGAAGGCGATCGGATCGGGTTCGACGTTGAGGGCCTTAAGAAGCTCGCGTTCTAAGCCGAATCCTCTCTGGCGTTTACGCCGTTGGAGGGGGACATGGAATCCGTCACGCTCACGCTGGTCCCGGTCGGTCCGGCGTCTGAACAAGAAGGCTTCCTCGAGGCCCTCCGCGCCGCGTGGCCCGCCCACGCCCCGCTCCCGGAGTTTTCGATCGACCCCGACGCCCTGGACCCGCGCGACATCGCGGTGTTGCTCCTCAACGATGAGGCTCACGAGGGCGCGCTCGTCAAGATGATCGACGTGCTCGACGACCAGCGCCGGACGCTGGTGGTGGTGGCGCCTCCCGATCGCATCGAACGCCTGAACCGTCTTGGCGCGGGCGTGGTGTGCCTGTCGAACGATCTCGGCGCGGCCCCGGTCGCGTTCGCGCTCAGCGCCTTGGTGCAGCAGCGCGTCGGGACCCGTGCGCTGCTGCACGAGCACGACGCCTTCATGCGCACGCACCGCGGTCTGGCGCGTGAGATGCAGCACATCCGCGAGGAGCTCCAGCTCGCGGCGCGCGTGCAGCGCGAGTTCATGCCCAAGAGCCTGCCCGAGACGCCGGGTCTTGAGGTGGCGTCGCTGTTCCGCCCGTGCGGGTACGTGTCGGGCGACATCTACGACGTGGTGCGCCTCGACGAACGCCACGTCGGGTTCTTCATCGCCGACGCGGTCGGGCACGGCGTGCCCGCGGCGCTCATGACGATGGTCCTCTCGCACGGCATGTGCATGAAAGAGATCCAGGGCAACGAGTACCGGATCATCCCGCCCGCCGAGGTGCTGCGTCGCTGCAACGACGCGCTGATCGCGGGCAACCTGCCTTCTGACCGTTTCCTCACCGCGGCGTACGGCGTGATCGACACGCACTCGCACGTGGTGGAGCTCGCCGGCGCGGGTCACCCGCCGCCGGTGCTGGTCGGCCCGGGTGGTTCGCGGTCGATCGAGACCGAGGGCCCGCTTCTTGGCGTCTTCCCGGGCGCGGAGTTCGACGCGGTTCGGTTTACGATCGAGCCCGACGAGACGCTGGTGCTGTACTCCGACGGGTTCGAGACGGCGTTCCCCGAGGCGCAGGACGAGTCGGGCGCGTTCAGCCGGCGCCTGCCCACGCTGCACTACCTCGAGCACTTCAAGCAGGTCGGCGGGTCGCGCGCCGAGGACGGGTGCCTCACGGCCGCGTTCGCGGAGCTGGCGCGTTCGGTCGATTCGCAGAACGGCTCGCTGCACCAGGTGGACGACATCACGGCGCTCGCGTTCGCCCGCGCCGCCACGCCCGCGCTGACCGCCGCCGCCTGACCCGCTCGGCGTACACTCCCGGCTCCACCCAGCCGGAGCACGCATGAGCGCCATCCATCCCGCCGCCCACATCGATCCCACCGCTGAACTCGCGCCCGGTGTGCGCGTTGGCCCCGGCGCGGTCGTCGGCCCGCGCTGCTCGCTCGCGGCGGGGTGCGTGCTGCACCCTGGGGCGTACGTGCTGCGCGACGCGACGCTGGGCGAGCGCGTGGAGGTGTACCCGGGCGCGGTCGTGGGGGGGGCGCCGCAGGATCTGAAGTTCGACGACTCCCAGCCCGCGGGGGTGGAGATCGGGTCGGGGACGGTGATCCGCGAGAACGCGACGGTGAGCCTGGGGACGCTGGACCCGCGGCCCACGCGCGTGGGCGCGTCGTGCATGCTGATGGAGGGGGCGCACGTGGGGCACAACTCGCAGCTGGGCGACCACGTGATCATCGCGAACAGCGCCAAGCTCGCGGGGCACGTGCGGGTGGGGGAGCGCTGCTTTATCTCGGCGCTCGCGCTCGTGCATCAGTTCGTTGATATCGGCGAGCTGTGCATGTTCCAGGGGTACGCGGGCGTGAGCATGCACGTCCCGCCGTTCGTGCTTGTGGGCGCGGGCGCGAACGCGGGGGTCGCGGGGCTCAACCGCGTGGGGCTCAAGCGTTCGGGTCTCTTCAAAGCGGACGACCTGGCGCAGATCAAGGATTGCTTCAAGCGGTACTACCGCGGGCGCGATCGCAGGGTGTGGGCCTCTGATGCGGCGCTCGCGGAGATGCGGACGATGGCGACGCTCCCCGGCGCGGCGCGGTTCGTCGGGTTCATCGAGACGGCGCTGGCGCAGGAAGCGCCGCGGGCGCGGGGCGTCATCGGGCCGGCGGGCTGATCGCGCCGCGCCGTTCCAGCAGCGTCGCGACGGTCTTGGCGAGCGAGTCGGCTTCGAGGTTGACGCGCGAGCCGGGGCGGAGGTCGGCGAGCGTGGTCTCTTCGAGCGTCACCGGGATGAGCGCGAGCTCGAAGGCGTCGGCGTCGACGTCGGCGATGGTCAGCGAGACGCCCTCGACGCTGATCGACCCCTTGGGGATCAGGTACGGCGCGACCTCGGGGGGGGCGACGACCCGCACGCGGTGTTCGCCCGCGGTCTTAACGCGCTCGACGACGCCGACGCCGTCGACGTGCCCCTGCACGAAGTGCCCGCCGATGAGGTCGCCGGCGGCGAGGCTGCGTTCGAGGTTGACGCGGTCGCCGGGCTTGAGGGCGCCGAGGGTGGTCTTGGCGAGGGTTTCCGGGACGGCGTCGAAGACCAGGCGCCCGTCGAAGGGGCCCACCATGGAGAGGCAGACGCCCGAGACGCTGATGGACTCGCCGGGCGCGGGGCGGTGGTCCCAGCGGGCGGGGTCGATGACGATCCGTCGCCCGGCGTCGGAGGGCTGGGTCTGGGCGATCACGCCGACGGCCTGGACGAGTCCTGTAAACATGGGGCGAGTATAGGAACGCCCCGGGGCGCGTCGGTTGACCCCGCGCGGGCCCGTCTCGATACTGCCCCTCCCCCGGGAGAAGGAGACTCCGCCAGATGTCGCAACACCAGCCAACCAACGCCCTTGTCCGGCGCTCGGCGTTCGCCCTCGTCGCGGGCGTCGCTCTGCTCGCCGCCGGGTGCGGCTCCTCGTCCTCCTCCTCGACCACGGGGGGGCCGCGATGGACGAGCGAGACCCGCAACACGTTCACGGCGTCGCTCGACATGGACGGGTTCCGCGAGCTGGGCTTCGACCTCCGCTGGTCGGGGGCGGCCGTGATGACCCGCGGGGCCCGCGTGGCCCGGGCGGACGTCCTCGGCGACGGGATCGTGGTGCAGGAATCCAAGCACGCGGTCTCCATGCTGCGTGCTGAGACGGGCGAAGCGGTGTGGAGCACCGTGCTGGGCAACTCGCTGACGCGCTTTGTCGGCAACGCCCGCTCGGGCGACCGGGTGTACGTCGCGTCTGACGTGGAGCTGTTCGTCCTGAGCGCGCAGACGGGCGACCTGCTCGACCGTCACCCGCTGGACATCCTCGTGAACACGCCGCCCGTGGTGACGGGCGGGGCGGCGTTCTTCGGTTCGCCCACCGGGCGCGTGCTCGCTCACGACGTGCGCACCGGGCAGGGGCGCTGGCAGTACCAGCTCGAGGGCACGATCGTCACGACGCCCGTTCTTGTTGGCGACCACGTCGGAGTCGCGAGCCAGGGCGGGGACGTCATCGTCCTGAACCCGGCGACCGGCAAGGCCAGCGCCCGCGGGCGCGCGTTCGACGGGCCGGGCGGGGCGATCGACGCGACGGACGCCGTTGTCGCGGTCGCGAGCCGGGACCAGTCCGTGTACGGGTTCAGCGCGACGGGCGGCAACCGCTTGTGGCGCTACCGGACAGAGAGCCAGCTCAGCGGCGACGTGCGCATTATCGACGACATCGTCTACGTCAGCGTGCCCCGCGTCGGGATGGTGGGCCTTGACGCGTACTCGGGCGACGTCGTGTGGACGGCGAGCGGCGTCTCGGGCGCGGCGCTCGGGGTCGTGGGCGGGAACGTCCTTGTCCGCTCGGGCAGCGATCTTCTGGCGGTTGACGATCACGGCGAGGTCGTCGCGAGGGTGAGCGTCCCCGGGCTGCACACGGCGCAGATGAGCGACCCGCTCGACGGCGATCTGTACCTCGTGACCGACCGCGGCGCCGTGTCGCGCTTCAACCGCCGCTAAACATGACAGACCTCTCGCCCGTCAGACGCGCGCTGATCTCTGTGAGCGACAAGTCCGGGCTCGCGGAGTTCGCCCGCGCGCTGTGCGAGCGGAACGTCGAGATCATCTCGACCGGCGGCACCGCGCGGTTCCTCAAGGACGCCGGCGTGATGACCACGCCCGTCGAGGCGATCACCGGGTTCCCCGAGATCATGGACGGGCGCGTCAAGACGCTGCACCCGGTCATCCACGGCGGGCTGCTGGGCGTGACTGACAACCCCGACCACGTCGAGGCGATGCGTCTGCACTCGATCGAGCCGATCGACCTCGTGTGCGTGAACCTGTACCCGTTCGAGGAGACGGTCGCCAAGGGCGGCGTGTCGCACGAGGAGGCGGTCGAACAGATCGACATCGGGGGCCCCTCGATGATCCGCTCGGCGGCGAAGAACGCCCGGCGCATCACCGTCGCGACGAGCCCGGCGCAGTACGAGCGCATCATGGACGAGCTGGCGGCGAACAACGGCGCGACGACCCTCGCGCTGCGCCTTGATCTGATGCGCGCCGCCTACGAGCGCACGAGCGCGTACGACGCCGCGATCAGCGCGTACCTCGCTCGCGAGGACGACGGCTTCCCCGCGACGCTCGCGCCGCGCTTCGAGAAGGGCGCGGACCTGCGTTACGGTGAGAACCCGCACCAGCGGGCGGCGGTGTACCGCGACCCGGCGCACGCGGGCCCGTCCCTTGCGAGCGCCGAGCAGCTGCACGGGAAAGAGCTGAGCTACAACAACATCGCCGACGCCGCGGCCGCGCTCGAGCTGGCGATCGACCTGAGGCGCTCCACGGGGCGCCCGTCGGCGTGCGTGATCAAGCACGCGAACCCCTGCGGCGCCGCCAGCGCGCCGGCGATCGGCGACGCGGTCAACGCCGCGATGAACGGCGACCCGCTCGCCGCGTTCGGCGGCATCGTCGCGTGCTCCGACGCGATCGACGGCGCTTCGGCCGACCGCCTCGCGGGCGAGGGGACGTTCCTCGAAGTAATCGTCGCGCCCGCGTTCGAAGACGGCGCGCTCGAGACCCTGCGGGCCCGCTGGGCGAACGTGCGACTGCTCGCGGTGGGCGACCTCGCGGACGCCGGCGCCGGCGGCGTGGAGATCAAGACCTTCCGCGGCGGGGCGCTCGCGCAGACCGCCGACGACGCGCCGGTCGCGCCGGGAGAGTGGACGCACGCGGCGGGCCCCGAGCCGACAGCCGACGTGCTCGCGGCGGCCGCGTCGGTGTGGGTCGCGTGCAAGCACCTGCACTCGAACGCGGTGGCGATCGGCGGTGCGGACGGGACCGCGTCGGCGCTCTTCGGCGGGGGCGCCGGGCAGATGGACCGCGTGGCGTCGTGCCGGATCGCGGTGGAGAAGGCCGGCGAACGGGCGCGCGGGGCGATCGCGGCCTCGGACGCCTTCTTCCCTTTCCCCGACGGGCCGGAGATCCTCATCGACGCGGGGGTGAGCGTGATCGTGCACCCGGGCGGGTCGAAGCGGGATTCCGAGACGATCGAGCTGTGTAAGAAGCGCGGCGTGACGTGCCTCCTGACGGGCGTCCGCCACTTCAAGCACTGAAGACCGCTCCGCCGACCGCCGATATCGCGTTGTGCGCGAACTTCACCACCCAAATATTGCGGAGGGGGGATGAGCGGCATAGGCTCTTGATGACATGGCACGACGCGCAGGAAAGCCCGACTACTCGGAGGGCGACCCAGCAGCAGCCGCCGCCGCAACGCTGGGGGGTATCCCAGTCGCTGCTCTTTCCGCCACGAGCATCGGGCTCGACGCGAAAGTGCTGGTCCTGAACAAGCTGTACGTCGCGATCCGGGTGATTTCGGCGCGCCGGGCGTTCGCGATGCTCTGCCGCAACCAGGCGGAGGTGATCCACGTCGACCGCGGGCAGTACCTCAACTACGACTTCGCGTCGTGGACGGAAGTCTCGGAGCTCCAGCGCGAGTTCGAGCCGGACATGCACGACTGGGTCAGCACCGTGCGCATGCAGATCGCGGTGCCCAAGGTGATCCGCCTCTTCGGCTACGACCGCCTCCCCGCGCAGCAGGTGAAGCTCAACCGACGCAACCTCTTCGCCCGCGACCGCAACCGCTGCCAGTACTGCGGGCGCTCCTTCCCTTCGAGCGAGCTGACGATCGACCACGTCCAGCCCAAGAGCCAGGGCGGCGGCGACTCGTGGGAAAACCTCGTGTGCGCTTGCGTGCGCTGCAACGCGAAAAAAGGCGGACGCACGCCCGTCCAGGCGCGCATGAGCCTGCGCAAAACACCGGTCCGCCCGAAGCGCCACCCGCTGATCTCGGTCCGGCTGGGGCAGGAGCGCTACGAGAGCTGGAAGGCGTTCCTGGACGAGGCGTACTGGTCGGTCGAGCTGGGCTGATTAGGCCGAATCGAGCCCGAAGTCGATCATCCCCGCCGAGTGCGTCAGCGCGCCGGCGCTGATGCGCTGCACGCCCGTTTCCGCGATCGCGCGCACGCTGGCGAGCGAGACGCCGCCGGACGCCTCGAGCGCGATCGGTGAGCCCGCGCTGTCGCGCCGGCGCACGGCTTCGCGCAGGTCGTCGAGGGTCATGTTGTCGAGCAGGACGTAGTCGATCAGCCCGGGTGTGATTGTCAGCACGCGGTCGAGCTGGTCGAGCGAGTCCACCTCGACCTCGATGAACGCGCCGCCCTGGGCGCGCACGAGCTCCGCGGCCGTCGTGAGCGCGGCGGGGAGCTCGTCGAGCGCGAGGCCCGCGAGGTGGTTGTCCTTGAACATCGCGGCGTCGTCGAGGCCCATGCGGTGGCTGTGCCCGCCGCCGCAGCGCACGGCGTATTTCTCAAGTGCCCGCAGCCCCGGGGTGGTCTTGCGTGTGTCGAGGACGACGGCGTCCGTGCCCTCGACCGCCGCGACGAAGCGCGCCGTGAGCGTCGCGATGCCGGAAAGGCGCGAGAGCAGGTTGAGCAGCGGGCGCTCGAGGCGGAGCAGGTCTCCGGCTTCGCCCTCGAGCGTTGCGATGGGCGCGCCGGCGTCGAACGCGTCGCCGTCGCGCACCGCGGGGGTGAACGCGAGGCGGGCGCTGTAGACGTCGATCAGGTCGGGGACCGCCGCGAGCCCCGCGAGCACGCCGGGCTCGCGCGCGACGACGCGGAACGCGCCGCCGGCGGGCGCGAGGGCGTCGGAGGCGAGGTCGCGCGGGGGGACGCCGAGGTCCTCGTCGCGGGCGAGCTCGAGCAGGCGGCGCACGCCGCGGGGGCGCAGGGCGTCGTAGAGGGCGGGGAGGGGGAGTGCGTTGAGGTCGGCGGGCGCTGGCATACCGGGAGGTTACCCGCCCCGGGGGCGTTCCAGCGCGGCGGCGATGAGGGCGTCGAGTTCTTCGCGCCCGCGCTCGAACGCGATCTCGACGCGCGGGCGCAGGACGGGGCAGGGCCAGGCGTCCGCGGGGGCGCGCCGGAGTTTCGTCCAGTCCTTGGGGGTGCAGAGGATGGCGTCGGCGTTGATCGCCTGGGCGGCGTCGATGACCTTCGCGATCTGGGCCTCGCCGAGCGGGGCGTGGTCGCGGAAGAGGATGGCCTCGCCGACGACGGCCCCCGCGCTGCGCGTCTGCCAGAGCAGGGCGTCGGGGTTGCCGATCCCGCAGGCGACGACGAGCGTGCGTCCTTTGAGGTAGGCGCGGGGTTTGACGGTCTCGCGTCCCTCGATGAGCGCCGGGACGGGGTCGCCCCACGCGTGGCGCGTCTCGGCGATCGGGCGCGACCCGGTGACGCGTTCGACGTCGGCGCGCAGGGCGGCGAGGTCGCCGGCGCGCGGGATGTCGGCGTGGGTGAGGATCACCGCCGAGGCGCGGGCGAGGGAGGACACGGGTTCGCGGAGCCAGCCGGCGGGGAGGAGGCGGTCGGTAAACGGCGAGCGCGTCGCGTCGATGAGCACGAGGTCGAGGTCGCGCTTGAGGCGCCGGTGCTGGAACCCGTCGTCGAGCACCGCGACGTCGGACTTGGGGATGGTCGTCGTGAGCATCCGCGCGACGGCCTCGTAGCGGTTGGGGTGCGCGACGACGGCCACGCCCGGGGCCTCGGCGCGGTGCTCGGCCTGCTCGTCCGAGACGCCGTTAACCTTCGGGCCGTAGCCGCGCATGACGATCGCCGGGCGTCGCCCGAGCGCTTTGAGCACGCCGGCGATGTAGCGCACGTGGGGGGATTTCCCGACGCCGCCGACGGAGATATTGCCGACCGAGATCACGGGGACGGGGCCGGAGCGGACGCCGTGGCCTTTGTCGAAGCGGGCGTTGCGTTTCGCGACGGCGAACCCGTACAGCGGCGCGAGCGGGCGTCCGAGGAGTGGGTGCAGCGGGGGGCGCCGGTTACTCATCGTCCTGCTCGGACGCGTAGCGGGCCTTGGCGAACTCGATCAGGTTGCGACGCCGATCGACCCGCGCGAGGCGCACGGTGTTGAGCACGTCCAGGAGCGCGAGCATCACCGCCAGCACGAGCAGCAGGATCACCACGAGCCACGTGAGGGCGAACAGGCGTGGCTGGCGGTCCGCGGAGACGAGCGACGTGCCCGCCGCGAGCAGGGGGAGCGCCAGCAGCATCACCCACCCGTTGGCGACGCGGATCCGCTTGCGCGACGGCGGCGCGTGCGAGGCCTGCGTGAGCGTGACGTGCGCCGAGACCAGCAGCATCGCCACCAGGGCCAGCGGGATCGTTACGAGCGGGGGGAGCACGGCGGTCACGATGCCTCAGTATCGGCGATAGCGGGCGTGAGCGACAGCTTCGCCAGCAGCGCCCGCAGACGCCGCATCGGCAGCCCCATGACGGTCGCGGGGTCGCCCTCGCACGTGAGGGGCCAGCCGGCGTCCTGGCGCTCGTTGAGGTTGTACGCCCCGGCCTTGCCCCTCCAGGCGTCGCTCGCGAGGTAGGCGTCGATCTCGGCGTCGGGGACAGCGCCGACCCGCACCCGCGCGACATCGACGAACAGGAGGCGTGGGGCGCCCGGGCGGAGGAGCGCGACGCCCGTCGCGACCCTGTGCTCGCCCTCGCGCAGCGCGAGGATGATCTCTCTGGCGTGGGCCGCGTCGCGGGGCTGCCCGATGACGGCGCCGTCCTTGATCACGACGGTGTCCGCGCCGAGCACCGCGCGGCCGGCTGCGCTGTCGGCGACGCGCCGGGCCTTGAGGTACGCGAGGGCCGCGACCCACTGGGTCGGGTCGGAGCCGCTGTCGGTCAGGTCGCCGTCGTCGAGGTCGGCGGGGCGGGCCTCGTGGGCGACGCCGGCCTCGTCGAGGAGCTGGCGCCGGCGGGGGGATCGGCTGGCGAGGACGAGGGCGGGCATGCGATCTTCTCCGCTGGCGCCGGAACCGCGCCCGTCGCGCGTCTATGCGGCTGGCGTCACGGTAGGGCGCCGATAGGGGAAATGCGCATGGATCGGAAACTCGCGTTCGTCGGCGCCGCTCTGCTGGCTGTGGTTGGGGTCGGGGCGGGCGTGTGGTCGCTCTTCTCGACCACCGGCGGGGGGTCGTCCCGTCAGTTCGGGCGGGTCGGGATGTCCGAATCGCCCCCCGGCGCCGAAGGGGAGCGCGAGTTTGTGACCGACGGCGCCCCGAACGCCAGCCCGGAGGGCGAGAACGTCATGCGGATGTCCCGCGATGATCTCCCCGAGGGCATGCGCGAGCTGGTGACGGGCGACGGGATGGACCCGTCCTCCTTCAGCTTCCCCGACATCGAGGACGAGGACGACGTCTACGCGATGTTCGACGAGCTGATGCAAGCCGTGTCCGCCAAAGCATCGGGCGCGACGGCGTACCGCCAGGCGCCGCCCATCGCCAAGCAGCGCTTCGCCGAGGCGGCCGTCGAGTTCCTCGAGCCCTTCTTCGTGGCGTCGGCGCGCCCCGAAGACGGAACGCCGCGCCCGGCGCCCCGGAACGCCCTCGGCGCCGACCGCGGGCTCGAGGGCGAGTACTTCGGCCAGGCCACGGCGCTCGCCTCGCTCGATGTCGCCCAGCTCCGCGTGTCCGACGCGCCGAAGGAGCCGGAGTTCGCCCTCCCGCCCGGTCTGCTCGACGGGCTCGCCGAGGACGTTGTCGCCGGGGAGGGCGACGACGAACGACGCGTGCAGATGAGTTTCTCGTCGAGCGCCGGCGGGTGGTCGCACCACCAGCTCACCCACCCGAGCGAGAACGCAGGCTCCGCCCCGCTCGAGGGCACGGCGGTCGCCCTGCTCACGCTTCCGCTGCGCTCGGCGCGTCTCGGGAGCGACGTGGAAGACTCGCGCTTCGGGCTCACGATGTGGTGGGACGAGGCCTCGCAGGAGTGGCGGGCGGGCAAGGTGACCCTGCGCTTCAAGACCGAAGACACCGCGGGCGACGGACCGGACCGACGCCGTCGCATGGAGTTCCACCAATGATCAGCCCTTCGCGCCGCGCCCGGCTTCACCCTCATCGAGATCCTCGTTGTCATCGGCATCATCGGGGTTCTGCTCGCGATCCTCACGCCCGCGCTCGCGGGCGCCAAGACGTCCGCCGCGCAGGTGGCGTCGCTCGCCAACACCGGCTCGATCGCCGACAGCTTCATCCTTGTCGAGAACGAGACCGGCGCGTGGCCGACGCGAGAGACGGTTGACCTCGGCGGCGGGGGCGGCGGCTGGGTCCCCCAGAACGCGGCGATGATCATGATCGAGTCGCGTCAGACGACCCCCGAGGGCACCGAGCTGATGCGCGCGATCCTGCCCATCTGGGAGCTCGCCGCGCTCTGGCCCCTGATCATGGACGAGCACATCAGCGTGAGCGAGCACCAGGAGACGTGGTTCTCGCCCGGGCGGCGTGTCGTCTCCCCGACGTTCGCGCTCGCCGACAGCGGGGGCGACGAGGGCGTGATCCCGCCCGTGTCGTACCGCTACTCCAACTCGTTCCTCGCGAGCGGGCGCCTGTGGATCGAAGGCGGCGCCGAGGGCGCCAACGCGACTGAAGACCTCATCACCGGCGTGCGCGCCTCGGACGTCGTGCACCCGTCGACCAAGGCGCTCGTGTGGGACGCCGACCTCGCGTACCTGCCCCAGGCGCCGGCGATCCGCAACGGGCACTACGACGTCCCCGCGCCGATGGCGTTCGCGGACGGGCACTCCGCGCTCCAGAACCCCGCCGACGCGAACGAGGGCGTCGCCAACCCGCTCCACGGCGGCGCCGAGACGCGTCTGCACAACACCCCCGGCGGCGTCCGCGGCACGGACTACTAACCCGTTACGACGGCGCGTACGTGCAGGACGTCTTCTCGGTTTCCCAGACGCTGACGCTCTCGAGCTGCGCGCCGGCGGCGCGCACGCTCTCGACGAGCAGCTCGTAGCAGCGCCGCGCGATGTGCTCGACCGACGCCGCTTCGCCCGTGAAGTCGTCGAGGTCCGCGTTGAGGTGCTTGTGGTCGAAGCGGTCGATCACGAGCTCCTTCGTGAGGCGCTCGAGCTCGGGCAGCCCGAACGCGCCGGGCGCGGTGCGCACGGCCGGCTCTACGACGTAGTTGTGCCCGTGCCCCGACGGGTTGTTGCACTTGCCGTACACCCGCCGGTTCTCCTCGTCTGAGAGCGCGGGCGAGTGCAAACGATGAGCCGCGGCGAACTCGAAGCGCTGACGCAGGACGACGCTGCCTGGTGTGTCGGTGTCCATGCCCACACTGTAGAAGGGCGAGAGGCGCCAGCGCAGAGCCGTGAGCTTCGCGCCCAGCGGGGCGAGGGCCGCGTCGATCGCGCCCGACACCTCCCCGAGCAGCGCCGAAGGCTCCGTCGCGGGCGCGTCCCGGAACGCGCGTGCGATGATCGGGACCGCGTGCTCCCGGGCCGCGCGGTCGAGGTCCGCGATGCTCACGACGTACCCCGTCACCGCGTCGGGCGTCCCCCGGCACGCGAGGTCCAGCTCGTAGTGGGCGCCCAGCCCCCGCATCGCCGGGACCCCCGCGTAGCTGTTGACGCCGGGACCGCCCGCATCCGGGGCGCTGGAAACGGCGAATCGCACGGTGCGGGTGAGGGTAAACACGCCCGCATCCTAGAGCCCGGATAGGATCCGGCCCAGCCAAGGAGCACCCCATGACTCTCAAGACCGGCGTCATCGCCGCGGCCGTCCTCCTCGCGTTCATGCTCGCGGGCATCCTCACGGCCCGCGCGTGGGCCGCGGACACGATCACCCCCGCCAGCGACGCCGACGTCCTCGCCTTCACGATGACCGACATCGACGGGAACGAGAAGGACCTCGGGGACTACCGCGGCAGCGTCGTGCTGATGGTCAACGTCGCGAGCAAGTGCGGGCTCACGCCGCAGTACGACGCGCTCGAAGCGCTCTACCGCGCGCACAAGGACGAGGGCCTTGTCGTCCTCGGCTTCCCCGCCAACAACTTCATGGGGCAGGAGCCGGGCACGGACCTACAGATCAAGCAGTTCTGCACGGGCGAGTACGACGTCACGTTCCCGATGTTCTCGAAGATCAGCGTCAAGGGCGAGGACAAGCACCCGCTCTACCAGAAGCTCACCGGGCAGCCCGAGCCCATCGGAGGCGCGGTCAGCTGGAACTTCCAGAAGTACTTGGTCGACCGTGACGGCAACGTCGTCGCGATGTTCGGCCCGCGCACAAAGCCGGACGACGAGAAGCTGACGGCCCGCGTGCGGGAGCTCCTCGCGACCGGCTGAATCACATCGCTTCGAGCTGCTCGTCGGTGAACTCGGCGTTGGTGTAGACCTTCTGCACGTCGTCGAGGTCTTCGAGCGCGTCGATCAGGCGCATCACCTTGGACGCGTCGCTCGCGCTCAGCTCGGCGGGGTTGTTGGGGACCATCGTGACCTCCGAGGTCGCGGTCTCGACCTCGGCGTCGTCGATCGCGCCCTTGACGTCGAGGAACGCGGTCGGGTCGGTGGTGATGGTCCACACGCCCTCTTCGAGAGCGACGTCGTCGGCGCCGGCCTCGATCGCCAGCTCCATGATCTGCTCTTCGCTGGTCTTGTCGGCCTCGATGTTGATGATGCCGCGCTGGTCGAACATGAACGCGACCGAGCCCGACGTGCCCATGTTCCCGCCGTGCTTCGTGAACGCCGTGCGCACCTCCGGTGCGGTGCGGTTGCGGTTGTCGGTGAGGGCGTCAACGATCACCGCGACGCCGCCGGGGCCGTAGCCCTCGTAGCGGATCGACTCGAAGTCCGCCCCGCCCACCTCGCCCGCGCCCTTCTTGATGGCGCGTTCGATGGTGTCCTTGGGCATGTTCGCCGCTTTGGCCTCGATGATCGCGTAGCGCAGCGAGAGGTTGGCGTCCGGGTCGGGCCCGCCCTGTCGCGCCGCGACCATGATCGCCTTGGAGCACTTGCTCCACATCTTGCCCTTGACCGCGTCCTGACGGGCTTTGCGGTGCTTGATGTTCGCCCATTTACTGTGGCCGGCCATGCGTGAGAACTCCTGGGCGATCGGCGGATCGCGGGGAAAACCGAGTCGGATGTTTTACCGCGCTTCGCCCGGCTCGTGGGAGGGCGCCTCGGCGGTTTCGCTCGCGAGGGGGGCCACCGCGGGCTCCCCGCCGTGCTGGGCGGCGTCGAGTCGCTCGCGGGCCTGCTCAGCGACGGCCGTGACGTCCTCGGGCGTGTTCTCGCCCATCAGCTGGGCGAGCGCCTGGGCGGCGAGGCGCCCGGCTTTCCACTGCTCGATCGCCAGCTCCTGCTGCCCGGCCCGCCAGTAGGCGTCGCCCAGGTGCAGGTGGATCTCGAAGACCCCGGGGTCCTTGTCGGCCAGCCCGATCGCGATGGCGCGCTCGAGCAGCCCGATCGCGCCCTCGCGCAGCACCAGACCGGACTCGTCCGTCTCGTCCTCGACCACGCCCTTGAGGTAGCGCACCCAGCCGAGGGAGTCGACGACCGCGGCGGAGTTCGGGTCGCCCTCGTACGCGTGCTGGATCATCCGCTCTGCCTCGTCGAGGTCGCCGCCGCGGACGAGCAGCTGGTACCCGAGGTTGTTGTTGGCCATCACGTGCAGCGGGTTGAAGCGCAGGACGACGCGGTACATCGCCTCGGTCGCGTCGGGGTCCCCGGCGCGCGCGTACTGCTCGGCGATCTGCTGGGCGATCTCGCCCGCGGACTCGTCCTCGCTCAGCTCCGTGTTGGGCTGGTTGAACGTCGTGCGCAGCGTGTTGGTCGCCGCGCCGCGCTCGAGGAGGAACCCGACGAAGCGCTCGGCGCCCGCGGGGTCGGGGAACTGCCAGACGAGGCTCAGCCACAGCGTGACCAGCGGCTCGTTGAGCGTGGGGCGCGAGCTCACCAGCGCCTCGAGGAACGCCGCGCCGTCGGCGGCGCGCTGCTGCTGGACGAACGCCTGGGCCGCGGCCGTCGCGGTGTCGTTCGCCTCGTCGCCCAGGTCCTGGTAGGCCCGGGCCACGACGGCGCGCACGGCCTCGGACGACGCGCCGTCGAGCACCATCAGGATCGCGCGCAGGCGGTGCGCGGCTTCGGGGAGTTCGCTGTTGCGGGCGCTGATCGCGTCGAGCACGCCGATCGCCAGCGGGCGGACCGAGGGATCGACCTGCGAGCGGGCGCCGATCGTCTGCGCGACCGCGAGGGCGCCACGCAGCTCGTCGGGGCGCACCGCGTTTGTTGTTGATAGACCCCGCGTCACGGCGTGCGCGGCTTCTTCGTAGTGCTCGCGTCGCAGCCAGACCGCGGCCTCCTGCAGCCCGGCGTTGAGCGAGGGCGGCACGCTCGCGAGACGGCTGAGCGTGAGCTCGTCGGCCTCGTCGCCGCGCCCGAGGTGGTCGCGGAGGAGGGCTTCGAGCTGGATCGAGAGCGACGCGTCGTTCGGTTGCCCCTCGAGGGTCCGCTCGATGAGCGTCGCCGCCTCGCCGTGACGCCCCTGCGCCGCGACGGCGCGGGCGAGCTGGGACACCAGGGCCGAGTCGTCCGGGCGTTCGACGAGTTTCTCGCGCAGCCACGCCTCGGCGCGGTCGGGCGAAGACGTCGCGATCCACACTGAAACGAGTGCGCGTTCGACGAGGGGGTCCTCGCCCTCTTCCGCGAGCTCGCGCAGCGCGCGCTCGGCCGCGCCGTACTGCCCGCTCGACGCGAGCTCCTGGGCGCGCAGCCAGCGCAGCGTCCGAGCCGAGGGGATCGCCTCGCGCAGGTCGCGCACGGCGGCGAACATGCGCTCGCGGTCGGCGAGCGGGGAGCCCTGGTTGAACAGCCTGATGCGCGCGGCGTGGGCGGATTCCATGAGGCGGTCGAGGGCGACCGCGTGCGTGTAGCGGCGCGCCGCGCCCTCGAAATCGCCGAGGCGTTCGAGCAGCCCGCCGAGCTCGTAGACGAGGTTCGCCGACGCGCCCGGGGCGTCGGCACCGGCCCTGAGGAGATCGACCGCTTCCGAGGCGCGCCCGAGGCCCGCGAGCCCGTGGGCCTTGGCGAGCAGCGCCGGCTCGCCGGCCGATTCGTCGAGACGTTCAACAACCGCCGACGCCTCCTCGTAGCGGCGCTGGCTCAGGAGCAGCTCCGCGAGCGCCGAGACCGCTGGGGTGAACGTCGGGTCGGCGTCGATGACGTCGGTGAGCGTTTCTTCGGCTTCGTCCGTGCGATCGAGCGCCGCCGCCAGCCGCGCCCGCAGCAGCGCGCCCCCGCTCGTGGCGGGGATGTCGGGCAGCGCGTCGTAGAGCGACTGCGCGTCGCCGGCGAGGCGCACGGCCGTGCGTGTGTACGCGCGTTCGTTGAGCGGGCTAGCGTCGATGAGCGCGGCGACCTGCTCGGCGAGCGCCGCGGGGGAGCCCGCGTTCGTGCGCGCCAGGAGCTGTGAAATCGCCGCCGAGTCGCCGGGCTCGCTCGCCAGGCGCTCGCGCAGAACGGCGGCCGCGCGGGCGTCGGGGAGCGCGGCGGCGCGGGCGAGGGCGAGGCGCCCGTCGAGGCGTCGTCTGTCGCTGGTGGTGAGGGCGGCCGCGGCCGCGGCGAGCTCGCGTTCGATCGCGTCGCCGATGCGCGCGCCCGGGGGCGTTTCTTCGCGCAGGTACGCGATCAGGCGGAGGTGCTGGTCCTCGAGCGTGAGCCCATCGGATGCGACGGCGCCGATGAGCGCGGCGCCCGCGGAGGCGGGGCGCCCTGCGGCGAGCAGCGCGTAGATGCGCCGGGCGAGGAGCCCGACGGGGTCGAAGGACGGGAGCTCGCTGGCGCGTTCGTACGCGTGCAGGGCGGCGGCGGGCTCGTCGAGGCGGGCGCGGGCGTCGCCGACGGCCGTCCACGCGTCGCCGCGCGAGCGGTAGAGCTGCGACAGATCGTTCGGGAACAGCGTGGGGCGCGAGAAGTGCTCGGGCAGGTCGACGCCCTGGGCCAGCAGCTCGGCGCCGGCCGTGAGGCGACCGGTCTCGATGAGCGATTGCCCGAGGGCGGCGTGGACGAGGTAGGGCTCGGCGGGGTCGCCGGGGCGGGCGTGCAGATCGATGCGCGCCAGGAGGTCGATCGCGCGGTCGAACTCGCGCCGCGCGGCCGCGTCGAGCCCGAGGCGGACGAGGCTGCGCCGTTCGTTGGGGTTGATCGTGATGGCCTGGCGGTGGGCGGCGTCGGAACCGAAGCGGTCCCCCGCCTCGCGACGGGCCTCGCCCAGGTCGCGCCACGCGGCGGCGGCTTCGGGGTCGGCGTCGACGGCGCGCTCGAGGGCCTCGACGGCGCGCGAAGCGTCGCCGTCAACGAGCGCCGAACGCCCGGCGATGTACGCGCGCAGCGCGTCGGGGTTGGGGTCGCGGGGAGCGGGGGCCTCGACGCGGGCGGAGGAGGCGATCTCGCTC
This sequence comes from uncultured Phycisphaeraceae bacterium, assembly GCA_942490855.1. Classification (GTDB taxonomy): domain Bacteria; phylum Planctomycetota; class Phycisphaerae; order Phycisphaerales; family UBA1924; genus CALNYS01. Next base: position 542,523 of record CALNYS010000005.1, on the reverse strand, counting down.
GCGGGCGTGTAGGCGTCGGGGGTTGTGGCGGGGGCGAAGCGCTCGGGGGGGAGCCCGGGGGGGACGGCGACCCCGGCGAAGGAGCCGCGGGTCTCGCGCTGGGATTCGCGCTGGGCGCGACCGGCGAGGTCGCCCGACGACGGGGCCGCGCAGCCGGCGAGCGCGACGAGCACGGCTGCCGTCAGGGCGCCGGCGTAGAAGCGGAGGGTGGCGGGACAGAGGACGGCGCGCGCGTTGGTCATCTCGTCTCCGTGGTGCGGGGGCTCATCCCTTGGTCTTACGCGTCGTCTTCTTGGAAGTTTTCTTGCGCGTGGCGGCTTTTTTCGTGGTCGTCTTCTTCGCGGGCGCCGGGCTCTTCTTCGCCGGGGCCTTCTTCTTGCCGCCCGTCACCTTGGGGCTGGGGTCGGCCGTCCAGGCCTCGAAGAGGGCGATCGCCTCGGGTCCGTCGGCGGCCTTGATCGCGCGCTCGAGCGAGCCCGAGAGGGAGGCGACGTCGGACTTGTCGTCCGCGACGCCCATCTCGATGAGGCGTTCGCGGAGCTTCTCGTCAACGGGGACGGCGTGCCCGCCGAGGGAGACGGCGACGACGCGCGCGGCGGCGAAGTGGGGGAGGCCCTCGATCGAGTCGAGGTACTTGCGGGCCTCGCGCTTCTGGGCCTTGTGCAGGTGGGCGAGGGTGACGTCGTGCTCGCGGTTGTAGACGTCGTGGAGCGCCATCTTGATGCGCGCGGCGCGCTCGGAGACCAGCGGGTAGCGCGGGCCGAGGAGTTCCTCGAAGTCCGGCTTGAGCATGACGCGCAGCTCGTTGAAGTCGGTGGTCGCGTCGATGAAACGCTTGTAGGCCTCGCGCGCCTTGACGGGCGTGCACTCCCAGAGCAGCAGCGACCACAGCACGTGCTCGATCGGGTCGGCGTAGGGGTCGTCCGAGGGCGAAGAGATCTCCGCGTCCTTGTACGCGGACTTGAGCTGCTTGAGGAGCGCGCTGAGGTCGGCGGCGTCGGCTGGCGTCACGGCGTGGTTCCTTCTTCGTCGGAGTCGGAATCGGAATCGGTGTCGGGGACAGGCGGGGGCAGCTGCTGCGTGAGCGCCTCGATGACCTCGGCCTGTTTGCGGAGGGACGTGTCGAGCTTGAAGTGGAAGGCGGGGAGGCGGTGCATGGCGACGAGCTCGCCGGTCTGGCGGCGGATGTGCCTCTCGGCGTCCTTGAGCGCGTGGAGCGTGAGGTTCTCGTGCTCGTGGGGGAGGACGCTCACGCGGATGGTCGCGTCGCGGAGGTCCTTGGAGACATCGACGTTGGTGACGGTGATGAGCCCGCGGGCGCGCGGGTCCTGGAGCCCGCGGATGAGAACCTGCTGGATCGAGCGCTGGAGCTGCGCGCTGACCCGTTCGGTGCGCCGCCCGCTCATGGCGAGGTCTCGCGTTTCTCGTTCTCGCTCCAGAGCGATTCGGCGGTGGGGAGCGCGTCGGCGTCGAGGATCTCGCGCGAGACGGAGTCGAGGCGCGCGTCGGGGATCGCGCGCAGTTTCTGGACGATCCGGTCGAACGAGCGATGGATCATCCGGGCGTCGTTGGAGGTCATCGAGAGTCCCATCATGGCGATGCGCGGGTGGTCGAGGGCTTCGATCTCGGCGACCGAGACCATGTGATGGCGGTGCAGGCGGTCCTTGAGGCTCTTGACCACGCGGCGTTTGTCCTTGAGGGACTGCGCGCCGGGGAGGTGGAGCTCGAACTGCATGACGCCGACGACCATCAGAGCGTGCGCTTGACCTCCTTGACGCGGTAGCACTCGAGGATGTCGCCCTGCTTGATGTCGTTGTAGCCGACGATCTTCATGCCGCACTCCTGGCCGCTGCGGACTTCCTTGGCGTCGTCCTTGAAGCGCTTGAGCTGCTCGAGCACGCGGTTCTGCTCGATGACGATGTCGTCGCGCGTGACGCGGATGACCGCGTTGCGCTCGATCGTCCCGTTGGTGACGTAGCAGCCCGCGACCGAGCCGACCTTGGAGATGCGGAAGACCTCGCGGACCTCGGCGTGACCCAGGACCTCCTCGCGGAGCTCCGGCTCGAGCAGGCCCTCGGCGGCCTTCTTGAGGTCGTCGACGATGTCGTAGATGACCTGGTAGGTGCGGATCTCGATGTTCTTGTCGTCGGCGTCGCGCCGGGCCTTGGCGGAGGGGATGACGTTGAAGCCGATGATGACCGCCGCCGACGCCTGAGCGAGCGTGACGTCGGACTCGGTCACGCCGCCGACCGCGGCGTGGAGCACGCGGACGCGCACCTCGTCGGTCTGGATCTCCTCGGCGGACTTGCGGAGCACGTCGACCGAGCCCTGCACGTCTGCCTTGATGATCACGCGCAGCTGCTTGACCTCGCCCTCCTTCATCTGCCCGAGCATCGACTCGAGCGTGACGGCCTTGGGCACCGCGAGTTCCTTCTCGCGGTCGCGCTGCTTGCGCTGGTCGGCGGCCTCCTGGGCCTTCTTGAGCGTGTCGACGCAGTAGAACTTCTCGCCCGCGTCGGGGAGCTCCGACAGGCCCGAGAGCTGCACGGGCATGGCGGGGCCGGCGGTCTTGAGGCGCTCGCCGCGGTCGTCGAGGATGTCGCGGACGCGCCCGTAGGCGGGGCCGCAGACGATGAAGTCGCCGACGTTGAGCTCGCCGTCGTGGACGAGGGCGTTGATGACCGGGCCGCGACCGTCCTGGAACTGCGACTCGATGACGGTGCCGCGGGCGGCGCCGCCGAAGTCGGCGGTGATCTCCAGGAGCTGGGCCTGGTAGTCGAGCGTCTCGAGGAGCTCGTCGATGCCCTGCCCGGTCTGGGCGCTGGTGCGGATGACCTCGGTCGTGCCGCCCCACTCGGTGGGGTTGAGCCCGTGCTCGGCGAGCTGGCCGAGGACGCGCTGGATGTTGGCGTCGGTGGCCTCGGGCTTGTCGATCTTGTTGAGCGCGACGACGATCGGGACGCCGGCGGCCTTGGAGTGGTTGATCGACTCGATGGTCTGGGGCATGACGCCGTCGTCGGCGGCGACGACGAGGACAACGATGTCCGTGACGTTGGCGCCGCGGGCGCGCATCGACGTGAACGCCTCGTGGCCCGGGGTGTCGAGGAAGACAACGGTCTTGGCTTCGCCGCCCACGGTCAGCGGGACGCGGAAGGCGCTGGTGGCCTGGGTGATGCCGCCGGCCTCGCCCGCGGCGACCTTGGCGCTGCGGATGCGGTCGAGCAGCGAGGTCTTGCCGTGGTCGACGTGCCCGAGGATCGTCGCGACGGGCGGGCGGGAGCGCTCTTCGATCATCTCGCGGTCGGCGAAGTCCTGCTGGACCTTCTCCTCGGCGGTGGCGCGCTGCTCGACCTCGAGCTCGATCTCCCAGTCGATCATGACCTCTTCGGCCTGCTCGATCTCGATGGTCGAGTTGACGGTCGCCATGACGCCCTGGAGGAAGAGCTTCTTGATGATGTCCGAGGCCTTGACGCCGGTCGCGGCCGAGAGGTCCTTGATCGTCAGGGGGGCCTGGATCTTGACCTTGCCGCCGGTCTGGGCGAGCGTCGCGGGGCGCTCCATCTTGTTGAGCTGCCGGAGCTTTTCCTGACGTCGGCGCTGGCGGAGCATGCCCGGCGCGCGGTTGAGGCGCTGCTCGCGCTCGATGAGGTCCTGCGTGCGGTACCCGGGCGTGCCCTCGCCTCCGCCCTCGGTGCTGCCGTCGCCGCCGCGCCGGCGCTTGTTGCGCCGGGGCGAGCCGCCGCGCCCCGCGGGGCCGCCGGGCATCATGTCAGGGGACATACCAGCGCCGGCTCCGGCGCCAGCACCGGCGCCGCCGCCCCCGCCGCGGGGGCCGCCCGAGTAGGCGGCGGGCCTGCTGCGGCGCGGGGGTTCGATGCGTTCGGGCGCCTCGACGCGCACGACCTTCGGGCCCGAGAGCTTCGCGGGCTTCTTCGCCTCGAGCTGCGGGCCGGCGGGCGAGACGACCTTCGGGCGCGTCGGGACGTTCATCTGAGGGGGCGCCGACGTGGTCGACTGCGTCGGCGCTGCGGGTGCGGACGCCGCGACGGCCGGGGGCTCGCTCGGGGCGTCGCTCGCGGGCGCTTCGACCTCGACCTCGGGCACGGACGCGGGGGCCGAGGGCGTCGCGACGGCGGGCGTCGGGGCGGGCTCGTGGTCGGCGTCGGGCGCGGGAGTCGTCGGCTCCGCGGGCGCGGGGGCGCTGGGCGTCGGCGCGACCGGTTCGGGGGCCGGGGCCTCGTCTTCCGGCTCGGGCTTCGGCTTGGCTTTCGCCTTGGCGTGCACGGCCTTGCTCTTGGCGCGGACCTCGGCGAGGTCAACGGCGGCGGAGGTCTCGACGGCTGTCGCCACGCCCCCCTCGCCGCTGAACCACTCACGGATGGTCGCCTCAAGACCGGCGGAGACGCTGGACATGTGGTTGTTGATGTTGGGGATACCCTCGGCCTGGCATTTTTCAACCACGGCCTTGGACTTCACCTCTAGTTCTCGTGCGATCTCAAAGATGCGCTTCGCCACATTCCGCTCCGGTCTTCGGGGTGCCTGACGCCCCGGGGTGGGGCTCCGATTCCGCTCCGCCGTGTGTTACGCCTGGGAATCCTGTTTCTCGTTCGTCTGGACGACCTCGGGGGCAAGCCCCTCGCCCAGCACGTCCGCCGCGGCCGCTTCGGTCTCGACGTCGGGCTTCGTATCCGCCTCGGGGGCGGGCTCGCTCGGGAAGTCTCCGCCCAGGATGTCCGCGGCGGCGGCGTCGGCCGAGGGGTCGATCGACCCGCTCAGCATCGCGGCCGCGGCCTGCTCCTCGGCGGCCTTGCGCTTCTCGGCCTCGGCCTTGTCGCGGGCCTGTTCCTCGGCGACGATCTTCGACTTGGCCGAGGAGATCTCGACCATGCGCTGGGCGAGCTCTTCGCTCGCGCCGATCTGCTCGACGAGCAGCTCCGCGCCGATCTCTTCGACGTCGAACACGCTGATCATGCCCAGCGCCGCGAGCTTGTCGAGCATCTCTTCCGTCACGCCCTCGATGCCCTCGAGCGTCTTGGACATGATGTCCAGGCCCTTGTCGAACTCGACGGGGGTGAGGATGTCGACGTCCCAGCCGGTGAGGCGGGCGGCGAGGCGTACGTTCTGCCCGCGCTTGCCGATCGCCAGCGAGAGCTGGTCGTCGGGGACGACGACGGTCGCGCGTCCGAGCTCGAAGCACAGGGAGATCTCGGCGACCTCCGCGGGCTTGAGCGCGTTCTGGATGAGCACCTGGGAGGACTCGTTCCAGCGCACGATGTCGATCTTCTCGCCGTTGAGCTCGTCGACGATGTTGCGGATACGCGAGCCGCGCACGCCGACGCACGCGCCGACCGCGTCCACCTTGGAGTCGATGGAGCTGACCGCGACCTTGGTGCGGAAGCCGGCCTCGCGGGCCATCGCCTTGAGCTCGATGATGCGCTCGTTGACCTCGGGCACCTCGACCTCGAAGAGTCGTCGGATGAAGTCCTCGTGCCCGCGGGAGAGGACGATCTTCACCTGGTTGCCCTGCTCGCGGACGTCCAGCAGCAGGCAGCGGATGCGATCGCCGGCCATGAACTGCTCGCCCGGGATCTGCTCCGAGCGGGGCATGAAGCCCTCGGCCCGTTCGATCTGCACGACCAGCGACCCGCCCTCGTAGCGCTGGGCGACGCCCGAGACGATCTCGCCGACGCGCTGGGAGAACTCGTCGTAGATCGTGTTGCGCTCGTCCTCGCGGAACTTCTGGATCATCACCTGCTTGAAGGTCTGCGCCGCGATGCGCCCGAAGCTGCCCGGGTCGAGCTCGACCGGCTCGCCGTGGCGCGTCAGGTTCATCTCGCCGGTCACCCGGTCGAGCGTGCAGGCGAACTCTTCGGTGTCAAGTGTGTTGTAGAACTTACGGGCGGCCGACACCATCGCGAGCTCGAGGTCCTGGATGAGGAGCTCTCGGTCGACGCCGCGGTCGCGGGCGATGGAATCGAGAATGCGGAGCATTTCTTGAGCGTTCACGCTCATGGCTGGTCAGCCTCCGTGGTTGCTTGGTTGTCGCGAGCGCGGTCCACAGGGGTGGGGGCGCCCGCCGGTCGGGTTGCCAAGTTGTCTGCGTGCCGGGCGGGTGTCCGGGGAGCCCCGAAACGACGAAAACCACGAGCGTGCGAAACGCGCGTGGTCCCCGAGGTCGCTCACCGCACGTCGCGCGGGTGAGCAGCCGAAGCTCGTTGGGCGGGTCACCTCATCGGCGGGGGCTCCGGGAGAGCACCGAGCCGAAGGTGGCGCCAGAACGGGCGTCGCCTCGGGAAGGCCGGATCGTCATGGCGTCCGAGTCACTTGCATGCCTGGCAAGCCTTTCGTAACGATGACACTGAGGGCACACGCCCTCACGAACCACACAGTCTACCCGCAGACCCCATAAAAGGTCAAACCCCGTGGGGCGCGCCCCACGCGCTACAGGCGGTCCTGGAACGTCAGCTTCTTGGACACCTTGAGCGCCCGCGAGCCGTCGATCTGCCCCAGATTCGCCACGAACTTCTTTTCCCCCTCGACCAGGACCACCGCGGGCTGGTTCGAGGGTTTCTCCGTCGTGATGATGTCCCCCACGCTCAGGGAGAGCAGGTCCCGCATGGTGATGCTCGTCTCCGCGAGCAGCCCCGTCACCGTCAGCGTCGCGCGGGAGAGGCTGTCGGTCAGGCGGCGGTGGATGTTGTCCGCGTCGGCCGAGATCCCCGAGCTGAACCACTGCTGGGCGCTCAGGTCCTCCATCAGCGGCTCGATCACCTTGAAGGGGATGCACAGGTTCACCGCGCCCGCCCGCTTAGCGATCTTCAGCTCGAACGTCACCACGATCACCACCTCGTTGGGCGGGACGATCTGCACGAGGTGCGGGTTCGATTCGCTGTCGCCCGCGGAGAAGTTCAGGTCGCGGATGCCCGCCCACGCCTCGGTCATCGCGTTGAGGGCCCGCTCGATGATCTGCGCGATCAGACGCTGCTCGATCATCGTCAGCGGGCGCTGCGGGATGAAGAGGTCCTGGTTGTTGCCCCCCAGCAGGCGGTCGATGATCGGGTAAATGATCAGCGGGGAGAGCTCCAGGCACATCTGCCCCTCGAGCTCGTCGATGTTGATGAGGTTGAAGCTGGTGGGGTTGGGCAGCCCGGCGATGAACTCGCCGTAGGTCATCTGCTCGGAGCTGGCGATGTGGATCTCGACGATCATCCGCAGGAAGCCCGAGAGCGCCGCGCCGAAGTTTCGCGCGAACGTCTCGTGCAGCTGCTGGAGCGCCTGCATCTGGTCCTTGCTCACGCGTTCGGGGCGCTTGAAGTCGTAGGGCTTGATCTCGATGAGGTCGAGATCGCGCTTGCGCCGGCGCGAGAAGATCGAGGGGCGGTTGAAGTCGTCGACCGCCTCCCCGGCGTCGAGCGCCGAGAGCAGTGAGTCGATGTCGTTCTGGTTGAGTACGTCGCTCATAGGTGGGGACCGCCGGATCGTTCTATCGGACCGTCCGCTCGGGGGGCTCCAACCCCCGCGGAATACAGCGCGCCCGGGGCGACTTAGACTCCCACTATGAGCCACCGACCCGCACAGGCCGTGTCCTTCTTCGCCCTTCTCGCGCTGGCGATCGTGTCTCTCGCGAGCCCCGCCCGCGCTCAGTTCGGCCCGGGCGCCGACCCCTACGCGTCGGTCGGGGCCAGCGACGAGCCGGAGGTCGCGGTCCGCCTCGAGGCGAGCCGCGGCGAGGTCCGCCCGGGCGATCAGCTCGTGCTGGCGGTCGTGATGGAGTTCCGCGAAGGCTGGCACGCGTGGCCCTCGGCGGCGCAGGACGTCCTGCCCGACGGGTTCGAGTTCGCGATCCGCACGAACGCTGAGCTCGCTGAGCGTCCCGCGTGGGTCGAGACGGTCGGGCGCACCCAGTGGCCCGAGCCGCACGACGCGCGTGTCGCGAACCCGATGGGTGGGGCGGCGATCGCGGTCCCGACGTACTCGGGCGTGGCGCCGGCGTTCCTCCCGCTGCTCGTCAGCGCCGACGCCGAGGCGGGCGACTACACGCTCGCGGTCGAGGTGCTGTACCAGGTGTGCGACGAGAGCATCTGCCTGGCCCCCGAGTCGCAGACGCTGGTGGTGGCGGTCCGCGTCACGGACGCGCCGGCGGAGTCACCCGGCTCTGCGGTCTTTGAGTCGTTCGACGCGAGCGTCTTCGCCGATCTCGCTGAAGCGGCGCCGGACGCGAGCGCCGCGCCGGCGCGCACGTTCTTTGGCGTGACGCTCCCCTCGGCGAGCGGGGCGCTGGGCGTGGTGATCACGGCGCTGCTCGCGGCGCTGGGCGGGTTCATCCTGAACCTGACCCCCTGCGTGCTGCCCGTGATCCCGATCAAAATCATGGCGATCAGCCAGCACGCCTCGACCCCGGGCAAGAGCCTCCTGCTCGGGCTGTGGATGGCGATCGGCGTCGTCGCGTTCTGGGTGGCGATCGGGCTCCCGGTCGTGCTCTTTGCGAATTTCACCGACCCGTCGCGGCTCTTTGGCATCTGGTGGGTCACGCTCGGGATCGGGCTGATCATCGCGGCGATGGGCGTCGGGATCATGGGGATGTTCTCGATCACCCTGCCCCAGAAGGTGTACCTGGTGAACCCCAAGGCGGACAGCGCGTGGGGCTCGTTCCTCTTCGGCGTGATGACCGCGGTGCTGGGCCTGCCCTGTTTCGGGTTCGTCGCGGGCGCGCTGCTGGCGGGGTCGGCGACGATGCCCCCGGCGCTGATCATGACGATCTTCACCGCGATCGGCGTTGGGATGGCGCTCCCGTACCTCGTGCTGAGCGCGAAGCCGTCGCTCGTGGATTCGATCCCGCGCACGGGGCCGGCGAGCGAGCTGGTCAAGCAGGTGATGGGGCTGCTGCTGCTGGCGGCCGCGGCGTACTTCGCTGGCGCGGGCGCGCTCGGGTTCATCAGCGAGCGCCCGTCGCTGGCGACGTCGATGCCGTGGTGGGGCAATGTCGTGCACTGGTGGCTGGTCGCGGGCTTCGCCGGGATGGCGGGGCTGTGGATGATCGTGCGCACGTTCGCGATCACAAAGAAGCCGGTGCGTCGCCTCGGGTTCTCGCTGGTCGCGCTGGTCCTCGGCGTGTCGGCGGTGTGGTACGTGCTCGGGGTGACGGACAAGGCCCAGAAGAACTTCTGGGTCCCGTTCGATGAGGACGCGCTCGTCGCGGCGCTGGCGAACGATCAGGTCGTGGTGGTGGACTTCACGGCCGAGTGGTGCCTGAACTGCAAGGCCCTCAAATCGGCGGTGCTGCTGCGCGAGCCGGTGGTGGGGGAGCTGCTCAGCGCGGGGGTGACGCCGATGGCGGCGGACCTGACGAGCGGGAAGGCGCCCGGGTGGGACAAGCTGCGGGATCTGGGGCAGACCGGCATCCCCACGCTGGCGGTGTACGGGCCGGGTCTGAGCGAGCCGTGGATCGCGAACGCGTACACGTCCGATCAGGTGATGAGCGCGATTGCCCGCGCCCGGCGTTGACAGGCCCCCGCGGCGCGTCTATATAGGTTCCCCACCGCTGCGTTCCTTTCCGGGGCGTGGTTGGGACATGTTCGATGAGCATGAAAACAAGAGTGGCGGGTGTAGCTCAGTGGTAGAGCGTCACGTTGCCAACGTGAATGTCGGGCGTTCGAATCGCCTCACCCGCTCTTGACCCCATAGGCCCGGCGCCCCACGCGTCGGGCCTTTTTTCATTCCCGGACGGAGCCCCGAGATGCCCGACCCGATCGCCGACGTGACGGTGTCAGATTTCTTTGACGGGGTGGCCGCGAAGCAGCCGGCGCCGGGGGGCGGGGCCGTGGCCGGGGCCGTCGGGGCGCTGGCGGCCGCGCTGGGGCGGATGGTCGCGGCGTACTCGATCGGGAAAAAGGGCCTCGAAACAGAACGGTCGGCGATCGAATCGATCGAGGGGCGGCTGGCGGGGATGCAGTCGCGGCTGCTGGAGCTCGCCGACGCGGACGCCGAGGCGTACGGGGTGCTCAACGGGCTGATGAGGCTGGACGCGGGGGACCCGGCGCGGGCGACGATCGGCGAGGCGGCCGCGGCCGCGGCCGGCGTGCCCATGGAGGTGGTGCGTCTGTGCGCCCAGACGCTGGAGCTCGCGGAGGAGATGGCGCCCCGGTCGAACGAGTGGCTGCGGAGCGATCTGGCGATCACGGCGATTCTGGCGGACGCGGCGGCCCGCTCGGCGTCGTGGATGGTCGGGGCGAACCTCGATTCGCTGCGCGAGCACGCGGGGGAGGCCCAGAGCGAGGCGTTGCGTTTGGCGTGTGACGAGGCGCTGGCGTCGTGCCCGGGTCGGCTGGAGCGTGTGCTCGCGGTTTGTCGGGGCTGACTCAAGCGGGTGCGGTCGCGTTGCCGATGCTTCGCGCATGGCGGACCCGCAGGACCGGATCGAGATCGGCGGCGTGGAGCGTCCCGCGGCCGTTCCGGGCTCGTCGGGCCCGGCGTCTGCTCGCGCGGGTCGGAAGTGGCTGAGCGTGTGGTTCAATTGCTGCAAGGTCTATGACAGGATGTATTTGAACGCCGAGGGCACGCGCTACCGCGGTCGGTGCCCGTCGTGCGGGTCGAGCGTGACGGCGCGCGTGGGCGAGGGCGGGACCTCGCGGCGCATGTTCGAGACGCGATAAGAAATCGGGGCGCGTGATCTGGCGAGTGGCGTATGATGCGCGCATGGCGAATGCTGCGCAGCCCGCGTACCAGATCAGCAGGTCACCCGGCACGTGCGCCGTCTCTGGGCGCGCGCTTGAGGTGGGTGAGAAATATTTTGCGGCGCTCGTCGATCGCCCCGACAGCGAGGGCTACGAGCGCCTCGAGTATTCCGCGGAAGCGTGGGAGAACGGCGCTCGCCCGGACGGGATGTTCGGGTACTGGCGCGCGGTCGTCCCTGCCAAGGACGCGAAACCGAAATTACTCGTCGATGACGAGTCGCTGCTCGAGCTGTTCGACACGCTGGGCGACGCGCCGGAGCAGGCGGCGTTGCGGTTCGTGCTGACGCTCCTTCTGCTGCGCAAGCGTTTGCTCAAGCACGTGGGTCAGCGGCACACGCCCGACGCGCGGGAGATGCTGGTGCGGCGCAAGGGCGAGCCCGCGGACGCGCCGGCGACGGCGGTGATCGACCCGGGGCTCGGCGCCGACGAGGTCGAGACGATCGCGGGCCAGCTCGAGCCGGTGCTGCTGGGAGACGGGTGATGCGGCTCGCGTCGGCGCTGGCGCTGGTCGCGCTCGTGCTCAGCGGGTGCGGCGGGGCGCGGACGGTGGCGCCTCGGGCGCGGGCGATCCCGGCGTACGAGGACATCGCGAGCGCGCACAACGCGCGGGTGGATCGTCTTTCGCGCGTGTGGGCGCGCGCGGCGGTGCAGCTGCGCTACACGGACAGCGAGGGGCGCACGCGGCGCGAGCAGGGGGAGGGGCACCTCCAGGTGCTCCAGCCCGACCGGCTGGCGCTGAGCGTGGGCAAGCTTGGCGAGGTGATCTTCTGGCTGGGGTCTGACAGCGAGCGGTTCTGGTGGTTCGAGCTCGGGGACAACTCCGCGGCGGCGGTGGCGCGCCACGCGAACGCGATGAAGCCGTGCGTGGGCGAGTCGCCGATCCCGGTGCACCCGCTGGACCTGCTCGATCTGCTGGGGGTGACGGCGCTCCCGGCGCGATCGGCGGTCGCCCCGGTCCTGGGCCCCGGCGGTCGTGTGGTGGTGGACGTCCCGGCCCGCGCGGGGGCGCGGCGGATGTATTTCGACCCGGAGACGATGCGCCCGGCGCGGGTGGAGCTGTGGCTCCCCGGAGCGTCGGAGCCGGCGGTCGAGTCGGTGCTGACGGAGTACGAGCGCGTGGACGTTCCGTCGGAGGGCGGGGTGGACCCGCGCGCGGCGTCGCGCGTGAGCGTGACGGTGCGCGAGACGGGGGCGGAGCTGGTGCTGTTCCTGAGCGACCTCAACGATGGCTCGCGCCCCGGGCGGCTCGAGTCGTTCGTGTTTGATTTCGAGGAGCTCGTCGGCGCGCACCGCCCGTCGCGCGTCGTGGTGCTCGACGAGGCGTGCGAGACGTCTGCGGCAGCCCCGTGAGGATCGCGGCGTTTTTCTTCGTCTTCGCGGCGGCGTGCGCGGCGCTCGCGTCGGGGCGGCTCGACGGGGCGGGCGGGGGCGACCACGCGTGGCTGGCGGTCGAGCAGGCGTGGCGCGACGATGGTTCGTTCCAGCTGTACCACGTGGCGGTGGACGCGCCGGAGGGTTCGCTCTCTCGGGTGATGACCCTGCCCGAGGGGCCGCTTGCGCTGGTGGTAGACGGCGAGCGCCTCGTGATGATCTTCCCGGCGCAGGCGACCCCCGATGGCGGGTCGGTGCGCCGGGTGCGCTCGGTCAGCGTCGGCGCGCGGGGGGCGGGCGGTCTGTACCGCTACCGCCCGGTCGGGCGCGGGCGCGCCGAGGCGGCGCTGACGGGGTCGGGCGTGTTGGTCGGCGCGGCGGCGACGCCCGAGGGCGTGGCGGTGCTGCTGCGTCCGACGAGCGACCGCGGTGCGGGTCGCCTGCTCGTGCTCAGCGCGGGCGAGTGGGGCGAGCGCGATCTGCCGGCGGGGCTCGACCCGGAGATTGCGTGGACGTTTAGCGCGGCGCCGGGCGGCGCGGTGCTCGCGTCGGAGAGCGGATCGTGGGTGTGGGACAGCCCGAGCGGCTGGCGTCTGCTGGCGCTGGGCGAGACCGCGGGGGCCGAGCTGATCACGTCGGGGGGGCAACTGGTCGCGGCGCGGTGGAGCGAGGAGCGGGGGCTCGGGCTGACGCTGCTTCAGAGCGGGCGGGCATTTACGCTCGCTCAGATCCCGGGCGTGCCCGAGCGGCACGCGGCGGTGGGGCTGGGCGAGACGGTCGTCGCGTACTGGTTTGACGCTGAGGACCCGCTGCGGCTGCGTTCGGCGGGGGTGTCGGCGATCACGGGCGATGCGTTGTACGAGGGATTCGTGGGGCCGCCGGGGCCGCTGAACCAGCAGGACGTGCAGTTCATCGCGCTGGTCGCGGGGAGCGTGCTGCTGATCGTGATCCTGTTCCTGCTGCGTCCTGAGGGGGATCTTCAGAAGGAGCCTGAGCTGCCCGAGGGGACGGCGCTGGCGGAGCCGACGACGCGGTTTTTCGCGGCGCTCATCGATGCGCTGCCCGCGGCGGCGGTGTCGTCGCTGGTGTGGGACGTCCCGGTGTGGGCGGCGCTGTCGCCGGGGCTGGCGATCGAGGAATCGGCTGGGCTGAACCCGATTTTCCTGACCGCGGCGGTGTACTTCGCGCATTCGACGCTGGGCGACTGGCTGGGCGGTCGGACGCTGGGCAAGCGGCTGACGGGCTGCCGAACGGTGGACGCGTCGGGTCGCCCGGGCTTGCGATTGAAGCAGGCGGCGATGCGGAATCTGTTTAAGGCGGTGTTCCCGCCGCTGACGATGCTGCTGATGCTGGACCCGTGGCGTCGGCACCCGGCGGATCAGGTGTCGGGGACGCTGGTGGTGTCTCGTGCGGCGGTGGAGCCCCCCGAAGAGGAGTGAGGCGGGCGTTGTGCAGGAGTTGCGCGTCCTGGCCCGATAAGCGGGTCTGAGGGCGCGGTGGTCGCGCCGGGAGCGGCGTCGATGCCCGACGAGGTCCAGGAACAGAACAGCGGGGACCCTGCAGAGGGTGTCGGCGAGGACGCGCGGGCGGCGCGGGAGCCTTCGCGCGGGCTGCGCGATATGTGGCAGATCCCCACGCTGCTGGCGGGGGTGGTGCTGATCGGCGCGGGGATCCTGGCGTCGAGCGGCGTTGAGCGTCAGGACGATTTCGCGGGGGTGCTCGACGACGTCGGGGTGCTGATCCAGCGGAACGAGTTCGACGACGCGCTGGGCGTGCTCAACGGGACGGTGCTGCCGAGGCTCGACGACCCGGACGTGACGCCGACGATCCGCCAGCGGTTCCACATGCTGCGGGGCGACGCGGTGTCGCTCGGGCAGAGCGACCGGATGATCAACAACCGCGAGAACAATCAGCTCGTGGTGAACGAATACCTTGCTGCTGAGCGGTTGCTGGCGGAGCTGGGGCCTGACCGCGAGGGGCGGATGGCCGGGGCGCTGATCTCGCTGGGGCGTCTCGACGAGGCGGACCATCGGGTGCGCGGGCTGCCCGAGACGCACGTGGAGACGCGGCGCGGGCTCGAGAAGCGGCTGATCGAGGGGCACCTGCTCCGCGGCGTGCCGGGTCGGGTCAAGGCGCTGGAGATGCTTTCTACGATGGCGGCGGACTCGGCGCTGGACGCGGACGACCGGGTGTGGGCGCTGGCCCGCCAGGCGGAGCTGCGGATCGACGCGGGGTACCCGGAGGAGGCGCTGGAGGGTCTGCTGCGCGCGGTGCACCGGCTGGAGCGTCCGGATTCGTCGGACGTCGGGTCGCTGTACCTGCTGTTGGCGCGGACGTACCACGAGCTGGGGCGCTTGCCCGAGGCGAGCGAGCAGATCACGCGCGCCGACCGGTTGCTGCCCGAGCACGATCCGCGACGCGGGCTGCTGATGGCGATCGGCGGGGAGATCGCGCAGATGAACGGGGACCTGCCCGAGGCGCGGGATCTGTTCTGGCGCTCGGTCGAGGAGCACCCGCAGTCGGACTCGATGATGCGCGCGCTGATGGGCGTCGCGGAGGTTGACGCGGAGCTGGGGGACACGGAGCAATCGCTCGCGATGTACGAGCGGTTGGTCGAGGAGTACCTGCACCGCCCCGAGGAGAGCACGCTGTCGGCGGAGCGGATCGCCGAGAGCCTGCTGACGCAGCGCTACGCGCGCTCGGCGGCGGAGGACCACGAATCAGCGATCGAGTTTGTTCGTTTGGCGGACCGCCTCTTTGACGACGACGTGACGCCGGCGGCGATCGTGCTGGCGCGGGCCGAGGCGCACCGGAGCCGGGCGGAGCAGCTGGTCGCGGGCGCGGGGGCGGACCCGTCGCGTCCGGTGGAGATCGCGGAGATCGACCCGGTGACGCGCGCGGAGATCCGTGCGAACTATCTGGACGCCGGGGAGAACTACCTGCGTCACGCGCGGCTCACGGTGCTTTCTGACGATCTCGCGTTTACGGATTCGCTGTGGATGGCGGGGGATTCGTACGACCTCGGGGGCGAGACGAGCCGGACGATCGAGGTGTTCAGCGAGTACGCGGGCGGGTCCGACGACGATCCCCGCTTGCCGACGGCGCTCTACCGGCTGGCCGGCGCCCACCAGTCGCGGTCGGAGTACGACATGGCGTCGGAGTTGTACCGCGAGTTGCTCGACGAGCACCCGCACTCGACGGAGGCGTCGGCGGCGTACGTGCGTCTGGCGCAGTGCCGGGCGCTGGACAACGACCCGGATAACGACACCGAGGCCCGCGGGCTTCTTGAGCGGATTCTTTCGAGCGGCGACCTGGCGCCCGACGCGGTGGAGTTCCGCGACGCGCTGGTGCAGCTGGGGCGGATTCATCTGGGCGCCGGGCGGTACACGGAGGCGGCGGCGAAGCTGGGCGAGGCGCTCGAGCGGTACCCGACGGACCACGAGGCGACGCTGCTGGAGTTCCAGCTGGGCGACGCGCTGCGTCTGTCTGGGGAAGAGGTCGGCGACGAGCTGGCGCGGGAGTCGATGCCGGCGGGGCGTCGGCGTGACCTCGAGGCGCGGCGCGAGGAGCGTCTGAGCGAGGCGCTCGAGCACTACGAGTCGGTCCGCTCGACGCTGGACGCGATCGACGCGCGCCGGCGGGACGATTTCCAGGAGATGCTGCTGCGGAACGCGCATTTCTACCGGGCCGACTGCGCCTACGACCTCGGCGAGTACGACACGGCGATCCAGCACTACGACGCGGCGGCCCAGCGGTACGCGGGCGACCCCTCGTCGCTGGTGGCGATGGTGCAAATCGTCAACTGCTATGTGGAGCTGAGCCGATGGCAGGAAGCGAGGACGGCCAACGAACGGGCCCGTCGGCGCTTGCGGGAACTGCCCCCGGAGGCCCTCGACGCCCCGGATCTCCCGATGACGCGCCGTCACTGGGAGCGATGGTTGGACGCTTCGGCCGCGATCGACGCGGTCGCGGAGGCAGAGAACGACTGATCCCGCAGGAGGCGGGAGGAACGGGGAAAGGTCAGGATGACCGCGATACCCAACACGATGGGGCAGGCCGCCGCGGGCGATCACGCATGGATCGCCCGGTTTGAGCGTCTGCTCACCCAGCAGATTGAGCTGTGCAACGAACTCACGCGCCTGGCGCAGTCGCAGCGCGATTGCATCGGGCGGAACGACCCTGACGCGCTGCTCGGCGTGCTGGGGCAGCGTCAGGGGCTGATCGATCGCCTGCGCTCGACCGCTGAGGAAGCGCGCCCGCTGCGCGAGAAGTGGTCGGCGGGCCCTGGGTTGGCGGACGAGTCGGTGATCGCGCGGGTGCGCGGCACGATCGTCGAGCTGACCGGGCTGATGCGCTCGATCGCGGAACGCGACGCCGAGGACCGTCGGCGCATGGAGAGTTCGCGGGACGACCTGGCGGGTCGTCTGGCGGGGGTTGCCAAGAGCCGCGGGGCGATCAGCGCGTACGGCGGGAGCGCCCGGGGCGGCCCGCGGTTCCAGGACCGGGAGGGCTGAGGCGTGACGAGCGCGGCCCCCGCGATCGAGATCACGCCCGCTGCGGCGTCGTCGCTCGGCGCCGGCGACCTGGCGGAGTTGCTGCGCGCGTTCAACGACGTGACGTCGAAGCTGCAATCGACGCAGGAGACGCTGCGTTCTGAAGTGGCGCGGTTGCAGGACGAGCTGACGGAAGCGAACCGGCGTCTTCGGCGTTCGCGCGAGCTGGCGGCCCTTGGAGAGATGGCCGCCGGCATCGCGCACGAGATCCGCAACCCGCTGGGTTCGATCTCGCTGTACGCCGAAGCGCTGGAGGACGATCTTGTTGACAGCGAGTCGCGGGGGCTTGCGGGGAAGATCGTCAGCGCGGTGACGGGGCTGAACCGCGTGGTGGGGGACGTGCTCGATTTCTCGCGTGAGATGCGCGCCGGTGCGTCCCCGGTTGACGCGGAAGCGCTGCTGCTTGGCGCGGGCGACGAGGCGCGGCGCGAGCTGCTCGACGCGGGCGCGGAGTTCGAGTGCGAGGTCGCGGAGGGGCTCGAGGTCCCGTGCGACGCGGACCCGCTGCGCCGGGCGCTGGTGAATTTATTGCGGAACGCGGCGGAGGCGGTGGGCGACGCGGAGCGCCCGCGCCGGGTGCGGTTGTCGGCGTCCCGCGGGACGCGTCTCGGGGTTGACGGCGGGCGGGCGCACTGCGCGACGCTGGCGGTCGAGGACTCCGGGGCGGGGATCCCCGACGACGTGCTGCCGCGGATGTTCAATCCATTCTTCACGACGCGCGCGGCCGGCACGGGGCTGGGGCTGGCGATCGTGCACCGGATCATCGATGCGCACGGCGGGGCGGTCGAGG
Source organism: uncultured Phycisphaeraceae bacterium (assembly GCA_942490855.1). GTDB lineage: Bacteria > Planctomycetota > Phycisphaerae > Phycisphaerales > UBA1924 > CALNYS01. The sequence goes on along the minus strand of CALNYS010000005.1, from coordinate 525,076 downwards.
TGGGGCGTTCCCCGCTCGGCGGCGCGCGGGTGGCGCTGCTGCTTCCTCTCGACGCCGAGCAGGCGCTCGAACCAACGACCGAACCGATAGAGGCGCCCGTTGGGCGCGACGACCTCCCGGAGAACGAGTGATGGGCAACGTGCTTGTGGTCGACGACAAAGAGATGCTCCGCGACAGCGTGGGCGTCACGCTCCAGCGGGCGGGTCACACGGTGCTGGCGGCGCCCGGCGGCGAGGCGGCGCTGGAGGTGATCGCGCGCAAGCGACCCGACGCGGTGGTGACGGACCTCAAGATGCCCGGGATGACCGGGCTCGAGCTCCTCGAGCGCATCAAGGAGATCGACGAGGACATGCCGGTCGTGCTGATGACGGCGTTCGGCACCATCGAGACGGCGGTGCAGGCGATGAGCGTCGGGGCGTACACCTACCTCACCAAGCCCTTCAAGGGGGACGAGCTGGTCATCGCGGTCAAACGCGCGATGGAGCACGCTCGTCTCAAACGCGAGAACGAGATCCTGCGGCGCAGCGCGCCCGAGGCGTCGGCGCCGCGTTCCGGGGACGCCGACGCGGCGGTCGCGCCGGGGCCGGGCGAGGGGCTCGGGCGTCTGGTGGGCGATTCGCCGGCGATGCTCGACGTGAAGGAGCAGGTCGGGGCGGTGGCGCGGTCGCAGGGGACGGTCCTGATCCAGGGCGAGTCGGGCGTGGGCAAGGAGGTGGTCGCGCGGGCGGTCCACGAGCTGAGCCCGCGTTCGGGCGGGACGTTCATGGCGCTCAACTGCGCGGCGCTCTCCTCGACGCTGCTCGAGTCGGAGCTGTTCGGGCACGAGAAGGGGGCGTTCACCGGCGCAGAGAAGCTGCGCAAGGGGCGCTTCGAGCTCGCGCATGGCGGGACGCTGCTGCTTGATGAGATCAGCGAGATCTCGCCGCAGATCCAGGCGAAGCTGCTGCGCGTGCTGCAGGAGCGTGTGTTCGAGCGCGTGGGCTCGAGCGTGTCGATCGGCGTGGACGTGCGGGTGCTGGCGACGACCAACCGCGACCTGACGCGCTCGGTGGAGTCGGGCGAGTTCCGCCAGGACCTCTACTTCCGTCTGAACGTGCTGCCCGTGAACGTGCCCCCCTTGCGCGAGCGGAGCGAGGACGTGCAGTCGCTGGCGGAGCACTTCGTCCAGAAGGTGTGCGCCCGCGAGGGGCTCCCGGAGAAGAAGATCGCGGACTCGGCGGTGCAGCTGCTGCGGACGTACCAGTGGCCGGGCAACGTGCGGGAGCTGCAGAACATCTGCGAGCGCGCGGTGGTGCTGAGCCGGGGCGACACGATCGGGTCGGACCTGGTGCACCCGTGGCTGCACGGGCCGGCGCCGGGTCGGGCGCAGGCGAAGATCAGCACGTCGGCTCCTGAGATCCACGCGACGGCGACGGTGCCCCCGGCGTCGGTGCTGGGGCAGGGGTTGCGGGCGCTGGAGGACATCGAGCGTCAGGCGATCATCGAGACGCTCGAGCGGTTCAACGGGCACCGCCAGAAGACGGCCGAGGCGCTGGGGATCGGGGTGCGGACGCTGGGGCTCAAGCTTCGGAAGTGGAAGGACGCCCAGATCGTGAGCGAGGCCCTCTAGGGGGCACAGGAAGCGAGGGGATTCGCGGCCCGCTGTTTGCGGGGCGTAGACCAGCATGTTCATCCGCGACCTAGTTACGGCCGACGAGCTCCCTGCGCTGGAGCAATCTTTGCGCTTTAGTGCGCAACGACAGCGCGTGATCGCGCACAACATCGCCAACATCGACACGCCGGGCTTCCAGCCGCTGGAGGTGTCGGTGGGCGGGTTCCGCGAGTCGCTGGCGAAAGCGGTCGAGGCCCGTCAGGAGCGTTGGGGCGGGCATCGCGGCGAGCTTGAGTGGAGCGAGACGCGGGAGCTGCGCAAGAACGTGCGCGGGCAGCTGGAGATCACGCCCAGCGGGCACGGCGACAACATCCTGTTCCACGACCGGAACAACCGGAGCCTCGAGCGGCTGATGCAGCAGCTCCAGGAGAACACGGCCGAGTTCACCACGACCACCGAGCTGCTGCGGGCCAAGATGAGCCTGCTCCGCTCGGCGGTGGAAGAGACGAGGTAACCGCTGATGTACGGCGCACTTGATATCTCGGTGTCCGGCCTCGAGGCCCAGCGCACCCGGCTGAACATCATCTCCGCGAACATCGCGAACTCGGACGCGGTGCTGGACGCGAACGGGGAAGCGAACCCGTATCAGCGTCGGATCGCGCTCTTCTCGGCTGGCGGGCGGGCTCCCGGCGGGCGCCCCGGCTCGACGGACGGGCGCCCGGGCGTGCGCGTGGCGGAGGTGGCCCTCGACACGGCTCCCTTTCGCGCGGTCTGGAACCCGACGCACCCGGCTGCCGCGACGGAGGACGACCCGTCCAAGGGCGTCAAGGCGGGGTACGTGTATTATCCGAACGTCGATCGCGAGATCGAGATGGTCAACGCGCTGGAGGCGCTGCGGTCCTACGAAGCGAACATCGCTGCCGCGGACGCGAGCAAGTCGATGATGTCCACCGCGCTGCGCCTGATCGGGTAGCGGCAGTGAGGAACGCGAGATGAACGATCCACTCGGACTGATCGGCGGCAGCGGCGGGGTGCGCCCCACGCCCAACCAGCGCCCGTCCACCCCGGGCGACGCGGCGGGCGGCTCCTTCAAGGATCTCCTGATGGAGAACCTCAAGGAGGTCAACCAGCTCCAGACCGACGCGAGCGAGGCGGTCCAGGACCTCCAGTCGGGCAAGCGGGACGACGTGGAGACGGTGCTCGCGGCGACGGCGAAGGCGGACCTGGCGTTCCGGATGCTTCTCCAGGTGCGCAACAAGGTGATGGACTCGTACAACGAGCTCAAGGACGTGCGCGTCTGAGCGAAGTTCGTGGGCCTGAACATTCAAGCGCGAGCGCGCGCCGAGCCGACGTAGCGGGCTGAGGCGCAGCTGTTGCGTCCGACCGGCGCAAGGATTGCGCCGGGCCCGGCAGGAGGCCGATACGGCGTGGACCAGCTCCAGCAGATGATGCAAACGATCCGCGACCAGCTCTCGAAGCTGAGCGCGACGCAGCGGATGCTCATCGCGAGCCTCACGGTGCTCCTCCTTATGACGATGTTCCTCGTCAGCCAGTATGCGGGCGAGAAGCGGTACGTGGACCTGCTGCCGGTGGGCGCGGGCGGGGACGAACTCCAGCAGGCGGCGCAGTTCCTCAGCGAGAACAGCATCGAACACCGGGTCTCGGACGGGCGCCCGCAGGTGGCGCCGGACCGTCGTCGGGCGATCATCGCGCAGATGGGGCAGGCGGGGGCGCTGCCCGGCGACACGACGATGCTCTTCGCGGACCTGATGGAGAAGCAGTCGTGGACGATGTCGGGCGCGCAGCAGCGTCAGATGTACACCATCGCGCTGCAGAACGAACTCGCGAGCGTGATCTCGCAGATGCGGGGCATCAAATCGGCGACGGTGATCATCGACGCGCCGGAGCGGCGCGGCATCGGCGCGGCCGTGCGGGCGCCGACGGCGTCGGTGACGGTGACGCACAGCGGTCAGGGCTTCGGGCAGGACGCGGTGGACGCGATCGCGTCGATCGTCGCCGGGGCGAAGTCCGGGCTGAGCATCGAGAACGTGACGGTCGTGGACGCGGTGCAGAACCGCCAGTTCCGGGCGCGCAGCAGTGACTCGATGTCCTCCGGGAATCACCTGGAACTCCAGACCAACTTCGAGAAGCGCTACCGCGACAAGCTCCTCGAAGCCCTCTCGTACATCGACGGGGTGATCGTGGCGGTGAGCGCGCAGGTGGACTCGACGCGCCGCGTCTCGAACACGACGTCGGTCCTGCCGTCTGGGCAGGGGACGGTGTCGGCGCCGTTGCGGGAGACGGAACGCACGTCCGATCAGCGCTCGGCGACGAACTCCGGCGAGCCGGGTGTGCGCTCGAACGCCGGGCTCGACATCGCGACCGGTGGCGGCGGCGGGCTGGACATGAGCGAGAGCGAGTCCACGTCGGAGTTCACGACCAAGTACGGCGAGCGCCGCGAGACGGTGCACGACCCGCGCGGGCGCCCGACGAAGCTCAGCGCGACCGTCAACGTGCCGCGCTCCTATGTGCTCGCGGAGTACGCGTTCGCCAACGGCGAGGACAGCGAAGCGCCCGAGGGCGCCGAGCTCGAGCAGTTCTTCGAAGACCAGCGGGCGCTGATCGAACAGCAGGTCCTGACGCTCATCGAGACGCAGGGGGCCGACGGCACGACGACGCCGGGCTCCGTGAGCGTCGCGATGATCCCCGACCCCACGCCTCTTGCCGGGGCCGCGCAGGCGGGCGGGTTCGCGGCGGGCATCGGCGGGGGCGGCGGCGGGGTGCTGGCCTCGGGCCTCGTCAAGACCGTCGCGCTGGGCGGGATGGCGATCGCCTCGCTGGGGCTGATGGCGATGGCGCTCAAGAAAGCCGGCAAGCGTCCTGAGCTCCCCTCCCCCGACGAGCTCGTGGGCATCCCGCCCGCGCTCGAGCAGGACAGCGACGTGATGGGCGAGGCGGCCGAGGCGGAGTCGGCGCTCGCGGGCATCGAGCTGACCGACGAGGACGTGCAGCGCCAGCAGATGCTCGAGCAGGTGGCGAGTTTCGTGCAAGAGTCACCAGAGGACGCCGCGGTGCTGTTCCAGCGCTGGGCGAACACGGACAGGTAGGGGGCGGGGATGCCGACCAAACCCGGGGAGCCGCTCCCCAACAACATCGCCGACATCGACGGCGTGACCAAGGCCGCGGTGCTGTTGTTGAGCCTGGACTCCGAGGTCGCGGGGGCGATGCTCAAGCAGGTGCCGCCCGATCTGATCGAGGACGTCACGCGCGAGCTGGCGAGCCTCGGGTCGGTTCCGATGGAGCTGCGCCGCGCCGTGATCGGCGAGTTCTACCACCTGTCGGTCGGGCAGCGCGGCCTCCAGGAGGGCGGGCTCGAGTACGCGCGGGCGCTGCTGCTTGAATCGATGGACCCGACGGCCGCCGAGCGCGTGCTGGGCAAGATCCAGACGCACGTGCAGAAGACGCCGTTCTCGTTCCTGCAGAAGGCCGAGAGCGACAACCTGCTGACGTTCATCCAAGACGAGCACCCGCAGACGATCGCGCTGATCCTGTGCCACATGGCGCATTACAAGGCGGCGGAGATCCTCGGCGGTCTTCCCACGCAGAAGCAGGTCGAGGTCATCAAGCGCATCGCGAACATGGAGCAGACCAACCCCGAGGTGGTGCGCGACGTGGAGAAGGGTCTCGAGTCGCGCCTGTCCAACCTGCTGATGCAGTCGAGCGAGAAGCCCGGCGGCGTCGAGACGGTCGCGGAGATGCTCAACCTCGCGGACCGCGCGGCGGAGAAGACGATCATGGAGGCGCTCGAGCAGGACGACCCGGACCTGGTCGAGGAGATCCGTCGTCTGATGTTCGTCTTCGAGGACGTGCTGCTGGTCAACGACAAGGGCATCCAGGCGGTGCTCAAGGAAGTGGACAACGACGAGCTGTCGCTGGCGCTCAAGACGGCGTCCGAGGAGCTGCGCGAGAAGATGTTCGGCAACATGTCCGAACGCGCGGTCGCGCTCATCAAGGAAGACATGGAGTTCATGGGCCCGGTGCGTGTGAGCGACGTCGAAACCGCGCAGCAGCGGATCGTGGACATCGTGCGCCGCCTCGAAGACGCCGGCGAGATCATCATCGCCGGCCGTGGCGGCGAGAGCGACCTGATCGTCTAAAGGAGCCAGGGTGGCGCTGATCAAACACGCCGAGTCCGGGCTGATCGCGCGCGACGCGGTGGTTCTTGACCTTGGAGACCTGCACCGCCAGGGCGAGGCGCTGCGCGCACGGGCGCAGCGGGACGCCGAGGCGATCATCGAAGAAGCCGAGCGCGAAGCCGCCCGCTTGATCGAACAGGCGAAGACCAACGGGTTCGAGGACGGCTACCAGACCGGGATCGAGCAGGGGCGCAACGCGGGCTTCGAGGCCGGGCGCAACGCGGCGTTCGAAGAGCAGTGCGGCACGCTCCAGCGGGTGGTCGGCTCGTGGAGCGAGGCGCTCGTGGCGTTCCACGACGCGCGCGACGCGCTTCTGCGGGACGCCCGCGAGGACGTGCTCGAGCTCGCGGTGCGGATCGCCGAGCGCGTGCTCCGGCGAGAGATCGAACACGACAGGGAGTCCGCGGCGCGCCAGCTGAAGGCGGCGCTCGACCTCGCGCTGTCGGCGACGTCGCTGCGCGTCGAGATCTGCCACGGCGACCTCGACGCGGTGACCGAGGCGCTGCCAGGGCTGCTCGGGAAGTTCGCGGGTTCGCCCCACGCCGAGGTGATCGAGTCGCACGACATCGAGCCGGGCGGGTGCCGGGTGCGCACCGAGTCCGGGGTGATCGACGCGGGGATCAGCGGGCAGCTCGACCGTCTCGTGAGCGAGCTGCTCAGCGCGGACGGGTCGCGCCGCTGGGCGCCCGAGGCCGACGAGGTCACGGACGGGGACGCGGGCGCGCCCGACGACACGCTGTGAGCGCGCTGGCGCCAGAGATCGACCTCGCGAGCCGGGTCATGACGCTGGGCGTCAGCGGGCGGGTGGCCGCGCTGCGCGGGCTGACGGTGCTGGTGGACGACCTCCCGCTCCCGGCGGGCGCGGTCGTGCGTCTGGGCACGGGCGGCGAAGAGGGCGAGGTCGTCGGGTTCGAGGGCGGACGCGCGATCGTGATGCCGTTCGGATCGACGACCGGGCTGCGCGCCGGGGAGATCGCCGTCGGTGTTTCGAGCGAGCCGTCCATGCGTGTCGGGACGCGGTCGCTGGGTCGCGTCGTGGACGCGTTCGGGGCGCCGATCGACGGGCGCGGCGCGATCCACGAGACGGAGCGCCGAGCGCTCAACCCGCCGCCGATCGCGCCGATGCAGCGTCGGCGGATCACCCAGCCGCTGTCAACTGGCGTGCGCGCGATCGACGGGTTGCTGACGGCGGGGACGGGGCAGCGCCTCGGTGTGTTCGCGGGCCCGGGCGTGGGCAAGAGCACGCTGATGGGCTCGATGGCGCGCCACACGAGCGCGGACGTGAACGTGATCGCCCTGATCGGCGAGCGCGGACGCGAGGTGCGGGAGTTCGTCGAGGACGCGCTTGGCGAAGAAGGGCTCGCGCGTTCGGTCGTCGTGGCCGCGACGAGCGACGAGTCGCCGCTGCTGCGCATCCGGGCGTTCTCGGCGGCCTGCTCGGCGGCGGAGTACTTCCGCGACCGCGGCGCGGACGTGATGCTGATGGTCGATTCCGTGACGCGCTTCGCGCAGGCGCAGCGTCAGGTCGGGCTCGCTGCTGGAGAGCCGCCGGCGACGAAGGGGTACACCCCCAGCGTTTTTGCGATGCTCCCGCGCCTGCTCGAGCGCGCCGGCGCGGTGGAAGGGGTCGGCTCGGTCACCGGGTTCTACACCGTGCTGGTTGAAGGCGACGACATGACCGAGCCCATCGCCGACGCGGCGCGCGGCGTGCTCGACGGGCACATTGTGCTCTCGCGCCGCCTCGCGCGCCTCGGGCACTTCCCGGCGATCGACCCGCTCGACTCGATCAGCCGTGTCGCCGACGAGGTCTGCGACGCCGGGCACATCGCCGCGCGGCGCGAGGTTCTGCGATTGCTCGCGGCGTACTCCGAGGTGGAGGACCTCGTGCAGATCGGCGTACGCGCGGGGCGCGAACGCGCGCGCCGACGTGGCGATCGACCTGAAAGACCAGATCGACGCGTACCTCCAGCAGGGCAGCCGCGAGCCGGCGGACTTCGAGGGGGCCCGCTCCGGGCTCGCGGAGCTTGCGCTCGAGGCGGGGTCGCGGCTCGGCGCGGCCAAGGCGGGGGCGTAACGGGTGGCGCGGTTCCGCTTCAGATTGCAGGCGCTGCTCGAGGCGCGGGCGCGCGTGGAGCGTGAGCGTCAGATCGAGGTCGGCGCGATCGAGGCGCAGCGGCTCGGGCTCGAGGACGCGATCCGCTCGCGCCACGCGGCCGCGCGGGCCGGTCGCGAGGACCTGCGCGTGGCGCTGGCGCCGGGGGGCCCGCGGTCGATGGCGGGCGTGCGGCTGCAGGCGGGGGCGTCGATCCGGCTTGAGGCCCAGACCCAGTCGCTGGCGATCGAGCTCGCGGGCACGCTCAAGCGGCTCGACGAAGCGCGTGGGCGGTTGCTCGAGGCCTCCCGGGCCCGCAAGGCCGTCGAGCTGCTGCGGGAAAAGCGGTTCGAGGAATGGAAACGCGAGCAAGATCGAAGAGAAGCGAGCGAGCAGGACGATCTGGTGTCCGGGCGCGCCGCGCGCGGGCTGATTGAAGGGGAGACGCTGGCATGATCCGATCGCTCTGGACACTGATCACGGTGCTCGCGATCGCGAACCTGCTCGCGCTGCTCGGGCTGGTGGGGTGGCTGGTGGGCTCGGGGCGTCTTGACGCGGACCGCTTCAACGACATCCGCGAGACGCTGGGCGAAACGATCGTCGACCAGGAAACCCGCGTCGCTTCTCTCGAGCGAGAGCGGACGATGGAAGAAGCGGCGGCCGAGGCCGAGCGCCGGGCGCTCATCCCGCCCCTGACCGCGGCCGACCGCTTGCGCAACGTCAACGAGTCCGAAGAGGTCACCCGCCAGCGGCGCGAGCGCCTCACCCGCGATGTCCGGGATCTTCAGCGCACCCTCGACCGCGAGCGCGAGACGCTCGACGACCGGGTCGCCGCGTTTAACCAGGAGCGCGACGAGTTCGAGATGATGCGGAACCGGATCCGCGCGATTGAGGGCGAGGAGCAGTTCCTCAAGGCGGTCGGGCACCTCCAGGCGCAGAAACCGGCCAAGGCCCGCGACATCCTCCAGGCGCTCATGGACGCCGGCGAGATGGATCAGGCCGTGGCGTACCTGAACGCGATGAGCGCACGCCAGGCCGCGAAGGTCATCGGGGCGTTCGAAGAGCCGGCCGTGGCAGCCGACTTGCTGGAACGCCTGCGGACGCGCGGCACGGAGAACCGCGCGCCGTAGGAGCGCGCATGCCAGAGGCCGTCGCCAATCTCTTCATCAAGCCGCCCGTGAGGCCCCAGGCGGGCTTTGCCCCCGAGGCGCCAACGCACGAGGGCGATGCCTTCGACGCGTCGCTCGGGCAGGCGATCGGCGAGATTGAATCGGCCCAGGCGCAGAAGACAACCGACCCCCCGGCGGAAACTGCGCCGAGTGAACCAACGGCCGCCCACGACGCCGAGCCCGAGGGCGTTCCCGACATCGACGCCGCCGAAGAAGCACCGGGAGGCGAAGAAGAGGACGTCGTCACGCCCCAGGGCGGGCCCGACGATCCCGACGAGAGCGAGACCGCACCCGAAGCCGTCGCGGCGGTGATCCCCGCGGCCGAGCCCGAACCCGCCGTCGTCGCGGTTGGGTCTCAGGAGACCGCGGGCCGACCTCTGCAGGCTGAGACGCCAGCGGGACAGGCGAAGCAGGCGCTCGCTCCCGAAGACAACGCACCCTCGCCCGCACCCGCCGTCACCGCGCGTCCGAGCGCCCCCGTGGCCCAGGCATCGGTCTCGACGACCACCGCGGCGAGCGGGACAGGAGAACCGACGACGACCGAGGCGGCGGCGCCGACGCCGACCGCGCCGGCCAGCGAAACAACGCCGCCCGAAACCGGCGATGCTCCTGTGCTCCCTTCATCAGAACCACAATCGTCTCAGGCAACGAAGGTGTCGCTTGCACCGGTGAGCGAGACCCCGCGCCCGAGCGAGCCGCGCACCGCCGAGCCGCTCTCGCTGGGCGCCGCGACTCCCGTGGTTGGCGACGAATCGGCGTCGTCTGGCGGCGGCACGGATACCGGCCAGCCCGGCGACGACCGCCCCCCGGCCGAGCCCCGCGTGCCTGTTGACGCCGATCCGGCTCTCGACGAATCCGAGGCGTTCACGCCCGCTGACAAGGCTCCCGCGACGCCCGGCGCGCCGGCGGCCGCGCCGGAGAGCGACCCCCCGATCGATGCGCCGCGACGCGAGAGCGCCGCGCTGTCTGACGCGCCGCGCGCCGCGACGCCCGCGGTCGAAGCGAGTGCGCCGACGACGCGGGAACCGGCTGCGGCGCAGACGCTCCGCCCGGCGCCGGCCCCCTTGGGGAGTGCCCCGGAGGGCGCCGAGCAGCCGCGATCGCTCCAGCAGGCCACAGAAAAAACAATGCTCGCCTCGGTCCAGCGCGGGCTCGGGGCGGCGCTGGCGCAGCGTGGCGGTGAGATGACCATCCGCCTCGCGCCCGAAGCGCTCGGCGCGATGCGCATTTCCATGACGGTCGCGCAGGGCGTGGTCTCGGCGAGTTTCACGCCTGAGACCACCGAGGCGGCGCGGCTCCTTCGCGGCGGGCTCGACGCGCTCCGCGAGTCGATCGAGGCCCGCGGGCTGCAGGTCGATCGCATCCGCGTCGCGACGACGAGCGTCCACGCGGCGCCCGACGCCGGCGACGCACGCTCAGACAACAACGCGGCGCGGCGCGACGATCCGCGCTCCGACGCCGGCGACGGACGCAGCCGCGGCAGGGGGGATCACCCCGACTCCCGCGGGCAGCGCGAGGGCGGCGACGGCGCCGAGACACGGTTCAAGCAGCAGTGGAGACTCGCGCTCGACGCCACGGCGTAGCGCGGAAGGGAGCACCCCATGTCGGCGATCGATTCACTGAGTTCTCGCGGCGCCCCGGCCAGCAGCGGCAACGCGTTCGACGCGTTCAGCAGCCAGGATTTTCTCGAGCTGATGTTCTCAGAGCTGACGAACCAGGACCCGCTCGAGCCGAGCGACACCGGTGATCTCATCAACCAGATCGGGCAGATCCGTTCGATCGAGGCGGACGTGAACCTGTCCACGCAGCTCGAGTCGATCGTCAAGCGCAGCGAGATCGCCTCGGCCGGCAACCTCGTCGGCTCGTACATCGTCGGGCTGACCGAGAGCGGGCTCGCGCAGGAGGGCCTCGTGCTCTCGGTGAGCGTGACCGACGACGGCCCGGTGCTCAACCTGCACAACAACGCCCGGATCCCGCTGAACTCCGTGCAGGAGTTCGTGGACCCGGCGGCGTTCGAGACCCCCGAGAGCGCGGGGTAACACCCCGTGCGCGGGCCCGACGCGAACGATCTCCTCCGCCGTCTGGGGCGTGGCGTGCGCCCGGTGGGCGGCGCTGCGCACTCGCGACTGGGCGCGGAGCTGCCCGATTTCACATCGCTGCTGTCCGGCGCGCGTTCAGGGGCGTTCCGGTCCGGGCGGCGCGTGGACGTGCCCGGCCGGTTCGACGTTGAACTCTCAAGCGAGCAGCACGACGAGCTCGACCACGCCGGCGACGAGGCCGAGGCGGGCGGGCTGGGCGTCTTCGCGGCGGTTGTGGGCGAGCGCGCGCTGCTGGTCGATGTCGGCGCCCGCGCCGTCTTCGACGCGCGTCCTTTGCGCGACGCGGGCGGTGGGGGCGCTCTGTTTGTGCAGGACGCGCAGGGCTTTGTCGTGCTCACGCCGGCCAAACGCGAGGAAGACGACGACGAAGCGCCGCAGACCCCGCTGGCGCCCGCCTTGCGGGTGGGACCGCCGGCCCGCTTTACCAACGCTTCCCTCGTCCGTTCCCTCGGGGAGCCGCGCCGAGCCGGCGACTAACCAGGAGAGTGACCCATGGGTTCCACGTCCGCGCTACTGACCGGCCTCTCGGGGCTCAACGCCAACACGCGTCGCCTCGAGGTGATCGGTAACAACATCTCCAACTCGAGCACGACGGCGTACAAGTCGACGCGGATCAACTTCGCCTCGACGCTGCTGCGCAACTTCAGCCTCGGGTCCGGGCCCACCGGGAGCAACGGCGGCACGAACCCGTACCAGGTCGGTCTCGGCGTGCGCGTCGCGGGCACCCAGCGCGATCTCAACACCGGGCCGATCAACCCCACCGGGCGACCCACCGACTTCGCGATCGACGGCGACGGGTACTTCATCGTTGACCGCGGCGGGCGCCAGCTCTACACGCGGGCGGGCGAGTTCCAGCTCAACTCCGAGCGCCAGCTCACCAACCTCGCCGGCGACCGCGTGCAGGGCTACGCCGTCGATCCCAACTTCAACCTCGTCGAGGGGCAGCTGACCGATCTGACGATCCCGCTCGGCGCGCTCTCGATCACCCGCGCTACCAGCAACGTCTACTTCCAGGGCAACCTGCTCGCCGACGTCAACAACATCGCCACACAGGGCGACGTGTTCTCCTTCAACGACATCTTCAACGACGTCGGCGGCGGCTTCCTCGCCGGCGGCGCCACGCTGATCGACAACCTCGAGGACCCGAGCGCCGCGCCCGGCACCGCGCTCTTCCCCTCGGGCGGCAACGTGCCCTACACGTACACCCTCAGCGGGGCGATGAAGGGCGGGCGCACGCTCGCGGACTCCACGCTCGTCATCGACGCGACGACCACGATCGACGACTTCGTCACGTTCCTCAACAACGCGCTGGGCATCGACGAGACCGAGGTCAACCCCCTCGCCCCGCCCGCCGCCATGGGCGCGATGTACGACGCCGCCACCGGGACGATGAACATCTACGGCAACCTCGGCGAAGACAACCAGCTGATGTTCGACAACGTCACCGTCAGCGTCCTCGACTCGACGGCCGCATCGGTCAGCTCCGACTTCAACATGCTCACGCAGACCCAGACCGCCGACGGCGAGAGCGCCTCGACGCTCTTTACGGTCTTCGACTCGCTGGGCAACCCGATCGACGTCACGCTCACCATGACGCTCGTCTCGGCCGTCACCGACGGGCCGACGAGCTGGCGTTACATCGTCGAGAGCCCCGAGAACTCCGACACCACGTCCACGATCCTCCCCCCAGACTTCGTGCTGGGCGCCGGGACGATCCAGTTCGACTCCAACGGGCAGCTCATCACCCCCGGGCCCGTGACGGTGGCCCTCCAGCGCGACGACGTCGGCTCGATCGACCCGCTCCAGTTCGACCTCGTGTTCGACTCCAACCGCGGGTCGCTCACCGCGCTCATGGACGCGCAGGACGACGCGGAGTCGCTCCTTGCCTCCAACGAGCAGGACGGCATCCCCTTCGGCGTGCTCGACAACTTCTCCGTCGGGCGCGACGGCGTCATCACCGGCGCGTTCACCAACGGGCTCACGCGCACGATCGGGCAGGTCGCCGTCGCGAACTTCACCAACCAAGGCGGCCTCGTCGAGCTCGGCGAGAGCCTCTACACCGTCGGCTCCAACTCGGGCACGCCCATCATCACCGAGGCCGGGCAGTTCGGCACCGGCTCGATCATCGAGCGGGCGCTCGAGGGTTCCAACGTCGATCTCGCCAACGAGTTCACCAACATGATCCTCACCACGACCGGCTACTCCGCCGCGTCGCGGGTCATCACCACCAGCGACCAGCTGCTCCAGCAGCTCACGCAGCTGATCCGGTAAACCGGTAGGGGGCTGAGGCGATGATCACCCTCACGAAGCTGGGCGGGCAGCGCTTCGTCCTCAACGCCGAGCGCATCCGCTCGGTCGAGGAGACCCCGGACACCACCATCACGCTGGTGGGGGGCGACCACATCCTCGTCCAGGAGACGATGCGCGAGGTCGTGGAGCGCGCCGTCGAGTACGGGCGCAGCCTCCGGACCCTCCTCCCGCCGACCTGACCGCGCCCACCGTTCCGCAGAACCGGACCCGCGCGACCCGTCCAGACCGCGTTCTCGCTTGAGTCGCCCCGTCCGATCACCGATGCACACCCTCGGAGGCTTTCCTCCCTGAAGCATCGGAGACGATCGCGTGGATCTTGCAACGATTATCGGGCTGGTGCTTGGCGTCCTCGTTGTGCTGGGCGCGGTGCTCCTCGGCGGCTCGCCGGCGATGTTCATCGACCCCGTGTCCATCGTGGTGGTGGGCATCGGCACGATCGCGGCGGTCTTCACCGCGTTCCCGCTCAAGAACATCGTGGGCCTCGTCCCCGTGATGCTCAAGACGCTCGACAACAAGTTCCCCGACGTCAACGAGCTCATCGCGCAGCTCGTCGGCTTCGCCGAGATCGCCCGGCGCGACGGGATCCTGAGCCTCGAGAACCACATGGAGGACGTCAACGACCCCTTCATCGTTCAGGGCATCCAGATGGCCGTCGACGGCACGGACCCCGAGCTCATCGAGCAGATCATGGACGCCGACCTCGAGAATCTCATGGACCGCCACTCGGTCAGCAAGAAGATCCTCGACGCCGCCGGGCGCTTCGCACCGGCTTTCGGCATGATCGGCACGCTCATCGGCCTCGTCGCGATGCTCGCGAACATGGAAGACCCCTCGAGCATCGGCGCCGGCATGGCGACCGCCCTGCTCACGACGCTCTACGGCGCCATCATCGCCAACGTCATCTTCCTCCCCCTCGCCGACAAGCTCGCGCTCAAGAGCGACCAGGAGGTGCTGGTCAAGTCCGTGGTCATCCGCGGCGTGATGAGCATCCAGGCGGGCGACAACCCGCGCGTCGTCGAGCAGAAGCTGCTCACCTTCCTCCCGCCCAAGCTGCGCGTCACCGCCGAGGAGGCCGCCGCGGCCGCGGCCTGATCTGTCATGGCGAAGAAGAAGAAGGAAGAAGGAGGCGGGATCCCCGAGTGGGTCGTCACGTTCGGCGACATGATGTCGCTCCTCTTGACGTTCTTCATCCTTCTCGTCTCGTTCAGCGAGATGAAGCGCCCGCACGAGTACCAGCGCGTCGTCACCGCGGTGAAGGAAGCCTTCGGTTACTCGGGCGGCGTCGGCGTCCTGCCCTCGGACGACCCGCCGCTCCGATCGATGATCGAGATGCTCGAAGAGATCGCGATGCAGAAGTCCACGACGGCGCGACTGAGCGAGTCGCCCGTCGAGTCCACCAAGGGCAAGCACACCAAGGTCAAGCGGGTCCACGAGGGGCTCAAGTTCACCATCGGCGGCGGGCTGAGCTTCGAGCCCGAGTCCGCGGTGCTCCTCGACGGCGCCAAGGAGGAGCTGCGCAAGGTCGCCAAGCTCCTGCGCGGGCGCAAGAACAAGATCGCCATCCGCGGGCACGCCGCCTCGAAGGTCCTCTCCCCGTCGAGCAAGCACGCCGACCTGGTGGACCTCGCGTACCACCGCGCCAAAGCGGTGCACGACTTCCTGATCCACGAGGGGGAGCTCGATCCCTTCGTGCTCATCGTTGAGTCCCGCGGGGACACCGAGCCGCTCGTGCCCCGTGTCACCAGCGCCGCCGATCAAGCCACCAACCGCCGGGTCGAGATCATCATGACCGAGGCGATGGTCGATGACTTCCACCCCGATCCGAATTTCGCGTCTGAGGATCTCGCCCGAGGAGGGTGAGACCCGCGCAGGAGCCGAGCCATGGCTGAGAACGAAACCGAATCCGTTGTCCCCAGCGAGGGCGGCGCGAAGAAGAAGGGCCTGCCGATCAAAATGATCGTCATCGTCCTCGCGCTCATGTCCGTCGAGGCCGTCGCGGTCTTCGTCGTCCTGGGCAAGATGGCCGGCCCCCCGGAGGTCAAGGCCGAGGGCCTCGCCGACGATCCCTCCGACGAGCTCGAGCAGATCCGTGAGCTGCTCATCGTTGACGACCGCTTCCCGAACCACCAGAGCGGGCGCGTGTGGCTGTGGCAGACCGAGATCCAGATGCAGGTCCGCCAGAAGAACCTCGCCTACGCCCAGCGCGTTCTCGAGGAACGCTCCGCCGAGATCAAGACCGGCGTCGCCCAGATCGTGCGCACCAGCCACCACAAGCACCTGACCGAGCCCAACCTCGACACCCTCAACCGTCAGATCGAGGAGTACCTCCGGGACGTCTTCGAGTACGACGCCACGGGCGAGTCGAGGGTCGAGCGGGTGCTGATCCCCAAGTGCACCGGGGTCCCGGCCGACTTCTAAGCCCGGGACGCGCAAGTCTTGCCGAGGACCGGTAAAAACTATCGGTCCTTGCGCCCCCGGACCGATCATTCTTGCTCACGCCGAGCGGAGCAAGGCATGGCCGACACCGAACCCAACGAGACGCCCGAGCAGCCCGAGGACGCGGCCGCCGAGGCGCCAACCCCCGACGACGCGCAGGCCCCGAAATCCGACGAGGCCGAAGATCTCGCCGCGGCCGCGCTCAAGGCAGCGCAGGAAGCCGTGAGCGGTCTCGACGACGAGGAGGCCGCCGACGGCGCGCCGACTCCCGCGTCCGACGACGGGGCTGCTGCGCCCGAGACGACAGTGAGCGCCGGCGCAGGAGACGCCGGCGCGAGCCCGGTCTCCATGCCCTCGTTCGACCCCGGCAAGCTGGCCGACGCCCCCGAGGGCATCGACATGCTCTCGGACGTCAACCTCGACGTCACGATCGAGCTCGGGCGCACCCGCATGTTCGTCGAGGACGTGCTCAAGCTCGCGGAGGGCGCCGTGGTCGAGCTCGACAAGCTCGCCGGCGACCCGGTAGACATCTATGTGAACCAGCGCCACGTCGCTCGCGGCGAGGTGCTGATCCTGAACGACAACTTCTGCGTGCGCGTCAACGAGATTGTGGAGACGCACGCGGAGGCAGCGGCCGGCTGAGGCCGGGGAAACACGGGCAGCGCGCCGCGGAGCGGCGTGAGAGGTACGCCAGGACGGCGAAATGGTGCGCATTTTTACGGTCATCCTGTGTTTCGTAGCGCCGGCTCTCGCCTCGGCGTCAGGGGTGCACGCGCCCGTCGCCAACTCCTCGTCCCCGCTCGTCGCCACCGTCCCGATCGAACTCCCCGCCGCGAGCGAGCCCGCGCTGCAAACGGAGCGTGAAGCCGAAGCCGAGCGTCCGACGCCCGTCGTCGAGTCCCTCCCGCTCGGTCAGGGCGCGCCCCGTGAAGAGGCTGCGCCCGCCGAGGCCGCCGAACCGGGGAACACCGGGCTGCTGCAGAGCCCGGCCGTGCGCACCGGCGGGGCGCTGACGCTGGTGCTCTCGCTGATCTTCGCGATGCGCGGGCTCGTGCAGTCGGCCGCCAAGCGCGGGCGCGGGCTGTCGTCCGCCCTCGGTCCCGGCGGGCGGGCGCCCTCGGGCGTGCTGAGCGTGCTCGGGCGATACCCCGTGGGCAAGGGCGCGACGCTGGTCCTGCTCCAGCTCGACAACCGCGTGCTCCTCCTGTCCCAGTCGGGCGCCGGGTTCTCGACCCTCTGCGAGATGACCGACCCCTCCGACGTCGCGAGCATCGTGCGCAAGACCGCCGACGACGAGGGCTCGTCCCTCGCCAAGCGGTTCTCCTCGATGCTCCGGCGGTTTGAATCCGACCCGGCGATGTCCGACGAGGGCGATTCGCCCGTCTCCCCGCGCCGCGCGATGGCGCTGCGCGACTACGAGGCGGCGCTGGCGAACGACGACCACGCGATCGCCGCGACGCCCGGGAGCGCCGACTCTTTCTCCGCACTCCAGCAGCGCCTGGTGCGCCTGCGGGACGGTGTCTCGTGAGGGCCCTCGCCGCGTTCGTGATGCTCGTTGTCTGCCTCGCGGCGCCCGCGCTGGCGCAGGACGCGGCCGGCCCCCCGATCAACACGGGGATCGCGACGGGCATCGAGACGCTCAACCCGGCCTCGATGCTCGAAGACGCGGCCGAAGCGCTCCCCGGCTACGAGGGCGGGCTCTCGGGCGCGCTCAACGTCATGGTGCTGCTCACGGTGCTCTCGCTGGCGCCGGCGATCATCATCATGTGCACCTCGTTCGTGCGCATCATCATCGTGCTGGGCCTGCTCAAGCAGGCGATGGGCACGCAGAACCTCCCGCCGGGGCAGGTGATCTTCTCTCTCGCGCTGTTCATGACGTTCATGGTGATGACGCCGACGATCGAGCGCGTCTACGACGAGGCGATCACGCCGTACCAGAACGGCGAGATCCAGAGCCAGGTCGAGATGTGGGACAAGGCCAAGCAGCCCATCCGCGACTTCATGTTCGACCAGATCGAGGTCACCGGGAACTGGTCGAGCCTGTACATGATCCTGAACTACAAGGGCGTGGACACGAGCGAGCCCGAGAAGCTGACGCGCGCGGATGTGGACACGCTCACGCTCGCGTCGTCCTTCATGCTCTCGGAGCTCAAAACGGCCTTCGTGATGGGCTTCCGCATCTACCTGCCGTTCCTCGTGATCGACATCGTCATCGCGAGCCTGCTGATCTCGATGAGCATGATGATGCTGCCGCCGGTGCTCATCAGCTTGCCGTTCAAAATCCTGCTGTTCGTGCTCGTCGACGGGTGGCAGCTCGTGGTGGGCGGGCTGCTCCAGAGCTTTGCGCAGTCCGAACACCTCGTGCGTCTGTCGGCGACGGCGATGGGCGGGTAGGGGGCGCCCCATGATCGACGACGTCATGCTCGACCACGTCCGCCACGCGCTGATCCTCGCGCTGAAGATCGCCGTCCCGATCCTCGGGTCGGGCGTGGTGATCGGTCTTGTCATCAGCATCTTCCAGTCCATCACCTCGATCCAGGAACAGACACTCTCGTTCGTCCCCAAGATCATCGGGATGATCCTCGTGACCATCCTGCTCCTGTCATGGATCGCGACGCGTCTCGGCGAGTACTGCGCCGTGATGTTCTCGTTTGAACCTCTCTAGTGCGGCTCCCCACGTGACGCCCGAGCTCTACGAAGCCTTCGCCCCGCACGTCCTCCCCGTGCTGATCGTCTTTTCCCGCCTCGGCGGGCTGTTCCTGCTCGCGCCGATCCTCGGGGGCGAGAGCGTGCCGCGCCGGGTGCGCATTCTCCTGGCGCTCGCGCTGACGCTCGTCGTGTACCCGACGCTCCCGATCGGCCCGCAGCTCCCGGTCGAGCCCGACATGGTGGCGCTGCTCCCCTTGATGGCGACTGAGCTGCTGATCGGGCTCAGCATCGGGGCGCTCGCGACGCTCCCTGTGCTCGCGGTGCAGGCGGGCGGGCAGTTCATCAGCCAGCAGATGGCGCTGGGCATCGCGAGCGTCTTTGACCCGACGACCAACGCAAACTCCGACCTGATCGCCCAGGCCCTCACGTTCATCCTCTTGACGATCTTCCTCGCGCTCGGCGGGCTCGAGCTGATGCTCGGCGCGGTCGTGCATACGTTCACGCTCGTCCCGCTCGGCGGGTTCACGTTCGCCGAGGCGCCTCTTGAGCTCTTCATCGGCCTCATGGTCGCGGCGTACGACGTCGCGGTGCGCATCGCCGCCCCGGTTGTCTGCATCATCTTCGTCGAGACGCTCGCGACGGGCATGATCATGAAGACCGTGCCGCAGCTGAACATCCTCTCGTTCGGGTTCCCGGTGAAGATCCTCGTTGGCATGGGGATGCTGGTCGGTTCGCTCGTGTACATCGACGGCGCGCTCGACGGGCTGGTCGAGCGCTCGCTGGGGGATATCTCCGAGTGGGCGGCGTCGCTGCGAGGGGGGGTGAGCGGTGGCTGAAGACCTCGGCGAGAAGACAGAAGACCCAACAGCGAAGCGGCGCTACGACGCGCGAGAGAAGGGGCAGGTCGCGCGCAGCGCGGATCTCTCCGCCGCTGTTCTCATGATCCTGATGGCTATTTTTCTCGTGTTTTTCGGGGGCGACGTCGCCGAGCAGATGGCCGGCGCCATGCGCGCCGCGCTCGAGCCCGTCGGGCCGACAGACGCCGTGTCGATCCCCTCGGCGCTCCGACTGGGCGGCTTCTCGTTCGAGCGGATGATCGGCGCCGCGCTCCCGGCGCTCGTGTTCGTCTTCCTCGTCGCCGCGGCGTCCCAGTTCCTCCAGGTCGGCTGGCGCCTGACCGCCAAGCCGATCCAGCCCAAGCTCTCGAACCTGAGCCCCGCCAAGGGTCTCAAGAAGACGTTCAGCAAGCGCAACGCGATCAAGTCGTTGATCGACATCGGCAAGGTGACGCTCGTGCTTGGCATCGCGATGTTGCACCTCTCGCTGAGCACCGAGCGCATCGCGGCGCTCCCGGCGCTGTCGGCGATCGGGGCGGTGATCGCCGCCGGGAAGATCGTCCTCGAGGGCGCCATCTGGGTGCTGCTGGTGCTGCTGCTGATCGGCATCGCCGACATGGTCTTCCAGCGCTGGCAGCACAGCCAGGAGCTGCGGATGAGCAAGCACGAGGTCAAGGAAGAGCGCAAGAGCGCCGAGGGCGACCCGCTCGTCAAGAACCGGCGCTACCGCATGATGCAGGAGCTCCTGCGCCAGCAGATCAACAACGCCGTTCCTCAGGCGGACGTCGTGGTGACGAACCCGACGCACTTCTCGGTCGCGCTCAAGTACGACGCCGACAAGATGAGCGCGCCGCGGGTCGTCGCGAAGGGCGCCGACCACCTCGCGCTGCGCATCCGCATGGTCGCCAAGGGCGCGGGCGTTCCGATCATCGAACGCCCGCCGCTGGCGCGGGCGCTCTACTACACCGTCGAACCCGGCGAGCAGATCCCGATGGAGCACTTCGAGGCCGTCGCGGAGCTGCTCGCCTACGTCTACCGCCTCGATCAGAAGGCCGCCTCGTGAAGGAGAACGGGTAAGACATGGCGGGGCTGACAGGAGCTCGGCGGGCGCCGAAGTGGGCGATGAGCATCGCGCGCCACCGCGGTCTCGTTGCGCCGCTTGCGCTGATGGCGCTGCTCATCGTCGTCCTCGTCCCGCTCCCGCCGTTCCTCCTCGACGTCCTCATCACGATCAACATCGCGCTGGCGATCATCACGCTGATCACCACGCTCTACATCGATGACGCGCTGGATTTCTCGGTGTTCCCGTCGCTCCTGCTCGCGGCGACCATGTTCCGCCTCGTGATCAACATCGCCTCGACACGACTGATCCTCACGGCCGACGCGTCGGGGCCGGAGGACGCGATCGGCGTGGCGGGGAAGGTCATCAGCGCGTTCGGCACCTTCGTCGCGGGCGATTCGCTTGTCGTCGGGCTCATCATCTTCCTGATCCTGGTGATCGTGCAGTTCGTTGTCATCACCAAGGGCGCCACGCGCATCGGCGAGGTCGCGGCGCGCTTCACCCTCGACGCGATGCCCGGCAAGCAGATGGCGATCGACGCCGACCTCAACGCCGGCATCATCGACGAGCACCAGGCCCGCGCCCGGCGTGAAAAGATCTCCGACGAGGCTGATTTCTTCGGCGCCATGGACGGCGCCGGCAAGTTCGTGCGCGGCGACGCCATCGCCGGCATCATCATCACCGTCATCAACATCCTCGGCGGCTTCACCGTCGGGTCGCTGGAAAAGGGCTGGGGCTTCGCGGAGACCGCCTCGGTCTTCACCCGCCTGACGATGGGCGACGGGCTCGTCTCGCAGCTCCCGTCGTTCCTTATGTCCCTCGCCGCCGCTCTCGTGGTGACGCGCGCCAGCGCCAAGGCGTCGCTCGGCGAGGAGTTCGCCGGGCAGCTGACGGCGCGCCCCATCGCGATGGCGATCGCCGCGGGTTTCCTCGTGCTGCTCGCGACGACCCCGCTCCCCGCGTTCCCCTTGCTCACCATGGCGGGCGGGCTGCTCCTGGTCGCGTTCTTCATGTCCGGGCAGAAGCTCGCGGACGAAGAGACCGTGCGCGCCGCCGCGGCGCAGGAAAAAATCGCCAAGCCCGAGCCGCAGCCGGTCGAGAAGATGCTCAAGGTCGACGCGCTCGAGCTCGAGGTGGGCTTCGGGCTCGTGCCGCTCGTTGACGCCGGGCAGGGTGGGGATCTGCTCGACCGCATCTCCGCGGTCCGCCGTCAGCTCGCCGCCGAGATGGGGCTCGTGATGCCGCCCGTGCGCATCCGCGACAACATGACGCTCGAGGCGTCGAGCTACCGCGTGAAGATCCGCGGGAACGACGTCGCGGTCGGCGCGGTGTACCCGGGCAAGCTCCTCGCGATGGACGCGGGCGTCGCGTCGGGTCGGCTCGAGGGCGTCAAAACCGTCGAGCCGGCGTTCGGACTCGACGCGTACTGGATCGACGCGGCGCAGAAAGACCAGGCCGAGGCGATGAACTTCACGGTCGTCGATCCCTCGTCCGTCCTCGCGACGCACCTGACGGAGATCGCCAAGGCGCACGCCGAGGAACTCCTGACGCGCGACGAGGTGGGGAACCTCCTCGAGCAGCTCAAGGAGAAGGCGCCCAAGCTCGTCGACGAGACGGTGCCGAGCGTTGTCAAGACGGGGGAACTCCAGAAGGTGCTCCAGAACCTGCTGCGCGAGCGGGTGCCGATCCGCGACCTCGAGGTCGTCCTCGAGACGCTCGCCGACTGGGCGCCGCGCTGCAAAGACCTCGACGTGCTGACCGAGTACGTGCGCAACGCGCTGCGCCGGACGATCTGCACGCAGTACGCGACGCCGATGGAGGACGCCGCGGGCTCGACGCGGCGATTCCGCATGGTGTGCGTCACGCTGGACCCGACGTTCGAAGACTGGATCAACGGGTTCGTCGACCGCTCGGGCGGCGCGACGGCGCTGTCGATGTCCGCGACGGCGGCGAACCAGGCGGTCGAGCGCGTCAGCGCCGCGCTCGCGCCCGTCATCGCCGCGGGGCACCCGGCCGTCGTGATCGCCTCCCCGCAGGTGCGGGCGATCGTGCGCCAGATCCTCGAACCGCACTTGCCGGCGGCCGCGGTGCTCGGGTACAACGAGATCGTGCCCGAGGTCGAGATCGAATCGATGGGATTAGTGACCTTGGCCGAGCACGGGGCGGGCGTGCCCGCCGCCGCGGCTGTATAAGGATGGGTGACGAGAGTCGCGTCGGCAGGAGGCCGGCGAGATGGCCACGGAGGGCGGCATGAAGCTGAAGACATACCGCGCCGCGTCCATCGCCGACGCCCTGTCAGATATCAAGCGCGACCTCGGGTCCGACGCCGTGATCCTGCACACCAAGACATACAAAGCCGGGGGCCTCCTCGGGTTGGGCGCACGCAAGGTCTTCGAGATCACCGCGACGACCCCCGACGCCGTCGCCCCGCGACAGCCCCGGCGCACCCCGCTCCGCCCCGCGGTCGAGACCACCGGCCCCTCGGCTGGCGAGGCCCTCCTCCGGCGCGCCTACGCCAGCTCGATCGCCCCGGGCGCCGACCTCGGACCCCGCGCCCGCGCCGTGCGCGACGAGGTCCGCCTCGCCGCCGGGGTCGCCGTCGCCCCCGCCCCGCCCGCCGAGCCCTTTGAACCCGCGGCCCCGCCCCCGCCCGTCGTGATCCCGCCGAGCCAGGCCGACGTGCAGATCGCCTCGGAGATCGCCTCGCTCAAGAAGCTCGTGGGGCAGGTGCTGACGCGCACGGGCGGCGCCGGGCACGCGCCCGCGATGCCCGACGCGCTCTTTGCGCTGTACACGCAGTTGCTCGAGGCGCAGCTCGCCGACGAGCTCGCGGATCAGATCGTCGCGGAGGTCAGGCGCGATCTCAGCGACGATGCGCTAAACGACGCCGAGAGCGTCCGCGCCGCCGTCGCCGCCCGCCTCGAAGCGCTCATCCCCGCGGTGGGCGACGCGACCCTCCCGAAGCGCGCGCCGGACGGCCGCCCGCTCACGATCGCGCTCGTCGGGCCGACGGGCGTCGGCAAGACCACGACCATCGCCAAGCTCGCCGCGACCTACAAACTCCGGCACGGGCGCTCCGTCGGGCTCATCACCAGCGACACCTACCGCATCGCGGCGGTTGAGCAGCTGCGCACGTACGCGAACATCATCGGGCTCCCGATCGAGGTCGCGATGACGCCCTCTGAGATGAAGACCGCGTGCGCGCGCCTCTCGCAGCGCGACGTCGTTCTCATCGACACCGCCGGGCGCAGCCACACCGACGTCGGGCGCCTCGACGAGCTCGGGAAGTTCCTCGACGCGGCGCAGCCCCACGAGACGCACCTCGTGCTCTCGTCGGCGTCGAGCCAGCGCGTCATGGTCACCGCGGCCGAGCGCTTCGGGGTCGCCAAGCCCGACAACGTGATCTTCACCAAGCTCGACGAGAGCGTGGGCTTCGGCGTGCTGGTCAACGCGGCCCGCGCGATCGGGATGAGGCTCAGCTTCGTCACGACCGGGCAGGAGGTCCCCGATCACATCGAGGCGGGGTGCCCCAAGCGCCTCGCCAGCCTCGTGCTCTCGGGAGAGCTCGACCGGTGAGCGCCCCGACCCGCACGACGACCGACGCGTCACTCGACGATTCTTCCGTCCTCGCGACGGGCGGGGACCAGGCCGCGCGTCTGCGACGTCTGATGGAACGGACCGAACTCCCCGAAGCCGGCGACGACCGCCCCGCCTCCCCCGCGCCGCTCAAGCCGGCGACGCTGGGCGGGCGGCTCGGCGCGCACGGCTGGGGGCGCCCCGGCGCCAGCAGCGGGCGCTCGACGCCGGCCGCGGCCGCCCCGAGGGCCCACGCGAAGGTCGTGGCGATCGCCTCGGGCAAGGGGGGCGTCGGGAAAACGAACCTGACGGTGAGCCTCGCGGCGTGCGTCAGCGCGATGGGCGCGCGCGTGACGCTGCTCGACGCCGATTTCGGGCTGGCGAACGCCGACGTGCTCTGCGGCGTCCAGCCCCGCGGGCGCCTCGACGAGGTGATCGACGGGCGGCGTCGCCTGCGCGACATCCTCGTGGATACCCCGGCCGGGTTCCGGCTCGCCGCTGGGGCAACGGGCGTGGCGAAGCTGGTTGACGCGGGCGCCCAGACGGCGCGCGCCGTGGTGTCGCGCCTCGAGCGTCTCGAGCGCGACTCGGACCTCGTCCTGATTGATTGTTCCGCGGGCATCGGGCGTCCGGTGCTGGCGATGCTCCTCGCGGCGGACCTGCCGATCGTCGTCGCGACGCCCGAGCCGACGTCGATCACCGACGCGTACGGGCTCATCAAGGCGCTGAAGATCGAGTCGCAGCGCGCCGGTCGCGCCGTGACGCCTCAGATGTGGATCAACCAGGCGCGGAACGAGGGCGAGGCACGGGCCGTCTACGAGAAGATCGCCGCGGTCGGCGCGCGCTTCCTCGGGTCTCCCGTCGGGATGATCGGCTGGACGCCCTCGTGCTCCTCGGTGCCCGACGCGGTGCGCAAGCGCACGCCGGTGGCGCTCTCGCACCCGTCGCGTCCCGCGGCGGTGTCGGTGCGGCGCACGGCCGAGGAGCTGGTGGCCCGCCTCGAGCTGCGGACCACACCGCCGGATGGGCGCGCGGGGTTCTTCCGCCGCCTGGCGTCCGTGCTCGGGACTTCACAAAAAAGCTGACGCGGCGCCCCCGCCGGGTCGATAACGCTAGTGCGTGATCCCACGCGCGGAGCCCGGCGTGCAGATTGTTTCTCCGATCAAAGTGATCGCGGTGTGTGCGGCGCTGGCCGGGTTCGCCGTGGCGATCCTCGCGGGCCTCGCGGCGAATAACCCGGCGGACGTGATCTTAGCGCGCGCTGTCGGCGCGCTGTTCGTGTGTTACGCGGTGGGCGGGGTGATCGGTTTCTTCATGGAGCAAGCCGTCGCCGAGGGCGTCCGCGAGTACAAGGCGGAGCGCCCGCTCCCGATGGTGGGCGCGCCGGAACCGCAGGGGACACGCCCCCCGGGGTGATTTTTCAAGATTGTGTTGACAAGCGCGCTCGCGCGCGGGACATTCTCGGACGTCCAAGGACGGACGAAGACAAATAAGGGTCGCCGGTTTCACGAGCGATCAACGGCGAGAGGGTCAAGGAGCCGACCATGCCGAGCACGCAGCGTCGCAGTGAGCGCCAGTCATCAACCACCGGTAAAAAAACCGGGGCCAAGAAGAAGACGGGCGCCAAGGCGAAGACTCCTTCGATCGACAGCGCGACGCCGGCCGAGCTTGATGCGATGGACGTCAAGAAGCTCTGGAAGCATTACGACGACAAGGGGCAGCCCGAGCGTCTCCGTAATTACTTCATGGAGCGCTACCTCCCGCTGGTCCGTTACAACTCCGAGCGCATCTACGCCCGTCTCCCCGACGAGGTGGACATCGAGGACCTCATGTCCGCCGGGCTCTTCGGGCTGATGGACGCGATCGACGCGTTCGACCTCGAGCGCGGCGTGAAGTTCGAGACGTACTGCGCCCCGCGCATCCGCGGCGCCATCCTCGACGAGCTGCGCACCATGGACTGGGTCCCCCGCCTGGTGCGCTCGCGCACGGCGAAGGTGGACGGCGCCCGGAACGCGCTCATCCAGAAATACGGGCGCGAGCCGACCAAGACCGAGATCGCCCAGCATCTCGGCGTCGACAGCGAGGAGTACAAGAAGATCGACCGCGACGGTTCGCCCGTCGGCGTCGTGAGCCTCTCCCGCAACTGGCGCCAGTCCGACGGCAACCGCGAGCTCCGCGAGATCGACGTCATCAAGGACTCCCGCCAGGTCAACCCGCTGGGCGAGACCCAGCGCCGCGACCTCAAGGACCTCGTCACCAAGGGCCTGAGCCGGGCCGAGCGCCTCATCGTCGTCCTCTACTACTACGAGGAGATGACGATGAAGGAGATCGGCGCCACGCTCGACCTCTCCGAGTCCCGCGTCAGTCAGATGCACAGCTCCATCCTCGCCCGTCTCAAGGCGCAGATGCAGCACCGCGAGCGCGAGTTCGAGCCCCAGACGGCCGTCTGAGCCCGCCTCTACACTGGGTCGATGACGGACGCGTTCGTATCGGCGGCGATCGGGATCGGTTCCAACCTGGGCGACCGCGCCGCGATGATCGCGCTCGCCGAGCGTGAACTCCGCGCGACGCCGGGCGTCCGATCGCTCGTGATGAGCGCCCCCGTCGAAACCCCGGCGCTAACCCTCGCCGGTTCGCCCCCTCAGCCTGACTACCTCAACGCGGCCGCGGCCGTGGAGACGACGCTCCCGGCGCGCGCGCTGCTGGGCCGGCTGCTGGAGATCGAACGCCTCGCCGGGCGCGACCGCGCCGAAGAACCCCGCTGGGGCGCGCGGGTGCTGGACCTCGACCTGCTCCTCTACGGCGACGCGGTGCTCGACGAGCCCGGGCTGAGCGTGCCCCACCCGCGGATGCACGAGCGGTCGTTCGTGCTCGGGCCGCTCGCCGAGGTGAGCCCGGACGCGATCCACCCCGTGCGGGGCGCGAGCGTGGGCGTGCTGCTGGCGCGTCTTCACGCGGGTACGATGGCCCCATGATTCACGCGATCCTGAGCACGGCGGTGGTGATGGCGGCGCTCGGCGCCGACGCGCGGTTCGAGGCGATGAGCGAGGCGTACCGCGCCGAGATCACCGCCGAGCGCGTCACGGTGCGCTACACCGACCGCGAGGGGACGACCGCCGAGACGTTTACCGTCCGTGTCAAACCGGACTGGGGCGCCCTGGTGGAGTTCGGCGGGCTCCGCGCGTTCGTGTCGCGCCACGTGCTGGTCGTGATCCCCGAGAACGACCGGAAGCGCGCGTTCGTGGCGCCCATCGGCGGGGACATCAGCGGGGCACTCGCGACGCACCTACCCGGCGTCCCGGCGTGGCAGGTCGCGGCGGCGCTCCAGGGGCCCGAGAGCATCGGGCAGATGTGGCCGCTCAGCGCGGCGGTCTCCCCGCCCCTGATCATCGCGGGGGACGACGGGCGCCTGCGGTTCGCCTCGGTGGACCTCGGCGAGGGGCGCGGGGTGCGCCTGAGCGTTGAGCCGGTCGAGGCGGGCGACACGCAGGACTGGATGATCGATCTCTCCGGGCGTCGGCGGGTGGGGGATGTCGCGGCTCTGACAGCGAAGACCCCTCTCGCGCACACCGAACGCGTGCGCGTGGGCGACGACGCGCCCACGCTGCTGATGCTCTCGCTGGACATGCGCCCGTGGGTGCTCAGCGCCCGCGACGCGGGGGCGGCGGCGATCGTGCTGTGCCGCTCGCAGACCGCGGGCGTCGCGGCGGGGTACGGCGCGGCGCTGGACGTCGCGGAAGACCCCGACGCGCCGCTTGGGTTCACGCCCGTGCTGGGCGTGTGCGGCGAGCCCTTCACCGGGGCGGCGATCGACCACCTCGACGAGCTGCGCCGGCGCTGGGGCGACGGCGCGAAGTGGACGGTCTCGCAGGAGACGACCATCGACCGCTTTGCGCCCGACGCGGAAGCCGTGCTGGTGCTGATCGACGCGTTCGACAGCGTGCGCGCGATCATCCCGCTCGACGGGCGCGGCGGGGATCAGGCCGAGCTGGCCGACGAGATCCGCGCGGCGCTCCGCGGCGAGTGAGCCTTACGACACGTCGAGGTTGCGCAGGTACGTGTTGAGCGTCTCCTGGGCGGTGGCGAGCGACACGCGCAGCGCGTCGCGCTCCTCGAGGATCGATTCGATCTCGTTTTCCTGCTGCGACAGCTTCGCGGTGTAGCGTCCCCACAGCTCGCTGGTGTTGCCGACACGGCGCATGTTCTCTCGGATGCGGTTCTGGTCCTGGCCGATCTCGTTGAGGCGGGCGTCGGCCGACGCGATGCGCTGCTCGATGTCGCGCGCTTCCTTCCGGAGCGCAGCGGCCTTCTGGAACGCCTCCTGCACGCGTTTCGACGCGGCGCCGTTGCGCACGTGAACGAGCAGGGCGTCGGCGTCGTAGTCCGCGAGCGCGTAGCGCGTCCAGCGGGTGTTCTCGCGGGGGATGGTCAGCTCGACGCTGTCGTCTTTCTTGAGCTTCGCCTCGAAGCGGTAGGACGAGGGGCTCTCGCCGACGGGCTTGGGCGCTTCGACGAGGTCCCAGCCGTGCATCTTGGGGTGCTCGATGATGACGGTGCGCGGGTCGTCGGCGTCGCGGTTGACAAGCTTGTACGTCGAGGTCTGACGGTCCACGCTGGTCTGCACGAGCAGCCCGTCAACGATCGTCAGCTTCGTGACGCGCGAGGTGCTCGCGTTCGTGGGGACCACCAGCACGTCCTGATCGACCGCGAAGGTGAGCAGGCGCTCTTCGCCGCGGGAGACGTGGGCGATCTGCGCGTCGCCCGCGTACGCGCCCGAGTCGTAGACGGCGATGGGGCCGGGCATGAGGTCGATCGCGGCGGTGTTGGTCAGCAGCGCGCCCTGCATCGGCTCGCTGAACCCGGCGGCGTAGACGGTGACGCGCCGGGCGTCGATAGGCTCGGTCGCGAGGGGGAGCATCGCGGAGCGCCCGCGCTTGAGCGTGACGGGGTCGTTGAAGGTGAAGAGGAACTGCGCGCCCGCTTCGACGCCGGCGGCGGTGGACTGGTTGGCGATGCCGCCGACGTCGACGCTCGGCGAGGGGGCGTAGGCGTTGTACGCGGCGTCGGCTTCTTCGAGGCGAGCGCCGGCCGTTCCGATCGTGCGCCGCAGCTCCCGGCTGCGCGCCGGGCTGCTGTCCTCTAAGGCGAGCATCTGCTTCTGCATCAGCTCGCGCTCGAAGACCTGCGGCGCCATGCTCACGGCGTACGGCGGCGCGACGCTCGGGCGGTAGGGGGTGAAGGGGGTCTGGAGGTCCATCGTGAAGCTGACGGGCTGTCCCGCCGCGACGGTGAGAGACACGTCCTCCCAGTCCTGGTCGGTCTGGTTCTCGACGATCGCCCACGCCTGGAGCAAGGGTTCCCCGCTGTCTTCGGGCATCACGAGGCGGTAGGACGCCTTCCAGACGGGCGCGGAGTGGACGTAGGTCGCGAGGGCCTCGCGCTCGCCGCGACCGTCGAAGGAGATCTCCAGCGTCGCCTGGTCCTCGTCGCGGTGCTTCGCGAGCGAGGTGAGGGCGTCGCGGACTTCCTCGGCCAGATCAGGATCGAGGAACTCGACCGAGAGGATCTGCGAGCGTTCGATGGTCTTGAACCCGGAGGTGGTCAGGAGCGTGACGTGCTGGCGGCTGACGCCGTTTTCCGGGTTGGCGATGGCCTCGACGCCGAAGAGCGCGCCGAGGACCTCGCCCTCGGGCGTGCGCAGGCGGACGTCCTCGCCGCGGAGGTTCTCGAGGAGGGACATCAGCGGCTTGCGGGGGTCGAGGGAGTACTCGTCGAGGATGGCGGCGAGCCCGCGGTTGGGGGCGTAGGCGGCGACAGGGGGGGCGGACCCGTTGCGGTCGATGACGACGAGCGTCTTGAGGACGTCGGACAGCTCGGCGGCGTCGAACGCGAGCTCGAGCGTGGCGCCCCCGTCGATGCGCCCGCTGTGGGAGAACGCGCCGACGCCGGAGCGGTAGAGCGTGACCTCCGTCAGGGGCAGCGCCGGGGCGGCGGCGAGCGCGAGCGGGGCGAGGGCGAGGCCCGCCGAGAGGGCGAGCAGGGTCGAGCGGGTGGTCATGTCAGACTCCTTCGAGAGGTCCGCACCGTGTGGTCAGGATGCACGCTGTCCGACGCTGGGATCGGCCGTTGGTTCGGGGAGACCGCAGATTGATCCTCGCGGGCGCCCCCGGCGGAGTTATCGACCAGAGCGCGGTACGCTCGGGGCATGAGCACCACGAAACTCTGGGCGGGCGCCCCGCTGCACAACCCCTGGCTGTTCCACCGGGCCCCGGTCTTCACGGGCGACCCGGCGGTCTTCATCGAAAACGCTGACGGCACGACCACGATGATCCTCCGCGACATCGAGATCCCCCGCGCCAAGCAGGTCAACGCGGCGGGCGAGATCCACGCGTACGAGGCGTTCACGCCAGATGGTGGGCTGTCCGCGGACCGCGAGACGGCCGCGGCCCAGAGCGCGGGCGAGTTTCTCGCGCGCCACGGGGTCGCGAAGATCACCGTCGACCGCTCCTTCCCCGAGCTGTACGCCCACTACATCCGTATGCGCGCGATCGCGGTCGAGTGCGACCCCGAGCTGGGCGTCGTCGAGCGCCGGATGAAGAACGCCCGCGAGGTCGAGGCGCTGCGCGTCGCGCAGCGCAAGACGGAGCAGGCGGTTGAGCACGCGTGCCGGATGATCGCCCGCGCCGACGCCCGCGCCGACGGTGTGCTGACGCACGAGGGCGAGCCGCTCACCAGCGAGCGCGTGCAGGCGGAGATCAACGTCTACCTCCTGAAGAACGGCATGGGCACGAGCACGTCGATCGCCGCCGGGGGCGACCAGGCCGCCGACTGCCACGCCCGCGGCGCCGGCCCGCTGCGCACCGGGGAGACCGTCATCATCGACGTCTTCCCGATGGACCCGCAGTCGCGCTACTACGGCGACTGCACGCGCACCGTCGTGCACGGCGAGATCCCGGAAGCGGTCGCGAAGGCGCACGCCGCGGTGGTCGAGGCGAAGAACAACGCGATCGGCGTCACGAAGCTCGGCGCGACGGGCGAGGACGTCCACCGCGCGACCGTCGAAACGCTTGAAAAGCACGGGTATTCCGCGACGCCGCCCGACGACGGCTCGCTCGCGACGGCGCCCACGATGATGCACGGCACCGGGCACGGCGTGGGGCTCGACGTCCACGAGCCGCCGCTGCTCGTCGACGGCGGCCCCGAGCTGGTGCTGGGCGAGTGCCTGACGATCGAGCCGGGGCTGTACGCGCTCGGCTTCGGCGGCATCCGCGTCGAGGACATGGTGATCGTGACCGAGAACGGCTGCGAGAACCTGAACTCGATCAGCGAGGGGCTGGTGTGGGGGTAATAACGAGGCTTCGAAACGCATGGCGATTGAGACAACGTACGCGCGACGGCCGCTGATCTACCTAGGGCTGGTTGACGATCGCGTTCACGCGTACCCGTGGAGCCGTCAGGGCGTCACGCTCGCTGCGATCAATGAAGCACTGATAGCCTCGGCGCTTGTTGGGGATCCGGTGTTAATCAATGACGGGTATCTGATAAACAACCCGAACTTGTTTCCGGCGCTGCTCTCGCACGCGCGATCACCGCTGCGGCATTTGATACAGGTTGGCTATGCGATCGTTCTGACTCGGAACGGGGAGAACCTTCACCGGCTAGCCGAGGAGATGGACGAGGCAGGCGTTGGGTCCTTCGGTGAGACGATGAAGCAGGGCGCTTGGGATCGTGACATGCTTCGGTTAGCCGGTGATCTGAGTCTTGGGGGGCGCCTGAACGTGCGCTGGCACCCGTGGCCCAAGATCGATATGAGCGAAGGGCTGCACCGCCTGCTCTCGCGTGTGGCTGATCACCCGAACCCCGCAGATCTCGGCCTTGTGGACGACCCCGACTCGGTACACCCTTCACAAGCACTGAAGGGGCGCGACAAAGTTCACCTGCTCGATGCGGTTGTGCGCGGCTACCTTGACAAATTCAAGGATCAGAAGATCGCCGCGACCCGCACGAAGTGGGAAGAAAGCCTCAACGAGCAGTACGAGTCGAACCCGGGATTCAAGAAACGGTTCCGGTCCCATTGCATGCATCTCGCAAACGAGGCGTACCACTACAATTTTACGGCGTGTTTGCAGGCGGAGTCCTCTGCGACCTACAAGGTCTGTACACGTCATTCCCCGTGGTTTGGCACGTGGCGTCCGACGCCGCCCGAGGCTCGCGAGGACATCTACGAGGCGCTTCACGAGCACGACCTCGATTTGCGCCTGCCTCCTGACATCCCTATATCAAGCGGGAGCTTCCTGGCGGAGGTCGTCGCGTTCAGCGACAGACTCGTCTCGTGCAAGGAGAGCTATGTCTATCACTACGACCGGTTCGTCCGCGGCGAGAGTCAGACGCCGCAGCACGTGCTCGAAGCAAGAGACGAGTACCGAGCGGCACTCATTGAGCACCACCGGAGGCCGAGGAAATCCGATACTTTTTCCGACGTGTCGCGCACGGTTCTTGAGACGATGAGTTTCGGCATGGGTGTCTCGGACGCCGTCAAAGCGATCGATACGAGCAGTCTCGCGATCACATTCGCGAGCAAGGTAATCCCGCCGGTGTTCTCCTTTGTCTACCGTCGCGCGGCTGGCGGAGATGTGAAAGTTCCATCCCGCGTATCAACTCTCGACACGCTCGAACACACCCCGGCGTCCTCGATGGCGCTCGACCGTGATATCGCGAAGGCCCACACCGAGGGCCTGACCCGGTACCCGTGACGATCTAGACCTTCACCGTCTGCCACCCGCCCTGCAGGAAGCGACCGATGAAGAAGAGCGAGCGGAGCGCGAGCTCGCTGCAGAGGCCGATCCACAGGCCCCAGAGGCCCCAGTCGGGGCCGGGGTTGGGGATGGTCAGGCCGTCGCCCCACGGCAGCGGGATGTCCACGCCGCTGAAGAACCACGCGAGGGGCAGGCGGATCAGGAACGTGCTGACCCAGGTGATGATCATCACCGCGCGGGTGTCGCCGGCGCCGCGGAGGGCGTTGCGGATGACGAGCATGATCCCGAAGGGGATCTGAATAAAGCCGCAGATGAAGATCAGGCGTGGCGTCTGCGCGAGGTGCAGCTCCTGCTGTGAGAACTTGCCCACGATCTCGCTGTTGAGCGTGAGGAACGCCACGCCGAAGAGGCCCATGAGGAGCGCCGAGATCCCCGAGCACACGAGGATCGCGCGCCTGGCTTTCGCGACATTCCCCGCGCCGAGGTACTGACCCGCGAGTGTCCCGGCGGCGATGCCCATCGCGAAGCCCGGCAGGAAGCTGAACGCCTCGACGCGGATTGCGATGACGTGTACGCCCATGAGCCCGTCGATCGCGAGCCAGCCCACGAAGAGCAGCACGAGGAAGTTGCCCGCCCACATGCCGACCGATTCGACGAAGTTAGGCACGCCCACGCGGATCAAACGCCGCATGGTGTGCCAGTGCGGGCGCAGCCGCTTGGCACGTAGGCGGACGCCGGACGTCCCGCGCGCAAGCCACACCAGCGTCAGGATCGCGCCGACGGTGTACGCCACGAACGTCCCGAGCGCGATGCCGGAGACGCCCATGTTTAGCGGTGAGGGGTTCTTGATCCCGAAGACATCAACGCCCGAGGCGAACCAGCTCACGAAGATGTTGACGAGGTTGAGCGTGACCATCGTCATCAGCGGGCGCTTGGAATCGCCGGCGCCGCGCTGGCACGCGATTCCGGCGACGACGATGGAGACCATCGGTGTGTTGGGCGCGAGGATCCAGAGGTAGGGCTTGATCGCCGCGGTTGCTTCTTCAGAGAGATTCAGCCACCCAGCGATGGGCTCTGCAAGGAAGACCAGCGCCGTCCCGAGGATGACGCCGGTGAGCCCCGACAGGAGCAACGCCTGTCCCACCGCGGCGTTCGCGACGGCCTGGCGCCCCTTGCCCAGCGAACGGCTGACGAGCGACGTCGCGCCGATACCCACAGAAAAACCGAGGAGCGTCAGGGCCCAGATGATGTACGCCGCGCCGCCGATCGCGTCCGTCGCCGCGACCGACAAGCCCGCCGCGAGCCCGGTGTCCACGAGACCGACAAGCGACTGCAGGAACGACTCGGTGAGGATGGGCCACGAGAGGACCCAGATCGCCGCGGGCAGCGAGAGCCCGGCGAGCTTGCCCTTGCGGATCTCGCCCACGGGCTCGGGGGGCTTGCTCGCGGCGGCGCGCCCGCCGACGGCCTCGATTGATTCGAAGCGCACCCCGTCGCGTTGTTGTTTGGTGCGGTCCATCGCCAGGGCCCCGTGTTGTGCGCGGCCGGGCCGGCGGGAAGAGGGAATAGTAGGCCCGGGAGGGCGAGGCCGCGCGAGAGCCCACGCTGAAATACACTGTGTCCTTGTCGCCTCGCGAGGAGAACGCGGAGTTCGTACCAGCCCCGGCGTCCCTGACGCGTCGGGTCGTGGCGATCAGCGCGGTCCTCGCCGCGAGCGCGGGGTATACGAACGTGGTGCTGCTGCGTTCGGAGTTCACCGCCGTCACCCACATCACCGGGACCGTCTCGGCCCTGAGCGCCGACGTGGGCGCCAGCGACGTGAACGACGCCGTCCGCGTGCTCTCGATCATCGCGAGCTTCGTCTTCGGGGCGATGATCTCGGGGTTCATCCTTGGCGGGGAGTCCCTGCGGCTGGGGCGCCCCTATGGGATCGCCATGCTGACGCAGGGGCTGCTCCTGACCCTCGGGACCGCGCTCCTCTGGCGCGGGCTCCCTATGGGCGTGCAGGCGGTCGCCGTCTCGGCGGGGTTGCAGAACGCGATGGCGTCGAGCTACGGCGGGCTCATCATCCGGACCACGCACGTCACCGGCGTCGCGACGGATCTCGGGTTCCGCCTCGGCGCCTGGGCGCGCCGGCGCGAGGTCGAGGTGTGGACGCTCGTGCACCTCTCGACGCTCGTTGTCGGCTTCTTCGGCGGGGGCGTGGTCGGCGCGATCGCTGCTTCTCGCTGGGGGAGCGGGGCGCTGCTGATCCCGGCGGGGATCGTGACGGCGATGGGCGCGGGGTACTACACGCTGCGCGCCCGGCGCGTCAGCGCACCTTGATCGACGCCAACGCGAGCGCGACGAGGATCACCGTGACGATCCACAGGCGGGCGACGATCTTCTGCTCCGCCCACCCGCCCATGTGCAGGTGCCAGTGGTAGGGGGCGCAGCGGAAGATCCGCTTGCCCTTGGTCGCCTTGAAGTACGCGACCTGCATCACGACCGAGCCGATCTCGATCAGGAACACGCCGCTCATCAGCAGCACCAGCGCTTCCTGGCGGATGACGATCGCCATGTACCCGATCAGCCCGCCGAGGCACAGGCTCCCCGTGTCGCCCATGAAGACGATCGCCGGCGACGCGTTCCACCACAGGAACCCGAGACACGCCCCGCACATCGCACCCGCGACCACCGCCAATTCGTCCGCGCCGGGCACGTAGGGCACCAGCAGGTACTGGGCGGCGACCTGCCACCCCGCGATGAACGAGAGCGCCATCAGCCCCAGCGCCACCCAGGCGCTGAGCCCGCTCGCGAGCCCGTCCATCCCGTCGGTGATGTTCACGGCGTTGGACATCCCCGCGATCAGCAGCGTCGTGACGATGACAAACGCCGCGGGGCCGAGGTAGATCAGCGAGGGGTTGGGCCCGAACGGGTCGCTGGTGTACGTCTTCTGGAACGGGAGGCTCAGCACGTGGGCGAGGTCGGAAGCGGCCTCGGTGTCACCGTGGCGGTACACGAACCAGCCGATCATCGCCCCGAGCCCGAGCTGGAAGACGAGTTTCTCCCAGCTGTAGAGCCCCTGGCGCCCGCCGCCGGGGCGCGTGGAGCTGGTGAGCTTGAGCCAGTCGTCCGCGCCGCCCAGTGCCGCCATCCACACGGTGACGATGAGCGCCATCTGCACGTAGAAGCTGCGCACGTCGGCGAGCAGCAGGGTGCTGGCGAGGATGGCGCCGGCGATCAGCACGCCGCCCATCGTGGGCGTGTGACGCTTGGAGGCGAGCGCCTCGTCGAGCGCCGCGACGTCGGTGCGCGGGATGTCGCCGATCTTCAGCGCCGTGAGCTGGCGCACCACGCGCTTGCCCAGCAGCAGGATCAGCCCGAACGACAGGCACAGCGCCGCGAGCGCGCGGAAACTCGTGCGGTCGAACACCATCACCAACGAACGCAGGGGTGTGTCCTGCAGCCAGCCGAGCTGATCGAGCAGCGCGTAGATCACGCCCCGGCGCCCTCCGCGCAGCGTTCGCGCCAGGCGTCGAGCACGCGTTCGAGCCCGATCCCGCGCGAGCCTTTCAGGAGCACCGCGTCGCCGTCCTCGAACAGCCCCAGCACCCGCTCCGCGTCGAGTTCGTCTTGCGTGAGCACGGCCCGCGGGCCCAGCGCCGCGCCGGTCTCGGGACCGACGCCAATGACAAGGTCCGGACGGAGCTCGTCGAGCAGCGCCGCGATCTCAGCGTGCGCCGCCGGCGCGTGGTCGCCCAGCTCGAGCATGTCGCCGAGCACGAGGACGCGCCGCCGAGCCCCGGCGTGGGTAGCGAGAAACGCGCGGACAGAGGCGGTCATCGATTCGGGGTTGGCGTTGTAGGCGGCGTTGACGAGCGTCACCCCGCCGAGGCGGTGCGTCTCAAAGCGCATGGCGGGGGCTTCCGCGTGCGCGAGACCGTCGCGGATCGCGTCCGGCGCAACGCCGAGCTCGAGCGCGACGCGCACCGCGTAGGACGCGTTCTGCGCGTGGTGGGCGCCGACGAACGGGACACGGTACGTCTCGCCGAGAAACGCGAACGACGTCCCGTCCTCGTGCGCAGACGTCGGACGGCGCCACGCTCTCGACCCGCACGCCCGGCGCGATGAACCGTCGCAGCGCGTCGTCGCCCGCGGGGATCAGCGTCAGCGGGCTCGCGATCGCGGATTTCTCGCGCCGCACCCCGTCGAGGTCGCCCAGGCCCGCGAGGTGCGCGCGACCGATGGTCGTGATGACCCCGATGTCAAGGCGTGCGATCTCCGCGAGGCGTGCGATCTCGCCGGGGGAACTCGTCCCCATCTCGCACACGAGGTAGTCGTCGTCCTCGCTCGCGCCCAGGAGCGTCAGCGGGGCGCCGATCGCGTTGTTGAACGACTTGACGCTCGACGTGCCCGTCAGCGCGCCGCCAAGCGCGGCGTCGAGCAGCCGGCACGTCGTGGTTTTCCCGCACGAGCCCGTGACGCCGATCACCGAGCCGCGCAGCGTGCGCCGGTACGCCGCGCCGAGTTCGCCGAGCGCGCGCGTGGTGTCAGTCACGATCACGCACGGCGCGTCGCCGACCTCGCGCTCCACCAGCGCTCCCACGGCGCCGGCGTCGATCGCGTCCTGCACGAACCCGTGACCGTCGAGCCGCTCGCCCTTGATCGCGACGTACAGCGATCCGGGGCGGACGCTGCGGCTGTCGATCGACACGCCGCGCACGCTCGCGTCGCTCCCGCTGACGCGCCCGCCCACCGCGCGGGCGATGCGTTCGAGGGACCAGCCGATCACGCCGGGACCCCCGCGCGCCGAGCGGCGAGCGCCACGACGCGATCGTCAAAGTCGATCCGATGCACGCCGCCCGCGTCGTCAGGGAGAAGCTGGTAGTCCTCGTGCCCCTTGCCGGCGATGACGACCACGTCGTCCTCGTGCGCCAGCCCGACGCCGATCGCGATCGCCGCGGCGCGCTCGCGCTCGACGATCGGGTGCGCGCGCCCCGTCATGCCGCTGAGCACCTCCGCGATGATCGTCGCGGGGTCCTCGCGCCGCGGGTTGTCGCTCGTAACGACGGCGGTGTCCGCCAGCTCGCTCACGACGCTCCCCATCTCGGGGCGCTTGCCGCTGTCGCGGTCGCCGCCGCAGCCGAAGACGCAGATGATCTTCCCCTCCGTCAGCGGACGAAGCGCGCGGAGCGTCGATTCCAACGCCGCCGGCGTGTGCGCGTAATCGACGAACACCCGGGGCGCCCCCGTCCCCACGCGTTCGAGCCGCCCCGCCGGACCGCCGAGCCCCGAGAGCGCCGTCGCGAGCCCGTCCGCAGAAACGCCAAGAAGCCCGCACACCTCGTGCGCCGCCGCGTACGCCTGCAGCGCGTTCATCGCGTTGAACGCCCCAATCAACGCCGGCGTCGCCCGCGCGTCGCCCCACGGGCCGTTCAGCGTGAGCTCCAGCCCATCGAGCGATTCACGGTCGATCGTTGCCCTCGTCTCGTCGCCGCAGCGCAGCACGCGCGCCGAGCAGTCCGCAAGCATCGTCGCGTGCGCCGGGTCGAGCGTGTTCACGACCGCCAGCGCCTCGGGCGCGAGCGACGAGAACAACTTCGTCTTAGCGGCGCCGTACGTCTCCATATCCCCATGATCATCGAGATGGTCGCGGGTGAGATTCGTAAAGACGCCCACCGCGAACCGCAGCGCCGCGACGCGCCCCTGCTCCAGCGCATGGCTCGACGTCTCGATCACCGCCGCACGCGCTCCCGCGTCGCGCGCCCGCGCCAGCAACCGGCTGAGTTCGATCGCCCCGGGCGTGGTCAGCCCCGTCTCCGTAAGAGTCCCGCCGATATCCGCGCCAAGCGTCCCGACGCACGCCGTCTCGATCCCCGCCGAGCGCAGCAGCCCCGTCGTCAGATGAGCGATCGTCGTCTTCCCGTTCGTCCCGGTGACGCCCACGAGCGCCAAGTCCTCCGCGGGCTCGCCGAAGAACCGCTCGGCGATCGCCCCCGTCCGCTGGGCCAGGTCCTCGATCTCCACGATCGGGCACGCCCCGGCCGCCGCACGATGGGCGCTCGTCGCCGGCGCCTCGCACGCGACGCACGCCGCGCCCCGGGCGACCGCGTCGGCGATGTGCCCCCGCCCGTCGCCCCGCGGGCCGGTGCGGGCGATGAACAACGCCTCCGGCGTCACCAGACGGCTGTCGTCACAGAGATCGCGCACCGCGAGCTCGGGCGCCCCGGGCGCCAGACCGTTCAGGAGTTCGCGCAAATCGGCCATCTCCGGGCCTCCGTCGGGGTGCGGACCATGCGACGGTATCGTCCACCGAGACCCCGTGCAGGGAGATTTTAACCACCAGCGCACCCGTGAAAGTGCGGCTCACGCTGCCTGTGTGTCGATTTGTTGTGTTCAGCGGAGGAGCAGCTATGCGCGAAAAAATCCTGACAGTGCTCGCGGTGGCGGTGGCGGCGACGGTGTTCGCAGACGCCCCGCCCCCCGCACAGATGCTCAGCGACCCGGATGGGGAGCGATCCGACTATTTCGGGTGGCGCGTGTCGGCCGACGATGACTACGTCGTGGTGACGTCGCCCGGTGTGGGCCTGGATAGTCAGGACGGCGCAACGTTTGTCTACTCCGCGAGCACGTGGGACTTGCTCTACAAATGGGAAACCGACGAGGCTCCCGGCAGCTGGCTCGGGAACGGGCTCGCGGTGCATGACGGCATCGCGGCGATCGGCGGGCCCGTCGACTCCGTTATGGGTGAGGTAGCGGGCACGGTTTTTTTGGTGGATCTTGCGACAGGCACGCAGGCTCGCGCACCTGTACCCGCCCACGTCCCGCCCCTACGATCTGTTCGGTGCTGCGATCGCGATGGACGGCGAACGGCTTGTCGTTGGGGCGCGCCAGCTTTCATCAGACCCCGGCGAGCCGAAGGCTTCCGGCTATGTGTGCGTCTACGACACCGACACCCTTGCTCTGCGCTACACGCTCGTGCCCTCTGACGGGGAGCCCGGCGAACTGTTCGGCGCCAGCGTCGCGCTCGCGGACGATCTCATCGTCGTCGGCACGGGCTACGATTTCTACCATCCGTTGCCGTACGCGGTGTATCTGTACGACGCACGCGACGGGAGCGAGCGCCGGATCATCTACAATCCTGCCGACGATATGTCTGCGTTTGGCAATGTGGTGGCGACCGATGGGGAGAGGGTGATTGTCGGAGGCGGGCGGGAGCCGGGCGAGGACGGAGGCCCTTCACTCGCCGTCGTGTACGTCTTCGACGCCGAGAATGGCGACCTCGTCCACCGCATCAGGCCGCCGGAGGAAAACGAGAGCGAGCTCGGGTTCGGGTACTCGCTTGAAATCTCGGGTGATCTGCTGTTCGTAGGTTCAGGCGCCTGGGGGGAGTATCGCAGCAAGATCTACATCTACGACTACGGCAGCTACGAGCTCATCGCCGTTCTGGAAGAGCCCGTGCTCAGCGGATACCCGTCCTTCGGATATTCAATTTCCGTTGCTGGCGACCTGCTCGTAGCGAGCACACCCTTCGACAGCAACCCCAAGCCTTACATAAACGAGATTGGCTCTGCCTGGCTCATCGACATCTCCCAGTACACCCGCCCGGCGGACCTCAACGACGATGGTGTTGTCGACGAGTCCGACCTCGCGCTCCTCATCGCCGCGTGGGGCGGCGCAGAACCCGACCTCGACGCCGACGGCGTCGTGGGCGCGGGGGACATCGCGATTGTGCTCAGCCGATGGGAATGCGAGTAGCGCTTACGCCCCGACGCGCAGCCGTTCGCCCAGGAACTCGGGCAGGCCCGCCGTGGTGATCTTGCGGTTCACCTCGTCGATGTCGTACGCCACCCGGTAGAGCTGGTACGTCATCGCGTCGGTGTCGAGCATCGCCCACGCGGCGTCGGGGTTGCGGTCCCGGGGCTGACCCACGGAGCCCGGGTTCACGATGAACCGGTGCCCCTCGGGCAGCTTGATCAGCAGGTCCTGCGGCGGCTGGACCCAGCGCAGCTCGGAGTCGGGGCCGCCCCCCTCGAGCTGGTAGAACAGCGACGGGTTGTGCGTGTGCCCGACGGCGCCGATGCGACCAAAGAAGCCGGCGAAGGCCTCCTCGGCGGCGCTGACGCTCGAGAGGTACGCGTAGCGTCGGTCGCCGAAGCTGCCGTGCGTGCACTCGAGGTCGTCGATCTGAAGATGGCGCGGCCAGTCGAGGATCGCGGAGGTGTGGACCTCCGTGAGCTGCCCGCGGGTGAACGTCAGCGAGCGCTTCGCGGCGTCGTTGAACCCGAGCGCGCGCTCGGGGTCGAGCGACGCCTCGTCGTGGTTCCCGATGATGACGTGGTCGCACGCCATCTGGACGAGCTCGACGCACAGCCCCGGCTCGGGCCCGTAGCCCACCACGTCGCCGAGGCAGACGATCAGGTCGGGCGACGATGCGGCGATGCTGCGCAACGCGGCGACCAGCGCCTCCAGGTTGCCGTGGATGTCAGAGAGGAGGGCGATGCGCGGCATGAACTGAACGCTCCGGGGTGTCGAGCCAGGTGTATCGGCACGACGGCGCCCGCCTCGCCTCTAAACGAGAGACGCGCCAGAGACCTCATTCCGCGGGGGGGTTCTGCGATTCCGGCGCCGGTTGGGTCGGCTCTGCCGCCTGCTGCTCGTCTGCCGGCTCGACAGGCGGGGCTTCCGCGGCTTCCTTTTCTTTCGCAAGTTTCCGCTTGTACGCCTCGATGCGTGCCTTATCGGGCCCCAGGATCATCGACATGCGCCGCCCCATCTTGCGCGGGGGCGTCTCGACCTTCGCGATATCGCCAAGCGCGTCGACCACGTCGCGCAGGATGTCCTCGCCGAGGTCGGCGTGCACCACTTCGCGTCCGCGGAACTGCTGGACAAGGAGAACCTTGTGCCCGTCGAGAAGGAACTTGCGCGCGCGGTCGATGCGGATGCCCACGTCGTGGGGGTCCACCTTGATGGAGCGCCCGAGACGGACTTCCTTCATCTCCTGCGACTTCTGGGACGCGCGGTTCTTCTGATCCTTCTTGGACTGCTCGTACTTAAACTTGCCGTAGTCCATGATCTTGCAGAGAGGCGGACGCGCGTCCGGCTGGATCTCCACAAGGTCGAGCCCCGCCTCGCGGGCCATGTTGATGGCCTCGGGCGTCTCGACCACGCCGACCTGTTGGTTGTTCTCGTCGATCAGCCGCACCGGAGAGAGGCGGATCATGTCATTGATTCGGGTGCGGTTGACGGGTCCGGCGTCCCGGTAAAAGCGTCGGCGTGCGATGAGGAAGGCTCCTTGAGTGAACGTCGGGCCGGGCGTCGCTCCGTTGCGACCCCGATCGACCCGATGAGACGGATATCGGTTCATGAACGCAGGCGTCATAAGCCGGCCGCGCCCGTCACCGGGCCGGTCCGACCGCCTGTCGTCCTAATAAAAGTATCACCCGGGCCCCCGTGCGGCAAGGAACAGCCCGCCAGACCCCCGCTCAATCGGGGTTTACGTCCCGTGCGTCGAGCCAGCCCGCGATCCGCTCGACCACTTTCGGGGAAATCGGGCCCACCAGAGCCCACTCCTCGCCCGCCGCCTCCTCCCCGAGCTGGTGCCCGAGCCCGGCGAGGTACACCACCTCGGCGCGCGGGAGCGCCGCGAGCGCGGGGCCGTGCACCGAGACGGGATCGAGCCCACCGAAGACCGCCAGGACGGGTGTGCCCAGCTCGCGCAACCGGTCGATCGCCCAGGGGACCCCGGGGCGGAACTCGCTCGCGGCGCTCGCGTTGAGCGTGGCGGCCGCGCCCTCCCAGCCGCTGACCACGCCGTCGCCGTCGAGATCGACGCCCGCCGCCATCGACGCGGGATCGCCGAGGGCGCTCGCCGCGAGCGCGCGCGGGGAGGCGGTCGTGCGCGAGAGGTACGCGCCGGCGAGGCAGACGATCGCCCCGACGTCCGCATCCGCGATCAGCGCCGCCCGCGTCGCGCCGAGGCTGTGCCCCACGAGGTACACCCGCTCGACCCCCGGCTGGGCGCGCAGCTCGCGCAGCGCGGCCGCGGCCAGCGCAAGGCTCTCTTCAAACCCGACGGGCGCCGCCTCCGACGAGCCGAGCGGGACCGTGCTGGCGCGCATCACGACGAACCCCCGCGCGGTCAGCGCCGACGCGATCAGCGGCGCGTCCGCGTGCGCCTCGCCATTGATCGTCAGCGCGAGCGTTCGCCCGTCAGACTCCATTGACCCCGGAACGCTCCACGCGGCGTCGTGGGCGTAGCCGCCCCCGAGCAGCAGAACGCCGGCGCCGCGCGCGCGAGGCGGGCGATCGAGCTCCGCAACGAACGCGCGCCCGTCGCCCAGCTGCACCGAGAGCGCGGCCGAGCGCGGCGCGCGACCGCAGGCGCTGAGCATCGCGAGTCCGAGAAGCGCAAGAATCACACGGTTCACAGCGGGGTCTCCTCGCGGTCGTGTACCGGCGAGCGGCGGACGCGTTGGAAGAAAAGTAGATCGATGCTGAGAGAGAAGGGGGGGTGAGCGCAGATACCAGACAGCAGGCGATGCTCGTCTGACCTTTGTTTTCTTGAGGAGTAATGAAATGACACGTAACGCCCTTATCACGCTCACCGCCGCCTCGCTCGCCGCCTCCGCCCTGGCGAACCCCGTCGACGGCTTCTACCAGGACGGTCCCGCCTGCGACAACCACGGGAACCTCGAAGCGTACGAGGAACTCGGGCTGGCCCCGATGTTCCCGCTCGACGAGATGATCGACGCGACCGCGACGTTCACCAACTTCTCCGCCTGCACCGTCACCGACGACGCCGGCATGCCCAACGCCCTCGTCATCATGACCAACCTCTCCGGTCAGGACTGGAGCAACCTCTTCTACGTCGCCGACCCCGAGACCCGGTTCTCCAACGTCGACGGCTTCGCGACGACCGACCCCGTGCCCAACGCCGCTTCCATCTTTACCGAGGCCTTCCGCATCGACGCCGTGGGCGGGAACCGCCCCCTGATCGCCGAGAGCATGACCGCCGACGGGATCTTCGAGGCCGGCGAGACGTGGGAATTCATCGTGCAGGACTTCGGGAACCTCGTCGGGTTCGGCCCCGCCGACTTCGACTCCCTGGACTTCTCCGGCGGCTCCAGCGCCGCGTTCTCCGCGGCGAGCATCGTCGCGTTCCGCCCGATCCCGGCCCCCGGCGCCGCGGCGCTCTTCGGCCTCGCCGGCCTCACCGCCGCCCGCCGTCGCCGGGCCTGACTCGCTCCGACGTGTATCTCTCTCTCCCCCTCTCTCTCTGATTCTCTCCTCTCTCTCCTCTCCCTCTCTCCGTGCAATATCCTGATACGTGCAGACCACGACCACGCCGCGCTCCCACGCGGCGTGGTTCGTTTTGGTCGGTGATCGCAGGCGAAAAAAACATGACGCGTGGCGGAGAGAACGCGCCCGGGTGCGCAGATACAGGTGTGTGGAATCCACCGCACCATCTTGTTCTGGAGTTTGGTCATGAATGCTTATCTTGTTGCCGCCGCCTCGACCCTCGCGCTGACCGCCGCACACTCCGCCTCGGCCCTTAACGTCCATGTCACCGGCGACAGCTGGGGCGTGTGGGTCACCGGGCTCTTCACCGCGGCGCCCGTCCAGGGCGACCCGGACGCCAACCGCTACGACTTCACCGACGCCGGCTCGGGCAACCCCATGGACTTCATGATGGCCCTCAGCGACGGGACCAGCGTGAGCGGCGAAGACGT
Source organism: uncultured Phycisphaeraceae bacterium (assembly GCA_942490855.1). Lineage (GTDB taxonomy): Bacteria > Planctomycetota > Phycisphaerae > Phycisphaerales > UBA1924 > CALNYS01. The sequence continues at coordinate 480,592 of CALNYS010000005.1, read as the reverse complement.
CACGAGCCGGATGGTCTCCACGACCGTCTCCGGAGCCATCGGTGACGACCAGGCTCGCCCTCAGCGAGTGGAGCCTCTGGATCGGCACCAGCGACCTCAGCCTCCACGTGATCTGGGAAGCCTCCGCCGCCCCGATCATGCTCGACAACCTCGGCAGCTCCGGCAAGGACGGCATCGCGTACTCGGGCGGGGGCTTCGACGAGACCCTCACCTGGACCCTCGAGCGGATCGGCGGCCCCGCCGAGACGTTCCAGACGAACTTCGACAGCTTCGAGTTCGTCGCGCCCGTCCCCGCCCCGGGAGCCGCGGCCCTCTTCGGGCTCGCCGGCCTCACCGCCGCCCGCCGCCGTCGCGCCTGACTCAACGCGACGGTTCTTCTCTCCTCTCCTGTTTCTCTCCCTCCCTCTCCCTTTCTCTCTCTCCTCCTCTCTCTCCTCTCGAAACGTGACGACTACGACCACGCCGCGCTCTTCCCGCGGCGTGGTTTGTTTGTTGAGCGGCGCCGCTCCGGGGGAGAAAAACAAAGTGAAGAAATCGTGTTCAGGTCGGAGAGAACCGGCGCGGATGTGTAGATCAATACGACGCCATTCAGACGTCACACACCTCTTGTTGATTGGAGCTTTGCTATGACACGCCTTGCCCTTCACACCCGCACCGCCCGCACCCTCGCGCTCGCCGCGGCGCCCCTCATCGCCGCCGCGCCCGCCGCCGCCGCCGTTGACATCCATGTCACCGGGTCGGGCTGGGGCGTGTGGCTCACGGGGCTCTTCACGACCTCTCCCAACGTCAGCGGCACGACGCACTACGCGTACGCCGACGGTGGCTCCGGCGTCCCGATGGACTTCATGATGAACCTGACCGACGGGACGAGCATCTCCGGCGCCGACGTCACCAGCCGCATGGTCACCGCGGATATCGGCGGGACCGTCGGCGACGCGGAGCTCGACCTCACCGCCTGGAGCCTGTGGATCGGCACGAGCGACCTGAGCCTCCACGTTATCTGGGAGGGCGCCGTCAGCCCCATCGGGCTGAGCAACATCGGGAGCTCCGGCAAGGACGGGGTGGACTACTTCGCCTCGGGCATCGGTCAGACGCTCGACTGGACCCTCCAGCGCAACGACGGCTCGGTTGAAACGTTCACGACCGACTTCGGCAGCTTCGCGTTCACCGCGCCGGTCCCCGCCCCGGGCGCCGCGGCGCTCTTCGGGCTCGCGGGTCTCTCCGCCGCCCGACGCCGTCGCGCGTAACGCGCCGCGACAGTTCTCCTCTGGCAACATGACAGCACGACCACGCCGCGCTCATCCCGCGGCGTGGTTTGTTTGTGCTTCAGAGTTTTTTATCCGTGCGCAGAGAGATCGGGCGACGCGGCGCAGACTACGTGTGTCAGGCGATGCTCGTCTGTCTTTGAATGTTCGAGGAGATATGAAATGACACGCAACACCTTCTTTATGATCATCGCCGGTGCCGCCATCGCGGCCCCCGCGCTCGCCAACCCCGTCGACGGCGACTACTTCGACGCCCCCGGCTGCGACGACCACGGCGCTCGCCAGGCGGTCGAAGAACTCGGCACGGGATCGCTCTTCCCGGCCGACGAGCTCATCGCCGCGATCGCGACACCCACGAGCCTCTCCGCGTGCGCCGTCACCGACGACGCGGGCGTCGAGAACATGCTCGTGCGCATCACCAACCTCAGCGGGCGCGACTGGACCGAGCTCTTCTACGTCGGCGACGGCGAGACCACGTTCTCGAACGTCGACGGCTTCGCGACCACCAACGAGGCGCCCCCGCCGAACTCCCTTCTGACGTTCGCCTTCCGCATCGACAACGTGGGCATGAACCGCAACCTCGTCTCCGAGAGCGGCGTCGCCGACGGTGTCTTCAGCGCCGGCGAGACTTGGCAGTTCATCATCCAGGACTACGCCAACTCCAACGGCATCGGCGCCGACGTGATGGGCTCGCTCGACTTCGCGGGAGGCTCGTCCTTCTCGGGCGCCGCCTTCTCCTCGGGCAGCATCGTGCAGTTCCCCGTCCCCTCGCCGGGAGCGACGGCCCTCTTCGGTCTCGCCGGCCTCGCCGCCGCCCGGAGACGCCGCGCCTGATTAAAAACCATCTCCCTCTCTCTCTCCCTCTCTGAATTGATTTGACGTGACGACGACCACGCCGCGACCCCCTCGCGGCGTGGTTTCGTTTTATGCGCTTTGGGAACAGGGGCGCGACGCATACGATGGCGGGGGTCCGACCAACAAAGGATGGAATGATGAATGTGACCCGTCTGAGCGTTCTCGCCGCCGTCGCCGCGGTGCTCGCGATCGCCGCCAGCGCTCCCGCCGAGCGCGAGCGGAAAGTGATCGTCCTCGAGGGGGACGAGACCGCCCCCGGCTCGCGGCTCTTCTTTGGCAGCTTCTCGTACCCGGTGATCAACGAGAGCGGGGACATCGCGTTCCGCGGGAGCCTCGATTTCTTGCTCTCGCAGGGCGTCAACAGCAACAACAACACCGGCATCTGGCGAACCGCCAACGGCGTTCTCGAGCGGATCGCCCGCGAAGGGACCGACGCCCCGGGCACGCTGGGCGGCCACTTCGGCGAGTTCGAGTCCCCGCACTTCAACGACGCCGGGCACGTCGCGTTCTTCGCGGAGTTGCAGATCGATTCCGGCACCGGGGTCAACCCGACGAACAACGAGGCCATCTGGGCCGGGCCCCTCGGCGGGCTCGAGCTCGTCGCGCGCATCGGCAGGCCGGCCCCCGGGATCATGCAGAACATCTTCTTTAAGACTCTCGACGCGACCCCGTATTTCACGAACTCGGGCGAGGTCGCGTTCACGGCGTTCCTCGACGATATGCCGGACACGATCCCCTTCGCCCAGCGCCAGGGCGTCTGGCGCGGCACGCCGGGAAACCTGAACGTCGTGGCACGCGGAGGCTTCCTGGTCCGTGACATGGGCGGCCCCGTCGCCACCGGCTACGGGATCTCTTCGGCCAACGACGTCGGCGGGAGCGGGCTCACGGCCGGGCTCGAGGTCGGCGTCGCGGGGGTGACCGTCGACGACGACAAGGTCGTGCTCGTCGGCGGGCCGCCGTCGCCCTTCGCCCGCGAAGGCGAGCCCACGGGCGTGCCCTTCCGGAACTTCAAGAGCTTCACATCGGTCACCACGAACAACGCCGGCGACGTCGCCGTCCACGCGACGTTCCTCACGACCTTCAACGGCGACCCCCCGCGCGAGGGCATCTGGGCCGGGACGCCGGGCGCCCTGCAGCCCCTCGGCTTCTACGGCGGGCCCGTCCCGGGGATCCCCGGGGCACAATTCAGCGCATTCAGCGGGATGGCGATGAACGCCGCCGGCGAGGTCGCGTTCATCGGGACGCTGCGCACCGGCGTCGGCGGGGTCGTCATCGCCGACAACTACACCCTCTGCACCGGTCTGCCCGGCGCGACAACCGTCATCGCCCGGCGCGGCGAGCAGGCCGCGGAACTCCCCGCAGGCGTGGAGTACGGCACCTTCCTCCAGCTGATGCTCAACGCCAACGGCGACATCGTCTTCCTCACCGAGCTGCAAGGCGCCGGCGTGAACGCGGACAACCGCTACGCGCTGTTCTTCTACGACGCCGCGAAGGACGCGATCGAACTCATCGAACGCGAGGGGACCCTCATCGATCTCGACCCCAACATCCTCGTGAGCGACCTCCGCACCGTGAAGACGCTCTTCATGACAAGCACGTTCGACAGAGGGTCCGGCGGCGAGGACGGCTTGAAGTCCGCGATCAACGACTCGGGCCAGGTCGCGTACCTCATGGTCATGACCGACGCGATGGGGGCGCAGTCAACCGGGCTCTTCATCTCTCAGACAGAGATCAACAGCTGCACGGGCGACCTCAACATCAACGGCGAGGTCGAATCCGCAGACCTCGCGATCCTCCTCGCGGGGTGGGGGCTCGACGGCCCGACCGATTTCAACAACTCCGGCGAGACGGACTCGTCCGACCTCGCCGTGCTCCTCGCGGCGTGGGGCGTGTGCCCGTAACCGGGCTTACGACTTGACCGTCTCGAACCGCTCGATCAGGCACGTCGCGCCGCGCGTGGTCGCCTCCGCCTCGATCGCGTCGAGGAACTCGTCCAGCGGGAGCGACCCGAGGTCCTTCTGCACGCCGCGGGCGCGGATCGACACCGCCCGCGCGTCGGCGTCGCGGGGCCCGACGACCACCAGGTACGGGATCTTCTCCTCCGCCGCGACCTTGATCTTCGCCTGGATGCGCTCGTTGGACGTATCAAGCCCGGCCCGCAGCCCGCGCGCCATCAGCTCCGCGTGCACCTCGTTGGCGTAGCCGAGCGACTTCTCGCTGATCGGCAGCACGCGCACCATCTCGGGCGCCAGCCACACCGGGAACGCGCCCTCGAAGTGCTCGATCAGCACGCCGGTGAAGCGCTCCATCGAGCCGAAGGGCGCGCGATGGATCGCCACGGGGCGGTGCGCCTGGTTGTCCTCGCCGATGTACGTGAGGTCGAACCGGTTGGCCATGTTGTAATCAACCTGCACCGTCCCGAGCTGCCAGTCGCGACCGATCACGTCCTTGACGACGAAGTCGATCTTGGGCCCGTAGAACGCCGCCTCGCCGGGCTCTTCGCTAAAGGGGACGCCCAGCGAGCGCGCCGCCTCGCGCAGCGCGTCCTCGGCCTTGTTCCACGACTCGTCCTCGCCGATGTACTTGTCCGAGCCCGGGTCGCGCAGCCCGATCCGCACCCGGTACTCCTCCATGCCCAGCGTGTGGAAGATGAGCTTGACGATCTCCAGGCAGCCCGCGATCTCCGCGCCGACCTGCTCCTCGGTGCAGAACAGGTGCGCGTCGTCCTGCGTGAACCCGCGCACGCGCGTCATCCCCGACAGCTCGCCCGACTGCTCCCAGCGGTACACCGTGCCGAACTCCGCCAGGCGCACCGGGAGATCCCGGTACGAGTGCGGCTGGCTCTTGTAGATCCGCGCGTGCATCGGGCAGTTCATGGGCTTGAGCATGAACCCGTCGATCTCGCCCTCGCGCACCCGGTTCATCAGGTCGCCGCAGCTGCACCCTTCGTCCGACAGCAGGTCCATCGTGTCGCGCTCGACGATGGGGGGGAACTGCGAGTCCTCGTAGTAGGGGAAGTGACCGCTCGTGCGGTAGAGATCGAGCTTGCCGATGTGCGGCGTGAAAACCTGCTGGTACCCCTGGCGGCGCAGCTCCTGCCCGATGAAGTCTTGCAGCGCCTGGCGAACGACCGACCCCTTGGGCGTCCACAGCACGAGGCCCTGCCCGACCATCTCGTCGATATGGAACAGCCCGAGCTTCTTGCCCAGCACGCGGTGGTCGCGCTTCTTCGCTTCTTCCAGGTTGTTCAGGTGCGCGTCGAGTTCCTTCTGCGTCGGGAACGCCGTGCCGTACACGCGGGTGAGGCTGTCGGAGTTCTCGTCGCCGTGCCAGTACGCCGACGCGAGGGACATCACCTTCACCGCGCCGATGCGCCCGGTGCTGGGCACGTGGGGCCCGCGGCAGAGGTCTTCCCAGTCCTTCTTGGGCTCGCCCGTCGCGTAGAACGAGAGCGCGTCGCTTCCGGCCTCGACCGCGCGCTCCGCGTTGTCGATCTTGTACTTGCTGCCCTCGCCCGCGAGCTTCTCCATGCCGGCGCTCACGGGCATCTCGTAGCGCGTGAACGCCCGGTCCTCCGCGATGATGGTCGCCATCTCCGCCTCGATCGCCTCGAAGTCGCCCTCGCGCAGGGGGCGGTCGGCGGGGAACGCGATGTCGTAGTAGAACCCGTTCTCGACGGGCGGCCCGTACACCAGCTGCGCGCCGGGGACGATCTTCTGGATCGCCTCGGCCATCACGTGCGCCGCGGAGTGACGCACGAGGAACAGCATGTCGGCGCGCCCCTGGTCGTCGCGCGGCTTGATCGTGACGATCCCCAGCTCCGCGTCCGACTCCATCACCGTCGAGAGGTCGGACAGCTCGCCGTTGATGCGCGCGCCGATCGCGGCCTTCGCGAGCCCCGGGCCGATGTCCGCCGCGACCTGGGCGGGGGTCACGGGGGCGTCGTAGTCGCGGGTCGAGCCGTCGGGGAGCGTGATGCGGGGCATAGCCGGGTCCTGAGGTGGGTGTCCCGAGGGACGTTTCGAGCGGAAAAACGCGTCGGATTGACGCCGCGGGGCGAGCATATCACCATGAGGCGCCGGCGGGAGGGGCCCTACGCCAGATGATGTGGCGTCCCCGCGTACCCCGTCAGCCCATCCCACGCTGGGGCGTGCCCTCATGATCTGCCCGTACTGCGGCGCCGACGACGACCGAGTGATCGACTCCCGTGCCTCAGACGGCGGGCGATCCATCCGCCGGCGACGCCAGTGCAACCCCTGCAACCGACGCTTCACCACCTACGAGCGCGTGGACGAGACCGCACGCCTCACCGTCGTCAAGCGCGACGCCGCCCGCGAGCCCTTCGACCGCCAGAAGCTCGTCCGCTCGATCCAGACCGCCTTCGGCAAGCGCCCCACGCCCGACCCGCTCAAACGACAGCTCGCCGAGGAGGTGGACGAGGAACTCCACCGCCAGTTCGAGCGCGAGGTCGATTCCCGCGAGATCGGCGAGCGCGTCGCCGCACGCCTCCGCGCCATCGACCCCATCGCGTACGTGCGCTACGCCAGCGAGTACTACCGCTTCGAGAACGTCGGGGAGATCGAACGCGAGATCGCCGACCTCCGCGACCTCCCGACCGTCTCGCCCCACCAGTCCGACCTCTTCGACGAGTAGACTGTCGGCGATGAGCACCCCCGCACGACTCGCCGCTCTCGCGCTCGCCGCGACCCTCGCCGCCTGCGGCTCCACCCCGCCGCCCGCGCCGGCGTCTCGCGCCGCGCCCGCCGCGACCGATCAGACCCCCGCGACCAACGAGCCCGCGACCACGCAGGCCCAGCGCGACGACCAGCCCTCCGCCGAGGAGATCGCCGCCGTCGCCTCCCCGCCGATCGAAGCGCCGGAGCAGACGCCCGAGCAGGCCGCCGAGCCCGAGCGTCCCGCGTCCCGCGCCGAACGCCCGAAGCCCGCAGAGCTCGGGCGCCCCGAGTGGTGGTTCGACGGCGTCCAGCGCACGGAGCGCACGCTCCGGATCTGCGCCGAGGCGGGCGGCCCCACCGTCCGCGAGGCCCGGCGCGCCGCGATCGACGCCGCGCGACGACGCCTCGCCCTCGAGACCGACGCCGACCCCATCAGCGAGACCGTCAGCCTCGCGACCGTCCTCCCGCTCCCCGCCGCCGACGCCGGCCCGGGCTCCGCGAAGTACATCGGCTACGTCCTGATGGAAGTCCCCGCGCCGTAACCACGCCCCTTGCCGTGGTACACACCACAGGTGTGTGCCACGAGTTCAGCGCCGCGTCGACCGCTTCCCAAAAAGAAAAACGCCGCGTCCAAGCGCGGCGTGCGTGTCGTTGGATGCGAGCGAGCGGGCCTACCGCTTCGCGGGCGCCAGCGCTTCCTTGATGTCCGCCTCGGCGTACAGGATCGCGCCGCAGTTCACGCACATCGTCAGGTTGCCGTGGCTGCACAGGCGGTTGATCAGTTCGATCGGCAGGATCGTCTGGCAGCACCCGCACGCGTACTCGAGGTGGCGACGCGAGTGCTCCTCGACAGACGCCATCACCTCGTCCTCGTCGCGCTGCTCAGCGAGCTCGTCGAACGCCGCGAGCGCATCGACCGGGACGTCCTCCGCCGCGACCGCGCGCTCGCTCTCAAGCTCGCTGATCCGCTCGGCCGCTTCGTCCTGACGCTTCTTCAGATCAGCCTGGGCAACGCCCTTGATCTTCTCGCGTTCTTCGGACTGCGCCACCAGCTCGGCCAGCGCCGTGCGCAGCTCCTCGACGCGACCCATCAGCTCGAGCGTCCGCTCCTCGACGAGACCCTTGTCCGCCTTGAGCGTGTTCACCTCGGTCAGCGTGGCCGAGTATTCCTTGCTCGTCGTCGTGTTGTTCAGTCGCTCGCGGAGCGAGAGGATGCGTTCTTCGATCGACGCGGCCTCAACCTCGTCGTTCTTCACGCTCGCCTCGGTCTGGCGGAGCTGGCTCTCGATCGAGGCACGCTTCTCGCCTATCTCACCGAGCTGCCGGTCCTGGGCGTCTACATACCGCTGTGCTTGATTAATCCTGCTCCGCAAACTGCGGAGCTGGCGATCGACTTTGTACAGACGCAGCAGCTTTTCCGTGACGCTCATCCAGTCCTCCGCGGAGTTTCGGAACGAAGACTATACCACGGATGAGCGACCCTGCTTCGCAAAACCGCACGCGCCCTGTCAGGAATACGTCAGGAACCGCAGCAGCCAGAACCCGACCGGCACGCCCACAAGAGGCGAGTCCAGCAAGTCCAGGACCCCCCCGAAGCCCGGCACCCGTCCAGAATCCTTGACCCTCGCGGCGCGTTTGAGCGCGCTCTCAAAGAGATCCCCGCCCTGCCCGGCGAGCCCGACCAGGGCCCCGAGGCCGCCCGCAGCAGCCCAGCCGATCCACTCAACCCCCAGCGAGAACGCCGCGCCCACCGCCGCGGCCGTCGCCATCCCGCCGATCAGCCCCTCCCACGTCTTCCCCGGGCTCAGCCAGGGGATCAGCTTCCGCTTCCCCAGGTTCATCCCCACGAAGTACGCCCCGATATCGCAGGACTTGATCACCGCGAGCACGCCCAGCAGCGCCCACGCCCCGAACTCTTCACGCACCAGCACCACCGAAGCGGGCAGCACGCCGAGGTACACCGCCGCGACGCACCCGCCCGCCGTCCCGCTCACAAGCCGCTCGACCGATTTCCCCCGGGCGTACCACACCGCCGACGCCAGCATCGCCGCCCCGACGCCCGCGACCGCAACCTCCGGCGGCGCGTCGTCCCAAAGCGCGCTCGCGACAACGCCCGCGTACCCCAGCAGGGCGCACAACGCCGTCCACCCGCTCCCCGCGGCGTGCCCCATCTCGCGCCACAAACGCGCAAACTCCACGCCGCCGGCCGCCGAGACGAGCGCGCCCACGAGCGCCACCGCCCACCCGGTCTCGAGCGACGCGTCGAACCACACAAGCCCGACCAGCGCCGCGATCAGAACAGCGCCCAGAATCAATCGGTGTTTCAGCACGGGGAAAAGCCTACCCGACCCTACGCCGGCGCGACGGTGTCGCCGAACCGACGGTCCCGCGACTGGTACTCGCGCAGCGCGTCAAAGAACTCCGCCTCGCCGAAGTCCGGCCAGCGCACGCCCGTCACGTGCAGCTCCGCGTAGCTGATCTGCCACAGCAGGAAGTTGCTCACCCGCATCTCGCCCGCCGTGCGGATCAGGAGGTCAGGGTCCGGCAGCCCCGACGTGTACAGGCGCTCGTCGATCGCGGCCTCGTCGATCGCCTCGGGGCTGAGCCGTCCGGACTTCACGTCCTCAGCCAGCGCCCGCGCCGCGTCCACGATCTCCGCCCGCGAGCCGTAGTTGAGCGCCAAACACAGCGTTGCGCCCGAGCACCCGCTCGTCCGCTCGACCGCCGACTCCAGCGCCGCGCGGACGTCCTCGGGCAGCCCGTCGCGCCGTCCGATCACCCGCAGCCGGATATCCCGCTCGACCAGCCCGTCCGTTTCCGCCGCGACCAGCTCGAGCAGCAGCCCCATCAGGGCCCGCACTTCCTCTTCAGGTCGCTTCCAGTTCTCGGTGGAGAAAGAGTAGAGCGTCAGCACCCGCACCCCGGCGGTCTGGCACGCGTTCATCACCCGGCGCACCGCCTCCGCGCCGGCCCGGTGCCCCGCCGCGTGGGGCAGGCCGCGCTCGCGCGCCCAGCGACCGTTCCCGTCCATGATGATCGCGACGTGGGCTGGCACGCGCGCCGGGTTGAGGTCGTCGGGCAGCGCGACAGCGTTCTCGGGGGTCGAGGGCATAGGGGGCCTCCGCGGGGTTCTTCGGTAGCGGGCGGCGCGCGTTCCAGCGCGCCTCAGTCCGCGTTACGGATGAGCGTCCCGACGCGTTCGCCCTTTACCACCCTCAAGATGTTCCCCGGGACCTTGAAGTCGAAGACCACCACCGGCAGTCGGCGTTCCTGGCACATCGCCAGCGCCGTCATATCCATGACCGCGAGCTGGCGCTCGATCGCTTCGCTGAAGGTCAGCTCGTCGTAGCGCGTCGCGTCCGGGTCAACGTTCGGGTCCGCGGTGTACACGCCATCGACCTTGGTCGCCTTGAGCACGGCTTCGCACTCGAGCTCCGTCGCGCGCAGCGCCGCGCAGCTATCGGTCGTGAAGAACGGGTTGCCCGTCCCCGCCGCGAGGACCACGACGCGCCCGTTCTCGAGGTGGCGCAGCGCCCGCCCGCGGATGAAGGGCTCCGCGACCGCGGGGATATCGATCGCCGTCATGCAGCGCGCCTTGAGGCCCTCGCCCTCGAGCGCCTCCTTGAGCGCGAGCCCGTTGCACACCGTGCCGAGCATGCCCATGTAGTCGGCCGTCGCCTGCGCGGTCAGCCCGTTCTTCGCGAGCGTCGCGCCGCGGATGATGTTCCCGCCGCCCACGACAACCGCCAGCTGTGTGCCCGTCTCGGCGGCCGCGCGGATCTCAGCCGCGATCAGGCGCAGCTCGTCCGGGTCGATCCCGTACCCGCCCGGCGCGCAGAACGCCTCGCCGCTTAATTTCAGACAGACCCGCCGGTACCCGCCGCGATTAGCCGTAGACAACGTTCGCCCTCGCACGAATCGGTTCTCTCGCGGGTTCGCTGGAACCGCACGCCCGTCGCCACTGTACCCAACGGATGAGAACACCGTCGCTCCGGTAGAGTGGAGGAGCATGGACGACGCGCCGCAGCACGCCGAGACGCACCACGACCCGCGCCTGCTGACCGCGCGCAGCCGGCGCACGCTCGTCGGGGTTGCCTTCTCGCTCGCGGTCCACGTCGTCCTGCTCGCCGTCCTCGCGCTGATCCTCCTCGACGCCCCCGTCTCCGAGTCGCGCCGCTTCGGGCCCGCCGTCGAGATCAGCTCGGGCGAGGCCAACGCCGCCAACGAGAGCGCCGCCGACGCCTGGCTCGACGAGTCCCTCCCCGACCTCGCCAGCGCCGTCCCCATGCCAGAGATCGCCTTCGAGAGCGACACCGCCGCGCTCTCCATCGTCGCCGCCGGGGCGCCCTCGCCCCTGGCGCTCTCGGGCGGCGCGGGCGCCGGGGACGCCTCCGGGCTCTCCCTAGGGGGCGCCGCGGGCGGGGGCGCCTCGTTCTTCGGCGTCGAGGCCTCCGGCTCGCGCATCGTCTACATCGTGGACATCTCCGGCTCCATGCACCACGGCGGCAAGATGGACGCCCTCAAGAGCGAGCTCCTCGAGTCCCTCTCCGGGCTCCCGCCCGCCTCCGAGTTCTCCGTCATCGTCTTCTCCGACGAGATCTCGACCCGCGTCCTGGGCGGCGTCCTCCGCTGGCGCTCCCCCTCGGGCGCCGGGCTCGCCAGCGTCGAGGCGGGCGTCCGCGCCCTCGCCCCCTCGGGAGGAACCCAGCCCCTCGCCGCCTTCCGCATGGCGTTCACGCTCTCCCCCAAGCCCGAAGCCATCTACTTCATGACCGACGGCGAGCTCCCCCAACGCGACGCCTCCCGCATCATCGGGACCGTCAACCAGATGAACCGCCAGGAGGGCGCCGCCGCCCCGATCCACTGCATCGCCTTCGGCTCCCGCGACGGGGGGGGCGACCTGCGGCGCATCGCCCGCCAGTCAGGCGGCACCTTCACCTACGTCCCCCTCAGGAGCCGCCCGTGACCCCCGCCGTTCTCCTGGTCGCCGCGCTCGCCCTCGCGCCCGTCGAACTCCGCGGGGGCGGGGTCGTCGACGCGCCCATCGAGTCGATCTCCCTCGCCGGCGTCGGGGTGGGGGGCCCCGCCCCGCGCACCATCAGCTGGCGTCGCGTCCGCGCCGTCACCGGATCGCGCGCACACGAGGCCGAGCCCTACGCCGACTTCGCCGAGAACGTCTGGCGCGCCCTCACCCGCCTGGACCGCGCCGACATCCACGGCGCCCTCGCGATCCTCCCCGACCTCGAAGACCGCTGCGAAAACGAACCCGGCCCCACGCCCGCCGATGTCTTCACCGCCGCCTGCGACGCCCACCAGCGCGCCGCCGATCACCCCGCCGCCCTCCGCGCGTTCTTCGAGCTCGCCCGCCTCGTGGAGGACCCCGCCGACTACCCGCGCCACGCGCTCGACCCCGCCACCGGGCTCCACACGACCCTCGCGCCCTTCCTCACCCGCGAGCACGCCCGGCGCGCCCAGCCGCACCTCGCCCCCCGTGCCAGCGACGCCCCCCGCGTCGCCCGCCTCCGCGCCTCCTACGCCGCCGCGATCGCCGCCGACCCCGCGCTCCTCCCCGATGGCGGCGCCGAGTCCCCCGCCGAGCTCCTCCTCGCCCGCATCGCCCGCGCCCAGACCGCCGACGAACAAGCCCTCCGCGAGCTCCGCGCCTGGGCCGACGACACCGACGAGCCCTGGCGCCACGCCTGGACCAGCGCCGCCGCCGCGCGGGCGCGCCTCGCCTCCAACGACCCCTCCGCCGTGCGCCTCGGCGCCCTCGAATTCCTGTCCATCCCCGCCTTCGACGCCGCCGAGTCGCCCTACCTCGCCGGCCTCGCCCTCGCAGAGTCCGCCGACGCCCTCGAACGCCTCGGCGAGACCGCCCCCGCCAGCGCCCTCCGCGCCGAACTCGCCAGACTCTCCCCCGATCACCCCGCGCTCGCCGACACCGGAGACGACGCCCCATGACCCCGCTTACGTTCCTCGCGCAAGACGCCGACGCCGGCGTTTCACTCCTCAAGGTCGTTTCAGACGGCGGCGCCGTCGGGTTCGTCATCATCCTCCTGTCGATCGTCGCGCTCGCGCTCGCCGTCGCCCACGCCATCCACATCCGAACCAGCGTGCTCGCGCCCGACGCGCTCGTCGACCGCCTGCACGGGACGCTCGCCTCGGGCGACCTCGCCGCCGCCCGCAAGCTCTGCGCCGACCCCGACGAGGACTGCTTCCTCTCCCGCGTCATGAGCGCCGGCTTCAAACGCATGACCAACTCCGCCTTCGGCTCCCTCGAACTCAAGGGCGCCCTCGAGGACGCCGGCAAGGAACAGGTCGCCCGCCTCTACCGCACCACCGACGGGCTCGGGCTCATCGCAGCCATCGCCCCCATGCTCGGCCTCCTCGGCACCGTCGTCGGCATGGTCGGCGCCTTCAACACCATCAGCTCCACCGAAGGCTTCGCCCGCCCCGCGCTCCTCGCCGGCGACATCTCCCAGGCCCTCGTCACCACCCTCATGGGCCTCATCCTCGCCATCCCCGCCACCGCCGCCTTCACCTTCTTCCGCAACCGCATCGACCACCTCGCCTCCGAGGTCGGGACCATCGTCGAAGACCTCGCCACGCTCGCCGAACGCGCCGAGAACGCCCAGCCCACGCCGAGCGCCGCCCCGGCCCCCACGCCCAGCGCATGAACTTCGAAGCCCGCGCATCCCGCGACCACGTCGCCCTCATCGACCTCACCCCGATGATCGACGTCGTCTTCCTGCTCATCGTCTTCTTCATGACGACGGCGCAGTTCGCCTCCATGAGCAAGGAACGCCTCGAACTCCCGCAGCAGGAGGGCGAGACCGCCGGCTCCCCCGAGGCCGCGATCGTCGTCAACCTCCGCGCCTCGGGCGAGCTCATCGTCTCGGGCGAGACCATCACCCTCGAACGTCTCCTCCGGCGCGTCGCCGCAGACATCGCCAAAGCCGGCTCCGCCGAAGAACTCGACCTCCTCGTGCGCGCCGACCGCGGCGCCAGCGCCGCCGTTCTCAACGACCTCGCCGACGGGCTCGCCGACCGCGGCGTCGCCACCTGGCGCCTCGCGACCGAACGCCCCGCCGGGAGCGCGCCATGAGATTCGCCGGCTCCGACAACGCGAAGATGCGCCAGATCGGGCGCCTCCAGATGGCGAGCATGATCGACGTCGTCTTCCTCCTGCTCATCTACTTCATGCTCACCACCACGCTCGACCCACCAGAGAGCGAGCTCAGCCCCGCGCTCTCATCGAGCAAGCCCGGAACGCCCACCGCGCTCCAGCCTCAGACCATCGAGCACGAGCGCTCCGGCGACATCGACGCCTTCCGCGTCGGGCAGCGCGTCCTCGCCGACCGCGACTCCCTCGCCGCCGTTCTCGCCGAGCTCCCCAAGGACGCCGGCGTCGTCGTCCGCGCCCCCGACACCGTCAACGTGGACTGGCCCGCCGCCGCTATCCAGGCCGCCCGCAACGCCGGCTTCGACAAGGTCACCTATGTCCCCAGCCGCGACTAACCCACGACGCGCGCGGCGCGTCTCCCTCCGGGTGCCACCGCTCGCCGCAGGCGCAGCGGTGCGTTGGTCGTCGCTCCTGATCGCGCTCGTCGCGCTCGCCCACCCCGCCAGCGCCCAGACCGACGCCGCCGCGCTCGAGCGCTACCTCTCCTCCCGCTCGCTCACGTCGCTCGAGTTCGAGTCCCTGCTCGTGCGCATCCCCCGCGCGACCGACACCGAGCGCGCCGACCTCGTCGACCGCGCCGCCGGCCTGCTCTCCCAGCTCCTCGAATCCGAGACCGACCCCGAACGCCAGCGCGAATGGAACGAGCGCGCCAAGGAACTCCTCCGGCGCGCCGACGGGCCCAGCGCCGCCGAGCTCGAGCTGCGCATCCTCCGCGCCGCCTACCAGCGCGCCGAACGCGTCGCCGAACGCTGGCGACTCCGCGACGCCTCGGACGCCGAGGTCGCCGCCGCCGTCCGCTCGCTCACCGACGCCGCCGGGCGCCTCGAACGCATAGCCCGACAGGCCGACCAGCGATCGACCGTCTACGAGCGACGCCTCGCCGGCGCGACCGGCGACGAGCGCGACCGCCTCCGCGAGGAGTACACCCGAAGCACCGCCACGCTCTCCCAGGCCCGCTACCTCGCCGGCTGGTGCCGCCTGTACCTCTCGCAGCTCCGCCTCGACGACACCGACGCCCGCGACGCGCTCGCCAGCTTCGCCTGGATCCTCGGTTCCCCCGGCGACCCCGAGCCCGACCTCGACAGCGTGGACCCCCAGAACCTCGCGCTCGACCACGTCGCCCGCGCCGCGATCGGAACGGCCGCCGCCTACGCCGTCCTCAACGACGCCGCCCGCGCCCGCGACTGGCTCCAGACCGTCAGCGCCCACGCGCCCGACGACCTCTCCAGCGTTATCGACGCCTGGGAGCTCGTCATCGACTCCCAGCTCGGGCGCTGGAACGAGCTCACCGCCGCGCTCGACGCGGACCCCAACCCGACCACCGCGCGCCTCATCGCGGTCGCCGCGGTCGAGACCGTCCGCGCCAACGGCGCACTCTCGAGCGCCCGCGCCGCGCTCGAGAACGCGCTCGCCACGCTCATCGATCTCGGGGACGCCGCCTCCGTGGTCGATCTCTCCCGTCGCTACGGCGCCCTCCCCGTCCCCGGTCGCGGCTTCCTCGCCCGGTACGCAGAAGGCGTCGGGCTCTACCTCGATTCCGAGTCGCGCTTCCGGCGCTCCGGCGCCCCCAGCGACCGCCCCGCACCCGCCGGCGCCGACCGCAAAAACTTCGCCTCCGCCGCCCGCGCCCTCGAGCGCGCCGTCGAGGCCGACGACGCGGCGCGCTTCAGCGGCGCGCTCGCCGACGCTCGCGCCGTCCTGGGCGCCGCGCTCTTCTACGCCGCCGGGAGCCCCGACTACCCCGACGCGCTCCGCCTGGCCCGCGAGCACCTCGCGCAGGCGGCCGACGGGCTCCTCGACGCCGAGCGCCGCGCCGGCGCGCTCTGGCTCGCCGCCCGCGCCGCCAGCCTCCAGGCCGAGAGCGAGTCGGGCGACGCCGCCATCGAGACCGCCCGCGCCGCCGACGAGATCGCCGCACGCTTCCTCCGCGAGTTCCCCCAGCACGACCTCGCCGGCGCGATCCTCTACGAGATGGCGATGCGCGACGGGCTCGACCCGCGCCGGCGCGCCGAACTCCTCCGCCGCGTCCCCCCGACCTCCGCCGCCTACCCAGCCGCACGCGACCAGACCGCCCGCGCGCTCTACGAGGTCTACCGCGCCGCCGGGACCGACGCCCGCACCCCCGCGGCGCTCCTGTACCTCGACGCCGCCGAGCCCCTCCTCGCAGACGACCTCGCCGACGCGGACAACCCCGAGACCGCCGCGCGAGCCCTCGCCCGCGCCCGACGCCTCCTCGACGCGCTCCTCTCCACCACGCCCCCCGACGCCGCCCGCGCCCGCTCGATCCTCGAACGCGCCGAGCGCCTCCCCGCCGCCGCCGAGCCCGACTCCGCCGCGGAACTCGCCTTCCGGCGCGCACAGATCGCGCTCCTCTCGGGCGACCAGGACGACGCCGACGCCGCGATCGAACGCCTCGACGCACTCGCCTCGGGCAGCGACCACGCCGTCGTCTACGCCAACGCCATCCACCGCTTCGTGTTCCGCATCGTGGTGGACCGCTACCGCAGCGTGAGCGCCGCCGGCGCACCGACGCAGGACATCACCGACGCCGCGCGGCGCGTCGCCGCGGCCGGCCGAACGCTGCTCGGGCGCGACCCCGACCTCAGCGACCCCGCCGTGCTCTCGGCCGCCCTCCACCTCGCCGACGCGCTCGACGACGTGGCGCGCGCCGACGCCGACGCCGGCGCGCGCACCGAAGCGCTCGACCACCGGCGCGCAGCGCTCGAACTCCGCCCCGCCGACGCCGACCTCCTCGCCGACGTCGCCCGCAGCGCCGAGCTCGTCGGGCGCGACTCGATCGCCCGCGAGGCGTGGAACCGACGCCTCGCCCTCCTCCCCGTGGGGACCGACGAGTGGTTCGAGACCCGCTACCGCCAGCTCCGCCACCTCGCCGCGAGCGAACCCGCCGACGCCCGCGACGTCCTCCGACGCCAGCACCGCGTCCTCTACCCCGACTACGGCCCGGCGCCGTGGGGCGAGCTCCTCCGCGAGCTCGACAAATCGCTCGGAGACGCGCGATGAAGGAACTCTCCGCCGCCCAGCGCGTCTTCGGCGTCTCGGCCGACCACGGCCCCTACGAACTCCTCGGGCTCACCCCCGGTCCGGTCGCGCCCGCCGACGTGCGCACCGCCGCGGCGCGCCGGATCCAGCGCCTCGCCAACGGCGCGTTCGACCCGCTCGACGTCGTCGCGGCGCAGGAAGCGATCGCCGCGGCCGAGGCGCAGCTCTCGGACCCCGACGTCCAGCGCGAGTGGCTCCGGCTCCACGCCAGAACCGGCCCCGCGCCCGGCGCGCCGCGACAGACGCCCGCCGCGCCGGTCGACCCGTGGGTCCCCGCCGTGCGCGCCGCGGCTGGCCCGCGCCGGCGGGTGGAACCGGCGCGCCCGTTGTGCCCATCGCCGCCATCGCCGCGGCCGCGAGCGCCGACCCGGTCGCGCTCGTGCGCGCCGCGGCGCGCCCCGCTCAACCGCCCCAACGACCGGCGCCCCGCCCCCGCGTCGCCGCCGCTGCGCCCGCCGCCGCCCCGACCCGATCCGGCGCGCCGGTGGAGCCGAGCGCGCCGGGCATCACCGCAGCGGCTCGGCGCGGCCGCGGCCGCCCTCGCGGCCACGCTGGTCGTTCTTGTGACCGTCGTGCTCGTGCGCACCACGAACGCCCCGCCCGACGCGCCCGCCGAGGCGCGCGAGACGCCGATCGCGCTGATCGATCCCCCGACACCCGAGTCCCTCGACCCGCTGCTCGCGAGCGACGCCACGACGACGGGCTCGCTCGTCGAGGCGATGGCGGCCGGCGTGGCGCTGCTGAGGACAACGCCCGCCGACGCGGCGTGGCGCATGGAAGAAGCGATCCTCGCCTTCGCCGCACGATGGCCCGAGGCGACCGACGACGAGCGCGCCCGGGCGCTCGATCTCACCCGCGCGTTCCTCGCGGGGGCGGCTCCCGGCGGTGGAGCGTCCGAGCGGGTCGCCGCGGCCGCGGCCGCGCCGCTGGGTGAATCGCCCCCGGCGCCCCCGACTCCGGCCTCGGCCCGCGCGTTCGTCTGGGCCGGGGGGGCGCTGGCGCAGCTGGTGAACGATTCGTCCCTCCCGAGCGAGGCCGCAGAGTCGCTGCGGTCCGCGGCGCCGTCCGGGACGAGCGAGCGGACGTTCGAGCGGGGCGCGCGCGCCGCGCTGCGCACGCTCGCGGTAGACGCCTCGCGGACGCCCGACACCGACCCGGCGGTCTGGGAGAGCTGGGTCGAGATGCTGGACCTGCTCGCCGACGGGCGCGCCCTGGCGCGCGAGCGTCAGGCCCTCGCGCTCGAAGCGCTCGAGACGCTCCTGCTCGCGCCGGCGCCGCCGTCGCGGAGCCGGGCCTCGCTGCGCGGCGCAGAGCTGCTGCTGCCGCGGGCCGAGCTGAGCGGGACGCGCGCCGCGGTGGCGCGCACCCGCCTGGTCGCGTGGCTCGACGACCCGCGGATCGCCGCGATCGATCTCGCGATCCTCATGCGCGCGGCTCAGCAGCCCGAGCTCGCCAGCCGTGAGCTTTCCCCCTCGGCGAGCGCCGACGCGCGGGCACTGCTGCGCGACGAGCTGCTGCGCACGTGGGGGATGAGCGCCCCGGCGTCCCCCGGCGAACGGGTCGCGGAACGCTGGGCGCGCACCGCGCGGGAGGTCTCCCGGCTGTCGGGCAGCACGTCGTCGGAACGCCTCGTTCGCTCCGTTGCTTCGGCGCGGATGGTGGGGGCGGCGGCGCTGGCGTGGGAAGGGGAGGCGATCCGCGCCGAAGAAGCCCTGTCGCACGCGGCGACCGTCGCGCTGCGTTCCCCGCGCGCGGCCCGCGAGTATGCGCCGTCGTCCGACGGGCGCTGGACGGTCGAGTACCACTCGGAACGGCGCAACGCGGAGCGGGCGATGGCCGCGCTCGACCGCGCCGACACGGTTTCCGACATGGGGCCGATCGACGCCCGCACGCTGGCCCGGCTCGCGTTCCTTGGCTCGCCGCCGCCCGTGCGGGTGCGCGCGCAGGCGATCGCGAGCGACCGGGCCGACGAGATCAACGTGGTCGAGGCGCTGCTCGAGTTCCTCCCGCGCGCCCCGCGCACGCCGCGTGTCGGGGAGCTGGTCGAAACGGTGGCCGGGGTCGCGGTCGGGAACCCGCGCGACGACGGCTGGATGCTCCGCGCCCGGCGCGCCCTCGTCGAGCGGCTGCTGATGATGCTCGACCCCGACGACGCGCCGGCGCGTGCCGACGCGCTCGCGGTGCTGCTGCGCGACGCTCTCGCGGGCGCCCCGACCGCCGGCGTCGCCCCGCCGGCAGGCCCCGCGGACGCCCTCGCGAGCGTGACCGATGCGCTTCTCAAGAACGCGTCGGGGCTGGGCGTCGCGTCGTCCCTCGACGCGGACGAGACGCGCCGGCGGCGCGACGGCCGGAGGCGCGTTGCGGAGGGGCCGATCCAGCGCACCGTCGCCGAGGCGCTCGCGCTGGCCGAGGTGCTGGGCGTTCTTGTTGAGAGCGAGCGTCCGACGAAAGCGCCGGAGGCCCGCGCGATTTTGCGCGACCTGACGCTCCGCCAGCGCCGGGCGACCGACGCGTTCGACCAGCTCGACGCGGCGCTCGGGGCCGCCGCACACCTGTGGGGCGTGCGCCTCGGGCACACCCCCGCCGAGACCGCGTCGGCGCCGGGGTTTGTGCCGATGCGGGCCCTCCCGGTGGTCGCGTCGCTCGCGGCACTCGGTGACCGCGACGCCCGCCTCGACGCGCTCGATCCTGCCGACCCCGCGTCGTACCTGCGTCTCGCTGAGGTGATCGCGTACGAGGCGCAGACCCCGGGCGACCTCGCGCTGGCCCGCCGGTTGGCGCTGCTCGCCGCGTCGCTCGCAGAGGGGGACGCCCGCCACGCCCGGGTCGCGTCGTCGGCGTGCCTGCTGCTGGCGGACCTTTCGACCGACGCCCAGCGCCGGAACTGGCTGCGGGCGCTGGCGGATTCGTTCGGCGCCCGCGACGGGCTGCTGGTGTGGCGCGTCGAGCGCACGCGCGACTACAGCGCGCGCCTCGCGGCGGCGGAGACGCTGGGTCTCGTCCGCGCCGAGGACAACCGGCGGGCGGGCGAGCGCTACGAGAACGCCGACGTCCGGCGGGCGCTCGGCGAGTACGCCCACGCGCTCCCGGGCGGGCTCCAGACGATCGAACACCGCATCACGCACGCGCCGTCGTGCCCCGAGTGCAAGAACGAGCGCGTGGTGCGATCGTCATCCAACCCCAACGAGTGGGTGCTGTGTCACACGTGCCGCGGGCGCCCGAGCCCTGTGGTGGACCGGGCGCACCTGGTGCTCTCGCTGCGGGTCGAGCGGGCGCTGCTGGGCGAGGGGGACGACTGGAGCGTGGCGATCGTGGCGCAGGCGGGCGCGCCGCTGCGCGATCTCACGCTCGAAGAGGCGGCGGAGCACTACGGCGTGGACCTGACGCGTCCCGTGCACCGGGACGGCCGCTGGGAATGACGCGTCGGGCGGCGGTGGTTACGCGGGCTTCTTGGTGAGGTAGCGGTGCTTGCGCTTGAGCATGTCGAGGATCTCCTCGAGCTCGGTCTTCGCGGAGACCTTCCACGAGGGCCAGCGGTCGGAGCCGACCTTCTTGGCTTTAACGACCGCGTCGCGGGCGTAGCGCTTGAGGCGTCGGAGCGGGATGGACTCGACACAGTCGGTGCTGAGGGGGAGGCAGAGCTCGGGCCCCTCGGGGTCGGGCGCGAGGTAGGCGAAGACGCCCGGGTCGTTCGGGTGGCTGAACCGGAGGCACCATCGCCAGGGGATGCCCTCCCAGACGATCTCGCACTCCACGCCCTCGAGGGCGAGGGCCCCGGCGCGGACGGAATCGAAGAGGAACAGGGCGGCGTCCTCGTACATCCCGCGCAGCTCGTCGAGCTCGGGCTCCCGGAACTCGTTCTCCCAGGCTTCTCGGGCGGCTTCTGCTGCGGAGGTCATGCGGGGGCGCTTCCTTTCAGTTCAGGCGAAGACGTGAGTGTAGCCGGAAAATCCCCCTCCCGACGCCCGATCCGCCGACTAGGATGCCCGATCGACGCCTTCTGCCGGAGCACACGATGACCGCCTCCAACGCACCCGCCGAACTCCCTGATATCGACCCCGAAGCCATCGCCGGCGCCTCGGTGCTGCTCGTCGACGACCACGAGCAGAACCTCGAGCTGCTCCAGGCGTACCTCGAAGAGCTCGGCTGCTCGACGACGATGGCCCGCGACGGCGCCGAGGCGGTCGAGGCCGTCGAGAAGAACCCGCCTGATCTCGTGCTGCTCGACGTGATGATGCCCAAGCTCTCGGGCTACCAGGTGTGCGAGAAGATCAAGTCGGACCCGGACACCCGCGACATCCCCGTGATCATGGTGACGGCGCTGGGCGAGATCTCAGACGTCGAGCGGGCGGTGGATGTCGGCGCGGACGATTTCCTGACCAAGCCCGTGCACCAGCTCGAGCTGGTGACGCGCGTGAAGTCGCTGCTCCGCGTGCGGCTGCTCAAGCAGCAGCTCGCCGAGGCGCTGCGCAAGGTCGAGGAACTGGGCGGCGGGGCCTAGGCCTCGGAGCTGGGCTCGAAGTGCAAAATCGCGGGAGTGTCGCCGGGGCGCCGCCACGGGCGTGTGGCGTCGGTGTCGACGAGCTTGGCGTGCAGGTGCTCGAGGTAGAGCGCGAGGGCCGAGTCGGCGAAGCCCGAGAGGAACGTCGCGGTCGCGGTGGGGTTGAGCTGGCCGATGCGTTCCATGAGCTGCGAACGGCTCAGGACGGTGGCGAGCGATCCGGGCGACGTCTCAACAGCAGCGACCATGTGGGCTTCTCCTCGGGAGCCGGGGTTCCCGGCGTGCGTCGTCTGTCGGCGTTCGGCGCCTGCGCTCGCGCCGGATAAGTCAGACGGACCTTCGCGCCGATGTATCGGACCCTCGCCCGCTACCCTCCCGCCATGCGATACGCCGTGCTGACTGATGACGCGCTCACCTCCCTCGACGGCTCGCAGCTGGCGCGCGTCGCGGGGTTCAACCCGCTCGCGATGGAGCCGGCCGCGGCCGCGGCGGCGCTGCCGGAGGGCGGGCTGGTGCTCGGGTGGTCGGGCGGGCTGGGGGCGACGCTCTTTGAGCGCGCGTTCGCGACGTGGATGCCCGGCGGGCGGGCGGCGCTGGACGCGTACCTCGACTGCGCGGAGCAGGTCCTGCGCGAGCGGGGGGGGCGGCTGCTGGTGCGCACGCACGCGCGGCACGTGGTCTCCGACGCGCAGGCGGCGGTCGGGCTGCTCGAGGCCCGTGATGGGGGAACGGTCGGGGTGGCGCTGGACCCGGCGGGGTGCCTGGAGGCGTCGATGCTGGCGGACGCGGAGGACCACCTCGTGCGGTTCTTCGAGCTCATCGGCGCCCGGGCGGAGGCGATCGTGCTGGGGTCGGTGTTGCAGCCGGCGTCGCTCGACGGTGAGGAGCCGCTGGCGCCCGCGCCGCTCGGGGGCGGGCTGCTCGACCCGGCGCTGCTGGGGCGTCTCGTGCGCGAGCACGCGCGGGAGGACGCGGTCGTTGTGGTGACGGGGGAGGACCCCGAGGGGCAGCTGCGCCGGGCGGGCCTCGTGGGGGGCTGACGTCGGCGCCTCCCGCTACACTTGGCGCATGCCGACGAACACCACCCCCGGGAAGCCGAACCTCGATCACCCCGTCTTTGCCCGCGTGAAGGACGCCTTCCCCGGCGCTTCCTTTTCGGGCACGGAGTTCCGCGGCGCGTCGACGCTGATCGTCGAGCCCGGCGACCTGCACAAGGTGATGACGTTCCTGCGCGACGACGAGGGGTGCCGCTTCGATTTCCTGTCGGACGTCGTGGGGCTGGACTACCTGAACTACCCGAGCGCGACGCCCGGGCGGTTCGCGGTGGCGTACGTGCTGTGCTCGACGGAGCGGAACGACCGGTTCCACGTCAAGACGCACGTCGACCCGACGCTGCCCACGGACGGCATCGAGGAAGACCCCGGGCTGTGGGTGGATTCGGTGTGCGACCTGTGGCCGGGCGCCGAGTGGATGGAGCGCGAGGTCTTCGACATGCTGGGCGTGCGCTTCGACGGGCATCCCGACCTGCGGCGGATCCTGACGTGGAAAGACTTCCCGGCCCACCCGCTGCGCAAGGACTACCCGGTGCGCGGGCGCGGGGAGCGCGAGGCGTACCGGTTGATTGATCGGACGGACGCGTAAGGCGCTCGTTCATCGCACGAACAATACGGAGCCCGGGGATCGAATCCCTGGGCTTTTTTCGTGCGCGATGCTCGCTCCCTCTCCCCTAACCCCTCTCCCTCGGGGAGAGGGGGACCGGACGCGAGCGGTGTTGTGCGCACTCTTGCTCCCTCTCCCCTTGTTTCAAGGGGAGAGGGTTGGGGTGAGGGGTTGAAGTTCCTCTCGTGAGCGCAGCGAGCGGTTCCTTCAGACTCAGGCTGGTAGGTGGGGGAGCCCCTCACCCCGGCCCTCTCCCCATCGGAATGGGGAGAGGGAGGGGATAGGTGCTTGCGGCGCTTGCGTGTGGTGCGGTTCTCTCATCTCCGGCACTTCTCTCCGCGGGAGAAGGGGGAAATGTAAAACGCCCCGCTCTCGGGAGAGCGGGGCGCTGGTGAGGGGTCGTGGTGTCGCGGCTCAGTTGAGCTGCGGGTCGCGTTCGGTTTCCTCTTCGGGCTCGGGGCCGTGGAGGGTGGATTCCAGTTCGCCGCGCATCTTGACGAGCGCCTTGTTCTGGATCTGGCGGACGCGTTCCTTGGTGACGCCGATGATCTGTCCGATCTGCTCGAGCGTCAGGGGCTTGCCGATGATCTCCTGCTCGATGCCGAAGCGGAAGTCGATGACGGTCCGTTCGATGTCGGAGAGCTCGGCGGCGTTGTTGTCGAAGATGCGCCGGACCTCTTCGGCGGCGTCCTTCTGGTAGTCCTCGCGCTTGCGCTCGAGGTAGTCGGAGCGTTCGAGCTTGGGGTCGTAGTCCGTCGGGAAGCGCTGGCGGTGCTTCGTCAGCTTCATGCCCTGACGGGAGAAGGCCTTGATGATCGCGCGGCACGCGTAGGTGGAGAACTTGAACCCGCGCCCGGCGTCGAACTTGTCGACGGCGCGGAGCAGGGCCATGTTGCCCTCGCTGACGAGGTCGGCGAAGTCCACCTCGCTCATGCGGGTGCGTTTGGCCATGGCCAGCACCAGCGCGAGGTTGGTGTTGGCGATCTGCTCACGCAGGACGTTGGCCTTGCGCTTCCACTTGAGGAGCCCGGCGATCTGCTCGTCGGTGGGCTGGCGGTCGTCGGTCGCCCACACGGCGTTCTGGATCTCGGACACGCGGTGACGCGCGTAGTTGTACTGGTAGAAGATCACGCGCTCTTCGGCGGCCGTGAGCAGGACCTGCTTGCCCGTGGACTTGCGGTCCTTGCCGAGGTCGTCCATCACCGGGTGGTACCAGGAGACGTCGGGCTTGCGGATCTCGGGAGCGTCGTCAAAGATCGCGCGCTCCGCGCCGGGTTTGCGGAACTCTTCGGAATCGATGTAGTCCTGCGGCTCCTTGAGGAGACGGCGCAGGAGCCGCTCGTCCGACGTGGTCAGGCCACGGCGGAGACGGGACGCGTCGTCACGAACGATCGGCGCCGAGTCCTGGCGACGGATCTGTTCGAGCGGCGAGAGGGTGCGTCGAGGTTCGCTTTTCATGTGACGGCCTCGTTCCTTCCTGAAGCTCTTGGGACCTTCGCCCGAGAGCCGACGCCGGATTCAGCGGGTTGGACGGGGAGAGCTGGCTCTCCCTCATCGGTCCCCGACCGGGATCCGGACACATTCGTGGGGCGGGCCTCCTGCACGCCCCTGAGCGGCGACTTTGCCGATCACCACTAGTACGGGATTAGGGCGCCCGTGTTCCCTAGTTTAGAATGAATCAAATTAAATGTTGTACTATTCCCGGTCCTAGAAAGATGACAGCGGGTTTCTGTGCGGGCGTGTCCGCGCCGTTGACCCCCCCGATTACCGGGCGTACGCTTCCCTTTCCCCGGGGCCTGGCCCCGCGAACATATACAAACCGCTTGCGAACAAAAGCTTAGAGTTTGCGAGCCAGATCCGGAGCCCGGCATGCCCTTCACCCTCCCGAACCTCTCCTACGCCAACGACGCCCTCGAGCCCCACATCGATGCCCGCACGATGGAGATCCATCACGGGAAGCATCACGCGGCGTACGTCGCCAAGGCCAACGACGCCCTCGCCGGGACGGCCCTCGCTGACGCCCCGGTCGAAGAGGTGGTCTCGAAGCTGGCGGAGGTCCCCGAGGAGAAGCGGACGGCCGTGCGCAACAACGCCGGCGGTCACGCGAACCACTCGCTCTTCTGGAGCGTGATGGGCCCGGGCAAGGGCGGCGCCCCGAGCGGCGAGCTGGCGAGCGCGATCGACGAGGCGTTCGGCTCGTTCGACGCGTTCAAGGAGAAGTTCGCCAACGCCGCCGCGACGCGGTTCGGCTCCGGCTGGGCGTGGCTGATTGTTGGCGCCAAGGGCAAGCTCGAGGTGTGCTCGACGGCGAACCAGGACAGCCCGCTGATGGCGCCGTCGGTCACCGGCTGCTCGCACGGCACGCCGATCCTCGGCCTCGACGTGTGGGAGCACGCGTACTACCTGAACTACCAGAACCGTCGCCCTGATTACGTCGGCGCGTTCTGGAACGTGGTGGACTGGGACGCGGTCGCGGCCCGGTTCGCGTCGGCGAAGTAAGCCTTACGCGAACGCCCCGGCGGCGATTGCCCCGGCGATCGCGAGCAGCGTGGCGACTTTGACTTTGAACGTGTACGCGTCGACGGGCAGGCGACCAACGCCCCGCCCGGTGGTGCGGAGCACGTTTTTTTTGCGCTGTGCGATGGAGCCGTGGCGGTAGCCGAAGCGTGATTCTTTGATGTGGTTGAAGCGGGCGACGGCGGTGAGGGCGCCGCTCATCGCGAGCGCGGCGTCTTGCGTGACGGTCTCGGAGCCGGCTTCGCGCGAGAGGGTCTGGGCGGCGAAGGCGTCGGCCTGGCGCTCGAACGTGCGCGAGACGTGCCCGAAGATCAGCAGCGCGCCGATCACGCTGGCGCTGACGCTCCCGGCGCTCTGCAGGACGGGGGGGAGTGTCCCGTCGCGCTCGAGCAGGATCGCGGCGGCGACGCCGAAGAGCGCGGCGGCGGCGGCGGTGGAAGCGAGCAGCCAGGGGAGGTGCTTGCGTTTGACGTGGGCGATCTCGTGGGCGATGACGGCGTCGAGCTGGCGAGCGGGGAGGCGTTCGATGAGGGCGTCGGTGAGCAGGACGTAGCGGAGCGGGGCGATGAACCCGACGACGGCGCCGTTGAGCATGGCGCCGCGGGTGCGCCAGATGAGCACGCGCCGGTAGCGGACGTTGTGCATGCGGGCGATCGCGGCGATGCGGTCGCTGAGGGCGCCCTCGACGAGCGGGACGGCGTCCCAGAGCAGGCGGATGAGCAGCGGGGCGGCGGCGAGGACGGGGAGCGCGACGGCGAGCTGCGCGCCGGCGGCGATGAGTTCTGCGGTCTCGGCGCTGGCGATCGCGCCCGACTCGAGCAGGCGGGCGAGCGTGATCGCGACGCCCTCGGACCACGCGAGGACGAGCGTGATGACGACGACGCCGATCAGTAGGGCGTGGCGCACGCGGTCGAGGACGATCTGCGCGGGGGTCGGGGGCGGGTGGACGGGCTGGGCCTCGTCGAGGGCGCGGAAGAGGGCGGCGTCGATCAGGCGGCGCTCGATGGGCGCGAAGGACCACCATCCGGCGACGAGGGTGAGGAGGAACGGCGCGGCGGCGATGGCCTCGTCGATGACGATCAGGTCGCCCGTGATCGAGCGGACGCTCGCGAGCCAGTCGAAGAGGATGAACGCGATCCCGGCGTCGAGGTAGAGGAAGACCTTGAGGGCGCGGGCGACGCCTTCGGCGCGCCGGAGCGTGACGGGCGAGCCGGTGCGGTCGAGCACGCGCCCGCAGCGACGGATCGCGAGGTGCGCGACGAGCCACGCGCCGGCGAGGGGGACGAGCGTCCACACCGCCGACTCGAGCGCCGAGACCCGGGGCGCCCCGGCGTACGCGTCGGTCATCGTGACGAGCAGGGCGAGCGCGATGAGGAGGGGGTGTGCCACCGGGGGCGTGTTACTCGCTCGCGGGGCGCGCGAGGCGCCCGAGGTCCACGATCACGCCGCCGGGGTGGTAGTAGTCCACGGCGAGGGTGTCGGCGTTCACGAACGTGAGCACGACGTTGGCGCGCCCGAAGGTGTCGGCGTAGGCGTGGTCGCCCGGGCCGGGGCCGGCGTAGCTCACGTTGTTTGTGTCCTGGACGTGGAAGTGGAAGTGCGCGAGCGCTTCGGGGTGCTGGGTGAACATCTCGGGGGCGGCGATGAACGTTTTGTCGTTGCGCCGCTGGGCCGGGCGGGGCGGGTAGAGGACGGGCTCGTAGCCGCTCGCGGGGTTGGCGTCGATGGGGCGGAGGACGCCGCCGTATTCGGTGGAGCTGTCCGCGTGGTCGCGGTCGGCGTGGGCGAAGAGGAGCGCGGTGGTCGCGGGGGTGCGGAGGGCGTCGTCGATCGCGAGGATGTGCAGGGCGTCGGCGTAGGAGAGGTCGGGGGCGGCGGTGGAGAGGAGCTCGCGGTCGCTGGCGCCGACGCCTCCCTCGGCGCTGCGCGAGGTGGTGGTGCGCGCCGAGACGCGCGCCGCGAGTTCGCTCAGGAGTTCGGCGCGCGATTCGCTCAGGCGCTGCGGGGCGAGGGCGTCGCTCGCGACGAGCGCGGCGGCGTGGCGCAGGGCGAGGCCCCTGCGCTGCTCGGGCGTGAGCGCGCGCACGAGGCGTGTCGCGGAGGCGTAGAAGGGGCGCTGCTCGCCGGCGCGCAGGCGCGTGAGCCATTCGAGCTGGTCTTGTGTGACGGGGACGGCGCCGAGGTCGATCGACGAGCGGCGCACGGCGCTGATGAGCGGGTCGTCGGAGTCGTCGAGCTGCGCGACGCGGAGCGCGGCGGCCTCGCCGGTCGGGTCGAGCGTGCCCATGACTTCCCACGCGGCGCGCCGTTCCTTGTCGCCGAAGGGGCGGTCGTCCGCGGGCGACGCGAAGACGTCGAAGACGACGTCGTCGATGGGGGTGTTGGGGTGGAGCGCGGCGACGGCGGAGGGCTCGGGGCGGGCGTCGCTGGGGATGGTCGGGATGTGGCGCGACCAGGAGCGGACGAGCGCGGGGGTGAGCTCGACCCAGCCGCCGGCGGCCGCGCGGTCGCAGATGTCGCGCAGGGTGTCGTTGCCGGTCTCGGTGGGGAGCATGAGTGCGAGCATGGCGCGGGTGTCGCGCTCGTCGTGCGCCTGGAGGGCGTCGATGGCGGCGGCGCGGACGGTCGAGGGGTTGCGCCGCCCCCATGCGACGGTCTTGAGCTGCTCGCGGATGGCGGGGTGGCGCTCGGCGAGGTCGGGGTTCTGGAGGTCCTCGGTGAGTTGGGCGACGGCCCGCAGGCGGCGGTGGGAGCTGAGCTCGCGGTTGGCCGCGGCCGTCCCGGGGTCCTCAAGGGGCTTGGGGGACGAGCAGGCGGGGAGGGCGAGGGCCACGGCGAGGAGGAGGGTGGTCGGGGGGATGCGCATGGGGGGAGTCTATGGCGCGGCGGGGGGCGCGGCGGAGTTCTGGGCCGGGGGTTGGAGATTGGAAGGGAGGGGGGTAGACTGCGTGGCTTAAGGATTACCACGATGGCACGGCCGCCAGCGACAGCACCGGACGATGTGAGCACCCTCGACCAACGGGTTCGGGAGGTGCTTGATCTGATCCGTCCGATGATCAAGGCTGACGGCGGGGACATCGAGTACGTAGAAATGACCGGCGACGGCGTCGTGCGCATCCGATTCCTCGGGGCGTGCGTGGGCTGTCCGTCGAGTTCGATGACGCTCAAGATGGGGATCGAGAACAACCTCAAAGAGCACGTCCCGGAGGTCCGGGGCGTGGAGGCGGTCGGTCCGGCTTGAGTGTGTGAACCTGCGCTCGCTCCCCCGGTGGGTCGGGGTGGCGGGGTTCGGCGCGTCGGGCGGTGGGATGCCCGGCGGTCGGATGGCGCGTGCCCGCGGGGCCCTGTGGTGGGACCCGGCCGGAGACGGCTGGAATGGACAGGAGGTCCGGCGTCATGCTCGTAATCACGAGACGCGAGGGCGAAGAAGTAGTCATCGGCGATCCCGAAAGCCCTCTGGGCGTGGTTCGGATCGCGGGGATCAAGGGCGACCGCGTGCGCGTGGCGTTCGAGTTCCCCCGCGAGGTGCAGGTGCACCGGCGCGAGGTCGCGGATCAGATCATCGACGACCGGCTCCCCGACAACGCGGGTGTCGCCGGCGAGATCCGCCCGGCCGCGTCGAACGGCTGACGCGTTCCACACACATCTTTGAATCCGTACGCCTACTGCGCGGTGGCTGAGTTGTCGTCTGCGCGCGGGTCGTAGGGTTCCCAGTCCACGAGCGCGGCGCCGAGGACGGACCCGGTCGCGAACGCGAGGTCCACCTGGGCGATCTGGTAATCGGTGAGCGCACGGATCTCGGCGAGCTGGGCGTCGGCGAGGCGCGTGGCGGCGTCGAGGACGTCGGTGGTCGTGTTGCGCCCGACGTCGAACTGGCGCTGCTCGGCGGCGAGCGTGCGCCCGGCGAGGAGCGCGGACTGGCGGGCCGCGAGGATGCGCTGCCACCCGTCGTCGATGTTGTCCACGGCGTCGCGGACCTCCTGCTCGATGGACTGCCTGCGGGCCTCGCGGGTGGCGAGGCGCTGGAGGCGGTCGATGACGGCGCGGGCGACGCGCGCTTCGGCCGCGTCGTTGGTGACGGGGGTCTCGAAGCGCAGGCCCAGGGACCAGTCTTCGAAATCCTTCTCTCTGAGCTGACGCGAGGAGCTGGCGAGGGAGTCGCCGAGCCCGTTGACGCGGTAGGTGTAGTCGAGGGTGAAGAGGGGGAGGGCCTCGTTCTCGCGGAGCGCGGTGACGCTGGCGTCGATCGCGAGCTGGAGCTCGAGCTCGAGGAGTTCCATGCGCCGGTGCAGCGCGGTCTCGGTGAGTTCGTTCGCGTTGAGCGCGAGGGGGACGGGGTCGGGTTCGGTGACGGGCCAGATGATCGGGAGCTCGTCGAGCGAGTAGTTCGGCGCGTTCATCACGCGCTTGAGGGCGCGCTGCTGGCGCTTCACGGCGTTGCCGGCCTGGATGACGCTCTCGAGGCGCTGGGCGACGCCTTCTTCGGCGCGGGTGACCTCGATCTCGGCGACACGCCCGTTGTCGTACAGGCGGCGCGAGCGGTCGAGCTGGGTCGTCGCGAGGTCGAACTGCTGGCGGGCGACGTCGAGCGCGCGGAGCGCGGCGTACACGCCCCAGTAGTTGCGATCGACAGACGCGAGCTGGCGGACGACCTCGAGCTTGGTGCGCGAGAGCTCGATGCCCTCTTGGTAGGAGGCGACGCGCAGGGCGTGCGTCGCGGTCTCGCGCCCACCGCCGCGCAGGAGGGGCTGGGAGATGGACACCTCGAAGTCGGTGTCGATCGCGGGGTCGAGTGTGGTGAAGGGGTTGTTGTTGCTGGACTGGTTGATGGGCAGCCCGACGCTGACGTTGCCGCCGGTGCGGAGCGGGACGCGGACGCGCGGGGTGAACTGCTGGGAGCTGATCTGCGAGCCGATGAGGCCCGACGCGGTGGGCTGGTCGGTCTCGGTCCAGCGCGCGTCGACGGAGAAGACGGCGTCCCACGCGGCTTCTTCGGCGCGGAGGTTCTGCCCGGCGGCGGTGGGGTTGATGAGGGAGACGCGCAGGTCGAGGTTGTTCTCGAGGGTGTAGGCGCGGGCCTGGGCGAGGGCGAGCTCGACGCGGTCGTGCTGCGCGATGGGGTCGGGCGCGACGGGGGTGTCGGCGGGCGGCTCGGCGCTGCGCAGGAGGGAGACGGGTTCGACCTCGAGGAGGCGGTGGCGCGGGACGGTGTCGCCGTAGTCGCCCGGGTAGGTGCGGAAGGGGCTCTTGGCGCAGCCGGCGAGCGCGAGGAGCGTGGCGGCGGCGAGGGTCGGGAGGGGCGACGTGCGGGGGAGGGGCGCGCGGCGCGATGGGTTATTCATGTCGGAGGGCCTCGATGGGGTCGAGTCGTGACGCCTTGATGGCGGGGAACATGCCGAAGATGACGCCGACGCTGGCGGAGAAGCCGAAGGCGAGCGCGATGGCGGCGGGGGGGATGCTTGCTTCCTCGAGCCCGGCGTTGGGGATGTTCTGGAGCCCGAGGGTCAGGGCCTGCCCGATGACGAGCCCGATGAGCCCGCCGACGACGCAGAGGACCACGGCCTCGGTGAGGAACTGGAGGAGGATGATGGCGGGGCGTGCGCCGACGGCCTTGCGCAGCCCGATCTCTCGGGTGCGCTCGGAGACGGAGACGAGCATGATGTTCATGATGCCGACGCCGCCGACGAGGAGCGAGATGGAGACGACGCCGGCGGCGACCATGGTGATGCCGACGGCGACGCCGTTGAACTGATCGATGAACTGCTGGAGGACCTCGACGCGGAAGGTGTCTTCGTCGTCGGGCGCGAGGTTGCGCATGTTGCGGAGGGCGAAGCGGATCTGCTCGCGCGCCTCGCCGGCGTCCTCGGGGTTGTGGACCTGGCCGATGATCCAGTTCCACGTGTACGGGTTGAGCTTCTTGCTGGTGGCGTAGGGGACGTAGATCTCAGACTGCGACTCGCCGCCGCCGAACATGGGCCCGACCTCTTTTGTCTCGACGACGCCGACGATCAGGAACCGCCTGTTGTTGACGATGAGGAAGTCGCCGGTGGGGTCGAGGTCGAGCTCGAGCCCCTCGATGGCCTTGTCGTTGACGAGGCAGACCTGGCGCGCCTCCTCCTCGTCGATGGAGGTGAAGGGGCGCCCCATGGTGGTGAAGCGGTCTTCGATCTCGTGCCAGGCGGGCCAGATGCCGGTGACCTCGACGCCGGTCTCGAGGACGTCGCCACTGCGGACCTCGTAGCGGTTGTCGGTGACGATGGTGAGGGTGTCGACGGCGGGGCAGTATTCGAGGATGCGTTCGGCTTCGCGCTGGGAGATCTTGACGCTGGTCCAGCTGACGACGCCGCGGAGGTCGCGTGGGACGTAGCCGTTGACGAAGAACTTCTTGGCGCCGAACGTCTCAAACTCCGAGAGCACGGACTGGCGCATGCCGCCGAGCGCCGCGACGACGGCGAGGACGGAGGCGACGCCGATGATGATGCCCAGCGCCGTGAGCATGGCGCGCATCTTGTTCGTCCAGATCTGCCCGAGGGCGAGGAAGACGGTCTGGTAGATCACGCGGACGATGATCATGACGCGGTCTCCCTTTCGAGCGGGTCGGCGGTCTCGACGCGGGGGGCGCTCGCTTCGGCGTCGAGCTGATCCTGGAGGTTCCCGGCGACGGACTCGAGCCACTGGCGGTGGATCGGGTCCTCGTTGGTGGCGTGATCGGAGACCACGCGTCCGTCGCGGAGGCGCACGATGCGGTCGGCGCACGCGGCGACGTCTTCCTCGTGGGTGACGACGATGATGGTCTGTCCCTGGTCGTGGAGCTTCTTGAAGAGGTCCATGATCTCGTGGGAGGTGGTGGAGTCGAGGTTGCCGGTGGGCTCGTCGGCGAGCACGATCGCGGGGGCGTTGACGAGGGCGCGTGCGATCGCGACGCGCTGGCGCTGCCCGCCCGACATCTGGTTGGGCTTGTGGTCGAGGCGGTCGCCGAGGCCGACGAGCTCGAGGGCGTGCTTGGCTTTTTTGCGTGCGCCCCACGCGCCCTGGTTGGAGTAGAGCAGGGGGAGCATGACGTTCTTGAGGGCCGAGGCGCGGGGGAGGAGCTCGAAGGTCTGGAAGACGAAGCCGATCTCTTTGTTGCGCACGCTCGAGAGGGCGCCCGCGCCCATCTTGTGGGTGGGCTTCCCGTTGAGGACGTAGCCGCCGGAGGTGGGGCGGTCGAGCAGGCCCAGCATGTTCATGAAGGTGGACTTGCCCGAGCCCGAGGCGCCCATGATCGCGACGAACTCGTTGGCGCGGATCGACAGGTCGAGGCCGGCGAGCGCGTGGATGCGCTCGACGCCCATTTTGTAGACCTTCGTGAGCCCTCGGACCTGGATGATCATGACGCGGTCGCTTCCGTATCCGTCGCGCCGTCGGGCGCGTCGCCGGCGGTGTCCTCGGCGCTCTCGTCGTCCTCGGACGCGTCGGCGTCCTCGTCGTCGGGGTCAGTCTCCTTGCGCACGTTCATCTCGTGGCGGAGGTTCTGGAGCTGGGCCCAGGGCCCGACGATGATCTCGTCGCCCTCGCTGACGCCGGCGAGGATCGACGTCTGGGTGAGGTCGGAGAAGCCGGTCTGGACGGGGCAGATGACGGCCTCGCCGTCGCGGAGGATGAAGACGACGGGGGTGAACGTCTTGTTCGCCTGGACGTGCTCGGAGCGCCGGATGTCGGCGGGGAGCTCGTCGGTGCGCTTGTCCATGACGGCCTGGGAGGGGACGAGCACGACGCCCTCAGCGGCCTCGACCTCGATGTCGACGGTCGCGGAGAGGCCGGCGAAGAGGGAGCGGTCGCCCATGTGGACGACGACCTCGGTGTCGTAGAACTTGGTCCCGTCGCTGGCGCGCTGGGACTGGAGGGCGACGCGCTTGACGACGCCCTCGAACGCGTCTTCGGGGTACGCGTTGACGTAGACCTGCGCGGTCTGCTCTTCGTTGATCCGGGCGATGTCGATCTCGTCGACCTGCGCGCGGACGAGCATCTCCGAGAGGTCGGCGATCTCGAGGATGACGGTGCCCGCGTTGTTCATCGTGCCGGTGACGACGATCTCGCCCACCTCGGCGTTGAGGATGGTGACCTGCCCGTCGATGGGGGAGCGGATGGTGGTGTACTTGAGGGCTTCCTCGGCGCGGGCGACGTCGGCCTGGGCGCTGGAGATGGCGTGCTCGGCGGCGGAGAGGTCCGCCTGGGCGCGCCGGAGGGCGGCCTCGGCGTTGTCCACCTCGGACTTGGGCACGTCGTTGGTCTCGTACAGCTTGGAGACGCGCTCCCACTCGAGGGAGGCGTTGAGGTAGGAGGCGTTGGCGCCCTCGTGGCGGGCCTGGTCGCCCCGCATCCGCGCGTTGGCGGCGTCGAGGGCGGCGAGGAGGTCCTTGTCGTCGAGGCGGACGACGATGTCCCCGGCAGAGACGGTGTCGCCGGCCTCGAAGGGGAGCTCGACGATCTGGGCGCTGGTGCGGGCGGAGATCTGCACCTTGCTGCGGGGCTCGATGTCGCCCGGGGCGGAGACGGCGCGGACGATCCGCCCGCGCTGGGCCGCGAGGACCTGGACGGCGGGGCCGGTCTCGCCGTTCTGGCGGTCCATCGCGTCCTTGATGCGTGGGAAGAGGAAGACGCCTGCGGAGACGACCACGACGAGGACGACGAGGAGGGCGCCGAGTATCCACTTGACTAGCTTCATTGAGGTCCATCCACGAGAGAGGGGTTCGGGGCGCTCTTTATAGGGACTCGCGCCCCGAGGTGTGCGGGTGTTATCCGGGCACTTGCTGGGAAGGCGTGTTCGTGGATTTCGTTAGATGTTTGATAGGTTTTTTCGGGGTCGTCTGGTCAATCCGCGAAAAAACAGTCGCAATTCGGACGATATTGGCGTAGGTTCGACTCCACTGGGCGGACTATCCGCGCCAGTCCTGGAGGCGCCTCGGCGTTCCTCTCCTGAGGAACCGCCGGTATCGGCGAAGGGGCGGCGGATGCCGACCGGCCGTGGGATCGCTGATCCTGCGAAACAGAGTCGCCTCATTTCCGAGAATTGGAGAGGGCCATGAAGAACATTTTCGCTTCCGCGCTGTCTATCGTTGCCGGCTGCGCCATCGCGTCGTCCGCCATCGCCGAGACCGCCCACGTCCACAGCAACATCGAAGAGCTGATCACTGTCGCTCAGGAGAACCCGACCGACGCCGACATCCGTGTCCGCATCGGCGCGCAGCTCCTTGAAGCCGGTCACGAGGGCCAGGCCCGCGTGTGGTTCAACGAAGCCAGCAAGCTCAACCCCGAGCTCGGTGACTTCTCCGACGCCGGGGACGTCTACGACCTCCCGGTCGTCCGCGGCGCGTCGGGCCCCGACGTGTGGGTTTGCTCGCTCCCCGGCATCACGAACTACGGCGTCAGCGGCGGCTACGCCGCGTACGCGGTCGCCACGACCTCGGCCAACGCCGGCGACACCCTGCTGAACTGGAACCCCGAGCCCGCCAACACGCACCCGGTCATCGGGCAGAACCTGTACCAGTGGTACAACGGCCTGTTCCGTCAGGTCGGTCAGTCGTGGCTGAAACACGGCTTCTGCGCCCTGCAGAACGGCGGCTGCGGTCAGTGCCAGCCCGCGGGCGGCGGTTGCCCCCCGCGTCTGGGTCCCGGCTGCGCTGACCCCTACAGCTCCGGCCTCAACGGCACGCAGTCCCGTCTCGGTCCCAAGCACGAGGTGAACCCCACCACGGGCGTGTTCCCGGGCTCGCACTCGCGTCCCAGCGGCTCGCTCGGGAACCGTGGTCGTCTGCTCGTCCCCGAGGCCGACGCGATCCCCACCGCCAACGGCGCGACCTACTGGGTCGAGGGTCAGTACATCCACGTTGAGGATTCCCAGATCACGGGCAACACCTCCTTCAACAACGCCACGCACGCGTCCACGACGATGAGCACCAACAGCTCCCGTCAGCTGACGTTCCCCAGCACCACCTACCAGATGGAACCCGCCATCCTCTCCTGGCAGCGCGTTGACCCCTCCGTGGTCATCGAAGTTGTCGAGGCCGACGGCTACATCTACATCGGCGGCTCGGCCACCGACATCGGTGGCGGCGACTACCTCTACCAGTACAACATCTTCAACCTCGACTCCAACGCTGGTGTCGACACCCTCACCATCAACGCCGGCGGCGCGATGAACGTCAGCTCCGCTGACTACCACACCCCCGGCTGGCACTCCGGCTCCCTCTACGACAACGGTCCTTGGACCTCGCCCTCCCGCGGCGGCTCCATGGAGTTCACCGTTCAGAACAAGGGCGTCAACGACAACCGCGTGCGCTGGGCCACCATGTACAGCTTCACGTTCGTCGCTGACTCCGAGCCCACCGACGGCACCGTGACGATCAACGTCCCGGGCATCGGTAGCTACGAAGTCGGCATGCCCGTCCCGGCCGGCAGCGCTTGCGCTGGCGACTACGACGGCAGCGGCACCGTTGACTCCGCCGACCTCGCGATCCTCCTCGCGGGTTGGGGCACGGCCGGCGCTGACATCGACGGCGATGGCAACACCGACTCGGCCGACCTCGCGGTCCTCCTGGCCGCGTGGGGCCCCTGCTGATCGACCTTCGATCGCACTCTCTCTGATTTGATCACCGGGCCGCGGCAGAAGTCGCGGCCCGGTTTTTTATGCGCATACAGCGGCGCATATCCGGACCACCTCGCGCGTTTTGACCGGGAATCATTGGTTCAGCGCATCTTGAGTGGTACACTTGGACACGGTGGGGGTCACGCCGCCCCAGTTGGGGGAGGCGGGCAAGAGTCGCGCCACGATCCCGCCGAACAACACAACACCCGCGCGAGCCGCGCGGTGGCTGGGGAGCCTGAAGATGTGGAAACGCGCGTGCGCAGGGGGATTGCTCGTGGCCATGGCCGCGACGGTCTCGAACGCCCAGGATCTTTCGTTCCGGTTTGAGACCTCCGAGCAGGCGTTCACGCCCCTGCACTCCTACGTCTCGGCCGAGGTCGGCGACCACGAGGCGATGTTCTTCTGCGGGATCACGGGCTTCGGGATGCACGTGCTCAGCACGCCCAAGGGCCCCGCCCCGATCTTTGCCCTCAAGCCCGATTACAACCAGGAGATCATCCTCGTTGACGAGGACGCCGGGACGATGCTCACCGGCTCGCTCGCGCACCTCTCGGCGGGCCTGCGCGACGCGCTGCTCGTCACGAACCCCTCGGCCTACCAGCACGGGGACACGCTGTACATCTACGGCGGCTACGGCCCGAACTCCGACGAGACGGACGTGCTGACCAAGCCCAACGTGATCGAGGTCGATCTCCTCGCGGTCCGCGCCGCGATCCTCGCGGCCGCGGCGATCCCGGAGTCGGCGTTCACGGTGACGGTCGCCGAGCCCGCTCGCGCGGCGGGCGCCGAGATCTTCCCGCTCGACGACGGGCGCTTCGTGCTCTACGGCGGCGCCAACTTCCAGGGGGACTACCCCTCGCACACCGTCGAGCAGTACACCGACACGGCGCACGTCTTTGACCTCTCCTCCAGCTCGACGGTCCCGGTCCAGACGAT
Organism: uncultured Phycisphaeraceae bacterium; assembly: GCA_942490855.1. GTDB lineage: Bacteria > Planctomycetota > Phycisphaerae > Phycisphaerales > UBA1924 > CALNYS01. The sequence continues at coordinate 443,313 of CALNYS010000005.1, read as the reverse complement.
CGTCTCCGAGGACATGTTCACCACGACCGACCTGCACCGGCGCGACCTCAACGGGTACGCCGCGACGACGCTCGGCGCCCGCGGCGCTCGCACGTACGGGTTCACCGTCACGGGCGGCGTCTTCAAGTTCGGGTTCGCCCACTACGACACGCCCGTCACCTGGATGGACGGCGACACCTACGCCGTTGAGGACACCGGCTCGATCATCAAGCTGAACCTCTACCACGGGCCCAGCGCCGGCTTCTTCGCCGAGAGCGCCGGGCAGAACCGCGTGGTGCACTTCGGCGGGATCACCGCGTACGACTCGCTCGAGTCCGAGTTCGCGAACTTCGGGCTGCCCTGGAGCGACATGATCTCCGAGTGCGTCTTCGACGGGACCACGTTCGTCGAGGAGCGCTTCCTCGGGAACACGCCCGCGCCGATCGCCGTGGGTCACTTTCTCGAGAACCGCACGATCCCCATGGCCGAGAACACGCAGATCGAGCTCGATCAGCTCCCCCCGAGGAGATCCGGCTCGGGTCGATCTTCGGCGGGATCCACGCCGCGGAAGCGACCGCGAACCCGATGACGTGGGCATCGAGCGATGTCGTTGACGTGTACATGGTCAAGGGCGTCCGCGGCGACATCTCCGCGAACGGGGTCACCGACGCCGGCGATCTCGCCGAGCTGCTCGCGGCCTGGGGCAGCGGGTACAACCCCGCTGACCTGAACTGGGACGGCATCGTGGACGCGGGCGACATCGCCGTCTTGCTGTCCTACTGGGGCCGCGACTACCCGGGCTGACCCTCGCGGGCCTCACTCGGCCGCGAGACCTTCGGACTCTTCAACGCCCGTCGTGACGACCGTCACGTCGGGCGTTGTTTCGTTTTCGACGTGGAGAGAGAGGGAGACGTCGTCCACGTCGTCGGCGACGCTCACGTCGAGTCGGCGCTGGCGCACGAGTTCGAGGAGCGCGATGAAGAGGCCGACGGCCTCGGGCTTGCGTCGCCCGGCGAAGAGCTCGCGGAGCGAGAGCGCGTGGGTGGCGGCGTGCGCGACGCGGTCGAGGATGTCCGCCTGGTGCAGCTCGATGGGCGTGTCGTCGTCCTCGATCGACACGTGGTGGTCGCCGAGGCGGGAGAGGTCGACCTGGGCGAGCGCGTGGGCGTAGCCCGCGGCGAGGTCGCCGATGGTGAGGTCGTCGAGGTCGAGCTCGGAGCGTTCGCGCGCGGCTTCGAGGAGGGAGTCGCGGTCCACGGCGGCGCGGGCGCTGGGGTAGCGCCGGATCCAGACGGCCTGGCGGTCGGCGAGGGCGTCGGCGGCGTCGCGGTGGCGCTTGTACGCCAGGAGCTGGCGGACCAGCTCGGCGCGGGGGTCCTCGTCGGAGGCGTGGTCGCCCCGCTCGCGCTGCTCGGGGGGCGCCGAGACGCGGCTGAGCACGCGCGACTTGATCTCCATGAGCGTCGCGGCCATGACGAGGAACTCGCCGGCGGCGTCGATGTCCAGGTCCGACGAGCGGGAGAGGTGCTCGAGGTACTGCTCGGCGATGGTGTTGATCGGGATGTCCGTGATCTCGACCTCGGCCTTGCGGATGAGGTGGAGGAGCAGGTCGAGGGGGCCGTCGAAAGCGTCCACGTGGACGCGGTGGTCGGCGCTGGACGCGGCGGTTTGCATGCGGTTTCCCCGGTGAACAAGCGGACGGTCGGACGCGGAGAGTGTACCCTCTCCCGATGCAGGCCATGACGACAAACGGACCGGTTGAAGTGAACGCGGGGGACCCCGCCGGCGACCGCGCCTTCGGCGTGCAGGTCATGCGCGCCGAGGCCGAGGCGGTGCTCCGCGCGGCGGATCTTCTCGACGCCCGGTTCGATCGCGCCGTGGATCTGGTCGTCGAGACGGCCAGGAAGGGCGGGAGCCTCGTCGTCAGCGGGATGGGCAAGTCCGGGCTGATCGGGGCCAAGATCTCCGCGACCATCGCCAGCGTCGGCGTGCCCTCGCACGTCGTCCACCCCGCCGAGGCCGTGCACGGCGACCTCGGGCGCATCACGAAAAAAGACTGCCTGCTCGCCCTGAGCTACTCGGGGACGACGGCCGAGGTGGTGGCGCTGGCGTCGATCGTGCGCCAGGACGGGCTTCCCATCATCAGCATCACCCGCGGTGACGCGGACGCGGCGCTCGACCGCCTCGCGACGGCCGCCCTGGCGGTCGGGAACGTCGAGGAGGCCTGCCCGCTGAGCCTGGCGCCTTCGAGCTCGACGACCGCGACGCTCGCGATCGGCGACGCCCTCGCGCTCGCGGCGAGCCGGCGTCTCGACTTCACCGCCGACGATTTCGCCAAGCGCCACCCCGGCGGCTGGCTCGGCGAGCTGCTCCGCCCCGTGACCGACGCCCTCCGCTTCAAGGCGGGGGACAACCTCCCGGTCGTGCGCGACACGCTGAGCGTGGGCGACGCCCTGCGCGAGTCGTCGAGCGTCGCCCGACGCCCGGGCGCGATGGTGCTGGTCAACGCGGACGGGGCGCTCACGGGCGTCTTTACCGACGGCGACCTCCGGCGCCTGGTGCTCGACCGCGACGGGGCGATGGACGTCGCGATCGCGGACGTCATGACCCGCTCGCCAAAGACCCTCCCCGAGACCGCCACGGTGCGCGAGGCGCTCGAGCTGGTCCGCGAGGTCCGTGCCGACGAGATCCCCGTTGTTGACGCGGACGGACGCCCCGTCGGCGTGCTGGACGTGCAGGACCTGCTCGCCCTGCGCGTCGCGAAGGGGTGAAGAGGTAGAATCCCAGGCTATGACAGACCACCGCGACGCAGGCGACGGTTCGGACACGCGGCGCATCGGGCTGGCGCTCGCCGCCATCGCGGCGCTCGTCGCGATCGGCGTCGTCATCTGGGCCGCGGTGTTCCGCTCGCCGGCCGCGTCGGCGCCCGTCGCCGAGATCGCCCCCACGCCCGCGATCGACCCGTCGGTCGCCGAGCTCGCCCCAGAGACGACCAACCTGCGCGACCTGCTCCGCGACGCCGAGGACGCGGAGCTCCAGTTCTTCGATCCCGAGGACGAGTCGCTGCGCATGCACATGACCTTCGCGCGCCTCGACCCGCAGCCCAACGGGCGCTTCTTCGCCGAGGAGCCCGAGGCGTGGATCTTCATGCGCAACGGCGTGAGCGCGCAGATCACCGCGCATGAAACGAGCTTCCGCGTGCCCGCTTCGGGCGGCGAGCCCGAGTCCGGGCGCTTCACCGGCGATGTGCGCATCGCAATGCACCGCGGGCGCCTCGAGTCCGAAACCTCGCGGCGCGCGAGCGTCCCCGTCACCACGCTGACCATGGACGAGCTGCACTTTGACGCGGCCCTCGGGCAGCTGCGCACCACCAGCGACGTGGACGTCCAGGCCGTCGGTCTCGTCGGCGGCTTCGAGGGCCTCGAGCTGGTCATCGACGAGCCGGCCAAGCGGCTCTCCCACCTGAGCACGCGCGGCGGCGGCTGGCTCCGTCAGACCGACGCGCCCGCGAACGCCTCGGCGAGCGACGACCAAGCCGGCGGGGGCGACGACGCCGCGACGCCCGCGGCCGGCCGCGAGGACTACTACGCCGCGACGATCGACGGCGGCGTGCGCATCGACGCGGGCGACCGCTCCATCGAGGCGGATCAGATCGACATCTGGGCGGTGCTCGTTGACGGCGCGCTCCCGCCCGACGCGATCGGCGGGTTCCTGGCCTCGGCGGCCGGCCCCGGCTCTGGCTCTGGCGCAGACGGCGACGAGAACGCCGACGAACCCTCCCCGCCCGCGACGCTGCGATGGGCGGGGCGTTTGGTGGTTGAGCCCAGGAGCGAGCGTCCCGCGGCGCTCGGGGACGACGCGCTGGCGGCGCGCCTGAGCGCGCCGTCGACGGGCGTTGTGGAGATGCGCGACCCGGGGTCCGGTTTCGCGGCGACGGCGGCGAGCGCGGGCTACCACGCGACGTCGCGCCGCTTCTCGCTCGCGGGCAGCGGCGGCTCGGGCGTGAGCGTGCGGGTCGCGGGCGCGGGCGAGGCGGCGTGCGGGCGGTTTGATATCGACCTGACGACGGGCATCGCCACCATGCCCGGCCCCGGCGAGCTGCGCGCCGAGCCCGACGCGACCGACACACGGCGCACGGACCGCGTCATCGCCTGGCAGCGCGGCGCGACGATGGTGCTCGCGACCGGCGACGGGCACGTGGATCTTTCCGGCGACTGGCCCCTTGAGTCCGCGACGTTCGAGGGCGGCGTGACGGCGCGCGAGGGCGAGGCGGAGCTCGCGGGCGAGACGATCGTCGCGACGTTTGCGCGCTCGGCGCGCACCGGCGAGGGCGAGCTGTCGCGCGTGGTCGTCGAGGGCGACGCCCGGGCGCTCGCGCCGGGGCAGGGGCGCGTGCTCGGCGAGCGACTCACCGTTGAATTCACGACGCGTGCGGCCGACGGCGCCCTCACGCCCACCAGCGTGCGCGCCGAGGGGCGCGCTCTCGCGGAGCGCGGCGAGGAGGGCATCGAGGCGGAGGTGCTCGTGGCGACGCTCGGGCGCGACCCGATGAGCGACGAGCTGCGCATCGAACACCTCGACGCGCAGCTGGGCGTGCTCGTTCGCGGCGAGGGCGGCGAGGAAGTGCTCGCCGACTCGCTCGACGCCGACCCGCTGCGCGGCGTGTACGACCTCGTGGGCGAGCCGGTGACGCTGCGGCGCGGGACGGCGTCGGTCACGGGCGGCTCCATGCGCATCGACGAGATCCAGGAGCGACTGACCGTCTTCGGCCCCGGCGAGCTGACCTACCACGAGGACCGCGACATCGACGCGGGTTACCAGAACGTGACGGTCGCGTGGGCCGGCACGATGACGTTCGACGGCGTGATGGAGCGGGCGGAGTTCGTGGGCGACTGCGTGGTCGTCGCCGAGCCCGACGCCCTGACGCGCGACACCCTGCGGGGCGAGCGGATCATCGTGGAAGTCGATCTCGACGACAACGCCGGGTCGAGCGCTGACGCGACGTCGGCGTTTCGGCGGGCGCAGGTGATCGGCGAGGTCGAAGAGACCGGCGCCGGGCGCACGGCGCAGGTCGAATCCCGTCGCTACCGGGCGGACCCGGGCAGCGACTCGGGCGTGGCGCTCGAGTTCCTCGCGTTCCTCGACGGGCCGACCCTGATCGCCGACGCGGCGACGGACTCGCTTATGGCCCCGGCGGCGGGGCGGCTGCTCTTTGAAGACCGGCGGGCCGACGGCGAGGCCCGCGACGGCGTCTCGACGCGCGGCACCACGCTCTTTGAATGGGAGGGCGCGGCGCGGTTTGACCGCGGCTCCGGCGAGGCCGTGATGACCCGCGCGGTGCGCCTGCGCCAGAAGCCGCCCGGCGAAGACCGTGTGACGGAGCTCGAGTGCGAGCGGTTGGACGCCGCGTTCGCGATCCCCAGCGGCGAGTCCTCGGACCGCGCGGCGCTGCGGGCCCAGCTGACCCGGGCGCGGGCGAGCGGCGCCGTGTACGCCCGTCAGGGTGGTCGTGAGCTGATCGCCGACCGCCTGGAGTTCAACGCCGAGGCGGGCGTGGCCCAGGCGTGGGCGAACGAGGGGAACCTCGTGACGATCTACGACCCGTCGCGCCCGATCCCGCTGACGGGTTCGATCCTGCGCTGGGACCTCCTGCGCGACCGGATCGAGTGGCGCGACGCTGGCACGGTGACGGCCCCGCGCTGAGCCCGCTCGGCTCCCCCGGGTCGCGCCTACACTTGCCGCACGCCCCGACCCGCTCGTGGAGGAACCGGATGCGCTTTCTTGTTGCGATCCCTGTCTACAACGAAGCCCCGCACATCGGCGGGGTGATCCCGCGCGTGCAAGAGCACGCCGACGACATCCTCGTGGTGGACGACGGCTCGACCGACGGCACCAGCGCTGCGCTTTCGCGCTACCGCGTCGCGGTGCGCCGTCACGAGACGAACCTTGGCTACGGCGCCGCGCTGCGCACCGCGTTCGAGTACGCCGAGGATGAGGGCTTCGACTGGGTCCTGACGATGGACTGCGACGGTCAGCACGAGCCGGGGTCGATCCCGTGCTTCCGCGAGCGCGCGGCGCGCGGCGGGGTGGACGTGATCAGCGGCACGCGCTACGCGCGGGAATCGGGCGACGAGGCGCCGAGCGACCGGCGCGCGATCAACGCGACGATCACCGCGGAGATCAACGAGCGCCTCGGCGTCCTGCTCGGCGGCGGGATCAGCGACGCGTTCTGCGGGTTCAAGGCGCACCGCGTCGCGGCGCTCGCGGGGATGCGGTTCGAGGAGAACGGGTACGCGTTCCCCATGCGGTTTTGGGTGCAGGCTGCGGCGCTGCGCCTGCGCGTCAAGGAGATGCCCGTCGAGCGGATCTATCACGACTACAACCGCACCTTCGGGGGCGGGCTCGACGACCCGGCGACGCGCCTCGAGCACTACCGCCACGCGTTCCACTGCGAGCTGGCGCGCTGCGCCGACCGGCTCCCGGAGTCGGCGACCGTCGGCTCTGAGTCGCGCTGCCGGTGAAGGGGCTGACGCTCGAGCCCGCGCCGAGCGAGTGGGCGCTGCCGGTGCCGCCGGTCGCGTCGCCCGAGCGCGCCGCGCTGGGGATCCCCGCGGGCACAACTGTTGTGATGCTCGGGCACCAGGCCGAGGCGTGGCACCCCGGTATCGCGGTGAAGTTTTTCCTCGCGCGGGCGATGGCGGACGCGCTCGCGGGCTCGGGGCGCCCGGCGGTCGTCGCGTGGCTCACGCCCGACCACGTCACGGCTCAGCCCTTCCGGCTGCGCGTGCCCGCGCTGAGCGATGGGCGGTTGATCGAGCACGCGATGGATCTCGCGCTCCCGCTAACAGAGGGCGGTTCGGTGTGCGCGGCGCCTGCTGTTTCAGCACTGCGCGCGCGATGGGACGGCGTCGAGCCGGCGACCGATCAGGTGGGCGCGGGTGTTGAAGAACAGCGCGCCGCGCTGGAAGCGTCAGCGGGGGAGGCGAACGCCGCGCACCAGGCGATCGGGGCGATGGAGCGGGTGCTCGGCGAGCGCGGGGCGCCGGACGTGAAGCTCTACGCGTCGGAGCTGGGGCGCGCGGGCGTGCTCGACGGGCTCATCGACGCGATGCTCGCCGACCCGCTGGCGTGCGCACGGGCCTACAACGAGGCGGCCGCGGCGCGCCCCGAGGCCGGCATCGGGGCGATGGAGGTGTCGAGCCGCACGGAGCTCCCGCTGTGGGAGCTCTCGTCGGGGCGGGCGCGCCGTGTGTTCGCCGACGAGCTTGCGGGCCTGCCGCGCGAGACGCTGGCGCCGCGGGCGCTGACGATGACGCTGCTGACGCGCCGGGCGTTGTGCGAGGTGTTCATCCACGGCTTCGGAGGCGGCGCGTACGACCCGGTGATGGAAGACTGGGCCCGGCGCTGGCTGGGCGAGACGGGGCTGGCGCCGATGATCGTCGCGAGCGCGACGCGCACGCTTCCGCTGGAGCATCTCGCCGCGGACGACAGCGCCATCGATCGCGCCGCGTGGCGCGCACACGCGGCGCGTCACGACCCGGCGATGCTGGGCGACGACGCGGCCGCGGCGCAGAAGCGCGTGCTGGTCGAGCGGATCCGGGAGACGCGCGAGGGCGGCGGCGACGCCTCGGCGCTCTTTGCCAAGATGCAGGCGCTGCTCGCGCGCGTCCGCGAGGAGCGCGCGGCGGAGATCGAGGCGCTGCGACGGGAAGCGATCGAAGCGGAGGCGAAGCGCGGGGCGGGGGCGGTCGCGTCGGACCGGACGTGGCCTCTGGCGCTGCACGCCAAGAGCGTGCGCGCCGGGCTGGTTTGTTTGACGACGAACGCGGCGTCGGTTCTTACGAAGCCAGCGCGATCGCCGAGATGATGATGGCGACGGCGGCGGCCGCGGCCGTCACGGAGATGCCGATGATCAGCCACTTGCGCCCGTCTGCGATCGCGTCCTCGAGCCGTTTGTCGCGGGCGGAGGAGCTCGTGGCGAGGTCCTTGACGGCGGTCGCGGTGCGGTCGTTCTGATCGGCGATGCCCTGCGCGGCGTCTTTGAACTCGCCCATCGTCGCGACGAGTTCGTTCTCAGAGCGCGCGGTCTGGGTGAGCTGCTCGTTGGCCTTGACCAGCTCGCGCAGGCTCTGCTGGGAGACGTCGCGGTGGGCGCCGGTGGTTTCGCCGAGGGTCTCGACGGCGGTGATGAGGCGCTCGGTCTGCTCGCGCTGCTCGGGGATGCGGTCGAGGGCCTCGGGGACGCGCTCGACGATCTCCATCAGTCGCGCCGAGCGGGTTTCCTGCTCGTCGAGGTGCGTCTGCACGCGCCGGACCAGCTCGAGCACTTCCTTGTAGTTCTTCTGGAGCTCGGTGATGAGCTCCTGCTTGGCTTTCTTGGCCGAGAGGCGCTTCTCGTCCGTGCCCTCGACGCCCTCGCCGTCGAAGTCGATGGTCGAGTCGCCGGGGGACTTCGGGGCCGCGGGGTCGTGGTCGTGGTCCACGTGTGTGATGTCGATCGCGACGGGCTCGCGCGGCGCGACGGCCTGGGCGAGCAACCGCCCGGGGCCGAGGTCCCGCGGCTCGGCGGGGCGGGGCGAATCGTCAACGGCGGCGGCCTCGTTCTTCTCGAGGCCCATCGCGGATCTGATCTTTTTGAACACGCCCATGCGTAGGTCTCCGTGGCGGCGGGTTTCGGGCACAATGAGCATAGATGCGCCGCGTCACAGTTCTGGTCCTGCTCTGCGTCTTTTCCGGGTTTTTCTCGTGCGCCGAGCGTGCCGCCCCGCCTGAGACGGGCGGGACGCGGCTGGTCGTCGTCAGCCCGGCGCTGGGGCGGATCGTGCGCGACCTCGGGCTCGCCCCCCTTGTCGTGGGGCGTCACGCCTGGGACGACGGGTTCCCGGACGCCCCGAGCGTGGGGGACCAGGCGGGCATCGACTACGAGCGGCTCCGTCGCCTCCGCCCCACGCACGTGCTGCTGCAGTGGGGGGACCGCCCGCTGCCCGAGCGTCTGACGGCGATGGCCCGGGGCGAGGGGTGGGAGCTGGCGAACGTGGAGATGCTGACGCTGGACGAGATCGCGGGCGCGGTGGACGCGGTCGCGGCGTTCTGCGGCGACGAGGGCTCGCACGCTCGGGCCCGCGGGCTGGTCGAGGAACTCGGGTCGGCGCTGGCGGAGCGAGACGGCGTCGGCGCGCGCGCCGGACGCGTCGTGGCGCGCTCTACGGGGTCAGCCCGCTGGGGGTCGCGGGGCCCGGTTCGTTCACGCATGAGATGATCGAGCGCCTCGGCGCGGACTGCGTGCCCGACGACGGCGCGGCGTTCATCGCGATGGACCCCGAGGACCTGCGCCGCCTCGACCCGGACACGGTTGTCTTCTTCGCGCCGGGGGCGGACGAGCAGGAGCGGCGTCGGCTGCGCGAGCCGCTGGAGCGACTGGGGCTCCGGGCGGCGGCGGACCACCGGGTGCTCTTTGTGGTTGACCCCGACGGGCTGCTGCCGAGCACCAGCATGGCGGGTGCGGCGCGAGAGATCGCGGGGTTACTCGGCGCGCTCGACGAGCCCGCGTCGCGCTGATCGGCGTCGGGGCCCGCAGCGCGAGCGCGTCGCTGAACCGAGAGAATTGCAGCGGGTTCAGAGCGCCCACGGGGGTACACTCGGGCGGACTCGGAGGCGACGATGCACAGCACGCACGCGTATTGCTTTCTCGCGGCCGTCGCGTTGGCTTTTGGCGCCGAGCCGACGCGGGTGCTGGATCCGGCGGGGACGGCGTTTGATGACTTCGGGCGCGCCCTCGCGAGCACCGGGACGCGGCTCGTCGTTGGGGCGCTGAGCGACGACCAGCGCGTGCTCGTCTTCGATGCGGATGAAGCGTCGGCGATCTCGCCGTTGTCGCCAGATGTCCCGGCCCCGGGCTCGCGCTTTGGGTGGAGTGTCGCGACGTCGCCCGGAGCGATCGCGGTCGGCGCGCCGCACGATGGTGAGCGCGGGACGCTCGCGGGCGCGGTGTATCTCTACGACGCGGCGAGCGGCGCGCAGCGCGCGAAGCTGCTGCTGGAGGACGGCCCGCCGATGGGACGGTTCGGGGCGTCTGTCGCGATCGACGAGGGCTACGTGCTCGCGTGCACGCAACGCTTTGTCGACGACGAGGCGTTTACGATCGGCGAGGCGTACCTCTTCGATGCGGAGACGGGCGCTTTCGTGCGCACGCTCGATGTGGGCGCTGGGGATACGGGCGACAGCTTCGGGGTCGCGGTCGCGTTGGATGGTTCGGTCGCGGCGATCGGCGCCGTTGCGTTGAACGGGCAAGGGTATTTTGCTGGCGGGGTCTACCTCTTTGATGTCGAGACCGGCGGGGAGACGGCGCTCCTCGAGCCCGACAGCGGGGCGGCGATGTCGCTCTTTGGCGCGAGCGTGGCCCTCACCGACAGCGCGATCGTGGTGGGGGCGCCGGGGGACGCCGACGGAACCGGGGCGGTGTACGTCTTTGATCGCGCCACGCTCAATCGACGGCACAAGCTCGTCGCGGAGGGATCGCCGGGCGGGGCGGGCTTCGGGGACGCGGTGGCCGCGTTCGGTTCGCTGCTCGCGGTGGGGGCGCCGAGGGACGACGAGGCGGGAACGCGCGCGGGCACGGCGTACGTGTTCGATCTTGAAACGGGAGCGCAGCTGGCGAAGCACGCCGTCGGCGGCGCCGGCGATCGGGTGGGTCAGGCGGTCGCGATGGGCGGCGGGCTGCTCGCGGCGGGGGCGCCCAAGGACGACTCAACGGCGAGCGACGCCGGCGCGGTGTGGCTTCTTACGCCCCCGATGGCGCCGGCGGATTTCGACCAGAGCGGGCGCGTTGATTCGATGGATCTCGCCGCGCTGCTTGCGGCGTGGGGGGCGCCGGGGGAGACCGATCTCGACGGTGACGGCGCGACGGGGGCGAGCGATCTGCAGCTGCTCCTCGCGGCGTGGAGCGGCGGTTAAGCCCGCACGCCATCACAAACGCGCGCGAGGCGCTCGGCGGCTTCGCGCAGGCGGTCCTCGCCGACGGTGAGCGCGACGCGGAAGTAGCCCTCGCCGGGGTCGCCGAACGCCGAGCCCGGGACGAGGACCACGCGTGCCTCGTCGAGGCAGCGGGTGGCGAACTCGGCGGAGGTCGTGTTCGCGGGGACCTTGCCCCACGCGAAGAAACCTGCTTTGGGCGAGGGCGTGATGAGCCCGAGCCTCGTTGAGCGCGGGGACGAGCGTGTCGCGCCGGGCCTCGTAGACGCGCCGGTACTCGGCGACCGCGGGGTCGTCGTAGCGGCGCAGGGCCTCGGCGCCCGCGAGCTGGATCGGCGCGAAGACGCCCGAGTCGTGCGTCGCCTTGACGCGGGCGAGCGCGCTGATGACGTCGGGGTGTCCGACCGCGAAGGCGATGCGCCAGCCGGTCATGCAGAACGTCTTGGAGAGGGAGTGGAACTCGACGGCGGGCGTCGCGTTGATGTCGGCGCTGGGCGCTTGCCAGAGCGAGGGCGGTCGGTCGGCCTCGTCGAAGTAGATCTCGGAGTACGCCTGGTCGGAGACGAGCGTGAGGTTGTTCGTCGTGGCGAACCGCGCGGCGCGGTCGAAGAACTCGACGGGCGCGGTCGCCGCGGTGGGGTTGCCCGGGTGGTTGACGAGCAGCAGCGAGGCGCCGGCGGGGTCGATCGCGTCGAAGTCCATCATCCAGCCGTTGGATTCACGGAGCGCGACGGGCGCGGGGACCATGCCCGTGTACAGCGCGGCGTTGCGGTAGACGGGGTAGCAGGGGTCGGGGAAGAGCATCCGGTCGCCCGGGTCGCTGACGCCCAGCGGGAGGTGCGCGAGCCCTTCCTTGGAACCGACGAGGATCTGGATGTGCTGCGCGGGGTCCACCGTCACGCCGAAGCGGCGCTGCATGAACTCGCCGCATGCTTCGAGCAGCTCGGGTCTGCCGCGCCCGTAGTTGTAGTGGTGGTTCGCGGGGTCGGCGGCGGCGCTGGTGAGCGCGTCCACGACGAACTGCGGCGCGCCCATGTCCGGGTCGCCCACCGAGAGGTTGATGACGTCGTGCCCAGCGGCTTCGAGCGCCTTGCGCTGAGCGTCGAGGGCGGTGAAGACGAAGGGGGGGATGGTCGCGAGGCGTTTAGAGGTGGGCATGGGGGGATGGTACTGCGCGGGGGCAGAAAACCATCGCGGTCATCGCGGGCAGCGGCCGGCTCCCTCTCCCCTTGTTTCAAGGGGAGAGGGTTGGGGTGAGGGGTTGAGGCGCAGACCCGCGAGCGCAGCGAGCGATTCCTTCACACTCAGACTGGTAGATGTGGGAGCCCCTCACCCTGCCCTCTCCCCATCGGAATGGGGAGAGGGTGGAGACGGATGCTCGCGGCGCTCGCTTGTGGTTCGGCCCCTCACCCCGGTCCTCTCCCTGTGGGAGAGGGGGGAGAGTTAGGTCTGCTGCGCCTTGGCTTTGGCGGAGAGGCCCTTGCGTTTGCGCTGGAGCTCGGCGTCGATGAACTGCTGGACCTCGCCGTCGAGGACTGTCTGGGGGTTGGCCTCGAGGTTGGTGCGGTGGTCTTTGACGCGGTTGTCGTAGAGGACGTAGGAGCGGATCTGGGCGCCCCAGCCCTTGTGCTCGAGCTTGCCGCCCGAGGCCGCGGAGATCTCGGCGTCGCGTCGTTCCTGTTCGATCTGTTCGAGCTTGGCCTGGAGGATCGCCATGGCCTGGCGCTTGTTCTGGAACTGATCGCGGTGGGTGGACGACACGACCATGAGCCCGGTGGGCTTGTGGACCACGCGGCAGGCCGAGGCGACCTTGTTGACGTTCTGCCCGCCGGGGCCGGAGGAGCGCGCGAAGAAGGTGAACTCGAGTTCGGTCTCGGGGATCTCGAGGGCGGTCTCTTCGAACTCGGGGATGACGTCGACGGTCGCGAAGGAGGTCTGTCGTTTGCCCTGGGCGTTGAAGGGGGAGACGCGGGCGAGGCGGTGGGTGCCGCGCTCGCAGCCGAGGTACCCGAAGGCGTAGGGGCCCCTGACGTGGAGGGTGACGGAGTCGAGGCCGACCTCGATGCCGTGCTGGAGGGAGAGCTCTTCGATCTTCCAGTCGGCGTGTGCCTTGTCGAAGAACTTGAGGTACATGCGGAAGAGCATCTCGGCCCAGTCGTTGGCCTCGGTGCCGCCGTCGCCCGCGGAGATGGTGAAGAAGCAGTCGCGGTGGTCGTGGGGCCCCGAGAGCAGGGAGCGGAGCTCGATCGCGTCCATCCGGGAGCTGAGGCGGAAGAGGGACTCGTCGGCTTCGACCAGCAGGTCGTTGTCCCCGGCCTCCTTGGCGAGCTCGTAGCCGACCACGGCGTCCTCGAGCTCGAGCTGGAAGGCGGTGACGGGTTCGATCTGGGCTTTGATGAGCTTGAGCTCGGAGACGACGGCGTTGGCGGCCTTCTGGTCGTCCCAGAATCCCGCGTCTCCCATCTTCTGCTCTAGTTCATGCAACCGTTTGGATTTGCCGTCGTAGTCAAAGAGAGTCGCGGATCGTCAAAATCCGCGCCTCGAGGTCGCTGATGACCGGTTGGTGTGCGTCGTAGTGCATCGGCGGGAGTATAGTCAGCGGGCTCGTTCGTGGGGCGTCGCGGGCAGACGTGGACGCCCCGAATCTGGCCGCAGCGCGGCGAGAGAGTGCGGACATGAGAAATAGAGGAGCTCCTCCGATGAAGAAGCGGTCGCCGAACGGTGTCCTTCCCGGTTCTGGTGCGCGGAGCGCGCGTTGCCTTGGTCTCGTCGTGTGCGCGGGGCTCGCTGCCCCGGCGCTCGCCGCGAACATCGTCTGGGAAGGAGGGACCGTCGGCGCCTATCTCACCCCGACCAACTGGGCCGGCGACATGGTCCCCGGCTTCAGCGACACCCTCGTGCTCAACACGAGGCCCTTTATGGAGATCGAATTCACCGAGGACATCGAGACGGGGCGCGTGCTGCACTCCGACGGCGACCTGCTCCTCCAGCTCAACGGGTTCACCCTTGACCTGCGCGTCGCGAGCGGCGTCACCGAGTCCTGGTCCAGCGGCGTGAACATCGCCGAGGGCGGCGACGTGCACATCAACAACGGGCGGCTCCTGTGCAACTACGCCGGCATCGCCAACTCCTCGAACCAGCACAGCGCCGTCATCCTCGACGACGCCGACGCCGTCTTCGAGTCCCGCCAGAGCACCCGCATCGGCGCGTTCGGCGACGGGAGCATGTCCCTGCGCAACAAGGCGAAGCTGATCGTCGGCAACGACCTCGTGGTCGGCGAGACCGCTTTCGGCGACGGCGTCCTCGCGCTCTTTGACGAGGGCACCACCGCCACCGTCACCGACCAGGTGCAGATCGGCGCCCTCGGCGACGGCATCCTCCGCATCAACCCCGGGACCACGCTGACCTGCCAGGAGTTCTTCGCCGCCGCCTTCGAGTTTTCGACGGCCGAGGTGACGATCTTCGGGCCCGACGCGCTCTTCGCGGTCGGCACCGCGGCGGGCGTGGGCTTCGAGGGCACGGCCGAGGTTGACGTCAACGCCGGCTCCACGTTCTCCATGCAGCAGCTGCGCATCGGGTTCGCGACCTTCAGCAGCGGCATCATCCGCGTGCAGGGCGAGGGGGCGCTCCTCGACGTGAGCACCGACGTGCTCATCGGCTCGAGCGGTTCGGGTCAGCTGATCATCCGCAACGGCGGGCGCGGCGACATCGGCGAGCTCTCCATGACCTCCTCCAGCGCGACCGCCAGCACGCGCGTCCAGGGCGAGACCTCGCGCCTCGATATCCGTGACGAGCTGCGCGTCGGCTCGCTCGGCGACGGGCTCCTCGAGATCGTTGACGACGCCATCGTCACCGCCGACAACGTCGAGGTGAACCCCGCAGGGCTCATCAGGCTCGACCGCGGCAACCTCGAGTTCACGTCCATGGTCATCGCCGGCACCGGCATCGGCGAGAACGGCGCCCGCGGCGGGCCCGCCGCCACGAGCGGCGTCACGGGCGTCGGGACGCTCGCTGGCGACATTATCTGCCGCGGCCCGCTCACGCCCGGCCTCGACGACCACTACACCCTCCCGATCGACGGCGCGCTCACGCTCTCTGACACCTCCGAGCTCAACCTCGACTTCCGGATGCCCGGGGTCGGCGGCGAGACCTCCGACGCGCTCAGCGTCACCGGGGACGTGGTCCTCGGCGGGACGCTGCGGATGACGCGCGGCTCCTCCTCGGTCAGCCCGTTCCTACTCCAGCAGCTCACGGTGATCTCCAGCGACGGGCTCATCTCCGGGCAGTTCGACGACGCCGAGATCGACCAGCCGAGCGTCAACCCGCTCCGCCTGATCATCGTCAACAGGGGGACCCGCGTGGACGTGGTCGCGACGGTCCTGGGCGACGTCACGGGCGACGCGATCGTGGACTCCTCCGACATCGCCGGCCTGCTTGCGGGCTGGGAGACGAGCGAGCCCAATGCCGATTTCAACGACGACGGCGTCGTGGACTCGACCGACCTCGCGACCATGCTGGCGGCCTGGACCAAATAAAGCGTTTCCTGCCCGACGGCGCGAAACGAGCCCGCGTGCGGCGTTCTGCTGGTGAGAGACCCTCACACAAGGAGACGACGCATGAACAGGACGATGATCACGCTGGTGGCCGCCATGAGCTCTGCTGCGTGCGCGCTGGCGCAGACCCACGACATCCGCTTCGAGGGCGGGACGGCCAAGGAGTACTACAACGAGCTGCGGGAGTCGATCCCCGGGCTGCGCCTGGTGGTGGGCCCCGATGTTGACTACTTCACGATGCCGGCGGTGGACCTGCACGACATCTCCACGTGGGCGGCGGTTTCGATCCCTTCGAAGTTGGTGCGGGGGATCGAGACGGACGTCATCACGGCTGATGAGACGTACATCGTGCGGGTTGAGCCCGGCGCGATCGAGTACCAGGAGCGCCAGCCGTCAACGTTCGACCTGGAGTTCCCGGGCGGGTCGCTGCGTTCGTTCGCTCTGATGCTCAAGGAAGAGGCGGACGCGAACATCGTGCTGACGCCGAGCGTCGAGGGCGTCCCGATCGCGCCGATGACGCTGCGCCGGACGACGGTGCGGAACATCATCACCACGCTGGGGGTTCACTCCGAGCGGTTGACCGCGGACGGCCAGGAGCTGTCGCTGGATTACATCGAGAACGACGAGAACGCCAACACGCTGTACCTGATCGGCCCCGCGCAGGAGCATCACCAGGCGCCCGCGGTGATCCAGCGGGTCGAGACGTGGGCGATCGGCGAGGTCATCTCGCGGGGGCAGATCGGCGCTGACGACGTGATCTCGGCGATCGACGCGGCGGAGGATTTCTTTGCTGACGAGGTGACGGTGCGGTATCACGAGGGGACGCGGGTGCTGATCGCCCGCGGCGTCGCGGAGGACCTGCGTGTCATCGACCGTCTCATCAGCCGCATCGAGGAGTCGTCTCACTTCATGGACGAGCAGCACTGAGGCCGGCGGGCGCCGCGCGGTGACGCTCGAGACGAACACCCACGCGCTCACGCGCGGTGTCGCTGCCGGCGACCCGCGCGCGGTCGCGGTTTTGTACGAATCGAGATTCGAGATGGTCCTCGGGGTGGCGATGCGAGCGGGGTTCGACGAGCAGCGGGCGCTCGACGTGGTGCAGGATTCGTTCCTCAAGGCGGTGCGCGGGATGCCGGTGATCGGGACCGACGCGGCGCTCGACGCGTGGATGCGACGCGTCGCGCTGCGCACGGCGCTCGATCACCTGCGGGCCCAGCGCCGGCGCGCCGCCCGCGAGGCCGCGCACACCGGGCCAGGAACGGACGAGCACAGCGAGAAGATCGTGGCTGTGCAGCACGAGCTGAGCGAGCTCGGCGGGTCGGCGGTCGAGCTGCTCCAGCTCCGCTACCAGGCGGGGCTGACCCTCGACGCGATCGCGCGACGGGTCGGTTCGACAACAGGAGCGGTTGACGGGCGCCTCCGGCGCGCGGTCGCGGCGTTGCGGGTCAGGCTGAAGGAGGACGAGGCATGAGCAATATTGATGAACGCAAAGCGGAGATCCTCCGCGGGCTCCAGCAGGAAGCGGCGCGTGCGGCGAACCGGCGCCGGCGCGTGCGCGCCGCGGGCGGGGTCTGCGCGATCGCGCTCGTCGCGGCGGGCGCGTGGTGGTTGGCGCCCGGCGTGAACACGTCGACGCCGACATCGCCTCCTGCGCTCGCTCCGGTCGCGGACGGCGACGCGCGGATCGTCCACGCGCCCGTCAACCTCGCGGACTACGCGATGAGCGACGACGAACTCCTCGCGGCGCTCGACGAGACGGGCGAGGCGTACACGATGGTGTGGGTGAACGGGCAGGCGGAGCTGATCGAACAGGCGCCCGACGGCGCGCCCAGCGCCGGCTAACGCAGCCCGCTGAGGAACTCGCCCAGGCGGTCCATGCCCGTGGCGATCTGCTCTTCTGAGCACGCGAAGCTGAACCGCACGCAACGGTCGCCGCAACCACCGAAGTCGTCGCCGGGGACGCACGCCACGAGATGCTCTTCGAGGAGGGCCTGCGCGAAATCAACCACGCCGGTGAGCGTGGTTCCCTTGGGGGTGGACTTCCCGAGGTGCGCCGACACGTCGGGGAAGACGTAGAACGCTCCGGTGGGCTCGGGGCACACCATCCCGGGCATCGCGCTGAGCCGGCGGTGGATCAGCGCGCCGCGCGCCGCGAACGCCTGACGCATGCGCTCAACGTCGCCCGCGCATTCTTCGAGCGCGACGACGGCCGCCGGGAGCGTGAACGTCGTGACGGCGGTGTTGATCTGCCCCTGGAGCTTGGTGCACGCCTTGGCGAGCTTCGCCCCGAAGTCGCCGGGGCACGCCATGTACCCGAGGCGCCACCCCGTCATCGCGTACGCCTTGGAGAACCCGTTGACCGTCACCGTGCGCGCCGCGACCGACGGGATCGACCCCATCGAGAGGTGCGCCGCTTCACCGTAGATGAGCTTCTCGTAGATCTCGTCGGTGATGATCACGAGGTCGGGGCAGAGCGTGCGCGCCGCCTCGTCGAGGACGGCCGCGAGCGCGCCGATCTCGTCGGGGGTGTACATCACGCCGCAGGGGTTCGACGGGGAGTTGAAGACGAACACGCGCGAGCGCTCGCTGAGCGCGGCCCGGAGCTGGTCGGGCGTGATCTTGAAGTGCTGCTCGGGGCCCGCCGCGACCTCGACGACCGCGCCCCCCGCGAGCTCGGCCTGCGGGCGGTAGGACACCCACGCGGGCGTCGGGATGACGACTTCGGACGCGGGCGCCCCGGGGGCCGGCGGGTCGAGGAGGGCCTGGAAGAGAAGGTAGAGGGACTGCTTCCCGCCCGAGGAGATCACGACGTGGTCGGGGGTCAGGCCGTCGATGCGGTTCTCGGACGTGAGCTTGCGGCAGATCGCGGCCCGGGTGTCGGGGTCGCCGGGAGGGGGGGCGTAGCCGGTGCGGCCGGCCGCGAGGGCGGCGACGGCGGCGTCCTTGATCCTCTGGGGGGTATCAAAGTCGGGCTCGCCGGCGGCGAAGGAGAGGACGTCCTTGCCGCTGGCCCGGAGGGCTTTGGCGGTGGCGGCGACGGCGACGGTGGAGGACGCTCGGAGGCTCTGAACGCGGGAGGAGAGGTTCATAGGCGGTACGGTACCGGGCTCCGGGCGGGCGGGTTGCCGGGAGGGGGCGATTTCCGTATCCTCTTCGATCCAGGACGGCGGTGCCTTTTCGCCGTCTGGAACTGATGACCGCCACGAGCAACGTAACGCAGCAGCCCGCGAGGCGCGGGTGGAGATCGACTACGCATGAGTGTCACCGCTGAGCGCAAGACGAGCCTGATCGGGGAGAACCGTCGCCATGAAGGCGACTCGGGTTCGCCCGAGGTCCAGATCGCGATCCTGACGGAGCGCATCACGAACCTCACCACGCACATGAAGAAGAACAAGCACGACTTCCACAACCAGCGCGGGCTGGTGGGTCTCGTGAACCGGCGCAACAGCCTGCTGCGCTACCTGGGACGCACGGACCGTGACGCGTACCAGGCGCTGATTAAGAAGCTGGGCCTCCGCAAGTAAGGCGGGGGATTCGGCGGACCCGCGCGTCGTCGCGGATGTCCCGCTTGCTGCGGCAGTGAGCCATGGGCGCGAGGAGCGCGTGCGGCTTTCTGCCTCTCGGGTGTGACGTCTTCGATCCACGCGACGCCGCGGATACACACACCGGACGAGCCCCCGCGCGCCGCCCGCGGACCGGGCCCTCCGGACTGAAGCAGAAAGCAGAACACCAATGAGCAATGCGATTCGCGTTGAGCGTGAGATCGGTGGACGCACCCTCGTCCTCGAGACCGGCCAGGTCGCCAAACTCGCCTCGGCCGCCGTGATGGCCAGCTACGCCGAGAGCACCGTCCTCGGCACCGTCGTCCGCGCCGAAGCCCGCCCCGGCCTCGACTTCTTCCCCATGCAGGTCGACTACCGCGAGAAGCTCACCGCCTCGGGCAAGTTCCCCGGCGGCTTCCGCAAGCGCGAGGGCGCGCCGAACGAAAAAGAAATCCTCACGATGCGGATGATCGACCGCCCGATCCGCCCGCTCTTCCCCGACGGGTTCATCGAAGAGATCCAGATCCAGTGCTGGGTCATGAGCCACGACGGTCAGAACGACACGGACGTGCTCGCCAGCGTCGCCGCCTCGGCCGCACTGCACATCTCCGACGCCCCCTTCGAGGGCCCGATCGCCACGGTCCGCGTGGGTCGCATCTTCACCGAGGAGGGCGCCCAGTTCGTCCTCAACCCGACCGCGACGCAGATGGAGTACTCCGACCTCGACCTCGTGCTCTCCGGGCACAAGGACGGCGTCAACATGATCGAGGTCGGCGCCGCCGAGATCAGCGAAGAGGACATGCTCGCCGCGATCGAGTTCGGCCAGGACGCCGTCCTTGACATCTGCGAGCTCATCGAGGACCTCCGCGAGAAGGCCGGCGTCGAGAAGCGCCCCGGCACGCTCGTCCTCCCGTCGGCCGACGTCGTCAAGGAAGTCGAGGCGTTCGCCGGCAAGAAGATGCTCAAGCTCCGCCAGATCAAGAGCAAGGAAGAGCGCAGCGCCGCGATCCGCGAGCTCCGCGACGAGATGCTCGAGAAGCACTTCCTCGAGAACCAGGACGGCACCGTCGCCCAGTGGAACGTCAGCAAGGAGCGTCGCTCGATGGCCAAGGAGGCCTTCCGCACGCTCGAGAAGAAGACGGCCCGCAAGCTCGTCGTCGACAAGGCGCTCCGCGCCGACGGGCGCAAGATCGACGAGATCCGCCCCCTCGAGATGCAGGTCGGCACGCTCGCTCGCACGCACGGCTCGGCGCTCTTCCAGCGCGGCGAGACCCAGTCGCTCGTGAGCTGCGCCCTCGGCACCGCCCGCGACGAGCAGGTCGTCGACGGCCTCATGCCCGAGTACTCCAAGAAGTTCATGCTGCACTACAACTTCCCGCCCTTCTGTGTGGGCGAGGCGCGGCGCATCATGGGCCCCAGCCGTCGTGAGATCGGGCACGGCGCCCTCGCCGAGCGCTCTCTCGCGGGCGTCATCCCCAGCCCCGAGGACTTCCCCTACACCATCCGCCTCATCAGCGACATCACCGAGTCCAACGGCTCGTCGTCGATGGCCTCCGTCTGCGGCGGCTGCCTCGCGCTGATGGACGCCGGCGTCCCCATCATCGACACCTGCGCTGGCATCAGCGTCGGGATGATGAGCGACGACTCCGGCAAGGAAGTCATGATCCTCGACATCATCGGCGAGGAAGACTTCTTCGGCGACATGGACTTCAAGGTCTCCGGCACCCGCGAGGGCATCACCGGCATCCAGCTCGACCTCAAGGCGCGCGGCCTCAACATGGACCAGATCGCGCAGACCTTCGAGATGGCCAAGACCGGGCGTCTCCAGATCATCGACGAGATGGAAGCCGTCATCCCCGAGCCCCGCACCGAGATGAGCATGTACGCCCCGCGCCTCATCAGCCTCAAGATCGATCCCGAGAAGATCGGTCGCGTGATCGGGCCGGGCGGCAAGGTCGTCCGCGGCATGCAGGAGAAGTACGGCGTCACCATCGAGGTCGAAGACGACGGCACGGTCCTCGTGTCGGGTCTCAACGCCGAGAACGTGATGACCGCCGCCAACGAGGTCGAGGCCATCGGCGCCGACATCAAGGTCGGCACCGTCTACCACGGCACCGTCGTCTCGGTGAAGGACTTCGGCGCGTTCGTTGAGCTCGCCCCGGGCACCGACGGCATGTGCCACGTCTCGCAGCTCGACACGAACTACGTCGCGAGCGTGGCCGACGTCGTGAACGTCGGCGACAAGATCCACGTCAAGGTGATCAACGTCGACGAGCAGGGGCGCATCAAGCTCAGCCGCAAGGCGTACCTCGAGGAGCTCGAGCCCGCCGGCGCGGGCAGCGAGTAAGCCCACCCGGCGCGTCTCCCCCGACCGGGGGAGCGGTCCGGTAAACGTTGACGCCGCCCAGGGGCGCTGATATCCTCGCCGTTATTCGGCAGCGAGTATCGCTGTCTCATGGCAGGACAGGATCCGTCGGGCGTGTGCAACGCGGTGCGGGCCTTGAGTTGTTTGGCCGGCGCCTCAGTACACACGTGGGCGGGTTCTCAGGAGCGACGTGCGGTTTGCCTCGGCGCCGCGCGAGGGGGATACGCATGAGCGATCCGACCCGCCTTTCTGACATTACCGGCAACGTGAAATGGTTTGATGCGCGCAAAGGCTTCGGGTTCGTGGTGGGGCCCGAGGGCCAGGACGTCTTCGTCCACTACTCGAAGATCGAAGGCGAGGGCTACCGCGTCCTCGAGGACGGCGCCGAGGTGGTGTACGACGCCGAGAAGACGGACCGGGGGTGGCACGCGACCCGCGTGATCCGCTCGCCCTCCGTCGAGGTCGCGCTGCGCGCCCGGAAGTACGCCCGCACGCCCCGCCGGTAACGGCGCTGGGGTGGTGTATCGTTTGTCGGCATGACCCTCGGCTGGTTTCTACTCGGCGGCCTCTGCGGCGCGCTCGCGTCCCTCTACGGGGCGCGCGTCGCGATCCGTGGCTCCGTGCGCCGAGCGGTTAGCGCCGAGCGGCGCGCCACCGACGCCGAGCGACTGGCCGAGATCGGCTCCATGACCGGCGGGCTGGCCCACGAGATCAAGAACCCGCTCTCGACGATCGGGCTCAACGCCCAGCGCTGGGCGAGGCGATCGAGGACCTCGCGATCGACGAGGGCGAACGCGCCGCGCTCGCGAAGCGCGCCGCGCTGCTGACCCGCGAGGTGGACCGCCTGCGCGAGATCCTCGAGGACTTCCTGCGCTACGCCGGGGAGTTCCGCCTCGACCCCCGGCGCACCGACATCGCCGGGGTCGTCCGCGAGTTCGCCGACTTCTTCGAGCCCCAGGCCCGTCAGCACGGCGTGCGGCTGCGCGTTGACGCGCCTAGTGAGTCCCACGCGACGGCCGACGCCGACGCGCTCAAGCAGGCGCTGCTCAATCTGTCCCTCAACGCGACGCAGGCGATGGGCGACGGGGGGGGCGAGCTCACGCTGCGCGTCGGGCCCGCGCAGGACGACGACCTGGGCCCCGTCTGCGAGATCGCGGTCAGCGACACCGGGCCGGGCGTCCCCGCCGAGCGCCGCGACGAGATCTTCCGCCCGTACATCACCGGGCGTCGCGCCGGCGCCGGGCTCGGGCTCGCCATTACCCGGCGCATCGCAAACGAGCTGGGCGGTCGCGTGTGGGTCGAGGACAACGAGCCCCACGGCGCGCGGTTCGTGCTGCGTCTGCCCCGCTAGAGTGGCCCCGATGGCCGTCAGACTTGAAATCATCGAGCGTTCCCGTGAAACCCACGCCCGGCGCGGGCGCGTGCACACGCCGCACGGGTCCTTCGAGACGCCCGCGTTCATGCCCGTCGGGACCAAGGCGTCGCTCAAGGGGCTCGTCCC
The DNA here is from genome assembly GCA_942490855.1 of uncultured Phycisphaeraceae bacterium. GTDB lineage: Bacteria > Planctomycetota > Phycisphaerae > Phycisphaerales > UBA1924 > CALNYS01. Next base: position 420,402 of record CALNYS010000005.1, on the reverse strand, counting down.
GCCGCTGGTCCGCGCGACCGGCAGCGAGATCGTGCTCTCGAACACCTACCACCTGATGCTGCGCCCCGGCGCGGATCTCATCGCGCGCCGCGGCGGGCTGCACCGGTTCATGGGCTGGCCCGGCCCGATCCTCACCGACTCGGGCGGGTACCAGGTCTATTCCCTCTCAGACATCGGGGCCGCGGACGACGACGGCGTCGCGTTCAAGTCCGTCGTCGACGGCTCGACCATCAAGATGACCCCCGAGCTCGCGATGGACGTGCAGCAGAAGCTCGGCGCCGACATCGTGATGGCGTTCGACGACTGCCCCCCGTCGATCGACCCGAAGACCTCCAACGCCGCCCGCGAGCGGATGATGGCGACCAAGACGGGCGTCTTCAAAAAGGACTACGACCACAGCGCCCGCCTCGACACCTCCATGGAACGCACCGCGCGCTGGCTCGAACGCTGCAAGAGCGCGCACGCCGGGTTTGAAGAGACGCAGGCGCTCTTCGGCATCGTCCAGGGCGGGGCGGACCTCGACAGGCGGAGCCGGTCGGCCGAGCAGGTCTGCAACGTCGAGCTCCCGGGCTACGCGATCGGGGGCGTCGCGGTGGGGGAGGGCTTCGAGCAGATCGTCGAGGTCGTCCGCCACACGGCCCCGCTGCTGCCCGAGGACAAGCCCCGCTACCTGATGGGCGTCGGGTACGAGAAGGACATCCTCGCGGCGGTCCTCGCGGGGGTGGACATGTTCGACTGCGTCCTGCCCACGCGGAACGGACGCTCGGCGAACGCCTTCACCCGCACGGGGCAGATCCGCCTCAAGAACGCGAAGTTCGCCGACGACGACGGGCCCCTCGAGGAGGGCTGCGATTGCCTCGCCTGCGACCCTGCGTCCCACGCGTGGGAGACCATCGAGGGGCGCCCCTTCAGCCGGGCGTACCTGCGTCACCTGTTCCTCGCGGACGAGATGCTGGGCCCGATCCTGGTCAGTTTGCACAACGTTCGGCACTTCCAGCGGCTGATGGTGGACATCCGGGCGGCGATCCGCGAAGATGGGTGGCTCGACCTCGCTCGGCGTTGGCCGGTGTGCGGGCCCGCTCTGACGGGTCTGGCGCCGCCCGCGTGACGCCCGCGCGGGGTCGTGTTCCACTTACACCACCGCGCCCCGGCGCGGAAGGATGGACGAAACGATGACGATGCAGGACGGCGTGTGGTCGCTCGAGATCTTGGCGCAGGCCCCCCCGCTGGCGGGAGAGGCGGCGCCGGCGACATCCGGCGACGGCGCCCCGCTCACGGGCGACGGCTCCGCGACCCAGCAGCCACAGGGCATGTTCGGCGGCGGCTTCCTCTTCATGCTCCTCGGGCTCATGGTCTTCATGATCGTGATGTCCTCGATGGGGCAGCGCAAGGAAAAGAAGAAGCGGGCCGCGCTGCTCGCCTCGATCGGGAAGCACGACCGCGTGCAGACCGCCGGCGGCGTGATCGGGACCGTGGTCGAACTCCGCGACCAGGAGATCGTGCTCAAGGTCGACGAGTCCACGAACACGAAGATCCGATTCGCCCGCTCGTCCGTGCAGCAGGTGCTGAAGAAGTCCGGCGGCTCGCCCGTCAGCGAGACGTCCGACGAGCCGGAGCTGGCGCAGGTCTGACCAACCAACCACCGCGGGCCAGCGCGCCGGCGTGAGAGATCGACACCGATGAGACACCTGATCCGTAACACCGTCCTGGCGATCGCGGTCGTCCTGATCTGCGCGGCGGCGATCTACCCGCCCGAGCGCAACCTGCGCCGCGGGCGCGACCTCGCCGGCGGCGTCAGCCTGATCTACGCCGTCGAGGTGCCCGACGGCGCCACCGACACCGGCTCGACCATCGAGCAGACCATCGATGTGCTCAAGGACCGCGTTGACCCGCAGGGCACGCTCGAGATCAGCTTCGTCCGACAGGGGAAAAACCGCATCGAAGTGCAGATGCCCCTGCCCAACGACGAGGTCAAGGGTCTCCGCCAGGCGTACCTCGATCACATCGAAACGGTCTCGTCGGGCACGCTCGACGAGGACGAGGTCGAGCGCGTCATGCGCCTCCCCGAGCCCGACCGCGAGGAGGCGATCGTCGCGCTCAGCGACGGGAACGCCGCACGGGCCGACCTCCTCCGCGCCGCCGCCCGCGCCTCCGACGCCGCGCAGGAGGCCCGTCGCGCCTTCGACGCCGCCCGCCAGGACACCGGCGGCGACGACGTCGGGCCCGCCCCCGCCGACGCGGACATCCTCCTCGACGTCGCCGGCGCCGCCGCAGAGGCGTACGAGCTGGCCCGCGACGCCGCGCTCGAATCGACGATCGACGGCGAAGAACTCCGCAACGCCGTCGAGCTCTCCGACAAGCCGATCGTCCTCTTCGACCCGCGCTCCAACAAGAACATCGTCAAGGACAGCCCGCGCGCCCAGACGCTCAACCGCATCCGCGAACGCCACCCCACCGCCGCGGCGGACATCGACCGCGCCCTCGAGCTCTACACCAACTACGAGGCGCAGCGCCGCGGTCTCGATGACCCGAAGGACCTGATCCGCCTGCTCTCCGGCGCCGGCGTGCTCGACTTCCGCATCGCCGCCGGGCGTGACGACCTCCGCGCCATCAGCGACACGCGCGAGCAGGAACTCCGCCTCGCGTTCCGCGACCGCGGCCCGCGCGCCGCGCAGGGCGACATGCGATGGTTCGCGCTCGACGACCTGCGCTACTGGTACAACAACGCCGTCGAGCTCGACGCGCTGGAGAACAACCCCAGCGGGTTCTTCGCCGGGCGCGGGCTCGTCGTCGAGCCCCGCGACGGGCAGTACTACATGCTGCTCTGGGACACCCCCGACAAGCGCATGCTCGCCTCGTCGGGCGAGTGGGGCCTCGCCCGCGCCTACCAGAGCATCGACTCCCAGTCCGGGCGTCCCTGCATCGCGTTCGAGATGGACTCCCGCGGCGCCGTCCAGCTCGGGCGCCTCACGGGCAAGCACGAGGGCCACCAGATGGCCGTCGTCCTCGACGACCGCGTCATCACCGCGCCCAACCTGCTCGGGCGCATCTCGAGCAACGGGCAGATCGTCGGGCAGTTCACCACCGACGACATCAACTACATCACCAAGACGATGGCCGCCGGCTCGCTCCAGGCGAAGCTGGGCGAGGAGCCCCTGTCCCTCTCGGTCCTCGGGCCTGAGCTCGGCGCCGACAACCTCAAGGCCGGCTACACCGCGAGCGTCATGGCGCTCATCGCCGTCGCGGTCTTCATGGTCATCTACTACTTCTTCCACGGCGTGATCGCGGTGGTCGCCCTCGTCGCCAACGCCATCATCATCCTCGGCGCGATGGCGCTGAACAGGAACTCGTTCACGCTGCCGGGCATCGCCGGCATCGTGCTGACGTTCGGCATGGCGGTGGACGCGAACGTGCTGATCTTCGAGCGCATCCGCGAAGAAATGGCCGAGGGCGCCGACCTGCGCCTCGCGGTCCGCCTCGCGTACCAGAAGGTGCTCTCGACGATCCTCGACGCGAACATCACGAACTTCATCGTGTGTCTCGTGCTGCTCTACACCGCGACGCAGGAGATCAAGGGCTTCGCCATCACGCTGATGATCGGCATCGTGGCGACGCTCTTTTCGACGCTCTTTATCACGCGCATCATCTACTCGTGGCTGCTCGACAGGTTCAAGATCAAGGGCATGCGCCAGCTCCCCGAAGTGGTGCCGTTCATCCAGAACGCGCTGAGCCCGAAGATCAACTGGCTCAAGCTCCGCCCGCTGTTCATCGTCGTCTCGCTCGGCTACATCGGGCTGGGCGTCGCGATGATCGTCATCCAGGGCGAGAAGATGCTCGACAACGAGTTCCGAGGCGGCACCAAGGTGACCGTCCAGCTCGCCGCCGAGGACGCGCCCAAGACCCGCCAGGAAGTAGAAGACCGCCTGCGCGCCCTCCCCGAGGACCAGCAGCTCCGCGACGCGGAGATCGTCCCCGAGAACCCCGAGAGCGACGGCGTCTCCAGCGACCGCTTCATCATCAAAACCGTTGACGCTGACCGCATCAGCGTCCAGGAGCGCGTCAGCCGCGCGCTGCAGGACTGGCTCGACGCCCAGCCCGCGCTCGTCTTCGCCGGGAGCGACGCCTCGCTCGCCCTCGCCCCCATGCACGCCGTCCTCGACGGGACCCTCGGCGCCAGCATCGGTCGCTCCGAGATCCGCAACGATGTCGCCGAGTACCTCGGCGGCGTCGCGATCGTCCTCGACGGCCTCGATCCGATGGTCTCGAAGGACAGCATCGTCCAGCGGCTCAAGGAATCCCGGCGCAAGGACGACTTCGCCGACCTCCTCAACCAGCGCTGGGAGGTCGTCGTCACCGACGGCACCGACGCCGAGGTCCGCTCCGCGGTGCTTGTTGTCAGCGACCCCGACGTCGGGTACTTCGACGACGAGGAACGCTGGAGCGGCGAGGTCGCGCGACGCAACTGGGAGCTGGTGAACGCCTCGCTGGCCCAGGGATCCGACTTCGTCGGCGCCGAGTCGTTCAGCGCCCAGGTCGCCTCCACGCGTCAGGCGCAGGCGATCGTCGCGGTCTTCCTCAGCCTCGTCTTCGTGATGATCTACATCTGGTTCCGCTTCGGGTCGCTGCGCTACTCGATGGCGGCGATCGCCGCGCTGCTGCACGACGTCATCGCGGTCATCGGGCTCATCGCGCTCGCGGAGATCATCTACGAGCAGGCGCCCTACATCGCGACCCCGCTCATGATCGAGCCCTTCAAGATCGACCTCGGGCTCGTCGCGGCCCTCCTGACGATCATCGGCTACTCCCTCAACGACACCATCGTCATCCTCGACCGCGTCCGCGAGAACCGTGGGCGCCTCTCCTACGCCTCGGCCGACGTCGTCAACCTCTCCATCAACCAGACCGTCAGCCGCACGATCATCACCTCGGGCACCACGCTCGTGGCGGTGATGACCATGTACGTCCAGGGCGGGACCGGCATCCGCTCGTTCACCTACGCCCTTCTCTGCGGCGTGGTGGTCGGGACGTACTCGTCGATCGCCGTGGCGGCGCCGCTGGTCTACTCCAAGAAGGGCGACCGGGCGGCCGCGAAGAAGGCCGCCGCGGCCGCCGCCGCCGCACAGCACGCCCCCGACGCCGTCTAACCGGCGACTCGGGGGTAGAGTCGGGCGGGCGAAGGCCCGATCATGTTCACAGGCGCGGGCGGTCTGCGCACGCCAGAGGCACACCCGGAGGACACCAGCATGAGCGATTCCTCCGGCAAGCGAGCCGCGGCCGCCGCGGTGTTCCTGGTGACCGCCTGGATCGCCACGTACTGGCTCTGGGAGCCCCGCGAGGGCGAATCCGCGGGCGTGGTCTTCGACGACGCCCCGCCGGCCGCGGCCGTGCACACCACCCCGCGGGCGACATCCCCCGAACCGGTGGTCGCCGACCCGCTCACGGTCACAGAACCCAGCGAGCCCGACGAGGGCGATACGGCTTCGGGGCCGCGCCTCGTGCCGCCCGAGTTCACGCTCTACACGGTGCGCCTCAACGACGACATCATGACGATCGCCAAGCGCCTCTACGGCAACTCCCGCCACTGGCAGGCGATCGCCAAGGCCAACCCCGGCGTCGACCCGCAGCGGATGCGCGTCGGGCAGAAGCTCTTGGTGCCCAAGGACCCCGGCAACATCCAGGGGGTGGTGGTTGACGACTCCGGCGCGGGCGAGCCGCCCCGGGCGACCGAGTCTGAGCGCATCGAGCACGTGGTCCAGAAGAACGACAGCCTGTGGAAGATCGCCGCGGCGTTCTACGGCGACGGCACGAAGTGGACGATCATCCGCGACGCCAACCGCGACCTGGTGGGCGACGAGGGGCAGCGTCTGCGCCCGGGGATGACGCTGACGATCCCGGCCGCCCCGTCGCGCGCGCAATAATCGTGTGTGGGTGATCGGCGCTCACGGCGCCCGACCGAACGCCCGATAGACTCGCTGTTATGAGCACAGAACACACAGTCGTGCTGGTCCCGGGCGACGGGATCGGGCCTGAGGTTTCCGAAGCGGTCAAGACGGTGCTGGGCGCCGCCGAGGCCCCTATCAGGTGGATCGAGCGCCACGCCGGCGTTTCCGCCCTCGACCGGGGTGAGGAATCCACGCTCCCGCAGGGCACGCTGGACACGATCGAAGAGCACGGCATCGGCATCAAGGGCCCGTGCACCACGCCCGTCGGACGGGGCTTCACCTCGGTGAACGTCGGTCTGCGCAAGAACCTCAACCTGTACGCCGCGCTGCGCCCGGTCAAGAGCCTGCCCGGCGTGCCCACGCGGTTCGAGGACGTGGACCTGATCATCGTGCGCGAGAACACCGAGGGGCTGTACTCGGGGGTCGAGAACACGGTGACCGAGGGCGTGATCATCTCGATGAAGGTCGCGACGCTCGAGGCGTGCCAGCGCATCGCGTCGTGGACCTTCCGTTTCGCCAACCAGCGCAAGCGTCAGAAGGTCACCGCGTTCCACAAGGCCAACATCATGAAGATGACCGACGGTCTCTTCATCGACGAGGCGCGCCGCGTCTACGAGCGCGACTACCCCAACATCCAGTACGAAGAGGTCATCGTGGACGCCGGCTCCATGCGCCTTGTCCAGGACCCCTCGCAGTTTGACATCATCCTCTGCGAGAACCTCTACGGCGACATCATCTCCGACCTCTGCGCCGGGCTCGTCGGCGGGCTGGGTGTCACGCCCGGCGCGAACATCGGCGACAACTGTGCGGTCTTCGAGGCCGTTCACGGGTCGGCCCCCGATATCGCCGGGCAGAACAAGGCCAACCCACTCGCGCTCCTGATGTCCGCGGTGATGATGCTCGAGCACCTCTGCGACACCCGCGCCGACAAGAGCTGCCGGATCGCGGCGCAGAAGATCACCAAGGCGTACGAGGCGGCGCTGGGCGACGGGCAGAAGACGGGCGACCTCGGCGGCGAGCTCGGCACGCGCGAGTTCGCGCAGGCCGTGGTGGACCGTCTCAACGGCTAAACTTCGGCGCATGGCGCCGCCGTCCAAATCCGAGTGGGAGCTCTCCGGCGCCGACGGGCGCCCGGTCCTCGGCGTCACCGATCGTTGCGCCGAGGACGCGCGCGCGAGCGTGGTGCTCCTCCACGGTCACAAGGGTTTTTACAACTACGGCTGCTACCCGGTGCTCGCCGACCGCCTGCGCCGTGCGCTGCCCGTGTGCGTCCACCGCTACAACGCGTCGCACTCCGGGATGACGCGAGACGAATCAACGTTCGAGCGCCCCGACCTCTTCTCACGCGACACGTGGAACAAGCAGGTGTACGACCTGCGCGCCGTTGTCCGCGCGGCACGCGCCGGCAGCCTACCGGGGGCGCCCGAGGGGGCCCCGGTCATCGCGATCGGGCATTCCCGCGGGGGGACCGCGTGTCTCCTCAGCGCCGGACGCGCGGGCGACGCACGGGAGAAGCCCGACGCGCTCGTTTCGATGTCCGCCCCGAGCTGGTGCGCGTCGGATGTCGAGGGGAAGCAGCGGGAGATCGCCGAGACCGGACGCCTGGCGTGGCCCTCGGCGCGCACCGGGCAGGACCTCTTCGGCGCCCGCGGCTGGCTCGACGAGCAGCTCGCCGACCCGGCGGCGCACGACCTGCTCGGGTTGTGCCGAGCGATCGCGTGCCCGGCCCTCGTTGTTCACGGCGCGGACGACCCGACGATCCCCGTGCGCTGCGCCAACGAGATCTCGGCGGCGATCCCGTACGCGGAGCTGGCGGTCATCAAAGGGGGCGACCACGTGTTCAACACGGCGCACCCGGCGGATATGCAGGCGGAACCGAGCGTGGCGCTTGCTCAGATGATCAACAGCATGGTCGGTTTCGTGCGCCGCGTTCTCAGGTGAAATCTTAAGGGACTTCTGGAATCCAGCCCCCGCGGGTTTTATCATTGCTCGTGATCGAACACGTCGGCGCCGTCCGGAGTGACGGAACGTCTGGGGGACAACTCATGAGAATTGCGATCCCGCTGTCCTGCGTCGCCGCGTGCTGCGTCGCGACGTCCAACGCGCAACCCCGCTTCGAGCTTCTGGGTTTCATCAACGACGACCGCAACCAGACGTTCGCAGAGGCGATCTCGGCTGACGGCACGACGGTCGTCGGGCGGGGCGGGACGAGCGCGGGCCCCACCCGCGACGCCTTCCGCTGGACCATCGCCACCGGCATGCGGCGCTTCAACGACATCCCGAACGGCGACGACATGTACGCCGCCTATGCGGTGACGGGCGACGGGTCGGTGGTGTTCGGCGAGGGTGATATCTTCAACCGGCGCCCCGCGGCGCGCTGGAGCGAAGCGGGCGGGTTCGAGGACATCGGCGTCACGAGTATCAACAGCAACATCGCCTACGCCGCCAGCGCTGACGGTTCGATCGCGTTCGGGTCCTCCCGCTACCCCACGAGCAACGAGGTCGCGTTCCGCTGGAGCGAAGCGGGGGGCGCGGTGGAACTCGCGCTGCCGGACGGGGCGTTCGAAACGTCACTGCGCGGCGTCTCCGCCGACGGCGCGACCGCGGTGGGGTGGGTTGAAACCGACGAGGCGGGCGCCGCCAGCCACGCGACGCGTTGGACCGAGTCCCGCGGCTTTGAGAACCTAACGCCCGACCTTCAGTTCGCGCGAGCCGAGGCGATCAGCGCCGACGCCGGCGTCGTCGTGGGCTACGGGCGGAACGGGGGTTCGGGCCCCCTCACCGCGTTCCGCTGGAGCGAATCGGACGGGCGTGAGGAGCTTCGTACACTCGATGCGTTCGCTTCGACGTTCGCCGATGCGGCGAACGCCGATGGTTCGGTGATCGTTGGCTCGGGACGCGCCGCGGACGGCAGCAACACCGCGCTGGTCTGGGAAGGCGACGGGGCGGGGCGCTCGATCGCGGACATCCTCACCGGCCACTTCGGAGTGGACCTCGGCGGGTGGACGCTCACGAACGCCGCGAGTGTTTCGGCCGATGGTCGCGTCATCGTCGGAACGGCAACGAACGCCGAGGGCGAGTTCCAACCGTGGATCGCGACGATCCCAGCGCCGGGGACGGTCGGGGGGTTGGCGATCGCCGCGGTTGCGGTGCTCCGCGGCCGACGGCGCTAGACCTCGACCGGCGCCGCCTCTTCGCGCATCGCGGCGAGGCGTTCGCGGTTGCTCGGCGTGGTCTCGGGGGCCGGCGTCGCGTCGTCGGGCACCGCGTCCTTGCTGATCGAGCCGTCCTCGGAGACCTGGTCGAGCTTGACGGACACGCGCGTCGAGACGCCGCGTTCTTGCATCGTCACGCCGAAGAGGCGGTCGGCGCCCTGCATGGTGCGCTTGTTGTGCGTGATGACGATGAAGTGCGAGCGGTCGAGGAAGCGGTGGATGACGTTGGTGAAGCGTTCGACGTTCGCGTCGTCGAGCGCCGCGTCGACTTCGTCGAGGACGCAGAAGGGCGAGGGCTTGGACTGGAAGATCGACATGAGCAGCGCGACGGCGGTCATGGTCTTCTCGCCGCCCGAGAGCTGATCGATGTTCCGCGGCTTCTTGCCGGGGGGCTGCGCGACGATCGCGACGCCGGACTCGAGCCAGTCGATCTCGCCGGTCTCCTCGTTGGGGAGCAGGCGGATCTCGGCCTTGCCGCCGCCGAAGAGCTGGCGGAACATCCCGTCGTTGCGCGAGAAGTTGTCTGCGATGGTTTCGAACGCCTGCTTGAAGCGTTCGCGCGACGCCTCGGACAGGCGGTCGATGAGTTCTTCGAGGCGCTGGCGGGCGTTGTCGATGTCGGCGACCTGCGCGACGAGATCCTCGTTGCGTTCTGAGAGCGTGCTCTCTTCCTCGATGGAGTCGAGGTTGACGTTGCCGAGCTTCTTGATGTCCTTCTTGAGAGCGGCGATCTCGACGCCCGCGCTGGGCGGGTCGATGGCGATCACGTCCTCGTCGCCGATGAGCTCGGCGTACTCGCGTGCTTCGGCGGAGAGGTCGAGCGAGAGCTCCTCGCCGGCGCGCATCTCGAGGTTCTCGCGCTTGACCTCGAGCTCGCGCCGCGAGATCTCGAGCGTGTTCCAGTCGCGGTAGAGCTCGTGGGCTCGGGCGCGGGCGCTGGTGAGACGCTCGGCGGTTTCGCTGGCGCGGGCGCGGGCCTCCTCGGCCTCGCCCTCGATCGTCGCGAGGGCCTCGGCGGCGCGCTCGGCGGCCTCGGCGTGCTCGCGGATGCGTTCCTGCGCGTCCTCGATGGCGCGCCGGTGCTCGTCGAGCGAGGACTCGCGGGCGTCGAGGTGGTCGAGCGCCTGCTGGCGCTGGCGGTCGGTCTCGTCGCGCCGCGTCTCGAGCTGGCGGAGCTCGCGCTGGGCGGCGATGAGGCGCTGGTCGGCGACCGCGGCGTCGCGCTGCGCCTGGGACGCGGCCTCGCCGGCTTCCTGCAGCTCGCGCTCGGCGGCCTCGGCTTCGGCCTCGAGGCGGGCGAGCGCCTCGGTCTCTTCGCTCAGCAGGCGGGCGAGGGACTCTGCGGTCGCGGCGGCGGTGGTCTGCTCGGCGCGGAGCTGGCCCTCGCGCTGGGCGATCTCTTCGGCTTCGACGGTGGCGCCGTCGCGCTCGCGGGCGAGGCGGGCGAGGTCGCTCGCGGCGTTCTCGGCGGCGGCCTGCGCGGCGACGAGCTGGCGTTCGAGCTCGCCCGTTTCGCGCTGGGCCTCGCTGCGACGCGCTTCGCACTCGGCGGCGCTGGCGCTGAGGCCGGCGAGACGCTCGCGCTTCGCGTCGAGTTCGCTGTCGAGCTCCGCGAGGCGCGCGTCGATCGTGCGCAGCTCGGAGCGTCGCTCGAGCAGGCCGGTGGACGCGCCGGCGCCCGTGGCGGGGCCGGCGAGGACGCGACCCGAGGGGTCGAGGCGCTCGCCGGTAAGCGTGGCGAAGGTCGCGCCGCGGAGCGGGCCCGCGCTGAGCATGAACGCGGCTTCGAGGTCGGGGACGAGGAACACGTCGGCGAGCAGGCGGTCGAGCAGCGGCGCGACGCGGTCGGTCGAGCGCACGAGGGCGCGCACAGGGCGGACGCGGGTCGCGAGCTCGTCGGGCACGCGGCGCGGCTCGCGGGCGGGGGACGCGGGTTCGATGGGCAGCAGCGCGACGCGGGCCGGGAGCGCCGCGGCGAGCCCGCCCTCGGCGATGTCGGCGAGGCGTTCGACCACGAGCGCCTCGAGGTGCGTGCCCAGCGCGGTCTCGACCGCGGAGGCGTGCTCGGAGTCGGCCTCGATCAGCTCCGCGAGCGGGGCGATCAGGGCGCTAAGCGGGGAGTCCGGGGCGGCGTCGCGTGCGTCGAGCGCTTCGCGCACGGACTCGGACATGCCCTCGCGGGACTCGATGAGCTCTTGCAGAGCGCCGAGGCGCGAGCGGGCGGCGGCGCGTTCCTGCTCGAGCTCGCCGGTGACGCGGGCCAGGTCGGTCCGCCCCTCGGCGAGCGCGGTGAGGTCGCGGTCGGCGGCGTCGGCGCGGGCGCGGGACTCGTCGGCCTTGGCGCGCAGGGCGAGGGAGCCGGCCTCGGCGACCTCGCGCGAGCGCTGCGCGGCGTCGGCTTCCCCTTCGAGGCGCGAGAGCAACGCCGCGGATTGCTGGCGGCGCTCGCTGAGCGACTCGAGACGCTTGAGATCGCCCTCGGCGCGGGCGGCGGCGGTGGAGCGCTCGCGTTCGATGTTCGCGAGCGAGGAGCGGGCGTTCTGCAGACCCGATCGCCTCCCGCTCGACGCGTCCATCAGCTCGCGCTTGCGCTCGCTGGCGGCGCGCTGTTCCTCGGTAGCGCGCGTGGCGGCCTCGGTGACGCTCTCGACCTCGGCGCGGTGCTCGCTGATCTCCTGCGCGAACTCTTCGGAGCGGGCGGCGAGCTCCTCGGCGCGGGCGCGGTCGCGCTCGATCTGCTCGGCGCTGTCGCGCAGCGTGCGCTCGGCGAACGCGGCGCGCTGGCGCTGGGCCGCGGCTTCGTTCTCGGCTGAGGTCTTCTGCGACTCCGTCTCGCGCTGACGGGCGGCGAGGTCGTGGCGCAGGAGTTCGGTTTCTTCGCGTTCGCTCTCGTAGCGCTCGACGCGGGCGATCGCGTCGTTGCGCTCGCCGGTGAGGCTCTCGAGGCGCGAGGTGAAGCCAGAGAGGCGCGAGCACAGCTCGTGGTGCTCGTGGAACGCGAGCGCGGTCTGGAGCGCCTTGAGCTCGACGTCGAGCAGCTGGAAGCGCCGGGCCTTCTCGGCTTGCCCCTTGACGATGCGCAGGCGGCGCTCGGTCGAGTCGAGCTGCTCGCGCACGACCGCGAGGTTCACCTCGACGCGTTCGAGCTTGCGCTGGCTCTCGATGCGCCGGGCCTTGAACTTCGAGACGCCCGCGGCTTCCTCGAAGAAGATGCGCCGCTCTTCGGGCTTGGCCAGCAGCATCGTGTCGACCTTGCCCTGCTCGATGATGGAGTACGCGTCGGCGCCGACGCCCGTGTCCATGAAGAGCTCGCGGATGTCGCGCAGGCGGGCCTTGCGCCCGTTGATCAGGTACTGGCTCGTCCCGTCGCGGTACAGGCGGCGCTCGACGTCCACGCTGTCGGCGTCGTAGTTGAGCGGGCGGGTGCGCTCGTGGTGCGCGGGGGGGGTGGCGGCGCCGGCGTCCTCGCTCTGCGTTTCGATCCGCTCGTCCACCTCGCGCTCGATCTCGTCGGCGTCGAGGGCGGCGAAGTCGGGGTCGTTGCGCGCGCCGCGAGCTCGTCGGGCGAGTAGGGCGGGTTGTCGAAGGTGAGGACCACGCTCGCGAGGCCCATCGGCTTGCGCCCGCCGGAGCCGGCGAACACGACGTCCATCATCTCTTTCGAGCGGAGCGACTTGGCCGACCGTTCGCCCAGCACCCACTTGATGGCGTCCACGACGTTGGACTTGCCGCAGCCGTTGGGCCCGACGATGCCGATGACGGGCTCGTCGAACGTAAAGACTGTTTTGTCCGCGAAGGACTTGAAGCCGTGCAGGGTGAGTTTGGAAAGTCTGAGCACGCGGCGGACCTCCTGTCGCGCCCCGGCGCGCCCCGAGGGGGCGCCGGAAGATCAATCACCGGGCCGCGGGGTCATCCTGACCCCTCTCATCGTCCGGGACAGGCCGCGGCGCGGTGAACACACGCGGACGGCGGTCTGGAGTCTATCGGATCACCCGCGGTCGCGCCCAGGGTCTTTGCGCAGGTTGCGGGGGATCGGGGCGACGTAGGTCTTCTTGGTCTCGGGCTCCGCGTCCTTGGCGTCGCGCTGGCGTGTGGGGAAGAACGCGTCGATCGAATCGTCCTCCTCCTCGCTCTCGTCCTCGAGGCCCGTTTCCGGGCGGTCGTCCGAGGCCACCGGGCGCAGGGAGCGGATGAGCTCGGCGGCGAGCACGTCCTGCTCGGCGATGAACTCCGCGTCGAACGCGTCGGCCTGCCACAGCTCGTGCAGGGCGCCCACGACCTCCGAGTAGCTCAGCGCGAACCCCGGGCGGGGGTTTTCCGGCGTGGGCTCGTGCGCGAGGGTCTGGATCAGCGAGGGCGTCTCGGCGGGCAGGTCGTCGATGGTGACCGCCTCGCCCGTCGCGTGGTCGCGGTAGTAGACCCGCAGCCCGCTGTGCGCGCTGTCGGCGGCGACCATGAGCCGCTCGTCCCACCCGGTCGCGAGGATCGGGCGCGTGATGCCGAGGTTCTCCCCGAAGACGACGATCTTCGGCTGGCGCTGCTGGGAGATGTAGATCGTGGGGACGTCGGAGGGGACGACGTCGAGGACGAACTTGTCCTCGATGTAGCGCCGGGCGAGGTAGGGGTCGCCGCGTCGCGCGAGGGCCTCGTACGCCGCGATGCGCACGTCCGCGCCGGGGTCCGAGAGCAGCTCGCGGAGCAGGGAGTTGATCCGCGGGTCCACGCCCAGCTCGCCCAGGAGCTTGATCGCGTCGAGGCGGAGCGCGGGGCTGCCCGACTGGGCGAGCTCGCGCAGGTGGGGGGCGGCGAGGGCGTCGCCCAGCGCGGCCCCGGCGCGGAGCGCCGCAAGACGCGGGGCGGGCTCGGGGAAGTCGTAAAGGTCGCGCAGCGGCGGGAGGGCGATGTCGCCCAGGGACTGGAGCGCCCAGCTGAGGTCCTCGGCGAGGAAGGGCTCGGCCTGGATGGCCCGGGCGTAGCGCTGGGCCCACATGCGCCCGAAGCCCTGATCGACGCGCAGCCCGCGCAGCAGGCGGATGAACTCGCTCGACCGGTCGCCGAAGGTGCGTGGCACGTTGATGAGGATGGTCTCCTCGTTGACCCCGCGTGCGGCCGAGTCACGCCCGTCGCCGAGTGGCCACTTGGCGTTGATCGCCGAGACAATCGAGCGGGCCCGGGCGTGCGAGGGGTTGTCGAGCGAGAGGATCAGGTCGCGGGGGGTGATGACCACGCCGCCGTTGAGGATGCGCCCGTCGGTGCGCACGATCGCGTCCTCGTCCTGCTTGGCCGGGTCGGCGAAGGGGTTGATGAAGACGTCGCCCTTGCCCTCGCCCATCACCTGCGTCTGCGGCCCGCCCGGGACGGCCAGGCCCTCGCGCAGGTCGGTCGTCCAGAGCCGCCCGCCCTCGAGGCTCGTCGCGGAGGAGCCCGGGACGGTGCGCACGGAGATGTCGAACCGCTGCCCGGACACGGCCCCCGGCGGGACGACGCCCTGGACCAGCACGACGGCCGTGCGGTCGGAATCGAGCAAGCGGGCGGGGGAGACGTCGTCCATCCCGAAGAGGGCCTGCCCGACGCCCTGGAGGGACATCTCGCGTTCCATGAAGGCGCGCACGGGGCCGGGGATCTCGCGGTCGCCGGTGCCGGCGAGGTCGACGACCAGCCCGTAGCCCGAGACGAGGAGGCCCTCGCTGCCGCGGAGGCTCACCTGCGCGCCGATGGTGCCCGAGAGGACCGGGGGCACGTCGCGGACGACGACGTCGGGCTGGACGGCCCGGGCGCGCCGGCGCGGCTTCTCCGAGCACGCCGGGGCGGCGATCAGGGCGAACAGCGACAGGAACAGCAGCAGGCGGAGGGTGCGGGGGTGGGCCATATGGAAGCAGTACGTCCGGGGGAGGGGCGGGGTTTCGACGGGCTTAGCGCGCGACCGGGGCGGAGACGAGTTCGAGTGTCTTCTCGACGAGGGCGGCGATGCCCGTTTCGACCTCGTGGATCGGGGCGTCGCCGTACATGTACGCGGGGGTGGTGACGAGACGGTTCGCCTCGTCCACGACGATCTCGGTGACGGTTTTTTCGATGTGCGTCGCGCCGAGGTGCTCGGCGGCGTGCGTCGCCTCGGAGGGGGCGCCCAGCGTCAGTGTGGCGCCGGGGATCAGCTTGGCCGCGAGGATCGGGGCGATGCAGCAGAGCCCGATGGGCTTCTCGGCGGAGCGGAAGCCGGTGACGATGCGCTCGACCTCGGGCTCAACGTGCATGCCGGCGCCGTTGAAGGCGAAGTCGCAGAGGTTCTTGGCGACGCCGAACCCGCCGGGCATGACGAGGGCGTCGAAGTCCTCGGCGTGGAGGGAGCAGAGTGGCTTGATGTCGCCCCGGGTGATGCGTGCGGCCTCGGCCATCGCGTTGCGGCTCTCGTGCTCCGCGACGTGGCCCTTGGCGTGATCGACCACGTGGGCCTGGGGGGCGTCGGGCGCGAAGCACGAGACCTCGGCGCCGTGGCGGCTGAGGTTGAGCAGCACGCACACCGACTCGTGGATCTCTGCCCCATCGAGGAACCCGCACCCGGATAGCACGACCGCGACCTTGGTCATTGGAGTAGTCTCCCTTCGCCCATCAATTGTACCGCGCAGACAGGAGTTCCCGAAGCATGACGAAGGTAACCACGCTCGGCGCCGGCATGGTCGGCTCGGCCATGGCGATGGACATGGCGACGGATTCGGAGCTCGAAGTCACGGTCGCCGACGTGCGCGAGCACGCGCTGGACCGCGTGGCCGGGGCCTACGGCGTCCGTACCCGCCCCGCGAACCTGGCCGATCCCGCCGTGGTGCGCGAGCTGGTGGGGGACTACGACATCGTGCTCGGGGCGCTCTCGAGTGTGATCGGGCTGCAGACCCTGCGCGCGGTGATCGAGGCCGGAAAGCCCTATTGCGACATTGCCTTCATGGCCGAGGACGCCACCGAGTTGTCCGTCCTGGCTCGTGAGCGAGGCGTCACGGCCGTCGTGGACTGTGGCGTGGCCCCGGGGATGAGCAACATGCTCGCCGGACACGCCGCGAACGTGCTCGATCCGTGTGAGCGCATCGAGATCTACGTGGGCGGCCTGCCGGTGGAGCGACGCTGGCCCTTCGAGTACAAGGCCGGGTTCGCACCGCACGACGTGATCGAGGAATACGTGCGTCCGTCTCGGGTCGTCGAGGGCGGGCGCATCGTAGTCAAGGAGGCGCTCTCCGAGCCGGAGCTGCTCGACTTCCCCGGGATCGGAACCCTCGAGGCGTTCAACACCGACGGGCTCAGAACGCTGGCAGATACCATCGACGCACCGAACATGAAGGAAAAGACGCTGCGCTACCCCGGGCACATCGACCTCATGCGCGCGATGCGCGACACCGGCCTCTTCAGCAAGGAACCCGTCGAGGTGAACGGCGTCAGCGTCGTGCCGCTGGAGCTGACCTCCAAGCTCCTCTTCCCGCTGTGGACGTACGAAGAGGGCGAAGCCGACCTCACGGTGATGCGCATCTTCGGCGAGGCCCGCGGCGCGCGCGTGCAGTGGGACGTCTACGACGAACTCGACCCGAGCGTGAACACGACCAGCATGGCGCGGACAACGGCGTTCCCCGCGGCGATCGTCGCGCGGATGCTCGCCGACGGGACGATCGCGGAGCCCGGCGTCCACGCACCCGAGGCGTTCGCGGGCCGAGACGACATCGTGCAGCGTCTGCTCAGCGAGCTTGGCGAGCGCGGGGTGCGGTACGAACGGACGAAAACGAGCATCTAACTGTGGGGCTTGCCGTGGTACGCGCCGCAGGCGTGTGCCACGACGCGACACCTAACTCGTGGCACAGACCTTCGGTCAGTACCACGGCAATCGTCCCCTCCCTCTCTCAGCCTACAGGAGAGGGGGCCGGGATTTCTTACCTGTGCGGCGGGGCGTCCCGGTCCGGGCGCCCGTGCACCAGCGGGACCTCGAAGCCCGCGGCTTCCAGCGCCTTCTTGAGCGCCGAGGCGCCCTCCTTGCCGCTGGTTTCGACCACGCAGCGCACGTCCACCGACGACAGGTCGCTCGTCGCGAAGGCGCGGTCGTGGAGGATGTCTTTGACCGAGGCGCCGGCCGATGAGATCGCCGTCGCGAGCGCCGCGAGCCCGCCCGGGCGGTCGGAGATGGTCGTCTCAAAACGCGTGAGGCGCCCGTCGGCGGCGAGGCCGCGCTCGATGACGCGCCCGATCATCGCCGGGTCGATGTTCCCGCCGCAGAGGGGGATCGCCACGAGCTGGCCCGACAGGTCGGGCAGCCCGCAGGGCTCGAGCGTGGGCTCGTACTGGCTGAGCACCGCCGCGACACCGGCGGCGCCCGCGCCCTCGACGACGGTCTTTTCGGATTCCATCAGGCGCAGCACCGCGAGGGAGATGGCTTCCTCGCTGACGGTGAAGACACCGTCGAGCAGCTCGCGCATGGTCTCGAACGCGTTCTGCCCGATGTCGGGCGTCGCGAGCCCGTCGGCGATGGTCTTCTTCACGTCCACGCGCACGCTCTTGCCCGCGGCGAGCGCGGGGGCGTACTTCGCGGCGCGGCGCGGCTCGACGCCGTAGAGCTTCGTGGCGGGGGAGAGGTGCTTCACGCACGCGGCGAGGCCGGCCAGGAGCCCGCCGCCGCCCAGCGGGACGACCATCGCGTCGGGCATCCGCCCGTTCTCTTCATGCGCGATCTGTTCGAGGATCTCGAGGCCCATCGTGCCCTGCCCGGCGATGATCGCGGGGTCGTCGTAGCCGTGGACGTACGCGTACCCGTGCTGCGCCGCGAGTTCCTGCGCGCGCTCGAACGCCTCGTAGAAGCTGTCGCCGTGGCTGACGACGTTCGCGCCGAGCTGCTCGCACGTCGTCCGTTTGACGAGCGGCGCCGCCTTGGGCATCACGACCGTGACGGGGACGCCGAGGCGTTTGCCGTGCTCGGCGAGCCCGAGGGCGTGGTTCCCGGCGCTGGCGGCGACGACGCCGGTGGCGCGCTGGGCGTCCGAGAGCTGGAGCAGCGCGTTGCGGGCGCCCCGTTCCTTGAAAGAGCCCGTGCGCTGGAGGTTGTCCATCTTGACGTAGACGGTGCCGCCGAAGCGTTCACCGAGCGTCTCGTATGGCATGCAGGGCGTCTCGAGGACGCCCCCCTTGATCCGCTCGCGGGCCGCGACGACATCTTCGTAGGTCACTTTCACGCCCGTGAGGGTACCGACCGGAGCGCCGCCCCGCCGTACACTGGGGCGATGGCAGACGACCCCTACCGCATCGCCAGCGTGACGCTCTACTGCGCGTCGAGCCAGTCCGTGGACCCCGCGTACCTGGAGGTCGCCGACGACTTCGGGCGTCGCCTCGCCCGTTCGCAGCGGACGCTGATCTACGGCGCCGGGGCGATCGGGCTGATGGGCGCCGCCTCGCGCGGCGCGCGCGCCGAGGGCGGACGCGTCGTGGGCGTCATCACCCAGCGGCTCAAGGACGCCGAGCAGATGGACCCGGGCAACTCCGAGAACATCGTCGTGCGCACCATGCGCGAGCGCAAGGCGGCTCCTCGAAGCGTGGGGCGACGCGCTGATCGTCCTCCCCGGCGGCTTCGGCACGCTGGAAGAATTTTTCGAGGTTTTCACCGGGCGCTACCTGGGCGAGCACGACAAGCCCGTGGTGCTGGTGAGCCCGCCGGACATCAGCGACCCGGGCGAGCCGCGCGGGTTCTTCGGCCCGATGCTCACGATGATGGACCGGATGGTCGAGTCCGGGTTCGTTAAACCCGCGGTGCTGGACCTGCTGGAGGTCGTGACGACCGCGGAGGAAGCGGTCGCGTACCTCGACGCGCTCGAACGCACGGGCGGGCCCGCGGCGATCGACTCCGACGCGCTGCTGCCGACGACGCCGCCGGCGGGCGTCGCGACGTGAGCGAGCCGATCGGGCTGATCGCGGGGCAGGGGCGCTTGCCGATCCTTGTGGCGCAGGGGATGCGCGCGAGCGGGCGGCGTGTGTGCGCCGTGGGGCTCGCGGGGCAGTACGAACCCGAGCTGCCCGCGGAGTGCGACAGCTTCAAGCGGGTTGGGGTTGTTCGCCTCGGTCAGTGGGCGCGCACGCTCCGCCGGATGGGGGCGAGCGAGGCGGTGATGATCGGGCGTGTGGACAAGGCCCGCCTCATGCACAGCCCCCTGCGGTTCGTGCACGCGCTGCCCGACCTGCGCACGCTGCGGGTGTGGTACCGTGACCTGCGTCACGATCGCCGTTCGCCGGCCGTCCTCGCGGCCGTGGCGAACGAGCTCGAAAGCTGCGGGGTCCGCCTCATCGATTCGACCGCTCACATCCCGGACCAGATGGCGGGCGTCGGCGTGATGACCAGCCGGACGCCCAGCGAGGCCGTGCGCGCCGACATCGACTTCGCGTGGCCCATCCTCGAGCAGACGCTCGGGCTGCACATCGGGCAGGCGATCGCGGTCCGCGAGCTCGACGTCGTCGCGGTCGAGGCCGTCGAGGGCACCGACCGCATGATCGAACGCGCCGGCGTCCTCTGCCCCCGCGGCGGGTGGACGCTCCTCAAGAGCGCCCCGCGCGACCACGACAAACGCGCCGATGTCCCGACGGTGGGCGAGCTCACCATCCGCAACGCCGCGGCCGCCGGCTGCGCCTGCATCGCCGTCGGCGCCGGCGAGGTCATCATCGTCGACAAGCCCGACACGCTGAAACTCGCCGACGAGCTCGGCATCGCCGTCGTCGGCGTCACCCGCCCGGCGTAACCCGTGCCCCGCGACCCCGACAACCCCTACGTCTCCCGCGGCGGGCTCAAGCTCCGCGCCGCCCTCGACGCGTTTTCACTCGACGTGACCGCCCTCGCGTGCGCCGATCTCGGGTGCTCGACCGGCGGCTTCACCGACTGCCTGCTCCAGGCGGGCGCCGCGAGCGTCGCGAGCGTGGACACCGGCTACGGCGTGCTCGATTACACCCTGCGCATCGACGAGCGTGTGACGGTGATGGAGCGCACGAACGCGCTGCACGCCGAGCCGATCGCGGGCGGCGTGGACCTCGTCGTCGCCGACGCGGGGTGGACGCCCCAGCGGTTGCTCGTCCCCGCGGCCCTGCGCTGGCTGCGCTCGGGCGAGTCAAGGATGGTCTCGCTCATCAAGCCGCACTACGAGGTCAAGGGCACGCCCGACGAGGCGGCGCTCGAGGGCGGCGTGCTGCCCGACGACGTCGCCCAGCGCGTGGCGGAGCGGGTCGCGGGCGCGATGCCCGAACTTGGCGCGCAGGCGCTGGGGCTGGTGAAGTCGCCGATCAGCGGGAGCAAGGGAAAAAAGCGTGGGAACGCGGAGTGGCTGGCGCTGGTCGCGCCGGCGCTTAGCCCTTGAGCAGGCGCTCGAGGAAGTGGATGTCCATCCCGCCCTCTTTGAAGCTGGGGTTGTCCATCAGCTCGCGGGCGAGGCTCGTGGTCGTTTTGATCGGCTCGATGCGCAGCTCGTCGAGGGCCCGCTTGGTGCGGTTGATGCAGGCGTCGCGGTTCTCGGCGTGCACGATGAGCTTGGCGATCATCGAGTCGTAGTTGGGCGGGACGCGGTAGCCCGAGATGCAGTGCGTGTCGAAGCGCACACCGAGGCCGCCGGGGGGGTCGAACCGGTCGATCGGGCCCGGGCACGGCGCGAAGTTGCGCGCGGGGTCTTCCGCGTTGATGCGCACCTCGATCGCGTGCCCGTTGACGCTGATCGCACGCTGCTTGAAGGGCAGCGGCTCGCCCGCGGCGACCTGGATGCCCGTCTTGACGATGTCCACGCCCGTGATCGCTTCCGTGACCGGGTGCTCGACCTGCACGCGCGTGTTCACCTCGAGCAGGTAGAAGTTCTGCTTCGCGTCCATCAGGAACTCGACGGTCGCGGCGCCGGCGTACTCCGCCTTGCGGATGAGTCGCGCGGCGGAGCGGCAGAGGTCGCCGATCTTCTTGCGATCGACGCCCGGGGCGGGCGCTTCTTCGATGAGCTTCTGGTGACGGCGCTGCGTGGAGCAGTCGCGCTCCCAGAGGTGGATCGCGTCGCCGTGCTTGTCGCCGATGACCTGCACCTCGATGTGGCGCGCCGCCTCGAGGAACTTCTCGACGTACACCGCGCCGTTGCCGAAGGCCGCCTCGGCTTCCTGGCTCGCGCCGGTGATGGCGCCCTCGAGCTCGTTTTCTTCGCGCACGACGCGCATGCCGCGCCCGCCGCCGCCCGCGGAGGCCTTGACGATGACGGGCAGCCCGACCTTCTTGGCGACCTCGATGGCCTCTTTGGGGTCCTCGATCGCGCCGTCGGAGCCGGGGAAGACGGGCACCTTCGCGGCGCGGGCGAGGCGCTTGCAGGAGATCTTGTCGCCCAGCGCCGCCATCGCCTCGGGCGAGGGGCCGATGAACTCGATGTTGCAGTCGCGGCAGACCTCGGCGAAGTGGGCGTTCTCGGCGAGGAACCCGTAGCCGGGGTGGATCGCGTCGGCGCCCGTGATCTCGGCCGCCGCGATGATGCGCGAGATGTCGAGGTAGCTGTCCTTGGCGGGCCCGGGCCCGATGCAGACGGTCGCGTCGGCGAGGCGCAGGTGGGGGGTGTCGGCGTCGGCGGTGGAGTACACGCAGACGGTCTCGACGCCCAGCTCTTTGCAGGCGCGCATGATCCGCAGGGCGATCTCCCCGCGGTTGGCGATGAGGACTCTCTTAAACATGCAAGGTTCGCGCGTCAGGGCGTGCGCGCGCTCCGGATCGTGCTTCGGGGTGGGGGCGGCTTACGCGGGCTCGACGAGCATCAGCGTCTGCCCGAACTCGACCGAATCGGAGTTCTTCGCGACGATCTGCTTCACGACGCCGGACACCTCGGCCTTGACCTCGCTGAAGACCTTCATCGCTTCGATGAGGCAGACGACGGTGTCGGGGCCGACGTGGTCGCCCACCTTGATGAAGGGCGGGGACTCGGGCTTGGCCGCCGAGTAGAACGTCCCGACCATCGGGGATTCGATCGCGACGAGGTTCCCGTGGTCCGCGGGAGCGGCCTCGGGCGCCGGGGACGCGCCGGGCGCCGGGGCGGCGGGCGCGGGAGCCGCGGGGGGGGCCTGGTAGACAGGCTGCGGGGCGGCGTACGGGCTCGGTCGGCTCAGCGAGACGGATTCTTCGCCGTCGCGGATGTCCAGCTCGATGAGCTCGTTGTCCACCATCAGGGCGACGAGCTCTTGCAACTTCTTCAGGTCGATCATCGTGTGGCCCACTCGAGGTCTTTGGGGAGGGAGGAGAGGTTCCGGCTGCCGCGGTCGGTCACGACCACGAGGTCTTCGAGTCGAACGCCCCCGACGCCGGGGAGGTAGATGCCGGGTTCGACCGTCACCACCATGCCGGGCTGGAGGACGCCCTCCGAACCGCGGGCGAGCCTCGGTGCCTCGTGGATGTCCAATCCCACGCCGTGCCCCAGCCCGTGGCCGAAGCGGTCAGCATACCCCGCCACGGCGATGACGTCGCGTGCCGCCGCGTCCACGTCCGCCATGACGACCCCCGGGGCGATCGCGTCCAGGGCCGCCAGCTGGGCCTCCAGGACGACCCCGTAGATCTCCCGCATCTGGCGCGACCAGCGCCCGAGGCTGAAGGTGCGGGTCATGTCCGAGCGGTAGCCGTCGACCGTGGCGCCCCAGTCGATCAGCAGGGGCTTGCCCGCCGCCGTTTTGGTCTTGCCGGGGACCGCGTGGGGGAGGGACCCGTTGGCCTTGGCCGCGACGATGACGTCGAACGCGGGCTCGGAGGAGCCGCGGGTCTTGAGCTCGAACTCCAGCCACGCGGCGAGCTCGATCTCCGGGATCCCGGGCTCGAGGTCCGCGAGGACCGCCTCGAGGGCCGCCTCCTGGATCTTCGTGGCCTTGGCGATGGCGCGGATCTCGCCGGCGTCCTTGAGGAGGCGCAGGTCCGAGACGAGCGACGTGGTGTCGCTCAGCGCGCGGGCGCCGAGTTCCTTCGCCAGACGCTTGCGCACGCTGATCGTCACGTGCTCGCTCTGGATCGCGGTGAGCGTCGCGCCGGCGTAGTGCAGCGCGCCGGCCGCGGCCGTGACGATGTCGCCCGTGCGCATCACGACGGTCACGCCCTCGACCTGCTCGAGTTCCTCGGCGAACCGGAAATCGCTGACGATGATCGCGCGGCGCGCGGTGACGATGAGCCACGAGTCGGCGCCGTGGAACCCGGTGAAGTAGCGGATGTCAACGGGGTTGGTGATAAGGGCGGCGTCGCACGTGCGCCGCTTGAGCTCGGCGCGGAGGGCCTTGCGACGTGCGGCTGCGGGCGTCTGGGCGCTGGCTTTTTTCGTGGGCATGCGCCGAGTGTACCGCGGGGCTTAGCGGTCGCTGGGCGGGCGCATCGAGACGGGCGGCGCGAGGATCTCAGAAAGGATGATCGCCTGCCTCCAGTCGATCTTGCGAGCGAGCGGGACGCCGGGCGCGGCCGCGCTGGAGCGCGTGGCCCCGAGTTCTTCTGAAGGCAGCGGGGTGTGCCCGGGCGCGGGCGTCGCGGCGCGAGTCGGCGTAGGGCGCTGAGCGCGCTGCGCCGGAGGCTGCTGCTGCGGGTTCGCTGTCGGCGTGCGCCGCGCCGTGCGCCCGGGTCGGACCGGGCGGCGGGGGCCCGAGCGCGTGGGCGCGGGCGTCGGGGTCGGGCGCGCCTGCGGCTGGGGGCGGGCTTGGGGGCGCGCCACGGGCTTCGGGGCCGGGGGTGCGGGGCGCTTCGGCGGGCCCCCCGCGCTGCGTCCGATGAGGACGTTGATCTGCTCGCGGGTGCGCTCGGCCTGCTGCTGGCGGAGCTGGCGCAGGCGCTCCTTGCGCTGCTCGGCGAGGGTGCTCGAGGCGCTGGGCTCGCCGGTCGTGACGGTCTCGCGCTGGCGGCGGCGCTGCTCGTTGATCTTTTTGATCTCGCGCTTTTCCTTGGCCTGGCCGATCGCCCAGTTCAGGAACGAGATCGCGACGATGACCAGGAACGCGTAAAGCTGGAAGTTGTTCTGCACGAGCGTTCTCCTACCCGGTGGTGACGACCGTCCCCGCGGGGGTATCGAGGCGGATGAAGTCTACACCGAACGCTTCCCGCAATCTTTCGACCGAGAGCGCGTCGGCGCTCGAGCCGCAGGCGAGCGGGCGCCCGCCCTCGCCCAGCAGCAGGGCGGACTCGGCGAACCGGGCGGCGCTGGTGAGATCGTGGATCGCCGCGACGACCGCGATCCCGCCCGCGCTGAGCTCGCGGAGCGCCGCGAACGCGAGGCTCGTGTAGCGCGGGTCCATCGCGGAGGTGGGCTCGTCGGCGATGAGCACCCCGGCGGCGCTGTCAACGAGCTGCGCCCAGGCGCGCGCGAGGGACACGCGCTGGCGCTGCCCCGCCGAGAGGAGCTGCGCGTTGCGATCGGCGAGGGCGGTCAGCTCGAACCGCTCGAGCGCGCCGGAGATCAGGTCGGGGCGCGCCGGGCGTCGCCTGCGCCCGAGCTCGATGATGCGCCGCACGGGGAGGGGGGCGCCGAAGGTCGCGGCTGGGCGCGACGTACGCGAGCAACGCGGCGCGCCGCGCGAGCGGGACGTCGCCGAGCGGGCGCCCCTCGAGCGTGACGCTCCCGCTGCCGGGCGTGAGCGCGCCGCAGAGCAGGCGCAGGAGCGTGGACTTCCCGCCGCCGTTGGGCCCGACGAGCGCGACGCGCTCCCCGGCGCGCACGCAGAGCGTGACGTCGGCGAGCGCGGGGACGCCCTTCGTGTAGGAGAAACCAAGGGCGTGCGCGCCGAGGATCACGACGCGTTCTTCCGCAGGAGCAGCAGCAGGGCCGGGCCGCCGACGAGCGCCGTGACCACGCCGATCGGGAGCCGCCCGGAAGGGAGGCGCAGCAGGCGCACGCCCGTGTCGGCCAGGACCAGCAGCAGCGCCCCGGCGAGCGCCGAGGCGAGGATGAGGTGACGGTGCTCGGGGCGCGACACGCGACGGGCCAGGTGCGGCGCGAGGAGCCCGACGAACCCGACGGGGCCGGCGAGCGCCACGGCCGCGGCCGTCAGGGCGCCCGCCAGAACGAACAGCGCGGCGCGCACGCGGGCGACCGGTGTGCCGGTGGTCAGGGCTTCGGTCTCGTCGAGGGTCACGGCGTCGATCGCCGGGCCGAGCCAGCAGCCGAACCCGATCGCGGCCGCGGTGACGAGCGCGGGGGGGAGCCAGGAGGCGAGGGTGAGGTCGTCGGAGAGATCGCCCAGGAGCCAGCGGGCGCCGAGGGCGACCCCGCGGTCCGGGAGGAGGTGCTGGGCGAACATCGACGCGGCCGCGGCGACCATCCCGACGACGACGCCGGTGAGGATGAGCCCGAGAAGGTCCGAGAACCCGCGTCGGCGGTTCAGAGACAGGACCACCCCGAGAGCCGCCAGGGCGCCGAGGACGGGGGCCCACACTGGCGGGCCGGCCCGGGGCGGGGCGCCCGTGAGGAGGGTGACGGCGAGGATCCAGAGCATGACTGAGAGCCCGGCGCCGGAGGTCACTCCTAGTAAGGCGGGAGACGCCAGTGGGTTATGGGTGAGGGCCTGGAGCATGGCGCCGGCCGCGGCGAGGGCGGCCCCGACGACGAGGGCGGAGGCGGCGCGGGCGCCCCGGAGCTCGAGTTCGACCCGGTCGCGGGGGGGGGCGATCTCGCCGGGCCCGGTGAGGAGGCGCAGCGCGATGGCCCCGGCGAGGAGGGCCGCGAGGAGGAGTGGGGCGGATCGGGCGGCGGGGGCCATGGGGCGGAGGATAGCCGGGGCGTCCGGGAACCCGAGATTTTCCGGTTTGTGCGGGTTGGGTTGCGGCCTGAGGGCCTCGATTCCGCGTTTTTGATCGGAGAGACGGGGGATGGGTGTACCATCACTCTGTCACAGGAGTGCGCCCGGGAGCCGTGTGGCGGCGGGCGTTTAGAATGGGTTGAGCGCCGAGGGTCGGCGTCAGGAGTCATGCCGGCATGAGTCGTATCTGGTGGGCCACTATTTTCGGCTTGCTGCTCGGGGCGTTGTTCCTCGCGATGATGCAGCGCGGATGCGACGCCGGCGCGAATATCGATAACGAGCGACTCGCCGATCGCGGCGTCTTCTTTGATCCCGAGGCGGGGACGGCGGGCGCAGAACGCCCGAAGAATCTCGCGCCGATCACGCTCGAGGCGGCGACCCCCAATCTCGGACGGCGTCGTCCTGTGACGACCCCGGAACCCGCGACGCTCGCGCCGACCACGGCGCCGGAGACCGCGACCGCGGGCAAGACCCGGACCGAACTCCAGGACGAGGCGCGGGCCCGCCAGCTCGATCGCGATCAGCGTCTCGAAGACATCCGTCAGCGTCGTGAAGAACGGAACGCGCGCTCCCGTGAACTGGCCCGCCAGCTCGCGGTTGAGAGCGGTCAGATCCGCAACGACGAGGCGCACCGCCTGCGCAACCGCGACCTGAACCCTTCCACGCTTGAGGCGCAGCGCCGCTTCCGCGAGCAGCTGACCCGGCGCGGCGCGTTGGGGCGCGCTGGCGGCGACGCGTCGGCCGATGGCGCGACGGGCGGCGTCGATGGCGGCGCGGGCGAGGGCGACACCGCGAACGATGTGGCCGACGCGCTCGACGACCTCGGGCTGGACATCCCCGCCGACGCGCTGAAGGCGCTGCAGGACCTCGGCGGCGTCCCGCAGTCTGACCCCGGGCGGAGCCCGGCGCTGGGCGACGAGCGCACCGACACGCTGTACTCCGGCGGCGGCACGCTCCTTGAAGACATCATGCCCGTGGCGCGCTGGGAAGCCGTCGCGAAGGGGCGCGCGGCCGACGGTCGCGAGGTCTCGTCCGCCGACCTCTTCCTCGGGTTCGCGACGCGCCCGACGGTGCCCGTGATCTCGTCCCGCATGGAGGACGGCTTGTCCGCCCCGGGCGGCGGGTTCTTCAGCGGGCTCGTGCAGGCGGCGGAAACGATCGACTCCACCTCGCCCACGCTGCTGCGCAGCACGACGCTCGACACGTTCGTGACCGTCGGCGGCGCGGCGCCCTTCTTCACGCCCGGCAGCGAGAGCGACCCCGCGGCGTGGGGCGAGCACATCACCGCGGAGTGGGCGACGACCGACTTCGCCGGCTTCCGGATCCTCGAGCCCAACCCGGGCCGGTTCGGCGACGAGCGCTACTACCTCTGGGTGGGGCGTTTCACGGCGCCGGCCGGCGTGGAATCGGTCAGCGGCACGCTGGGCGTGACGTGGCTGGACCTCGCGAGCTTCTCCTCGCTGCAGGCCGACGTGGTCATCGAGAACCACCCCGACTGCTGGCTCGAGGCCCCGCCCGAGCCCGACCCTGTCGATCCCGTCGACCCCGAGAACCCCGAAGACCCCGGCGACAGCGTTGACCCCGACGCGCCCGACGACGCGGACCCCGGTCTGATCATCGATACGGCGACGGTCGCCCCGACGCGTCTGCTCGCCGGCGGCGAGGGCGTCGTCACGGTCCGTCTGCGCGGTGCGGCCCCGGGCGGCGGCGCGACGATCGGCGTGGGCGTTTCCGATCTGGCGGCGCTCGTGGCCCCGGCTGAGCTGGTCATCCCCGAGGGGAGCAGCGAGGGCACGTTCACGGTCACCGCGGGCGAGGTGGACGCGACGCGTTCTGTCTCGATCACGTTCACGCTCGGCGACCGGGTGATCACCCGCGCCGTGACGGTGGCGGTCGAGGGCGTGGAGCTCGAACGCTTCACTGTTCTCCCGCAGCAGACGCTCGGCGGCCTCACGGTGCAGGGCACGGTGCGCCTGGTGAGCGCGGCGGGCGAGAACGGCGCGCTCGTCGAGCTCGCGAGTTCTACGGTTTCGGCGCAGCCGCCGGCGACGGTGATGGTTCCGGCGGGTGCGACGACCGTTCGGTTTGATATCGCGACCCTTGCGGTCCAGAGCGACGTGAACGCCGTGCTCACCGCGAGCTCGGGCGCTTCGCAGCGCTCGGCGCAGCTGGTGATCAAGTCGGAGGTCTTCGGCGACGTCAACAACGACGGCGTCGTGGACAGCTTCGACCTCGCCTCGCTGCTGCTGGAGATCGGCACCGACGACGCCGACGCCGACCTGAACAACGACGGCGTGGTGGACTACACCGACCTCGGCCTGCTCGTCGATCTCCTCGAGTCGTCCGGCGCGACGGGCCCGCAGCCCGGCGCCGACCGCCCCGTGGTGGCGCGCTGGGTCCCGGTCCCGATCACCTGCGGCGAGGACCTCGCCGGCTACCGCAGCGCGGACCTCTACCTCGGCTACCGCGACCGTCCGCAGATCATCGGCGTGACGTCGGACCCGTTGACGGGGCTGCGCGTCGAGGGCGGGGAGTTCTACCAGCACCCGCTCGGCACCGATCGCCCGCCCTCGAGCGGCATCGGCGAGTTCGTGCCCTGCGCCCTGTTTGACACCTACGTGACCGTCGGCGAGACCCGCCCCTTCTTCACGCCGGCGTACGGGCCCCCGAGCTGGGGCGAGTCGGTCGGCGCCGAGTGGCTGCCCAGCCCGGGCGCGACGATCGAGGCGGTCGTGGACCCCGTGCTCTTCGGCGACGACCGCGAGTACGTCCGCATCGGGCGGTTCACGGTCCCGGTGGGCGTCTCCTTCGTGGGCGGCCAGCTGGAGCTCGTGGGCGTCCGCGGCACGATGGCCTTCGACGACGACGTCACGGTCTACCACTGCTCGAGCTGCTGGGGTCGCTTTGACCTCTCCGGCGACGGCGTGGTGAGCGACGTGGACGTGGAGATCATGATCGGGCTGCTCGGCCAGGAGAACGCCGCGGCGGATCTCGACGGCGACGGCCTGGTGGATATCGACGATCTCCAGCTCCTGATCGCGGCCATCGGCTCCTGAGACGGCTGGGCACGGTTTATTGCCGGGCCCTCGCGGGCCCCCTAAACTGTTTCCTGAACCCTCCAGAACCATCCCATTGGGTTGATCGGACCTGCTCGACGGGCCGATATCCGTGATGGAGCGCACTGGACGGAGTGCAAGGGGAGCCGTGACCCGATGACCAGCCTCGCCGCTAAAACCTCCAGCACGCGTCTCTCTGACGGGCTGCCCGACGAGACGCTCGTCGGCTGGCTCCGGAGCATGATGCTGATCCGCGAGTTCGAGGTGCGCACCATGCAGGCGTACTCCAACGCGATGATCGGCGGGTTCTGTCACGTCTACACGGGGCAGGAGCCGGTCGCCGTCGGGACGATCGGGTGCCTCGAGGACGGCGACCCGGTGATCACCGCCTACCGCGACCACGGGCACGCGCTGGCCCGCGGGATGGACCCCGGGGCCTGCATGGCCGAGATGTTCGGCAAGGCGACCGGGTGCGCAAAGGGCAAGGGCGGGTCGATGCACATGTTCGACAAGCCCAACCACCTCTACGGCGGGCACGGGATCGTCGGGGCGCAGACGCCGCTGGGCGCCGGGCTGGCGTTCGCGGTCAAGTACGAGCGCGAGGTGCTCAAGACGACGGATCAGAAGCGCGTCGCGCTGTGCTACCTCGGGGACGGGGCGCTCAACCAGGGCGCGCTGCACGAGGCGATGAACCTCGCCGGGCTGTTCTCGCTGCCGGTGATCTACATCGTCGAGAACAACGGGTACTCGATGGGCACGAGCATCGAGCGGGGCACGACGGTCGCGGACAACATCTCGCGCAAGGCCGACGCGTACGACATCGAGGGCGTCGAGATCGACGGGCTCGATATCCGGAA
Source organism: uncultured Phycisphaeraceae bacterium (assembly GCA_942490855.1). Taxonomy (GTDB): domain Bacteria; phylum Planctomycetota; class Phycisphaerae; order Phycisphaerales; family UBA1924; genus CALNYS01. Next base: position 390,568 of record CALNYS010000005.1, on the reverse strand, counting down.
CATCTACGACCGCTTCAAGCCGCTCGTGGACGCGTGCCGCGAGGAGGTGCGTCCGGCGTTCGTGGACCTCAAGACGTACCGCTACCACGGTCATTCGATGTCCGACCCGCAGAAGTACCGCACGAAGGACGAGGTCAAGAGCTTCCAGGACCAAGACGGGATCGACCGCCTGGCGAAGCACCTGATCGAAGACCGCGGCGCGCTCGACGAGGACGGGTACAAGCAGATCAGCAAGGACGTGCGCAAGCAGGTGCGCGACGCGGTGAAGTTCGCGGAGGACTCCCCGGCGCCCGACCTCTCGGAGCTGACGACCGACGTGTACACGAACATCGAGCCCAACCTGAGCCCGACGACGGAGTACACCCACGGCGCCGTGAACCCGCTGCTCGAGGGAGACGCGTCGTGACCACGATGACCATCGAGCACGAGACGCTGACCGATCTCCCCTCGCGCGAGGGCGATCGCGTGATCCAGTTCCGCGAGGCGATCCGCGAGGCGATGAGCCACGCGATGCGGGAGGACCAGCGGGTCTTCCTGATCGGCGAGGAGGTCGCGGAGTACAACGGCGCGTACAAGATCTCGCAGGGGATGCTCGACGAGTTCGGGCCCGAGCGGATCATCGACTCGCCCATCTCCGAGAACGGGTTCGCGGGCATGTGCATCGGCGCGGCGATGCGCGGGCTGCGCCCGATCGTCGAGTTCATGTCGTGGTCGTTCTCGCTCGTCGCGGCGGACCAGATCCTCAACAACGCCCCGAAGATGCTGTACATGTCGGGCGGGCAGTGGGGGTGCCCCATCGTCTTCCGCGGGAACGACGGCGCGGGCGGGCAGCTCGGCTCCACGCACTCCTGGTGCGTCGAGGCGCTCTTCGCGAACGTGCCGGGCCTCAAGATGGCGATCCCCTCGAACCCCTACGACGCCAAGGGCCTGCTCGCGACGGCGATCGCCGACGACGACCCGGTCTTCTTCCTCGAGTCCGAGCGCATGCTCTCGGACAAGGGGCACGTGCCCGAGGAGCACTACGCGATCCCCTTCGGCAAAGCCGCGCGCCTGCGCGAGGGCTCGGACGTGACGCTGGTGTCCTTCGGGCGCCCGGTGCACTTCTGTGTCGAGGCCGCCGACCGTCTCGCGGACGCCGGGATCTCCTGCGACGTGCTCGACATGCGCACCATCCGCCCGCTGGACATCGACTCGGTCATCGCGAGCGTCAAGAAGACGAACAAGGTGGTCGTGGTGGACCAGTCGTGGCCCTTCGCGGGGATCTCGAGCGAGGTCGTGACGCAGATCTGCGAGCGCTGCTTCGACTGGCTGGACGCGGCGCCCAAGCGCCTCAACACCGTCGACGTGCCCACGCCCTACGCGAAGAACCTCGAGCAGGCGTACCTTCCCAACGCGGACCGGATCGTCGAATCGGTGCAGGCGTTGGTCGGGGCGTAAGCGCGTCGGTCGAATTGATGGTCATGCCGCACAGGTATGTTGCGGAATGCTCCTTTCGGTTTGTGAGGCGTGGAGTTCGCAGGAGCGAATCGTGACTCGAAAGAGAGACGCGATATCCCAGAGCGGGAGTTTCGAGACGCCGGCGCGACGCTCGCTCGCGCAGCTGGGGCGTCGCCTCGCTGCTGGCAGAGTGACCAACGATCAGTTTGAAGACGCCGCCATGTGCGCGGGCCCCGCGACGCGCGCGTGCTACTTCGAGTACTTCTGGTTCCTGTACTCCGATCTCCGTGAGCACACGCTCTCGCTCTCTCGGGAGCAGAAGCGAGAGGTCGCGCGGGTGCTCCTCTTCTTGTATTCAGGGCAGGCGTACCAGTGGCCCGCGCGCTCGCTTCGCTTGAGAGTGATCGCCCGGTGGCTTGATTGTGTGACGCTCGGATTCAGTCGCCGGTACACCCGCGGCGCACAGGAACGCCGTCTGCGATCGCGTGGCTACGACCCCGCGTTCTGGCCGTTCAAGAACGCCGGGACGTTCGCCCAAGCCAGGAAACACCCGCCGTTGCTCTGCGGCGAGCCTTGAATCCACACGCCGGCTCGCGTCGAAGGGCTACGGGGTGCGTGTACACGTTGACCGGAGCCTTCCTATGCAGCCTTCTCGTTTGTGCGTCCTGATCCCGCTCGTGTCTCTCGCGGCCTCGGTGTCGGCCGTCCCGGACCTGCGCATCGGCGACCCCGCCCCCGACATGGATATCGCCCACTGGGTGAAGACCCCCGGCGGGGTCAGCGCGATCACGCCGGGCGACGGGAACGTCTACGTCCTGGACTTCTGGGCCACGTGGTGCGCGCCGTGCATCGGCGGGTTCCCGGCGATGAGCGAGCTCCAAGAGGAGTACGCGGATCGGGGCGTGGTGGTCATCGGGGTCTCGGACGAGCCGCTCGCGACCGTCGAGGCGTTCCTGCGCACGCGGGTTGACGAAGACCGCACCCAGAGCGATCGGATGCGCTTCGTGGTCGCGACGGACCCGGACCTCTCGACGCGCACGGGCGTGCTCGAAGCGTCGAGCCGGTACGTGCTGCCGCAGGGCATGATCATCGGCCGCGACGGCGTGATCGAGTGGGTGGGGCATCCCAAGACCGGCAAGATCGAAGACGTGCTGGCGGCGTATCTCGCGGGGGACTGGGACCGGGCGGCGTACCGCGAGACGTTCGAGGCCGAGCTCGCGGCGGGGATGTCGGACGCCGATCGTCTGGAAGCGGCGCTCGAGAACGAGGACTGGGCGGGCGCCGAGGCGCTGGCCGGGGACGACTGGGAGCAGGTCAACGCGATCGCGTGGCGTCTGGTGCTCAACCCGGGGGGAGCCATCGAGGACCGGGATCTCGCGGCTCGCCGAGCGGCTGGCCCGGCGCGCGATGGACCTCGGCGAGAGCGAGAGCTTCCCGCGCCACGTGCTCGCCGCGGTGCGGTTCGAGCTCGGCGATGCGCGCGGGGCGGTGGGCTTCCAGGAGGAGGCGTTGGCGCTTGAGGGCGACGACGGATCGTGGGTGGGGTACTACACGCAGACGCTCGAGCGTTATCGGAAGGCGCTGAGCGGCGCAGGCGGCGAGGAATAGGCGTCCTCGGCGTATACTGGGGCACGAAACGGCCGATAGCCCAGTACACCTTCCCCGCACGCGAGACCCGCCCATGCCCATCGAAATCACCATGCCGCGCCTCTCCGACACCATGGAGCAGGGGACGGTCATTAAATGGAACGTCGCCGAGGGCGCCGAGGTGAGCGCGGGCGACATGCTCGCGGACATCGAGACCGACAAGGCGACGATGGAGCTCCAGGCGTACGACGACGGCGTGCTCGCCAAGATCGTCGCGGGCGAGGGCGACACGGTTGATGTCGGCGCGGTGATCGCCGTGCTCGCCGAGGAAGGCGAAGACGTGGGCGAAGCCGCCGCGAGCGCGGGCTCGGGCGCAGCGTCCTCCAAGTCCAAGTCCGCGGGGTCGAGCGACGAGAGCGGCGGGTCGGACAGCGGGTCGTCCACCGCGGTGATGGACCCGCCGAAGAGCGCCCCGTCGCCCTCGACGAACGGCTCAGCCGCGGGCTCGGGAGAGCGCGTGTTCGCGTCGCCGCTTGCGAAGAAGATCGCCGACGAAACGGGCGTGGATCTCGGTTCGCTGACGGGTTCGGGCCCGTCGGGTCGGATCGTCAAGGCGGACGTCGAGGCCGCCGCGAGCGGCGCGAGCGCCGGGGCGCCCGCGGGTTCTGCTGCCGCTGCGCCGCCGATGATGCCCGTCGAGAACGCGACGCTCGAAGCGCGCAGCGTCGAGCTCTCGAACATGCGGCGCACGATCGCCAAGCGTCTCGTCGAGTCGAAGACGACCGTGCCGCACTACCAGGTGACGGTGAGCGTGGACATGGAGCCGCTGATGGCGCTCCGCGGCTCGCTCAACGAGCAGCTGTCGTCGCAGGGCGTGAAGCTGAGCGTGAACGACTTCCTCGTCCGCGCCTGCGCGCTGGCGATGCACCAGCACCCGCACGTGAACGGGCGGTGGAACGAATCGAGCATCGAGATCAGCGGCGACGTGAACGTCGGCGTGGCGATCTCGCTGCCCGAAGAAAAGGGCGGCGGGCTGGTCGTCGCGACGATCCGCCACGCCGACCGCATCGGGCTGCGTCAGATCTCCAGCGAGACCAAGCGCCTCGCGAAGAAGGCCCGCGAGCGCGGGCTGACCGTCGAGGAGATGGCGGACAGCACATTCACCATCAGCAACCTCGGCATGTTCGGCGTGGACCATTTCAACGCGATCGTGAACCCGCCCAACGTCGCGATCCTCGCGGTCGGCGCGAGCATCGAGCAGCCCGTCGTCAAGGACGGCGAGCTGGCGGTGGGGCACCGGATGGCGATGACCATGTCGAGCGACCACCGCGTGATCGACGGCGCGATGGCCGCGGCGTACCTGAGCACGCTGAAGAACCTGCTTGAGGCGCCGGCGACGCTGCTGGTCTAAGACGCAATACACTCTGTGCGGAGGCCCACGCCATGCTCCGCACCCTGATCGTTTGTCTCGTTTCGGTTCTGACCTCCGGCGCGTTCGCGCAGCCGGCGGACGTTGTCGTCGTCAACGCGAACGTCTGGACGGGCGACCCCGCGCGGCCGGCCGCGTCGTCGTTCGCGGTGCGCGCTGGGCGGTTTGTCGCGGTCGATGATGGCGTTGACGCGCTCATCGGAGCGCACACGAGCATCATCGACGCGGGCGGGGCGCGGGTGTTGCCCGGGCTCATCGACGCGCACGTTCACCTGGGCGGCGCCGCACAGGTCGCGCGGGCGGTCGATCTGCGGCCCGCGACGAGCCGCGACGACCTGCTCGCGCGGCTTCGGGAGTGGGCGGACCAGAAGGCTCCCGACGCGTGGGTCTTCGGGACGCGCTGGTCGGCCGAGTCGTGGGACGACCAGACGCCGCCGACGGCGGAGGAGATCGACCGGGCCGTCGCGGGGCGCCCGGCGGTGCTCGTGCGCATGGACGGGCACTCGAACCTGGCGTCTTCGGCGGCGCTGGCGCTCGCTGGGATCGACGCCCGCGGGCCCGCCGATCCGCCGGGCGGGCGCATCGGGCGCCGCGCCGACGGCGCGCCAACGGGCGAGCTCTTCGAGGAGGCGATGGGGCTGGTGTACACCCACGCGCCCCGCGCGAGCGACGCGGTGATGCAGGGGCTGCTTGAGCGTGTGATGACGCACGCCGCGTCGCTCGGCGTGACGCGGGTGGGGTCGATCGATTCACGCCGCGTCATCGAACGCCAGCTCACGCCGCTCGCCCAGAGCGGTTTGATGCCGATCCACGTGGCGGCGTCGGTGCGCCGGACCGGCGATAACGACATGACGCGCTGGCGCGAGACGCTCGCGTGGGCATCGCCGCGGCGCACGCTCGCGGGGCGGTTGTCGATCATTGGCTTTAAGGGGTACATGGACGGTTCGCTTGGCTCGCGCACGGCGTGGATGAACGCGCCCTTCTACGACAACCCCGCGCACCTGCACGAGGAGAACGCGGGTTTCCCGCTGGCGCTCGCGGCGGACGGGTCGCTGAAGGAACTCGTTCTCGAAGGCGCGGCTCTCGGGTTGCAGCCGATCGTCCACGCGATCGGCGACCGGGCCAACGGGACGCTGCTCGCCTGGTTCGAGGCGATCCCGGAGGAGCAGCGGCGCGCCGTGCGCCCGGCGGTCGAGCACGCGCAGCACCTGTCGCTTGAGGACATCCCGCGGTTCGCAGGGCTGGGCGTCATCGCGAGCATGCAGCCGCTGCACAAGGCCGACGACGGTCGCTACGCGCAGGACCGACTGGGCCCCAGCCGTGTGAAGACGAGCTACGCGTTCCGTGATCTGATCGACTCTGGGGCGCTTGTTGCGCTCGGCAGCGACTGGCCCGTGGTCGACGTGAACCCGTTCCTCGGGATCTGGGCCGCCGTCGCGTCAGAGACGACCGAAGGCGAGGCGTTCCTGCCCGAGCAGGCGATCAGCGTGGAAGAGGCGCTGGTGGGGTACACGCGCAGCGCCGCGTACAAGCTGTTCGCGGAGGACGAGGCGGGCGCGATCGAGGTCGGGAAGTCCGCGGACTTCATCGTGCTCGACCGCGACGTGCTGAGCGCGAGCGCCGAGGAAATCAAGGGCACGCGGGTGGTGCTGACGGTTGTGGGCGGGGTTGTGGTACACGAGGCGCGGTGAGGATCAATCCAGCGGCACCAGCGGCGCGTAGCCCAGCACGATCGTCTTCATCCCGGCTTGCATGAACGCGATCCGCACGCGGGGCTGGGGGCCCTTGGAGAGGATGGCGTCCACCTTGCCCACGCCGAAGCGCGGGTGGCGGACCATCATGCCCTCGCACAGCCCGCCGAGGTCGTCGGACTCGTCGGGGACGGACTCGTAGTCGCCGATGGAAGCGCTGCCGCGGTCGTGGGTGCTGGTCTCGTCGCGGACCTTCACGTGCGCCTCGGGGAGTTCCTCGAGGAACCGGCTGCCGATGGTGCGTTCCATCATGCCGCGTTGGGTGCGGTAGGACGCGCTGGTGATGAGCAAACGCTCCATCGCGCGGGTGGCGCCCACGAAGCAGAGGCGGCGTTCTTCTTCAAGCTCGCTGTCGGACTCGTTGGCGCGGGAGTGGGGGAGCAGGCCCTCTTCGAGGCCGATCATCGCGACGGCCTTGAACTCCAGCCCCTTGCTCGCGTGCAGGGTCATCATCGTGACGGCGCCCTGCTCGGGGTCCACCGCGTCGGCGTCGGCGACGAGCGCGACCGATTCCAGGTACGCCCGCAGCATCGACAGCAGCGGGGGCGTCTCGACGTTCACCGGCTCGCCCTCGGCCTCGGCGACGATCTCCATCGCCGCGTCCGCCTCGGGCACGTACTCCATGTCGAAGTCGTGGGCGGAGCTGATCAGCTCGGCGAGGTTCTCGAGGCGGTCGGCGTCGGGCTCGCCCGACTGGAGCGTCTTGGACCCGTGGTGCTTCTCGAGCCCCGACTCGCGGACGACCCGCTCGACGAGCTCCTGCAGCGAGCCGGCGGTCTCGACGCCCAGCATCGTGCACGACTCGCGCCACCCGTCGATCATCGTGACGAAGGCGCCCATCGCGTTGCGCGAGCGCGAGGTGATCTCGCCTTCGAGCGCCCCGCCCGCCGCGGCCCGCAGACCCTCGTACAGCGGCACGTCCCGCTCGCGGGCGAGCATCTCGACGCGGGCGAGGGACGTCTTGCCCAGCCCGCGCGCCGGCTTGTTGACGATGCGCCGGAGCGACACGTCGTCGGCGGGGTTCGCCAGCACGCGCATGTACGCGAGGGCGTCGCGGATCTCCTCGCGGTCGTAGAACGCGGTGCCCCGGGCGATCGCGTAGGGCGTCCCGGCGGCGCGCAGGGCGTCCTCCATCACGCGCGAGAGGGAGTTCACGCGGTAGAAGATCGCGCAGTCCTTCCACGACAGCCCGCGCTCCCGCTGGCCCGCGAGCCACTTCGACACCAGCTCCGCCTCGTGGCGCTCGTCGCGGCACAGCGCGACCTCGACGGGCTCGCCGCCCTCGCTCGTGGTGTAGAGCGGCTTGTCGCGGCGGTCCTGGTTGTTCTTGATGAGCGCGTCGGCGACGCCGAGGATCGCCGCCGTCGAGCGGAAGTTCTGCCCGAGCGTGATGACGCGCGCCCCGGGGAACGCCTGCTCGAAATCGAGGATGTTGCGGATGTCGGCGCCGCGCCAGCCGTAGATGGACTGGTCCGGGTCGCCCACCACGCAGATGTTGGGCGGCGTCCCCGTCGGGCACAGCAGCCGCGCCAGCTCGAACTGCGCCGCGTTGGTGTCCTGGTACTCGTCGATCATCAGCCAGCGCCAGCGCGCCACGCACTCGGCGCGCGCCGATTCGTCGCGTTTCAAGGCTTTTACGGTCATCAGGAGCAGGTCGTCAAAGTCCACCGCCCCCGCCTTGCGCAGCGCGTGCTCGTACGCGTGGTAGATCTTCGCGATCGTGCGCGCGTAGAAGTCGCCCGCGTTCATCTCGAACGCCTCCGCGTCGAGCAGCTCGTTCTTCGCGTTGCTGATCGCGCTGAGCACCGACCTCGGCGACCAGTTCCCCGTGCTCAGCCCGGCGTCCGCGACCGCCCGCTTCACCACCGCGAGCTGGTCGCTCGTGTTGTAGATCGCGTAGTCGGGCTTGAGGTTCGCCGCCTCCGCGTAGCGGCGCAGCAGGCGCGCACACAGAGAGTGGAATGTCGTGACCGTCAGCCCCCGCGAGTTGCTCCGCCCCGTTAGCAGCGACTCGGCGCGCTCGCGCATCTCGCCGGCCGCCTTGTTCGTGAACGTCAGCGCGAGGATCGACCACGCCGGCTCGCCGTCGCGCACCAGCTTCGCGATGCGCCGCGTGATCACCCGCGTCTTGCCCGACCCCGCCGCCGCCAGGATCAGCGCCGGGCCCGTGGTGTGCTCGGCCGCGGCCCGCTGCTCGGGCGTCAGGTCGTCGAGGAGTTCATCCCCCGCGGGGGGGGCGACCTCCGCCGGGTTGTCCAAGGCGAGAAAGTCGGGTATTGTTAGGTTCGTGGAGGGGTCGGGCATGCGTGGGATTCTAGAACGCCGGGCGCCCGCGCGGGCGTTCCCGACAGGTTGCGCCAGGCGGAGGGCGGGAGGGGGGTGTGACCGAGAAAGCGCCGGGCGCGCAACCCGAAGCGCCGCACAAAATTGCGCCTTTATCGACAGGTCTTGCGACACCTTATGCCCTAGAATTTGTGGACGAAGGGGTTGTAAGCACGAGATGTAGCGGTACAGTGCGGACCGCCGTCCAACGACGGTCTCTCCTGGTTCGGCCTGGTTATCGGGCCGAGCCAGGGATTCGGAGTTCGAGGTCGCGGGCCGGTGGGGTCGGCGACGGCAACGTGTCAATTCGTTCGATCCACCCCGCCTCACTCCGAGTCGGGGCACGAACGGCGAGCAAAGGGTGCACGCCGATGGCTGTCCTGTGCGATACGCAAATCCGAGAGCTCGTCGGCATCGAGCCCTTCGCCGAGGGCGAGCGACGCGCCGGGAAGGTCTCCTACGGCGTCACCAGCTACGGCTACGACGTCCGCGTCGGCACCTGCTTCAAGATCTTCACCCCCACGCCCCGCTCCGGCGGGATCGTCGAGGTGGACCCCAAGAAGTTCAACCCCGAGCTCATGGTCGAGGTCGACACCAACGACCACAACACCGACCACATCGTCATCCCGCCCAACAGCTTCGCCCTGTGCGAGACCGTCGAGACCTTCGACATCCCCCGCGACGTCCTCGTGCTCTGCGTCGGCAAGAGCACCTACGCCCGCTGCGGCCTCATCGTCAACGTCACGCCCCTCGAGCCCGAGTGGCGCGGCAAGGTCACGCTCGAGATCAGCAACACCACCCCGCTCCCGGCCCGCGTGTACGCCAACGAGGGCATCGCGCAGTTCGTCTTCCTCAAGGCCGATCGCGTCTGCGCCGTCAGCTACGCGGACAAGGGCGGGAAGTACCAAGACCAGGCGGGGCTCACGCTGCCGAAGGTGGACTAAAATTTCCTTTTAGACTTAGGAAGATCGTTCTCATGGCAAAAAAGAAAACTACGGCTAAGAAAACATCGACTGAGCGCACAAGCAAGAAAGTTGCGTCCAAAGCTAGTAAAGTCTTGAAAAGTAAGAAAAGCTCACCAAGCGCGAAGAGCGCAGCTGGTAGCGCGCTAGCTCAAACGGGAAACAATAAAACAACAAAGAAAAAGGCGGCGAAAGCAGCGTCAAAGACTCTTAAAAGCAAGACAGCGTCGAAGGCGGCAAAATCGGTCGCGGCCAGTGCGCTTACACAAGCTCCGAATAAGGCGAAGGCAAAGTCTGCGAAGAAGACGGTCGCTAAAAAAGTCGCAGTAAAAAAGGCAGCGAGCAGAAAATCGGTGTCAAGGGCATCAAAGCCGTCCGTGAGCTCATCGAAGAAGCCGCCTCGTCCTCCTCGTAAGAAGTAAGTGACAACATGAGGCATCAAGAAAGGAGAGGCAAGTGATGACGCATTCAATTTTTTCCAACCAGTTTGGATTTGTTGACGCTGTTGTTTACTTGGGTAACGGAACTCTCTTTATCTCGCTCCTTGTAGTTACTGTGCCGGCGCTAATCAGCATTGAGGACGTGGCTGCTGCAGGGGCCCTTGAGATCGCTGTTTTTCTTCCGCTGGTCTATTTGTCTGGCTTTCTGTTTTCGTCGCTATCTGGTTTCTTGAGTGGTGTCTTTGTGCGCAGCGATGGAGATGACACTCTGTTTTTAGCAGGTGTCAAGAATATTGTGTCAGGTGCATTTATCCCGGGTGTGGGGCAAACAAAATCCACTGCCATCGCCAATTATCACCTTTATGTTTGTGCCTATGGCCATCGAGTCGAAACGGTTGCTATCGCTTTGCAAGAGGGTGCGGACAAGGTTGCCGCGACGTGCAAGATGGATCTTGCTGCCGCTCAAGATATGAGTGACTTGGCGGCGAGGCATTTCTGCCTTGCGGGTTCGGATGTTTCCGGCGTGCCCCGCCTCGGTGTCTTGCGCCGTTTTATTAGCACTTCAATGAGTGTTTTACTCATCATCATGTGCATATTGGCGTATGCACTACTCACTGATAATTACTGCAGCCTAGAGCGTGTTCTCATGCTCGGTGCAGCTTACGTACTCGTGCTGTTGCTTCTTGCGAATTCCCTCTGCCATGTGGAGTGGGATGAGTATCAGGCAATGGCGGAACAGGGGCTGGGTCGCCTGTTGGGATCAGGGACGACGCAGAACTGAAAGGTCGCACGGAAGCTATGAAGATCACTCGCCAGTTCACCACCGCCGGTCAAAATGTTTACGACGCTGTCGAGTGGACGAAGCGTTCGAGCCGGATCACCAACCCGGACGGGTCCGTCGTCTTCGAGATGAAGGACGCCGAGATCCCCGCTTCGTGGTCGCAGCTCGCCACCGACATCATGGTGAGCAAGTACTTCCGCAAGGCGGGCGTGCCGCAGTTCGATGACGCCGGCAAGGCCAAGCTCAACGACGACGGCTCGCCCGTGACCGGGCCCGAGCGCTCGGCGCGTCAGGTGATCGACCGTCTCGTCGGGTGCTGGCGCCACTGGGGCGAGGAGCACGGCTACTTCGACTCCGCCGCCGACGCCGAGGCGTACGGCGACGAGATGGCGCACATGCTGCTGAACCAGATGGCGGCGCCCAACTCGCCGCAGTGGTTCAACACGGGCCTCAACCACGCGTACGGGATCAGCGGTCCGGCGCAGGGGCACTTCATCCCCGACCCGCAGACGGGCGAGGTGCGTCTGGCGGACGACGCGTACACGCACCCCCAGCCGCACGCGTGCTTTATCCAGGGCGTTTCTGACGATCTGGTGAACGAGGGCGGGATCATGGACCTGTGGGTCCGCGAGGCGCGGCTGTTTAAGTACGGGTCGGGCACGGGGACGAACTTCTCGAACGTGCGCGCCGAGGACGAGCCGCTCTCGGGCGGCGGGAAGTCGTCGGGCCTGATGTCGTGGCTGAAGATCGGCGACCGGGCGGCCGGGGCGATCAAGAGCGGCGGCACGACGCGCCGCGCCGCGAAGATGGTGTGCCTGGACCTCGACCACCCGGACATCGAGAAGTTCATCGACTGGAAGGTGCGCGAAGAGGTGAAGGTCGCGGCGCTGGTCGAGGGTCTCAAGATGCTCAAGGAGAGCGACGAGACCATCCGCGAGGCCGCCGAGCGCGTCGGGCTGGAGCTCGATTACGACTTCAACGGCGAGGCGTACTACACGGTCAGCGGTCAGAACAGCAACAACTCCATCCGCATCCCCGACGCGTTCTTTGACGCGCTCGACGCCGACGGCGACTGGGAGCTGACGAGCCGCACGTCGGGCGAGGTCACTCAAGACGGTGACGGCGAAGAAACTGTGGGAGCGGATCTGCTACGCGGCGTGGCGGTGCGCCGACCCGGGCGTGCAGTTCGATTCGACGATCAACGCGTGGCACACGTGCCCGGCGAGCGGTCGGATCAACGCGAGCAACCCGTGCAGCGAGTACATGTTCCTCGACAACACGGCGTGCAACCTGGCGTCGATCAACCTGCTGAAGTTCTACGACTCCGAGACGCGCGAGTTTGACGTCGCGCGGTACGAGCACGCGATCGACCTGTGGACGATGACGCTCGAAATCAGCGTGCTGATGGCGGCGTTCCCGTCCGAGGACATCGCCCGCCTGAGCTGGGAGTTCCGCACGCTGGGCCTGGGCTACGCGAACATCGGCGCGATGCTGATGCAGGCGGGTCTGCCGTACGACAGCGACGAGGCGCGTGCGATCGCGGGGACGATCACGTCGATCCTGACGGGTCGCTCGTACCGGATGTCGGCGCTGATGGCCAAGGAGCACGGCGCGTTCGCGGGGTACGCGGACAACGACGCGAGCATGCTGCGGGTCATCCGCAACCACCGGGCCGCGGCGCACGGCGCGAAGCGCGACTCGAGCGCGTACGAGGATCTCACGATCCGTCCGGTGCCGATCGACCACCCGACGATGCGCGAGATGACGCGCCTCTCGAACGCGAGCGACCTGCTCGACCGCGCGACCATCGCGTGGGACGAGGCGCTGGCGCTGGGCACGGCCCACGGCTTCCGCAACGCGCAGACGACGGTCATCGCGCCCACCGGCACCATCGGCCTGCTGATGGACTGCGACACCACCGGCGTCGAGCCGGACTTCGCGCTGGTGAAGTTCAAGAAGCTTGCCGGCGGCGGGTACTTCAAGATCGCCAACGCCTCGCTGCGTCCGGCGCTTGAGGCGATGGGCTACGGCGAGGACCAGATCCGCGACGTGCTGCGCTACGTGCTGGGCACGCTGCACCTGAACGTCCCGATGCCCGACGAGAACGGCTCGCCCAGCGACGGCGCGATGAGCTTCCTCGATTTCCTCCGCGACAAGGGGCTCACGGGCGAGGAGATCTCCTCGATCGAGGACCAGCTCCCGAGCGTCTTCGAGCTGGGCTTCGCGTTCAGCGCGTGGTCGCTCTCGGAAGAGACGCTCGAACGACTCGGCGTGGACGCCGAGAAGGCGCGGGGCGACCAGTCCTTCAGCCTCCTGCGCACGCTGGGGCTGACGACCGCCCAGATCAGCGCGCTCAACGCCGTCATCTGCGGCACGCAGACGATCGAGGGCGCCCCGCACCTGCGCGACGAGCACCTGCCCGTCTTCGACTGCGCCAACCGCTGCGGCAAGAAGGGCACGCGGTTCATCGCGCCCGAGGGCCACATCCGCATGATGGCCGCCGCCCAGCCGTTCATCTCCGGCGCGATCAGCAAGACGATCAACCTGCCCAGCGAGGCGAGCGTCGAGGACATCGCCGACTGCTACCGCCTCTCGTGGGAGCTGGGCCTCAAGGCGAACGCGCTCTACCGCGACGGCTGCAAGCTCAGCCAGCCCCTCTCTTCCAAAAGCGACAGCGACACCGCCGACGAGGCCGAGTTGCGCATGCTGAACGCGGACGAGGACGACGACGCGTCGAGCGCCGCGCACGAGGAGATCGCGGGCGAGACCTCGCGGATGGCCGGCGCCGTGGCGCGGCTCGAGACGGAGGAGGCCGAGGCGCTCAAGGAGCGGGTCATCGTCCGCCCGATGCGTCGCCGCCTGCCCGACACTCGCCATTCGCTGACGCACAAGTTCAACATCGCCGGGCACGAGGGGTACCTCACCGTCGGTCTCTACGAGAACCGGCTGCCGGGCGAGCTCTTCATCACGATGGCCAAGGAAGGCTCGACGATCGGCGGGCTGATGGACTCGCTGGGGACGGCCGTGAGCGTCGCGCTCCAGTACGGCGTGCCCGTCGAGAGCCTCGTGAACAAGTTCACGCACCAGCGGTTCGAGCCGGCGGGGATGACGACCAACGCGGACATCCCGTTCGCCAAGAGCCTCGTCGATTACATCTTCCGCTGGCTGGGCATCCAGTTCGTCCCGGGCTACCGCGACATGAACACCCCGCGGCGCGAGCCGGCGGCCGAGCCGACGCCGGACTCGGAAACGCCGCGTCTCTCGGACACGAAGCGTTCGACGTCCGAGGCGACGGGCGAGGTCGTGGTCATCGCGAAGTCCACGACGACGCGCACGCGCAGCGACGCGAGCGGCGCCGGGTTCGAGGTGCGGTCGGAGACCGCGGTGCTCTCTGCGGCGATGCGCGACTGCCAGGGCGACGCGCCCGCGTGCGACGCCTGCGGCGCGATCACCGTGCGCAACGGCGCGTGCTACAAGTGCCTCAACTGCGGTCACAGCATGGGCTGCAGCTAAACGGATCAACAGACCCTCGCCCGCCCGCTCTCGGGTGGGCGGTCGGGGGTCTCACGAACGACGGAAGGATCTCGGGCGTTGAGTAACGGCAGACGAGGAAAAGCAGAGGGAACTGAACCGCGAGCGCAACGGAATGCGCAATCGGTCCGGGCCAGGGATGGGGGCGAGCGGCCGAGCAGAGGCCACGGAACTCGCCGCTCCGCGCCCGCCTCGTCTGTCCGCCTTTAGCGTCCAGTGTGGACCACCGGCGCGTCCTCGACGCGCCCGCAGACCCCACCACTCGGAGGGTCAGATCGTCCTGCAACGGGACGTCCGCTCCTGACTCTCCGAACTCTCGCCCCGAGCGCCGCCCACCGGCGTTCGGGGCATTTTTATTTATGTCGCGCAGCAGCGCCGACGGCGCACCAGCGGCGCGCCGAGCAGCAGCGCCGCGACGGGCGACGGGACCGTCGTGATCGTCGCGGTCAGGACCAGCTCGCTCTCGGCGGTGTACAGCCCCTCGGGGAAGCCGAACGACTGGAGCGTGTCGTCAACAGCAGAGCGCAGCTGGTACGTGCCCGGGCCCAGCAGGACCTCGAACACGAACCCGCCCTCGAGGTTCTCCACCTCAAAGAGCGGGTCGTCGCCGGCGGTTTCGGTGATGATCGACAGCACCGTCTGCGGGAGCAGCGGGGTGGTCTGGAAGTTGAGCGAGAAATCGAGCGCGGCGTTGCCCGTGAGGGTGACGCGGACCTGCTCGTCTGTCGTGAAGCGCGTGACGTTCGCCGAGCGCGTGCGCGTGAAGGCGAACGTGTCGTTGGCGCGGGCCTCGAAGGCGGCGCTGGCGCTCATGTCGAAGAAGAGGGAAACCTCGTCCGTGCTCGAGGCGATCGAGCCGATCGACGTCACGCTCGCGGAGGCGTCCGCGGTCGGGAGCGCGGCCTGCGAGAGCCGGGTCTCGTTGATCGACCCGAGCTGGTCGAGGAGCAGGAACTCGAAGAAGTCCCCGCCCTCGTCCATCAGGCCCTCGCGCTCGAGCGAGGCGAACGCGCTGACAACGGTCGTCGAGAAGACGCCGGTTAGTTCGGCGGGGGCGAGGGCGGCGGCGGACATCGCGGCGAGTGCGGCGCAGCGGTGGCGGATAGGCATACGGTTCTCCGTGTACAGCGTACCCCTGCTCTGGTGAGATCCGAGGGCTGTCTTGAAGATCCGGGCGAATCGCGACGTGGTTCCGAGATTCCCCGGGAGGCCGGAAACACCCCCAGCAGAGCGGCTAGACTGTTCGCCCGCCTCCCTCGAGGCCGTCGCTGCCACCTTTCCCAGCTTCACAGGAGCCTGTTGATGTCCGATCTCCCCGCCGACCGCCAGCCCGTCATCGTCGCCGCCAAGCGGACCCCGATCGGGAAGTTCTTCGGCGGGTACTCCCGCACGCCCTCGCCCAAGCTGGGCTCCTACGCCATCTCGGCGGTCCTCGACGCGGTCCCGCAGGTCAAGGATCACGTGGACGAGTGCCTCATGGGCTGCGTCCTCCAAGCCGGGCTCGGGCAGAACCCCGCCCGCCAGGCCGGCCTCGGCGCCGGGCTGCCGACGTCGCTCAGCGCCCAGACGATCAACAAGGTCTGCGGCTCGGGGCTCCAGGCGGTGATGAGCGCGGCGCAGTCGATCAAGGCGGGCGACAACCAGTGCGTCATCGCGGGCGGCATGGAGAACATGACCCTCGCCCCGCACTTCTCGTACATGCGAGGCGGCGTGAAGTACGGACCCGCCACGCTCGAAGACCACATGGCGTACGACGGCCTCCGCTGCGCCTTCGAGTGCTGGCCCATGGGCAACGCCGCCGACCACATCGCCGAGAAGTACTCCGTCACCCGCGAGGACCAGGACCGCTTCTCCGCCCAGAGCCACAACCGCGCCGAGGCCGCGACCGCCAACGGTTGGTTCAACGACGAGATCGTCCCGCTCACGGGCGAGCAGGTCGGCAACCGCAAGGCGCCCGGGCCCGAGGGCGGCGTCAGCGCCGACGAGGGCATCCGCAACGGATCGACCCCCGAAGCGCTCGCGGGCCTGCGCCCGGCGTTCGGGAAAGACGGCAGCGTCACCGCGGGCAACGCCAGCCAGATCTCCGACGGCGCCGCGGCAGTCTGCGTCGTCAGCCGCGCCTTCGCCGAGCAACACGGGCTCGAGATCCTCGCCTCGATCCGCGGCTACCACACCCATGGCGTGGACCCGAAGGACATCTTCGCGGCGCCCATCGGCGGCATCCAGGGCGCGCTCGACAAGTGCGGGCTGAGCGTCAGCGACATCGACCTCTTCGAGGTCAACGAGGCCTTCGCCGCCCAGGCGCTGTGCAACGCCAAGGAGCTGGGCATCGACGAGTCGAAGATGAACATCTGCGGCGGCGGCGTGGCGATCGGGCACCCCATCGGGGCCTCCGGCGCCCGCGTCCTCGTCACCCTCGTCCACCAGATGCGTCGCACCGACGCCAATCGCGGCGTCGCGACCCTCTGCCTCGGCGGCGGCAACGCGGTGGCGATGGTGATCGAGCGCTAAGCGCAGATCGCGTCGAGCGGTTTCAGTCTCGGATCAAGAAACAGCGCCGCGCGGCGTTCGAACTCAATGAGGCGGCGCGCGTCCTCACGCGAGGGTTCCGCGTGCCCGCGCTCGATGAGCGCCCGGCGCTTGAGCCCGGGGTCGGACGCCAGCGCGTTGTAGACCGCCGCGGCCCCGCCGGGCGGCACCACGTCGTCGCGCGTCGCGAGCAGGCATAGGACGGGCTGGCGCACGCGCCGGGCGTGGACCACCGAGTCGCTGAGGCGCAGCGTGCGGCGCAGCGCGCCCTGGTTCTCACCCGCGCGGTCCAGCGCCTCCCGCGCGTCCTTGCCAGCCCCCGTGGGAGCCGAGCTGAGAAGCCGCCCCGTCCAGTCGCCGAGGCTGGGCACGCCGATCGCCAGTCGGGCGATCGACTCCGGGGCGTGCGCCGCCGCGATGACCGCGAGCCCGCCTCCCAGCGAGTCCCCGCGCAACCCGACGGGCGCCCCGCCCAGGTGCGCCGCCAGCGCGCGCGCCGCGAGGACGACGTCCGCCGCCGCCCCGATCAGCGCCGAGGCGTCCGGGTCGCCCAGCCCCTGCGCGATCCACCCGCCGGCGGCCGCCGAGAGATCGCCGGTGTCGAGGCGCGAGCCCGGGAACCCGCGCACGCGGAGCTTGAGGACCGCCAGCCCGGCGCGCACGAGGGCGGACCGGTCGTCGAGTTCCTCCCGGGCGCCGTAGCCGTGGAGGAGGACCACGCCGCCGGCCGCGGGCGTCGCGGGCTCGATCAACCGCCCGCCGACGCGCACGCCGCCCAGTGATTCAAAGACGTGGGTGACGCCGCTGTCGGTTTCGTCGCCGGCTGCTGGGCGCAGGGCGGGGGCGAGCTCGCCGAGGCGCCCGCGCCAGGCGCGCCACCACTGGTGATGCCCCTGGGCGATCGCCGGGGTCGGGCTGTGCGCGAGTGTCAGGATGTCCGCTGCGCCAAGCTCCACGGTGGGTACCTTAGCCCGCTGGCGGTGCCCCGGTCATGAACGAGAGCGAACTCCTCGCGCACATCTACGCTCGGTCCGAGAACGGCGCGCCCGGCGTGCGCGTCGGGCCGGGCGACGACTGCGCCGTCGTCGAGCTCGCGGGCGCCCCCGTTCTGCTCACCGTGGACCAGCTCATCGAGGGGCGTCACTACGACGCGGGCGCCCCGCTGGGGGCGATCGCCCACAAGGCGCTGGCGCGGAGCGTGAGCGATGTCGCGGCGATGGGCGGGCGCCCGCGCTTCGCCCTCGCGACGGCCGCCCTGCCCGCGGGCTTCGCCGGGGCCGACGACCTCTTCGACCACATGCACCGCGCGGCGCTGGCACTCGGGTGCCCGCTGGTGGGGGGGGATATCGCGACGACGATCGGCCCCGCGACGCTCACGACGACGCTCGTGGGCGAGCCCCACGCGACGCGCGGTCCGGTGCTGCGATCGGGCGCGCGCGCCGGCGACGGGGTGTACGTCACGGGGCGCCTCGGCGGGTCGTACGCCTCGGGGCGCCATCTGGCATTCACGCCGAGGGTCGCCGAAGCGGCGGCGCTGTGCGACGCGCTGGGCGACGATCTCCACGCGATGATCGATCTTTCGGACGGTCTCGGGCGCGACGCGGGGCGCGTGGCGACCGCCAGCGGCGTGCGCATGGAGATCGACGCGGCGCTTGTGCCGTTGCACGAGGGCGTGGCGGACGCGCTCACGGCGGCCGGCGACGGGGAGGACTACGAGCTGCTGTTTACGGCGTCAGCGGAGCCGCCGGCGGGGATCGCGACGCGCATCGGCGAGGTGGTCGCGGGCAGCGGGGCGGTCATGTGTCTCGCGACGGGCGAAAGCGTGAACATCAGCGAAATCGGGTGGGAGCACGAGGGATGAACGAGCGTGTGTTCGACAGCGCGTCGCCCGCGGAGACCGAGCGGATCGCCGAGCGCCTCGGCGCGCAGGTGCGCGGCGGGGACGTCGTGCTGCTCGACGGTGAGCTGGGCGCGGGGAAGACGTGTTTCACGCGGGGGCTGGCCCGGGGCGCGGGCGCCGACGCTCGCGCCGTGTCGAGCCCGACGTACGTCATCGCGCAGGAGTACAGCGGCGCGGGCGTGACGCTCGTGCACGTTGACGCCTACCGTCTGGGCGCCGAGGATGACCTCGAGAGCGTGGGCGTCGATACCGGCGGCGGGGCGGACGATGTCGTCCTCGTCGTCGAGTGGGCGAGCCGTCTGTGGGACCAGCCGCCCGTGGGCGCCCTGCGGGTGCGGATCGATCACAGCGGCGGCGACGAGCGCCGCCTGACCTTCAGCGGAGACGACGGATGGGCGAGCCGGATCGAGAACCTGTGAGACGCTGCCCGACGTGCGAGGAGCCCCTCGAGGGCGAGCCGAAGTCGGCGCCCTTCTGCTCGGAACGCTGCCGATGGGCGGACCTCAACAAGTGGATGAGCGGCGACTACCGCATCTCGCGCGAGATGAAGGAAACCGATTTCGACGAGCTGGACGTCTAGCGTTTTGAGAGCGCTACGCTAGCGGCCGTGACATCGAGCCGCGCACCGGGCCATTCGTACACGCGGGGCTCGGTGGCAGCGTCGCGCACGGCGTCCACAGCACGTTCGATCATCTCCCCGCTCAGGCGATCGAGCCCGACCCCGCTGGTGAGGCGCGCGAACGCGAACCGCAACCCGGCGCCGACGACCACCGCGCGCTCGGCGCGGAGCGTGTTTCGGTCCCATTCGTAGGCGTTATTGAAGATGGCTCGGGCGCGGTCTTCGATGAGCCCCGCCGCGTCGCGCAGGAGCTCGGCTGATCGCGCGGCGCGTTCGGCGGCGCCGGGGCGCGCCGTTTCGATGGCCGCGAGCGGGCCGTGGCGCAAGGCGGCGCGGGTGAGGTCGGTGTCCGCGTTGGTCGCGTCGGTGCGCCCGTCGATGGCGCAGGCGCAGCAGACGTGTTCGAGGTCGGTTTGACTGACGCGCAGGGCGGGGCGCACGAGCGTGGCGGCCGCGCCGGTGTCGGCGCACGCGATGGGGCGCGACTCGCGGGCGGCGCCCAGCCCGCGCGGGCCGGCGCCGCGGACGAGGGCCATCACGATCCCTTCAAACTGATCGCCCGCGTGGTGGGCCGTCGCGACAAACGGGCAGGCGTGCTGTGCGGCGAGGCGGGCCAGGGCGGCGTAGCGCACGCGCCGGGCCTCCGCCTCGGCGTTGCCCGCGGGGACGCGGACGCGCTCGCACGCGAAGGGCACGTCGCACGCGCCGGCGAGATCCTCGACGAACGCCCGGTCGCCCTCGGCGTGCTCGGCTGATCGCAGGTCGTGGACGACGTGCCCGACGACAAGGTCGTCGGTCGCGGCGCGGAGCATCAGGAGCAGGCCCACGGAGTCGGCGCCGCCCGAGCACGCGACGAGGGTGCGCCCGCCGTCTGTAAGACGCCTCCACGCGCTGACGACGCGCGCGACGCTGGGGTCCGACCGGCGGACGGGGCCCCACGCCCGAGCGGGCATCGGGTACGCTCGTGGAGTGATCGACACGGGGGCATCCTACCGATGGTTGGGACTGGAATGACCGGCGGCATCCTCATCTCGCTGCTCGCGCAGGGCGCCTCCGGCGGGAGCGCGTTCCCAGGCCTGCTGATGGCGGTTGGCGTGCTCGCGGTCGGGCTCTCGATCTGGTGGTCGCTGCGCAAGAAGCTCAAGCGGGGGTTCGTCCAGGCGCGCGAGAGCTCGTCGGAGAAGATCGAGCGCGTGCGCCGCAAGGCGACCCACGGGCAGCGCGAGCGGATCGAGGCGTACATGGCTGATGCGGAAGAACTCACCCGCCGGCTCGCGGCGATCCTCGACAACAAAGCCGAGCGGGCCGAGGCGATGATCAACACAGCCGAGGCGCGCCTCGCGGAACTCGAGGGGCGGATGAACGCCCCGGAGATCACCACCCGGCGCGTCGAGCCGGCGTCGTCACCTGCGTCATCCCCTGCATCGGCGCTCGCGCCCGACGCCATCCGCTACGAGGTAGCCGACCCCGTCGCGGTGGACATCTACCGCCTCGCGGACGAGGGGCGCACGTCGATCGAGATCGCCCGGGAGCTCGACGAGCACACCGGCAAGGTCGAGCTGATCCTCGCGCTGCGCGAGTAGGCGCACCGGCAGCCTTCGCTTCTGTTCCGAGTGTTTTTGAAACAGGCCCGGCGTTTAGATGCCGCGGCCCTTGGCGCCCTTGGCGAGGCGGACCTTCAGGCGGGCGCGGTCGCGCTCGCGAGTGATGGTCGCCATCTCGGCGCCGTCCTGCGGCGTGCGCGCCGAAGCCTCCGCGAGCTCGGCTTCCGCTTCCGCGAGGTCGATGCTCTCGACCGGCACGGCGTGCTCGGCGAGGATCGTCAGGAAGTCGCCCGACATCTGCCCGAAGCCGCCGTCGAGGAGGTAGGTGCGGTCGCCGCCCTCGCTGTGGCGGATCGTCAGCTCGCCCAGGCCGAGCTTGGCGACGAACGGGGCGCGCCGGGGCAGGATGCCCATCAGGCCGTCGTAGGCGGGCACGGAGACGTAGGTCGCCTCCGTGTCGGTCAGACGGGCCTCGGGGGTAATCAGGCGGCAATGGAAGCTGTTGGCCACGGGCGGACTCCTGCTAGCTGGGGCGGAGAGTGTAGCGGGTTCGCAGAGAGGGTGCGACGCCGCCGGCTCAGCGCGTGGCCGCCGCGAGGTGCGCCTCGAGGCTCTCGAGCGTCTGTCCCCAGCCCGTCTGCATGGAGGCGATGCCGGCGGTGAAGGCGGCGCGTTCCTCGGGCGTGGCGTTGACCGGCTCGCTGAAGAGGGTCATCAGGGTGCCGCCGCCATGGCCCGCGTGGGGCGCAAGGGTGACGCGTGAGAGGACCTCAAGGGGCCAGTGCTCGTGGAAGGGGGCGCGGACGATCGCCCGGTCCGCGTCGCTGAAGGAGACCACGAACTCGAGGAGCTCGGGGCGCTCGAGGCGCTGGATCTTCCAGAGCCCCCACATGTCGGGCATCCCCTCGGCGCTCATGCAGTAGTGGAACTCGCCGCCCACGCGGGCGTCGAGCTCGCACGTCGAGAGTTCCCAGGACTTCGGGTGGAACCACTGCAGCAGGTGCTCGGCGCTTGTCCAGGCGTCCCACACGAGGTTCTGCGGCGCCCGGAGCACGCGCTGGATAACGAGGGCGTCGTCGCGGGTTTCGCTACCGGCGTCGAGATAGGCGGCGAGGTTGTCGTAGTGCTGCTTGCCGCCCTCGAGCACGTTGTACTCGCTGATCAGGCGGGCCAGGACCTCGGCGCTGGCGAACGTCATGCGCGTGTCGACGCGCGTGCTGTTCTCGCTTGTTTTCTCGAATGAAATGACGGTCTCGAAATGGACGGGCTCGGTGTTCTCGTCGCCCTCGTGCCTGTAGGAGAGCGTGCGCGGCTCGTCGACGCGCAGGAACGTGATGCGGTTCGGGTAGTCGTGCCCGTCGGGCCCGTGCATGGTGTAGACCCAGGACCCGCCCGGGCGGAGGTCGTGCGACTCGGTCGTGAGCGTGAACCCTGCCGGGCCCCACCACTCCCCGAGGCGTTCGGGGTCGGTGAACGCGGCCCAGACGTCGGCGAGAGGGGAGCTGAACTCGCGCTGGAGGAGGACCTCGCGGTCGGTGCGGGTGACGGTGGTGTCGCTCATGGTTCGTTCCTGGTGGTGTCGGGTGCGTCGGTGTCGGTTTGGAGCTTCGTCAGGTAGGCGTCGAGGCGGTCGAAGCGGTCTTCCCAGTGAGCCTGGTACATGCCGATCCACTTCGATGCCTCGCGCAGCGGCTGGGCGCGCAGTCGGCACGGGCGGCGCTGGGCGTCGCGCTCGCGCTCGATCAGCCCCGCCCGCTCGAGGACCTTCAGGTGCTTGGAGACAGCGGGGAGAGACATGTCGTACGGAGCGGCGATCTCGCCCACCGTCGCCTCGCCATCCGCCAGACGCAGAAGGATGTCCCGGCGTGTGGGGTCCGCGATCGCGGCGAGGGTGGCTGAGAGCGTGTCGGTGGACATCTAGTTATCCGATCGGTTAATTAACCAGTCGGTAGAATATCATCCCGCGGGATGGGTGCAAGTAGGTGGGGAGCGATTTGTCAGCTTTGGGGGGCCCTCACCCCGGCCCTCTCCCCGGGGGAGAGGGAGGAGATGGCGGCTCGCTCCGCTCGCTTCTGAGCCGGCCCCTCACCCTGGCCCTCTCCTGCTGGGAGAGGGGAGGGAATCAGTCCACCGCGACGATGCCTCGGAAGGCGTCGAGGCGGGTGTTGAGGTCGTTGGCGGAGAGGCTCGCGAGGCGGTCGAGGCTGAAGCTCTCGATCGTGAAGCTCGCGATGACCGTCCCCCGCGCCAGACCCGTGCGCAGCATGTCGAACGTCACGGGCTCGGCCCCGAAGTGCTCCGCGGCGTGCACCGACGCGACGTGCCCCATCAGCCCGCCCGCGAAGCTGTCGCCGGCGCCGGTGGGGTCGATCACGGTCTCGGCCGGGTACGCGGGCAGGGCGGCGACGCCGTCGCGGTGGACGAGGACGCAGCCGTGCTCGCCCTTCTTCACCACCGCGAAGGTCGGCCCCATCTCAAGGATGCGCTTGCCCGCGGTGATCGCGTTGCGCACGCCCGTGAGCTGGGTGGCTTCCTGGTCGTTCAAGACCACGCCGTCGATCTGGCTGAGCAGCTCGGTGAGCTCGGGCTTGGCGTCGGAGATCCACAGGTCCATCGTGTCCGCGACGGCGATCGCGCGCGTCGGGAACTGCGCCAGCAGGTCGAGCTGCACGCTCGGGTGGTTGTTCGCGAGGAAGACGTAGCGCGAGTCACGGTAATTGGCCGGCGTCGCGGGGGGCGCCTCGGCGAGCACGCCCAGCTCGGTAAAGAGCGTCTCGCGGACGTTCATGTCCTCGTGGTACTTCCCGCCCCACGCGAACGTGGTCGAGCCCGCGCGGGTCTCGAGCCCCTCGACGCACACGTTGGGGAAGCGGGCGAGCGTGGTCAGGTGGGCGCGGTCGAAGTCGTCCCCGACCGCCGCGACGATGCGCACGGGCGCAAAGAACGACGCGGCCGCGGCGAAGTAGGTGCAGGACCCGCCGAGGACGCGGGAGACTGAGCCAGTGGGGGCTTCGACAGAGTCGAAGGCGACGGAACCGGTGACGATGAGTGGCATGGGGGGAGGGTAGCGGGTTCAGTTGATATACGTGAAACGATGGCCGGAGCATGCGAGCCAGAGATGCTGGAAGAACTCTGGATTCACAGGTGTTTCTGCCGTCCACTCGCCGAAGACAGAACCCCTTAGCAAGCATTTATGGTCATGCCAGATTGAGCGGCATGCATGAGGAAGAACTGCGCAGGTCTGATCAGCTACGAGTTGAGCGGTTAGAGAGGCACCATTATCGACCGGCATCTCAGAGAAAATCGGCGTGATGTCTTCGATCAGCTGACTGAGATTGCGTATAGGCAAGATTCGGTCTTCATTAGTGCCGCATTGAAAACAGAGGATCTCGCAGTAATTCTCTCGCATTTGCATGCGGCCTGACTTGCAGCTACTGCGACAATCCTCGTTAATGCGGCCAAAAATCCCTGCGTCGAGCCCCGCTAGTTCGAGCGCGGAGCGTGTCTGGGACTCGCATCGCTGCACGCAGCGCAGTGCGAGGAGAAGCATCGACCATTTTGTGAGCTGTCGGAGTTCATAGTGCCCCGGCGGCAGAGTCGTATTGGTTGAGAATCTAGGTTCGATAAGCATCTCTGGTTTATACACTACGCATGATGCAATTAGCAGGCAATCGGTCACGGTGGCACTGTGCGGCTAGCATTGTTTCGCGAGCGAGTGGTGTCGGGTTCGGGTCGTAACACACGCCACTGGCCAGAGGAACGCTTGCTCCCTCTCCCCTTGTTTCAAGGGGAGAGGGTTGGGGTGAGGGGTTGCATCACGATTCGCGAGCGCAGCGAGCGTTTCCTTTGAGCCCAGACCGGTAGGAGCGGGGAGCCCCTCACCCTGCCCTCTCCCCATCGGAATGGGGAGAGGGTGCGGATCCGGTCCCCCTCTCCCCGAGGGAGAGGGGTGAGGGGAGAGGGAGGCAACGGTGGGTTGCCGTTGTCGCGCTTGCAGCGTGTGCCGCGGAGCGCTGTTTTCCATGCGGCATCGAGGTTCGGTTGGCTGCGACTCCGGGCGCGCTTTTTATGTCTTGGCGATCAACGCTCCCTCTCCCCGGCCCTCCCCCTCGGGGGGAGGGGGGCGGAGGCGGCTCGCTGCGCTCGCGTTTGATTCGGACCCCTCACCCCGGCCCTCTTCCCGGTGGGAGAGGGGGGCGGATTCGATACTCTGCTCGCATGACCACCACCGCCCCCATCACCCGTTTCGCCCCCTCCCCGACCGGCCTCCTCCACATCGGGGGGGCCCGCACCGCTCTGTTCGCCTGGGCCTACGCCAAGGGGCGGGGCGGGCGGTTCGTGCTGCGGATCGAGGACACGGACCAGCAGCGGTCGAGCGCCGAATCCGAGAAGCAGATCCTCGCCTCGCTCGCGTGGATGGGCATCGCGTGGGACGACGGGCCGGAGTACACCGCCGACGGGGTCACCTACGGCGGGGACTCCCGCAACGTCGGGCCCTACCACCAGGCCCGGCGCCTGGAGATCTACACCGACCACCTCCAGCGCCTGATCGACGAGGAGAAGGCGTACCACGCGTTCGAGACGCCCGAGGAGCTCGACGCCAAGCGTGCCGCGGCCCGGGCGGAGAAGAAGGCGTTCCGCTACGACCGCGCGGCGCTGCACATCCCCAAGGAGGAGCGTCTGGCGCGAGCCGCGAGCGGCGAGCGCTGCGTGGTGCGGTTCAAGATGCCCGACGAGTCGATCACAGTGGTGGACGAGGTGCTGGGCGAGGTGACGATCGCGCCCGAGGACATGGACGACCTCGTCATCCGCAAGGCCGACGGCTTCCCGACGTACCACTTCGCGGTGGTCGTGGACGACGAGCTGATGGGCGTGACGCACGTCATCCGCGGGCAGGAGCACCTGATCAACACGCCCAAGCACGTGGCGCTCCAGCGGGCGCTGGGCTTCCGCGTGCCGAGCTTCGCGCACCTGCCGCTGATCATGAACCCCGAGGGCTCGAAGATGAGCAAACGGGACAAGGACAAGGCGGCGCGCCACGCGGCGAAGCAGGCCGGGCTGGAAACATCGCCCGTCGCGGGCGTGAGCGACGACGAACTCGCGAAGTGGTTGAAGGATTCCAAGAGCCAGCTCCCGACGGACGCGCTCGAAGCGCTCGCGGCGCAGCTTGGGTTGCAACTGCCAGAGATCAACGTGGATGATTTTCGTCGCGCCGGCTACCTGCCCGAGACGCTGTGCAACTTCCTCTCGCTGCTGGGGTGGTCGCCGGGCAACGACCTCGAGAAGTTCGACAACGAGTTTCTCAAGGAGAAGTTCGACCTGCCGCGGATCGTCAAAACCGCGGCGCGGTTCGACCGCAAGAAGCTGCTGGCGTTCAACACCGATTCAATCACGCAGATGGCGCCCGCGGAGTTCGCGACGCGCTGGCGCGCGTGGTGCGAAACAGAAGCGCGCGAGCTGCTGGCGAAGCTGAGCGACGAGCAGTTCGCGCTGATGGCGCAGGCGAACCAGCCGCGGAGCAAGACGTTCCTCGACGCGCTGGGCTTCTGCGCGTTCCTGCTGCTCGAGACCGGCGACATCGCGTACGACGAGAAGGCCGTGAAGAAGTTCATCGCCAAGAACGACGGGCAGGGGCTGCGCGTGCTGGCGGAGCTGCGCGAGACGCTCGCGGCGGTGGACGCGTGGGAACCCGGGGCGATCCAGTCGGCGGTCGAGGCGTTCGCCGAGGCGCGGGAGCTGGGGATGGGCGTCGTGGCGCAGCCGCTGCGGATCGCGTGCACCGGCACGAGCGTGAGCCCGCCCATCGACGCGACGCTCGCGGCGCTGGGCAAGGAGACGGTGCTCGCGCGGATCGACCGGGCGGTTGAACAGCTCGCGGAGTTCGCGGGCGCGTAAGCGCGGTTGAATACGAAACAGAACAAAGCCGCGGGATTGATATCCCGCGGTTGTTCGCTGCGCGCTGTGCGTTGTGCTGCTGCCCTCACCCCAGCCCACTCCCGGAGGGAGAGGGGCGGAGGATCACGCCGGGCTGGGCATCGCGTCGGGCATGTCGTCGTCGGTCTCGGGGCGCGCCTTGGCGACGGGGGGCACGGGCTTGGCGGCCTCGGCGGCGAGGAGCTCACTGACGGAGGGCTTGTCGAGGCGGTTGCCTTCGATGAGCGTCTTCACCTCGTCGGCCGTGAGCGTCTCGTAGCGCAGGAGCGCGTCGGCGACGGCTTCGACTTTCTGCCAGTTTTCGCGCAGCGTCTTCTCCGCGGCGTCGTACGCCTCGTCAACGAAGCGACGGACCTCCTGATCGATCACGTGCGCCGTCTCGGGCGAGTAATCCTTGTCGGGGATCATCGCCTCGCCCTCGTCCTCGGACGCGTAGCGCACGAAGCCGAGGCGGTCGGACATGCCCCACTGGAGGATCATGTGCCGCGCGATCTTCGTGACCTGCGCGATGTCAGCGGAGGCGCCGCTGGAGATGTCGGTGGTCTTCATCTGCTCGGCGATGCGCCCGCCGCACGCGACGATCATCGACGCGCGGAGCCACTTGAGCCCGTAGCCGTAGCGGTCTTTTTCGGGCAGCGACATAGAGGCGCCGCCGTAGTCGCCGCGCGGGATGATGGTGACCTTGTGCAGCGGGTCGGCGCCGGGGGTCATCACCTGGAGAACGGCGTGCCCGGCCTCGTGGTAGCTGGTGGCGACGCGCTCGTCCTCTTCGATGGTGCGGCTCTTGCGGGCGCGCCCGAAGCGGACCTTGTCGCGGGCCTCTTCGAGGTCCTCGTGCTCGATGAAGTCCTTGTCCTGCATCGTCGCGGCGATCGCGGCCTCGTTGATGATCGCCGCGAGGTCGGCGCCGGAGAACATGGGCGTGCCGCGCGCGATCTTCTCGAGATCGATGTCGGGGCCCATCTTCACCTTCTCGGCGTGGACCGTGAGGATCGCGAGGCGCCCCTTGACGTCCGGGAGGGGGACCGTGACCTGGCGGTCGAAGCGACCGGGGCGGGTGAGCGCGGGGTCGAGGACGTCCACGCGGTTGGTGGCGGCGATGACGATGATGCCGTCCTCGGTGCCGAAGCCGTCCATCTCGACGAGGATCGCGTTGAGGGTCTGCTCGCGCTCGTCGTGCCCGCCGGAGGAGAAGCCCCCGCCGCGCCGACGACCGACGGCGTCGATCTCATCGAGGAAGATGATGCAGGGGGAGCTTTCCTTCGCCTGCTTGAAGAGGTCGCGCACGCGCGAGGCGCCCACGCCGACAAACATCTCGACGAAGTCCGAGCCGGAGATGGAGAAGAAGGGCACGTCCGCCTCGCCCGCGATGGCCTTGGCGAGCAGCGTCTTGCCCGTGCCGGGGGGGCCCACGAGGAGCACGCCGCGCGGGATGCGCCCGCCGAGGCGGGTGAACTTCTTGGGCGAACGCAGGAACTGGATGAGCTCGCCCACCTCTTCCTTGGCCTCGTTCACGCCCGCGACGTTGTCGAAGGTGACGCCGGTCTGTTCCTTCATGAACACGCGGTGCTTGGAGCGCCCGAAGGAGCCGAGCATCCCGCCCCCGCCCCCGGCGCTGCGCAGCCCGCGGGCGATGAGCATCCAGAAGACGACGATGAGGATGACCATGAAGGTCAGCGGGTTAAACAGCAGGATCTGCCACCACGGGATCACCGAGTTGTCGATCCACGTGTCGCTCGTCAGCTCGCCGAGCTGCTCGATGCGCACCTTCTTCGCGTCCGCGGAGACGGGCAGGTAGACGGCGCCGGGCTCGGCGTCGGGCGTCTCGGGCAGCGTCTGCGCGACGATGCGGTCGGGGCGCAGCTCGACGGTGTCGCGGAGCAGCGAGCCCTCGTTGTAGCGGTTCTCGAAGTCCGCCCAGTTCTCGAGGCGCACGCCCGCGTTCATGCTCTGGTGGAACACCATCGCGAGCATCGCGAGGATCATCAGGACCAGCATCCACCCGAAGAACCCGCGGCCGAGCTTGGGCTGCGGGGGCGTCGGCGGCTGGTCGCCGGGGCCCTGCTGACGGGGGGGCTGCTTGTCCTTGTCGGGTCCGCTAGGCATGGGTCGGGGGGACTCTCTGAGTAAGGGCCTGTGCGCATCGGAACACGCGACGCGCGCGTGGTCTTCGTCGGATCATAGACGCCGCGGTCTTACCAGTCTGTACGCAGTTCGGCGATGATGGCCTCCGCGAGCGAC
The DNA here is from genome assembly GCA_942490855.1 of uncultured Phycisphaeraceae bacterium. GTDB lineage: Bacteria > Planctomycetota > Phycisphaerae > Phycisphaerales > UBA1924 > CALNYS01. The sequence continues at coordinate 361,561 of CALNYS010000005.1, read as the reverse complement.
TCGACAGCGCCCTGGAGACCGGTTTCGATGGGCTCACGCACGCCCTGGGCGGGCACGAACGTCGCCGACCCGCGAAAATTGCGCCGCGCCACGATCGGCTCCCCGCTGCGGTTATCCACCCAGCGGAAGTCCACCGCGATGTCCACGGCCATCTCGTTGCCCAGCCCCGTCACCCGGTCCTGACCCAGCCGCTCCAGCTCGATCGCCACGATCGAACCGGTCAGCGTGGAGTCCGCCTGGGCGCCCGGCAGGAGCGCCCACGGGGTCTGCCGCTGCACGCGGCGCATCAGCGCCTGCGTCAGCAGCGTCTCGGCGCCGTGGTGGTGCGTCAGGTTGTTGAAGATCGGGACCGAGACCGACGAGACGTCCGACCGGTGCGGCGACACGTTGGCGTAGCCGGACGCCGGGTCGGAAGAGCACCCGCCCGCAAGAGGCAACGCGAGCAGCAGGCAGGCGAGGGCGGCGCGGATCATCCGTTGCTCGATTCGTTTATCGCGGGCGCGATGGACTCGATCACGCTCGGTTCCGCCCACCCGCGCTCCAGCAGCACACGCGCGGCCTCGTCGGCGGCGTCGGTCCCCGGGCGCTGCTCGATGAGACGCACGAGCAGGAACCGCGCGGCGTGCGGCTCGTTCCGCTTCAGGCGCCAGCGCGCGGCCTCGAGGGTCTGCGCGGCGAGCGCCGCGTCGATCATCTTGACCATCCGCTCGTCGAGCTCGAGACGCTCGGCCTCGAGCGGGAGCTCGCGCTGGAGCTGGGAGATCTGTCGCCGGGCGTCGAGCAGGCTCGTCGCGTCGTACTGGGCGCCGCGGTAGCGGGCGAGGTTGCCGATGACACGGCGCTTCAGCGCCCGCTCGCGGTTGGGCCCCTGCGGGTAGCTCGCGAGGTAGGCGTCGTACGCGTCCACGGCCCAGCGCATCTCGCGGATCTCGTAGTAGTGGTCGGCGACGGCGATCGCAGCCCGCTCGCCCAGCTCGCTGCCGGGCATCCGCTCGTGCGTGCGCAGCAGCAGCTCGATCCCGATGTCCGTCGCGTCCTCGATGCGCAGCCCGAGGATCTTGACCCGCAGCCCCTCGAGGTAGCGCATCGCGATGTCAAACTCCCGCTCGACGGCGATGGGGAACTCTTCGCTGTGCGGGAACCCCCGCGCGACGCGCTCGTAGTCGTAGAGCGCCTTGAATTCCTTGCCCAGCGCGACCAGCGCGTCGGCGCGCAGGCGGTACGCGGTCGCGGACTCGGGAAGCATCCGGTCGTCGTGACGCTCGATCCAGTCGTGGACGATGTCGTACGCCAGCCCGGCGCGCCCCTCGGCGATCAGGCGGCGCGTCTCGCTCATCGTCGCGGCGTCGGGGCTCTCGGCCGGCGCGGGGGTCTCGACCCACTCGCCCGTCTCGTCGAGGCGGTACGTGGACTGCGCCGTCGCGGCGTGGCTCGCGACGAGCGTGATCGCCAGCGCGAGCAGTCGGACGAGCGTGCGTGCGTGCGTTCCGGGCGTGAGCATCGGCGACACCTTACCGCGTCACCCGCGGCGCGGGTTGCGCCGGGCCGATCGGCGCGGGTCCGCCCGGCGCGACGGGCCCGTCGGGGCGTCCGAAGCCGGGGCCGGCGTCGGCGGAGGGGGCGTCGCCGTCGAGGGCCTCGGCGACCGGTTCGCCCGCGATCGGTTCTTCCGAAACCGCCGTCTGTCCTTCCGGGCGCCCGAAGATCATCCGCCCCGCGGTCGTCTGCAGCGAGCTCGTCACCGTCAGCGCCACGCGCGTGCCGATCAACGCGATCGCGTTCTCTGCGACGACCATCGTCCCGTCGTCGAGGTACCCCACCGCCTGCCCCGCCTGCTCGCCCTTGCGCACCAGCTCGATGTGCAGCGTCTCGCCCGGCAGCACGTTCGGGCGCAGGGCCGCGGCGAGGTCGTTGAGGTTCAGGGCGCTCACCCCCTGGATCGCCGCCACGCGGGCCAGGCCTGTATCTGTGGTGAGCACCGACGCGCCGATCTCCCGGGCGTGCTCGACGATCATCGCGTCCACGTTCATCCCCGCGACGGCCGTGTCCTCGATCGTCAGGTCCAGACGGGGGTTGCGCTGAAGGAGCGTGACCATCTCCAGCCCGCGCCGCCCGCGGGACCGCTTGAGCTTGTCACCGGAATCCGACAGCGTCTGCAACTCCCCGATGACGAACCGGGGAATGATGATCGGCGCCAGCAGGAAGCCCGTCTGGGCGATCTCCTCGATTCGCCCGTCGATCAGCGCCGACGTGTCCACCACCACCGGGCGCACGCCGCGGATCTGCTTGGCGAACTCGACATACGGGATGAGGAGTCGGAAATCGTCCTGCGTCTGGAGCACCACCGTCACGCCCAGATAACACAGCGCGATGCCCACCAGCACCTTCGCCCCGCCGATCAGACGCGTCGACTCCAGGTCGTACGTCTCGACGATCAGCTCGATCACGAACCCGACCGCGACCGCCCCGAGGATCCCCGCCAGCAACCCGAGGAACACCCCGCCGATGGTCGAGATCTTCTTCACGGGCGTGAAGACATCGACCGCGATCACGCCCGCCGCGAGCCCGATCGCGATGAGCAGGGCGGTCTCCCAGTTCTTCGCGACGCGTGTGGAGGCGTCCGGGTCCTCGCCGATCTGCAGGACCGTCAGCAGCGTGACGGCGCCCATGAGCAGCAGCACCATCACCCGCAGGACGCGGATGAGCGTCTGGCGAGCGCGCCGGTCCTGCTCGAACCCCGTCAGCGTGTTCGGGGAGGCGGGGGAATGGTCGGTTTCAGCCATCCGGGTAGTGTACGCGCGGGGGCGGCGCGGGTACGATCCGCGTTCGCGCTGTGAGGTTGACGACCGGGCCCGCTGCGAGGGCGGCCCGTGAACCTGGTCAGAGCTTGATCGCAGCAGCCATAAGCGGTCGTTGTCCGGCGCCGGCGGTGTCCTGGTCGTCAACCCCGCAGCGCGAACCCCCGATGAGCCCCTCCATGCTCAGGGCCTTCCCCGACGTGATCGCGCTCCTCCCCTTTTTGAATCCCGCCCACGCCGATCCGACGGCGTCCGTGCGCGTCGGACCCCTCGACAACGCCGGCGCCGGTGCGGAACCGCTGTCCCGCACCGCGGATGTCCTCGGGCGTCACGCGCCCGCCCCCGACGCCGCCCCCTGACCCGGTACACTCGCCCCCGATGTCCTACACCGTCCTCGCACGCCGATACCGCTCCCGCTCCTTCGACCAGGTCGTCGGGCAGGAGGCCGTCGCGCGGACGCTCGAGAAGGCCATCGAGATCGGGCGCGTCGCCCACGCGTACCTCTTCGTGGGCACCCGCGGCGTCGGCAAGACCTCCATGGCCCGCATCCTCGCCAAGGCCCTCAACGCGCCGGGCGACGAGCCCTCCGACGTCGCCGACGCGATCATGGCCGGGCGCGACACCGACGTCATCGAGATCGACGCCGCCAGCAACCGCGGCGTCGACGAAGCACGCGACCTCATCGCGGGCAGCGCGTACCGCCCGATGCGCGGCGGCTTCAAGATCTACATCATCGACGAAGTCCACATGCTCACGCGCGAGGCGTTCAACGCCCTCCTCAAAACGATGGAGGAGCCGCCCGACCACGTGAAGTTCATCCTGTGCACCACCGAGCCGCACAAGGTGCCCGCGACGATCCAGTCGCGCTGCCAGCGCTTCGACTTCCGCAACATCTCCACCGACGCGATCGCCGCGCACCTGCGCTCCGTCATCGAGCAGGAGTCGATGGACGGCGAGCCCGAGCTCGTCCACGCCGTCGCGCGCATGGGCGCCGGCTCCATGCGCGACGCCCTCTCCCTCCTCGACCGCGTCATGGCCGCGGGCGCCCCGGGCGAAACGATCACGCTCGAACTCCTCGAAGAACTCCTGGGCCTCCCGCCGCGCGACGTGGTCATCGAGCTTCTCGACGCCGCCTTCAGCGCCGACGCCGGGACCGCTCTCGAGAAGACCGACGAGCTCCTCTCCCGGGGCGTTGCCCCCGAGCAGCTCATCGTCACGCTCGTCGAAACGCTCCGTGACGTGATGGCCCTCGCCGCCTGCGGCGAGAAGACCCAGATCGTCGAGCTCTCCGACGAGGCCCGCGCCACGCTCTGGCAGCTCGCCAAACGCTCGAACATCGGGGCGCTCGTTCACATGATCGCCCTCTGCGAGAGCGTGTCGCAGCGCCTGCGCTCCGCCGCGTCCCAGCGGGCGCTCCTCGACGCGCTGATCGTCCGCCTCGCGCTCACCGAGCACCTCGCCGACGCCGCCGCGCTGCTTTCCGGGGCCCCACCAGCAAAAAAAGCCTGACGGCGGGCGCCGCGACCCCCGCCGCCCCGCCACGCCCCGCGCCGCGCGCCCCCGCGCCCCCGCGCCCGCTCAGGACCCCGCTCCAGCGGCCGCCCCAACACAAGCCCCGTCGCCCCCCCGCGCCGAGACGCCGCCCGCGCCGACGACGCTGGCCCCGGTCTCGACTAGCGCCGGCATCAGCGAGGTCTGGGGACGCGTGCGCGAGCTCGCCGGGCAAAGCCGGCGCGACCGCACCATCACCGGGTGGCTCACACTCAAGTCCGTCGACGAGACCCGCGCCGTCGTCGCGGTGCAGGACCCCAAGGACTACCGCGCCGCCGCCAGCGCCTCCGAACGCCTCGGCGAGCTCTTCAAACAAGCCGTCGGCGCCGCCGTCGAGGTGCTCGTCGAGGCCCCCAAGGGCCAGAGCGTGGACGAGGGCTCGCTCAGCGAGTCGGACCGCAAAGCCATCGAGCACCCGCTCGTGCAGGAAGCCAAGGACCTCTTCGGCGCCCGCATCGTGCGCGTCGAACGCGTAGAAGGAACCGACCATGTTTGATCAGATGAAAGCGATGGGCGCGGTCGCCAGCCTCCTGCGCGACAAGGAACGCCTCGCCGAGATCCAGGAGCGCGTCCAGGAAACGCTCGAGCGCGTCCGCGTCGTCGGTGAGAGCGGCGGGGGCGCCGTCCGCGTCGTCATGTCCGGCAAGATGAGCGTCGAGTCCGTCGAGTTCGACCCCGCCCTCGCCACCGGCATGGGCGCGAGCGACGAGAGCCGCATGCTCGGGCAGGAACTCGTCAAAGAAGCCGTCAACGACGCCAGCGCCAAGGCGCGCGTCGTGCTCCAGCACGAGATGGGGAAGCTCGCCGAGGAGCTGGGCCTTCCCGACATCCCCGGGGTGGGCTCGCTGCTGGGCGCGGGCGGCTAACGCGCAACCTGCTCAGGGGCACCCGCCCGTCGTCCCCCACGCCGCCAGAAGCACCGCGAGGTCCGACGAGTCCGTGTTCCCATCCCCGTTGAAGTCCGCGCCGGGGGTGTCCCACGCCGCGAGCAGGATCGCGAGATCCGTCGAGTCCACCGCGCCGTCCCCGCTCAGGTCCGCCGGCGACGACGACCCGACGCTCACCCGCGCGAGCGGATCGCCCACCGGGACGTTCGTCCAGCTGATCGCGGGCATCGACGCGTACGCCGACTCCGCGAACGTCATCCCGTGGATGTACATGTTGGGCACGAACGCCTCGAGGTCCGCGACCGCCAGCGTGAAAGGCTCAGCGACCGTGGGGATCGCGAACGACCCGCCGCCCACGATCCAGTCCGTCGCGCACGCCTGGTTCTGACGCTGCGTCCCGTCGATGAGGCAGTTGCCGCTAAACGACTCGTACGTCACCACGACGCCCGCCGGGTGGGGGGTGTACGTCGTCAGGTACGTGCCTTGCCCGGGCGGGTTGTCGCCCGCGCCGTCGAGGTCGTGGTTCTCGCCGTACGTCCCCAGCACGAGCAGCGGCTGCGTCCCCGAGAGCTCCGGGCCGGTGATGAAGTTCGTGGTCTCGTCGTGCGTCGTGGTCACGCCCATCCCGAGCAGCACCGACCGCGCCTGCTCGAAGTCCTGGTTGGACGGGAAGAGCGGCGACGCCCCGTCGTCGTCGAGCTGGTCGTTCCCCGCGGGAAACTCATCGAGCAGCGCCTGCACGCACGCGAGCGAGACGTGCATCTGAGCGGGGTCGCTCGAACGCTCGATCAGCGCGAGCGTCTCCTCGAGCGCCGTGGTGCTCGCCCCCGCGCCCGCGTCGAGCCGGCACACCAGGTAGAGATCCCCCGGGGTCAGCGAGCTCGACGACCACGCGTCCTGCCCCGGGCCAAGGTTGATCCGCGAGAAGGGCGCCGCGGTCTGGATGTTCGACCGGGAGAACGACGCGATCGGCGCGTTAGTCATGAAGTGGTACGGGTTGTCCAGCATCCCCGAGTACTGGAACGGCAGCGACCCCGACCCCGCGGCGTCAAGGTCCTGGAACAACACCGACAGCTCCGACTCCAGGCTCGCCCGCTCGCTCGCAAGAGTGAACTCGTCGTTCCCGTTGATGCGCGCCGGCAAGCCCCGCGTCGTGGCGATCGCGATGACCGTCTCCGCGAGCGCCGTCCCACCCACGACCGTCTGGAGGTGCGACCGCAGCGGGTCGCGCACCCGAGAGCGGTACTGCCCGCGCGTCAGCGCACCCGGACCGAGATTCGGGTGATCGAGGTCAAACTCCAGCACCCCCGGCCGCGCCGCGACGTACGCGTTGCGCACCGCGAGCGACTCGGCGTTCTGGGAGTTGTAGAGCACCAGCACACGCTCGGGCGTGAGCGACTGCGCCGAGGCGCCCGAGGCCAGCGCCAACGTGAACAGAACAATCTTCATGCGCCACTCTCCCACACCGATCATGAACGATCAGACGGGCCGCGTCGAGAGAAAACTCGTTATTCGTCCGCCGGGGCCATCACACGCATGCTCTTGAGCGCGTCGGTCATCACCCGCAGCGCCGTCGCGGTGCGCTCCGCGGCGAGCCTCGCCGCCCCGCTGTCGCGCGCCTCGACCGCCCGCCGGATCTCCGGCAGCATCCACGCGGCGTACCCGCTCGTCGGATCAGACGACGCGAAAAGGTTCCGGAACCACGGGCGACCGCTCAGCCCCTCCGGCGCCAGCCAGAGCCGCTCGAACGAGAGCAGCAGCGCGTTGACGCTCGTGAGCGCCGCGCCGTCGAGACGACCGCTCCCGACGTCCCGGCGGATCGCCCGCTGCGTCCGCCCCGCCGTGTCGCCGAACGCCTCGGCCGCGTCGCGCAGCGGCCCGAGATCAAGCGAAACCCCCAGGTCCTGCGCGCGCGACTCGAGCGCCTCGGCGTGGCGGAGCGTGTCGGTCGCGTACTGCGGGAGATCGAACGCCAGGAGCGAGGCGTCCGCCAGACGAGCCGCGCACAGCGCCGTGGCCCGTGTGACCAGCGCCGCCGAGGCGTAGTCCTCGCCCACCGTGCTGCGGTACCACGCGAGGTGGTCGTAGAGACTGTGGTACGCCGTCCCCGGCGCGCCGCCCCCGCCGATGCCCGCCGAGGGCACACCCATCCGCGTGTAGAACGCGATGTGATCGGACCCGCCCCCGAGGTTGCCGATAGGCGGGAGTTCGCCCGCCGACGTCTTCGACCGCCCGGCCCACTCGTCGAGCGCCGTCTTCCCGGGCGCCGCTGGCGAGTCGATCATCCCCGCGGCGCTCGCGATCAGCGGCTTGAGCGAGGGCGACGCCGCCGCGCCCAAACGCACGCCGCCGGCCGACGCGTCGAGGTTGAAGTACGCGATCGCCCCGCGCATCAGCGCGTCCTCGTTCCCCTCGACCCACTCGGTCGAGCCGATGATGCCGTACTCCTCCGCGCCCCACGCCGCGAACGCGATCGAGCGCGCCGGACGACGCCCCGCTTCCGCGAGTTCCGCGAACACCCGTGCCGCTTCGAGCACGCAGATCGTCCCCGACAGCGGGTCGTGGGCGCCGTACTCCCACGCGTCGTGGTGCGCGCCGATGTAGACCGTCTGGCCGGGCTCCTCTGAACCCCGCAGCGTGCCGATGACATTCGCCGTGCGCACCAGCTTCCGCGACTGCATCACGCTCAGACGCACCCGCACGCCGTCGCCGCTCACCCGGTACGGGAAGGGCAGCGCGCCCTGCCACGATTCATCGGGCACCCCGGCCCCGTCGAGGCGCGACAGGATCTCCTGCGCCGCGCCCCATCCGATCGGCTGCACCGGGATCCGCGGCAGCTCCACCTCGCGCGGGTCGAGACGATCGGCGTCCGCCGCCGCCTCCCACCCCGGCGTCAGCGGGTCGCCCGGGTACTCGAGCGTCAGGATCGAGCCGCGCTGGATCGCCGTCTCATTCGCCCACCCGCCCTCGGGCCACATCGGGCCCCGCGCGTACCCGGAGTCCGCCGGGTCGGTGTAGATAATCAGCCCGACAGCGCCCGCCTCCTGGGCGAACTTCGCCTTGTAGCCGCGGAAGTTCCCGCCGTAGCGCGCGATCGCGATCTTCCCGCGCAGGCTCACGCCCATCTCGCGCAGCGTCTCGAAGTCCGCGAGCGTTCCGCGGTTCACGTACACCACCGGCGCCGTCACGTCACCCGTGCCCGAGTACGCGTTCCACCCGGCGCTCAGCCCGTCGCGACCGGCGTACGGGTCGCCCTCGACCGCGGCCTCCTTCACCGCCAGCGAGCGGCGCACCGGCGCGACCAGCTCCAGGTGCGCCGACACCGGCTCGGCGAGGTACGCCTCGAACTCGTGCACCTCGACGTCCAGACCGAGTCCCTCGAAGTGGTCGGCGATCATCCCGATCACGCGCCGGTCCCCCGCGGTCCCCGCGCGGTGCGGCTCGGCCGCGAGCGCCCCGTGCAGCTCGCGCAGGCGTTCGGGCGACACCCCGTCGAGCACGCGCTGCTCGTACGCGCGGTGATCGTCGAGGTGGTCCGGTAAGCAGAGCGCGTCGGGCTCCGCTCCCAGCGAAAGAACAGCGGTGAGAGCGGCGGCGATGAGATACACGGGAACTCCTCTCGAGCGGGCGCGTCGGTCCGGGAAGACTAGTGGGCGACGGCGTGCGGGTCCAAAGCGTTCCGGGCTACCATGCGCCCACCCACGAAAGGGCAGAACCGATGCGACTCATCCTCTCCGTGCTGGTAAGCGCGACGCTCCTCTTCGTTCCCGGCGCGCGCGCCGCGGTCTACACCGGCGGCGCCGTGGCCTCCGACCACCCCCTCGCCGCCGAGGCCGGGGCCGAGATCCTCCGCGCGGGCGGGAACGCCGTTGACGCCGCCGTCGCCTCCGCGTTCGTCCTCTCCGTGGTCGAACCCTACGCCTGCGGTATCGGCGGCGGCGGGTTCATGGTCCTGCACCTCCCCGACGACCCCCGCACCGACGCGCCGGGCGACGCCCTGCGACTGGCGATCGATTTCCGTGAGACCGCCCCCGCCGCCGTCACGCCCGACTACTTCGAGGGGCAGGGGGCCGAGGCCTCCCGCTTCGGCGGAAAAGCAGTCGCCGTCCCGTCCATGGTCGCGGGCCTGCTCTCGGCGCACGAGCGCTTCGGCGCCCTCGACCGCGCCAGCGTCCTCGCCCCCGCCATCCGCGCCGCCACCGACGGGTTCCCCGCCAGCGCCGACTACGTGCGCACCGTCGGCGAGCTCCGGCGCACCTTCCGCCTCTCGAAAGAGAAGCAGGAGGCGTACGCGTACGTCTGGGACACCCTCATGGCCAAGGGCGAGCTCGAAGAGGGCGCCCTGCTGACCAACCCCGAGCAGGGCGCGCTCCTGACCCGGATCGCCCAAGACGGGCCCTCTGCCTTCTACGAGGGCGAGACCGCAGACGCGATCGTCGCGGCGATCGCCGCGGCCGGCGGCGAGCTGACCCTCGAAGACCTCCGCTCCTACCGCCCGGTCGACCGCGCCCCCATCGTCGGGTCGTTCGCCGGGCGCGAGGTCGTGGTCATGCCCCCGCCCTCTTCTGGCGGCGTCGCGACGCTGGAGATCCTCGGGATCCTCGAGCGCTACGCGCGCGACAACGACACCACGCTCGGCGAGTTCGAGCACAACACGGTCCCGTGGATGCACGCGCTCGCCGAGGCGTTCAAGCACGCCTTCGCCGACCGCAACGCGTACCTGGGCGACGCCGACTTCGCGGACGTCCCCTGGCAGGGCCTCCTCGAGAGCGAGTACCTCGACACCCTCGCCTCGCGCATCTTTACGGCCCAGACCCGCAAGCCCAACGAGTACGGTCGCCCCGGCGCCGAGGCCGAGCCCTTCCCCGACGACGCCGGCACCAGCCACCTGAGCGTCATCGACGCCAGCGGCGCCGCGGTCGCCTGCACGCTGACGATCAACACCTCCTTCGGCTCGCTCGTCGATGTCTCCGGCTTCGTCCTCAACAACCAGATGGACGACTTCACCGCCCGCCGCGGGCGCCCCAACGCCTTCAACCTCAAGCAGAGCGAGGCGAACGCCCCCGCCGCCGGCAAGCGTCCCGTCTCGAGCATGTCGCCCACCATCGTCTTCACGCCCGAGGGCGAGGTCGAGCTCATCGTCGGCGCGTCCGGCGGCCCGCGCATCATCACCGCGACGGTGCAGGCGATCCTCAACGCCGTCACGTTCGACATGAGCGCCGAAGACGCCGTGACCAGCCCGCGCGTCCACGACCAGCTCTGGCCCCTGGCCCTCTACATGGAGCCCGAGTGGGACCTCGGCGGGCAGATGGACCCCGACGACGTCGTCGCGCTCCAGAAGTGGATGAAGACGAACAAGCGCAACGAGCGGATGCGCTTCGACCTCACCGGCATCGGGCACTCGCTCCGGCGCATGGAACACGTCGGCGCCGTTCAGCTCATCAAGCGCGTCGAGGGCGGCTACGAGGCCGCGGGCGACCCGCGCAAGGGCGGGGGCGGCGCGGGCGTCGAATAAGGTCGCTCGTTCGTTAGCTCTTCCGCAGCACCGCGGCCCTGAACTCGCGCCCCTCTTCGCGGTACTTCCGCTCGAAGTTCGTGCCCGTCAGCTCGTCGCCCTCGGCGCCCGCCGGGCGGTGGGCGTCGCTGAACGCGACGCGCTCGAAGCGCGGCGCGTGATCCGCGGCGCACCAGCGGCCGAAGTGCTCTTCCATCCAGTCCCAGTAGCCGAGGTGGTCGGTCACGATGCGCAGCTCGCCGTCAGGAGCCAGCACGCGGTGGACCTGCCCGAGGAACGAGTCCTGCACCACGCGGCGCTTGTGATGGCGCGGCTTGGGCCACGGGTCGCTGAAGTAGAGGTGCAGCGTGTCCACGATCCCCGAGGGCGTGCGCCAGCGCAGGAACTCCGTCGCGTCGGTGATCAGCATCCGGACGTTGGGCAGCCCGCGGCCGGCTTCACCCGATCGGCGGCGTACTCCCCGAACTCCCGCGCCCACTCGATGCCCAGGAAGTTGACGTCCGGTCGCGACGCGCCCTCTTCGAGGATGAACGTCCCCTTGCCCGTCCCGATCTCGAGCTCGAAGCGGTTGCCGGGCTCGCCGAACCACGCGCGCGGGTCCACCCAGCCCCCCTCGGGGTCCCGGACGGGGTCGTCGGGCAGGGGCGGGAAGGCGGCGGGGTCGATCCGAACGCCGTCGGTGTCGAGTTCTCGTCCACGGGAGAGTCCAAAGCTCATCGCGGCAATGTAGCGATCGAGCGCGATTCTGGGACCTCGGCGCGTCACAAACGCCATATCCGACACGTGTTGAACCGGGGCGGCGCGGCGTCGCTCACCCGCCGGCGCGGGGGCGTCGATAGAACCGGCAATGGGACGCTTCCGCGCACTCCACAACCTGACCCGCGGCGATGACTCGGTCGACAACCGTCGTCGGGGCGGACGCATCCTCACCGATCCCATCCGCTGCTCGGCAGGCGAGGTCCTCGACCTCAGCTGCACCGGCGCCCGCTTCGTCGCACGGACGCGATGGCGCGTCGGCGAGATGCGCGAGATGAAGTTCGCGCTCTCCGGGGGCGACAACGCTGTCGCCGTCCGCGCCCGCTGCGCGTGGGAGAAGCGCAAGGGGCTCTTCGGTCAGGTCGTCGGAGTGAAGTTCGAGGGGCTGACAGACGTCCAGACCCTCGAGCTGACCCGCCTCGCTACCCGCGCCGCGAAGCGCGCCTGGGGCTCCGGCCCGTCATCTGAAGTCGACTGGGACCGGCTCGAACGTCAGGCCAGGATCAAGGGCTCTTCGCAGGAGGCCGCCTAGCGCCCCCGCCGGGGGACGATCCCGATGACAACCTCGTCAAACAATCTCGACGCGCTTGCGCGAAACGCCCAGTCCTCGGGCGCCGATCGCCGTCACGCCGGACGCGTCATGGTCGAGCAGCTCAACTGCTCGCAGGGGCGCATCATCGACATGAGCGTCAACGGCATGCGCCTCTACCGCGCGACGCGCTGGCGCCCGGGCGAGATCCGAAAAATCGGGTTCCCCGTCCTCGCCGGGCGCACCATGACCATCGCCGGACGCTGCCACTGGGTCCGCCGGACCGGCTTCTTCCGCTGGGAGTGCGGCGTTGATTTCCTCGGGCTCAGCGACGAGCAGAAGGAAGCCCTCCGCCACGTCGCCCTGACCCACGCCAAACGCGCGTGGTGCGGCGTCGCGGGCTAGTACCGCAGGACCGCGTGCACGTCGCCGTGGGGCGCCAGCCGCTGCCGTCCGCCCAGCTCCGTCAGCTCGATCAAGAATGTCTGCCCGACGATCTCGGCGTCGAGCCGCGCGACGAGCTCGCAGCACGCGCGCATCGTCCCGCCCGTCGCGAGCAGGTCGTCGACCATCAGCACCCGCTGCCCCGCCGCGATCGCGTCGCGGTGGATCTCCACCCGGTCGCTCCCGTACTCGAGCCCGTAATCGACCCCGTGGGTGATGCTGGGCAGCTTGCCGGGCTTGCGGATCGGGACAAACCCCGCCGAGAGGGCCTGCGCTACCGCCGCCCCGAAGATGAACCCGCGGCTCTCGGCGCCGGCGACGAGATCGACCCGACGCCCGCGGAACGGGTTGACCATCAGCTCCACCGAGAGCGCCAGCCCCGCCGGGTCGGCCAGGAGCGGGGTGATGTCTTTGTAGGAAATCCCGGGCTTGGGGAAGTCGGGGATCTCGCGGATGAGGTCGGCCAGGTGGTCCATCGGGGCTCCGTACGCGGGGGCCGCTACGATAGAGAGCAATGGCCAAGAGCGACACCAGATCCGCGAAGCTGGAGACCGTCGAGCCCCTCGGGCTCCGTGTCTTGGTACGCAAGGACGACGACAAGAAGAAGACCAAGGGCGGCATCCACCTGCCCGACAAGATCGAGATCCCCACCCTGACCGGGCGCGTCGTCAGCATCTCCGCCCAGGTGGACAACGACGACGACTACCCCATCAAGCAGTACGACCGTGTGCTCTTCAACCCGAAGCACGCGATCCCGGTGGACTTCGAGGGGGACAACCGCCTCTTCGTGGTGCCCGTCGAGGACGTTGTGGCGGTCTTCCGGCGCGGCGCGGACGACGATGGCGTCTCCTGAGTGGGGCGACGCGGCCGCGGCCGAGGAGGCCGTTGAGGTCCTCCGTCGCCCCCTCGACCAGCTCCCCGACCCGCTGCCCGTCCCGATGCTGCCCGGGCCCTTCAACTTTGAACTCCGCCCGCCGCCCTCCAAGAGCATCACCAACCGCCTGCTCGTGATGGCGGCCCTCGCCCACGGTGAGAGTGTTCTGGTGCGCCCGCTGCTCGACGCCGTGGACGCCAGGGTGATGCTCCAGGCGATCGAACAGCTCGGCGCCGAGGTGCGCATCGACGGGGACGACGCGACGATCCGGGGCGTCGCCGGGACCCCCCGCGGCGGGGTCAACCTGTACCTGGAGAACGCCGGGACCGCGGTGCGGTTCCTGACGGCCGCGGCCGCGCTGGCGAACGGGCGTGTGCGGATCGACGGGTCGGCGCGCATGCGCGAGCGCCCGATCGCCGGTCTCGTCTCGTCGCTCCGCGCGATGCGCGTCGCCGCGCGGTTCCCCGCCGAGTACGGCTTCCCGCCCGTCGAGCTCGACCCCGGGGCGGAGCAGCTCGAGGGCGGTCGCGTGACGCTCGACACGCAGGCCTCGAGCCAGTTCATCTCGGCGCTGCTGATGATCGGCCCGTGGACCAAGCGGGGGATCGAGCTCACGCTCGAGGGGGAGATCACGTCCAAGCCCTACGTCGTCATGACGATGGAGCTCCTGCGGCGCACCGGCGCGCGGGTGGACGCGACGGGGACGATGCGCCAGATCTTTGTCGCCCCCGGCGCGATCGGAGGGTTCCGGTACCCCGTCGAGCCCGACGCGAGCGGCGCGACGTACTTCCAGGCCGCCGCCGCGATCACGCCCGGGTCGTCGTGCACCGTGCGCGGGCTCCCGCCGATGAGCCTCCAGCCCGACGGTCGGTTCCCCGAGCTGCTGATGGTGCTCGGGGCGCACGCGACGCGCACCGACGACAGCGTCACGGTGACGGCGCCTCCCGACGACGCGCCCTTCCGCGGCACGCGCTTCGATCTGGACTGGGCCCCCGACGCCGCGATGACCCTCGCCGTCGCGTCCGCGTTCGCGACGGGCGTCACCACCATCAACGGGCTGCGGACCCTCCGCGACAAAGAGTGCGACCGCCTCCGCGCGACCTCGACCGAACTCGGGAAGCTGGGCGTCAAAGTCACCGAGACGCCGTCGTCGCTCGAGATCATCGGCGGCGCGCCGATCACCGGCGGGCCCGTCGTGCTCGACACCTACGACGATCACCGCATGGCGATGGCGCTGGCCCTCGTCGGGCTCCGCCGACCGGGCGTGCTCATCCGCGACCCGGGGTGCGTCTCCAAGACCTACCCCACATTCTGGTCGGACCTGGCGGGGCTCTACGAGTCCGCCTTGTCCGGGCGCTGAGACGGGCGGATACTGACCCCATGTCGCCGTTCTGGACATTCGCGCGCCGCATGGGACGGCGCAAGGGCAAGCTCACGCTCGCGGGCGTGATGGCGGTGGTGTCGGCCGGCGGCGTCGGCGCGGGGCTGCTCAGCCTGCCCCCGATCCTCAACAACATCCTGGGCGATCAGCAATCGACCCTGCGCACGCTCGCCGTCGAGTCGCCGGTCGCCCTCCCCTCGGGGCTGATCGAGCGCCTCCCCGACGAGCCCTTTGACTCGGTGGTGTGGATCATCGTCGGGCTGTTCCTGCTGTCGCTCGTGGGCGCGACCGCGAACTTCCTGCACCAGTACTTCTCGCTGACCGTCGCCGCCGCGACCGTCGCGGACATCCGGCGCGAGGTCTTCCGCCACGCGCTGCACCTGCCCCTGCTCCGGGTGAGCGGTCGGGCGTCGGATCTCGTGAGCCGGATGCTCTCGGACACCGAGGTGATCCTGACGGGTCTGGTCGCGGTGACGAGCAAGGCGGCGGCGCAGATCGCCCGCGGCGTGATCGCGTTCGCCGCGGCGTTCGTGATCGACTGGCGCCTGGCGCTGACGTCGCTCATCGCGGGCCCGGTGCTGTACACCGTGATCCGCAAGCTGGGCAAACGCATCCGCAAGGCGTCCCACGGGGCGATGGAGTCGCGGGCGGGGCTGATGGGCGTCGCGAACGAAACGCTCGGCGGGCTGCGCGTGATCAAGGTGTACCACGCCGAGCGCGCGGCGCTGGGACGCTTCACCCGCCACAACCGCGAGACGCTGCGACAGGAGCTGCGGGCGCGCACGGCCAAGGCGCTCTCGTCGCCGGTCGTCGAGATCGTCTCGATCATCGTCGTCGGCGCGATCGCGATCGGGGCCACCAAGCTCATCGTCGAGGGGCACCTCGCCCCCGGGCAGTTCATGGGCACGCTGGTGGCGCTGGGCGTCGCCGGGGCCCAGCTCAAGCCGCTGACGCGTCTGGTGCAGGAGCTCCAGGCCGCCGACGCGGCCGCGGCCCGCCTGAGCGGCGTGCTGGCCGAGGAATCCGACGCCCGCGACCCCCGCGCCGAGCGCCTCCCCGCGCTAGCGCGCCACGCGTCGTCGATCGCGTTCGAGGGCGTGCGGTTCCGCTACCCCGGCGCCGACCACGACGCGCTGGCGGGTATCGACCTGGAGATCGCGTTCGGGGAGACCGTCGCGTTCGTTGGCCCCAACGGCTGCGGGAAGACGACGCTGCTCTCGCTCGTGCCGAGGCTGTTCGAGCCGAGCGCCGGGCGCGTGCGCCTCGACGGGGTCGATGTGAGCGAGGGCGACGTCCTCTCGCTGCGCCGTCAGATCGGGGTTGTGACGCAGGACGTGGTCCTGTTCTCGGGCTCGGTGCGCGACAACATCGCGATGGGGCGCGCCGGTGTGGACGACGCGGCGGTCCACGCCGCGGCCGAGCGGGCCCGGGCGACCAGCTTCATCGAGCGGCTGCCGGAGGGGTTCGAGAGCCGGATGGGCGAGGGGGGATCGTCGCTCTCGGGCGGTCAGCGCCAGCGTTTGAGCATCGCCCGGGCGATCCTTCGCGACCCGTCGGTGCTGATCCTCGACGAGGCGACGAGCATGATCGACGCCGAGAGCGAGCGGGCGATCACCGAGGCGCTCGCGGAGTTTTCCAGCGGGCGCACCTGTTTGATCGTCGCCCACCGCCTGGCGACGGTCGTGAAGGCCGACCGGATCGTGGTCATGGACGGCGGTTCCATCGTGGATATCGGAACACACGAGGAGCTCCTGTCCCGCTGCCCGCTCTACCAGAGCCTCGCGAAGGGGCAGTTCGCGGAGGCGGGGGTGTAGGGATCCGGCGGTGCGAGCAGGGGAGAGAGGGAGCCCTCGCCCCTGCCCTCTCCCCGAGGGAGCCGGGGCGGAGCGCGGCGCCTCTTGTGCTTCACGTGCTGAAACTTGGGGTGAAAAGCATCTCGCCTGTCGCGGGACGCTTTCTTTTTTCCCTTTACGCGTAGAATCAACGCTATGACCATGCCCCGCATCGCGATCGTCGGACGCCCGAACGTCGGGAAGTCCTCTCTGATGAACCTGCTCGCCAAGGAGCGGGTGTCGATTGTTGATTCCACACCGGGCGTGACGCGCGACCGGGTGGCGGCGGTGGTCGAGCTCTACGGGCCCCTCAAGACGGAGGAGCCGAAGCTCGTCGAGATCATCGACACGGGCGGCTACGGCGTGTACACGGCCGAGGGCGGTCGGTTCAACGAGATCGGCGAGGACCTCGCGCGGCTCTCGGCGCCGATCGAGATGCAGATCGACCACGCGGTGCGCACGGCCGACGCGGTGCTGTTCGTCGTTGACGCGCAGTCCGGGCTGACGGCGCTCGACGAGACCTTCGCGCAGATCCTGCGGCAGAAGGCGTCGGAGTTCGGCGACCTCCCGGTGCGGGTGGTGGCGAACAAGACGGACGGCGAGAGCTGGGAGCCGCACGCGTACGAAGCCGCGGCGCTGGGTTTCGGCGAGCCGATCCTGATCTCGGCGAAGAACAAGTTCCGTCGTCGCGTGTTCCTCGAGGAGCTCTTCGCGCTGACGCCCGAGGTGAGCCGTCACACGCACCCGGACGACCTCCCGGAGATGCGCCTGGCGATCGTCGGGAAGCGCAACGCGGGCAAGAGCACGTTCGTGAACGCGCTGGCGGGCGAGGACCGCGTGATCGTCTCGGAGATCGCGGGCACGACGCGCGACGCGGTGGACGTGCGCTTCGAGATCGACGGGCGCGTGTGCGTGGCGATCGACACGGCCGGGCTCCGCAAGAAGAAGAGCATCCCCGACCGGATCGAGTGGTACGCCCGCGACCGTGCGCTCAACAGCGTGGACCGCGCCGACGTGGCGATCCTGATGATCGACGCGACCGAGCGCCTCTCGCAGGTGGACAAGAACCTCTCCAAGGAACTCCAGGAGCGGTTCGCCCCCACGGTCATCGTGGTGAACAAGTGGGACCTCGCGGACGGGAAGATCGGTCGCCACGGTCGCCCGGTCACGAGCGAGGACTACCAGACGTATCTCGAGAAAGAGCTGCTCGGGCTGACACGGGCGCCGATCGTGTTCGCCTCGGCCAAAGAGGGGCGCGGGCTGACGGACATCGTGAAGGTCGCGTTCGAGCTGCACGAGCAGGCGAAGACGCGCGTCTCGACGGGCGAGCTCAACCGCGTGATGACGGATCTGCTCAGCGAGCGCGGTCCCTCCAGCAAGCTGGGGCGCCACGCGAAGATCTACTACGTCTCGCAGGTCGCGGTGAGCCCGCCGACCATCGTGATGGTGGTGAACCAGTCCGAGCTCTTCCGTCAGGGGTACGAGCGGTACCTGCTGAACCGGATCGCCGAGCGCACGCCCTTTGCCGAGGTGCCGGTGCGTCTGATCATCCGCGACCGCAAGCGTGCGGAGGTCAAGGAGCTGATCTCAGGCGACTACCGCAAGCGCAAGGCGGAGGAGCGGGAGCTGGAAGAGTCCGACGAGATCGAGACGAACCAGCCCAAGATCGCGCTCGACGGCTCGAAGCCCATCTGGGAATCGATGGCCGAGCACGAGGGACGCACCCCCGAGTGAGCCTCAGCCCCGGGCGACCGGGCGCTGATCATTCATCCCCTTTGGCTTCGATCTGCTCGAGGCGGCGCTCGAGTTCCTCGATGCGTTCGCGGAGCGTGTCGGCGTCGTCGTCTTTCGCGAGCGCGGCGGCGAGGCGGTCGGCGGCTTCGCCGCAGCGCTCCCGGTCCACGGGGTGGTCGTGCGTGCGGGCGAGCTGGCGCAGGCGGGAGACGCCGCGTTCGTCCTCGATCTTTACCAGCGCGCTGATCGCGGCGGTGCGGGTGCGGGCCTCGCGCTTGTCGGTCACCAGCGGTTCGATCGCGTCGTAGGCGCGTTCGCGGTCGTGGTGGGCGAGGTCGGCGATCACGCCGATCGCGACGGGGCGCGTGCGGCTGAGCCAGCCTTCCTGGGCGTAGGGGAGCGCGAGATCGAGGGCGTCGGCGGTGTCGAGGTCGCCCAGGGCGCGGAGCGCGGCCTGGCGGACGACGTCGTCGCGGCTTGTGGCGTTGAGCCCGGTTTGTACGAGCGTGATGTCACCGGGGCCGCCGAGCTTGCCGAGGGCGCGGAGCGCGGCGGCGCGCACGCCGAAGGGCGCGGCGGCGTCGATGCTGAGCTTGCGGAGTGCGTTGAGGGTCTGGGTGTCTTGGGCGTCTGCGGAGGAGAGTGCGTTGATGGCGGCGGCGCGGGTGCGTGGCTCCTCGCGCGGGTCGCCCGCGATGGTGAGGACGGGCGGGAGCTCGTCGATGTCGGCGAGGGCTGCTGCGGCGGCGCCGCGGAGGGCGTGGTTGTTCTCGGGGTCAAAGAGCGCGGAGCGGAGCGCGGCGTGGGCGGTCTCGCTGGCGTCGCTGATGGCGCGAGCGGCGAGGATGCGCGCGGGGAGTGTGGGTCCGTTCTGGAGCTGCTCGGCGAGCCACGCCTGGGGGAGGTCGAGCTCCTTGCGGGCCATGACGTGGAGCTCGGGGTCCACGACGACCATCCGGGGCTCGTCGCGGAGCGGGACGCTCTGCTCGTGGGTGCGCGCGTTGACGTGGACGACGACCTCCTGCACCCCGCCGTCGGCGCGGGTGATGTGCACGGGGAGGTCAAAGACGAACGCGGGGACGAACTCGTCGATGCGCTGGGTCTGCTCGACGCGCAGGCGGAGCGCCTGGGCCTCGAGGTCGTAGCTCGCTGTGATGTCGAGCTCGGGCACGCCGGGGCGGTGGGCCCACTGCTCGAAGAACTGATCGAGGGAGACGCCCGAGACGTCCTCCATGGCGCGCCGGAAGTCGGCGGTCTCGACGGTCCCGCCCTTGTGGCGGTCCACGTACTCGGCGATCCCCGCGAAGAACGTGTCGTCGCCCAGCTTCATGCGCAGCATGTGCAGGATGCTGGCGCCCTTGGGGTAGGGGTTGGCCTTGCGCCGGAACACCTCCCACGGGTGGTGGTACGCACGCGACACCATGGGGTCGCGCAGCCCGGCGCGCTCGTCATCGGGGTCGAGGCGGTCGTTCCCGCTGAAGCGGTCGAAGTTCGCCAGCGCGTAGCGGAGGTAGCCGTTGTCGTAGCCGTCGCGGGCTTCGAACCAGAGCGCGGCGGAGTAGGTGGCGAAGCCCTCGTTGAGCCAGATGTCGGCCCAGCGGTTGCAGGTGATGAGGTCGCCGAACCACTGGTGCCCGAGCTCGTGGGCGATGAGCCCGTCGAGGTCGTTGTCGAGCATGTCGTGCTCGGACCAGATGGCGGTGTCGTACATGGTGGTGGCGGAGGTGTTCTCCATGCCGCCGGCGCCGAAGTTGTAGACGACGAGCTGGGCGTAGCGGTCCCACGGGTAGGGCTCGTCGAAGCGCTCCTCGAACACCCGGACCATGTCGGCGGTCCGCCCGTAGGTCCGGTCGACCATCATCCGCCCAGCCCCGGCGGCACATAGACGGGCATCGGGAGCTCGGCTCGTCCCGATGTCCACGACATCGAACTTCCCGACGACCAGGCTGACGAGGTACGAGACGTGGGGCTTGTCCTGCAGCCAGTGGAAGGTCGTGCTCCCGCCGTTGGTGGTCTCTTCGAGACCTTCCGCCCGTTGCGCTGACCAGGAAGCCCTCGGGCACCGTCACGATGAGTCTCGGTGGTCAGCCGCTCGTTGGGGAAGTCGTGCGTCGCGAACCAGTGGCGGTTCGTCTCCGGCTGGCCCTGGGTGTGGATCTGGGCGGGGCGGCCGGCCCACGCCTCGGACTCGGGGGTCCAGAAGAGGCCGTCGACCGGATCGTCGAGTGGTGTACTCAATGCGCACCCCGGCCCTTCGCCCCGGCGGCGATCGGCGTGGCGAAGCGGATCTGGAGCTTCTCATCGCCGTCGTAGCTCACCCCCGCCACCTCGACGCCCCCGCCATCCCGGTGATCTCGCCAGTGATGAACTCCACCGCGTCGAGCGTCAGCACATCTCACCGGCGTGGCCGAGGGACGCGAAGGTCAGCGTCCTCCGTCGCCGTCAGCGGGGCGTATTCATGTCCGGGATGTCGAGCTCGAGCTTCATATGCTCAAGGTATCGACGCGCCGGTCGGCGCGTAGTTCAGCGCATCTTTCCCGTCGGTCGAATCAAACACCTCCGCCGAGTGCTGCATCCCGTACCAACTCCACGCGTCGAGACAGGCATCACCAGCATGCGCAGATGTCCCAAACCCAGCGAGGGCAACAAGAACCGATGGAAGAGATACGGCGGGCAGGTATCGGTGCGTCGACATGCGTCAGAGCCTTTCAGTGCGAACAGACGTCCGGTAGTTCTTCAGACCGGAACGCAGGGGTTGTGTTACATCCCCAGATGCACGGTGATGTCCGGCCTCGGCAAGGGGATCTTCTCATCCTCGCTCGCCAAGCTGCTGAAGGACAAGGGCCTCGTCGTCGCCCCCATCAAGATGGAGGGCTACCTGAACATCGATTCGGGCACGCTGAACCCCTACCGCCACGGCGAGGTGTTCGTGCTCGACGACGGCACCGAGTGCGACATGGACCTGGGCACCTACGAGCGGATGCTCGACCAGAACCTGAGCCGGCGGAACTTCGTCACCAGCGGGCAGATCTACTCCGACATCCTCGAGCGCGAGAACGCCACGGCGGGTACCTCGGGCGCGATGTCCAGATGATCCCGCACGTCACCGGCGAGGTGAAACGCCGGCTCCGCGAGCTCGGCGATGACGGCGATGGCAAGAAGCCGGCGGACGTCGTGTTCGTCGAAGTCGGCGGCACGGTCGGCGACCACGAGAACGCCTTCTACATCGAGGCCCTGCGCGAACTCGCGTTCGAAGAGGGCCCCGACATCGACGTGCTTCGTCGCGCTGACCTACATCATCCAGCCGCCGGCGCTGGGCGAGCAGAAATCCAAGGCGGCCCAGCTGGGCGTCAAGCGGCTGCTGGAAGCCGGCGTCCAGCCCCACATCATCGCGTGCCGCGCCACAAACCCGGCGACGACACGGTGCTGCAGAAGATCGCGATGTTCAGCAACGTGCCGATGAGCCGCGTCTTCAGCATGCACGACCGCGAGTGCGATCTACACGATTCCCGAGGCGATGCGCGAGGCCGGGCTCGACCGCGAGGTGCTCTCGATCCTCAACCTGCACGGCCGCGTCGACGCGAGCGCACGAGGACCGCGCGCGCGCCGCGACTGGAGCGACTTCACCGAGCCGATCGGGCCGCCGAAGAAGCGACGATCACCATCGGCCTCACCGGCAAGTACGCCTCGCTGCGCGACGCGTACGCCTCGATCGATCAAGGCCGCTGAGCACTGCGGCGACGCACCTCGGCACGGCCGACGTCGAGATCGACTGGATCGAGACGACCGACATCACCGACGCGAACGTCGGCCGAATCGACTCGAAGGGCTCGACGCGGTGATCGTGCCCGGCGGCTTCGGCAGCGCGCGGCGTCGAGGGCAAGATCGCCTGCGCCCGCTTCTGCCGCGAGTCAGGCCTGCCTTACCTCGGCATCTGCCTCGGGTTCCAGGTCGCCGTCATCGAGTTCGCACGCAACGTCCTCGGGCTCGCCGATGCCAACTCCACAGAGTTCCAGCCCGGCTGCACCGACCCCGTCATCGGCGAGCTCCCAGAGCAAAAAGAAATCGAACAACTCGGCGGCACCATGCGCCTCGGCGGGCAGGACGTCGCCCTGACGCCCGGCTCGCTCGCCCACGCTTGTCTACGGCGGCGATCTCCAAGGTCCGCCGCCGCGAGCGCTTCCGCCACCGCTACGAGGTGGACCCCAGCCTACATCGACCGCCTCGAAGGAGGCGGGGATGATCTTCACCGGGCGGCATCCCCGAGCACCCGATCATGCAGATCCTCAGGTCGGCGGTTCGAGTCCGCCCATCGCCACTTCTCGTCCGTTGGTCGTCCCTTGGCGGTTATCGGTCTTCTAGGCAAACATTTATGCGTTTTCCGGCGCCGGGGCATTGGTTCCGGCGCCGGCGTTCCGTACAGTTTCTCCTCTAAGAGGAGAGAACCCCGTGAAGCTGTATCTGTTCCCCGTTCTCGCGGGCCTTGCCTGCGTGTCCGCCGATGCCTCCGCCGCGACGTGGACCGGCTTTAACGCCGTGATCCTCAACGACCTGTCGTCCGTGGGCGACGTCGAGGGCGCGGCGCTTGTGGGCGGCAACGTCTCTGGCAACAACATCTTTGGCTCCGTCGGCTCGTCCCCCAGCAACCTGACGCTGGGCGTGGGCGGCACCGTCGTCGGGAACCTGAACCTGAACTCCGGCGACGCCCGCATCGGCGGGAGCGCGACGGGCTTCGTCAACAACAACGGCGGCGGCTCGATCGTCCAGGGCGACGCCGGCATCGGCGCTCTTGTGACGGCGGTGTGGAACGAGGCGGTCTCCGCCTCGGGCGCCTTCGCGGCGCTGTCGGCGAACTCGACGACCTCCGCTCAGCCGGGCAACAAGCTCCGCTTTGACGCGCTCGATAACGCCGACGTCGCGGTCTTTCACATCAACGCGTCGGACCTCTCGAGCTACCAGGAGCTGGTGCTCCAGCGTGACGGGGCGTCGTCGATCGTGATCAACGTCCTCGGCGGGGAGTCGGACATCGACGTGATGTCGACGATGAACTCCTTCGCGGCCCACGCCCGCGACATCGTCTGGAACTTCGTGGACGCCGCGGGCACCCTCGACGTGATGCGTCAGATGGAGGGCTCCGTGCTCGCGTCTGAAGCGATGATCCGCCTCTCGGCGGTGATCGAGGGCACCGTCGTCGCGGACTCCGCGATGATGAACGGGCAGGAGTTCCACCTGCGTCCCTTTAGCGGCGACGTCCCCGACACCCCGGTGGTTCCGATGCCCGCGTCCGGCGCCCTCGCGGCGGTCGGGCTCTTCGGCGTCGCGGCCCGTCGGCGTCGCGCCTAAGCGGACACCCTTCCCCAACGATCAACCCGGTTCACTCGTCGGCGCCCTCTCTTCGGGGGCGCCGTTTTGTGCGCGCGTAGCGCGTGCGTGTGGAGGCGGCGGTGCGAGAGCGGGCGCTGGCGGTGTGGGGATATGAAAAACGCCGCGGAACCTTTCGGCGCCGCGGCGTTTGATATCTGAGATCACGTCTGGGACGTGTCGGTTACGGGGCGGTCCAGCCCCAGTTGTTGATCATGATGGCGAGGTCGATCACGTCGACGCCGCCGTCGAGGTTGAGGTCGCCGTTCTGGAGCCTGACGAGCTCCTGGCCGCCGCCCTCTTCGCCGCCTTCGCTGCCATCGTGCTTGATGACCTGCCAGCAGAAGACGTAGACGCCGGAGACGCCGTGGTACCACGGGAGCTCGACGCAGGGGGTCTCGATGCTGCGGCTGGAGGCGACCACGCCCTCGTGCTCGTCAAGGATGCCGTTGAAGTTGCAGTCGCCTTCGCCGGAGATGGCGAGGCGGACGCGACCGTTGGCGTCGGAGATGACGTCCATGAAGACGAAGCCGTCTTCGGTCGTCTCGGTGAAGCACTCGACGAGGTTGCCGTTCTTGTCGTACCAGCCCATGACGAGGGGGATGGTGTTGCAGTCGTAGTCCATGCCGCCGACGACCTTGATGCGGACGTCGCACGCGGCGGGGAAGCAGTCGAGCTCGTAGAAGTCGACGTCGCCCATGTAGACCTGACGGTCGGTGGTGTTGTCCACCTCGACGTCAACGCTGTCGGTGCCGAAGGGGACCTCGTAGTTGATGCGGAAGGCATCGAGGCCGGTCTTGAAGTCGGCGACGTAGCTGTCCATGCCGAGCATGACGCCCATGCCGTCGTAGTAGGTGACGTAGACGGTGGCTTCACCGATCTGCTGGTGGGGGGCGTTGAAGAACAGGCCGTTGAAGCGCCCGTCGATGCCGTCGGGGCGGCCGGTCAGGCCGATGCGGACGGTCCCGCCGGGGGAGTCGCCGTTGGCGATGGGGGCGACGCCGTAGACGGCGGACGCCTTGCCGTTGCCCAGCGAGCTGGAGTCGTTGTCCTGGGCGACGATGTTGTCGTCCTTGTCCCAGAGGAAGATGTAGGTGTCGGGCTCGCAGTTGGGCGCTTCGCGCTTCTCGAGCTTGCCGGTGACGTACGTGCAGTCGCAGTTGGCGATCTCACGGTTGTCGTAAGTGTCGTTGTTCCCCATGCCCATGTCGCCGTGCTCGAGGCAGTTGGTGATCTCCTGGCCGGGGGACTCGATGACGAAGATGTCGATGTCGGTGTCGCTGTCCTGGTCGATGGTGCCCTCGCCGCGAACGACGGTGATGGGCTCGAACTGGAACTTGAGGAACGAGCCGTTGAGGGGCTGGTCCTCGGTCCAGTCGAGGACGTCGACGCCGAGGAAGACGTCCTGCGAGAAGACGCCGTCGAAGGTCAGGCCGTCGACGTTGAAGCCCTGCCCGGCCTGGAAGCTGACATCGCCGATGCCGCCCTGGATGGTCGCGGAGTAGGTGCTCATCGAGGTGTCGGTCTCTTCGACCACCACGTCGAACCAGCCGCCGGTGACGTCGCCGTTCACGAAGTCGATCTGACCCATGAAGCTGACGAAGGTGCCGGAGATGATCTGGCTGGCGCCGTCGATGAGGATGGACGGGAGGCCCGTGTCCTCGTCGTCGGACATCGTCAGCGTGCCCGTGTAGTTGATCCCGAAGGGGGGCGCGCTGATGGTGGTGGTGAACGCGTTGATGTCGATCTGAAGTTCGTTCTCGGGGTCCGGCAGGCCGCCGTTGGCGATACCCGCGGTCAGCCCCAGAAGCATCGCTGCGCCGAGCGCGGGCCGGCGGAAGTTCATTGTGCGCATGTCTCTCTCCGACAAAGTGTTACGTAAAGATACGCCAGGCTTTACGAGGTTCCCGGACGCGTGCCCGGGCCGTCCGTGAATACACGGAACGGCTGCCCTAACCTCGATGCTTTCTAGGACGTACCACTCCGGTATATCCAAGGC
Organism: uncultured Phycisphaeraceae bacterium; assembly: GCA_942490855.1. GTDB lineage: Bacteria > Planctomycetota > Phycisphaerae > Phycisphaerales > UBA1924 > CALNYS01. Next base: position 335,900 of record CALNYS010000005.1, on the reverse strand, counting down.
CCTTCGCCCGGTCAAGATAATTACTTACGAGCGTTGGACACGTTAAACGCCCGGTTCGGTCATCGAGCGTGGGTCCAGTAACTCGGCGAGACGGTCGGCGTCCACGAGCCCCTGCTCGAGCGCCAGCTCGCGCACCGTCTTGCCCTGCTCGTACGCGTCGTGGGCCAGCTTGGCCGCCGCGTCGTAACCGATTACGGGTGCGAGGGATGTACACATCGCGAGCGAGCCTTCGATCAGCTCGGCGCACCGTTCGCGGTCGGGCTCGAGCCCGGTGAGGCAGTTGTCCACGAACATCTTCGAGCCGTTGGCCAGCAGGGTGATCGAGTCCAGGACCGCCTCGGACATCACGGGCATCGCCAGCGAAAGGTCGAGGATCGAGCCGACCCCGCCGAACGCCGCGGCCGTGTTCGTCGCGTCGTTCCCGATCACCCGGCAGCAGATCATGATGACCGATTCGCAGATCACGGGGTTGACCTTGCCCGGCATGATCGAGGAGCCGGGCTGGACGGCGGGGAGCTTGAGCTCGCCGAGGCCGCAGCGGGGGCCCATGCCCATGAGGCGGATGTCGCTGGCGATCTTCGAGAGGCTGACGGCGATCGCCTTGAGCTCGCCCGAGGCCTCGACGTAGGCGTCCTTGGCGTGCTGGGCCTCGAAGTGGTTGTCCGCTTCGCGGAACGAGACGCCGAGCTTGTCGCCGAGCCACGCGCAGACGCGCCGCCCGAACTCGGGGTGGGTGTTGATCCCGGTACCGACGGCCGTCCCGCCGATGGGCAGCTCGGCGAGCATCTCGAGCATCCGGTCGCAGCGTCCGACGCCCTTGCGCGCTTGCTCGGCGTACCCCGAGAACTCCTGCCCGAGGCGGATGGGCGTGGCGTCCTGGAGGTGCGTGCGCCCGATCTTCACGACGTCGTCCCAGAGCTTCGCTTTCGCGTCGAGCGCGTCGGCGAGGTTCTGGAGCGCGGGCTTGAGGTGCATCTGCACGTCGTACGCCGCGGCGATGTGCATCGCGGTGGGGAAGGTGTCGTTGGAGGACTGCCCCATGTTGACGTGGTCGTTGGGGTGGACGCCGCCGCCGGTCTTGGGGTCGCCCACGTAGTCGGGCTTCTTGGAGGACCCCACGGGCGCGCCGCGGGACAGGCAGACGAGGTTGGCGATGACCTCGTTGGCGTTCATGTTGGTGGACGTGCCCGAGCCGGTCTGGAAGACGTCAACGGGGAAGTGCTCGTGGTGGGCGCCGGTGCCGATCTGTGTCGCGGCCTCGATGATCGCGTCGGCGCGTTCGTCGTTGAGCAGGCCGAGGTCGCGGTTGACGCTGGCGCAGGCGGCTTTGAGCCAGCCGTAGGCGTGGATGATCCCGCCGGGGACCGGTCGCCCCGAGACGGGGAAGTTGAGCACGGCTCGCTGGGTGCTGGCGCCGTAGAGCGCGTCCGCGGGGACGCTCATCTCGCCCATGGAGTCCTTCTCGGTGCGGGTCTCGGCGGCGGCGGTGGTCATGCGTTGTTCCTTGTGTAGAGCGGGGAGCCAGTCTATCCGGGCTAGGGGCGCGAGAGGTTCTCGCGCGCGAGCATGAGCTCGAGCGTCTGCGCGACGAGGCTGATCTCGCGCTCGCTCAGCCCGGCGTGGAAGGGCAGCGCGATGGTGCGCGCGCTGACGCGCTCGGCGATGGGGAAGTCGCCGTCCTTGAACCCGTAGCGCTCGCGGTAGGGGGGCTGGAGATGGATGCAGGGGAAGTAGTCGCTCACCCCGATCTCGTGGCGGCGCATCCCCTCGAGGATCCGGTCGCGCTCCTCGCGCGTGTACTCGTCGCTGAGGCGCACGACGAAGACGAACCAGCTCATGCGGGTGTTGGTCTCGACGTTGGGCAGCACGAGGTTCGCGTTGCCCATCAGCGCCCGCAGGTACATCGACGCGACGGCGGCGCGGCTCTCGAGGATCGCGTCGAGGCGGCGCATCTGCGCGCCGCCGATCGCGGCGTTGATCTCCGACAGCCGGTAGTTGTAGCCCACGCGCTCGTGCATCAGCCACGACGCGCCGGCCGCCGTGCTCGTCTGCTTCCCCGCGGTGCGCCCCTGGTTGCGCAGCGAGCGGCACGTCTCGGCGACGCGGTCGTCGTCGGTGACGATCATCCCGCCCTCGCCCGTGGTGATCTGCTTGTTGGGGTAGAAGCCGAAGACGCCCACGCGCCCGAACCCGCCGCAGGGCGTGCCCCGGCACGAGCCGCCGAGGGCCTCGCAGCAATCCTCGATCAGGAGCAGCTCGTACTGCTCGGCGATGTGGCGGTACTCGTCCATCTGCGCGGGGTTGCCGAAGGCCTCGACCGCGACGATCGCCTTGGTGCGCGGCGTGATGGCGTCGCGCACCCGCTGGGGGTCCATGTTGAGCGTGCGCGGGTCGATGTCCACGAAGACGGGCGTGGCGCCGGCGTAGACGATGCAGTTGGCGCTCGCGACGAAGCTAAAGGGCGTCGTGATGACCTCGTCGCCCGGGCCGATCCCCAGCGCGAGCATCGCGAGGTGGAGCCCGGCGGTGCCCGAGGACACGCCCACGCCGTGCTGTCGCCCGGCGCGCTCGGCGACGAGCTCCTCGAACTCAACGAGGCGCGGGCCGAGGGCGAGGCGCCCGGAGCGCATGGTCTCGACGACCGCTTCGATCTCGGCGTCGCTGATGTCGGGTTTGCTAAGTGGGATGTCGTCGAGCATGGGCGGGTCCTCGCCTCCAACGCGGGGGGCAGACGATACCCGCCCCGCGCGCGGGACGCAGGGGCGGACAGGGGGCGGCGCTCAGCGCGTCCGCGCGGCGATCGTGGATTCGATCTCGGCGATGAGGTCGGTGTAGAGGATGCCCGGCTCGCCCGGGACCAGCGGCAGGCGGTCGCCCGCGTCGATCCGGCGCTGGAGGCGCTGGCAGGCGGTGACGACGCTCGAGTGGTTCGGGCGCCCGAGCTTGACCGCCAGCTCGGGGTAGCTGAGCGTCGTGAGCTTGCGGGAGAGGATCGCCGCGATGGACCGCGCCGCGACGACGCGCCGGTGTCGGCTGCGTCCGAGCACGTCGGCGACGTCCACGCCCAGGCGGTCGGCGCAGGCCTCGATGATGGCCTCGGCCCGGGCCGGTCGGGCCGGACCCGAGCAGGCGCCGAGGTGGAGGGCCTGGCGGATCGTGGAGCGGGAGACCGTCCCGCCGCGGTGGTTCTCGAGCAGGCGGGCCACGGCCTCGACACGGACGACCGCGCCTTCGAGGTCGCGGACGGCGCCGGACGTCCGCGAGGCGATCAACTCCGCGCCGGCCCGGTCGAGCATGATCCCGCGCCGGGCGGCGAACGACGTCACCAACTCGTAGCGGAGCTCGGGGTCGGGCGTGTCCACGCCGACGACCATCCCGGCGACGAAGCGGGAGACGAGCTCGCGGGAGAAGGACGCGAACGCGGAGGGGTGCTCGTCGGAGGCCATCGCAATCGCGGCCCCGCCCAGGGCGAGGGTGTCGAGGGTGTGGAGCAGCTCGGCCTGCGTCGCGGTCTTGCTCGCGAGGAAGTGGACGTCGTCGATGCACAGGAGATCGAGCTTGCGGTGCTCGGCGTGGAACGCGGCGATGCGGTTCTCGCGGACGGCGGAGATGAAGGCGTTGGTGAACGCCTCGCCCGTGGTGTAGCGCACGCGGGCGCCGGGGCGGAGGGCTTTGACGCGCTTGGCGAGGGACTGGATGAGGTGGGTCTTGCCCGTGCCGCAGGGGCCGTGGATGAACAGGGGGCTGATGGGGCAGCCGGCCCCTTCATCGGCCAGGCGGAGGGAGGCGCCGTGGGCGAGCCGGTTGCTCGGCCCAACGACGAAGTCCTCGAAGGAGTGGCGCAGGCTCGAGGTGGAGCGGGGGCGGCGCGCCGGGCGTCGATCCTCAGGCGGAGCGAGCGTCGGAGCCGCGATCGCTTCGTGGTTGGGGGTCGGGGCTGACGCGGTGCGCACCCGCACCTCGTACTCGACGTCCGAGCCGCCGGCGCGGGCGGCCTCCCGCATCGCGGTCCCGAAGCGGCGCGAGAGCACCTCGGCCTCGAAAGCGCTGCCCGCGAGCACCCGGACGCGCCCCTCGCCGAACTCGATCGCGTCCCGGTCACCGAAATAGCGACGGAAACGATCCTCGCCGATGCGGTGCGAGAGCTTCTGCGCGAACACATCGCGCACATCGCGGTTCGGGGCGACGGTGGTCAAGGTCGGAGGTCTTTCGGGGCAACGCCTAGCGAGGAGGAAGCCAGGCGGTTCGCGTATCGGTGACGATTCCGTTCCCGTTCAGACGAAGGCTCGGAGAACCGTGCCGTTCGTCGTCCGTCGCCGTCCTTGTGCGACCGGACAACTGTACCGAATCTTCACTCGAGAACCAGAGCGGCACGTGTGATTTGCCCTGGCGCATCGTTCCATCCCTCGGCCAAAACAGTGTGTTGCGCGTGCCCAAGAAAAAGTTGTCCACGGGGGCGGTCGTGCCGCGAGAAAATTGTGGATAACGCGGGGGCGCAGCGCGATTTTTTTTTATGCGCTCGTCACCCGTTAAGGGGGCGCACGAGCGCGACCCGCTGGGCGAAGGGCACGAACGCGTGCGCGAGGTACAGCGCCCGCGCCGGGGCGTTGCGTTCATCGACCGCGCACGTCGTGTCGCGGCACGCGCGGTCCTCGAGTGCGCGCAGCGCCGTGCGCAGCACCGTCCCGCTCAGCCCGCGCCCGCGCAGGTCGGGACCGAGCCCGAGGTACACCAGCTCCGCGTGCCCCTGGTCGGGGAACTCGTTGACGAGCGCGACGCCCTCGGCGCGGTCATCGATCCGGATGATCCACCACAGCTCCGGGCGCCACACGCCGGCCCCCCGGTGGCTCTCGAGGACGTCCTCGGTCCGGCGGACGCCGCAGAGCGAGGGGCAATCGAGCGTGTCGATATAGGTGCGCTCGAGCGCGCTCAGGAGGTCGGGGTCGTCCCCCTCGCGCCAGCGTTCCATCGTCACGCCCTCGGGCAGCGGCGGGTCGGCGCTCGCGGGGGGGAGGGGGTCCCAGTCGCGGCGCATATAGCGCAGGTCGCCCACGTGGCGGAACCCCTGGGCCTCGACGATGCGCCGGATCGCCTGCTGGTCGGGCTCGAGGAGGGACTGGGCCAGGCGGACGCCCTCGGGCGCGGCGCACACCGCGTCGACCGCCTCGCCCAGGGCGTGGTTCTCGTCGGCGTTGCGCGGGTCGGAGGTAAAGAGCATGCCCGTCCCGCCCGAGCTCGGGGCGAGCAGGGCGGCCGCGAGGAGCCGTTTCCCCCTCGGCTGGCGGACGAACCAGAAGCGGGCGAGATCGATGTTCTGCGCGTGGGCGCTGGCGATAAACCGCTGGGCCGCGGCCTTCCCGATCGGCCCGCCGGTCGCGCCGATAAGTCGCGCCGCCGCCGCCTCGAGCGTCTCGGGCGTGACGCGCTCGGGTTGGCGCCCACGCGAGAGGTCGCGCTGGCGGTTGGCGGGGACGGTGCTCATCTGGCTGCGGGCTCCACGGACGCACGGAACTTTGACGTTCCCCGCGACGTACATAGACTACGCTGCTCGCGCCCCGACGACGGAGATCCCCACGTGACGACGCCCCAGACCACCCGACGCCTGTCTCTTCGCCTCGTCCCGGGCCTCGTGCTCGCGCTCGTCGCGACCCTCGCGGCGTTCGCGCCCGTGGCGTCCCTCTCGGCCGCCCCGCAGCCCTCGATCGTCCCCAAACGCTGGCAGCTCGACTTCCGCCCGGGCGACCTCCGCCTCGCGACGCTGGAAGTCGAAACCGTCGTCGCGACCCGCGGCGGGGGCCAGGAGACCGTCCGGCGCCCCCAGACGTTCCTGTATTTCACCTACGAGGTGGTCAACAACTCGGGCGACGACCTGCTCTTTGCCCCCAGCTTCGAGCTCGCGACGGCCGAGGGTGAGGTCCGTCGGAGCGGGCGCGGCGTGCCCACCGAGGTGGTCGCCGAGCTGCTCGACCGCCTGCGCAACGAGTTCCTCGAGGACGAGATCAGCGTGATCCGCACCCTCGAGCAGGGCGTCGAGCACGCCCGCGAGGGCCTGGTGGTGTGGCCGGCCGACGAGCTCAAGACCGACGAGCTCAAGATCTTCGCCAAGGGCTTCTCGGGCGAGACCAAGCGGATCGCCCGCCCGGACACCGGGGACGAGGTCACCCTCTACAAGGTGATGATGCTCCGCTACGAGACCCCCGGCGACCTGCCCGGGTTCGGGACCCGCCCGATCCCCCGGGCCCAGGAGCAGTGGATTCTCCGCTAAGACTTCTGTACACTCTGCGGCTCGCTCCTCCCCGCTGGTAAGGGGACGGGCCCGACCGAACCGGAGACGGCGTAATGGCTCATAAGAAGGGACAGGGCTCGACCAAGAACGGTCGTGACTCCAACCCCCAGTACCGCGGCGTGAAGCTCTACGGTGGTCAGACCGCCAAGGCTGGCTCGATCATCATCCGCCAGTGCGGCACCAAGTTCGCCCCCGGGTACATGGTCGGGCGCGGCAAGGACGACACGCTCTTCGCCCTCTGCCCCGGCGAGATCGTGTACCGCGGCAAAAAGGTGCACGTCAACCCGGCCTGCACCGACGCTCCCCGCCCGTCGTACCTCATCACGGCGTGAGACTTCCCCGATGACCCCCACGCCGCGGGCGACCGTCCGCGGCTTTTTCATGCGCACTGGACCCCGACCTCATGTTCGCTGACCACGCCGAGATCCACGTTCGAGCCGGCTCCGGTGGGCATGGGTGCATGTCGTTCTTCCGCGGGAAGTACCAGCCCAAGGGCGGGCCCGACGGGGGCGACGGCGGGCACGGCGGCGACGTCATCGCCGTCGAAGACCAGGGCGTCCAGACGCTGCTGGACTTCCGCGGCAAGCACCACTGGAAAGCCACCAACGGACGACCGGGCGAGGGCAGCAACCGCACCGGCGCCGACGGCGAAGACGTCGTCCTCGCGCTCCCCGCGGGCACGATGATCTACGACGTTGCCACGGGCGACCTGCTCGCCGACCTGCGCCCCGGCGACCGCGTCGTCATCGCCAAGGGCGGGAAAGCCGGGCTGGGCAACGCCTACTTCAAGAACGCGATCAACCAGTCCCCGCGCGAGACGACCGAGGGCGAGCCGGGCGAGGAGCGCGACCTGCGCCTCGAGCTCAAGCTCATCGCCGACGTCGGGCTCGTGGGGCTCCCCAACGCCGGCAAGAGCACGCTGCTCGCGGCGATCTCCGCGGCGACGCCCAAGGTCGCGGACTACCCCTTCACGACCCTCAAGCCCCAGCTGGGCATCGCCGAGCTCGACCCCGAGCGCCGCCTCGTCTTCGCGGACATCCCCGGCCTGATCGAGGGCGCCGCCGAGGGGCACGGGCTCGGGCACGACTTCCTGAAGCACATCGAGCGCACGCGCGCGATCGTGCACGTCGTCGAGGTCGAGCCGACCGACGGCGGGGACCCGATCGAGAACTACCGGACGATCCGCAAGGAGCTGGGCGACTACTCCCCCGTGCTCGCGGAGAAGCCCGAGATCATCGCGATCAGCAAGACCGATCTTCTGGGCGGCCCCGAGGACGCGCAGGCCGCGGTGGAGCTCTTCTGCAAGGAGCTGCGCCTCGGCGCGTCGGACGTGGTCATCCCGATCTCGAGCGCCACCGGGACCGGGCTGCGCGAGCTGCTCGACGCGTGCTGGGAGCACTTCGGGAAGCGCGAGACCACCGGCTGGGCCGCCGAGCGCTGATTCGCTGAACCCGCACCACCCCGCGTCGTACTCAGGTGCATGCTTGTCCATCTTCGCTCCCGCCGGAGCGCGGCGTTTCTCGCCGCGTGGTTCGCTGTCTCTGTGTCCCTGTGGGCGGGCGCCCGCCTGGGGTTCGGCGCCCGCGACGAGCCCGCACGCGCCTGGCGAGCGCTGCCCGGGAACGCCGCGGCGCTGGCGATCGCCCCGGCGAGCGTCGCGACGCGACGCTGGTTCTCGCGCGAGCGGTCGTTCGTGGTCGCGAGTGTTCTTTCGGGCGCGGGGTGGACGGGCGTCGCGTGCGTCGTGGGGGCGCTGTGGAAACGCAGCGGGCGGAAGCGCCCGGGCTGCACGGATCTCTCCCGGCGCGCGTTCCTGGCGCGGGTCGGCGCGAGCGGCACGACGCTTGGCGCCGCGGGAACGATCGCGAAAGCCACGGTGGTTGACCCGCTCGATATCCGCGTGGTGCGGTACACGGTCCCGATCACGAACCTGCCGCGCGCGCTCGACGGCATGCGCATCGCGCACCTCACCGACTGGCACGTCGGCTCGCGCGTGCCGCTCGAGGTGCTCGAAGCGTCCACCCGCCTCGCGCTCGAACTCAAACCCGACCTCATCGCGCTGACCGGGGATTACGTCCACTCGAACGTCGGGCAGCTCGACGCCCTGCGCCGCGTGCTCGCGCCCCTCGTCGCGCCAGGCGCGGCGCGCTACGGCGTCGTCGGGGTGCTCGGGAACCACGACTACTACGCGGGAGCCGAGGAGGTCGCGGGCGCCCTGCGCGAGATGGGCGTGTCGATGATCGACAACGACCGCCTCTTCCTCATGCCCGACGGGATCACCGGCGCGTCGGGCGAGGCGCTGTGCGTCGCGGGGCTCGCCGACCCGTGGATGGACGTCCCCGTGCAGGAGCGGGCGCTCGGCGGCGTGGCGCACCGCACCCCCCGGGTCGTGCTCTGCCACCAGCCGGACGTCGCGGAGCATTTCGGCTGGCGGGCCCCCTGGGCGCCTCGGGCGGACCTGATGCTGAGCGGGCACACCCACGGCGGGCAGGTCCGCGTGCCGTTCCTGGGGACCCCGATCGTGCCCAGCCACTACGGGCAGCGGTACGCGGGTGGGTTGGTGGAGGGGCCGCACTTTCCCGTGATCGTCTCGCGGGGGATCGGTATGTCCTTGCTGCCCATACGGTTCGGTGTTCCGCCAGAGGTGGGGGAGATCACGCTTGTGCGGGCGTGAGCGATTTTTTTCTCGCAGTGGTGAGAGGAACGCCTCCCTGGCGCAGATCCCTTGTGAAGGCAATCAATGGTGGGCTCGATCGGGACCCGATGACCGCGAGCAGCACCCAGGACGAACCCGAATCGCACGTGGCAATGACAGAATGACAATGGCAATGAGCGGGACTTGTGCCCGCTACGACGTCGGCGCCCCCAGGCAAGCAGCGGCCTCGGGGCGCCGCTCGTCGTTTTGCGAATCGCGAATCGCAGTTGGCAGCACCCGCCGCCGCGTCTGAGAGACCCGCGCTCGCTGCGCAGAGAACAGGTGTAGACAACGCATTCATTGGAACTCAGTAAGGAGTTTGGAAATGAAACGTATGACGACACTGACGACTCTGTTTGCGATCTCGGCGGCCTCGGCCGCGTTCGGGGTGGACGAGTACCGCCTCGACGACGGCGCGCCGGAGCAGAACATCGGGCTCAGCGGCGGCGGCACGGGCGCCCGCCAGGTGGCGTGGCTCAACAAGTTCACCATCGCTCCCGGCTACGACACGATCACGCACATCAACGTGGCGTTCGGGAACGTGCCCAACGGGCGCGTCGCGACCGCGTACATCTGGTACGACGCGAACCAGGACGGCGACCCGAGCGACGCGTTCTTCGTCACCGGCGTAGCGGACCTCGTGCAGAACGCGTCGCCGACGCTCCCGATCGGGTGGATGACGTTCGATATCCCCGACGTCTCGTTCCTGCCCGGCGACATCATCTACGCCGGCGTGATCATGGAGATCGCGCCCAACGAGGAGCCCGCGCGGATCGACCTCGACGGGAACGATCAGCCGGTGATCACGTACCCGCCCAGCCAGCACAGCTACATCGTGGGCGACACGCAGAACGCGATCGTGCCGAGCTCGCTCGATACGGCGCAGCTCCCCGTCGCCCGGGTCCAGGCGGCGCTGGGCGTGGACGGGACGTGGCTGGTGCGTCTGGACACGCTTCCCGTGCTTTCATGCCCAGCCGACCTCAACGGCGACGGGCTCGTGGACTCGCGCGACCTCGCGATTCTGCTCGCGGGCTGGCACAACGGCGCGGTGGACCTCGACGGCGACGGCGTCACGAGCGCGGGCGACCTCGCGGTGCTGCTGGCGGCGTGGGGGCCCTGCCCGTAACGGATCATTGCCCCCGTCCTCACGCGCCGTTGCGTGGGGGATGCGACGCGTCGGCTGAAACGCCGGCGCGCCGAATCGCCTCGAGCAGCCCGCGCAGACGTCCCTCGTCGGTCCGTGGGTTCATCAGCGTGACGCGCAGGAACACGCCGCTCGCCAGTGTTGTGCGCACCAGGTAGTACGCGCCGCTCGCGACGACGCCCTCGCGCACGCGCGCCTGCAGCGCGTCGAGGTCCCCGGCGCCCTCGGGCGTGTAGCGGAAGCACACGATGTTGGACTCGGGGTCGATCGCCAGCTCGAAGTCGTCCTGCTCGCGCAGCATCGACGCGAAGCGCTCGGCGAGCGCGTGCAGTCCTTCGACGTGCTCGACGAGCGCCCGCTCGCCGCAGCACGCGAGGACCATGTAGAGCGGGAGGGCGAGTGTGCGCCGGGTGCACTCGAGCGTGCGCCGCCCGCCGTCCCACCAGTTGTCCTGCGCGGAGGCGTCAAAGAGGTACGACGCCTCCTGCGCGAACGCCTCGTGCGAGCGCCGCCCGTCGCGGAACAGCACGGCGGTCGAGAGCGACGGGACGCCGAGGAGCTTGTGCGCGTCCCACACGACGGAGTCCGCACGCTCGATGCCCTCGAGCTTGTGTCGCAGCTTCGGGGAGATCGCCGCGCTCGCGCCGTGCGCACCGTCAACATGCAACCACAGCCCGTGCTCTTCCGCGAAGTCGGCCGCGGCGGGGATCGGGTCGTAGGCGCCCGTGCTGGTCGTGCAGCAGGAGGCGACGACGGCGATGGGCGTGCGGCCGGCCGTGCGGGCGCGCGTGTGCGCTTCATCGAGGGTGTCGCGTGTAACGCGGAAGGACGCGTCCGTGCGCACGGCGACGACGCCCTGGGCACCGAAGCCCATGACCTGAGCCGCGCGGGCGATGCAGTAGTGGGCCTGCTCGGAGACGAGCACCGCGAGCGGCGGGCCGGCGTGCGCCCCCTCGCCCCACGCGTCGAACCCGGCTTTCGCCTGGCGCGCCGCGAGGAGGGCGGTGAGGTTCCCGAGCGAGCCCCCCGAGACGAACACCCCCTCGGCGCTCTCGCCGAAGCCGATCTTCTCGCATATCCAGCGCACGCACGCCCGCTCGGTCGCCATCCCGACCGGGCCCATCTCGTAGACCGCCAGCCCGTTGTTCAGGAGCGAGGCCACGAGGTCCGCGACGGCCGCGAGGGGGAAGGGGACGGCGACCTGGTGCCCGACGTACCCCGGGTGGTGCAGGTGGTGGGACCGCTCGATGACCTCGGCGAAGAGGGCCCGGGCGTCCGGCGCCCCGCCCAGGCGCTGGCGCCAGTGCTCCGCCTCGTCGGCGGGCGGGGTCCTCGCGAGCACGGGGACGCCATCGCCCCCCGCGCCCATCTGGGCGAGGTGGTCGGCGAGGAGATCGACGACGCTCGTGGCGACGGCGCGGAACTCGGCTGGGTCGTACGGGTCGGGCATGGCGGTAGCGTACGCGGGTACGCTGGGGATGGAACGGAGGCCCGACGTGATGGATGGACTCTTTACCGGTGAGGCGCTTGCGGCGTTTGTCGCGCTGACCTCGCTCGAGATCGTGCTGGGGATCGACAACCTCGTGCTGCTGACGGTGCTGTCGTCTCGTCTTAGCGACGAGGCCCAGCGGAAGACGGCGCGGCGGGTCGGGCTCATCATCGCGCTCGTCGCCCGCCTCGGTCTGCTCGCAGCCGTGGGGTGGCTGGTGACGCTTACCGAGGACGTCTTCACCATCCTCGATCACGGCGTCTCGGTGAAGGACATCCTGCTCATCGTGGGCGGCGCCTTCCTCGTGGGCAAAGCGACGCACGAGATCCACGCCGCGACGGAGCACCACCGCGTCGAGCTGGATCACGCGATCACCGCGGGGTCCACCTTCGGCGTCGTGGTCGCGCAGATCGTCGCGCTCGACGTCGTCTTCAGCTTCGACTCCGTCATCACCGCCGTCGGGATGACCGACCAGGTCGTCATCATGGTCGCGGCGGTGCTTATCGCCGTCACGCTCATGCTGATCTTCGTCGAGCACGTTGCGCGCTTCGTCGAGGCGCACCCGACCGTGAAGATGCTCGCGCTCTCCTACATGCTCATGATCGGCGTGATGCTCGTCGCCGACGGTTTCGGCTTCCACATCCCGCACGGCTACGTCTACTCGGCGATGGGATTCTCCGCGTTCGTCGAAGGGCTCAACTACTTCGCCCGCAGCGCCCGGATGAAGCGGAAGGCGAACAAAGCGATCAAAGCGAACAACAACGGCTAAGCGTCGGGCGTCCAGAACTCCCCGAGGTTGCCGTCGGGGTCGTAGAAGTAGTGCGACTCGGCGCGCATCCACTCGAAGTGCGTCGGGCCGAGGATCTCGACGCCGTGGGCGCGCAGCCGGTCGAGCGCCGCCGGGAGATCCTCCCGCTCGACCCGCAGCGCGTAGTGCACCGCCCCGAACGCCGGCGAGCGCGGCGCGTGTTCTTCAAAGAGCAGAGGCCCCCGCGCCAGCGCCAGCCGTTGCACGGGGTCGGCGCTCAGCAGGAACCACGCCCAGTCGTCTTCGGGCTCGCGCTCGGGCGTCAGCCCCACGGCGTCCCGGTAGAACGCCGCGGCGCGGGGCACGTCCTTCACGATCAGCACCAGCTCGGAGAACCCTTTGACGGCGCTCACACCCGGGCGTCCGCGGCGTCGTGCTTGCCGGTGAGGATCGCCGCGATCGCGACGCCAGCGAGCAGCCACCCGCCGAGCACATCAGCGCTCATCTTCACGGCAAAGTCGGTCGGCGCGTGCATCCAGTTCCACAGGTTGCCGTAGCTCACCAGCGACGCGACGAGCCCGAAGCAGACCACCCCCGCCAGCTTGTGCGGGAACGCCCAGCCGCTGCGCACGCCCGGCAGCATCACGACGCACGCGAGGAAGCACGCCGCGACGTTGATCACAAACCCGCGCACGAAGTACACCGGGTCCAGCGGCGTGACGCCGGCGGGGTGGAAGAGCACCATCCCCAACGGGCCCTGTCGCTGCTTGGCCATCCACGACTCCATCGCCTCGGGCGTGTCCTCTGTCGGCATGCCGGGCAGGAAGTACGCGCCCTCCTCGACCGTGTGATCGAGCAGCGCGTCGATGACGACCGACTCCGCCTCGGGCGGCAGGTTCCCGACGGGCTGGATGATCCCGCTCAGCGCCATCCACCACACCGCGCCCCAGACCTGCAGCGCCAGCGCGCCCGCGATCGCGGCGCCCAGCACCCGTCCACCAGAAACATGCATCGTGTGTCCTTTCGCAAGGGGGGAGGGGGCGCCAGCCGCGCCCAGATGCGATTGTCGGACAAACCCCCAGAATCTGTCCAGCGGATGAAACCCGGGCCGATCCAATCCCAAGACGCCAGTACACGGAGTTCCATCACCCCCTCTCAGGAGAGACCCATGCCCCTGCTCAACGCCCGCCGCACCCGGACTGTCGCCGGGCTCGCCCTGATCGCCCTCGCCGCCACCGGGGCCCGCGTCGTCGCCCAGCAGGGGGGCGCCAACCCGCTCCTCCAGAACCTCCCGCAGGCCGTCGCCGACACCGAAGGCTGCCTCGGCGTCGAGCTGGCCCAGACCATGAGCGGCAAGAACGTCATCTTCGCGTGGTTCGAGAACAAGGAAGCCGCGCTGCGCTGGTACTGGTCGCAGGCGCACGTGGACGCGATGAAGTTCGCCGGCGCCGAGGCGGGCGCCCACGAGCCCATGAAGGACGTCCCCGACGAGGGCCCCATCCTCGTCATCGCGTCGATCGTCCAGGACGGCGGGAACGCGATCGAGGGGATGGGCGTCTCCCAGATCGCGATCGAGCTCTACCAACCCCTGCCCGGCGGCGCGTACGTGGGCGGGCGGTTCGCGCCGGACGAGGTGAAGGTGAAGGGGCTCACGGACTACAGCGAGTAAAACGAAGCTACGGCGAAACCGATTGCGGGGGCTCGTGCTTACGGCGCTACTGTGCTCCTTCGGAGCGAGTTGTGGCGCCCAGAGGAACCGATGAGTCTGCAGAACGTTCTTGGTTGTGAGGGGGGCAGGCGCAATGTATATAAATAGTTTGACAAGGGGCGATGGCGAAAACTCTGGTCCCTTATGCGATCTGGCCTATTCGGCGATCGGCGAAGTATGTTATAATGTTATCGGTGACGGCGATTTTCTGAGAATCGCTCATTTCGTCCGATACCTTTTCAAGGAGGTAGTCCAGGGTGCTCGGGAACGCCAATGCTGACATAGGGATATAATGCCCCTTGACGACGACGCAAGCGCCGTGCAACAGCAAGAAACGGTTGAGTTCGCGCAATCTCTCAAGATCACAGTTGTGCTTGTTAACGACTGATTTCCATGTGTTGAATTGAGATGACACCTTCCATAACGATTCGAAGTCGTCCTTGGCGGTAGTTTTTCCGCGGATCAGCATTTGGTATGCGTCTTTGGCTGAACTTGTGGCGGCGTGATCACGAGCCGCGCGAGCAAGAAATAGTGATTTTTTGAATGACTTGATCATATGGCCTCCAGCGGTGCTGCCTTCGGTACAATCATGCGTAGCCTTTAGATGTTTAAATAAGTTTTGATCTGCACTCTGCCTGGCCCGATTCCGCCATAAGAACATTCTGCATAATGCTTAAATTCACGGCCAACTACATCCGCTGCTTGCCATCCTCTTCGGCGCCGTCGGCGTGTCTTACCGGTACGGCTTAGAGCGGTAGCTCTTGAGGCGCTCGAACGTGTTGTGCGCGTCGTCCTGTTCTTTGCGGACGGTGGTGAGTTGTTTTTCGAGCCTGGAGTGCTCGGCCTCGGCGGCCCTGTAGATCGCTTCGCTCCGGGCGCTGATGACCTTGGCGCTGGCGCCGGTGCGGTCGGTTCGGACGTCTTTCGCGAGGCCGCGGTAGTGGTACTCGACCTCGGCGAGTTTCATGAGGTCGAACGCCGCACGGCGTGCGTTCTTGAGGTGGACGATCGCGCGGTCGTAGTGGCGGAGCGACGACTTTGCCGCGTCGATCTTCCGCTCGAGCTCGGTCATGTCGGCGAAGCGCGGGGCGTAGCCCTTGGCGCGGCTGTGCGCCTCGCGGGCGTCCCGAAGGTCGGGGACAACCTCTTCCTTCGAGGCGGCGAGGCTCTTGGCGCTCGATTCGACCTGGCGGGTGTGCTGCCCGACGCGCCCCGTGAAGTCGAGCACTGTCACGAGGTCGTAGCCCTCGCCGAGCGCGGTGGTGAGGGCGTCGAGCTCCGAGTGCTCGGCGGCGGCGATGCCCCACTCGAGCATCTCGCGCCCGGTCATGGCGAGAATGGTGGAGTCGTCGTCGAGCACCACCCAGCCGTCCGTACCCCGCAGCGTTGGCTGGTCGGAGAACTCGGCTTCCCCCGTGTCGGTACGCCGCGCGAGGAGCCATTTGTCCGTCTGGATCATCGCGCGGACGACCTCGGCGGGGACGCCGGAGCCGGCCTCGGCGATCGCGGCGACCTTCGAGGCGTGGTGCGCCTGGGACTTGGCGGTTGTTTGCGTTTGACCGTCGAACGTGATGGTGTAGGGCGTCGCGGCGCCGGCGTCGGCGGACTCGGCGACGTAGATGGTGTCGCACGCGAGCGAGAGCCAGATCCCCGCGGAGATCGAGCGGTCGATAAGCGCGCTGGTCGGGATGATGTCGCCGAAGAGGAGGATGATCTCGGCGATGTCCTCGGCGACGTTGACGGCGCCGCCTGGGGTGTCGATGACGAAGATGAGGCGGTCGACCTTCGCGTTGTAGGCGAACTGCATCGCGGTGAGGAGGGACGGCGCGGAGATCCAATTGTCGCCGCCGGACGTGTACCCGATGCGCCCGTTGACCCGGATCGTTCCTATACGGAGCGTGCGTTTCGTGTCTGCCGTTGGGCGGGAGCGCTCGTTCGCGGCGGGGGGCTTGTGCGTGGCTCTCTCGGGAGGCTCGACGCCGGTCTCGATGCGGTCGATTTCGCGACGCGTGAGCGTAAGCGTTGTCGCAATGTTCGAGATCACCGTTTCGATGACGACGTTCTTCCGGGACGACTCCACGATCGTCCCGTGGTACACGCGTCCGTCTTTCAGATACACCGCGTCGGCGGCGAGGAGCGAGCTGGTGCAGAGCATGAAGGCGAACGCCCACGTCGCATATTGAATACATCTCATATGAGAAAAGATATGGATCGCTGGGGAGTGGGTCAATACGCTGCCGGGGCGATGCCAGGGGGATCGGAGTAACGCCGGGCAACCCGGAAATCTCTGCGCGGTATCGGGCGGCGTCTCGTTGAAAGGAGGCGCTCATGCTGTGCGTTGTTCCCGTCGTTGTCGCGTGCGCCGTGGGCGAAGTGGCGCCGGACCAGTCGCGGGCGTTTGACTTCCTCCACGGCGAGCACGCGATCACCCTGCGCGTGCGCACGAGCGGGGAGGAGTGGGCCACGCTCCGCGGCACGATCGTGGTCGAGCCCTTCCTTGATGGCGGCGCCCACCGGGAGATCCTCGACGTCGTTGACGCGGAGGGGAACCGCTACACCGGGAGCGCGGTGCGGGTGTATCACGCCGAGCGCGACGAGTGGAGCGTGTGCTGGGTGGACAACGCGACCCGCGACTTCCAGATCGCGACGGGGCGGTTCGAAGAGGACGGCGCCGGGCGGTTCTACTGCGACACGGACGGCGACGCGGGCGACGCGCTGAGCGAGTGGGCGTGGTACCCGGGTGATCCGAACGGCCCGCGGTTCGAGGTGCGGCGGTCGGAGGACGGCGGGGAGACGTGGGGGGAGGTTGGGGTGGTTTTGGTGGTGGGGGAGTAGGGGCGCCTGGCGCGCTCGCCGGAGATTGTGAGTAAATGGCAGGCCTCTCGATTTTTGTGAAGAGGTGTAAACCCTGACATTGCTGCGGCTTCGAGGCGCTTCGGGTATGCGGCGGACTCGCATGTCCTTTTTTATGATTGCATTAATCGGATGGCGCGTTACAAGAAAAGCGTTAGTTGATGAGGAATGCACACCCTAAACAGGTGTCGTCATCTAAGGAGTTGATCGTGCGACGAACGCCCTTGGTTATTGCGATTGTGGCTGGTTCGACAGCACTGGCCGAATCAAATGTTAGTGAGTCGGCGAAGCACTCGTGGGGCGAGAACATCGGCTGGATGAACTGGCGCGACGCCGAGGGCGGCGTGTCCGGCGTGGCGCTCAGCGAGGATCGCGACTTCCTCTCTGGCTACATCTGGGGTGAGAACGTAGGGTGGATCAGCGTGGGCGACGGTATAGGGCCGTATGCGAACGATGACGGCACGCGTCACGGCGTGAACATCGAGCCCGACGGGACACTTAGCGGCTACGCATGGGGCGAGAACGTCGGCTGGATCGATTTCGGGACGGCGGACGCGATGGTCTCGGACCCCGCTCGCTACGACGCTGAATCTAAGCGGCTACGCGGGTTCGCCTGGGGTGAGAACATCGGGTGGATCAATCTCGACGACGCCCCGGCCCTCGTCGCGTTCGAGTTCCCATGCCCGGGCGACATCACGGGCAACGGCGAGGTCAACGCCGCGGATCTCGCCGAGATCCTCGCGGGCTGGGACCAGCCCGGTCCATCTGATCTCAACGGCGACGGCATCACCGATTCATCCGACCTCGCGATCGTTCTCGCGGGGTGGGGCGACTGCGAATAACCCAAGCTTCAACGGAGAAGACTCATGAGTGTTTCGATGCGCGCGTTGGTACCTGCGGCGATCGTAGGGGTTGGGCTTGTTGCGGCGAGCTTTGTGTGGTCGGCGCCGGGGACGTTGGCGCCGCCTGCAGGGCCGATTGAGGGAACGGGGCGGACGCTGGATGAGGTCTATAATCGGATCAATGTGTTGGAGCAGTCGATCGTTGGTCTCGGTGATGTGTCCGCGCGAGAGCTAATTGATATTCCGGCTCTTTTAAACGGGCAGAGCTTTACTGTCGCTGGCTCTGGAACGGCGGTATTGCACTCGCTTCTGGTAGAGAATAGCCATGTGTCGCTCCGCGACGACGACGGTTTCGAAACCGGATTTTTCTTCGGCCAGCCTGTTTGGACAGGCACTGGGGCCGTACATCCAGGAACCAATCAATTCGATTTAAATATTTTAGTTACGCTTCCATTAGTAGTGACAGATGGACTAGGCGATTCGAGCGGCGCGCGTTGTAAAATAATTATCACTCGACTGGACCCGTGAACTCGTCCCTGACTACTCATAACAATAGGAGATTCGCATGAGCCACTTTAAAAGTGATCGCATGGTTGCTGTAGGTATCGCGGTAGGCGCACTAACCGTGGCCTATGTCTGGTCAGCGCCTGGCACGTTGGAGCCGCCGGCGGGGCCGATTGAGGGGACCGGCCATGGTCTCGAAGAACTGTACAACAAAATTGATGCTGTGCAGGCATCTCAAGAAGCAGCGTCTGCGTTACAGGGGCCGTGGATGTATTACTATGCTGAGCCGACTGGCAATCAATCTGCTCATCAAGTAATTGCTGGTCCAATTCTTCTCCATGCGATATCGTACTACAATATTGGCGTCGGTGTATTTGGCGGGTTGACCTTGGCTGACAAGGTTGATCAGCTTCGTTATTCAAGCACTACGGTGTTCTATGACCCGACGGTAGTGTATGATATTGTGCTCGATGACGGACTGTATCTGGATTTGAGTTCCGTGGCGCCGGGCAGTTCTAACGTGCTGGTCTTGTACAAGCCGCTGTCGCCTTGAATAGGCCCAGCCTACTCCCCCTGATCCAAAACCGCCATAAACGCTTCCTGCGGGATGTTCACTGAGCCGATCGACTTCATCCGCTGCTTGCCCTTCTTCTGCTTCTCGAGCAGCTTCCGCTTGCGGGAGACGTCGCCGCCGTAGCACTTGGCGGTGACGTTCTTGCGGAAGCCCTTGATGGTCTCGCGGGCGATGATTTTGCCGCCGATCGCGGCCTGGAGCGGGATCTCGAACTGGTGGCGGGGGATCTGCTGGCGGAGCTTGGAGAGGAGCAGGCGCCCGCGGGCGGCGGCGCGGTCGGCGTGGACGATCAGGGCGAGCGCCTCGACGGGCTCGTTGTTGATCAGGATGTCCACCTTCACCAGCTTGTCGGTGCGGAACTCTTTGACCTCGTAGTCCATCGTCGCGTAGCCGGAGGTCATGCCTTTGAGCTTGTCGTAGAAGTCGTAGATGATCTCGGCGAGGGGGATCTCGAAGGTGATCATCTGGCGCGTCTCGGAGACGAGCGACTGCGACTTGTACGTGCCGCGCCGGTCGAGGCAGAGCTTCATCACGTCGCCGACGTACTCGGTGGGGATCATGACCTCGACGCGGCAGATGGGCTCGCGGATCTCGATGACCTTGGAGGGGTCGGGCAGGTCGGCGGGGTTGTGGACCTCGATGAGTTCCTGCTTGTCGCCCTTCTTGTTGTACGCGAGCACCTCGTAGGACACGGTGGGCGCGGTCTGGACGATCTCGACCTTGCCCTCGCGCTCGAGCCGCTCCTGGATGATGTCCATGTGGAGCAGGCCGAGGAAGCCGCAGCGGAAGCCGAAGCCGAGGGCCTCGGAGTGAACGGCCTGGTAGGTGAAGGACGAGTCGTTGAGCGTGAGGCGCTCGACGGCGTCGCGGAGGTCTTCGAAGTCGCCGCCCTTGCCGCCGCCCTCGTTGGTCGCGGGGTAGAAATCGCAGAAGACCATCTGTCGCGGGGGCTCGTAGCCGGGGAGGGCTTCCTCGGCGGGGGCGTGCTCGAGCGTGATGGTGTCGCCCACGCGCACGTCGGCGAGCGACTTGATGTTCGCGACGAGGTAGCCGGTCTCGCCCGCGCCGACGGACTTCACCTTGATGGGTTTGGGTGTGTACTTGCCGATCTCGGTGACCGCGAACGTGCGACCGACGCCCATCATGCGGATCTTGTCGCCCGTGGTGAGTGACCCGTCGAAGACGCGGAAGTAGACGATCACGCCGCGGTAGTCGTCGTACACGCAGTCGAAGATGAGGGCGCGGAGCTTGTCGGTGACGGAGGGTCGCGGCGGGGGGAGGGTCTCGCAGATGCGGTCGAGGAGTTCCATGATGCCGGCGCCGGTCTTCGCGGAGCAGTAGATCGCGTCGGCGGCGTCGAACCCGAGGGTCTGCTCGATCTCCATCGCGACCTCGTCGGGCTGGGCGGCGGGGAGGTCGATCTTGTTGACGACGGGGATGATCTCGAGGTCGTTGTTGATCGCGAGGTAGGCGTTCGCGAGCGTCTGCGCCTCGACGCCCTGCGTGGAGTCCACGACGAGCACGGCGCCCTCGCACGCCGTGAGGGCGCGGGAGACCTCGTAGGTGAAGTCGACGTGCCCGGGGGTGTCGATGAAGTTGAGCATGTACGGCTCGCCGTTGTAGACGTGCTGCACGGTGACGGCCGAGGCCTTGATGGTGATGCCGCGCTCGCGCTCGAGGTCCATGGAGTCGAGGAGCTGCTCCTTGGCCTCGCGGTCGGTGACCGCCATGGTGGACTGCAACAGCCGGTCGGCGAGGGTGCTCTTGCCGTGGTCGATGTGCGCGATGATGGAGAAGTTGCGGATGTGGTTCATGGGGGCTCGGGCGTCTCAGGGGGCGAACCCCTGATAATACATGGAAGCCGAGGGCGACGCGTCGGATCGGGAGCGGGGCGGGCGGCGGGTTGGCGTTTTTTGTGGGCGGCGTGCTCGTCTTCGAGTAGGTTCGGTCATTGCCCGCGGACGGGTGTTGAAACGGAGAAGACGCTATGAAGACAACCACTCTCAGCGGCGTTGTGGCCGCGGCCGCTGTCCTTGCGATCGGCGGCGCGTTCTACGCCAACGCCGGCGATCTCAACCCGCCCGCCGGGCCCGTGGGCTCGACCATGGTCACCCTCGAGGACATCCACGACGCCATCCGCGGCGGCGAAGCGACCGAGGGCGATCGCACGTACTACATGCAGGTCGCGGGGATCGCTGGCGAGAGCGGTTCCGTCCCCGGCCTGCCGTCGGGATCGATCCGGGTGGATGATCTCTCTCTGAGTCTCATCGCCCCGCCCCTGCTCCCCGACGTGCCCGGCGCGCTCCAGAAGCCCTCCGTTATTGTGATGATCCCGTTCGACACCACCGCGCCTCAGTTCTACTTGCAGATGGCGTTTGGTCAGGCGCTCGCCGATGTGGTCATCCAGCAGTACCGGGAAATCGGCGGGCCCGCGCCCGTGCTCGTCCAGGAGTGGACGCTCAAGTCGGTGCTGGTCGAAGACTTTGAAGTCCGCGCAGAGGGGACCACGTCCGGGACGGCGCGCGTCGCGTTTACTCCGCGAGAGCTGTGCATGAAGAGCAGGGTCGTGAACCCCAACGGCACGCTCGGCCAGTACCAGTCCTTCTGCTGGGACTTCAGGACGTTATCGACGTGTACGTGCCCGTAACGCGCCGCCGGAAGGAGCGAACCATGACCCGCAACGCCCTCGCTTTTTTCGCGATGCTCGCCGCCCCCGCGCTGGGCGCGACGACCATCGACCCGCTGCACAAGCACGCCTGGCAGGAGAACACCGGCTGGACGAACTGGCGCGACGCCGCCGGCGGCGCGTCGGGGGTGTCGGTCCTCGCTGACCACCTCGCCGGCTTCGTCTGGTGCGAGAACATCGGGTACATCAACGTCGGGAACGGCGGGGGGCCCTACGCGCCCGCCGCGTCGCAGAGCGGCGCCGACTTCGGCGTGAACATCGACCCGGGCACCGGGGAGCTCTCGGGCTACGCCTGGGGCGAGAACGTCGGGTGGATCAACTTCGACACGCCGACCGCACGCTACGACGCCGACGCGCGGCGCTTCCGCGGCTACGCGTGGGGTGAGAACATCGGCTGGCTGAACCTCGACGACACGACGCACTTCGCCGCGTCAACGTGCGTCGGCGACTTCGACTCCAACGGCGTGATCGACTCGGGCGACCTCGCTGTCATCCTCGCCGCCTGGGACGGCACGGGCCCCGCGGATCTCGACGCCAGCGGCATCGTGGACGCGAGCGACCTCGCGATCCTCCTCGCGGGGTGGGGCGACTGCGACTGACGCTCACCGCTTCTCGAGCCCCTTGGGCATCTCTTCTGCGGTCGGCGTGAAGCCGTACGTGCCGAACGATTTCCCGCTCGCGACGCCCGGGCGGGCGGCTGACGGCGTGAACCCGTAGTGGACGGCGCGGAGCTCGGGCCCCTCGAGGTAGAGGTCCAGGCGGTTGCCCGGGCTGAGGCGCCACGCCGCAAGCGTGAACGGGCCGTACGTGTTGTACATCCGCAGCTCCCACTCGGAGAAGTTGAAGTACCGCTCGGCATCGTCGCGGTCGAGATCGTCCTCCGTCTGCCCGTGCAGCGCGAGCACGGCGGGGTAGAGCTGCGCGTGGTCGTTGAGGCCCAGGACGCGCACGTACTCGAGCGCGCACTCCCTCGCCGGGTGCGCGGGGATCTCGTCGGGCGAGGCGATGCGGGTCCAGCCCTCCTTCTTCATGTCGGGGCGCCCGCGCGGGGCGACGGGCTCCGCCGGGGCGCTGACGAACTCCGCGACGGCCGCGTCGAGCAAATCGACAACCGGTCGCGGCGACCCCGCGACAGCGTTGTTCAAAATGATGACTGCGGCGGGGGGATCGAGCGTCGCGCTCCACGCGTTCGCGAAGCCCGGCAAGAGCCCCGCGACCCGGAACTTCATCTCGTCGCGTTCGCCGAAACCGCTGAAAAACTCGTCGCGGTGGACGTCGTCGAGGAGCGTCCCGTCGAGCAGCGCGAGCGAGAGACGCTCCAGATCAGCCGGCGTGCTGTAGAACCCGCCCGCGGTGTAGCGCACCGACGCGGGGAGCTGCGGCGCGAGCGCGTAGCCGCCCGCGGGCGAGCGCTGGTGCCCGTTCGCGTGCGTGGCGCCGTCGAGCGAGTCGGCGTCGAAGATCCCGGTGTCGCGCATGTCCGCGGGGTCGAAGATCAGCGTGCGCAGCGCGTCCTCGATGTTCGCGCCGCAGGCGTGCTCGATGACGCCGCCCAGGTGCATGTACCCGATATTGCTGTACGACACGCGGTCGCCGGGCGTGGTTTCGGGTCCGTCGTCAACCAGGGTGTCGAGGAACGCGAGCGCGCGCCGGTCGCCGTCGTAGCGCACGCCGCACTCGATGGGGTCCGCGCCCCCCGAGCGCTCGCGGGGAAGACCGGCGCGGAACGTCAGGAGCTGACGGAGCGTGACGTCGTGCGCCCACGGCGCGCTAAACCCCGGGCGGTGCGCCGCGAGCGACGCGTCGAGGTCGACGCGCCCCTCCTGCGCCAAGCGCGCGAGCGCGACCCGCGTGAGCACCTTCGTGAGCGACGCCAGACGGAACCGCGTGTTGTGCGTGATCGGAACGCCGCCCGGCTCGGTCGCGCGTCCGGCGGCCTGGGCGCTGAGCGGGCTGCCCGGGGACCACGACCGACGACGCGCCGTGCAGCACGCCGTCCGCGTAGCCGCGTTCGATCACGCCCGCAGCGCGCACGCTCGGCGTCGCCTCGGCGTCGGCGCACCCCGACAGCGGCAGGATGAGAGTGAGCGCAAGAACGCCGCGGATCAGCCGTCGCATGAGTCGTCTCCGGAGCACTGCCGGTCCGTGTCGCCGCAGGGGGACATCAGGACGGTCAGCTCGATGTGTCGTGAGCCCTCGCGCTTGGCGCGGGTGAGAAGGAAGCGGCGCATCTCGTCCGCCATCCGGTTGAGTTCCTCGAGGTCGTCGTCGTCCACCCACCCGCTCTGGACGCCCAGCATCGTGTCGCGCTGCGGGCCCCGCGTGACGGCGCACCCCGACAGCGTGGAGCGCTCGACACCGCGCACCGCGTGGCGCGCGGCGCTGCGCACCATCGCGTTGAGCGCTTCGATCATCTCGGGTTCGTCGGCGCGGTAGACGAAGCGCGGCTCCCGCGGCGCCCGGTACACCCGCGCCGCCCGCCGGGCCGTCGGGACGCTCCCCACCACCTCCAGCAGCCCCGCCTCAACAAGCCGCTCGAAGTGGCGGTACAGCGCGCCGGGGTCGCGCCCGATCCGCTCGGCGACCTCCTTCACCGTCGTGCACCGCCCCCACGACGCGGCGCTGAAGATCGCGAACCGCGTCGGGTCCGCGAGGGCGTGGAGCTGCTCGGGCCAGTCGAGCTCAAAGACGCCGTCGTCAGGCGGAGAGACCGCGTTGGGCTGGAGCGAGGAGGGGGCGTTAGTCTGCTGAGTGCTCATTCTGCATAGTATTGGGATCCCCTCTTCCGGGTTTCAGGTTCTGGCGTGATCCCCCAAAAATGCCGCCACCGGGGGCCTTGGGCCCCTGAGCCACGGTCGCAAGACCACCGTGCAGACTTACTCTCCGCAGCCGCCGCCCCACGCCGCGAGCAGGATCGCGAGGTCGGCGCTGTCCGTGACGTTGTCGCCGTTGAGGTCGGCGCTCACGCTGTTCCACGCCGCGAGGAGGATCGCCAGGTCGGCGCTGTCCACGCAGCCGTCGCCGCTCAGGTCCGCGGGGTTCCCGCCGAGGAGCGACAGCACGACCTCGTTCGCCGCGTACGCGAGATCCCACGCGCTGCCCTTCGGCGGCGTCGGGAGCGTCACGTTCGCGAAGGCCCCGTTCACGCTCGCCGCGCTGACGATCGTGAACGAGTCCCCGGCTTGCGGCTCGTACCCGCCGAGCAGGTTCACCGTGAGATCGCCGGCGATGTTCACCGCGCCGAGGCTGGTGATCTCATCGAAGCTGCCGGCTCCGGCGAGATCGATGTCCGTCGCGCTGGTGGCCCCGAGCGACACGTCGCCGCCGAACGCCGCGAGCCCCGCCTCCATCGCGCGCGCCGGGGTGAACGTCCCGCCGATGAAGACCGTCCCGCCCGCCCCGCCGCCGGGGCCGGTCACGCCGCTACCCGAGAGATCGCCGAGGATCGAAAGAGACGAATCGCTCGCGAGCACGAACGAGCCGTCGTTGGTCAGGCTGTCCGTCAGGACGATGACCGAGGCCGCCGAGCCGGACATCGCGCCCGTGTTCGCGACGTCGCCTCGGAGCGTCACGTCCGCGTCGGCGAAGTCGATCGCCCCGTCGTTGGTCAGCCCGCCAGTGGTCTCGAGCGTGGCGCTGCCGCGGAAGAAGATCTCTCCCGTCGCCGAGTTGTCGAGCGAGCCAAAGACGTCCATCGCCGACGCGGCGCTGCCGCGCGAGAAGCTCTCGAAGCGCATCTCGCCGTTGTTGGTCACGCCGCCCGACGAGATGAGCGTGAGGTCCGTCGGGTCGATCAGGCCATCGTTCGTGAGCCCCGCGTCGCTGACGAGGGAGCCGGAGCCGGAGATGGCGCCGGAGCCCGAGATGGTGAGGGCGTCTTCCACCTCGACCAGCGAGCCGGATTGCATGGCGAAGTCGGTCTGGCCGAAACCGGCGCCGAGGGCGAGCGTGCCGATCGAGAGCGCGCCGGCGGGTCCGGTGACGGTGACGCCGAAGGCCGGTTCGATGACGACGGTCCCGCCCGCGGGCGTCAGTCCGCTGAGCCAGTTGGAGGGGGTGTCGAAGTCGCCGTCGACGGGCGAGATCCACGTGCTGCCGATGAGCCCGAGGACGACGTAGCTCTCGCCGGAGGCGGAGCCGTTCGGGTCGGCGTTGCTCGCCCCGATGATGACGTCGTCGACGCCGTCGCCGTTGACGTCGCCCGCGGAGGAGACGGAGGCGCCGCTGTTGTCGCCCCCGCCGACGCCGTTGAGCACGAAGCCGTTGAAGCCGTTGAGCGCCGAGAGCTCGACGACGCCCGTGCTGCCCACGCCCGCGCCGCCGAAGACGAGGTAGCTTTCGCCCGAGTCGGAGCCGTTCGGGTCGGCTCGGTACGCCCCGATGATGACGTCGTCGTAGCCATCGCCGTTGACGTCGCCGGCAGCCGAGACGGAGACGCCGCAGTAGTCGCCCGCGTTGATCCCGTTGAGGACGAAGCCGTTGGCGCCGTTGAGCGCGGAGAGTTCAAAGGCGCCCGTGGCGCCGATGCCCGCGCCGCCGAAGACGACGTAGCTCTCGCCCGAGCCGGCGCCGTTCGGCTCGCCCTTGTACGCCCCGATGATGATGTCGTCGACACCGTCGCCGTTCACGTCGCCGGCGGAGGAGACGGAGACGCCGCTGTAGTCGCCGGCGTCGATCCCGTTGAGGACAAAGCCGATGGTTCCGTCCAGGGCCGAGAGATCAAGAGCACCCGTGCCGCCGACGCCCGGGCCGCCGAAGATCACGTAGCTCTCGCCCGAGGCGGCGCCGTTCGCGCTCGCGGGGCGCGACTGGATGAGGAAATCATCGTAGCCGTCGCCGTTGAGGTCGCCGGCGCAGGAGACGGACTCGCCGGTGTTGTTGCCCGCGTCGATCCCGTTGAGCGCAAAGCCGTTGGTCCCGTCGAGCGCCGAGAGCTCGACGACCCCCGTGCTCCCGACGCCCGCGCCGCCGAAGACCACGAAGCCCGCGCCGGTGTAGGACCCGCGGGGCCGGCTCCGTTCGCCCCGATGACGACGTCGTCGAAGCCGTCGCCGTTGACGTCGCCGGCGGAGGAGACGGAGACGCCGCTGCTGTCGTACGAGTTGACCCCGTTGACGACGAAGCCGTTGGTCCCGTCGAGCGCCGAGAGCTCGATGAACCCCGTGGCCCCGACGCCCGCGCCGCCGAAGACGACGTAGCTCTCGCCCGAGTCGGAGCCGTTGGGCTCGGCTCTCCTCGCCCCGATGATGATGTCGTCGAACCCGTCGCCGTTGACGTCGCCCGCGGAGGAGACGGAGCAGCCGCTGAAATCGCCCCCGTCGACGCCGTTGAGGACAAAGCCGTTGGTCCCGTCGAGCGCCGAGAGCTCGACGATCCCCGTGGCCCCGACGCCGGCGCCGCCGAAGACGACGTAGCTCTCGCCCGAGCTGCTGCCGTTCGCGTCGGCTCTGATCGCTCCGATAATGAGATCGACGACACCGTCGCCGTTGACGTCGCCGGCGGAGGACACGGAGACGCCGCTGTTGTCGCCCCCGTTGATCCCGTTGAGGACGAACCCGCTGGCCCCGTCAAGAGCCGAGAGCTCGACGCTCGCGGGGAAGAGCTGGGCGGAGGCGGCGGAGGAGCCCGCGAGGGCGACGAGAACGGCGATCGATCGGTGCATGGAGGTCTCCGGTGAACATAGTGGAGGGGGGCGAGCACCCTACCCCAATCGGGTGGCCGACCAAAGCGGAAAAAGCAACGCCGATACCCTCGCACGTGACTCGGACCGCGGGCGCCCACGCGATAGAATCCGGCCCCGCGCCCCGCCGCGGCTCCAAGGATCCCCCGCATGCCCATCTTCGCTCGCCGTTCCTCCAAGCCAGCCGCCCCCGCCGTCGCGACGCGCCCGCCCGTCGCCGACGAGGCCCGGCTCATGGAGATCGGTTCCGAGATGCTGCGCAAGTCGCACGCGCAGCGCGCCGGGCTCCTCTCCCGCGCGTTCTGGTCCGACAAGCTCATGGACTGGTCCATGAAGGACCACGAGTTCAAGGTCCAGCTCTTCCGCTTTGTTGACGCGTTCCCCACGCTCACCACGCCCGAGATGGTCCACGACCACCTCGTCGATTACCTCACCCAGCCCGGCGTCAACGCGCCCCCCGGCATGGACCTCGGGCTCCGCGCCGGCGGCGTCGCGAAGTCGATGATGACCTCCACGATCTCCAAGCAGATCACCGGGATGGCCCAGCGCTTCATCGCCGGAACCGACGCCGCCAGCGCCATCCCCGGCCTCGAGAAACTCTGGAAGGGGGGCTACGCCTTCAGCGTGGACCTCCTCGGCGAGGCCTGCGTCTCCAGCGCCGAAGCGGACATGTACCGCGACAAGTACCTCGACCTCGTCGGCAACCTCCCCGCGAGCGTCGCCGCGTGGAAAGAGAACCCGCGCCTCGAGAGCGACCACCTCGGCGCCATCCCGCGCGTCAACGTGTCGGTGAAGGTCAGCTCCCTCTCCGGGATGTGCGACCCCATCGACACCCCCGCCGCGATCGCCGACATCCGCACCCGCCTCGACCCCATCCTCGAGCTCGCCCGCAAGCAGAACGTCTTCGTCAACTTCGACATGGAGCAGTTCGAGCTCAAGGATCTCACGCTCGACCTCTTCATGCGGTGCTGCGAGGACATCGACTTCCACGCCGGCCTCGCGATGCAGGCCTACCTGCGCTCGGGCGACGACGACGCGCGCCGCATCTGCGACTGGGCGCGCACGAAGAACCGCCAGGTCAGCGTCCGCCTCGTCAAGGGCGCCTACTGGGACTACGAGACCATCCACGCCGAGCAAGAGGGCTGGCCCTGCCCCGTCTGGGCCGAGAAGCGCGACACCGACGCGTGCTTCGAGCGCATGAGCGAGATCTACCTCGACGCCATGCCGCGCAGCGCCACAGAGGGCGGCGTCAAGCTCGCGCTGGGCTCACACAACGTGCGCTCCATCGCCGCTGCTCTCGCGGGCCTCGAAAAGCGCGGGCTCCCCAACGAAGCCGTCGAGCTCCAGATGCTCCACGGCATGGCCGACCAGCTCAAGGACGCCGCACGCGCGATGGACCTCCGCCTCCGCGAGTACGTCCCCGTCGGCGAGATGATCCCCGGCATGGCGTACCTCGTCCGCCGCCTCCTTGAGAACACCTCCAACGAATCGTGGCTCAAAGCCGGCTTCCTCGACAACGCCGCCCCCGAGCTCCTCCTCGAGAGCCCGCACCAGGAATCGCCCGCGGTCGACACCCTCTTCGCCGAGGCCCCCGAGCGCCACGCGCTCTCGCCCGGCGAGTACGGCGTCGGCGAGGGTCGCCCCTTCTTCACCGA
This sequence comes from uncultured Phycisphaeraceae bacterium, assembly GCA_942490855.1. Lineage (GTDB taxonomy): Bacteria > Planctomycetota > Phycisphaerae > Phycisphaerales > UBA1924 > CALNYS01. Next base: position 307,036 of record CALNYS010000005.1, on the reverse strand, counting down.
GCCCGCCCGCGACTTCTCGTTCCAGGGGCTCCGCGACCAGTTCGCCGAGGCCGTGCAGAGCGCGACCGTCCCGAGCGTCGCCAGCGACAAGACCCCCGCCGACGCCGCCGAGGCCGTGCGCATCGCAAGCGACTTCTTCCCGACCTGGCGCGACACCCCCGCGCTCAAGCGAAGCGAGTGCCTCGTCCGCGCCGCCGACCTCATGCGCAAGCAGCGCGACGCCCTCGCCGCCGTCATGGTCAAGGAAGCCGGCAAAACGTGGCGCGAAGCCGACGCCGACGTCTGCGAAGCCATCGACTTCTGCGAGTTCTACGCCCGCTGCGCCCCGGGCCTCTTCCGGCGCGAGCGCCTCGGCAAGTTCATCGGCGAGCTCGACGAGCACTGGCACGAACCCCGCGGCGTCTGCGCCGTCATCAGCCCGTGGAACTTCCCCCTCGCCATCGCCTGCGGCATGACCACCGCCGCCCTCGTCACCGGCAACACCACCATCCTCAAACCCGCCGAGCAAACCACCGGCATCGCCCGCATCCTCGTGGACATCCTCTACGAGGCCGGCATCCCCCGCGAAGCGCTCCACTTCCTCCCCGCCCCCGGCGAAACCACCGGCGCCGCCCTCGTCCGCGACGAGCGCGTCGCCACCATCTGCTTCACCGGTTCCAAGGCCGTCGGACTCGACATCATCCAAGCCACCGGCGTCACCCCCGGCACGCAGCCCTTCGTCAAGCAGGTCGTCTGCGAGATGGGCGGCAAGAACGCGCTCATCGTCGACGCCTCAGCCGACCTCGACGAGGCCGTCCTCGGCGCCCGCCAGTCCGCCTTCGGGTTCCAGGGCCAGAAGTGCTCCGCCTGCTCCCGCGTCATCGTCCTCGACTCCTGCCACGACCTCTTCCTCGAACGGCTCGTCGAAGCCACGCGCACCCTCGTCATCGGCGACCCCCGCGACCCCGGCACCGACATCGGCCCCGTCATCGACCGCGATTCGCAACGCAAAATCCAGAGCTATATCGAAAAAGGCAAGCAGCAATCCACCCTCGCCCTGGGCATGGACGTCCCCGCCGGCCTCGAAGAGAAGGTCGGCCTGCCCTACGTCGGACCGCACATCTTCAGCAACGTGAAGCCCGACCACGCCATCGCGACCGACGAGATCTTCGGCCCCGTCCTCGCCGTCATCCGCGCGAGCGACTACGACGAGGCCTTGCGCATCGCCAACAACTCCCCCTACAAGCTCACCGGCGGCGTCTTCTCGCGCAAGCCCACCAACCTCGAGCGCGCCAAACGCGAACTCCGCGTCGGCAACCTCTACCTCAACCGAACCATCACCGGCGCTCTCGTCGGCCGCCAACCCTTCGGCGGTTTCGGCATGTCCGGCGTGGGATCAAAGGCCGGCGGCCTCGACTACCTCCACCAGTTCGTGGTGCCGCGAGCGAGCAGTGAGAACACGATGCGCCGGGGGTTTGCGCCGGAGCTCTGATCCCCCTCTCCCCGAGGGAGAGGGGCAAGGGGAGAGGGCTACTCTTCGTTGCCTAGCATTCCGGTGCCGTGGTACAGATCGTCCGCGATCTGTGCCACGATCCGATGAACCGTGACTGCGGCGTTATCGCAACTTCTTCACCTTCTTCTTCGCCGCCTTCGCCTTGTCATCCTCCGGGAACCGCTCCGCATACTCGGCGTAGTGCGCCGCCGCCTCCGCGTCGCGCCCGAGTTCCTCGCACGATTCCGCCGCCAGCCAGCGCGTGTTCTTCGCGACGGGGTGCACCGCAAGCACCGCCTCAAACTTCTCGACGGCCTCGGCGTACCGCCCCAGCCCGTGCAGCGCGACGCCCTCGAAGTAATTCGTCGAGTACCCGCCCTGCCCCTCGCCCGCGGCGGCGCGGTAGCGCTGGGAGTACTCCAGCCCCGCCTCGTAATCCTTGCGGTGGAACAGCGCCGTGTACGTCGCGGTGAGCAGGATCGTCGCGCGATCCTCTTCAGACACCGCGTCGAGCGTCTCCACCAGCAGCTCGTTGTACCGGTCCCAGTCCTTCTGCTTCGCCGCCAGCGCCATGAGCAGCTCGTTGCCCGTGCGCATGTTCTCCGGCTCGCCCGCGATCTCCTCGGCGATCTCCCGTGCCTTCTTCGTGCTCCCGCCCGCGAACCCCGGCGCCTCCATGTAGAAGAAAAACAACCCCGTGCGCGCATCCACGTGCGTCGGGTCGAGTTCGATCGCCGTCTGGTACGCCTTGCGCCCCGCCGACGCCCGCGCGCCCTTGTTGAACATGCTCACCTCGTCGATCGTCGAGAAGAGCGCGTTGCCCAGCAGGTACTGATGGTCCGCGTTGTCCGGCGCCAGCTCCACCAGCGTGCGCGCCGCGGGCAGCCCCGTGTCCCAGTCGTTGTTCATCTCGCACGCCATGACGAGCGCCCGCAGCGTCTCGGTGTCCTCGGGCGAGCGCTCCGCCTCCGCCTTGAGCAGCGCCAGCGCCGACGCCCGGTCCTCGCCCGACATCTCAGACGAACCGCTCAGCACCGCCTCGCGGGCCGCGGCCGCGTCGGAGTACGCCGCGACCGCCGAACGGGACGCAAGAAGAATCAGGATTACAACTGTCAGGAACCGACCCATAGCGCACCTCCAGGTTGGGATGCTAACGGGTACGGATTCCCGGGCGTTCGGTTTCAGCCTCGGGTCAGAGGGCCGCGGACTGCGCGGCCGCCAGACGCGCGATCGGCACCCGGAAGGGCGAACAGCTCACGTAATCCAGCCCCGCCCGGTCGCAGAAAAACACGCTCTCGGGGTCCCCGCCGTGCTCGCCGCAGATGCCGATCTTCATGCCGGGGTTGGTCTTGCGCCCCTGCTGCACCGCCGTCTCGAGCAGGGGGCCCACGCCGATCTGGTCGAGCGACTCGAAGGGGTCGCGGGGCAGGATCTCCTGCGAGAGGTACTCGGGCAGGAACCCGTTCACGTCGTCGCGGGAGTACCCGAACGTCAGCTGCGTGAGGTCATTGGTGCCGAACGAGAAGAAGTCCGCGTGCTCGGCGATCGCCCCGGCCCGCAGCGCCGCCCGCGGCACCTCGATCATCGTGCCGATCGGGATGTCCAGACGCCCGCGGTAGCCCTTGGCCTTCTTGACCTCCGCGATGGTCTCCAGCGCCAGCGCGCGCAGCGTTTCGAGCTCCTTCGAGACGCCCACCAGCGGGATCATGATCTCCGGCTTGGGCGAGCCGCCGGCCTTCTTGCGCCGGATCGTCGCCTCCGTGATCGCCCGCACCTGCATCACGAGGATCTCGGGGTACGTGATCGCCAGCCGGCACCCGCGGTGCCCCATCATCGGGTTCGCCTCGTCGAGCGCCGTCACCCGACGGCGCACCGCCTCGAGCGTCGTGCCCAGCCGCTTCGCCAGCGCCGCCTGCGTCTCCTCGTCGTGCGGCAGGAACTCGTGGAGCGGGGGGTCGAGCAGGCGCACCGTCACGGGCAGCCCGTCCATCGCCTTGAAGATGCCGATGAAGTCCTGGCGCTGGAAGGGGAGCAGCTTCTTGAGCGCCGCCTCGCGCGCCGGGCGGTCGGCCGCGAGGATCATCTCGCGCATCGCCGGGATGCGGTCCGTGTCGAAGAACATGTGCTCCGTGCGGCACAACCCGATCCCCTGGGCGCCGAGTTCCCGCGCGCGCAGCGCGTCCTCGGGGGTGTCCGCGTTGGCGCGCACGCGCAGGCGGCGCACCTTGTCGGCCCATTTCATGAGCGTGACGAAATCGCCGGAGAACTCCGGCTCGATCGAATCGACCGACCCGCTGATCACGTCGCCGGTCGAACCGTCGAGCGCGATCACATCGCCCCGCCCGAACGTGCGCTTGCCGACGGTGATCTCGCCGTTGCGCGCGTCGATCGTTAGCGCCGTCGCGCCCGCGACGCAGCACTTGCCCCACCCGCGCGCCACGACGGCCGCGTGCGAGGTCATCCCGCCCGTGCTGGTGAGGATCCCCGCCGCCGAGTGCATCCCGTCTACGTCCTCAGGCGACGTCTCGCGGCGCACCAGGATGACCGACTCGCCCGCGTGCGACCGCGCCACGGCTTCTTCCGCGGTGAACGCCGGCTTCCCGACCGCCACGCCGGGCGACGCGGGCAGGCCCGTCGCGATCACGTCCGCTTTCGCCTTGGCCTTGGGGTCAAAGCTGGGCAGAAGCAGCTGCGCGAGATCCCCCGCGGGCACGCGTGCTAGCGCCGTCGTCCGGTCGATCAGCTTCGAGCGGTGCATCTCCACCGCGATCGTCACCGCCGCACGCCCGGCGCGCTTGCCGCCCCGTGTCTGGAGCATCCACAGCGTGCCGCGCTCGATCGTGAACTCGATGTCCTGCATGTCCGTGTAGTGCGACTCGAGCGTCTTCTTGATGTCCAGCAGCTGGCGGTGCGCGTCCTTGTTCCACGAGGGCATCTCGCTGATCGGGCGCGGCGTGCGGATCCCAGCCACCACGTCCTCGCCCTGCGCGTTCACCAGAAACTCGCCGTAGAGCAGGTTCTCGCCCGTCGACGGGTCGCGGGTGAACGCCACGCCCGTCCCCGAGTCCTCGCCCATGTTCCCGAAGACCATCGCCTGCACGTTCACCGCGGTGCCCATCAGCCCGCCGATCTGGTTGATCTGGCGGTACCGCTTGGCCCGGGGCGTGTCCCAGCTCTTAAAGACCGCCTCGATCGCCAGACGCAGCTGCTTCTTCGGGTCCTGCGGGAAGGCGCTGCCCACGTTCTTCTCGTACACGTCCTTGTACGCGTCGCACAGCTCGCGAAGCCCCGCCGCCGGGACGTCCGTGTCGCTCTCGGCGTGGTACCGCTTCTTGATCCGGTCGAACGCCTTCTCGAACTTCTCGTGATCCACGCCCATCACCACGTCGCCGAACATGTTGATCAGGCGCCGGTACGCGTCGAACGCGAACCGCTCGTTGCCCGTCAGAGCCGCGAGCCCCGCGACCGTTTTGTCGTTAAGCCCGAGGTTCAGAACCGTGTCCATCATGCCCGGCATCGAGACCGCCGCGCCCGAGCGCACAGAGACGAGCAGCGGGTCGTTCCGATCGCCGAACCGCTTGCCCGTCTGCGCCTCGATCGCCCCGACCGCCTCCATAGCGCCGTCGAGCAACCCCGCCGGCAGCTTCTTGCCGCGCTCGTAGAACAACCGGCACGCCTCGGTCGTGATGGTGAACCCCGGCGGGACGGGCAGACCGATCGACGTCATCTCGGCGAGATTGGCGCCCTTGCCGCCCAGCACGTCGCCCATGCTGCCCTTCCCCTCGGTCTTGCGACCGAAGCGGTAGATCAGCTTGGGCGCCTTCTTGTTGGAACGGGTCGAACGCGAGGGTGAACGCTTGGCGGGGGTGCGTGGCATAGAGGTACTATCGGTCTCTGATGCCCCCGCCCGAAGGAATCCCGACCGCGACGCCCCCCGCGTGGTCCGCTTGTGACGCGCTCCGCGCCCTGCGGGCCGCGCCGCAGGACGCCCCGATCGCGGCGCTGATCTCCGCCGGCGCCGGCGAATGGTCGCGCCGCTCGCTCGTCGCCGGGCTCGCAGAGCGCCTCAGCGTCGATAACGCCGCGGACCTCCCCGGCTTCTTCCGCGCCCTCGGCCCCCGCCGACCGGACCCCGGCGCCCCCGGCGGGTGGGTTGGGTGTCTCGACTATTCGCTGGGCGCCCTGCTCGAGCCCGCGGCCGGCCGCACGCGCGCCCGCCGGGGCGCACGCCGGCCCCTGGCGGGCCGCCCCGCCGCCGGCCGCGGGCGCGCCGGGGGGGAGCTACACGCTCGGCCCGCTGCGCAGCGTTGTCGGGGAGGAGGTCTACACCGCCTCGGTGGCGCGCGCGCTCGGGTACATCGCCGCGGGGGACGTGTACCAGGTCAACCTCACCCACCCGCTGCGCGCGCCAGTGACGGGCGACACGCGCGCGCTCGCCGCCGACGCCATCGAGCGCACCGGCGCGTGGTTCGGCGCGTACCTCGAAACGCCAACGCGCACGATCGTCTCGACGAGCCCCGAGCTGCTGGTGCGCGTCACCCCCGAGGGTCGCATCAGCGCGCGCCCCGTCAAGGGCACCCGCCCGCCCGGGGGGGAGCGCGAGCTCGCCGCGAGCGAGAAAGACGCCGCCGAGCTCGCGATGATCGTCGACCTCATGCGCAACGACCTCGGGCGCGTGTGCGAGCTGGGCAGCGTCCGCGTCGAGAGCGCGCGAGAGATCGAAGCGCACGCCCGCGTCGCGCACACCGTCGCGACCGTCAGCGGTCAGCTCCGCGCCGAGGCGTCGTGGGAGGACGTTCTGCGCGCCGTCTTCCCCGCCGGCTCCATCACGGGCGCCCCCAAGATCCGGGCCATGCAGATCATCGACGAGCTCGAGCCCGAGCCCCGTGGCGTCTACTGCGGCTCGATCGTGTGGATCGGGGACGACGGCTCGATGGACCTCAGCGTCGCGATCCGCACCGCGGAGATCCGCGCGGGCGAGCTCCGCTACGGCGTGGGCGCCGGGATCGTGGCCGATTCCGACCCGCGGGGCGAGTGGCGAGAGACGCTCCAAAAGGCCGAAGGTTTCGCGAGATCGGTCGGGTCGACCGTGGAGGGATGAGGATGAGTTCAGGGCCCCGTCTCCGGACAGATGTTGTCGAAGTGTTCGTCGTCCGCGACGGCGAGCTGCTGCTTATGCGCCGGGCCAAGGAGCCGATGCTCGGCACCTGGCAACCCGTGCTTGGGCACGCCGTGGAGGGCGAGACGGCCGTGGAGGCCGCCCGCCGCGAGCTCATGGAAGAGACCGGGCTCTCGGACGCGACCGGCCTCGTCCGGTTCGAATGCCTCGAACGCGTCAGGCCTTATTACATTCCAGAAACGGATTCCATCGTGCTCAGCCCGCGCTTCCTCGCCACCGCTCCGGGCGGGTGGGAGCCGGAACTATGCGCCGAACACGATGAGAGGAAATGGGTTGCGTCGTTTGAGGCGCTCGACGAGCTCCACTGGCCCAGCCAGAAGGAGGCGTGGGGCGAGGTGCTCATGCGCGGGATGAGTCTCTAGAGAGGGTGGCGCGGACATGGGTTTCGGGTAGGCTTCTTGCCCCACTTCGGGAAAGGAACTACCCCATGTCTCGTTTGTCGACACTCGTTGCTGTCACTCTCGCTACCCTCCCCGCCGCTCTCGCCTGCGCTCAGGGCGGCGCCGCGAACCTCACGCTCACCTCCGGCGAAGAGATGAACGTCACCGTGCTCGAGCGCGGCGCCGACAGCATCCGCGTCGAGCACGCGCTGCTGGGTGAGCTCACGATCCCCGCGGACGCCGTGAACACCCTCAACGGCGCGCCCTACGCGCCGCCCGCGGTCGAGCAGATCGCGGCGCAGCCCGAGGAAGACGCGGACAGCGTGAGCGCCGCCGCCGTCTGGACGAGCTCCCTCGAGCTCGGGCTCAACGGCTCCGAGGGCAACACCGAGAACCTCAGCGGGCGCATCGCGTTCCGCGCCGAGCGCCTCGAAGAGGACGTGAAGCGGTTCGACTTCCTGACCCGCTACAAGCTCGACACGCGCGACGGCGACCGCACGACCAACGAGTGGTACACCCGCGCCCTGCACGAGTGGTTCCTCCCCGATCACCCGCGCTGGTCGTGGTTCCTTCAGGGCGACGTTGAGTACAACGAGTTCCGCGACTGGGACGTCCGCGTCAGCGCCTTTGCCGGCCTCGGGTACATCTTCATCGAAGAAGAAGACACCACGCTCCGCGGGCGCGTCGGCGTTGGCGGCGCGTACGAGTTCGGCGTCATGGACGAGGAGATCGATCCCGAGGCCCTGCTCGGCTACGACTTCGAGCACCAGCTCAACGATCGCTCGCGCATCACGTCCACCGGCGACCTCTACCCGTCGCTCTCCAACGGCGGCGAGTTCCGGTCCTACTGGGACGCCGCGTACGAGCTGGACATGACCGACGCGGGCGACTGGGTCCTCCGCGTCGGCGTCGATCACCAGTACGACTCGGACTCCGACGCGCGCCCGTGGGACTTCTCCTACTTCGCGTCCGTTGTGATGAGCTTCTAAAGGAAGCGAGCGTCCGGCACGCACGATCCAACGGGCAGGCGACTGCCCGTTTTTTCATGCGCGCTACGAGACGAGGTTCGCCATCCGACGGACCGTCGCGGGCGATTCGGGCTGCCCGGTGCGCGCGCTGAGCACGCACGCCGCGCCCGACGCGAGCGTGCGCGCCCGCTGCTCGGGCGTCGGTGGGGGGGCCTCGAACGCGCCGTCGGCGAGGAAACGCGCGAGGCGGTCGCGCGGGTCGCCGTCGGGGGCGTCCGTCTGCTCGATCACCACGCCGTCGGGGCCGATCCACTCGAACCCGTGGTCGTCAAAGCGGATCAGCCCGCCCTCGCCCGCCAGCGTCAGCCCGCGGAACCAGCGCCCGGCCTGGTCGGAGAGCGAGAGCACCGCGCTCGCGCCCGTCTCGAACCGCAGGTGCGCCGTGAGGCTGCCGTGCAGGAGCGAGAGATCATCGGGCAGCGCCGCGCGCACGCCGGAGGCGCCCCGCGGGGAGGCGACGCTGGCATCAACGCTCTCGGGCTCGCCGAACAGCTCGCCCAGCAGATCCAGCGCGTCGGCGAGGCGCGCGCCCAGCGAGCCGAGCGTCCCGTCGTCGCGGGCGGCGACGAGCGCCGTCTGCACCGCTCCGAAGTTCGCCAGCGCGTCGCGCAGCGCCGCGGCCAGCGCGGCGTGACGCAGCAGCGGGGCCTGGAGCGGGAGCGCCCGACGGTCGGCGTCGTCGTGGAGCGCGCCGCTGAGCACGCTCGTCGGGACCGGCTCGACGCAGACGATCCGGTTGTCGCGTTTCTTGAGATCCGCCAGCGAGCCGCGGGACTCGAGCCACTCGAGCGTGGCTTCTGGGGCGCGGGCAGCAAGGAGGATGTCCGAGCCGCTCACGGAGCGGAGCGTCTGGGAGAGGTCGTCGATCGCCTCGGCGGTGTCGAGAGCGGGCTGGTCCGGCCCGCCGATGAGCGCGGGCGCACGGTGAGACGCGGGGGCGAGCCTGCGGTCGTCGGTCCAGATAATGAAAGGGCGGTCGTTCACGACGGGATGAATCGTATCAGCTTCACTCCCGGCGTAGGATGAGGGCACAGCGCGGGCGGGCGGCCGCTCGTGGGTTCATCCTGCGGGAGGAAAGTCCGGACACGGTAGAGCACGACGGTGGGTAACGCCCACCCGCCCGTCAGCCGCGGGTGAGGGAAAGTGCCGCAGAAAGCAAACCGCCGATGGCGCGCTCCGGCGCGCACAGGTAAGGGTGAAAGGGTGCGGTAAGAGCGCACCGCCGGGGTGGCGACATCCCGGGCATGGCAAACCCCGTCGCGTGCAAGGTCAAGCAGCCCTCCTCCGTTTCGGCGGAGCGCTCGGCTCGAGCGTCCTCCTTCGGGAGAGGCGGGCGGGTAGACCGCACGAGGGCGTCGGCAACGGCGCTCCTAGAGAAATGGTCGCCCAGGCGCTCCTTCGGGGGCGCTGGACAGAATCCGGCTTACAGCCCGCGCTCGGCTGATGACGGGCCCTGACGGAAACGTCGGGGCCCGTCGCCTTTTTGTCGGCGGCGCGCGCCAGGCGCCGATAGCATCGCCCAGCGTGTACCAGGGACTTCTGACACGACGATATCTGACCAGCAAGATCACGCCGCTCTTGGCGATGCTCGCGGTCATGCTGTGCACCGCGATGGTCCTCGTGGTGTGGTCGGTGATGGGGGGCTTCCTGACGATGCTCCTGGGCACCGGGCGCACCCTGCTGGGCGACGCCACCATCATCCGCCCCATCAACGGCATCCCGCATTACCAGGAGCTGATCCTCCGCCTCGAAGACGACCCCGCGATCGACGCCGCGACCGGCATCATCGACGCGCCCGGGCTCCTCAAGCTCCCCGACGGCTCGATCCTCACGGTGCAGGTCACGGGCATCGACCCCGAGGGTTTCGACCGCGTCACCGACTTCGCCGACACGCTCTGGTGGCGGGCCATCGACGAGCCCATCGCCAAGGACCACGAACGGCGCGACCCGCGCCTGGGCCTCGACCCGCGCCACCTCGCCCACGGCGAGCGCATGGAAGAGCCCGACCCCGAGACCAACGAGCCCCGCCCCGCGATCGTCACCGGGATCGAGCTCGCCCAGTACAGCCAGCGCCAGCCCGGCGGGTGGTACACCCCGCGCTGGATGTTCTTCCCCAACGCCGAGGCCACGCTCAGCGTGCTCCCGCTCTCGAACGAGGGGGTCGCGATTGACGTCGAGGCCCGGACGTTCCCCATCGCCAACGAGTTCCAGACCGGTTTCTACGAGTTCGACGCCAACAAGGTCTTCGTCCCCCTCGCCACGCTCCAGGAGATGCTCTCTATGGACGCCGCGACGCGCGTGGACGACGGCTTCTCCTTCGGCGTCACGACCGGGCCCGACGGGAAACCGACGTTCGCCGAGCCGGGGGCCGTCGGCGTTGACCCCGCGCGGGTGACGGCCGTCCTCGTGCGCGCCAGCGAAGGCGTTACGCCCGACGAGGCCCGCGACGTCGCCGCGGGCGTCTACCAGACCTTCTTCGACGACCTCGAGCGCGAGGGGCGCGCGGTCCCGCCGCCGCCGATCGAGCTCGTCCGCGTGCTGACGTGGAAAGAGCGCCCCGGCGTGAGCACGCTCGTCGCGGCCGTCGAGAAAGAAACGGCGCTCGTGCTGACGCTGTTCATGTTCATCTCGCTGACCGCGGTGTTCCTCGTCTTCTCGATCTTCTGGGCCCTCGTGAACGAGAAGACCAAGGACATCGGCATCCTGCGTTCCATCGGCGCGAGCCGGCGTGGCGTCGCGTGGCTCTTCCTGCGCTACGGCGTCACGATCGGCGTCATTGGCGCCGCGACGGGCGGGGCGCTCGCGTACCTCATCGTCTTGAACATCAACCCCATCCACGAGTGGATCGGGCGGATCACCGGCGGGCGCGTCGTCATCTGGGACCCCGCGGTCTACTACTTCACCGAGATCCCCAGCCAGGTGGACACCACCCACGCGGTGATCGTGCTCTGCGGCGGCGTCGTCTTCAGCGTGTGCGGCTCCCTGCTGCCCGCGATCAAAGCCGCACGCATGGACCCCGTGCGCGCGCTGAGGTTCGAGTGATGGACACGCCACTCCTCGAAGCGTGCGCGCTCAAGAAGACCTACCGCATGGGGCGCGTCGATACCCCCGTGCTGCGCGGCGTCGATTTCCACGTCGCGCCGGGCGAGTTCATCGCCATCCTCGGCGCCTCCGGATCGGGCAAGTCCACGCTCCTGCACCTCCTGGGCGGGCTCGACCGCCCGGACAAGAACGGCGGCGACGTCCGCTACAAGGGCGACGCGCTCTCGGGCATGAGCCACGGCGCGCTCGACGCCTACCGCCGGCGCGAGGTCGGGTTCGTCTTCCAGTTCTACCACCTGCTCCCCGAGCTCAGCGCGCTCGAGAACGTCCTCGTCGCGGGGATGGCCGCCCACGGGCGAGGTTTCCGCGCCAAACGCCACGAGCTCCGCGACCGCGCGGCCGGGCTGCTCGAGCGCATGGGGCTCGCCGAGCGTCTCGCGCACCGTCCGAGTCAGTTATCCGGCGGGGAGCGCCAGCGCGTCGCGATCGCCCGCTCGCTGCTCAACGAGCCGGCCGCGCTGCTGGCCGACGAGCCCACCGGGAACCTCGATCGCACCGCGGGCGAGGCGATCCTCGACTCCCTCCAGAGCCTGCACGAGGACGAATCGCGCGCCGTCGTCATGGTCACGCACGACGAGTCGCTCGCCGAGCGGGCCGACCGCGTGCTGCGGATGACCGACGGCAGATTGGCGGGGAGCGCAGAGACAGCCGATACCGAGGTATGATCGTGCACGGGCAGAAGTTGCAGATCGGAGGCGCCGGTGAGCGGGTTTGAGTCGATCCGCCAGCTCATTGGGAGACTGACGGGGTACAACCCGTTTGAGGTTCTCGCCGAACTCGCGGTCATCGCGGGCGTGGTGTACCTCGTCTGGCGCTTCGTGCGCGGCACCCGCGCCGCGGGCGCCCTGCGCGGCATCCTCGTGGTGCTGCTGGTCGTCCTCGTCCTCCGCCTGCTCGCGCCGACCGACGCCTTCGAACGCCTCAGCTTCCTCTTTGACAACCTCCTCGGCTTCGCGGTCGTCGCCGCGGTGATCATCTTCCAGCCCGAGCTCCGCCGCGCCATGTCGCGTATCGGCGAGGCGCCCCTCTTCCGCGCCGAGCCGGCCGACGTCGCCCCCGTCGTCGAGGCCCTGTGCTCGGCGTGCGAGCTGCTGAGCAAGAGCAAGTACGGCGGGCTCATCGCGATCGAGCGGCGCGTCGGGCTGCGCGAGTACATCGAGTCGGGCAAGGCCCTCAACGCCGACGTCTCGGCCGAGCTGCTCCAGACCATCTTCTGGCCCAACAGCCCGCTGCACGACATGGGCGTCGTCATCCGCGGGAAGCGTGTCGTCGCCGCGAGCGTGCAGTTCCCGCTCGCCGATCCCAACGACGTCCCCGACCCGGACATGGGCACACGCCACCGCGCCGCGATCGGCATGACGCGCGTCTCCGACGCGCTCGTCATCGTGATCAGCGAAGAGACCGGCGCCATCAGCCTCGGCGAGCGCGGGCGCCTGCTCCGCTGGCTCAGCGTCGACGCCCTGCGCGAGGAACTGCGCCTCCGCCTGGCGCAGTCGGCCCGTGACGATCAGCAGGACGACGCCCCCGCCGAGACGGAGGAAGCCGCGTGAGCGCCGCACTCCCCAAGCGACAGACCGATTCGGTCGCGACCCTGGTCGTGCTGGCCCTGGTCACCTGCCTCATCTGGCTCTTCGCCGAGACGCAGACCCTCACCCGCGTCGAGGCCGAGGTGCTCGTGCGCCTCGAGTCCACCTCCACGCGCGTCGCCCGCTGGGGCGACGGGCGCGGCGCCGAGAACGTCGCGATCACCCTCGAGGGCCCGCGCAGCGAGATCGAGATCGCCGCCGCACGCCTGCGACGCGAGGGCGTCGTGCTCGCCGTCGGCGCACCCGGCGGCCCCGGCGCGAGCGCCGGCGAGTACCAGCTCAACCTCGGGGACGCCGTCAGCGCCAGCGCCGCCGATCACCTCAGATCAGCGAGCGTCATCCACAGCGAGCCCGAGTCGCGCACCGTCGTCGTTGACGAGGTCGCCACGCTCGAGAGCGTCCCGGTCGTCTTCGACGTCACCAGCCTGGATCTCTCCGAGCCGCCCCTCATCGAGCCCGCGACCGTAGATATCTCCGGGCCCGCGTCCGTCCTCGCCGGCTTCGGCGCCTCGCCCGTCGTGACCGCGCGCATCGACCAGAGCGTGCTCGGCGCGCTCCGCCCCGGCGCGACCCAGCGGGTTGAGGCGCAGCTCGCCGTGACCGGGCTCCGCCCCGCCGACCGGGCCCTCGTCACCCTCCTGCCCGGGCGCGTCAGCGTGCGACTCGCGGTGCGCAGCCGGGTCTCGACGATCAAGGTGGCGTCGGCGCCCGTGCAGGTCCTCGGGCTGCCCTCCGATTTCGCGCAGTGGCGCGTCACCGCGGTCAAGCAGTTTGTTGACGGGCTCAGCGTCACCGGGCCCAGCGATCTGGTGCAGCGCATCGAGTCGCAGGAACTCAGCATCGTCGCGATCGTGCGCCTCACGAGCGACGAGCTCCTCCGCGGCGTCACCGCCAAGCCCGCGACCTACGCGCTCCTCAGCGAGGACGGCATGATCCCCGCGCCGGCGTCGCTCGTCATCACCGGGCCCGACGAGCCCGTCGCCCTGAGCGTCGAGCGCCTCACGCCCGCGGGCAACTAGCGTTCGCGGACCGTTTCCCGGTCAGAGTTATAGAACAGTTTCGCGATGGAGCGCCCCACCCGCTCGGCGAGCTCGTTGTGCGCCGCCGAACGCTCGGCGCTCGACGAGGGGACGTTCGACGCCGACGCCGCGGGCTCGATCAGCAGCGGGTAGCCGCGGTCGTCGCCGGGCCAGATCCGGGCCCTCTCGGCCGCGTCGATCACCTTCACCCGCGCCGAGACGAGCGGGGAGTAGCTCCCGCCGTCCTTGGAGAGCGTCCACGCGTCGATCGTGACGTACACCACGACGTCGGCCCCGACGGCGCGGCCGAGATCGGCGACGCTCATCGGCTCGTCCGCGTCCTCGCTCATCGCGGCGCGCAGGATGGACTGGGCGGCGATCATCATGTCCGCGTCGATCACGCGCTCCGCGATCATGTCCTCCTCGGCCGTCTGCCCCACCACCACGCGGAGCGAGCGCCGGGGCACCTTGCTCGAGCGGTCGTCGATGAAGACCACCGTGGGGCGCTTGCGGTCGAGCTCGGTCTGCGCTTCGACCTTCGCCGGCCCCTGCAGGACGTACGCCGCGGTCGTCGCGATGTTGCAGCCCGCGATCCCGCCGAGCGTCAGCGCGAAGAGCGCGCCGCCGACGGCGCGCTTAGTAGTCCGGTTCATTGTCTTCCTCGTGGTCGTAGAAGAGCCAGGACGCGCGGTTCGTGAAGCGCCGCTCCAGCACCGCGAGGATCTGGTCAGACCCGAAGTCGTCGGGCCCGTACCCGTCCCCGTCGGGGAAGCTCACCGACACGCCCGCGGTGTACGCGAAATCGTTCGGGAACGCGCCGTCGGCCTCCACCACCCCGATGTTCCCCGCGATCACGCCCTGCCACAGGTACGAGTTCCCGCGCTCGTTGAGACGGTGCTCGTAGAGGTCGATCACGATCACGCGACCGACGCCCAGCTCTTCGGCCAGCTCGCCGTAGGGCTTGGCGGGCCACGACGGGTGGTTGAAGGTGTAGTCGAGCACGAGCGCCGCCGGGACGTACCCCGTCGCCCCGGTGTTCGCCACCAGCTGCGCGGTGATCGCGGTCGTCAGGCGCGGCACCAGACGCGGGTTCTGCGCCTGGATCGTGCGGTCGGCGGCGATGAACACCGCGAACGATTGGTCGTCGAGCCCCTGGTACTCCGCGAAGACCTTGTGCGTGCCCGTCGCGTGGTAGCTCGCGGCCATCACGCCGGCGATCTCGCAGCCGCTGAGCAGGGGGAGCAGGGCGATGAGTAGGAGCGAGCGGATCATGAGGGGAGGGTACCCGGTGCCGCGTCCCACGTGAGCAGCTTGTACACCCACGCCGCCACGAGCCCCGCCGCCCCCGCGGTGATCCAGCGTGGCGTCCACAGCGGGCGGAAGAGCCGCGACGAGCGCGACCCGAAGACCGCCGTGTGCAGGAACACCCAGA
This sequence comes from uncultured Phycisphaeraceae bacterium, assembly GCA_942490855.1. Lineage (GTDB taxonomy): Bacteria > Planctomycetota > Phycisphaerae > Phycisphaerales > UBA1924 > CALNYS01. The sequence continues at coordinate 291,839 of CALNYS010000005.1, read as the reverse complement.
ACGCCGCGGCCGCCCCGACCGCCAGGGCCGCCCCCGCGGGCTGGACCCGCGCCGAGGACAGCAGGTCGCCGCCGGCCGCGTGCGCAAACGCCGTGGTCATCCCGCACGTCGGGCAGGGCTTGTCGAAGGTGACGACCCACGAGCAGCGGGGCATCCCCAGCTGCGTGTGCGTGCCGTGCCCGTCGGCGCTGGGCGCCAGACCCGCGGCGAGCCCGAGCAGGGCCAGGCACGCGAGCGCACCGACCGCGGCGAGGAATCGATCGGAGGCGGCGGCTCGGGCAGGGGGCATGGGGGGTTGTTCGGGGGGCGCTGTCGTCCGGTTCCGCGATTAGTCGAACCGGAGGATGCCCTTGCGCACCGCGTAGAGGTACGCGACGATCGTCGTGAGAACGAAGAACAGGATCCGGGCGAGGAACATCAGCGAGAGATCGGTCCGGGGCTCGATGTTCGCGAACGTCGCCGCCCACGGGTACAGGAAGATCACCTCGACGTCGAAGACCAGGAAGATCATCGCGAGGACGTAGAACCGCACGTTGAAGCGCTTGCGGGCCGTCTCGATCGGGTTCATGCCCGACTCGTACGCGATCCCCTTGACCGGGCCGTCGCGCTTCGGGCCCAGCATCTGGCTCGCCACGATGTTCACCACCGCGAAACCGATCGCCATCATGATCAGGAGCAGGACGGGCCAGAAGGCGGAGACCTCCTGGACAGCGAGGAATACGGGTGAAGTCATGGCGATCGCGGCTCCGTGCGGACGCTTCGAGGTCCCGCCGTAGTGTATCGTGTCCGCCGAAACGCAGGGCGTAGCTCAGCTTGGTAGAGCGCCGCGTTTGGGACGCGGAGGTCGCTGGTTCGAATCCAGTCGCCCTGATTTCCCCAACCCGATGAGGAGGCGTGCGTGGGCAAGTCGGACAAACGTGCAGCGACGCCGGAGCGGCTCAACGTGCTGCTGATCGGCGGCGGCGGTCGTGAGCACGCGCTCGCGTGGCGCCTCAAAAAGTCAGCCTCACTGGGCGATCTCCACGTCACCCACCCGCAGAACCCAGGGCTCGCCGCCCTCGGGCGCGCGGTCGACGTCCCCGTCAGCACCAAAGAGGCCTACCGCACCGCCCAGTACTGCGACAAGCACAAGATCAACCTCGTCATCATCGGCCCCGAGGACCCGCTTGCCGAAGGGCTCGCCGACGCGCTCCGCACCAAGGACCGCGCCGTCTTCGGCCCCAACAAGGACGGCGCCCGCCTCGAGGCCGACAAGGCCTGGGCCAAGCAACTCATGCGCGCCGCGAGCCTCCCCACGGGAGAGGCCCGCACCTTCACCAACGCCGAGAACGCCATCGAGTACCTCGAATCCCGCGACACCGCACAGGTCGTCAAGGCCAGCGGGCTCGCCAAGGGCAAGGGCGTCTTCGTCCCCGACTCGCTCGACGACGCACGCGACGCCGTCAAGCGCCTCATGATGGACCGCATCTTCGGCGACGCCGGCGACACCGTCGTCATCGAAGAACGCCTCAAGGGCCCCGAGGTTTCCATCCTCGCGCTCTGCGACGGGCGCACCGCCGCCGTCCTCGACGCCTGCCAGGACCACAAGCGCCTCCTCGAAGGCGGCGCCGGGCCCAACACCGGCGGCATGGGCGCCTTCTGCCCCTCCGCCCTCGTTGACGACACGCTCTACGACACCGTCCAGCGCGAGATCCTCGCCCCCCTCATGGACGCCCTGCGCCGCGAAGGCATCGACTACCGCGGCGTCCTCTACGCCGGCCTCATGCTCACCGCCGGCGGGCCCAAGGTCCTCGAGTTCAACGTCCGCTTCGGCGACCCCGAGTGCCAGCCCCTCATGGCCCGCTGGCAGGGCGACCTCGCCAAGACCCTCTACGAGTGCGCCGTCGGGCGTCTCGCCGACTCCCGCTGGGGCTTCGACGACCGCGCCGCCTGCTGCGTCGTCCTCGCCAGCCGAGGCTACCCCGAGAAGCCCGAGACCGGCTTCCCCATCACCGGCATCGACGACGCCAACGCCATGGAGGGCGTCACCGTCTTCCACGCCGGCACAAAACGCGGCGAGGGCGGCTTCGTCACCGCCGGCGGGCGCGTCCTCGGCGTCACCGCCCTCGGCGACACCGTCAGCGACGCCCGCGACAAGGCCCTGGCCGCCGCCGACGTGATCCACTTCGAGGGCAAGGTCCTGCGGCGCGACATCGGGGGCAAAGTCCCCGCGAGCGCATAAAAAACGCGACGCCGTCGGGCGTCGCGTTCAAGTGGGCGGTGCTGGATTCGAACCAGCGGAGGCGTAAGCCAACAGATTTACAGTCTGCCCCGTTTGTCCACTTCGGTAACCGCCCGGGGGTTTGTCGAGCCCGAGAAGGTACCCGCGCACGCCCAAGTTGGCAATTCTGAGCCTCCCCGACTGGCGATTTCCAATGGATCGACGCCCGCGCGGGGGTAGACTCCAGACATGAAGAACCTGCTCTGCGCGTTATCCGGACTCGCCGCCGCGGCCGCCCTCGCCCACACCCCGACCCTCGACGACACCACCGCCGTCGTGCGCGTCGATGTCGAGTCCGTCGAGCACCTCGAACAGCTCGAGGCGCTGGGCGCCGAGCCGCTCGCCTGCCGAGTCGGTCTGGGCGAGCAGTACTTCGCCGCCGACACCGCCCTCGCCGAGTCACTCGCGACCACCGGCGCAGTCATCGTCGAGCACAACCTTCAGGCCATCGTCGACGCCTCCCGCGAGACCGTGCGCGGCGGCGGCTTCTTTGACGCCTACCAGGACTGGGACGCGATCAACGACCAGCTCGACGCCTACGCCGCGGACCCCCGCGTCGAGATCGTCACCATCGGCGACACCCTCGAGGGGCGCACCGTCCGCGGGATCAAGATCACCGGCGACACCCCCGGCCTCAAGCCCGCCGTCCTCGTCAACGGCGCCCAGCACGCCCGCGAGTGGATCTCGCCCGCCGCGTGCATGTACCTCGCCGACCGCCTCGTCAACGACTACGCCTCCGATCAGCAGATCGCCGAGGTCCTCGACCGCGTGGACTTCTACATCGTCCCCGTCACCAACGCCGACGGGTACGCCTACACCTTCACGCCCGGCAACCGCCTCTGGCGCAAGAACCGTCGCCACAACGGCGGCACCTCCTACGGCGTGGACCCCAACCGCAACTGGGCCGAGGGCTGGGGGCTGTCCTCCGGTTCCTCGGGCAGCACCGGCAGCAGCACCTACCGCGGGCCCGCGCCCTTCTCCGAGCCCTGCACCGCGAACCTCCGCGACTTCATCCTCAAGACCCCCGAGATCCGCGGGCACATCGACGTCCACAACTACGCGCAGCTCGTCCTCGGCGCCTGGGCCTACACCAACACCGCCGCGCCCGACGGCAACACGCTCCTCCCGCTGGGGGAGGCGCTCAGCGACGCGATCGAAGCCGAGCACGGGACCGACTTCGACGCCCGCACCGGCGCCGGCGGCATCGGCCTCGCCTCGGGCGCCATGCCCGACTGGACCTTCGGCGAGCTCGGCGTCATGGCCTGGACCTTCGAGCTCCGCGACACCGGGCAGTTCGGGTTCCAGCTCCCCGCGTCTCAGCTCATCCCCGCGTCGGAAGAATGCGTCGCCGGCGTGATCCGCCTCGCCGAGCAGATGGCCCATTGCCCCAACGACCTCAACCTCGACGGCATCGTGGACGCGACCGACCTCGCGATCTTCCTGACCCGCTGGGACAACGCGCGCGGCCTCGCCGACACCGATCTCGACGGCTCCATCGGCGCGGGCGACCTCGCCGGCATGCTCGCCGCGTGGGGCTCGGGCTGCTCGCTGTAAAAGTGTCCGGCTACGGCTGGCTTACTCGCTCGGGAGCGCCGCGCTGAGCTCGCTGATGCCGGCGAACATCTCGCGGGCGGCCTCGACCATCGCGGTCTGCTCGTCCTCGCTAAACGCCTGCTCGTCGATCGCCGTCTTGAACGCGCCCCACACGGCGCGCTGGCGCTCGCCGTAAGGATCGAGGTACCGATCGCCCGAACCCGGCTCGAGGCCCAGCGCCGGGCGCACCGCGCGAGCGATGAACGCGTTGCCGTTGTTCGAGCCCTCGAGCACGTAGTGGTAGCCGAGCAGGCGGATCGCCGCGGCGTTCTCGATCGTCTCGATCAGGCGCGCCGTGCGCTCCAGCGCCGTCGCCGGGCGGTCGTACCCGAGCGCCGCGAGGTCCGCGAGGAGGTACGGCTCTTGGTACTGCTCGTCGCTCACCACCGCCGCCACGCGCGGGTCGTTGTCGCACAGCGTGCGCAGCCGCTTCTCGAGCGCCGAGTGAACGAGCAGCATCTGAGCAAGCCACCCGCCGTAGGCGTCGCGGGAGACCTGCCCCTTGACGAGGTTCTGCTGGAAAGGCTGCTTCTCGGCCTGCGAGTGCAGGTCCCAGGTCCCGTCCTTGAGCTTCTGGCTAAGGGGGGGCGTCGCGGTGGTGGTCATGAACTGCTCCGGGTTACTTCGTGGCGACGATCGCCGCGAACGCAAAGATACCGAGCCAGACCAACCCCTTGACGAGGTAGAACAAGAAAAGCACGGAGCCGAATCGTTTCAGGGCGGCTTTGGGTGTCACGGTGCACGTCCGGCTGGGGGTGGAGCGGCTTCTTTGAGACTCAGTCTCAACGCGTGCCGAACAATATCGGTCTCGCGCCCCGCCGTCAACGCCCCGCGCCGATTACCCCGCCGACCCGCCGTCGCCGATCCACAGCGCGCCCGCGAGCCCGGCCGCCCACAGCCCCACGCACGCCCAGTACCGCGCGAGAAACGTCCCGTCACGGGTCTTGTGGCGCAGCTTCTTCATCGCCAGCAGCCCCGCCGGCCAGCCGCCCAGGGCGCACCACGTCAGCAGCGTGCGCTCGCGGATCCGCCACGCCCCGGCCTGCGCGCGCCGCTTGTCGATCCAAAAGAGCGCGAACGTCACGACGTTCACCACAACGAGCGCCGCGGGGATCAGCAGCCAGAGCGAGAGGTCATCCATGCGCGCACGTTACGGGCACGCGCCCCACGCCGCGAGCAGGACCGCGAGATCAGCGGTGTCCACGACGCCGTCGGCGTTCAAGTCCGCGGGCGGGCAGACGCCGATGGTGCACGGCACGACGTCGCACACGCTCCCGCGGGCGCTGAGTCGCTCGGCGATCAGTGCGCCGAGCTCGTCGCCAACCGTGGCGCTCTCGATGGTGACGGTGGCTGCGCTGACGCCGTCGGCGCCGGGCGCACCGTTGGCCTGGACGCTGCCGCCCGCGCCCCCTGCGCCGCCCGCGCCGGCGTTCCCAAGGACGAACGTCGTGCTGAGCTGATTCAAGACGCCGCCTTCGAGGTACACACCCACCGAGGGTCCGCCCGTTCCGCCCCCGCCCGCGCCCGAGTGGCCGCCGCGTCCGCCGTCGCCGCCGTCGCCGCCTGGACTTCCGCCCCCGGGGCCGCTGAGGTCTGGGAGCCCGCGACGACCGCCGTCGCCACCGGGTTGGCCGAGGCCGCCGTCGCCCCCGTCCCCGCCCGACCCGCCGTCTCCCTGGACGACCTCGACATTGATGAGCAAGAGGCTGCTGTCGAGTGAGAAGACGCCGAAGGAGCCGCCTCCGCCTTCACCGCCCGTACCGGCGAGCGCAGAGCGCGCCCCTCCGGCTCCTCCCCCGCCTCCTCCTGCGCCGAACGCGTTCGTCGTCGTGTTGCATCCGCCTGCGCCGCCTCCGCCTCCGCCGCCTCCGCCGTGCTCGCCGATCGTGCCGGGTTCGCCCGCGAGCGAGTGCCACGCCCCATCCAGAAGGACGCCTCCGCCCCCGCCGGCGCCCCCGTCCCCGTCGATGATCCGCCCGACACTGCCATCGCCGCCAGCACTTTCCGGAATAGTGCAGATGTTCGCGCCGCCCGCCCCGCCTTCGCCGTAGCCACCGGATTGCGACAGCGTGGCGTCGGCGCCGGGGAGCCCCATAGTGGGGAAGGGGATGACTGGGACCCCGGTGCAGCGTTGATTCGCCGTCCCTCCTTCCCCGCCCTCGCCGCCGAGGCTCGCGGCGCCAACCGTGTCGTTCATCGCCGGCGCGCCGCCGCTCCCGCGCGTGGTGTCGTCGCATTCGGAGACGAACCCGCCGTCGCCGCCGCGTCCGCCGCTGGGCGGGAGCTCTTGTGTCGCGTCCGTCCCATCCGTTCCGCGGTCGCCCGGCGCGCCGTCGCCGCACTCGATCCGGACGTCTTCGAGAGTCAGCAGTGTCGTGGTGATCGCGTACACCCCGGCGGTGTTCAGCCCGCTCCCGTTCGTCGATCCCATCGCGTCGGGTGATTCGATGACGAGGTTCTGGAGCACCGCGCCGGTCGGCAGGTTCGTTGCGACGACCGTCACGTACTGCCCGAGCGCCTTGTCCGACGCGCCGAGGATCCGCACCTCGTGCTCGGGATCGGAGTAAACGTCGCGCTCCCAATTCAGGTCGTACCCGCCGTCGATGGTTACACCATCAACCAGCGTCACGATTTCCTTGTACGTCCCCGATTGAACGAACACGCATTCAAGCGCTTCGTCCTGCGCCCGCGTCAGTGCGAACGAGATCGACTGCACCGCGCTCTCGGGCGTCAGTCCACCCCCAGGAGCATCAGCGCCGCCCGTCGAGACGAAGATCCCGCACACCGGCCCCGCGAGAGCGGAGGTCCCGAAGCACATCCCGGACACGAGTGAGAGAACGAGCGAGCGACTCAGCATGAAATACCCCTAGTAAAGAGAACGGAACAGCAGCGCTGTAATCGATACTGACGATGGACAAGCGTCGATGCAAGCAAAGAACCCCCACTATGGAACATGGGGTAACCGAGCAGGCGTACCGAGACCACGAACGGCAACGCCGCCGCGTAGCAACCCACGACAACAGGCCTTGTCGGTTGCAGCGCTCCCTCGTCAGGCTGACAGTTGCGGCGGACCGGCGGCCCCGATCAGCCTGAACTGTTCGCGCATCACGCTCGTCTCGACGTTCACCACAACGAGCGCCGCGGAGAGCAAGAATTCACCCATGCGCGCTCGTTACGGGCACGCGCCCCACGCCGCGAGCAGGATCGCAAGGTCGGCTGAGTCCACGACGCCGTCGTCGTTGAGGTCCGCGTTGCAGACCGTGCTGACGACACACGGCGCCGCGTCGCAGAGCGCGCCGCGTGCGTCGAGGCGTTCGGCCAGGCGCTGGGCGCCGGCATCGCCGATCGCGCCGCGCGCGGTGAAGACGGTTTCCAGCAGGAAGCCGTTGTTGCCCGCCCCGCCGGCCGACGCCCCGCCGGGAGACGCCCCCGCGTCGCCGCCCGTGCCGGCGGCCCCGCCGTTGTACGTCATGCTGAGGGCGCTGAGCGTCCCGCCGCTGACGTACAAGCCGACCGAGGGCCCGCCCGCGCCGCCGCCGCCCGCGCCGGAGTGCCCGCCGCGCCCGCCGTCACCGCCGCTGCCACCGGGCTGACCGGCGCCGGCGGGCTGTCCGCCCGCCCCGCCGGATCCGCCGGGCTGCCCGAGTCCGGCGTCGCCGCCGTTGCCCCCGTCGCCGCCGGCGCCGCGGATGATGTTCGTGTTCAAGGCCACGACGTCGGTATCGATCGCGAAGACGCCGAAGCTCCCGCCGCCGCCATCGCCGCCCGTACCCGCGAAGCCGGCGCGCGCGCCGCCGGCGCCCCCGCCACCGCCGCCCGCGCCGTAGGAACCGCCCCCGGCGTCGCAGCCGCCGGCGCCGCCGCCCCCGCCGCCTCCGCCGCCGTGCTCGCCGATCGAACCGTCATCGCCCGGGAGACTCACCCACGAAGCGCCGACGAGGACGCCGCCCCCGCCGCCGCTTCCGCCGTCGCCGTCAACGACGCGCCCGTCGAGACCGGACGCCCCGGGGCCGCAGTTGGCCGAGCCGCCGTTCCCGCCGTCGCCGTACACGCCGTTGAGCGCCAGCGTCGCGTTGAGCCCCGGGAACCCGGGGTTGGAGTCGTTGTCAGGGGGGAAGCTGCAACGGGTGTCAGCCGTCCCGCCGCGCCCCCCGTTGCCGCCGCGGCTCGAAGGACCAACCAGGCCGTTCTGCGCCCCGCTCCCTCCATTCGCCTGCGTCGTCGAGTCACAGTTCGGGGCCGAGCCCCCGGCCTCGCCGTTGGTCCCGAGGGGCGCCGACGACTGCGTCGCGTCCGTCCCGGCCTTGCCGTCGCCGCCGCTGGCGCCGTTGCCGCACGCGATGCGCACGTCTTCGATCGTCAACGTCCCCGAAGCGTTCGCGTACACCCCGTACGCGTTGAGCCCGCTCCCGTTCATCACGCCCATCGCGTCGGGGGTGACGAGCGTGAGGTTGCTGATCGTCGCGCCGTTCGGGGCGTTGTCGAGGATCGCCGTCGCGTAGTGCCCCAGCCCGGCGTCCGCCCCGCCCACGATCTCAACAAGGTGGGCCGGGAACACGAACGCGTCCCGCTCCCAGTTCGCGTCGTACCCGCCGTCGAGCGTCACCCCGTCGATCAGCGTCACGATCTCCTTGTACGTCCCCGCCTGCACGAACACGCACGACAGACCTTCGGCCTGCGCGCGCGCCATCGCGAAGTTGATCGTCGCCACCGGGTCCGACGAGCTCAGCCCGCCCCCCGGCGTGTCCGAACCATCCGGCGCGACGAACACACCGCACGCCGGGCCGGCGAGCGCCGCCGTCCCGAAGCACATCCCAGAAACAAGCGAAAGCGCGAGCGAACGAGAAAGCATGGTCCGATCCCCCAGTAAAAAAACGATCCTGTAGAGTTATCGTCGATCCTGACGATTGAGAAACGCCGAAGCAAGCCAAAAACCACCCGCCGTGAAACCCACGGCTCCCCATAGGGCATAACCACACCATGGACTACGACGCACCCAAGAACAACTCGAACACCATGGGCCTTATCGGATTCATCATCTCCATCGTCAGCCTGGTCGGTTGCGGCGGCTTGCTGTCCCCGATCAGCCTGATCTTCTCGATCATCGGCCTCGGCAAGCAGCCCAAGGGCTTCGCGATCGCCGGCCTCGTGCTCAGCCTCATCGGGCTCGCCGGGTTTGTGGTGCTCTTCTTCGTGATCGGCCTCGGCGTCGTGATGAGCCTGATGGGCCTAGGCATCCTCGCCGCCGGCTTCGCGATCGTCGCCGCCATCGGGCAGAACGCCTTCGAGATCGTGACGAGCATCCACGACTACCGCGACGCCAACAGCGTCGTCCCCGCGAGCCTCGACGAGCTCAACCTCGCCGCCGCCTCCCTCACCGACACCTGGGGCAACGAGTTCGTCTACGTCCCCAGCGCCGACGGGAACGCCTACCTGCTCATCAGCGCTGGCCCCGACGGGATCATCGCCAACTCAGACGACCTCCTGGGCGAGGTCTCCTACGCCAACAGCGACTTCAGCTTCGAGCTCCACCACGGCTACGGCAACATCAACCGCGCGTCGTGGGGCGGCCTGCCCCAGCCCGGCGCGACGCCCGCGCTGCCGGATGCCCTCGAAGACGCGACGCCCGATCAGCCCAGCGACGCGCCCTGAGGCGCAGCGCTCGCCGCACCGCTCAGCTCGCCGCGCAGCGTCGTCACCGCGCGACCGCCCAGCGCCACCCGCTGACCCCGCAGCGCGAGCCGAAGCTCCCCGCCGCGCGCTGACAGCTGGCGCGCACTCAGAACGTCCTTCCCCAGCCGCCCGCTCCAGAACGGCGTCAGCACGCAGTGCGCCGACCCGCACACCGGGTCCTCGTCAACGCCCACCCCCGGCGCAAAGAACCGCGACACGAAGTCCACGCCGGGGGCATCGCCCTCGGCCGTCACGATCAGCCCGACGCGCTCGAACGACGCGATCGCCGGGAGATCGGGCACGAACCCGCGCACCGCGTCGGCGTTCTCGAGCAGCGCCAGCATCTTCGTGCCGCCGCCCCCGAACCAGCGCACGCCCGCGAGCGTGGCACGCAGCGCGTCAGGGATCGGCTCTTCAGTAGGGGGGATCGCGGGGAAATCGAGCGAGATCACGCCGTCGTCGTCGCGCGTCGCGCTGAGCGCGCCGCTCATCGAGTCGTAGACGATCGGCGCGTCCGTCGGCGCGCGCCCGGATTCCCACAGCGCGTGCGACGCCGCGAGCGTCGCGTGCCCGCACAGCTCGACCTCCTGCGTCGGCGTGAACCAGCGGATGCCCCATGAGACGCCAGCGGTTGGCGTCACGAAAACCGTCTCCGACAGGTTCATCTCCGCGGCGACCCGCTGCATCCACCCGCTGTCGCCCGGCGCCTCAAGCGGGCACACCGCGGCGGGGTTGCCGCAGAAGGGGGTGTCGGTGAACGCGTCAACAACAATGACCGGCTGGCCCATGCGATCTACTCCCTCGCGGCGGTGAGCGTCGCGACCGGGCTGCGGTACCCGTCGCGATCGTAGGCGCGCACGCCGAAGATCCAGTTGTCCTTGCTCAGTTCGATCGTCGCCTCGCTCACGTCGCCCGCGTCGCGAGAGTGCTCCCACACCGGGCTCGTCGTCGCCCGCCACACCACCTCGTACCCCACGGTGTCCGGCTCGGGGCTGCGCGTCCAGCGCACCGTCGTGTCGTTCGTCAGGTCCGCCGTGATGATCCGCGCATCGCCCGGGACCGACGGCGCGTTCGCCAGGTGTGCCAGCGTCGCGAGGTTCAAACGCGTCACGCCCGCGAGGTAGTCCCCGTCCACGTGCTCGGGCAGGTCGCCGTAGGAAACGCCGCCCTCGACGCGCACGTCCTGGTGCTGGCGGTCGTAGTTCTCGTGGACCTCCACGAACCGCACCGCCGCGACGCCCAGCTCGTTAAAGGGCGTGTGATCCCCGCCGCGCAGGAACCGATCGTGGCGGTAGATCATCCGCGCCTGCACGTCCGTCTTGTACAGCCGCCCGACCTCATCGACGTACCGCGCCAGCTGCCGGCTCGATGAGTCGTTCTCCGCGCCAAGCCGACGGATCGCGCCCGCGTCCTCTGCGCTCGCGTTCGGCGGGAGCCCCTCGGAGAACACCCGCACCTCGCCGCTCGCGTCCTGCCCGTCCGCCCCGCTCGGGTCGCCGACGGTGTCGTTGTTGAGCACCGCACGGATGTCCGACCCCGCGCCGACGCGCTTCTTCGCGTGCTCGCGCGCGCCGTAGAGGCCCTGCTCCTCGCCGCTCGTCGCCATGAAAACGATCGTCGAATCAAACCGCCGACCGCTCATCACGCGCGCCAGCTCCATCAGCAGCGAGACGCCCGACGCGTCGTCGTTCGCGCCCGGCGCGTCGTTCGTAAAATCGTTCGCGTCGCTGTTCCGCGAGTCGTTATGACCCAGCACGTAGTACAGCCGCCCCCGCGCCTCGGGCATCGAACCAGGCAGCACCGCCACCACGTTCTGCACGTCCACCGCGCGACCGATCCGCCGCCCGTCGGGCTCGACCGGGTTCGAGTCGAGGAAGCACTCCATCGTCTCGTCGCCCGAGCGCCCGCTCGCCTCGGCGTAGGACGCGAACTCGCCCAGGATCCAGCGCCGCGACGCCCCGATCCCCCGCGTGTCGCTCTCCGTGTCCGACAGCGTGTGGCGCGTGCCGAACGAGGCGAGCTTCTCCACGTTCCCCTTGACCCGCTCGGGCGACACCTCGCCCATCATCGCACGGACCTCCGCGCGAGCGTCGCCCGCCGGCGCCGCAGGAACCAGGCCCGGGCGCGAAGCACACCCCGAGAGCGTGAGAAGAGCAGCAACGCCGATCAGTGGTTTCATCATGCCGCCACGATACCTCCCCTCCCTCGCCCCATCTCCGATGGGGAGAGGGCCGGGGTGAGGGGCCAAAGCCAAAAGCGAGCGCAGCGAGCCGTCTGGTCCCACCCTCTCCCACCGGGAGAGGGCAGGGTGAGGGGTCAGTACAACCGGGCGAAGCCCGATCCCTCACGCGCGCCCAACGCTCGGTTCATGCCGCCACCCGCTTCCCTACACTGCGCGTGATCACCGACTTCGCAGGACAACGCGCCGTCGTCATGGGCCTGGGCCGCTTCGGCGGAGGCATCGGCGTCGCGCGCTGGCTCTGCGAACAAGGCGCCGACGTCCTCGTCACCGACCTCGCCGACGAAGCCGCCCTCGCCGACTCCCTCGCCCAGCTCCCAGCCGCCGTCGAGACCCGCCTCGGCGCGCACGACGCCGCGGACTTCGCCGTCGCCGACCTCGTCGTCGTCAACCCCGCCGTCCCCAAGCCCTGGCGCAACGACCTCCTCCACACCGCTCAAAAGCACGCCGTCCTCGTCACCAGCGAGATCGAACTCCTCGCCGAGCGCCTCCCCGACCGCGGGCGCGTCATCGCCGTGACGGGCAGCGCCGGCAAAAGCACCACCGCCACCCTCCTCGCCGAGGGCCTCCGCGCGATGGGCGAAACCGTCCACCTCGGCGGCAACATCGGCGGTTCTCTCCTCCGCGAACTCCCCAACATCGCGCCCGACCACCACGTCGTCCTCGAACTCTCGAGCGCCCAACTCTGGTGGCTCGCCCGCTCCAATTGGTCGCCCCACATCGCCGTCGTCACCAACCTCGCGCCCAACCACCTCGACTGGCACGGCGACATGGCGCACTACGAAAAAGCGAAGAAACAGATCCTCGCCGACCAGACCGACGACGACCTCGCCGTGCTGCCCGACGAGCTCGCCGACTGGACCGACCGCCGCGCGCGCACGCTGACGGTCGATCGCGACCTCACGCTGCTAGGCAAACACAACACCGCAAACGCGGATCTGGCGCTCTCAGCGATCGCCGCGGCGTGCCGCACGGACGACCTGGAGCGCGCCCGCGACGCCATCGCCCGCTTCCCGGGGTTGCCGCACCGGTTGCAGGTCGTCGGCGAGCGGGACGGCGTGCGCATCGTCAACGACTCCAAATCCACCACCCCGGGCTCGACGCTCCTGGCCGTCGCCGCGTGCGCCGGCCCCGCGGGCGTGCACCTCATCGCGGGCGGCTACGACAAGGGCGTGGACCTCTCCGCCATCCGCGCCCTCGCCCCCGATCTCGCCGGCCTGTACACCATCGGCGCGACAGCGAAGGCGATCGGCGGGCAGGTGTGCGGCACGCTGGAGGCGGGCGTCGCCGCGGCCCTAGGCGAAGCGACCCCCGGCGAGACGGTCCTCCTGAGCCCCGGCTGCGCCTCGTGGGACCAGTTCCGCGATTTCGAGGAGCGGGGGGCCCAGTTCGCGTCGCTCGCGGTGGGGCGCGGGGTTGACGCGGCGTTCGGGGTTCGGTAAACCTATCGACTTCCGAACATTGACGGCCCGCGACCCCAGCGGTACCGTCCGGATATAGGCACGGACGCGCCTCAGCGGCGCTGAGAAAGGACGGCAGACATGGCGGGCGCCACCGAGACCAAGGGTCACTCTGATTCCCTCAAGCGGGCCCTGAGCCAGATCGAGAAATCGTTCGGCAAGGGCTCGATCATGCGGCTCGACGAGGACGCGCACCTGTCGATCCCCGGCATCGAGACGGGCGCCCTGTCGCTCGACCTCGCGCTGGGCGGTCGCGGGTTCCCGCGCGGGCGGGTCATCGAGATCTACGGGCCCGAGAGCTCGGGCAAGACGACGCTGGCGCTGCACACGCTTGCGACCGTGCAGCGCGACGGCGGCGTCGCGGCGTTCATCGACGCCGAGCACGCGCTCGACCCCACGTGGGCGAAGCGTCTGGGCGTGAACATCGACGACCTGCTGGTGTCGCAGCCCGACTCGGGCGAGCAGGCGCTGGAGATCTGCGAGATGCTCGTGCGCTCGGGCGCGGTGGACATCATCGTGATCGACTCCGTCGCGGCGCTCATCCCGCGTGCGGAAATCGAGGGCGAAATGGGGGATACCCACGTCGGCCTCCAGGCACGACTGATGAGCCAGGCGCTGCGCAAGCTCACCGGCGCGATCTCCAAGAGCAGCTGCACCGTCATCTTCATCAACCAGATCCGCGAGAAGATCGGCGTCATGTTCGGGTCGCCCGAGACCACCCCCGGCGGGCGCGCGCTGAAGTTCTACGCCTCGGTGCGCGTGGACATCCGGCGCGTCGGCGCGCTCAAAGAGGGCGACACGCACATCGGCAACCACGTCCGCGCCAAGATCGTTAAGAACAAGGTCGCGCCGCCCTTCCGTCAGGCCGAGTTCGACATCATGTTCAACGAGGGCATCAGCGTCGTCGGCGACCTGCTCGACCTCGCGGTCGGGGACGACATCGTCGAGAAGGCCGGCGCGTGGTTCAGCTACGGCGACGTCCGCCTCGGGCAGGGGCGTGAGAACTCCAAGCGGTTCCTCAAGGAGAACCCGGAGCTGATTACCGAGATCAAGGCCAAGATCCTCGAGGCGCGGGGGATCACGCCCCGCGGGGCGGCCGCGGAGGCCCCCGCCGAGGCCGCAGAGCCCGTTGAGGCATGAGACAGGGGGCAAGGAGAGCGGGAGCCCGGTTTTTGCGCCTCGCGTGGAACCAGCACTCGCAGAGGTGCGGATACCTAGAACGATGACCCGTTCAACGCACGGATTCCGTCTCTCCTGGCCCTTTATGGGGCGTTCTTCGGGGCAACTCCGCGGCGGGAACCGCTACGGAGTTGTCATCAGCGGCGCGACGGGTATGCTGTCTGCCCTCTTCGCTGCGGCTGTGGCGGAATTGGCAGACGCGCTAGGTTCAGGTCCTAGTGGGGGTAAAACCCCGTGGAGGTTCGATTCCTCTCAGCCGCATTATCCGTGGTCGCCGTGCCGTCGCCCCGTGCGGGTGCGGGCGGTCGCGGGAGGCCTGCCCGTGAACGGGCAGGACGCTCGCATCTACCACACACACCAGACTATGGGGCGCCGACGCGGCGTGCTATAGTTTTACGATCAGACCCGCCGTCCCCCGAGGGGCGGCTACGGCGGTCGATGGGCAGGACGCCCGAGCCGCCGGAGAAAACGAACACAAGTAAGGAGCGGTCGGACATGATTCAACGTCGCAAAGGCTTTACGCTCGTGGAGCTCTTGGTTGTCATCAGCATCATCGCGGTGCTGATCGGCCTGCTGCTCCCGGCTCTGGGCGAGGCCCGCCGTAAGGGGCGCCAGCTGATCGACGTCTCCCGTCTGGGCGATCAGGTCAAGGGCGCTCACAACTACGCGGCCGAGCAGAAGGGGCGCATGCCCAACGCTCCCGCCGGCATCCCGCTGACGAACAGCACCGCGAGCGCTCGCGGCTTCGGGCGCAGCCGCCCGGCGCGTATCCTCTCGCAGAGCATCGCCGGCACCGATTTCCCGGACAACGGCCTGCTCCTGAACAAGGGCATCCGCGGCAACGCCTACTGGAAGTGCTACCCGCTTGTCTTCGGGCAGTACATCACCGAGGGCAGCGGCTGGGGCATCTTCCAGGACATGTTCGTCGCCGCCGGTGACTCCCTCTACAGCCCGCAGTGGGACTTCATCAAGGGGGCCCGTCTCCCGCAGGACGACACCCGTCTTAACTTTGAAGGCCAGGGCGTCTGGCCCGCCACCCCGTACGTCGATGTCGAGAACGATTCGTGGGCGCGTCGCAGCACCGTCGACGAGAACCTCTCGTACTTCTACTCCGGCAGCTGGCGTTACTCGCTTTCGGCCATGCTCGGGTCGTTCGCGTCCCCGAACGTCGCCGGTCTTTCCGGCAAGAACTTCTTCCGCGACCGTCAGAGCTCCTCCGGCCC
The DNA here is from genome assembly GCA_942490855.1 of uncultured Phycisphaeraceae bacterium. Classification (GTDB taxonomy): domain Bacteria; phylum Planctomycetota; class Phycisphaerae; order Phycisphaerales; family UBA1924; genus CALNYS01. The sequence goes on along the minus strand of CALNYS010000005.1, from coordinate 276,212 downwards.
CGGCAGCGCCGGGAGCGGCGAGTCCTTCTTCAAGCTCGGCTTCGGCGTCTCGCCCCCGGACTGGAACTTCTTCCTCGAGTACATCGCCCTCGATGACTTCCGTCACCCGTCCAAGAAGGGCATCTTCGTGGATTTCGAGGCCTGGAACAGCGGGCGCAACTCCCGTTACTGGGGCGTGAACACCGAGTCGGCCGTATCTCTCGCCGACGGCTCCGCCCGTCTGATCCGTTGCTTCGAAGAGATCGCGCTGCAGTTCTCCGGCAAGGACATCCGTGACGCCCGCGTCAACGGCGACTACGTCTCGACGATCCACACGTGGAACGGCGGCGCGGAAATCGGCACCGACGACCTGGTCTCGCCCGGTGAATCCCGCGCGTACTTCATCCACACCGAGGGTGGCCCCTGGGGTCGCGACTTCTGATCCAACCTCGTATCTGAACGTGACAAGCGGCGTCCCCCGGGGCGCCGCTTTTTTTCTGCGCACACCCCGCCGGTTGACGCCCGGCTCGGCGGGGCGGAAAGTGACGCCATGCGGGGCGATACGTGCTGATCGCTGGGATCGACGAGGCGGGGTACGGCCCGCGCCTGGGCCCGCTGTGCGTCGGCTTCGCGGCGTTCGAGGTCCCCGGGGACACGGCGTCGCCGCCGGACCTGTGGGCGCTGCTTGGCCCGGACGTCGGTCGCTGGGCGGACCGCAAGGCCGCGACGCTGCTCGTGGACGATTCGAAGAAGCTCAAGCGTTCAGGTGCGCGCCCGCTGCGCGAGCTCGAGCGCTCCGCGACGGCGCACCTGGCGCAGCTGGGCGCCGAAGCGGAGACGGATGTTGACGCGCTGGCGGCGCTGGGCGTCGAGGCGCCGGCGACGCGCCTGGGCGCGTTCGCCCTCGGCGAGGACGCGCCGGCCCGCGGGATCGCCGCCAACGTCCTGCGCGGCAGGCTCAACGGAGCCGACGCGCGCCTCGAGGCGCTGGGCGTCGAGGCGGCCTCGGCGGCGCGCTTCAACGATCTCTGGCGGCGCACCCGCTCGAAAGCGCAGATGGAACTCGAGATGATCGCGCCGCGCCTGCGCTGGGTGTGGGAGCGGAGCGAGGGCGGCGCGGTCGTGTCGCTCGACCGCCTCGGCGGACGCACGCGCTACCTCGCCGCGCTGGGCGCGGCTGTGCCCGACGCCGAGATCGCCGAGATCGCGCGCGACGAGGACCGCGTGGCGTGCCGCCTGCGCGCGCCGGGGCGGGAGATGATCGTCGAGGTGCTCGTCGGCGGGGACGGGCGACGCTACACGACGGCGCTGGCGTCGGTCGTCGCGAAGTGGTCGCGGGAGCTGGTGATGGAACGCTTCAACCGCGCGTTCGGCGAGCTGGCGCCCGAGCTCAAGCCGACGGCGGGCTACGGCACAGACGCCAACCGCTGGATCCGCGAGGCGCGCGCACAACTGGGGCGCGACGTGGTCGACCCGCTGGTGCGGCTCGCGTGACGCGCGACGCGGTTTGTCTTCGTTTGGCGGCCCGCCACGCGTGGCGCGGGTTCGGGCGCACGCTGGCCAACCCGATGGTGGGGTGCGTCCTCGTTTCGCCCGATGGGGAGATCATCGGCGTCGGGCATCACCGCGCGTTCGGCGGGGCGCACGCGGAGGTCGAGGCGCTCGCGTCGTGTGCGCGCAACGGGCGCGACCCGCGCGGCGCGACGGCGTACGTGACGCTCGAACCGTGCTCGCACTATGGAAAACAGCCGCCGTGCGCCGACGCGCTCGTCGCGGCCGGCGTGGCGGAGGTCGTGGCGGCGGCGCTGGACCCGGGCCCCGAGTCCGGCGGGGGGTTCACGACGCTGGAGGACGCGGGCGTGCGCTGCCGGGTGCTGGCGGAGCCCGCCGCGGTGCGGGTCGGAGCGGCGTTCGTCAAGGGCGTGACGCGCGGGCTCCCGTTCGTGACGTGCAAGTGGGCACAGACAATCGACGGGTTCGTCGCGACGGGCGACGGGGAGTCGCAGTGGATCAGCGGCGAGCGCTCGCGCCGCCTCGTGCACCGGGTGCGCGGGCGGGTGGACGCGGTGCTCGTCGGCGCCGGGACGGTGCGGGCGGACGACCCGCTGCTGACCGCGCGGGGCGTGCGCACACGGAATACAGCGATGCGCGTGGTGTTCGACACGGGGCTCACGACGCCATTGAGCTCGCGGCTGGTGCAGAGCGCCGCGGCGGCTCCCGTGGTGATCTACTGTGCCGACGACGCGAACGCGGGCGCGCTGCGCGACGCGGGGGTGCGGGTCGTGGCGGTCGGTGAAGCGAACGGGCGCGTCGATGCGCGCGCAGCGATGGCGCATCTTTCTCGCGAGTACGGAGTGCAGCAGGTGCTGTGCGAGGCCGGGCCGACGTTGACGGGCGCGTTGATCCGCGACGGGCTCGCTGATGAGCTGCTGGTGTTCACGGCGCCGATGGTGCTGGGAGACTCTGGCGGTCGGCGGGGTGTGGACATCGCCAGCGGGCGCACGCTCGACGCGGCGCGCGGGTGGCGGCTGGCGGCGCTGCGACGGGTCGGGGACGACACGATGAGCGTTTACTCGAGCGCGAGCGACTGACGGAGCGTGGCGGGGAGCGCGTAGTACACGGGGCCGCCGCCGGGGATCGACGTCTCGGCGTGCAGGGCGCCCGCGGCGTCTTCGCCGATGGTGATGACATCGAGGGGATCGCCGGCGAGGTCTTCGAGGGCGATGGCGGCGCGCTCGCTCCACCCGTCGGGCGCCTCGAACGTGACGGTGGCGTCGGCGCGGGCGGTGAGGGCGAGCAGGATCGCGGCGGGGTCGAAGGGGGCGTCGGTCCAGCCGCTGAGTGTGCGCGTGGCGCGCGTGTCGTTCAGGCGCAGCGCGTGGACGTCGGCGGGGGACACGACGCTGACGCGCCGGTCGGTGTAAGCGGCTGGGTCGAGACGGAGCTCGCGGAGGAGCGAGGTGTCGGCGACGAAGTAGTGCCCGGCGCCGGTGGTCGCGAAACGCTGGGCGCCGGCGGCGTCGGCCTGCGCGCCGAAGTTGAGGCGACGGACGCGCTCGCCCGCTTCGGTGATGATCACGAACGCGGGCGAGTCGAGGCCGGTGGTGAGGTCGTCTGGCGCGCCGTCGAGGAAGCGGACGATCGACGCGCCGGCGACGCGGGCGATCGCGGTGCGCACCGCGTCGTCGCTGGCGCGCGCGAGCACGGGCGACGCGATGAGCCAGCGTCCGGCGGTCTTGATGAGGTCGATCTCGAGCGCGGGGTCGGTCTCGGTCGCGGGTTGCTGGATCAGCAGGCGGGTGATCTCGGCGCCGGCTCCGGGGAAGACGGAGTGGTCGCGCCACGCGGCCGGGCCCGGTTCGAGGCGGGCGACGAGTTCGGCGGGGGCGCGGACGGTCGAAGCGGAGTCGATGACGACGCTCTGCTTGCCGCCGATGGCGGCGTCCGCGATCGCGAGAGTGCGCGAGTCGCCGTCGGCGTTCGTGAAACGGTAGACACGGGGCGGTTCGGAACCCGCGGCGCCGGCGGCTTCGATCGCGGTGATATCCGCGGCGGCGCGGAGGGCGGCGCGCACCGCGGCGGTGGAGCCGGGCCACGCGGTGTCGTCCGACGGGAGCGTGATCGTCCACACCCCCGGGGCGGTGCGCTGCGCGACGGCCCCGTCGTGCTCGACCGTGACGATCTCGGAGGGCGTGAGGGCGATTGGAGTCGGCGCGGGCGCATTCGCGGCGCGCGTGGTGATGTACGTCGTGACCAGGGCGCCGGCGAACGCCGCTGCAAACGCCGTGATAAACGCGTTCTTCTTTCTCATCCTCGGATCATACGAACAGCCGCGCCGATGAGCAGCACCGCGAACGCCGGCCCCAGCGCCAGCGCCCAGCGCAGGAGCGTGAGGGCGCCGGGCTGGATGGATCGGACGCGGGGGATGTCGCGCGCGACGGCGCCCGGGGCGATGAGGTGGTCCTGCCCGCTGAGCCACGCGACGCTGGCGTCGAAGAGCTCGCCGTTTCCGGGGAACGCGGCGGCGACGCGCCCGTCCACGCGGCGCGCCGGGAGGATCGAGGCGTCGAAGAACCACGCGGTCGCGCCGACGACGACGACGCGCTGGAGCTCGCCGGGTTCGCTCGGCGAGGCGCGCTCGAGGGTCGCGGCGATCGTCCACGGGCCGTCGCTGTCGTCGAGGCCCGGCGTGGGTGTCGGCGTCGCGAGGCGCCGGCGGGCGTTCTGGGAGCTCGACCAGAGGTCGGTCCACTGCGACTCGGCCCACACGTCGTCGCCGCTGATCTCGTAGAGCGCTGAGGCGTTCACGCCGGGCGCGGGGTCGAGGTCGATGGGCGAGAGCCAGCCGAAGCGAGCGGTGAGCCCGTCGATGGACTGGGCGATGAGGTGGTCGCCCGTGCTCGCCGAGAGGGTGAAGCCGGGGTCGGCGCTGTCGCCCTGGGGCGTGCGCACGGCGCGGAGCAGGGGGCGTCCGGTGTCGAGCGTGACGCCGAGCGGGGCGAGGGGCTTGGTGAGCAGGTCGGGCGAACCGGCGCCGGGGAGGGTGGACGGGGAGTAGGAGAGCAGGAGCGCTTCGCCCGCGCCGAGGAGTTCTTCGATCGCGGTCGCGAGCTTGCCGTTGCTGATCGCGCCCTCGGGCCCGTTGGCGACGGTGCCGAGGACGGCCCAGACGATCGGGCGCTCGCCGCCGGGGTCGAACTCGCTGAGGGTCGGCGGCGCGTCTTCCTCGGCGACGGCCCACTCGAAGGCGTCGATGCCGCGGAGGCGCAGGCGATCGAGCAGCCCGGCGATCGCGAGTGGGCCGGCCTGCGGGTTGGGCGCGCCCGAGGGCGTGAGCAGGCGGACCGGCCACGGGTGGACGAGCACGACGATGGGGCGGTTGCTGTTCTCGAGAGCGGCGACGGCCGTCGCGAGGAGCTCTTCGCCCACGAAGCGGAACTCGGCGACGCCGCGGTCGTCTCCCGCGACGAGGTCGGCGGGCGGGAAGAGCGCGGAGAAGGAGACTGCCGTGGCGCCGGCGTCAGAGAGAACGACGGCGGTGTCGTCGCGTTCGAGGGCGCGGACGATCGCGTAGAGCTCGGAGGGGGCGAGGGCGCTGAGCGTTTCGCTGGCGCTGGCGGCGGCGTCGCGGGCGCTCTCGAGGGCGCCGGTGGCGCGGGTCCCGGGCGCGGCGGCCTCGACGCGGGCGAGCACGAGCGACGCGTCGGTCGCGAGCGAGTCGAGCTGGGCGCCTGCGGCGGTGATGGCTTCGTCGAGGGGGGCGAGGTCGGACGCGAGGAGGCGGCGCTGGCGCACGCTGTCGATCTGCTGGGCGGCGCTCGCGCCGTCGCGCGCGCGCACGCGGAGCGTGGCGGCGAGGCCTTCGAGGGGCTGGCGGACGGGGTCGGTCGCGTCGAGCGCGGACGCGGATTCGCCGAGGGCCGTCGAGGCGTCGAGCATCAGGGAGGTTGCGCGGTCGATGGCGGCGCGGGCGTCGGTGATCGCCGACTCACGCGCCGCGACGTCGCCCGCGTAGAGGGAGGCGAGGCGGTCGAGCAGCTCGGCGAACTCGGCCTCTTGATCGGGGCGCCCGGCGTCGATCTGCGTGACGCGCACCCGCCCGGAGGACTTCACGAGCTCGCTGAGCACGTCGTCCATCGCGGAGCGCGCCAAGGGCGAGACGGTGGCAAAGTCGGCGACGACGGCGATCTCGTAGTCGCGGGTGGCGCTGGCGAGGATCTGTTTGGTGCGCGGCGAGAGCGCGTGCTGGCGCGTCGCGGTGAGGTCGTAGCGCGCGTGCGAGCGCTCGCCCGCGACCGTGAGCAGGACCGCGAGGACCGAGGCGCTCACGAGGAGCGCGGCGCTGCGCAGGACGAAACGTCGTTTGGCGGCGGCGGGGGTTAGCGCCATCGTCGGGCCTCCAGCGCCACGGCCGCGAGCGCGACGAACCAGCCCGACGCGGCGAGGAAGAACGCGACGCCGCCGAGATCGACCACGCCCTTGGCGAAGTCCTCGACGCGCAGGTCGAGCGAGAGGGCGAACGCGAGGTCGCTCCACGGTTCCGGGAGCGCCCCGCCCTGGAGCGAGCCGATCCGCAGCAGCAGCAGCGTGAAGAGGCAGCCGAGGAACGCGGACGTCTGGCTCGCGGTCAGCGCCGAGGCGAGCAGCCCGACGGCGAGGTAGACCATCCCCGAGAGCAGCAGCCCGAGGTAGCCCGAGAGGACGGGCCCGTAGTCGGGGTCGGCGACGGCTTCGAGCGCGCCGACGTAGACGAGCGTGGGGACGAGCATCGCCACGAGGAACCCGCAGGCGCCGAGGTACTTGCCCATCGCGACGCTCGCCGAGGTGACGGGCGAGGTCGTGAGGATCTCGAGCGTGCCGGCGCGGGCTTCTTCAGAGAGCAGGCGCATGGAGACGGCCGGGGCGACAAAGAGCATGGTCCACGTCGCGAGCCCGAAGAAGGCGCGGAGGGACGCGGGGGCGCCGGGCTCGAGGGTGATCGCAAAGAGCACGCCCGAGAGGAGCGTGAAGAGGGCGATGACGACCCAGCCGAGCGGGACGCGGAAGTAGGAGGCGAACTCGCGCAGCGCGATGGCGCGGGTGGCGCTGAGGGTGGAGGTCATCCGCGGTCCTCCGGCGGGGGCTCGAGCAGGTCGAGGAGCACGCGTTCGAGGGGCGGCGTGGCGAGGGTGAGCTCGCGGAGGAGGAGCCCGGCGGCCGCGGCGGCGCGGGCGAGGGGCTCGCGGACGTCGCCGACGCCCGTGAGGGTCAGGCGGGTCCAGTCGCCCCGGGGTTCGACGCTGGCCGAGTCGGCGGCCTGGATGCTCGTAGCGAGGGCGCCGGCGGCGTCGGCGCTGGCGTTGACCTCCGCGACGACGCTGGGTTGCGCCGAGCCCGAGGCGATCTCGCGGAGCGTGCCGGCGGCGCGGACGCGCCCGCGGGCGAGGACGACGACGTCGTCGCAGGCGGCCTCGACGTCCGAGAGGATGTGCGAGCTCAGGAGCACCGCCTTGTCGGACGCGAGCTCGCGGAGGAGGTTTCGGGTCTCGACGATCTGGGCCGGGTCGAGCCCGGAGGCGGGCTCGTCGAGGATGATCGCGGGCGGGTCGTGGAGGATGGCGGCGGCGAGCCCGACGCGCTGGCGGTAGCCCTTGGAGAGGGCGCTGATGCGTTTGGAGCGGACCTCGCCCAGCCAGCAGCGTTCGATGGCCCTCTCGGCGGCGGCCCGGCGCTGGGCGCGGGGGAGGCCCTCGAGGGCGGCGCGGTGGAGGAGGTAGTCGATCGCCCGCATCTCGGGATAACTCGGGGCGGACTCGGGGAGGTACCCGGCGGCCGCGCGGGCGGCGCGGGGGCTGGCGAGGACGTCGTGCCCGCAGATGGTTGCGCGGCCGGCCGAGGGGGCGAGCTCGCCCGTGAGGAGGCGGATGCAGGTGGTCTTCCCGGCGCCGTTGTGCCCGAGGAGGCCTGTGACGCGTCCGGTGCGCGCGGTGAAAGCGGCTTCGCGGAGTGCGCGGAAGGATCCGTACGATCTGGAAAGCCCGTGCGCCTCGATCACAGGCTCAGCCTATCGGTCCAAGCGGGCGTGCGCGCTCAGCTTGACCTCTGAAGGAAGATTGCGTGCTGGACCCGCCCGCGACCGACAGTAGACTCATCGTGCGGGGTCGAGAGAGCCGAGATCGGATGCCCGGGATGCAACGTCAGACCGTGATTGTGTCGCACACGCCGGACGGTGACGCCGGCGTGGTGGTCGATGCGCTCGCGGGCGAGGCGAAGATCGTCCCGGCCTCTCCCAAGGACATCGAGCGTCTGATGAAGCAGGAGGACGCGGGGGCGGTCGTGCTCGACACGGCTTCCTTCGCGACGCTCTGCACGGCGCTGCGTCAGGAAACCGACCACGCGCTCCTGGGCGCGGTGGGCGAGGGGATCTGCGTCGTGGACACGGGCGGCGAGCTCGTCTGGGCGAACGACCGCTTCCTCGAGCTCGATCAATCCACCCGCGAACGCTGCCGGGCGTGCTGCAACGAGGCGGCGGGGTCGTTCAGCGTGGCCGACGCCGGCGTGGTGGGGCGGAAGTTCACGGTCGAGGGCGGGAGCGAACGCCACTACGAGCTGATCGTCTCGCCGGTGTACGCGCGTGACGACGAGGACGCCGACGGCGTGACGCGTGTGATCGCGGTGGTGTGGGACATCACGGGCTCGTACCGGGCGCGACAGAAGATCGACGCGATCGACCGCGCGGGCGCCGAGCTGGTGCGCCTCGACGTCGAGACGGTCAAGAACCTCAACGCCGCGGGCCGGCTGAAGCTGCTCGAGGAGAAGATCGTGCGGTACGCGCACGACCTCCTGCAGTTCGACAACTTCACGGTGCACCTGCTCGATCACGAGACGAACCGGCTGGAGCTGGTGATGTCGCGCGGGCTGCCCGAGGCGGTCAAGCACATCGACCTCTACGCGGCCCTCGAGGGCAGCGGGATCACGGGGTACGTCGCGGCGTCGGGCAAGAGCTACCTGTGCCTGGACGTCCGCGACGACGCGCGCTACATCAAGGGGATCGAGACGCCCGGCTCGGCGCTGACGGTCCCGCTGCTGATGCAGGACAAGCTCATCGGCGTCTTCAACGTCGAGAGCGACCAGGCGGGGACGTTCAGCCAGGAGGACCGCCAGTTCCTCGAGATCTTCGCCCGGTACGTCGCGCTGGCGTTCCACTTCCTCGACATCCTCGTCGTCGAGCGCTACACGACCAACGAGGCGGTGTCGGGGCGGGTCGAGGGGGAGATCGAGGCGCCGCTCGCGGACCTTCTCGAGGAGGCCAAGTGGCTGCGCGAGCAGGCGGGCGTGGACCCCGCGGCCCGGGCGCACGCGGATCAGATCGTCAACGACGTGGAGTCGATCCGGAACCGGATGCGCGAGGTGGCGGCGGGGCCGCGTTCGATCCTCGGCGCCGAGTTCGTCCTGAGCCAGAGCGCCGACGACCCGCTAGTGAGCGGCGCGCGGGTGCTGGTCGCGGACGACGAGCCGGCGATCCGCGACACCATCGCCGACGTCCTGACGCGGCGCGGCGCGAGCGTGACCGTCTGCCCCTCGGGCGTCGAGGCGTGCATCGCGGTGGAAGAATGGAAGAGCGGGAAGGCGCCCGCGTTCGACCTCGTGATCTCCGACATCCACATGCCCGACCGCAACGGGTACGAGGTCTTCAGCTCGGTGCGCAGCGCCAGCGACGAGACCCCGGTGATCCTGATGACCGGGTTCGGCTACGACCCGAGCCACTCGATCGTGCGCGCGAGCGAGGAGGGCCTCCAGTGCGTGCTCTTTAAGCCCTTCCGCGCGCAGCAGCTCCTCGACGAGGTGCACAAGGCGCTGGGCGCGCCGGCGGACTGAACAGGGTTATTTCCGCGTCGCGACGAGCACCCGCGGGAGCCCGTCGGAGTCGTCCTCGACCCGGGGCCCGAGCAGCTGCTCGTTGGCGCGGGCGATCTCGAGCGTCTGGGCGCGCGTCGAGGCCGCGATCTCCACGGCCAGCAGCCCGCCCTTGCGCAGCAGCGTGTGCGCGTTCTCGAGGATCGGGCGCACGCAGTCGAGCCCGTCGGGCCCGGCGCGGAGCGCGGTGGCGGGCTCGTGGTCTTTGACGTTGGGCGCCACGTCGTCCCACTCGTGGTCGGGGATGTACGGCGGGTTCGAGACGAGGTAGTGCAGCGTGCCCGCGAGGTCCGCGAGTGGGGCGAGCAGGTCGCCCTCGCGCAGCTCGAGGCGGGTGTCCACGCCGTGGCGTTCGCTGTTGGCGCGGGCGACGGCGAGCGCGCCGGGGGAGATGTCCACCCCCACGCCCTTGGCCTCGGGCAGGTTCTTGAGCATCGCGATGCTCAGGCAGCCGGAGCCGACGCCGATGTCGGCAAAGAGGGCACGCTCGAAGCCGGGCTCGGCGCGGGCGTGGTGCAGGACGAGTTCGACGAGCGTCTCGGAAGAGTGGCGCGGGATGAGCACGTCGCGGTTGACGGTCAATGGGAGTGAGTAGAACCACGCCTCGCCGACGAGGTACTGCACGGGCTCGTGCTTGAGGGCGCGCCCGACGAGGTCGCGGAGCGCGTCGCGCTCGGGCGGCGTGGCGGGCCGGTCGGCGTCCATGTAGAGACGGAGGCGCTCGCACCCGAGGGTGTGGGCGAGGAGCATCTCGGCGCACAGGCGCGGGGAGTCGATCCCGGCCTTGGTGAACGCGTCGCGCATCCACGCGAGCAGGGCGCGGGTGGTCCAGCGTGCGGGGCCCTGCCCCTGAGCCGTGTTCGCGGGGACTGGCATCACGCGAGTGTACCGGCGGGGGCGCGGGATATGGCTATGATCCGACGAGGAGCCCCGACGCATGACGCCGACACAGGAGACGCCCCGCGTGATCCCGGACGAGACCCGATCGCTGCTGGAGACCATCGCCGAGCAGGCCCGCGCGACTGGCGAGTTTTCGTCTGTCGTCCTCGATGAGGAGGGCCTCGCGGCGCGGTACATCGACACGGACGTGGACGCCGCGTTCCGCGTGGACCCTGGCGAGGGGGGCCTCGAGATCTCCATGAAGACGCCCGACCGCTGGCTGAGCCAGTCGGTGGAGGCGACGCTGATGAACTCGGGCGACTCGATCGAGGAGCTGATCGACGAAGAGCTCGTCGAGCTGGGGTGCGAGGACGGGCCGCTGACGCTCAAGCATTTCCGGGACGAGAAGATGCGGTACGTGTTTGTTTCGCCCGCGCCGGCTGGTGCGGGGGCCGAGACGCTGCTGGCGTGCCTGCGTGCCTACGAGCGGGCGTTCGCCCCGCTGGGCGATTTCGCGGGCGAGGACGACGACTAAAAGGGGCGGTTTGGCAATGCGGATCCTGATGCTCGGGTGGGAGTTCCCGCCGTTCATCTCGGGCGGGCTCGGCACCGCGTGCTACGGGCTGACGCGCGCGCTCGATGCCCAGGGCCACGAGGTGACGTTTGTTCTGCCGCGACCCGTGGACGCCTCCCACGCCTCTCACGTGCGTCTGGTGAGCCCCGAGGCCGCGCGGCCGGCCGCGGCCGCGCCGGAGGGCGACGCGCCGGCGCCATCGCCAACGGTACGGCACGAGCAGGCGGGCGCGCCGGCGACGGTTGGTGTGCGCACGCACGAGGAGTTCCAGCATCTGAAGTTCGTGGGCGTCCCGGCGTCGCTGCCGAGCGTGTACGGGGAGTTCACGCAGGCGATCCCGGGGAGCGAGCAGACGCTGCGGAGCTTGCGGACCGAGGAGGAGACCCTGCCCGGGGGCGACGCGTCCGTGGACGTGTACGAGGCGTTCGCCGCGGCCGGCGTGAGCCCGGCGCAGGCGGGCTTTGGCGGGGGCGAGCTGACGCAGGGCGGGGACGATTATTCGGGCGACGTGATGACGGCGGCGGCGCGGTACGCGGCGCTGGTGCTGTCGGCGTGCCGGGACGAGACGTTCGACGTCGTTCACGCGCACGACTGGATGACGTACCCGGCGGGCCTGGCGATCTCGCGTCTGACGCGCACGCCGCTGGTGGTTCACGTGCACTCGACGGAGTTCGACCGTTCGGGGACGAACGTGAACCAGGCGATCTACGACATCGAGCGGCGCGGGATGCACGGGGCGAGCCGGGTGATCTGCGTGAGCTACCTGACGCGTTCGATCTGCCTGGCGCGGTACGGGATCGAGCCGGGCAAGGCGAAGGTGGTCTACAACGGGGTGGAGGCCTCGGAGTCGCTCGGGCAGCTCTCGCGGGTGCGTTCGCGGGACAAGGTCGTGCTGTTCCTCGGGCGGATCACGATGCAGAAGGGGCCGGAGTACTTCATCGAGGCGGCGCGTCTGGTGCTGCAGAAGATGGAGAACGTGAAGTTCGTGGTGGCGGGGTCGGGCGACATGGCGCGCCGGATGATCGAGCTGGCGGCGGCGCACGGGATCGGTCACAAGGTGTTGTTTACGGGGTTCTTGCGCGGGCGGGACGTGTCGCGGATCTTTGAGATGGCCGACTGCTACGTGATGCCCTCGGTGAGCGAGCCTTTTGGGATCGCGCCGCTGGAGGCGATCTGCCACAACACGCCGGTGATTATCAGCAAGCAGTCGGGCGTGTCGGAGGTGCTGACGCACGCTCTGAAGGTGGACTTCTGGGACACGCGCGAGATGGCGGACAAGATCCTCGCGGTGCTTCGCCACCCGCCGCTGTCGCAGACGCTGCGGGACCACGGTGCGTTTGAAGTGCGGGGCCTGACGTGGGATGGGGCGGCGGAGAAGTGCGCGAAGGTGTACGCGGAGGCGTGCGGGCTCGCGGCGGCGCCGGCGTGAGGCGTCCAAGCAAGAACAGCGTGGACCAACGCCTCCCGGGTCGCTGAGCCCACGCTGTTCTGAGGCGCTCGTCCTCGGCCGGGGCGGGCTCCGGACGGCGCCGCTCTGTAATCCGCATCGCCCGAGGGGGTGGTTCCGAGCGATGACAAAAAACTCTTCCCAGCGTGTCCCGGGCTTTGAGGTTGTTGACCTCGGGCGCTTGGCGTACGAGGACGCGTACCGGGTGCAGGAGGAGCGCCGGGACGACGTGCTGGCGTGGCGGGAGGACGCGGGCGGGGGGCGTCCCTGCGGCGTGCTGCTGCTGGTGGAGCACGACCCGCCGGTGATCACGGTGAGCCGGCGGGCGTCGTCGGGTGGGCACCTGCTGGCGTCGCCCGAGCAACTCGCGTCGCTCGGGGTGGTTGTGCGCGAGACGGACCGCGGGGGAGACATCACCTACCACGGGCCGGGGCAGCTGGTGGCGTACCCGATCCTGGATCTCAACCGGCTGGGGCTGAACCTGCACGGGTACCTGCGGTTTCTTGAAGACGTGGTGATCGCGGTGTGCACGGGCTTTGGCGTTGACGCGGCGCGCGACGAGGCGGACCCGCCGGCGACGGGGGTGTGGGCGGGCGGGGCGAAGATCGCGGCGATGGGTGTGCGGGTGCGGCGGTGGGTGACGATGCACGGGCTGGCGCTAAACGTTGACCCGGAGATGTCGCACTTTGATCTGATCAACCCGTGCGGGCTGGGTCGCCCGGTCACGAGCCTCGCGCGTGAACTGGGGGACAGGACGCCGACGATGGACGCGGTGAAAACATCTCTCGTTGAAGCGTTTGAGTCGCGTGTGGACCGGCTCCCTGTGCGGGCCGGGTAACACGCAAAAAAAGCCGCCGGACGGACCTCCTCCAGCATCCGTCCGGCAGCAACCCCCGCGTGCGGACGGGTGGGTGAGGGCCATCCGTCCGCCTCCGCGGGTGTCTTGTTCGCGGGACGCCCTCCGCCGCCAAACGCAGGGCCTCCCGACACTCTTTAACGCGTAGTCGGGAGGGAGGAACCGCAGGCGTATGTCAAAAATGGGCGTTGGCTTGGGGGTCGTCGCGGGGGGCTGGGTCGGAGTCGTGGGGGACGCCCAGGTATTCGAGAGTTTCGTGGAGGACGCGCGCCGCGACGGGGCCGGCGACGGCGGAGCCGTAGTGGGAGCGGGCGCTGATGCGCTCGGGTCCGGGGTCGTCGATGACCACGAGCACGCAGATGCGGGGGTCGCGTGCGGGGGCGCCGGCGACGAAGCTCGAGACGTACTGCTTCTGGAAGTAGCCGCGTCCGTCGGGGCGGGCGATCTTCGCGGTGCCTGATTTCCCGAAGAGGTCGTAGGCGGGGACGCCCTCGGGGAGGCGCCCGTGCTGTTGGTTGCGTTCGACCATGACGCGGGCGACCTCGCGCATGGCGCGTCGGGCGTCGAGGGCGACGCGGGCGGGGATGACGCGGTGGAGCATCGGCGCGGCGCGGGCGCCGGTGAGCAGGGTGGGGCGCGGGAGGGTGCCGGCGTGGTCCCCGTTGCGCGCAAAGGCGGAGAAGGCGCGGACCATCTGGACGGGGGTGACGGCGATCTCGTAGCCGAACGCGACGCTGGTGGTGGTGTACTTGTTCCAGCGCTGGGGGGGCGTGACGAGGCCGGGGGCCTCGCCCGGGAGGGGGAGCCCGGTGACGGCGCCGAAGCCGAACTTGCGGATGACGTCCTGGAGCTCGGCGGGCGAGAGGCGCTCGGCGAGCTTGGTCATGCCGATGTTGGAAGAGTTGACGAGGCACTCGAAGACGGTTTGCTTGTCGCGCAGGACGACGTCTTCGACGAGGCGCCCGTAGCTGGTGCGCCACTTGCCGGCGTGGGTGTCGAGGGTTTCGTCGGTGGTGGCGCGTCCGCGTTCGAGGACGGCGGACCAGATGTAGGGCTTGAAGGTGGAGCCGGGCTCGTAGGCGTCTTCGACGCAGCGGAGGCGCGCGAGAGCGGGGTCGGTCTCGCGTCTGGGGTCGGGGGGGATGACGTCGTAGCGGGGCCAGTCGTCGTCGTCTTCGGGGAGGGCGTCGGGGTCGAAGGGGAGCGATTCGACGACGCGGTAGAGATCGAGCATGGCGAGGATCTCGCCGGTGGCGGGGTCGGCCATGAGGAGGCGCCCGGCGCGGGCGTCGGCGGCCTCGAGCCCGTCGCGCAGGGCGCGCTCGGCGATGGACTGGATCTCGGAGTCGATGCTGAGGCGGAGGTCGTCGCCCCGGTCGGGCGCGGTGATCGCGCCGCCCTCGACCCAGAGCGGGGCGCCTTGGGCGTCGCGGACGATGCTGGCGCGGCCGGCGGCGGGTGCGAGGGAGGAGTCGAACGCGTGCTCGAGCCCGAGGAGCCCGGTGTGCTCGAACCCGACCTTGCCCACGAGGGGGGCGAGGGTTTGTGAGACGACGGACTCGCGGACGGCGCGGCGTTCGAGGTGGACGCCCGGGATGGTGAGTTCCTCGACATCGGCGGCGCGGTCGGCGGGGAGGATGCCCCCGACGGGGACGAAGCGGTGGAGGGGGCGCCCGTCGCGCCGGCGGGCGAGGTTGTCGATCACGCGGGGTTCGAGGCGGGCGCGGATGGTGTCGGCGTCGTAGCCGCTTGCGGTGGCGACGGCGCGGATCGCGGGCTCGGCGTCGTCGGGGAAGCGGAGGGGGTCGAGGAAGAGGCGCTGCCCGGCGCGGCTGGCGGCGAGGAGGCGCCCGCGCCGGTCGTAGATGGCGCCGCGGGTGGTCTCGATCCCGACGTCGCGGGAGCGGTCGGTGATGAAGCCCTGGAGGGCGGCGGGGGGCGCTTGCTGGAGGAGGGCGACGCGGGCGAGGACCGCGGTGAAGAGGATCGCGGTAGCGGCGAGTGCGGCGATGCCGGCGCGTTCGGGGTTCACGGCGCGTTCTCTCGGGAGGCGAGGAGCGGGGCCATTTCGCGGTGGTCCTGCTCGAGGAGGGCGCGGACGCGCTCGGGTGAGGAGAGGCGGGCGAGGTCGAAGCGGGCCTGCTCGATGGTGCGGTCGATGGAGCGGGACTCTTCGAGCGCGGTGGTGGCGGCGTTGGCGGCGCGGAGGCGCTGGGCGCGGGAGGCGAGGATCTCTGCGGAGACCGCGCCGGCGGCGATGATGAGCGCCGCGACCTTGAGCGCGGTCTGGTTGGGCCTGCGCGCGCCGGGGGGCATCAGGAGGCCGGGAGGGCGAGGACCATCCCGACGCGGATGTCGTCGGGGTCTTCGATGAGCGACGTGTTGGCGCTGAGGATCGCGTCGACGTGCTTGGTGGAGCCGAGCTGCTGCTGGGCGATCTCGCCGAGGGTGTCGCCGCTGCGCACGGTGTAGGTGCGCGGAGTCCGCGTCGCGGTGGCGGTGGTGCGGGCGGGGGCGTCTGAGCCCAGCGCCCGGGGCTCGGGGAGGAGGATCGAGGAGCCGACGCGGATGGTGTCGGGGTCGCGGAGGCGCCCTCGCTCGACGTTGTAGTCGGCGAGCTTCTTCGCGAGGGCGCTGTCGCCGTAGTGGCGCTGGGCGATGGCCCAGAGTGAGTCGCCGGGCTTGATGCGGTAGGTCTGGACGGCCGTTCGGCGCGAGTCGTTGACGAGGGGGTCGGCGATGGGGGGCTCGTAGCGCGTCTCGCGGGTCTCGGGCTGCGCGGCGGGGATCGCGGGGGCGTTGGCGGCCCAGCGCTGGCGGAGGTTGTTGATGAACGTCTCGGAGGGGGACGTCCCGTTGTCGGCGACGCGGCGGTCCGGGGCGGAGGCGGCGCGCGTTTCGAGGGCCGGGGCGATCTGCTCGACGGGGTCGCTCTGGGCGAGCGCGTCGGGCAGCGGGTCAACGAACTCGGGTGGTGAGGAGCCGGTGAGCGCGTCTCCGACCTCGGCGAGGTGCGAGTTGCGGGCGCCGGAGAGGTGGTCGGACACCAGCACGCCTACAAGGAGGACGAGTGAGAATCCGATGATAAGCGCGAGCTTCTGTTCTCTGGTCATCGCGGCGGCGTCCTTGCCGAGTGGCGTGATGTGGCGGGCGCTCGCCGGTCCGTGGCGTGCGCCGAATCGCGTGTCAGGATCGTAATCGAATCGCGCGGAGCTTGGCAGAGCGTGCGCGGGGGTTGCGTTCGGTTTCGTCGTCGCCGGCGGTGGTGGGTGTGGAGCGTGTGAGGGCCTCGGCGAGGTTGCGCGAGACCAGATCCTTGAAGGCGCGTTTGACGGGGCGGTCTTCGAGTGAGTGGAAGGTCATGATCGCGACGCGCGCTCCGGGTCTCATCCACGGCTCTGACGCCCCTGCGCCCGCTGCGGTGCGCCGCACGGCCTCGAGCAGCGCGTTGAGGGCGCCGAGCTCGTCGTTGACCGCGATGCGCAGCGCCTGGAACGTCCGCGTGGCGGGGTCGAGGCGGCTTTCGCGCGGGACCCGCACCACGGCGCGGACGAGTTGCGCCAGCTCCGTAGTGGTGGTGATCGGCGCCACCGCCCGCGCCGCGACAATTTTCCGGGCGACGGCCCGCCACGCCCGCTCCTCGCCGAAGTCTCGGACGATCTCGGCGAGCTCCTCTTCGGGGAGGGTGTTGACGAGCTCGGCGGCGGTGGTGGGAGCGCCGGGGTCGAGGCGCATGTCCAGCGGGCCCTCGCGCCGGAAGCTGAGCCCGCGGGCGGGGTCGTCCACCTGGGAGGAGGAGAACCCGAGGTCGGCGAGGAGGCAGTCGGCGGCGAGGCCCTCGCTGAGGAGTCGGCGGGGGAGTTCGGCGAAGGAGCCGCGCAGCGCGACGACGCGGGGCGGGTCGGGCAGGGCGCTGACGCGGGCCTCGGCCGCGGCGAGGGAGTTGGGGTCGAGGTCGTTGAGGACGACGGTCCCCGTGGGTCCGAGAAGGCTGGCGACGGCCTCGGCGTGCCCCCCGGCGCCGGCCGTGGCGTCGACGTACGTCTCCCCGGGCTGTGGGGCGAGGAGGGCGGCGCATTCTTCTAAAAGGACCGGGGTGTGGGACATGGGGGCAGGGTAGGGTGTACTGGGCGAGGGAGTCGCCCGGGAGGTTGCGATGATGATGCGTGTGATCGGCGTGGTGTGCGCTCTGGCGGCGGCCTCGGCTGTGGTCGCGGAGACGCGGACGTACGAGGTGGAGATCGTCCCCACGTGGTCGAACGCGACGCACCCGGGGGCCTTCCCCGGTAATGCGCACTTCTCGTGGTTCGGCGGCGGGGTGCACTCGGGCGCGGTGTCGTTCTGGAGCGTGGGCACGCCCGCGAGCCCGGGCGTGAAGCAGATGGCCGAGACGGGGGTGACGACGATCCTCGTCGAGAGCGAAGTCCGCGCGGCCGTGACGGCTGGGACGGCGCTGGCGGAGATCAACCAGACGTATTGGTTCTGCCCGCCCGAGACGTCGAGCGGGAGCTGCGGGCCGCTGACCTTTGCCATGGAGGTGAGCGACGCGTACCCGCTGGTGACGCTGGCGTCGATGCTCGGGCCGAGCCCGGACTGGTTCGTCGGGGTGAGCGGTCTTTCGCTGCGCGACGGGGAGGGGTGGCACTCGGAGCTGACGATCGACTTGCGCCCGTACGACGGCGGGACGCGCTCGAACAACCACACGTTCAATCTGTTTGGGCCGTTGAACTCTCCGCCCGATCCGGTGAGCCTGATCACGGAGAAGGACGAGCAGATCATTACAGGGGCGTCGCTGGGGTCGATGATCTTCCGGCTGGTGACGCCGGCGTGCGCGGCGGACCTGAGCGGCGACGGGATGATCGACTCAGAGGACCTCGCGGCGCTGCTGGCGTTCTGGGAGCAGCCGGGGGAGACGGACCTCAACGGCGACGGGACGACGGACTCGGGAGACCTGGCGATGGTGCTGGCGGGGTGGGGGGCGTGCGCTGGGTAAGAAGCGATAGTGATTGTCTACTTATTGAAGCTGGGGTATAGTCGCGGCGTCCTCCCGACAACATATGGGGTTCGATCATGCGTCTTCTCTGGATGTCGACTCTTTGTGGGTTGGTTTCGACGGCGGCTGTGGCGGAGAGCGACAACGTCGTTTCGGTGGTCTATGAGCCGCTCGCGTTCGCTCCCGGTGAGTATGCAATGTTCACGCCTCAGGATTCCCGGTTCGCCGACATCAACGGTGACGGGCACCTCGACGTGTACATCATCAAGCAGTCGCGGGTGTACCAGCGTTTGAACCTCGGCGGCATGACGTTCGGCGAGGAGCGGCTTGCGGGGTTGTCAACGAGGTCGATCGATATGGATGGCGACGGCGACCTGGATCGTGCTTCTGGTGTCGAACGGTCTGCAAACGACTCGGCTCGCTTCGATCTCGTATGGCTGGAGTTCGATAGTGAGAGCGGCGAGCACATGCCGAGCGCTGTGCGGGAACTCCCTCCGATGCGGACGGCGTCCGGCGCGCTGTTTGGAGGAGTTGCGTACGCGGGTATCAATGTTGTGGATCTCGACGGGGACCGTGTTGGCGATGCGCTGCGGTACGGCTACGACCCTGAGCTCGATGTCAGCGTGGTGGAGTACTTGCTTTATGACGTGGGATCGGACAGCTACCGCGTGGTTGCGAGGTGGGAGACGGCGGGCGAGTTCGAGTCCGGTGGTGTTTCGGCTGGTCCGGACTTTGATGGGGACGGCCTCGCGTCGCTTGTGATCCTCGAGTTTGAATTGGAGGAGGGGATCCACTACGGCTACTGGGAGCGGGTGTACCGCGTGCGCGAGGGCGAGGTCGGGCCGCTGCTCGCCGAGTCGCGTCCCGTCTCGAGTGACCGGAACCGGGCGACGACGCATGTGATGTTCTCTCCGGGCGAGCGCGCGGGGGAGACCTTCGCGATCCACACGCGTAACCCGGGGCGTGAGTCGCCTTCGCTTCATGTGATCGGCTCGGTCGAGCGATTGAGCGCCGCGCCGGATGGTTCGATCGGGCGGGAGTCACTCGGCGACTTGCGCCTCGACAACCCGCTTTCAGCGTCCGCGTCGATCGGCGGGGCGGCGCCCGACGGGGTCGCGGTGATGTCGCACCGTGTCTTCGATTTTGATGGCGACGGGCGTCTCGACGTGATCGTCGATACGGAGCGCAACGCCGAATACACGTTCCTTCGTCACCGCTCGATTGTCTTCTTCGGCGGGGTGGACGGGTTCGAAGGTGATTTCAACCAGCGGTACCGGTTCTGGCATCCGCGCACAGGTTCGTTTGACAGTAGTGATGGCGCGTTTGTCGATTTCGACAACGATGGCGAGCCTGAGTATGTCACGGCGGGGAATACAAGCGGGCGCGTGTACGAGTTTGGGATGGTTCCTCGGGCCGACCTGAGCATCAACGGGGAGGTTGAGGCCCGCGACATCCTGTTGCTCGTGGCGAAGTGGGGCATGCCCGGCGACTTCGACGATGGGTTCGGCGAGGACGTGCTTGATTCTGACGATCTGTCGCAGCTGCTCGCGTCGTGGGGTGCGACGACCGAGTAACCCATTCGCCGTTTACCCCGCCATGCGGTCGAGGCCGAAGGCTTTGATCTTTTTGTAGAGGGTCGTTCGGTTGATGCCGAGGTCGTCGGCCGTGCGCTGTCGGTTCCAGTCGTTGGCGCGCAGGGCCTTGAGGAGGATGCGCCTCTCGGGTTCCTGGAGCGCTTCGATGAGCGGGGTCGGTTCCCACGGGGTGTCGGGGGAGTCGATGGCGTCGCTCGTGCCGCTGGCTGGCGGGCGGTTCTCGATGACGTGGGGCGGGAGGGCTTCGGCGGTGATGGTGGGTGTGCGCGAGAGGACGACGGCGCGCTCGATGATGTTGCCCAACTCGCGGACGTTGCCGGGGTAGGCGTAGCGGTTGAGGGCGCGCTTGGCGTCGTCGGAGAAGCCGGCGATGGCTTTCTCGTTCTCGTTGGCGTGGAGCTTGAGGAAGTGGTCGGCGAGCGAGGGGATGTCGCCGGGGCGGTCGCGCAGGGGCGGGAGCTCGATCATGACGACGTTGATACGGTAGAAGAGGTCCTGGCGGAACTCGCCCTTGGCGACGAGCTGTTCGAGGTCCTGGTTGGTGGCGAGGATGACGCGGACGTCTACCTCGCGGGTCTCGGTGGAGCCGACGGGCTCGAAGCGTTTTTCTTGCAGGACCCGCAGCAGTTTGAGCTGCATGCCTGGGGAAGCGGAGTTGATCTCGTCGAGGAAGAGCGTCCCGCCGTCGGCGGCGAGGAAGCGTCCGACCTTGTCGGCGTGTGCGCCGGTGAAGGCGCCTTTGACGTGCCCGAAGAGCTCGGACTCGAGGATGGTTTCGGGGATGGAGCCACAGGAGATCTCCACGAACGGCTTGTCGCGCCGGTCGGATCGCTGGTGGATGGCGCGGGCGACGAGGGACTTGCCCGTGCCGCTCTCGCCCGACATGAGGACGGTGGTGCGTGTGGGCGCGACGGCTTCGATGAGCTCGTAGGTGCGCTGCATCCGGTGGTCGTGCCCGATGATGGAGTCGAGGCCGTAGCGGTCGTCGAGCTGCTTCTTGAGCGTGATGTTCTCGCTGACGAGGTGGTGCTGGCGGAGCGCCTTCTCGATCGCGACGCGGAGCTCTTCGTCGACGATGGGCTTGGTGAGGTAGTCGGCGGCGCCGAGCTTCACGGCTTTGACGGCGGACTCGATCGTGCCGTAGCCGGTGATCATGAGCGGGACGACGGCGGGGTGGTCCTGGACGAGTCGTTCGAGGAGCTCGACGCCGTTCATGCCGGGCATGGAGATGTCGCAGATGGCGAGCGCGACGGTGTGGGCGGGGTCGTCCTCGGCCTGCTTGATGGCCTCGAGCGCTTCGAGGGCGCTGGTGCAGCCGACGCAGGGGTAGCCCTCGCTCTCGAGGAGTTCGGAGAGGGAGTCCACGACGATGGGGTCGTCGTCGACGATCAGGATGCGCGCGGGTGAGGTCATTTGGCGACGGTCGGCGGGGGCGCGGGCCATCGGAAGACGAAGCGGGCGCCGGGGCGACCGGGCTGGCGGTCTGCGGTGGTGGGCGGGTTGCGGGTGAGGGAGATGTCGCCGTGGACCTCGTCTGCGATCTCTTTGAGCATGGCGAGCCCGACGCCGAGCCCGCCGGGCTTGGTGGTGTAGCCGTAGTCGAAGACTTTTTCTTCGTTCCCGCTGATGGGGCCGGGGCCGTCGTCTTCGACGGTGAGCACGATGTAGCGCGCGCCGCCGGTGGTTTCGATGGCGGCGCGGACGTCGATGCGTCCGTCGCCCTCGGTGGCTTCGACGGCGTTGCGGAGCGCGTTGGAGAGGACGGTGTACGCGGGGCCTGCGGGGGTGAGGACGAGCTCGGGGGAGAGGTCGAGGTGGATCTCGATGTTCTTGGCGAACGCGACGGGGCGGGCCATGTCGACGGCGAGGGTGACGGCGTCGATGAGGGGTTCGTCGTCGGCCAGGAGCGTGCGGTGCGGGGGCACGCCCGGTCGCATGGCGCGGGAGATCAGCGAGCCCATGCGGGTGAGCCCGGCGCCGGCGCGTTCGAGCTGTCGGACGGCTTCGCTGGCGGCGGGGTCCTCTGCGAGGGTGCGCCGCGCGAGCTGGACGAAGCGGAGCGAGCCGTCGAGGAGGCCGTTGAGTTCGTGGGCGAGGTCGTCAACGCGCAGGCGGGTGTCGCCCTCGGCGGAGACGGCGGAGTCCACTTTTCCGGGGCGGCGCTGGCGCGAGGAGGGGTCGTGTGTCTCGTCGGCGGCGCTGCGACGCCCGCTCGGGTAGTCGGAGGGGTCCATGTCGCACGAGATCGACCGGGGTGGAGGGCGTCTTGACGCTCGGTGTTGATTTCACGCCACATGGGGGGTGTGGGGTGCGTTGCGTGGGGGCTGCGCGGGCGGGGGCTAGGCGTGCTGGGTCGCCATCTTCCAGGCGGCGAGGAGGAGGAGGACGGCGAAGACGGTACGGATCGCCGGGAGCGGGAGCTTGTGGGTGAGGCGGGCGCCGAGATACCCGCCCAGGACGGCGGTGGGGGCGAGGAGGAGGGCGATGCCGAGCCCTTCGGTCGCGCGGTAGCCGTGGGAGGGGAGGGTCGCGAGCTTCATGACGGCGCCGACGCTGGCGGTGAGGCACATCGTGGCGGAGCTGACGGCGATGCAGGCTTTGAGCGGGAGCCGGCAGAGTGTCTGGGCGAGGGGGACGGTGAGGACGCCGCCGCCGATCCCGAGGAGGCCCGCGGCGAAGCCCATGACGCCGCCGACGGTTGAGCCGCGGAGGGGGGTGACGCGTTCGTCGCCCTCGGGGGTCTCGGGGGCGCCGCGGATGAGTTTGGCGATGGTGACGGATGCAACATAAACAAGGAAGACGGCGAAGACGCGCCGGAGGGTGACGCCGTTCATCTGGTCGGAGGCGAGGACGCCGAGGACGATCGCGATGAGGGCCGAGGCAAGGACCCAGGCGAAGAGCTTTTTGTGGAGGGCGCCGCGCCGGAGGTGTTCGGCTGCGGCGGGCGCGCTGACGGCGACGTTCACAGCCATAGCGGAGGCCTGGTAGAGGTGCTGGGACTGGGGGTCGTGGGCGCCGAAGATGATGGCGAGGGCGGGGATCATGACGACGCTGCCGCCGATCCCGAGGAGACCTCCGAGCGCGCCGGCGGCGAGGCCGACTCCTGCCACGGCCGTGATGGTCCCCGCGTCGAGCGTCACGGGGTCGATCGTAGCGGCGTCGGCGGCGCGCGGTGTATGGTGGTCGCGTGATCACCGCTCCTGTCGTCACTGTGACCCTGAACCCGTGCGTGGACCGCGTGCTTGAGGCGCCGCGCTTTTTCGTCGGCGCGAACGTGCGCGGGAAGGTCGTGGCGCGGTACCCAGCGGGGAAGGGCGTGATCGTGTCGCGGGTGCTTGCGACGCTGGGCACGCGTTCTGTCGCGACGGGCCTGATCGGTCGCGAGGAGCTCAACTACTTCGAGCGGTTCCTGGAGCGCGAGGGGAACGGGCGGATCGTCACGCAGTTCCTGGTGGTGCGCGGGCAGACGCGCGAGAACATCACGGTGGTGGACCCGGTCGAGGACACGGAGACGCACGTGCGCGAGATCGGGTTCGAGGTGCAGCCCGAGGACGTGCTGCGCATCTCGAGCAAGGTGCGCCTGCTCGGTCGGCGTGATTCGCTGATCGTGTTTTCCGGTTCGATCCCTCCCGGCGTCTCGCCCGAGACGTACGTCGAGATCGTGCGCTCGTGCCGGGCGCGCGGCGCGCGGGTGATCGTGGACTCCAACGGCGCGGCGCTGAACGCGTTCCGCGGCGAGCGGTTGTGGATGCTCAAGATCAACGCGGAGGAGCTGGGCGCGTTCGCGAACGTCGATCCGACGGACGAGGAGGCGCTCGCGGGCGCGGCGCGGGGGTTGCGTGAGATGGAAGACGGGCGCGTCGAGCACGTGGTCGTCACGTTCGGCGCCGAGGGGGCGCTGCTGCTGACGCCCGAGGTGGAGCTGCGCGGGCGGGTCTCGGTGCACCCGGGGCGGATCGCGAGCACCGTGGGGTGCGGGGACGCGCTGCTGGCGGGGCTGATCCACGGCGGGCTGGCGGACGAGGGCTGGGAGCACGCGTTCCGCGAGGGGCTCGCGGCGGCGACGGCGAACGCCCTGTCGCAGGAAGCGGGGCTGATCGACCCCGAGGACGTGGCGGAATTCCGCCAGATGTGCTTTTTCGACGACGTGTCCTGATAACCGCGCCGGTCGGGCGACGGACGGGCGGTTCTCGGGCGTCAGAACCGGTGCAGGGCGGGCAGCCCTGCCCATCGGGCGTCGAATCGCCGGGTGATTGCTTCAGAGTCGTCCCTCCTGTTCCTCGCGGGGTATCCTTTGCCCAACCTCGCGGGCGTGGTGGGACATCGCTGGCGGGAGCGGAGCGACAATGAAAGACATGACCACCCAGCACCGGGATCGCGCTCGATTTGGTTTCACACAGCGCACGGTTGTCGAAGCCGTTGGCTTCGGCGCCGCGCTCGTGCTGACGGTCGCCTCGGCGATCGCGGCGAAGGAAGCCAGCCACACGCCCGCGCTCGTGATGACGACGCCCGCACCGGCGAAGACCGTCGCGACCGTCGAGGAGCCCGCGCTGGACATGATCACCGCGCTCGCGGAAGAGATGCCCGGCGTCGAGCTGGAAGAGGCGACGCCCGCGGAGGTCGCCGAGCTGGGGCTGGACCCGCACTCGGTGCGCTGGTTCGGCGGTCGCCAGGTGCGCCCGGCGCGCACGCTGTGGATGACCGTCACCGCGTACAGCCCAGATCACCGCTCGTGCGGCAAGTGGGCCGACGGGATCACCGCGAGCAACAAGAGCGTGTGGACCAACGGCATGAAGCTGGTCGCGGCGGACACGCGTCTGCTGCCTTTCGGCACGCTGCTTTCTGTTCCCGGCTACGACAGCGACCGCATCGTCCCGGTGCTCGACCGCGGCGGCGCGATCAAGGGCAACCGCCTGGACGTCCTGTACCCCACGCACGCGATCGCGCGGCGGTGGGGCGTGCAGAAGCTTCCGGTGACGGTGTGGGAATACGCGGACTGAGACGCGCGGTTTCTCGTCTCTCCTGCGATTACTCCGCCGGTTCCAGCAGCAGCATCCGACCCGTGAGCCCGGTGTCGCTGATGTGGAACTCTTGGACCAACGGGCCGACGGCGTCCTGGAACGACTTCATCTCGGGGGCGTCGCGCAGGGCGGCGTAGGTGGGGTTGGAGTTGAGGTCCTCGACGATCCACTCGAAGTACTCCTCGTCCATCCACTCGTTCATCACGGCGGCGCGCACGTACGTCTCGATGTTGTTCGAGACCCACTGCTCGAACTCCATGTGCGCGACGAGATCGCTGTAGGCGTAGCTGGCGGCGCCGCCGGTGGTGTGCGTCGCGGCGTCGCGGAAGGCGTCGGTCTGGGCGAGCGAGGCGGGGTTCTCGGCGCTGAGTCGGCGGAACGCGTTCTCGATCTCTTCGGGCGGGCCGACGAAGGCCCAGCCGCTGCCGAGCCCGACGCCGAAGGGGGCGCCCATCATCGCGGGGGCCTCGAAGATCTGGCTGCCGAGGAACTCGCGGGCCTCGAGCCCCATCATTTTTCCGTACTGGGCGATGGCGCCCGAGATGACGGCCTCGTTGGCGACGCGCACGGCGTAGAGGGCTTTCGCGCTCGTGGCGGCGAGCGGGCGCTCGAGCGTGGAGTAGAGGATGAGCTCGCTGCCGAGGCTCTGGAAGATGGGGCCGGCGGCGATGCTGAAGGCGGCGAACTGCCCTTCCATCATGGCGCGCTGGTCTTCTGGCATCTTGAGGATCACGTCGCGGGCGAAGGGGATGACGCCGCCCCAGTCGATGGCGAACGAGGTGACGTTGACGGCCTCGGCGGGGATGAACGCGGGGGGTGCGAAGGCGTCGATGTTCTTGACGAGCGAGAACAGCCCGGCGCGTCTCTTCATGGGGATGTCGAGGGACAGCTCGATCTGGGCGTCCGGGGCGTCGAACCGGAGCCCGGCGACCGCGCCCTGGATCTGGTCGAGGCCGAGCGAGTCGATGAGCATGGGCGGGAGGAAGTACCCGACGTTCTCGTTGACGGTGTCGAGGAAGCTCTCGACGGCGCTGGGCACGACGACGACGTCGGCGTGTGCGCCGCGCACACTGGCGCGGAGGGCGGCGAGCTCGCCGGTGGCGGCGAGGGAGGGGATCTCGTCTCCCTCAAGGGCCGCGATGGCGTCGGAGATGGTTTCGCGCTCGGTCGCGATGAAGACGAGTTCGTCCGCGCGGAGCGCGTGGACCTCGGTGAGCATCTCGTCGAAGTCGTCCTCGCGGATGTTCTGCTCGATCCCGTTCCAGAATTCGTCGTCGAACCCGTCGCCGTACTCCTCGCGGTTGCGCCGGAGGTCTTCGAGGAGTTCGGCGCGGTGGGCTTCGACGTCGAACGTGCTGAGCATGGAGAGCACCTCGTAGTCGCCCTCGTCGTCGAACTCGACGCGGACGGTCCCGCGCTCTTCTTCGAGCTCGGCGTTCTCGATGAGCAGGTCGTAGGCGTCCTCGGCGCGCTCGCCGAAGTCGGCGACGAAGCAGTAGGCGGGGATGAAGAAGCCCTCCTCGTCGCCGGCGTTCCAGATCGCGAGGCCGACGCGCCCGCTGGGGAGGGGGATCTCGTCGGCTTCGATCTCGAGCGCGGCGAGTTCTTCGCGGAGGCTCTCGAAGGCCTCGCCCTCCCAGAGACCGGTGAGCCAGGCGCGCACGCTGTCGCGCTCGCTCGCGGCCCAGAGGGGGGTTTCCTCGAGCGCGGCGCGCATCGCGGACCAGTCGCTGACGCGCGCGACGAGGATCGTCTCGGGCGGGGCGATGTCGTCGATGGTCAGGTCGGCGGCGGGCGCGGGGGCAGCCAACGCCAGCGCGAGCAGGGGGAGCGTGCGGAGCATGGGTGTTCCTTTATCGATCGTTGAGCTGGGGGGCGACGCCGAGGCGTTTGCGCTCGGGGGCGCGGTGGTAGGTGTGCCCGGAGTTGGGGTTGTCGGCGTCGTAGGCGAAGGCCTCGTGGTTGTCGAGGAAGTCGCGGACGTAGCGGGCGGGGATCGCGAAGCCCAGCCCCTCGCCGAAGGGGATCTTCATGTTGGTGACGCCGATCACTTCGCCCGCGAGGTTAAAGAGCGGGCCGCCGGAGTTCCCGGGGTTGATCTGCGTGGTGGTCTGGATGTAGGGGACGCCCTCGAAGCTGCGCAGGGTGGTGGCGATGACGCCGGAGCTGAGGGTGCGCTCGAGGCCGAGCGGGGCGCCGATCGCGAAGACCTCCTCGCCGGCGTCGAGCTCGTCGGCGACCTGCACCGCGACGGAGGGGAAGGTCTCGCCGTCGGGGTGGGTCATGCGCAGGAGGGCGAGGTCGAAGTGGTCGTTGACGGCGAGGATCTCGACGTCCTCGATGGTGCGGCGTTTGATGATGCCGGCGCGTTCTTCGAAGACGAT
The DNA here is from genome assembly GCA_942490855.1 of uncultured Phycisphaeraceae bacterium. Classification (GTDB taxonomy): domain Bacteria; phylum Planctomycetota; class Phycisphaerae; order Phycisphaerales; family UBA1924; genus CALNYS01. Next base: position 249,088 of record CALNYS010000005.1, on the reverse strand, counting down.
GCAGCGGATGTCCGTCTCGCCCTGCACGACGTGGGCGTTGGTGATGACGTAGCCGTCGGGGTGGGTGATGAAGCCCGACCCGGTCGCGACGGGGGTGGCGATCTTGACGACCGCGCCGCCGAGGCGTTTGGACTGCTGCTCGGGGGAGCGTTCGACGAGCTGTGCGTCGGCGTGGTAGAGGCGCCCGGCGTTGTCGTTGGTCGCGGCGGCGGGGGCGTCGCTGGTCTCGACGGACTCGATGCGCTCGCGGGGGATGCGGACGATCTCGTCGCCCAGGTCCACCCAGATCGCTCTGGAGGTCTCCTTGACGACGGGGGCCTCGATGGAGACGCCGTCGGTGAGGCGGATCGTGTCGGCGGACACGCCCGCGGCGGCGAGGAGGACGAGGGCGGCGAGGGGGCGGGTGTGCAACTTCGGTCTCCGAACTCTGGTTGAACCGCTGACAAGGGATCGGCCCGAGTATAGGGTTGGCTGCACCCGGCCCCCTCGGGGGGGCGCGAGAAAGGACACGTCCGTATGCCCCGCACCCTCGCGGTCGTCGCTTCGCTTGCTCTTTCCCTGGCCGCGTACGCGGACGACCCGGACCTCGCAGGGTTCTACGGCTTCGACGCGCCGAGGTTCATCGTGGTGGACGAGGGCTTCGAGCTCGCGGACGTCGCGGACGTCACGGGCGACGGGCTCGACGACCTGGTCGTGCTCAACAACCGCAAGAGCCGCTTGGAGATCCACGCGGCGCGCCGGCGTCCGCGCGACGAGGGCGCGTCGGCGGGCGTGAACAAGTTCAACGAGAACCCGTGGTACGACCGCATCGACGTGACCGTCCCGCACCGTCTCCTCGCGGCGAAGGTCCTCGACCTCGACGGCGACGGGCGGATGGACATCCTCTACGCGGGGATGCCGGGCGAGATCGTCTCGCTGCGCCAAAGCGACGACGGGGTGTTCGAGTCGATCGGCGAACGGCGGATGCGCGGGCTGGGCTCGACGCGGAGCGGGTTCGACGTCGCGGACGTCGCGGGCGACAGCGGGCTCGAGGTGGTGACGCTCGCCGACCAGCGGGTCGCCGTGGCGCCGATTCACTCTGACGGGTCGGTCGGGGAAGCGACGCTGTACGGTCAGGGCGCGCCGGTCGTCGCGTGCTACGTGGAAGATTTCAACGGCGACGGGCTCGTCGACGTGCTGGGCGTGAGCCCCGAGGAAGCGACGCCGCTTCGGGTGTGGCTCCAGACGCGGGCGGCGGGCGAGGACGGCAGGCTCGGGGCGGAGCGCCGGTTCGAGTCGCCCGCGCTGCGCGAGGCGGACCCGGTGCGCCGCTCGGGATCGCGCGCCGCGTCGATCGCGCTGATCGAGCGCCCGACGCGCCGTGTGGTGCTGGCGGAGCTGTCGCGCGAGACGGTGGACCTGCGGGACTCGGGCGGCGAGCCCGAGGCGCCGGTGACGATCCGCGCGTTCGTGAACCCGTCTGCCGGGGCGCGGTCGGCCGTCGTCGCGGACCTCGACGCCGACGGGCTCGACGACGTGATCGCGGCGGACCCCGCGGGCAACCGCGTCGAGGTGTGGACGCAGCGCCGCGGCGAGGGCCTCGGCGACAGCGCGACGCACAGCACGTTTAAGAAGCCCTCCGGGATCGCGGTCGGGCAGTGGGACGACGACCCGGCGCTCGAGGTGTTCGTGGTGTCGGAAGAAGAGAACGTCGCGGGCGTGAGCCAGATGGCGGCGCGCGGCGGGGGGCTGTCGTTCCCGGCGCCGCTGGCGCTCGAGACGAGCGGCGCCACTCCGGTGGCGCTCGCGGTGACGGAGCACAACGGGGTCCCGCTGCTGGCGGTCGCGGTGAAGGACCGGCGTGATATTTCGATCGAGTTCCACACGCCGAGCGGGGCGCTGGGCGTGGTCGAGGCGGAGGGGCTGCGTCGCGCGCCCGACGCGCTGCGCTGGGCGGACGCCGACCAGGACGGCGACCCGGACCTGCTCGTCCTGACCAACGGCGAGGCGATGGTGATGATCCCCACCGGGGACGACGGTCAGCCGGGCGAGGCGCTCACCAAGGACACCATGGCGCAGTTCGGGCTTGTCTCCGCCGCGGGCGGGGCGAACACCGCGATGCTCGACGTTGACGGCGACGCGAAGCCGGAGCTGCTGATCGCGGACGCCAACTTCGTGCGCGCGTGCCGCTACAGCGCCGAGCGCGGGTGGGAGGTGGTGACGCAGATCACCGACCCCGACCCGCAGGCGCGCTACGCGGGCGTGGACGTGCTGCTCGACCGCAGCCGGCCGCGGTTGATCGTTGCCGACTCGGCGAACAAGCGACTGAAGATGTTCGCACGCGACGCTGACGGCGAGTGGGGGCCCAACGGCGCGGTGACGGTGTCGGGCGCGGGGCTCGGGCGCATCGTCGCGGGGTCGTTCGACGGTCGCGGCGGGCCGGGCGTGCTCGCGATCGGCGACGGCGGCGTGGCGCACGCGTTGCTCTCTGGCGAACGCTGGACGCTCCACGAGCTCGGCGCGCACCGCAACGACGAGGACGACCGGCTCGAGCACGAGATCGCGGTGGGCGACGTCAACGGTGACGGCTTTACCGATCTCGTTGTGCTCGACGCGCAGCAGCAGATGGTGCAGATCCTCGCGGTCACCGCCTCCGGGCGGCTGCTGCACGCGACGGAGTTCGAGGCGTTCCAGACGCGTTCCTTCGGGTTCGACCAGGGGCGCGGGTTCGAGCCGCGCCACGCGGTGATCGCCGACGCGACGGGCGACGGCGCCGACGACCTGATCCTCGTGGTCCACGACCGACTGATCATCCACCCGCAGGCAACCGACCGCCTGCCGTAAGGAGCGCCCCGCATGGCTGTCACCCCCTCAACGATGTCCCCGCTCGGGTCGCCCGCGCCGGCGTTCGCGCTGCCCGACACCATCTCGGGCGGGACGGTCTCGCTCGCGGACTTCGCGGGCAAGCCGCTGCTGGTGATGTTCATCTGCAACCACTGCCCGTACGTCGTCCACGTGCTCGACGAGCTGGTGCGGCTCGGGGCGGAGTACACGGCCAAGGGCGTCGGGGTGGTCGCGGTGTGTTCGAACGACGTGGCGAACTACCCGGACGATTCTCCTGAGAAGATGGCGGAGTTAGGCAAGGCACGGGACTTCGCGTTCCCGTACTTGCACGACGCCGAGCAGGAGGTCGCGCGGGCGTACGACGCGGCGTGCACGCCCGATTTCTTCTTGTACGACGCGTCTCACCGTCTGGCGTACCGGGGGCAGCTCGATGGGAGCCGTCCCGGCAGCGGCGACCCCGTGACGGGGCGTGATCTGCGCGCGGCGCTGGACACGGTGCTCGGCGGGGGAACGCCCGATAGCGCGCAGACGCCCAGCGCCGGGTGCAATATCAAGTGGCGGTCGTAATTGCTTCATAGGCGACATAAATAGCTTTCAAGCAAGCGGTTTCGCCTCTAGAGTAGATACGAGCGTTGAGACTCCGGAGGTGAGAGATGATGTCATTGTCGCCACGTGTTGTGGCTGGGTTGTGCGCCCTCGGTGCTGGCGCGGTGGCCGCGGGGGGCCCCGCACCTGGCGTTGAGGCGGTTTGGCGTGTGCAGGACATCGACCTTGGTGAATGCGGTGATCTCAGCGAGCACACGAGCGTTGATCTGTACCTCGCGTTCGACAGCGATCCCGGCTCAACGGTCGCGGTGACCTCTGACGACAAAACGGGCCTCACGATCACGAACGGCACGTTCCACCAGGACGAGACGGGCGCCAACGGGCCGCGGCCGGACGGGTGGTTCAAGGTCTTCCCGTGCGCGCAGTGGGACTCGTTCCTGACGATCGGGGGGACGACGCCCTTCTTCACGCCCGAGTACCCGCCCCTGGATGAGCAGGACTGGGGCACGGTCATCGCGGCGGAGTGGCTGCCCAACCCGGGTGATCCCATCGAGGTGGAGATGGACGCCGAGAAGTTCGGCGACCTGCGCCACTACGTGCTGATCGCGCGGCTCACGGGCACGCCCGGGACGACCTCGATCGCGGGGACGCTGGGCGTGGTGTTCTTCCCGTTCCCTTCGGCGCCGACGATCCCGGTGGAAGCCACGGTCGAGGTGATGAACTGCGGGTCGTGCTGGAACAGCGCGGACCTCGACGGCAGCGGGATCGTGGGGTCGGGCGACCTCGCGGTGGTGCTGGCGTCGTGGGGACCGTGCGCCGGGTGCGTCGCGGACTTCAACGGCGACGGCATGGTGGACTCCGAGGACCTGGCGTACCTGCTGGCGTACTGGGAAAAATGAGTCGGCGCTACGGCGCTCCCAACCCAACCGACGCGGCGTCCACTCGCCAGAGGCGCAGGCGGTGCGCGCGCGAGCCGGGCAGCGGGCGCGAGCTGGTGAAGTAGAGCCATCGTCCGTCCGGGCTCAGGCAGGGGCTGCCGTCGATCGCGGGCGAGTTGATCGGGAGCGGCTCGGGGGTGGTCCAGCCGTCACGGGCTCGCCTTGAGACGAACAGATCTGTCGCGCCGGCGCCGAGGGGGTCGTCGCGACGGACGAATACGATGGCGTTCCCGTCGGGCGTCAGCATGGCGTCGTGCTCGCGGGCCGGCGTGTTGATCGGCGGCGGGAGCGGGCGCGCGGGGCCCCACGCGTCGCCGTCGGCGGGGGCGAGGTAGACGTTCCAGTCCTGATTGGCGTCGCGGGTGAAGCAGAGGGAGCCGTCGGGCCCGACGCGGGGGTACGCCTCGAAGTCGGGGGTGTTGATGGCGTCGCTGAGCGGGACGGGCGCGGTCCACCCATCGAGTGCGCGCCGGCGGATGATGTACACGTCCCGGTTTTCGACGAAGAGGAAGGCGTCGCCGTCGGGGGTGAACGCACCGTCGCCCGCGTCGCGCCCGTCGAGCGCGTGGTTGAAGTAGTCCGACTCGACCCAGGCGTCCCCGCGGCGGGCGTACGAGACGATCTCCGAGGCGCCGTCGCGGCGCACGCGGGTGAGCACGAGCGTGCGTCCGTCCGGGGTGAAGGTGGTGTTGTAGACGGGGGCGTCGGTGGGGAGCGGGACGGGGACGGGGGACGCGGCGGCCGCGGCCGCGGCCACCGCGAGGCAGAGTGCGGGCGTCATGGTGTCTCCTTGTGGAGACTGGCGATAACGCCCCGGCGCGCACGGGTTGCGACGGTCTGCGCTAGGCGTCGGGGTGGAGGAGGTAGAGCGTCCAGAGCGGCTCGTCTCCCGCTGGGGGGTCGGCGAGTTCGAGGACGTCGATCGCGTTGAGGAACGTCTCGCCGGCGTAGACGGGGCCTTCCCATCCGTGCGACGCGAGCTCGAAGATCCACCAGATGATGTTGCCCGCCGCGAGTTCGGTGGAGCCCCCGGGGAGCCCGACGAGAACGTTGTCGCCGTTCTCGCGGACCCACTCGATGTCATTGAGGGGGATCTCGATCGAGCGCGGGCCCCCGTGCTCGTTGTGGGGCTGGACGTACATCCAGCGCTGTCCCTGCGCCAGGATTACGGTGACGAGGTCGGCTTGCTCGATGAGTCCGTCACCGGTGAGGTCGGATTCATCCATGAGGCCCCAGGAGGCGAGGATGATCGCGATGTCGTCGGAATCGACGAGACCGGAGCGATCGAGGTCGGGCGTGGGCGCGCACACAGACACTGTGGCGGCGACGGCGTGGAGGAGGATGTTGTTTTGCATGGCGGCTCTGCTGACTCCGCGGTAAGCGGGTGCTAGCTCCGCAGCGTCATAGAGGAAAACAGGGGAAAATAGGCAGATTTCGTGAGGGGGCGCGTCGGCGTTTGCGTCGGGCGCGCGGCGCTGAGCGCGCAGGGCGGGTAGCATCCGCGGCTCATTCCTCGCACCTCCCAGGGATCACCGCACTTCATGCGACGCGAACTCCGTCTCCAGACTCTTGATGACGCGGTGCTGGAATGCGGGCGGTTGCTCGAGACCGGCTATCAGCAGAACGGCAACTGGACGCTCGGGCAGATGTGCCGTCATAACCGGCTCACGATGGAGTCGAACATGCGCGGGTACCCGGCGTGGATGTCCGCGCTGGGGTTGCCGTTGAGGCCGTTGCTCCGTCGGTTTGCGCTCCCTCGCTTGCTGGCGGGGAACTCTCTCAACGGCGTGCGCACGGCCGGGATGTACGTTCCGCCCGCTGGTCTGGACGACTCGGCGGAGCTCGAACGGTTTGCGAGGTGCGTCGAAGCGTTCCAGCGATCGACGAGCCCGCTCCACGCTCACTCGGGTTTCGGGCGGATGTCGCGGGAGCAGTTCGACCGGTTCCACGCCGCCCACACCGCTCACCACCTGAGCTTCCTCGTCCCCGCGGGGTGACGCGGTGAGAATGGCCCCGGCTGGATTCGAACCAGCAACCACACCGATTATGAGTCAGGCGGGCGGCGTTCCGTTACCCGCGTTCATGCCGGTGGTTGTCGTTTCTCGCCTGCGGCGTTGTCACATATGTGTCACATCCCGCGCCGAATCCACGGGTCTGTGTCGTCCGAGCGGGTGCAGCAGCACGAGCACGGGGTTCGCACTGCATTCGTAGCAGCAGTACACCGTGTCGCCGTGCGAGACTCTCGTCCTCTCGCCGCGGGCTGGGCGGAACATGGCTCGTACTCCCCGCTCCTGATCGTCGGCCACGCTGCGGGTGGTGGGAGCATGCGGGAATAAGCTGCGCCGAAGACCAGCCCCGTCAGCGTCGACACCGGCGCAGCCGGTGGTGCCGAACAACGCGACCCGGTCGCAGTGCCGGCCGCGACTAAAGTGTCGGTGTTGTTTGCGGCCGCATTCATCCACTATTTCGGCCTGAAGTTTGTAGAGATCCCTTGAGCCTCGGCGATCTGTTCGCGGGTCATCTCCGTTGCCAATAACTCTCGCCGCTCCTTCGCATCAACGTGCCCGCTTGCCGCGGCGAGATTCGCCCACACATACGCCAGCACGTGATTCTGCGGCACACCATCTCCACGCCAGTACATCCCAGCGAGGTTGAACTGGGCATCTGCGTTGCCTTGCTCGGCGGCCTTGCGGTACCACTTGACCGCCTCCGCGTCGTCCTTGGAGACGCCTAGGCCATTGTCGTACAAAACGCCGAGGTTGAACTGGGCCGTTGCCTTGCCTTGCTCGGCGGCCTTGCGGAACCACTTGACCGCCTCTGCGTCGTCCTTGGAGACGCCTTGGCCGTTGGAGTACAAAACGCCGAGGTTGAACTGGGCATCTGCGACGCCCTGCTCGGCGGCCATGCGGAACCACTTGACCGCCTCCGCGTCGTCCTTGGGGACGCCTTGGCCGTTGGAGTACAAAACGCCGAGGCTGAACTGGGCATCTACGTTGCCTTGCTCGGCGGCCATGCGGAACCACTTGACCGCCTCTGCGTCGTCCTTGGAGACGCCCGCGCCGTTGCGGTACAAAACGCCGAGGCTGAACTGGGCATCTGCGTTGCCTTGCTCGGCGGCCATGCGGAACCACTTGACCGCCTCCGCGTCGTCCTCGGGGACGCCTAGGCCATTGTCGTACAAAACGCCGAGGGTGACCTGGGCAATTTCGATGCCCTGCTCGGCGGCCATGCGGTACCACTTGACCGCCTCTGCGTCGTCCTTGGAGACGCCCGCGCCGTTGCGGTACAAAACGCCGAGGCTGAACTGGGCATCTGCGTTGCCCTGCTCGGCGGACTTGCGGAACCACTTAACCGCCTCCGCGTCGTCCTTGGGGACGCCCGCGCCTTTGTAGTACAAAAAGCCGAGGCTGAACTGGGCATCTGCGACGCCCTGCTCGGCGGACTTGCGAATCTCGGTTATGGCGTCGGGCTCGCTCCCAACATCCTCGCTATCGACGGTAGTTGCACTGACCCCTGTCAGAACTTCTGTTCTCGATTGATCCTGCAGAGTCGAGGGCGCAGTCGACGACGGCGTCGCCACAGATCGAGTCAAGAACAAGTTCGCGCAAACAACCGTGACTGTCACGATGCTTGCAACTAATGCAATTGTACCGAGGAGTACCGCATTGGAACGACGCGGAGCAGGTTGGGTCGCGTGGCCATTCATCACGTGAGACTTCTGTTTTGACTGCGTCGAAGGAGGAAGGTAGCCGCGAATCTCTCGTGCAAACCGCCACCGCTGATCGCCATCAAGACGAACCTGATCCGTTGGCATCAAACGCCCACTTTCTGCTAACGCTTGAACGTGCCCTTCGGAAACCGGACCCTGTTCACCTGTGGCTGTTTTGATGAAGTACTGACGCATGGAATATCCTCACGGGTGAATATTTGAGTCGTCGCTCTGTCCAGCCGTCCTGACTTGCCCCTGGCTCATATACCAGTTCCTGACAGTGTAATCGCAGCACGCCTCTGGGCTCATCGTCTCAGGAGCCGGTGGGCGGTAGCCCAGCAAGTTGATGGACACGCGCCCCACGCGACGAGCATAACTGCGAGATCAGCGGATTCCATGAGCGTATCTCCCGTGAGGTCGCACTCGGGACATGCCGTCCCCCAAGCCGCCAGCAGCGAGGTGAGGTCGGATGAGCCGACGAAGCAGTCGCTGTCTAGGTCCGCAGGACAAGGGAGCGGCTCTTGGTCTCGATACTAGTTAGACGCGCCCTTGCCCTGAGAGGGCGCTGCCGCGCTTCTGGGGCGTTCCAGCGCCAAGCGGACCCGTGAGTCCTCTCGGCATCACCGCGGCGCTGAGCGCGCCAGCAGCGCGCCTGTGCGGGGCGCTGCAAGGTTCCGACGGCGTTGGCGGGGAGGGCGTGCGGTCACACCGGCCATTCTTCACGCCCGGCCATCATTCACCCCCCGTCGCGCGGTACGCGGACTCGACCGTGTGAACGCCCACGCCGTAGAAGGCGAGAACTTCCTCGGCGAGCAGGCGCGCCATGTTGGCGAGGAACGATGACGGCTTGTACTCCAGCCCCTGCGCGATGATGCGCTGGGCGTCGGGGAAGTAGCCCCCGTTGAAGCTGAGCAGCGCGAGGGCGGTCGCCAGTCTCGCGGCGTCTACCTGGTTCTCGCGGTAGAGCCCGCCGACGTGGCCGTTGTCTCTGGTGAGCGATGTGATCATTGCGCGTCCCCCTTACCCGTTCCCTTTGCGGCGTCGTCGCTCGCGCCAACGCTTCGACTCGTACGCGGCGATTGACATGACATCCGCTCGGTCGTTGTCTCCGCTGATCTCCCCGGAACGAACGAGGTCCGCGATGTCTTTGGGCGTAACGCGGAGCAGGCGGGCGGCCGCGGCGTAGTTGATCTCTGTGGCGTCTGAGAGCGGACGTGTCTGTCCGGGCTTACGGGCAAGGCTTCGGCGCGGGTTGCGCATCCGTGATTCCTCCTGCGTTGGTTCTCAGTGAACTCCATGTGTGCCTGAATGAGCGCTGCGGCGAGCGCCCCGGATGCTGCGATGCCAGTGGCACCATTGCAGAGCGGCCAGCGATACAGAGCACGACAGACCATCTGCTTGAGCTGGTCGCTGTCCATCACACTGATGAGATCCGCTGCCTGGATGGCAGCCTCACAGGCGGTGGCGTTGCGTGTGCTTCGCTCATGGTGAAACTCGATCTCGGCGTTCAGTTCGTGAAGCATGGCGATGACTCCTGGATCTGCTGTGTTGTGCGGTCGTACAGAAACTCAATCGCGCCGGTCTTCCCGTCACGGTTCTTGGCGATGTGGACCGTCAGCGGGCTGCTGCTGTCCCCATCGAACTGCTGGTAGTCATCACGGTGAAGGAGCGCGATGACATCGCCGTCCTGCTCGATGGAACCGCTCTGTCTGAGATCGGCCAGACGAGGGCGTTGGTTCTCTCGCAGCTCAACCCCTCGGTTGAGCTGCGCGAGACAGATAACCGGCACCTGTGATTCCTTGGCGGCCGCCTTCATGCCACGCGAGATGGCGGCGATCTCCGCCGTCTGGCTCTCGTGCGATGCTTGCGGAGCCGTAAGCAGGTGCAAGAAATCGACGACGATCACGTCCGCCTGTTTACGGTTCACGAGCCGGCGCACACGAGACCGGAATGTCTCAATGGTGAGCGAGCTGTCGTCGTAGACGTTGAAGCGTTCGAAGAGAGCCCCTTGCTCAGCGTGCGTCCGCACGAGGCGGTTGCGTGTGTCCGTGGTCCAGTCGCTGGGTTCGCCCTTGACCACAGAGAGCGGCACGCCAGACAGGCTTGCGAGCACCCGCTGAGAGATGGCCCCTGCGCTCATCTCCAAGCTGAAGAACGCGATGCGGCATTCGGGGTTCGCCTTGAGCAATCCGGCGGATAGGCTGAGCGCAAAGGCTGTCTTCCCGACTGACGGCCGCGCGCCGACAACGATGTACTCCCCGGGCTTGACGCCACCGTTGACGAGGTGGTCTAGGTTCTGGAACCCGGTCGGATACGAGACGGTCGGCTCTTGACGGTCGATGATTGACGACAGGGCTGCCGCGACCGTGGTCCCGCTTCCGATCGCGTGCGAAGCCGTCGCCTCGTGGACCGACGCTTCGATCTCCCCGAGGAGTTCGTCTGTGTCCTCCTCGCCGGCCCGGGCGATCCTGTCGCTTCCCGCGAGAAGGGCCTCGTTCGCTCGTCTCCGTCGAGCAAGACCCGAGACGTGCTTGGCGTGGAAGATTGCCCCCGCTCCTGCGGGCGTGCTCACCATCGCCTCGTGTACACAGTCAGCGAGCTGATTCCGGAGCGCTTCATCGTTCTCGGCCTCAAGGTTCGACACGAGCATGGTCGGGTCAAAGCCGAGGTTGTCACGGTAGAGCTTCGTGATCCGTCGAAACACCTCGGCATGGGCGTCGGAGTAGAAATCGGAGTGAGTGACGAGATCAAGGATGTTGTCCAGCTCGTCAGGCGCCGCGATGATTGAACCGATGAGCGAAATCTCAGACGGTCGGCTGAAGATGCTGGGCACGAGCATCGCTTGGATGTGGTGAGAGGTTTGCGTCACGCCGCCACCCCCAGCATCCGGGCGAGAGACGACGCGGCCGTCTGGCCTCGCTCTACCTCTTCCTGGTCACGGGCGACGTGAAGACCCGGGGCGACCTCGGTGTAATCACTGGCGCGATCATCGCCGTTGAGTTGTCGCCGAAGCGTGGCGGCCGCGTCGTCGTCTGCGTCCGTGAGATTCCAGCTTCGGCGTGGTCGCTTGAGTTGCTGTGCGAAGAACGCCCCCGGGCGGTCGGCGACTCTCGCAGCTCGCGCCGCGAGGGCGAGGACATCGGTTTCCGGCGCGACTGCGCCGGCCTGACGCGCGAGATCGAGAATGCGGCGCGGATCGCGCAGGTCATCGACGGTGACCCGCCGAAGTGTCGGCTTCTTCACCCCCCCGGCTCGGAGAGCCCCAGGCATGGACTGTCTAACAGAGGGATTGTCTGTGATCAGGAGAGGGCGTTTGGTGGCGTTATCAGAGGGGAGGGGGGGCGTTTGGTGGCGTGCAACGGGGTCGATCATCGAGAGGCGAGGCCCAGCCGTAAGAGTCGAGCCCCATCGCTGTACGTGCCAAGTGGGCTTGGCGACGCCGCTGAACCACCCGGCTTCAAGCAGCCGCGCCTTCGCGCGCCTTACGTTGCGGACATCCACCCCAAAGAGCTGAGCCACGCTTGCGAGCGTGAAGCTCCCCGTGTGCTTCGGGTTCTTGCCCGCGGGTCGAAAGCACCGGATGCACCACGCGATTGCGGTGGCGATGTCCGACCTCTCCCCGTGCCGAGCGAGCCAGCGGAGGAGCCGCCGAGGGATGGCGACCTTCTTCCGCGGGCCGAGGTTCCACACGGCGCGCATCTCAACGAGTGTGTCGAGCGCGTCGGCGGTTGCTGGGGCGGCGTCTTCGATGGTCCAGCGCGATTTGTACGCGCCCTCAGTGAGCCCGGCTGATCGGAGCCGGCGCAGTGAATAACGAGCGCGCCCCTCAGCGCCCGACACAAGCTCCCTCAGCGCCTCGCGCGCCTTCGAGGACTCAGGGGGGCGCGAGCGCCCGGCGTGCCTCTCGCGCAGTTCTACGGCCCCCAGGAAGGCGCGCATATCGGCGAGCGAGATGGTCTTGTTGGAATACGCGTGCCACGCGGCGAGCATCACGTCGAGCGGGAGCCACGCGACGCCGCCCGTGATGTGGGAGGGGGCGGCCATCAGCTGCGGTCCTCCCGGGCGAACCGAGCGGCGACCCAGACGCGGGCCATCCCGCCAGAGGGGGTCTCCCGCTGCTTCCCAGCCGGCTTGATCAGTCCTTCTTCGCTGAGTTCGATTCGCCGAGGGCGCTGGCTGTCGCCCGGCAGTTGGAGTCCAGCCTGGCACTCGAGATCAGTAGCACCGCGGGCGCCCTGACTCACGATGTACTCGAGCACGAGCGTACGCAGCTGCCCGCGGCTCTTGTGCTTATGGACCGGCTCTTTCGGTTTCACAACCTCAGGGCACGTGGCGGGTTCGTCCTGATGTGTCAGTGTGGTTTGGTCGTTGAGTGAGTCTGTACAGTTGCCGTCATGGCGCATGAAATGCCGCCCCCGTTTGGAACTGCCGAAGGGGGTTGACTCAGGATGCTCCGGCTAGATACTCTCTGGCTCTCACGCGGGAGAGATCTAGCCGATCGCTTCTGAGGACCCGCCCCTTCGGCGGGTTCTTTTTTTACGCACTCACAACGAGTACGCGAAAGCCCCCAGCGCCTGGTGAGGCGCCGGAGGGCGATCATCCCGTTGGGGGCGGGGTATTCGGTTTGACGCAGAGCGCAAGGCTCCGCCCCCAAAGATGATCTCGGGACTCGCGTCCCGTGAATGCTTAGCCCGGGGCGTCAGCCCCGAACCGACTGCGGCGTATCTGCCGCTGCGTGCGGGCCGCCTGCCCGCCCCGCGATGCACCACTCCGTCATACCACACGCGTGCGCACTTTTGGGTTGGGACGATCTGTTTCTCGCGGATGCGTGACCTGCAAGTACATGGCCCCCATTGCAAACGACGGGGGCGGCCCACGGCCCCGAGCTTCGCGCTTCGAAACGCAGGTGGCAGGTGGCGGAGACGCGCGAGGCGGCGTTGGGGTTGCAGGTGTGTCATCAAGGAGGATGGTATATATCCTTTTCCGCAGGCTGAAGTTTGCGACACCCACTTTTTGCGACTTGTCTGTTGACACGTGAGCACCTTGCTAAGCCAGTGGACAGACTCCATTGACCGTCTTGACCCAAGGTGCTTGAAGAGAATGAACAGCATGCGCGGCCACGGGCAGTGGGGGTCTGGAGTGCGGCCTGCCGGCGGAGATCAGATGTATTGGTGGCGGCGGGGGCGGTGTGGAACAACAGCGCAGGTCCTGGGTTCTCGACCGGCCCACCGTCCGGTCGGATGTTGACCGGAGCAGTGTACCACAAAAGCTAGTGCTTACACCCGGGGCGATGCACTAAATGTTGTGGAATCGCGAGGCGCCGCGCCGGAGGTCGCTCGGTCAATGCCTGCGGGCTGAACTACCCGATGTACGGGAACGCTAACCGTTGTACCGCCTCCCGCTGCGCCTCTTCCGGCCTGCGGTCGTATCGGGCGGTCGTCGTCGGCGAGGCGTGCCCCGCGAGCCCTTGCACCATCGACAGGTCGATACCCCGGTCGAGCGAATCCCCTACGAACGTGCGGCGGAGATCGTGGGGGGAGAGCGCGTCTATCCCTGCCTGTCGGGCGCGGCGGTTGATCATCTTGTAAACCGCTTGTGTCGTCAGGCGCCGCGTATCAACCTCGCCCGTGCGCGAGACCGGGCAAAGGAGCGGGCCGGGCGTGACGCCGCGAACGCGGAGCCATGCATTCACTGCGTCTAGCTGACCGTTTGCGATGTGGACGATGCGGTCCTTTCGGCCCTTCCCACCGATGATTTCAAGACGCCCGGTATCAGGGTTGAAGTTCTCTAGGTCAAGCGCGACGACCTCGGAGCGGCGCAGCCCGTAGAGCAACGCGAGCGCCGCGGCGTCACGCGCGCCCTTCACGGCGTTTGAGTCATCCCGGCACGCGCGAGCGAGCTTGTAGAGTTCGTGGTCGGCCACGTCGCGCCCGCGCGGAAGCGTCGTCTGCTTGATCCCCTTCACGTCAGCAGCCCGGGCGTAGGCGTCGTGATCCATTAGGCCGATGCGCCAAGCGCTGCGGAGGACGCCGCGGAGAGCCGAGAGGTGTTTGTTGACGGTGGCGGGCGAGCGTGTCTCGGCGAGCCCCGCTCGGATGGCGGCAGTGTGCTCGTGACGGAGTTCGTGCCAGGGGAATGCATCGGACCCGACGGCGCCGTTCGACGCGAGGCGGGCGATTGTCTCAAGCGCTGTGCCCATCGTTCGGCGGGAGGCAGGGGAGATCAGCCCGGCGAGGTAGATCGCGGCTGGGCTCTGATCGTTCGTTCGGGCGAGTGAGCGGGTGGCGTCAGTCGGGATCATCTTGGGCATGGCGTCGCCTTAGGTGTCGGGAAGGGTAATTCTCATAACCAACATATACCAAAAGAAAACCCCGCGCAAGCGGGGCTTCTTCCCTTTCCTCTTGCTCTAGCACGGGGCCTCCTTAGCTCTTTTTCTTCTTGTTATGGCCTTCCGTCCCGAAGCCGGGCAACGGCAGTCGCTCGACCTGGGTCGTTGCGGGGCGACGCTTCGCCTCGCTTACCTTGATGAACTGACCTGTACGCGAATCACGCCCAGCGGCGCGGCTTTTCCGAGCAGCCATGATTAGCATCCTTTCTAGTTGGAATGCATCCTGCTGAGGTTCACGATGAACCCGTAACATGCTTACTCTAGGCGCTTTGGGGGACAAGGCAAGTGGATATTAGGCTAATGAGCGGGCGATTTGGCTCGATTTAGTGTGCGTTCCAGCCTGTGACTCCCGACGGAAGTGCGGGCGCCGATAACAGGCGGTATTGCCAAGATGATTGCCGCGGGGTTGAGAGGGATCAGGCAGCGCGACAAAGCGGGACCCGCTAGAGATAGTCGCTGCTCGATAGCCAGAGTAGATACCACACCATCGCCGCCCCCATGCTCAGCGTGAACGCTGATGTGCCCCTCCTGCCCTGCGTCACGATCCCCACGTAGCCAGAGTAAAGCACCGCGAACGGCAGCAGGAAGAACAGTAGCGACGATATCACTGCGAGTGTCAAGGCGATTCGGTCGCAGAGCACAAGCTCGTCGCGCCCCGTGACGTGCGACGGGCGCACGCTGCCGACAAGCCACGACCCGCCCTCAGACATCTTCTGCGCCGCCCGGATGTTCCCCGCCTCCACCGTCACCGTCCGCTCCTCGCCCGTCTCCTTGTGCGCCAGCGTCACTTCGTACACGTTCATCAGCAAGTCCTTCCATCAGCTTCGAAAGCTTCACCTGCACCAAGACATTGAGGCAAGGGGCCCCCTCAGCGGTTGTTGTCAGCTCCGTCACCTGCCGGTAGTCCGGCACGGGCTTCTCCTCTGCTTCTCTCATCTCGCACTCCTTCTCTACTTGCTGCGCGACCCAGGGGAGTTAGTCTGTAGACCTCTGGCTTGCCAGGGACCGTCGCGGCTGCAGGCCCGGGGCAGGTGTGTGTGGAAACGTGGCTTTGTCCACAAGGAGGTCCACTTGCGCGCCATGCTCTCTAATACAAAGTACCTGACGACTTCCGAGGTTGCCGAAACGCTTGGCGTTCACCGTTCTACGGTCTACCGCTTAGATGGGCGGGATGGCTTTCCGCGGAGAGTTTACATCTCCCCCGGGGCACCCAGGTACATTGCAGCCGAGCTAGAGGCTTACCTCAGGGGATGTGCGGAAGCGAGACCCCGCAAAGAGGCGGGCTAACAGGGAGGCTGGCAAATGGGCAGGACGCCCCCAACGTACACCCGCACCCGGTACGCCAACGTGTACCGGCGCGGCAGGGTGCTGGTCTATCGCTTCAAAGACGAGCACGGCAAGCGGGTGCAGCGCACTTACGGGACCGGCACGCCCAAGGACGCCGCGACGGCGCAAGCGAACGCGCAGGAGCAGGCGAACCGCGTGCGCGCCGGGCTCGAAGACCCGCGCCTCGTGGCGATCGCTGAACACGCCCGCCGTCCGATCGCCTCCATCATCGACGAGTACAAAGCGTTTCTCGATGCGAAGGGGGATAGCGCGCCACACGTCAAAGAGACGAAGCGCCTGCTGAAGAAGTGGGCGAAGGACTGCAACATCGCCACGCTGGGCGACGGCGACGCCTACGCGCTAACGGTGTGGCTTGGCGACATGAAGACATCGGCGCGGACCCGTAACCAGTTCCGTACTGCGGTCGTCGCGCTGTACGCCTGGGCCTTCGCCTACGGTCGCATCGCGTGGAACCCTTGCCCTGCGGGCAACGTGCCGCGCGCGAACGAAGACGCCGATCGGCGGCGCCTCAGCCGGGCGCTACTGCCCGATGAGCTGTCCGCGTTGCTAGGGAGCGCGCCGGCCAAGCGGGCGGCGTTCTACACCGTCGCCGTGTGGACCGGCCTGCGCTGGCGAGAGATGACTCGCTTCCGCTGGGGCGACGTGGACCTTGAGGTGCGCGAGCTTGTCGCGGGCGCCGGGTGGACGAAGAACGGCAAGACTGACGTGCTCCCGATCGCAGAGCCTGCGGCTACCGCCCTTGTAAGCGTTCGGCCCGACCGCTGCGACCTCGCATCGCTCGTCTTTCCTACCGCTCCGACAATCGTGACGTGGAAGAAAGACCTTCGCACGGCGGGGATCATCGGGACGAAAAAAGACGCCGAAGCCGGGTACGTGGATGAGCGGGGGCGCCGTCTCGACCGCAAGTGCCTGCGGATGACCTACGCCACGACGCTACGCGATGCGGGTGTAGACCTGCGCGACGCCCAGCGGTTACTCAGGCACTCCGATCCGAAGCTGACCGCGAACATCTACACCGACGTGAGACTCCCGAACCTTGCCGCCGACCTCGGGCGCGCTGTCACATATATGTCACAAAAGACGAGCACTTCACGCGACAACAGGCAACGCGATGCGACAACAGCGGCCAAGGTGGGATGATTCATTGCGTCGTGTAACCGCCAGTATTGCAACGCTCTGCGACGTGCTGCGACATGATGCTGCAATGGCCCCGGCTGGATTCGAACCAGCAACCACACCGATTATGAGTCAGGCGCTCTGCCGTTGAGCTACGGGGCCGAGGCGGGCACGGTACCGCAAAGGCGATCGGGGCGCTACGCTGGTCGGATGGACGAGACGCTCACGTTCCGAGACGCCCGGCGGGAGGACCTCGCGGCGATCGTTGCGCTGCTCGCGGACGACCCGCTGGGGGCGACGCGCGAGATCGGCGGGGGCGTCGTGGCGGCGGCGTACGTCGAGGCGTTCGACGCGATCGACGGCGACGTGAACAACAGCGTGCTGGTGGGCGAGCGCGGGGGCGAGGTAGTCGCGTGCGTGCAGGTGACGCTCACGGCGAGCCTGACGCGCTCGGGGGCGACGCGCGCGACGCTCGAGGGGGTGCGGGTGCGGGGCGACGCCCGCGGTGCGGGGGCGGGCGAGGCGCTGGTGCGCGAGGCGATCGCGCTGGCGCGGGAGCGCGGGGCGACGCTCGTGCAGCTGACGTCGGACAAGCGCCGCCCGGACGCGATCCGGTTCTACGAGCGGCTCGGGTTCGAGGCGAGCCACGAGGGGCTCAAGCTGACGCTTACTTGATGAAGAGCAGCTCGCGGTAGGTGGGCATGGGCCAGAGGTCGTCGGCGACGCGGCGTTCGAGCTCGTCGGCGAGCTCGCGGACGTCTTCCATGAGCGGGAGGACGCGCTCGCGGAAGTGCCTGGCCTGCTTCATGTGATCGCTGGGGATGGTGGAGTCGATGACGGCGTCGAGCGCGTTGATGGCGCTGCGGAAGCGGATGTTGAGCGAGACGAGCTCTTCGAGCTCGACGCGGATCTCGCCGGTGTCGATGTCCACGGCCTCGGTCGCGCCGACGGCCTCGGCGACCTCGGCCTGCTGGCGGAGGGCGGCGGGGAGGATGGCGCGCCGGGACATGCGGACGAGTGTGCGGGCCTCGATATCGATCTGCTTGGAGTAGCGCTCGGCGAAGATCTCGAGTCGGGCGGAGTACTCGTTGCGGCTCAGGACGCCGAGGCGCTGGAACACGCTTGAGTTGTCGCGCCGCTTCATGGCCTCGAGTGCTTCGACGGAGTTGGTGAGGTTGGGGAGGCCGCGCTTCTCGGCTTCCTTGACCCAGTTGTTGGAGTAGTTGTCGCCGTCGAAGAGGATGCGCCGGTGCTGCTTGATGATCTTGCGGAGCACGTCGCGGGTGGCGGTGCGGAGCTTGGCGCGGGAGGGCTTGGCGCCCGCGGTCTTCTTGAGCTGGTCGGCGATGTAGGAGAGCGAGTCGGCGATGATGGTGTTGAGGACGGTGTTCGGCCACGCCACGGCGGCGAGGGACCCGACGGCGCGGAGCTCGAACTTGTTGCCGGTGAAGGCGAAGGGCGAGGTGCGGTTCCGGTCGCCGGTGTGGCGGGGGATGTTGGGGAGCGAGGGGGCGCCGAGGTCGAGCTTGCCGCCCTTTTTGGTGGACGACGGCGTGCCGCCCTCGAGCTGGTTGATGATGTCGGTGAGCATCTCGCCGAGGTAGATGGAGATGATGGCGGGCGGGGCTTCGTTGGCGCCGAGGCGGTGGTCGTTGCCCGCGCTGGCGAAGGAGGCGCGGATGAGGTCGGCGTGAAGGTCGGTGGCGCGGATGACGGCGCACAGGAACGTGAGGAACGTCATGTTCGAGTGCGTCTCGTCGCGCGGGTCGAGGAGGTTGCGTCCGGTGTCGGTCGCGAGTGACCAGTTGTTGTGCTTGCCCGATCCGTTGATCCCGGCGAAGGGCTTCTCGTGGAGGAGCGCGCGGAGACCGAAGCGCGGGGCGAGGCGCTCGATCTTCTCCATGACGAGCATCTGGTGGTCGGACGCGAGGTTGGTCGTTTCGTAGGTCGCGGCGAGCTCGTACTGCCCGGGTGCGACCTCGTTGTGGCGGGTCTTGACCGGGACGCCCTGGGTGTAGAGGTCCTGCTCGAGGGCCGCCATGAACGCGAGGACGCGCGAGGGGATGGACCCGAAGTAGTGGTCTTCGAGCTGCTGGTCCTTGGGCGAGGGGCTGCCGATGAGGGTGCGCCCGCAGAGCATGAGGTCGGGGCGCTCGAAGAAGAAACGCTCGTCGACGAGGAAGTACTCCTGCTCGACGCCGAGGGTGGTGGTGACGCGGCTGACGCCGTCGCTCTCACCCAGCACGTCGAGGACGCGCATCGCCTGCTCGGAGAGCGCGTCCATGGAGCGCAGGAGCGGGGTCTTCATGTCCAGGGCTTCGCCGGTCCAGGAGACGAAGACGGTGGGGATGCAGAGGGTGGCGCTGGTGTCCTCGCGGTGGATGAAGACGGGGCTGGTGGCGTCCCACGCGGTGTAGCCGCGGGCCTCGAAGGTGGCGCGGACGCCGCCCGAGGGGAAGCTGGAGGCGTCGGGCTCGCCCTGGATGAGCTGCTCGCCCGAGAGCTCGGAGACGATGCCGCCGCGCCCGTCGGGCTCGGCGAAGGCGTCGTGCTTCTCGGCGGTGAGCCCGGTGAGGGGCTGGAACCAGTGGGTGTAGTGGGTGGCGCCGCGCTCGATCGCCCACTCTTTGATGGCGGTGGCGACGGTGTCGGCGACCTCGGGTGCGAGGGGCTCGCCGAGGTTCATGGTGCGCTGGACGGCTTTGTAGACGGTCTTGGGGAGGCGCTCGCGCATGACGCGCTCGGAGAAGACCTCCGTGCCGAAGATGTCGCGTGGGCGCTTGGTTTCGGGGAGCTGGCGGAGGGAATCGTGCCAGCGGTGGATATCGGCAACGGCGTCCTGACGGATCGTCGAGAGGCTCATGCGTGCGGTCCTTCGCGTGGGTGCGGGAGATCTAGAGCGTGTGCCCAGCATAACTGGGCGGCGGGGTCGCGCCGGGCTCAGCGGTAATCGAAGAGCGTGTTGTCGGCGAAATCGCCGGGCCAGCCCAGCGCGTGGGCGCCGGCGTGGTCCTGGGAGGCCCAGCCGGCCTCGGTCTGTTGCATCCGTTCGCGCGAGACGTGCCCGTCGAGCCAGGCGACGTTGGCCGCGTGCGTGTGCCGGAAGTGGATGGTGGGGTCGGGGGCGTAGCGGGGGGCGTCGGGCCAGACGCGCGGCTCGGCGAAGCTGTACTCGATGAGGCGCCCGGACAGGAACGCGGCGTCGGCGAAGGCGATGGTCGCGGCGGGGCGTGCGAAGCGGTCGGCGCGGGAGCCGGCGTGGTCGGACTCGACGCGCCAGAGGTTCCCGTCGCGTGCGCGCACCACACCGACGAAGGCGTTGTTGTAGCCGTAGCCGCCGGCCGCGGTCTCGAACCCGGCGCCGTCGGCGCGCAGGGCGTCGGCGGTGTGGGCGAAGGAGGGGCACTCGCGCAGGGCGCGGCTTGCGGCGTCGGAGTCGAGGTAGTGCTCGAGCGGGGCGCCGGCGGGGGTGAAGGGGTCGCTCGTGGAGGCCCGGGCGCCGTGCCAGCGCTGGAGGTTGGAGGCGAAGTTGCGCGCGCCGGGTGGGTAGGCGTCGTGGTGGTCGGTCGCGTAGAAGCCCGTGGCGAGCTGGAGCTGGCGGGCGCCCGAGGCGCAGACCCCGGCGCGCGCGGACTCGCGGGCGCCCGAGAGCGCCGGGGCGGCGAGCCCGAGCAGGACGGCGATCACGGCGACCGACGCCAGGACCTCGATGAGCGTGAAGGCTCGGCGGATGGCTTACTCCCAGTTCGCGAGGACGACGGCGAGGTCGCCGGCGTCCACGGATCCGTTGCGGTTGAGATCGAACCGCCCGCTCCCGCCCCACGCCGCGAGGAGGGCGGCGAGGTCTTCGGAGTCGACGCGGTCGTCGCCGTTGAAGTCGCCCGTGGCGCGCACGTCGGCGACGGCGTCGATCTCGGTGGAGACCTCGCCGAGCGGGCCGAGCGACGCGTGGACGGCGGTACGGACGCGGATGAAGTCGAACCCGGGGAGTGCGGCTGGCGCGCCCGTGTCGGGGTCGATGGCCCAGGCGATGTCGAAGGCGTCGCCTCCGGGGGCGCCGGGGTCGATGCCGACGATCCCCGGGTCGTCGGGGTGGGTGTAGAAGGCGCCCGGGTCGACGGCGGGGTCGTCCTCGGGATCGTCGAGGGCGTTGTCGCCGGGCTGGCCGAACGCGCCGGAGTAGTCGCCCAAGCGGAGGGTCGGGGAGAGGTCGGCGTAACCGGCGTGGGCCTCGGCGGCGTCGAAGTTGTTGATGAGGAAGAAGGGCGGCGGGGGGGCGAAGTCCGCGGGGAGCTCGTAGCCGCTGGTGTCGGGGGCGTCGGGCCAGGTCATGGTGCGGAGGGCGGTCGCTGGCGGGCTGGGGAGGGAGGAGCCGAGGATGACGTACCAGGGGTCGTCGGCGAGCCCGTTGTCGTTGGCGTCGAGGGCGATCTCGATCACGCCCGCTTCGCCCCAGCGCCGGTTGGGGATCAGCGACACGCAGCCGTCGGCGCACTGCCAGAAGGCGTTGCCGAAGACGATGGCGTCGAGCCCGAGGTGGTTGCGCGGGTCGTCGAGGACGGTCTCGGAGAACGCGAGGACGAGCTCGCCCGCGAAGCCGCCGAGTGTGACGACGGCGGTGGCGCTGCCGTCGGCTGTGCCCGTCCCCTCCGGCGCGCCCCGAGGGCACGGGCGGGGTCGTTGAACTGGGGGTTGGTCGTCTGCTGCCCGGGCGCCGGGGCGTAGGCGACGACGCGGTCGGCGAAATCGGTCGCTGAGGCGACGGACGCGAGTGCGAGCGCGATGAAGAACTCAGGCCGCATGACGCTTCCTCCCGTTGAGCATGAAAGCGAGGGGTGCGAGGGCGAGAGCGCCCGGCGACGGGACGCTGTAGACGAACCAGTCGGCCCCGTTCTGCACGACGAGCTCGCCGGTCGCGCGGTTGACGAAGGCGGAGTAAAACTCGGTTCCCGTGCCAAGCGGGTCGTACTGCGCGAGCTCGCCCGTGGCGGGGTTGTAGACGCCGACGTACCCGCTGTCGGCTCCTGAGAAATCGCCGCCCGCGACGACGAGGTTGCCCGCGCCGTCGAAATGCAGGGGCGAGCCGGAGAGGATCTCGGCGACGAACGCGCCGCCGGTTTCGAAGTCCGCTGCGCCGGCGGCCCAGTCGGCGGGGGTGAACGCGCGGATGGTCCCGGTTTCCGATCCGCCGGCGGCGAGGTCGAAGCCGTTGGCGGTGTAGAGAGTCCCGGCATCGTCGAACGCGACGCCCGCGGAGGCGCCGCCGACGTTCGTGACCAGGAGCGTGGCGTCGCCGGTGAGGGTGTTGATGGCGGTGACGCCGGCCTGCCCGCTGACGGCGAGGGTGTTCGCGTCCATCCACGCCCCGGCGAAGTGGTCGATGCTGAACACGTCGGCGTTTGAAGCGGTGATCGTGGACGAACCGTCGAGGATGGCGGTGTCGAAGGCGATCACCGGGCGTCCGAAGCCGGCGCCCAGCGCGACGCGGGAGCCGTCGGCGCTGACGGAGAGGAAGCCGGGGTCGGTCCCGTCGGCGATCGAGGCGTCGAGGGTGGCGGCGAGGTCGAAGAGCCCGGTGCCGACACCGGTTTCGACGTAGAAGGACGAGCCGGTCATGGCGAGGAGGCGCCCGTCGGCGAGGGCGGCGCCGGCGACGCCGAAGGAGCCGGGCGCGATGGCGGGGGCGCTCACGCTCCGGAACGTGTGCGCGTAGGGGGAGAAGCCGGCGTGTGATGTGGACGCGATCGCGCACGCGATCGACGCTGCGACGTACTGACGCATGGGGCACTGCTTTCGTTTCGCTCTGTTTCGCGCAGAGCGGCCTCCGACGTGTTCGCCCATCGCGGGTGATCGTGCCGGGAGCCGGACGCGGGAGACGCGCGCACGGATCGGCCCGACCCCTATGGCTCAGAGCGAGCCTCGCGAGGGGGGTTCCGTGAGCGCGGGCGGGAACGATCCCGTCGCGGCTCTGTCAGAGGCAGGTCTTCCGGCTTCGGGCTCTTCGGCTCGCCGCCTTCCCGGTTGAGCTGGTCAACCAGTGGCGTTGTGGCGAGCGTCGTGTCCCTTCACGGCGGCGCGTCCGCAGCGGCATTTCACCGCGTTTCCCTTTTGCACCCGCGTGAGGCGGGGCCTTTGACGTCGGGACCGTACCGCCACGCGCGGGGCGGAGTCAAGAAGGGGCCGGTGAGGGAAGCCCCGCTTACGGCATGGGGCTCCACGCGGCGAGCAGGCTGGCGAGGTCGCTGGAGTCGACGACGCCGTCGTTGTTGAGGTCGGCGGCCGAGGCGGGCTTGTTCTCGAGCAGGTGGAACTCGCACTCCACGTCGAGGTCGACGCCGAACGACGCGTCGGGCGAGAGCTGGCGGATGAAGATGGGGCCGGACAGCGGGAGCCCGGTCGCCCACGGGGCGATGTCGACTCCCGCGATGACGTCGCGGGAGAAGCCCGCGTCATCTGTGAGGAAATTGATCTCGTAGAGCGAGCCGAAGTCTTGGAAGAGGAACCCGCTCGCGCTCTCCGTGTCGTACTCGCTGTAGAGGATCGTGGGGGCGCCGGCCGGGTTGGTCACGATCGCGTGGACGTACCCGCTGGTCATGGCGCCGCTGTCGAACTTGAACGTGGCGTCGAAGAACGTGACGCTGCCGACGACGGTCTGGGAGTCGCCGGCGGTGATGAGGCTGAAGAGCTCTGTGTTCGCATCAACGGTGAGCTGGATGCTGCCGGTGTAGGCGTTCGTGAGAACCGCGGGCGACGCGTCGGCGCGCATGTTGCGGAACCGGAGGCGTGCTTCCTCGGCGAGCCCGTCGGCCATCGCGGCGGCGGGCAGCAGCGTGCTGGCGAGAACGAACGTCGAGAGCGCGGCGCGGTGGGTCATGTCGGGGGTTCCTCACTTCACAAAGATGAAGTAGCAGTCTAGCCCGGGGCGCGCCCGTCGCGATATCACTTTTGTCAAAACAGCATGGTTTCGAGGGCGTTCACGGGCGCGGCGCGCGCATGGTCCGAGAGCTACGGCGTCCAGAACGCGAGGACGATGGCGAGGTCGGAGGCGTCCGTCAGGCCGTCGCCGTTGAGGTCGGACGGGCAGATGTTCGCGAGCTGCACCTCGACCGCGTCGCTCGCGGCGTGGTAGCCCAGGATGTCACGGACGGACATCGCGATAGATGGGGTGGATTCGGCGTCGAGGTACGCCGGGCGGATGTGCCCGCCCGCGACGAGGTTGCTCACACCCTCGGCGAAGTCGAAAACGAGGGTGGTGGGGTCGTTGTTCTCGAAGCGCGCGTTGGCGATGCCGGTCACGGTTTCCTCGGCGCCGGTGAACATCGGCGACATGCTGAACTGGAAATCGTTGCCGTCAACGAGCGCCGGGTTGGTGTGGTTCTGGTCGTTGACGGGGTCGAAGGTGGTGAGCGCCGTGCTGAAGGTGAGCGAGAGGGTGTTGGTCTTGCCGTCGGCGAGTGCGGAGGTGAGGGCGGGCGCATCGTCGGGCAGCAGGACTTCGATTGATTCGTCGAGCGTTTCGTCCTCGGCGTCGAAGGGGGCGGATTCGAACTGCATAGCGGTCCCGCCCGACGTGCGGATCTTGAAACGGAGAGCGTGGGACACGGGGTGCGCGATCGCAGAAGTGAACACAACAGAGCCGAGGTCGGCTTGGACCCCGGTGTTGCCGACCGCGTCGACATAATTGATCGGGCCGCCGACGGTGTTGATGGAGAACGGGCCGAAGATGACATCGCCCGTCACGTTGATGATGTCGAACGATGTTTCGATAGTTTCCGCGTCGAGCACCACGCCGCCGCTGTCGAGTCCGGGGGCGACATCGAAGGTGACGACGGTGTCGAGTCCCGCGAACTCTTCGTCGCCGATGACGGGGTTCGTGATATCGATGGGGTAACTGCCTCGCGAGGGCGCGGCGCGCGGGAGCGGGGCGCGGATCTCGGCGCGGGGAGGGTCGTCGGGGCACGCGTCCCAGCCGCTGAGGATGATCGCGAGGTCGCTCGAATCGACGACGCCGTCGCCGTCGATGTCGCCCGGGTTGCTCAGGACCGGGAGCACGAGGAGCCGGTCGTAGGGCGCGGCGGCGTACCCCAGCGGGCTGCGCAGGTCCATCGTGGGGAGCGGCTCGACGGAGGGGCCATGGGCGGGGCGGATGAATCCCGTCGAGAGGTTGCTCGTGTCGCGGTCGAAGTCGAAGAGCAGGACCGTAGGGCTGCCGTCTTCGAGGCGCGGATTGGAGAGGCCCGTGACGGGGGGCTCGGAGCCGTCGAAGAGGTTGGTTTCTCTGAACTGGAAGTCGTCTCCTGAGAGGGATGCGATGTCGGTGTTGTTGTCGTCGTTGAGCGGGTCGAGGTTGGTGAGGGGCTCGCTGAAGACGAGGCGGAGCGTGCCGGTCTTGGTGTCGGCGCTCGCGCCGAGAAGCGCCGGACGAGGGTGGGTCGGACGGACGAGGCGGATGCGCTCGTCGCTTGCTTCGTCCACAGCACTCGGGGCGGTTTCGAACTGTGAGTTGCCGTCGGTGGTCCGACACTTCATCGTGAGATAGGGGTTGCCCACGAGGCTGAAGATGAATGACAAGTCGGTCTGCGAGAGATCGATCCGTATGCCCTGGTTGCCTTGTGCTTCAGAGTAGAAGTGAGGCCCGTCGAGAGGGACGAGCGGCCGGGCCGGTGAGGCCGCCGATGTCAAACCCGAACTCGAGCAGGCCCCCGTCGCGCACGCGTCCTCGGATCGCCTGCAACCCCGGGGCGATGTCGAGCGTGACGATCGTGTTCGCGCCCGCAAGCTCCTCGTCATCGATGACTGGGCTGGTGATGTCGATCTGCGCGGACGCGGAGGCGACAGCGACAGCGAGGACGGCGGCGAGGGGTGTGCGCATCGTGGCTCCGGACGGCTTGAAAAGCGTTGCCCGATGTTACGCGGCAGGCGCGCTCGCTCGTCGAAAGAAATGTCGGAGAAATGCGGAGCCTCGCGTGTCCCGTTATGGGAACGGGCTCCACGCGGCGAGGACGATCGCGAGGTCGGAGGAATCGACGACGCCGTCGTGGTTGAGGTCGGCGGGGCCGATCAGGCCCTTGGGCTCGGGGATCGTCAGGAGGATCTCGCAGTTCGGGTCCAGGCCCTCGGCGTTGAGGCGGAGCGACGTGACCTGAATCGGGCCGCTCAGCGGTGCGCCGGTGCGCCACTCGACGATCGATCCCCCCGCGTACGTGTTGCGCGAGAAGCCTCCCGAGTGGGCGAAGAGGTCGAGATCGAACGCGTTCCCGCCGAGGTCGGTGATCGCGCCGGAGCCCGGGTCGAGGTGCGCGAGGTAGGTGGTTGACAGCTCCGCGGGGAGCTCGACGACGTTGAAGACGACGTAGCCGCTGACCACGACGCCGGCGTCGTACTCGACGTGGAGCTCCGCGTCCTCGAGGAAGCCCGAGAAGGGCCGGACGGCGCCGTCAACGACGGGCCCGGAGTGCGAGTCGTTCGCGTCGGAGGAGAACGTGACGCGCCCGGTGTACGCCGACGAGAGCGGCGGGGACTCGACCTCGGCGCTGAGGTTGTGCAGCGTGATCTCGAGCGTGAGCGGGACGCCGTCGGCGAGGGCGGGAGTCGGGATGGCGCACGCCGCGGCGGTGGCGACGACGGCGCCGGACAGACAGTTCATGCAAGTGCTCCTCAAGGGCGTCATGATCGCGCAGAGGAGTTTGCGAATCAAGAAAATACGAGGCGCTGGCTGAGGCGTGGACGCTTGTGTTACGCCAGCGCTTCCTCATGGCTCCACGGGGCCGGTTCGTAGTCGAGGCCGTGGGCCTCGGCGACGGGGTAGGAGTAGAGCTTGCCGGCGTCCATGCTGACGGCGGGGGCGAACCAGCGGCTTTTCTCGGCGAGCTCGCGGGCGCCGGTGTTGGCGATGCGGATCGCCCACGGGAGCGTGGCGTTGCTGAGGGCCTGGGTGCTGGTGCGGCCGACGGCGCCGGGCATGTTGGCGACGCAGTAGTGGACGACGCCGTCGACGATGAACGTCGGGTTCCGGTGCGTGGTGGCCTTGGTGGTCTCGCAGCAGCCGCCCTGATCGACCGCGACGTCGACGATGACGGCGCCGGGCTTCATGTGCTGGAGGTCTTCGCGCTTGATGAGCTTGGGGGCTCTGGCGGCGGCGACGAGGACGGCGCCCACGACGAGGTCGGCTTTGTAGCAGTAGTCGCGGATGGCGGCGGGGTCGGCGTAGATGGGCGTGACGTTCGCGGGCATGACGTCTGACAGGTAGCGGAGGCGCTCGAGGGAGACGTCCATGATGGTGACGTTGGCGCCGAGGCCGGCGGCCATCTTCGCGGCGTTGGTGCCGACGACGCCGCCGCCGATGATGAGCACGTCGCCGGGCTCGACGCCGGGGACGCCGCCGAGAAGGATACCGCGGCCTTCCTGGGGGCGTTCGAGGTATTTGGCGCCCTGCTGGATGCTCATCTTGCCGGCGACCTCGCTCATGGGGGTGAGCAGGGGGAGGGTGACGCCCCCGTTGAAGCCGGGGCCCTCGAGGGTCTCGTAGACGCAGGCGGTGATGCCGCGGTCGAGGCAGGCCTTGGTGAGTTCCTCGTCGGCGGCGAAGTGGAAGTAGGTAAAGACCTGCTGGTTCTCGCGCATGTGCGGGTACTCAGCGGCCTGGGGTTCCTTGACCTTGATGACCATGTCGGCCTCGGCCCAGACCTCGGCGGCTGTGTCCACGACGCGGGCGCCCTGCTCGATGTAGAGCTCGTCGGGGTACCCGGAGCCCTCGCCGGCGTTGGTTTCGACGATGACGTCGTGCCCGTCGCGCTTGAGCATCTCGACGCCGACGGGCAGCAGCCCCACGCGGTACTCGTCCGGCTTCACTTCTTTGGGCACGCCTACGATCATCGAATCGCTCTCCGTAAGAGGGGGACGCTGGGCCCACTTTGGAACCCGGGCGGGAGAGTGTACGTCCAACCCGTTGGCGTTGTAGTGGTACGATCCGACCCCCGCCCCGTGGCGGCTCACCCATCGACTCTCTGGGAGGCGACATGCCCCGCAGCCTGCTCGCGATTGCTGTTCTCACCCTCTCGGCCCTGGTCCACCCGGCGCCCGCTCAGAACGACCCTCTGGCTGGGTTTGACGACCCCGCCGGGCAGCTCAACAGACTGCTCCCGCGGGTGTCCGATGACAAGCGGGCCGATCTGATCCTCGGGCGGGCCCTGAGCGAGACCGAACCGGTCCCCGACGCCCTCGAGGCGCTCGACCAGGTCAGCCTGCTCGTGCCCGGCGACGGCGAGTGGGACGCCGCTCTCGCGTGGGCGACGGGCGAGAAGCAGAAAGCCGCGCTCGAGGCGTTCGTCACCGCGACCGACCGGCGCGCCGACAACGTCTTCGCCCTGCCCTACGGCGAGGCGGCGCCCGCGGACCTCCGCGCCGCCGGGTTCTGGGTCGAACTCCCCGACGACAGGGTCTACGAGGCGTCGCTCGCCTACCTCGATCTCCTCGGGCGTCTCGACGCTCTTGTGTGGATCGAGGCGAACCGGCTGGCCGAGGCCGGCGAGGGCATGCAGGCGGCCGAGCTGATGACCTCGATGGTCCGTCTGGGGCGGATGCTGGCCGACCGCCCGATGTACGCCGAGGCGGCCGAGGGGTACGCGGTGATGCTCCAGTCGTGCGAACGCCTGCGCGACCTCGTCTACCGCCACCGCGAACTGCTCGACACCGGCGACACGAAGCGCATCGTTCGCCTGCTGGAAGACCGCACGCTCCGTCTTGACCGTTTGCTGTTTCCCAACGGGCGCGAGATCGCGGTCAAGCAGGCGATCCGGGATCACTACGAGGGCATGGGCGAGCCGGACGCGCAGGCGATCGCCGCGCTCGCGGTCGCCGCGGATATCCCCGTCGAGGGCGGCGCGCACGCGGGGTACTTCGAAGCCGTGGACGTCGCGTCGCGCGTCTTCGCGGACTGGCGCCTGCGCTGGTCTCTGAACCCGTACGACATCGTGATGGACCGCCCGTCGTACTACACCTCTCTCTACGCGGACCCGGACCGCCACGCGCTGGTCCTCGCGGTCGCGCAGCCGCACGACGTGCTGTTCGAGCTCCGCATGCGCCTGCGCGCCGAGCTGGCGGGGACCAAGCTCTCCCTCGGCGTGGTGGCGTACGGCAACGACTTTGGTTCGTGGCCCAAGCCGATCGTCGCGATCCGTCCCGCGTACGTGCGGGAGATCGACGTGGACCCCTACGACCCGCTCGAGGCGGACCAGATGCGGTACTTCGTGCCGATCCGGGATCAGTCGTGGGGGGCGCACGAGACGCGTCACCCGCACACGATCCGCGTCCACCACGCGCTAGACGGGAGCGATCGTCTCGGGCTCGCCTCGTCCCCCGGGCTGCGCCGGATCTCTGACGCGGAGGTGGTCGAATCGATGCGCCCGTTCACGGGGAACGTCACGCGTCGCGGGCTGTCCGCGGCCAACCTCCGGACCACGCTCGAGGGGATGAACGAGGACGCGCTGCGCAACCTCATGCCCGCGCACATGCGCGACCTGTCGAGCGGGCTCGACGTTGACGCGCTGCGCGTGCTGGTGGACGTCATCGTCGGCGCCACCCTGGTGACGCCCGAGTTCAAGACGCTCACCGACGCGTGGGGCGAGGAGCCCGACACGGGCGACCGCCGTCGCCGGGGGCGCTCGCGCCGCTCGGCCGAGCCGTCGCGCGAGCTCGTGTCCATGGCGCGGGTCTTCGCGGTCGTGCTCTCTGAGGTGGGCGCCCCGATGGCCCGACGCCTCCATCGCGAGCAGGAGGGGGACCCCAACGTGGCGATGTTCGACGTGGTCCTCGACGAGGACGACTTCGTCGTGTACTCGATCGGGATCGACTCCAGCTTCGACTGGGCGGAGGAATCGGGCCTCGACGGCTCTGACATCCTCTTCTGGCCCCCCGTCCTCTCGCTCTACCGCGAGCACGCGGGCGGCTAAGAGCGGCCCGGAATACGTTTGCTCCCCCGGGGGTTCTCCCCGCTCGACGCGACCCGCCCGAAACGACCCAGGAAGGGACCCCATGCCCGACGCCGTCCGCCAGCTCGTGATCATCGGTTCCGGCCCCGCCGGCTGGACCGCCGCCATCTACGCCGCCCGCGCCAACCTCAACCCGGTGGTCTACTCGGGCGTGCCCAAGCAGAACCCCGCGCCGGTCCTCCCCGGCGGGCAGCTCATGCTCACGACGGAGGTCGAGAACTACCCGGGTTTCCCCGAGGGCGTCACGGGCCCCGAGATGATGCAGAGCTTCCAGAAGCAGGCGGAACGCTTCGGGACCGAGGTCCACCAGCTCGACGTCGAGAAGTGCGATTTCTCGCAGCGCCCCTTCGCGCTGCACCTTTCCAACGGCGAGACCGTGCGCGCCCAGAGCGTCATCATCGCGACAGGCGCGACGGCCAACTGGCTCGGGCTCGAGAACGAGCTGCGCCTCGCGACCACCGGCGGCGGCGTCTCGGCGTGCGCGGTGTGCGATGGCGCGCTCCCGCACTTCCGCGGCAAGCGCCTCGCGGTCGTGGGCGGCGGCGACACCGCGATGGAAGAGGCCACCTACCTCACCAAGTTCGCGAGCATGGTCACCGTCATCCACCGGCGCGACGTGCTGCGCGCCTCGAAGGTGATGCAGGAGCGCTTCCTGTCCCAGCCCAACGCCGAGGTGCTGTGGAACAAGGAGGTCTCTGACGTCCTGGGCGACGAGGAGATCACCGCGGTCACGCTCACCGACACCGTCACGGGCGAGACGTCCGAGATCGAGGTGGGCGGGATGTTCATCGCGATCGGGCACACCCCCGCGACGGCGTTCCTCGCCGGCTCCGGGGTTGCGCTCGACGACTCGGGCTACGTCGCGCTCGAGACGCGTTCGAGCGCGACGAACATCGAGGGCGTCTTCGCCGCCGGCGACGTGGCCGACCACGAGTACCGCCAGGCGGTGACCGCGGCCGGGATGGGGTGCCAGGCGGCGCTGGACGCGGAGCGTTGGCTCGCGACGCAGCCGGCGCTTCAGGGCGCCTGACCCGCCGCCTTCTCGGCCTCGATCCGCCTCATCACGATGTCGCGCACCTGCATCGCGGCGGTGATCTCTTCGACCACCACCTCGCGGGCTCCGCTGGAGCGCGCGAGGTTGCTCTGGCCCAGCGTGCTCATGCGCGCGACGATGTAGAGGTCCGGCGCGAGCCGCGCCGCGACGCTGCAGGCGCGGACGGCGGCCTTGTCGTCGGGGATCGCTAGCGCCAGCGCCGCCGCGTGGTGGATGCCGGCCGATTCGAGCACCTCGGGGTTGGAGGCGTCGCCGTAGACGACGCGCACGCCGAGTTTTTCCTGGCGCGAGATGGTGTTGGGGTTGAGATCGATGACGACGAACTCGACGCCGGTCCCGCGGAGCTGGTCGGCGAGCGCCCGTCCCACCGGCCCGAACCCCGCGATGATGACGTGACCGCGCAGCTCGGGCGTGTTCGTCTCGTTGCCCGCGCCGCGGATCCACGGCGCCGAGGGCCAGCCCGTCGCGCGCACCGCCAGCTTGCGGGCGGCGAACATCATCTGCGGGGTCGCGACGAGCGAGAGCACGATCACCGCGACGCAGAGCGAGTAGACGCGCTCGTCGATGACGCCCACGGCGCTCGCCGCGGTGAGCACCACGAGGCTGAACTCGCCGCCGTGCGCGAGCGAGAGCCCCGCGCGGACGCTCGTCCCGGGCGCCGAGCCGAACGCCCAGAGCGACCCGCCGATGCCCACGGCTTTCACGCACGCCAGCGCCGCCGCGGCGACGACGACAACCCACCAGTGCTCGAGGGTGAGAGCGGGGTTCACGGCCATCCCGACGCTCGTGAAGAAGACGGCGATGAGCACGTCGCGCATGGGGGCGACCGCGCCGGCGATCTGGTGGCGGAACGACGTGTCCGCCAGCAGGTAGCCCGCGAGGAACGCGCCGAGCTCCGGGCTCAGCCCGAGCCGCTGCGTCGCGACGCCCGCGCCCACCGCCATCACGACCGCGACGATCGTGGTGAGCTGTGCCCCCTCGGGGCCGCGAGCGGCCTCGTTGAGGATCCGGGCCGCGAGCAGCTTGCCCACGATGACGAGGAACGCGACGCCCGCGAGGGAGACCGCCGCCTCGCCCACAAGATCCATCGGGTCGCCGCTCGAGCGCTGCGCGAGCAGCGGGAGCGCGGCGAGCATCGCCAGAGCCGCGAGGTCCTGGACGATCAGCACCGCGAGGGCCGCCCGCCCCTGCGGTTCGCGCAGCTCCCGACGCACGCTGAGCGCGCGCAGCACGAGCGCCGTTGATGAGAGCGAGAGCGCCATGCTCACCGCGACGGCCGCCTTGGGGCCAAGGCCGAAGGACATCGCGACCGGCCAGCCCAGGAGCGTGCACAGCGCACGCCATGATCCCCGCGAAGGTCAGGCGGAGCCCGTCGGCACGCTCGAACCGCATCTCGAGCCCGATGCCAAAGAGCAGCAGCATCGTCGCGACGTGACCGATCTCCGTGAGGTCCTCGGGCGAGCTGACGACGCCGAGGGCCGACGGCCCGGCGGCGACTCCCGCCAGCAGGAACGCCGGGGCGGCCGCGAGCTTCAAACGCTGGGCCAGCAGCGCGACGGCCGCGGCGACCGCGAGCGTCGCCAGCACGGCGACCCCCAGCGAGCCGCCGGCCGCGAGAAGGACCGTCATGCTGGCGTCGTCCGTGCGCACCGGTGGATTGTCACCCCGCCCGCTCCCCAGTCAACCGGCCCGTCTCTATACTCGCGCCATGCCGACCCCGACCGAAACGCCCGTCGCCGTCACCGGCGCCACCGGATTCGTCGGACGCCACGTCGTCCGCGCCCTCACCGCCGCCGGCCGCCCCGTCCGGGCCCTCGCCCGCGACCTCGAAAAGGCCAACGAGGCGCTCCCCGTCTCGGATCTGGTCACGATCGTCGAGGGCGACCTGTTCAACCCGGGCTCGCTCGACGAGCTCGCCGCGGGCTGCGGCGCCTTTGTCCACCTCGTGGGCATCCGGCGCGAGCACCGCCCGACGGTCACCTACGAGCGTCTGCACGTCGAGGCGACCCGGCGTGCCCTCGCGGCCGCTTCGAACGCCGGGGCGACGCGCTACCTGCACATGTCGGCCCTGGGCGTGCGCCCGGCCGCACGCAGCGCCTACCACCAGACCAAGTACACCGCCGAGACCCTCGTGCGGGACAGCGCCCTCGACTGGACCATCTTCCGCCCCTCGCTGGTGATCGGCGCGGGCGGGGAGTTCCTCGAGATGGCCCGCGGGTGGGCGTCGGGCGCCGAGAAGCCCGGCCTCTTTATGCCCTACTTCGAGCCCCCGCGCCCGCACGCGAAGGAACGCCTTCCGGTTGGCGTGGTCGAGAAGCCGCGCGTGCAGCCCGTGGACGTTGACGACGTCGCGGGCGCGTTCGTCCGGGCGCTCGAGAACGACGACGCCATCGGCGAGGCGTACCCGCTGGGCGGGCCGCGGATGTACGAGTGGCCCGAGCTGCTCGAGGCGATCGCCGACGAGGTCCCCGGGCACACGAAGCCCGCGTGGGGCGTCCCCGCAGAGGTGGGCCAGGCCGTCGCGTGCGCCGCGCAGGCGGCGCGCCTCGATCACCTGCTGCCCTTCTGCATGTCGGACGTGCAGATGGCGTGCGAGGACAACGTGTGCTGCACGTCGAAGGTCGAGCAGGAGCTCGGGCTGACGGCGCGCGAGGTGTCGTTCGCCGGATGATCGGTCTCTCCGCTAAGCTGGCGCCATGCGGAAATCCACCAACCTGCTGACCGTCCTTGTCCTCGTCGCGCTGGTCCTCGGCGCGCTGATCGGGCAGTTCTTCCTCTTCGACGCGGACGCGTCGCCCGAGAAGGTCGCGGAGACGGTCGGGGGGTGGAAGATCGCGGGCGACCTCGTGTTCATCCGCCCGCTCACGCTGCTGATCATCCCGCTCGTCTTCACGAGTGTGTTCACCGGCATCACGAGCATCGGGGACCCCAAACGCCTCGGCGTCATCGGGGGCGCAACGCTCGTCTTCTACGTCGTCACGATGATCTTCGCCGTGTCCATCGGCGTGACGCTGGGGAGCGTCTTCCAGCCGGGCGCCGGCATCCCGCCCGAGGTGCAGGAGCAGGCGCTCTCCGCGGGCGCCGGGACGGTCGTGGCGAAGGCGCCGACCGTCGCCGCGGGCGCCGGGCTGGGCAGCGCGTGGCTCGGGATCCTCGAGCAGATGATCCCGAAGAACATCGTCGCGTCCGCGGCGAGCGGGACCGCGCTGAGCATCATCACCGCGACGATCTTCCTCGCGATCGGCGTGATCGCCGTCGGCGCGCCGGCGCGACCGTTCACCGCCGCGGTCGAAGGGCTCCACCACGTCCTGATGCGGCTGGTCGAATGGATCCTCTGGGCGATGCCGCTGGGCGTGTTCTTCCTCGTCGCGTGGGCGGTGGGGGGGATCGGGCTGCAAACGCTCGCGGGCGTGATCGGCAAGTACGTCGTGCTGGTGCTCGTCGGGCTGTCGCTGCACGCGTTCGGCGTGCTCCCGCTCGTGCTCTGGCTGCTGGCGCGGACCAACCCGTTCAAATACATGTGGTCGATGCGCCCCGCCCTCCTGACGGCGTTCAGCACGTCGTCGAGCATGGCGACGCTCCCCGTGACGATCGAGACGGCCGCCGACAGCGGCTGCTCCCGCCGCGCCGCCGGCGTCGTGCTCCCCCTCGGCGCAACGGTCAACATGGACGGCACGGCGCTCTACCAGGGCATCACGGTGATCTTCCTGTTCCAGGCGTTCGGGTACGAGCTCGAGTTCGCGCAGTACCTCGTGATCGTGCTGACGGCGACTCTCTCAGCGGTCGGCGCCGCGGGCGTCCCCGGCGGCGGGCTGGCGACGATCCTGATCATCATCAACGCCGTGAACCTCACGATGGCGGGGCAACCGGAGTTCGAGCCGCTCCCCCTCGCCGCGATCGGCCTCTACCTGCCGGTTGACCGCATCCTCGACATGTGCCGAACGACGGTGAACGTCTGGGGCGACTCGGTCGGCGCCCGCATCATCTCCAAGCTCGCGCCGGACACGGACGAGGAGCGGGAAGAGGCGTTCGGGTAGATCGAGAGGGAGTCCGGCAATGCCCATCATCGCTCGGATTGTTGTTCTGGTGCTGGCGGTTGTCGGAGTGCTCGGGCAACTCGACGGGCTCGCGCAAGCTCAACGCGCATCGCCTGACTACGCAGCGTGGAGAGCCGACGCGATCCGTGATCTCAAACACTTGGCCCTCGATGAGGGTTTCGTCGTTTCTGACGGTGCGGTTCAGGACATGGAGCACAACGGTCGGTTCGTCTCACGCCCGACCGCGTGGGCGGTTCGCTTCCGCATGCAGTTCGTATCGCACACGTGGTTCACGCTCGTTTGGTTTGCGCTCATCGGGATTGCTGCGGTTGTGCCGTACCCGCATCGGAAGACACAGATCGCAGGGCCTACTCCGTAGCAGGCGCGGTCGTCTTGACGTGCACCTCGGCGAGCTGCTCGTCGTCGACGGGGCTCGGGGCTTCGGTCATGAGGTCGGCGCCGGTCTGCGTCTTGGGGAACGCGATGACGTCGCGGATGTTGTCGGTGTTCGAGAGGTGCATGACGAGGCGGTCGAGGCCCATCGCGATGCCGCCGTGAGGCGGGGCGCCGTGCTGGAGGGCGTCGAGCAGGAAGCCGAATTTGCTTTTCGCTTCTTCAGCGCTGAGCCCGAGCAGCCCGAAGACCTTCTGCTGCACGTCGCTGCTGTGGATACGGATGACCCGCCGCCGACCTCACGAACCGTTGAGCACCAGGTCGTAGGCCATCGCTGAGCACACCGGAGCGTCTGCTTGTCCTCGGGTCTGACTCAGCAGCGTCTCGAGGTCCTCCGGGTTCGGTGCCGTGAACGGGTGGTGCAGGGAGTCCCACCGCTTGTGGTCCTCGTTCCACTCGACCAGCGGGAAATCGACGACCCACACAAAGTTCCACTGCTCGCCCCACGCCGGCGATGACCTCCAGGTCCTTGCCGAGCTTCATGCGCAGCTCGCCCAGCCGCCTTGAGCGGTGTTTTCGCGTCGGCGCCGAAGAGAATCAGGTCGCCGTCCTCGGCACCCAGTCGCCGCGATCACCTTGTCGGCGATCCGTCGAGGAACTTGGCGACGCCCGACGCCAAGCGCCGGCCGTTCGACCTTGGTAAAGGGCAGCCCGCCCGCCGAACTGCTTGACGAACTCGGCGTAGCCGTCGGTGACCTTGCGCGTGATGTCGTGGACGCGCCGCCCGGGACGCGGATCGCCTTGACCACGCCGCCCGAGTCGAGCGCGCCGTCGAAGACCTTGAAGCCGCAGCCGCGCACGGCGTCGGACAGGTCCACCAGCTCGAGCCCGAAGCGCGTGTCGGGGCGGTCGATGCCGAAGCGGTTGAGCGCCTCGTCGTAGGGCATCAGGGGGATGTCGCCGATGTCGACGTTGAGGACGTTCTTCCAGATGGCCTTGTACATGCCGTTCATCAGTTCGATGACGTCGTCCTGGGTGACGAAGGACATCTCGATGTCGAGCTGGGTGAACTCGGCCTGGCGGTCGGCGCGGGGGTCCTCGTCGCGGAAGCAGCGCGCGATCTGGAAGTATTTCTCGGCGCCGGCGACCATGAGGATCTGCTTGAAGAGCTGCGGGCTCTGCGGGAGGGCGTAGAACTCGCCGGGCTGGAGGCGCGACGGGACGAGGAAGTCGCGCGCGCCCTCCGGCGTGCTCTTGCAGAGGATGGGCGTCTCGACCTCGAGGAAGCCCGCGTCGAGGAAGGTCGCGCATGATCATCGAGACGTTGTGGCGCGTGCGCAGGATCTGCTGCATCGCCGGGCGGCGGAGGTCGAGGTACCGCGAGCGCAGGCGGATCTCCTCGCCGGGGAGGGTCTCCTTGTCGCCGGGCTGGAAGGGGAGGTTGACGGCCTTGGAGAGGACCTCGAGCGACTCGACGCGGATCTCCACCTCGCCGGTCGCGAGCTTCTTGTTCTTGCCGCCGTCGCGTTCGTGGACGGTCCCGATGGCGCGGACGACGTCCTCGGCGCGGAGCTTGTCGGCGATCTCGACCATCGCGCTGTCAGCGTCCTCGCCGTCGAAGACGAGCTGGGTGACGCCCTCGCGGTCGCGCAGGTCGATGAACACCAGCCCCTTGCCCTGCGAGCGGTGGCGGTCCACCCACCCGGAGAGGGTCACGCGCTCGCCGGCGTGGTCGAGGCGGAGCTCGCCGCAGTGGTGGGTGCGGTAGGGGGTGGTTGCTGACATGCTTCGGTCCTCGTTCTCTGGCGTGGTTGCTCGGCTGATCCGGTCGGGCGACAGGGGGCGGAGTATACGGGGAGCCGCGCCGCCCCGGCGCACGGTTGACAACGCGGCGGCGATCCGGTCCAGTCGATCCGTGCCCCGACCCGCCAGCGTCTTCTTCACCGCCTTCGAGCCCAGCGCCGACGATCTCGGCGCCGCGGTCATCACCGCGCTGAAAGAGCTCCGCCCGGACATCCGCCTGCACGCCCTCGGGGGGGCGAAGATGGAAGCCGCGGGGGCGACCCTCGTCGAGCGCACGGGCGAGAACCCTGTCATGGGGCTGCCGGGGATCGAGACGATCGTCGAGCACGCGGAGCTCAACGACCGCGTCGAGGGCTGGCTCGCCGAGCACCCGATCGATCTGCACGTGCCGGTGGATTCCCCCGCGGCGAACTTCCCGGTGTGCAAGCTGACCAAACGCGCCGGCGCGAAGGTCGTCCACGTCGTGGCGCCGCAGCTCTGGGCGTGGGGGCCCTGGCGGGTGCGCAAGCTGCGACGCCTGACGGACCTCGTCCTCTGCCTGCTGCCCTTCGAGCCGGCGTGGTTCGAGGAGCGGGGCGTTCCGGCCGAGTTCATCGGGCACCCGATGTACGACCACCCCCTCGCGCCGGCGCCCGAACCGATCGGCGATCCAGCCGTGGCGCTGCTCCCCGGGTCGCGCTCGCGCGAGTTCCAGCGCGTGTTCCCGCTGCAGCTCGAGATGCTGCGCGCCGTCAGCGCCGACCGACCGGGCGTGCGCGCCCGTCTCGCGGCGATCTCCGACCGCGCGCTCGATGAGCTGCGCGGAGTCGCAGCGGCGCACGGCGGGTGGCCCGCGAACCTGGAGGCGGTCGTGGGCGACGTCGATAGCGTGATCGCCGGGAGCGACGTGGTGATCGCGTGCTCCGGCACCGTCTCGCTGCGCGTCGCGCGCCACCGCAAGCCGATGGTGGTGGTGTACCGCGTCGAGCCGGTGGGCTACGCGCTCCTGGGGAAACTGCTGGTCTCGGCCCAGTTCCGCGCCCTGCCCAATCTCGCCGCGGGGCGACGCGTCGTGCCCGAGTTCATCCCGCTCGAGGGCCCGGCGGCGCCCGCGATCGCCGCGCTCGAGGAACTGGTCGCCGACAGCGCGGCCCGCGAGCGTCAGGCCGCCGAGCTCGACCGCGTCGCGCGGCTCTTCGAGGGACGCCACGCGGCGGACGAAGCCGCGGCGAAAATCGCGCGCGTGCTCGGCAGCATCTAGCTCGGGCAGGGCGCGACGTGCATAATGGCAGGCGTTCACCACCTGCACGGAGGCCGTGATGCCCGCCATGACGTATCGCACGATTTCGAACACGTTCCTTGCCGCTCTCGCAGTGGCGTTGTGTCTCACCGGGACCGCCCTCGCGCAGCCCACGACCGTCGTCGCGTTCGAGCTGGCGAGGCCGGGTGCTCTCCTCTCGAGCCCGAAAGACGCCGAGCTGCGCGCGTCGCTCGCGGCCGTCCCGGCGCGCTGGGACCGGCTTGTCGAGAGCATCGGGAGCCCCGAGCTCCAAGACGCGGCCCCGTTCGTGCAGGCGCTCTTTACGGTTCTCTCGCGCCCGCTCCGGTTCGCGGTCACCGACCGTGGCGTCGATCCGGACACCGGCGCCCCTGGCCTCGGCGTCGCGTTCGCGGTCTCCTTTAACTCGCGCGACGACGCGAGCGCGTTCCACGACCGCGTCCGCGCCGCGCTCGACGCGAGCGGCGTGCCGCCGATGCAGGAGAGCCGCAGCCGGCCCGGCTCGCTGATGTTCGAGACCCCGCTGGGAGAGGCGACGTTCGGGCCGGCTCGCGCCGCTGACGGGTCGTGGTCGTACAGCTTTCTTGTGGGCGAGACGAGCGAGACGCTCGGTGTCTTCCCGCTCGCCGACGCCGAGGGATCGCTGATGTCCGCCGAGCTGCACCTCGCGGCGCTCGCGCCATACATTGAGCCGGCGCTCGCGGAGATCGGGGACGATGACGCGGGCGCGGCGGTCTTGGGCTGGCTGCGCGACGCGGGCGTCATCGGGGCCGACGCGATGTCGATCGAGTACGTCGCGGATCACCGGAACGGCGCGCTCGTGCAGACGACGCGTCTCGTCGGCGGGGCCGCGCGGCTCGAGGCGATGGGCCTCGAGGGCGGACGCGCGATCCGGGACGCCGATCTCGGCATCGTCCCAGCCAGCGCGATCATGGGGAGCGTGTTCCGCGCCGACCCGAGCGTGGTCGAGCGCTTTGTCGGGTACCTCCGCCAGCGGGTCCGGCCCGTCGACGAGCACCTGAGCGAACTCGAGGCGCGCACCACCCTGTCGCTGCCGGGCGATCTGCTCGAGCCTCTCGGTTCCCTCAGCGCGTACTACACCTCTCCCGCGACGGGGGGGCTGGGCTTCCTCGGCAGCGCGTTCGTAATGGAGCTCAACGACGCGGGGGCGCTCGCCGACCGCGTCGGGAGGCTCGCTTCAGAGTTCAACGGGTTCGCGGGTGAGATGCTGCGAGAGCCCGGCGAGCGGTTCGCATTCGCGGTGCGCGTCCGTCAGACCGGGGACGCGCACGGGGCCCTCTTTGTGCTCGAAGCGCCTGGGCTCCCGCTTCCGGTCGAGCCCTCGCTGGTGGTGGGCGAGCGTTTCGCGGCGATCGCGCTGTCGCCGGCCGGCGCGCGGGCGGCCGTCGATCAGGCGCACGGGCGCGGGGACGAGGGCCTCCTTGCCAACCACCGCGTCGCGCGCGATCTGGGCGCGCCGGGCAAGCGTATCGGCGTGGAGTTCTACGACGGCCCCGCCGCGATGGCGCGGGGGTACCCGATCGCGTCCCTTGCGCTCACGGCGCTCGCGAACGCCGTGCGCTCGCCCGACGATGTGTCGCGGGGCCCGTCGCGTCCGATCCCGTCTTTTACGGAGCTGGCGCGCGACGCCCGCGCGACGACGGCCGTCACGTGGGTCGACGGCGACGACGTCCGCTCGCGCACGATCACCGACGCCTCGCAGACGGTGCTCCTCGCGCAGACGGCCCCGCTCTTTTCCGGGGGGAACATCATGGTGTGGTCGACAATGGCAGGGATCCTCTTCCCCGCGCTCGAGCGCGCGAAGCACAACGCCGAGGGGATGCGCGACGGGGCGCACCTCAAGCAGATCCACCTCGCGGGTGTGACGTACGCGACCTCCAACAACGACCGATTGCCCGAATCGCTCGAGCCCTTGCTCGCCAACGGATCGCTTGTCCCCGAGATTTTGCAGAGCCCGTTGGGCGAAGTCGGTGACGGCAAGGGCGATTACTTCCTCCGTCCCAACGCGGAGAACATGTTCCGCGCCGACGTGCTCCACGGCTACAGCCGTTCGTCCTACACGCACGGGAACGCGGTGTCTGTCGTCTACGGGGACAACTACGTCGAGCAAGTGAGCTTCGACCGTTTCTTCGAGATCCTCGACGCGCCGGCCAATCAGGGCATCGACTGGCAGCTCCCGTTCGAAGAGTGAACCGCGACTGGCGGCTCACCCGCTTACGGGCACGCGCCCCACGCCGCGAGCATGACCGCGATGTCCGCTGAATCGGTGTTCCCGTCGCCGTTGAGGTCCACGTCGCCCCCGCCCCACGCGGCGAGCAGCACCGCGAGGTCGGTGGAATCGACGGCGCCCGAGCCGTTGAGGTCGCCCGGGCACGCGAACACGCACTCGGTCAGACGGATCCGGACGTCGTCCACGCCCGCCTCGACAACCGAGGGATCGCCGAGATCGCCGGCGATAAAGCGCACGCGCATCGTGGACGTCGGCGCGAGGAACTCGTCGATGCGGAACCGCTTGAAGACCCAGGCGCTCGCGTTCTCGGTCACGGATTCGAGCGCCGTCCAGTTGTCGCCGTCGTCGTTCGAGATCTCAACGAACAGCGTGTCCTCGTTGGGGGCGGCGCCGCGGTCGTTGGAGTACCAGCGCGCGTACTCGATGAACGCGGCGCCGTCGCCCGTCGCGTCGAGCAGCGGCGAGGTGAGCGTGGTGGCGCCGCCGTCGACGTCGTTGTCCCCGAGCCCGCCGCCGGGGCCGGCGTCGCCCGTGACGTAGCAGAAGATGCCGTTGCCGGGGGTGAAGTCCTCGCCGGGCGCGGCGCTGGTCTCGTTGGGGATCGTGCGCTCCCACACGCCGGTCTCGGCGGTGTCTCCGGGGGCGCCGACGGTCCACGCGGAGGACGATTCGAACTCGTCCTCGTACGTCGCGTCGAAGCTGGAGGCGACGAGCCCGGTGAACGCCTCGACGGGCGCGCTGAGCGGCTCGCGGACGGTCGCGCCGGTGGAGGCGCCGACCTCGAAGAAGTACGACACGCTCTGCCCGCACGGGAGATCGGGGAACTCGGCGGTGTAGAGATCGCCGCTCGCGGGGGTCAGGTCGTAGGACACCCCGGCGACGACGAGGCGCGGCGCGTCAGCGAGCGCGAACCCGAGCGACGCCGAGACGCGCACGCTGAGGGTCTGCCCCTGCGGCGCGAGAATCAGCGGCTCGGGATCAACCAGCTCGATGCGAGCCGGCGTCCCGCCCGCGAACGCGAAGGAGGGATCGAGCACGAAGAGCCCGCCCTGGATGTCGCTGACGATCACCGTCCCGCTCGGGAAGAAGGGGTAGACGCTCCACGCGCCGTCGAACTCGGTGTCGTCGGAGCCGTTGAACGTGTCGAACCAGCCCGTCTCGGTCGGCGAGACCGCGTCGCCCGTCGCGTCGAAGATGCGCAGCCCGCTGCGGTAGTTCGCCTCGAAGATGAACCCGTCGCGCACGTAGAGGTTGTGATCGATCACGTCGTGACCGCTCGAGAACGAGCCGATGAGCTCGGGCGACGAGAGGTCCGCGACATCGAACACGCGCGTGCTCACGAGCGTGCCCCCGTTGCGTTCATCGAGCTCGTCGTTGAGGTACAGCACCATCGTGGTCTGATCGAGCCAGCCCTGGTGGGTGTAGTCCTGCCCGGCGTAGCTCGTGCGCGACAGACGCACCATGTTCGATTTGTTCGTGACGTCCACGATGTCCAGGCCGGTGAAGCCCGAGTAGCAGAACGCGATCTCGCGCCCGGCGTAGGGGCCGTCTGTGAACGACACGATCTCCGCGTCGTGGACGTACGTCGAGGTGTACGCGCCCGCGAAGAGGGGCGAGACGGGGTTCGAGAGATCGAGCGCGACCAGCCCGCCGTTGAGCCCGTTGGACCCGCAGAGGTACGCGAACCCGCTGTCCACGTTGATCGCGATGTTGTGGTTGGTCTCCGCGTCGCCGTCAACGTCGAACGCGTTGAGCAGCGAGATCTTGCCCGCGTCCACGTCGGACAGATCAACCACCTGCACGCCGCCGCCGTCTTCGTTGACGACGTACGCGTAGGAGCCGTACGTCTTGACGTCGGCCCACGGGCTGCTGGGGTGGTCGATGTCTCCGAGGATGACGGGGTTCGCGGGGTCGGTGATCTCCACGACCGCCAGCGCGCTGTTGAGCCCGACGAGGGCGTACTCGCGCCCGCTCGGGGAGACGTACCCCCAGCAGTCGTTGCTCTCGAAGAACTCGGAGCCGAACTCGTCGACGCTCACCCGCGAGAGCAGCGTGATGTTCTCGCTCTCGAAGCTCGCCCCGCGGACCGTGATCGCGGCCGTCGAGCTCCCGCACCCGCAGCCGGCGCCGCACCCGCAGGAATCCCCGCAGCCGCAGCGGTAGTTGTCGCACGCGCCCGTCCCGCCGTTGTCCTGCGGGTAGGGGGTGTTCCGCCCGGTCTCTT
The DNA here is from genome assembly GCA_942490855.1 of uncultured Phycisphaeraceae bacterium. Classification (GTDB taxonomy): domain Bacteria; phylum Planctomycetota; class Phycisphaerae; order Phycisphaerales; family UBA1924; genus CALNYS01. Next base: position 206,212 of record CALNYS010000005.1, on the reverse strand, counting down.
CCTTCGTGAGCTCGCCCGGCGCCGGCGAGGCGAGGGCGAGAACGAGACCGACGGCGACGGTGCGCACAACCAGAGCGAGCATGTGAATCCTCCCAGATACTCACCCGTGAAACGGGCGAGGCGACCTCCACAGCCTACCGGGCGGCCGCGCCGGGTCGAGGACGAATCCACCAATGCGGGGGTGCGGGAGGGGGCTCCGTGGACATTTTGCATATTTTCTGCTATACTTACGGGTCTACGGGTCCATTGTGCCCCGTCAGCCGAGGCCGATGGCTTTTATGAGGACGCGGCACGCGTCCGGGGACATTCCGGTTTCAAGGGCCCCGGAAGCCCGAACACTCCGGAATCAGAGAACGCCATTCCATGAAGTTCACCGACCTACGGCTCGCCGAGCCGATCGTCCGCGCTGTCGCCGCCGAGGGCTACGAGACCCCCACCCCGATCCAGGCCAAGGCCATCCCCGAAGCGCTCAGCGGCAACGACGTGCTCGGGTGCGCGCAGACCGGCACCGGCAAGACCGGCGCCTTCGCGCTCCCCATCCTGCACATGCTCGCCGCGAACCCCGGGCCCACCGCGCCGGGCCAGCCCCGCGCGCTCATCCTCTGCCCGACGCGCGAGCTCGCGTCGCAGATCCACGAGAGCTTCCGCGTCTACGGGCGCGGCCTCAAGCTGCACTCCACCGCCGTCTTCGGCGGCGTGGGCAAGGGCAACCAGATCCGCAACCTCCGGCGCGGCGTCGACATCCTTGTCGCGACCCCGGGGCGCCTCTTCGATCTCATGAGCGACGGGTTCATCGACCTCTCGCGCGTCGAGACGCTCGTCCTTGACGAAGCGGACCAGATGCTCGACATGGGATTCATCCACGACATCCGCAAGGTCGTGCAGATGATCCCCGAGAGCCGCCAGACGCTCTTCTTCTCCGCGACGATGCCCAAGGAGATCCGCCGCCTCGCCGACGCGATCCTCCGCGACCCCGTCTTCGTTGAAGCCGCGCCCGTCGCAACCACCGCCGACTCGATCGAGCAGTCCGTCTTCTTCGTGACGAAGAAGAACAAGCCCGAGCTCCTGAGCCGTCTGCTCTCGAGCGAGTACATGGGCCGCACGCTCGTCTTCTCGCGCACCAAGCACGGCGCCGACAAGCTCGTCAAGGGCCTGCGCAAGACCGGCGTCCGTGCCGACGCGATCCACGGCAACAAGAGCCAGAACGCCCGCACCCGCGCCCTCGACGCCTTCAAGGCCGGACGCACCCACGTCCTCGTCGCGACCGACATCGCCTCGCGAGGCATCGACGTTGACGCCGTCACCCACGTCATCAACTACGACATCCCCAACGTCCCCGAGAGCTACGTGCACCGCATCGGGCGCACCGCCCGCGCCGGCGCGTCGGGCATCGCGGTGTCGTTCTGTGATTACGACGAGGTCAGCGACCTCCGCATGATCGAGCGACTCATCAAGCAGCGCCTCAACGTCGTGGAAAACCACGCCGAGCTGCTCTTCCAGGCGCCCGACCCCGGCCAGCGCACCGGCGGGCAGGGCCAGAGCCGCGGCGGCGGGCATTCGTCCGGCAAGTCGAACTCCGGCCCCCCGCGCCGCCGACGCGGCGCCCCCCGCGCAACGCCGGCCCGCAGAACAAGCGCCCCCGTCGCAAGACGTCCGGCGGGCGCCCCTCCAAGCGAGCCTGATCGCCACGCGTTCCCCCGGACGGCCCCCGCCCGCGGCATAGCGCCGAAGCCAACCACCGAACGCTCGGTCGTGCCCCCACACGACCGAGTTTTCGCGCGCCTGGACCGGGCGGCGGTCAGCGCGGTCCCCTTCGTCACCGCCTCGCCCGTTCGAACGCCAACTCTGCCACGTGGGACGCGGCCGCGTCGCAGGGTCACGAGCCGAGCCACGCGGTGTTCCTGTTCGAAGTTTAAAAACACCCCGCGGCCGAGTTGACCGCGGGGCGCTCATGAAAAAAAGCGTGCACGAGCGAAGGCGCTCAGTTGTGCCTGCGCCGACGCGCGACGAGCATCCCGCCCATCGCCGCGATCACTGCGCCTCCGGGTGCAGGGACCGCCACCGCGTTGAGCGAGAAGTTGATCCCGCTGAACCCGCTGATCCCGCCGGCCTCGTAGAACGCGGCCGCGGGCAGATCGCCCTGTTCAAGCCCGTCGGTCGTGTTGTACATGCCGAACGACCAGACCGCGGTGTAGCTGGTCCCCGGGAGCAGCACGTAGGAATCGCCGACCGCGTGGATGTCATGGATGAGGCTGCCGTTGCCCGACATCGATTCCGAGGCGTCAAAGCTGAACGAGAGGACGGCCTGCCCGAGCCCCGCAAGAGTCGGGTCGCCGTGCACATACCCTCCCGTCTCGTACACCCTGAGCGCCGCCGAGGCGTCGCCGTCGCCGAAGGGGGAATCGGCGGGCCCGCCGGCGTGCGCGAGCTTGAAGTTCATGTCCCCCTCGGGCGTGATCTCCATCGGGAGGGGCCCGTTGATCTCGAAGTTCTGAGCGCCGCGGATGTCCACGTAGCGGTAGTCGACCGCGAGCGCGCCGGGATCGAGCTCGAGGCGGAGGTCCCCCGTCATCGCGAAGTTCAGGCTCCCTCCCGAGGACTCGCTCGTCGGTGTGAACTCGGCGAGTTCGGTGTAGTTCCCAACGGTGATCGGGTTGAGCGATCGCGCGACCGAGCTTGTCGCGACGAGCGCGCCCGAAGCCTGCGAACTGATCGCGAGCGCGAGGGTCGTTGTGCCTACCAAGATTGAAGCGATACGCATGTGAAAACTCTCTCTCTTTCTGTGTGGTTGCATGCACGCAGCGAAGCCCGCCGGGAGCCCTGTGCCACCCCGAGACGCCACGCCGCTACCAGCGACGCGAGGACCACGCGCCGGATGCGCCAGAGAAAACGAAACAAGTGAGCGAGGAGCGGGGGGGGGGCGCCGAATGGCCTCGCGCATGAGTCACACCCTCAGCTTGGCCCCGCACGCCCGATCTGAATATATCGTGCGGCGCAGTTGTCTTTGCCGACGGCATAGAAGAGAAGAACACGAGGAGAGGGAGAGCATGCGCACTCTGACCACGACCATCATGCTGTGCACCGGCGGCCTCGCTCAGGCTGCGTTTCTCCCAGGCCATCTCTACACTCCTGGCTATCCGGGTGGTAAGTCGTACTCACGGCTCGTCGCGTGGACGCCTGGTATGGAATATGTCAACGAGATCCGAGTCGACGATGTCGAAGCAGTTACTGGCGGGGTATTCAACCGAGCTGGCAACATCGTTGTCATTGGCCGCTACGAAGATCACTCGCACGTGCTTGAAATCGATGGCGAAGGACAAGTCGTCAAGAGCTATCAGATGAGACGCAGTTCACTAGCGCTGGGGAGTTACGTTGACTACAACCCAGTAACTGGCAACTACATTGTCGCCGAGGCCGAACGGATTACGCTACTTGATGGTGATTTCAATGCAATCGCCTCCAGCGACGACAGTTTCAGGCGGGCGTCGGGCGTGTTGTTCGGCGCCGACGGGACCATCTACGCGACCGACCAGTTCCGGTCCAACGTGCGACGTTTCACGCCGGATCTTTCCGAAGAGCTCTCCCCGATCCTGTATGGCAGCGATGTCGCTGCGGGGATGAGCCTGCGCGGGGATGGCGAGATCCTGCTGACTCAGTTTGGACGAGGCCAGATCGACGTGCTCGACCTGGACACCGAGACCATCACGCCGCTTATCACTGAGCTGGGGTACAGGGAGGCGGCGGACGTTGTCGACCTGGGTAACGGCACTTTCGCGGTCACAGGAGATCGGAATCAGATGTCACTGTTTAGCTACGAGGGCGAGTTGCTGGCGAAGACAAGGATCATTGACATGTTCTCAGACAGCCTTGCCTTCTACAACCCGATCCCTTCCCCTTCGTTCTTCGTCCCCATGATCGGCTTGTACGGCAGCTTCAGAAGACGACGGCGCTAGCGGAGGAGATGCCCGCGGTCTCCGCCCTCGGATCTCAAAACGCGGCGCAGCGCCGAGCCGCGCACAACTCGGCGCAACTACATCAAATGGGCCCGGAGGGACTTGAACAATCGGCCCTCATGGGGTCAATAGCAGCGATTCCGCTAGAGGGCGGCGCAAAATGCGGCGCAACTCGGATCGCCTGCGCCGCGATCGCCTCGGACCCGAGACTGGCGCGGGTGGTGGGGGCGTGGGCAACCCTCCCCGAAGCCGTCCGCGCGGGTATCGCCGCGATGGTGGGAGCGGCGGGAGGATGATTGCGCAGGGAGGTATCTGTTTGGTATATGATCGGTTGCCACTTGGAGACCCGATCCGTGCCCCTGACCACCCTCTTCCTCGATATGGACGCCTTCTTCGCCTCTGCCGAGCAGCACCTGCGACCCCCGCTCAGGGGGCAGCCGGTCGGCGTGGTCCCCGTCTACACCGCCGAGGGCCGCCCCGCCCCGTCCTCGTGCTGCATCGCCGTCAGCTACGCTGCGAGGCCCGCGGGTGTGCGCACAGGGACGGTCATCCACGAGGCCCGCCGACTCTGCCCGACCATCCGCTTTGTCCACGCCCGCCCCGCCGAGTATGTGAAGCTCCACCACGCCATCATCGAAGCGGTCGAGACGGTCATCCCCGTGGATCGGGTCTACTCGATTGACGAGATGGCGTGCAGGCTCATGGGAGACGAGCGCGACCCCGTGCGCGCAGCGTCGCTGGCGCTGGCGATCAAGCGGACCCTCCGCGAGCGCTTCAGCGCCGCCCTCACCTGTTCCATCGGCATCGCCCCCAACCGCCTGCTCGCCAAGGTCGCTGGGGATCAACACAAGCCCGACGGACTGAGCATCATCGAGCCCGCCATGCTCCCCGACTGCCTGTACCCGATGGCCCTCGATGACTGGCCCGGTATCAGCCGCGGGATGCTCGCCCGCTTCGCGGCTCACGGCGTGCGCACCACAGATGGCATGTACGCCCTGAGCGAAGACGCCATGGCCCGCGTCTTCGGGTCCGTCGATGGGCGGCGCTGGTGGATGCTGATACGGGGCTTCGACCTCCCCGACAAGAAGACCGTGCGGCGCACGCTCGGACACCAACACGTCCTCCCCCCAGAGAAGCGCGGGCGCGACGAGGCCCGGCGCGTCGTGGTCCGCCTGCTCGCAAAGGCTGCGCAACGCCTACGGCGCGAGGGCTACCGATCGGGCGAACTCGTCACCGCGGCACGTCTCATCCCCGAGGGCGCCTGGGCGCGCAAGACGCAGCTCCCGCCCACGTCGTCTACGCGCGTCTTCCTGACGGCGCTCGGCGAGCAGTGGCGCCACGCCCCCGACGCCCGCTACCTCATCGTCGCCGCGACCCTCAACAAGCTCACGCCCGTCAGCGAGGCCCCAGCGCCCCTGTACGCCCGCGAGAGGGCCGAGGAACGGCTCGACTGCGCGATAGACCGGATCAACCAACGCTACGGCTACGCGGCCATACACCCCGCCAGCGCGGACACCGCCTCCGCCCCTATGCGCATCGCGTTTTCCAGCATCCCCGACCTCGCGGCGCCGGACCTCCACGCCTGAGCGGTAGACTCAAACCATGTGCGGACGCTTCTCCCTCACCACCCCCGCCGCGGTCATCGCCGAACTCTTCGGGATCGACCTCTCGATGCTTGAACTCGGCCCGCGCTACAACATCGCGCCGACGCAGCGCTCGCTCATCGTCCGCGACACGGGCGACGGGCGCGAAGGCACGATGGCCCGCTGGGGCTTCATCCCCCCGTGGCGGAAGCCGGGGGAGAGCGGCCCCGAACCGATCAACGCCCGCAGCGAGACGGCGCCGACGGGGCGCATGTTCGCCCCCGCGGTCAGGCGCCAGCGCTGCATCGTCCCCGCGTCCGGCTTCTACGAGTGGCAGAAGGTGGAGGGGGAGAAGGTGAAGCGCCCGCACAACATCGTGCCGACCGACGCCGATGTCTTCGCCCTCGCTGGCCTGTGGTCCCGCTGGGCGCCCGCCGACGCCGAGCCGGTCGAGAGCTTCACCGTCCTGACGTGCGCCCCCAACGCGACGATGCAACCCATCCACAACCGCATGCCCGTCATCCTCCCCGCCGACCTCGTGGGGCAGTGGCTGGACCCGGCGATCGACGACGCCGAGACGATCGCGCAGATGCTCCGCCCGGCGGCGGATAACGCGCTGCGCGCTTACGAGGTGTCACGCTGGGTGAATACGCCGAGCCACGACGACGAACGCTGCGCGGAGCCTGCTCATCCCCTGATCGGGTGAGTCTCGTGCGGCTCAGGAAACGCATCCGCTGTTTCGGTCCACGACGCCGGATGCGAGTCAAGCCACTATTCGGTTACGATAAACCGAGAGGGCTAGAGAACTAGTCTTTGCATTACGGTGCCAGTTGAATCGAGAGTCGCATTGCAGCGGGGTAGCTATGGCTGACGAAGTGAAGGCAACAGCCGACGAAGAGCAGGCAAAGCCGGATCCGTTTCTCAGATCACCCGGCAGCGCCGAGTGGCGCCCGCTGGAAGCCCAGCCCACCGCTGGGAATGACGAACGCGAAGCGAGTGAAGCGGAAGCTTCCGTGAACTCGGACAAACTCAAGAACATGCTGCTGGGCGCCCTGCAGATGCAACACTTGGTGGTGTTGGCGGGATCGGGCTGTTCGCTTGCGGTAGGCGGCCCGTCAATGGGTGCCCTATGGAACGCCGTGGTCGGCTCGCCTCTGGATGAACAAGCCAAGACCGTTGCCGCGTCTGTCGGCTACGACCTGGATCCTGAAGATAACCATGACATTGAACAGTTCCTCTCGTGGATCGAGGCGTTCCTGTATGTGAACCGCGACAAGCCAGAAGTAACCAAGTTCTTAGTAGGCGCAGAGAAGATAATCCTCGACAAGTGCTCGGAGTTCTTGAAGGATTCAAAGCTGACTGGACACCAGGCATTCTTGCACCGTCTGTCGCGTCGTCGAGCACGCGATCAACGGCTCAAGCTCTTCACCACCAATTACGACCTGTGCTTTGAGACGGCAGCGAGTGACATAGGCCTTGTGGTGCTGGATGGGTTTTCGTTCACCGCGCCTAGGCGTTATGACCCCCGATACTTCAGCTGCGACATCGTGCTGCGCGGACGCGGCGGTGACGGACAGGTCGGTTACCTGCCGGGTGTGTTCTTGCTCTACAAACTGCACGGATCGGTCCATTGGGCGCGAGACGACAACGGGGAGATAGTGGAGAAGCCGTCCCCAACAGGTAGCGAGGCGTGTCTGATCTACCCGGCCCGCGGCAAGTACCAGCGTAGCTACACCCAGCCACACCTTGAATCGATGGCACAGTATTTGGCGGCGATCCGCGAACCCAATACCTGTGTATTGGTGGCCGGGTTTGGATTTAACGACAACCACCTCTCCGAGCCGTTGTTGGCGGCAGTGAAGTCCAACCCCCACTTGCGGCTGATCATCGTGGATTACTGCCCGAAGCAGAAAGTCGCGGACGGCAAACCGTACTGGGAGGAGCTTGCTCAACTCAGTGAAAGTGGCGAGGACATCTGGATGATCCAGTCAGACTTTGAGGCGTTCGCGCAGATGGTGCCGGACCTGCATTCTCTAACGCCCGCCGAATCGCTGATGAAGGCGGTAAAAGGCGTGGTGGGGGGCGGATGAGCACAGCCCACCTTGTGAGCGAGTTTCCCAAGGGATTGCTCAGGCCGGAGTTGTTCCTGGGCGTGGCGTCGTTCATCACGCCCCGCTCGGTCGGTGTAAACCTCACTGAAGCGGGCAACCCAAGCGGCTCCCATTTCTCCGGCAACCGATACGGGCGCGGCGAGGTGGGTGAGTTCGTCCTGATCGAAGGCCAGCAGAGCCTCTTGCTCGGTCGAGTCAACGAAGTACGTCTACAAGACTCGGAGCGCCGGTCGATCCGGCCCGACTTCGACGGCCGCTCCGACTTGGACGCGCTCGGGGTGATCCAGCTCCTTGGATCGGTTGCAATGGATGACCTCAGAGTGGTGGCAGGCGTTGACTGCTATCCCCGGCTAGGTGATCGCATCTATGCCGCACCGCACCGCTTCATTGCTTTGCTTCCCGAGTTGATGGAGCAGGGGGTGCGGGATGATGCGGCGGTATCGCTCTCGCTCGGCCACACCGGCCATTCCCGGGACAGCGAGGTGTCGATCAAGCCCGAGCGGCTCTTCGGCCGTCACTGCGCCATCCTCGGCGCGACCGGCGGTGGTAAGAGTTGGACCACCGCACGGATCATCGAACAGTGTCTCGCTCACGGCTCAAAGTTGATCCTCTTGGATGCGACGGGGGAGTATCGCGATTTCACGGGGCCGCATGTAGAACACCTGCACTTGGGCGATCCGGTCGATAAAGCGACCGGTTCCACCGCCTGCTTGCTTCCTCCGACCGGTTTCATGGAGTCAGACTTCGTTGCGCTCTTCGAGCCTGCGGGGCGGGTGCAGGGGCCAAAGCTCCGAGCGGCCATCCGTAGCCTCCGTTTAGCAACTGTGAAGCCTTCGCTAGCCTCAAACGGGGTAATCAAGAAGATCAATCAGCCTAAAGCAAATATCAAAACGGCGGAATCTGACCCGGTAACGGCCGCGAAATTAGATGACCCGCGCCAAGAGTTTGACGTGTCCTGCTTAGTACGTCAGATAGAGCAAGAGTGTGTTCATCCGTCTGGCTGGGGAAAGGCAAAGGGAGAGCGAGACCACACTGTGTGGGGGGATCACGACGAAGGTAGCTATTCTTACTGCCTCTCGATGATCGTTCGGATCAATGCTGTGATGTCTTCTTCAGCATATGCGTGCGTTTTCGGGGGGCAAGCAGGTGCTTCCAACCTCACCAAAGCAATCGAAGCATTCACCGGCAATGCGGACGCCCGTCTTCTGCGTGTTTGCTTGAGTGGGGTTTCTTTTGAGTATCACGCCCGCGAGATTGTCGCCAACGTGATCGGCCGCCAACTCCTCACCACGGCGCGCGCTGGTGGTTTTCGCCAATGCCCGACCGTGGTACTGGTCGATGAGGCTCACAACTTCCTTGGCCGTCGTATCGGCGGCGATGACCATATGACCCGATTAGACGCCTTCGAGCTGATAGCAAAAGAGGGCCGGAAGTATGGGCTGAACCTGTGCCTAGCCAGCCAGCGGCCCCGCGATATCACCGAGGGGGTGCTGAGCCAAATGGGTACGCTCATCGTGCACCGGTTGACCAACGACCGCGACCGTGAAGTGGTCGAGCGAGCATGCGGCGAGATTGATCGGGCGGCATCGGCGTTCCTACCAAACCTCCGTCCGGGTGAAGCCGCCATCATCGGGACTGATTTTCCTATCCCGTTGACCTTGCAGGTGGCCAAGCCGGGCACCAAACCTCGGTCGGGCGGTCCCGACTACCAGAAACACTGGCGTTAGGGTGCTTGTCACGGCCGCTCTCTAGCGGCTGGGCCGCTGTCTTCGCCGACACCGGCGCCGGTCAGCCCCTCCCCGAGGACCATCCTCAGCACGCCCGCCGCGCCGAGGTCGAGCAGCTCATCCTCGCCGACCTCCTCCGCCTGAACCTCGCGCGGGCCTGAGCCTCGCGGAACTTTTTTCGGCTCTCAAGTGGTGTAAACACAGGCGCTTGCTTCGCGCCCTCACTTTGACGGCTTCCCAACCCAAAAGCTGCGCACCGTGTGATAGCAGTGGAGTGAAAGGGCAGGCAACGCGCCGCGCCCGCACGCACCTCACCCCCGCCACCCGCGGGCCGGAGTCTCTCCATGTCTCACGAAGCACGTCTCCTCACCCCTCCCGAGACCGCCGCCTTCCTCAGCATCTCCAAGCGCAAGCTCTGGGAACTCACCAACCGCGGCGCCCTCCGCGCCGTCCGCATCGGTCGCTGCGTCCGCTACGCCATGAGCGATGTCACCCGCTGGATCGACGCCGGCTGCCCCGACGCCCCCGGCGCCTGGGACCGCCTCCGGGAGGACCGCGCCTGATGACGCCGCTCGACACCGTTCGCGCCGCTCTGCGGGAGGCAGGCTGCGACCCTCGCGGCTACCGGACGCAGTACACCTGCCGATGCCCGGCCCACGACGACCGCACCCCCTCGCTCTCTGTGGGGGTGGGGGAGGATGACAGGGTGCTGCTCAACTGCCACGCGGGGTGTACCCCCGAGCAGATCACCGCGGCGCTCGGCATGAAGCTGTCCGACCTGTTCGCCCGCGAGGACGGGCACAAGGCGTACCGAAGCGAGCGAGCCGCACCGCCCGCGCCCGTCCCCAAGCCCGCGCCAAAGCCGGGTAAGGCGCACGCCTCCGCCGCGGACGCGATCGCCTATTGCTCTCAAGGGCTCCATTGCGAGCCGACGGATCAGTGGAACTACCACGACGCAGCGGGCTCCATCGTCGGCGTCGTCGCCCGCTGGGACATCGAAGGCGAGGGCAAGACCTACCGCCCCGTCTCGCTCATCGAAGGGGCGTGGCGCTGCACAGGGATGCCAGAGCCCCGCCCGCTCTACCAACTCCCCGACCTTGTGAAGGAAGAGACGGTCTACGTCGTCGAGGGCGAGAAGTGCGCCGACATCGCGTGGACGTGCGGGCTCCCCGCCACCACGAGCGCCCACGGCGCGAAGGCGGCGCAGAAGACCGATTGGTCCCCTGTGGCAGGCAAGCACGTCGTCATCCTCCCGGACAACCACGACGCGGGCATGGAGTACGCCGAGACCGTCGCCCGGCTCTGCCACGACGCGGGCGCCGCGTCCGTGCGCCTTGTGAACCTCGCGGATCGCTGGCCCGAGATACCGGAAGGAGGGGACATCGAGCAGGCGCTCAAGCTCGAAGGCGCAGACGCGGAAGCCACGCGCCGAGCAATCGAAGCCCTCGCGGACGGCGCGGAATCGTTCAATGCGCCGCGGACCATTGAGCCGCCCGAGCGGTCGGTCTATATGCCCTTCCCAGTGGACGCCTTCCCTGATCCGCTCAGATCGTTTGTGTCGGAAGCCGGGGCCGCGATCAACTGCGATCCCTCATTCGTCGCGCTCCCGTTGCTCTCGGCTTTGGCGTCCGCGATCGGCAACACGCACGTCGCAGAGATCAAGCGCGGGTATCAGGCGCCGTCGATCCTGTGGACCGCCATCATCGGCGAGTCTGGCACCGCGAAGAGCCCGGCGATGAAGGCGGCGGTGCGACCCCTCCGGGAGATCCAAACCCGCGCACTCACCGCCCACCTTGAGGAGGTCAAGGCGTGGGAGCCGGAGCACCAACGCTGGGAAGTGGAGATGGCGAAGTGGAAGCGCAAACCGGGTAGCGCACCACCGCCGCCCGAGCCCGAGCGTCCCATCTGCTCGCGCTGGATCGTCTCAGACACGACGGTCGAGGCCCTGGCGCCGCTGCTCAGAGACAACCCCCGCGGGCTTCTCATGGCGCATGACGAACTCTCAGGATGGATCGGGAGCTTTGATCGGTACGTGAAGGGCAAAGGAGGCGACGTGGCCCACTGGCTTTCGATACACGACGCCTCGTCCCTGATGGTCGATCGGAAGACCTCTGGAACGCTCATTGTCCCGCGGGCGTCGGTGAGCGTGACTGGGGGCATCCAGCCCGGCGCGCTCAAGCGGGCGCTCGGCAAGGCCCTCATCGAGAACGGACTCGCCATGCGCATCCTCTTCGCACACCCCCCGCGGCGCGTCAGGGAGTACACCGATGCCGAGGTAAGCGAGAGGGCGACGGCGGAAGTCGCGCGAGTCTTCGACAGGCTCATCGCGCTGCAAGGGGAGAGCGTCGAAGGCGACGTACTCAAACCCCGTGCGCTGCGCATGAGCGCCGAGGCGATGGGGTTGTGGGAGAAGTACGTCAACGCCAACGGAAGGGCTCAGGCGGAGCACACCGGCGCGATCGCTTCCGTGTACTCCAAGCTCGAATCCGCGGCGGCGCGGATCGCGCTCATCGTGGAGCTGGTCGAGGCGGGAAACGTCGCCAATGGCGCCAGTGTCACCGTCACCAGTGGCGCCACTGAGATCAGCGCATCGTCTCTTGAGAGTGGAATCACTCTTGCCCGTTGGTTTACGCACGAGGCAATCAGAGTCTTCCAGTACCTCGATGAGACGGAAGAGGACACAGAGATACGAACAATCACGGATTGGATAGCCCAGCGTGACGGCAACGTCAGTGTCCGAGAGATAACTCGCGGGTTTAGGAGGTACCGAAGACGCGACGACGCGAAGGCGGTAGCCGAGAAACTCGTCAGCAAAGGGTTCGCTCGCTGGGACAAGAGCGATGGTAGGGGGGATCGGCTCGTCCTCCAATCACACTATGGCGACGGTGACAGTGGCGACACTGGCGCCACTTCTCGCCATGCAGAATCAAGGAATCACAGTGGCGACGGTGACACTGGCGACACTTCTCACGGACGATCTTGCGCCGAGCGGCGCTAACACGCATACTGACGCACGGAAGGCGGACAACCTATGGCAAGCGTGATTCGAGACCCCAACGGCAAGAAGCGCATCCAGTGGACCGACGGAGACCGCAACCGCTGCACCCTCCGCCTTGGCAAGTGCAGCGTGAAGAACGCCGAGAGCGTCAAGCTCAAGATCGAAGCGTTGCTCTCCGCGAAGGCCACAGGGACGCCCTACGACGCCGAGACGAGCCGCTGGCTTGCCGAGGTACCCGACGCCATCCATGAGCGCCTCGCCGCTACGGGGCTTGTGACGGCGCGTGAGGCGCGGGAAGTGGTGACGCTCGCCGAACTCATCCGCCGTTGTCTCGCCGCCAAGACGATCAAACCCACGACCCTCACGCGAATGAGTCAGGCGGAAACAGCGCTGGTCGATCACTTCGGCGCCGACACCCTCGCCCGCGAGATCACGCCCGCGAACGCCGAGGACTGGTACGCCGCTCTCCGCCGTCGCTACTCAGGCGCCACCGCCTCCCGCACGCTTAAGTACGCCAAGCAGTACTACCGCTGGGGCGTCAAGCGCGAGCTGATCCCCCGCAACCCCTTCGACGACCTCAAGCCCGGCTCGCAGACCAACCCCGACCGACAGGTGTTCGTGGAGCGCGAGACCATCGCACGCGTGATGGACGCCGCACCCAGCGCTGAATGGCGCCTGCTGATCGCTCTCGGTCGCTTCGGCGGGCTCCGCGTCCCGAGCGAGGCGCTCGCTCTCACGTGGGGCGATGTCGATTGGGCGGGCGACCGTCTCGTTATCCGATCCTCCAAGACCGAGCACCACGAGGGCGGGGCGACGCGGACGATCCCGCTCTTCCCCGAACTCCGCGAGCATCTGCGCGATGTCTTCGAGCTTGCCGAGGAGGGGGAGGAGCGCGTTATCACGAGCTACCAGCCGGGCTCAAACCTCCAGACGCAGCTCCGGCGCATCATCACCCGTGCCGGGCTGACCCCGTGGCCCCGCACGTGGCACAACCTGCGTGCGAGCCGCCAGACCGAACTCGCCAGCCAGTACCCCATCCATACGGTCTGCGCGTGGATCGGGAACTCGAAGCTGATCGCGGCGGGCCACTACCTGCAAGTCACAGACGCCGACTGGCGGCGCGCGGTCGGGGAGTCGGACGCGTCGCCCGAGCGCGGCGCAAAATGCGGCGCAACGGCGGCGCAAAACGCGGCGCAGCACGGAGCCGCACACAATCGCACCGAATTGCGCGAGTGCTCAAAAACCACTGGAAACAAGGGCGAAATGCAGCGCCGTGCGAGTGGGCGCGAGACAGCGCGAAAGGTTCAGGTGGGCCCGGAGGGACTTGAACCCTCACCCCGCTTGCGCGGAAGCGGATTTTAAATCCGCCGCGTCTGCCGATTCCGCCACGGGCCCGCGCCCTTACTTTATCGGGGTCCAGACCGCGAGGAGCGTCGCGAGGTCCGTCGAGTCCACCACGCCGCTGCCGTCGAAGTCCGCCGGGCAGCCCGGGCACGCGTCCCACTGCGCCAGCAGCGACGCGAGGTCGCTCGAATCGACGATGCCGTCGCCGTTGAGGTCCTCGGGCTGTGTCGACGTGCCGGTGAATGTCGCGACGACCTCATCCCCGACAACCTCGACCGTCCAGTCCGCGCTGGGCAGATCCATCGAACTAAACGATCCCACAACGTTCCCCGCGCTCAGGGCGACGAACGACTGGCCCGTCATGGGCGCAAAGCCGTCGGCCACGCTCAGCGAGAACGTCCCGCTCAGCGTCGCGGTCCCGGTGACGACCGCGGTGTTCACCACCGCGTCTGCTGTAAAGAGCAGCGTGCCGGGGCCGACCACGCCCGCGAAGGTCAGATCGCCGATGACATCAAGAGTCCCCAGCGGTTCGAGCCCGCCGGACACCTCGACGTTGCCCGTCACGCGCCCGTCCCCGCTGAACGTGCCGTTCGTGAACACGCGCACCAGCGGTGTGGAGATCTGCGCGTTCGGCCCGGTGCGCAGCGTGCCGAGGCTAAAAAGCCCGGGCGCCACGTCGACTCGGGTGTTCGCGACCACCGCGCCATCGAGCTCGAGCGAGGCGAGCGAGCCGTTCGCGCTCGCGATGCGGAGGCGCTGGCACGCCGTCAGGTGCGACGCGCCAAGAACCGCCTCCGCCACCCCGCCTACGCCGATGAGCACGTCGCGCGTCGCGGCAAACCCGCCGCTCCCGCCCGCCACGACGACCGAGCTGCCCGGGTTCGCGAACACGATGTCCCGTGCGCGCAAGAGCCCCTGCGTGAGCGACAGCGTGGCGTCCCCGCCATCGCCGATCACCGCGTCGCCCGCGTTGGTGTTGATCTCGCTCCCGCTGCCGGTGATCGTGACGTCGCCGCTGCCCTGCCCCGCGCCGACGTTGAGCCCCACGAGCGAAACGAACCCGCCGCCGGACACATCGAGCGTCCCCTGCCCCTGCTCGCCGATCGTGAGGAAGCTGGCGGTGAGCATCGACCCGTTCCCGTCGACCGCGACGCGCCCCTCGGCGCCGTTCTGCCGACCAACGAGCACCTGCGACCCGTCGAACACGCCGCCGCTCGTGAGCTCCAGCGTCCCGTTGCCGCCGAGCCCGACGTCCACGCGGAACAACGAATCGAGCAGGCTCGACGAGCCCGTGATGCTCAGCGTGGCGAGCGACCCGGCGTCGCGCGCGATCACCACCGTGTCGCACACGACCTCGCCGATCGCGAGCGTGAGCGAACTCATCGCCGCGCCGCGCCCGACCGTCACCCCCGCGGGGGCGTCGCCGAAAAACGCGAGATCGAAGCGGGAGCCGGGGAACTGAAAGACCGGGCTCGAACCGTCAACCGCGACGTACCCGAACTCCGCGTCCTCGCCAAGCTGCACCTCGTAGCTCCCCGGGACCGCGAACAGCCCGCCGTCGCCGGAATCAGGCGTCATGCCCCCGGCCCACGACCCGTCGCTGAGCAGCAGCCCGCTGGACGGGGCTTCCCAGGCGATCTCCGCGCCCAGCGCCGCCGAAGCGACCGCGAGCACCGCCATTGGATACACCGTATTGCGCACGCACGACTCCTCCCGCGCGGTGATCCCGCGCGACTACATGTACGTCTCAGACGCCCGAACGGTTGCTCTTAGCCCCACGCCGCGAGCAAGACAGCCAAGTCCGCGGAATCGACGACGCCGCTCCCGTCAAAGTCCGCCGGGCACCCCGAGCACGCGCCCCACGCGGCCAGCAGGATCGCCAGATCAGCCGAATCCACGTCGCCGTCACCGTCGAGATCAGGCCCGCCGACCGTCGCACGAGCGATGAAGAGGCCCGAGCCCCACTCGATCTGATCGTTATCGGGAGGCGTCAGCCCCGCGAGGAACGCCACGTCGCCGGCCGCGTTGATCGCCGGCCCGCCGCCGAACGTCGGGCTGCTCGTGACGTTCTGATCGATCCGCGCCGTCCCGAGGTCCGTCTCCAGGAGCCCGTGCTCCGTCGCGATCTGGATCAGGTCCGTCCCGTCGCCGAGGAACACCGCGCGAAGACCCGCGCCGTTGAACGCCCGGAACGCCACCAGCCCAGCGTCGTTCGCCGCCGGCTTGAAGAACTCGATCTCGCTCACGTCGGCGTCGGCCTCCGTTGCGATCTCAACCGTCGTCGTCCCGTCGCTGAAGTACACCCCGCGGTCGCCTGTGTCGGCGTTCCGCGCAACGAACGCGACCGAACCGCTGTCCGTCAGGCTCACGCTGTTGTCGAACCGGTCAAACGGCGACATCGGATCCCCGTCCCGGTCCTGCGCGATCAGCACGCTCGAGCCGTCCGTGTTCCACACGCGGATCTCGTCGGGCTGCGATTCCCCGAACACGCCCGCCGCGCCGCGCCGAGCCTTCCCAGCGATCTGGTCGTTGTCGTTCATCGACGGCGTAAAGAGGAACGAGTACGGGCTCCCCGAGTCGATCCCCACCTCCGCGACGTGGATCGCCGGCGACAGCCCCTGCCCGATCAGATCAGACCCGAAGAGCGCGTCCCCGCCGCCGGTGCGCCCCTTGAACCCGATCCGCCCGGTGTCGCTGATCTGCGGCGAGCCGTACCCGCTCAGCAGGTTCACCCCGAACGCCGGCATCGAACCCATCTGATCCACCAGCACCACGCCGTCGTTCGAGCTCGCGGTCTGCTCCGTCACGATCTGCCCGCTCTCGTTGAGCGACACGTCGGTGACGAACCCGCTGGAGGTGTAGAGCTGCGCCCCGCCCGTCCCAAGGCTGGTCCCGTCGTCGTACCACACGCCCTCGATGCCGCCGTTGGTCGTGCACGCCACGCCGGCAGAGTCAGAAAGCGAAGGCGTCGCGCTGTTGAAGAACACCCCGTTGATCGTGTTGTACGCCCCGCTGAAGTTCGTGCGGGCCGCCAGGTCGTACGTGTCGTACGAGGGCAACGCGGCGATCGCGACGCCCGAGACGGAAAGCGCAAGCGCCGCGGCGCCGGTTCGTGTCATGCTCATGATTCTCTTCTCCTCCAACGCGAGTATACCCGCGCGCCCGCCCGCAACGAACGCCGATAATCCCGATTATTCCCGCTCTTCGCTGGCCCGACGGGCCGCCTGGAACGCCTCCCCCGCGCCGAACCCCCGGCGCTGGAGCTGCCCGGCCAGCCGGCGCACCAGGGCCTCGGGGTCCGTGACGTGCCCCATCCGCGCGATCCGCTCCCGCGCCGCATCGAGCGCCGCGTCCGAGCCCTCCGCGCCAAACTCCTCCGCGACCCGCGACGCCAACGAGTAGTCCACCCCCCGCGCGATCAGCTTCGTCTCGATCCACCGCGCCGCCGCCGTCTCCTTGTTCGCCAGCTGCCGCGCAAACGCCCGGGCGTACGCCTCGTCGTCGAGCAGTCCGACCCGCACGAGATCCCCGATGACCTCGTCGATCAGCTCGCCCGCGAACCCCTTGCCCGCGAGCTTGTCGCGCACCCGCCGCTCCGTCGTCGCCGCGTACCCGAGGTACGTCAGCGCCGCGTCCTTCGCCTTCTCTTTCTCGCTCACTGGAAGATCCCCCGCCCCGCCGGACGCGCGTTCACGCAGTACGCCCGGCACAAGTCGTCGTCGGCGCACTTCCACGCCCGCGCGTGACACACCCGCCGACCGTGCCAGATGATCGTGTGGCTCGCCCGACACCACGAGTCCCGCGGGAACAGCGCCATCAGCCGGCGCTCCACAGCCTGCACCGTCGCGTCGGGCGGCGCGAGATCAAAACGCTTGCTGAACCGATCGATGTGCGTGTCCACCACGAACCCCACGTTGATCCCAAACGCGTTGCCCAGCACCACGTTCGCCGTCTTCCGCGCCACGCCCCGCAGCCCCAGAAGCCCGTCCATCGTCCGCGGCACCTCCCCGCCGTGCTCCTCGACGATCGACGACATCGCCTCATGAAGCGACTTCGCCTTGTTGCGGAAAAACCCCAGCGTCCTGACGTACGGCTCGATCTCCTCAGCCGTCGCCGACGCGAACGCCGCCGGCGTCGGGAACGCCTCGAAGAGGGCCGGCGTCGCCTTGTTCACGTTCACGTCCGTCGTCTGCGCGCTCAGGATCGTCGCCGCCAGCAGCTCGTGCGCCGTCGTGTACGTCAGCTCGCAGTGCGCGTCGGGGTACTTCTCATCCAGACGCGCGAGGATCCGACGCGCCCGCCGACGCTCGCTCTCGCTCACGACGGGAAGCTCGAACGGGAGATCGCGCATCCCCCGCGGGTTGGTCGGCGTCAGCGTGCTCACAACGCCTTCTTCTTCGCCTTCACCGGCGCGGGGCGCCACCCGTTGACCAGCAGCGCGACCAGCGCGAGCGCGAGCGTCAGCCCCATCGCCTGCGACGCCACCGGATGGCGCGCGTCAAAGGCGCTCCGGTACGCCGAAGCCGACTCGAGATCCCCCGCACGCGCCGCGTCCCAGTACCCCGTCATGTCAGCGTGCATCGGGAGCGCCACCATCAGCACGTACCACACCAGCACCGCCGTCGGCGCCAGCGTCAGCACCAGGCGAAGCCACCGACGGTCCGCCCGCGACACGAAGAGCGCAAACGCCGTCAACGCCGCCAGCGCCGCGCACCCGATCTGCACCGAATCCAGCACCGAGAACACCCGCGCCATCACCCGCCCCGCCGCCAGCACCCAGTGATCCCCCGGGTACGCGCTGAACGCCCCCAGCGACGGATCCAGGTCGCGCATCTCGGGAAACAACACCGCGGCCGTCGCCGCGGTCATCCCCAGAGCGCCGACCCACACCCCCAGCGCGGCGAGATGGACGGTTTCAAACAGCGGGCGCAATCGTGTCATCACCGCATCCTACCCCTGCACAGCAACCCCGGCGGGCGTACAACATGAGCGTGCCCCGCGACCCCTCACTCGCCATCACGCCCCTCCAGGGCTCGCCCCGCGAGCGCCTCGAAACCGCCCACGCCCTCGGCGCGCGCGCCGTCGTCCTCGACGTCGCCCTCCCGGGCCTCCGCCCTCGCGAGCTCGATCGCTCCGCCCGGCGCGGTCTCTTCGCCCTCCTCCGCCGACTCGAGCTCCGACTCGACGGCGCCGATCTCCCCATCCCGCCCGCGCACTTCACCGACCCCGCCCGCCAGGACCGCGCCCTCTCCGTCGTCGCCGCGACCTGCGCCCTCCTCGCCGAGGCCGCCGGGCTCGCCGAGACCACCAAGATCATCCACCTCGCCGCCCCCGACCCCCACGCCGCGGCCGCGGCCGCCGAGGCCGACGTCGCCCTCACCGCCCCCGCAGCGGAGGATCTCCCGCCGCCCTTCCTCCCCGCGCTCGACCTCGCCGAGCTGGCCGCCGGGCCGAGCGACCCGCTCGCCACCCTCGCCGCGACGCCGGGCCTCGGGGCGGTCCGCCTCGCCGACTCCCGTGCGGGCGCCCGCTGCGCGCTGGGCGAGGGCGGGCTCGACGTCGGCGCGGTCTACGCCGTCCTCACGACCACCGCGCCGGGGGCCTCGCTGGTGATCGACCCGCGACAGCTGCCCGACGCGCGCGCCGGCGCCGAGCGCTCCCTCAAGGCGTGGGCCGACGCCGCCCGCCCGCTCTTTTAGACTCTCACCATGCCCTCGCGCGACTACTACGAGATCCTCGGCGTCAAGAAGAGCGCCACCGCCGACGAGATCCGCCGCGCCCACCGCACGCTCGCCCGCAAATACCACCCCGACGTCAACGATTCCGACGACGCCGCCAAGCGCTTCCAGGAGATCCAGGAGGCGTACGACGTCCTGGGCGACACCGACGCGCGCAAGAAGTACGACCGCGTCGGGCACACCGCCTACTCCAGCGGCGCGGGCGACAACCCCTGGGGGCCGGCCGGCGGCGTGCAATGGGGAGGGGGCGTCCCCAGAGATTCCAACTTCGGCTCCGTCATCGAGGAGATCTTCGGCGGGGGCCCGCAGCGCGGCGCCCGCGCCCGCTCCCAGCCACGCCCGGGACAGCCCGTCCACAAGGACGAGGTCATCCCCTTCGCTCTCGCCCTCACCGGCGGCGAGCACACCGTCCGCGTCACCCGCGGCGGCTCCACGCAGACCTATTCCGTGCGCATCCCCAAGGGCGTCGCCGACGGCGCCAAGCTCCGCGTCCGCGGCGCCGGCCGCCCCAGCCAGAGCGGCGGCCCCCCCGGCGACCTCATCCTCGTCGTGCGCGTCAGCGACCACCCGCTGCTCCGGCGCGACGGCATGGACCTCAGCATCGAAACGCCCGTGACCGTCGCCGAGGCCTCGCTCGGCGCGGAGATCGAACTCCCCACGCCGGCCGGCCGCGTGACCCTCACCATCCCCGCCGGGACGTCCTCCGGATCCCGCCTGCGCCCTGCGCGGGCGCGGGATCGAAGACGACGCCGGGAGGCGCGGCGATCTCTACGCGGTGGTCAAAATCGTCCCGCCAAGCTCAATGAGCGAACAGGACGCGGCGCTGATGAAAGAACTCGGCGGGCGCATGCCCAACCCGCGCACCGGGCGCGGCTGGACCGGGTGACCCGGGTCAGTTGACCGGCACGTCGGCGATCACGCTCGTGACGCCAAGCTTGTCCTGCGCGACCTCGGCCTGAAACTTGTCGCGGAACTCGCCGACCTGCACGAGGTACAGCGCCTCGCCGCCCGAGCCCTGCCCCAGCACGATCCGGGGCTGCCCGAGCCCGCGTTCTGTCGTCATGGTCCGCGACTGCTCAACGAGGCGCGCCGCCCGGGCCCGGCTGGAGAACGCGCCGAGCTGGATGGCGTAGCTGCCGTCGCGGTGCGCCACGCGGGAGTCCCACGCGTCGCCGGCGCGGCGCGGGCTCATCGCCATGCGGCGCTGCGCGGCGGCCTCGTCCGAGCGTCCGAGGCGCTCGTACGCCAGCGCCGCGTGCGCACGGGCGCGGGTCGCGTCGCGACCGTCGAGCTTCTCGGCGGCCTGCGTCAGCGAGCGTGCGGCTTCCTCGTAACGCCCGCGTTCGAATTCGATGATGCCGACCGTCGCCGCGGCCGTCCCCGAGACCTCGGGGTCCTGCGACGCGCGGAGCGGACGCAGACGCAGCAGCGCCTCGCTCCGGTCGCCCGCGGCGTGCGCCGAGAGGCCCTCGATCAGCCGCGCCTGCTCGGCCTCGGCCCCGCTCGACCGCGCCGCCTCCTGCGACGCCGCTCGCTGGGCCTCGGCGTACCGCCCCTGCTGGTACGCTTGGGCGTAGTCAACTTTCTGCGAGGTGCCGCATCCGGCGGCGGTCAGCACAGACAGCGAGGCGAAGACGATGCTCAATCGGGCGGTGTTCACGGGTCGGGCCTCCTCGGGGGTCAGACGTTTCGGCGACCACTGGTATCGGCCGGTCGGCGCCTCTCTCTGGAAGACGCGCCGATGAGCGTTCACTGGCCGATTCTCAGAAAGTTGGCGTGTCACCCCGGTCGGGTGGCTGTGATCGACGACCGCAGGAGCTGGAAGTCCGCTGAGCTCCTCGTCGCGGCGTTCCACATCGCCTCCGAGATCGAAAAAAAGAGCTCCTCGCCCACCGTCGCGACGCTCCTGCCCACCTCGGGCCTCTTCCCAGCCGCGGCCCTCGCGGGGTGGATGCTCGGGCGGACCGTCGTCCCGCTGAACTATCTCCTGAGCCCGGGGGAGATCGACTGGATCACCCGCCACTGCGGCGCCGACGCGGTCGTCACGGTGGGGCCGATCCTCGAGCACCTCGGGTACGAGCCGCCCGTCCCGACGATCCGCCTCGATGAGATGTCCTTCTCCGGGATGCCCGAACCGCGCGTGCCGATGCGCGCGGCGCCGGACGACCTCGCGGCGCTCCTCTACACCTCGGGCACCAGCGGGCGCCCGAAGGGGGTCGAGCTCACCCACGCGAACCTGCGCACCAACGTCCGCCAGATCGACGAGTGGGTGCGCTTCGAGCGCGACGACAAGATGCTCGGCGCCCTCCCGCAGTTCCACTCCTTCGGGTTCACCGTGCTCACACTGCTCCCGCTGACGATCGGCATCCCCGTCGTGTACGCATCGCGGTTTGTTCCGACGCAGATCGTCAAGCGCCTGCGCGAGCACCGCCCGACGTTCTTTGTCGCGCTGCCCTCGATGTACAACGCGCTCACGACCGTCAAGGGCGCGACCGCGGAGGACTTCGCCAGCCTGCGCTACATCGTCTCGGGCGGGGAGCCGCTCCCCGACAGCGTCTTCCAGACGTACCGGGAGCGGTTCAACAAAACGATCAACGAGGGGTACGGGCTCACCGAGACGTCGCCGGTCTCGAACTGGTGCCGACCCCACGAGTTCCGGCGGCGCTCCGTCGGGCGCGCGATCCCGGGCGTCGAGATCGGGATCGTTGACGTCGAGAGCGGGCGCGAGCTCCCGTGCGACTGCGACGGCGAGGTGCGCATCGGCGGCCCCAACGTCACCCGCGGCTACTACCACGAGCCCGAGCTCTCGCGGGGGATGCACGACGAGAAGGGGCGTCTGCGCACCGGCGATATCGGGCGCCTCGACGCCGACGGGCACCTCTATATCACCGGGCGTCACAAGGAGATGCTGATCATCGCCGGCGAGAACGTCTTCCCGCGCGAGATCGAAGAGGCGCTCAACCAGCACCCGAGCGTGCAGGCGTCGGGGGTGGTGGGTCTCAAGGACGACATGCGGGGCGAGATCGCCGTGGCGGTCGTGGAGCTGGTCGAGGGCGAAGCGTTCGACGAGGACGCGCTGCGTCGCTGGTGCCGGGAGAAGATCGGGGCGGCGCGCACGCCGAGGCATCTCGCGGCGATGGACGCGCTGCCCAAGGGCCCGACGGGGAAGATCCAGCGCCGGGACCTGAAGCGGATGATCGAGTCTGGCGAGCTGGTGCTGGGCGCCGGCGCGGGCGCATAAAAAAACGCCGGTCGTGAGACCGGCGAGGAAGTGCCCGGGAGAGGACTCGAACCTCCACCCCGAATAATCAGGACCAGCACCTCAAGCTGGCGCGTCTGCCAATTCCGCCACCCGGGCGATGGGTCACGCGTACGGCTGGCTGCCGCAGGCGAGCGGGACAGTGTTCGCGCTCGCGGGCGATCTGTCAAGCTCACGGGTCTTCGGTCGGGGTCGCCAGGCGTCTGGCGGATTCCTCCCACGCGTCCGGGACGGGCGCTGGCGGCGTCGGCGGGTGGTGGGGGGTGAGCAGGCGCCGGCGGAAGAGACGCAGCAGGGTAAGCACGACCACCACGGCGATCAGCAGGCCCCCGAGGAGGAAGACGAGCGTGGCGAGGGGGGCGGCTTGGGCGTCCTGAGCGAGCATGGGCTACGCCACGATACGGGCGGGTTGGAACCTGGATCCCTTGGGGTCGTAAGATCAGACGTGCCGAGCCTGTCCCGGAATGTCCGAAAAACGATCCCCGGCGCACGCCTTGCGCGGCTGGGGGGGTCGGCGGTCTGCCCGGCGAGCACTGGGCAAGGGAATGCTCAGGGGGGCTCGGCTGTGCGTCCGATGGAGGGGACGGCCCGCGACCGCGGCGCCGACCGTCCTACGCTACGAAAAGGAGCGCGATGAACTTCTCACGCCACGCCACGTTGATTTCCGCGGCGGCTGTCGCGATCGCGACCTTCGCCGGCCCCGCTCTCGGGCAGGGCGCTACGGAGGAAGCGTGGGACCTCGCGCTCTCCGGGCGCGCCAGCGAAGCGTTCACGGTCCTTGAGAAGGGGTCCGGCGATTCCGACGTGCTGCGTGCGGCGCTCGAGCGTCGCGCCGAGCACCTCGAGACCGTCGAGACGAAGCGGGCCGAGCGACTGAGCGAAGCGAAGAAGGAGATGGCCGAGAACCTCGCCGAGGGCGAGACGGTGCTCGCGCTGCGCAACGCGGTGGAGATCCACACGCTGGCCGAGGACAAGCGTTCGGTGCTGAGCGACCCCGCGCTGGTGGGTCTGGTCGCGAGCGCTGAGAAGTCGGCCAAGGACGCGGAGTCGCGCGGCGCGTGGCTCGAGGCGTACGAGCTGTACTACCGGCTGAACCTGCTGTTCGAGCAGGACCGGCGGTACCGGGAGCCGTTCGAGCGGATCGGTCGTCGCCTGGTGATGCTGCGTCTGTACGTCCCCGAGACGCTGCACGACATGCGCAGCGACCGGCTCGTCGCGCAGGACGAGGACCCGCTCCCTGCGTACAACGGTCTGGCGGACGACTGGAGCGAGAAGCTCGAGGGTGTTTCGCAGGCGATGCTGATCCGGGCGCTCAACCGCGCCGAGCGGTCGCACGTGGACCGGGTTGATCTGAAGTCGCTGCTGTCGCGCGGGCTCGAGACGCTGCGCACGTTCGTGACGACCACCGAGCTCTCGAGCGCGTTCCCCGCGCTCAACGACGCGCGGGAGGTCGCGCGGTTCATCGAAGCGATCGAGGAGATGGAAGACGATCTCGCGAAGCAGCGCGGCAAGGCGGGCTACTTCGAGCTCGTCGGCGTGCTCAAGGGCCTCAACCGCGCCAACGAGCGCACGCTCCGTCTCCCCGAGGAGGCGCTGCTGCACGAGTTCGGCAACGGCGCGATGGGCGACCTTGATGAGTTCAGCACGATCTACTGGCCCGACGAGGTCGAGCAGCTCCAGCGTTCGACGCAGGGCAAGTTCACCGGCGTGGGCATCAAGATTTCCAGCGACGAGTCGCAGGCCGTGCGCGTGATCACGCCCCTTCAGGGCACGCCCGCGCAGCGCGCCGGCGTCCTGCCGGGCGACCTGATCGTCGCGGTTGACGGCGACTCGACGATGGGCATCTCGCTCGAGCAGGCGGTCGACCGCATCACGGGCGACGCGGGGACCCCGGTGACGCTGTCGCTGGAGCGCGAGGGCGTCGAGGACCCGATCGAGCTGACGATGGTGCGCGCCGAGATCCCGATCCACTCGGTCAAGGGCTGGCGTCGCGCCGGGGCCGACGAGATGGACTGGGACTGGTTCATCGACAAGGAAAACAAGATCGGCATGCTGCGTGTGACGCAGTTCGCCGCTGACACGACCCGCGAGCTGCGCCGCGCGGTGCGCGAGATGCGCCGCCAGGGCGGGGTCAACGGGGTGATCCTCGACCTGCGCTACAACCCGGGCGGGCTGGTCAACGAGGCGGTGTCGGTCGCGAACCTGTTCATCAAGCAGGGCGTGATCGTCAGCCAGCACGACGCCGACGGCGTGCAGCGCGAGAGCGAGGTGGCCCGCCCCTCGGGCGCCGACCTCGCCGACGTCCCGGTGGTGGTGCTGATCAACGAGGGCTCGGCCTCGGCGAGCGAGATCGTCTCGGGCTGCCTGCAGGACTACGACCGGGCGATCATCGTCGGGGCGCGCAGCTTCGGGAAGGGCTCGGTGCAGAACGTCTACACGATCGGCACCACGGAGATGGCTCTGCTGAAGCTGACCACGCAGTACTACTACCTGCCCAGCGGTCGTCTGATCCACCGGAAGCCCGGCGCCGAGGTGTGGGGCGTGCAGCCCGACGTTGAGGTCGAGATGCTCCCGTCGCAGATCGCCGACGCGCTGATCATGCGACAGGACGCGGACCTCTTCCACGCCCCCGACGACGAGGAGTTCGTCGACCCCGCCCGCCTCATCAGCGAGGGGATCGACACCCAGCTCGAGACGGCGTTGCTGCTGCTGCAGAGCAAGATCGCCTCGGCCCCCGGGCGTGGCGGCGAGGGCGTGCGTCTGAGCGATCGGCGCTGACGCTCTGGAGCGAACCGCGTGCCCCGGTCGATAGCCGGGGCATGAACCACATCAACGGACCGGCTCTGGTGATTGACGATGGCGGCGTGGCGGCTCTGGTCGTCTGCTGCGTCGCGCCCGAGCCCGCTCGCGTGACGCCCTTCGCGGCCCCGCCCGCGGGCGCCAGCGCGGGCAACCGGATCGACGCCTCGAAGCGCCGGGCGGGCCTTCTCGGGCTCGCCGAGCCCGTCGTGCGCGAGGGGACCGGGAGCGAGCTCAGCGAGGACCCTTTCGCCGAGACGACCGCGATCCTGCTCGACGCCGGGCGGCTGGCGGGGCGCTTCGGGCTGTCGAGCGTCGTCTGGCCGGTACACCTGGGGATCGATCTGGACGCGATGGAACGCGAGCTGGCGCGGGCGAGGCTGGTCGAGCGGCTCGTGAGCCTCGACGCCCCCGCTGGGACCGCGGCCGAGAGCCTGCGGATCGAGACCCCGCTCTTGGATCTGACGCCCGAGCAGATCGCCGCGCTGGCGCGGGATCTCGACGCCCCGCTCGAGGCGGCGTGGTGGTGTCACAAGGCGGGTCCGGCCCCGTGCGGGCGCTGCGGCTCGTGCCGGCGGTGGGAGTCGGCCTTGAACCCCGCGGGCGGGGTTGGCGCCGGGGGCACGAACGAGTAAAGTGATCGGCTCGCCCCAGCGCGGGCGGCTTTGGAGCCACGAACGATGTACGCGATCATCGAAGACAGCGGGACACAGATCAAGGTGCAGGCCGGTGACGTTATCACCGTCGATCTGCGCGAACTCCCCGACAACGCCACGTCCATCACCTTCGACCGCGTGCTCGCCCTGGGCGGCGAGGGCGACATCAACGTCGGTCAGCCCTACGTCTCCGGCGCCTCGGTCGAAGCCGAGATCATCGACGCCGAGAAGAAGGGCGAGAAGATCGACGTGATCAAGTTCAAGCGACGCAAGGGCTACCGGCGCAAGACCGGTCACCGCCAGCGTCACATGGTGGTCAAGGTCGGCTCGATCTCGGGCTAACCGACCCCGCAGCTGCAAACTGCGCGACCCGTCCTCACCGGCGGGTCGTTTTCATTTTTGGCTTACCAGAAGAAGTGCAGCCCGATCGCCAGCACGATCGTCGCGTACACGCCGGCGACGAGATCGTCCACGAGCACGCCCCAGCCGTGCGGGAGCTTCTGCGCCGCGTTGGCGGGCTGGAGCTTGGCGATGTCGAAGAAGCGGAAGAGCAGGAACGCGGCGCCGAGGACGAGCGTGAGGCGCACGAAGCCGTCGGCTGTGAGCGGCTCGGCGACGGCGGGGATGATCAGCAGGGGGAGGCACTGCCCGGCGACCTCGTCGGCGACGATCTGCCCGGCGTCCTTCTTGCCCCAGCGCGTCTCGCCCCACTTGGTGAACGCGACGCAGCAGACGCACGCGACGATGAGGAGCGCGACCATCGCGGCGCGCGTCGCGCCGAGCGGGGCGCCGGCGAGGGTCATGAGCGCGAAGATCGCCGGGGGCGGGGTCGAGCCCCACGTGCCCGAGGCCGGGCGCATCAGCCCGAGCCCGCCCGAGGTCAGGGCGAGGAGTTTCACGCGGTCGGCGGGGCTCACGGGGTGATCTCCGCGGCTGAGCGGGCGTCGGCCATGTGGCGGAGCAGCCCGAGCGCGTAGGGGAGGCTCGACGCCACGGTGACGAGGGTGACGCCCCAGAAGAGCAGGTCGAGCGTCCAGCGGGCCCAGCCCCCGGCGGCGAGGTCCGCGGGGTCGGCGACCCAGACGAGGAGCATCGCGAGGGGGACGCCGAGGGATTGGAGGATCATTTTCAGCTTGCCCGAGCGGTTGGCGGCGAAGGAGACGCCCTCGGATTCGAGGACGGCGCGGATGCTCGTGACCATGAACTCGCGTGCGAGGACCACCGCGACCATCCAGGGCTCGAGGCCGGTGACGGCGCGCCCGAGGTCGGGGGAGAGGAAGATCGGGGAGGCGAGGAAGACCATCGCGCCGAGGACGAGCACCTTGTCGGCGGCGGGGTCAACGACGCGCCCGAAGACGCTGATCGCGTTCCAGCGCCGCGCGAGGTAGCCGTCGAGCGCGTCGGTGACGGCGGCGACGACGAAGAGCGCGAGCGCGAGGGGGAGGGCCCAGGGGTTCGCGTCGGGGTAGGTGTAGAAGGACAGAACGACGACAAACGCGCCGGTGAGCGCGAGGCGTCCGAGCGTGAGCGCGTTGGGGATCCGGCGCTGCAGCGTCGATGGTGTGTGCGCCGTGGACGTCATACGAGGGATGGTACCGGGTGGCGGATTCCGGGGGGTTCGGACGCGACCCGTTGGGTGCTGTTGCTGGGGCGGGCGAGCGGGTCTATCCTGCCCGCCTCGTGGGCGCACGCCGCGCCCGTTCGCCGCAGGAAAGGCGCCGCCGTGGAGTTGAGTCTCAGCGATCTCTTCGTGCACCCGGTGGTTCTGTTCTCCGGGCTCGCGCTGGGTGCGATCGGTGTGTGGTTCGCGATGCCCCGGGCGTCGCGGGGCCCCCGAGAGCTCGGCGCGATCGTCGCGGCCGCCGGCGTGGGCATCGTCCTGCTGGCGCTGCTGCTGACGTTCGGCGTCGACCGCGCCCCGAACCTGTTCTTCTACGTGTTCGCGTTGATCGGGCTGGGCTCGGCGCTCCGCGTGATCACGCACCCGCGCCCGGTGTACTCGGCGCTGTTCTTCATCCTGACGATCCTCAGCTCCGCGGGGCTGTACATCCTGCTCTCGGCGGAGTTCCTGGCGTTCGCGCTGGTGATCATCTACGCGGGGGCGATCCTGATCACGTACCTGTTCGTGATCATGCTCGCGACGCAGGCGCCGTCGGAAGACGCACCCGAGGAGATCGAGGAGTGCGACCGCGTGGCGCGGAACCCCGTGGGGGCCGTGTTCGCGGGGTTCCTGCTGCTGGCGGCGCTGACGGGGATGTTCAACTCGGGCGTGCAGAGCCTCCCCGAGCCGACCCTCGTGGGCGCCGACGAGGTGCTCGAGACGCTGCCACTGAAGATCAAGCGCGAGCTGGTGTCGCTGGGGTTCCCGCCTGAGATCGAGATCCGCAACGAGCCGAGCGAGGGGCTGGTCATCAACGCCTCCTCGGACGAACGCACGGTTTTGGCGCGTCTCGACTATGAGGCCGGCATCCCCTTCGTCAAGCGGTACCACGCGGCGCAAGCGATGCAGCGCGAGGGCGCGGCCCGCACGCGCTACCTCGCGTCGCAGAAGCTGTCCCGGGGCACGTACGCGGACCCGATGTTCGCCGCCAACGAGGACCTCGACCCGCTCCCTGACGAGGTGTTCGCGCTGTTCCGCTTCGAGGGGCGCCCGTCGATCGTGCTCCCACAGACGCGCGCCGGTCAGGCGCCCGAGGCGTGGACACTGATGGTGAAGATCCCCGAGAACGTCCAGGCGGTGAACCTGGAGCGCGTGGGCTACGCGCTGCTCGCCGAGCACCCGCTGGCGCTCGAGCTGGCGGGGGTGATCCTGCTGATGGCGCTGGTCGGCGCCGTGGTGATCGCGCGGAAGAACATCGAACACGGCGAAGCCGCGACCGAGCTCGCCGCCGAGCGGAGGGTCGTCTGATGCTCAGTGAGACGACCGCGCTGCTCGCGCAGATGGCGTGGCCCGAGCCGATGGGGAGTGTGACGCTCTTCCATTACCTGTTCGTGTCGGCGTGCCTGTTCGCGCTGGGCGTGATCGGGTTCCTGAGCCGGCGCAACCTGATCATCATGTTCCTGTGCACGGAGCTGATGTTCCAGGGCGCGGGGCTGGCGCTGATCGCGCTCGGGCGTCATCACCTGAACCACACGGGCGAGGTGTTTGTGATCTTCGTCTTGACGATCGCCGCTGCTGAGGCGGCGCTCGCGCTGGGCCTCGTTGTCTACCTGTTCCGCCGCAAGGGCACGCTCGACGCCGAAGCGTGGTCGAGCCTCAAGGGGTAACGCGTGCTCGACGTTCTCTCGACATTCCTGGCCGCGACAGACCCGGCGGCCGCCGGTGAGCACGCGGCTCACGCGCTGACGCTCCCCGAGGCGCAGAGCGCCGGTCTGCGGTACCTGCTGCTGATCCCGTTCTTGCCCCTGCTGGGCGCCGTGCTCTGCACGATCTACCGGGCCCTCGGTCTGCGCTCGAAGATCTCCGCGTGGACGACGGTCGCGCTGCTCGCGGTCTCGTTCCTGCTGGCCCTCAAGGGGTACGCGGACGTCGTCTCCGACGGCGGGCGGGCGATCGTGCACGGGTTCGAGTGGATCAATATGAGCTGGGGCGCCGGCCCCGGGAAATCGCTCATCGCGAACTTCAGCTTCTACCTCGACCCGATCAGCGGGCTGTGGATGCTGTTCGTGACCGGTCTCGCGACGCTCATCGCGCTCTACGCGAGCGAGTACATGGCCGACGAGGCCAAGAGCGGGCGGATCAACCGCTTCTTCGGCGCGTTCTGCCTCTTTGTCTTCTCCATGGCGTGCCTCGTCATGGGCGACAACCTGCTGCTGCTCTTCCTCGGGTGGGAGGGCGTGGGCCTGTGCTCGTACCTGCTCATCGGGTACTTCCACGAGAAGCCCAGCGCGGTCGCGGCGGCGAAGAAGGCGTTCATCCTCAACCGCATCGGCGACGTCGGGCTCTCGCTCGGCATCATGTTCGCCTTCGTCTCGTTCGGCTCGCTCGAGTTCGACGTGATCTTCCAGCGCGTCGCGGAGCTGCAAGAAGCCGCGGCCCACGGCGCCGCGACGCCCTGGCACGTCCAGGCGATCCCGCTGCTGCTGATGATCGGCGCGTTCGGCAAGTCCGCGCAGCTGCCGCTCTACGTCTGGCTGCCCGACGCGATGGAGGGCCCGACCCCGGTGTCGGCGCTCATCCACGCCGCGACGATGGTGACGGCGGGCGTGTACCTCATCGCGCGCACGCTCCCGATCTTCGCCCTGAACCCCGACGCCCTCGTGTGGGTCGCGTGGATCGGCGGGCTGACCGCGTTCTTTAGCGCGACGATCGGCATGGCGACCTTCGACATCAAGCGCATCATGGCGTACTCGACGGTGTCGCAGCTCGGGTACATGTTCCTCGGGCTGGGCGTGCTCGCCTCGACCGGCGCCGCGTACCACGTTTTCACGCACGCGTTCTTCAAGGCGACGCTCTTCCTGTCCTGCGGCGCCGTGATGCACGGGTTCGCCGGGCAGCTCGACCTGCGCAAGCTCTCGGGGCTGTGGAAGGTTCCCGGCTGGAAGGTCGTCAGCGCGGCGATGCTCGTGGGTTGCCTGTGCCTCGCGGGCTTCCCGCTGACGTCGGGTTTCTTCTCGAAGGACCAGATCATCGCCGAGGCGTTCGTCACCGCGGGCCCGGGGTTCAAGTTCCTCGGGCTGCTCGCGCTGCTGACGGCGGGCATGACGGCGTACTACAGCTTCCGCGCGTACTTCCGCGTCTTCCACGGGCCGGTCGAGTACCACCCGGGGGACGACCACCACGGCGATGACGACCACGGGCACGACGATCACGGTCACGGCGACGGGCACTTCCACCCGCACGCGCCGGGCTGGGCGATCAACGCGGTGCTCGCGATCCTCATGGTCGGCTCGCTCGCCGCGGCGATCCCGTACGCCCTCGACCGCGCCAACCACGGCTGGGTCGGCGGTCTCGTGCACAACTCGCCGACCGGTTCGCTCGTGATGCCCGCAGACTCCCAGGTGCACGCGCACGCTTCGCATGATTTCTTCGGGCTGGGCGACCCGCACACGGTGATGTTCTTCGTCTCGGGCGGCATCGGTCTCGTCGGCATCGGGCTCGCGTGGTGGTTCCACCTCGCGGGGCGCACGCAGGCCGAGACGAGCCGGGCCGACGGTCTCAAGAAGAGGCTCGGCGCGCTCGGCGTCGCCGCCGAGAACAAGTGGTACGTGGACGAGATCTACAACGCGCTCTTCCGGGTGCCGCTCCTGGTGCTCGCGAACATCTTTTATCTGCTCGACAAACTGCTCGTCGATGGTCTCGTGGACCTCGCCGGCGCGCTGCCTCGGATCGTCGGCTCGCGCCTGCGTCCGCTCCAGGCCGGCTCGCTCCAGGGCTACGCCGCGGCGATGGGGGTTGGCGTGGCGCTGATTCTGATTCTCGCGTGGGCCGCTCCCACGCTCGCTGAATGGATGGGGGGCTAAGCCGTGCTGATGCTCTCCCTCCTCCTTGTTCCGCTGATCGGCGCCGTCGTGGTCGCGCTGGGTTCTGAGAAAGAATCCAAGCACGTCGCGCTGGGCTGGACGCTCATCTCCGTCGCGCTCGCCGTCGCGTCCATCTTCGCGTTCGACTGGTCGGACGCCGGGACGGTGCAGTTTGAGATGGGCCGGAACTTCCGCTGGGTCGAGCACTACGGCCTGTACCTGTGGATCGGGGCCGACTCGGTTTCGCTTCTGCTCGTGCTGCTGACGGCGCTGCTCGGCCCGCTCTGCGTGCTGGGTTCGTACAGCGCGGTGCAGCAGCGCCAGAAGCTGTATTACGCGTCGCTGCTGGCGCTCCAGGCGATCGTGACGGGCGTGTTCATCGCGCAGGACGTGGTGATGTTCTACGTCTTCTTCGAGCTGACGCTCGTGCCGATGTTCGTGCTCATCCGCCAGTGGGGCGGCTCGAACCGCAAGAAGGCGTCGGTCAAGTTCTTCCTGTACACGTTCACCGGCTCGATCCTCACGCTCGCGGGTCTGGTGTTCCTGACGTACTGGCGCACGAAGACGCCCGGCACGGACTGGAACTTCGCACTCTTGTATCTCAGCGATCTCGCCCGCCTCATGCCCATCGAGTACCAGCGCTGGGTGCTCATCGCGTTGCTCGCGGGCTTTGCGGTCAAGGTGCCGCTCTTCCCGGTCCACACGTGGCTGCCGCTGGCGCACACCGAAGCCCCGACCGCGGGCTCGGTTCTCCTGGCGGGCGTGCTGCTCAAGCTGGGCACGTACGCGATCTACCGCATCGCGA
The DNA here is from genome assembly GCA_942490855.1 of uncultured Phycisphaeraceae bacterium. GTDB lineage: Bacteria > Planctomycetota > Phycisphaerae > Phycisphaerales > UBA1924 > CALNYS01. The sequence continues at coordinate 173,776 of CALNYS010000005.1, read as the reverse complement.
TGCCGCTGGCGCCCGAGGCGTTCGTGGAGTTCGCGCCGTACGTCGCGGGCGCGTCGCTGGTGGGCATCCTCTACGCGGGCCTGATCTGCTGGACGCAGCGCGACGTGAAGAAGCTCGTCGCGTACTCGTCGGTCTCGCACCTGGGGTTCTGCATCCTCGGGCTCGTCGCGATGAACGCGATCGGCGTGGGCGGCTCGATCATGTACATGATCAACCACGGCCTCTCCACCGGCGCCCTCTTCCTCTGCATCGGGATGATCTACGAGCGCTACCACACGCGCGACATGGACGAGCTCGGCGGGCTCGCGACCAAGATGCCCGTGTGGTCGTTCTTCATGGTCTTCTTCGCGATGGCTTCCGTGGGCCTGCCCGGGCTCAACGGGTTCGTCTCGGAGTTCATGTGCATGCTCGGCGCGTTCCAGGCCGGCAGCGCGTGGGGACCGGGCGGCACGGGCGGGGTGCTCGGGCCCTGGTTCGCGGTGATCGCCGCGACCGGCATGGTCGTCGCCGCGATGTACATCCTCTATATGGTCGGGAAGATCGTCTTCGGCCCGTACAAGGAGCCGCGCGGGCATCACGCGCACGAGACGCTGCCCACGGACCTGAACATGCGAGAGATCACCGTGCTGACGCCCCTCGCGATCGCGTGTCTCGCGCTCGGGCTGTACCCGACGCCCGTGCTGCGGGCGCTCGAGGCGCCCATCGCGACGCAGCTCGTCCACGTGGAGCGGTTCTTCCCCAGCGACGACGATGACGCCGCGCCGGCGCCGGTGATCCCCCACGACGACCACGACGACCACACCGGGCACGACCACGGGGCGGCCCCCGTCACGAGTGAACCGCTCGCGAGCGCGGAAGGGGCTTCCCGATGAGCGAGAAGCTCCTGCTGATGCACCCCGAGATCGTCCTCTTCGTCGGCTCCTGCGTGATGCTGCTCCTCGGGCTCTCCAAGGCCAGCTTCCTCCGGTCGCTGTGCGCGCCGATGACGGGCGTGTTCCTCGTCCTCGCGGGCGCGGCGGCGATCCCCAGCGTGGCCCGCGCGCTGGGCCTCATCGACGACGTCCAGGTCCAGGCCACGCCGCTCCTGCTCCCCTTTGCCAAGCTGATGGTCGCCGCGGTCGGGCTGCTGCTCCTCCCGCTGATGGCGGGGGTGGTTGATCGCCCGATGGAGGCCGCGATCAAGCGCGGCGCGCTGTACGACGCCGGGCGCTCGCTGCGCGGCGAGTTCTACGCGTTCTACCTCTTCAGCCTCACGGGCGTGATGCTGTGCGCCACGGCCGACGACCTCATCTGGCTCTTCCTCGCGCTCGAGCTGACCAGCCTCCCGACGTACATCATGGTCGCGGTCTCGACCGACCGGCTGCGTTCGATGGAAGCCGGCGTGAAGTACTTCTTCCTCGGCGCGTTCGGCGCCGCGACCTTCCTGATGGGCTTCACGCTCCTCTACGGCGCGACGGGCACGACCGATCTCCACGAGATGGCCGTTCTCGTCCGCAGCGAGGGCGGGCTCTCGACCATGGCGATCGCCGGGCTCACGATGTCCGTCGTAGGGATCGGGTTCAAGATCGCCGCCGTGCCGATGCACCTGTATGTCGCGGACGTCTACCAGGGCGCCGCGGCGCCGGTGTCGGCGTACCTCGCGTTCGCGCCAAAGGCCGCGGGCTTCTTCGCCCTCGCGTCGCTGCTCTCGGTCCCCGGCTGGCCCGGCGATGTCGCCGGCTCGATCGGTGAGATGGACCCGACGGTCCGCATCGTTGTCTGGGTCATGGCCGCGCTGACGATGACCGTGGGCAACACGCTCGCGCTCCTCCAGAGCAACGCGAAGCGCATGCTTGCCTACTCGTCCGTGGCGCACTCGGGGTACATGCTCGTCGGGCTCCTCGCCGGGCCGGGCGACAAGGTCTGGAACGACGGGCTCGGCGCCGTCCTCTTCTACCTGCTCGTGTACGGCGTGGTGAACGTCGGCGCCTTCGCGGTCATCGGTTCTCTCGAGACGAGGGGCAGCGACGGCGCGATGGGCGAGGCGGAAGAACTCGAAGACCTCAACGGGCTCTGCCGCACCCAGCCGCTCATGGGCTGGACGCTGGTGATCTGTTCCCTCGCGCTGCTCGGGATGCCGCCGCTCTTTGGCTTCTGGGGCAAGCTCCCGCTGTTCTCCGCGGCGCTGACCTCGGGCGAGGGCGTGCTGGTGGTGGTGATGGCGCTCAACTCCGCGGCCGCGGCGTTCTACTACCTGCGTCTCGCGTCGGCGCCCCTGCTCGGTGAGCCCGACCCCGACCGCCCGCGGCCCGTGTGCAACGGCCTGCCGGCCCGGCGCATCGCGGCGGTGCTCTCGGCGACGGGCGCCGTGGTGATGATCGTCTTCCTCGGCCCGCTCCAGGCGGCCAGCCACGCCGCGAGCACGGACGCCTACCGGCGCATCCAGTACGGCGAGCAGATGCGAGGCGTCATCTTCCGCCCCGCGACCAGCGACGCGACGACGCTCGAGATCGACGAGGAGGCGCCCGTTGCTCCGACGCCCCTCGCGGACGCGAACACGCCGTAACGGCGCTCTCTTTTCATTGCGGTAGCTCACTGCGGCGTGAGGGCTCGACAGGTCAGCGCGGGCGGTCCGTACTCATCGACGGGGCCACGGCGTGTACCGGCGCGGGCCCGCGGGTGTGTCAGTGCGTCGTTACGAGTGCTCGTAATCGCGGCGGCGGGCGACGGCGTGATCAGCCCGTCGCGGGCTTGCCCTGCGGCTTCTTCGACGGGTCGGCCCGGTCGGCGCACTCGACGAGACCTTTGATGCCGCCGCCCTGCTGGACGACGATCCCGACGATCGCGACGACGCCCGCGATCATCGTGAGCATGCGGGAGTGGTCGGTGAGCGACTGCTCGAGCGGGCCGCGCCACGCCTCGACGTGCAGGAGCGCCGAGAGGACGCCGAGCACGAGCAGGGAGGCGCCGCCGACAGCGGTGAAGACGATCACGACGAGGCGGTAGGCGATGAACGCCAGCATCGCGAGCGCGATGAGGCCGATGATCGAGCCGATGTGGTGCTGGTCGGAGGGCTGCCCGAGGGCGGTCCACGCGTTGGCGCCGATGAACGCGCCCGCCATGCCGGCAAAGAGCGCGATGGTGAACTTCATGACGGGCCACGCGAGCACGGAGAAGAGGACGGCGACGAGTGCGCCGGCGATCTCCGGCGCGACGTCCACGTGTTCGCTCGCCATGACGCCGATCGCGGCGCCGCTGAGGATCGCGAGAACCAGGACGATGGTCTTGTGCCAGCGGTAGCCGTTGATCACGCAGATGGCGCCGAGGATCCCGAAGATCAGCGCCCACAGGAGCCCGAGCTCGTCGAGCGCGGCGGTGAGCTCGTCGGCGCGGTTGAGGAAGTCAACCTTGCTCTCACGGACGAGGCGTACGAGCGCCATGGGGGAGCCCATCCAGGCACTGCTGGTCGACGCGTTGTCGGACTGCGCCAGGATGGGGGAGAGCGTGGACAGGAGCGGTGCGAGCATGACGGACCTCCGGCGCGAATCGCCGGGTTAGCTATCGGTCTTCTTGCGCGTCCCAGTCCACTGGACGGCCGCGCCAACGACCGATAAACCCGCCCACAGGGCCAGCCACACCACCGCGCCCGTCGGGAGGCGCTCGGCCGCGGCCGCCGGCGCGTACGCCTCGATCAGCCACGCCGAGCTGGGCAGGATGAGGGCGGCGCCCATGAAGGAGCTCATCACGGCGGCGCACCGCTTGGGGTACATCGCGCCGAGGAGGAGCCCCAGCGCGGCGCCGAGCATCGACGAGCCCGCCATGATCGATTTCTCGCGCCCGTCGAGCGTGCCCCACTCGGCGGAGGCTTTCTGGCGGACCTGCGACGCGAAGGCCCGCACGCGTTCCCACGCGGCCTCGGCGATCTCGTCCTGCTCCGCGTCCGTGAGGGCGGAGGCGACGAGGGAGGAGTCCGTCGAGAGGTCGGTCTCCGGGGGCGCCCATTCCTGCGAGGGGGCCAGGCGCATGGCGCCGGCGGCGATGAGCGGCCCCGCGACCGCGAGCAGGGCCATCGTGGTGATGCTGACGGTGGCGCGGTAGAGCAGGATGCCGGCGATCGCCCCCAGGGCGAGCCCGATCGCGAGGAGGACGTTGGGGTCGGCGGGCAGACCGAGGGTGGGTCCGCTGTAAAAGAAAAAGAACCCGCCCAGCGCGGCGGCCCCGAGGATGAGCGCCATCCGCAGCAGGCGCCTCCCCGCGACGAGCAGGCACACGCCCGCGACGAGCCCGACGCCCGCGGCGGCGTGGGCGCCCCACGGGAGATCGGACAGCGTCGCCGCGCCCGTCTGGGCCAGCGCGGCGATGTCGTTCCCGGCTCTCGTCAGCGAATCGTTCATGCGGTGCTCTCCACAGACTCTATCCGCAACGACGCTATCTTCTTTCGTGGAATCCGCCGATGGGGGAAGAACCATGCCCGATCCGTCCGAGAACGCGTCCGAACCCGCGCCCGACCCCGGGGCGCTCGACGCGCTGCGCGAGCGGATCGACGCGGTCGACAGCAAGCTCGTCGCGCTGCTCAACGAGCGGGCGGGGATCGTCGTCGAGGTGGGCGCGTACAAGCGCGCCTCGGGCGCCCCGATCTACGCGCCCGACCGGGAGGCCGCGCTGCTGCGCAAGATCCTCGACTCCAACCCCGGGCCGCTGCCCGACCGCGCGATCGAGGCGATCTACCGCGAGATGATGAGCGGCTCTTTCGCCCTCGAGCGCCCGCTGCGTATCGGCTACCTCGGGCCCGCCGGGTCGTACTCGCACCAAGCGGCCGTCGCACAGTTCGGATCATCAGTCGAGTTCGAAACGCTCGGCGCGATCGAGACCGTGTTCACCGAGGTCGAGCGCGGGCACGCCGACTACGGGCTGGTGCCAATCGAGAACACCACCGGCGGCGGGATCGCCGAGACGCTCGACGCGTTCCGCGATTCGACGGGTGGCGTGACGATCTACGCCGAGGCGCAGCTGGCGATCCGCCACCATCTGTTCGCGTGCTGCGAGCCCGACAGCGTCGAGCGCGTCTACTCCAAGCCCGAGGCGCTGGCGCAGTGCCGCAAGTGGCTCGCGACGCACCTGCCCGGCGCGGCGCTGATCAGCGAGGCGAGCACGAGCGCCGCGGTTGAGCGCGTCAAGGCGGAGGCGACGTCGGGCGTGAAGCCGGCGAGCGCGGCCGTCGCGTCGGAGCTGGCGGGGAAGATCTACGGCGTCGGCGCGCTGTTCTCGGGGATCGAGGACAACCCCAACAACATCACGCGGTTCCTGGTGATCTCGAAGGAAGAGGCGAAGCCGTCGGGGGACGACAAGACGTCGATCATGTTCACGACCGACGACCGCCCCGGCGCGCTGGTGCGCGTGCTGCAGGTCTTCGAGCGCGCGGGGGTGAACCTCTCGCACATCGAGAAGCGCCCCAGCGGGCGCGAGAACTGGCGCTACACGTTCTTCATCGACGTGCAGGGCCACCGCAGCGAGACGCGGATCGCCGAGGCGATCGGCGAGGCCCGGGCGCACTGCGAGCAGGTGCGGACGCTGGGGAGCTACCCGCGGGCTGCTCGCATTTTGTGAGTCGTCGCAAGGGCGCACTCGGCAGGAATCCGCAAGAGAATTGCTTGCATGCTGATTCGCCGGCGCTCATACTAGGGACGGTTCCTTTCTATGGAGATCAGTCATGACGACCCGCACGCGCTTCGCTCTCTCTTCCGCTCTCACGCTGGCGGCCGGCGCCGCGTGCTCCGGGCTGGATCTTGACTGTTTGCGTGGGACATTCGGGTTCGCGCTCGAGAGCACGGATGTCACCGGCCTCGCGGATGTCGCGTTCGCGTCGGGCGGGGACCTGAACGCGGACGGTGTCGCGGACTTTGTCGTCAGCTCCGGCGCGCACGACAGCGTGTATGTGATCTTCGGTGAGGACGGGATCGCGCCGTCCGGGCGTGTGATGCTCGCGGATCTCGACGGCAGCAACGGCTTTGTCATCAACGGCGTCGCCGGGAGCGAAACGGGTGAATCCGTTTCGAGCGCGGGCGACGTGAACGGCGACGGGGTCGCTGATTTGCTCGTGAGCGCCTGGAACACAAATCAGACGGGCGTTCCGGGCGCGGGCGCCTGCTACGTCATCTTCGGCGGCGCGACGTTGGGCGCCGGCGGCTCCCTCGACCTTGCCTCGCTCAACGGCACGAATGGCTTTGTCGTGCACGGGAGCTCCGACTACCACCACGTCGGGACCGAGGTCTCGATCGTTGACGACCTGAACGGCGACGCCCACTCCGAGATCGTCGTCGCCGCCTCGTTCGGCGACCCGGGCGGGCGGTCTGACGCGGGCCAGACGTACGTGCTCTTCGGCGGTGTGGGCGTTGGCGCCGGCGGGGCGATCGATGTCTCGACGCTCAACGGGACGAACGGCTTCGTCATCAACGGCGTGAACAGCGCGGATGAGAGCGGGGAATCGCTCGCGTCGGCGGGAGACGTCAACAACGACGGCGTTTCGGATCTCCTGATCGGCGCGTCGCTAGCGGACCCGAACGGAGAATCGAGCGGCGGGGAAACGTACGTGATCTTCGGCACGCCGGGGATCGGGGCCAGCGGGGCGATTGAACTGTCCGCCCTCGACGGCACGGATGGCTTTGTCCTGCTCGGTGAGGCGGCGGGCGACCGGAGCGGGAGCGCTCTTGCCGCGGCCGGGGACGTGAACGACGACGGCGTCGCGGATCTTCTCATCGGCGCGCCGCAGGCGGACAACGCGAGCGATTCGCGCGCGGGGCGTTGCTACGTCGTGTTTGGCGGCAACGCCATCGGATCGGGCGGGAGCGTGGAACTCGCGGGGCTGGACGGGACGGATGGGTTTGCCGTCAGCGGCGAGGGCGCGCAAAACCGTCTCGGAAAGTCGGTCGCCGCCGGAGACTTCAACGGCGACGGCGTGAGCGATATCGCGTTGGGCGCCGTCGGGTCGCGGCCGAGCGGGCTGTTCGACGCGGGCGCCACCTACGTGCTCTACGGGCGATCCGGCCTGGGCTCGGCGGGTTCGGTTGATCTGGGCGCCCTCAGCAGCGCTGACGGGTTCCAGATCAACGGCGTCGAAGAAGACAAGAAGAGCGGGTGGGCGTTGTCGTCGCTCGGGGACGTCAACGGCGACGGCTACGGCGATCTCGCGGTCGGGCTTACCCCGGCGGATGAAGCGTATGTCGTGTACGGCGGAGACGTGAACTCGCAGTACGCGGCGGGCGACCTCGATCGCAGCGGCTGCGTGAACAGCGCTGATCTGGCCTCGATTCTCGCGGGCTGGGGCTCGATCGCGGCCGACGTCAACGACGACGGCATCACCGACGCGACCGACCTCGCGATCCTGCTCGCTTCCTGGACCAACTGAGCGCGTAAAAAAACCCGGTTCGTGATGAACCGGGTGTGTTCGTGCGCGGTGGCGGCTCGAGGTCTTAGCCTTCGGCCTTGGGGGCGGGGCCGCCGGGCTGGCCGACGCTGATCTCGCCGTGGCGCTGCTCGTAGGCGCCGACGGCCTGGTGCAGGGTCATCATGAGGCGCTTGGCGCCGGACCAGTTGAGGACCACGCGGGAGCCGATCGAGAAGACCATGTAGGGGTCCTGGTTCGGGCCGCCCTGCATGGGGAGGTTGAGCCCGAAGTCGAGGACGACCTCGTCCATCGTGGTCGCGGTGCGGATGGTGTTGGCGTAGGTGGTTTCCATGTGCTGCTCGTCGATACGGAGCTGCACCTGGCGTCCCTCGTTGGGCTGATCGGCCATGGTTGTCTCTTCTTTCTCGTTCGGGTTTCTCGTTCGGGATCGGGCGTGGCTCGGGCCGACGCGGGCGCGAGGGGGGGTGATTGTCGCACACGCGGGCGAGAACGCAAGGCCCGCTGGCGGCGTCGATCGTAGTACCGGAGGAGGGACTCGAACCCTCAAGCCCTTGCGGGCAGTGGATTTTGAATCCACCGCGTCTGCCAGTTCCGCCACTCCGGCGCGGGTAATCAGGATACCCGCAGGCGCTCGGCAGCGCGGGCCGCGGAGGGGGCGTGTACCCCGGGGAGGTCGGCGAAGCGCTCCACACGCTCGGCGAGGCGGTCCCCGACGAGGGTGAGGTGCCCGACCTTGCGCCCCGGGCGGGGGGCCTTGTCGTAGAGGTGCAGGCGGGCGTCGGGGTCGATGGCGCTGACGGCGGTGGCGTCCGGGAGGGCGCCGATGAGGTTGAGCATGACGGCGGGGGTCGTCGCGCCGGTGTCGCCCAGCTCCATCCCGACGACGGCGCGGGCGTGGTTCTCGAACTGGGAGGCGGGGGTGGCGTCGATGGTCCAGTGCGCGGAGTTGTGGACGCGGGGGGCGATCTCGTTGACGAGCAGCCCGGCGGGGGTATCGAAGAGCTCGACGCAGAGGGCGCCGACGTGGTCGAGGGCCTCGCAGATGCGCACGGCGATGTCCGCCGCGGCGGGGGGGCGGCCGGCCGCGGGGGCGAGGGAGGCCCGGAGGATGCCGTCGGCGTGGATGTTCTCGGTGACGGGGTACGTCGCGACGTGGCCGGTCTGGGTGCGCACGGCGACGACGGAGAGCTCTCGCGTGAAACCGATGAACGATTCGAGGACGCACGGGGCGCTCGCGGCGAGTTCTCGTGCGGCGGGGAGGTCGGTGTCGGAACGGATGACGGTCTGGCCCTTGCCGTCGTAGCCGAAGCGCCGGGTCTTGAGGACCGCGGGGCGTCCGAGGCGGGCGAGGGCGACGTCGAGTTCGGCGTCGCTAGCGACGGGGGCGTAGGGGGCGGGGGGCGCGCCGGCCTCCTGGAGGAAGTTCTTCTCGGTGAGGCGGTCCTGGGTGAGTTCGATGGAGCGGGCGGAGGGGCGCAGGGGGACGCGCTGGGCGATGGCGCGGGCGGTTTCGGCGGGGATGTTCTCGAACTCGTAGGTGGCGGCGTCGAGCCCTTCGCAGAAGCGTTTGGCGGCGTCGGGGTCGTCGTAGGGAGCGCGGAGGTGCTCGCCGAAGGGGGCGGCGCAGGCGTCGGGGCTGGGGTCCCAGAAGCGGAAGCGGATGTCGAGGTGCGCGGCGGCCTGGGCCATCATGCGCCCGAGCTGGCCCCCGCCGAGCACACCGATGCGTGCGCTCACGGGGTCGCGTCTCTGGGGTCGGGGGTCTGGAGGACGCGGGCGGTTTGTTCGGCGCGGTAGCGCTGGAGGGCGTCGCGGATAGCGTCGTGGGTGAGGGCGAGGATGGAGGCGGCGAGGACGGCGGCGTTGACGGCGCCGGCGCGCCCGATCGCGAGCGTGCCGACGGGGATTCCGGCGGGCATCTGGGCGATCGAGAGGAGGGAATCCATGCCCGAGAGCGCTTTGCTCTGGACGGGCACGCCGAGCACGGGCAGCCACGTCTTGGCGGCGACCATGCCGGGGAGGTGGGCGGCTCCGCCCGCGCCGGCGATGAGGACGCGGAGCCCCCGCTCGTCAGCGTTTGCGGCGTAGTCAAAGAGCAGGTCGGGCGTGCGGTGGGCGCTGACGACGCGCGACTCGTACGGGACGGCGAGCGCGTCGAGGGTGTCGGCGGCGTGGACCATGGTGTCCCAGTCCGACGACGATCCCATAATGACGCCCACGAGGGGTGCGGTGGTCATGGGGTGCAGACTACCGCGCCGCCTCGTCGCTTACATGCGCCCGTGCCAGCCGGCCTTGACCTTGTCGAGCTTGCGGCGCACAGCGACCTTGGCCCGGTGCGCGGCGCGATCGATGGCGGTGTAGAGGTCGGCGTCGGTCTCCTCGATGACGACCGCCCCGTAGGGGCCGAGGCTGCACTCGATGGCGCAGCGCTTGTCGATCCCGCCCTTGGGGCCGTTGAGGTCGGCGAACCGCACGCGGACGCGTTCGATGCGCCTGGCGAAGCGCCCGAGAGCGAAGGCGAGCCTCCGCTGGGTGTGGGTGTCGATCGCGTCAGAGTTCGGGAGGTTTCCGCTGAGGACGTCCATCTGCATGGCAAGGTCTCCTCTCTTGGATGCCCCATGGTAGGAGCCTGCGCGCGCTTGTCGAGCGGAAAGACTCCGATAAAAACAGACGGACCGTCCGCGTGTTGGTTATGTGTCGGTTGCGCGCGAGAAGGCTATCGGTCGGTGGGTTCCGGTTTGGGGGGTTGGCGACGGTCGTGCTCGGCACGCGGCCTGCGCCCGCGGCGCGGGTGGAATGTTGTGGGCTCATGCGCCGTGTCGTTGATCCGGGGCTTCGGCTTGACGATTCGGAGAACGCCCGGTCGCAGGGATCGGTCAAGGGTTTCCCGAATCATTACTAGCCGAGCCCCAGGAGGGGCGAGGCGCGTCACGGAGCCGCAGCATCGCCATGTCGAACAACAGCACACACATCCGCGAATCAGCCGGGCTGGTTCGCCGCCCGCTCTATGTCACCTCGCTGGTCGCGGCCCTCGCCGCGAGCGGCATGGTTGGTTGCTCGTGGGAGGGTTCCTCGAGCAACACCCGCGCCCGGGGTTTCACGGGGTCCTCGCAGTACTGGCTGAGCAGCCGCGCTGGTCAGTCGGACACCACGATCGACCCGCAGGAGATCAACGGTCGTTACAACACGGCGTGGTACGAGAACACCGCGGCGCAGGAGAACCTGCCCGAGTGGTACGTCGCCGAGGCGAAGCTGAAGGTCAACGAGCTCGAGACGCAGCGCGCCGAGGCTCAGGCCGAGTTCCTCGCGCAGCAGGCGACCCGCTCGCAGCGGTTCGCTGAGCTCGACGCGGGTCTCCAGCACGCGTTCACCAAGGAGCAGGTCGCGGTCGCGAACGCCGACACGGTCGCCGAGTCGTACGCCTCTGAGGCGCAGCGTCTCTTCGCGATGGTGTCCGCCCGCGAGGCGGAGATCGAGAACCAGGCCAACCTCGGCGACGCGCTCATCCGGGCGACGATCGGCGAGCGTGAGGCCGAGTACGAGAAGATGCGCGCCGGGGCGCTCAAGGGCTGGGAGCAGGCTCAGGCCGAGCACCAGCTGATGAAGGCCCAGCGCGGCAAGGTGTTCGAGGACGGCCAGGCCGAGATCACCGACATGATGAAGATCGCGGACATGACCGAGTCCCGCACCCGTGCGAAGCTCGCCGCGATCCGTTCCGAGGGCAGCGCGATCCAGCAGCAGTCTGTTGCCCGCGTGAGCGACCTCTCCCAGCAGATCGACACCGCGACGAAGCGCGTGGGCGCTCAGTCGAGCCAGCTGCGCGAGCAGGCCAGCGCTCTTGAGGAGCAGGCCACCGCGACGGCCGCCGAGCTCAACGCTCGTGCCGACGCGCTCGAGGCGGGTCGGGCCGGCGCCGACTACGACCACCAGGTCGAATCGGCCGGTCTGAACTTCCAGCAGGTCCAGGCCGACGCGATCCACCTGACGAAGAAGTCGCAGGCGGCCGCGAACGAGGTTGACGCCGAGATCGAGCGTCGCGTCGCGTTCGCGGAGAAGTTCGTGCTCGTCGCGAACGCCGAGTACGAGCAGCAGCGCGCCGGCGCTCAGCGCGAGCGTCAGCATGGTCTGGCGGACGTTTCGGTGATGCGCGCCCGCGCTGACCGTCTCGAGCGCGAGGCCCGTGCCGACTTCATCCTCGCTCAGGCCCAGGCCTACGCGAACTCGCTCCGCGAGGAAGCCGCTCACCTGAGCGAGCTCGCGGACTCGCAGTTCGAGAACATCCGCGCCGAGGCCGAGGCCGAAGCCGCGGCGATCCAGGCCGAGGTGCTCAACTCGCTCGCGGCGCAGTTCGCCGCCGGCAACGTGACCCTCAAGGACCGCGAGCGTTTCCAGAGCGACATCGACTTCGACGCGCCGGCCCCGACGCCGGCCGACGTGGCGACGGTTCCCTCGATCGTGGAGCCCGGTCACGTCGCGTCGTTCAAGACGGCTCTTGGCGAGTCGGCACTTCTTCGCGCCCAGGCGAACGCGTTCGAGCGTTCCCTTCTGGCCGACTTCCAGGAGCGTACGGCCCTCGCCGAGACCAACTGGATCGTCGCTCAGGCGAAGCACGACGAGATGATGGCTGAGATCTCCGCGTTCGAGATCCAGGGCGACGTGAACGCGAAGGGTCTGGCTCACAACGCCGCGACGATGATCGTCACCGGCGAGGCCGAGCTCGGGTTCTCCAAGGCCGACGCGGGCTCGATCAAGAAGGAGCTCACCGCGGCGATCATGAACCTCCGTGCCGAAGCCAACGCGACGAGCGTCAAGGCGCAGGCCGCGGTGACGCAGCTTCTTTCCGAGGCGAACGTGGTCGAGACGGCCGGGCAGGCGGAGATCCGCTCGCTGGCGGCGCGTCGTGACGCGATCCAGCGTCGCGGCAACGCCACGGTGCGTCGTCTTGCCGCTGAGGCCAGCGCGATCGAGACGACCCAGGGCGCTCTGATCGCTCAGATGCGTCAGGAAGTCCGCTCGGCTCAGGCGATCCTCAAGGCCGAGCTCGCTCGCCTTGACCAGGCCGCTGAGAGCTTCATCCAGATCGGCGAGGCGACGTTCGAAGAGAGCGTGGCGTCGGCGGACAGCTTCAACGCGAAGACCAAGGCGCTCGTCGAGCAGATGTACGCCCAGAACGACGCGACGCGTCTGACCGCCAAGGCCGACGTCGAGCACCTGCGCACGATCGCTCGTGCGGACGAGCTGATCGGCGAGGGCACGGTGCAGCGTCTCCTGGCCCAGGCCGAAGCGGAGACGAACATCGCCGCCGGGTTCGACACGGCCAACCGCGCCGCGATCGACGCGGAGTCGCGCGTCGCCGAGGCGCGTCTGGCTTCGGCGCTGACCCAGACGGATGCGTACGAGGACACGATCAAGTCCGTGTTCGACGCGCGTCTCGCTGGTGTGCAGGCCGACCGGAACCGGGCGTACGCCCGTCAGTTCGTGAACGAGGCCCAGAACGATGCCCGCATCGCTCAGGCCCGCGCCGCGGCTGACGCGTACCGCCAGCTCTCGACGGACGCCCTGGCTCAGCTCCAGGACAAGCGCACCAAGTTCGAGACGGCCGCTCAGGAGAACTGGGACAGCCGTCTCGCGCTCCCGACCCGTCTGCTGACGGACTTCCAGGCCGGCCCGGCGTGGAACTCCACCACGGGCGCGATCGGCGTGGCGAACGTCCCGCTCGAGGACTAAGAGAGACGGGCTCCGCCCGGAGGGAACTCTCACCAACCCTGCGGGGGGCGGGTCTTCGGGCCCGCCCCCTTTCTCATGCGCGGAGGCGGTGGGTAGAGTGACGGGAGGCGCCCCCGCGCGGGGCGCGTGTGAGGTCCCGTGGCGCTGCCCGAGCGCGTCATCGAGTTCGTCGGTACGTTCTTCCTTGTCTTCACGTTCGTGATGACGGTGATCAGGGCGAGGGTGAACAAGGCCGAAGAGGGCGGGTGGATCGGACGGCCGCGGGCGGGGCTCGCGCGCAGGAGGAGCGAGACGTGCTGCATTTCGTGTGTGTTCTGGCGATGGCGTCGTGTGCGCTCGGCGCCGCGCCGGGGGTGTCGCTCCGCGAGCGGGCTTCCGTGCGGGCGCCCGGGACGGAGATCGTCGCTCCAAGCGCGGGCGACGGGACGGTACTGCTGACGGGGCACGGCGTGGTGCGCTGCGTGCGTCTCGGCGAAGCGGGTGTGACGGACGTGTGGCGGCGGTCGGCGCGGGAGTGGGTCCCGGCGCTGGGCGTTGACGCGAGCGTGACGCACGTGGCGGTGGATCCGCTGGGGCGCGGTTTCTTTGTCGCGCTGGTGGCGCCGGCGCGGAGCTGGGAGCGCACCGGGCGTGCGGTGATCGGGGAGATGGCGACGGGGGACGTTCTGAGTGTGCGCGAGGTGGGGTACGGCCCCGACGCGTGCGCGTTGAGCCCGGACGGCAGCACGATCATCGTTGCGAACGAGGGCGAGGCGGGCGAGCCGGCGTCGGGGGTGGTGGTCGATCCCCCGGGGACGCTGAGTGTGCTGCGGGTGGGCGAGGACGGTCCCGCGTTGACGCGGGCGCTGCTGCCGGCGCGCGACGGGGTCGACGGCGCGCTGCGGGTACACCCGCGGAACGTGGACGCGGTCGTACTGGATCTCGAGCCCGAGTACGTCGCGGTGCTAGGGGGGCGGGCGTACGTCACGCTCCAGGAGAACAACGCGATCGCGGAGGTGGACTGGCGCACGGGCGAGGTGCGCCGGGTGTTCGGGCTCGAGCCGACGCTCGCGGTGATCGACGCGGACGACGGGGACGGGGCGGCGGGGATCCACACGACGGTCGCGGCGCTCCCGATGCCGGACCAGCTGGCGGCGTTCGAGTCGGGGGGGCGCGGGTACCTCGTGACGGCGAACGAGGGCGACGATCGCGGCGGGTGGGGGGAGTCGGCGCTGGGCGATTCGGCGCGCGTGGGCGAGCTGCGCGCGCAGGGGCGGCTGGCCGGGCACGCGCACCTCGGCGATCGGCTGAAGGTGTGCGCGTTTAGCGGCGACGCGGACGGCGACGGCGTGATCGAGCGGGCGAGCCTGCTCGGGTCGCGGAGCCTGTCGGTGTGGGATGCGCGCAGCGGGGCGCGCGTGAGCGACACGGGGTCGATGTTTGAGACCGCGATGAGCGTGCACACGGAGCTGTACAACGCGACCGGTGGGGCAACGCTTGAGGCGGATTCCCGTTCGGACGATCGCGGGCCCGAGCCCGAGGGCGTCACGATCGGGAGCGTTGGCGGACGACGCGTGGCGTTCGTGGGGCTCGAACGGCCGGGGGCGATCGCGATGGTTGATCTGAGCGACCCCGCTCGCCCGGCGCTTCTGGGGTTGCACCCGTCGGCCGCGCACGGGCGGTACGCGCCGGAAGGGCTGGCGTTTGTCGATGCTGCGGACTCGCCGTTTGGAGTTCCGCTGTTGCTTGTGGCGTACGAAGGTTCGGGCGAGATGGTCGTGTACGAGGTGGATTTCGCTGGCGACGGCGCGCCGCGTTGAGGCTGCGCAAAGGGCCGGTGAGGATTTCTTTAACTCGGTGAATCGGGTCGCTCGCGTCGGTGCGAACGCTCACGAGGGCTTTACTTTCGGCGCGCATGCAAGAGACGCGTCACACAACGACACCGTGCCCGTCGGCTCCTCGGGCGTTCACGCTTATCGAATTGCTCGCGGTGATCGCGATCATAGCGGTGCTCATCGGGCTGCTGCTCCCCGCGCTGGGCTCGGCGCGCGATTCTGCGGGCAAGGCGAAGTGCGGGTCGAATCTCAAGCAGCTCACGCTCGCGGGGCTGTCGCACGCGTCGGACCACCGCGGGCTGTTCTGCACGGGCATCTTCGATAACCGCGTCGGGAAGGGGCTCGGTCCGATCGACACCACCGGGTGGGTCGCGGACTTCATCAACGGTGAATACGCGGTCCCCGGTGAGCTCCTGTGCCCCGGGAACCCGGCGCAGCACTGCCAAACGCTCTCGGCGGACCGGTTCGGGTACCCGGACGATTCACGATCGGACGTGAGGTCGGACGTCTTCAAGTCGTTCACGCGCGCCGAGTTTCAGGACCTCTACCAGCGCGGCTTCAACACGAACTACGCGCAGTCGTGGCACATGGGCTACACGCGGATGAAGCACCCGTGGTCCGATCGTACGCGCGACAAAAAAGACCCAGCGAACACGTACGGGCCGCTGCGCGACTCGGCGATCTCAGGCGGAGTGAACCCCTCGCGCTTGTTGCTCTTCGGCGACGGGGCGACCGACAGCACGGAGACGATCAACTTCATGGGGCAGTCGGTCCGCGTGACGAAGTCCACGAGCGACGGTCACTCCACCGCGCGGGCGCAGCCTGTCAACGGCCCCGTGTCCCCGAGGATCGTGGGGCGTCAGGACTTCTCTGACTTCGGCCCGGCGCACGGCGTGCGCGCGGGGCGGCGCCACAACACCAACGTCTCGGCGAACAACGTGGACCATCTTCGCGAGGTGGGCTTGCTCGGGTTCGCCGACGGGCACGTCGCGGCGGTGAAGGAGCAGCGCTGGGACGGCGAGTTCGGACACGACGACGACATCGAGCACAACGGCTGGCTGACCATCCGCTACCACGACCTTGAGGGGATCGTCTTCGGCGGGTGGGTTGGCGCGAACGGGCTCGACTTCTAGCGGACACACCACCGACCACGCGGCGATGCCGCGTTTCAACGAGGAGAGAGATCATGTTCAAGCAGTTCGTTTCGGCCGCCGCGCTCGCGGTGTTCAGCGGCGCGGCGTGCGCGCAGGTTGTCATCAGCGAGGTGTACGAGAACCCCTCGGGCGGCGACGATGAGTTCTGGGAGTTCATCGAGCTCTACGGTCATCCGGGCATGGACCTGACCGGCTACGCGGTGGCGCTCATCAAGGGCGGCATGGACCCCGACGGCGACGGCGTGCCCAACGAGGTTCCTGAGATCGACGAGGCGTTCACGCTCGACGGGCTGTCGATCGGCGCCAACGGGTTTCTGGTGCTGTACCAGAACATCGACGGCTTCAACGAGGTCGGCGTGTTCGTGGAGGGGCCGTTCGGGCCGAGCGGCGCGAACGCGTCGGGGTGGACCGAGACGATGCACCACATCCCGACGTCGGACACGGCGGGGAAGCTCGGGAACGACGGGTCCTCGACCTACGTGCTTGTGCGCGCTCGCCCGTACTACGTCAACGACGCTATGAGCGGCAGCCTGTACGACGGCAGCGCGACGTACTTCACTGGAACGCGCTACGCGATGCGCAAGGAGCCGAACCCGGACGCCGACTTCAACAGCCGGCTCGACTTTGAGATCCAGGGCTTCGAGGCGGTCGACCCGATGCAGATCGTTGACGACGTGGCGTGGTCGAACGAGGGCGGCAAGGAGTACACGCGCTCGTCCGATCAGGAGATCTCCGAGACCGTGGGGTTCAACCCCGACGGTGTGAGCCGCGTGGCGTACTACGGCGCCAACCCGATGCGCGGGCACCGGCTCAACAGCGACGGCCTCGCGACGTTCACGCGCTCGGGCGATGAGGAATGGGTGTACGGCGAGGGGCTGACGGTCGTCGCGAACATCAACGGTTCCGGCGAGACGACGTCCCTGGAGATGCTCTACGACCCCGCTCGCGTGGGCGCTCCGACCGATCCCGCAGGCGCGCCGTACGACGAGATGGGCAACCCGGACCCGGGCGGGGCGTTCCTGTTCGACGATATCGATGTGGCCGGGTTTGGCTTCACGCCCGGTGATTTCAACGACGCGCCCAGCGCCGGGGTCGCGCAGTTCCGCTTCGTGACGGGCGACGTGAACTTCGACGGGGTTGTGGACGCGGCGGATTACGGCATCGCCCGCGACTGGCACGAGAGCGGCGCGACGCTCGAGGATCGCGAGATGCGACTGAACACCAACAGCACGCCCGATGATCCGGGCGATGACTTCATGTACGACGCGTTCGTATTCGAGGGGCGCGCGCTCAACGGGTATCTCGCGGCGAGCGTGCTTGTCAGCGACGACGGGCCGATGGGTGCGGTAAACGCGGATGTGGTGACGCTTGCCGATGTGAACGCGTTGCGGACGCTGCTCGGGTTCGGTGTGGCGCCGGACATGGACAACGACGGGGTTGTCGGCTCGGGCGACCTGGCGATCCTGCTCGCGGCGTGGGGCGGGACGAGCCCTCTCGTCGACGTGAACAACGATGGGGTCGTGGACTCGGGCGATCTCGCGGTGCTTCTCGCGTCGTGGGACGGTTGGGTGAGCGACGCGTTAGCGCGCGTTCAAGACTTGGTGTGACCGTTCTGAGGCCCCCCAGTTTCGCAGCGAGTCCGCGTACCGTTCCCGCCGGTGAGCGGAGGAACCGCTTGCCGGAACGTCATTATTCAGGAGAGAAGACCATGCGTAACTTCATCACCATCGGCGGCGCGTTTGCGCTCGCCGGCGTCGCGTCCGCCGCGTTTCACCTGCAGATCACCGAGGTGTACGAGGGCGCTCCCGGCGAGGACGCCACGGCCGACTGGATCGAGATCACGAACTTCGGCGATGTGTCGTACGACTTCGGCGTCGACGGCGATCTCTTCTTCGACGACGGTTCGGCCGACCCGACGGTGGACGCCCGGCTCACGGGCGTCTCGAGCATCGGCGTCGGCGAGTCGGTCGTCATCGTGCTGAGCACGGACACGGTTGACGTGGACGAGTTCATCGCGGCGTGGGGGGCGAGCAACCTCGTTGGCGTGCAGATCGGTTCCCTGCTCAACGATGCCCCCGGGCTCGGGCAGGGCGGCGAGGACGTCTACCTCTTCGACGGGAACACCGCCGGCGCGAGCGTGATCGATTCGACCAGCTACCTCGGCAGCGACAACGGCGGCATCGCCGGCAGCACCTGGACCTGGTCCGGCGACGCGGACTCCCTGGACACGGTTTCCGTGCTCGGGGTGAACGGCGCCTTTCAGGGCGTTGCCTTTGCTGGCGATTCCGGTGAGTTCGCCCTGATCGGCAGCCCCGGCGCCATCCCCGCCCCCGGGTCAGCGGCCCTCCTCGGGCTCGGCGGACTCGTGGCGGTGCGCCGCCGTCGCTGAATCACCCACACGCGCGGGGACGGCCCCGCGTTCTGTATACCGAGCACCCCCGGCGCGCCAGCGCACGCCGGGGGTGCTTTGTGCGCGGGGTCAGAGGCGGTCCTGGAGCGCGGCGTCGTCGACGCGCAGCATGCGGCTGATCTCGTCGGTCTTGAAGCCGAGGAGCTTCGGGCGCACGACGCCGCGGAGCGCCACGACGTCGTAGAGCTCCTTGACGACGCCCTCGATGCGGAGCCAGTTGTCCGTGGCGCCGGTCTCGATGTTCACGAAGTGGAGCGCGCAGCGCGGTTCGGCGTCCCGGGAGGCGAGGTTGTCGTCGAGGGGGAGCCCCGTGAAGGTGCGGTTCTCGCGCCCGGTGCTGAGCCCGATGATCGCGGTGTTCCCGACGAAGGTCAGGCCGCGCAGGAAGCCGGGGCAGAACGCGACCTCGTGGAAGACGCCGTCGGCGGCCGCGGCGTCCACGTACCCGAAGAATCCCGTTCCGGCGTTGAGCAGCCAGACCTTGCCGGGGTGGTCGGGGTGGATCCGTGGCGAGTGGGGCATCGTGAGCCCCTCGCAGACGACCTCGTTGGTGCGCACGTCCATGAGGATCCCCCCGGCGTCGCGCCGGTCGCGCCACCCGTCGCTGACGTCGGAACGCGAGACCATCGTGACGTAGGCGGGTTCGTTGGTCGCGGGGTCGACGGCGAGGCCGTTGAGGTGGCAGCGGTCCTCGGCGACGAGGCCTGTGACAAAGGACGGCTTCCAGATCGGGACGATGCTGCGGTCGGCGCCGACGGTCGCGAGGCAGTTGAAGAGGGTGGCGACGAAGACGGGGGAGCCGTCGGCGCGCGTGTGAACGTCGTGGATGTCCACGTCGCCCGTGGTGTGCCCGACGGTGGGGACGTAGAGGCGGTCGTAGCCGTCGGGCGTGGAGCCCCCGGCTGGGACGTAGTTCTCGAAGCGCCAGAGCTGGTAGAGGGAGGTCATCCAGAGTGTCTGGGCGTCGGCGCTGGCGTGGAGGCCCATGCAGCGGTTGAACGTGCGCTCGAAGACGGACAGCTTGCCGTCGGGCTGGAGCCCCACCATGAACATCTTGCCGGCTTGGTAGGTGGTGAAGGCGAGGCTCGCGTGTTCTCGGGCCATCCAGGACACGAGGTCTCGGGAGGACGTCAGGGCGAGCGCGGGTTGGGGTGTCGTAGGCATCCGTCCAAGCTACCTCGTCTGCGTCCAGCGGTGGGGGCGATACATGAAAAACGTCATCGTGTTCTAGGGGGGATCGCATACAGTGCGCACTGGATGAATGAGGAGACCTCGATGTCACATCGTCACGTGCCGGTTATCGCTGCTGTCCTTTCAACACTCGCCGGAACGAGCGTCTCGCTCGGTGCGGGGACGTATGGGGTTTCGCTCAACCTCGCCGGGCTCAACGGCGAGAACGGGTTCGTTGTGCGCGGGATCAACGGGAGCGATATCTCCGGGCGCCCGTCGAGCGGGGGGGGCGACTTCAACGGCGACGGTTTCGATGACTTGCTTATCGGGGCGTATTCCGCGAACCCTGGCGGGCGGACGGATGCTGGCGAAGCGTACGTCGTCTACGGCGGCCCTGGGGTTGGCCCGGGCGGCGAGATTAGCCTGGCGGACCTGAACAGCACCACCGGTTTGGTGATCCGCGGCGTGGCTAGCAGCGATGGGGCCGGGAAGTGGATTGCCTTCGCCGGCGATGTGAACACTGACGGTATTGACGATGTGATCATCGGGGCGCGCGGTGCGAGACCGAACGGTACGGCCACCGGCGCCGCCTACGTGGTGTACGGCGGCGCGAGCGTCGGCTCGGGCGGGGCGCTGGAGCTCTCATCGCTCAATGGCGCCAACGGCTTCGTTCTTCAGGGCGTCGCGAATGGCTATATGACGGGTGAGGCCGCGGACGGCGCGGGCGATCTCAACAACGACGGTGCAGCCGATCTGGTCATCGGCGCGGATGAAGCGGACCCGTTCGGGCGCACCAACGCGGGCGAGAGCTACGTGGTGTACGGCGGCGCTGGCGTTGGTTCCGACGGCGTGTTCAGGCTTTCGGGCCTGAACGGCGTGAACGGGTTCACGATTGTCGGGGGGGTCTCGTTGGATCGTTTCGGCATGAGCGTGGGGGGGGCGGGCGACGTGAACGGGGACGGTGTGGAGGATGTGATCGTCGGGGCGAATGACGCGGACACGTTTGAGGCGACGGGCGCGGGGAAGGCGTATGTGGTGTTTGGGGGCGCCTCGCTCCCGAACGATTCCGTCCTTGATCTCCAGTTTAATGGTGCGTTGGATGGCTCAAACGGGTTTCGGATCGACGGGTTTCTCGAGAACGGCGATTGCGGGAGGTTGGTTTCTTCCGCGGGCGACGTGAACGGTGACGGGATCGGCGATCTCGTCATCGGGGCCGAGCGTGCGCCGACATTCGGGATGGGCGCGGCTGGCGAGGCGTACGTTGTCTACGGCGCGCTCGGGATCGCAGGCGGAGGGTCTTTTCGTCTTTCCGAACTCGATGGGTCCAACGGGTTCCGCATCTACGGCAACGGCGACCTCGACCGCATCGGGATCGGTGTCGGGGCGGCCGGCGATATCGACGGCGACGGCTTCGACGACGTGATCGTGTCGGCGCCGTACGCCGATCCCAAAGGGCAGTCGAGCGCGGGTGAGACGTACATCCTGTTCGGCGGACCGAGCGTTGGGCCCAACGGTGTGTTCCCGGTCTCGCAGATCAACGGGATCAACGGGTTTGTCCTTCAGGGTCGGAGCTCAAGCGATTACAGCGGGATCACGGTGCACGGCGCGGGCGACATCAACGGAGACGGGATCGACGACGTCCTCACAACGGCCCACTTCGCGGATCACAACAGCACAGGTAATGTGGGTGAGACGTACGTCATCTTCGGGCGCCTCGCGAACGTGTGGGACACTCACGCGGGCGGCGCGTTCGACGACGCGTCCAACTGGCGCGGGGGGCGGGTCCCGCTGCGCGGCACCGTCGTGATCGAGCCGGCGGTCGGGGTGACGGTCAGCGGACCGACGGGCGCTGTTGTTGCCGACGAGTTCCGCATCGGCGCCGGGATCGGGCAGACCACTCTTGAGATGCAACCGACGTCGTTCATCAGCGTGCCGAACGACATGGTGATCCCGTCGTCTGCGATCATCGCGGGCGGCGGCACGCTCGCGGCCGGCGGGAGCATCATCAACGACGGGACGATCGACCCGACGGGGCTCATGGTGTCCGCGGAGGACGGTCTGACCAACAACGCGGAGATCGTGCTGCAGACGCTGACCCCCTTCAAGCAGCCGGGGGCGCTGAGCGTGACCGGCGAGCTGAGCAACAGCGCGTCGGGCGACATCTTCATCCGCGGGGCGGGGGAGATCTCGACGGGGACGCGACTCAGCAACCGCGGGGACGTGAACATCGCGTTCGCCTCGGCGACGATCAGCGGGGCGATCACCAACCGCGGGCTGAACAACGGCGCGGGCGGCTTCAACCCGCAGGGGCGGATCTCCATCACGGGCGGGTCGAGCGTCGTCTTCGAGGGCAATGTGGTGAACCAGTCGATCATCGGGCTCTCGGGCGACTCGACGCTGGTCGTGTTCGGTTCGCTCTCGGGCAACGGCGTCCTCGGCGCCGGCGGCGCGGGCGGGACGGTGATCCTCGAGGGCGGGTTCAACCCCGGCTTCGAGTCCGACGCCGGGCTGGCGCACTTTGACGGCGACGTCCAGCTCGGCTTCGGCAGCGAGACGACGATCGACCTCGCGGGGGCGCAGGGCACGGATCGCGTCACGAGCAACGCGGGCGTGCACGTCGCGGGCGAGCTGACGGTCAACGTCATCCCCGGAAGCTACGAGCCTCGTCCCAGCGACGCGTTCACGATCGTCAGCGCGGCCGGCGGCGTGACCGGCGCGTTTACGGACGTGAACTTCCCCGACTTCCCGGGGATCGGGTGGGAGCTCTCCTACGGGGCCAATGACATCGTCCTCAGCGTGACCGGGGGGATCCCTGGGGATCTCAGCGGCGACGGCTGTGTGGACAGCAAGGATCTCGCGATCGTGCTGGCGGCATGGGAGACCCCGGGGGCGGACCTGACCGGCGATAACTTCACCGACAGCAGCGATCTCGCGGTCGTGCTGGCGTCGTGGAGCGCGTCGTGCGACTAGGGGACATCTCGGCTTTGGGATTGCCACGGCGGCGGCGCGTGGTATAGAGTCCAGAACCATGCCCCGGCGTTACGCCCATCTTGCCCTGTGCCTGCTTATCGCGCTCCACGCTGTTTATGGCGGCGTTGGCGGGGTCGGCGTGCTGTGTTTGGGCGGAGGGCACGAGCATCTGCCGGCCGAGGACGTGGCGTCGTGCGAGCGCGTGTGCGAGCACGGCGCCGGGCGGATCCTTCCCGCTGCGGACCCTGCGAGCGCTGAAGACTGCGATTGCGTTGACGCCGAGTTTTCGGTCAGCGAGTTCAGCTCGCTGCCGCGCACCGACGAGTGCCCCGCGCCGTCGTTCGAGCTTGCGCAGGTTGACGCTTGGGTCGTGACGACGATGGGCGCGTCGGTCTCCTGGACCGGCCCCCCGACCCCGGCGTGGTTCGACCCGGCCGGCGCGCAGCGCTTGGCGCTGGTGTCGTCGACGCGTTTGCTTCTCTGAAACCTGTCTGACCCGTGTTCCGTTCCCCGGACGCTCTGCGCGCCCGGTGTGGTTCGTTGTGGATTCAGACAGGAGTGATCCAAGATGCAAGCTACCGAACGCCCGCGCGTGCGCTGGGCGATGCGGCACGGGCTCGGCCCGGCCGCGCTGATCGGGCTGCTCGCGGGGTGTCAGGCGTACACGCCGGCCCCGCTCGAGCTGGAAACGTACCGGGGCGAGGTCGCGAGTCGGCTGACGTCGTTCGAACCCGTGTCGCGGTTCATGGGGCGGCTGGACGGGGACGTACCCGACCGGTTCGACCCTAGCGACGGGCTCACGCACGCTGAGGGGGAGGCGCTCGCGCTGTTCTACAACCCCCGGCTGCGCTTGGCGCGCCTCGGCGCCGGGGCGGCGCTGGCGAGCTACGAGACCGCGGGGTTGTGGGAAGACCCCGAGTTCGGCTTCGACGGGGCGGAGATCCTTTCCGGGTCGGAGCCCTTCGAGTTCGGTCTCACGCTCGCGCTGACGATCCCGGTCTCGGGCCGGCTGGGCGTCGAGAAGGACCGCGCCGGCGCCGCGTACGAGGCGGAGCGGCTGCGTGTCGTTGACGCGGAATGGGAGACCCGAGCCGCGTTGCGCCGTGCGTGGGCGGCATGGAGCGTGTCTGAGGCGCGCCTCGCGCTGCTGCGCGGCGTGGTGGAGCAAACGGAGCGCATCGCGACCATCACGGACGAGCTCGAATCGGCCGGTGAGCTCTCACGCGTCGAAGCGAGGCTGATCCGTGCGGACGTGCTCGAGCGCCGCGCCGACGTCGCGGAAGAGGCGCTCTCGGTCGAGCGGGCGCGACTCGCGGTGCTGGGGCTCATGGGCGTGGCGTCTGATGCTGACGTCGCGTTGATACCGGGCCTCGCGCCATGGGGCGTCGCGGTAGACGAGAACGACAGCGATCGGTTGATCCGGGCGAACACGGCTCTCGCGGTCCGGCGCGCCGAGCACCGTGTTGCGGAGGAATCGCTGCGCCTCGAGGTGCGCGAGCAGTACCCCGATATCACGATCGGCGGCGGGTACGGCAGCGAGGACGACGACGACCGTCTGCTGCTTGGTGCGTCGTTCCCGCTCCCTGTTTTCAACGCGAATCGGCGAGGGATCGCTGAGGCCGGGGCGCAGCGGGAGATCACCCGTGCGGTCGCCGAGACCACGTTTGATCGGCTGACGCTTGAGCTCTCGCACGCGAGGAACGAGCTGCGGGCTGTCCGAGATCAGCGCGCGACGTTTGAGGCGGAGATCGTTCCGGTGCTCGACGAGCAGGCGCGAGAGATCGAACGCCTCATCGAACTCGGGGAGGTGGACACCCTCTTGCTGCTCGATTCCGTTACGCGCCGGTACTCCGCGGGCTCGCGCCTGCTTGGGCTTCGTCTGCGCGAACGCGAGGCCGAGATCGAGATCGCGAGGCTCCTGGGCCCCGACGCACCGCTCGCGCCGGCCCCGATCGACAGCGATGAACCAGACACCACCACCCCAGCCGCCACGGCGGGAGACGACCGATGAACACCTCCACACTGCGATCTCTCTTCGTCTGCGCGCTCCTCGCCATCGTGGTGCTGCCGGGCTGCGGGGACAGCGGGCGCCCCGATTCGGCGGCGCAGGAACACGACGAACACGACGACGCGGACACCGACCGCGTCGAGATCCCCGCCACCGTGCGCTCCAACCTGGGCATCACGTTCGTCGGCGTCGAGCTGCGGCGCATCGAGCAAACGCTGCGCGCGCCCGGGCGGTTCGAGTACCTGCCGACGGCTCGCCGGGAGT
Source organism: uncultured Phycisphaeraceae bacterium (assembly GCA_942490855.1). Classification (GTDB taxonomy): domain Bacteria; phylum Planctomycetota; class Phycisphaerae; order Phycisphaerales; family UBA1924; genus CALNYS01. The sequence continues at coordinate 148,875 of CALNYS010000005.1, read as the reverse complement.
ACCGGACGATGCTCCCCGGGCGCGTCGAGCTGCTCGTGGATCAGTTCGATCGTGTCGGTGCGGGGACGCCGCTCTACCGCATCGACTCGCCCGCGTGGCGCGAGCTCCAGCAGGAGCTGACGCTCGCGGAGTCCTCGATCCAGCGTCTGCAGACTCGTCTGGACAGTTTCGGACCGCTCCGCGAGGCGCACCGTGCGCACGAGGACCAGCTCCAGCAGATCATCGCGATCCGTCATGAACGCGTGGAGCAGCTCGAAGGGGTGGCCGAGGCCGGCGGCGGCAGGCTGCGCGAGCTCATCGAAGCGCGCGACAGAGTCTCGACGGCCGAGGCGGATCTCGCGGAGGTGCTCGAGAAGGAAGCGGAGCTCGGCGCGGACGAGTCCGAGACGCGGGCGGGGCTCACTGCGGCGCGCGCCGGGCGCGACCTTCTGCTCGACACCCTGTCCTCGCTCGTGCTCGAACCCGTCGATGCGCTCGTGGTCGAGACGGACACGCCCAGCGGGCCGCGTCCGCGCTGGCGGAGTATGGGGGACATCGTTGTGCGCGCCGAAGAACCCGGGGTCGTTGAGATGATCGGCCTGACGAACGGGGCGTGGGCGACGCAGGAGACCTCGGTGCTGACCGTCGTGCACCCCGACCGGCTGCGGTTCCGCGCGTCGGCGCTCCAGAGCGATCTGGGCGTTTTGCGAGAGGGGCTGGAGGGGCGGATCGTCCCGCCCACGCCGACGGCCGCGGGGAGCGCGGTTCCGCTCCAGGACACGATGTCCGGGAGCATCGCGCTCGGGCTCACGGCGAACGCGAACGACCGGACGCTCGAGCTCTACGTGGTCCCGTCATCACTGAGCGAGTGGGCGCGGGCCGGGGTGTCGGCGCAGCTCGAGGTGGTGACCGACTCGACCGTTGACGCCGTGCCGGCGATCCCGCTCGCGGCGGTCCAGCGCGACGGGCTGACTCCGATCATCTTCAAGCGCGCGCCCGACGACCCGGACGCGGTGATCCGCACCGTCGCCACCTTCGGGGCCGACGACGGGCGCTGGGTCGAGGTGCTCAACGGCGTGGGCGTGGGCGACGAGGTGGTGCTCGACGGCGCGTTCCAGCTGATGCTCGGGACGAGCGGTTCAGCACAACGGGGCGGGCACTTCCACCCCGACGGCACCTTCCACGACGGGGAGGACTAAGCCGTGCTCAGAGCTGTCATCCGATTCTCGCTGCAGTATTCGTCCCTTGTGCTGATCGCGGCGGTGCTTGTCGTCGGGTACGCCGCGTACCGCCTGCCATCCATGAGTGTGGACGTGTTCCCGGAGCTCAACGCGCCGACCGTGACGATCATGGCCGAGTCGGGCGGTCTCGCGGCCGACGAGGTCGAGCAGTACGTCACGTTCCCGATCGAGACCGCGGTCAACGGCATGTCGGGCGTGCGTCGCGTGCGCAGCGCCAGCGCGATCGGGCTGGGCATCGTGTGGGTGGATCTCGAGTGGGGGGCCAACCTCTACGACGCGCGCCAGCTCGTCGCGGAACGTCTGGTCGTCGCGCGTGAGAATCTGCCCGACGACGTTGAGCCCTTCATCACGCCGATCACGTCCATCGCCGGCGAGATCATGCTGATCTCTCTCGCGTCGCCCGACGGGTCGGTCGGCCCGATGGAGCTGCGCTCGTACGCGGAGTTCGAGCTGCGCAACAAGATCCTCGCGGTGCCGGGCGTCGCGCAGAGCGTGGCGATCGGCGGCGAGTTGCCCGAGTACCAGGTCAACGTCGATCAGGAACGCCTGCGCCTCTACGGGCTGACGATCGGCGACGTGGTGCAAGCCGCCGGCGGGGCGCATAGCACCGCGAGCGGCGGGTACCTCGTTGACGTAGACAACTACGAGATCCCTATCCGTCAGCAGAGCCGCGTGACGCGTCCCGAGGACATCGCGGGGACGATCATCCGCCACCACGACGGCGTGCCTGTCACGATCGGTCAGGTGGCTGACGTGTGCATGGGGCCGGCGCTGAAGCGCGGCACGGCGTCAGAGGGCGGGCGCCCCGCGGTGGTGCTCTCGATCCAGAAATCGCCCGGGACCAACACGCTCGCCCTGACCCGCCAGCTCGACGCGCTCTTTGATCAGATCGAGCCCACGCTCCCCAGCGGCGTGGTGCTCAACCGGGACGTGGTCCGTCAGTCGCACTTCATCAACCGCGCGGTGCACAACGTGACGAAGGTGCTGATCGAAGCGGTGGTCATCGTGCTCGCGGTCCTGGTGCTCTTCCTGATGAACGTGCGGACGACGCTCATCACGCTGACGGCGATCCCGATCTCGCTCGCGGTTGGTCTGCTCATGATGGAAGGGCTCGATCTCGGGCTGAACGTCATGACGCTGGGCGGGCTCACGGTCGCGATCGGCGTGCTCGTCGACGACGCGATCATCGACGTGGAGAACGTGTTCCGCAGGCTCAAGCAGAACCACGCGCGGGCGCCCGGCGAGCGCCGCTCGGCGGTCGAAGTGGTCTTTGACGCCAGCAACGAGATCCGCCCGGCCATGGTGTTCGCGACGGTCATCATCGTCATGGTGTTCGTGCCGTTGCTCTTCCTTCAAGGGCTCGAGGGACGCTTCTTCCAGCCGCTGGCGCTCACGTACATGGTGTCGATCCTCGCCTCGCTCGTGGTGGCGCTGACGGTGGTTCCCGCGATGTGCCGGTTCCTGCTGGCGGGTGAAGGGCGAGGGGGGCACGAGAGCGGCGACGGCGCGCTGGTGCGCGCGCTCAAACGCTGGTACACCCCGACGCTCCGGACGGCGCTGCGCCTGAAGGGGTGGGTGCTCGGGGCGGCCGGGGTCGCGACGCTCGGGGCGTTGCTGCTCGCGAGCACGTTCGGGACGTCGTTCCTGCCTTCCTTTAACGAAGGGACCTACACGCTGTTCCTGCTCGCGCCGCCGGGTACGTCGATCGTTGAGAGCGATCGTCTCGCAACAGAGGTGGAACGCCAGCTGGTGGCGATCGACGGGGTGCGATCGGTGTCGCGGCGCACCGGTCGCGCCGAGCGCGACGAGCACGCCGAGCCCGTGAGCAACTCGGAGATCGAGGTCACGGTCCTGCCCGGGCGCGATCGGCGCGAGGTGCGAGACGGTATCGACCGCGTGCTCGCGTCCATCCCCGGCATTACCACGATGGTCGGGCAGCCGATCGAGCACCGCCTGAGCCACGTGCTCTCGGGGACCCCGGCGGCTATCGCTATCAATGTCTTCGGCGAGGATCTCGCCGAGCTCCGCCGCGTCGCGAAAGAGATCGAGCACGAGCTGCGCGAACTCCCCGGCGCGCGCGACGTGAACGCGAACCGAGAGGTGATGATCACGTCGCTCCCGATCCGGTACCGCCACGCGGAGCTCGCGGCGGCCGGCCTGAGCCCCGCCGATGCGGCCGAGCAGGTGCGCGACGCGATCTACGGGGAGGTGGTGGACACCGTGAAGCAGGGGGTGCGTCAGTACGATCTTGTCGTGCGACTTGCGCCGGAAGAACGCGAATCGATCCGCGATGTGCGCGACCTGTTGCTGCGCGGGAGCGGGGGCGCGACGGTGCGTCTGAGCGATGTCGCGGATATCGGGCCGGAGCGGTCGAGCAACCTCATCACACGCGAGAACGCGCAGCGCAAAGCGGTGGTCTCGCTGAACGTGGCGGAGGGCGCCAACCTCGGCGATCTGGTCGAGGACGTGCGGGCACGCGTGGACCCGATAGTCGAAGAGGCAAGGATGACGGTGTCCTACGGCGGGCAGTTCGAGGCCCAGCGGTCGGCGTCGCGGACGATCGGCGTCGCGGGGCTCGTGGTGGCGGTCCTCATGCTCATGCTGCTTCAGATCTCAACGGGAACACTTCGCGCGGCGGCGCTCGTGATGATCAACATGCCGCTCGCGCTCATCGGGGGGATCGTGGCGATCTACCTCACCGAGGGGAACCCGCTGACGAACACGCTCGCGCTGGCGGGGCTGGGAGGCGCGTACGTCGCACCGATCATCTCGATCGCGAGCATGGTGGGCTTCATCACGCTCTTTGGCATCGCGGTGCGCAACGGGATCCTGCTGATCAACCACTACAACCACCTGATCCAAACCGAGGGCGTCCCGCTCGCCGACGCGGTGGTGCAGGGGTCGGTCGAGCGGCTGGTCCCGATCCTGATGACCGCGATCTCGGCTGCACTCGGGTTGGCTCCCCTGGCGCTCGCGTCGGGGCGGCCGGGCAGCGAGCTCCTGGCGCCGCTCGCGATCGTGACGCTGGGCGGCCTGCTGACGTCGACGTTCCTGAACCTCATCGTCGTCCCCGCGGGGTACGCGCTCGTCTTCGGCATGAAAGCCGAGATGGAGCGCGAGCCGGACACGGGATCATCGGACGGGGGCGCTGCGTAGTGGAACCGCGCAGTTACGAGCTCGTATGCACGGAGCGTGCGTCGAGGTCTCTCGCCTTCGCGTCCTCCACACCCTCTTTCACGACCTCGTTCTTCTCCTCGCGGTCGTCGCTCGACGGGGTTGGCGACGGGCTCGCGGAGTGGGCGACGCGGAAACGCACGACGATCGCGAAATGATCAGAGCCATGGAGGCGCGCGCGGGAGAGGTCCCCGAGCGAGATGGCGCCGGAGAGAAACACGTGGTCAACCGGGAAGCGCAGGAGCGGGCGTTTGGCGTGGTACGTGGTGAGCAGACGTCGCCCGACGCGCGGGTCGAGCAACCCGCTGAGGCGTTTGAAGAGGCGCGTCGTGTGCGACCACGCCACGTCGTTGAAATCCCCGGCGATCATCCACGCGGCGTCGCTGTCCGCGGCGACCTCGTCGGCGAGGAGCACCAGCTCGGCGTCGCGCACGCGGCTGTCGCGCCGCCCTGGGCCGGTGTCGTCGTCAAGCCCCGGGGGCGTGGGGTGCACGCCGACAAACCGCAGCGGGACGCCGCCGGGAGTGGCGACGGTCGCCCAGATCGACGGGCGTTTTTCAGAAATCAGGTGGCGTACGCGCGCGTTGCTGAGCGGGGCCTTCGACCAGAGCGCGAGCCCGAGGCCGTCGGGTTGCGGCACATCAACGCGGTGCGGGTAGTCGCTCGCAACGCTCGCGAGCGAGCGGGCCCAGCGCTCGTCGAGCTCGATCACGAGGAGGAGATCAGGATTGATCTCGCGGATCGTCCGTTCGACGTTGGCGTGGGCGTCATTGTCCACACGCACGTTCGCGATCATCAGGGTGAGGTCGTCTGCGTGATAAGGGGGCTGGGACGCGGGCGTTTCGGCACGCCAGAGGAGCGTGAACGGGAGCATGTGCCCGGCGTTCCAGAATGTGACGAGTGTAAGAACGCTGACGAGGGCGGCGTCGAGAGCGGTCCAGTCGTGGCGTGCGCCCAGCGCAGCGGCTGCCAGCGCGAGTGTCGCGGCCACGGCGGCGAGTTGCAGCTTGGGGAAGTCGAAGATGCGTATCCACCACGAGCCGCGACGGGAGAGAGGGAGCAGCGTGGCGGCGGTCAGCGCCGCGCACGCGATCCCCAGCGTCCAGGTTGCTGCGGCATCGAAGGCGCTTGGCACGGGGGCTCTCACAGGTGGTGGGTCGGCGGTGGCTGAAAAAAGCCCGCGCGGGTGTTGCTCCCGCGCGGGCCCTGTGCGATCGCGTGCTGAGTTTACTTCTTCAGCCAGCGGGGCGAACCGTCCGTCCACAGCGTGACGCTGCTGGTCGAGGGCATATCGATCGAGGAGGCCATGTGGCAGACCTCGTCATCGAAGGTCACGGTCTTGCCCTTCACGGTGACCGTGGTCCCCTTGCCGAGCGTCCACGGCTGGCTCTCGATGAAGCGTTCCGGGCCGAGCACGATCGTCTTCGTCCCATCGCTCGTCTTGAGCTTCAGGGTGCGCATGGGCGCGTCCCCGGTCTTGAACGACATCGTCGAGAGGCTCTGGACCTCGCCCGTAAGAGAGAAGTCGTCGCCGTTGCGGTACGCCTTCGTCCAGCGCTTGGAGGCGTCGTCAGAAAGCCAGCTGACCGGGCGCTCGATCTTCTTCGTGCTCGTCCGTTCGAACGCGACCGGCTCGACGTCGTAGGCGGCGAAGACCGGCTCGAGCTGGTCCCCGCGCGTCAGGACAATCACTCGCTTCGGCGTGTACTCGGACGCGACGAGCATGTCGTAGTCCGCGTCGATCGAGACGTTCTCGCTGCCGAAGCCGGCGACGCTCCACGGGACGCACTTGATGTCGTCACCGATACCGAGGAAGTTCTCATCGGGGTCCAGCGTCAGCATGGCGACGCGCTGGCTGTTGAGTTCGATGATGGCGCCCTCGATCGAGCCGGCGTCCTTGCGACGCGCTGTCGCGTCGGACCCGATGATGTCAGAGAGCAGGACCGAGGAGCGGGCCGAGGACATATCGGTTCCGCTGCGGCGCTCGGCGTCCCAGTGCGGCGCGCCGTTGGCGTCGCGCAGCACGCCCTGCGTGCCCGCGATGGTGTACGAGCGAGCGACCATGCTCCCGGCGCTGTCGCGGGGGATCTTCACGGCAGAGACCGCGATCGTCTCGCCGCGCATCGGCGTGGCGGTCTGGCTCATAACGAACCACGCGGGGCCGAAGACGATGCGTTCGGTCGCCCCGCTCTCGGTCTTCACCTTCACGGCGACGTGCTCGTGACCGCGGTTGGCGTCGAATCGCTCGACGCCGACGATCGTGCCGCGGATCATCGCGGGCGTCCCGTTCTTGACGGTGTCGGCGTGGCGGTCGTGACGCTGCGCGTCCGTCAGCCGGTGCTCGCGATCGGACTCGATCGAGTCGAGCCAGTGGTTGTCGTCCTCCACGTTGAACCACGAGTTCCCGCCGACGCGGTCGAAGTTCTTGATCGTTTCGGGCGTGATGTTGGCGTGCACGCGGACGTGCGGCGTCGTGCGGCTGAGCGTCAGCGCGTCAACAGGGGCCGCGATGCGGTCGCCGCCGAAGCCGAGCAGGCCGCCGTGGCGGATCACCACGTGCGTGAGACGGCCCGAGCCGCGGTCAACAACGAGATCGTCGACCGAGCCGATGTCCTTGCCGTTGACGTTCAGGACCTTGGAGCCCATCAGCTCGCTTGCCTGGACGAAGCTGAGGCGTGTGAGGGCGTCAACGCTGGCGCGGGTCTCGGCGGGCGACATCTGGGCGAGTGCCGCGGGCACGGCGGCGCCGGCGAGAAGCGAGAGCGAGAGAGACGTTGTAAGAACGGTGGTTTTCATAGGTACGCTCCTTATGAGTGTTGCAGTGACGATCGGCATACGCGCCGATCGATATGGGTCACTTCGATACGTGTGTTATCGCAGCGCGGAGTAACCGCCCGATAAGCCCGCGGTGAATTGCGATTCATTTATGAGCGGCGTGCCGCATCGTTCGGATTCAATCTGATGCTGAGGACGCGTCGCGATCGCGCTGGCGGCGTGCGTCGTCGCGTTGAGCGGCTTTGTTGGGCTTTAGGTTCTCACCCGAGAGCTCGCGGCGCAGATCGGCTCGTGTCACGATGACCGCGAACAGCAGCGCGATGATGCAGAGCGACACGATGATGATCACAACAAGCATGGAACGTCCCGTGATGAGCAGAGGGGCGGGCGCCCTATGGACACCGCCCGGCGGGCCTCCGGAGGGAAGCTCGTCGAGCGGCGTGGCGCGTTGAGATGGCGCCGGGCGGCGTCGTGCGCCGCCCCGGCGAGCGGATCTCGCGATCAGGCACGCGCGTCGCGCATGTCGCGGATGGTGTCGTGGTCGTGCTTCACCGAGATCCACTGCTGCTGCAGGAGCGCGTTGAGCGGGCTCCCGGCCGTGTTCTTCAGGACATCTTCGTACGTGTGCTTGATGACGTCCTCGCCGCGTTCGGCCTCGGCGAGCATGGCGTGCTCGTCGCCCGACTGCACGGTCCCGCGCAGATCGGTCCACCAGCGGTGGAGCTTGCCCTTCATCGTGCCGGAGTCTTCCGGCTCGACGCCGTTGGCGCGGACGTAGCTCTGCAGCTCGCCCGCGAAGCCCTGGCGGCGCTGACCGCAGCGTCGGAAGTACGCGGCGATGTCTCGGTTTTCGATGTTGTCGGCGACGGTCTCAAAGCCCTTCCCGCTGTCGAGGTTGACCTCGATGAGGTCCTGGAGGCCGGAGATCGTCGAATCGTTCAGTGTCGCGGTGGTTTCCATGAGTGCACACTCCTTTGGTGTGGTGTTGGTGAGAGTGAACGCCTTCCCGGCGAGCGGGCGGCGGCGCGGTTTAGTCGAGCGCGTCGTCGACCTCGTCCACGGCTTCCTCGACGGCGTCGCCGGCGTCGTCAACGGCGTCCTCCGCCCCGTCGTCGCACCCCGTAAGAGCGGGGGCGAGCGAGAAGGCGAGGATGCCGCTGAGAACGGCGACGCGTCTGCGTGTGGTGGTGCTGCGGTGCATGTGGGATCTCCTGTAAGCGCCGGTGCGGCGCGTAGCGTGTTAGACGTTGACGGTGGTCTTCCCACGCCGCGCGAGCCCGAAGATCAGCGACAGCAGGAAGAGGATGAGGAACAGGACGAAGAGGATCTTGGCGATCGAGGCGGCGCCGGCAGCGATGCCCCCGAAACCGAAGACCGCTGCGATAATCGCGATGATGAAAAACGTAAGAGCCCAGCTCAACATGGTTCTATCCTTTCTTCTGCGAGACGGGCGGGCCGGGCGGCCTGCCTCCCGCGGTTGGTGCATTGGGATGTTCGTTGTCCCGTGTAAAAAGGGAGTGACGCCGGTATGAAAAGCGTCACATCCTGCGAACGTGGGGTGGGTTAGTCGTTCGCGGCGTCCTGGATGCCGTCGCCGGCGGCCTCGATGTCCTTGCCCGCGCCCTCGAGGGTGTTGCAGCCGCCGAGGCTGAAGACCGAAACCGCCCCGACGAGGACCGACGCCGCGCCGAGCAGGCGGAGCGAGCGACGGCAGGCCCCCCGGAACGTGTCGTGCTCGGTAGTGCTGGTCGTCTTGGTGTGCATGGCGTGGTCTCCTTGTTGTCTGGTTGCCGTGCTCTGGTCGTGTCGTGCAGAGGGCGACGCCGGGCGCCTCCCTCGTTGAAACACAGCATCGATCGGACTCCTCAGAGGGGGGTGACTCTGGTATGAATCTTTCTTCAGGTTGTGCTGCCCGCTCGTCGTTGGGCAGGCGGGGTGTCCCGCGGGGGCCCCGGGCGTATGCTTTGGCTCTCGCAGCTGGCGCGTAAGACGAGATCACTCGGGGACTACCGGATATGAAAGTGTTGATTATCGAGGACAACCCCAAGATGGCCGCGGGCATCCAGCGCGGTCTCGAGGGCAACGGCTACGCCGCCGACGTCTGTCACACGGGATTCGAAGGAGAGGAGCAAGCCGTCAGCGGCGAGTACGACGCCGTCGTGCTTGATCTCATGCTCCCCGATCGCGACGGCGTCGAGGTCTGTCGGAACCTCCGCCGGCGCTCGGTCTCGACGCCCGTGCTGATGCTGACAGCGTTGTCCGGAACCGAGGACAAGGTCAGCGGGCTCGACGCGGGGGCGGACGACTACCTCACGAAACCCTTCGAGTTCGAAGAGCTCCTCGCTCGCCTTCGCGCCCTGCTCCGGCGGGGCGAGGCGAGCGAAGGGCGGACGCTCCGCTGCTCGGGCCTGGAGCTCGACCTGTACTCGAGACGCGCAACGCGCGACAACGACAGTGTCGAGCTGTCCAACAAAGAGTTCGCCCTCCTCGAGTATCTCATGCGCAATGAGAACCGCGTGCTCAGCCGCGCGCAGATCACCGACAAGGTGTGGAACACCAACCTCGAGCCCGGGAGCAACGTCATCGACGTCTACGTCTCCAGCCTGCGCAAGAAAATCGACCGTGGTTACGAGCGTGAGCTGATCCATACCGTGAAGGGCGCCGGGTACCGCTTCGGGGTCCTGGACTAACCATGTGCCCGGACTCGATGCGCGAGCGAGAAGGGCGGAAATGGTCCCTGCGCCTCCGCCTGACCGTCTGGGTCGTCGCGGTGTTTGCGCTGATCCAGCTCGGCACCGGCGCATCGTTCTGGTGGCTGCGTCAGGCAGAGGCGGGGCGCCTGTTCCGCCAGCGGCTGCTCGAACACGCAGAAATGATGGCCGAACGGCTCGAAGAACAGCCCGCGCACTTCCTGGGCGAAGAGCTCGACACGATCGCCGCTCAGGACGCGGACGTGATCCAATTCCCGTGGCTCGAGGCCGACGTCATCGACCACTCGGGGCGCAGCATCGCCCGCCCGTCGACACGCTGGCCCGAGGCGGCCCACCGGCTGCTTGAGCTGCGCGCACAGGATCGACGCGCGCTGCTGTGGACGAAGGTGAGCGACGAATCAAATTCGGACAACCCGCTCGCGGGGGGAGGGGTGGTGGCGGTCGCTGTTCCGATCGCCAGCGCCGACTATCCCGGAGCGCTGCTGATCGTCACCACGACCGACGCGTTTTACGTCCGCCAGACCGCCTTGCTCACCCGCATCCTTCTGAGCGCCGGGCTCATCGGGCTGGCCGCGAGCGCGCTCAGCGGGTGGTTCATCGCGGGGATCGCCGTCGCGCCGCTCCACCGCTTGTCGGAGTTCGCCGGGCGCCTCGGCCCCGAGACGATCGAGGACGAGATCGACCTTGAAAGCGAGAGCTCCGAGGTGCAGGACCTGTCCTACGAGCTCGAAGACGCCAGGAGGCGCATCCAGGAGGCGTTCGCCGCGCAGGAGCGTTTCCTCTCGAACATCTCCCACGAAATCAAGACACCAATCGCGACGCTCCTGCTCGAGGCGCAGACCATCGACAAGAGCGCGCTTTCAGATGAAGGGCGGGACTTTATCGAGCTCGCCAACGACGAGATGCGCAGCCTCGGGCGTCTCGTCGAGAGCTTCCTCACCCTCACGCGGGTGCGCAACGGCGGCAAGCCCGCGAACCTGACGCGCTATCTCGCCAACGAACTGGTCGTGGACGCGGTCGAGGCGTGCTCGCTCTTTGCCGAGGAACACAACGTCCTGCTGCACCCGACGCTCGACTCGTCAGACGAACACCTCGACGCCTGCGTGCTGGGAGACCCGGCGCTGCTGAGCACGATGCTCAACAACCTGATCCGCAACGCCGTGCGTTTCTCGCCGCGCGACACGCCCATCGTGATCACCGCGACAAGCGGGGACGGCCAGTTCTCTGTGCGGGTGCGCGACCACGGCCCGGGGCTGCCCGACGACATCATCCCGGACATCTTCGACCGGTTCGTGCAGAGCAAGCACGAGGCGAACCGCAAGCGGGGCCAGGGGCTCGGGCTGGCGATCGCCAAGGGCATCGCCGAGCTCCACAACGGCGACATCTCCGCGGGGAACGCGCCCGACGGGGGCGCCGTGTTCACCGTGGTGCTGCCGCTCGCCGAGGAGGTCAGCGCCGCCGCCCCGTCTCGCCCGACAGACGGCTGACCATCGACACCAGCGCGGCGCCTCGCATCGCGAGTCTCACGCCCCTCCACGGGCCGACCGCGCTCGCGACGGCGAAGACAACCGCGGCCGTGGCCCCGGGGTTCTTCAGCGCGCGCGCGAGCAACGCAGACCGGACAGAATGACCCGAGCCGGCGCGCGGGGCACTTTGTGCGCTCCCGATCCGGGGACGGGGCGACGCGGCGCGCCGGCACGCCTCCTTCTTCGCCGCCAGCTCGCGCTGGAGGTACTCGCGTTCTTCGTCGTGACCGTTCATGCGTTCACCGCCTTCGCGCGGAGCCGGCGCACGAGAGTCATCGCCCCGAAGCCGGCGCCCGCAGCCGCGACGCCTCCGACGCTCAGCAGCGCCGGCGCGACGCCGATGAGCGTTGCCAGCCACAGCGTCGCGCCGGTGAGCATCGCGAGGAGCCCGATGAGCGCTATCGCCGCGAGCCCGCTCAGTGCGAGCGCGCCCGCGACGAGCCCCACGGCGTGATGGCGCGCGAGCCGGCACTCCGACTCGACGAGCTCAACGCCGCTGATGAAACTTTCTGTCAGGCGCTGGATCACAGCGTTACTTCTTCATCAGACGTGAGAGGATCGCGCCCGCGCCGAACGCGATCGCGAGCGACGTGACCGGACGCTTCGACACCGTGTCGCCGAGGCTCTCGTGAGCGGCGCTGACGCGATCCCCGGTGCGCCCGGCGATGTCCTTGACGGTTTCGGTCGTCGCGGCGGCGCCGTCCTTGATCGCCGCGATGCCGGTCGCCGCAGAATCGGCCGCGAGGCGGGCGAGATCGCCCTTGAGCTCGGCGATATCGCGCTTGATGTCGTTGTAATCGACCGAGTCCTCGGTGCGGTTGGGTTTCTGAGCAGTGGCAGAGCTAGACATGGTGGTCTCCTTTGTCTTGAGTTCAACGTGGCGGTCGTCCCGCCGACAGGAACATCTTCGAGACGCGACCCACGCTGACGCTGAACGCAGGATTATTCTCGTTTCATGTAGCAGCCCCCCCGTGCGCGCACGCCGGGCGCAGAGCGGCGGTGTCGAGGGGATCCGACGCGCGCGTTAGCTCGCGTCTCGCGTCGGGGGCTCGGGGTTGAGCGCCGGCGCGCCCTCGCCGCCCCGCTGGCTCGTGCGCAGCGTGGCGAGGTCGTCGATCGAGCGGACGTGAAGGTCCCGCTGCGGGAACGCGATCTCGACGCCCGAGGCGCGGAACGCTTTGATGATCGCCCGGTGCAGCTCGTGCCGGACAGGCACGAAGAACTCGATGCTCGGGATGTACACGCGCAGCTGAAAGTCAAGCGTGCTATCGCCGAAGCTTTTGAACACGACTACCGGCTTCGGGTCCTCAAGCACGCAGGCGCTCTTCTTCGCGACCGCGAGCAGGATCGACTCGACCTTGTCCACGTCAGACGAGTAGCTGACGCCCACGGGGATCGTCACGCGCAGCGAGGGCGCCGAGAGCGACCAGTTGATGACGTCGCCGGTGATGAACGTCTTGTTCGGGATCACGAGTTCCTTGAGGTCCCAGTCCGCGATGGTGGTGGCGCGCATGCGGATGCGCGTCACCGTGCCCGTCACGCCGCCCACCGTCACGGTGTCGCCGAGACGGATCGGGCGCTCGGCGAGGATGATGAGACCGGAGACGAAGTTCGCGAAGATCTCCTGCAGCCCGAACGCGAGACCGAACGTCAGCGCCGCGGCGAGCCACTGCACCTTCGCCCACGACACCCCGAGCGTGCTAAACGCGATCAGCACGCCGATGATGGCGATGGTGTAGCGCAGGACCGTGCTCAGCGCGCGTACCGGCTCCCGGCGTCGAGCGGGAGGCGCTGCAGCACCACGATCTCCACCAGCCCGGGGACGTTCCGGAACGTCGCGATCGTCACGAGCAGCACGAGCAGGGCGAGACCCAGGTCGGCGATCGTGATCGCGAGCGGTTCGCCGGCGTCCTCCTGGGAATGGTCCTCGGGCTCGCTCCGGAGGATCGAGTCGGGCGAGGAGATCACGGGCGCCCCGTTCGCGGCCCCGCTTTCGCGCGCCGCGCCGGTCGTGCGCGCCTGCAGAGGCGTTGCGGTCTCGCCGGCAGAGTCGATCACCTGCATGCTCGGCCAGACTTGCACCCGGTCGAGCATCCGCAGGGCGGGCAGCGCTTCGGCCCAGATCACGAAGAGGCCGACCGCGACAGTGACGGCGATCGCCGCGCGGAAGAGCTGACGCGTCTGGACGCTTAGCGCGGGGAGGTCAACCTTCTCTTCATCGAGCAGCGCCGCGGATTCCGGGGCGGGGTCGTTGCCCGCGTTCTTGGTCGCGGCGTCGCTCGCGGCTTGGGCGCGCCGGCGTTTCGCGTTCTCGATCGCAACCCGCCGCCTCGCGATGAAGAGCCAACGCAGCAGCAACCCGTTCGCCAGCACGAGCACAAACGCCAGCACCAGCGATTCCTCAAAGCGCGACTCGAGACGCAGCGCCGTGTAATGGAACCCCAGCCAGCTCAGCAATCCAAACACGAGCGGCGAGAGGACGAGCAGCGGGTACCACACGTGTCGCAGGCGGTACGCCCACCCGCCTTTGTTCTCCTCGAGCAGGCGGCGCAGCGCCGTGCCCGACGGGCGCAGGACCCGCGAGAGGAAGACAGCTAGCGCGATCAAGCCGAGCGTGAACAGCACGCGCCCGAGCGACGCGTTCGCCGCCTCGTCGCCCGCCTGGTCGTACACCGTGACCAGCGCCGCAAGAGGCGTAACAACCGGGATGAACCAGCGCAGGTTCCGCCGCAGCAGGCTCAGCGCGGGGGCGGGCCAGCGGAAATGCGCCTCGGCGAGACCACGCGCCCGGACAGTGTGACGCAGCATCGAGAGCGCAAACAGAAGCAACGCCGCGGCGCGCAACCCGCCGCCGAGCCCCGCCGCGACCTCGGGCTGTCCCTCGGGCTGCTCGAGCAGCCAGCCGATCGAATACATCGCAAGCGCCGCCGGCGTCGCGAGCAGCACCGTCAGAACCAGCGCTTCGAGCGTGTGACGGAACGCGTCAGACTGATACCGCGAGACCAGCTCCGCCGTCTGACGCAGGCGCAGACGCAGGCGGAACCCCGCCGTCCACGTGATCGCGACCGCGAGCACGGCCAGCGCCACGACCCAGATCTGCTGGCGGGCAAACGCCAGCGTGGCCTCACGCGCACGCGTCCAGCTCGTCGGCGAGATCAGCCACCCGACCGCCTCGCCCATGTCCTCGGCGCTCGGCGTCCGGTCGCCCGACACGCTCCGCACCCACAGGATCCGTTCCTCGATGAACACCCGGTAGGTGTCCGCCGCGGTCGCGTAATCCCGCAGCGCCGTGTTGAGCTCCACAAGGTTCTCAAACGTCGCCGTGGCGTCCGCGAGCAGCTGGTCGAGCAGGTCCCGGCGCGCGCTCGCGAGCTCCCGCGCGATCTGTTCCAGCTCGCCGTTCTCGACGCTGATGCCAGAGGCCGCGATCTCCCCACCGAGCTCCTGGGCGACCCGGTCGATGTCGCCGGCGCCGAGCCGCTCTTCCTGAAGCTCAACGAGCGTGTACTCCGCGCGCTCGAGCTCCCGTTGCGTGGTCCGGATCCGGCGTTCGAGCGCCTGCGTCTCGGGGAGCGCCTCGTACTGGCGTCGAAGCAGCAGACCCGTCGCACGGTTGAGCCCGGACGCGTCGAGGCGGCGCTGGATCGACGCGAACTGGGCGCGCATCGCATCGAGTGTCGACCGCGTCTCCGTGGCCTGACGCGAGGTGCGGTCGATCCGGTCGGCGCTGCTCGAGGCGCCGGCGCGGGCGTTGGCGCGCTCCGCCGTTTCATCCGCGAACGCCTTGAGCACCGGGTGCTGGCGCGCCGCCTCGCGGCGCAGGCGCCGGGCGTCTTCCGCGGCGCGGTCCGCTTCTGTGATCCGCTGTCTCGTGACAAGCGCCTGCCACTCCGCGACCGTCCGCTCCGCGTCGGCGATCCGGCGCTGGGCCCGGTCGCGTCGCGCAGGAAGCAGCTCACGACGCGCGTCGTAGCTCGCGGCCTCCGCCTCCAGCGATTCCACCTCGCTCGTGAGCGCTTGCTGATGCGCACGCCGGTACGCCCTCGTCGCGAGCGCCGCTTCGTCTGTCGCCCCGTCGCCGGCGGGCGTCCCGCCGGGATCATCGGCGTCCGCGAGCTGGCGCCGCGCCCGCGCGATCTGTTCCGGGAGAGCCGTGCGCCGTTCGTTCCGCTTCGCCGCCTCGGCTTGCAGCTCCGCGGCCTTCTGACGCGCCGCGTCCAGGTCCGCCGACGCCTGAGCCAGCGACTGCTCGACCTGCGACAGCGTCGCGCCGACCGGGGGCGTCGGCGTCTGGTGGGCAGGGGGGGTGGCGAGCTCGTCCCGGATCGCCGCCAGCCGCTCGGGCACCTCGGCCGCAAGCCGTCTGAACTCAGCGGCCTGCCCCGCAAAGAGAGCCGCCCGGCGGAGCTCCTCGAGCGCCGAACGGTACACGTCGCTGATCGCGGCCCGCGCCGCCTCGTCGAGCCCCGGCGCCGTCTCGAGCCACGCGAGGCGTTCCTCGATCGTCGCCGCGGCCGTGGACTCGACAGCCACCGGCGCCGCCGGCTCCGTCTGGCCCGCGACAACCCCGCCCAGGCCCGCGAGCACCGCCAGCGCGATCAAGAAGTATGTCTTCACCATTGGTGGATTGTACACACGCGAGGGGGCGCCTCCGCGCGCGGGGAACGCCCGATCGTCCGCGCCGGGCGCGCAGCCGTCTCACCCCCGCCGGGGCGGGGCGGGGCCGGAGCCAGCAGAAGAGAGGGGAGGGAGCCGTTACGAGCGGCGCTCTCCCGCCCCGGCGTTCGCTCAGCCCTGCTCGTCGAGCAGCCCGCGCCAGTAGGCGGTCGCCGCGTCGTTCGCGGGGGTCGCGTCGATCGCGTGGCGGCGTTCGCTGGCTCGGACTAACTCCGCGAGCACCTCGCCCGCCTTGTCGGCTGCTCCGCTCTCGGAGTACGCGCGGTAGCACTCCTCGAGCACATGGGCGCACTCGTCGTAGCGCTCCATCGCGAACAGCAGATCAGCGTGGCGGCGCTGGACGGCGGTGCGGATGCGCGCGTTGATGACGCCGTCGGGGTCGTCCAATACGTGCAGGAGCAGCGTCTCGGCCTCGTCGAAGGCTTCGATGTCGATGAGGGTGGCGGCGAGCGCGTACGACGCGCCGAGCGTGCCGCGGGCGTTCGGGCCGTCCGCTTCGCGCCGGATCTCCAGCGCCTGGCGGAGCACGTCGGCCGACTCGTCGATCCGGTCGACCGCGCGGTAGATACGCCCGAGGTTCTCGTACGCGCTCGCCGCGAACGTCGTTCGTCCCCTGCCCGCGGCTTCGAACACCGTCAACGCCTCGAGTATTGCCTCCTCGGCGGCCTCGTAGTTCTGAGCCTGGCGGTGCAAGGCGCCCAGACTGATCAGCGTGATCGCCACTTCGACATGGGCGTCTCCGTACAGGGCGGTCTGGATCTCGAGCACCCGATCAAACGTGGCCTCCGCCTCGTCGTAGCGTCCCAGAGTCCCTTGCGTGCTCGCGAGAATCTGGAGCGAGACCGCCAAACGGCTGTCCTCTTTGCCGTAGAGCGCTTCGTAGAGCGCGGCCGAGCGCTGGTGCTCATCGGCGGCCCCCTCGTAGTCCCCGAGCGCGGCGAGGACGTTGCCCAGCCTGCGATGGCTGAAGGCGACCTGGCTCGACGCCTCGCCGTAGAGCCTGGATTGAAGCGCGATCGCTTCTTCGAGCATGCCCGGCGCCTCGTGCGAGCGGTCGTCGTCGTAGCGGTAGAGGAGCGCGAGCTCACCGAGGCTCGAGGCGGTCATCTCGTGCCCCTCTGGGTAGAGCGTGCGGCACAGAGCGAGCGCCTGCTCGTGCAGCTCGATCGCTTCCTTGTTCCGACCGGTGTTGGAGAGCAGGTTCCCGAGGTTGTGCAGGTCCGTCGCGACGAACGGGTGGGCGTCGCCGAGCGACGCGCGGTGCAACGCCAGCGCTTGGTGGTAGTACCCCTCGGCGCCCTCGTAGTCCTCGATCTGCTGCTTGAGGTTCGCGAGGCTGTTGTAGACGACGCCGATGGTTTCATGGTTCTCGCCCCCGTCAGCCTGCAGGCTCGCGAGGGCGCGGAGCAGGAGCTCCTCGGCTTCCGGGTACTCCTCGAGCCTGACGTGCGTGTTGGCGAGTCTGATCGTCGCCGACGGGATCAGGGTCGCGTCCTCGGGGGCGAGGCGCTGCCACATCGCGAGCGCCTCGCGGTGGAGCGCGAACGCCTCTTCATGCCGCTCCTGCGTGTACCGCAGCTGGCCGAAGTTGCCCAGGCTCGTGGCGACGTCGCGATCGTCCCCATCAGCAAGCGACCGGTACAGATCGCGAGCGCGGAGGAGGTTCTCCTCGGCGCGATCGAAATCCCGCAGCTGCAGGTAGGTCTCGCCGAGGTGGGTGCGGATCTCGGCCTCGATCTCGGGTTGCGCGGCGAGCTCGTCGCCGACGCGCGTCGCGGTCTTGTCGAGGATGCCGCGCATGAGCACGGTGTCCGCGCCCTGGGCGACCTGCGCCCCGACGCCAGCGAGCATGTCGGTCAAGAAACCGGCGACGTGCTCGGCTTTGTCGCGCTCGACCCGCGCGTCCGCGGCGGCCCGCGTCGCCTGAACGAACCCGGTCGTCGTGCCGACCGTTCCGGCGAGCAGGGCGGCGAGCACCAGCCCCGCCGCGATCACCGCGCGCTTGTTCCGGCGCACGAACTTGCCCGTGCGGTACCGGACGCTCGGGGGCGAGGCGAGCACAGGCTCGTTGTTCAGAAAACGCTCGATGTCCTCGGCGAAGCCGGTAGCGGTCTGGTAGCGCCGCCCCCGGTCCTTCTCGATCGCCTTCATGACGATCCAGTCGATGTCGCCCGTGAGCAGCATGCTCAGGCGGCGCGGTTCGATATCGCGCTGACCGGCGACCGTCGTCAGTTCCTCGCCCGCCTTGCTCAGACGTGTGCTCGGCTTGGGCGGCTCGACCTCGCGGATGATGCGCCGGATCTCTTCCATGCCCGCGCTCAACAGCGTCTTGGAGGTAAAGGGCGTGTCGCCGGTCATCGCCTCGTAGAGAAGCACACCCAGCGCGTACACGTCCGAGCGCGTGTCGATGTCCCCGTTGGCCTGCCCCGTCTGCTCGGGCGACATGTACGCCGGCGTGCCGATGATCTGGCCCTGCTCCGTGAACATGGAATGCTCGGTCAGCGGGTTCTCGGTCGCCTTGGCGATCCCAAAGTCGATGACCTTCGGAGCCGGCTCACCGTCAACCTCCGTCACCAGCACATTGCTCGGCTTGAGGTCGCGGTGGATGATCCCCTTCTGGTGCGCGTGCTGGACGGCGTGACAGACCTTCTGAAACAGACGAAGACGCTCGCGAACCGACAGCCTGTGCTCGTCGCAATACCGCGTGAACGTCACGCCCTCGGTGTACTCCATCACGAAGTACGGACGCCCGGTGTCCGTCGAGCCCGCGTCGAACACCTTGGCGATATTGGGGTGATCCAGCACGGCCAGCGCCTGCCGCTCCGCCTCAAACCGAGCGATCACCTGGCGCGTATCCATGCCCAGCTTGATGATCTTCAGCGCGACCTGACGCCGGACCGGCTCGTGCTGCTCCGCGAGCCACACGGTGCCGAACCCGCCCTCGCCAAGAAGACGCACCAGCGTGTACTGGTTGATCGCCTGCCCGGGGCGCTCGGCGCTGACGGCATGGTCCGGGCGGGCCCCGTCGAGGTGCGTCAGCGTCTGGTCGGGGTCGCGAGGAGTCTCGGGAAACGCTGGACCGGTCGCGGTGTCGTCGGGCATCGAATACTCCTGAAGCGCACCGCCCGGGACGGATGGGCGGTGTCACCGACCGGCCCTGGCGATCAGCTCAACGAGCCAAACACGCCCGCTCTGCGATCACGTGACCGTAACAGCGTAACCCGCAGGTCAACAAGACGGCGCTGCGACACCCACCAGCGCTCGCACCAAACCGCACGCATCATCAGAAATCGAGAGGGGAGGGAACCTTACGCGACCCGGCGCAAGTCCATGCGAGCCAGCGCGAAACCCTCGAATGGGCAGACCCGGACTTGAACCGGGGACCCCGGCATTTTCAATGCCGTGCTCTACCAACTGAGCTACCTGCCCGCTGCGACCGCCGAGGCGACCCGCGAGCCCGGAAGAATACATCACGCCCCGCCGCCCGGCAACACGTTCACCCCGGTTCGGCTGACGCCATCAGGCCGACCAGCTCAGCGATCTCGAGAGACTCCGGGCGGCGCGTCGGATCGATCCCGGCGCTCTCCACGACCCCGCGTCCCAGAATCCCGCCGAGCTGCTTGCGTCGCTTCATAAAGACCCGCCTCGCGAACGCTTCGAACGCCTCAGGGCGATCCGTCAGCGGCTCGTCCCGCCGACGCACGGAGACCATCGCGCTCGTCACCTTCGGCGGGGGCCAGAAACAGCGGGGACCCGCCAGCGTCACCAGCTCCGCGACCGCCAGCGACTGGGCCAGCACCCCCAGCGACCCGTACTCACGCGTGTTCGGCGCCGCTGTCAGCCGTTCCGCGACCTCCTTCTGGATCGTCACGTGCAGCGATCGGCACCCCGGACGACGCACCAGCAGATCGACAATCAGCGGCGACGCCACCCCGTAGGGGAGGTTCGCCACGAGCGACCAGGACGTGTCCCCGAGCGCATCGAGCGCCGCGGGGCTCAGGGCGCCGCCCGGGAAGGCGTCCCCCTCGATGAGTGTGAAGCGTTCGGAGTCGATCGTCTCGCGCAGCAGGTCCGCGAGCCCGGCGTCGAGCTCCACCGCCACCACGCGCGCCCCCCGTTCCAGGAGCTCCCGAGTCAGCACCCCTGCGCCCGGCCCGATCTCCAGCACCGTGTCGCCCGCCCCGACGCCGGAGTCATCCACCAGCTTGCGCAGCAGGTTGTGATCGACAAGAAAATTCTGCCCGAGCGATTTCTTCGGTGAGAGCCCGCGCTCGTCCAGCATCGCCCGCATCTCGCTCATGGTCAGCACGCGGGCGATGGTACCGCGTCCCGGCGCGCGGTACGATGATGACAATGCTCGATCCCCTGCACGCAGACGCTGGCCAACTCGCACACGAGTTGGCCCCATCGCTGCGCGAGGCGTGCGACGGGCGCCTCGGCGCGATCAGATGGTTCCGCACCGATTGGCAACGCGGCGGCGCCGCCACCGGATACGCCGAATACGCGCACGATTGCGGCACGCAGGCCGAAGCCGTCGTCAAGCTCCCCATCGGGCCCACCGAACTCCGCGTCCTGCGCGATCTCTCCGCGAAAGAGGGCGCGCCCACCCCCAGCGTCGTCGCCTCAGGCTTCGAGCTCGGCGGGTACGACCTGGGCTGGATCGTCATGGAACGCCTCGAAGGCCCGCCCCTGATGGCCCAGCTCGAGAAGGACGACATCCACGCGATGGCCGCCGCCATGGGGCGCTTCTACCGCGTCGCCTCCGAGACCTGGGACCTCACCACCCCCAACGAGCGCCCCAACTGGGAACGCCTCATCGAGAAGTCCCGCGAGAACCTGCGCGACAACCCCGTGCCCAACGGGCAGCGCTGGAACGAGTGCGTCAAGCAGACCCAGCGCATCCTCCCGCTCCTCGTCCAGCGATGGGAGTCGCGCGAGATCAACGCGTGGTGCCACGGGGACTTCCACCCCGCCAACGCCCTCCGCCGACCCGAAAACTCGCCCTGGGGGGACCCCGGCGTCGTGCTCATCGACTTCGCCGAGACGCACTCCGGGCACTGGGTCGAGGACGCCGTCTACCTCGAACGCCTTTACTGGGGGCACGCCGACAGGCTCCACAAACAAAAGCCCGTCTCGCTCCTCGCCCGCGCCAGACGGAACGAGGGCCTGCCCGTCGAAGACGACTACGCCATCCTCGCCAGCACCCGGCGCGTCCTCATGGCCGCCTGCGTCCCCGCGTTCCTTCACCGAGAAGGCACGCCGGCGTACCTCAAAGCCGCCCTCGCGACGATGGACAGGCTCCTGCCGCAGGTCGCCGCGTAGACCGCCCGTTACGCCACCCGCACGTCCGTCGTCACCGAGTTCGCGATGAAGCACAACTCGTGCGCTTCATGATGCAGCTTCGCGAGAGTCTCGGCGTCCGGCGCGTCGCCCGAAAAGACGATCTCCGGGTGCAGCGTCACGCGCGTGATCGCCAACTTGCCGCCGTCGGTCTTCTCGAGCTGGCCAACCGCCTTGTCGCGGTACGACGCCACGGGCAGCGAGTGCTTCGCGCACAGCGCCAGGAACGTCAGCATGTGACAGCTCGAGAGCGAGGCCACGAAAGCTTCCTCCGGGTCCACGCGGTCCGCCGAGCCCATGTACGCGGGCGCGGCGGACGCCGCGACCGTCACGCCGCCCTCGAAGCGCCACGTGTGATCGCGGGGGTACGTCTTGTAGGTGAACTCGGCCTCGCCGAGGGACCAGTCGATGGTGGCGGTGTGCTCAGACATGCGCAGCTCCTTGCGTGGTGGAGCTGATGCTAGGCGCCAGCGACAGGGTCAGTCGTCGCTCGTCGTCACCGGGGTCCCGCTCGCCCACACCCGCAGCGACTGCGTCAGCAGCGGGACCTCCGGCTCGCTGATCCACCCCCACGAGAGCGGGGCGCCCATCCCGACCACGGTCGTCGGCGGGAAGAAGTGGAACGAGATCGGGAGCCGCGCCTCGCCGCAGGGGTTGTTCCCGAAGAAGAACCAGCGCTGGTCGATCGGCCTCGCCCGCGAGCTGAGACGGCGCTGCGCGAACACGTCCACCGGCACCCACTCGAGCGTGTTCGCGTCCTCGTCGTACAGCGCGAACTCCGCCCAGTAGACCAGGCGCGGGAACTGGAGCGTGTCGCCGTCCTTGAACCGCTCGCCGCACTCGGCGCCCAGGGAATCCAGCTCCTCGTCGCTCGCCTCGGGCGCCGAGAAGAGGTCGTACCCGATCACCGGGCGCGACGGCACGCCCGCCGCGCGCAGGCTCGCCACGTACAGCGCGGTCATGTCCGCCGGCGATCCCGTGAACCGCTCCGCCGTGACGTTCTCCACGTCGATCGTGATCCCGAGGAACGGATTGGTCCCGCGGAAGTCGATCGCGTCGAACTCGATCCCCGCGAAATTCCCGCTGCGGTCGTACTCGAACCCCAGCCCGTTGGGCTGGAACCGGTTGATGATCCCCGCGGCGAGTTTCTTCGCGATCAGCGCGGGCGGGTCGGCATACGGCGGGAGCCCGACCGTCCGCTCGACGAAAGCGCGCACGTGCGCGTTCGCGGGGTCGATCGCGAGCTGGGGCTGGAGCGCCGACGCACACAGCGCGGGCCACGGGCCGCCGGGCCAGCCGATCTCGAGCGCGGCGCTCTCGTCAAAGTCCACCGACCGTGCGCGCATGGGCAGGTCGATCCACACCTCAAAGCTGTCGACGCCGGTGATGCTGTTCGCGTCGAGGCGGGCGAGCGTCTCGCCGTTCTGATACCCCTCCAGGAGCGTCGGCGTCTTATCCACCGCGCGCCCGTCGATCCGCCACACCGCCGACGCCTCGCCGGCGGCCGTGTGCGTGGCGCTCGCGTCGATCGCCGGGACCACCACGGCCGCGCGCCCGATGTCGAACACCTGCCCGCTGACCTTCGCCCCCGGCGCGTACCGCCCGCGTCGCCCGCGGTTCGCGAAGCCGTCGTTCGCCGCCCGGTAGCGGAGCGCCAGCGTCCACGCCCGCTCGGACGTCGTGCGCAGCACGGGCTCAGATGGGGCGGTGGGGGTCGGGAGTTCGGCGGGCGGCGCGGCCGCGGCCGAGGTCGTCAGCGCGGCCGCGGCCGCGGCGATGGCGAGTGGTGTCCGCATGGCGGAAGTCTATTCGTGGGGGCGCCGCCACGGTTCCGGCGCGCGTGAGGGATTCCGCGGCGCCCGCCCCATGCTCGGGGGATAGCGTGGACGGGAACGGTTAGGTATAGAAGTGAGATGCTCTCCCGTGTCCAGAGTTTCGTGCTCGCCGGCGTCGACGCCCTCCCGTGCGAGGTCGAGGTGGACCTGATCGAGTCGGGGCTGCCGCGCGAGCAGGTAGTGGGGCTCCCCGACGCGGCGGTGAAGGAATCACTCGACCGCGTGCGCTCCGCGATCGTCAACGCGGGCTTCGCCTACCCGCAGGGACGCGTGCTGATCAACCTCGCGCCCGCGGACGTGCGCAAGGAAGGCCCCGTCTACGACCTGCCGATGGCGGTAGGCCTGCTGATGACGGCCGGCGTGATCCCCGCCGGGCGCTATCAGACGAGCGCCGACGCGAACGAGGACGGCATCGACCCGGCGCGCTGTCTGATCGCGGGCGAGCTCGCGCTCGACGGTCGCCTGCGCCCCATCAAGGGCGCGATCTCGATGGCGGCGCTGGCGCGCACGAAGGGGGCGCGGTCGATCATCGTGCCCGAGGCCAACGCGGCCGAGGCGGCGGTGGTCGACGGGGTGGAGGTCTACGGCGCGCGCACGCTCGCGGAGGTCATCGGCCTGCTCAACGGGCTCGTCCCCGCCCAGCCGCACCCGCCGGTGGACGTGGCGTCTCTGATCGAGCGCACCAGCGCGGCGGTGGACTTCTCGGAGATCAAGGGGCAGGAGGGGGTGAAGCGGGCGATGACCATCGCCGCGGCCGGCGGGCACAACCTGCTGATGATCGGCCCGGCCGGCACGGGCAAGACGATGATGGCCAAGGCCCTCCCCGGCGTGCTGCCCCCGATGACGACCGACGAGGCGCTCGAGGTCACGCGTATCTACTCGGCCGCGGGGCTGCTCGCGTCGGGTGGCCCGGGGCTGGTGTCATCGCGCCCGGTGCGCTCGCCGCACCACACCGCGTCGAGCGCCGCGATCATCGGCGGGGGCTCGTCGCCTAAGCCGGGCGAGGTGACGCTGGCGCACCGCGGGGTGCTGTTCCTCGACGAGGCGCCCGAGTTCCCGCGCGCGGTGCTCGACGCGATGCGCCAGCCGCTCGAAGACCGCGTCATCACCATCGCCCGCTCGCGCACCACGCTGACCTTCCCCGCCTCGTTCATGCTGGTGATGGCCATGAACCCGACGGCGAAGGGCCCGACGCCCACCAACGACTACTCCAAGCGGGAGATGGACCGGTACCTCGGGAAGCTCTCAGGCCCGCTGGTCGATCGGGTGGACCTGCACGTCGAGGCGCCGGCCGTCCCGTGGAAGGAACTCTCGGCCCGGGGCGCGGGCGGGACGAGCAGCGCCGAGATCCGCGACCGCGTCGAACTGGCCCGCGCCGCGCAGCACGCGCGCCAGGGGGCGACCCTCAACGCGGAGCTTTCGGGGAAAAAGCTCGACGAGCTGGCGCCGATGGGCGAGCCAGCGAAGGAACTGCTGGGTCAGGCGATCACCGAGCTGGGGCTGAGCGCCCGCGCCTACGACAAGCTCCGGCGCGTGTCGCGCACGATCGCGGACCTCGAAGGGGAGGCGGAAGCGAGCCCGACGCACGTGGCCGAGGCGGTGCAGTACCGGTTGCTGGATCGGGCGTGAGCTGGCACGCGCAGAGCCAGCGCCGCGCAGAGTGAGAGTAGGTCGCACCGCCCTCACCCCCGGCCCCTCTCCCCGAGGGAGAGGGGGGCAGATAGACTGGGCCATCCACGCCGCAAGGAGCCACGGATGGCCAAGAAGCCGATTGTCGCGATCGCCTACGACTTCGACGGCACCCTCGCGCCGGGCAACATGCAAGAACGCGAGTACATCCCCGGGCTGGGCCTCGATGTCAAAGCGTTCTGGGGCGAGGTGAAAGAGCACGCCGAGACGCACGACATGGACGAGGTCCTCGCGTACATGGAGCTGATGCTGTTCCACGCGAAGATGAAGCGGAAATCGATTCGGCGCGAGGCGTTCGTGAGCTTCGGGAGAGGCCTGCAACTCTTCCCCGGCGTCGAGTCGTGGTTCGATCGCGTCAACGACTACGGCAAGGACCGGGGCGTCGTGGTCGAGCACTACGTGATCTCTTCCGGGCTGCGCGAGATGATCGCGGGGACGAGCATCGCGGCGAGCTTCGATTATATCTTTGCGTCTGGTTTCAAATACAACCAGGACGATGTCGCGGAATGGCCGGCGCTCGCGGTGAACTACACGAACAAGGCGCAGTACCTCTTCCGCATCAACAAGGGCATCGCGAACTCGTGGGACAACAAGCAGATCAACAAGCCGATGCCCGAGGCGGAGCGCCGCGTGCCCTTTGAGAACATCGTGTTCATCGGCGACGGCGAGACCGACATCCCCGCGATGAAGATGACGACGTACCAGGGCGGGACGGCCCTCGCGGTGTACGAGAAGAAGGCGCGCGGCGCGAAGCAGCGCGCGGAACAACTACTAGAGGACGATCGCGCCACTGCCGCGGTGGTCGCGGACTACTCGGAAGGGTCCGACATCGAGAACGCGGTGCGGGCGATCGTCGACCAGGCCGCGGCGAGGCACGCGTTCCGCAAAGCGGTGATCCACAAGGGGTAGCCCGTCCGGGCGCTTGGGACGGTTCCTTTGAAAGCAGGCTGAGGAGGTGTGGAGCCCCTCACCCCGGCCCTCTCCCCATCGGAATGGGGCGAGGGAGGAAGCCGCTGCGTGTTTGTTGAGCGGATGGGGTCTTGATCGCCGGGCGGGAACTGTTAGGGTATCGTTCGCCATGCCCCTCCGCGACTTCTTCCTCGATATGAACGCGTTCTTCGCGTCGGCCGAGCAGCACCTGCAGCCGCGTCTGCGGGGCAAGCCCGTCGCGGTGGTGCCCGCGTTCACGGCGACAACGTGCTGCATCGCCGTGAGTTACGAGGCGCGTTCCTTCGGCGTCCGCACGGGGACGAACGTGGGCGAGGCGATTCTCAAGTGCCCGCAGCTGGAACTGGTCGAGGGCGACCACGTGAAGTACGTCGGGCTGCACCACGAGATCTGCGCGGCGGTCGAGACGGTGCTGCCGATCCATCAGGTGAGCTCGATCGACGAGATGTCGTTCCGATTGCTGGGGCCGGAGCGTCACCCGGTGCGGGCGATGGGGCTGGCGCTGGAGATGAAGCGGGCGATCGCGGAGCGGATCGGCCCCACGCTGCGCTGTTCGATCGGCATCGCGCCCAACCGGTTCCTCGCGAAGACGGCGTCGAACATGCAAAAGCCCGACGGGCTGGTGGTGCTCAACGACGCCGACCTGCCCGAGGCGCTCTACCGCCTGGAGCTCGAGGACCTGACGGGGATCAGCCACCGGATGGGCGCGCGGCTGCGGGCGGCGGGGATCGGCAGCGTGCGCGAGCTGTGCGAAGCGTCGGAGCGGGAGCTTGGCAAGGCGTGGGGCAGCGTGGTGGGGGAGCGCTGGGCGCTGATGCTGCGCGGGGAGGACGTCGATGCGCCCGATACGGTGCGCCGTCAGGTGGGGCACTCGCGGATCCTTCCTCCCGAGCACCGCAGCGAGGAGGGGGCGCGGGCGATCCTCGCGCACCTGACGCAGAAAGCCGCGACGCGACTGCGCGACATGGGGATGTGGACGCAGCGCCTGACCCTCTCGGTGACGACCGTCCGCTGGCGCGACACGCCGTCGGGGGAGACGAAGCGGGAGCGCTCGCGCTGGCGCCGGGAGGCGAACTTCCCCGCGTGCCAGGACACGCCCACGCTCATGGAGGCCTTCGCGCGCCTGTGGGGCGAACGCCCGGCGGGGGGGACGCCGTTTTCCGTGAGCGTGACGCTGACGGAGCTGGTGGGGGGTTCGTCGGTGACGCCGTCGCTCTTTGACGAATCACACCGGCGTCTGGCGGCGTCGAAGGCGATGGACGCGATCAACAACAAGTACGGGACGAACACGGCGTACTTCGCGAGTTTGCAGCAGGCGAAGGAGGGCGTCCCGGTGCGGATCGCGTTCTCGCAGGTGCCGAACATTGCGCGCGAGCGCGGGCAAGAGGGGGTGCGTGACTACTGAGCGATGCGTCGGGCCTACTCGTTCCACGCGGCGAAGAGGATGGCGAGGTCGGCGTCGTCGGTGAAGCCGTTGGCGTCGATGTCGGTCTGGCCCGCGGCGCCCCACGACGCGAGGAGCGTCGCGAGGTCGGACGCGCCGACGAGGCCGTCGAAGTTGAGATCGGCGGGGTGGAGCTCGATGACGGAGACGGCGCCGGGGCCACGCGTGCCGGACCCGGGGTCGCCCTCGGCAGCGTTTGCGATGAGAACGGCCGGGCCGTCGATCGCGATTGCCTTGCCTCGAAAGTAGGGGCTCTCCTTGTCGTCCTCGAGAAGGACGGTTTGCGCGTGGAGGCCGGTCCGTGTGTCGTAGAGGAACACGGCTTCGAGTAGTTCAGAGTCGTTGTGCAGGGCGCGTCCGCGCACCGCGGCGAGATGACCGTCGAAGGCCATCGCGCTTTCATAAAAAGAGCGAAAGTCGCCCCCGCCGGGCGGGCGGAGCGCATGTCTGCGTTCGCCAGTGGTTACGTCATACACATAGGCAGGCGATACAGCGATCAGCCCCGTGTACAGATCCGCGACGATCGCGCTGTCCCCGCTCACGCGTACGGTATACCCGTAGTTTCCCTGGCGGGGGAGGCCGACGGGGATGGAGCGGAGCAGGCTCCCGGTTGACACGTCGATGACAGAAACCGCGTCGACGACATCGCTCTCTGTGGCGCCGCTGATCACGGCGGCGGAGCTGTCGAGCGAGAGAGACGGGCGCGACGAGCTGACATCGATCGTATGGGCGAGGTCGCCGGTGACGAGGTCGTAAACGTACGTTCGGTTCAGCGAGCAGGCCGCGCCGCCGGGGCAGGCGGGATCGGGCACGAGGTTCTGTGAGCTGATCAAGGCGTACTCGCCGCTGACCGCGACGGTGTGCCCGAACCAGCTGTCTTCACCGATGTCGTGGGGGATGAACTTGTAGAGCTGCTCGCCAGTGGCCAGATCGAAGACGTACGCGGCGCCGCCCCGCACCGCGATGGTGTCGTCGAACGGTGCGCCGACGACGGCGCGCGCGCCGCTGATCGCGACCGACGTCCCGAAGTTGCCGTTCGCGGTGAGGTCATCGCTCGTCAGCTCGAAGAGCTGGGCGCCCGTTGCGATATCGAAGATGTACGCCGTCCCGGTTCTCTCGAGCCCGTTGCGGTTGGCGGAGACGGCGCCGATGACCGCGAGGCCGTCATCAGCCGCGACAGACCAGCCGAAGCGGTCGTTCGGCGCCCCGTTCTCGGCGACGAGGGTGTGGTCGGCGTTGGCGTGTGGGGTTGTCAGTGAAACCGTGACAACAGCGGGCGCGAGCAGGGCTTGGCGGATGCGCACTGGCGGCTCCAAGAAGAACGGGCGGGCGGCGGCCCGCGGTCTGAATTGGATACGCACGCCGTTTCGCAGGGGTTGCACAGGAGCGATAATGCGGCGTTCGTGAGTATGGGAGGGGAGCTTCGCAGAGGGAAATGGCAACTATGCAGTTGCATATATCGGCGTGGCCCGCTAGCGTATGGGCAACCAGGAGGTTGCTCATGACGACAACGAACGAAACGGATCGGATCGAGAAGGTGATCGAGCTGGATGCGCCCGTGTCCCGGGTATGGCGGGCGCTGACGGATCACCGCGAGTTCGGCGAGTGGTTCCGGGTGGACCTCGATCAGCCCTTTGCGGTCGGCGCGAATTCCACAGGGCGGATGACGTACCCGGGCTGCGAGGGCATGGCGTGGCGGGCGATCGTCGAGCGGATCGACCCCGAGACGCACTTCGCGTTCCGCTGGGCGCAGGACGGCGAGGAGGCCAAAGCGGAAGAAGAAGTCGCGACGGGCGACACGACGCTTGTGGAGTTCCGTCTCGAGCCCTGCGATCGCGGCACGCGCCTCACGGTGAGCGAGTCCGGGTTCTCGGCGCTGAAGGACCCGCGCCGTCTCGAATTCCTGCGTCGCAACACCGAGGGCTGGGAGATGCAGCTCCAGAACATCGCTGCCCATGTCGGCGCTTGAGCTGCATCGGGGCGACGCGGCGCGGCTCTTTGCGGCGCTGGGCGACGCGACGCGTCTGTTGTTGCTTTCGCGGCTCGAGGACGGGCGGTCGCGCCCGATCGCGGAGCTGGCGGAGGGGATCGCACTCACGCGTCAGGGGGTGACGAAGCATCTGCGCGTGCTCGAACTCGCGGGCGTGGTGTCGCGCCGGCGGGTCGGTCGCGAGAGCCGGTACCGGGCCGAGCCCGCGGCGCTCGCGTCGGCGCGGGTGTACCTCGAGCGCGCGTCGGCGCAGTGGGACGAGGCGCTGGCGCGTCTGGACGAGCACGTGGGGCGCGGTTCTGGGGAGTCGAGCGCTCGGCGTGGTTAGCCGCCCCAGGCGGCGAGGAGGATGGCGAGGTCGGCGGCGTCGGTGAAGCCGTTGGCGTCGAGGTCGGCTCCGGGGGTTCCCCAGTGCGCCAGGAGCGTGGCGAGGTCCGCCGCGTCAACGGCTCCGTCGGCGTTGAAATCGGCGGGGTGCGCGCCGGCGGGCGGGTCAAAGAGGTACACCGCGCCGATGTTGGCGCCGAGGAGCGGGTGGTCGTGGAACCGTGACCCGACGACGACGTAGCCGGGCGAGAGGGCGACGGCGTGACCGAACCCGGTAGTGAGGCGTGGGTTGATCGCGTCGTAGCGCTCGAGCTGGGCGGCGGTCCGGGTGTTGAACGTGTAGGCGACGCCGTTGAGGAAGCCGGCGGGCTGATCGATGCTCGCGCCGACGAGGGCGGTGTCGCCCGCGAGCGCGACGTCGTAGCCGAAGCGGTGGTCCGCCCGCCCGTCCGTGGGAAGGAGCTTGGCGAGGAGGGCCCCGTTTGTGATGTCGTAGAGGTACGCGGCGCCGGACTCGGCGCCTTGGTCGTCGCGCCCGTACGCGCCGACGATGGCGGTGGTCCCCTCGAGCGCGACGGAAATCCCGAAGAGGTCGCCGGCGACCGACTCGTCGCAGGTGATCTTGCGGAGCTGCGTTCCCGTGGGGATGTCGAAGACGTACAGGGCGCCGGCGCTGAAGCCCTTCGTCGCGTCGGCGGGGGCGCCGACGATCGCGGTGTCGCCCTCGGCGTCGATGTACGAAAAGATGCGTTCGCCGTCCTCGGTTCGGATCTTGCGGAGGAAGTCGCCCGTCTCGAGGTCGTAGACGTAGACCGATCCGGTGAAGGCGTTGTCTCCCGACGCGCAGACGAGGAGGTAGTCGTCGGTGAGCGAGAGACCGACGCCGAACCGGAGCTGGTTCGCCGGGTCGGGCGGCACGATCACGCGGAGCTGCTCACCGGTTGCCGCGTCGAAGAGATACACGGCGCCGGCGGGAGAGTCGTTGGCGGCGCTGATGGCGATGACGCCGTTGTGGATGTCAACGGCGTCTCCAAAGAATTGATTCCTGTACGAGCCGGCGGGGATGAGCCGGTGGAGTTCCTGCCCGGTCGCGGCGTCGATGATGTAGCCGACGCCGGACTGGGTATCGGTCTCATCGTGCGTGGGCGCGACGGTCACGAGGGTGTTGCCCTCGATCGCCACCCGTGAGCCGAAGAAGGCACCCGGCGCCCCCCCCCCCCGCGGCCCCCAGATCGGAGCCCCCCTGCCCCCCCCTCCCCCCCCCCCCCACCCCCCCCCCCCCCCCCCCCCCCTCCCCCGGGCCGCGCACCTCCGGACGGCTCCCCACCCAACTCTCCCGCCCCCCTTTCTCCCCTCTTCTCCCGTCTCCTTCCCTCCTCACTCTCCCCCCCCCCCCGTACGAGGATGACTCCGATTCCCATCCTCACTGACGGGCTCCCCCACCTGACGTCCGCTGCCGGTTCGCGTACTACACCAGTAGTCCTCCTTGGGGAGGTTCATCTGGTCGAGGCGGGCGTCGAGGGCGTCGAGGCGTTCTTCGCGCTGGGAGCCGCCGATGATCTCGCCCACGCCCGGGGCGAGGATGTCCATCGCGGCGACGGTCTTGCCGTCCTCGTTCATGCGCATGTAGAAGGCTTTGATGTCCTTCGGGTAGTCCATCACGACGACGGGCCTTCCGATCTTCTTCTCCGCGAGCCAGCGTTCGTGCTCGGACTGGAGATCGGAGCCCCACTTGACGGGGTACTCCCACTTCTCGCCCGAGTTCTCGATGAGCTCGATCGCTTCGCTGTAGGTGACGCGTTCGAAGGCGCTGTCCACCACGTGCGTGAGGCGGTCGAGGAGGCCCTTCTCGACGCGCTGGTCGAAGAACGCGAGGTCGTCGGCGTTCTGCTCCATCACGGCGCGGAGGCAGTGCTTCATGTACGCCTCGGCGAGGTCGGCGCAGTCGGAGAGGTCGCGAAGGCGATCTCGGGCTCGATCATCCAGAACTCGGCGAGGTGGCGCGAGGTGTTGGAGTTCTCGGCGCGGAACGTGGGGCCGAAGGTGTAGACGTTCGAGAGGGAGCAGCAGTAGGTCTCGACGTTGAGCTGGCCCGAGACGGTGAGGTTTGATTCCTTGCCGAAGAAATCCTGGGAGTAGTCAACTTTCCCATCCTCGGTGCGCGGGGGGTTGAGCATGTCGAGGGTGGAGACGCGGAACATCTCGCCGGCGCCCTCGCAGTCGGAGCCGGTGATGATGGGCGTGTGGACCCAGAGGAAGCCGCGGGCGTTGAAGAACTCGTGCGTTGCGATCGCGAGGCGGTGGCGCACGCGCGCGACGGCGGCGAAGGTGTTGGTGCGGGTGCGCAGGTGGGCCTGCTCGCGGAGGTACTCGAAGGTGTGGCGCTTGGCGGGGACGGGGTAGGTGTCGGGGTCTTCGACCCAGCCGACGACGCTGACGCGGTCTGCCTTGAGCTCGACGGTCTGCCCCTTGCCCTGGCTCGCGACGAGCTCGCCCTCGGCCTCGATCGAGCAGCCGGTGGTGACGCGGGAGACTTCGGCCTCGTAGTTGTCGAGCTCGGCGGGGGCGACGACCTGGAGATCGGCGAAGCAGGAGCCGTCGTCGAGATTGATGAACGAGAGGCCGGCCTTGGAATCGCGCCGGGTCTTGACCCAGCCCTGCACGAGGACGCGGTCCCCGGGGGAACCTGTGAGCGCTGCTTTGACCATCGTCCGCTGCATCTGGAATCTCCTGAGAATTCGGGCGGGCATGGTAGCCGGTCGGGCCCGCGCGGTAGCAGGGCGGGGGTGGGGGGCGTACCATCCCTCTCCCCATGAGCGAGACGCCCCCCGAATCAGTCGCGCTGGACGCGAGCGGCCTTCGTGTCGCGCTGATCGTCAGCCGGTACAACCCGGATGTGACGGGGGCGATGCGCGCGGGGGCCGAGCGGGCCTTCGCGGACGCGGGGGGGAGCGATCTGGTCGTCGTCCCGGCGCCCGGCGCGTTCGAGCTCGCGGCGATCGCCGGGGCGGCGCTGCGATCTGGACGGTACGACGCGGCGGTGTGCCTCGGGTGCGTGCTCAAGGGCGAAACGCGCCACGACGAGGTGATCAGCGACGCGCTGGCGGTCGCGCTCGCGGGGCTGTCCGCGGAGACGGGCAAGCCGGCGGCGTTCGGCGTGCTGACGGTTGCCACGCAGACCCAGGCGAGGTCGCGGGCCGACGGCACGCGAGGGAACAAGGGCGCAGAAGCGATGAACGCGGCGATCGAGGCGTGCGCGTCGATCCGGACACTCACGGGGGGCGGGGCCTGATGGCGACACGGACCGAGATACGAACCATGGCGCTGCAGGCGCTCTACCAGCTCGACGCGCGCGGCGAAGTGGACGAGTCCGTGGTACGCGAGGCGGTGATGGAAGACGCGGTGAGCAACGTCGGGCTCTCGCGCGACGAGGCGGCCGAGGCGTACGACCTCGCACTCGCGGCGTACGAGAACCGGCGCGTCGCCGACACGCGGATCAAGGAGCTGGCCCCGACGTGGCCGGCCGTGCGCCAGCCGGCGGTCGATCGCGCCGTGCTGCGTCTGGCCCATTACGAGATGACCTCGGGCGCGGTGCCGCCCAAGATCGCGGTCAACGAGGCGATCAAGCTGGCCAAGAGCTTCGGCGGGGAGCGCTCGCCGGCGTTCGTCAACGGCGTGCTCGACAAGATCCTCAAGGGCGTGCTCGAAGCGGAAGCGGGTCAGTAAATGGCGCTGTTCCGCGGGGCGATTGAGAAGATCAAGCAGGGGCTCACGCGCACGCGCGAGTCGCTGGCGGGCGGGCTGCGTTCGCTGCTGTCGGGCAAGAAGCTCTCGCACGAGCTGATCGACGAAATCGAGAAGCGGCTGATCTCCGCCGACGTCGGCGTGAAGACGACGGGTAGCCTGATCGATGGCCTGCGCGCGGACTTCAAGAGCGGCTCCGTCGAGACGGGCGACGACGCGATCGAGTACCTCAAAGCCAAGCTCAAAGCGATGTGGCCCGAGCAGGACCGCTCGCTGCGGTTCGCCGAGAGCGGCCCGACGGTGATCCTCGTGGCGGGCATCAACGGCGCGGGGAAGACGACCAGCGTCGCGAAGATCGCCGCGGCCCTGCGCGATCAGAACAAGACCGTCCTGCTGGCGGCGTGCGACACGTTCCGGGCGGGCGCGGTGCGTCAGCTGGAGATCTGGTCGGAGCGGCTGGGCGTCGAGGTCGTCAAGGGGCAGCAGGGGGGCGACCCCGCGGCCGTGGCGTACGACGCGTGCGAGGCGGCGCTGTCGCGCGGCGTGGACGTGCTGCTGATCGACACCGCCGGGCGCCTGCACACGCAGGGCCCGCTGATGCGCCAGCTGACCAAGATCCGCGACATCGCGGCGCGGAAGATCCCCGGGGCGCCGCACGAGACGCTGCTGGTGCTCGACGCGACGAGCGGGCAGAACGCGCTGCGTCAGGCGGAAGAGTTCACGAACGCGATCGACGTGTCGGGCGTGTTCCTCTCGAAGCTCGACGGGACGGCGCGGGGCGGCTCGGTCATCGCGATCCGCGAGCAGACGGATATCCCCGTGAAGTTCATCGGGGTGGGCGAGACGCCGCAGGACGTCGAGCCCTTCGAGCCCGAGGCGTTTATCGACGCGCTCTTCTCGGAATAGCGGGGCGGTTGTCCTCATCGGCGCGGCGCGGGACGATGCGTGCGTGTCCACCCCCGCCTCCCCAACCGACAGCGCGAAGAAACGCCCCTGGCCGCTCACGCCCTGGCGCATCCGGCGCAAGCTCATCGTGCTGCACACGACGTTCTCGATCGGGCTCGCGGTGCTGCTGCTCTTCGTGGTCCGCCCGGCCGTGGCGCGGGTGGTCCTCGCGGGCGAGCGCGAACAGTGCCGGACGGCGCTGGCGGCGCTCGAACGCCTCCCGCTGGGCGAACGCCCCGGGGCGATCGGGCACGTCACGCTGATCTGGGGCACCGCCGGCGAGATCGGACTCACCGAGACGGTCGGGGTGCTCCTGCGGGATCCGAACGGGCTCGCCGAGGCGCACGTCGGCACGCCCGACGCGGCGTGCGTCGCGGTGTGGGACGAGCGGCGCGACACGCTGGTCGCGGCGGCGTACCGCTCCCCAGAAGCGCGGGCGGGGGTCAAACGCCTGTACGTCTTCGTCGGCGCGGCGTTGCTGATCGCCTACGCGGCGATCGCGCTCTTGCTCGAACTCTTCGTGCTTCCCCAGCAGGTGTACACGCCGATCCGCCGCCTCCTGCTCGCCGACAAGGCCGTGCAAGTAGGGGACCGCGAGCGCGAGCTGATCCCGGGCGACCTGATGCCCTCGGACGAACTCGGCGAGATCATGCGCTCGCGCAACGAGGCGGTCACGAAGCTGCGCCGCCAGGAGCGCGCTCTGGCTGAGGCGCTCGACAAAATCGAAGAGGTCGCGAGCGATCTCAAACGCAAGAACCACCTGCTCGAAGCCGTCGAACGCAACATGGCCGACCAGGACCGCCTCGTGAGCCTGGGCATGATGTCCGCCGGGCTCGCGCACGAGATGAACACGCCGCTGGCGGTGCTCAAGGGGACGGCCGAGGAGATCGCCCGCGCCCCGTCGGCGGGGATCGACCCCTCCAAGGCGCGCCTCATGCTGCGCGTGGTCAACCGCCTCGAGAAACTCAGCGAGAGCCTGCTGGACTTCGCGCGCGTCCGCCCGCCGACGCTCGATGACGTGGACCTCGCCGAGGTCGTGCGCGAGGCGTGGACGCTCGTGGCGATCGACCGCGACGCGAAGGGGGTGGGGCTCGAGGCCGAGCTCGCCGACGCCCCGGCCCTCCGCGGCGACCCCGACCGTCTCACCCAGGTCTTCGTCAACCTCCTGCGCAACGCCGTGGACGCGATGGACGGGCGCGGCGCGATCCGCGTCACCGCCGAGTCGTTCAGCAAGCAGGGGCGTACATGGGTGCGCGTGCTGTGCTCCGACGACGGCCCCGGCATCGACCCCGAGGTCCTCCCGCACCTCTTCGAGCCCTTCACCTCGACCCGCCTCGACTCCCATGGCACCGGGCTGGGCCTCGCCGTCGCCGAGGGCATCGTGCGCGAGCACGGCGGCGTCCTGCTGGCGCGCAACCAGACCGGCGGGGGGGCCGTGTTCGAGGTTATGCTCCCCGAAGGAGGCGGCGCCCTATGAGCGAACGCGATGATGAGTTGAGCCTCCGCGTCGTCTCACTCGACGACGACGCGGACTTCCGCGAGTACCTCCGCGGCGTGCTCGAGGACGAGGGCCACGAGGTCCGACAGGCGAAATCGCCCGGCGAGCTCTACGCGCTCATCGAGGGCGAGGTCCCCGACGTCCTCCTCCTCGACATGAAGATGGGGCGCCACTCCGGCGAGGACGTCCTGCGCACCATCCGCGAGCGATGGGAGAAACTCTGCGTCATCGTCGTGACCGGCTACCCCTCGCTCGAAACCATGCGCACTACGTTCAAGCAGGACGTGCACGACTACCTCGCCAAGCCCTTCTCGCTCGACGAGCTCCGCGCCACGCTCGCGCAGGCCGCGGAGACCTACGGCCTCGGCAAGCGCCCGCAAGACCGCATGCGCGTCGAGCTCGGGCGGCGCATCCGCCTCTCCCGAACCGAACGCGGCTGGACCCTCCGCGAGCTCTCAGAAGCCAGCGGCATCTCCGTCAGCCAGCTCAGCTCCGTCGAACGCGGGGCGCACCTGCCGAGTTTGGAATCGCTGCTCGG
Source organism: uncultured Phycisphaeraceae bacterium (assembly GCA_942490855.1). Taxonomy (GTDB): domain Bacteria; phylum Planctomycetota; class Phycisphaerae; order Phycisphaerales; family UBA1924; genus CALNYS01. Next base: position 112,494 of record CALNYS010000005.1, on the reverse strand, counting down.
GATCGCCACCGCGCTGGGCGCCGCGCCGTCTGGCTGGCTGAAGGACGCGGGGTTCTGAGCTCCGGCTCGTGAAAGCCGAGGGATAGCAATCCCTCGGGTCCCTGTTTGACGCGACGACCATCACCGCGGGATTGCAATCCCGCGGCTTTACTGGCGCGCAGGCGCCCTCTCCCCCAACCCCTCTCCCTCGGGGAGAGGGGGGCGGATCAGCGCTTCTTTCGCTTTTTGAAGCCGGCCTTGGGGCTCTTGGTCTTCGTCGAGCCCTTGAGGCTGGGCATCCCGCCAGCGCCCGGCGCGCCGCCGCCAGCGCCCATGAGCTGCTTGGCGGCCTTCGCCTTGTCCATCATCCCCATGCCCGCGAGCTGCTTGGTGACCTTGGACATCTGCGCGAACTGCTTGGTCAGACGGCTCACGTCCTCGGTCTTGTGCCCCGACCCGTGCGCGATGCGCTTGCGCCGCGAGTGGTTGATCCGGTCAACGTCGCGCCGTTCCTCGATCGTCATCGAGTTGATCAGCCCCTCGACCCGATCGAGCTGCTTCTCGTCGATGTCCGCGTCCTTGAGCGCCGACCCCACGCCCGGCAGCAGGCCCAGCAGCTGCTTCATCGGGCCCATCCGGCGCATCGTCTTCATCTGCTTGAGGAAGTCGTCGAGCGTCAGCTCGCCCTTCATCATCTTCTCGTTGAGGCGCTCGGCTTCCTCCTCGCTGACCTCCTCCTGCGCCTTCTCGACAAGCGAGATCACGTCGCCCATGCCAAGAATCCGCGACGCCATGCGGTCCGCGTGGAACTCCTCGATCGCGTCGATCTTCTCGCCCACCCCGATGAACCGGATCGGCGCCCCCGTCACGCGCCGCACGCTCAGCGCCGCGCCGCCGCGCGTATCCGAATCGAACTTCGTCACGATCGCGCCCGTCACGCCCAGCGCGTCGTGGAACGCCCGCGACGCCGCCACCGCGTCCTGCCCGACCATCGCGTCAACGATCAGGAACGTCTCGTGCGGGGCGGCCTGCTTCTGCACGTCCTTGAGCTCGCCCATCAGCGAGTCGTCCACGTGCAGACGCCCGGCGGTGTCCAGAATGACCGTGTCGAACTTCTCCTGCTTCGCGTGCTTCACGCCCCGCTTGCAGACGTCCACCGCCACGCCCACGGCCTGCCCGTACGCCGCGACCTTGTCCGGCTCGCCGTAGAACTCCACCCGCGCCCCGCCCGGCGCCTCGTCCCGCACCTGATGGGCCACCGTCTCGAGCTGCTCCACCGCCGCCGGCCGCTGGAGGTCCGCCGCGACCAGCAGCACCGAGCGCCCGCGCTTCTTGAGGTACGCCGCCAGCTTGCCGCAGGTGGTCGTCTTCCCGCTCCCCTGGAGCCCGCACATCATGATGACGGTGGGCCCGGGCGACGCCTGCGGCACCCCGCTGACGATCCCCTCGGGGGGCGCCATCAGCTCCGTCAGACGCTGGTTGCAGATCCAGATGAACTCCTGCCCGGGCTTGACGGCCTTGGTGACCTCGTGCCCGACGGCGTCCTTCTTGACCCGCCCGATGAACTCGTTGACGAGGTCGTACTGCACGTCGGCCTCAAGCAGGGCCGTACGGACATCGTCCAGGGCCTCCTTGATGTTGGCCTCAGAAAGGTTGGCCTGCCCGGAGAGGCGGCGGAGAGCGGAGGAAAAGCCGTCAGAGAGTCGGTCGAACATGGGGGGAGTGTAGTGGGGTGGGAGGGGTAAGTCGTGCAGACGGGGCTTCGCAAGTGGTGGGCGATACAGAGATGGCCAAGAGCGAAATGGAGGCTCGACAAGCTAAAGGAAGAACGCCAGCGAGCGATGGTTAACTAGCCGGTCGGGCGTGTTGCGAGAGAATCAAGAGCCAGATATGTGCGGCCCAGAAAGCCGTTGCGCACATTGGAACGATCCGCAAGGATGCGACACGCACAATCCGACAGCGCGATGATGGTCGCACAGGCGATGGCGAATGAGAATTGTAAGTTTGGTGGACGATTCAGGGCAGAAGTGAGCTGATCTAGATCGCCACGACGAGCCATTTCAAGAAGATCGGCAAGCCGTAGCTCAACACGGGGATTCCACGGGTACCACGCTGAGAACTCGTGGCGGTAGTTGATTCTGTTGCGGGTCATCGAGAGCCAGGTGCCTTTACTTGCAGGTGGGCTGCTGAGCGTGTCGGCAAGTAAATCGAGACCGGAGATTATCTTGTTGGCATCGGTCGTCGAGATTGTCTTGATCGTCTTCGTTGCGATTACTCGGTCGTTGAGCCAGTCACGAAACCGAGACCATAGAGCATCATGTGATCCGCCGCCCTGTTGTTCTTTTTGGAAGTCGACGGATGTCGCGTTCGAATCAGACCCTGCAAAATAGAATCCGGGGAGGATCTGGCCACCGTAACCATATGCACTAGCAAGACTGCTTAGGTGGTTCGCGTGCCCTCGATCTAGCTGGGTTAGCGAGAGGCCGTCAAGGCGCAGGAGCGAGTGGGCGCTATAGAAAGCTGCGTAGTAAAGCTGTATAAGTGCCCACGCGCGTGAACGCGGAATGGCTGCGGGAGGGAGGTTGATGTTTGCGAGTGTCTCACGACTCGCGCACGCAAATCGCGACACCTCATTTGCAAAATGTTCGGTGAAAAGCGATGCGTTGCTGTAGTTTAGTACGAACTTGCTTGGACTTGGTGTGCTGTAGAACTGGATATCAGACGCTAGAACCCACTGGCGAAGACCTTCGCCAGTGGCCGCCTTCGCGATGTCGGGAAGTCCTGGTAATATTCTGGCAAGTAGGACGGCAGGCCAGCCGCCTTTAATATTAGATGACGAAGTCGGCATCTAGTGACCCCTGTAGCGTATCCGCGAGCTGGGCAACAGATTTGCCGGGCTTCCTGAACCGTGACGCGCCGACGTTCGAAAGTGCAGGGCGGAGAATCTCTAAGAAATTGTCGACTGAGTAGTCGCTGCCGTGTCGGTCTTTAACTCGCCTTGCTACCGAGGGAAACACGCGCAATAGTCCGCGGAACGGGATCGGCTTTGTAAGTGCGTCGCTCACCTTCATCTCGTCGAGACAGCTGGACACGGCAGCTAGGTATGAGCTCAATGCATCGGCGGCATCTTCTGCAGATCCTTGAAATGTTCCTGCGATCGGAGAAACAGCGGAATTGAATGTGACGCGTGAGAGCTTGCCGCGAGAGCGGCTGGCTGCGCTCAGTCGTCCATAAAGCGGGCCCGACTGATCGTTGCGAAGGATGTCGAAGAGCTTTCGATTGAATGATTCATTGTCGGACTCATAGTCAGCAAGGCTCTTGATATCTAGCAGTAGTTCGCTTGGTACTGGGCGCTGCTTGGTATTAATGTCGATAAAAATACGGGTCTCATTTCTCCGTGTCAGATCGGTATAGATCACGACCGGAACACGCAGGTTCGATTTTGCAAGGGCAAAGCCATAAACCCGATGTTGTCCATCAAGCACTAGGAACGCCTTCGGAAGATCCCGGAAAGATATCGTCTTGCGCGCGGAGTCATAATTGAACTCGGCTGACTCTTGTGCTGACAGGATAATGCTTGTGGGGATGGTGCCTAGTCCTTCGTCGATATAGTCTGCGATGTCTTGGGCGCGCTCGCGATTTAGGAGCCTCTGGAAGCCTTCAATCGGGTCCTCAAGCCGATTCGTCACGAAGCACGTGCGGCGGAGGACTTCGCTCGGCATAGTCAGTGTGTAGAAGCGGTGCGTGCCCTGTGACACGAGGCTCGCGGAATATGAGAGCGTTCGCGGCGATGCCATCGTGATCTCCGACTTGTGAATGGGTCGTTGAGTAGTCTCTGGCGGGATCGGAAGTGGCACGCATCATAAGAACCCGCCTACCATCACGCCCGCCGAGAGCCAATTCTACATAACATACATTCTAGGACCTAGAGCAGGGGGCTCCAAAAACGCCGTTTTCGGGCTCTCAGGGCGGTTCGGGCGTGGGTCCGGAACAATCGGGGCTCGCCGGCGGTTGGCACAGGCGGCGTCACCCGGTTGGCAACCGCTCACCGCGTGCGCCGGAATTGGAGCACGGATATGAAGCTCAGACACGCGATTCTCACCCTCGCCGCCACCACCATGCTGGCGATGCCCGCCGCGGCCGCCGACGAACCCCGCGGCACCGACCGCCGCGAGGCCCAGAAGTCCAACCAGAAGTCCACCCCGCGCGACAGCGCCCGACCCCAGCGGGCCGAACGGCGTGGCGACGCACGCCCCAACCGCAGCGACGCCCGTTCCGACCGCGCCCAGCGGCGCGATCAGGGCGACCGCTTCCGCGACGCCCGCCGCACGATCCGTCACCGCACGGTGGAGCGTGCGTCCGAGCGCGACCACCAGCGGAGCACCCGGCGCGTCGTCCACAACGACCGCCGCCCCAGCGCCCACGACCTCCTGCGCGAGCGCCGCGAACGCCAGCACGCGGTGCGCCGCCCCGCTACCCGTGATCGTCACGACCGCCGGCGTCACGACGACCGCCCGCGCGTGGTCGTTGATTTCCGCATCGGGTCCCCCGCCTACTGCCCGCCCCCGCGTCAGCACGTGGTGACGCGGACGGTCGTGATCGACGGCCCCATCGTGCAACGCCGTCGCCCGGTCGTCGCCCGCCGTCCTGTTTATGTTGAATACACGGGCGACGCGTGGGACGACCTCGAACGCGGCCACCACCGCGCGGCGCTCGACAGCTTCGGCATCCTCGCCTCCTCGTACCGCGACGACCCCCTGCCCAAGATCGGCTACGGGCTCGCCGCCGCGGGGCTCTACGACGACACCGTCGCCGCGACCGCCTTCCGCCGGGCGCTCCGCGCCGAAGACGGCGCGCTCGAACGCTTCCGCCCGACCCCGCGTCTGACCAACGTCCTGCGCGACCTCGAGCGCCGCTACGAGCGGGCCGCGCGCCTGAACCCCTACGACAGCGACAGCGTCTTCCTGCTCGCCGCGGTGCGCACCATGCAGGGCGAAGCCATCACGCAGCACGCCCTCGACCACGAGCTCCAGATGCTCTCGGGCGAAGACCGCGAGCTGCTCGGGCTGACGGTCGTAATCGAAGAAGGCAACGTCGGCATGTACGACGACTAACCCCCCGCCCATCTCTCCACCGGCCCCCTCTCGATGAGGGGGAACCGAAACGCACAACGCCCGCGGCTTCACAGTCGCGGGCGTTGTTGTTTGTGTCTGGTAGTGAAGGCTTATTCGCTCGGGAGTGCGCACGAACCGCCGTGCTTGAGGTGGTAGTCCTGGTGGTACTCCTCGGCCTCGTAGAACGTCGCCATCGGGTTGATCTCGGTGACGATGCGCCGCTTCGCGAAGCGGTCGGTCTGCTGCAACTCGTCAACGAACGCTTTCGCCTCGGCCAGCTGCGCGTCGTCGGTCGCGAAGATCGCGCTGCGGTACTGCGTGCCGACGTCGGGGCCCTGGCGGTTGAGCTGCGTGGGGTCGTGGATCGCGAAGAACTTCTCGAGCAGCTGGCGGTAGCTGACGACCGACGGGTCGAAGACGACCTTGACGCTCTCGGTGTGCCCGGTGTCGGTGTAGCACACCTGGCGGTACGTCGGGTTGTTCACGTGCCCGCCCTGGTACCCGCTGATGGCGCTGATGACGCCCGGCGTGTGCTGGAGGCGGTCCTCGATGCCCCAGAAGCACCCGCCGGCGAAGTACGCCTCGCTCGTCGCGATCGGGCGCGAGCGCTCGGGCAGCTCGTCGCGCAGGAAGAACTCCAGCGACGCGGAGTTCAGGCAGTAGCGCATCCCGGTAGGCGGCGGCCCGTCGGGGAAGAGGTGCCCGAGGTGCGCCGTGCAGCGCGTGCAGCGGATCTCCGTGCGCACCATGCCGTACGACTCGTCGCGGATCTCCGCGACGTGCGCCGGATCAACCGGCTGGAAGAAGCTGGGCCACCCGGTGCCCGAGGTGAACTTGGAGTCGGACGCGAAGAGCGGGAGCCCGCACAGGCGGCACGCGTAGACCCCCTCCTTCTTGTTATCAAGGAGGGTGCCGCAGAAGGGCGCCTCGGTCCCGTGACGGAGGATGATGTCGCGCTCCTCGGGGGTGAGCGCGACGGCGAGCGTGTCGATTTCGTTCTGCTCGAGCGGCGAGATGTTGAACCCGCTCTGCGAGTACCCGGGCGAGGCGGCGTCTTTCACGAGGATCTCCGGCGACGAAGCGATGGTCTGTTTCGCGAGCATGGCCGCGACAAGCGTGCCCGACAGGGCAGCGAGAAACAGTACGGTCCTGGACGCGGTGCGCATGCGGCGACTCCGAGTAAATGATTGCGGGGGAAGCCCCGCAGAGTCAACCGAAGGGCGGGCGGGTTTATTCGCTCGCGCCGGGCCCCCACTGGACGTCCCACGACGCCAGGATGGTCGCGAGGTCCGTCGCGTCCACGACGCCGTCGTAGTTGAAGTCCGAGGCGGTCAGGAACGTGGCGGGCCCCCACTCGGCGAGCAGCGTCGCGAGGTCCGCGGCGTTGGTGACGCGGTCGCGGTTCGCGTCGCCGGTGGGCTGGAACGCGGGGTTCTCGTACCAGACGAAGCCCAGGCCGAACTCCTGAGGGTCGTTGTCGGGTTCCTCGGAGGCGAGGATGTCGAGGTCCCCGTCGCCGTCGATGTCCTCGATCGCCACGATGTCGAACTTCTCGCCCTCGAGCCCGGCGATGTCGTACGCGTTCCAGTCGCCGTCGGGCGTCCCGGGGTTGCGGAGCCACGCCAGGCCGACCAGCCCCTCGTCCTCGCGCGCCTCGACAGCGGTGAGCACCAGGTCGAGGTTGCCGTCGAGGTCGACGTCCGCGAACCGCGCGGCCTTGGTCGTGCCCATGTCGTCGGGCCAGGGCAGGCGGATCGAGTCCCACAGCAAGCCGGTCGTGTCCAGAGCCGTGTGGATGTCCGTCTTGCGCGGGCGGACGGGGACGGCGATCATCGCGAGATCGTTGGGCGGCGTCGTAACGAGATCGAGGTAACCGACCTCGCCGCCAACGGAGCCGATCTCGTGGAGCTCCCAGTGCTCCGTCAGCTCCGGCGCGCCGGCCCCGGGGTTCTCGAGCCAGAAGACGCCGCGGGCGATATCCCCCTGCCCCGCGTCGCCGAAGCGGTTGCTGTAGACGACGTCAAGGTCGCCGTCGTGGTCCATGTCGCTCGCGGTCAGCGCGAGGGCCCAGTGCACCTCGATCAGCTGGTGGTATGTCCACGCCTCGGTGTCGGCCGGGTCTTCGGGGCAGCGCAGCCAGCCGATCTGCGCCATGAAGTTCCCCTCGCGCCCGATGGATCCGATCACGAGGTCCGTGCCGTTCTCCCCGTCGATGTCCGCCGGCTCGATGTTGACCCACAGGTCCACGGGGGTCTGCGTGAAGCTCGCGGTGGTCCAGAGCGATTCGTCGAGGATGTCCGCGAGGTTCTCCGGCGGGAAGTGCGCGCGGATCGTCCGCGGCCCGGCGCTGAGCGCCGAGAGCACCTCGTAGTCGCCGTCGCCGTCGAGATCGAAGGGGACGGCCGTCTCCGCGTTCGGCGCGTGCCCGACGGTCACGCCCGGCCACGGGTGGCGCACGCGCTTGGCGCCCGGGTGCAGGTAGAGCCTCGAGACGTGCGACTGCTCCCACGCGACCGAGTAATCGGTGTGCCCGTCGCCGTTGACGTCGGCGCCGCGCGGGCCCTCTGCGCCGTGGAAGGAGTTATCGATGGTGTGACGGATCCACGGGTCGCCGAAGAGGACCTGCCCCGGCGCGGGGACGGTGGCGGTGATGAGCGGGGTCTCCGCGCTCGAACCGAGCGCCAAACGCAGCAGGACCTCGTGCGGCGTCTGGATCACGTCGCCCACGACCGCCTCCGGGGAGACCGCGGAGAACTGGTTTGGCGTGGCGTTCGCGGACTCGGGGGTGAGCTCGACCACCACGAAGTACGCACGCGTGTTGCCGTTGAGCAGATCAAAGTCGTTCGCGGTGTGATCGATCTCGATCGAGAAGCCCCCGTCGGGGTCGAGCGCCGAGATCGGCTGCTCGAAGACGATCTCGTCGCCCAGGCGCTCGAACGTGGACGACATGTTGGTGTCGGCGTAGACGAGCACGCGTGAGATCAGCGCCTGAGCCTCGGGCGTCGTGAGCGGGGTCCCGTCGGGCCCGTTGAACCGAACGCGTGTCGCGACCAGCGTCGTGGACTCGTCATAGCGGTTGCCGAGGTTGGTCACGTTAAGCACGAAGAGCGCCTCGAGACGCCCGATGAGCGCCTCGGGGTTCGCGATAGAAAGGGGCACGACGCGCGCCTGCCCGCCGCGGTTGGGGTACCAGCTGAGCGTCGAGGTCCCCGCGTTCGAAGAGAGCAGGAGGAGGTCGGGGAGCCCGTCGTGATCGAAGTCCTCGTACGCGATGTCCGTGACGCCGGGGCGGGGGTAGGGCAACGCGGTAAAGAGGATGAAGGGGTTCTCCCCGCCGTAGTTCTGCCCGTAGCGCACCGTGTCGTCAGTGAGCGAGAACCCGACGACGTCGTCGAGCTCGTTGAAATCAGGGTTCCCCGTGTCGATCGCAACGAGGTTGCTCGACGACCACCCGAACCCCGAGAGCGTCACGTCGTGCGCGCCGTCGCTGAGCATCATGTGGAGCGACAAGCCGTCGAGGAGCGCCACCGCGAGGTCCTCGTCGCCGTCGTTGTTGAGGTCGACCACCTCGATATCCCACGGCCCCGCCACGTTGTCGGGCATCACCCGGCGCTGGAACGTCGCCGGCGAGTCGTGGTTGTTCTGGTACACGATCACGCGATCGAGGTCCGCCGCGGGGACGAGGATGTCCGGCGCGCCGTCCTTGTTGATGTCGAAGATCTCGGGGTCGCGAGCGCCCAGCGCCGTCGCGTCAACCGTCGTAACGACAAACGAGGGAGGCGTCGCGCCGTCGTTGCGCAGCAGGTACACCTCGCCCGACGTCGCGGTCGCGACCACGTCCGTGTCGCCGTCGAGATCAACGTCGCCCGTCGCAACGCCCGAGAGCGCCCCGAGCCCGGTCGCCGCGGCCGTCGCGGTAAACACGGGCGGGTCCGCCCCGTCGCTCGCGCACACGTACAGCGTCCCCGAGAAGTCGGCGACCGCGATGTCCGGGTCGCCGTCGCGGTCGAGATCCGCGACCGCCGCCTCGCTGGGCGAGATCAGCGTCGCGACGTCGTGCGTCACGGGCAGCCCGTCGCCGCCAACGCTCATCCACTGCACCTCGCCGCTCTGGGCCGTCAGCACGAAGTCGCCCGTCCCGTCGCGGTTGACGTCGGCGTACGTGAACGAATCGTGCTCGGCCGTGTACCGGTCGATCGCGAAGATCTCAGGAAACGCCGGGTCGGGGCGGATCCAGACGTTGCGGTACCACCCGATGGTGTCGTCCTCGAACGAGGCCGCGACGATGTCCGCGCGCCCGTCGCCGTCGATGTCGCCCGGGAACGCCGTGAGCGGGTTGTCCGACTCGGTGCTCACCACGTGCGTCGCCCACGCGAGCGGGGAACCGCCGAGGTTCTCGTGGATCGAGATCCGATCCAGACCGATCCCGTTGCTGAGCACGTCGAGATCGCCGTCGTGATCGAAGTCGTAGGGCACGCACGCCTTGGCGCCCGCGACGCTCGCGATCGTGCGCCGCGTGAACGACGGGTCGGGCGCGCCGTCGTTCTCGAACCACTCGATCGTCGCCTCGGTCTCGGCGGCCGCGAGGATGTCGACGTCGCCGTCGCGGTCGAGGTCGCCCGTCCACACCCACTTCGCGTTGTTGGCGCTCGTCGTCAGGCTGTGCTTGGTGAACGAGGGGTCGGGGGCGCCGTCGTTCTCGTACCACGCGATCTCGTCGCCGGCGCCCGAGGCCGAGAGCATGTCCATGTCACCGTCGCCGTCAACATCGTCCGCGAACGCCTTCTGCGCCCGACGCGCGTCGGTGTCGATGACGTGCTTGGTCCACGCGGGCGGGTCGGCGCCGTCGTTCTCGTGCCAGCTGATCCGATCGTCGTCGCGACCGGCGCTGGTCACATCGAGGTCCCCGTCGCCGTCGATGTCTGCCGCGTACACAGACCACGAAGAGAGCACGTCGTCGGCGATAAGAAATTCGGTAAACGTCGCCGGCGTGCCGCCCTCGTTGCGGTACCAAAGCACGGCGTTGTCGGCGCGAGCCGCGCCCAGGATGTCCAGGCGCCCGTCGTTGTTGATGTCCGCGACCCACACCTCGCGCGCGCCGCCCGCGCTGGACGTCAGCACGTGCTTCGTGAACGTCGGGGGCGTCAGCGGATCGACGACGCCGTCGTTCTCGTACCACGCGAACGTGTTGTCCGCGAGGGTCGCCGCGACCACGTCGTTGTCGCCGTCGCCGTCAACGTCCGCGATGATCGCGGTGCGCGGGTTGTCGCCCGTGTTATCGATAACCAGACGTGACGCGAAGGGCGTCTCGAGCGCGGAGGCGCCCGTAGCGATACCCAGCACCAGCACCCCGGACAGGCGCGCATGACTCATGTTCGTGTCTCTCCCCCGCCGCCCACCGCGGCGCTCTCTCAGGCTATCGGAACCCCGGGCCTGAACCAACAGTACGCTCACTATGTCGGTCGGGTTGCGTGCGCTCCGGAGGGGCCCCCGAAGAACCGGCGCGTCGGACCCGCCCGCCGCCTGCACAGGGCGTCCACGCGGGCGAGGGACCAGCCGATAATCGCTCGCGCTTACCCGCCGAAGCCAGAGATCCGCTCGAGGAAGCGCTCCCCGAACTCGTCGAGCTTCCGCTGGCCGACCCCCTTGACGCCCAGCATCTCCCCCGGCGTGGTCGGCCTCTCCCGGGCCAGCTCGCGCAGCGTCTGGTCGCCGAAGATGATGTACGCCGGGACCGAACGCTCCTCCGCGATCTCCCGGCGCAGCCCCCTGAGCGCCTCGAACAGGTCGTGATCGACGCCGCTCCAGTCCGCCTCCGCCCGATCGCGCGAGCGGGCCTGCGGCGCGTTGGGACGGCGCAGCGCGACCGACCGCTCGCAGCGCAGGAACTCACGCGACGCCTCCGTCAGCTGCACCACCGGGCGATCGTCGCCGCTCCGCGCCAGCGCCCCCGCATCGATGAGCTGGTCGATATAGCTCTGCAGCACCGGCTTGGGCGTCTCGCGCATCAGCCCGTACACGCTCAGCTCGTTGTGCCCCGTGCGCCGGATCAGCTCCGTGTTCGCCCCCCGCAGCACCGACACCACATGCGACGCACCGAACCGCCCCTCCAGCCGCGCCACGCACGAGAGGATCTTCTGCGCCACGACCGGCGCGTCCGCGACCTCCGCGTTCTCCCCGAGGCACACGTCGCACGCGTCGCACGACCCCTCCAGCGACTGCCCGAAGTACGCCGCCAGCTGCGCGTGCCGGCACGTCATCCCGCTGCAGAACCGCTGCATGTGCCCGAGCATCTCGATCTGGTGCTCGGGCGGGCCCGCCTCCCCGGCCTCGTACGCGCTCCGCTCCATCAGCCGCTTCCAGCGCGCTACGTCGGCCGACGAGTACAGCAGCACGCACTCGGCGGGCAGCCCGTCGCGACCCGCGCGCCCCGCCTCCTGCTGGTAGTGCTCGATCGACTTCGGCATCGCCGTGTGCACCACGCAGCGCACGTCCGAGCGGTCGATCCCCATCCCGAACGCGACCGTCGCCACGATCACGTTGCACCGCTCCTGCATGAACCGGTCCTGGATCCGCTGACGCTTCTTCGAGTCGAACCCCGCGTGGTACGCCGCCGCCTCGATCCCCCGGCTCACCAGCCACTCGGCCGTCTTCTCCGTGTCCTTGCGGCTCAGGCAGTACACGATCACCGCCTCGTTCTCGTGGCGCGCCACCGCGTCGAGCAGCTGGTTCTTCGCGTCGGTCCGCGGCGCCACGCGGTACGTCAGGTTCGGGCGGTCGCAGTCGCCCACCAGGATCGCCCCGTCGCCCAGCCCCAGCTGCTCGGCGATGTCCGCCCGCACCCGCTCCGTCGCCGTCGCGGTAAACGCGTGCCACGACGCCCCGGGAAGCGCCCGGCGCAGCTCCGTCAGCCGACGGTACTCCGGGCGGAAATCGTGACCCCAGTGGCTAATGCAGTGCGCCTCGTCGATCACGATCGAGCGGATCCCAACCGACTTCCACAACCGCAGCGAACGCGCCGTCAGCGCCCGCTCCGGCGCGGCGTACACGAGGCGGACCTCCCCCTCCGCGATCGCCCGCTCGGCCTCGGCGCTCTCGGCGTCGCTCAGCCCGCTGTGCAGCGCCACCGCCGGGTACCCGCACGCGAGCAGCGCATCGACCTGGTCCTTCATCAGCGAGATCAGGGGTGAGACCACCAGGTCCGTCCCGCCGTGCAGAGCCGCGGGGATCTGATAGCAGAGGCTCTTGCCGCCGCCCGTGGGCAGGACAACCAGCGAGTCCCGCCCCCCCACCGCCGCGCCGATCGCCTCGTCCTGCATGGGCCGAAGCGCGTCGTACCCCCAGTAGCGTTCGAGGACGCTGAGCACCTCGGGGTCCGTCGTCCGTGACGTGGTCTCGTGAGCCATGCGCCGATGCTAGCGGGTCGGCACGTCCGCGAGGGGCGCCCGCTCGGCGTCACGCGCCAGCCCCCGCAGCATCGTCCGGAACACCAGCCCGTGCAGCGGCAGGACGCTGTACCAATACGCCAGCCCCAGCAGCCCCTTGGGCTTGAACCGGGCCGTGAGCGTCAGCGTCGTCTCCCCCTCGCCGCTCGGTTCGACGCCGAACGACAGCGTCGCCTCGCCCGGCAGACGCATCTCCGCCCGCAGCTCGAGGAGCCGGTCGGGCTCGATCGCCACCACCCGCCAGAAATCCAGCGCCTCCCCGTACGCCAACCGCTCCGGATGACGCCGCCCCCGGCGCAGCCCCGGCCCGCCCACCAGCCGGTCGAGCCGCCCCCGCAGGCGCCACATCCAATCCGCCCCGTGGTACCCCCTCTTCCCGCCCAGCCCGCACGCCGCCGCGAAGACGGCCGGGGGCGGCGCGCTGACGGGCATCGATCGCGCGTCGGTAAACACCAACCCGCCCGCCCAGTCCGGGTCGCCGGGGATCGGGCCCGCGCTCGACCAGGAGGTCTCGATGTCCCCGCCGTGCGTCTTCCCAAGCGCCGCTGCGATCGCCTCCCGCGCCGACAGCAACCGCCGCGGCATCAGCCGGAGGGCCTCGTCGTCCGTGCACACCACACGGTTCCGCAGCCCCTCCGCGAGCGGGCGGGCGATGCTCGCGCTCACCGGCGTCACCAGGTGGATCCACAGCGAGCTCAGCCGCGGCGTCAGCACCGGGACGGGCACGACAATCCGGCGCGGCAGCCCGCGCTCCTCCGCCATGATCCGCATCAGCTCCACGTAAGACAGCACGTCCGGGCCCCCGATGTCGAGCTGACGCCCGACCGTCCCGGGGGCCTCCAGGGCGCCCACGAGGTACCCCAGCACGTCGCGCACCGCGATGGGTTGGCACTCCGTGCGCACCCAGCGGGGCGTCACCATCACCGGCAGGTGCTCGACGAGGTAGCGCAGGATCTCAAACGACGCCGACCCCGACCCGATGATCATCGCCGCCCGCAGCGCCGTCACCGGGACCGCCCCCTCCTCCAGCACGCGCTCCACCTCCCGGCGCGAACGCAGGTGCTCGCTCAGCCCCTCCCCCATCTCGCCGAGACCGCCGAGGTACACGATCCGCGACACGCCGGCCGCGGCCGCGCCCGCAGCGAACGTCTCGGCGAGCTGGCGGTCCCGCTCGGCGTACCCGCCGCCGGACGTGATCATCGAATGGATCAGGTAGTACGCCGCGTCGCAGCCGCGCATCTGCTCGCACAGCTCGTCCCGGTTCGACAGGTCGCCCCGCACGATCTCGACCCCGTCCCTGGCGCACCAGTCGCGGGCCTCGAGCTTGCGCGGGTCGCGGGCGAGGCAGCGCAGCGTGTGCCCGGCGTCGAGCAGGCGCGGCGCGAGACGCCCGCCGATATAGCCCGTCGCGCCGGTGAGAAAGACCTTCATCGGGGCTCCTGTCGCGCACAGCGCACCGGGGTGCTACTGTGTGTAGTTCGTTTCGACCTGATTTTCGACGCGCGGAGTGACCCGTGGAGCCGACGACCGACATCACCAGCGCCGGGGAGTTCCTCTCCGACGCCGCACGGATCATAGAACGGTTCCTCGAGATCGAAGAGGCGCCCCCCGCTCCCCCTCTCCCCGTCGAGGAGGCGCCCGAGACGTTCGAGCTGAGCGTGCCCAGCAGCGGCGTCGGCGATGAGGCCGCCCTCGCGCGCCTCCTCGCGGTCATCGAGGCGACCCCGCCCACGGCCGGCCCCCGCTTCGTCAACCAGCTCTTCGCCGGACGCGAACGCGTCGCGACGGCCGCCGACATGATCGCCTCGGCCCTGAACACGTCGATGTACACCTACAAGGCCGCCGGCCCGCAGGTCCTCGTCGAGCGCGCGCTCCTCACGCACATGCTGGCTAAGGCCGGCATGCCCGGGGGCGACGGCATGTTCACCCCCGGCGGCTCCCTCTCGAACCTCGCCGCGATGATCATCGCCCGCAACGAGAGCGCCCCCGGCGCGCGCGAGGACGGGATCGACGCGCGCGGACGCATCGTCTACGTCTCCGCCGAGAGCCACTACTCCATCCGCAAGAACGCCAACATCATCGGCGTCGGACGCGCCGCCGTGCGCCCCGTCGCGGTCGATGAGCGCGGGCGGATGCGACCGGACGCGCTCGAAAACGCGATCCGCGCCGACCGCGCGGCCGGCCGCACGCCCATGATGATCGTCGCCACCAGCGGCACCACCGTCATGGGCGCCTTCGACCCCCTCGCCCCCCTCGCCGACATCGCCCAGCGTGAAGACCTCTGGCTCCACGTCGACGGCGCCTTCGGCGGGACCGCCCTCCTCCATGAACGCACCCGCCCCCTCCTCGACGGGCTCGAGCGCGCCGACTCGTTCACGTGGGACGCCCACAAAACGATGGGCGTGCCACTTACCTGCTCGGTGGTGCTCACCCGCGAGCCCGGGCTCATGCGCACGCACTTCGACGAGACCGCCCCGTACCTCTTCCAGCACGACTACGACGAAGAGCAGGCGTGGCTCAACCCCGGGGTGAAGTCCCTCCAGTGCGGGCGGCGCAACGACGCGATCAAGCTCTGGGCGCAGTGGCAGGCGCTGGGCGACGACGGCTACCGGGACAGGGTCGAGAAACAGCTCGCCCTCGCGCGCACCGCGGCAGAGATCGCCCGCAACGACGACCGCTTCGTCCTCTCCTGCGAGCCGGACTGGCTGACCGTCTGCTTCGAGGTCCGCGGCAAGCCCAGCGACGCGATCTGCGAGGCGCTCAACCGCAGCGGCGATCTGAAGGTCGGCTACGGCATCGTCCACGGGCGTCGGGTGATCCGTCTCGCGACGATCAACCCCGCGCACAGCGAGGCGGACGTCGAGCGGATGATGGCGGACATCGCCGCGGCCGCGGCCGGCGTGGACGACGCCGACAACGCCGTGGCGTGAGCCCGTTGGGTGCGTGTATTTTCTCTCCTGGGATGACGGGCCGCGGCGGTAGACTCGCGTATCGGTGCGGGTGGAGGAGGCGTTGTGCGCACGGACGGGGCAGATCAACCTGACGCCGCGGTCTTCGAGGGGCTGTACGAGCAGATCCACGGGCTGGCGGCGTCGCTGATGCGCGACGAACGCACCGATCACACCCTCCAGCCGACGGCCCTCGTCCACGAGGCGTTCCTGCGGATGAACCTCCCCGACGACGCCCCGGAAGAAGAGTGGCGGTTGCTCGCGTTCGCCGCCAACGCCATGCGCCAGGCGCTGATCGACCACAGCCGGCGGAAGAAAGCCCTCAAACGCGGCGGCGGCGCCCGGCGCGTCACGCTGGACACCAACATCCCCGGCTCGTTCGTGGGCGAGGTCGATGTGCTCGAGCTCGACGAGGCGATGCAGAAGCTCGCGTGCCTCGACGAGCGCAAGTCGCGCGTCGTGGAGATGAAGTTCTACAGCCGGATGACCCACGAGCAGATCGCCCGGGCGCTCGACGTGTCTGCCAAGACGGTCGAGGCCGACTGGTACTTCGCTCGTGCGTGGCTGCGCCGCGAGATGCGCACGGCCGACGACTAAGCCCTCAGTCGATCAGGCGCTCGCCCTCCCGCGAGGTGAGCTCGGAATAGAGGTCCGAGAGCGTTTCGGTGATCTTGCCCCGGCGCCCGGCTCCGATCTGGCGCCCGTCGATCGAGACGATCGGCGCGATCTCCCCCATCGTCCCGGTGCAGAACGCCTCGTCGGCGCGGTACGCCTCGGCGAGCGTGATGTCGCGCACCTCGTGCGGGAGCGCGTGCGTCGCGCACAGTTCGAGGACCGCCGCACGGGTGATCCCCTCGGGGCACGCGCCGCAGGTCGGGGTCAGGACGACGCCGTCGCTGACGAGGAAGACGTGTGTCGCGTTTGTCTCGGCGATGAAGCCCCGCGTGTCGAGCATCAGCGCGTCGTCGGCCCCGCTCGCGTTGGCCTCGAGCTTGGCGAGGATCGACGTGAGCTGGTTGCACGAGTGGATCGTCTGATCGAGCACGTCCGAGGGCGGGCGGCGGTGCGCCGACGTCTTGAGAGTAATGCCCGTGGTGTCGTACACCGGGGGCTTGAACTCGGCGAGCACGAACAAGCCGTGCCCGTTGGTGTTGAGGCGCGGGTCGAGGCCCGACGTGTACTTCACGCCGCGGCTGAGGGTGAGGCGGATATGAACCCCGTCGCGCATGGCGTTCGCGTCGAGCGTGCGCACGATTTCGCGGATGATCGCGTCGTCGTCCGGGATGCTCTGGTACGCGAGGGCGCGGGCCGAGCGGCGCAGGCGCGCGAGGTGTTCGCGCAGGCGGAAGACACGCCCGTCGTAGAGGCGCAGTCCTTCCCAGACGGCGTCGCCGTTTTGCACGGAGGAATCGAACGGGCTCACGGCGGCCTCGTCGCGCGGCACGAGCGCGCCGTTGATGTTCACGATCAGGTTCGCGTTCCGCTCGTCGTAGGCTTGCAGCATGGGGGATCCGTGATCAGGGTTCCGCGGTCAGGGCGTGCGCGGCGAGCACGCGGTAGAGGCGCTCGCACTCGCGGAGCAGCGGCGTGAAACGAGCGGGGAGATCGACCGCCTTGGGCTCGTAGGGCGCGAACCCGGTGGAGGCCTCGACGGTTGCGTACCAGTGCGGCGCCCACACGCCGTCGCTTGGGCGCGGGCCCGGTTCCCAGCTGAGCATGTCGCGCAGGAAGGGAACGCCGAAGCCCACGCACAGCTCGCGCAGCGTGCCCTCGGGGTCCTCGAGCACGTCGCGGGAGTTCACCACGGGCGGGGCCTCGCCGAGGCGTTCGGACTCGGCGCGGAACAGCTCGACCTGGCGGGGGAGGCCCGTCGCTTCGATATCCGCGTTCGGCAGGACCTTCAGGAGCGACGCGAGCATGGGGGCGGGTTCGCGGATCAGGAAGCCGTTGCGCATCGCGCCGATCCACGACGTGTCGGTGTCGGTGTCGGTGAAGAGATGGTGGGCCATGTGCTTCTGGTAGAAGATCGTGCTGCGCCCGACGGGCGGGTTGGTGAGCGTGTCGATCACGCTGTCGAGGTCGGTCGGGCCCTTGGCGATGATCTCTCGCGCGCCGGGGTGGTCGAGGCCCGTGCGGCTGAGGTAGTGCGCGTAGAGCGGTTCGTCGCAGACGACGGTGTCGGGCCTGGCGTCCCACGAGCGCATCATCGCGGTGGAGATGTTGCGCGGGCCAGACCAGAGTGCGAGGAGTGTCGTCATGCCGCGATGGTACCGCGCGGGCTACTCGTCCTTGAGGCCGCGGAGCGAATCGAGGGTGGCGTTCGAAGGCGATGGGGGCGGCGGGGTCATGCGCGGCGCTGGGGACTCGCGTGGCGTGTTCTTCTTGGGCTCGCGCGCCGATGGCTGCGGCGTGTCGGTCCTCGCGGGTGTTCGTCGAGCGGGGAGATTCGGAACAGGAAGCGTGGACAGCAGGCGGAGGCGGCGCTCGCCGACTTCGATGAGCAGCGTGAGCGCCGCTGCGAGGAAGAGCCACGGCGCGAGCTCCATCGCGCGGACGCTGGGCGGGAGCTCGTCCCAGATCCCGGCGACGTCGAGGCGTTCTCTCCCGCCTGAGCGCCGGGCGATGTCGCGCAGCAGGACGGTTCCGGAGCCGGCGGTCTCGGGCGCGAACTCCGCGGCGTAGGCGAGACGGACCGGGGCGAGTGCTTCGGATCGCCCGTCGCCGAGATCGACGGTCGGGGCGAGGACCTCGTCGCCGCGCAGAGGGATCTCGGCGGTGAGGCGGTCGGGGGCGGTGAGGCGGAGGGCGACGCGCTCGGTGCGGGGCGGTTGTCCGGGTCTGGCGCGGAGGACGCGCACGACGGCGTCGGTGGGCATCGTTGCGCCGGGCTCGAAGTAGACGTCTACGCGGGACGTTCCGCCCTCGACGCGCTGCGTCGCCCAGACGTCTTCGCCCAGCGCGGAGCGTTCGCCGAGCAGCCAGCGGGCGAGCCCGGCCCAATAGGCGCCCACGCTGTCCCAGCTGGCGAACGCGCCGGTGTTGGCGCCGTCGGCCTCGGGCGTGTGAGCCGCGGCGCGTCCGAGCCCGACGTTCCACCACGCGAGGGCGGGGGAGCGGAACTCGTCCTCGACCGCGGCGCCGAGGGACGCGCCGGCGCGCAGACCGGTCGGGTTGTAGCCGCCGATCGCCGGGAGCGTCTCGGGCCAGGGGTCGAGCATCGTTGCGAGCTCGCCGGCGGGGCGGAGGGACGCGGGCTCGTCGAGAAAACCGCTGCGCGAGACGGCGAGGGCGTCCTGCGTGAAGAGCTGCGGGAGGAGGTTGGGGTCGTTGGTGAAGAACACGCGTCCGCCGCCGGCGACGCCGATATCCGCGAGGAGCTGCGCGTCGGCGTCCTGTTCCGTGCCGAGCCCCACGACGCTGACGGTGATGCCGGCTTCCTTGCAGCGGGCGAGGAGGGCCATGGAGTCGCCCGGTTCCTCGGCGTCTGCGGCGTCGGCGAAGAGGATGATGTGGCGGGCGCCGGCGTCGGAGGGCTGGATCATGTTCGCGGCGGCGACGAGCGCGGTGTAGACAAAGATCCCGCCGCCGCCGGCGCGCAGCCCGCGCAGGCGCCCGAGGTCCACCTCGTCGGCGGGGACGAGGGGCGTGACGATGTCCGGCTGGGAATCCACGGCGATGGCGCCGAAGGTGTCGATCGGCGAGAGCATCTCCGCGACCGACGCCGCGGCGTGCCCGGCGAGTTGCATCTTGGTGTACCCGCCGGGGGTGGGCGCCCCCATCGAGCCCGAGCGGTCCATCGTGACGACGATGGCGGTGCGGAGCTTGCGCATTTCGTTGCGGATCTCGATGGACACGGGGAGGACGCGCTCGATGTCGGTCCCGAGGTACCCCCCCGCGGCGAAGGAGCGGCGCCCGCCGGTCATCAGGAGGCCGACGCCGCGATCTTCGACCAGCGTGGCGAGCGCCGAGGCGCCGGCGAGGCCGAGGTCTTGCACGGCGATGTTCTCGAGGATGACGCCCGCGTAGGGCGAGAGTCCGGCGAGTGAGAGGTCGGCTTCGCGCGGGTCGATCGCGCGCACGTCGATGCCCGAGGCGCGCAGGAGATCGCCAAGGGCGCCGCCGGGGGTGCGGGTCAGCAGGAGCAACGGTGATGATGCGCGGGCGCTGACGAGGAAGCGGGCGGAGTTGTTCTCGGGGAAGGCGTCGTCCTGCTGGGAGCGCACGCTGAGGGTGTACGCGGGGCCGTGCTCTGTGCCGGCGACGTCGCGGAACAGGAGGCGGTTGAGGCCGGGCGCGAGTCGCGTGGCGCCGGAGGAGACCACCTCGCCGCCGCGACGCAGCTCGTAGACCGCGTCTCCCTCGACGGGCGAGTGCACCCATGCGTTGATGAGGAAGAGCTCGCCGGGCTCGACCGCGGGGGGCGCTTCGATGCGCGCGATCGCGAGGTCGGGGGCGCGCCCGCGCGTCATCGTGCGTGTGTCGATGGGGACCGAGCGTGCGGCGGCTTCTTCGGCGCGCCGGCGGGCGGAGGTGTCGGTCGCGCGCCCGTCGCTCAGGACGAGGATGCGACCGTTGTGGTCGTCGCCGATCAGCGAGAGCGCGCGTGTGAGCCCGGCGCCGAGGCGGCTGGCGCTCTGGTCAACCAGCGCATCGAAGCCGGCGAAGGGAAGCCCCCCGGGAGCGGCGTCGATCACGGCTTGGTCGCCGAAGCTCACGACGCCGAGGCGGTCGTCGGAACCGCGTCCTCGCTCGAGGATCTCGATGATCTCTTCCTGTCGCGCGGCGGCGTCGGCGGGCATGGAGGCGCTGCGGTCGGCGACCACGATCAACGTCCCGCCCGAGGTGTCCGTGACCACGCTGGGGCGCGCCAGCGCAACGACGACGAGGGTGTAGACGATCAGTCGGAGCACGCGCACGCTTGTTGCTCCGCCGGTGCGCCGCCAGTGCGCCGCCAGCGGGAGCGCGAAGAGGAGCCAGATCGGGTCGGCGAGCGTCATCGCGGCGCCCCCGCCCGTCGCATCGTCAGACCCGCGTGCCAGAGGAGCACCGCGAGCGCCGCGAGCGCGAGTATCCACGCGAACGAACGTGTTCCAAGAGCGTCGGCGCGTGCGACGCTGTCCTCGCCGGAATCGAAGGCATCGAGGGCGCGGAGGTCGCTCTCTGCCGCGTCGAGCGCCGACACACCGACCGTGTGCGTGCGGGCGCCGGAGGTGAAGGAGTGTGCGCCGAGCGACGACACGATCGTCTCCACGCGTCCGTCAACGGGCGCCAGCGTTGTCTGGGCGCCGTCGGGGTCGGTGTGCACGGTCGGGAGCGAGGGGTCAACGTTGACGCGGACGAGGTCGCGCAGCGCGACGTTGTCGCGGTCGGGGCCGGGGAGATCGCTCACGCTGAGCTGCACGATGTTCCAGACGAGCGTGGGCCACGCGGGGTGACGCGGGAGGTTGGAGGCTGCGATGTCGAGGGCCACGTGTACGGTCCCGTCGGCGTCGACGCTCGCGAGGACGGTCGAGCGTCCGAGGATGACGGCGCGCCCCGGTAGCGGCGCGTCCGCGAGCGACGCGGGTGCGGCCCAGACGGCGCCGGCGAGATCGACGCCCTCGCCGAGCGGGTGGGACTCGTCAACCAGGAACGACCCGCTGTACCCGACAGGCGGCTCGGCGTCGGTCCCCGCGTGGAAGACCACGGACGCGCCGCTCGGGCGGTCGCTGATCGTGACGATGGCCGCGTCGCCGGTCAGCGTCGCGTTGGGTAGCACGCGCACGACAGAGGCGAGAGCGTCGCGGAGCGCCTCGCTCTGGACATCGAGGCGCACGGGCACGCGGCGGGGCGTGGGCGGGGCGAGTGTGGCGGCGTCGTCGATCGCGAGCGCGTCTGTCGCGTCCAGCGCGACGCGCACTGTTCCTGCGTTCTCGCTCACCGGGATGCGCACGCGTGCGGTCTGCCCGCCCGGGACGATGGGCGCGGGGCGCTCGGCCGCGTCGCTCCCGTCGGGGGTGCTCAGCGTGAGAGAGCGGGCGAGGGGCGCGTCGGAGAAGTTGGCGATGTCGATCACGATCTCGCTGGGGTTGCGCACGGCGGCGACGATGGCGGCGTTGCGGGCGCTGGCGCCGACGCTGATCCAGCGCACCCCGGCGAGAGCGTCAACGGGGGGCGCGTCGCTCAGCACCAGGACCCGGGACTGCGGGCCGGCGATCTCACGCGCGAGGGCGACGGCAGCGGGTAGATCGGACTCGCGGTTCACGCAGCGCCACGCGTCGAGGGCCTGCGAGAGCCCTGTCTGTTCCGTCGCGGCGAGGAGGCGTGGCTCGTGCCCGGCGAGGACGGGGAGGACGGTCGCCGAACGCTCGAGGAGCGCCGCGACCCGTTCGAGGGCGCGGTCGCGTGCGCTCGTCCCGCTGGCGTCCGTCGCGAGCATGGAGAAGGAATCGTCGAGGACGAGCACGACGGGCGGGGCCTCGCGGACGCGCAGCAGCGGGTCGGCGGCCGCGAGCACGAGGAGGACGATCACGAGGCACTCGAGCAGGAGCGAGAGCGGGCGGCGCCAGCGGTCCACACGCCGACCCGCGGGGGTGAGGCGCGCGAGGTGATCCCAGAGGAGGAGCGAGCTCACTTCGCGCGGCGACGCCCGGCGCTGGAACAGGTACAGCGCCGCGAGGGGCGCGAGGGCGGCGAGCCCGGCGAGCGCGATGGGCCACAGCAGCGTCATGAGGGGATGAGGATCTCCCTCCTGAGGAGGTCGTCTGCCCACGTAGCGCCCGGCGCGACCGGCACGAGCTCGGCGGCGCAGCGTCGGCACGCGTCGCGGCAGGCGGCGACGAAGGCCTCGGCGCGCGCACGGAACCGGGCCGCGGCGGCCGCGTCGATCTCCACGTCGATGTGACGGTGGGTTTCACGGTCGCGCAGGCGGTAGGTCCCCGGCGGCGGCGGCTCGATATCGGCGGCGGCGAGGGTGTGGAGGACGAGGGGGCGCGCCGCGTCGCGGGCGAAGGCGGAGAGCAGCGGCGCCGGCTCATCGCGCCAGAGCAGGTCGCTGAGGAGGACGCGCACGCCGCCGCGGCGGAGGCGCGAGCAGGCGTCGCGGACCGCCCGCGCGCGTCGGTCTGCGCGGCGGTGAACCCGCGCCACGCGCCGGGGAGCAGCGCGCCGCCCTCGAGCGGGACGGGCTCGCAGCGTTCGGCGCAGCGGTAGAGCGCGGGGGTGAAACCGCTGCGGCGCGCGGCGTCGAGGAGGGCCGCGATGACAGCGATCGCCGTCTCGCCCTTGCCGCTAGCGGGGAGATCCATCGACGCCGAGGCGTCGACAACGATGTCGAGGTACGGGCTGACTTCCTCGCGGTGGGTGCGCACGGCGAGGCGGTCCGAGCGGGCGTACACGCCCCAGTCGATGCGCCGGAGGTCGTCCCCGGGCTGGTACTCGCGGTGTTCCATGAACTCGACGGAGGACCCGCGGCCGCCCCCGAGGGCCGCGCCGATCAAGCCCGAGGGACGGGACGGGACGGCGAGCGTCAGGCCCGCGGCGGCGCGCGCGCCCGCGCTGATGGCTTCGCGCCAGCGGTCCGCGTCGTTCATCCGTCGGCCTGCTCGGAGGGAGCGAGTGGGCGGTACGCGCTGATCTGGCGGAGGAACCACCTGGCGTTGAGAAGCAGCGCGACGACGAGCACGGGGAGCACGATGAGGAGCATGGTGGTGCGCAGGTCCGGGGCGTGTCCCATGATGACGGGGCCGAAGGGGTTGAGCGCGAGGGGCCAGTCCTGGCGGTCCCACTCGTAGGGGTCGCGTCCGTAGGCGATGAGGAAGGGGACGAGGCTGCCCACAGCGGCGAGGATGAACGCGATCATCGGCGTGGCCCCGATGGGCGCCCAGCGCGCGATCAGACGCTCGCGCAGCAGCACGGCGAGGAGCGCGTAGGCCCCGAGCCAGAGGGGGACGAACTGGAGGTCTTGGGCGATCTCGTTGAGCGAGGCGCCCGGGCCGGAGCCCGCTTGGGTGCGCATGAAGGAGAACACGGCGAACGTGAGCGCGACGAGGCAGGCGGCCCATAGCACACCAGGGGCAGCGCCCGTCGTGAAGAGGTACTTGGGCACACGCAGGAGCACGCTCTTGGGGGCGTCGCGTCGCAGGCGTGGGTTGACGGTTCGTCGTTCGGCCGTCGCGAGCACCAGGGCGAAGGAGCCGGCGATCACCCACGCGTGGAACCAGATCGTAAGCGGCGCCGTGCGCGTGCTGACCCACGTGAGCGTGCCGACCCAGTACACGAGGGCGAACGAGGCGGCCCAGAGCAGGGTGAGATACACGCGGGGGAGACGGGCGCGGTTTGATGACCGCGGCGCGGACATGGCGATGGCGATGCACACCAGCGCGCCGGCGGTGGACAGAATGAGCGTTCCGCCGACGCCCATCGCGGTCCATTCCTGCATGCCGAACGTTGTGACGGAGAAGCCGCCGAAGCCCATAAAGAGCGCCATGCTCATCGTGCCGAACCAGAGCATGAAGGGGAGCGCGGCGAGCCCGATCAGCGCTTTGAAGACGGTGGACACCGGGAGCGCGGCGACGAAGACCCCGACCATGGAGGCGAGGAAGATCGCGAAGAGGTCGAAGGCGACGTAGAAGCCGATCGTGGGGAGATCGATCCCGCGGAGGAGGTAGGTGAGCGCGAGGAAGGGCGCCGCGACGCTGACGAGCAGCACGGCGAGCATGCCGGCGACGGTGAGCTTGCCCAGCACGATGGAGGACGGGCGGAGCGTCGTGGTGTGCATGAGGTCGGCGGAAGGGCCGGTGCGTTCGCCCGCGAAGCGGACGCCGATGTAGACGGGGGTGATCAGGACGCCGAAGAAGAGCAGCACGCCGTTGATGGCGCCGAAGAGCTGGGCCCCCTGCTCGGCGAGCGCGTCGTTGCGCACGTTGCCGAAGATGGTCATCGCGGCGCTGATGAGGACCAGCACCGCGATCAGGAGGAAGACGCCGCCGAGGAGGGCGCGGGAGCGGACGGCCTGGCGGGCTTCCTTGACGACGATGGGGTTGACCATGTCCCCTACGCGCGCGCCGGCGGCGGTGAGTCGTGCGAGCGCGCTCATTGGAGGTCCCCCTTGGTCGAGTCCATGAAGATGCGTTCGAGGCCGGCGCGGGCCGGGATGATCTCGACGGGGGCGTGTCCTCGTTCGACGAGGGCCTTGATGAGGGCGGCCGCGGCTGCGTCGCTGTCTTCGAGGCGGACGACGAGGCGGCCGCGTTCGACCTCGGCGGCGAGCACGCCCGGGGTCTCGAGCGCCGCGACGCATCCTTCGCGGGCGTCGCCGAGCGTGCGCACGGTCAGGACGCGCGCGTGCGCGGGGTCGGGGGCGCCGTCGTGTGAGACGCCGACGGGCGATCTGGAGAGTTCGTCCAGCGTGCCGGCGCGGATGAGGCGTCCCTGTTCGATGATCACGGCGCCGTGGGCGACGTCCTCGAGCTCGCTGAGGATGTGGGAGCTGATGAGGATGGCCTTGCCGCGGTCGGAGAGGGCGCCCATGAGTCGGCGGAGCTCAATGCGGGCGCGCGGGTCGAGGCCGGCGGCGGGCTCGTCGAGGATCAGCAGCGGCGGGTCGTGGATGAGCGCGCGCGCGAGGCTGACGCGCTGTTTCATGCCCTTTGACAGCGAGCGCAGCGATTTCCCTCGCATGGAGCCGAGGCCGCAGAAGCTTTCGATCTCTTCGAGCAGCGTGGTGCGCTCGCGCCCGCGCAGGCCGAAGGAGCGTGCGAAGAAGTCGAGGTACTCCCAGACGACGACGTCGCGGTGCTCGGGGAGGCTGTCGGGCATGTAGCCGAAGAGGCGGCGGGTCTTCTCGGGGTACTGGGTGACGGAGATGCCGTCGATGCGCACGTCGCCCTCGTCGGGGTCGTCGAGGGTGGACATGATGCGCATGGTGGTGGTCTTACCGGCGCCGTTGGGGCCGACGAACGCGAAGATCTGCCCGGCGTCGAGCGAGAAGGAGAGGGCGTCTACGGCTGTGGCGGAGCCGAAGCGCCGCGTGACCTCTGAGACTTCAACGAGCACGGGGCGCCCCCCCTTCGCGCGCGAGCGTTCCGACGACGAGCGTGGTTGCGTCGTGGGCTTTGAGGTTGTCGAGCCCGGGATCGAAGAACGCCGGGGCGGTGAGTCGAGCGACGTACCCGCCTCTTGGCACGACGCGGGGCGACAGGTCGCGGTCACGCAGGACGTACTCGACGAGACCACGCCGGGGCGCCTCGGCGAGGGTGGAGGCGACGTCGCTCCACCCGTGGACCTCGGGGTGGCGGTCGCCGGTCAACGGGGTGAGCGTGAGCTGGGCGCCCGCGGCGATGGGGCCTCCTGTGTAGATCGTGCCGCTGTTGTCGGCGTGCCAGATCGTGTCGATAGCTGACGCGAACCCGTTGAGGACGACGGGCCCGTCGGGGGTGTGTTCGATCAGCACGCGCTCGCGCCGTGTTTCGACGGTGAGGAGACGGACGTACGCGGGCAAGCGCGCGCGGATCAGCCCGCTGGTGAAGCGCTGTTCCGTGCCGGAGAGGGCGAGGCTGACGGGGGTCGGGCGGGATCTCATGCGGAACCCGTCGGTGTCCATGCTTGGCATCACGCAGGCGTTGGATGAGAACGCCACGCCCTCTCCCGGGGTCAGCGGGGCGTAGTACGCGGCGAGCGTCGCGGAGACGGCCTGCTGGCGCTGCTGGTCAAGCACCACGAGCGTCGTGCTGCGCACGCTCGGGCGCACGCCGTCGGCGAGGAGCCCGAACGCGAAGACGCTCGCGGCAAAGAACGCGCCGAGGAGCGGCGTGGTGACAAAGAGCAGGACCGGGCGGCGCAGCATGGTCAGCACGAAGACGTTCACGGGCCCGATGAGCACCGCGAAGACGACGAGCAACGCGAGGAGGGAGCGCACCGGGAGGGCGAGGTGATCGGTCATCGGGAGCGCGTCGATGTCGTTCGAGACGCGGCGCGTCGGGAGGCGCCACCGCGCGGAGCTTTCCGCGCCTTGGATCACATCGGCCCACCAGTCGAGCTCGAACGCGTCGGTAGCCGCGTACACGCTCCCGTGCCCGAGGCGGAACGCCGCCCCGTCGGGCGGGGCCTCAGTGAAAGGGGCGGCGGCGCTGAACTGGCGTTCGATGTCGGGCGGGGTTCCCGAGCCGACGATGACGACCACGCCCCCGGCGGTGATGTAGTCCAGGAGCGCGCGCTTGCGCTGGGGGGCGAGGGTGTTCCATCGCGACTCGGAGACCGCGACAACCAGAAATCGCGAGAACCCCAGCCACGTCTCGGGCCAGACGTCGGTGTGGTCGGGGTAGGCGACGTACGGGTTGCCGAAGTACGACGCTTTGCTGGAGGAGAGCGTGGCGACGGTCGCGCTGATCGTGTCGCGGGTGAGCGCGTCGATAGCGAGATCGGTCAGGACGGCGTGGTGCTCTTCTCGCCCTGCGAGGTAGCCGGTGTTGCTCCCCATGTGCGCGCTGGCCGGCAACGGGAGCACGTTGCGCTGGGAGCGACCGTTGATGAACACCGTCATGCGGTCGTTCGCCAGGGCCATCGCCGGCTGGTGAAGAACGACCGTCATCTCGGCGCCGGCGGGGGCGTGGAACGTCCGGCTCAGTCGCGTGATGACGTTCCCGGTCGTGTACATCTCGGGGCGTCCGCCCGCGCTGAGCGTGACGGTGACGTCCTCGTTGGAGGTGTTCTCGATGCGGAGCGGGATCTCGGCGTAGCCGTACGTTGCGCCGGTGGAGACAACCTCGCCAACGTCGATGACGACAGGTCCGAACTCGATGGCGAGGGCGGAGAACGCCGGCGCAAGGAGCGCGAGGACGAGGAGGACGGCCTTACGGTGCGTCAACGCGGACCCCCTTCGGGAGCGCTCCCCCGACCTCGTCGAGGGCGGCGAGGAGGGCGGTGATGACCTGGGTGGCGTCGGTGCGTTCGAGGGCGGCGTCGTAGCTCATCACGAGGCGGTGGCGTAGGGCGTCGGGGGCGATGGTGCGCACGTCCTCGAAGCCGACGGTCGGGCGGCGGTCGAGGAGCGCGACGACACGTGCGGCTTCGGCGATCGCGATGGCGGCGCGGGGCGAGGCGCCGTGGCGGACGAAGCGGCGCACGGCTTCGGGCGCCTCGTCGGACCCGGGGTGGGTCGCGCCGACGAGGCGCGCGATGTACCGCCCCACCGCCGCTGGGAGGATCACGCGGTCGAGGGCCTCGTACACGGCGTCGAGGCGGTAGCGGTCGATGGACACGCTGGTCGCGGGCGCCTCGCCGTGACGGCGGGTGGCGACGATGCGTTCGAGCGCGTCGGTCCCGGGCATGTCGATCTGGACCTTGAGCATGAAGCGGTCGAGCTGGGCCTCGGGGAGCGGGTAGGTGCCTTCGAGTTCGATAGGGTTCTGCGACGCGAGCACGAAGAAGGGGTCGGGCAGCTCGCGCGTTTCGCCCATGACCGTGACGCGCCTCTCTTGCATGGCTTCGAGGAGCGCGGACTGGGTCTTGGGCGAGGCGCGGTTGATCTCGTCGGCGAGGAGGATGTTGGTGAAGACGGGGCCTTCGCGGAAAACCATGTCGCGTCCGCCGCCGGCGCGCTCTTCGAGGATCGGGCTGCCCACGATATCCCCGGGCATGAGGTCCGGCGTGAACTGCACGCGCCCGAAATCGAGTTTGAGGGCTTCACCGAGGGTGCGGATGAGCGCGGTCTTGCCGAGCCCTGGCATCCCCTCGAGGAGGACGTGCCCGCGTGCGAGGACGCCTGTCGCGACGGCGAGGGTGACGCGTTCTTGCCCGATGACGGCGGTGTTGAGGGCGCGGAGGAGTTCCGACGCGGTGCGCCCGACGGACTCGAGGGTGGCGTCGTCGAGCGGCGTCGGTTGCGGTGCGCCCGTCGCGGGGGTGTGGTGCTGCGTCACGGGTGGTCCGGGGCGTCCGGCTCCTTGTTGGCGTGTTCGAAGTAGCGGCGGACGGCCTCGCGGTGGCGGGGGAGGACGCGGGCGGCGCTGCGCCGGGAGACGGCCGCGTCGGCGCCGGTGAGGGCCTCGCCAGAAGACGAAGCGCCCGCGTCGTCGTTGCCCGAGGCACGGGTGGAGCCGAGGCGCACCGATCCGCTGGGGTCTGGGAGCGGGGTGGGCAGGCGCTCGGCGTCGCCCGACGCGTCCAGCGCGCCGGCGTTAGGGTCGTCCCACGCCATGCGGGTGGCGCCCGGGCCGCGCGAGACCTGGCCCGTGCTGGGGCGCAGGCAGATCGCGGCGGCGCTCCCGGTGCACTCACCGTCGCATTCGCCTTCGCCCTCGCAATCACACTCCGAGAGGTACTCGCTGAGTTCGGCGCGCGCGGCGTTGCAGCGGGCGAGCGCCTCGCGGAGACCCTCGGCGTCGAGGAGCCCGGCGTCCATCATGGCCTCGAGCGCCGACATGGCGTCGGCTTCCTGCGCGCCCCCCGCCTGGGCGAGCGCTTCGAGCGCGGCGGCGAGATCCTCGGGGCTCATGCCGCCGGCGATGGAGGCGAGCGCGTCGAGGAGCTCAGGCGAGAGGGCCTGCGTCAGTTCCGGGTCGGCGCTGGCGGCGTCGAGGCCCTCGGCGAGCGAGCGCATGGCGTTCGATGAAAGGTCGGAGGAAGCCGCGGCGAGCTCGTTGAGGGCTGCCGCGGTCGCGGCGCGCTCGGCGATTCGTTCGGCGCCTTCCTGCGCGAGCTGGTCAAGACGCTCGCGCGCGGCGTCCATCGCTTCCCACGCGCTCCACGGGTCGGTCGCGAGCGCCTCGTCCTCGAGCGCGTCGAGGGCCTTGGCGAACGAGTCGGCCTCGTCCTGGTCGATCGCCTCGTGCTCGGCGAGGACCTCGGCCTGGGCGGCCATTTCCTCGGCCTGGGCGGAGAGGTCGAGGCGGTGTGAGGGCGTGGGGGCCGCGCTCACGGGGGCGAGAACCGCGCCGGTCAGGAGCGCTGCGCCGATCAGGAGGAGGGAGCCCTCGCCGCGCCGTTGCCCGCTGACGCGGAGCAGCGAGGCGGCCCGGAGGGCGTCCTGGGTGCGCACGCCGGGGGCGTCGATCATGATCACGCCGCCGGCGTCAACGCGGGAGTCGAGCACCGCCGCGAGAGCGGCGTCGTCAAGGCGCACCATGGCGGTGCGCGCTGCTGCTGCGACAAGGCCGAGCGCCGCGGCCGCGGCGAGCCACCACCACTCGATGGCAGGAACTCCGGCGCCCGCGCGGAGCGCGATCACAACAACGCCGGCCGCGGCGAGCGCGAGCCCGACGCAGCGTGCGGCTTCGGTCAGGAACGTCTCGCGCCGGATCACCCGGCGGCTGCGGCGCAGCACCGCGGCGCGGTCGTACGGTTGTGCGTGCGGCGTGCTCATCAGCCCATCCTCGAGACACACGGAGACAACGACATCAGCCTACCAGCGATACGCGAATTGCCGTCGCCGGTTCTCTTTGGTCGCAGGCAGGGTCCGGTTTCATAGAAACAGCAGTATTGCTGAGACGGGTCGTCGTGCGCGAGCGCGTGCAGATAATTACTCGGCGCGAGGCGTGTTCGGCTGTCATGTGAGGGTTCTGCGCCGCAGGTTCTGCTCTGCCCTCGGGCGTCGCGGTTGCAAACCACTCGCTCGAACGGCAAACGTGCGAACTCGCTCGCTGAGCGTTCTGGAGCGGCGTGGGGGCTTCTCCTGCAAGAACTTACAGTATTGTTGTGGGTGCGGTCTGTGCTGTCGCGTACGCTTCTTAAAGATCGCGTTGACGAGCGACCGTCCAGACCTGCAGCTGGGGAGAGCGGCATGAAGCCATCTTGCAACACCGTTTCCCATGCAGCGCCACCGCGCGCGTGCTCGCTCGAGAGCGGAACCGACGCGATGACTGGAGAGAGATGATGCGTGTGGGCTCCGAGCGCTGGCGCGGTGGGACGGGGTGTCTGATCGCGACGGCTGCTTTGTTGTGTGGCGGCGTCTGTTCTGCGGACGTTGCTGAGTTCCACTCGGCTCCGATCCTGCCGGGGACGCATCAGACGCTCATCCTGGGTATCTCGGGGGACGGGCGGACCGCGTTCGGGCTGGCGGATGTCAGCGGGGCGCTGGCGTCGCGCCCGGTCGTGTGGACGCTCGAGGGCGGGGTCGAGGCGCTGCCCACCCTGACGTCGGCGCGCCCCGACGAGGCCGTCAACGCATCCTCGTATGACGGGAGCGTGCTGGGCGGGATCGCGGTTGACCAGAGCGGGGACGCTCGCGCGGCGTACTGGGTCGAGGGCGCCGGTCCCATATTCCTTGCTGACGATGACGGCTGCGTGCCGGTGACTATCTCGGCGGTGTCGCGGGACGGCAGCGTGTTCGCGGGCGATGCGCTTTGTGAGCGGCCAGACGAGCCGACCATCGTCGAAGGCTATCGCGCGGAGATTGGCGGCGTGATCAAGCTGATCGGTCAGATCGAAACGCCCCCCTACCGCGCACAGACGCGGAGCATCGTCCATGCGATGTCTGACGACGGGCAGGTCTTGATCGGCAGCGCTTCGACCGGCGACCTGATGCCCCGCGTCGCGGTGCGCTGGGATCAAGCGGAGGGTCTTACCGAGTTGCCGCTGCTCGCGGTTGGTGAGGCTGACGCGCACGATATTTCTGCGGACAAGCGGTTCGTCGCCGGGCGGGTGGAGGGCGGCGCTGGGTATCTGGCGGCGATCTGGGAGATCGGCTTTCCCCCGGAAGAGCTGGGCGACCTGCCCGGCGGTGCGGTCTCGTCGAGCGCCGCGGCGATGACCCCCGACGGGCAGATCGTGGTGGGGTCCTCTGCCGGGCTTGGAATCGAGCAGATCCCGGGCCAGGAGCCCTTTGTCTGGGACCGCGTCAACGGCATGCGCAACCTTCGGACGCTGCTTATTCTCGAGCACGGGCTCCCGCTTGTCGGGCGTCAGATGTCGCGGATCACCGGCGTGAGCGACAACGGGCGCGTGATCGTGGGCTGGGACCCTGATCCGGTCAGCGGGTCGAACAACGGGTGGATGGTGCGGTTCATCGTCGACGCGGACCTCGATCGTGACACGCGGGTGACGTCTGCGGACCTCGCGGCGCTGCTCGCGGCGTGGGGAGCATGCGACGGCGCGTGCCCGGCCGATCTCAACGGCGATAGCGTGGTCGACTCGGCGGATCTCGCCGAGATGCTCGCGGCGTGGGGCTGATTCATACCCGGAACGAGACGACGAAAGGGAGAGATCCGATGCATAAGTGGTTCGGCGCGCTGGCACTGGTCTTGGTTGCAACGGGCGCGCACGCGCAGATTCTTTTGGGCGACCTCGTTCGCTCGGACGGGGATGTGCACGAGCACTACGGGTGGAGCGTCGATCTCGACGGAGATCGGGTCGCTGTCGGAGCCCGACGAGACGGCGAGGCGGGCACGCAGGCCGGCGCGGTGTACATCCTGACCAACGCGATCCAATCGCTCTGGCTGCCCGAGGACAAGATCCTCCCCGACGAACCGGGGACGAGCTCGAACTTTGGCTACTCGGTCGCGCTGAGCGGCGACACCCTCCTCGTTGGCTCTCCGTTCTCTGACGAAGGGACGCCCAACGGCGGCGCGGCGTACGTGTACGAGCGCCAGCCCGACGCGCAGTGGGTTCTCGTTCAGCGTCTGACGGCCGCGACGCCGCAGGAGGACGCCGGCTTCGGGTGGAGCGTCGTCATGCAGGGCGACACCGCTGTTGTGGGCGCGTTCGACGAGAACGACGGCGACGGGGCGGCGTACGTCTTCGTGCGCGGCGGCGACGGCGTCTGGACGCAGTCGCAGCGCCTCACGCCCCCGGACGAACGCATCCGGACCGAGTTCGGGTTCTCGCTGGATCTCCGCGACGGGCTGCTGATCGTCGGCGCCCGGGGCGATGACGAGCAGATCCTCGACGGCGGCTCCGCGTACATCTACCGCAACGGAGTGCGCGGCAGTGGGCGTTTGACGGCAAGCTGCTCCCCGCTCGCACCGTTAACCGCGGCGCGTTCGGGCACGACGTCGCTATCAACGGCGATCTCGTGGGGATCGCGCGGCCGGTCGGGGGCACGGTTCTCATCTTCGAGCGCGACGAGCTCGGCGCGTGGAACGAGTCGGCCGAGCTCGAGCTCGGGCAGCTGCAAGAGCGCGGCGGGGTCGCGGTCACCGAGCAAGGGATGGTCCTCGCGGGCGTTCCCTCGGGGCAAGGCGCTATCGCCGTCTTTGGCAAGGCGCCGTCGGGGGAGTGGTACGAGTGCACCCGCATGCGCCCGAGCGACTACAACTCGCTCATGGTGTCGAGTGAGCTGGGGACCGCGTTCGACGCGGAGGGCACGCGGGTCGCCGCGGGGAGCCCGTACACCGGACCGAACGAGACCGGGCGCGCGTGGCTGTTCGACACCATGTCGTACGACTACTCCGAGGACTTCGAGACGTTCGCCGCAGGACCGCTCGTCAACGAGTTCGGCTGGGAGCCCTACGGGCTGACGCCGAGCGTGAACGGGCCGCGCGTGCAGGTCGTGGACTCTGGCGTCCCCGGCTTTGGGACGCGGACCGTGCGGTACGAGAACATCAGCGGTGAGCATGGCAACCGCGCGATCCGAAGCCCCCGCTTTGGTTGTATGCCCGACTCCATCAGCGTTGATATTCATATCGCCGCGGACACCGCTGAGCACTCGCTGCTGTACGAAAGCCAGAACGGGGACACCGTCTCGCGGCTGTACTTCGAAGAGGGCGGCGCGATCACGGTGGACCAGCTCAGCTCGGCGCGGGGCATCGTCGGACGCGTCGCGACGAGCGGGTCGTGGGCGGCGGGCGTCACCACCCGCATCGAGATGGTCAACCGAATCGACGCGTCGCTGGAGTTCTACCAGGACGGGGCGCTCATCTTCGCCGGTCGCGATCTCATCGAGGGCCCTGTTCCCGATCCGCCGACCCTGTACCGCCAGCGGGCCAGGTACCTCGAGAGCGAGCACGAGCGCACCGACACCTCGTACTTCTTCCTCGACAACCTCGAGGTGGTGGTGCACAAGGCGCCCCCCTGCCCGGCTGATCTCGACGGGGACGGGAACGTCGGCGCGAGTGACCTGGCGATCCTTCTCGCCGGATGGGGTGGCTCGTCGGGCGGCGACATCGATGGCTCGGGACAGGTCGATTCGGCTGACCTCGCCGTCCTGCTCGCCGCGTGGAACGACTGCGGCTGATCTCGGTCAGGACGTCGGCTTGTGTATCGGTGTCGAGACCGAAGGCGGAGCTGTCTTCGGCGATGATGTCGTCGAAGTGCCCTGCGCCGTCGAGGAACGACGCGCGGGGCACGCCGTTGAGATCCATCACGCCGTGCCGAACACAGCGTGAGCCGTGTTTGTCTGAGGGCGTACCGATCTCGGCGTGCAGCCACCCGTGCGGCAAAAGAGTACCGCCCTCGTGTCTTCCGGTAATGGGTTGCGAGAGATACGCGAGTTATCACACGCGAGCTGAACTCGGGATTGCTCGTCGATAGCGGGCGCCGCTGCGTACGTTGCGGCGTGAGAGCCCGCGCGGGCTCTATGGGGCGTTGTCGGGGCAAACATCCTTGGATACGCCTGCGTGTGCGGTACAGTCTGCTACCGCCAACCCGTTAGGAATCCCCGATGAAAACCCGCTTTGTTTCCCAAGCCGCCCTCTTTGCCAGCCTTGCTGGGTCCACCCAAGCTCTCGCGGGCGGGGCTTTCCCGGCAGCGTTCGATTTGTCGTCCCTCGACGGGACCAACGGCTTTGTCTTGGCCGGCATTGACATGTTCGACAGCAGCGGACGCACCGCCGCGGGTGACTTCAACGGCGATGGTTTCGATGACCTCATCATCGGTGCAGACGGGGGTGATCCGAACGGGGCCGATTCCGGCGAGAGCTACGTCGTGTTCGGGGGCGCCGAGGTGGGGGCATCCGGCGAGATCCCCTTCTCATCGCTCGATGGGACGAACGGCTTCGTGATCAACGGCGTTTCCCCCGGGGACCGCAGCGGGTACTCGGTCTCCTGCGCGGGCGATGTCAACGGCGACGGCGTCGACGACCTCATCGTTGGGGCGTACCTCGCCGACCCGAACGGGATCGACCGCTCCGGCGCAAGCTACGTCGTTTTCGGCGGCGCGGGGCTCGGCGCTAGCGGAGCAGTGGAACTCTCATCGCTCAACGGGACCAACGGCTATGTGCTCAATGGGGTCGACGAAAACGACCGCAGCGGTCACTGTGTGTCCTCAGCCGGCGACGTCAACGGCGACGGCGTTGATGACCTCATCATCGGCGCGTTTCTCGCCGATCCCAACGGCGTCGCCAACGCCGGCGAGAGCTACGTCGTCTTCGGCGGCGCTGGCGTCGGGACGACGGGCGCCGTCGAACTCGCGGCGCTCAACGGCGCCAACGGCTTCGTCCTCAACGGGATCGGCGCGAGCGAGTTCAGCGGCGCCGCGGTTGCTGCCGCGGGCGACGTCAACGGCGACGGCGTCGACGACCTCATCATCGGCGCCTACTACGCCTCCCCGAACGGGAACACGGCCGCCGGCGAGACCTACGTAGTTTTCGGCGGCACGGGCGTCGGCTCTGCGGGAGTCATCGAGCTTTCATCCTTGAACGGCGCCAACGGCTTCGTCCTCAACGGCATCGCGAACCTTGACATCAGCGGCCGGTCGGTCTCTACCGCCGGCGACGTCAACGCGGATGGCATCGACGATCTCATCATCGGCGCGCGACGCGCCGACCCGAACGGGATCAACAGCGGTGCGAGCTACGTGGTCTTCGGCGGGAGCGCCCTCGGCGCCACGGGCGCGATCGAGCTCTCGGCACTCGACGGGACCAACGGCTTCGTCCTCAACGGCATCGACGCCGGCGACACCTGCGGCTCCTCTGTCTCGTTCGCCGGAGATCTGAACGGCGACGGCGTCGACGACATCGTCATCGGGGCGAGGGACGCCAGCCCGAACGGCTTCACGAGCGGCGAGAGCTACGTGGTCTACGGCGGGCCGGGCGTCGGGAGCACGGGCACGATCGAGCTCTCGGCCCTCGACGGCTCCAACGGCTTCGTCCTCAACGGCATCGACGCACAGGACCGCAGCGGGTGGTCCGTCGCCTCGGCGGGCGACGTCAACGGTGACAGCGTCGACGACCTCATCATCGGCGCCATCAACGCCACCCAGAACGGGAACTTCAGCGCCGGCGAGAGCTACGTGGTCTTCGGCGTGGCCGACCCGTCGCGCTTCCCGATGCGGCGCCTCAACGGGGATAACGGCTTTGTCATCAACGGTGCCGCCGCGTCCGACACCAGCGGGCGGGCCGTCTCCGGCGCCGGCGACATCAACGGCGACGGCGTCGACGACGTCATCATCGGGGCG
Source organism: uncultured Phycisphaeraceae bacterium (assembly GCA_942490855.1). GTDB lineage: Bacteria > Planctomycetota > Phycisphaerae > Phycisphaerales > UBA1924 > CALNYS01. The sequence continues at coordinate 76,700 of CALNYS010000005.1, read as the reverse complement.
TACGTGAGCGACCCGAACGGCTCGTTCTCCGGGCAGAGCTACGTGGTCTTCGGCGGACCGAGCGTGGGATCGGGCGGCCCGCTCGAGCTGTCGGCGCTCGACGGGACGAACGGGTTCGCGCTCAACGGGATCGACCCCTTCGATACCAGCGGCTCCGGCGTTACGGGCGTGGGCGACATCAACGCCGACGGGGTCGACGACCTGGTGATCTCCGCGCCGGGCGCCAGCCCGAACGGCGTGAACAGCGCCGGAGAGGTCTACGTCGTGTTCGGCGGCGCGGGCGTCGGGGCGGGCGGGGCCTTCGAGCTCAGCGCGCTCGACGGGACCAACGGGTTTGTGCTCAACGGCATCGCCGAGCTCGACCGGATCTTTTCGGTCTCAGACGCGGGCGATGTGAACGACGACGGCGTCGACGATCTCCTCATCGGCGGCGGGTTTGTCGGGACCGACGCGGGGTCCTCCTCGGGCGAGAGCTACGTCGTGTTCGGGGGGGTTGGCGTCGGTTCGAGCGGCGTGATCGAACTCTCCTCGCTCGACGGGACCAACGGCTTTGCTCTCCCCGGGATCGACGCCTCCGACCAGAGCGGGCAGCCGGTCTCGAGCGCGGGCGACGTCAACGGCGACGGCGTCGACGACCTGATCATCGGGGCCAAGGGCGCCGACCCGAACGGGGTCGACTCTGCGGGCGAGTGCTACGTGGTCTTCGGCGGCGCCGGCATCGGGGCGGGGGGCGTCTTCGCGCTCTCGGCGCTCAACGGCGCCAACGGGTTCGTTCTCAACGGGATCGATCAGTCGGACCGCTGCTCCGCCGTTTCCGGCGCGGGCGACGTCAACGGCGACGGCGTCGACGACCTGCTCATCGGGGCGTACGGTGCGGATCCCTTTGGCGTCAACAGCGCCGGGGAGAGCTACATCGTGTTCGGCGGCCCCGGCGTGGGTTCGAGCGGCGCGGTCGAGCTCGCTTCGCTCAACGGGGCCAACGGCTTCGTCGTCACGGGCATCGACACGTCTGACCGGAGTGGCGAGACGCTCTCCGGCGCGGGCGACATCAACGCCGACGGCATCGACGACATCCTCATCGGAGCCCGGAGCGCCAGCCCGAACGGCATGACCGGCGCCGGCGAGGCCTACGTCATCTACGGAGCGGTCGGCATCGGCGCGAGCGGCGTGCTCGAACTCGCCTCGCTCGACGGGATCAACGGCTACGTTCTCACCGGGATCGACCCGTCCGACTCCTGCGGCGTCGCCGTCTCCGGCGCGGGCGACTTCAACGGCGACGGTGTTGACGACTTCATCATCGGCGCCGACGACGGCGACCCGAACGGCGCCATCGACGCCGGTGAAACCTACGTGATCTTCGGCGTGGGCGAGCCGACGCCGCCGAACCCGGCGGACTTCAGCGGCGACGGCTGCGTCGACAGCGCGGACCTCGCGATCCTCCTCGCCGCGTGGGCGAACATCGCCGCGGACCTCAACGGCGACATGGTCACGGACTCGGCCGATCTCGCCATCCTCCTCGCCGCCTGGGGCAGCGGGTGCGAGTGACGCTTCGGATCACGTCCTCACAACCAGCTTGACTATCAGGCGCGCGACGCCTCGCGCGTTTTTTCGGGATCGCAGCTGCCGAGAGCTGCTGACGAGTTGAGGGGAGCCGTGGCCCGGCGCCGTTGGTTCCGCCTACTCATCCCACGCGGCGAGAATCACGGCGAGGTCTGAGGAGTTAACAATTCCATCCCCGGTCAGGTCCAGCGGGTGCATTTGTTCCCACACCGCGAGGATGCTCGCGAGATCCGTCGAGTCGACGACCCCGTCGTTGTTGACGTCCGCAGGCCGCCCGGGCACGACGCTCGAAGCGCCGACGTCGAACAGGTAGGCGCCGTCTCCCATCACAGTCACGCGGTCGGGGCACGCCTCACAGCCGCCCGAACCGCCGCGCTCGGCGATGATGCTCGTCGTGAAGCGCTCGTCCGGGAACGCGCCGGGCGGCGGCGTCACGGGGAACACGTCATCGATCCCGATGCCGACAATCCGCAACGACAGCGAGGGCGCGGCGCCGAGCAGCAGCGCGTCCACGCTGAACTCGATCTCATCAAGCGACATCGATGCCGCGGCGAGTGTTTGCACCATCGCGGCGCCGCCGTTGAGCTCAAAGGCCGCGTCGGGCTCTCCTTCGACGGCGCACGCCAACGTTGGCATCGCGGGCGTGTCTGCCGTAGGCGCCCACGCGTTGGCCAGTGGAAAGCCGCTCGCAACGGCCGCATCGATGTCAGTCAGCAGCCCGCTGAGATCACCCGGGACCGCCGCCCGGAAATCCATATCCAGCGCGGCGGATTGAGCGGCGATCAGCGCGCTGCACCCGTCTGTAGCCGCGTCCAAAGCGAGCAGGTTCTCAGCGGATCGAACAGACTGCGCTGGATCGATCGGCTCAGCAAGCTCGACAGCAGATGTCGGCGTGAACTCCATCAGCGGGTTCTGGATGAGGTCGCCGAAGTAGGTCGTCGCGGTGATCGAGTACGGGAGGATCGGCGCCGAGCCAGCGCTCTGCAGGTCAAAGTCATCGGCGATCATCGGCATGATGGCGCCGTGCCCAGCGCCCGGGTAGAGGCGGTCGCTCTCCGGCGAGAGCTCCGGCCGCGGCCGCCCGAGCGGGAGCCCGCGCAGAACAAGCCACTCGTCGAGCTGGGTCCCAAAGTGTGTCGTGATGTAATCGAACAGATCGTCTCCGAACCAGCTTGAGTCACCGGGGCGGGCCGCGAACTCGGCGTAGATGTTGTTCGTCCGATCCGCCGGCGGGTTGATCGCGGCGAACGTGCTGAGAAGCTCGCCCGCGTACGCCAGCGGGCGGGCGAGAGGTGTCGGCATGCCCGGGTACGGCCCGGATGTATCGATCGCGTCGATCGACGTGTAGCTCACATGGATGTTTGGGTCGGACGAGTAGCCGTACGCGGCATCGAGAGCGAGCGCCGTGTGATGCGCGGCGAGCCCCCCACGGCTGTGCCCGATGAGGTCGATGTACACCGGATGCGTTGGGCCGTGATCGGCACGCGCCTGCGTCACGACGTCGTGAATCTGCAGTGCGAATCGTGTGCCCGCCGCGGCGGGGGCGGGCCCGGTTTCGCTTCGCCCGCTCTCTTCGAGCAATCCAGCAAGCGTTTCGAACACGACGCTTCCGCCCTGGAGCTCCGAGTAGAGCCACAGGAACCGGCTGTAAATAATGTCTGCGAATCCCTCGACGACGAAATCGTTCCACACGCCCGGCGTCGTGATGACTTCCACAGGGGCTTGGCTTGGGTTCGCTGCAGCGCGTGCGGCGTTGATCTCATCCGCGAGCCGCAACGACGCGTGATGCAATCTGAGACTGCCAAACCGGCGGCTGCGGTAGTGGCTGGGGGGCATGTACGAATGTGGGGATTTGGCCGTGGATTGGAGCCATTACAACCGTGGCCTGAGGTGCCTGTGCGGTCCAGCGAAATGCATGCAAATTGCCGTCGGCGTTGTACGACCGTCCGACGATGACAGAGCCGTCGCTGCTAACTCCAAAGGCCTGTGACCAGGTTCCACCGAGCGTACCGAGGTTCTGCATCCCGCTTTCGGCCGTCCAGCGGAACGCGCGCGCCTCGCCATCTTCGTTGTCGGCATACCCGACAACAACGGAGCCGTCGCCGCTGACGCTGCGGGCATGCGACACGCTCCCTCCGATCGTTCCAAGGTCCTGCATCCCGCCGCTGGCTGTCCAGCGGAACGCGCGCCAGTTGCCTTGGTCGTTTAGAGCCTGCCCAACGACTACAGAGCCGTCCGCATTGACGCCAAGTGCGGTTGAAGAAGTTCCCCCAAGCGTTCCGAGGTCCTGCATGCCGTCGTTGGCCGTCCAGCGGAACGCGCGACTTATTGAGGAGCCGACCACTACGGAACCATCGGCGCTGGCTCCATACGCTGCTGACCAACTTTCGAGTGGACCAAGTGTGCCGAGGGACTGCATGCCATCGCTTGCCGTCCTCCGGAACGCACGCTGGTCGCGTTTTTCATTATCTGACCACCCGACGATGACGGAACCATCGGCACTGATGCCATACGCCCGTGAACCAAAAAAGATGCTAGGAGCGAGCGTACCGAGATCCTGCATTCCACCGCCCATCGTCCACCGAAATGCGTGAACAAAGCCAACGCTACTCTCTAACGCCCCCCAGCCAACAACGACGGAACCATCGGCGCTGACGCCCGTCGCGTGCGCCCGGGTCCCACCGACAAGTGTGCCGAGGTCGTGCATCGCGCCGCTAAGCGTCCATCGGAATGCGCGCCCGTGGTTGTCGGTGTTGTACGCCACCCCGACGACGACGGAACCGTCGGCGTTGGAGCCCCACGCCTCTGAGCGGCTTCCCCCGAGCGTGCCGAGATCCTGCATCTGGGCACCCGCCGTAGCTGTTGTGAACAAACAGAGGCTCAAAAAGGATACTGCGTAGCTGCTGCGCTTCAGGAATCGTCGCATGCGTGGTCCCCAGAGAAATGGCAGATTATTGCTGTAAGCCATCACCCTAGCAGTCGGAATGACGTGTTCCAAACGCTCCATGCAGGCCCGCATGTCCTCGCCGCGTCCGGGCGCAGTTACCAACTCGCCCAGAGCCCACGAAAAAAGGAACTCGCGATGTCTCGCGAGTCCCTTTGAAACCGAAGGTGACGGTGGAGGTCGGCGGTTCGGGCGCCCGCCGCTTCACCGAACCCGTTCTGCTGCTTTCAGCACCCGCCCCACGCGGCGAGCATGATGGCAAGGTCCGCCGAGTCCGCCGCGCCGCTCCCGTCGATGTCCGCGCCGCCCGCGCTGCCCCACGCGGCGAGGAGGATGGCGAGGTCGGCTGAGTTCACCGCGTTGTCGGCGTTGAGGTCGGCGGTGCAGGGGGCGTCTCCGCAGGACACGCCGAAGATGCGCACGTCGTCGATGCCCGCCTCCACCACCGAGCCGTCGCCGAGATCGCTCGCGACGAACTTGACGCGGACCGTTGAGGTGAGATCGACGAAGTCGCCGACGACGAACCCCGTCTCGATCCAGCCGCCCGACGTCCCCGCGCCGGCGGGTCCGACCGTTTCAACGAGCACGTATTCCGCGCCGTCGTCGTCCGAAACGAACACCTCAAACACGTCCGCGTTCGGCGCGGCGCCGGTGTCGTTGGAGTACCAACGGGCGTAGGAGATCGTCGCAGACTGGGTGTCGCTCAGATCGATCTGGTTGCTCACCAGCGAGGTGGCGCCCCCATCGATGTCCTCGTCGCCGAGCCCGCCGCCAGCAGATCCCTGCCCGGTCACCCACGCGACGTCGCCGTCGGGGGAGTTGTCGTTCTCCGGCTGCGCCTGCGTGCCGTTGGGGTTCACACGGACCCACACGCCCGTCGTCGCGCTGTCGCCGGGGGCGCCAACCGAGAAACCAACTGGCGTCTCAAAGTCGTACAGGTCGTCGATGTCCACCTCGTCCGCGGCCAGCGTGATGTACACGCTCGATGAGCCGGGCGAAGCGCCCGCCGGCATGGTCACGGTGGTACCCGACTCAAGGTCGAAGGAGACGTAGTACTCGATGTTCGTCGGGCACTCGTCGGGCGCGGGGAACGTGGCGGTGAAGCTGTTCACCGGGCCGGGGACGAGCGCGATCTGCTGGAACCCCGAGCCGCTGTCGACGTGGAACGTCCCGCTGCCGGGAACGATCGGGTCCTCGGGCGAGGGAACGATATCGACCCGCAGGGTGTCGCCGCCGCTCGAGGACACCACGCTGGGCCGCCCGTCGGGGAACTCGATCTCGAGGCCGGTGATGAACACGCCGCCGGCGGCTTCGATCGCGTCGCGGTAGATCGCGGCGCCGGTCCACCAGGAGATGTCGCCGTACACGCTCGTGCTCGACGTGCCGCCGGAGAGAACGCCCGCGATGACCCACTCGCTGCCGAACTGAACAAAGACCGGGCCGCCGCTGTCCCCGGGCGCGGTCGTCGCTTCGAACTCGAGCGGGGTCGGGTTGCTGCCCGAGATCGTGTTGCCGCTGCCGGAGGCGTTGTCGAAGTCAGTCGAGATGATGTTGGAGCCGCCCGAGCTCGCCGGGCTGCCGTAGACGTCGATGATGTTCTCGCCGCCCCAGCGGAAGCCGTCGGCGCTGAACCCGTGCCCCGAGCTGCCGAGGCCGTTGTACCCGTAGCCGAGCGTCGCGGCGAGCATGCCGACGAGTTCGTTCGTTTCGTCGATCAGACGCATGGGCTCGGCGATATCGATCGGAACCGGCGTCGTCAGAATATGGATAGACAGGTCGCCGCCGTCGAGCAGCGAGCCGTTGCCATCGGGCAGCATCGACGACTGAACCGTGGTGGTGAAGACGGGACCGCTCGAGTTGTCGCCGAACCTGACGAGGGTGCCGGCGCCGACGCCGCAGTGGCGCGCGCTGATGACGACATTGGGCGCGATCAGCGTGCCGGTGCATCCGCCAAGGCTCACGACAGCGTCGAACGGAGCCGCGTAGGCCCTCGAGCCCGCCGCGCCGATCGTGTTGTTGATCACGATACGGGGGAAGACGCCGTCGGCGGTCTCGGGCGAGCCCGGCGCGTACGTCTTGGTGTCGATCTGTCGCTGGGACAGCACGTTGCCGGTTTCCGCATCGATGACCGTCTCGAAGTGCGTCGGGCTGGCCGGCGCCCCTTGATCAGCGAGCGACGAGGTGATCTCCCACGCCAGGACGGCTTCGTCGCCGGTGCGGAACCACACCTGCTCGGCCACGGAGTGGATCGATTCGGGCAGGAACCCTTCGGCCATGTCAACAGCCGCCTCCTGCGCGATGTTCACCGGGCCGCGACGCAGCGTCAGCCCCTCCGTCGAATCGTCGTAGACGTGCGCCACCGTCCCGTCCGCGTTCTCGATCACGAAGACCCGCGCGCCGTGGAGCGGAAGATCACCGAGGAACTTCTGAAACACGACCGCATCGAGCGGGGCGTCTTTCCCCGGCGCCATCAGCTCGATGCGAGCGTTGCTTTGCTGGAGGTAGGCGGTGGACTCGCCAGTAGCGAGGTGCGCCCGAACGCTCGCCTCGTCCGCGAAGCACAGGGCGCCCAGCATCAGACTGCCCGCCAGTGCAACACCCGTCAGTCTCAAGGTCATCATTCTCGTTGTCCCCCCTCGTAGGTCAGCGCGACCGTCGATGGCTCTCGTGTCAGGGGCCGACGTCTGGCCCCGCTCTCGTCCATCATGGCCTCCACAGTACACGGTAATGCACGAATCCCGTCGTGCGCAAGGAGGAATCCTGTGTAGGAACCCCGTCGCGTGATGGCCTTATGAGGACGTTGCCCGCCTGACTATAATGACGGCCTTCGCGTGCTCACCAGACTGATTTCGCTACGAGTTATCGGCAAGACGATGAACGCAGCCGCGAGCGGCGCCGAGCGATGTGATCCGCTCCAAACAACACCGCGTCGCGCGAGCGGAGGACGGCGGGTTCGCCCCGGGTGCTCCAGCATCGGCAGTGCTCAAGGAGTTCGGTACCGCAACGGCTGTTCCTACACGGCGTGTCGGGGTGGGTGATGACGCAGAGTTTTGTTTTGGTGCGGCTCCCTTGCGTGAGGTAGAGTTCAACACCGCCAAACCGTGAGGACTCCCCAGATGAAAACCCGTATCTTCCCCCAAGCCGCCCTGCTTGCCGCTTTTGCCGGGTCAACCCAGGCTCTCGCGGGCGGCTTCCCCGCCTCGTTCGAGCTCTCCTCCCTCGACGGCTCCAACGGATTCGTCCTCAACGGCGTGGACATAAGCGACTTCAGCGGGAACTCGGTCTCCTCGGCCGGCGACGTCAACGGCGACGGCGTGGATGATCTCATCATCGGGGCGGCCTTGGCCGACCCGAACGGTGGCAATTCTGGTGAGTGCTATGTGGTCTTCGGCGGCCCGGGCGTGGGAAGCTCCGGCGCTATCGAGCTCTCGGCACTCAACGGCGCCAACGGATTCGTCTTGCGCGGCATCGACGAGAACGACCGATGCGGGATCTCGGTCTCCTCGGCCGGCGACGTCAACGGCGACGGCGTGGACGATCTCATCATCGGGGCGCACTTCGCCGACCCGAACCTTGCTGAGTCGGGCGAGAGCTACGTCGTCTTCGGCGGCGCGGGCGTGGGAAGCTCCGGCGTTCTCGAGCTCTCCACGCTCAACGGCGCCAACGGGTTCGTCCTCGACGGCGTGGCCGGGAGCGACTTCAGCGGGTTCTCCGTCTCCTCGGCCGGCGACGTCAATGGCGACGGCGTGGACGATCTCATCATCGGGGCGTACGGCGCCGACACGAACGGTGGTAATTCTGGCGAGAGCTACGTCGTCTTCGGCGGCCCGGGCGTCGGGAGCACCGGCGGCATCGACCTCTCGGCACTCCACGGAGACAACGGGTTCGTCTTGCGAGGCATCGGCCCGGGCGACTTCAGCGGGTTCTCGGTCTCCTCGGCCGGCGACGTCAACGGCGACGGCGTGGACGACATCATCGTCGGCGCGGACGGCGCCGACCCGAACGGTGGTAGTTCTGGTGAGAGCTATGTGGTCTTCGGAGGCGCGGGTGTGGGAAGCTCCGGCGTTATCGAGCTCTCCACACTCAACGGCGCCAACGGGTTCGTCCTCAACGGCGTGGACACGAGCGACCGCAGCGGGGTCTCGGTCTCCTCGGCCGGCGACGTCAACAGCGACGGCGTGGATGATCTCATCATCGGGGCGTTTTTCGCCGACCCAAACGGTAATAGATCGGGCGAGAGCTACGTGGTCTTCGGCGGCGCTGGGGTCGGGAGCACGGGCGCCATCAACCTGTCGTCCCTCAACGGAGCCAACGGGTTCGTCCTGAACGGCGTCAACGCGAACGACTACAGCGGGTGTTCGGTTTCCTCGGCCGGGGACGTCAACGGCGACGGGATTGATGATCTCATCATCGGAGCGCGCTACGCCGACCCGAACGGCCATCTCTCCGGCGAGAGCTACGTGGTCTTCGGCGCACCGGGCGTGGGGAGCGCCGGCGTTATCGAGCTCTCGGCACTCAACGGCGCCAACGGCTTCGCCCTGAGCGGCATCGACGACTACGACCGCAGCGGAATATCGGTTTCCTCGGCCGGGGACATCAACGGCGACGGCGTTGACGATCTCGTCATCGGAGCGATCGGCGGCTCTCCGAACGGCTTTGCCACCGGCGAGAGCTACGTGGTCTTCGGCATCGCGGACCCCGCGATCTTCCCGCTGCGGAGCCTGAACGGCTCCAACGGCTTCGTGATCAACGGGCAAGAAGCCTTGGACCTTGCCGGCCATGCGGTCTCTGGCGCGGGCGACTTTAACGGCGACGGCATCGACGACATACTCGTCGGGGCCAGGAACGCCAGCGGCAATGGACACACCGGGAACGGTGAAATCAACGTGATCTTCGGCGCCCCAGACCTCGGCGAGACCGGGGCGTTCGAACTGACTGCTCTTGTCAACTACACGACCGGCCTGAGAGTGGTTGGCAGCGCGGACGGGCAGGGCCTCGCTTCATCGGTTTCTCCTCTCGGGGATATCAATGAGGATGGCTTGGATGACATCGCCGTCGGCATCCCGGGCGCCTCGGGCAGCGGGGTAAACGGCGGAGCGGCAGTGATCATCTACGGCACCGACACGACGAGTTTCTCGAACACGGCGTTCAACGGCATCGCCGCGGGTGATTATTGCGGGCGATCGGTTTCCTCCGCGGGTGATCTCAACGGCGACGGCGTGCCCGACCTGCTCATCGGCGCGAGCGGCGCCAACGGCGCCGGTGCGAGCTATGTGGTGTTCGGAGGCGCGGGCATCGAGGCCATCGGTATTATTGATCTCACTGGCCTGAACGGGACCAACGGCTTCGCCATCACCGGGATCAACGCCGGCGATAACTGCGGGAGCTCGGTGTCCTGCGCCGGCGACATCAACGGCGACGGCGTAGACGACGTGATCATCGGGGCGTTCGCCGCAGACCCCAACGGCGGAGGCAGCGGGCAGAGCTATGTCGTCTTCGGCGGCGCCGGGGTCGGTGCGGGCGGGACGCTCGCCCTTTCGACGCTCAACGGGACCAACGGCTTCGCGATCAACGGGATCAACACCGGGGACGCGAGCGGGGATTCAGTTTCCAACGCGGGCGATATCAACGGCGATGGCGCCGACGACCTGCTCATCGGCGCGTTCTCCGCAGACCCCAACGGCGGGGCCAGCGGGCAGAGCTATGTCGTCTTCGGCGGCGCGGGCGTCGGGAGCACCGGAACCATCGAACTCTCCGCCCTGAACGGGGCCAACGGCTTTGTCCTCAACGGGGTGACGGCGTCCAACTTCAGTGGGCAATCCGTGTCGGCGGCCGGCGACGTGAACAGCGACGGCGTGGACGACCTGATCATCGGGGCGTCCGGCGGCGCTTCGAGCGGTTCTAATACCGGGGACAGCTACATCGTCTACGGCGCTGTCGGGATCGGCGCGAGCGGGGCGCTCGAACTCGCCTCGCTCGACGGTGCGAACGGTCGGACATTCAGAGGGATCGATGCCGGTGACCGCTGCGGGTGGTCGGTGTCGGGCGTGGGCGACGTCAACGGCGACGGCGTGGACGATGTGATCATCGGCGCGTACGCGGCCAGCCCGAACGGCATGTTCAGCGGTGAGGCGTACGTCGTCTTCGGCGCTGGAGATCCCGTGGCGCCCAACCCCGCGGACTTCAGCGGCGACGGGTGCGTGGACAGCGCGGACCTGGCCATCCTCCTCGCAGCGTGGGCAAGCATGACCGCCGACCTCAACGGCGACCTGGTCACAGACAGCGCCGACCTCGCCATCCTGCTCGCGGCATGGGGCAGCGGGTGCGACTAAGTGAATAAGCGTTGAATACCGCGACGCCGCGCGACTCGATCCTCGGAGCGCCTGTCGCGTGTGACACGTTGGGTGACATCGCCCACCACGCGCACGAAAAAAGGGACCCGCGATGTCTCGCAAGTCCCTTTGAAATCGAAAGTAGCGGGGGCCTCATATGGCCCCCAACAGATGTCGGGGGTGTTCGGCGTTGTCCGAAGTGTCCGATCGAGCTGGATCGGTCGCGCTGCAAATGAGTGATTAGGCTCCAAAACCCGTAGATTCGGATGTGTCAAAAGTGCCTAGGCTCAATAGACCGGACAGAGTCGTTTGGCACCGTGTGTTGAAATCGAAATACGGCTATCCGGATATACTTGGACAGAAGCAAGTCAAGGAGGACTGCATGCTTTATCGCAGCGCGTTTCGGAATTGGACAGTCGAGGTGTCGGATGATCCCGACTTTCTCGGCGATCAACACGAGGTGTTTTGGAGAAGTACGATCCGGCTCAATAAGCCGTGCGACTTATTCACTATTGCCAGTGCCCTGAACCCTGATGATGCCCTCGTGCAGCTAATGCTCTTTGAAGACGGGAGCACTCAGGCATGGAGCTGGATACCAACCATGACCCAAACGGACCCAAAGAGACAGCACGTCGTCATCGGGCTTCTCAGGCCAGAGAAGTGTCCGATGCCATTGCCTCACGACAGCGCAATGATGCCGTAGAGCAATAGCGATTGCACTCCGACGATGTTCCTCACGGGGCCCCGGTACTGGCATGTGCCGATTCATGTACTGGACTGCCCCCACTAGCCTAGGGGGCCTGCGTACAAAGCTAGGCACGATCGGTTTCGGCAGCGAATCGACTACTTCGCGTGCACCCTAGATGAGCGTCTCATTGATGCTAAAAAGTCAACTGAACTTCTTAGCACGCAAGCGTAGCGCATTGCCAATCACAGATACCGAACTGAAGCTCATCGCAGCGGCGGCGATCATCGGGCTGAGCAGGACGCCGAAGAAGGGGTAGAGCACGCCGGCGGCGATCGGGACGCCGGCGGTGTTGTAGGCGAACGCGAAGAAGAGGTTCTGGCGGATGTTCCGCATGGTTGCACGGCTCAACTCGCGGGCCCTGACGAGCCCGTTCAGGTCGCCGCCGACGAGGGTGATGGCGGCGCTCTCGATGGCGACGCCCGCGCCCGTCCCCATCGCGACGCCGATGTCGGCTTGGGCGAGTGCCGGGGCGTCGTTGACTCCGTCGCCCGCCATGGCGACCTGATGGCCCTCTTCTTGGAGCTTGCGGATGACCTCCGCCTTCTGCTCAGGAAGGACCTCGGCTTCGACCCGGTCGATGCCGAGTTGCTCGGCGATCGCCTCGGCGGTTGTTCTGTTGTCGCCCGTCAGCATGACGACGGTGAGGCCGTTGCGGTGGAGTTCGTCGATGGCCCCCTTGGTGGTCTCCTTGATGGGATCGGCGACGGCGAGTAGGGCCGCGAGCCGCCCGTCGATCGCTGCGAACATCGCGGTGCCGCCCTTGCGGCGTTGCTCGTCGGCCTGGTCAGCCAACCCGCTCACATCGACGCCCTCGTCGTTCATCAGGGCAGGTGAGCCGATGGCGACGCGCGCACCGTCAACAGTGGCGACGATGCCCTTACCGGTGAGACTGTCAAAGTCGGTTGCATCGAAGCGGTGGTCGGTGCGGTCTTCGAGTCCGGCGACGATGGCTTCCGCGAGGGGATGCTCCGAGCCTCGCTCTGCTGCCGCCATGAGCGCGAGGACGCGATGCTCATCGAATCCGCTCTGCACCTCGACGACAACCAGCTTGGGCTTGCCCTCCGTGAGCGTTCCGGTCTTGTCTACAACGACAGTGTCGATCTTCTCGAAGGCTTCCAACGCGGCGGCATTCTTGACAAGCACTCCCTGCTTGGCCCCTTGGCCCGCGGCGACCATGATCGACATGGGCGTCGCGAGCCCGAGCGCGCAGGGACACGCGATGATGAGGACGGAGACCGCAGCAATGAGCGCGTAGCTGACCGCGGGCGACGGCCCGACGAGGAGCCAGACGAAGAAGGCGATAATTGCGACGACGACGACGGCTGGAACGAACCACGCCGCGACCGCGTCGGCGATGCGCTGGATCGGTGCGCGAGAACGCTGGGCGTCGGCGACCATCTGGACGATCTGGGCGAGTGTCGTTTCTGCCCCGGTCCGGCTCACCTGCATGACGAAAGAGCCGGTCCTGTTGACGGTGCCGCCGGTGACCTCGTCGCCCCCACTCTTCTCCACGGGGACCGGCTCGCCCGTGAGCATGGACTCATCGACCGTGCTACGCCCTTCCACGACGCTGCCGTCGATGGGGACCTTGTCGCCGGGGCGAACGCGCACCCGGTCGTCCGGGCGGAGTTCCTCGACGGGCACATCTTCCTCGTTGCCATCGTCAGAGAGGCGGCGTGCGGTGGGTGGGGCGAGTTCGAGGAGTTCTCGGATAGCGCCGCCGGTCTGACGTCGGGCACGGAGCTCCATGACCTGCCCGAGCAGCACGAGCGTGACGATGACGGCAGCCGCCTCGAAGTAGACGCCGACGCGGCCATCATCATCTCGCAGGGCTTCGGGGAACAAGCCCGGCGCGATCGTCGCAACAACGCTGAAGACGTACGCGATCGCAACCCCGATCGAGATCAGGGTCCACATGTTTGGCTGCACGGCCCGGATCGAGCGGGCACCCCGGACGAAGAACGGCCACGCGCACCAGAGCACCACCGGGGTCGCCAGTACGAGTTCGGCCCATTGACCAGCGGCGGGACCGATCCACGACTCGAACGGATGCCCGAAGATCATGTTGCCCATGACGTAGACCAGAAGCGGCGCCGTGAAGGCGGTCGCGACCCAGAATCGGCGGGTCATGTCGCGGAGCTCGGTATCGTCCTGCTCCGCGGTCGCGTCGATGGGTTCGAGCGCCATGCCGCACTTCGGGCAGTCACCGGGGCCGACCTGGCGGACCTCGGGGTGCATTGGGCAGGTGTAAATGGCGTCCGTGGGCCCTTCGCGCCTTGCTGCTGAGTCGGCCTTCGCTTCGTGATCGCAGCAGGAGTGATCGCTGTGGTGCGCACCCTCGTCTTGCTTCTCCAGGTAGCGGGGCGGATCGGCGCGGAACTTCTCGGCACAGCTCGTCGAGCAGAAGAGGTACTCGGTGCCATCGTGCTCGAAGCGAGCAGCCTCGTCACCGGGGGCGACCGTCATGCCGCAGACCGGGTCTATTCGAGAATCAATACTCCGAATCATCGGACCCAAACTCCTTCCGAACGAACGGCCATTCGTCCTTAGAGACCAGCCTTCCTGCCATTTGCGACCAGGTCCCACCCAAACGAGAACGAGCATCTCTGAGCGAGTGATGCCGGCTTGGAATAATCCCCCCCGGGGGGATATTCTCCTTTGTATGAGTACTCCTCGCGCAACGGAACAGGTCTATCTCGATGATGAACAGGTCCGGTCGCTCGTCAACGCCCTCAGCCGGATCGAGGGCCATGTCGGGTCGGTCAAACGCATGGTCGAGGACAGGCGCTGCGCGGACGAGTTGCTCACCCAAGTCGCTGCGGTCAAGGCGGCGATGAACCGGGTAGCCGTCCGGGTGGTCGAACACGAACTGCGGCTGTGCCTGACGCAGTGTGGTGCCGCCGAGGCCGATGAACGATTCGACACGGCAATGAAGGCCCTGTCGTCCATGCTGAAACGAAGTTGAGAGGATCTCATGATGCATGTGCGCGTTGTCTACTTCGAGGGATGCCCGAACGCCAAGCCCGCGGTCGAACTCGTCCGAGAGGTCGCTGATGAGATCGGGGTGACGGTCACGACCGAACTCGTTTGTATCTCGTCCGCGGACGAGGCCCATCGCGAGCGGATGCACGGCTCGCCGACAATCCAGGTCAACGGGCTCGATGTTGATCCTGCACAGCGGTCGAGCGAGGCGTATTCGTTTGGATGCCGCGTCTTTCGTGGCGGCAACGGCCTGCCGCCACGTGCGATGCTGGCCGCGGCGCTCCAAGAGACAGGCACAGCGTCATGAAGGACTGTTGTCAGGCATCGCATTCGGCGACCGCACCACCCACTCGAACGGGCGTTCTTGCGGCCGGCGGGGCTCTGCTCTCGGCTGTCGCGTCGTCGGCGTGCTGCTGGCTTCCGCTCTCGCTGCTCGTCTTCGGCGCATCGGCAACCGGTCTGTCGGCATGGTTCGAACGCTACCGGCTCCCTTTCCTGACCGCCGCGGGCCTCCTTCTCGCTTTCTCGTACTACTCGGTGTACTTCCGGGCTGGGCAGTGTGAGCCGGACTCGGCGTGCACGACCGCGAAGCCAAGGTCTCTTCGGTTCACCAAGGCCATGTTGTGGATTTCGACCGTGTTCATCGTCGCGTTCGCGGCGTTCCCGAAGTATGTCGGGGCCCTTCTTCCGGATGACCGACCCGCAGCAAGCGAAAGCGTGAATACCCGAACCGTCCTTTACACTATCGAGGGGATGACCTGCGAGGCGTGTGCCGTCACTCTCAGCGAGAAGTTGCGGAAAGTCGATGGCGTGCAAACTGCTTCGGTGTCGTACTCCGATCGTTCCGCGACCGTGGTCTTCGAGAACAGTGCTCCCGATGCACCGGCTTTCGTGGATGAGGCTATAGATGCTCTGGGCTATTCGATTGTTGAAGTGACTACTGGTCCGATCTCGGAAAACGATCTGTTGCCTTCGGAATGAATCGTCCTTGCGCCTGCCACGCCTTGTCGATCTCGGCGAGTCGTGTGCTCCCCGCTCTTGCTTATGTAGGTAGCAGGTCACGACAGCGCGGAACTTCTCGGCACAGCTCGTCGAGCAGAAAAGGTATTCGGCTCCGTCGTGCTCGACGCGGTCGGCCTCGCTGCCCGGCCTGACCGTCATACCGCAGACTGGGTCGATTCGGGATTCAGTCTCTTGCGTCATCCGATGCAGCCTCCTTCCGCAGGAACCACCACTCGGCTCCGAAGATCAGGGCCATACCGCCGACGGAGACGCCGACGACCAGTGGATCATTCGTGAGCTTGATGTACAGGAACGCCCCGAGCACGACGGCGTCGAGCACGAGTGCTGTGAGCAGGACCCAGCCGCGGGCACCGAGGTCGCGCCGCAGATGCTTGAACACGCCCCAGTGGATCGCCATGTCCATGACGATGTAGAAGATTGCGCCGAGTGAGGCGATGCGGCTGAGGTCAAAGAAGATCGTCAGCGCGAGCGCGATGACCGCCGTGTAGACAAGCGTGTGCTTCTGGATACGTCCGGGCATACCGAAGTGACTGTGCGGTACGAGATCTATGTCGGTGAGCATCGCGAGCATGCGCGAGACGGCGAACATGCTGGCGATGATGCCGGATATCGTCGCGATAATCGCGAGCCCGATGGTCAGCCACTCGCCCCATTGTCCGACCGCGGGGCGCGCGGCTTCGGCGAGGGAGGAGTCTCGAGCGGTGATGATCTCATCGACCGACAGGTTGCCGGCGACAGCGAGCGTAACGAGCAGGTAGAGCCCGGTGCAGATGAGCAAACTGAAGATGATTGAGCGCCCTACGTTCTTGTTTGGCTCCTTGATCTCGTCGCCGCTGTTGGTGATGGTCGTGAAACCCTTGTAGGCGAGGATCGAAAGCGCAACGGCCGCGAGGAAACCCGCGACGCCTCCCTCGGCCTCGGAGGGTGAGCCATCTCCGGTCAGCGTGTCGAAAGAAAGTCCCGACACCCACAGACCGATGCCGGCAAACACCGCGATACCGACGATCTTGATGATGGCGGTGACCTTGCTTAGTCCGCCGATCACCTGATTGCCGAGCAGATTGACGACAAAGGCAGCGACGATCAGCACGACACCGAGCGCCGGCACGAGCCACGAGTCCGAGCTCTCGCCGAAGATCCGCATGGTGTAGGTGCCAAACGTACGGGCGACGAGGCTCTCATTGATGACCATTGAGAAGTACATGAGCAGCGAGCACCCGGCGGTGACAACGCCCGGTCCGTACGCCTTCTTGAGGATCATGGCGATGCCGCCGGCCGAGGGGTACTCGTTGCACACCTTGACATACGAGTACGCGCTGAATGCGACAATAATCGCCGCGGCGATGAACGCGACCGGAAAGAGGCCGCCTGCGAGTTCGGCGACCTGCCCGGTGAGGGCGAAGATGCCAGCACCGATCATGACGCCCGTGCCCATCGCGATCGAGCCGGCCAGCGTGAGGCTGCCCTTCTCGTAATCCGATCCGTGTTCTTGGTGGTCGTGGTCGTTCATGTTCAATCCTGGGACAGTTTCGAGAGGTACTTCTGGGGTTCAGCCCTAAATCTTGGCAAGCAGCCGGTGCAGCAGAAGCGGATGAGTTGTGTGCCCGCAACGAGTTCGATTGGTTCACCCATCGATCCGAGCTGGGCATCGGAAACGATGCACGTATCGAGGGGGTAGGCATCGCGCTGCGCGTTCGCGTACGCGGCGTCGACTTTCGACATGGCGGCAGCGGGGTCGGCTTTGAACGCATCCATGCAACCAGCACAGCAGAGCTGTGCGAGGCGGTTCTCGTGGAAGACGTTGATTGGTTTGCCCATTGATCCGAGCTTGGCACCGGAGACGACGCAGGTCTCAATGGGGTAGGAGTCGATTTGAGATTTGAGTATCGCAGCGTCGAGATCGGCCATGACCTTCTTCGGGTCCTCGTTGAGCGTGTCGATGCAGCCTTCGCAGCAGAAACGAACAAGACGGCCATTGTGAATGATGTTGATGGGATCGCCCATTGAGCCAAGCTCAGCTCCCATTACGATGCAGGTGTTGATTGGGTAGTGCATCAGCTGCGCAGCGATGATGTCGGGATCGGCGGGTGAGAGTGTTGGTTCCTTCCCGTGCGGCTCGCCCGGCTCTTGTCCTGCGACGGCCAGAGCGATGAACTTGTCCTTGCGGGCGTCGTCCAATGCGAGGAACTGCTTGCCGCAGCCGGGGCAGCAGAGTCCGATGGTGTTGCCCTTGTACTGGACCGTCCCGGCGGAGGGGACGATGGGTTCTTTTCCGATAGGGCACATGGCGTTGACGGCTTTGGTCTCAACCGATGCGTGATGTGAACCGTGATTTTGGGCGTGCGTTACTGCGGCTGGAACGATGCTTGAACAGGCGAGCGCGGTGCACATGCAGAGAGTTTTCATTGGGAATCTCCTTCAGTAAGAGGTTTCGGTGTGAGCTGGGATCGTTGAGACAGACGGAACTTCCACTCCTGTGCCCAGCAGTACAGGATGGGGACGACGAACCAGGTGATCGATGCGACGGCCATGCCGCCGAACGATGGGATGGCCATGGGGACCATGATGTCTGCGCCGCGTCCGGTGCTTGTGAGCACGGGGAGGAGGGCGAGGATGGTGGTGGCGCTGGTCATGACCGCAGCGCGGATGCGGAGTTGCCCGCCGCTGACGACGGCGTTGCGGATAGCTTCGATGGAGTCCGGCTTTTCCTCTGCCATCGATTGTTCGATGCGTGTTGTCATGATGACGCCGTCGTCGGTCGCGATGCCGAAGAGAGCGAGGAACCCGACCCAGACGGCGACGCTCAGGTTGTAGGGTTCGATCTGGAAGAGGCCGCGGAGGTTGGTCCCGAGCAGCGTCGTGTCGAGGAACCAAGGCTGGGCGTAGAGCCACAGCATGATGAAACCGCCACCCCACGCGACGAAAACGCCGGTGAAGACCATCAGCGTGACGCCGACCTTGCGAAACTGAAAGTAGAGCAGCAGGAAGATCACCGCGAGCGCGAGCGGCAGCACGATGCTCATCCGTTTCGCGGCACGCACCTGGTTCTTGTACGACCCCGAAAACTCGTAGCTCACCCCCGGCGGGACGATGACATCCCCGGCGTCGATGGCGTCCCGGATGAACCGCTGGGCATCCTCGACGACAGTCACCTCGGCGAAGCCGGGCATCTTGTCGAAGAGCACGTAGGAGACGAGGAACGTGTCCTCGCTCTTGACCATCTGCGGCCCGCGGCGGTACTCGAGCGTGCTCAGCTCGCGGAGAGGAACCTGAGCGCCCGATGGGGTCGGTACGATGATGTCGCCGAGGGTCTCTGGCTGGTCCCGCAACTCACGCAGATAGCGCACCCGAACGGGGTAGCGCTCACGGCCTTCAACCGTCATGGTCAGCGGCTTACCGCCTATGGCAACCTCGATGACCTCCTGGACATCCGCGATGGTGAGTCCGTACCGGGCGATCCGTTCTCGGTCGATATCGATCTCGAGATAGGGCTTGCCGACCACGCGATCCGCGAAGACCGCGAGCGGCTGGACGCTGGGCACCTGCTTGATCAGGCGTTCGAGTTCGAGGCCGAACGACTCGATCGATTCCAGATCGGGGCCGTAGACCTTGATGCCCATCGGGGCGCGGAAGCCCGATTGGAGCATCACGATGCGCGTTTCGATGGGTTGGAGCTTCGGTGCGCTGGTCACGCCCGGCATGTCCGCGGCCTCGACGATCGCGTCCCAGATGTCCTGGTTCGACTCTATCTCGTCGCGCCACTGGCGGAACGGTCGGCCGTCCTCGTCCTCGATCAGGTTGCCCTGAGCGTCGCGGACAAACGCATTGGCCTCGGTGTCGTAGCGGAAGTTGAGGCGTCTGCCCTCGTCGTCGGTGCGGTACTCGCTTCTGTACTCGATGATCGTTTCGACCATGGAGATCGGGGCGGGGTCGAGCGGACTCTCGACGCGGCCGATCTTGCCGACGGCGAGCTCGACTTCGGGCACGCTCATGATGCGGCGATCGAGTTCCTTGAGGATCTCGGTCGCCTCGCCGATCGAGGCGTGGGACATGGTGGTCGGCATGTAGAGGAACGCGCCCTCGTCGAGCGACGGCATGAACTCGCTGCCCAGCCCGGGGAAGGCGTGGGCGACCTCGACCATCGTCTCACGCTGGCGGAGCCGCTCGGGCAGCCACCCCCACACGCGATCGAAGCCGAGCCAGACGGTGAGGCCGATCAGCACGACGCCGACCGCCGGGGAGAGCCCGATGAGCTTGTGGCGGAGCGTCCAGGCGAGCACATGCGGGAATGCGAGGCGGACCAGCCAGAACGTAAGCAGCAGGACACCTACGAGTGTCCCGATGAAGAGGGAGTTGCCGAGGAGGCCGGGCTCCGGTCCGAGCGGTTCCCAGGCTCCGGCGAGCACCACGAGAACGACGAGGACGGCGACGAAATTTGCTGACAGCTGCAGGCCGCGCACGGCGAGCGCTGGTAGCAACGGCTTGGCGATGTAGAACGCACCAAACAAAATGACGACCAGGCCGCCGAGCGTGTGGAGCCAGATTGCGATCGCGAAGCCGAACACTGTGAGCGCGATCGCACCTGCCGTGCGAATCAGCTTTGCTTTCGGGCGCAGGCCCATGAGCACATGAGCGGCTGCGGGCAAGATGGTGATCGCGATGATAATTGCTGAGATGAGGGCGAATGTCTTCGTATACGCCAGTGGCTTGAACAGCTTGCCCTCGGCTGCTTCCATCGTGAAGACGGGGAGGAAGCCGACAACCGTCGTTGCGACCGCGGTGAGGACCGCGCCCCCCACTTCACTCGTGGCTTGGTAGATCACTTCGAGCGCGGGCTCGTCGCTCTGGGTTTTCTCCGATTCTTCAAGCCTGCGGAGAATGTTCTCGCTGAGCACTATGCCCATGTCGACGATCGTACCGATGGCGATCGCGATGCCAGAGAGCGCGACGATGTTGGCGTCGACGCCGAACGTCTTCATGCCGATGTAGGTCATCAGCACCGTGATCGGAAGCATCGCCCCGATCAGCAGGCTGCTCCGCAGGTGCATGACCATGAGCACGACCACAATGATCGTGATGAGTACCTGCTGCGAGATCGCCGCGTTCAGGGTCTGCAGCGTCTCGCGGATCAGGCCAGAGCGGTCGTAGAACGGAACGATGCTGACACGGCTCTCGGTGCCGTCGGCGAGAATCTTCGTTGGCAGCCCGGAGGCGATGTCGGCGATCTTGTCCTTGACCCGCTGGATCGTCGCCATCGGGTTCTCGCCGTAGCGGACGACGACCACACCGCCGACGGCTTCGACGCCGGCTTTGGTGAGCACGCCGCGGCGGAGTGCGGGGCCCGAGGGAGACCTTGGCGATGTCGCTGACGAGGATCGGCTGGCCGTCGCGTGCTGTGATCGCCGCTTGTTCGAGGTCGTCCACGCTCTCGATGAACCCGAGGCCGCGGACGATGTACTCGGCTCGGTTGATCTCGATCGTGCGTGCGCGCCGACGTCGAGGTTGCTCTGGCGTACGGCCGCGATGACTTGCTGGAGCGATATACCGGCGGCCCGCATCGCGTCGGGGTTGACGTCAACCTGGTATTCCTGCACGAACCCGCCAATCGAGGCAACCTCGGAGACACCCTCCACGCCGGCGAGTTTGTACTTGACAATGAAATCCTGGATGGAGCGGAGCTCTTCGGGGCCCCAGCCACCGGTCGGGTTGCCTTCGGCGTCCTGGCCTTCGAGCGTGTACCAGAAGACCTGTCCGAGTGCCGTCGCGTCGGGGCCCGAGCGCAGGCGAGATGCCGGGCGGGAGCGTGCCGGCGGGGAGTGAGTTGAGTTTTTCAAGCACACGGGACCGAGACCAGTAGAAGTCAACGCCGTCCTCGAAGACAACGTAGATCGTCGAGAAGCCGAAAACCGAGTAGCTGCGGATATCTTTCACGCCTGGGATGCCGAGCAAAGCGACGGTCATCGGGTAGCTGATTTGATCATCGATGTCTTGCGGGCTGCGGCCGGGCCACTCGGTGAAGACGATCTGCTGGTTCTCGCCGATATCGGGGATGGCGTCGACGGGCACCGGATCGCGAGGAAGGCCGCCAAGGTTCCAGTCGAACGGCGCGACCATGGCACCCCAGAAGAGCGTGCCGATCAGAAGGATCGCGACCACCAGCTTCTGTTCAAGGCAGAAACGGATCAGGGTGTTGAGCAGACCGCACGCGGCCTGTGATTGGAGGTCACCCATCGTCGTGCCCTTCGTGTACGTCTGCTGATTCATTTGTTGGGGTCGAGCGGTGCGAAGGAGTCGCGGATCTCGCCGCAGCGGAGCATTTGGTCGCCGAAGTAGGGGTTGTTGATCTGTGTGCCGCGCTGGAGCCAATCAGCGCCCGTATTGTCGAATGCCATTGGGCAGTGGGCGAGATTCCATGTCTCGCTGCCTCGATGCCCGAAGCGGCGCTGGAGGGCGATCACGCCCTCACTCATGCGCTCGAAGCGTGCTCGGGCGGTGTCGATGGTGGTGATCGCATCCTCGATGCGCAGACGGGCCGCTGACCGACGCCATTCGGCAAGTGGCTCGCCGACGAGTCCAGCTTCCTCGACAAAGCCCAATGCGGTTTTGATATCGGCTGCAGCCTGTACGAAGCCCCCGAGATCGTCCGCTGCCAGTGCTTCCTGTGCATCGAGGTACGCCGCATAAACAGGCTTGAGTGCGAAGACAAAGCTGTCGGGCACGGGCACACGGTCTGCCATTTCAGGCATCGCACTACCGGCCATGCCGCCGTGCCCCGCGTGCGGGTTGCCGCCGCCGCCCCCGCCCGGAGTCATCATGCTCGGCTTTGCGGCGATCTGCATTGCGCTGTCGATGCGGAATGCGCCGTTGACTACGACCGAGTCGCCGCGGTTCAAGCCATCGCGCACGATGTAGAACTCTCCTGCACGCGGTCCAAGCACAACGGCCCGCCCCTCGTAGGTCGGCATCTCTGCATCGGGGACATTGACGTACACGACCGAGCGCGTACCGGTGAATAGCACAGCCGATCTTGGGATTACTAAGGGCTCTTCGATACCCGCTAGATCACCGACCACGCCGAGCGACTCGGCGGGCACCATGTCCATGCCGCAGATATCGCACTGACCCGGTCCGTCTTTCACGACCGTCGGGTGCATCGGGCTCACCCAGCGGCCAGCGAGTTCGTTGGTGATGACCGCGCCATCTGAGGCAACTCGTGTCCTCACCACGGCGGACGCGAACATACCCGGCTTGAGGCGACGCTCGGGGTTCTCCACAGCGACCCGCACCGCGGCGGTCCGGGTCCGTTCATCGACCATCGGCTCGATGAATGAAATGCGGCCCTCGAACATCTCGCCAGGATGCGCCTCGACTGTGAAAGTCACACGCTGGCCCCAGCGGAGCATAGGGAGCTGTGATTCGTACGCCTCCATATCGAGCCAGAGCCTCGACAGATCGGAGATGGTGGCGATCGGGGCTCCGGTCTGCACGTAGTCGCCTTCGCGCACTGCGAGATGCGTCACGACTCCGCCGACTGGAGCGAAGATCGTCAGACGATCCGAATCGAATGAACCGTCTTCGACAGCGGCAATCTGTCCGGGTGTAATTCCGAAGAGACGGAGCTTTTCACGGGCCGCGGTGAGGGTATCGCGTGTGGCCGACCTGACGAGTTCGCTCGTTGCGGAGCTGTTATCCGAAGCGGCTTTAGCTTGGCGGAACTCCTCGAAAGCGGCGATGAGATCCGGGCTGTAGACCTCGGCCATATGGTCGCCTTTGGCGACAGGCACACCAAGGTAGTTGACGAACAGCCGCTCAATACGACCCGGAAAATACGCAGTCAGCCGGGCGACTGAAGTCTCGTCGTACGTGACCTTCCCGTAGAGGCGGACCTCGGCGGTCGGGAAAAACCGTCCGACGGGGGCGGTTTCGATCTTGCTTAGCGTGGCCGCCGACTCGCTCATGGTGACCCGCAGCTCGCTGCCCTCGCCACCGTCCTCGGTGACCGGGATCAGGTCCATAAAGCAGATCGGGCACTTGGCATCCGGATCGGGCAGACGAACGGACGGATGCATCGAGCAGGTGTACATCCGCGGCATTCCCGCACCGTCGGCCTGCTCATACTCCGACGTGATCGGACTGCGGATACAGCTCAGGCGCGGGGCGCCCGATGCGGTACCCGATGACCAATGCTGCGAGGATCAGGATGACGGCGACACCCGCCGCGGTGTGTTTCCACAGCCAAGCAAGCGCCGACTTCGTTGATTTCATGAGCTTGCTCATCGCGATACCTCGTTCGAGTTGTTCCACGCTTTGTCGTCTGAATCATCATCCACTGCGTTCTCCGCCTTCGTCGGCACCGTCTCGCCAACGAGCCGGTTCAAACGCGCCAGCGCTTGACCCCGATCAGCCCGCGCCCGCTCGGTCGATATCGCAAACTCGAGCAATGTCCGCTCGGTGTCGAGCAGGTCGAGAAAACTCGTCTCGCCAGATCGGAACCCCGCGAGCGATGCCCGCATCGATTCTTCGGCCTTCGGAATCAAGGTCGTTTCGTAGAGGCGAACGCGCCGATCGGCGTCCGTGTGCTCGAACCATGCACGCTGGATCGCTGCGCTGATTCGGTTCGACTCGTCCACTCGCTGGTGCGAAACGGCAAGTCTTCGCGCGATGGATTCGCGGACACCCGCGTCATACTTATCACGCCAGAGCGGAACGCTGAGGCCAAAGCTCAGCAAGATCGGGTCGTCGCCGCTCTCGGGGATAGTGGGATCGATCGCATCGTCCGTGAAGATGTAGTCCAACCCGACGGCGAATGTCGGCAAACCCTCTTGGCGGGCGACTTCTGCAAGGATCCGTTGCTCCTCCACCTCCTCGTCGAGCGCAAGGAGTGTGGGATTGGACCGTGTAGCAATTTCAATGAGAGCAGCAACATCGATGGACACGACACGGCCGGGGAGACGTCGCACCGCATTAGTCTCCGTCGAGGGTGCGCGATTCAGCGAGGCGTTCAGCTCGGCGACAAACGATGGGCGCATCGTGCGGAGTTGAGCGAGTCTGTCTTCTAGCTGACCGAGTTCGACCTGCACGCGGATCAGTTCGGGATGAGAACCGGAGCCGACGCGATATCGCGCTCTGAGCACTTGCTCGAACGACGACAGAAGCTCAAGGTTCTCTTGGGTAATGGCGGTCGCTGCATCGAGGTACGCGAGATCATGCAGTGTCGAAACGACGCGCTCGGCTACCTCCAGACGGATCGCTTCGAATCGTCGCCACGCGGCGGTAGCGGCCTTTGATGCGGCGTCTTCACGGTTGCCGAGTTGCCCCGGCCACGGGAACGCCTGTTGCACGCCGATTCGTGCTTGCTGTGGGCCGGTGCGAGTTTCAACCTCGTCGAGGAAGAACCCAAAGGTAACTTTAGGATCAGGGAGAGCACTGACTTGCGGCAAGCGCTCCGAGGCCGCTCGCCACAACTGGTACGCGGCTTCAACGCGTGGGCTGTTGTAGAGCGCGTAGCGGACGAAGTCATCTGGGGAAGACGACGCCGACAATGAAGGTAGTTGAGCTGTCGGCGCGGCAGCGTCCTGGCGGTAGATAGATTCCGGCGTGTCAGCGCTGTGAACTTCGTGCGCTGTACCCATGGGTACTTCAATGTCGAACGGGGTCTTCGAAGAGGAAGTACACCCGACGATTACACCTAGCGCGACAGCGCCACCGGCGCACGCGACAGATCGCGATGCCATAACAGGCTCCTCAGGAATCAGAGATCAAACTGGACGAGGCAAAACAGGGTGCGGCCGAACACGATCAGCGCGCACTATCCCTACGAGGCCACGTCGCTACGTTCGCCAGACGCCGAGAAGAGCTTGGATTTCATTGTGGGAACGTCCCTGCAGGAGACTGAACGTCGCGGCCGTAAAACGGACCGTTTCGCCGTCCATCTCTGGGCTATCCAGCAGATCAGGCTGGGGCTCGATCACTGCCGTCAGTGAATCCCGATCTGTTCGGGGGAGGGGTGCCGGGGGCACCGGAGCCGGGTTCTCATCCGGCATCGCCACGCAGCGGCACTCACCGCCGGTCTTGCAGCAAACAGATTCGATAACCGATTCGCCGCAGCAGTTCGTCGTCTCCACCTGGACGCAGCAGCCCGGTTCCGCGTGCAAATGCCCTGGGGCGCGCGACACGGCTCCCTGCCAAAGGGCAGGTTGAAGTGCGAACACTGAGATCAGGAGCAAGCGGAGCATGGTGTGTAGGTCCAATCAGGTACTGTGCTAGTTTATTCCAACTTGGCTGGCCTCGCCATTGCCTCCAGCGAAAGCACGCTGGGGGGCTGGATCGAGAGACTCGTACGGCTTTGCACCCGAGCTTCTCGCATGCCGGTGGCTCAATGCCGCGTTTCGCCTGCGTCAAGATGCAGGGTAGCGGGCACCGCTCACCCTGCTACATGGCGGACATTTGCAACTCTTCCAATAGTGGCCCAGTGCGCCTGGCCGGGGACCTAGCTTCATCAGTGTCACCAGCGGTTCGCTAGAATCATGATTCGAATACTTGCGTGCGATGAGCCGGCATCTTCCGCGCGTTAATGCGGGACGATCGTCTCCGCATTTTTCAATCTCTCGTTTGGGACAACGACAATTGTGACGTGGCTGATGTTGTAGCGAGCCCGAAGCATGTTGCATATTCGGCGTCGGACATCCTCAACGTCGTTCAACTGAAGGGTGCCGGACATCCCGACATGTGCTTCAATGGCCACCGTGTTCTCGTCGACGTGCCAGAGATGCAGATGAGCCACGTTCTTCACACCATCGATGCCCCTGATGCCTTTTGAGACCGCTTCCACAGAGAGGTTCTCTGGGACACTCTGCATCAGAATCCTGATACATCGCTACATGGGCGCCCACGAGATCCAGACGATGTAGACGGAAATTCCGATCGTCGCAGCAATGTCGGTCCAGTACCACTCGAAGATAATAATGAGCGCCCCAGAGACGATAACAGCGACCGACGCGAGGGCGTCTGTCAGATTATGGAGAAACGCCGCTTTGATGTTCACGCTCTCTTTTGACATTGAATACGTCAGGACAGCGGTGGCGGCGTCCACGACAAGGGCGATGCTCGCAACGATGACGATCATCCAGCCATCGATCTCAGGGCGCTCGAAGATGCGGTTGAAGGCCTCAATACAGAGGTAGCCCGCGATCACCATGATTGACGTCAGGTTGATGAGGCCGCCGACGACCTCGGCTCGCCCGTAGCCGAACGTTCGTTTCGTATCCGCTGGTTTCATCGAGATTCGCCGTGCCAGCAGCGCAAGCAACAGCCCCGCGGCATCGCTGAAGTTGTGAAGAGCGTCGGCGACGAGCGACAAACTTCCCGACACCACACCGCCGATCACCTGCGCAACTGTGAGCAACATGTTGATCGCCACGGCAATGGCGAGTCGCCGCGACCCTTTGTCGACGGCGCCGAGCTTGTGATCGTGTGCTGCCACTTTTGTCTCCTCATTGCAGCGGTAGCGACTGCAAGATTCGTTCAGCGTTGACTGCTTCGACCTCGAACCACAGACTCGCACCAGCTAATCTTTCAGGCGTCTCAGCTTGACCGTGGAAGTGATCCCCGTGCCCGTCAGCCTTGATCTTGAGCGTGTCGGTCCCTGCCTCGTCGCCTATCCAGAAGCGAACTGCGGACGGAATCTCGCCCGATATGACCTCGATATCGAGATCTACTCGTGACAAAGGGTCGATGCCTTTGGAAGTGGAAACCGCGAGCGTTGTGCCAGCGAACGTGACAGTTCCAAGAGAGAGCATTTCGTCATGGTCATTCTCTTGCTCATTGGATTCACCTTCTGCGTGATCATGACCGTCGTGGCCCTCGTCCCCATGACCATGACCATCATCAACCGAATGATTGTCATCATGAGTCGGGTTAGAGGATTTTCCACATCCAGACAGTCCGAGTGCGAATGCGAAGGTAAACGCCAGTGAGGACATTGCTAATATCTTGATGAGGTTGTTCATGACTTGGACTCCTTCTCAGAGGTGGTTTTTGACCGGCGGAGCGCGCCGACGAAACTGGTAATTAAGGACGGGTGCCCAGCGGTCCGACGCTCGGGCTTGTGCACGAAGACAAGCGAGTATCCAGCTGGGACAACGATGAGGTTCAAAAAGGTGGATGTGAGTAAACCGCCGAGGGTGACGATGGCGAGCGGCGCGAGCAGCTCACTCCCCGGCTCGCCTGCTGCGAGCGCAAGCGGCACGAGGCCGAGGGCCGCGGAGATCGCCGTCATCAAAATCGGGACGAGTCGCTCCATAGAGCCCTGCACAATTGCTTCACCGAGTGGCACGCCCTCGGACTCCATCAGATGGTTGTAGTGATTGATAAGGAGAATGCCGTTGCGAACGGCAATGCCGAAGAGTGTGATGAAACCCACCATGCTCGCAATCGAGATGACCGGCGGGATGTAATCGCCGATGCCGACAAGACCGAGCGTGTTGGAAAGCGGTCCGCCTCCTTCAGTGAGATAGATCGCTGCGATACCACCTATGAGTGCAAGCGGCATGTTGAGCATCACTAGCACCGCTGCCCGCAACGATCCCGTCGATATCTGGAGCAGCATGAGCATGATGAGCGCCACCGCAACCCCAGCGACCAAGATTGTGCGTGACGCCGACTTTTGGGCCTCAAACTGCCCGCCGTACACGACGGTCATGCCGGCGTTCTGAACGATCGGGTCGACACGCTCTTGTACCTGGGCGACGAGGTCGCCCAGGTTCGAGCCCTCTGCCACGTTTAGCGATACAACGGCTTTGCGTTGCGCGTTCTCGCGGGTGATAAGGTTGCTCGATCGCTCTGGGCCGATGTCGGCGACATCGCTCAGTCGCACCGTGGCCCCACCGCGACCTCGTAGCAACAGATCGCGGACTTGACGGATAGATTCTCTCTCCTCCGGCGCGAGCCGAACGACCAGGTCATACTGCCGAACGCCTTGGTTCACGGTGTCCACTACCTCGCCATAAAGGGCTTCGCGGACCTGTTCAGCGGCGTCCGCTGGGCTGAGCCCGACCGCCGCCAACTCGGCGTGCCGGTACCGGATTGGTAGTGAGGTGATCATCACCTCTCGGTTGGCGTTGACATCGCGGGCTCCGGGCAGGCTTTGAAGTTCGCCCTCGATTGCCTTCGGCGACGCGGCGGAGCTCGGACAGGTTCTCCCCGAAGACATTGATCGCAATTGCCGCCGGTGTGCCCGAGAGGACATGGCTGAGACGGTGCTCGATGGGCTGACCGACCATTGTCGTAATCCCCGGGACCGAGCCCAGGATGCGATCGATCTGCTCGCGGACCTCGAAGCGGTCGCTGCCCGCGTCCACGGTGACCTCGATCTCGGAGTTGCTGACTGGTTCAGCGTGCTCGTCGCGCTCGGCTCGGCCGGTCCGGCGGGACACAGAGCGCACGCCTTCGATCGCGACGAGTTGCTTCTCAACTTCGGTCGCGAGACGATCGCTCTCGACGATGGACGTGCCAGGGGGCGCAAGCAAAAAGACAGTGAACGTGCCCTCGTTGAACGAGGGCAGAAACGAACTCCCGAAAGTGCTCGCGAGTAACAGCGCCCCGGCAGTGACGAGGGCGGCGATTCCAAGCACCCACGATCGGAAGTGGATGGCTGATCTGAGCGCTGGCTCATATACCTGCTTGATCTGACGCACGAGATACCCGTCACGGTCCTCGTGGTTACCGCCTAGACGTCCCTTGAGTAGAAACCGACACATCGCGGGAACGACCGTTAGAGCTACGACCAATGAAGCCAGGATGGAGATCATGTAGGTCAGCGCGAGCGGCTGGAAGAAGCGTCCTTCGAGCCCCTGCAAGAACAGCAGTGGCACGAACACCATCACGATGATGACAGTGGCGAAGACCATGGCCGGTCGGATCTCGTTACTTGCATCGAAGATGACCTCGGTAAACGGGCGGCGCTCCGACTCCGGTATGGCCCGGTTCTGTTTAAGACGCCGAAATACGTTCTCGACATCAATGATCGCGTCATCAACAAGGACACCGATCGCAACCGTGAGGCCGCCGAGAGTCATCACGTTCAATCCGAGATTCATCGCATCCATCATCAACAGACCGACCGCTAACGAAATGGGTATCGCTGTCAGAGTGATGAGTGTGGTCCGCAGATTCATCAAGAACAGGACCAGCACAACAAGCACAATGATGATCGCCTCGCCAAGCACCTTGGTGACGTTGTGGACGGCGCGGTCGATGAAGTGTGACTGACGGACGACATCGCGGTTGAGTACCACACCCCCTGGGAGCGTAGGTTCGAGCTGGTCAAAGAGAGAATCGAGCTTGTCGGTGAGCGCGAGAGTGTTGGTACCGGGCGATTTCTGAATTGACAGTATGACAGCAGGCTTACCGCCTTCCGAAGCCGTGCCGCGCTTGATTGCGGGGCCAAGACGAACCTCGGCGACCTGACCGATCGTCACTGGGACGCCATCGTGGTACTTGATGATCGTGCTGGCGATATCCTCGGGCCGTGTCACTCTGCTTTGCTGGCGGATAGGGATCTCAAAGCTGTCCACGTTCACCAGATAGCCGCCGCTGGCTGTGCTGTGAGCACCCCCAGCCGCCTCGACCACGTCGGAGATGGTGAGGTCGTAGAGTCGAAGACGGTCCTGATCAACATTGACCTGGTACTCGGGGAGTTCGCCGCCGATTGCAACGACCTGCGCGACACCCGGCACCGCGAGGATCTTGTTCCGAAGTTCAAACTCGCCGTAGGAGCGGAGTTGCATCGGGCTCACCGAGCCATCGGGTGATGAGAGTGAGATCAGCATGATCTCGCCCGCGATTGAGGTGATGGGCGTGATAAAGGGCTCGACTTCGTCAGGTAGATTCTCGCGTGCCGTCACGAGCCGTTCGGCGACGAGTTGACGTGCATCGTACAAATCCGAGCCCCACTCGAGATCCACCCAGACGATCCCGAGCCCGATCGCACTAGCGCTGCGCACCCGCCGCACGCCAGTCATTCCGTTGACGGCGGTCTCGATTGGGAAGGTGACGTACTGCTCGACCTCATCAGCCGCAAGCCCGCCCGATTCGGCCATGATGGTCACGGTCGGAGCATTGAGTTCTGGGAAAACGTCGACGCTCATCCGCGGCAGGCGGTAGCCGGCGTAGCCGACGACCATCACCGCCGCGATGAGCACGAGGCTCGAATACCGGAGCGAGAAGCGGATGACAGCTTTGAGCATGATTAGTGCTCCCCATCGTGGAAGGTGCCGTCGGAGTGAAAGTGCCCACCCTTCTGGATCGAACCGCTCGTGGCGAGCATGAGTTGGAATGCACCGTCGAGGACAACTTCGTCGCCATCACGCAACCCGCTGAGCACGACGACCCAGCGGCCGTCGTCCAGGCCGAGGTCCGCCTCAATCCGTATCGCCTCGTTCGGATTGCTCGGGTCGCGCCGGAAGATGACCGCGGATAGGCCATCACGCAGGACGGCGGCGAGGGGATCGCGAGTTCGGGCGACGTCCGCATCGGTGACGATCTCAAGTTGCGCTCGACACGCCTGGGCGAGCCCAGGGCTTCACCTCCTCAGGAACGACAAACAACTCAAGCGTGCGGTCGTTGGGATCGCCGGCCAGGCCGAGCGACAATCGTGCCCGGCATCGTCTGGGTCAGGGGCACCGCACGCCCGACAACCGTGGGAGTCGGCGGGACGATGCGGGCAGCGAGTCCGTCGCGCAACACGCCAAGATCACTCTGAAGGCCGGACGCGCGGAATCGCAGTTGATTCGGCTGCACGATCGACAGCACTGCCGATTCCTGCGTTGCCCAAGCACCGTTTGTGATTTGGATCGTGTCAACAACACCGGGCACTTCGGCGCGGACCCCGATCGTCTCCGTCGTGCGGCCAGATCGGATGCACGTCGTCCGTATCCAGCAGAGCACTTCTCGGCTGACGCAGAATCGAAGCAGCCGAATCAAGCAGGAAATCGAATCGCGACTTCGGCGGCATTGAGGTCAGCGAGAGTCTCCGCCTCGTCTGCTTCGAGGGTGGCTTCCTTCTCCAGCACCTCGGCGAGTTGTGCCTCGGCAGTGGAAACAGCATCACGAGCGGCGAGGAGTTCCGGACGGCGACCGCCCCCTACCGCTGCAACACTCTCAAGCTGGGCAACCCGCTCGTGTCTGATGACGATCGTCTCTTCGAGCTTCTGCTCGTGCGCGTGGTGCGCCGCTCGCAATGGTCCGAAGCTTGACAATCTGGTGCGGAGGCGAGCGATGGCGGCCTCTGCCTCGGTCATCTTCTCTTGATGTTCCCGCCACGCAGGCGAGTCAATCTGATACAGAAGATGGCCGGCATCGACTCGTTCGAACTGTTCGACGAGCAGTTCGATGCGACCGGGGAGCATCGTGCGATAATCACGGCGTGCGGTCGGCATGTACTCAAACCGTCCAGGAACGCGTAGAGTCTGCTCGATGCGTCGGCGCTCGGCCATCACAAAGCTGATGCCAAGGTTCGACCGAACCGTGGACGGGATGGCCACCCGGTTCGACACGGCGTCGACTGGTTCGGCGTGATCTTCCGCCGTGGCCTCGTTCGTCGTGGCGCCATCGCACGCGAACAGTGTGGCTGCTGTGATCACCGCAAGGACGCATACCCTCGCCTGTTGAAAGCTCTTCATTGGGTGTCCTCCTTGGCAGGCGAATCGTCGGTTGAGTTCGTCTTTGACGGCGTGGGCGTGACGTTTGGTTCTATGTGCGATGTAGGCAACGACACCGGCGAGAGCGGCTCATCCGGACCGAGCAGTCGCGAAATCTCGATGGCAGTTTCGACTTCCAGCGCCCGAAGATCGAGCAGGCGGCTTTTGGCCTCAAACCGCCGCGTGACGGTTTCGAGCAGAATCAGCGTGTCGACTTCACCGAGTTCGGCCAGGCGTTCGACATCGTTCGATTGCTCGTCGAGCATTGGCACAAGATCGTTTTCAAACGCCTCGCGCTGGTCGCGGGCGGCCTCGTGCGTCGCCCGCGCGACTGCAAGCTCACGACTGAGCCTTTCAAAGGTGATCTCGGCCGAAGCGCGAGCGATCTCGCGTCTCGCCTTGGCCTCCGCGATCCCCCCGCGATTGGCGTTAAGGATCGGGATTGGAATCGATACGCCCAGCAGCAGACGATCGTCGTTGTCTTCGCTGCCGTAGCCCGCCCCGATTGTGATGTCCGGGTACTGCTTTCGGATTTCTAAACGGAGCGTCTCCTCGGCGACCTGGTACTCGGCCCGCCGAACAGCGAGCGTCATGTTCGCCTCGATGAGCCGCGTGACGGCTTCGTTCAAATCAACTGATGGCGCAGGCCCAATCGCTGGTAGCAAGTCCACTCCTACGTCCGGCGAAAGCCCCATCAGGCCGAGCAACGTGACCCGGGTCTGGGTCTCGTCGAGCCTTCCCAGCGATACATCGGCCCGCGTCTTGACCAACTCGGCTCTCAACAAGCGGGCTTCGACGCGCGTGAGTTCACCCGCGTCTTCCAGCTGGTCTGTGATCACCGCGATCCGCTCGACCTGGCCGATGACCTCCTGCAGCAGCCGAAGCCGTTCGGACGCGGCGGACCATGATGCCCAAGCGGCACGAACCGCAGCTCGGGTACTCCACTCGGCATCGACGATCCGGCGGAGTTCAGCCTCGTACGCTGTTCCCGCTCGGTCCTTCTCGACGCCGAGTCGTCCAGAAACCGGGATCGTCAGGCTCAGTGTCAGGCCGTACTCGAACGGGCCTGACGGCGAGAGGATCTCGGCGCCATCGAAGCCGAACTCCGGATCTTCCCAGAGGCCTGCGGTTTCGTAGGTCGCCAGCGCAACGCCGGCTCCGAGACGAGCCAGTCGTAGATCTGGGTTGTAGAACAGTGCGAGAACCTCGCCCTCGGCCGGCGAGATTCCATCGGTTGGGTCGAAGCGATCGGGCACCGCCGTTCCGCTTTCAGCGAGGTGCTCAATAAAGCGAGCGATCGGTTCGGTTGAGTTAGCGCGGCTATCGAGTGTGTTTCGGTGATCGGCGAGGTCGAGCGGCGCCGGCTGGTACGACTGGCAACCCGCCAGTGCGAGCATCAGTCCGGTGAGACCAAGCCCCGGCAGCGGCACCCGCGCATGGCGGGGGCGTAATGGGATTTTCATTGTCTGTGGTTCCTGTCTGAGTCCAATGCGACAACAGCCGCGGCAGGCACTGCCTGCGCGGCACGATCAAAGGAACAGACAAGAATCAGAGAGTCAGCTGAACGCTCGCCACGATCGATAGCTGCTGCTCGCGGCTTGGATCAAACCAGCGAGGGAGCGGTGGCGGGCCGCGGTGTCTTAGGCCGCAACTCTGGAGGATGATTCCCCAAGAGGCAACCGGAACATCCACCGGGGCTGGTGCTGAGCCCTCGTCGTGGCGAGGCAGCGCGAGCAGCTCGCCTTCTGAAAGCTCAACATCCACGCACCCGCAGTTATGCCCGTCATCGGGAACAGGCATAGGTAACATCGCGCCATGCCGGCACGCCGACTCGCAATGCTCGACCTCGGCTGCGTTGTGCTCGTGTCCACCCCCAAGGCACATGACGACCATGTCACCGAGCACGCTCGCTGTGAAGGCTTGGAAGCCAATGACCAAGATAAGCAGGATGGTGGGGTTCGGAGCTTTCACTGTAGTAATGCTATCTCGGCTATCAGGGCTAGACAAGTTGAATGCATTTCCGAACACCCATCTCTGACCCGCATCTTTCAACCTCTCCAATTCGCGGTTGGTTGCCTCCTGTTGGGATCAGGGATGGGAGGCATGTCTGCGAGGGGACCTGGTCGACTTCAAGGATCCATCTGGCCATGCTGATACGACAGACTGTCCGCCACCCGCCCAAACGATGGCTACCAGATGTCGCTGCACTTCAACTTAGCTCGATACCTCAACCCAGAAAACCATGAGGCACTGCACTCTTGCAGCGCTGAGTCGATCTCTTCTTCGGTGACGGGAAGATCTACGCGGGCGCAGCTACGACGGCAGCATATTCCTCGATGTGGCACCAACCCCGCTCGATGAGCACTGGCACGCACGGGTCCACGATCCGATAGGAAACGTTGAGACCGATTCGAGTTCCTTCGACGATGCCAAGCTCAGCAAGCTTCTGCAGCTGATTGGAAGTCGCTTGGGCTGACATCTCCGTCTCATTTGCCAGGTCTGTCACTCTCATCGCGCCAGCCCGGATCAGGGCGTGGAGAAGCCGTAAACGCGTCGGGTGGGAAAGACTCTTGAAGAGTAATCCCAGCCGCTCAGCCGCCTCGTCCCCCACTAATGGCCGGGACTGTAAAGACGGCTTCGGGATACAGGATTCCATGAAGACTCCGCTGTTTCAGGTTGTTATTGACCGATGCCAGCTTGACTATTACACCGGATCGTGTAATAGTCAAGCAAATTCGGGCTGTGGTAGTCCAAGCTAGGAGCTAGTTCCGTCCGTGAGCGGCCGATCGTCCATCTCCACACTGCTTGCCGTCTGGTTTGTCCTCGGCACGGTGGTCGCACCTCGTTTCGTCTGCATCTGCTCGAACGGGACAACGACCGTAGAAGTGGGGCAGCAGTACTGCTGTGGCTTGTCGTGTGTGAGCTACGGAGTCGTAGACGACTCCCTAGTAGATCGCTGCGGTTGCGACGAGAGCGAAGAGGGCTGCTCGAGTGGATGTCGGTCCACTCTGATCGAGGCGCAAACACTTCTACTTGCTGAAGGCTCCGATCTGGTGCAGCGTGGCCTGCCACGCCCACACCCTAGTACGGATGTGGTCACGCAATTTTTTTGGAGTACCGGTCCGTCACAACGCAATAATTGGGCCAGCCGTCACCGACAATCAGACGGCATCTACGTACAGCAAGAGGTATTTATTCGTTCAGTGATTCTGCTCGTCTAGGGATGCACGGGTTTCGCGTCAGACGCGTTTCCTTCTCGTGCCCAGTCTCCGTCTATACCGAGCACCCCTTAGATTCGAGTGGAGTCCATGTCCTCGCATTCCAAGTTTCTTGCGCCAAGCCTGATTGCTTGCGGTGCCGCCGCGCTGCTTGCAGCATGCGCACCGTCGCCGTTCGAGTTTGATCCTCCGGAGCCGCGCCCGCTGCTGCGCGACATGCCACGCCACGTAGCACCGGAGGACCCTGATCGAGTCGGACCAGAATCGGACGTAGTCACCATCGGTGAGCAGTTGACCCTCCGCCAGGCTCTCGCGGCTGCGCTCGTACGCAACCCTTGGCTGCGTTCGTTCGCATGGGAGCCGAGGATTGCGGAAGCTCGTCGCCTGCAAGCCGGGGTCTCCCCGAATCCAAACGTTGGAATCGAGGTTGAAGACTTTGCGGGCTCTGGAAGCTTGAGTGGTTTCGACTCCGCCGAGACGACCCTTGCATTCAGTCAGCTCCTCGAACTTGGCGGGAAGCGAGACCGCCGCGTGCGGGTCGCCGAGGGGCAGTGGAGTGTTGCTGCTCTGGACTTCGAAGCACAGCGGCTGGCCGTGCTCACCGACACCGCGTCCCGCTTCGTGCGGGTGCTGGAGCTCCAGCAGCGTGTCGAGTTTGCCGTTCGCGCGCAAGCACTCGCAGAGGAGAACCGGCGCGTCATCGATCGGCGGGTGCAGGCCGGAGATGTTTCACCCATCGACGAGATCAAGGCCCGGCTCGAAAGCGAATCCACCCGCATCGCCGCAGATCGACTCAGCCGGGAACTTGAGGCCGCGAGGCGTGAACTCAGTGCGATGTGGGATGCAACCGACCCCGGCTTTGACACAGCCATCGGATCGCTGGATGACCTCATGCCTGTGCCGTTGCTCGATGCCCTGACGGATCTCGTTGAGCACCATCCGGAAGTTCAGCGTTGGATCGCAGAGACCGAGCGACGATCATCGGTGGTCGCTCTCGAACGGGCTCAAGCCGTCTCCGACGTGACTGCTGGTGCTGGCATTCGGTATGCCGAAGAGAGCGAAGATGTCGGTCTCGTCGTGGCCGTGTCCGTGCCATTGGCGATCTTCGATCGCAATCAGGGAGGGATACTGGCCGCCCGGCTCCGAGCAGCACAAGCGATCGACGAGGGGCGGGCTTCCCGACGCGATTTGGCCACCCGACTTGTTCGGGCACACGCCCGATTGACCGCCGCGTATCACGAGGCCCAGGCGATTGATGCCGCCCTACTCCCCGCGGCGAAGGACGCCTACGACGCGACGCGTCGGGCCTACGACGGAGGCAAGCTACCGTACCTCGATGTCCTCGATGCGCAGCGCACCCTTTTCGATACTGAAACCCAAAGGCTCGAAGCTCTCGCCGAATACCACGCCGCGAAGGTGCAGGTTGAGGGGCTCATCTCAGAGCCGCTGAACACCCATTCGCTCCGCGAACATTCTGATCACCCCAATCAAGGAGACACACCGTGAGACCATCACACGGCGTCATTTCACTCGTTTGCCTGTTCACAACGGCGATCCTGCTTGGCGGGTGCGATCGCGAACAGGAAGCATCATCGGCGTCCAACGTATCACGCGCATCTGATGTGATACAGGTCGCGCACTCGCACGAGAACGGCGAGACTTGCTTTGTGTGTGACGCCACCAAACGCGACGCCGGTCGCTTGTGGTGCAGCGAGCATGCCCGGTACGAGGACCGGTGTTGGATCTGTCAGCCGCAGCTTGAAGACGCTTCTCGCGCGTTCTGCAAGGAGCACCATCTTTACGAGGATGAGTGTCACCTCTGCGATTCCGCGCTCGGTACGAATGGAAAAGATGCGGGTGAGGCACTCGGTGGATTGCACGGGCATGGCACTGACGAGACGTGCTTCATCTGCGACGCGTCGAAGCGCGATGTTGGTCGCCTCTGGTGTGCCGAGCACGATCGGTACGAGGATCGGTGCTGGATCTGCCAGCCGCAGTTGGAAGATGCCTCCCGTCAGTACTGCAATGAGCACGGGCTCTACGAGGATGAGTGTCATCTGTGCAATCCGTCACTCCATGGCGATGCTGTCGCACCGAAAACGCAGACCGGGAGCGTTCCGGCACTCTTCTGCAACGAGCATGGGGTGCCCGAGCACGAATGCGGCATCTGTCAGCCGCAGCTCGCTGGGACGCTTGAGGCTGGCGAGTCGCTGCTCGTCCGCATGCCCTCCGCGAGATCGGCAGAGCTTGCCGGATTGACGCTTGAGCGACCGGATCGAGGCGCTGCTTCAGCGTCGATCAGCTTGTTGGGCGAGGTCCGCTACAACGGGAACAGATTGGCCAAGCTCACACCGTTGGCCCCCGGTGTGATCACTGATATCCGTGTCGATGTTGGCGACCAGGTTGAAGAAGGGCAAATTCTCGCGGTCATCAACTCCGTGGCGGTGGCACAAGCGAAGTCCGCGTACCTGTCCAAGATCGCAGAGGTCGAAGCGAGAACCACCGTGTTCGAGCGTGAGCAGAAGCTCGTCAACGAGAACATTGCTGCACGCCGGGACTTCCAGGATGCCCAGGCAGCGCTCAAGCTCGCTGAGCTTGAGGTGCGTCGAACGCACCAACAACTCGTCAACCTCGGGTTCATTGAAACGGAAGTCGCCGACATCGCGGCCGAGCAGTCGTCATCCTCAGACCTGTACGTCAGGGCGCCCTTCGCTGGCACTGTCGTCGAGCGAACTGCGGTGCTCGGCGAGGCAGCGGATTCAGAGGGCTCGCTCTTCGAGATCGCTGATTTGTCAACGATGTGGATCGAACTAGCGGTTCCGGAAGAGCAGGCATTTCTGATCGAGCGCGGCGGTCAGATCGTCGCGAGCGTCCGGGCCCTGCCAGAGCTTGAGATCCCCGGACGGATCACTTGGATCAGCCCGCGTATCGATGAACGCACCCGGATGGTACGGGCCCGCGCGACGGTTCAGAATGATCGCGGCATCCTTCGCCATGGCATGTTCACTGAGGTCTCCGCAATGATCGGCGGCACCTCGAACTCGCTGCTTGTGCCGGGTGAAGCGGTACACGAGATCGATGGCACATCGTTCGTGTTTGTGCGGCAGGAACCGGATCTGTTCGCGGTTCGGCGTGTTGATGTCGGGCCGCGCACGGCTTCCGGCACGATCGCCATTCTGGCTGGCCTCACAGAGACTGAGTCCGTCGTGAGCGGCGGCAGCTTCACCATGAAGACCGAGTTCCTCAAGTCTCGCCTCGGTGCGGGATGTGTCGACGACTGATCCGGAGTTCCCATGCTGACCCGTCTTATCGAAATCTCGCTCAGGAACAGAGTGCTCGTCATTCTGCTATTCGCAATCGCGTGCGCAGCCGGTGTGTACCGAATGGTCCAGCTTCCGATCGACGCGTTTCCAGACACCACGCCGATTCAGGTGCAGATCAACACGGTGGCCCCCGCGCTCAGCCCGGAAGAAATCGAGCAACAAATCACCCTTCCTGTCGAACTCTCGATCGGCGGGCTGCCAGGGCTCCAGAACGTGCGGTCCGTCTCAAAGTTCGGTTTCTCACAGGTCGTGGCGACCTTCGATGATGACATCCGCATTATCGACGCGCGGCAGTACATTACCGAACGGCTCTCGGCAGTCGAACTGCCAGATGGTGTCGGAAGGCCGGAGCTCGGCCCGATCGCGACCGGTCTCGGTGAGGTCTTTCACTACGTCATCCGGTCGGAGACCGGCGAACACTCTATCGAAGAACTCCGGACCATCCACGATTGGGTGATCAAGCCCGAGCTTCGCAAGGTCCCGGGTGTGGCCGAGGTCAATTCGTGGGGCGGCTTGGAGCGGCAGTATCACGTCGTCGTCAAGCCGGAGGCGTTGATCAAGTTTGGCTTCACGCTTGAGGATGTGCTGGATGCGCTGCGCCGCAACAACGCCAACGTCGGCGGCGGGCAGATCGTGACCTCCGGTGAAGCGAGGGTGGTGCGGGGGCTGGCGCGTGTTGCGACGATCGGTGAGATCGAGAACATCGTGGTTGCTTCCAACGACGGCACGCCGGTGCGGATTCAGGATGTCGCGGAGGTTGAAATCGGAAGCGAGATCCGCCGCGGCGCGGTCTCGGCGTACGGCGAGGGCGAGGTCGTCCTCGGCCTGGCTTTCATGCTGATGGGCGAGAACAGCCGCGTCGTGACCGAGGAGCTCCGCGAGCGCCTTGAAGCCCTCGCGCCGTCGCTGCCGTCTGATATTGTCGTGGATGTTGTGTATGACCGGACCCTGCTCGTCGAGCAGGTCATCAAGACGGTCGAGCACAACCTCGTGATCGGTGCCGTGCTGGTGATCGTCGTGTTGCTCATCATCCTGGGCAACATCCGAGCCGGCCTGCTTGTAGCGGTCGCGATCCCGATCTCGATGCTGTTCGCCGTGCAGGGCATGTACGAGTTCGCGATCGCCGCGAGTTTGCTCAGCCTCGGCGCGATCGACTTCGGCATTCTTGTCGATGGCTCGGTGGTTATGACAGAAGCTAATCTGCGTTCGTTGAAGGAACGCCAGCGAGAGCTTGGCCGGAAGCTCTCGCCTTCCGAGCGGCTCGAATCGATTGCGAAGTCCAGCGCGCGCGTGGTGCGTCCCATCGTGTTCGGGATGGGCATCATCACGCTCGTTTTTGCTCCCGTGCTGACGCTTGAAGGCATCGAGGGGAAGATGTTCCGGCCGATGGCGTGGACGTTCATCTTCGCGCTCTTGGGAGCCCTGCTAGTCGCGGTGTTCCTGTCACCCGTCCTGTCGTACTACTTCCTTCCGCGTCGCGCGAAACCCAAGGACGCCATTCTGCTACGCGGATTGGCTGGGGCATACGGCTGGGCTGTGAGCGGGGCAATTCGTCTCCGATGGGTCGTGATGCTACTGGCCGTGGCTCTGCTTGGTGTCGCGGGCTACCGGAGCACACAGATGGGCGGCGAGTTTATCCCGCGGCTGAGCGAAGGGTCGATGGTCGTGAACACCATCCGCCTTGCTGGCGTTTCGATCGATGAGTCCGTGCGGTACAACACACGCATCGAGGAGGTCCTGCTCGACGAGTTTCCAGACGAGATCGAGCACATCTGGAGCCGCATCGGGACCGCCGAGGTGGCTACCGATCCGATGGGGATCGAGCTGACAGACATCTTTTTGACGCTCAAGCCGCGTGCAGAGTGGGCGAGATCGGACACGCAAGCGGGTCTCGTGATCGAGATGGAGAAGACCATCTCGCAGTTCCCCGGTGTCAACATGGTGTTCACGCAGCCGATCGAGATGCGCATGAACGAGATGGTCTCGGGCATCCGGTCGGATATCGGCATCAAAATCTTCGGCGACGATTTCGACGAGTTGCTCCGAATCGCCGACGACGTTCAGCGCGTGCTCCTGGATATCCCAGGCGCCTCAGATATCTCGGTCGATCAGATCACGGGGCAGCCGTCGCTGTCCGTCTCCGTCGACCAATCCCGCGTTGCCCGCTACGGCGTCGCCGCTAGCGAGGTGTTGGATTTCGTTGAAGCGATCGGTGGGATCCGCGTCGGCGAGGTATTTGAGGGCCAGCGTGTTTTCCCGCTTGTCGTCAGGTTGCCGTCGACGTTCAGAGAAGATGTGGCAGCAGTGTCGTCGGTTCGTATTCCGACCGAGGGGGGCGTTGCGGTGCCGCTCGCGTCCCTGGCCTCGGTCGATCTCTCGGAAGGATCGGCCACGATCAACCGCGAGTGGAGCAGAAGACTCATCCGCGTGCAGTCGAACGTCAGCGGAAGAGACCCAGCGTCGTTTGTCAATGAAGCAAGGGCAGCCATCGATGCACGGGTCGCGTTGCCCGAGGGCTACGTGCTCGAATGGGGCGGGCAGTTTGAGAACTTGGAACGCGCCAGGACTCGTTTGATCATCGTCGTGCCTGCGGTCTTGCTCATGGTGTTTTTTCTGCTGTACTTCAGCCTGAAGAATCTGCGGGATGTCGTCATCATCTACACATGCATCCCCTTTGCTGCGGTCGGTGCGATCTTCGCGTTGTGGTGGCGAGACATCCCATTCAGCGTCAGCGCCGCAGTCGGGTTTATCGCTCTGACGGGCATCGCTGTGCTCAACGGGCAGATCCTGATCACCGCGATCCGCGACACACTCAACACTGGCCAGCAGAGCAAGGTCGCGATCATTGCGGCTTCGAAAACCCGCCTCCAGCCCGTGCTCGCGACCGCCGTCACGGATATCGCCGGATTTATACCGATGGCGATCGCAACAGGCGTTGGTAGCGAGATCCAGCGACCCTTGGCAACGGTAGTCATAGGCGGCATGGTCACGTCGACGCTCCTCACATTGTTCGTTCTTCCGGTCATCGCATCCGTCTTTATGCAACAAAACCCGGAGGATGCTCACGCGGAGCGTGATCAATGAGCGGGTGCGACTGCGCAGAGGAGGCCGTCGGGCTGGAGCAGCGAACGCTCGTAATGCTGCTCACGATCAACGGCGTGATGTTCCTTGCCGAGGTGATCGTTGGATGGATCGCAGAGTCCACTGCGTTACTGGCCGATTCGCTTGACATGCTGGCCGATACCGCGGTGTATGGCATCGCGTTGTATGCGACGAGCCGGTCCGGCGGCACGCAGCAGACCGCAGCGCGAGTGAGCGGTGTTTTTCAGATCGCATTGGGTCTCGGAGTTCTGGTCGAGGTCATCCGCCGTGCGGTGTTCGGCAGCGAGCCCACGAGTCACCTGATGATCGGAGCCGGGGCCGTCGCTCTTGCTGCGAACCTCATCTGTCTTCGGCTCATTTCAATGCACCGTGACGGTGGAGCACACATGCGTGCGTCCTGGATCTTCTCCAAGAATGATGTGATCGCGAACACTGGTGTCATCGTCGCAGGGCTGCTCGTGATGGTATTAAACAACCGCATCCCTGATCTGGTGGTCGGTTTGATCGTCGCAATGGTCGTGGTGCGAGGGGGCATTCAGATCTTGGGAAGGCCGGTCACGGGGTCATAGGCTATACTTGTAGTGGTCCAAGAAAGTCGAGGAGTAATGCCCGCGCCTGAGAAACGATCGGACGAACCAGCCCCCTTTACACTGAAGCAAGCTGCAGAAGCCTACGGCATGCTGATTGGGCTGGTTAGTACCGGCCTGAATCACGTTGGAGATCGACTCGGACCGACGCTTTGCGTGCTGTCAGAGTCTTTCGACAAAGGAATAGCTCGTACGGGCCAGCCAAAACTGTTGCACTCAAACAAGATGGTCACGAATGACGCCATCATTGACCTTTCGGAGCGCGGCGTTTCTAGCCCATCAGCACAGACGAGCTGCCGAGCTCGCCTCTCGTCGCGGCAACAAGAGACCTGGTACGCACTCGCAAACCGAGAGCTGACGCTTAAACAGCTAGCGCTGGAAGTAGACCAGAACATTGAGAGTCAGGAAGCCATCCGCCAAATCATTAGGCGGATTAATGAGAAGGGTTACCTGATTGTCCACACGCCTGGCCATGGGTATCACCGCCCAGACGCTCCAGCGCCTCCTACGGAGCAGGGCTCCTGAAGCCCCTGCGACCGCTCTGCGTACGGTCGCCGTACTCGATAATTCTCCAGGGTGCGGCAATGTGATCTCCAAGGACATCAACCTCCATGGAGACCATCATGCGACTCGAAGTACGCCCTCTCAGTGAACTCAACCCCGCCGCCTACAACCCACGCCGGGACCTCCAGCCCGGCGACCCGATGTACGAACGCCTCGCCAAGAGCTACGAGGAGTTCGGCCTCGTTGAACCGCTCGTCTGGAATCGCCGCACGGGCCACCTCGTGGGCGGCCACCAGCGCCTCAAGGTGCTCATCGAGCGCGGGGTAACCGAGACGACGGTCAGCGTCGTCGACCTCCCGGTCGAACAAGAGAAGGCGCTTAACATCGCTCTGAACAAAATCCAGGGCGAGTGGGACGAGTCCAAGCT
The DNA here is from genome assembly GCA_942490855.1 of uncultured Phycisphaeraceae bacterium. GTDB lineage: Bacteria > Planctomycetota > Phycisphaerae > Phycisphaerales > UBA1924 > CALNYS01. The sequence goes on along the minus strand of CALNYS010000005.1, from coordinate 33,253 downwards.
GGCCGAACTCCTCACCGATCTTGTCGGCGTTGAGGGGCTCGATATCGAAGTAACCGGCTTCGACCTACCCGAGACGGACTCGCTGCTCGCTCAAGTCGCTGCGGGCCTCGGACCAGATCCCAAGCTTGAGTCCTTCGATCAGGCGGCCGCTGAGGAGCAGGCTCTCGAACAGCCCGTCGAGTCGGCGATCACCAAGCCCGGCGACATCCTGACGCTCGGTTTTGAACCGAGGACGGCGCACCGCCTGTGCTGCGGTGACTCGACCGACCCCGGCACCGTACGCTCGCTCATGCAGAACGATCGCGCTCAGCTCTTCGCGACCGACCCCCCCTACTTGGTCGGCTACCAGTCCAAGTCGTGGGACGACGCCGCGCTGCAGCCGGATCTCTACGAGCTGTTCACGGAAATCGCGGCCGAGCACGCGCTCAAGCCAGATGCCGCGTGGTATTGCTGGCACGCCAGCCGGAACGCCCCCCTGCTCTTCGACGCGTGGGAGCGCCTCGGCGTGCTCCCCCACTGCCAGATTATCTGGGACAAGCAGCGACCGACGCCCGGGCGCTCGTGGTACGGCTGGGCGCACGAGCCTTGCCTGATGGGATGGAAGCAGGGGTACCCGCCGCCGCGGCGCGCTGACGACAAGCCGTCCACGGTCTGGCTGTACTCCTCCCCTTCTGGCGCAGAGCGTCCCGATCACCCCACACCCAAACCGCTCGAACTCTTCGAGATCCCGATGCACCAGCACACCCGGCCGGGGGAGATCTGCTTCGATCCCTTCGCGGGCTCGGGGACGCAGGTCATCGCCGCTCAGCGGCTGGGCCGGCGGTGCTTCGCGATCGAGCGCGACCCGCGCTACTGCGACTTGATAGTTGGACGGTGGATCAAATACGTAGGCGCGTCCGTCGCAGGGGATGAACTGGTCGAGAAGTACGGCGTCTTGACGGCCGCTCAGGAGGACGCGGCATGAGCCAGGATCAACTACCCCCAGAATCAGACGGTGCGCGCCGCGTGCTGGATCTTGTCCGTGGGCTCCAAGAGGGCTCCGTCAAACCGAAGGGCCTGTCGAAGGCGGAGCGATTGGCGTGCACGGAGTACTTCTTCGGCGAGGGGATGCGCCCCATCGAGATCGCCAAGCTCCTCGATGTCGACGACCGCTCAGTGCGCCGGTACCGCGCCGAGATCGCCGAGAAGAACATGCTCGAACGGGATCCGGGGCTTGCCAAGCTTATCGCCGGCAGGATGCTCACCAAGATCGACTACGCCGACAGCGCGCTGCGCCGGGTCATACGAGACGAGCGTGCTTCGCCGTCAGACAAGATCGACGCGTGCCGAGTGCTCGTCGAGAGCGAGGCAAAGCTTATCCAAGCGCTGCAGGGCATGGGGTACCTGCCATCTGCGGCGCAGAGGATCGACGCGACTGTCGAGCTCGTGCCCCCGAAGCTCGAAGAGCTCAAAGCCCAGATCGCAGAGCTCGCCTCGCTCGACGACAAGTGCCAATGCCTCAGCCTCGAAGCGGCAGTTGCTTCTGACGAGTCCGGCGAAAGGGGAGAAGAGTCATGAGCGAACTCGCCGAGAGCGCCGAGCTACTCCGCCTCCAGGCGAGCGTCCGCTCGCTGCGGCGCGAAAGAGCTTTGCGCAGCCCGTACCACTTCTGCCAGATCTACCTCCGGCATTGCTTCACGGAGGAGCCATCACCGATGCACGTGGACCTCTTCCGGTCGCTGGCGGAGATCTCCAGCACCCGGAACGGCCGTATCGCCGTCGCCGCCCCGCGCGGACACGCCAAGAGCACAGTCGTCACTCTCGGCTTCGTGCTTTGGTCGATGCTCTCGGGGCGAGAGCGCTACGCGCTCATCATCTCAGCGACCAAGGAGCAGGCCGCGCAGCACCTCAAGCACATCCGCGAGGAAATCGCGGGTAATCCGCTGCTCGCAGAGGATTTTCCTGAGTGTTGCGGTGAGAAGCGTAGGCGCAACGCTCCGTGGCGAGACTACAAAATCCGGCTGTCAGGGAACTCGCACGTTCACGCTCTGGGATCCGGTCAGAAAATCCGCGGGCTCCGAGAAGGCCCGAACCGACCCAGCCTGATCGTCGTCGACGACCTCGAAGAGCTCGAGGCGTGCCAGTCCGCCGAGCAGCGGGAAAAGACCAGGGAGTGGTTTGCCAAGACGCTGCTCAAGGCCGTCGCTCCCGGCGCAAACGTCGTTGTCATCGGAACGGTGCTGCACTACGACAGCCTGCTCGCGCGCCTGCTCGATCCGAACCAGTCACCCGGCTGGGATGCGTCGAAATACCAAGCAGTGTTGAGCTTCGCGGACCGGACGGATCTGTGGGATGCGTGGTCAGAGATCTACTGGAGCCGGGCCGAGCATGAGGGACGAACGGGCAAGGAGGCGGCACGCGCGTACTTCGAGGCCAACCGTGACGCCATGCTCGAGGGCTCAAATGCTCTCTGGCCCGAGCGCGAGCCTTACGAGATGCTCATGGAGCAGCGTCTTACCGAGGGGCAAGCGAGCTTCGACGCCGAGAAGCAGAACGAGCCGCTCGATCCCGAACAGTGCCTATTCTCGTCTGATTCGTTCCGGTACTGGGACGAGGGCGGGGAGACTTTCCACTCACAGTGGCAAGCCGGCGTGTATCGCCGAATCATTGCCGCGTGCGACCCGAGCCTTGGAAAGCCCACTCGTCGTCATGACGACACCGCGATCGTAGTGCTCGGGATCACAAGCAACGGAGAGCACGACGTCGTTGCGGCAGACCTAGCCAAGCGCAAGCCCGCACAAATCATCGAACGCGTCCTCGAACTCGCAGTCGAGTACGGCTTCGACGAGATCGCGGTTGAGACGAATCAGTTCCAGGAGATGCTGGCCGAACAGCTCGAGCGTGAGGCCGTCGAACGTTCGGTTCGGCTGCGCATCCGAAAGGTGAACCACACCAATGCGAAGCACGCTCGTATCCAGTCGCTCGAGCCGCTCATCTCAACAGGGAGGCTGCGGTTTGGGCGGGGCCAGCAGGGGCTGCTGGATCAGCTTCGGCAGTTCCCGCTGGGAGCCCATGACGATGGGCCGGACGCCCTTGAAATGGCGGTTAGCATCGCCAAGGACAACCGGCCGAGGCTGACCATCATGGGTTGATTGACCTCCCTGTGACCTATCCGCTTGACTTTCAGGCCGATACAGAGCTTCATACGTCTAGCTGGCGGTACCGTGCCGCCGTATTCCTTCCGCAAGGAGATCTGAACCACTTCCACGGGCCCACCGGGCCCGACATCTAAGCGACGCGCGAGCGTCTTTGCTGTCTCCGGAGAAACCGCCAGATCGGGCTTCGGCCCTTTACGTGAGATCAGCACAGAACCGCGCCCCCGCAAGGGGGCGTCGGCCATGTGTTGTCTTACGTGCCCCCTGGCGGGGGCCTCCGGAGCGACCTTGGTTCGGCGCCTCCCTTTTTATGCGCCGACCGACGCTTCGCCCGCCAAGGAGCCTCGATGAGCATGTATCAGATGAACGATCACGACCTCGAACACGTCGCCCCAGTCACGTTCGCCGGAGAAAACATCCTGGAACGCCAGGGCCTCCAGCGCCTCCTCCGCGATTCAGTCGATGTCATTGTCCCCGGCGGCTTGGTGATCGCTGAAGAGTATTCAGACTGGGACAGCAAGCGGCGGATCGATCTCCTGTGCCTCGACGAGCACGCAAACCTCGTGGTCGTCGAGCTCAAACGAGGGCAAACAGGCGGGCTCATGGAGCTGCAGGCCATTCGCTACGCGGCGATGGTCTCGCAGATGACCTTCCGTCGTGCCGTCAACGCCTATGAGCGTTACCTCAGCGCGCGCGGGATCGAGAGAGACGCAGAGCAAGACATTCTCGATCACCTCGGCTGGGAACAGCCCGACGAGGAGCGCTTCGGCCAGGAAGTCCGGATCGTCCTCGCGGCAGCCGGCTTCTCGACCGAGCTGACGACCGCGGTGTTGTGGCTCAACGAGCGAGCGATGGACATCCAGTGCGTACGGCTAGTCCCCTATGTGCTGGGCAACAACCGGTACGTCCACGTCGATCGTGTCATCCCGCTCCCAGAGGCCGAGACGTATCAGGTCAGAATGCAGGAAAAGTCGGCCGGAGTGCGTGTATCGAGGCAGGAGAACAAAGAGTTCTCGGGATACTGGTTCGTGAATATCGGAGAGGGAGACGGCCCAGAGAACACTCGCTCCTGGAGCGATTGTCGTAGGTACGGGTTTGTGTCCGCCGGGGGTAAGGTCGGGCGTCAACTCAGACGCCTCAGCGTGGGTGACCGGGTCTTCGCGTACCGCAACGGTCACGGCTACGTCGGGGCGGGCTTCGTGACACATACGCGCACGCCTTGGGAGCAGTTCCACTCTCCTTCCGAGAATCGCCTGCTCGTCGAGCTCCCGCTCGAGCGCCCGCATGAGGTAAACGTCAGCAATCCTGACCGCGAGCATTGCGTCGGAATTTCATGGGTGCGCACGGTTGAACTCGATGAAGCGATCAAGGCTGAAGCACGCCGTGCGATCGCTTGCCAGATCTATGGCGACGATGTTCCGAGCACGTTGCTCGATCGCTTCGAGATCACGGAGGCTGAGTGGGAGTAAGAGCTACTCGCACCCAACGTACTTCACCGGGTTCTGACTCCCAGTCGGGAAGTACTGCGACACTGATCGCCCCACGTACTTCTTACGGATTGGCTCATCCGCCACGTGACCGACGAACTCCCATCGCCCCTCGCGATGCGGCGGCCGACCGTCATCATCCTTGCCGCGCATGGTCTGCCCGCCCGGGTGCCAGCCCACGACTCGGTACACCTCGCGCACGATCCCGCGGTAGACGCTCATCGCGTACTCGACCTCTTCACGCTTCGTGCCGAGCTTCCAGGCGCAGCGCGTCGCGTCGTACAGCTCGATCGTGGACATCCCGTACCGGAACTCACGGTTGATGTTGATCAGCAATGACGGATGGGTGATCGTTACAGGTGCTGCGTGAAGCGTGGCCTGGACTTCCTCGACCGACGCTCGAGCCCCGTAGCGCGACCCGTGGCCTCGCGCGGAGTTGGAGAGGTTCTTGATGTCGATCAGATCAATCGCCGTCGCTTCAACAAGCAGCGCTTCCTTCTCGGTCAGCCCGTACTTGAGCAGCTCAATCTTCGGTTCGGACTTAGCCTCGGCTAGTTCCTTCAGGATGCGCGTCTTCTCCGAGTCGTCATCGACTTTCAGGTGCGCGAAGACGCGGTTTCCCTTGCCCTTCCCGATGTAGAACGGCTTGTCCGTCCTCGGGTCGATGTAGATGTACACGTAGTACTTGAGCTGCTCGATTACCTTCGGCGTGAAACGCTGCATTCGCCATCCCTTCGGATGACCCAGATATACCCTGAATCTTCCCCGCTATCCGCTTGCTATCGCGCCGTATCCATGGATGTATGGGGCTATGAACCAGACACTCCCCCACCGTGGCCGCAAGGCCCTCGAAACCGCTGCCGTGGGCTACGCCCGCCGCTCGACCGACAAACAGGAGCAGTCGATCGCCGACCAGAAGCTCGCGATCGAGAGGTACTGCGCCGAGAACGGCCTCTCCCTGAACCGCTGGTACGTCGACGACGCCATCAGCGGCACCCGCGCTACAAACCGCCCCGCGTTCCAGGAGATGATCTCAGCCGCCGGAGCCGCGGGCCGTGATTTCGGCCTGGTCGTCGTCTACGACGTGAAGCGCTTCGGCCGACTCGATAACGACGAGGCCGGCTACTACCGCCACCTGCTGCGCACCAGCGGCGTCGAGGTGCTCTATGTCGCCGAGGGCTTCGCCGGCTTCGGCGAGTCGAGCGACACGGACGATCTGCTCCGCCCGGTCAAACAGTGGCAGGCGCGGCAAGAGTCCAAGGACCTTTCGAAGGTCACGATCCGCGGCCAGCTCTCGAAGGCCGAGACCGGCGGCTGGATGGGCGGCGTGCCGCCCCACGGCTACGACCTCCGCTACACCTCGGACCGGGGGGAGTTCCTCTTCCGACTGCGGTTCATGCCGGACGGGACGAAGCAGCAGCTTGATGACGCCGGGACAGTTGTCCGAACACTCGACCGCGGCGAGAAGATCAACGTCTCCAAGCGCGACGTCGGCCAGCTCGTGCTCGGGCATCCGAAGCGCGTTCGGACCGTGCGGACGATCTTCCGGCTTTACACCGAGGAGCGGCGCGGGCTCACCGCGGTGTCCGGCTACCTCAACGATCACGGCATGGCGACGCCGCGCGGCCCCGGATGGGCGCGGATCTACTCGGGCGAGTGGCGCGACTCGACGGTCCGCTCCATCCTCGTGAACCCGATCTACTGCGGAGACATGGTCTGGAACCGACGCACCGACGGACGCTTCCACCGCATCGAACGGGTGACGTCCGGCGGTGGTCGCCCGGTCGAACGCCGTCATGTCCACGGGGCCCGCCTCGTCCCGAACGATCGGGCCGACTGGATCATCGTCCGCGACACCCACGAACCCATCGTGCCGCGGCGGACGTGGCAGCTCGCGCAGGAGATCCGGGAGGGCAAGCACTCGTCCATCGCGCAGCGTGGTGAGCCGAAGCGGCCCGAGGGTGGTTGGAGCGGCAAGCGGGCGAGGTTCCTGCTGTCGGGTCTGATCCGGTGCGGGCGCTGCGGCGGGAAGTACCAGGGCGTCACACGCACGAAGGGCAAACCGCGGAAGGACGGGACGAAGATCAAGCACCGCTACTACGCATGCGGCAGCTACATTGCCAAGGGCCGCAAGGCATGCGAGTTCGGGGCGATCCCGCAGGAGAAGCTCGAGAATGCGGTCATCGAGGCGGTGTTGGAGTTCTACAGGGAACGGTACGGAGGCGAGGGCGGGCGGGATCGGCTCGCCGCTGCTGTTCGTGAACACCTCGGCCACGAGGCGCAGGACATCGCGGAAGCGCGGAAGCGGCTCGAAGGTGATCGTGAGCGCATCGAGTCGACCATCGCGCAGCTGCTCGACAACATGTCCCCCGAGACACGGGAAATGATCGAGGAGCGGCTCAGTGAGCTTCGGACGGAACGCGAGAGGTTGAAGGTTCGGGCCGAGGAGCTCGAGCGAGTGTCTGTCCGTGAAGCCGAAGTGCAGGACATGGTCGGGCAGCTGTGGGCGTTCCTAGCAGGTTTGGAGGCAACCCTTCGGGAGGGCGTAAACGACCAAAGAGTGGCTGCAGTCAGGCGGTGCATCTCCTTCATTCATACAACAGCAGGATTGGAGCGCATTGAAGTTCTCTACCAGGATTTACCCTTAGCGCTGAATTCTTCACGTCACACTACACGTTCCCTAGTCCCAATCGGAGCCTTCATCAGCTAAGAATACACCCCTCTCCGCTTCATTTGGAAGAACGCGCTTCACGGCCTGTGGCGGGCGTTTTTTCATGGCCGTACGCACCACAGCCCCAAGACAGCCCCATTTACAGCCCCATCTGCCCTCTCCGGCGGCCGTCGTGCCGATTCGAGCCGATTCTCTCGACGACGGTGAACTGGTTGATAGCAAGCCAGTCGTTGCGATCCGGGGCACTGAAGTCGAACAGCCAGACCTTGTCACTCTTCGACGATCCATCAGGCAACCGATACTCAACGTCCACACCGTCTCACGGCAAAGAGTGAAACAGCTTGTTGTTCTCAATCAGCGTTGGCTGATCAGGGCATTGAAGCTGTCGAACAACGCCGTCAGAGCACTCCACAGGAACGTCGGGGTTTAGCGTGAACAGGGCATGTCGGAGTCGATCCACAAACAAGACTTCAGAGTAACCGGCTCGTTCCGAGCCAGCGGTATCCGGAGCGATATCAGGGCCATGGGCGATGGAGTAGCCAAGTCACTCGAACCACTCAAGGGCGGCGTCTTCGACCACGGACTCTGAAAATTGGCCACTCATTCACCTGCCCGCCGATCCTGATACCGCCATCTCTTGCCAATTTTGTCAAGATCATCTTCCGTAGCAGAAGGCACCGACCAGCCCGCGACAAAATCAATGTCATGGGACCTCGGGAGTTCATGGTCTTCCAAATGCCTAATGAGGACTCTGGATGGCAACGCTGTGGCGAGGCCTACAACGATCGCTTCGCGCCGCCGCAACCCCGACAAGACCGACGTCAATCCCGCAAGCGAATCAGGTAGAACTGACCGCACATGGGAACGATCGGCATCGTTCGTAATCCGAAGCACGATCCAAGAGTTGCATTGCGAGAGTACCGTCGGCTCAACGTCACTTGGTCTTTGGGATACAAGGATGAGACCGACACCGTACTTTCGGCCTTCCTTTGCGATTCGTCGAATTGCATCTTGTGCAGCGGCGTACTGGGCGTCGCCCCGATTGGGTACATAGCGATGGGCTTCTTCGCACACAAGTACGACCGGTGTTGACAACCTCTCGTCACGGGTCTGCCAGAGCTTGATGCTGAACAGCAATCGCGCCATCGCAGCACTTGCAGCACCAGCGACTTCATTCGGCACAGCTGACAAATCAATCACACGAATTGACTCTTCGCCTGCCATAAACTGACCGGCCACTGATCCAAATGGATCAGTGGCTCCGTCCCACGGCTGCATCATGAAGTGCAACCGTGAGTCCTTGCAGAGAGAACCTAGCTTGTCGACAAGCTTGGTGAATTCGCCGTGGTCCTTCTTGTTACTGTTCTGGGGCCTCTGGGAGTTGATGCCTCCGACGAGTCCAGTAGTCACTAGATTGCCATGGCTGTCTTTCCCGAACACATCTACACCGTGAGTATCGCCAAGCTCATACGGAACAGGTGAATCTGCTGTAATTCCGTCTGTCGGAAGACCTAGAGCTTCAGCACCGGCACGGCGAGCATCGATGAGAGCGTTGCGAAGTACGTTGGTTTGTGATGTGGCAGCAAACTCCGTGCGTCCGATGATCAGAGCGATTGTCTCTTCGAGGCTCAATAGCCAATACGGAAGCGTGAGAGAGTTGTTATCAGTAGCAAGCTTCTTGCAATCTGGGAATGCTGTCGAATACTCGTCGTGCGGGTCAAGAATGACGATCCGTGGTGCCCAGCTTTCCGCTTTGTCTTTCAGCCGTACGATGCCATGAATCACTGAAGCAACGGCCGCAGACTTTCCAGCACCGGTCGAGCCAAGGATCGCCGTGTGCTTACACACAAGCGCATTGACATCGGCGTAACACTTTGCTCCGCCCGCCCCAACGTGTTCTCCCAGTTCCAGTGCAGACGCTTCTTGCTGCCCGTAGAGTGTGCGGAGTTCGGAGCGAGGCGTCAGATAGACCCGTTGCTGGGGGAGCGGAAACGTTGATACACCTCTCTCGAAACGCATCTTCCACGACTGGCTGCCATCATCATCAGCAACTCGTTCCCATTCCGCTTCACCGAACAAGTCGGCTTCGATGATGCGTGCGTCTGAGTCAGTGCTTTCTGCAACACCTCGTTCACGATCAAAATCAGTCTTCATCCTAAGACGAGCGACATATGCGTAGAGAATCCGTCGTCCATAATGAACCTTGAGGATCGATCCAAACTGACCGACTGGATACAGGTCGCCTCGATAAACCCGAGAGAGTTCGATTAGGTCGGAATCGAGTTCTGCTACTAGGTGGGTCCCGTCCACTTCTATGACGGTGGCAATTCCCAAGTTCTCAATCGGGCTGCCGGGTTTTGGATCGCTCATCGATCACCTCCGAGAAGCCGAGCCAGGACCGCAAAGTCGCCCCATGGAACGTCGGTCGTTGTCTTGGTGTGTTCAGGGCCATGCCAGATTTCCTTCTTGCAGAAGGCTCTCACCTGCGAGCCGATCACTGAGTCATCTAGCCACTTCTTGACGGCCACGGGGGGCGACTCGTCATAGCACATCGCCAAGACGCTGAGCCTCTCTCCAGAGTCTCGAAGACCCCGTTCGATTTCCAGATTGATATGGTCGTCACCGAAGCTGTAGCCGACCACCATCAGAACAGCATCTTCGCTCGGTGCAGGCCGTAACGCTGAGCGGAACAGGCTCAGCACTTGGGCGTAAGGGTCTAGCTGGGTCTCTCGGTACTTCGTCGCTGTAGGCCAAATCATCACTTGCTCGTCGGCGGGCGGCTCAACCTTCGAAGGGCGAAGTCGGCTGGGAAAGTACTCGTGGTCAAAGAGACACCAATCGATTGATCCGTGAAGCTTGATAACCCGGGCAATCAACGATTGATCGCTAAAGCGTGCGGGATCCCACCAGCCCGTAATGCCTCCTGCAAAGCCATCGGTAAAACTGATTCGCTCACGACCAAGAGCATCCTCTACCAGCGTGTCGTAGTTCATCACGAAGTAGTCAGTCCGGCGTCTAGCGGATGGCTTGTCTGTGAGCAACTGGTTGACATGCCGAACGAACAGTCGATGCATACTCATGTCAGGCGTTCGCGTCGTGCCGATGGCTTTGCAAATCTCGCTCTTGATGAGGCTAAGGGCAGTCTTCAGATCCTCCGAGGAGTAGTCAGTGCCTTTGTATGCAACCGTCCCATTCGTGCAACCCCTGTGGATTCTGCGATCTGCCATCGCCTTTAGATCGACGATGTCGCTGAGATAATCCTCAATGGTTGATTGGCTGTCGCCGTCGTACTCGTTACGTATCGACTCCAGAAGTGTCTTGGCTGGTTGATCGCCAAGCCCATCGAGGACCATGCCACACAATTCTGCCGTTAGCGGCAAGCCAGCAACTTTGCTGCATCCCGCACCGAACAGAAAGAGACGGCGACTCTGAGATAAGAGGCGCTCGATGTTCTCTAGCTCAGGTCGAATCTGAGGGTCAGAGAAGGGGGAGAGATCGATCGGTGTTGTTGTCATGCGAGTGCCTCGGCGATCAAGTCGGATTCGATATGGATGCTACAAGACAGTGGCTTCGGCAGAAGGGCGTCCCGGTCTCGGCTAGGGTTCGAGACTCTCTATCGTTCAGTTTGAGCTGCTCATCAATCGCCGAACCGATCTGCTGATGTGCCTCATTACCTGAAAGTCCTCGCTCGACGATCGCAAAGCAACTACCCTTGAGAACTCGTTGCTGCATCACGAGGCCAGTTCCTTCAACAGCCACTCAAGCTGCGTTCGGGCGCTGGCGATGATCGATTTGTAGGAACGAAACTGAGCATCCGAAGTGGGATCGGGTCGCAAGGATGGCTCGACTCTACCGCCGATCACCATGATGTTCATCGGGCCGTTATCTGGGGTGAGGTCATCCCGGTACTTCTTGACCTGGGCCTCTGCATCTCGCCCCACTGTGGCACTAGGTCGCTTGAACTCGATCAGTAGCTTTCGCTCATCCGGAGACTGCCCGAGGAAGAGATCAGGCCGCTTCGACGCCCGCTCCTGCTTTCCGCCTTTGGCGACATAGTCGGTGATGATCCTCTTCAGTGTTTGATTGGATGCAATGAGGCTGTAGTGCGGCCCGAGCACCCACAGGTTGTACTCGATGGCCTTGTGGATCTCTGATTCTTTGGTCGCCGCGTCGGTCGCCAGCCGCTCAAAGTCATTGAGAATCGACAAGCGACTTCGGGCTTGCTTTCCCATGACAGCGAGATCGACAAGCCCAAACTCGGAGAGGCAGTCGGCGATTGTGGCCACATCCGCACCTGACGCCGAGGCGATCTTCTCGCAGATGACGAAGTACTCGTCACGCTCCAAGGCATCGAGAACAAGCGTGACAAGAAGGCGAACTTTGTCATCACCCTCCGGAAAGTACTTCTGAATCACCTTCTCAACAGCTTCCATAGCGTACTGCCGCCGATACTCCGGTAGCGTTTCAATCCGAGACTTCACCACCTTCTGGAGCCGAGCCTTTGCGGCGTTGACTTCGACTTTGCAGACGTTTCGAAGATGGCCAGAGGCGAGTCGGACGACCTCCTTCTGGACATCTTTGAGAGGAAGGCTGTTCTCGACGATCTCGCCCCAATCGGCGGTGACATGCTCGGCGAGTCCGTCGGCTTCGATCTCGCCCCAAAGTCGATTGCGTACCTTGTCGGGGATGTCTTCTTCGTCTTCGAGGCCGCAGAACGTAGTCCGTCCTACCACCTTTCCGCCGACTCGGTAGACGAAGCCTGACTCGCCCTTCGGCAGCGGCTTCTCTGCAACGGTCCATGACACGGTGACCGCCCCGATGTCCGGGAGATCGAAGGTCTCTGACTTCGACTCGCCGCCGACATCTGCGACCTGCAGCGACTCGTCATTGATGAAAATGCTGAAGTCATTCTCCCTCGCATACTCGCGAGCCAGGATGTGTCGCAATGCGTCTGCGCTCGGAATCGCTTTGGATTGGTCCAAGTCGCTTAGCGTGACTGTTGTGCCATGTTGATCCGGGTCGGCCTTCGAGACCTCGATCGGCAGATCGATCGCTTCGAGATCATCTCCGCCTGCTGCCTCCAAGAGTTTGTTCTTCTCTATGACAATCGTAGTGGTACTTCCTCGGGCGGTTGTCTCGACGGTCATTGTGTGGGCGGCTGCAAGCCCAGCGAACTTACCGATTCCTTTACGGCCTTTTACGGGTCTTTTCATTCCGGCAGTTCGTGCGTTCTTGCTTCGAGACCATCGATCGTTGGCGATGCTCAGGTAGATCGTCCGAATTTCCTGCTCGGTCATACCGGTTCCGTTGTCGGCAACAACGATGGAAGCGTTCCCCATTGTCTCTGAGATCGACTCTGGCAGCGTCACCCTGACCTCGGTGGCGTCGGCATCCCACGCATTGTCGATCAACTCACGGAGAGCCTTTTCACTCGATGGGTATGTCTCACCGAGCAGAGCCGTCAGTTTGGGATCGACTGCAAAACGGGCCGCAGATCCCATCAGCGATCCTCCGCGCTCGTGGACGCCGGTAGGAGCTTGTCGGCGGACAGCCAGAGTCTTTCCTCAAAGCCGAGGGTTGCACTGGCGGCGGACCGGGAACGGGATACGCTATTGTTCTTGACCATTCGACCACCAGATGAAGCAGGTAAGACCTATAGAGTCCCGATGAAATGTTTGCAGGTATCTCGTTGAAATGAGCAAGGGACCTGACACCTCACTGCACCAGCCACATCGTAGCCATTTCGAACTCTCCATCGTGTAGGTGGTAGTAGAGAGCCAAAATCGACGAAGTCGAATGCCCAATCCAGGCCATGGCCATCCGATAAGGCACACCTGAGTTGGCGACCACTGAAGCAAAGTGGTGCCGAAGGTCGCGGGTTCCGATGCTGCCAATTCTTCAAATTCACAAGAAGGGGCACTGCTGCTGTTCCAGCTTGGTTGGCAGCACTGGGAGTCTGCGGGCAGACGCTTGCAATCGCAGCGCACTAAGAACCAACAGCTGCGAAACTGACCAAGAGCGCAAGAGAAAGGGCCGCTATCTTTGTGATAGCGACCCTGACAGATGCCGAAAAATATAGCGGGGGCTGGATTTGAACCAACGACCTTCGGGTTATGAGCCCGACGAGCTACCAGACTGCTCCACCCCGCAATCAAGTGGAGAGGCATGGTAGCACCCACTAGCACCGTGTCAACCGGGTTGATCGCGTGCGTTCTCAGGCGTCTCGGGGCTGCCCGTCGGCTCGTCGTCATCAAAGAGCACCCGCCACGCGGGGGTCTCGAGATCGTCGAGCTGGCCCGTGCGCGTCATCCAGATGAACGCAGCAACACCACCGGCGGCGAGAAGGAGCGCGACCGGGAGCACAATAAAAAGCACCGACATCAGCGTCTCTCCTTCCCAGCGCCCATCAGCGCGATCGTTACGACCGTAACCGAACTCACCGGCATCACCACCGCTGCCGCGAGCGGTGAAACAAACCCAGCGATCGCCGCGGCACCGGCAAAGAGGTTGTACCCGATCGCAATCCCTAGACACCATCGAATCACCCGGACCGTACGACGTGCACTTACCGCGAGATCAACGAGTGGCCGAAGCCCATCGGCCCGCAAGTACACATCAGCAGCCGCAAGCGATGCCTCTGCTCCCCCGCTTACCGCGATGCCAACCGTCGCCGCCGCGAGCGCCGCCGCATCGTTCACACCATCGCCCGCCATGACGCACCCACCGCGCGATGCATTGGCTAGTGCGATCTCTTCAGCACGAGTTTGTTTCCGTTCCGGCGTCGCCCCGCCTTCGGCTCGCTCCACGCCAAGTGTCTGAGCAATAACGGTAGTCGTCGCCTGCGCATCACCAGAAAGCAACTCGACGCCCCACCCAAGCTGGCCAAGCTCACGAATCGCATCCTTCGCCCCTTCCCGAACCTGATCCCCAAGCACCGCCGCGGCCTCCGCACGCTCACCTACCGCGCAGACCACGGCCGTATAACCATCACGACGCGCAGTAGCACAACTCTCGGCGATATACGCAGGAATCTCCATCCCTAACTCACGCATGAACGTCTCGCTCCCCGCCGCAACACGCTTGCCGTCCCAAACACCCGCGACTCCAAGCCCCGCGCGATGCTCAACATCTTGAACATCTCTCTCGCTCTCTGTCACAAGCGCTGTGGCGATCGGATGCGAAACCCCCGCCTCCATCCGCCCGACTACATCACGCAGTCGCTCATCACCAATCCACTCCCGCAGGGCAAACTTGCCCTCCGTCACCGTGCCTGTCTTATCAAGCACAAGCGTCGGTGTCTTCGCCAGCGCCTCGAGGACATCACCGCCTTTTACCAGCACGCCGCGAGCCGCGAGACGCCCGATTGCGGCGCTCGTGGCGATCGGTGCAGCGAGCGCCGCCGCGCACGGGCAGCACACGATAAGAAGCGCCACGGCGCGATCGACCGCAACCCCAAGCCCGAGAGGAAGACCGATCGCAAACGCCGCGGCGCTCAACACACCTACTCCGATTACAAACGGACCTGCCACTCGGTCAGACGATCCAACAATCGGCGTCCGGCTGCGTGACAGCCGCTCAATGGTCTCCATCATCTGCCCAACCCGCGTCGCTCGTCCGACCGACACCGCTCGCACCCGGACCACGCCGCGCAGATTGACCGCACCCGCGTGTACGCCCTCGCCCGCGCCGCGCGAGGTAGGCACTGATTCGCCGGTCATAACGGAATCATCAACAACCGTCTCGCCGGTCTCGATCACACCGTCAACTGGGAACGATTCGTTCGGCCGGACCTCGATCAGATCCCCCGCGTTAAGTGAATCCGTCGCGATCTCGCGAACAACACCGTCCTCAACGACCCGCGCTTTCCTCGGCGTCACACTAAAGAGCAGTTCGATCGAATCGTGAGCCAACCGCTGTTGTCGGGATTGCAACCAGCGCCCCACGAGCAGCAGAAACACCAACATCGAAAGCGAATCGAAGTAGATATCCCCCCCACCGAATGTCACATTCCACACCCCCGCTACGCTACCGATCAGCAATGCTGCCGCCACGGGCATATCCATGTGCCACACCCGTGCCCGCACCGCAGCGATCGCTCCCATAAAAAATACCCGCCCAGGCCACGCCACCGTCAGCAGCCCGATCCCCGCCGACAACCACCGGAACATCGAAAGATACGGCTCTCCGATCGGATTCAGAATCCCGCTGTACAGCGCAAACGCCAGCAGCATCACGTTCCCCGCGCACGCCCCCGCCACCCCGATCCGCACCAACGACGCACGCTCTTCATTCAGCCTGATCTGCCGCGTGACACTGGGTTCCACCGCGTGCGGTACATAGCCAAACCGAGCCAGAGCCCGTGCGATCCCTCCCAGTGTGTTGTCACTCGGCAGCCACCGCACCGTTGCGACACGCGCGCCAAAGTCCAGGTCGAGAGACACCAGCCCATCAACAGTCCGCGGTAATCGCTCAAGCAACCACAAACACGCGGCGCAGTGAACACCCTCTAAAAACAGCTCAACCCGCACACTTCCATCAGCCAGTACCGCGCAATGCCGCTTCTGAAACGATTCGTCATCAAACTCTTCAAACGCCCCCGATGCTTCCTCGACCGCCGCTCGCTCGGTCTCCATACGCCGCCGCAACGAGTAATACTCATCAAGCCCGCACGCGCGGATCGCACCGTACGCCGCCTCACACCCGCCGCAACAAAACTGCTCATCACAAGATGGATCAAGCCGTCCCTTCGGCACCGGGAGCGAACAGTGCGCACATTCCGTCGCTACGCCAGCAGTAGCCGTCGTCATCACTCCTCACCCGTCACGCACAGCGGGCACGGTGCCTCCCCGGCGTTCTTGAGGTCGATCGTTCCATCATCAGAAACCGTCATCGCCGTCCGCACCCCCGACAAATCAGCATCAAACCCGCGCATCAAGATCCCCGCGCCGAGAGCAGCGACCAGTATCGCCGCCGCCATCCGCGCCTTCGGTCCGAGCCTCGCCCGAAGCGTGCCCGCCCCCTGCCCGACTGCCGCAAGAATCGGCACCGTCCCGACCCAAAACGTCGCCATTACCAACCCACCAAAGACCGGGCTCGCCGTCCCCGCCGCTACCAATGCAAACGCATACAGCCACCCGCAAGAAGCAACGCTGTCAGCAAGCCAATCACGAGCGCTCGCCCCGGAGCGCTCAGCCGCTGCGAAACCCGAGCCCCCTTCTCAAACGCACGCTGCGCAACCGCAAACCGCGGCGCTCGTGGCAGCCGCACCCCGAGTTCCTTCAACCCCGTTGCCACACCAATCAGTAGCACCATCACCGCCGCCACGATCGCCGCCGTGTGATGCAACCCCGCCGCGTGCGCCCCAACGTCAACCGCCTGCCCGACCGCACCGGCGATCACACCCAGCGTTGTGTAGCCCACCAACCGCCCGCCGTGATACAACCCCTGCAGGCGCAGTCGTGAGCCCCGATCACCCGGACCCACCGCCATCACCACAAACACCCCGCACATCCCCGCGCAGTGCAAGCTCCCAACAAGGCTTGTCACCAGCACGGCACCAAGAAGCGCCGCATCAAATGACCCGCCCGCGCCGCTCATCGCGCCGCCTCGGCCGTTGGCACATCGACCCGCGTAAGAAACACATCATCCCCACGCATCGCTCGAACCCGAACCTGCCACTGACCAGGCGCAGCGCCCAAGAAGCTCACGCGGTATGCACCGCTATCGAGTTCATTCAGCGAGCCATCAAACGCCTCCCCCCTCCTCGCGTACTGGAACGCAGAGCACACCACCGTCGCGCCCTCAACAGGCTGACCCTGAGCGTCAAGAAGTTCTACTCGCAAGTCTGCTTCGCCATCCTCCAGCGTGATCGAAACCGCCGCGTCCCACCCAAGCGCCGCGCTCGCCTCGCGTTCCTTCACCGACTCATCCCACCGCACCGCCTGCTCGTAATACTCCGGCTCAACCGCGTACGAAGAATCCGTCACCGCGTAGTAAATAGTGATACCGCACACTATGAAGGACACCAGCAAGATCCCGATCACACCAAGAGGCCACCGCACACCAGGATTGCTAAAAATCGACGCCATCACTCACTCCCTAGGGTGCTCGGCCCGAGCATCCGGTACGCCGCCTCGAATCTTTCGCCGTCGTCACCTGTCACAACCACGGTCTCGTTCGCGTGCCCTCCGGCAAACGCTTCGCCCGGCAAGCTCAGAACCAGAGAAGCCGTTTCCAGCTGCCCAGGATCAACCCGCACCGGGTTCGGCTCACCGAGAACGGCACCTGCAACGCCATCGCCGACCACACTCACCGTATACACGCCACCATCGCGAGTCCGGTCGTGGATCTTCACACGCACCACATTCCCGATCCTACCCTCGGCAAGCTTCTGGTACGGGAACCCCGGCCCTCGCAGCACATTCACCATCACTGCCTCGCGTGTCGCAAGACTCGTCACCAAAACCGTCAACAACACCCCCACAATTACCGGGTACACCAAGAGCCGCGGCCGCTTCCACCGGCTCTCGCCCTCCTCAAGCTGGCGCTGCGACGAGTACCGGATCAACCCCCGCGGTTTTCCGATTTTGTCCATGATCGAATCGCAGGCATCGATGCACTGTGTGCAGTTCACGCACTCAAGCTGCAAACCATCACGGATATCAATCCCCGTCGGGCATGTCGTCACGCACATCCTGCAATCGATGCAATCCCCCGGTTGCTCCGCCGCAACGGTCTTGAGCGAGACATCTTTCGTGCCCTTCCTCAGCTTCCCCCGCGGCTCCCCGCGCAGCCGGTCGTACCCGACGATCAACGAATCCCGATCCAGCATCACCGACTGCATCCGCCCATAAGGGCACGCCACGATGCACAGCTGCTCGCGGAAGAACCCGAAGTCAAAGAGCATCAAACCTGTCACACCGAACAACGATCGCAAAACGAGATCGGATGCTCCAACGGCGACCGCGTCATCCACACCCGCAGCGCGTCCGTGCCCAACGAAATACGACAAAAACGTGTGCGCCAGCGCGAGCGAAAGCACCACATACACCGCGATCTTCGCCGGCTTCCGCCACCCGCCCGTCTTGGTCTTCTTGCCGGGCGCACCATCAAAGAACCGCTCGATCGGGCGGAACACCAACTCCAGATACACGGTCTGCGGGCACACCCACCCACACCACACACGTCCGAACATCGCCGTTAAGAAGAACAGACCTAGAAACACGATCAGCATGAGCAGCGCGAGCAAAAACGTGTCCGTCGGGTACAGCGTCGTCCCGAAGAACGTGAACTCCCGCTGCAGCACGTCAAGGAGCAACGGCGGCTTCCCGTTGATCTCGTAAGTGCGGTAACCCCACAAAGGCGGCGATCAGCCCCATACAGCCACCCGCCGCCGGCCAGCCACCGCCCCGGCGACAACCGAGGACGCAACCACCGCCGCGTCCCGTCCGCCAGAAGCGTCGATAACGCCCGATCACCGTTGTCTGTCTTTCCCGGCATCTCTTCTCGAACTCCCCGAAGCCAGGACGCTCCGCCTACGAAGCGTCATCCGCAATCGTAGGCCACGCCGGGATCACATTCCCATCAGCCGCCATCGGTGCCGCGGGCGTCGTCCCGCGTAGTGAAGCCACGTACGCGCTAAGCAGAACAAGCTCGTTCGAGTTCAGCCGGTTCCCCCACGCGGGCATCGCTCCCCCCGCCGGCATGCCGTTGAGCCAACGCCGTGGATGTCGGTGATCCGAGCGTCTGACGTTCATGTACGCATCGTCCGTGAGGTTCACGCCGATGAGCCCCCCGCCGTTGCTGCCGCGTGGCACGACGCGCAGTTGCCCCGGAACGTAGACGCCGCGAAAGACATCCAGTCCGGGTCGTTCATGTAGGTCACCAGCGTCGCCTCGTCGTTCTCAAGCTGACCGATATCAGCAAACAGGCGCTCAACCTCCGCCGCCTGTAGTCGGCGACATCCAGCTGCGCAGGACTCCTCGGGAAGAACGGGCAGATCAGCGGGCTCAGGTGGAACCAGAACCACATACGGGAACGCGAACGACACCGAACCACGAAGCACATGCCACCACCCCGGCACCGGGTTGTCGTACTCCTCGATGCCGTCGTACACATGATCGAGCAGTTGCACTGTGGTGATCATCACTGGTCGCACCCCCCCTTCTGCAGGATCATCGTCGATCCGCGCATCGCGCGAACACGATCCAGATCGATTTCGTCGCCGCCTGAGCGTCACGCACGAAGCGTCACGCACTGCGAACACCGCCGCGAAAATCACCAGCGCGACCTTGGGGAATGTGGCGAGATCCATGTTGCCGATGATGTCGCTGAGGTTCACTGGCCGGCCTCCTCATCCGCGGCGGGAGCGACCGGCTCGGCGCCAATCGCATTATCGGGAACTTCCGCCGGCGCTGGCGCCTTGTTGATGTCCGTCCCGAGTCGCTGCATGTAGGCGATGAGGGCAATGACTTCCTTGTTTTCCAGTTCGCGCAGACCTTCATCCTGCCCCTGGTCAACCAGCTCGGCGACGATCTGCGCCGCCTGCTCGCGCGCCATGTCCGGAGCACTGTGAATCGCTTCACCGTATGGCACGCCCAGCATCGCCATCACATCAACACGGCGCTGGATGGCAGTGAAGTTCACCGGCTTTTCGAGCAACCAGGGGTAGCCCGGCATAATCGAGCCAGAGTTGATGTTCCTTGGATTCTCAAAGTGCTGCACATGCCAGAGGTGGCTGTATTTTCCCCCAACGCGCGCAAGGTCCGGACCGATGCGGCGCGAGCCCCACTGGAATGGATGGTCGTAGACGAACTCACCCGGCTTGCTGTACTCGCCGTACCGCTTCGGTCTCGGCGCGAATCGGCCGGATCATCTGGCTATGGCAGTTGTAGCAGCCCTCAGCGATGTAAATGTCGCGTCCCGCGAGTTCCAGCGGCGTGTAGGGTTCGACCGTTGCGATCGTCGGCACATTCGAGCGAATCAGGAAGAGCGGTATTGCTTCAAACAGCGATGCGATCGCAACCGCGATCACCACCCACACCGTGAATCGCACCGGCAGACGCTCCCAGCGCCGATGCCACAGGCCCTGCAGGAAGCGCTCGCCCGTCTGGGCGAACTCCACATGTTCGCAGTGCAGCTTCGATGGTGGCGCCGGCGGGTCGTTGATACACCTTCGACAGCGGCGGCGCCTGCTGCACCGCCTCCTCGTACTTCGCCGGGCGCATCTGCCACGCCCGGTCATGAACATGTTGACGCCCATCAGTCCATGCCCCGCGAGGATACAGCGTGCCGCCGATGCCGCGCGATCCAGTACAGCGGAATCAAGCCGCGTCGTCTCGACGAAGTCGGGGAACGCCAGGCGACCCGTCTCGTCGAACGCCCGCCACATCAGGCCCTGCGTGATGCCCGCCGTGTAGATCGGCACCATGTAGAGCAACATGCCCATCGTCCCCAGCCAGAAGTGCGTCGTCGCCAGACGCACGCTGTACAGCTTCGTCTGGAACAGCCGCGGCGCCAGCCAGTACAGCATGCCGAAGGTCATGAACCCGTTCCAGCCCAGCGCCCCCGCGTGGACATGTGCGATCGTCCAGTCGGTGTAGTGGCTGAGGGCGTTGACGCTCTTCACGCTCAGCATCGGGCCTTCAAAAGTGGCCATGCCGTAGAAGGTGATGCCGACGACAAAGAACTTCAGCACGGGGTCGGTGGTGACCTTGTGCCATGCGCCGCGCAGCGTCAGCAGACCGTTGATCATGCCGCCCCACGACGGCATCCACAGCATCACCGAGAACACCATGCCCAGCGACGTCGCCCACATCGGGCAGCGCCGTGTAGTGCAGGTGGTGCGGCCCGGCCCAGATGTAGATGAACACCAGCGACCAGAAGTGCACGATCGAAAGCCGGTACGAGTAGACCGGCCGCCCCGCCGCCTTGGGCAGGAAGTAGTACATCAGCCCCAGGAACGGCGTCGTCAGGAAAAACGCCACCGCGTTGTGCCCGTACCACCACTGCATGAACGCGTCCTGCACACCCGCGTACACCGGGTAGGACTTCATCAGGTTGTCAAAGCTCGACCGGTCTTGATGAACGCGAGGCTGTTGAAGACGTGCAGCATCGCGACCGTGACAATCGTCGCGATGTAGAACCACAGCGCCACATACATGTGCCGCTCGCGCCGGCGCACGAGCGTTCCGAAGAAGTTCACACCAAAGAAACCGACCCACACCACCGCGATCGCGAGGTCGATCGGCCACTCAAGCTCAGCGTACTCCTTGCCCTGCGTGAACCCAAACGGAAGCGTCACGCCGCCGAGACGATAATTCCCTGCCATCCCCAGAAGTGCGGCAGCTGAAAGCTGGTCGCTCCACATCCGGGCCTTGCACAGCCGCTGCGTCGAGTAATAGATCGCCGCGAAGATCGCGTTCCCCGCGAAGGCAAAGATCGCCGCGTTCGTGTGCAGCGGCCGCAACCGCCCAAACGCGATCTCCGGGAAGTAGTTCAGCTCCGGTGCCGCGAGCTGGAACGCGATGATCACACCAACAAGCAGAGCAACGATGCTCCAGATCATCGTCGCCCAGAAAAACAGACGAACAATTCGGTCGTCATAGCTGAACTCATCGAGCCCTCCCGATGCTCCAGCCGACGACGTGCTTTGTATTGCGGTGTCACTCATGGTGTATGCCCCCGTGCGTGTCTTGCCAGACCGTGAGGAATGCAGTGTAGCAGTAGCGAAAGTGCTCGCCGTCGCTGAGCCCCTTCATATACCAGATTCACGACCAATGCATCGACATCTAACGCCTTCGACCAATAACAAACACACCATCTTGCCCATCTCGCCGTTGACGCCAACAGCCAACACATATATCGTCACTCACAACTGATTGAGACTCACTCTCAACAACTCTCGCGGAGCCGCCATGAAATTCAAAACCGCCCTCAAACGCTACGCCCCCGTGCTCTTCCTTTTCTATCTCATCAAGGGCATCGCCTGGCTCGTCATCCCCGCCGCCATCGCCGCGACAACAATCAACTAACCCAGGATCAACCATGACCACCACAGCCACGCCAAGCCTCAGCCAAAAACTCAAGGACGGCACCTGGGAACTCCACTCTGCCGCCGAGAAGCAGCCCTTCCAGCAGAACCTCCTCAAGGGCGCGATCTCCAAAGACGCCTACGCGAACTGGCTCAGCCAGATGCTCCTCATCCACACCGCGCTTGAATCAAAGCTCCGCTCTCTGACATCAAGTGATCCCCGCATCGCCGCCATCGTCACCGACGAGCAGTACCAGGAGCCCTACCTCCTCGCCGACCTCGCCGCGCTCAAGCACAACAAGCCCGCCACCCCCCTCGCGAGCACGACCGCACTCATCGAACAAATCAACGCCGCCGCAGACGCGAACCCGATCAAGCTCCTCGGCTTCCACTACGTCCTCGAAGGCTCCAACAACGGCAACGCCTACATCGCCCGCGCCGTCCGCCCGGCGCTCGGGCTCGAACAAGGCAAGGGCGACCGCTACCTCGACCCCTACGGCCCCAAGCAGCGCCCCATCTGGGCAGCATTCAAGTCAGAAATCGACAACCAATCATTCACCAACACAGAACACGCCGCGATGGTCGAAGCCGCCCGCGAAATGTTCCAGGCCATCTCAAACCTCAGCGCCGAACTCCCAAGCGAATAGATCCCCCTCCCTCGCCCCATTCTGATGGAGAGAGGGCCGGGGTGAGGGGTCTTCTCTGCTCTTCGAACTCAAAGAGGGCAAACACTCCCCCACCCCGCGAGCAGGTTCGCCAAATCCCCTGAATCAACAACCCCGCTCAGATCAACATCCGAAAGCCCGCGCTGGTTCCCCCACCGCGAAAGCACGATCGCAAGGTCAGTCGCGTCAACCACGCCGTCGAAGTTCACGTCGCTCGGGCACTGCGCGATCTGCTCCGCGATCCGAAGCAAACCCGCCTCACATTCCTGCGCCGTCGGCACAAGCTGCGACGCCGGCAGCTGAAAACCAAACTGCCCCGTGTCACGAAGCTCAAAAGTCCACGACATGATCCCGAGCTCACCGAACGTCCAGTCCGGCATCGCACCAGACGCAAACCCGATCCCGCCAGCGCCGGTTCTAAAGTCGTACGCCACCCCATGCTCGGCATCCATCACAACCTCGATCGCCTCGCCATAAGGCAACAGTGTCGCGGCATCAGGTGCCGGGTCATCCGTGTACGCCCACGCTCCCAATATCAGCTGCGCAAAGTTGTGGACATCAACATGCGCCCGGATCTCAGGCCGGCTGTTGATAAAGTCGCGCAGGTTCGCTGTGCAGGGCTCAGAGAACGGCGCAGGCCCGCGGTATGTGCTGCTGCTCGCCGTCCCTGATGAACCAGAGCTCAGCCCCCACCCCTCCGCCCAGTTCCGGTTCGGATCAACACCAAACGAGGACCCGGGGTTGTCACGTCGATTCTTGCGCCACAGCCGGTTCCCCGGCGTCCACGAGTACACATACCCATCCGCGTTCACCACCGGCACGATGAAGAAATCCACCACCGTCAAGCGCCCGTGATCTGCGCATCGTTCCCGTACTCATTCACAAGACGATCAGCAAAGAACATCACCGACGCCGGCGAGATCCACTCCCGCGCGTGCTGCCCACCGTTGACCAGCACCGCAGGCTTCACGCCGCCGGACCCATTCGTGATCCGCAGCCCGCGCACCGTCCGCTGCTCGAACGTGTCGCCGATGACGACGATCTCGGCCAGCGGGCTCATCGCCAGCTCGTCGAGTTTCAGATTGATCGAATCCCATGTCTGGTAGTCATCGAAGAAGCCACCGCCGCGTGCAGCCAGCGCCGTGTCCGCCATCTTGATCGCAAGATCGGGTTCGATCATCACCGCGCCGCCGGAGATGAGTTGTTCAGCAAGCGCCGAGTCCATGCTCATAAGCTGCTCGCCAACCCCGTGCCGGCACGCCCACGGCTCAGCGCCCATCGCTTCGAGCTGCGCCAGATGCTCCATCGACTCGACCTTTACGCGCACCAGCGCCGTCGTCGAATCAACAACGGGCCCCTGCGCCAAAGCGCCACCACAGATCAGTCCGAATAACGCAGCAGTAAGAATCTTCATACCTAGGAGTCTACCCCCACACGCCGCAGAAACCACGCGCGAATCCTCTAGATCGACACATGTTCAATTGCCATTTTCCCCCCGTGCGGGTACATTTCCGGGCCTGTTGCTGATCTTTCAGCACCGCGGGCGGTTACCGAAGCGGCCAAACGGGGCAGACTGTAAATCTGTTGGAGGAATCCTACGCAGGTTCGAATCCTGCACCGCCCACTTGAAGCGCGGCTCCCACAAGGGAGTCGCGTTTTTCTTACCCCCCCTCTCCCCGAGGGAGAGGGGCTGGGGGAGGGCTCCCCCTCCTACCCCGCCGCCACGACTCCCCCACCAATATCCCGCCGCACAACCTTCCCCTCAAACTCAATCACATCCGCCCCCGCAAGCGCCCTCTCCCGCGCCTCACCAACCGTCGCCCCAAGCGCCGTCACCCCGAGCACGCGCCCGCCCGCCGTCACAAACCCGCCCTTCTCACCGCGCTTCGTCCCCGCGTGAAACACCGTCACCCCCTCCATCGCGTTCGCCTCATCGACCCCACTAATCGGGAACCCAACCTCCGGCTTCTCCGGGTATCCCTTGCTCGCCAGCACCACACAGCACGCCGCACGATCATCAAACCCCCACCGCGAGTCCTCAAGCCGACCCGTCGCGCACTCATACAGCGTCTTCCCAAGATCCCCCTGCCACCGCGCCATGAGCGGCTGACACTCCGGGTCCCCAAAACGCACGTTAAATTCCAGCACCTTCGGCCCCCCCGCCGTCAGCATCAGCCCCGCGTACAGCACCCCGCGATAATCAATCCCCTCACGCCGCAGCGCATCCATCAGCGGCGCAATCACCTCGCGCTGCACCGTCGCGTACAGCTTCTCATCCGCCAAAGGCGACGGGCAAAACGCACCCATCCCCCCCGTGTTCGGGCCCGTTCCACCTTCACCCAGCCGCTTGTGATCCTGACACGCATCAAGCACCGCCGCCGTCCGACCGTCACACAGCGCGAGCACCGAAACCTCCGGCCCCTTCATCCGCTCTTCAATCAAAACGGAATCACCAGCCGCCCCATACACCCGCTCAACCATGATCTGCCGAATCGCTTCACGCGCTTCATCAAGAGAATCAGGAACCACCACACCCTTGCCCTTGGCAAGCCCCGTCGCCTTGATCACCTGCGCCGTGTCGCGCGTCTCTAAAAACTCAACCGCCGACTCCGCGTCATGAAACGTCCGCGACTCCGCCGTCGGGATCCCCGCCGCCCGCATCAACTGCTTCGCCCACGCCTTGTCCGCTTCCAGCTTCGCCCCATCCTTGTTCGGCCCGAACACCGCGCGCTCGGCTGTCCGCAGCGCGTCTGCCATCCCCTCCGCCAGCGGATCCTCCGGCCCGATCACCACAAGGTTGATCCCGTTCGCATCGCAATACTGCGTCAGCCTGTAGATCTCCTTCATCGACACCGGCACATCAACCGCTTTCCCAAGCGCCCCGAGCCCCGGGTTCTGCGGGTGCGTCACGTGCAGTTCCGCCACCGACGCCGACTTCTTCAGCCGCCACGCCAGCGAATGCTCACGCCCCCCGCCGCCAATCAGCAATACCTTCAGCTTGTCCGGTGTCTTCGCCTTCGATTTCGTCACGCAAACCCCCGCCGCCCCGCAACCGGGGCTGTGTTCTCGTTCTGACCGAATCCCATATGAGTGAAATCAGGGCGACTGGATTCGAACCAGCGACCTCCGCGTCCCAAACGCGGCGCTCTACCAAGCTGAGCTACGCCCTGCGATCTTCCGCAGACGATACACTACAAACGCCCACTCGCGCACCGAAACGGGAGCCCTCTCCGCCATGATCGACTCGCATTTTCTGGCAGCCCAGCAAGTCTCCGCCTACTGGCCCGTCCTGCTGCTCATCCTCATGGCCATCGGCTTCGCCGTCGTCAACCTCGTCGCCACCCAGCTCCTGGGCCCCAAACGCGACGGACCCGAAAAAAGCATTTCCTACGAATCGGGCATGAACCCGATCGATACCGCCCGCAAACGCTTCAACGTCCGCTTCTACATCCTCGCCATGATCTTCCTCGTCTTCGACGTCGAGGTCATATTCCTCTACCCCTGGGCCGCCACCTTCGGCAACCTCGAACCCCGCTCAGACGACGCCTTCCTCTTCCTCGCCAGAATCCTTTTCTTCGTATTCACCACCATCGTCGCCTACCTCTACGCCGCCAAAAATGGCATCCTCCGCTTCGACTAACTCCCCCCTCTCCCCCGGGGAGAGGGCCGGGGTGAGGGCCTCCCCCTTCTTCTTCGCTCCGATTGAAGAGGATTAAAGCAGTGACGGAACCTTCCCCCTTCCCCCCGAACAACCACCCGTGCCCCCACCCAAAGCCCACACCTCAGACCGCCTCCTCGCCGCTCTCGGTGCCGCCGCCTGCCTCGCGCTCCTCGCCGTCGCCGCATGGCTCTCCCCGAGCGCCGACGGCCACGGCACCCACACCCAGCTCAAAATGCCGACCTGCAGTTGGGTCACCACCTTCGACAAACCATGCCCCACCTGCGGCATGACCACCGCCTTCGCCCACGCCGCCGACGGCCATCTCATCGCCTCCGCACAGGTCCAGCCCGCCGGCGCCCTCTTGGCCGTCGCCACCGCAAGCGCCTTCTGGACACTCCTCCACACCGCCGTCTTCGGCTCCCGCATCTCACGCCTCTTCCGCCCGCTCTGGACCACCCGTTGGATCACAGCCGCCGCCGCCGGCCTCGTCATCGCCTGGATCTACAAAATCATCACATGGACCGCCTGATCGGCCGCGCATCACATGCTTAAACGACTCCTCATCATCACACTTCTCGCCATACCCGCCGCCGGATGTGAGATCCTCGGCGTTATGGCAGACAGCTACCACCGCACCGGCACCCACAAGGTATTGTCTGATTACGAAGGCCTCGACGGTAAATCATTCGCCGTCTTCATCGCCGCCGACCGCGTCACGCAGGCCCAGAACCCCCGCCTCGTCCCGCGGCTCACCACCGCAATCACTGGGCAGCTCGTCGCCAACACCGGCGCCACCGGCTTCGTCCCCGCCCCACTCGTCCTCGACTACCAGTTCAACCACCCCTCATGGACCGCACGCCCACTCGGTGAGCTCGCAGAGGAGCTCGCCGTCGACCGCATCATCTTCATCGACCTCTACGAACACCGCCTCAACGAACGCGGCAACTCCTACCTCTGGCAGGGCGTCATCGCCGGCAACATCAGCGTCACAGAGGCCGACTCCGCATTCCCTAACGACTTCGCCTACTCAAAGGGTGTCGCCGTCACCTTCCCCGACGGCGACGGCTACGGCCCCGACGACTACACCGCCGAGCAGATCATCTCCGTGCTCGAACGCCGCTTCGCCAACCGCGCCGCCTGGCTCTTCTACGACCACGAGGAAGACAATGAACCCGACTACTAAATCCACCATCGCCGCAGTCCTCGCGGCTGGGCGCACTCACCCTACTCTCCTCCTGCAACATCGTCGGCACCGCCGCCTACATCCTCGAAGGCCCGCCGAAGGTCCCAGCGCAGACCTCCCTCGACGGCAAGCGCCCCACCGTCATATTCGTTGATGATCGCGCCAACAAAGTCCCTCGCCGCTCCCTCCGCGCCGTCATCGGTAAAGAAGCCGAAGAAACCCTGATCGCCGAGAAGATCATCAAACAGGAAAACATGATCGCCGCGCAATCAACCCTCCGCGCCGCGATGTCTGAAAAACCCGACGCGCCCATGAGCGTCGCCGACATCGGGCGTGCCGTCGGCGCCGAGGTCGTCGTCTACATCACCATCGACGCCTGGTCCCTCACCCGCGACGGCTCCAGCTATTCCCCCGTCGTCACCACACGGGTCAAAGTCATCGACGCCCAGACCCGCGCCCGCATCTGGCCCGACGCACCAAACGGCTTCCCGCTCCGCGTCGAGCCAACCACCCGCGCCGCCCAGCTCCCGCGCTCATCCGCAGAACGCGCACAGGCAGAATCAGACCTCGCCAAGCGCGTCGGACTCTCCGTCGCCAAATTGTTCTATGAATCCGAAAAGACCTCGGTCCGCGATCAGTAGCTACTCACCGCCCCCGCCGTCGGCGCTCGGGCTGACCGCCTCGACGGTCAGCCCGATGAGTTCACCAGGTCCTTCAATAACCAACGACGCCGGTGCCGGCGCAAGCCCGTCCGCAGTCAGCAGCGCGTACGTCGCTTCTTTCTCTGTCACCCCGCGCTGCAATTCGTCACTCGTGAGCCGGACCACCGCAACGATGCTCAGCTCCTGCGAACGGATCCGCTCCACGAGATCGCTCGGCCCAGTCACCGTCAGCCCATCAACAAACAACAACGCCGGCGTCACGTGCCACCGCGCAAAGTCCGTCGGAAGACCAAGCACCTGCACCGGTGCCGACGCCACCTCGATAGTCGACACCCGGCTCCGCACCGTCAGACGAACACCAACCCGACCGGGCAGCACCACCACGCGCGACCGATCAATCGCTGACAATCCCGCCACCTCAAGCCGCGCTCGATCCGCTGCGTCACACCCGGGCGCAGCCCATCAACCGCCGCCTGATCCACCCGCGCCACCACGCTCGCCGTGTCATCAAGCTCGCGCAGCACCGACGCCGGCCCCGTGATCTCAACCGTCGCCGGCTCGATCACCGGGGGCTCCGCAAGATCAAACCGCGACGCGTCAAAGATCACCGGGACGTCTGACAGCGTCGTGAGCGCATCAACCTCCACAGAAAAATTCACCGGCTCAGAACGCACCACCGACACCGTTCCAAGCTGCGCCGCGGCGCTCTCCTCCACCGCGTCAGAAACGTCAAGCTCATACACACCCGCCGCCGTCCCTGGCCCCCCCGCGGCACCCGCAGAAAGAGCCACGCCATCACGACGAAGCCGCGCCGCCGCCGAGTCAATCTCGTTCCGAGGGCCCTCGAGAGTCAGCGTCACATTCTGCCCCGCGCGCCCGTCCGCCCACCGAGTCACTAAAAGTAGCCCGTCGGGTGAATCAAGCCGAACCACCGTCTCAACATCCACCCGCGCCAGCGTCTGCGATTCCGCGAACAGCCAAATCAGCAGCGTCACCAGCCCAAGCACCACCAACGTCGCCGGCGAATCAATCCGTTTCTTCTGAGGGGAAATCATCGCTCAGCCTCCACCGGATCGTGCTCATCCGCGCTCGCGTCCGCATCCTTCACACGCTCATCCTCTGAAAGACGCTTCCGCAATTCCTCGCGTAGCGCATCAACACTCAGCCACCGCTGCAACCGTCCGCGCTCACCCAAACTAATCGCACCTGTCTCCTCGCTCACCACGATCACCAGCGCGTCGGTCACGCGACATCCCGATCGCCGCCCGGTGCCGAGTCCCCATGTTTGGATCCGGCACCTCGCTCGGGTCAGCAAGCGGGAACGGAACACTCGCCGCCACCACGCGCTACCCGCGAATCTCCACACCCATATCGTGCAGCGGGCTGTTGGGCCGAAATATCGACTGCAGAAGCTCCGCAGAAACCTCCGCGTTCAGCAGCTTCCCCGTCTCAACATATTCCCGAAGTCCCACGCTCCGCTCGATCGCAATCAGCCCACCAAACTTATTCTTACTCAGCAGATCGCTCGCCGCGCACAGCGCCTCGACCACCGGCATCACATCCGCCACCTCCGTCCGAAACAGCGGCGCCTCACCGATCCGCGACATCGCGCGCCGCAACTCGGGCTGGAAAATAATCACCACCGCCACCACCGCGAACCCCAGCAGGTTGTCAAACAAAAACGACAACCGCTCAAACGCATTCACCGGTGCAAGCAGCCGCAGCCCAAGCACCACCAAAAGAACAACAAGAATCCCGCGCAGCGCACCCGCCGCACGCGTCCCGCGAACAAACCGCCACACCAGATACACCACGCCCGCGATCACCGCGAGCTCAGCCATCACCTCGAACGGGTTGTACGCCGTCAACCGCCCGAAAAGTTGTCGAATGGTGTCAAACCCGCGCAAAGCCGCCTCCGTTCCCCACGAAATGCCCAGCCACCACTATACACCCACCCCCGTCACCAGCCGCCCGTCCGCCATCCGAAGCACCCGATCCGCCCGCGCCGCAAGCTCCTCGTCATGCGTCACCATCACCGCGCTCCGCGCCTCGTCCTCATGAAGTCTGGATAACGAATCCCTAAGATCGCCCTCACCCGCCGCACGATCAAGGTTCCCCGTCGGCTCATCCGCAAGCAGGACCGCCGGCTCGTTGAGCAACGACCGCGCAATCGCCACCCGCTGTCGCTCACCACCAGAAAGCTCACTCGGGCGGTGCGACAACCGATCCGCCAGCCCCATCCGCTCAAGCAACCCGCTCGCCCGCTCTCGCATCTCACCGCGCTTGCCCCGATACCCAAACCCATGCGCCGCCATCCCGGCAACCAGCACGTTCTCAAGCGCACTCAGCTCCGGCAGCAAATGATAAAACTGAAACACAAACCCCACCTCACGCCGCCGGTACACATCCATCTCACCCGAACTCAAATCAGACAGCGACCCGCGCCCGAAACTCCACCTCTCGCCGCCATCACGATCCGGGCGATCAAGCCCACCTAGCAAATGCAACAGCGTCGATTTACCAGAACCCGACGCACCCAGAATCGCCACAAACTCCCCCTCCGCCACCATCACATCAAGCCCGCGCAGCACCGGCGTATCCACCCGCCCCATGCGGTACGTCTTCTTCAAACCAGTCGCAGCAAGCAGCGCACCCATCACTCAAACCTCAGCGCACGAACCGGGTCCATGTTCGCAGCTTTCACCGCGGGAACAAGCGCACCCAGCACACTAAAAATCACACCCCCCGCGAGCACCAGCACCGCCTTCATCGGCTCCACCTCACTCGGGATCTCTGTAAAGTAATACACACTCGGGTCCCACACATACACCCCAAGCGCAGATCCAATCCACTCATGAATAGGATTGATATTCAGAACGATCAGGTACGCGATCGTCCCGCCAAGCACTGAGCCAAGCACCCCGATCGACAGCCCGTACCGCAAAAACAACCACGCCACCCCCGCCTTGCTCGCACCGATCGCACGAAGAATCCCAATGTCTTTCGTCTTCTCGCTCACCATCGACCAGAAAATCGAAAACACCAAAAACACCGCCGTCAAAGAGATAAACATAAACAGCACCAACACCAGCGCCCGTCTCCTTCTTCACCGCAGCAACGAGCGACCGCACCCCTGGCCGCGCCTCCCACGTAGGCACCCGCACCAGATCCGCCGGCGGCGCCCGATCCACCCGCTTCTCCGCCGTCAGCATCTCGTAAAACTCCCCGTACACCCGCGAAGCGATATCCCGTGCGTCCTCCGCCGTCACGCCCTCGCTCGCCTTCACCAAAACCGCTGTCACCCGCGCCGGGTCAACACCAACCACGCCCGGCTCTTCAAACGTCTCCCGCCCATCGCTCCCCGTCGTCACCCCAAACCCAAACCCGCCATCAACCCGCGCCGCCGCGTCCATCGACAGCATCTCCTGCAGCGTGCTCAGCGGCACAAACACCTTGCTCGAATCAAATTCGTAAAACCCCGTCCGGAACTCGTTCGCCACCGGGAACGTCCGTGCCTCAACATCAATCGCCACACCCTCGTTCGACAACGGCAGCACGCTCAGCGTCACCTCTTCATTGGGCAAAAACATCCACCGCGGCGTGTACCACCCACCCGCCTCGCGCACGCTGTACTGCGCAAGCTCAATCCCCGGCACAATCGCCGGCCGAACCTCACCAGTGATCCGGTCCACCTCCGCAAGCTCAAGCCCAGCTCTCAAGTGCGAATCGCCAAGCTCAAGACGAACATCAACCCCATCAACATCCTTCGTCAGCGGCTCATCAATCCCACGCCACCACAGCGAATCCCCGTACGCCGTCACCCGCTCATAACTCTCAGGATCAATCCCCGTCACCTGCACCGTCAAGATCGATCCATCCGGCAGCTTCAAAAGCCCCGGAGCATCAATAATCCCTGCCGCCCCCTCGAACCCCTCTTCCGCCTCAAGCCGTTCGATCAACTCCGCATAGTGCGGGATCCCCTGCACCGGCCACGTGATCGTCGCATCACCAAGCAGCGTCTGCCCCGTCCCGAGCAGCATCGTCAAAAACCCACCCATCACCGACCACACCACGAGCACCATGGCAGTACACAGGGTCACCGCAAGCATCGCCAGCATCGGCGTGATCTTGCTGGTCAGATACCGTCGTGTAAGAAGCCTTTGGTACACGTCTCGCGATCCTATCGACTCGTACACACCCCCACCGACAAAAAGGCGGCGGGCCCTCACGTTTGACGCAAGGGCCCGCCATCAGCCGAGCGCGAGCTGTAAGCCGGATTCTGTCCAGCGCTGCCGAAACAGCGCCTGGGCGACCATTTCTCTAAGAGCCGCCGTTGCCGACGACCTCAAGCGATCCACCCGCTCCCTGCCGCCCGAGCAGAGCGTGCCGCCGAAGCGACCGGGAGCTGCATGACCTTGCACGCGACGGGGTTTACCATGCCCGACCTGTCACCAGACCGGCGGTGCGCTCTTACCGCACCCTTTCACCCTTACCTGTACGCGCCGTAGCGCGCCATCGGCGGTTTGCTTTCTGCGGCACTTTCCCTCGTTCGCGGCTGACGAACGGGTGGGCGTTACCCACCGCCGTGCCCTGCCGTGTCCGGACTTTCCTCTCGCTGAATAAATCCACCGAGCGGCCGCCCGCCCGCGCTATCACACCATCCTACGCCATCTCCGATCGTGATACGATCAAAACGCCGTGACAACCCGCCCACTCATCATCTGGTCTAGCGCCCGCCGCCTCGAAGCACTCACCCCCG
>CALNYS010000004.1:0-1520540 GCA_942490855.1 uncultured Phycisphaeraceae bacterium | reverse complement strand
AGCCGAGGCGGACCGTGTCGCCGTGGTGCGCCTGCCGCCCGAGCTTCTCCATCACCACCCCGCCGACGGTGCGCCCTCGCGGCGCCTCATCAAGCCCCAGCGCCCGCTTCCAGTCGCGCACCGCCAGACGCCCGGAGACGCGGAAGACCCCGCCGCCGAGGTCCTCGATCACCGGGCGGTCCTCGTCGATCGCCCCCTCGCCGCTCGCGTGCTCGCCCACGAGGCGCGAGACGATGTCCCCCGCCGTCGCGACGCCGCTCACCCCGCCGAACTCGTCCACCACCACCGCCACGCTCTCGCGTTTGGCGCGCAGCGAGGACAGCACGTCCTCGAGCGTCGCCGACTCGGGCACAAAGACCGCGTCGCGCACCCGCGTGCGCAGCGTGGCGCCGGGGGGCGCGTGCGCCAGGAACGAGGTCGTTTCCACCACGCCGAGCACCCCCCCGTCGAGATCGTGCTCGCACACCAGCGCCCGCGCGACCGGGCGATCGCGGATCTGCGCCACCAGCTCGTCGCGCGTCGCGTCCGCACGGACCCAGCGCACGCGCCCGCGCGGCGTCATCACGTCCCGCGCCCGCAGCGCCGTCAGCTCCGCGACCGCCTCGAGCAGCCGCGCCTCCCCCTCGTCGATCGCCCCCTCCCCCGCGCTGCGCAGCAGGAGCGCCGAGAGCTCGTCGTGCGTGACCTGCTTCTCCCCCGCCGTGGGCGCCAGGCGCGAGAGCGGCCCGATGAGCGCCGACACCGGCGCGCGCAGCGGGCCCACCGCGACGTGGATCCACTCGATCGCCACGACCGTCAGTGTGCACCACCGCTCGCGCGAGCCCGTCGCCACGAGCTTCGGCGTCACCTCGCCCAGCAGGATCATCCCCGTCAGACACGCGAGCGAGACCCACGCCGCGGCAGCCGCGCTCTCGGCCCGCAGCGTCAGCACGCTCGTGACGACGAAGTACGTCACGTTCGCCGCCATGTTCCCGATCATCAGCGTCACCAGCAGCTCGCGCGGGCGCGCCAGCAGCCGCGCCACCGCACGCGCCGGCCCGCCCCGCATCCGCCGGCGCTGCGCGTGCGACAACCCGAACAGCGCCGTCTCCGACCCCGAGAAAAACGCCGAAACCAAAAGCAACGGGGGCAGCGCGAGCGCCAGCGGGTCCACCATCACACGCCGCCCGCCGACGGGTCGATCTGCTCGAGCATCCGCTCGAGGTACCGCCACGCGTTGAGCTCGACGCGGATCGCGCGCAACGCCGAATCGTCAAGATTTCCTGAAAACATCTCGCGCACGCGCTCGAGCCGCGCCGCTCGTTCGCGCTCGGCGCGCGCCCGGTGCGGCGCCAGCGCCGACGGGTCCCCCTCGCCCTGAGCGGTCTCCAGATCCTCCCGCAGCTCCATGATCTCCATCAAAAACCCGTCTGGGAGCCCTTTTTCCGCCTCACGCGTCGGCCCCCCGAGGCGAACAAGCAGCGCGTCGGCACGCGACTCCTCGTCCTCGAGCACCCGTTTGGCATCGTTCAGCCTCGCGGCGAGCTCCCGCGCCGCGTCGTCGCCCCCCGCCCGGTCCGGGTGGGCCTCCAGCGAACGGCGCAGCCACGCCTTGCGGAGCGCCTCACGATCGAGGTCGAACGTCGCCCCGACCCCCAGAACGTCAAACGCGTCGTCTCCCATCGCCCGATCCTACCGCGCCCGAGCGTCGCGCCGTTGACGCCGCCCCCCCGGCGCCGGACGATACGCCAACGGAAAGGCGGCGATCATGCCCAGACACATCGGCGTCATCGCGGTCAGCCCCGAAGGGTCCGCTCTCTGCTACCGGTCGCTCGCCCAGCGCGCCACCGCGCTGCCCGAGTCCGAAGAGAAGCCGCTCATCACGCTCCACAACATCCCCTTCTCCCGCTACCTCCGCGCCATCGAGCGCCACGACTGGGAACAGGTCGCCCGCCTCCTCCAGTGGTCGTGCGAAACCCTCGCCGCCGCCGGCGCCGAGTTCTGCATCCTCCCCGACAACCTCGCCCACCACGCCGCCCCCATGGCACGCGCCACCAGCCCCATCCCGTGGCTCAGCATGATCGAGCTCGTCGCCGAGTCCGTCGTCGCCGACGGACGCAAAACCGTCGGCCTCATCGGCGCCAAGGCCCTCACCAGCGGCTCCATCTACCAGACCGTCCTCGGGCTCAAGGGCGTCAAGGTGATCATCCCCGACGCCGACGACATCGAAGCCGTCAACGACATCATCTTCAACGAGCTCATCCACGGCTCCGTCACCGACGCCTCCCGCGCCCGCGTGCGCAGCGTCCTCGACGCCCTCGCCAGCAAGGGGTGCGAGGGCGTCATCCTCGGCTCCACCGAGACCCCCCTGATCGTCTCCGACGACTCCGGGCTCGCCCTCTACGACCCGGTGAGCCTCCTCGTCGACGGCGCCATGCAGGTCTCCACCCGCCAGCGCGCGATCTAGCGCCGCTCCCAAAACGAAAAAAGGGCGCCCGCGCCTCCCCAGACACGAACGCCCACGCCGCGCACGCGCGGCAGGCTGGAGATCTGTTGGATCAGTACTTGACGCTGCACCCGTAGGGACGCGTCTCGGAGTCGCTGATCGCCTTGCCGTGCGCCATCTCGCCGATCGCCTGCTTGACGTAGTTCACGTCGCCGAGATCAAAGCGCGGGTTGTTGTCGATCGCGCCGGCGTACACCAGCACACCCTCGCCGTCGATGATGTACATGTGCGGGGTCGTCTTGGCCTGGTACATCTTGCCGACCGCGCCGGACTCGTCGAGCAGCACGGGGTACTCGATCCCGTACTCCTTGACGGCGCGCTCGTTGCGCTCCTGGCCCGTGCCCTGGTTCCCGGGCTTGCCGGAGTTGATCGCCAGCCACACCACGCCGTGCTCCTTGGCGTCGCGGTACGTCTCGTACATCGACTTGTTGGCCTCGTGGTGCTTCTTCACGAACGGGCAGTCCGGGTTGAACCACTCGAGCACGACCGTCTTGCCCTCGGCGGTGTAATCCGCGAGCGTGTGCTCGTTGCCCTCGAGGTCGGTCAGCGTGAAGTTCGGGGCGGCGTGCCCGACGCTCGCCTTCGCGTCATGCCCGTGATCGTGGTCGTGCCCGGGGCCGGCGACGGCCGAGGTGGGCGTGAGCGCGATCGTCACGGCGGCGGCCGTCGTCGCCACGGCGGCGAGAAGGGTTTTCATCGTGTTCATGTCAAGGCTCCTCGTTGGTTGGGAATGTCGCGTGTCTCGGACGCGTGTGAAACTTCAGAAGTGATCCGATTGTGGTCTACCGGCGCTCATTCAACCGGCCGCGGGGCCGGGAGCGTGACGGTGACAAACCGCTCGCGACCCGCGCGGGTCACGCCGACAACGCCGCTCACGCGCTCGGCGCGAGCGACACGAGCGTCAAACCGCACGAGCAGCCGATCCCCGAG
The DNA here is from genome assembly GCA_942490855.1 of uncultured Phycisphaeraceae bacterium. Classification (GTDB taxonomy): domain Bacteria; phylum Planctomycetota; class Phycisphaerae; order Phycisphaerales; family UBA1924; genus CALNYS01. Next base: position 1,517,125 of record CALNYS010000004.1, on the reverse strand, counting down.
AGCCGCCGCGTCGCGGATCGCGTCCGAGGGGCCCCCGAGCCGGGGCTCGAGCGGGAAGTATTCGAGATGGTCGGCGCCGGGCGCCGCGATCGACAGCGTCAGCCCGTCCCATTCCGTGCGCACGCCCAGGGCGTCCGCGTCGTCCGTCGGCACGCGCTGGCGCGACGCCTCGATCACGCTGGCGTCGTCGCTGGGCGATCCGCCAGCGCTCGCCACGCCCACGCGCAGCGTCGCCTCCCCGCCGCCGGGGATGCACGCCTCCTGGCAGACCAGCCACGAGCCCGACACGCCGATCTCGACCGTCGAGCCGACCAGCGACTCGCGCACCCGCACCGGGACGAGCAGCGCGACCTCGTCCGCGTAGATGTAATCAAGGATCTGCCCCGCCCCGTGGACGTACCGCTCCGGCGCCGGCCAGCGGGTCTCCCCCGCCAGCTCGATCCCGTCGGGCAGCGTCAGCTCAAACGCCGGCGCCAGACCGGTCTCGCCGGGGTTCTTCCAGTAGAGGTGCCAGTCGGGGTCGATCGCGAAGACCACCGCCAGCTCCTGCTCGCCGGGGGTCAGGAACGCGTGCTCGGCCGACAGCCGCATCGTCGCGTGGGGGGCGTCCTGGCCCGGGGCGTCCGGGGCCGGCCCGAACTGCCCGGCGGCGCACGACGCGAGCGCAGCGACGCCCAGAAAAGGCATAACCTGTTGAAGAAAGCCGAGTTGGACGCCAGTGGCGGGAAGCATATGGGCTCCAGTCGTCCGTCTCTACTTCAACCAACGCGACAACCATGGTATTCGCACGCAGACGTCCGGGAAGAAAAAAGCCGGCGCGACCCTCGTGGGATCGCGCCGGCGCAGCAGCATCGGAACCAACAGCTCCGGCGCACGCCCGCTGGCGCGGGCGGACTGATCCGTGTGAGGGCGGCGTTAGTCGCTCGACCCCTCGGCCAGCGACGGGGCGACGTCGCGCCCCCGTAGCTCGATGTTCGTCTCGATCCGCAGGCTCGCCTGCGCCCGGTGGCGGTCGGCGAAGAAGAAGTCCACGCGGTACGTCTGCCCGTCGTCGAGCCAGTGCAGGCGGTCCAGCTCCGCGGACTGATTCGCCGGCGAGTGCACCCCGCCCAGGTCGATCGCCAGGCGCCCGTCGATAAACACCCACGCGTCGTCCGCCGAACGCAGCTCGATCCGCTGCCCCGCGCCGCGCTCGAACGTGAACTCCGCGTGCGCCTCGGCCGTGAAATGATGATTGCGGTCGGCGCCGGCCGTGTTGCCCAAGAGCGCCCCGTTGATCGGGAAGAACCCGCCCAGCCCGCGGTACGCCTCGTCCGTGCGGTTGTCGAAGACCCAGCGCCCGCGCGCCTCGTCCCGCTCGAGCTCAAGCCCAACGACCGTCCGCTGCGTCACGCCCGGGACGTCCTCGAACCACGTCGCGAAGCTCTGCGCCGAGGACACGCCGCCGTCGTCGGCCGACCCCCACTCGCCCGGGTCGTCCCCGCGCGTCGGGTCGTAGAAATCAGGATGGATCGCCTCGTTGCGCGACGTCCGCCACGCCTCGAGCACGCGCCGCCCGCCGCCCGAGAAGACCGGGCGACCGTCCGCGCCGAGCTCCATCTCGACGAGGCCAACCGTCACCCCGAACCCGCCCGACGGACGGGACTCGAAGTCCGGGTGACCGCCCGCCGCGCGGCGCTCATCGAAATCGCGTACGACCGCCTCGAGCGTCACGTTCCCAAGCGTCGTCTCCCTCGGCGACGCCTGAGCCGCGGGACCGAGCAGGGCAAGAGCCCCCCCCGCCGCGGCGAACCCGAGAACCGTCGAAAGCCCCTGACGAATCCGCTTGCTGTCCACAGGTGTTCCCCCTCCGGGCGCCGGCACGCCGCCCTCCGAAGGAACAGGTACGATCCGGCGCGCCCGCTCCAAGGCCGGAACGGCGCAAACACGACCGGGCGCGGCAAGCCCTAACGCCTGCGCGACCTGCCCGGATGATCATGCCCCCGAGCGGGCAGGGCCGATGATGATCGGACCCGGCGCCCGCTCGCGCCGGAAGCCAAGGAGGACGACATGGACGCCTTTCGCATCACCGGCGGGAGAGCCCTGAAAGGGACGCTCCGCATCGGCGGGGCCAAGAACGCCGCCCTCCCCCTCATGGCAGCCGCCCTCCTCACCGAGGACCCCGTCACCCTCGACGACGTCCCCGAGCTCGCCGACATCGCCAACATGCAGCGCCTGCTCGCCGAGCTCGGCTGCGAGTCCGACCGCTCCGGACGCACCCTCACGCTCCGCACCACCAACCCCGACCTCCGACACGCCCGCTACGACATCGTGCGCACCATGCGCGCCAGCATCGGCGCGCTCGGGCCCCTCCTCGCGGCCCGCGGCGGCGCCCGCCTCTCCATGCCCGGCGGCTGCGCCATCGGCGAGCGCCCCGTGGACATCCACCTCCGCGGGCTCCAGTCCCTCGGCGCGCGCATCGATCTCAAAGAAGGCGACATCGTCGCCACCGCGCCCGAGGGCGGGCGACTCATCGGCGCACGCGTCTTCCTGGGCGGGCCCAACGGGCCCACCGTCCTCGGCACCGCCAACATCCTCTCGGCCGCCACGCTCGCGATCGGGCAGACCGTCATCGAGCACGCCGCCTGCGAGCCCGAGATCGTCAACCTCGCCGAGCTCCTCACCGCCATGGGCGCGCGCATCACCGGCGCCGGCACCCCGCGCATCGTCATCGACGGCGTGGACCGCCTCTCCGGCGCCTCCATCCGCCTCATCCCCGACCGCATCGAGGCCGGCACCTACCTCGCCGCGACGGCCGCGGCCGGCGGCGAGGTCACCCTCGAGAACTGCCCCCTCGACGCGCTCATGGCCGCCCTCGACCGCCTCGAGCGCATGGGCGTGAGCGTCGAGCCCCTCGGCGGCTCCGACCCCATGCGCATGACCTGCCGCGTGCGCCGCACCGGGCCCATCCGCCCCGTGCAGATCACCACGCAGCCCCACCCCGGCTTCCCCACCGACCTCCAGGCCCAGTTCGCCGCGGCGCTCACCCTCGCGACGGGCAACTCCGTCGTAACCGAGCGCATCTTCCCCCAGCGGTTCCTGCACGTCGCCGAGCTCTCGCGCATGGGCGCGGAGATGTACCGCCAGGGAGCGACGGTCGTGATCAGCGGCGTGCCGCGCCTGATCGGCGCCCCCGTCATGGCGAGCGACCTGCGCGCCAGCGCCGGGCTCGTCATCGCCGGCCTCGCCGCCGAGGGCGTCACCACCGTCCACCGCGTCTACCACATCGACCGTGGCTACGAAAAGATCGAGGAACGCCTCGCGAAGCTCGGCGCTCTCATCGAGCGTGTGGATTCAGAAGAAGCGATGGCCGCACGCCTCGCGGTCGCCGCACGCTCCGTGCAGCCCGCCCGCGCGTAACCCGCTCAGTCCTCGCCGAAGTTCGAGTCCACCAGCGAACGCAGCGACTCGACCGCGGTCTCCGCGTCGGCGCCCTCGGCGCTGATGCACAGCTCGGTCCCCTTGGTCGCGGCGAGCATCATCATGTGCATGATGGATTTCCCGTCCACGACCTCGTCCCCGTCGGTCCGGCGCACGTTGACCTTGGACGCGAAGGCGCCCGCGGCTTCAACGAACGCCATCGCCGGGCGGGCGTGCAGCCCCAGCCGGTTCCGGATCGTCACGGTTGTTTCAGCGCGTTGCGACACCGCACGGGGTCCTTTGCGGGAAAGCAGGGGAAGGACAGGGAAAACGAGGGGGATGTTCAGCCGCTGACCAGATCGTTGTCCGCCTCGTCAAGAAGCGTCCAGACGTCGTCGACCGTGGTCGCCTGCTCAAGGAAGCTGCGGAACCGCTCCTGCGAGAGGTTCTTGAAGACGATCTCCATCGCCCGCAGGTGGTCCTCGGGCTTCTCCGCGGGGCTCAAGAGGAGGAAGACGGTGTAGACCGGCTGCTTGTCGAGCGCGTCGAAGTCGATGCCCGTCTTGCTCAGCCCGACGGCCGCGTGGATGCCGCCGGCGCCCGCCGCCTTGACGTGCGGGACCGCGACGCCGCGACCGAACCCGGTCGAGCCGCGCTTCTCGCGCTCGAGCACCTTCTTCACCAGCGCGTCGCGGTCGGACTCGGGAGCCGCGCCCGCCTTGATCAACGCCTCGACGAGCTCGACAACCACCTCGTCACGCTTCGTAGACGCGAGCGACGGGACGATGGCTTGCTTTTCGACAATATCGCAGAGCTTCACAGGCGGGCTCCCATGCGGCGGTGGTCAGTGATCACGCAGACGCTCCTTGTGCTCTTGCACCTGTCTGGCCGCCTTGTCCACGCTTTGATCGATCGCGGTGTACACGTCCGTGCCCGTGGCGCGCCCGATGAGCGGGTCGTGCTTGACGACGTGGACGATGGTTTCCGCAGAAAACTCTGTGGGCGTCTCCTGATCGAGAACGATCTCGATCTCGAGCACGCCGTCGAAGTGCTTGAGGATCTTCTCAGCCTTCTTCTCAACGTGCTCGTTGATCGCGTCGGTCAGTTCGAGACGCCGTCCCGTCACTTCGATTCGCATGGCGCAGGGGTCCGTTCGTTGGCGGTCACAGGAGTCCGTCCCCGCCGCTCGCGGTCCCCCGCGGCGGCGGACCGACCATCATGCACGACGCGGACGCCCCTGCCAAGTCAGGCGCGGGGGGCGTTGTCGTCGCCGGCCTTCCCGGGCCCCTTCTTCGGGCGGGGCGGGAGCGGGCCCTCGCGGACCTCGCCCGGGCGTGTGACGTACTCCGGGAGCTGGTGGGGCGGGACGAGCACGCCGCCCGACACCACAAACCGCAGCGCCTCGTCGATCGTGATCGGGAGGTCGATCGCCTCCTCCCGGGGCACCGTGATGGTGTACCCCGTAAACGGGGTCGGGCTCGACGGGATAAAGACCGTGACGCCCTCGGTCTCCATGTTCTTCTCGATCTCCCGCATCGACTCGCCCGTGAGCAGCCCCACCGTCCAGATGCCGCGCCGGGGATACTCCACCAGCACCACCCGGTTAAACCTGATCCGCTCCCCGCCCTCGTTGCCCCCGAAGAAGACCTCCACCACCTGCTTCACGTGGGGGTAGATCTGCGCGACCACCGGCAACCGCTGGAACGCGGACTCGAGACGCGAGTAGATCCGCTTCCCGATCAGGCCGCCCAGCAGGCGCCCGGACAGGTAGATCAGCACGATCGCGATGATCAGGCCCACGATCCGCAGGTACCAGCGCTCGTCCCACCATTCCTTGAGGTTCCGCGCCCGCGCCGCCTCGCGCAGCTGCGCGTCGGGCACCACCGGGCGGGCCTCGCGCAGGCGTTCCGTCTTCAGACGCGCCAGCTGACCGTCCGACACCCGGAACCACTCGGGCAGGTGCTCGTCGTCCGCGACGAGCGGGAGCGTGTAGATCACCACCTGGCGCACGCCGGAGTTGATCGGCTCGGCGACCGACCGCTGCACGAACAGCCCGGCGTAGATCAGGATCCACAGCGTCAGGACCGAGGGCAGCAGGACGCCCAGCCCCCGGAAGAAAAAGAGGCGGAAATCCGCCCAAAAACTGCGGGGCTTGTCGCGTGAGGGCATGGGAGGGGCTCGTCCTTGATCGCGGGGTCGCTCGCGGTGGCGCTCGCGCCGTCTGGGTTCTTCCGGGAACCGGCCCGCGGCTTGCGACTCTACGCGTCCCCCGCGCGGGCATCAATCGGGCGGCGTCTCGATCGTGAGGGTCGGCGTCGCCCGCCCGCGGAGCACCCGGACCTCGTGACGCCCCGGGGGCGCGACCGCCCGCAGGAACTCCGACACCGTCCGGACCGGGCGCCCGTCCACCGACCGGATCACGTCCCGGCGGCGCAGGCGGGCCGCGGAGGCCGGCGACCGCGACTCCGTCCGCTCGATCTCCGGCCCGTCGCCCCGCCCCGCCTTGAGTATGAGCCCCAGCCGCCCCGTCTCTGCCACCACGTCGGGCTCGCCCGTGTCCAGCGTCGCGAGCCAGCCCCGGAACGCGAGCTCGGCCTGCTTCGCGTCGCCGCCGGCCGCGGCCGCGACCGCCGCGAACCCCAGCGGGTCGTCCCCCGCCGTGCGCGCGAAGGCGGCGCACACTTCGCGCAGCAGCCCGCGGTCGTGGAGATACATCGCGATCGCCCGCGACTGCGCGTACTGCGCCCGCGGGCGGTGCCCGACGAACCGCTCGTGGTCCTGCGTGAAGAGGTCCTCCCACGCGCGCAGGCGCCCCGCGGCGAGCCGGCGTTTGGCGATGTCCGTCCGCCACGAACCCACCGGCGCAAAGCCCGAGCGCGCCGGGTCGAGGTCCTCGTGCAGCGCGGCAAGCCCTTCCGTGAACCAGTGGGGGCGGCGCTGACCGAGGCGTTCGAGGCGGCGGAAATGGAAGACGTGCATCAGCTCGTGGCGGTAGCTGGGGCCGAGGTCGGCCGACACGAGGCGGCGCGTCTCCGGGTCGTAGTACCCCCCCACCCCGCTCGCGCCGACGAGGCGCACGAAGTCCTCGGGCGTCGGCAGCAAAACCGTCACCCACGGGTCGAGCGCGGGGTCGTCGGGCGCGTCCCAGAGGTTCGTATGGACCCAGTCGCGCAGCGCGATCGCCTCGTCGATGACCTCGCCGGTGATGGCTTCATCGAACGCGCTCGCGAACTGAAGACGCAGCGCCTCGACGCGCACGAAGCGGTAGCCCTTGGGGAACGCACGCCTGACGCCCTCGAAATCCGCGTGCCCGCGGTCTTCAAGGAGCGCGGCACGCCCGTCGAGGATCGTTCGCCCCTCACGCGTGCCGCCCAGCGCCGCGTCGCGCGAGAGCGCGTAGAAATCGGTGAACCCCGCGGCGACAGCCGCGACCAGCGTCGCCCCGGCCCGCGCGCCGTCGCCCTCGATCGCCTCGAGGCGGGCCAGTTCGTAGAGCAGGCGGTTGGAGGTCGAGCCCCCGTCGAGCTCGGCGTCGATGTGCGCGCGCGCCGCGACGAGATCACCCGACGCGATCAGCTCGCGGGCGCGGTCGGCCTCAGGAGAAGCGCCCGCGATCGTCGCGAGCCACAGCGCCGCCAGCGCGAGCGCCCTCACGGGGCGTTCGTCCCCTCGAGCAGCACGCGCAGGGCCTCGGGGTACGCCTCGAGCTCGAGGGCAAAGACACGCGACGCGAGGTCCTCGGGCGTGTCGCCCTTCTCGACCGGGCACTTCAGCTGCAGCAGGACCGGGCCGGTGTCGTACTGCGCGTCGCAGAGGTGGACGGTGCAGCCGGACTCGCTCTCACCCGCCTCGACGACGGCGCGGTGGACGTTCATGCCGAACATGCCGGGGCCGCCGAACTTGGGCAGGAGCGCCGGGTGGATGTTGACCACGCGCCCGTCGAAGCCCTGGGGGATGGGCAGGAGAACGGTGTAGCCGGCGAGGACGACCCAGTCGATCGCGTGCTCGCGCAGCAGGTGGGCGAGCTGGTCGGAATCGGGCGCGCCGGGGATGACGTGGACGGGGAACCCGCGCTCGTGCGCGCGATCGACGCCCTGGCACTCGCGCGACGCGACGACGAGCGCGATGGTCGCGGGCAGCTCGCCGGCTTCGATGCGCTCGGCGAGGTTCACCATCGTGCGCCCGGAGCCGGAGAGGAAGACGGCGAGGCGCGGGCTGGGCTCGTGCGCGGCGGTCATCGCGTCGCGTCTCCCACCGACGGCGGGGAGTTGAACGGGATCGACTTCCCGGCGGCGTTGACGGCGACGAGGGTCATGGTCGCGCTGGTCACGCTGACGGTGTCGCTCGTGAGGTAGCGAGCGGCCTTGACGCACACCTCGACGGTGACGGAGGAGCGCCCGGTGCGCACGGTCTCGGTGTACAGGCTGATGATGTCGCCCACGTGGACGGGGGCGTGGAACTCGACGCGGTCGACGGCGGCGGTGACCCAGCGGTGGGCGCCGTGGCGTCGGGCCTCGACGAAGCCGGCCTGGTCGATGTAGCTGAGGATGACGCCTCCGAAGATGGCGCCGTAGGGGTTGGTGTCGCGGGGCATGGCGACGACGCGGAGGGCGAGGTTTTCGGGTGTTGTGGTGGGCATCTGGGGTGATGCTACCCCGCTCGCGCACGGGGCGTCCGCTAGACTCACGCGATGCACGAGCTCTTTTCCCAACGCCGGTATCTGATCCCGTTCCGCGGGCTGCTGCTGCCTCAGATCTTCACCGACACGCTGGTGATCGGGAGCGGGGCGGCGGGTCTGCGCGCGGGGATCGAGGCGTCGGCGCACGGGGACGTGATCGTCCTCGCCAAGTCCGCCGACGGGACGAGCGCGAGCGCGTGGGCCCAGGGCGGGATCGCGGGCGCCATCACCGGCGAGGACACCGTCGAGGCGCACATCCGCGACACGCTGCAGGCCGGCGCCGGGCTGTGCGACGAAGAGGTCGTGCGACGGATCATCGCCGCGGGCCCGGAGCGGGTGCGCGAGCTGCTCGGGTGGGGCTGCCGGTTCGACCGCGACGAGACGGGCACGCTGCAGCTGGCGCGAGAGGGCGGGCACTCCGCGGCCCGCATCGCCCGGGCCGACGGCGACGCCACCGGGCGCGAGATCCAGCGCACGCTCTGGCAGAAGGCCCGTTCGGCGCGCGCCGTCCGCGTGTTCGGCGACTGCTTCGCGCTCGATCTCCTCACAGCGCCGGGCGACGACGGCAGCGCGTGCATGGGGGCGATCACCCACCACCCCCGCTACGGGCTCCAGATGATCTGGGCGCGGGCGACCATCGTCGCCTCGGGAGGCTGCGGTGAGCTGTGGCGCGAGACGACCAACCCCCCGGGGAGCGCCGGCGACGGTCTGGCGATGGCGTACCGCGCCGGGGCCGACCTCGCGGACATGGCGTTCATGCAGTTCCACCCGACGACGCTGTACATCGCCGGCGCGTCGCGCACGCTGATTTCAGAAGCGGTCCGCGGCGAGGGGGCGACGCTCGTGGACCGCTCGGGGGCGCGGATCATGGAGGGCGTCCACGAGCTGGGCGACCTGGCGCCGCGGGACGTGGTGAGCAAGGCCATCGCCCGCTGCCTCAGGCAGAGCGGCGACACGAGCGTGTTCCTCGACGCGCGGGGCGTGGACGGGTTCGCGGCGCGGTTCCCGCAGATCGCCGAGCGCCTCGCGGGGTTCGAGCTCGACGCGTCGCGGGACCTGATCCCCGTGCGGCCGGCCGCGCACTACATGATCGGCGGGGTGCGCACGGACGAGGTGGGGCGGACGAACATCCCCGGGCTGTACGCGGCCGGCGAGGCCGCAGCGACGGGGCTGCACGGGGCGAACCGTCTGGCGAGCAACTCGCTGCTCGAGGCGCTGGCGACGGGCGAGGCCGCGGGGCGCACGTGCGAGGAGATGCGGGCGCCCGGGAACGCGTGGGGCGTCGCGCCGCGCTCGGCTCCTGTGGGGATCAACTCGCAGATCCCGCTGCCGGCGCGGGGTGAGCTGGACGTCGAGGACGTGCGGACGAGCCTGCGCTCGGTGATGTGGCGTCACGTCGGGCTGGTGCGCACGGGCGAGGAGCTCGGCGACGTGTGCGAGATGATCGATTTCTGGGCCCGGTACACGCTCGACAAGGTGTTCGACGACCGGCGCGGCTGGGAGACGCAGAACATGCTCCTCGTTGGCGCGTGCGTGGTGCGCTCGGCGCAGTGGCGTGAGGAATCCCGCGGGTGTCACGAGCGCGGGGACTTCCCCGGCGAGCGGGACGCGTTCGCGGCGCACGACCTGTGGCGGCGGGGCGAGGCGGAGGCTCGGACGGAAGCCGTCGCCGCGGCCGCGGTGTAACCCGAGCACGACGAGGCGAGACACGTGGGCGACGATCGCACCCCGGCCCAACGCTCCGAGACGATGCGCCGCGTGCGCTCGACGGACACGTCGTGCGAGCTGGCCCTTCGCCGGGAGCTGCACCGGCGGGGGCTGCGCTACCGCCTGCACGCGGGCGATCTTCCCGGGAAGCCGGACGTGGTGTTCCGGCGCGCGCGGGTGGCGGTGTACGTCGACGGGGCGTTCTGGCACGGGCACCCGGAGAAGTGCCGGGTGCCGGCGACGAACCGGGCGTACTGGGTGAAGAAGATCGAGCGAAATAAAGCTCGGGACGCCCGCGTGAACGCGGAGCTGGCGGGGATGGGGTGGCGGGTGATCCGCCTGTGGGACTTCGAGGTGAAGGCGAGCCCGGCCCGCTGCGCGGCGCGGGTGCGGCGTGTGGTGCTCAACCGCCTCCCGGACGGCTGATAACGCTCTGGCGTGGTCCCGGGCTCTGGGCGCGTACACTAGAAGGATGAGTGGTCCTTCTAGAACGGCCGAGCCCCCGTCGCCGGGGGAGCGTCACACCCTCAAAACGCTTCGCGCTATGGCGGACGAGAACCGACCGTTCGCGTGCCTGACGTGCTACGACTATTCGATGGCCCGGTGGCTCGCGGCCGGCGGCGTGCACGTGCTGCTGGCGGGCGATACGGCGGCGGAGATGGCGCTGGGGCTGCCCGGGACGATCCACATGCCGCTGGACTTCGCGGTCCGGATCACGGCCGCGGTGAAGCGCGGGGCGCCGGGGTGCGTGGTGATGGGCGACATGCCCTTTATGAGTTATCAGGCGGATGACGCTGAGGGCGTGCGGAATGCGGGTCGGTTCATGACGGAAGGGCTCGCCGACATCGTCAAGTTGGAAGTGGACGCCTCACAGGCCGGGTTGATCGAGAAGCTGAACCGCGCGGGGGTCCCGGTGTGCGCGCACGTGGGGTCGCTCCCGCAGCGGGCGGCGCTGACGGGCGGGTACGCGTCGAGCGGGCGGACGGCCGCGGCCGCGGAGCGTGTGGTGGCGGACGCCGTCGCGTGCGAGCAGGCGGGTGCGACGATGCTGCTCGTTGAAGCGATCCCCGAGGCGGTGACGCGGAAGATTGTGGAGCGGACGAGCGTTCCTGTGATCGGGATCGGGGCGGGGCAGGCGTGCCACGGTCAGATTCTGGTGATGCACGACCTGCTTGGCTTGTCCGATTGGCAGCCGGGTTTTGCGAAACCCGAGGCGTCGATCGGCGAACAGATACGTGAGACAGTCGTCGGATGGACTCGGAAGGTCGCTGAACGGGCGAGCACGGATCACCGATACGAGATGCGCCCGGGCGAGATCGACCGCTTTCTGAACGAGTCTGCGCCGTGTGAAGGCGCGAGCGAGGAGAACACCAGATGAGACGATTCCATACGTTCGGGCCCGCGCTGGTCGTCCTGACGGCGACGCTGCTGACGCTGACGCTTGGTCCGATGGCGGCGCGTCGGGTGTACACGGCGCGGGCGCTGACGCTGGCGTCGCTGGCGCAGGACCGGCTCGCGGAGGACAACATCCTCGAGCGGATCAGCCAGGCGAAGCGCGACGTGGCGGTCGCGGTCGAACCCTCGGTGGTTTACATCGAGGCGGACATCCCGCGTCGCCCGCAGTCGAACGGCTCGGGCTGGGTGTACTCGGAAGACGGGTACGTCGTGACGAACGCCCACGTGGTGCTGGGCGCGAACCGGATCCGCGTGCAGTTCTTCGACGGTCGCGTGCGCACGGCGATCAAGATCGGCGAGGACGCCTCGACGGACATCGCGGTGCTCAAGGTGGAGCAGACGGGCGAGTGGCTGGCGCCGATGCGCCGCGCGTCGTCGAACCCGGTGCGCCAGGGCGAGACGGTCTTCGCGTTCGGATCCCCCTTCGGGTTCAAGTTCTCGATGAGCGAGGGGATTGTGTCAGGGCTGGGGCGCCATGCGCGCACCACGCTCACGGGCACGGTTGGTTTTACGAACTACATCCAGACGGACGCGGCGGTGAACCCGGGGAACTCGGGCGGGCCGCTGGTGAACGTGCGGGGCGAGGCGGTGGGGATGAACACCGCGATCATCTCGCGCGACGAGCTGCTCCAGCAGGAGAACCGCGGCGACACGGGCGTGTCGGGCGGCGTGAGCTTCGCGATCCCGATGGACACGATCGAGTCGGTCGTCGAGCAGCTGATCGAGCGCGAGTACGTCCTCAAGGGTTACCTCGGGGTGTTCCTCGACCGTCTGAACTTCGAGGCGGCCGAGGCGCAGGGCTTCCGCGAGCGGGGCGGCGTGGTGATCACGGGGTTCCAGGGCGGGACGCCGGCCGAGTCGTCCGGGCTCGAATCGAACGACATCATCACGGCGATCAACGACGCGCCGACGCCGAACCTGACGGTCTTGCGCTCGGCCATCAGCAACCGCAAGCCGGGCGACACCATCCGCGTCCACGTGTGGCGCGAGGGGACCGAGCACGTCTACCCGGTGACGCTGGCGGCGGCGATCGTGGTCGGGAACGACCTGCGCCCGCTGTCGCTCGAGGAGACGCTCGCGCTCCAGGACGAGGAGGCGGCGTTCGCGCACGTGCTCACGCGTCTGGCGCGGTTCGGGCTGCTCGAGCTCGACGACGCGGCGAACGGCGGCGTGGAGGTCGGTCGGGTGATCGACAACTCCCCGGCGGCGGAGCTCGGCTTCACCACGGGCATGGTGCTCCGCGAGGTGAGCGGCGCGGGGGTGAACACCCGCGAAGAGCTGCTCTCGTCGCTGGCGCGCACGATGATCGCCGACCGTAGCGTGAGCTTTGTCCGCGTCACGGCGCAGGACCCGACGACGCTGCGCACGATCGACGACCTGCGCCTCGTGCTGCCGCGCTGAAATCGGTGACTCCCCGGTCCCAGTAAACCCCGAGGCGGGGCGGCGGTATCATGCGCCCCCGCCCGGATCCGGGGCGAACACGATGGGGCCACGATTATGAGCGATGCGGCGATCCGCCTGCGGGCGGTCAGCAAGACATTCGGCACGAAAAAAGCCGTGCGGGATCTCGATCTCGACGTGCCTGCCGGGTCGGTGTGTGGGTACCTCGGGCCCAACGGCGCGGGGAAAACCACCACGATCCGGATGGTGATGTCGATCATCTACCCGGACTCGGGCGAGGTCGAGGTGCTCGGTCGCAAGAGCGCGATCGAGAGCAAGGACCGCATCGGGTACCTGCCCGAAGAGCGCGGCGTCTACCGCAAGATGAAGGTCGGCGAGTTCCTGACCTACCTCGGCACGCTCAAGGGCGTGGAGTCGCGGACGCTCAAGACGCGGATCGACGACTGGCTCGAGAAGGTCGAGCTGCCGGGCGTGCAGAAGAAAAAGTGCGAGGAGCTCTCCAAGGGCATGCAGCAGAAGGTGCAGTTCCTCGCGGCGATCATCCACGACCCGGAGCTGATCATCCTCGACGAGCCCTTCTCCGGGCTCGACCCGGCGAACGCGCGGCTCCTGAAGGGGCTGATCGACGAGCAGAGCGCCGCGGGCAAGACGGTGATTTTCTCGACGCACGTGCTCAGCGCCGCCGAGGCGGTGTGCGACCGCGTGTTCATGATCAACCAGGGCACGAAGGTTCTTGATGGCGAGATCAACGCGGTGCGGGCGAAGTTCGACCCGCGGACGCTGATGGTCGAGCCGATGAGCCCGGACGGTCGGGCGATCGTCGAGGCGACGCCGGGGATCAAGAGCGTGCTGGCGAGCGGCGCCGGGTTCGAGGCGCACCTCGACGAGGGCGTGGACCCTCAGGCGACGATGAAGGCGCTGCTGGAGCGGACGCCGTGCCGGCGCGTGGAGCTCCGCAGGGCGACGCTTGAGGACATCTTCCTCTCGCTGGTGAGCACGGATGATTCTGAAGATTCGCTGCGCGCGGCGCTGCGTTCGGAGGGCGAGCGATGATGCGGAAGATCATGGCGACGGCGCTGCGTGAGTACAAAGCGACGGCGCTGACCAAGGCGTTCATTTTCGCGACGTTCATCCTGCCCGTGATCATCTGGGTGGTGATCGGCGGGGCGGCGGCTCTCGGGCTGTTTAACGCGAAGCCGGCGCCCATCGTCGGGACGATCGGGGTGATCGACCGGACGGAGGGCGACGCGGTGCTGTCGCGCCTCGAAGAGCGGTTCGACCCGGCGAACGTGGCCCGTGAGTACGAAGAAGACATCGAGCGGGCGATGGAGCAGGTCCGGGCGAGCGCGCCCGCGGGCGTCCCGATGCCCGAGGCGCAGCTGCGCACGGCGGCCGAGGCCGCGGTGGGCCCGATCCCCGAGGTCACGCTCGAGACGCTCCCCGACGACACGGACCCCGATTCGACCAACAGCCGGCTGGCGGCGGGCGACCTGATGGCGGTCGTCGCGGTCGAGCAGGCGGCGATCGATTCCCCGCCGGGCGAGTACCGCCTGCTCAAGGCGCAGAGCGTCAAGCGACGGATCTCGGACAAGATCATGGGCGCGGTGGACGACGCGATCGTCGCGGAGCGGTTCGTGCTGGCGGACCTGGATCTCGCACAGATCGATGAGCTTCGGCGGGCGCCCAAGACCGTCGGGCTGACGGTGAGCAAGTCGGGCGACACGACCGAGGGCGGGGACGCCGTCGAGTTCATCATCCCGCTGGCGTCGATCATGATCATGATGATCGCGATCTTCACCGGGGCGGGGTACCTGCTCACGAGCACGGTCGAGGAGAAGTCCTCGCGCGTGATGGAGGTGCTGCTGAGCGCGATCAGCCCGATGCAGCTGATGGTCGGCAAGCTTGTCGGTCAGGGGCTGGTGGGGCTGACGACCTTCCTCGTGTACTCGGCGCTTGGGATCTTCGCGGCGATCCAGTTCGGGGTGATGGACTTCATCTCCCCGGTGACGCTGGGGCTGCTGGTGGTGTACTTCCTGATGGGGTACTTCATGTACGCGGCGCTGTTTGGCGCGGTGGGGTCCGCGGTGAGCGACATGCGCGAGGCGCAGGCGCTGCAGGGCCCGCTCTTCGGGCTGATCGCGCTGGCGGTGTACCCGGCGATCTTCGCGGGGATGAACGACCCGAACAACACGCTGTCGAAGGTGATGAGCTACGTGCCGGTGTCGATCCCGTTCATCATGCCGATGCGGGTGGCGAACCCGGCCGAGCCGGCGACGTGGCCCGAGATCGGCGCGTCGATGCTGATCGGCTGGGGCGCGGTGATCGCGCTGACGTGGGCGTCGGCGAAGATCTTCCGGGTCGGCGTGCTGATGTACGGGAAGCCGCCGTCGCTGGTGGGTCTGATCAAGTGGATCCGGTACACCTGAGCGAATCCGCGTTTGGGAGCGGTCCGGGGTCGCCGGGCGTGATACACTTTCACGATCATGGACGACCCGAGGCCAGAGGCCGAGAGCGGGGCGGCGGAGCCGCGACACGCCAATCCCGAAACGCACGCCCCGCGTGTGCGCTGCGCGGCGATTGTGCCCGCGGGGCTGTCCGAGCCGGCGGCGCTTCGCGAGGCGATGCGCCGCCGCGGGGTCGCGATGACCTGCTTTCGTTCCGTGTACGACGCGTTGCTGGCGGTTCTCAGCGCCGGTGACGACGACTCGGTGGCGGTGGTCTTTGTTGAGTCCCGCACGCTCGTGAACGATCAGGCGTCCCGCCTGGCCCGGACGCTGGGCAAGCACGTCGAACGCCTGACGCTCTGGACGTTCGACAGCCTCGACGGCGAGGGCCCGCGTCTGCGTCCTTTCGAGAACGATGGGCCGCGGCGGGAGCGGGTGTGGTCTCCGCCCCCGGCGTCGGCGCCGCGGCTGCGCCTCGCGGGGTTCCACGACGACCCGGAGGACGAGGAGCCCGACGACGTGTTCGAGCCCTCGGACGAGGCGGATGACGGGGCGGCGTCCCCGGAGCAGACGACGGTGGAGCTGCTGACGAGTGAAGAAATCGCGATGCTGCTCGACGACGGCCCGATCGAGGGCCCGAGCGAGCGTGAGGAGAACAAGGCGTGAGCACGCTGCGTGTGATCACCCTCGGGGCGCGTGAAGCCGAGCAGACGCTGCGGCGCGACCCCGATGTCGAGCTCGTCCGCGCGGAAGACCCGCTGGACGTGGTCGCGGAGCTGGCGCGCCCGATGGGCGGCGAGATGGAGGACACGGCGGTGATCGTCGAAACGGCGCGACTGCCCGAGAACGAAGCGGCGGCGTTTATCGCCGCGGCGCGGGCGGCCTCGCCCGGCGTCACGCTGCTGAGCGAGGACGGCCCCGAGCACCCCGGTTTCGACGGGGTGTGGAACGACGACGACGCTGACGAGGACGCGCACGAGGCGGACACCGCTCTCGCCATCGGGGCGGATGTCGAGGCTGATCCCGAGCCTGAGCGGGAGCTCGACATCGACCCCGACCCCGGTTTTCGATCCACGGCCCCCCCCTCCCCCGCCGTCCCCTCGGCGCCGCTGCCCCGGGATGCGGAGGCGGCGCACCTCGAGCTGTTCATCCGCGGTCAGAGCACGCGCGAGGACCTGACGGCGATGGCGTCGGAGCGTCTGGGGCGCCCGGCGACGATCCTGGACGAAGCGAGCCCCGGCGCGGTGGAGGTCGAGCGGCGCGGGCGGGGTTTCGGCTGGCTGTCGGCGCCCGGCGCTCCTGAGGGCGCGCTGCGCCGCGAGGCGGCGTACCTCGCGGGGTGGATGGCGCTGGAGGAGCAGGTCGGGCAGCTGCGGACCGCGGCGTTCGTGGACGACCTCACGGGCGCGTGGAACCGCGGGTTCTTCCGTCGCCACCTGCCGCGGGCGCTGGACGCCGCGCGGGCGGGGCGTCGCGACGTGACGCTGATGCTGTACGACATCGACGACTTCAAGCACTACAACGACGCGTACGGGCACGGTGCGGGGGACGAGATCCTGCGCGAGACCGTGAAGCTGCTGCAGTCTGTGATCCGCCCGTCGGACCGGGTGTGCCGGATCGGCGGCGACGAGTTCGCGGTGATCTTCGACGACCCCTCGGGGGCCCGCGGCGCGGGCGGGCAGCACCCGCGTTCGATCCGCGAGATCGCGCGCCGGTTCCAGCGCCAGATCTGCGACCACCGATTCCCGGCGCTGGGCGGCGAGGCCCGTTCGACGCTGACGGTGTCGGGCGGGATGGCGACGTTCCCGTGGGACGGGGCGGACGCGGACGCGCTCGTAGAGGCCGCTGACGCGTTCCTGATGGAGTCCAAGCGTCGGGGCAAGAACGCGATCACGCTGGGGCCCGGGGCCGATGTGGCCTGCCGGGTGGAGTTCCCAGAAGCGGATTCGGACGCCTAAAGCGCGATTCGGGGGCATTCTTGGGGATGAAAAACGAGGGCACTTGCGTTCTCGGGCCCGAGAGTAGCTAAGCTAGGGGACGCATACACACGGCTTGGCGTGGTGGAACGCCGGTCGCCATTGGACACCGCATCTGTCAAGGAGGCGCCTGTGCAGGAATACGAGACCCTAAAGCGACTGATCGCTGAGGCTGAAGACGACATCCAGAAGGCCGAGGGCGGGAACAAGGCCGCCGGCACCCGCGTCCGCAAGACGATGCAGGACATCAAGAACGCGGCCCAGGACGTCCGCAAGCAAATCCTGGAGCTGCGCGACGACGGCTAAGCCGTCCGGAGCGCGATGCGACCATGACCCAGATCGAGACCTCGCCGGCGGGCGCAGAGCAGCCCATCCGCGGCGTCGAACCCCTGTTCGACGTGAGCGGGGTTGATACGTCAACCCTGGCGCTGTCGCGCGAGGATCTCGAGTCCTGGAACCCGCACCGCGGCGACATCGTGCAGCTCGACGGGGTCGTCGAGCACGACCCGGGCTTCACGCGCGCCGTGGGCATCAAGCACGTCCGTCACGACGAGTTCTGGGTGAGCGGGCACTTCCCCTCCAAGCCCGTCATGCCCGGCGTGCTGATGATCGAAGCCGGCGCTCAGCTGGCGAGCTACCTGTTCTACGCCCGTCGCGGCTCGCCCTGCATCGCCGGGTTTACCCGCATCGAAGAGACGGTCTTCCGGAACTCGGTCCTCCCGGGCCAGGAGCTGCTGCTCTTGTGCGAAGAGGTCCGCTACCGCCCGCGGCGCTTTATCAGCGAGATCCAGGGCATCGCGGACGGGAAGATCGCGTTCTACAGCAAGATCACCGGGATGGTCTTGCCCGAGGGCGACTGAGCCTTCGGAGGCGGCGCGGGAACGCCGCGCCCTGTTCTCGGACTCACTCATTCATTCTGTGTGCGTTGCTCGGGCGTCGTTACGACGCGAGCCCCGCGGCGACCTTCGCGAGGGCGGCGCCGATCTGGTCGATCTGCGCCTCTGTCAGCGCCGGGTGAACCGGCAGGCAGAAGAGCTCCTGCGCGAGGCGTTCGCTCACGGGCACGGCGCGCCCGGTGAATTGGGCGAAGCACGGCTGGTCGGTGAGCGCCTTGGGGTAGTGGACGCCCACCCCCACGCCCTCGGCGCGGAGGGCGGCGATGAACGCGTCCCGCCCGGCGGGGATGACCGCGGGGTCGAGGCGGACGGCGTACTGGTGGTAGGCGTGGGTCGCGCCCGGCGCGACGGCCGGCGGCGTGAGCCCGTCGACGCCCGAGACGAGCTCGTTGAGGCGCGACGCGATCTCCTGGCGTCGCGCGGTGACGCCCTCGACGCGGTCGAGCTGGGAGAGCCCGATGGCGCCCTCGACGTCGGACATGCGGTAGTTGAACCCGATGGTCTCGTGGAGGTACTTCTGGGTCTCGCCGTGGCTGCGCAGGGCGCGGAGGGAGGCGGCGAGGTCGTCGTCGTTGGTGGTGACCATGCCGCCCTCGCCGCAGGTCATGTTCTTCGTGGGGTAGAAGCTGTAGGTGACGGCGTCGCCGTGGGCGCCGAGGCCGGTCCCGTTCCAGGTGGCGAGGTGGGACTGGGCGGCGTCGTAGATGACCTTGAGCCCGTGCCTCGAGGCGAAGGCCTCGACGGCGTCGATGTCGGCGGGGGCGCCGTAGAGGTGGGTGACGCTGATGGCGGTGGTGTTGGGCGTGAGGGCGCGCTCGGCGTCGTCGAGGTCGATGTTGAACGTGGCGGGGTCGGCGTCGACGAAGACGGGGCGGGCGCCCCGGGCGACGACCATGGAGGCGGTGGCGATGTAGGTCCAGGCGGGGACGAGGACGTCGTCTCCAGCGGCGAAGAGGGGCTCGTAGGCGAGCTGGAGGGCGCAGGTGCCGTTGGCGCACGCGATGGCGTGTCGGGCGCCGGTGAGGGCGGCGAAGCGTTCCTCGAAGGCGGCGACGTTGGGGCCCTGGGCGAGCATGCCGGAGCGGAGGACGGCGACGGCGGCGTCGATGTCGGCCTCGCTGAGGCTGACGGAGATGAAGGGGACGGGCGGGTCAGCGACCGGGGCCCCGCCTGCGATGGCGAGCGAGTGGTGCGCGGTGGTGTGAGCCGTGGTCATGCCGGGTGTCCTCTCGGGGGTGTGCTCGTGGGCGCGCCATAGTAGCCGAGGGGCGTCCCAGACTGCACAGACGGAACCGCGTCTTGTCTGAGGACTCGGAATCGCTTGCCGTGCATTGAGATGGAGTCGTGATGGGCCGATAGGCGTGCGACGCAAGGAGGCGCTCATGGCCATCTCTCGGAAGACCTTCAATACCGTGAAGGACATCCTCAAGGAACTCGACGAACGCCGGAGCGCGGCGCGTCCGGAGGGCTCGACGGGGGATCTCCCTCGCGCTCGCGCCATGCCCAAACGCCCCGATGCGCGCCCCGAGGAGCATCGGAGCGATGACGCCGGCCCGCGTGGCGGCGTGAGCGATCAGCTCATCGGGTAAGCGGCGCCCTGGGCGGCTTGCCCCGGATCGTGACGGCGGTACACTGTTCCCGACGGTTCGCGAGAACCCCGCTGGGGATTAGTGTAACGGTAGCACGACTGTTTCTGGTACAGTTAGTCAGGGTTCAAATCCTTGATCCCCAATTGCTCGGCCCGGCCTCACGCCGGGCCGTGTTCGTTTTTGGGGTGCGGGATCCGCGGTCTGCGCGCATGAAAAAACCCCGACGATCGGGTGATCGCCGGGGCGTGGTATCGCGTGGATCCCGTCGTCGAAGACGGGCGGCGGTCGCTTAGCGCTCGCCGAGTTCCTCGTTGCCGTCGATCCAGATCGGGGCGAGCCAGGTGGACTCGTCGAGACCGGAGAGGTAGTCGATGCCGTCGCCGTACATGCGGAGGTAGGCGTTGCGGCGGGAGCCGACAGCGGCGGCGTCGCCGTTCTCGTTGGACTCGTCAACGAAGAGGTTGTCGAGGACGGAGAGGCGCTCACCGGGGGAGGTGCTGAAGTCGGTGAAGGTCACGCTCTCGGGCTGGGCGCCGTTCTCGAGGGAGACGTGGTTGTCGCCGTAGACGACGTTGCCGGACCAGGAGTTGGTCGGGCCGGCGAAGCTGAGGGCGTCGGACTGCTCACCGAGGAGGGTGTCGGCGCCGCCGGCGAGGAACCAGGTGCCGTTGGTGGGGGTGTCGCCGATCTGGACGCCGGAGCCGCCGGGGCTGGACTGGTCGGTGAAGACCGGGCCGCGGTTGCTCATGACGGGGTCGGCCGCGCGGAAGCGGTTGGACCAGAAGCGGCTCTGGCGGGAGGCGGCGTCAAGGGGGGTGTGGGCGTAGCTGAAGTTGCCGCCCGAGGGGAGGATGCTCTCGTCGAGGTCGTTGACGAAGCCGTCACGGGTGGCGTCGTCGGTCGCCGGGGTGCCGACGAAGCTGGGGTCCCAGCTGGCGAGGCTGGAGTTGACGCCGGTCTGGTCGCCCTCCTGCGGGGCGTAGTGGTAGTCGCCGTCAGCCTCGATGGAGCCGACGGGCTCGTTCGGGCTGATGCAGATCTCGGGGACGATGGTGGCGTTGAAGACGAGGATGGAGAAGATCGCACCGGTGCGGTTCTTGCGGTAGCGCTCCTCGTCGATGTCGCCGGGCATGCCCTCGAAGAGGGGCGCGCCTTCGGTGTACCCCTGGCGGTCGATGGACTCGGGGACGGGGTAGCGGTCGCCGTTGGAGGTGGCGTAGGTGGTCATCGCGAGGTGGATCTGCTTGAGCTGCGTGCCGTCCTTGAGCGCGTTGGCGTTCTTCTTGGCGCGCTGGAGGGCGGGGAGCAGGATCCCGATGAGGAGCGCGATGATCGAAATGACGACCAGGAGCTCGATGAGGGTGAAGCCCTTGCGGGTGTTGCGGGTCATGGGTGGTCTCCCACTGGTGCGATGCATGATCGCACGGTTCTCGGAACGTTCGATGGCCCGGCGCGGTCGCGCCGCGGCCCCAGTGCACTTCCCCGCGGGCATCCACCGGCGGAGCGGACCAAGTTGTCGGTGCAGAGGGCCGGGTCTCGTACGAATAGAGAACCTGGTGCGGGGGTTGCCCGCGATGAGAGCGTGATTCACTCCGGAGAGTGGGTATCAGACCCAGCCGCGCACCACGCGCGTGTCGTGTACGGTACGGGAAGAGATACGCGTGTCAAGGTGGGACGGTTCCGCCCCACGCGTCCTCCCCCCTGCTTTCCCCCCCCCGCCGGAGCCCCCATGCCCACTCCCAGCGAGCGTCTTCGTGAACTCGGTCTGACCCTGCCCAAGGCCCCGGAGCCGGTGGCCGCCTATATCCCATCGAAAAGATGTGGAAACTTGCTGTACATCAGCGGCCAGCTGCCGATGCGCGACGGCGTGCTGATGGCGACGGGCACGGTGCCGGGGGCGGTGAGCCTCGAGACGGCGCAGGAGTGTGCGCGCCAGTGCGTGCTCAACGGGCTGGCGGTGGCCGCGGCCGCGGCGGGCTCGCTCGAGAACGTCGCGCAGGTGATCCGCGTGGGCGGGTTCGTGGCGAGCGACCCGGGGTTCACCGACCAGCCGAAGGTGATCAACGGGGCGAGCGAATTGCTGCAGGAGATCTTCGGCGAGGCCGGGCGTCATGCGCGCGCGGCGGTGGGCAGCGTGGCGCTGCCGCTTGACGCGTGCGTCGAGGTGGAGCTTTTGCTGGAGTTGAAGGCGTAAGAGCGCCCGCGCGGTCGTCGTCGCTTAGAGGTCGAAGACGAAGAAGAGCACGAGGACGATGCTCTCGATGACGAGCAGGGCGAGCATGACCTGCACGATCGGGGAGCTGAGCGGCGAGGGCGGACGCGACTTGTCCTTCTGGATCTCGACCTCGGTGGACTGCACCTCGGCGGCGAGCCCGGTGAGGGAGACCGCGGGGACGTCCTGCTTGGCGATGACGGGGTCTTCGCCCCGCTTGACCGCCTTGAGGTCAGTCAGGAGATCGCGGCAGTTCTGGTAGCGCTCGCGGACGTCCTTGGCCATCATCATCTCGATGACCTGGGAGATGCCGGCGGAGAGCTTGGGGTTGACGTGGTCGGGCGGGGTGAGCTCGGCCTTGAGGTGGCGCTTCATGACCTCGGCGGGGCTCTTGCCGTCGAAGGGCACGTTACCGGTGACCATGTTGTAGAGGGTGGCGCCGAGGGAGTAGATGTCGGCGGCGGGGGTGATTTCCTTCTCGCCGCGGATCTGCTCGGGGCTGATGTAGTAGGGCGTTCCGAAGGCTTTTCCGGCCTCGGCCTCGGCGGCCTCGATGTCGGTGACGGCGCGGGCGAGGCCCATGTCGGCGAGCTTGGCGACGCCGCTCGTGGTGAGCATGATGTTCTTGGGCTTGACGTCGCGGTGGATGAGCCCGCGTTCGTGCGCGTGCTCGAGCGCCTCGGCGACCTGCATGATGATCTCGAGGGCGGTCTGCTCGTCGAGGCGCTTGCGCTCGGCGACGAGGTCGTGGACGGTGGAGCCCTCCACGTACTCCATGACGAAGTAGTGGAACTCGCCGGCCTGGCCGACATCGAAGGCCTGGACGATGTTGGGGTGGTTGAGTGCGGCGGCGGCGCGGCCCTCGGCGTAGAAGCGCCGGATGAAGTCGGCGTTGTTGGAGAAGCGGCGGGGCAGGACCTTGATCGCGACCGTGCGGTCGAGCGAGAGCTGCTTGGCCTTGAAGACGGTGGCCATGGCGCCGGCGCCGAGCTTCCCGATGACGGAGTAGCCGGGGATCTGCTGGCCGGAGCGTTCGGCCTCGACCATCCCCTTGAGCCTGGCGAGCTGGTTGGGCGTGATGACGGAGCGGTCGACGAGCATCTCGGCGAGCGACTTGTCGCTGGCGTCGTCGGCGCGTCGGGCCTCGAGGATGCCCTGGACCTCGGCGTTGGAGGCGAAGCCCTTGTCGACGACCATCCGGCCGAGGATGGTGTCGAAGCTGGTGCCGGCGCGTGAGCCCGCGCTGGAGTCGCCCGAGGCGACAGCGACGGCGGGGCGGCGTCCGGTGGAGTCACCCGAACTCTTGGGTTCGCGTGCGGGATCGGGATTGGAAGGTTGGGTCGTCATCAGCATGGGGGCCCGGGAGCGGCCTCAGCTTCACTCAAAGCTAGAAGGCGCTGCGCAGCGTGTCAACGGAAGCGCAGTGCGGTGTCTCCCCCCATCGGCACGCGGGGCCGGTGGGTTGACGGGTGTCGGCCGCTTCGCGCGGGGCGTTTTATCGGCGTGCGCCGTGGCTGGCGCGTCTGACCGCGGGTAGGCCTTCCTGCACACGGTTCGCGTTGGGGGCGGGCGTGGATCCGTTCATTTCTTCGAAGACGCGCACGAAGGCGGCGGAGCGTCCGCGTGGGGGCCGCCTGAGCGGGGTGGCCTGACGGTGCGGCGAACCAGAGGGGCCTGTGTGCGTCTAGAAGAAACCTGACTCGGGTCGGCGCCCGGGCGGGTACGATGGAGCGTCACAGCGGGGACGCGGGTGTCCCCCATGCGCGACGGTTGCCGAGGAGGTCACGATGATGCGACGGGCGATAACAGCGGCGGTTCTTGCGACGGGCGTGATGGCGGCGGGCGCCGAGGGCCAGCACCTCAACCCGGCGGCCCCCCCTGGGAACCAGGCCGAGGCGCCCACCCACAAGATCGCGACCGAGCCGGCTCGGCTGGATATGGGGTGGATGCTCCCTGACACGACGATGGACGGGGTCGTGACGCTGCGCAACGTCAGCAACGAGGTGGTGAACATCACGCGCGTCACCAGCAGCTGCACCTGCACGGTCGGCAAGCTGACCGAGGACCAGAAGGTCCTGCGCCCGGGCGAGACCACGGAGCTGACGGTGACGCTGAAGTCCGGCGCCAACACGGGGCCGATGGTTCAGCGGGCGTACGTGTGGTACGAGGGCTCGCGTTCCCCGTTTGAGGTGTACGTCAACGCGGACGTGTCGCGCCCGGTCAAGACGGACCCGACGTTCGTGAACCTGCTCGGCACGAGCCGGACGGGCAAGATCCGCCTCGAGTCGCTCGACGGCACGCCCTTCCGGGTCACGAGCGTTGACGGCGGCACGCCGCGGGTCTTCGATACCGACGGCGAGCCGGTGGACGCTTCGAAGGCGGCGACGGCGTTCCTCGTGGAGTTCGATTACTCGGGCGTCGCGGAAGTGGACCTCGACCGCTGGTTCATGATCGAGACGGACCACCCCGACGCGGCCCAGCTGCCGCTGCGCGTGCTGCACCGGAGCCTGTACCAGGTGACGGAGAAGCAGCCGACGTGGTCCTTCGGCAAGGACCGGTTCATCCTCGGGCGCATGCAGGCTGGCGACTCGATCGAGCGCGACGTGACGCTCAAGGCGATCGAGAAGGCCGACGAGATCACGGCGGTCCGCGTGGAGAACGAGGGTCTCGACGCCGAGATCGTCTCGACGCACGCCGACGGTCGGAACGTGATCGTCACGCTGCGGTTCGTCGCGACGGGCGCCACGACGGGGCTGATCAAGTCGAAGGTGATCGTCACGGCCGAGGGCCAGGACCAGTCCGCTGACGTGATCGTGCGGGTGGGGGCGCCGTCTTGAGCGCGTCGGTCGCTCTGACAGGGACCGGCAAGGACCCCGGCGCTCGTTCGCCCGTCCCCCTCATCATCTCGCTGCTGATCGCGCTGCTGCTCTTTGCGGCGGCGGGGCTGAAGGTGCTCGAGTGGATGCAGGCGGCCGAGGGCGCGCGCGGCGCGCGTGAGACGATGGGCGCTGACGCGGCGGGTCCCTCGGCGTGGAAGCTGCTGATCCCGGTCTCCGAGGCGATCATCGCGGCGGGGATCGTGGTGTTTCACCGGCGCGCGTGGGTGTGGACGCTGGCGTCGCTCATGTTCGGCTCGCTCGCGGGCTATGTCTTCCTGCTGATGGTGCGCGGCGAGGCGTCGTGCGGGTGCTTCGGCACGTTCAGCCCGCCCCCGGTGGTGATGTTCAGCGTGGACACGGTCCTTGCGATCGTGTGCGCGACGCTGGCGACGCGCTGGTGGGGCTTTGTCGAGAAGCGCGGGATGGTGCTGACGCTCGCGGGGATCGGGTCGATCGTCGGGGCGACTGTCGCGACGGCGACGACGGACCCGGCGGTTGAAAAAGACTTCGACCCGTTGACGGCGCTGCGCGAACTGAACGTCATGCAGCCGGCGCTCGAGGTCGGGCGCAACGCGCCGGTGTACATGGTGTACATCTACCAGAAGGAATGCCCGGCCTGTCAGCAGCACTACCCGGGCATGCGTCGCTTTGCCGACGTGACGGCTGATCACCCGAGCATCCACGGGTTGCTCCTTGAGATCGGCGACATCCAGGAGATGGCCGAGAGCGAGGGGAAGTACCTGCACAAGGCGTCGTGGGAGGAAGTCCCTGTCACGCTGATCATGCAGAACGGGCAGATCCGCGAGCGGTTCGGTCGCTCGAACACGCCGTCGCCCCGGGCGGTGTACGAGCGTCTGACGGGCTTGTCGTACGACGCGCTGCTTGAGGAGGCGCCCGAGGTGTCGCCGCTCTTGCCGTTGATCCCGAGCGTCACGGACAGCGAGCTGATCCCGACGGAGTTCGGTCCCAACGCGGACCCGAACGCGGTGGTCAACCCCGCGGCGGACCGGGTGGTCGACAAGGGCGCGCTCGTTTCGAAGCTGCGGGGCCTGGACCGTTTCAGCGAGATCTTTGACGACGAGCCCGGCGGCGTGCGCCACTTGATGTACGCCCACACGATGTGCGGCTCGTGCCTCGACTACCGGAAGATGCTGGTGGAGCTCGAGGACAGCGGGATCGTGTCTGACACGCTGGCGTTCCATCCCGTGACGCGCGACCTGCTCGTGAAGGACGGGATCGCGCACGAGGACTGGGGCGGGCTGCACGCGGCGCTCCTCTTCGACGGTGGCGTGCTGCTCCAGTGGTACGGCGAGGACGAGATCACGGAGAACCTCCCCTTTGAGCTGTACGACCAGTTCGAGTGAGGCGACGCCGGGTCGAGCGACTCGCAACGACTGAAACAAACAAGCCCAGGGACGGGAGTCCCTGGGCTTTGTTGTTGGTTCGGATGACTTCGCGTGTGTTGGCTCGGCGGGCTTAGCCGAGGTTCATCGTCATGAGGAACTCGCCGTTGGACTTGGTCTTCTTGAGGCGGTTCTTCATGAGCTCCATCGCCTCGACGACGTTCATGTCGGAGAGGACCTTGCGGAGCCGGTAGACGAGGTCGAGTTCCTTGGGGTCCATCAGCAGTTCCTCGCGTCGGGTGCCGGAGGCGGCGATGTCGATCGCGGGGTAGATGCGCTTCTCGACGAGTCGGCGGTCGAGGTGGAGCTCCGAGTTACCGGTGCCCTTGAACTCTTCGAAGATGACCTCGTCGGCCTTGGAGCCGGTGTCCACGAGGGCGGTGCCGAGGATGGTGAGGGAGCCGCCGTCTTCGATCGCGCGGGCGGAGCCGAAGAACTTCTTGGGGCGGGTGAGGGCGCCGGAGTCGATGCCGCCGGTCATGATCTTGCCCGAGTGGGGCATCTCGGCGTTGTAGGCGCGGGCGAGACGTGTGATGGAGTCGAGGAGGATGACGACGTCGTCGCCGAACTCGACCATGCGCCGCGCCTTCTCGATGACCATCTCGGCGACCTGCACGTGTCGGTGGGTCTGCTCGTCGAAGGTGGAGGCCACGACCTCGACGGACGGCTCGGTGTTGCGCCGGAAGTCGGTGACTTCCTCGGGGCGCTCGTCGATGAGCAGGACGATGATCTTCGTCTCGGGGTAGTTCTTGCTGATCGCCTTGGTGAGCAGCTGGAGGAGAACTGTTTTACCCGTGCGGGGCGGGGCGACGATGAGGCCGCGCTGGCCCTTGCCGATCGGCGCGACCAGGTCGATGACGCGGGTCTCGATGGTGTCGGGCTCGGTCTCGAGGACGAACCGCTCCTCGGGGTGGAGCGGGGTGAGGTCCTCGAAGGCGTTGAGCTTGTGGACATCGCCGGGGGCGCGGCCGTTGACGGTGTCGATGCCCAGGAGGGCGAAGTAGGAGTCGCCGTCCTTGGGGGCGCGGAGCGGGCCCTCGACGATCATGCCGCGCCCGAGGCCGTTGCGACGGACCTGCGAGGGCGAGAGGTAGATGTCGTCGGGACCGGGGAGGTAGGAGTAGAGGGGCGAGCGGAGGAAGCCGTAGCCCTCTTTGAGGATCTCGAGCGTGCCGGCGCCGTAGATGAGCCCGCCGCTTTCTGCCCAGGTCTTCATGACCTTGAAGATGAGGTCCTGGCGGGGCGTCTGGTGGAAGTCCTCGATGCCCTGTTCTTCCGCGAGCGCGTGGAGTTCCTTGAGGGGCATGCGCTGGAGGTTGTCGAGGTGGAGGGCGTTCTTCTTCGCCTCTTTGCCGGCCTTTGTTTTGAGCGTCTTTTCGAGTTCTTCCGCCTCGATGCGGAGCTCGTCGTCAGAGGGGAGTGCGTGTGCGGGGATGCTGGGCGGGCCGCCGCGCCGCTTGGAGCCGCCGCCTCCTCCGCCGCCGCCGCCGCTGTTGCGCTTCTTCTTGCGGCGCTTGCCCTGGCCTTGGCCCTGCTGCCCGTGCTGCTGACCGCCGCCCTGCTGGTGCTGGTTCTGCTGCTGACCGCCCTGGCTTTGGCTCTGCTGCTGCCCGCCGCCGTTCTGCGAAGAGGGCTCGGCCTGGGGCGCCGACTTCGGCTTGGGCGCGGGGCTGGGGGCGGGCGCCTCGCTCTTGGTCTCGGTGGTCTTCGCGGGGGCGGAGTTTGCTCCTGCGATCTCGCTCGGCGCGGTTTTGCGCGTGCGTCGGCGGGGCTTGGGCTGCTCGTCCACAGCGGCGGTGGATGACGTCTTGGCCATGCTCTGTTCTCGCAGGGGAGAGGGACGCGCAGGGCGTTGAGGCCCCGCAAGAAGATGCGTCTGTCAGGGTGGACCCATCACGCAAGATCCGTTGCAGCACAACGCCGACATGGCGTCGCGACGAGCGGTTGGGTGTGGGCTGAGATCAATCAGAGGCCGCGTCACTCGCGGCGTGCGATCGAAGACCACCTGATGATACCCGCCCTCACGCCCTACGCAAGCACCGTTTTCGTTACGCGCCCAGACCCTGAAAGGCACGATCGACGTTGACGAGGAGCTCGTCGAGCGTGCCGGAGTTGTCGATGACGCGATCGGCGCGCTGTCGTTTCACGTCCACGCTCAGCTGCGCCCGCTCGCGCCGGTCCAGTTCCGCGACGTCCCAGCCTCGTGACTCGGCGGCGCGCCGGACGCGGTCGGCGCGCGGGGTGTCGATGAACCAGAGCTCGTCGCAGAGCGCGTCGAGCCCCGCTTCAAGAAGGAGCGGCGCGTCGATCACCACCGCCGTCGCCCCCGCGGGCGGGGACCCCGCGAGCCGGCGGGCGGCCTCGGCGACCGGCGGGTGCAGGATCGCCTCGAGCGCGGCTCGCTTGTGCGGGTCGGAGAAGACGGCGTCCGCGAGCGCGCGCCGGTCGATCGCGCCGTCGGCGACCGCGCGTGGGTCCACCTCGCTCGCGATCCGCATAGCGATCTCCGGCGACGCGAGCAGCCCCCCCACTTCCCGGTCGGCGTCGAGGGCGACCGCCCCGAGCCCAACGAGGCGCGCCGTGACGGCGCTCTTGCCGGAGGCGACGGCGCCGATGACGCCGATGACGGGGGGTCGCGGTGCGGGGGTGGTCACGGGGGGAGTGTAGATGGCCCGGGCGGGGCGGCGCGAGCCACCAGGGCCCGGCGGCGTGATGACGCTGGCGTCGGCATCGTCTACAATGCGCGGCGGTCGCCCGAACCTCGGGCGGCGTTCGCGGGTGTAGTTCAGTGGTAGAACGTCAGCTTCCCAAGCTGAATGTCGCCGGTTCGACTCCGGTCACCCGCTTTCTTGATTGATGTATTCGCCCCCCCGCTCGGGGCTCCATTGACAACCAACGTGACGCCGCCGGCCGTGGGGTTGGTTTTCGGGCAGGCGCTTGCCGCTGGCGTCCGCCGTGGGGGCTATCCGCGTGGGCGTGGGCTGTGGCGTGGCTGCGGGGGTTTATTAGAGGACGGGTGAGCGGGTGCGCAGCGGGTGCGGGGGGCGGCGCCTCTCGGGCCAGGCGGCACGGGTCCGTTGTTCGGCACGACCGGGCGGGTGTTTCTTGCGCGATCCCCGCGTGGCTCCAGCGGCGGGGCGTTCGGGTCGATCCGGGTGGGCAGGGCGGAGTGCCACGTATGAATTCAGCACCAGAACGATCAATTCTGCGCGTTGCGATTATCGACGACGACGACGCGCACTCCGGGCTGATGCGCCGCAGCATCGACTCGATCGCGGGTGAGCTCGCGGACAGCGTTGAGATCACCTGCCACAGCGATCCCGCCGAGGCGCTGGCCGCGATGACCGGCGAGCCCAACGGCGTGATCATCTGCGACTACCAGCTGGGTGATTGCACGGCGCAGGACTGGATCCCCGATTTCGTGCGCGCCGATCACGGTCCGCTCCTGGTCGCGACGTCGTCGGGTTCTGAGAAAGCCGCGGCGGAGTCGTTCCGCTCGGGCGCGGCTGACTTCCTCGACAAGTCGAAGGCGTTCAGCGACGCGGCGTACATGTCGTCGGCGATCCGCGAGTGCCTGCGCCGCTACCGCGCTGCGCAGACGGTGAAGGATCTGTCTGAGCAGCTCCGTCGGGCGAACAGCGAGCTGGCGTACAAGAACAATCAGCTCCAGGCGACGACCGAGGCGGCACACGCGTTTGTGGACGACGTGGCCCACGACTTCCGCACCCCGCTCGCGGTCATTAAGGAGTTCGCGTCGATCATCCACGACGGTCTTTCCGGCCCGGTGACCGCGGAGCAGCTCGAACACCTCGAGTACGTGGACCGGGCGACGGTCGACCTGTCGGAGATGATCGACGACTTCCTCGACAGCGCGCGCTTGCGCGCTGGCCTGCTGCGTCTGGACCGGCGCGCGCTCGCGGCCCGCGACGTGTACGACATCGTTGCGCCAGCGCTCGCGTCCCGCGCGTCGTGCAAGGGCGTAACGCTCGAGATCGACATCCCCGAGACGCTCCCGGGCGTGTTCGCTGACCTGTACAAAGCCTCGCGGGCGTTTACGAACATCGCGGTGAACGCGATCAAGTTCTCCCCCACGGGTTCGACGGTGCGCATCGCGTGCGAACCGCTCGGGGCGTGCTGGGTGCGCTACGCCGTCACGGACGCGGGCCCTGGGATCTCCGACGAGGACATGGCGCTCATGCACGATCGGTTCGGGCAGACCGATCTCACGCACTGCTCGCGGATCAAGGGGTTCGGGCTCGGGCTCTCGATCGCCACGCAGCTCGCGTCGGTCAACTTCGGGCGGCTCGAGGTCGAGAACCTCCCGGACGGCGGGAGCGTGTTCTCAGTCGTGCTGCCCCGAAGCGAACCGGAGAACCTGCTCAGGGCGTGCACGCGGTACTTCGCCGCGTTCGGCGGGACAAAGCCCCTTGCTCTCCTGCGCTGCGAACCCGAGGATCCTGCAGACAGCGATGAGCTGTACGCCTTCCTGAACGCGGCGTGTCGCACGCGCGATCTCGTCCTGCGGGCGCCAGATGGAACCTTGCTCGTCGCGGGCCTCGCGGACGAGCCGGAGGAGTGGGTCAAGCGGCTGAACAACCTGAACCCGATGACCCAGTCGCCCTCCGACACCCGACCGCTGCGGGGCCGCACGTGTCGAGTTGGATCGTGGGACTGGCCGGTGGACGAGGACGTGCTCCTCGAGGCCGCCGGCGTGGCGAAGGAGGTCACCGATGGCGTCGAGTGAACGGATCCACTTGGTCGAGGACGACGACGGCGTGGCGCGTGCCTTGGAAGTCCGGCTCAAAGCGGCCGGGTACGAGGTGCGTCGCTCGAGCGACGGGGAATCAGCCTTGGAGCTGCACGCGTCGGACCCAGCCGACGCGATCATCCTGGACATCCGGATGCCGGGCATCGACGGGTTCGAGTTCCTCGCGCGCCTCGGGCCCGAAGGGACACAGGCGACGCCCGTGATCGTCGCTTCCGCCAACCATCAGGACGATGTCGCACGGCGAGCGGAATCGCTGGGCGCCCGACGGTTCCTCGCCAAGCCATACCAAGCCTCTCACTTACTGAGCGTTCTACGCGACGTGCTCTCGTCGGCCGCGTAGGCGCGGACACGGACCGACGAGCCGAGGAACACCATGCACAACGACCAACCAACCATCCTGCTGATCGACAACGACCCGGACCTGATCGACGCGCTCTGCGCCCGTCTCGGTTCCGAGGGGTACCACTGCGTGACGGCGGCGACCGGCGCCCAGGGGCTGGTCCGCTTCGAGGACCACGACGTTGACCTGGTCATCACCGACCTGAACATGCCCGGCGGCGACGGCGTGAGCCTGCTCAACCGACTACGCGAGACGAGCGACGTCCCCGTCGTCGTGATCACGGGGTTCCGCGACGACTTCCGGCGCGAGCTCCGGGACATCGAGAACGTCACCACCCTTCGCAAGCCATTCGAAACGCTCACGCTGCTCTCGCTTATCGAGGCGGAGCTCACCCTTCGCGCCGACAGCGCGCCAGACCCCCAGAACCGGAGCCACGCCTGATGCACGCCGACGAACCACGCACGATCCTTATCGCCGACGATGACGCGCCGTTTACCGCGGCGCTCTCGGCGCGGCTCAGCAAGCTGGGCTACACCACGGTGATCGCCCACGACGGCTACATGGCCCTCGACGCGGCGCTGAAGCACCAGCCGGACCTGCTCATCCTCGACGTCAACATGCCCGCTGGGAACGGCTTCAGCGTTCTCGAGCGGCTGCGCAACAACGAGGACGTCCCGCCCGTTCCGCTGATCATCATCTCCGGCGAGAACACGGCGAGCCTGCGGGCGCTGGCGCACCAGCACGGGGCGTTCAGCTTCCTCGGTAAGCCGTTCGAGAGCGGCGAGCTCGTCAAGTGCGTGCGCCAGGCGCTGCACGAGGAACGGATCGAGATCCCCAGCATCTGAGGAGGACCCACGATGCACCACCCAACCGTGATGCTGGTCGACGATGACTCTGGCATGCTCTCGGCGCTCGCCAAGCGCTGCGAGGCGCTGGGGCTCGAGACGATGGCGTTTACCGATCTCCGCGAGGCGGTCCGGGCGGCGACGGACGCTGTTCCGGATCTGATTGTCCTCGACGTGCTCATGCCCTCGGGCAACGGGCTGGAGATCTGCGAGCAGCTCATGCAGGACGAGCGCCTGAAGTCCACGCGCATCGTCATGCTCACCGGGGAAGCCAGCCCCGAGACGCGCTTGCGCACCCAGCGGGCCGGCGCCCACTTCGTGCGCAAGGGGAACCACGTGTGGGACCGGCTGAAGCCGATCCTCGAGCGCGAGTTCGGGCTCGTCGCGCAGGAAGCCGCCTAGCGCCCGCCCCCCACCGGTTCTGGGGGCACGGTCGTAACGGGCCGCACGCCGATAAATTCGCTGCCTCACGCTCTCCCCGGCGGGACTCCCCGGTTGAGGGGGCGTTCTCGCGCGCGCAGGGGGGCAAGTCAGACTGCACTGCGGGGCCGGTTGCGTCGATGACAATTGGAAGATGGGAGCGACCACGATGAGTGCCCCGAATAGACAGGAAACTCTTCTTGTAGTGATTATTGACGACAACGCGTCCCACGCCGATCTCCTGCGCAAGGGCGTCGAGGCGATCGCGCCCACGCTCTCAGAAGCTGTTGAAATCTCGTGCTTCTCCGACCCCGCCGAGGCGCTGGCCTCGCTGACGGGCGAGACCCGATCCTGCGTGAGCCTCTGCGACTACCAGCTCGACGGGACGACGGCGCTCGACTGGCTCCCGGACTTCGTCCGCGGCAACTACGGCCCGATGCTGGTGACCACCTCCTGCGGCAGCGAGCAGATCGCGGTCGGCGCGTTCCGCCAGGGAGCGGCGGACTACCTCAACAAAGCCAACGCGATGACGGACGGGACGTACCTCGCGCACTCGATCAAGGAGTGCCTCCGTCGTCACCGCCTCGCGCAGACGGTCAGCGATCTTTCCGTGCAGCTGCGCCGGGCCAACCGCGAGCTCGCGTACAACAACGAACAGCTCAAGGCGACCACGCAGGCCGCACACGACTTCGTTGACGACGTCGCCCACGACTTCCGCACGCCGATCGCGGTCATCAAGGAGTTCGCGTCGATCATCAGCGACGGGCTCGCCGGCCCGGTGACCGACGAGCAGGCCGAGCATCTGCGGTACGTCGACCGCGCGACGGACCAGCTCGCGGGGATGATCGACGACTTCCTCGACAGCACCAAGCTGCGCGCCGGGCTCCTGCGTCTGGACCGCCGACCCGTCTCGCCCGCCGAGCTCCTCGGCGACATCGCGCCGATGGCCAAGTCCCGCGCCCGATCCAAGGGTGTGACGTTCGAGAGCGACCTCCCCGACGGGCTCCCCGACATCTTCGTCGACCCCTTCAAAGCCGAGCGCGTGCTCACGAACATCATCGGGAACGCGGTCAAGTTCTCGCCCGCCGGGACCGCGGTCCGGGTCGTCGCCGAGGTCCTCGAGCCCTGCTGGGTGCGGTTCACGGTGGTGGACGCCGGGCCGGGGATCGCGCAGGAAGACCTCGCCCTGATCTTCGATCGCTTCAAGCAAGCGCCCAACGACGAGCACGCGCGGACCAAGGGGTTCGGGCTCGGGCTCTCGATCGCCACGCAGCTCGTCACGATTAACTTCGGGCGTCTCGAGGTCGCCAGCGAGCTCGGCGATGGCAGCCGCTTCTCGATGATCGTGCCGCAGGCGCGCCCCAAAGCCCTGATGCAGGCCTATCTCCATCATCTGGACTCGAAATACGAAACGCAGCCCCTCGCGATGCTCCGCTGCACCCCCGGCGCCGGCGCCTGCGCCGACTCCATCGGGGAGTTCCTGAAAGCCACATGCCGAACGAACGACCTCGTCCGCATCCTCGGCGAGCGCGAGGTCCTGGTCGCGGGCCCGTCGAAGGACCCGTCGGCATGGGTCGATCGCCTGGAGCAAGCGTCGCACAAGGCCTCGAAGACGCGCGGCGACAACTCGTTCCGCTTCGCGACCGAGCTGGGCGGGGTGTGGGAGCGCCCGTTCCCGACCGATGAGATCCTCGGGTCGATCCGCGTCCCGGCAGAACCGCTGCGTATCGCGGCGTAGGCCGCACGCGCGCTAGCCGACGCGCGGCAGCTCGAGCACCTGGGTGGCGAACTCGACGACGAGCTTCAGCTTCGCGGCGAGATCTTCGAGTTTCAGCGGCTTGGTGATGCAGAACGTCGCGCCGAGCTCGTAGGACTTCTGCTTCTGCTTCGTCTGGTCCGACGTGCTCATGATGCACATCGGGATCGAGCGGCCGACGTCGTGGCCCTTGAGCTCGCGCAGCACGTCCGCGCCGTCCATCAGGTTCATGCGTTGGTCGAGCAGCACCAGGTGCGGCAGCGGGTGGCGGATGCGGTCGGCGTACTCACCGACGCCGAGGATGTAGTCGACCGCGTACTGACCGTCCTCGAGCACCGTAAGGGTGTACGGCGTCTCCGGCGAGACCGCCATTTCGAGGGCTGAACGGGCGAGGAAGGCGAACGACGAGTCATCGTCGACAAGGAGTAGCTTCAACGGCTCTGTCATCCCCAGAATCGTACTGTCAGACGGGGCTTGTTGCAGCGCCTTCCTCGATGTGCTCGATCGCCTCGGCTATGCGCTTATGCAGAATCTCGCTGGAGAGGTCGCCCTTCTCGATAAAACCGCTCACGCTGGTCAGCATCGCCTCCTGGGCGATCCCCTCGGCCTGCCCGCTGAGGACAACGACCGGGATGTCCAGGTGCAGCTCGTTGAGACGGGCCACCAGGCGGAACCCGTGCCCGTCTTCCAGCGAGAGGTCGAGCAGGACCAGGTCGAAGGGCTCTTTCTCGACACGGTCGATCGCCTCGGCCAGCGATCGCACCACGGTCGCCTTGTGCTCGGAGCCGAGGTAACGGAGCGTGATTTTGACGTCCAGCGGGTCGTCCTCGACGACGAGGACGCGGAGGATCCCTCGCTCGACCGGGCGCCCCTCGACCGGGACGCTCACCGCGAACTTCGCGCCCTGCCCGACGTCGGAGTCGAGTTCGACCGAGCCGCCGACGCGGTTGAGCATGCGGCGCACCGCGACGAGCCCGATCCCCGATCCGTCGGCGAGGTCGGCGTCGAGGCGGCGGAAGGGCTCGAAGATCTTGTCGTGGTTGTGCGGCGCGATCCCCTTGCCGTTGTCGCGGACGGCGAGCCGGAAGTGCCGCCCGATGAGCTCGCAGGAGATATCGATCTGCGGGTCCGTCTCGGTGCACCCGTACTTCATCGCGTTCTCGATGAGGTTGATCGCGATCTCCTCGACCGCCGCGAGCGGCAGGTGCGCCGTGCGCTGGTCGCACATGCAGTTGAGCCTGACGCCCTTCTCCGTCGCGCGGTCCTGGAACCGGTCCACGAGCTTGGTCAGCCACGCCTTCACGTCGACCGTCGCGTAGTTCACCTGACGCCGGGTCACGGCGGCCATCTGCTCGAGATCCACGAGCATCCGGCGCATCCGCGCGACCTCTTCGATCGCTCGCCCGATGCGCTCTCGCCGCTCTTCCTCGGTGCCGTTGTCGGCGAGCTTCAGCAGCCCGTCGAGCGAGAGCACGGGGCGTTTGAGATCGTGGGCGACGATAGAGAACAGGTCCTCGAGTTCCTCGCGCTGCTCCGAGAGCAGCCGGTTGGCCGACGCGAGCCCCTCGTTCATCATCCGCATGGTCTCTTCGGCGTTCTTGAGCGCGGCGACGTCGACGAACGTCAGCAGCACGCCGGTGCGCACGTGGTCGCTCCCGATGTACGGGAGCACGCGCACGAGGTACCAGCGCTCGTCGGGCCCGCGGAACTCTTCTTCTGACGGGACGCCGGTATCGACGACGTCGTTGATCAACGCCGGGAGGCTGGGGGGCAGGTGCTGCTTGAAGTGATCGATCGAGCGCCCGATGTCGTGCTCGACCAGCTTGATGATTCCGCAGACCGTCGGGGTGAACTTGCGGATGAGCAGCTGGTTGTCGAGGAAGATCGTCCCGATCTTGGTGCTCGTGAGGAGGTTGTCGAGGTCGGCGGCCAGGATCTCGAGCTGCTTGTTGCTCTTCTGGTACTCGAGGTTCACCGTCGAGAGCTCCTCGTTGACCGAGAGGAGCTCCTCGTTCGTGGACTGCATCTCCTCGTTCGCGGCGACCAACTCCTCGTTGGTGGACTGCTGCTCCTCGTTGGACGTCTGCAGTTCCTCGATGCTCGCCTGCAAGCTCTCGCGCGTCTGGAGGAGCTCGGCTTTGAGCTGCGTGATCTGTCGCGCGGAGGTTTCGTCGGACTCCGTAGGCTCGATGAACGCCGACTGGTCGCTCGCGGCGTCTACGATGAACAGCACGAGCGGCGCGCCGCCATGGCCCGCCTGAGCCGAACGCAAGCGCACGTTGAGGCGCCCGATGTCGTCGGGCTGGTCGTCGATGACCGCGTAGACCACCTCGTTCTCGCCGGCGCGCAGGCGGTGGAGCCCCGTCGCGATCGCGGTCGCGACGTGCTCGCCGACGAGGCGCATCGTGTCCGTCGTGGGGTTCCCCTTGGACACCCGGAACACCTTGAGCGGGTCGTCGATGACGTCAAGGAGCGTCCCGTCGCTGTCGAGCAGCGCGACCGTCCGGTTGTCGACCGACGCCAGCGTCTCGGCGACCGCGCGCAGGACGCCCGAGCCGTCGCTCCCCGACCGCTTGGTCTCGGGAACGTGCATCATCGACGTGTGGGGCGCGGGCCCGAACCTCGCGCGCGAGAGGTGCAGGTTCGCCTCGCGCGTCTTCTTGTAGACCTTCGCGGAGAGGTCCTGGGTCTCGAACTCCGCGTCCAGCTTCCCGAGCGACTCCCCCGAGCCGAGGAACAGCGTCCCACCGACCCGCAGCGCAAAGTGCAGCTTGCTCAGGACGTGCTCCTGCGCCGGCGTCTTCGCGTAGATCAGGAAATTGCGGCAGCTGACGAGGTCGATCTTGGTAAAGGGCGGGTCGGCGACGATGTCCTGGCGCGCGAAGATGACCATGTCCCGCAGCGACTGGCGCACCTTGAACGCGCCGTCGGTGGCGATGAAATACTGCGCCAGCCTCGCCGAGCTCATGTCCTGCGTCGCCGCCGCGCTGTAGACGGCGGTGCTGGCGGTCGCGAGCGAGTCCTGATCGAGGTCGGTCGCGAAGATCTTCACCTGCAGCTGGCGCCCCGTCGCCTCCATCGCCTCGGTCAGCATCATGGCGATCGAGTACGCCTCCTGCCCCGTCGAGCACGCGGGCACCCACACCCGGAACGGGTCCGAGAGCGTGCGGCTGGCGATCTGGCGCGACACGTGGCGCTTGAGCGACTCGAACGCCAGCGGGTCGCGGAAGAACGAGGTCACACCGATGAGCAGGTCCTCGCCCAGACGGCGCACCTCCTCGGTGTTGGTGCGCAGGTACTCGATGTAGTCGGGCACCGTCGCCGAGCCGATCAGCGCCATGCGTCGCCTGACGCGCCGCATCAGCATCGACTCGCGGCAGTACCGGTAGTCCACCGCGGTCACGTGCTTGAGCGTCTCGACCACCGCGAGCGCGTGATCGTCCAGCCGCTCGGGGTCCTCCGAGAGGTTCTCGACGCCCGGCATCCGGCGCAGGATCAGGTCGGCGGTGATCGTCGCGAGCTTCTTCGGTTCGGCGCAGTGGTCCACGATGCGCGTGAGCATTGCGCTGACGGGCATCCCGTCGAACTTCGCCGAGCCCGGGTCCTGGACGAGCACGAACCCGCCCGAATCCTTGAGGTTCTCGATCCCGCGGGACCCGTCGCTGCCCGTGCCCGACAGGATCACGCCGATGCCGTTCGGGCCCCGGTCTTCCGCGAGCGACTGAAGGAAGATGTCGATCGGCGAGTTCACCGCGTGCCCCGGCGCGCGGTCCTGATCCGTGAGGCGCAGCCGCCCCTCCGAGATCACCATGTTCTTCCTCGGCGGGATGAGGTGGATCGCGTTCGGCGTCAGCTCCGTGTCCTGCTCGACCGTCGCCACGGGCATCGTGGTGTGCTTCGCGAGCAGCTCAGGCATCATCGACTTGAAGTCGGGCGAGAGGTGCAGCACGAGCACGAACGCGGCGCCCGTGTCGTTGGGCATCTCGCCGAAGTACTGCTGCACCGGCTCGAGCCCGCCCGCGGACGCGCCGACACAGACCACGTACTTGGGCCGTGCGCCCGTCCTCTCGGGCGCTCCCGGTGCGCCTTCGAGTGTTCGGGGCGTGTCGTCCTGTTCGGTCTCGCGCTTGGGCATACCAGATCCCCTTATGGCAACTCACAAATGGCCCAGTACCGATCGAAGCGCCGGATCGCTTCACGGAAGGCCTCAAAGTCCACAGGCTTGACGATGTACCCAGCGATCCCGTTGCGGTACGACTCCAGCCGGTCGTGCTCCTCGGTCGAGGTCGTCAGCACGACCGCCGGGATGTGCTTGAACGCGTCGTCGCTCTTGTACGCAACGAGAAACTCAAGCCCGTTCATCACGGGCATGTTGATGTCCAGCAGGATCAGCCGCGGGAACGACGGCTCGCCA
The DNA here is from genome assembly GCA_942490855.1 of uncultured Phycisphaeraceae bacterium. GTDB lineage: Bacteria > Planctomycetota > Phycisphaerae > Phycisphaerales > UBA1924 > CALNYS01. The sequence goes on along the minus strand of CALNYS010000004.1, from coordinate 1,478,543 downwards.
TCGCTCGCCTCGCTCACGCGCGAGCGGAGGTACTCCAGCGCCTCCTCGCCGTTGGTCGCCACGTGCAGCGGGTTCGTCACCCCGTTCATCTTGAACGCGCGGCGCACGCTCTTGACGTCCAGCAGGTCGTCCTCAACCAGCAGCACCGGCTCGGTGCTCGTCAGCATCTCACTCATGTCGTGCTCCCTGCGGCCAGGATCGCGTGCACGTTCGAGACCGGCGCCGCGAAGGGGACCGAGAACCGGAACTCGGCGCCCTTGCCCACGAGCGAGCGCACCTCGACCTCGCCGCCGTTTCGTTCGACGATCCGCTTGACGATCGTGAGCCCGATGCCCGCCGCCCGTCCCTCGGAGCTCGTCGAGAGCGTCTGGAACAAACCGAAGATGCGCTCGAAGTGGCGCTTCTCGATGCCTTCGCCGTTGTCTCGCACGGAAAACCTCCAGGCCGTGTCAACTTCCTCGCACGAGATGACGACCTCGCCCGCGGGGCGGGCCGAGTGACGGATCGCGTTGTCGATCAGGTTCAGCAGCACCTGCTGGAACTGCGTCTCGTCGTAGACGATCTCCGGGAACGCCCCCTCGGTCCGGACGCTGACCTCGTCGGAGTGGTCCAGCGACTCGATCACCCCCGCGATGACCGCCCCGCTGTCGAGCGGTTTCGGGTCGATCGCCTGGCGCGTGACGCGGGAGTACTGCAGGATCCCGTCGATGAGCCGGGTCAGCCGGTCGGCGCGATCCACCATCAAGGACAGATTCTCGCGGGCCTCCTCGTCAACGATCTTCTCGAGATCGTCAAGGAGCCAGCACGCGACGTTCGCCATCCCGCGCAGGGGCGACTTGAGGTCGTGCGACACGACGTACGCGAACCGTTCGAGCTCGGCGTTGCTCTGCTCGAGGCGGGCCGCGTAGGAGCTCAGCCGGTCCTTGGCCTTGCGCTGCTCGGTGATGTCCACGATCGTCGCCAGGACCATGACGCCCTCGGGGGTGTCGAGCGGGTTGAGCCCGATCTCGACCGGGACGAGCTCGCCGTCCTTGCGCACCCCGAAGAGATCGCGCCCCTCCCCCATCTGCCGCTGCGTCGGCTTCGCGTGGAACGCGGCGCGGTGCTCCTCGTGCTTCGCGTGCATCGACGGCGGGATCAGGCACTCGACCGACTGCCCGAGCAGCTCGTTCCGGTCGAACCCGAAGAGCCGCTCGATCTCCGCGTTCACGAGCATGATCGTCCCCGCGGCGTCCGTGAGCAGGATCCCGTTGGGCGAGCCCTCGACCGCGCGCCGGAACCGCTCCTCGGCGAGCTGGCGTTCGCCGATCTCGCGCTTGAGCGACGACGCGTTCGCGGCGACCTCCTCCATCATCTGGCTGAGCGCTTCAGAGAGGACGACGATCTCCTCGCTGCTCCCGGGCGGGACCGCGAACCGGTCGCTGCCCGAACGCGAGCGCGCCGCGGCGGTCAGCGCTTCGATCGGACGCGCGAGCGACCGCGAGAGCAACAGCGCGACCACCAGGCTCGCGAGCAGCACCGGGATCGCGGCGATCGCGCTCGCCCGCACCACCACCGCCGCCGGCGCGAGGACCGATTCCGACAGGTGCGCGATGAGCAGCGTGACCCGCGGGCCCGAGGCGAGCTGCCCGCGCGAGAGCGTAAAGATGTAGTCCGCGCCGTCGATCTGCGCGGTGCGCAGGTCGCGCAGCGGCGTGTGGAACTCGTCCTCGACACCGAGCGGGCGCCCGTACTCGAACCCGAACTCCCGCTCGCGATCCGGGTGCAGCAGGAACTCACCCCGCTCGTTGACAAGGAACAGCCGTTGCCCGTGCACCGCCACCTGGCGCAGCTCGGCAAACGCGGAGGTCATGTCCACGTTCAGGATCACGAGCCCCACCGCCCGATCGAGCGACTCGCTCCAGATCGGGCTCGCGATCCGGAGGACGGGCCAGGACGGGTCCTCGACCCGCCCGAACTCCCGGTTGAGCTCGATCGCGCTGACGTACACCTCGCCCTCCTCGAGGGCGAGCGTCTCCCGGACATAGTCGCGGAGCCCTTTGTCTTGAAGGTCCTCCCCGCCGACGATGTCCACCGTTCCCTGCTCACCGTCCCGCTCGATCCGCAACGCCTCAAGACCCTGGGCATCGATCAGCCGGCACTGTCGGTAAGCGGATTTCGTTTCCACCATCCCCAAGATGTGGTCGATCAGCACCTGCTCGCCCCGGGGGTACGCCCCCCCGAGTGAGGGATCGATCCGACCCCGCAGAAGATCGCTCGCGACCGGAGAACGCGCGAGCGCCAGGACGTCCTGGCGTGCACCATGCGCGTGCGACCCGAGGGCGCTGAGGGCCATGTCGGTGCTCGCCTGGCGAAGCGCAAGCTCGCGATCGAGGACCGTCTCGCGGACCGCGAGAGCAATGAAGAGAGTCACCGCAATAAGGGCGAGTAACACAAGCGTGACAAACGCGAACGACGTCCGCGTACGCAAGCGGCTCGGGAACCACTGCCACCCTGTATTCGCATTATCTGCGGCGAGCTCTTCACGCCGCGGCCTCGAGTCCGCACCGCTCACGGGTCACCTAACTTTCTTAAACTAATTCCAGCAATCATATCTTCGGATCAACAGAGCCGCAACGAATACAGGCAGCGCACAAAAAGAAAAGAACGCCGTGCCGCGGTATGAGATTCCAATACCCCGCGCGGGGGGCGCAGCGCTTCTTACGTCCCGACGACTCGCGCGCCCGACACACAACCCGGCAACGTGAAACACGCCCGGCACCCGCCCGGTTCCCCCGCCTCGATCCACGCCCGCCCGCCGTACAACTGAGCGGCGCGACGGGCGACCGCCAGCCCGACCCCGCACCCCGTCTCTTTCCGTACCTGAATAAACAAGCCGAACACCCGTTCATGGTGCTTCGCGTCGAGCTCCCCCGACGGATCGCTGACCGTAAACACCGTCTCGCCCTCGCGCTCGTGCGACCCGACGCGCACCGCCCCGCCCCCGCCCGCACACCCATGAACGAAGGCGTTTTCGAGCAGGGCTTCGAGCAGCGCCCGCAGCGTGTGCTCCTCCCCGCGCAGCGTCGGGAGCCCCGGCTCAACGCACAGCTCGACCCGCCCCCCCGCACGCCGGCTGGTCACCATCGCCCACGCGCGTTCCGTCAGTTCACCCAGATCCAGGTCTGTCGCGGGCTCCCGCCCGAGCGTTACTCGGCTGAGCGCACGCAACCCTTCGATCCGTTCAGAAAGCCGCATCGCCTCCTGTTCCGCGAGCGCCGCAAACTCACCCGCGCCCGCGGAATCGCCCGCCTCGAGCGCCAACCGCGTGTGCGTCAGGTAGCCGAGCACAGAGATCAATGGCGCGTTCATATCGTGCGACGCCACGTACAGGAACTCCTCGAGTTCCTCTGCGCCCCGCTGCGCCTGGCGCTCGGCACGCCGGCGCGCGAGCATCTCCATGATCAAGCGAGCGCCGTGGTCGCCAGCGTCGCAGCGGACACACGCCTCCGCCCCGGCATTCATGCACGCGCGCTCCTCGTGCGCGTCGCTGACCAGGGCGATCAACGCCGTCCCGCCGCCGGCGCGTTCAGCCGCCGTGCGCCCCGCCTCGAGTGCGCCGGCGTCCGCCACCACCGCGTCACACGCGTGCGCCGAGGAACTGTCCGCAAGCAAGCCGTCCGAGGTGACGCTCGCGCCCAGCGACTCGAGCCGGGCGCCGAGCGTGTCACGACTCGGATCGACGACGAGCAGGATGCTGGGCGTGTAGGCCACGGTGCCGCCGATCTCGCGCCGAGCGCGGATGCCACCCTACGACTGTCGGCTTCCAGCACACTGGACTAGAGCCAAGAACGCCCCGACCCCAAACCACAGTTGACGCCCCGCGGCGTCTTCTTAGAACCACCTATTTGGGTTACTACCCGCAACCGTACATACACACCCGAAACGCTGAAATCTCATTAACCATGCAACACTTACAACCACAGCCGGGTGCGCCGTCACCTCGCACATCTCAGACAGCATCGGCCGGATCGACGCGCGGCCCCAGGACGAGCCGCCGCCGGCCGAGCCCAACGCCCCCCAACCAGCCGTACGAGGCTGCAAAGGCCCCTCCTCCCTTGTCCCCCCGCCGATTCCCGTTAGCCTGCACCCCATGGCGAACTTCTTTCTCGAAAGCGTGGACGCTGAGGACCGGCGTGTTGCGCTCCGTGACCGGGCCGTCCAGATCGGACGCCACCCCAGCAACGACATCGTGCTCGAGGACGATCTCGCCAGCCGGTACCACTGCGTGGTCGAACCCGCCTCAAAGGGGGTGTTCCGCGTCCGCGACCTCGGCAGCCGCAACGGCACCAACGTCAACGACCAGAAAGTCAGCGACCAGGTCCTCGCCAGCGGCGACGTCATCAAGGTGGGCGCCCACGAGTTCCGCTACCGCGTCGTTCAAAAGCCCGCCAACAGCGAGCTGATGCGCACCCGCCTGGGCTCGGACCGCCCGGCCCGATCGGCCCCCTCCGGTGGAGCCGCCGCCAGCAGCGAGTGGGTCAAGACCATCGTCGAGACCATCGACCAGCTCCCCGAGGATCACACCCTCGACCACCACAAGATCAACGTGATCGACGCCTCGGGGCAGGTATCCACCGCGCTCCAGGGCAAGGCCCCCGGCGCCGTGGCCGTCAAGCTCAGCCTCCTCCTCGCCGCCCGCTCCCGCGCGACGGACATCCACATCGAGCCCAGAGAATCCAGCGCCGTCATCCGCGTGCGCGTGGACGGGCAGATGATCACCATCGCCCAGCTCCCCCCCGACGTCGCCCGCCTCATGCTCGGGCTCATCCGCACCGCGTGCCACATCAAGGAAACCGGGCGCGACGCCATCATGGACGGGCACTTCTCCGCCCGCTTCGGCGACCGCCGCGTCGATTACCGCGCCAGCTTTACCCCCGCCATGCAGGGGCAGAAGCTCGTCCTCCGCGTCCTCGACCTCCGCAACGCCCCCTGCGCCCTCGGCGAGCTCGGCCTCTCCCCCCACATGCTCGAACGCATCCGCGGCGTCTGCGCCGCCTCGCAGGGCATGGTCCTCGTCAGCGGGCCCACCGGCTCGGGCAAGACCACCACGCTCTACAACTGCATGCGCGCCATCGACCGCGAGCAGCGCAACGTCATCACCATCGAAGACCCCGTCGAGTACGCCCTCGACGGCGTCACCCAGATCCCCGTCGACGACCAGCACGGCAAGGACTTCAACGCCCTGCTCCGCTCCGTCCTCAGGCAGGACCCCGACGTCATCCTCGTCGGCGAGATCCGCGACGAAGAGACCGCGCGCACCGCGATGCGCGCCGCCATGACCGGGCACCTCGTCTTCTCCACCGTCCACGCCAAGGACACCATCAGCTCGATCTTCCGCCTCCTCGATCTCGGCGTCGAACCCTTCCTCGTCGCCAACTCGATGAACCTCGTCGTCGCCCAGCGCCTCGTCCGCTCGCTCTGCCCCGAGTGCAAGCAGCCCATCGCCCTCAAGCCCGGCGTCGCCACCAAAATGGGGCGCTACGCCCAGGGCGTCAGCAAAACCTACGGACCCGTCGGCTGCGAACGCTGCCTGAAAACCGGTTACATCGGGCGCCAGGCCGTCTACGAGATGCTCGAGTTCAACGACGAGCTCCGCGACGTCGTCCTCAACAAGCCCACCATCCAGGCCATGAAGGAAGCGATCGCGGGCGACATCTTCACCACGCTCCAGCAGTCCGGCTGGCAGCTCGCGGTCAAGGGACACACGGCGCTCGAAGAGATCGACCGGACGGTCAGCTAAGACCGACCCGACCGGCGCGCGTTACGGGCACGCCCCCCACCCCGCCAGCAGCACCGCGAGGTCGTACGCCTCGACCACCGCGTCGCCCGTCAGGTCGAGCTCGCTCGATCCCCACGCGTTCATCATCACCGCAAGGTCCACCCGGTCGACCACCCGGTCGCCCGTCACGTCCCCCGGGCACACCCCGTCGCTCGCCGACACGTCGCACGTCACGACGTCGCCGGGCCCCCGGTACGACGCGGGCAGCGCGTCCGAGTGCGCCGCCGACACCACCTCGCGCACCGTCTCACCGTTGACCTTCCACGCGTACATGTAGCGCACCGTGTCGAAGTCCGGGTCGTCGTGCACCAGATCGGGAGCGATCCGCGCCCACAGCACGTCGTCGGGCGCCGGCGACGCGGGCTCGATCGTCGCCGTCACCGGCGCGGGCGGGCGGTTCACCAGATGCGGCAGCTGCGCCGTCTCGAACACCCGCACCGGGATCTCCACCGCGCGCTCGCCGTTAAAGTCCACCCGCACCGTCCACTCGCCCGCTTCGCTGCGCATCCCCGCGACCGACCAGTTCCACGACGCCCAGAAGCTCCGGTACTCGGCCCCCTGCGTGAACCCGAGCAACCGCTCGCCCGAGTCGAACCCCACCCCGCCCGAAGGCGCGATGAAACGGAACCGGTACGTCGAGTCCGCGGGGATGTTCAGCCCCTGCATCCAGTACGAGACGATCGTGTCGCTGAAGTCCACGTGGTTGGAGCGTGGGAACGCGTCCGGCGGCCCGTCGTAAAAGTCGCCGATCCGCCCGCGCACGAACCCGAAGTCGCGCACGAGGAACCCGCGATCGATCTCCCACTGCTCGGCCCACCCCGACGCCTCGGGGTTGCACGGCCCGCTCATCGTCTCGTACGCCGACCCACCCAAGCTCTGCACCTCAAAGTGCAGGTGCGGCCCCGTGCTGTTGCCGCTCGACGCCGTGAGCCCGAGCTGCTCGCCCCGCTCGACGGGCTGCCCCGACACCGGGAGCACCGACCCGTTCTTCAGGTGCCAGTACCGCGTCGTGATCCCGCTCGCGTGCTGCACCACGACGTAGTTCGCCGGCTGCCCGTTCGCCTGCGTGTTCCGATCAAACTCCCCGTCGTGGCGCGCCACGACCACCCCGTCGTCAACCGCGTACACCGGCACGCCGATGTCCTGCTCCGCGAACGAGCGCAGATCGCTGTCGTGCCCGCGGTGCCCGTTGTACGCGTGGTTCGTGCACGCGAAGTCCAGCACGCCCGCCGTGTGGACGTCGACGTCCACATAGTTGTTGTGGAAGAGGTCGCGGTACAGCGTCCCCGCCTGCGGGTAGAACCGGAACAGCTCCGGCGCGCCGGTCCCCCGCGCCGTTTCCTGCGCGGTCTCAAAGGCGCGGATCGCCTCCTGCACCTCCGCGCGCTGCGCCGCGCTCACGCACCCCTCGGGCGAACCGCCCGCGGACCACGCCGCATCGCCCCAGGCCTCCAGCCCGCCGCCGGACTCCCCGAACGCCGAAGCGCCCGTGAAAACAACCAACGCACACACACCTACGCGCATTACGAATTTTCCTCCCATCACGGGCACGCACCCCACGCGGCAAGGATGTCCGCGAGATCGGACGAGTCCACCACGCCGTCGTTGTTGAAGTCCGCCGGGCAGGAGTCGTCGCCCCCGAGACGCGTCCCGCACAGCTCAAACGCGAGACCGTACCCCCCCCTGTCCTCCCAGACGTTGTTGCCGTTCACTTCCCGCGTGAAATGCTCGAGGTCGAGCGTCAAGCTATCCGTCCAGCGCCACCAATCTGAGGGAAAGCTGGTTGTGTCGTTCACGATCGACACCCAGTACGTCTCCCCCGCGCGCAGGTAGATCCCGGGATTCAGCGTCGCGGTGTACTCGTTGAGAAAGCGCGAATCGATGTTGACATACCCGCGTGACTTCTGGGCAAACCGTGCGGTCTGCATCGGCGATGCGGCGGGCTTCCCCCCGTCGTCGGCGAACACGCGGAATTCAAAGTCGTCCAAGAGCGCCGTAGACGAAATCAAGCCCCAGAATCTCACGTGGTCGATCGCTGAGTCCTGCGCCAGCTCCACGGAGTCCGCCTGCTCAAAGATGCGCCCGGTGATGAAGTCACTCCCACGGTCCGAAGGCCACGAGAACACGCCGTTGGGCGGCTGCGAGAACAGCACCTCCCCCTCGCACGGGATCGGGTCCACGCCGCGGAACGCGAACTCGCCGATCCGCAACACGTTCGGCTGCCCGTGATTGTTCAGCGCACGGAAGTGCACGTACCGGGTCTGGACCTGCTCGAACCGCGCGATCGACCCGGAGGCGAACGTGTCAGCCGCGATGAACGTCCCGCCGAGCTGCGTCGCCCCGTTGTGGTAGTCCATGTCGTCGTCGGTGTAGAGCTCATACTCGCGCACGCCGGAACTGAAGTTGTACTGCCACACCGCGAAGCCATCGATGTCGTACCACCCGCCGAGATCGAAGCTCGCGATGTACGGAAAACTGCCCGCGCTGTCCCACGCCGTCTCAATCGCGCCGGGGAACGACGTCGCGGGAACGTACGAATCGAAGTCTGTCACCAGGGGCACGTACGGCGTCTCGAGGCCCGCCTGGGAGATCGTGTTGCTGATCGGCTGGAACTCGGGAGACGCCGTCGTCACCGCCGCCGGCTGCAGGACCGCCCCGCCGCTCGCCGAGCCAGCGCACACACCAACCACCGCACACACCGCGAGCACGGCCCGCTTTGAAACGCCATAGATCATGGAAACTCTCTCTTCTCTAGAGGACTTCACGGCCAGCCGTCCGAGCGGCCCTGCCCTGCCCCAAAGCTAGCACCAGTTCGGTTCGCGCCCTAGCCGATTCATCCGCGTTCCTATCAACCGATGACGCAAAAAAAGAAAACGCCGGGGTCCGGTATTCCCAGGCCGCGGCGTGACTCCTCCGTGTGGCAGATTGTCGAACGCCGAAGCGTCCCTGAAACCACGCCGGGCCCGTCTCCGAGCACCGCGTGGTGGGTAGGACTCGGCCGCCCTGTGCAAACGACCGATGAACCATAGGATAATGTTTCATGCCATCGCATGTCAAGCCATAAGCGCACGAAAATAAGCGGTTTCGCTTCCCTCTTGCGAAAAACCGATAACCAGAGGCCTCAGGGCCTCTTTTGCTTCCTGCGAGTGCTCAACAAACCACTCGCTCTCGGCGGATTCTCCAATCCGCCTTGAACCGCTTCACCCGAGCGTTAGCGCAGGTGAAGCGGGCACAGGGAATCCGTGGCTCTTTGTCGCTGTGGGTCACCGGCATTGCGCCATAGACACCGCAGCAAACCACGGAGGAGTCAACCGTTTCATGCGGGCTCCGCCCGCTTCTTTAGATGTCGAGGAGGTCTTCCCTCTCCTCGTGCAGTCCGGGCCTGTTGCAGGCCGCGCACTACTCAACACCCTGAGACTAGCGACCCTCGACCCTCAGTCAAGCCTCAAATTCGGAAGAACCCGACTTTCCCTCCCGCCCAACCCGCCAGCGGGGCAGCAACCCACAACCCTATCGGCCCTGCGGGCCGCCAGAGCCGCCTGGGAGCCTTCTATCCCGCCAGGCGGGGAACGCCCCCCGCCAGCGGCGCACCGCCTCTGGAGAGACCTCAACGCTCAGCACGCCCTCAGCGCCCCCGAGCGTCCCAAGAGCCACGCCCTCAGCGTCCAGCGCCTCCGAACCGCCCTCGTACCCCAGGAACGGATCCGACCCGCACCGGTTCACCCCCAGCACCACCGCCTGGTTCTCGATCGCCCGCGCCCGCAGCAACGTCCGCCAATGTTCGTGCCGCGCGCTGGGCCAGTTGGCGATCACGACAAACGCCTCGGCGCCCGCGTCGAGCCCCGCCCGGAACAGCTCCGGGAACCGCAGGTCGTAGCACACCACCGGGCACACCCGCAGACCGCCCCAGTCAAACGTCACGACCGCGTCCCCGCCCTCGAACGCCTCGTGCTCGCGCCCGAAGCTGAACGGGTGGACCTTGTCGTAGCCCGCCAGCTCCACGCCGTCAGCGCCAAAGACCATCGCCCGGTTCCGCGCCTTCGTCTCGCCGCGCACCGTGATCCCCCCCACCACCGTCGCGCCCGTCTCGACCGCCAGCTCGCGGAGAACGCTCGCCTGCGCGCCGTCGTCGTCGGCCGTCGTCTCAACGTTCAGCGAAAACCCCGTCGCGTACATCTCGGGAAGCGCGATCAGATCGCCCCGCGCCACGCCCGCAACCGCGACCAACGCGCGCACCCGCTCCGCGTTCTCCCGCGGAGACTCCCACGCGATGTCGTACTGCACGAGGTGCGCCCGCATCGGCGCTCCGATCCGCCCCGACAAACGGGGCTACTTCCGCCAGCCGCAGCCGTACACGCCCGCGTCCCCGAGCTCCTCCGCGATGCGGAGCAGCTGGTTGTACTTGGCGTTCCGGTCGCTCCGGCACGGCGCCCCGGTCTTGATCTGCCCGCAGTTCGTCGCGACCGCGAGGTCCGCGATCGTCGCGTCCTCCGTCTCGCCCGAGCGGTGGCTCATCACGGCCGTCCAGCCGTTGCTCGTCGCCAGACGCACCGTGTCGAACGTCTCGCTGAGCGTCCCGATCTGGTTCACCTTCACCAGCACCGAGTTCGCCGCCTTCTCCTTCAGCCCGCGCGCCACAAAATCCTTGTTCGTCACGAAAAGGTCGTCGCCCACGAGCTGCACCGTGTCGCCCAGCTCGCTGACGAGCTTCGACCACCCGCTCCAGTCGTTCTCCGCGAGCCCGTCCTCGATCGAGCGGATCGGGTGCTTCCCGCACCACTCCGACCACATCTGGATCATCCCCTCGCTCGAGAGGATCTCCTTCGTGCTCTTAAAGAGGCAGTACCCCTCCTTGCCCAGCTTCGCCGCCTCGTTCCAGCACTCGCTCGTCGCCGGGTCCAGCGCCAGGAAGATCTGCTCGCCCCACGAGTACCCCGCCTTGCCGACGGCCTCCTCGATCAGCGTGATCGCTTCCTCGTTCGTCTTGAGGTTCGGCGCAAAGCCCCCCTCGTCGCCCACGCTCGTCGAGAGCCCGCGCTCGCCCAGCACCTTCCGCAGCGCGTGGTAGATCTCTACACCCGCCCGCAGGGCCTCGCCGAAGTCGTCGAACCCCCACGGCTGGATCATGAACTCCTGGAAATCCACCGTGTTGTCGGCGTGCTTGCCGCCGTTGAGGATGTTCAGCATGGGGACGGGCAGCGTCTTGGCGCCCGAGCCCCCGAGGTAGCGGTAGAGCGGGAGGCCCATCCCGTCGGCCGCGGCCTTCGCGACCGCCAGCGAGACGCCCAGGGCCGCGTTCGCGCCCAGCTTGGACTTGTTCGCGGTCCCGTCGAGCTCCAGCAGCAGCCCGTCGATCCCCTCTTGCTCCCGGGCGTCGATCCCGAAAAGCTCGCCCGCGACCGTGTCGTTGACGTTCTCGACCGCTTTCAGGACGCCCTTGCCCCCGTACGCGCCCCCGCCGTCGCGGAGCTCGACGGCCTCGTGCTCGCCCGTGCTCGCCCCGCTGGGGACCGCCGCACGCCCGAACCCGCCCCCTTCGAGCGCGACGTCCACCTCCACCGTCGGGTTGCCCCGGGAGTCGAGAACCTGACGGGCGTGAACGTGCTCGATCGAGAAGGGCATGGGGAGGTCTCCGCGTGGGTGAATCGGGGCGGCGATCATACCCCCGCCCCCCGATCGGCGTGGCCCGGTTGCCCGATGCGCCGCGGGGTGTATCGTTCCCGGATTCCCCGAACGGAGCGCCGCACGATGGCCGCCACCCCCGACGAGTACATCCAGCGCATCGACCGCCTCAAAGCAGACATGGGCGAGCAGGGGCGACGCGTCGCCGCCATGCTCGATCAGGCGATCGAAGCGGTCTTTGCCCGCGACGCCGCGGCCTGCAAAAGAGTCATCGACGCCGACAGCGTGATCGACCGCGTGGACGTCGAGGTCGAACGCGCCGCCGTCAAACTCCTGGGCGAGGTCGCCCGCGAGGAAGCCGCCCTCGAAGACGACCGCCTGCGCATGGTCCTGACCATCGTGAAGGTCAACAACGAGCTCGAGCGCATCGCCGACGGCGCCGTCGACATCGCCGAGATGCGCGAGTCCCTCGCCTGCTTCGAGGACGAGATCCCCAAAGCCTTCCGCGTCATGGCCAACAGCGTCGTCGGGCTCCTCCACAGCACCGTCCGCAGCTTCGAGAACCTCGACACCGCCCTCGCCCGCAGCGTCCTCGCCAGCGACGAAACCGTGGACGAGTTCGAACGCGTCATCCTCCGCGACGCCCAGAAAGCCCTCTCCGAGGGCGCTCTGAACCTCGACGCCGCCTTCGCCCTCCACGCGATGGCCGGGCGCCTCGAGATCGTCAACTCCCACGCGTGCAACATCGCCGAGCAGGTCATCTACGTCGCGACCGGCGCCATCGTCCGGCACCAGGGCGGGCACTGGTCCGAGCCCACGCTCCCCGAATAACCCGCCCGACGCGCCCGCACTCTGGCGTCCCCCGCCCCATCCGTTACGGTGCCTTGACCCGCCGAAGGCGCGTCGTGCCGCGGGCGTACCACACGACGCGCGTTCCGCGGATCGTGGCACCCAGACCCCCGCGCCCCGCACCGAGAGAGACCGCCGTGTCCACCACCCTCACCGATCTCCGCCCCCGACTCGAAGCCGCCGGACAAGGCCACCTCCTCGCGTTCCACGACGAACTCGACGCGAGCGCGCAGGACCGGCTCGTTGCGCGCCTCAGCGCCCTCGACCTCGAACGCGTCCCCCAGTGGGTCGAGCAGTACGTGCGCAACAAGCCCGACTTCACGCCCACCGGCGCGATCGAGCCCGCCCCCTACTACCCGCGCAACCCCGACTCCCCCAAGCGACCCTGGGACCGCGACGCCGCTATAGCCGCCGGCGAAGACCTCCTCCGCGCAGGCAAGGTCGCCGCGTTCACCGTCGCCGGCGGGCAGGGCTCGCGCCTCGGCTACGACGGCCCCAAGGGCTGCTACCCCGGCGGCGCCGTCACGCAAAAGCCTCTCTTCCAGTGCCTCGCCGAGTGGCTCCTCGCCGCCAACCAGCGCTACGCCTGCACCATCCCCTGGTGCGTCATGACCAGCCCCCTCAACCACGACGCCACGCTCGACTTCTTCCGCGAGCACAACTGGCTCGAACTCGGCGAAGAGAACGTCCTCCTCTTCAACCAGGGCGTCGTCCCCAGCTTCGACCGCGCCACCGGAAAGATCCTCCTCGCCGACAAGGACGAGCCCGCGACCAATCCCGACGGGCACGGCGGCTCCCTCAAAGCGCTCCACGCCTCGGGCGCCATCGACGCGCTCGCCGACCGCGGCGTCGAGCACATCACCTACACCCAGATCGACAACCCCCTCGTCCGCGTCGTCGACCCCGTCTTCCTCGGGCTCCACGCCAGCGCCCCCGACTCCTCCGCCGAGATGTCCTCCAAGATGCTCGCCAAGTCCGAGCCCGGCGAGAAGGTCGGCGTCTTCTGCCTTCAGGACAGCAAGCTCGGCATGATCGAGTACTCCGACCTCCCGCCCGACCTCGCCCAGCAGCGCGACGACGCCGGCGACCTCCGCTTCAACGCGGGCAACCCGGCGATCCACATCCTCGGGCTCGACTTCGTCCGCCGACTCAACGAGGCGCCCGGGGGCTTCGCGCTCCCCTTCCACCGCGCCGACAAGAAAATCCCCTACATCGACCCCGCGACCGGGCAGCGCGTCGAGCCCAGCGAACCCAACGGCGTCAAGCTCGAGACGTTCGTCTTCGACGCCCTCCCCCTCGCCTCCAAACCACTCGTCCTCGAGACCGACCGCACCGACGAGTTCGCGCCGATCAAAAACGCCAGTGGGAACGACTCGGCCGCCACCAGCGCGCTCCTCCAGACCGAGCGCGCCGCACGCTGGCTCGAAGCCCGCGGCGTCAGCGTCCCGCGCTCAGACGACGGCTCCCCCGAGTGCGTCCTCGAAATCTCCCCACTCACCGCGATGGACCCCGAAGACCTCGACCCCGCCTCGCTCCCGAGCGCGATCCGCCCCGGCGAAGAACGGGCCTGGTAACCCGCGTCAGAACGTCAGGCGTTCCCGCTCCCACAGCAGCGAGTCGTCCGCACGCCCCGCCACCACAAGACGCAGCACGCCCAGCGCCGCCATCGCCGCCCGCGTGCGCACCATCTCGCGGTCCCCCGGGAACCGGAACAGCCGCTCCTCCCGCTCGCCGCCGGCCGCGGCGTGACCGATCCACACCGTCCCGACAGGCTTGGTCGCCGAGCCGCCACCCGGGCCTGCAACGCCCGTGATCGACAGCGCATGGTCCGCGCCGGTGCGCGCCAGCGCCCCCGCCGCCATCGCCCGCGCCGTCTCCGAGCTCACCGCCCCGTACGTCCCGATCGTCGTCGCATCAACGCCCAGCCGGTCCCGCTTGAACCGGTCGCTGTACGAGATCCACCCGCCGGCGAACACGTCCGATGCCCCCGCGACGCCCGTGATCAGCGATCCCAGCAGCCCGCCCGTGCACGACTCGGCGACCGAAAGCGTCTGCTCGCGCGCCCGCAGCGCCGCCAAGACAGCACCCGCGAGCGTCTGCGCGCCCTCTCCGAAGACGTACCCGTTTAGCAGCTCCCGCACCCGCGCCTCGACCCCGCGCAGCTCGCCGTCGAGCCCCGCCGGCGCGCGCAGGCGAACCGTCACCACGCCCGAGCTCGCCGTCGTCCCCACCACGACCCCCTGATCGCGCAGCAGGATCTCGCCCAGCCGGCGCGCGACCTCCGACTCGCCCAGCCCGAACGTGTGCAGCGCCCGCGACGCCCACGCCTCGCCTCCGCCGACCCGCGACGCGACAGCGCCCTCGAACATCGGGCGCATCTCCCGCGGCGGACCAGGCAGCGCAAAGACCTTGGTTTCACCGATCATCCCGGACAGCCCGGGCGCCGTCCCGTGCGCGTTCGCGAGGCACTCGCCCGATGCTGGGCGCAGCGCCTGCACGAGGTTGATCTCCGTCAGCTCCCGCCCCGCGCGCAGGAACCACGCGCGGATCGCCTCGGCCGCGCCCGCGTCTTCGACAAGGCCCTCCCCCATCGCCCGCGCCAGCGCCGCGCGCGTCAGGTCGTCGGGCGTCGGCCCGAGCCCGCCCGTCGCCACGATCACCCCGGCCCGACCCGCCAACTCCGTGAGCGCCGACGCGATCGCGCCCTCGTCGTCCGGCGCCGTCCGGCGCTCGACCACCCGCAGCCCGAGATCGTGTAGGCGCGACGAAACCCACGCCGCGTTCGTGTCGATCGCGTCCCCCGCGATCAGCTCATCACCGATCGACAGCACCGCCGCCGTCGCGCCGCTCACCACGCCACCCCGTGCGCACGCAAGCGCGCTTCGATCTGCGGCAGCGTCTCCTCCGCCGGGTCCACCACCTCCGCCCGCCACCCGATCGCACGGGCCGCGTTGGCGTTCGCCGGGGTGTCTTCGAAGAACACCACCGCGTCCCCCGAGACCCCCTCGCGCTCTTCGAACGCGCGGTAGATCGCCTCGTCGGGCTTGGCGAGTTCCATCAGGTGCGACGCGTGACGCGAACCCAGCGCCGCGACGGCGTCCCAGCCCTCGAGCATCCGCCAGTGACCGTCGTTCGTGTTGCTCAAACACGCCGTGCGCACGCCCGACGCGTTGAGCGAGCGGATCAGCCCGCCCACGCCTTCGTACTCGCGCAGGATCCACGCGCCGTGCACCCGCTCAACTTCCTCGGGCGTGTACGCGCCGTTGAACGTCCCCGCGACCGTCTCGAAGAACGCGTCGCTCGTGAGCGCGCCGCGCTGGTACGCCTGCACCGCCGCGCCGCGCTGCGCCTCCTGCTCGGGCGACCGCTTCCGATCGCGCAGCTCCACGCCCGCCGCGAGACAGCCCTCTTCCCACGACCGGCACAGGCGCACGACCACCCCGCCCAGATCGAAACACACCAGCTCGACGCTCACGACTCACCCCCCGCCGCCAGCATGATCTCGTCCATCACCACCGTCGCGAACGCCCCCGACGGGAGCGCAAACGCGCACAGCACGTACGACCCGTGCTCGTCCACCCCGCCCTCCACGGTCGTCTCGGTCACCGGGACGCGCAGCTCGCGCCGCGAACCCCGGATCAGATCGTCGCCGTGGATCGCGTCGTAGCGCTCCAGGTCCGCGAGCGTCAGACCCAGCGCCGCCAGCGCCCGCGTCTCCGCCCCATCAACCGCCCCGGACGCCCGCGCCATCCCCGGGCCCCACATCGGCCCGCTCGGGCTGAGCTCGAACGTGCGCAGCCGCGCCTCGAGCGACGGGTCCGCGAGCAGCTCCGCGTCAACCGGCGCCGGCTCGCGCCCGCTCCGGTCGCGCGTGTGACGCAGCGCGACGTCCCCCTCGACGAGCGTGTCGAACGTCTGGTCCCGCACCCGCGCCTCGAGCACGTGGTTGAACACCGCCGACTGCACCGCCGACATCCAGAACCGGCGCTGCGTCTCGTCGATCCAGTCGATCGCCTCCTCGGGCGACGCCCCGTCCACCAGCCCCTCGATCACCCGGCGCTCCGCCCGCGACTGGCGCGGCATCGTCTTGAGCGCCCCCGCGAGGTCGCCCAGCGCAAAGAGCTCCCGCGCCCGGTGGTCCGCCAGACGCTCGCCGCCTTCATACGGCGACACCATGTGCTCGATCGCGCCCTCGTAGTCGCCCACGAGCAGCCGACGCCCCACCTCGTGGTTGTTGCGCCGTGCGCCGAACCGCTGGACGCCGAACCGGTTCGGCACGCCCCGGCGTTCGAGCTCCGAGAGCGCCTTGTGCGCCGCCAGCGCCGCCGTCGCCTCGACGCCGCGCACCTTGATCGCGAACCGGTTGCCCGCCAGCTTCCCGCGGCGCAGCGGCTCGTCGTGGCGGTCCGTCCACATCACGCGCACGCGCTCGTCGCGGATCGATTCCGCCTTGCCCGGGTCGAGCATCGCCCCGTGAACGCTCAGCGTCTGGCGCGTGATCGCCTGCTTGTCCTTCATCCCCGCGTAGGAGATATCCCCGCGCGCCACCCCGAAGTGCGACGACAGCAGGTCCACGGTCTCGGTCGTGGACATCCCGATCTTCTCGAGGCAGATGTGCAGGTACTCGCCGGTCCCGCGGGGCTCGCCCAGCGGGATCTCCTCGACGAAAAAGTCCTCGGCCCGCTCCTTGATCACCCCGCCGATCGCCGGCGCCTCGGGCAGCACCCGAGCCCGCGAGTGGGCGCACGGGTCCGACGGCGGGGCCAGGCGCGGCGCCTCAGACGCCGCCACGCTGGGCCTCGTCGATCACGTGCTCTTCGGCGAAGATCGGGACGTCCGTCGCGACGCCCAGCGCGATCGCGTCGCTCGGACGCGAATCGATCTCGCGCACCTCGCCGTCGGGCAGGCGGATGCTCAGCGTCGCGAAGAAGGTGTGGTCGTCCAGATCAGAGATCGTGATCGCCTCGAGCGTCCCGCCGAGTTCTTCGATCACCGTCGCCAGCAGCTCGTGCGTCTGCGGCCTCGGCGCCCGCATCCCCTTGAGGCGGCGCTCGATCGCCTGCGCCTCGGGGAGCCCGATCACGATGGGGAACCCCCGCTCGCCCCCGACCTCACGCAACTCGATGAGTTGGTAGTCCGTCAGCTCACGGATCAGGATGCGGGAAAGCTCCATCTGAACGGCCATGCCTCGGGCGACCTCCAACGCCAATGGTTGACGCCAAAGCCCCCGAGGTCAACGCCGAGAGCGTTAAGTGCTGCTCAGACGCGCCAGAAGCTCCGCGAGGTCCGACGAGTTCACGCGGCCGTCCCCGTCAAAGTCGTACCGGTCGTCCACCCCCCGCGCCGGGTCGCTCCCGTCGTTCCACGCGTCGTACAGACCGTCGATGTCCGCACGCGTGTAGGCCGGGCTCTCCTCGCTGGCCCGCTCGGGCTTCGCCTGACCGATCTTGGTCAGCAGCGACGCGAGGTCCTGGGCGTCCACCACCCCGTCCTCGTTGAAGTCGTACTCGGACCCCGGCTTCGCCGAGCCCCACTGCGCAAACAGGTTCGTGAGGTCCGCGCGGCTGTAGACCTCCGCGCCGCCCGGCGTTTCCTGCGCACCGGCTGCGCCCCCGTGCGCCTGCTCGAGCAGCGACTTCGACGCCGCGAGCTTCTTCTGCGCCGCGGTCGAGAGCTCGACCGAATCCGCCTGCAAAGCAGTTGTAGCAAACGACTTGGCCCCGCTGATATCACCGCGGGTGCTCGGGACGTACTTCGCGCTCAGGGCCGCGTGGGCCGATTCGATGCCGCTGACAGACATGGGGTGTCTCCTTACGCCCCGCCTGTTCGCAATCGCCCTGCCAACGCAAAAAAAAGCGACGCCGGGGCAAGTGGTGGCGCCCGACGTCGCTGGTGATGGATCAGAAAGGAAAGCGGCTAGGCGACGCCGCGCTTCCGGCGATTGCCGAACACGACCGCCATCGAACCGAGAGCCACCGTGCCCGGCGCCGGGACGGCGACCAGGTACAGCTCAAGGTTGGCGTCGCTGTCGAACCCTTGCCCGTTCGGCCCGAAGCCGAAGAGAAGGAACGACCCGTCGAGCCCGCCGCGGGCGTCAAGCCACGGCGTGACGTCAACCCCGCCGAAGTGCTTGCCCTCGGCAAGGTCGTCGAAGAGACCGCCGCCGGTCAGCCCGTCAACCATGAACCCTTGACCGTGATGGGCGCTGACATCGCCCTCGGCGCTCCCGATGACCGCCGCGTACGACGTCCCGTCGGTCAGCGTGACCTGGAAGTCGCCGCCGATCACCGTTCCGGCGCTGAGGCGGATCCTGCCGCTCAGGTCAGCGAGCGCCGCGCTCATGGACTGAGAAACACCGTCGATCTCCAGTCGGTAGACATCTGTGTCGAAGTCTTTCGCGATAACGAGGTCGCCGGTGTGGGTTTCGCCGTCGAAGCCACCGCCCGCGGTTACCGCAACTGAATTCAGGTCGAGGTGCAACGTCATAGCAGCGTCCGCTGGCCCGCACAGAACCAGCACGCCGCCGGCGGCCGCGCACGTCAAAAGCGTGCGCACGCCGCGCGAATCTCGCGCGAGAAACATTTTTTCTCTCCTCTGGTCGGTTTGCCCTGTGCAGGGGCTCGCCGACAAACTCCTATCCCTAGCCGGGATCGCTCCCGATCAGCCATTCACACTACGGGGCGCGACCTCCTCGTTCAAGAGGATTTTCCTGTTTTTTAGGACCTACCTGTCCCGCTCACGAGCCTCAGTCCGCCACTTCCGAGCCCCCGCGCCCGCGGTAATGGTCCCGCACGGTGCGCATCAGCTCCAGGAAGCCCATGGGTCGCACGCCCGACCTACGGCGCAGCGCGCCGAGGCGGTACAGCGTCCCCCACTGGCGGGCCAGCACCCCGTAGCTCCACCACAGCGTCCGCCGCGGGTCGTACAGGTTCGTTGACTCGCTCATCGTCCCGTTGAGCTCGATGATCCGGAACCCCTCGCCGCGGCGCAGCGACTCGTCGTCCTCGTACCGGATATCGAAACGACCGAAATCAAACTCCCCGGGCCCGTCCCCCGTGCAGCCGTTCTCAGAAGCGAACGTCGCGGCGATCTCGTTGAACCGCGCCTCGAACTCCGGCGTGATCAGGTCCGCCCCGTCGAGCAGCTTCGCCCCCTGGATGTGATTCCCCGCCACCCCCAGGGACACCCGCTCGCCCTCGGCGGGCGCCCAGTCCAGCCGGTCGCTCATCCGCTTCAGGAACGTGTCCGCCTGCATCCGGAACCGCGGGTGCTTCCAGATCAGCCGCTCGAGCGTCGAGACGCCGTCGCCCACGAGCACCGGGAACTCCTTGCGCGTCACGCTGAAGACCCGCCCGGTCTCGCCGAGCCCGCCCTCGCCGCGCCGCGCCCACAACACGCCCGCCTCGTGGGGCCCCGCGTGGAACGCCTGGAGCAACGCGGCGCGCGTCATCGAGCGGTAGTAGCCGAGCAGATCCTCCTCGCGCCGAACAAGCTTCAGCCCGTGCCCGCGCTGCGCCTCGTCCGGCTTCAGGATCACGGGGTACCCGCCCAGCGCCGGGTCGTTCCGCACCAGCTCCGCCGTCATCTCCGCCCGCGCCTCGGGCGTCGGGCCGCCCTTGATGAAGTGCGTGCGCACGATCCACTCGGCGCCCGGCCCGTTCATCAGCCCGCCGAGGATCTCCATCTTGCTCTCGCCCACGACGCCCCCGCCGTGCGAGATCCCGGGGTTCACGCACGTGAACGACATCGGCCCGCGGCGCAGCGCCTGGAAGAGAAGCACGGGCGCCATCGGCGCGTAAAACGCCCACGAGGGCCAGAACTCCGGGCGCCCGATCCGCTGCACGTGCGCCAGCAACCGCCGTCGCCCCGCCCACGTCATGCACATGTTGATCACGCGCACCAGCAGGATGATCAGGACAACGCTGAGGATCAGCGCCAGCGGCCCCGACAGCACCCCCTCGAAGAACCCCATCACCTTCGGGCCCAGCAGGATCGCCAGCAGCAGCAGGATCGGCGTCCAGACGAACGCCGCCAGCGCCGCCCAGAAGAGGAACCCGTGCGTCTTCTTCGAGAGCATCCCCGCCGCGATGTACGTCGGCAGGCGCAGCCCAGGCGCCGCCCGCGCCACGAACACCGCCTTGATCGTGTGCTTGTCGAACCAGCGCCCCCACCGGTCGAGCGAGCTCTCCGGGATCCACTCGCCCACGAAGGGCAGGCGCAGCGCGCGACGCCCCGCGAACCGACCGAGCGCCCACAGCCCGCCGTCGCCGATGATGATCCCCGCGAGGCACCCGATCAGCCCGACGCCCCAGTCGACCGTCCCCGCCGAGATCAGCACCCCCACCGCGATCACCGTCGCGTCCTCGCTGATAAACGTCGCGACGATGATCAGCCCGAGCACCACCCACCAGTGCATGTCGTGCGCCAGATGGAAGGGCCCGAGATCCGTCTTGGGCGCCCCGAACGTCGGCGCGTAGTCCGCGGTGAACGTCAGGGGCGCCACCCCGGGCGCATCGTGCCGGTCAAAGAACGCCCCGAGGTGCGCCGAGGTCTCCTCCACCTGCAGGAAGGGCATGAAGTGGCTCGCGTCGAGCATCACGAGCGAGCTCGTCGGGATCAGCTCGTGGTGCAGCTCCGCCGCCCAGTCGTGGACCAGGAAATCATGGCGACCGTGCAGGATCAGCGTCGGCGTCTCGAGCGCCGCCATGACCGGCTCCAGACGGCGCATGTCCGTGTCAGCGAAGTTGCGGATCGTCGAGTGACGCGTCCAGCGCGGGCCCAGCAGCCCGAAGTGCGGCACGAACTCCGGCGCGATGACCAGCGCCGCGTACCCGAGCACGTACTTCGCGTGCTCGAAGTAGTAATCGCCCGACCCCTCCGCGCGCTGCGCCCCGATCGACGCCAGCAGCGTCAGCGACGCGATGCGCTCGGGCTCGAGCTCCGTCATGTGCAGCCCGACGCCCCCGCCCATCGACCACCCGACCACGTGCGCCCGCGCCACGCCCAGCTCGTCCATCGCCGCCAGCGCGCTCCGCGCGTGCGCGAGCGTCGAATAGCTGGGCACCCACTTGGAGCTCGCGCCGAAGCCCGGCAGATCGAACGCGTAGACGTCGCGCCCCTGCGCCGCCAGCGCCGGGGCGAGCTGCGAGAAGTTGCTCGCCGCCCCAGGCGACCCGTGCAGGAGCACCACCGGCGGGCGCCCGTCGCCCCCGTTGGGCGCGTCCCAGCGGAGCACCGAGAAGCGGTCAGTTTCGTTAGAACGGAAGCCGTCGGCGGTGGCGGCGGGGAGCGTCAGCTCGCTCCGGACCGCGCCGCCCGGGGTTGATTCCGCAGAGCCCGGCGTCCACACCAGCTGCGCAAGGTGCGACGCCGCAAGCAGAGCCACGTAAATCAGCAGCAGTCGTCGCCCCGGAGTCAGCGCCTTCATCGGGGGATGGTCGCCTCAGCACGCCGCCGCGACAAGCCCGCCCAGTTCAACGGGCTCGCTGACGCCGTCGTCGTCCGTGTACCGCATCGCGACCGCGGTCTCGCCGGCGCGCGCCCGACGTGTCTCGACCGTCGTGACGCACGTCGTGCGCGCCAGCTCACGGCTCATCATCACGCTCAGGTGCTCGTGCTTGGGCCAGACGTGCTGGTGGAACCCGTCTTGCATCTCCGGCGTCGCGGAGTGAACGGAAAAGATCGAGTCAAAGAGCATCAGCCGCGGCTCGACCACGTGGTCGCCCAGCCCGGAGCTGACAAAGCACGCCGGCGCCAAGCGCCGGGGCGTCTCGATCAGCCGGTGGCGGTCCCAGCGCAGGTCGATCACCGAGGTCGCGTCCACCGCGACCAGCCGGAACGGGCGGTAGCGGGTCAGGTTTTTCCCGAGCAGCTCGCTGGCGGCCGTCGCCGCGTCGGGGCACGACGCGAGCGAGGGGATGATCTCTCCACGGGTCCGCGTGCCGCTGCTGGGGGGCTCGTGGACGCCCAGGTTGACGTTCAGCAACCCGAGGGTCAGCCCGTGTCCGGTCGCGCCGATCCACGTGCCGCCGCCGTCGGGGTCGGTGGGCCAGCAGGCCTCGCCGGAACGCTGGAGGCTGGGCGGGAGCGCGGCCGATCGCGTGCGCAGCTCGTCGCGGCTCATCACCACGCGGTAGCCACAACGCCGACCAAGAGAGTCACACAGCGGGATCACGGAAAGCGTACACATCGGGGTTCACACCACGGGCTCAGCCCGCGTTCTCCTGGAAGTTCAGCGTGGAGGGCGCGACGCCGAAGCCCTCGGGGATGGCGATCCCGTGGGTGCGGGCGATGGTCGCCATCATCGCGTGGTGGTGCGTCTGGTGGTGCGCCGCGAACGCCAGCTCGCGCGACACGCTCGTCGGGAGGTCCGCCGTCTCGCCGGAAGACGAGAGCATCACCCGCACGCGCACCCCCTGCGCGCACGCCCCGGGGTCGAGCGCCACGATCTCCCCCACGGCCGCACGCACGGCCTCGACCGCCGCGTCGGCGTCGGTCTCGATGTCCACCCCGCGCTCGCGGTGGTCGTAGTCGATCACCCCGTCGCTCATCCCGTCGAGGATGGCGCGCACGTGATCGAGGCTGTGGCGGAGGTGCTGCCCGATGCAGGCGCCCATCATCTCAGCGCACGGCCGCTCGTACGCCCCGTTGGGGAGCGTCTGCACGAAGCTCGCGGCTTGTTCGAGGACCGCGGCCGCGGCCGCGGCCGCCGGGGTCTGGCACTGAGACGACGTCGTTTGCGGGCTCATAAGCTCTTTCATCGGTTCTGGCGTCACTGACGCGGTCCCACACATGGTTCGTCGGACAGCCGCGTTGGTTTCATCCATCCTAGCCCATCGAAGACGCGTGAACGCCCAGGACCCCCTCCACGAAATCGCGGTGGTTCGCACAACGGGGGCACTTGTGCTGCCCCCCCAGCTTGCCGCGGGACTCCATCCAGCGATGGAACGCCCCGGTCGGGACGGGGGTGATGGTGGGCGGGGCCATCCCGAGATCGTCGGTGCGTTTGACGCCGTAATCGACGCTCTCGGCGCGTAACGCCGTATCGAACGCGCTGCGGAACGCGTCGAGCGCGCCCGCGGGGTTGTCCCATTCGATCACGAAGCTCGAGCCCCGCGCGCCGGCCCTCGCCGGGGTACACGGGCGACGCGGTGAACTCGCCGGTGCGCGCGCCGGTGGCGTTCATCGCGGCGACGACGGCGCGCTCGATGTTCTCAACAATGATGTTCTCGCCGAACGCGTTGATGAAGTGGCGGTGACGCCCGACGATCCGCAATCGCGCCGGCCCGCCCGAGGCGTCGCCGGTCGGGATGGTGTCGAACTCGACGACGTCGCCCAGGATGTAGCGCCACAGCCCGCCGGGGGTAGACAGGACGACGACGTAGCGCTCGCCCGGCTCGACCTCGTGGGCGCCGAACGCGCGGGCGTCGGGGGCGTCGATCTCCGCGAGCGGGATGAACTCGTAGTAGACGCCGTGGTCCACGCCCAGGCGCAGCCCCGGGTCGCCCGGCGTGTCCTGCATCGCGACGAACGCCTCGGACGCGGGGTACACCTCGAGGCGGTTGGGGACGTCCTCGCCCGCGTCGCCCGACCACGCCTCGCGCACCCGCGGCTCGAAGGGGGCGTACTTCACGCCGCCGTGGACGAAGAGCTCCATGTTGGGCCAGACGTCGCGGAGCGTGCGCACCTCGGGGCGGGTCTCGCGGGCGATCTCGATGACCTTCTCAAAGAGCACCAGCCCCCACGACGCCATCCCGAAGACGGCGCGGACGTCCTGCCCGGCGCAGGCGCGGGCCATCGCGTCGATCTTCGTGGGCCAGTGCGCCATCAGCGCGATCTCGCGCCCCGGCTGGTAGACCTCGGTCAGCGGCCAGGAGATCAGCGGCGTGACGACGCCGGAGAGATCCCCCGTGTGCACCCCCGCCGCGTTCGTTTCGAGCTCCGACGACCCGCCCAGGAAGAGCAGCTTGCCGGAGAACAGCCCGGGGACGGAGATCCCGAAGCGGTGGGCGTGGGCGAAGATGTCAAAGCTCGAACGCCGGTTGTGAGCGAGCAGCTCCTTGGAGACGGGCATGTACTTGTCGCCGGCCGTGGTGCCGCTGGTCTGGGCGAAGCACCCGACGGTGTCGTGCCAGGTGACGTCGGGCTCGCCCGTGTCGCGCATGCGGTTCATCCACGCGCGGAAGCCCTCGTAGTCCCGCACGGGCGTGCGCTCGCGGTACACGGTCGCGAGGGTGGAATCGGGCTCGCAGAGGATGCGCCGGAACTTGTGCTGACGCCCGAACTCGGTGTCCTTCGCCTGGTGGAGCAGGCGGCGGAGCTGCTCGGTCTGGAGCTCGCCGGTGCGGCGGGACCAGTAGGAGGCGTCTGAAAGGCGGGCGATCCGACGGGCGAGGGCGAGCCGTAATCCCGCCCCGATCAGGGCGGTCCACGTCATCAGGCGACCTCCTGACGCGCGGCGTCGGCCGCGAGCTCCTTCAAGAAGCGCGCGATCCCCTCGGCGAGCTCGTCCGGGCGCTCGAGCATCGGCGCGTGCCCGCACGACTCGATCCATTCGAGGCGGGTGTCCGGGATCAGCTCGTGGAACTCTTCCGCGACGTGCGGCGGGGTGACGACGTCCTGCTTGCCCCAGAGCAGCAGCGTGGGGACGCCGATGTTGGGAAGACGCGAGCCCATGTGGTCGGCCTTGGCGCTGCGCGAGAGGCGCACGAGGGCGCGGGCGCTGCCGCGTTTGCGCAGCTCGGTGTACGCGTGGCTGACGGAGTCCTCGGGCATGCGCGAGGGGTCCGCGAAGAGCTCCGAGATCTTCCGGTTGATCCAGTCCTGGCTGGGGCGGTGCTGCACGTCGCGCTCGAACGTGCGCTCAAAGAGCCCCGATGACCCGGCGAGGACCAGGCCCCGCACGGCGCCCGGGTCGGCGAGCGCGATGCGCGACGCGATGTGCCCGCCCAGCGAGTTCCCGACGAGGACGGCCGGCTCGTTGATGTGCTCGCGGATCGCGCCGTGGACGATCGCCTGCACGCCCTCGACGCTGCAGCGCCGCCCGCGCAGCTCCAGGAGAGGGGCCTCGATCATCACGCAGCGGTGCTCGGACGCGAGCTTCTCGGCGGTGCGCCGCCAGTGGCTGTTGAGGCCAAGGAGCCCGTGGAGGAACACGATCGGGTCGCCTTCCCCGATGGACTCGACCTCGGCGTGCATCGCCGCGGCGGAGAGATCTTCCCGATCCCAGCGCGATCGGCGACCGGGCGGGAGGGCCTCGCCCCCAGCATCAAGATGTTCGCCGTTGGACGCGTCGGCCACACGGGGCTCCGGGAAGCGGGAGAGATGGGCGCACATTCACCCTGAGTGGGCTCGGCGTCGAGCCACAAGCTGTGTACGGTACCACAGGATGCGGGGTTCTGGCTAGCCAGACCCGGGCCCTCGCGGGCCTACGCGGCGTTGCGGGATTGGGGCACGAACGCCCGCACCGCGGCTCCACCGGCGCTCCGCGCCGCGTCCAGCGCCTGCTCGGCCGCTGTCAGGAGCGCCGACGGGGCGGGGAACGACGACGTGCTCTCCGGATCGAGGGTCGTGAACCCCGCGCGGATCGCGAGCGTCGTCTCGTCTGAGATCACCACGCCGCTCTCGGCGAGGGCCTTGCTCGCCTGCGCCACGCTCCGGGCGTCCACGCCCGGCAGGAGCACCGCGAACGTCTCGGGACCGACGCGCCCGATCTCGCCGCCGTAGGTCTCGTACGCGTCTTCGAGGCGTCGCGCAAACACCGTGAGCAGCTGGTCTCGGGTCTCGTCGCAGGGGGCATGGGTAGGGTCGTGGAGGCCTTCGATATCGAGCGTGGCGACGGTGAGGGTGCCCTCGGCCGCCGTGGCCCGCCCGTAGGCGTCCTCGAGCATCGACATGAACGACGAACGGGACGCCACGCCGGTCAGCGCGTCGATGTCCGCCGCCGAGCGCGCCTTGTTCACGGCCTCGTTGATATGCCCGGCGACGCTGACGTCCACCAGCCTGGCCTTGGCCGACTCGAGGATCGCGTGCGCGTCGGTCGGCGCGCCCGCGGGGACTTCAAGAAGCTTGGCGAACTGGCGCGCCCCCTCGCTGGCTTCCTCGAGCGCTGCCTCCGCGTCCGCGTTGCTGAGCTTCAGCCACGACTCCGCCTTGCTGAGGTACGTCCGCAGCGCGCTGGCGGGGTTTGATTCGGTCAGCACCGACGCCCCGAGCGCCGCCAGCCCGACGCAGCGGACGGCGTCCTGCTGCGACTTCGGCGCCGCCGTGACCTGCTCGTGGTAGCGCACGGTGGTGACCAGCGTCGCGGGGAACCGCCAGCGCTCGGCGAGGGTCGCGGCGACGGTGGGGTGCGTGATGTCAAACTGCGCCAGCTCGATCCCTGAGATCTTCCGGTGCAGCCCGTTGGCCCCCTTGATCGCGTCGGTGTACGCCTCGCCCAGCGTCCGGTGGAGGATCACCATCCCGACGTCCTGGAGCAGCCCGCCGAGGAGTGCCTCCTCGGGCTCCATGCAGCCCGTGGTGGACGCGATGGACTTGGCGCAGGCGGCGGCGTGGAGGCTCCGGGACCAGAACGCGGGGTAGTCGAACCCCCCCGGCTCGTCGTCGCCGAGGGATTCGACGAGCGAGAACCCGAGCGTGAGCGACTTGATCGCGCTGAGCCCGAGCATGATCTGGGCCCGCTTGATGGACGCGACGGGGCTCGAGAGCCCGTAGAACGCGGAGTTGACGGTCCGGAGGATCTTCGAAGAGAGCGCGCTGTCGGCCTGGATCAGCGAGGTGAGCTGGCCCGTGGTGACGTTCGGGTCGCTCGTCATCTCGATGATGCGCATCGCGATCGCCGGGGGCGTCGGGAGACGGGTCGAGGCGAGGACGTCCTGGAGCACCTGTTTGTTCATGCCGCTGGCTCTTTTCGCGCGGGTGGTCGGGAGTCCCCCCGGCATCGACCAATCGCGCGTCACCCTTGACGGGGTTCGCCCGCGGCGGACAGGTCCGGGGACAGCAGGCGCGCTACACGCGGCTCACGCCCGAGCACCCACGTCCAATAACTCAAAAGGAACCGGTTCACCCGCGCCGTCGCCTCGCCCGCGGGCGGGATCTCCCCCCCAGCGAGCGCCGCGACGCCGGCGCCCGTCGTCGAGCGCACGCGCCACAGCGCGTGGGCGTGGGCGCCGGGGTCGGGTGTAAACGCGCCCGCGTGGGGGTCAAAGCCCATGACGTCCGCGTCCCGCGCCAGGGCGTCCACCTGCTCGAGCTGCGGGGCGTGCCCGGTGTCCACGAGGGCGACCCACTGGAACCTCGCGGCGCCCCCCCACGGGTCGTCGCCGGCGTCGAGGGCGTCGAGGAGCCCGACGAGCGC
Organism: uncultured Phycisphaeraceae bacterium; assembly: GCA_942490855.1. Taxonomy (GTDB): domain Bacteria; phylum Planctomycetota; class Phycisphaerae; order Phycisphaerales; family UBA1924; genus CALNYS01. The sequence continues at coordinate 1,450,893 of CALNYS010000004.1, read as the reverse complement.
GTCAAAGATGGGCGGGTGGGGATCGTGATCGCTGACGATCGACGCGAGCAGGCCCGCGGCAAAGAGCGCGGCCCGGTTGGCCTCGAGCGAGGAGCGCGCGGCCCAGCACACGACGCGGAGGTCCCAGCTGGTGAGGGTCGCGAGGTCCGAGTCGGGCTTGACGATCGCGCCGACCTCGCCGCGGGTCAGGGGCTCGAGCCCGCCGTCGAAGGCGCTCTTGGGTCGCTTGGCGCCCTTGGCGACGCCGCGGACGAGCCCGTGGGCGCGCGTGAAGAGCCAGGCGATCTGGCTGGTCTCGGACCAGTCAAACCGTCGGAGGACCACGGCGTCGTCGGTGAGGCGGGGCACGCTTGCAGTCTAGAGACGGGGCGCAGAAAAACCGCCCCGCGCTGGTCGGCACGGGGCGGCGAAAAGTGCGTCACTCTGTGAGGAGAGAAACGGTGGGTTCTGGATCAGCGGATCGCGACGGTCTTCTCGACCTGGTCGGTGTCGGCGTCCGCGTCGGCCTCGGCGCCGATGATCACCCGGGTCGGGCGGGTGCTGGCCGGGGCTTCGATGCGCAGGGTGCGCGAGGTGGTGGCGTCCACGTCGTAGCGGGCGCGGTCCTCGTAGCTGGTCTGCGAATCACGGGTCGAGGCGCTGGCGATGCGGGCGTCGAGCTCGGCGTGCTGGCGCGCCAGCTTGGCGCGGAGCTGGTCCAGGCTGCCCACCTCGAAGCGGGCGAGCTGGTCGATCCGCTTCTGGCGCTCTTCCATGAGGTCGGCCATCTTTTCCTTGCGGGCGATGGCGTCGATCTTGGCGTCCAGCTGCGCGATCTGCGCCTGGAACTCGGACTGCTCGGTCTCGAGCTTGTTCAGCAGGCCCTTGAGCAGCTCGCTGTCGTGCTCGAGGGATTCGAGATCGACCGCGATGTCCGCCCCGCGACCGTCGTAGAGCGCGATGGTCTCGTTGATGGTGTTGGCGCGGGAGTAGGCCTCGTCGAGATCGAACGTGCGATCGTCGAAGGAGATCTTCACGAGCCTCGCCGAGCCGTGCTCGAGAACAGCGTTCTCGGCGCGGGCGATGAGGTCGGTCAGCTGGGCCTTGTCGTTGTACGCCAGCTCGACGACGCGCTCGCTCACCGCCTGGTCGCGGGAGAGGGTCTTCATCTGCTCGGAGATCTCGCCCAGCTGGGCGCGGACCTCGGCGATGCGCTCGGGGTACTGAGCCTCGAGGTCGCGGAGCTGGTGACGCATCGCGGCGGGGTCGCCGATGTGATGGTCGATCTGAGTGTTGATGGTGGACCGCGCCTGTGTGGCGAGCGCGGCGACGCGGTCAGGTCCCGCGATCAGCGCGGCGCCGCCCGCCGCCAGGCCGGCGATCACACCGAATCGAATGACGCTCTTCGTGATGCCGCCCATAATGCACATCCTTCTGCTTCCTTGAACCTAGGAGCCCTCCGGGAACGCCCCGGGCGTGGGCTCGTGTTGGTCACCGGTCTTGTTCCGAGCGAGGGATTCAGGATTTCATAGGCGAACGGGCGCGGTATCCTTCTTTCTGCCGAGCCCTCTCGTCGCGGGCTGCGATCCGCCTCGGAAGGTGGGACGCCGGTTGCCCAAGAAACCGGTCCGGGGGGCGGTTCCCGCTCCTGATGGGGGCTCTGGATCATGCTGAACAATCTCACGACCGGTTTCATCTCACGCCTGCGCGCCCGCGACCAAGCCGCGTGGTACGAGCTGTGGGAAACGTTCGGGCCGGTGCTCCGCGCCCAGCTGGCCAAGTGGGGACGCGGGCGGATCGGATCCGAGACTGTCCGCGACCTCTCGCAGGAGACGCTCGCGGCCCTCTCGGACTGCATCGACGACTACGACCCCACCCGCGGCGCCCGCTTTAGCACCTGGCTGCTGGCGATCGCCAAGCACACGCTGGGCGACGAGATCGACCGTCGGATGGCCCTCAAACGCGGCGGCGGGAAGCGCCCCGCGGCCCTCGACGAGGCGTGGATGAGCCAGGCGATCGGCGCCAAGCCCGACGCCGAGTACGAGAGCGCCGTCTTCCGCGCCAAGGTGGAAGCCGCGATCCGCATGGTCGAGCGCGAGGCCGATTTCATGGATTTCTCCATCTACCGGATGCGCGTGCTCGACGGGATGCAGGGCAAGGACGTCGCCAAGCAGCTCGGGACGAGCGAGCCCACGGTGAGCCGGCGGATGACCAAAATCCGCGTCACCCTGCGGAGCCGGCTCTCGGAAGTGATCAGCACCTACAGTTTCACCCAGGAGGAGCTGGATGAGGCCGAACGAAACGGGCTGACGCTGAATCCCACCAAAGCGGACGACGCCCTCTTCGATGAGGCGATCGCCGAGATTTACCACCAGCAGGTGGAGCTCCGCCGTCAGGACGAGGCGAGAGCGTTCGGGTAAGTCGGCGAGCGACCTCCCTCGGGATTGGGCGCTGGAGCGAGTGCAATGTCAGTCATCTTCGCCATGCTCGTCGCGCTGTTCGGGCTCACCGCATTCATCCTGTTCCTGATCTACGTGCTCGTGCCGCTGATCGCGATCCTCAGCAAGCTGCTCGGTCGCGTGTTCACGTTCATCGGGGGCGAGATCGGCGACGTGATCCGAATCGTCGGCGCGGTCCTCACCTCGATCGTGTTCGTCCCAATGGCCCTCGGCAGCATCGTGATCGGACGCTGGAGCGCCTCGAAGCATTACTTCGGCGCGGTCCGCGACGAGATCGCCGCCGCCGGCGCGTGCGTCTACCGCATCGCCGTCGGGCGCCCCGCCTGGTTCCTGGGCCTGGGCGCGCTCACCGAAGGCATCGAGAAGCGCGTGCCCGACGTCGTCGCCCGCGCCCCCGGCGCGGACAAGCCCGGCAAGCGCGCCGGCGGGTTCGACGGCTACACCGTCGTCGGCTCGCTCCCCCCCGGCGGCTCGGGCGCGAAGCTCTACATCGCGGATCCGGACCCGAACAAGCGCGCCGCCTACGAGGCGATGGGACGCCACGGCGTCGACCAGGTCATCATCAAGCACTTCTCGCTGCACGACGGGTCCAGCCTCCCGCAGATCGTGCGTGAGAGCCGCGCGCTCGAAGCCGCCAAGAACATCGGCCTCGTCCTCGAGCACGACCTCAACGAGCAGCGCTTCTTCTACGTCATGCCGTACGTCCCCGGCGACGACCTCTCCACCGCGATCCGCCGCCTGCACGAGCAGTCGGACGCCGGCGGTCTCGACGAGAAGCGCCTGCGCGAGGGCGTCGGGTACGGCGCGGACCTCCTCGACACCCTGGCGCGGTACCACCGCGGCGGGCTGTGGCACAAGGACGTCAAGCCCGACAACATCATCGTCCACGACGGGCGCGCGCACCTGGTCGATCTCGGCCTCGTGACCCCGCTGCGCTCCGCGATGACGCTCACCACGCACGGCACCGAGTACTTCCGCGACCCCGAGCTCGTGCGCATGGCCCTGCGCGGCGTGAAGGTGCACCAGGTCTCGGGCGAGAAGTTCGACGTGTACGCCGCCGGCGCCGTCCTCTACTCGATCGTCGAGAACTCGTTCCCCGCCCATGGCGGCCTCTCGCAGGTGCGCAAGCGCTGCCCGGAGGCGCTGCGCTGGGTCATCCGGCGCGCGATGGCCGAGTACGACAAGCGGTACGCGACGGCCGGCGAGATGCTCGACGACGTGCGCGCCGTTCTGAGCGCCCCCTCGCTTACAGACTTCAAGCCGGCGGACCTCCCGAGCATGCGCGGCGGCGCCGACTACACGCCCGAGACCCCCGTGGACGTCATGGCGGACTTCACCCCCCCCGCCCCCTTCCACGCGCCCAGCCCCAGCCCCAGCCCGGCCCCCGCGGCCGCGGCCGTCGCGGCGGCGCACACCCCCGTCCCGCCTGCGCCAGAAGCAGCCCCCGCCGAGCGCACCAAGCCGCGCCTCGAGCTCGTGAATTGGTGGACGGGCCGGTACAAGGCCGAGTCGGAGCGCCCCGTCCCCGGCGGCGCGCGCCGGCGCGGAGATCGCCGCGGGCGTCGCGGCGGCCCCGGCCCGCACGCCCCTCCCCCTCGAGCGCCGTGACTCGGCCCCGGAACAGCTGCGCCGCGCCCGTGAGCGCGTGAACGCTCGGCGCTCGGCCGCGGCCAAGCGCATGCGCGGCCGGCGCGCGTCGGTGTACCCCCCCGCCAAGACCAACGTCTTCGGTCGCGCCCTGGCGACGGTCGGCGCCCTGGCGGCGGTGATGCTCGCCGGCGGCCTGCTCGTGGGCGTGCTGGCGTCGGAGAAGGGCCCGCTGGCGTCGCACAACTCCAGCAACTCGAGCACGCACGCCGAGCTGACGCACATCGACGACGACTTCTCGATCTCCGCCGACAGCCGCGAGGGCACCCTGCGGATCACCGAAGCGGACGGTCGCACGCTCGAGCTGAGCTTCGACCCCGAGATGATCCGCGAGGCGGCCAAGAACTGGCCCGAGATGGCCGGGCGCTGGCGCGAGGCGGTGATCGAGCAGGTCGGGCCGGTCGTCGCCGCGGCGAGCCAGAGCCCCACCCCCCCGCTGCCCCCCGCCACGGGCGAGCGCTGGCTGGTCGTCGATCAGCTGGGCGGCGGCGTGGACCCCGAGCAGCGGGCCCGCGTGCATGCGCTCTTCCACGAGAGCTCCCGCGATGTGGAATGGGTCACGACCGGGGACGAGCTGGGCCTGGAGCTGGTGTCCCGCGCGACGGCCGCGATCGGCATCGGGACCCCCTCCGACCCCAAGACCATCAACCGCCTGCGTAGCTTCCTGAGCGGGGTCAGCGAGATCGACGGGCTGGTCTGGCTCGTCGATAACGACGGCCCGCGGGCGCTGACGCTCTCGCTCGACGATGGCGCGGCCAAGCGGATGAAGCGTCGCCTCAAGCTCTGAGACGGCTCCGGGGAGCCGCACGCCCCGCGTATGTTGACCGATCGGGCGTTTCTGGCTTGACGCGGTCGGCCCCCCCCCTCTACGTTCCCTCTCCCGGTGTGCGCGTTCGCCTCGCGCCCGGATCCCGCCGCACCCACGCCTGACGCAGGCCCGAGAGGAACGACCCATGAGCGCTGTAAAAGCCACGAACATCGTCTGGCACGAGGGCAACCTGAAGCGTGAGGAGCGCTGGGAGGCGCTCAAGTGCACGGGGGCCACGCTGTGGTTCACGGGCCTGTCGGCGTCGGGCAAGAGCACGGTGGCGTCGGCCCTCGAGCAGGTGCTGGTCACGCAGGGCGTGAACTCGTACCGCCTCGACGGCGACAACGTCCGCCACGGCCTGAACAACAACCTCGGCTTCTCCGCCGAGGACCGCACCGAGAACATCCGTCGCATCGGCGAGGTCGCGAAGCTGTTCGCCGACGGCGGCTCGATCGCGCTGACGAGCTTCATCAGCCCGTACCGCGCCGACCGCGACCAGGCGCGCAAGCTGCACGACGACGCCGGGCTCAAGTTCTTCGAGGTCTTCGTGGACACGCCCATCGAGGTGTGCGAGCAGCGCGACCCGAAGGGCCTGTACAAGAAGGCCCGCGCGGGCGAGATCAAGGGCTTCACGGGCATCGACGATCCGTACGAGGCGCCCGAGAACGCCGAGCTGGTCCTCAAGACCGAGGGCAAGAGCATCGACGACTGCGTGGCCGAGGTGGTCCGTTTCCTCGGTGAAACGGGCGTCTTGAAGTCGGTGCAGGCGTGACCGACGAAAGCGCCCTCCTCAAGGCCGCGCGGCGCGCGGTCGCTGACGCGTGCGTGGTGTGCCGAGCGGTGCAGCACGACGTGGAGAACGTGAAGAAGGTCCTCAAGGACGACCGCAGCCCGGTGACGGTCGCGGACTTCGCGAGCCAGGCGGTGGTGATCCATCGCCTGCGCGAGGCGCTGGGCGACGTGCGCGTGGTGGGCGAAGAGGACGCCGACGAGCTGCGCTCGGGCGACCCCGCGCTGCGCGCGAGCGTGCTCAACGCCGTGCGCATGGTGTGGGGCGACGCGAGCGAGGACGCGGTGCTCGACGCGATCGACGGCGGCGGCGACGAGGGCGGCGGCTCGTCGTTCTGGACGCTCGACCCCATCGACGGGACCAAGGGGTTCCTGCGAGGCGGGCAGTACGCGGTCAGCCTCGGGTGGATCGAAGACCACATGCCCACGATCGGCGTGCTGGGCTGCCCGAACCTCCCCATGGACTTCGGGCACTCGTTCGACGAGCCCGACGCGCACGGGGCGCTCTACGTCGCGGTGCGGGGCAACGGGCTCTGGGAGGCCCCGTCCGATCAGCCGGACGCCAAGCTGATGAAGGTCCCGGCGCTCAACCACGCCCCCGACGACAAGGTCCGTATCTGCGAGTCCGTCGAGAGCGCGCACTCCAAGCACGACCACACGATGAAGATCGTTGAGACGCTCGGGCGCGAGAGCAAGTCCCTGCGTCTAGACAGCCAGGCGAAGTACGCCGTGGTGGCCCGCGGGCAGGCGGACGCCTACCTGCGGATGCCCACGCGGGCCGGGTACCGGGAGAAGATCTGGGACCACGCGGCCGGCGCCTTGTGCGCCACCGAGGCCGGGGCCGTGGTCACTGATATCACCGGGGCGCCTCTGGATTTCAGCCACGGGCCCACCCTGGCGACCAATCGCGGGGTGATCTGCGGCACGCCTGATATTCACAGCAAGATCATTCATGCGATCGCCGAACTGGGGTTTGCCGATATGGGTAAGGAGTAGCGCCCGCGCGTGAGCGGGCGCCTTCCCTCTACCCCGGGAGACGCCGACCTCATGCCCGACGCTGTTCCTTTGCTGCTGGCCCAGAGCGCCGGGCTGTCGTGGGACGCCTGGCTGCTCGCGGGCGTGCTGGTGGTGATGGTCGTCGGGCTGATCAGCGGGCGTTTCGGGGCCGACCTCGTGCTCCTGGGGGGCCTGGGCGTCCTCCTGCTGACCGGGGTGCTGACCCCGGGCGAAGCCGTGACCGGGTTCGCCCAGCCGGCCGTCGTGACCATCGCCGTGCTGTACGTCGTCGCGGCGGGCCTGCGCGAGACGGGCGCGATGACCAAAATGACCGCGACGCTCCTGGGCAAGCCCCGCACGCTGTGGGTGGCCCAGCTCCGCCTCTCGGTCCCCGTGGCGATCGCCAGCGCCCTGGTCAACAACACGCCGATCGTCGCGATGTTCCTCCCGGTGCTGTCGGACTGGGCGAAGCGTCACAACCTCTCGGTGTCGCGCCTCTTCATGCCGCTGAGCTTCGCTGCGATCCTCGGCGGGATGTGCACGCTGCTGGGCACGAGCACGAACCTGCTCGTGCACGGGCTGGTGCTCGAGCACGCGAACGAAGAGGGCGTCGAGGCGATGGGGATGTTCACCATCGCGTGGGTGGGCGTGCCCGCGGCGATCGTGGGGATCGGGTACATCGCGATCGCGGGACGCTTCCTGCTTCCCAACCGCGACGAGCGGACGTTCGATCTCTCGAACCCGCGTCAGTACACGACAGCGATGCGCGTGGACACGGAGGCGGGCGTCATCGGGCAGTCGGTCGAGCAGGCCGGGCTGCGCCACCTCCCCGGGCTCTTCCTCGCGCGGATCGAGCGCGACGAGGAGACGATCCACGCCGTCGCCCCCTCTCAGCTGCTGCGCGCGGGCGACCGTCTCGTGTTCGTCGGCGTGCTGGGGTCGGTGCGGGATCTCCAGAAAATCAAGGGTCTCTCGCCGATCCCGGGCGACGAGCGCACCGACCTGCTGGGCCCGCGCCACGCGTCGCGCCTGATCGAAGCGGTGGTCTCGCAGGGCTCGCCGCTGCTGGGGATGTCCATCCGCCAGGCGTCGCTGCGCACGCGCTACGGCGCGGTGGTGATCGCGGCGCACCGTCAGGGCGAACGCATCGACGGGCGCCTGGGCGACGTGCGCCTGCGCGCGGGCGACACGCTGCTGCTCGAGACCTCGGGCGATTTCGCGGAGCGCTACCGCGACTCGCAGGACTTCTACCTCGTCAACGAGCTGCCCGGGGCGGCGGCGCCGCGCCACGCGCGGGCGCCGATCGCGCTGGCGATCCTCGCGGGGATGGTCGGGCTGATCACCTTCGACCCGGACCGGGCGATGGCGTACGCCCTCGCCGCGGCGCTGGGGATGGTCCTGATGCGCTGCTGCACCGGGCCCGACGCGCGGCGCAGCGTGGACTGGCAGGTGCTGACGGTCGTCGGGTCGGCGTTCGGCTTCGCGACGGCGATGGAGCACACCGGGCTGGCCTCGGCCCTCGCCGGTTCGCTGGTCGACTGGGGCTCCTCCTTCGGCGTGTGGGGCCTCCTCGCGGTGGTGTACGTGCTGACCGCGTTCTTCACGTCGATTATCACGAACAATGCTGCGGCAATTCTTATGTTTCCTGTTGCGCTCGAAGCCGCACGCGACAACAATCTGCCCCTGCTCCCCTTCGCGGTGTGCGTCGCGGTCGCGGCGTCTGCCGGGTTCGCGACGCCGATGGGCTACCAAACGAACATGATGGTCATGGGCCCGGGCGGGTATCGCGTGGGTGATTTCGTGCGTTTCGGGCTGCCGCTCACCGTGCTCGTGGGCATCGTCACCGTGACGCTCGCGCCGCTGATGTACGGCGGCATCTAATCGCGCCGAGCGCGCGCATTGCGCAATAAGTGCCCACGGACGAATGATATTTTTCGTTTTCGGTCTGTCGGCCCGCGAATCAGCGATAGAAAACTTCCCATATTGCCGACACTCCCTACACTCACCGAATCTCTCTCTCCTCCAGCGAGGCGCCTAACGCACGAGGCGCCTCGCTTTTTTTTGAACCGACTCCGCACGAGCGGGCGTAGTAGCCTGTGCCCCCCGCCGATCAGGGGAGGACGAGGACCGCATGCCCGAGACGCCGACCCACCCACGAACCGTCCTGCTCACCGGCGCCGCCGGGTTCATCGGCTCGCATACCGCCGAGGCCCTGCTCGCGCGGGGCGACCGCGTCGTGGGCGTGGACAACCTCGATGATTTTTACGACCCCGCGATGAAGCGGCGCACGCTCTCGCATATCGCGTCGGCGCCGGGCGGGGCCGGGTTCACGTTCGCCGAGTCGGACATCCGCGACGCCGAGCGCATGGGCGCCCTGCTCAGCGCCCACAGCGTGACGGACATCATCCATCTCGCGGCGCGGGCCGGGGTGCGTCCGAGCATCCAGAAGCCGGCGCTCTACGCCGACGTGAACGTCAACGGGACGACGGTGCTGCTCGAAGCGGCGCGTCTCGCGGGCGTCGAGCGGTTCGTGATGGCCTCGTCGAGCAGCGTCTACGGGAACAACGAGAAGGTCCCCTTCGCCGAGACCGACGACGTGAGCGCCCCCATCAGCCCCTACGCCGCGACGAAGCGGGCGTGCGAGCTCATCGCCCACTCGCACCACCACCTCTACGGCATGCCCATCGCGTGCCTGCGGTTCTTCACCGTCTTCGGGCCGCGCCAGCGCCCCGACCTGGCGATCATGAAGTTCATGCGTCTGATCAGCGCGGGCGAGAAGATCCCGGTCTTCGGCGACGGCTCGACGAGCCGGGACTTCACCTTCATCGAGGACATCGTCGCGGGCGTGCTCGCGGCGCTCGAGCGGATCCCCGACCACGGGTACCGCGTGTGGAACCTCGGCGGGAACCACCCCGTGTCGCTGAGCGAGATGATCGACACGGTCGCCGCGGCCGTCGGCACGCCGGCGAAGATCGACCGTCAGCCGATGCAGCCCGGCGACGTGAACCGGACCTACGCCGACCTCACGCGCAGCGGCGATGAGCTCGGATACACACCGCGCACGCCCTTTGATGAGGGCGTGCGCAGGCAATGGGTCTGGGCTCGTGACGCGCTGGGCTCGGGTCGCTGATCAGCGACCGGGCTTGGTGTATGTCCGGACGGTGCGTCCGCCTCTGATGGGGCGCGGCGCCTCGCTCTGCGGGGTCTCGGCGCCGACGTCGTCGGTCGGAGCGACGGGGTCCTCGGGGCCGGCGAGATCGCTGGGCACCGTGTACCGCCACGATTCCCGCGCGACGTCCGAGTCCTGCCACTCGAAGCCGCCGAACATCAGCGGGACGTACCCCATCTCGAGGGCCCGGTTGAACTCGTTCGCGCGGAACGAGTCGGTCACCGTGTGGCCCGGGACGCGCTCGGGGATCTCGAAGCGGAAGCTCAGCCACGTCTCGTGCCCGGGCAGGAGGAAGTCGGCGAGGTAGTGGGGCTCGTCGATGAACCGGACCTCGTCGACGCTGCTGGGCGTGTCCCGCGCCTTGTTGTACGCCTGGAAGAAGGTGGCGCCGAGGCGGTGGAGGATGTCGGGCTTGTGCTTCTCGGTCACGAAGGTCACCTGCGGGTGACGGTCGGTGAGCATCTCCAGCCACTTGGCGAGGTCCCACGCCGGCGTGCCGCCGTTGCTGCCGAAGGCGTCGAGCCCGACACAGGTCGCGCCCGCGTCGACCGCCGCGTCGATCTCACGGAACCCCAGGGCGATGTGCTCGGGGTTCTCGATGTCGAAGTACGCGAACTCCGCGGAATCCCACTCGGGGGTGACGAGGGTGGACTGCCCCCACCAGAACGCGACGGAGGTGTCGTTCTCCGCCGCGAACCGGCGGAACTCGACGGACGCGTCGCCCATCGCGTGCCCGTAGGTCTCCCCCTCGCCCCAGAAGGAGGCGAACTTGTAGGGGAAGTTCCGCTCGGGGTGGAAGCGCTGGAGGCCCGAGGGCTGCCAGAACATGACGCGCTTGCCGCGCAGGTCGCGTTCGCCGATCCACTCGAGCAGCGGGCCCCAGCCGTAGAGGTCGGGGCGACGGTTCTCCTGGCGGAACCCGTAGGGGTTCTGCGCCGAGATATCGCCCTTGCCGGCCAGAGAAATCGGCATGACGGGGCGCGGGTCACGCTCGTACACGACCCCGCCGTACATCTTGGAGAAGTAATCCCGGTACGGCGTGATCGTCTCGAGCCAGTTGCCGCGGTTGTCGGTCACGCGGACGGCGATGGTGTAGGAACGCTTTTTGCCCGGGGGGAGCATCGCCTCGTAGTTCATGGCGCGGTTCGCGCCCTCGTTCCCGTAATTGGAGAGCTTCCAGCGGAACTTCCATTCGTTGCCGGTCGGGTCGCCGCCGACGCGCGTCAGTGTGCCGAGCGTCTCGTGCTCGAACTCCATGACGGGGTAGAGCAGGCTGAAGCCGATCACGTGCGAGTCGGTCTCCATGACCGCGACGGGCGAGTAATGCTTGTTGGGCCCGTGCGGGTATCCGAAGCGGAACTTGTTCACCGGCTGGGCGGGGCTCACCTGACGCCGGCCGCCGTCGAACTCGAAATCGCGCCACGCGAACGTGTCGCCGAGCATCAGCCCCTTGAGCTCCATGGCTCCTAGAGGCATGGGCTGGGTGCGGTCGTTTGTGTAGGTAAAGACGGCGTTGAAGCCGTTGGCGAACGGGACGATGTCCACCTGCGGCTCGAGCGAGGCGCGCTGTCGCGAGAGGTAGTGGTGGAACGAAACGTCATCGGTCTCGATGAGGACTTCGCCCGTGCGCTGATCGCTGAGGCGGAAGAGCTCCTCCTCGTGCGTCACCTGTGCGCGAAACGGCGCGGCTGTCGCGTGCGGCGCGGAGAACCCCGCGCACGCCGTAACGATCGCGCACACCGTCACGTTTCCAAGAACCGTCGCCATGATGCGACCCCTTCCAGAGAATGGTCGTTGCATCTGAACTCTCCTATCCCTCGCTCGCGGCGAGGCCACGGGTCGTGATAGACCGCACAAATAAACTCCGCCGCGCACGAGCATGCCTCGCGGCTTCGCCTACCGGCACAGACCCTTCCCCGTTCTTGACGCCCTCACCCCGCGCTCTCATGCTTAGCGCTGATGCCACCCCGACCACCGAAGACGAGCGCGGGACGACGGGGTGTCCGCTGGGGCGCTCGCGGGGCCTGGGGCCTTGTTACCGGAGCCGGGCTGCTGACCCTGCTCGCGGCGGTCCTGCCGGTCTCATCCTACGCGCTCGACCTGCTCTCGCACTTTGTCCCCCACGCCCTGCTGCTGAGCCCCCTCGCCCTGGCCCTGGCCCTCAGCTGGAAGTCCAGGCTCCCCCTGCTCGCCTCGATGGCGCTCGCGCTCGCGACGCTCCTCTTCGCGCTGGTCCGGTACGGGGCGTTCACGCCCGCGACGTCATCGGGAGCGCCGACCCAGACCGTCCGCGTCGCGGTGTACAACGCCTTCGCCCGCGGCGCGACGCGGACGGGCAGCGAGCTCGACGACCACTTCCGGGAGTGGCTCGTCGGGACGAACGCGGATCTCGTGTGCGTGGTGGACCCGCCGTGGAACATCCGGCGCAGCGGGCTCTGGCCCGGCGAGCCCGCCCTGCCGCACGTGGTCGAGAGCCTGACCGCCCACGGGCGGCGCACCATCACGCTCCTGTCCCGCTGGCCCGTGCGCACTGAGCCGCTCACCGCGAGCGACGACCCCGAGTACCGCCTGAGCTTCGCGGCCTACAGCTCGGTGATCGTCGAGCTCCCGGGCGGGGGCGAGGCCCTGTTCACCGCCGCCCACCCGCGTTCGCCCCGCGACGAGAAGGCGTGGGAGCTCTCGCAGCGCTGGTCGCGCGTCGACGCGGGGCTGATCCGCGAATGGCGCGAGCGGAACGACCTCCCGGTGATCTTCGCCGGTGACTTCAACACCACCCCCACCGCACGCCTGCACCGCCTGATCGCCCGCGAGACCGGCCTGCGCTCCCCCACGCGCCTCTACACGCAGGGCACCTACCCGGCGGACGTCCCGACGTTCCTGGCGCTCCCGATCGACCGCGTGTACGTCTCGCCGGGGGTGCGCATCACGGGCGTCAGCGTCGGGCCGCGCGTGTACTCGGACCACCGCCCGGTGCTCTTTACGCTCGAGGTCCCCATCGTCACGGGCGCGCCGGACGAGGTTCAGAACCCCCAGTAGTCCTCGGGCTTGCCGCAGGCGCGCAGGAAGGCGTGGGCGTCGTCGCGCAGCTGGTCCTCGAGCCACACGCGCGTCGCGTCGTCGAAGGACGGCGCGGCGCCGACCGGCTTCTTGAGCACGCGCCGGAAGCTCTCGCGCAGCCCGGTCGGCGCGAGGTCGCGCAGGGCGTCGAAGCCCGGCACGCGGCGCAGCGGGCGCAGGAGCCCGGTGTCGGCCCGCCCGCTCGCGGACGAGTGGTGCGCGCGCGTCGCGTCCTCCGGGATCCACGCGCCGGGGTCCCCCCCCAGGAACGCGAGGCACCCGCGGACGGCCGACTCGGGGTCGCTCTTGAACTCGTCGAAGAGCATCAGATGGATGCGGTCGGCGGGGTAGTGTGCGCGGTAGAGGTCGAGCTGGCGGGTGTAGGCGCTGTGGTCGAGGTACTCGGGCCTGGCGCGCACGGCCTCCGACAGCGGCAGCGTCTCGCGCCCGCCCTTGGTGCGCAGGTGCATCCAGTGCGAGACGATGCGGTCGAGCGGGTGGCGGGCCATGAAGACGAGCTTCGCGTCCGGGAGCGCCTCGGCGATGCGCGCGGGCGCGTACGGGTACAGGTGGTGCTGGGTGTACGTGGTGCTGCCCTCGCCGACGGCCGCGGCCGGCGAGCCCGCCTCGAACAGCGATTCGTACCACGCCATGCCCTTGGCGAAGATCTCGTCGTGCGAGAAGAAGTAGGGCTCCTTCGGTTCGCACATGAAGACGTCCGGGTGCTGGCCCAGCAGGGCGCACAGGCTGGACGTGGCGCTCTTTTGCGCGCCGATGACGAGGTAGTTCGGCAGGGTCACGACGCGTCCTCGTCGGCGAGTGACGCCAGCCGCGCGAGCAGCGCGGGGTACGTGACGTCGGGGTTGTGGTTGACGCGGACGAACTCGCGCCCGGCGCGCCCCAGCCGTTCGCGCAGGGCGGCGTCGGCGAGCAGCGGCTCGATGGCGTCGCCCAGCGATCGCCCGGAGCCGGGCTCGCAGAGGGCGCCGGTCTTCCCGGGGATGATGAAGTGCGGGATGGCGCCGACGGCCGAGGCGACGACGGGGAGCCCGGCGGCGCAGGCCTCGAGCGCGGCCCACGGCAGCATGTCGTCGCGCGAGGGGAGCACGAAGAGGTCCATGCTCGGGAGCCAGCGTTCGAGGAGTTCCTCGCGCGGGACCAGGCCGTGCCACACGACGTTCTTCGCGGAGCGGTCGGGCTTGGGCACTTTCGAGAAGACGTGCAGCTCGGCCTTGTCGGCGAAGCGCTCCTGGTGCGCGCGGAGGAGGATGTCCCCGCCCTTGCGCACCCACGAGCCCACGAAGATGACGCGGGGCAGGGCGCTCGTCTCGCGCTCGACGCCGTCCCAGCGGTGGGCGTCGGGGAGCGGGACGGAGTTGCTGGCGACGTGGATCTTCTCGTCAGGGAGCCCGTAGTCGTCGCGGAGGGACTCGGCGGCCCACGCGTTGCGGGTCGCGACGAGGTGTGCGGCGTCGAAGATGCGCCGCTCCTGGGCGATCGAGTACGCCTTGGCGGTGCGCGAGAACCCGAAGGCGTCGCACTGCTGGATCGCGGTGGCGTCGGCGTTGACCGCGAACTTCACGCGTGGGAAGTCGCGCCGGGCGCGCAGGATCGCGCGGGCGTTGCCCTGCGTGAGGATGTGGACGACGTCGAAGCGGTTGAGGTCGAGCGGGCCGCAGAACCAGCGGTGCAGGACCGGGCCCCAGAGGTACATGAACCGCTCGGCGGACATATCCCACCCCGCGGTGCGGAACGGGGCGGCCTTCCCGAGCACGCGCATCCACGTGGGCCAGCGGAGGTGGACGTGTACGGCGTCGAGGTTCTCCTGCTCGGCGCAGTAGCTGGTGAGCAGGCGCCCGACGGTGCGGAACCCGAGGATGTTGCCGTGGATGAAGAGCGCCCGCGCGGGGCCCTCGCGCTCCGTCGGCGGGAGCGCCGCGGGGGTGATCTGATCGAGGTGTTCCGACACGGTCCGGTTCATGCCTTGGCCGCTCTCCGCCCTCTCCCGCCCCGCGCGATCCCGGTGAGCATCCGCCACATCGACGCCCGTTCGCTCGGGGTCGCGACGATCAGCGGGAACGTTACGGCGTACACCGCGCACGCGACGCCGACGCTGAGGATGAGCGTCGGCCACGTCCACTCGTCGAACAGCTGGGACATCCCGATCGCCGAGGCGGCGATGAACACGCTCGCGACGATCGGGCGGAGGTAGGCGCCGAAGATCAGCTCGCGTGGGGTGAGCGTGGTGAGGACGCACACGAGGCGCGGGAGCGCGACGCCGTAGACCAGCGCGTTCACGATGAGCGAGGACCACGCGAGGCTGAGCGGTCCGCCCCCGAGCATGAGCCACGAGGTCGCGAGGACGATCTTCACCACCGCGCCCCAGATCAGCAGCGGTGAGTAGCGCCGGATGTGCCCCATGCCGTAGAGGTTTTCCGTCGCGGCGCGGTTGGTCTCCATGAGCACGATGCCGGGCAGCAGGATCAGGATGAAGGACCACGCGAGGTCGAGGGCCTCGGCGGGCGTCATGACCGCGAGGAGGTTCTCGTCGCCGTAGAGGCGGTCGCCCAGCCAGACATGGAGGATGGCGGGGGTGAAGACGCCGATGAGGATCGCGCAGTGGAGCGTGACGCTCATGGTCATCTTCATGGTGACGACGAGGAGGGCGCGCCCCTTGGCGTCGTCGCCGCGTTCGTCGAGATCGGCCGCCACGGCGTCAACGCCGAGCGCGATGTTGCCCCCGAACATGCGGGCGTAGGAGCGGAGCTGGTTGACCAGCCCGTAGAGCCCGTTGTAGACGAGCCCGTAGAAGATATTCAGGAGGATCTGGTCGCACGCCACGAACCCGATGCGGGCGATCTGCGTGCCCATGGACCACCCGCCCACCCCGGCGAGTTCCTTCATCCGCGTGCGCGACACGCGTGCGGCGTCGAACCGCGCCCACGGCTCCTTCAACAGGATCCACGCCGCCTTGAAGAGACTGTGGACCGTGCGCAGGAGCGCGCGCCCGATGACGAACGAAAGGAACGGGTCGCCGAAATCAACGGAGAACACGATCAACGCCGCGACGAGGTCGAGCACGCGGATCAGCGTGCGGTGGACGTTCTCGAGCACGATGCGGTGTGTGGCGATGTACAGGTTGTTCGCCGGCATGAGCAGGATCACGCTGGCGAACATCGCCCCCTCGACGAAGAGCGCGACGCGCGCCCGGGAGACGTTCTCGGGCGAGAGGCGGAGCACCTCGGGCCCGATGATCGCGAGGGCCGACGCGATGAGCATGACGAGCGCCGCGCCGAGGGTGGCGAGAACGACGCCGTTGGAGAACACCTCGCGGAAGCGGTCGCGGTCCTTGGCGGCGCGGGCCTGCGTGAGCTCGCGGGTGAGCACCTTGCCGACGGCGGCCTTGATCGGATCGGAGAGAGCGAGCGTGAGCGCGACGAGCGAGAGGAGCCCGAAGAGGTCCATGCCCAGCTCTTCGATGAGCATCTTGGTGAGGACGAACGAGACGGCGAACCCCGCGACGATCCTCGCCCAGCTCGAGCCCGCGTAGAGCATCAACCTGCGACCGTGCCCGCCTTTCACGCGTGGTCCGGGTCGTGGGCGTCGGCGCCCTCATCGAGCGGGCCGTAGCTCGGGTCGTGCCAGTCGTCGTCCTCAGGCCAGTACGAGTCCTCGACGCCCAGGCCCTCGTCGCCCGGGTCGGTCCAGCCGAGCATCTCGAGGGTCTTGGCGAACGCGATGATGGAGGCGTACGCGCCGACGACGCCGAGGCAGTAGTTCATCGCGAAGGCACTGATCTCGCCGCGCGGCAGCCCGACGATCTGCCCGATCGCGGCCCCCACCGGGAGCACCACGAAGGGGTTGTCCACGCGGCGCAGGACGATCTGATCGAAGAAGCGCAGGAAGAACGCCATTGCCCCGGCGTAGACAATCAGCGCGTACCACCCCCCTTCGGCGGCGGCGTGCCCCACGACGCCCGGGCCGATCTTCAGGACGTCCTGGGTGACGCCCTTGAGGTCGGCGTCGGACGCGATCTGGGTGCTGAGCGGGTAGGGCTTGCCGGCCCACCAGGCGCGCGGCACGGGGTAGGCGAAGAAGTAGCGGAGCCCGAGGAGGTGCTGGGTGTCGAAGCGTTCCGGGTAGTTCTCGATGAGCCACATGCTCACGGGCACGGTCTGCTGCCCGGACGCGAGCTCGGTGAGCCCGGCGCTGAGGTCGCTCTGGGTCAGGATCGCGCGGACCTGCTGCTGGAACGTCGGGCGCTCCTGCGAGGTGCGGGAGCTGGTGATCGCCATGAGCAGCATCAGGGGCGGGATCGTCGCGAGCGTGAGGCGCGTGACGACGCCGAAGCGCGGGAGCGTCCGCCAGCGCGAGAAGTACATCGCCCACAGCACGCACGCGCCGATCGCGACGACGTTGCGCCGCCCGAAGGAGCCCGAGACCATCAGCCCGAGGTTCGCGAGGATGACCGCGATCGCGATGAGCGCGATGACCGGGTTGAACAGGCGGCGCGCCCACACCCACGACACGAGCCCGGAGGCGATCGCGGCGAACGACACGCCGACCTTGCCCGCGATCGCCGAGACGAGCGGGACGTTCACCGAGAAGCGGAACACGCCGGCGAAGAACGTGAGCACCACGGCCAGGAGGATCAGTGTGCCGATGCCCGGCGCCGCGCGGGTGACGGGCACCATCGACGCGGCGCGCTTGGACCCGAGCCCGTGGGCGTAGGAGAGCAGGAAGACGACGAGGAAGACCGTCGCCATCAGGCTGTAGGTGAGGCCGGTGCCGCCCCAGTCGGTGAGCGGCCAGCGGGTCGAGTGCTGGTTGTAGAGGGGCTGGATCCCGCTGGTGAGCTGGAAGAGGATGAACCCGGCGAGGAAGAAATTGCGCAGGCTGACCAGCTCGTCCTTGCCGGCGAGATAGCGCACGAGCACGAAGAGGCAGGTGAAGAAGGAGAGGAGGCCGAGATAGAACGCCAGCATTTGCGTCATGCGCCGGGGTCCCTCGTGCTCGCCGCCGCCCCGTCACGCGACGTCAGGTGGCGGTCTCGGAGTTCCTGGAGACTCCACATCGGCTCGGAGAGCCCGAGAAGTTCCGTCAGTCTCTCGACTTCGGGCCAGAGCTCGTCGAGGAGCCTCTCGACCAGCTCCGCCGACGGCGGGGCCGGACGCGCCGGGGCCTGCTTGTAGAGCGCCGCCCGCGCGGAATCCTTGAGCCACCCGGGGACCATGCGCCGCCCGTACTTCTGGTACGCGCCGGACTTGAGGACGCCGCGGAGCCCGCCCGGCGCCACCATCTTCCCGTCGCTGCGGTTATGAGACGCGGACTCGTCCGTGCCCGCCAGCTCGGGGTCGAGCCCCATCCACTCGAAGACGCCGCGCATGGTCCCCTCGCGGTCGGCGGTGAAGCTCTCGAAGCACAGCACCCGCACCGCGCTATCGCCGTAGGCGTCGAGCCAGGGCTCGATCTGCGTGGCGTAGCGGGTGTAGCCCACGAGGCGTTCGTCGCTCGTGATGGTCTCGGCGATGTCGGGCCCGGTGCGCCCGGCGGCGTGCTGGTGGTAGTGGTGGCTGACGATGCGGGCGATGGGGTCGCGCACGATGTACAGCAGCTTGAGATCGGGGCGGAGCACTTTTTTGGCGCGCTCGGGGGCGCCTGTCTTCCAGGGGATCTTCGTGTACCCGGTGGACGCCTCGCCCGCGAGCTGGTCGTCGCGCGCGGGCTTGAAGAGCGCCGCGTAGTGCGCGCGTCCGGCGGGGGTCAGGACCGCGTCGTCGACGAGCGCGTGCGGCTCCTTGTCGTCTGGCATGAAGACGCCAGGGTGCGCTTCGAGATCACGGAACAGCGTGGTGGTCCCGCACTTCATCGCGCCGATGAGCAGGAAGTCAGGCAGTCGCACCGCTGCCCCCCTCGTCCGGGACCGTCCCGACCCACAGGCGGTCCGCCTCGTACCCCGCCGCGACGAGCGCCTCGCCGCAGGAGCGGTCGAAGATCTCGGCGGACTCGCGGGAGAAGTGGTTGCGCCAATCGCCCGCCGAGCCCTTGCGCAGGAACGACGAGCGGTTTTCCTTGCCCGCCGAGCGCCCGGTCTGGCGGGCGAACGCGAACTTCTCGATCGTCCACGCGACGCGTTCGGGGTCGGCCGGCTTCCCGGAGATCGCCTCGACCGTGCGCGCCAGCTCCGCGGGCCCGTCGCTCAGGAGCTGCTCGTAGCGCACGGTCGCCACGCCCGGGCGCGAGAGGGCGAGCGAGCGCCCGACGTGGTCGCCCCAGTTGAGCTTGCTGGCGAAGGGGTCGCGCATCTGCGCCTCGAGGAAGCGTGGGAAGTTGGTCGCGACGTCCGCCTTGTTGACCATCCCGGGGAACATCTTCTTCTCGCGCTTAGACAGGCGCGGGTTGTCGCCCTCGGGGATGTGGCGCGTCAGGTGGAAATAGAGCGACGCCATGACGTCGCGCCCGTCGCGGACGACGTACGCCGCGTGCTCGTCGCAGGCGCGCAGGGTGTCGTGCCCGTGCACCACGGCTTTGAACGTGATCGGCAGGAGCGAGCCGCGCGGGAACGGGAGCTGGAAGTAATCCCCCAGCAGTTGGCACACCCACGTCGTCCCGCTCTTGGGGTACCCGACGACGTACACGAGCGGCGAGACATCCGGGAACCTCTTGCCCAGCCACCACGTCGTTTTGTGCGACAGGGCGCGGGCCGTCCAGTACCACTTGGGCATCCGACCTTTGCGTTTCTCGAGCGCGCTCACGGGGTGTCTCCTGCGACGCGGGCGTACAGCGCCCGGTATTCCAGCGCCACGCGGTCGCCAGAAAAGCGGGCGTGCACCCATTCTCGTCCACGGCGCCCCATCTCGCTCAGGCGCTCCGGGTGACGGAGCAGCTCGCCGACCACCGCCGCGACGCCCTCGGGGGTGTTCTCGGCGATCTCCGCCCCCCCGCTCTCGAGCAGCTCGGGCCAGATGTCCACGCCCTTGGTCGTAACGGCCGGGGTGCCGCAGGCGAGCGCCTCGGGGCAGACGAAGCCGAAGTTCTCCTGGCTCGTCGGGAGCACGAAGAGATCCGCGGACGCGTACAGCGCCGCCTTCGCGTCGCCCGTGACCAGACCGAGGAAGTGCGCACGATCCGCGAGACCCAATCGCTCGGCGAGGGCCTTCATCTGGTGTTCGTACGCGGGCTCGCCCGTCCCGGCGATGAGCACGTCCGTCTCGCGCCCCTCGCGCGCGAGGATCGCGGCGGCCTCGAGCAGGCGGTCGAGCCCCTTCTTCTCGTGCACGCGGCTGAGGAAAAGCAGGCGCGGGCGTTCGCGCCGCGCGCCCCGGCGCGAGGCTGGTGTCGAGCTCGCCGGCAAAGGGCGCGACGTCGAAGACGAGCGGGATCGTGACCCCGTTCCCCTTCGGGAACCACTTCTGGGCCTGCTCCTGCTCGAACGCCGCGGTGCAGTGCACAGCCGCGGCGCCCTCGAGCATCGCCCGCCCCCCCATCGCGAGGTAGAGCTTCTTCTTGAGCGAGCGCTGCGACATCGACCAGTCGTCGAGCATGCCGTGGATGCTGAAGATGTAGGGCGTCCCGACGCGCCGGCAGCGCGTCGCGAGCTGGCGGTTCGAGAGCGTCCACGGCGCGTGCAGGTGCACGACGTCCGCGTCGCGCAGGCGGGGTTCGATCGACGCGAGCTGGGCGGGAGCGAACCGCCCCGCGCTCCTGGCGGGGGCATCGAGCAGCTCGACCCGCGGCGCCCGCTCGGCGGAGGCCCACTCCGCGGGGACGTCTTCGTCCGAGCACGTGAGCAGGACCACGTCCTCGCCCGTCTCGGCGAGCGCGGCCGTCATGTCGAGGACCGCACGCGTGACGCCGCCCTCGGCGATGCTCACCCTGGGGAGATAGTGAAGGATCTTCATCGCGCGTGTCCCTCTCGCCGATAGACCCGCCTGCTACGCTGAACCCACGGAGCCCGATGATGCCGCCCGCGACGACCAGCACGACCCCCGACGCCGACCGCCTGCGCGACATCGAGCGCGGCCTGTTCTTTATCGTCGGGTGCGGTCGCAGCGGGACGACCCTCCTCCAGACGATGCTCCTGAGCGACCCGACGATCGTCTTGCCGCCAGAGACCAAGTACTACCCGGCGATCGAGACGCACGGCTGGCCCGGGCGCTTCGATCTCGCGAGCGACAGCGATTTCGAACGCGTCGTCGCGCTCGTCTGGGAAGACCAGGCCCGGCGCGGGCTCGACTGCGACCGCGCCGTCTTTGAACGCTACGCCCGCGCCGCGGAGCGCACGTGGGACGGGGTGTTCCTCGCCTACCTCGCGGCGTACGCCGAGCCCTCGGGGGCGACGCGCGTCGGCGAGAAGTCCCCGGTGCACACGCACTATGTCGGCCCGCTCAGCGCGTCGTTCCCGAACGCGAAGTTCATCCATATCGTCCGCGACCCGCGGGCCGTGATCCTCTCGCGCATCCGCGCCGGTTTTGGCAGCAACCTCGTCGAACCCAACGTGCACCGCTGGAAGCGCGCCGCCGAGATGCACCGGGACCACGCCGAGCGCCTCGGCCCCGAGCGCTACCTGCTCGTTCATTACGAGGAACTCGTCACCGACCAGCGCGCGACGCTCGCGCGCGTGTGCGCGTTCCTGGGCATCGAGCTGACCGACGCGATGCTCGAGCACCACAAGCGGGACGACAAGGGCTTCCCCGATCGCTCGAAGGACTGGATGGAGAACACCACCAAGCCCGTCTTCACCTCGAGCATCGAGAAGTGGAAGCAGGAGCTCAGGCCCGCGCACGCCGCGATGATCGACGCCGCCCTCGGCGAGCACGTCGCGGCGATGGGCTACGAGCCCAGCGGCTCGACGGTCTCGATGGTCGGGCTGCGCCTGACGCTCAGCCGCGTCGCGGGGAAGATCGAGGCGCTCGCGGGCACCGCGAAGCGCGCGGCGCTCTTCGTGCTGCGTGGCTTCAAGCGCACGCCGATCCCCGTCAGCGACGAGCAGGACTGACGCGCCCGTCACGACGCCCCCCCGCTCTCGCCCCTCGGGCGCGGCTTGACCGCCTGCGCGGGGTTGCCCGCGTAGATCATCCACGGGTTCGTGTTCTTGAAGACCACCGCGCGGGCGCCGACGACGCAGCCTTCTCCCACCGTCACACCCGGGCCGACGAACGCCCCCGCGGCGACCCACACGTCGTCGCCCACCGTGATGGGCGGGCGCGTCAGCGGGAGGTCGAGTCGGTTGTAGTCGTGCGAACCGGCGCACAAGTAGGCGTCCTGGCTGACGGAGACGCGCTCGCCGAGGGTGATCGGCCCGAGGCAGTACGCCCACGCACGATCGCCGAGACAGCCGTTGCGCCCCATCGTGAGGTTCCACGGGCACTCGACGCGCGACGTGCGACGGATCACGCACGTCGGGTGGACGTGCGCGCCGAATCGGTTGAGCAGCCAGATCCGCCAGCGGTTCTGGGTGTGGAAGGAGTAGCGGTACAGCGTTGCCTGCACGCCGGCCCAGAGCAGGCGCGCGATCTTCTCCTTCGTGGAGTACGCGCTGACGTGGCGGTCCTCGGCCCGCTGGGACTCGCTCATGACGACGCCCCCGGCGCGTGCTGGTCGGGCGCCAGGCCCTCGCGCCGTTCGATCACCTTGAGGGAGATCAGCAGCTCATAGGCCGAGATAAACAGGCAAAAACGCAGCCCCGCGAGCCCGTCGAGCACGCCCAGCTTGAGGACGTACATGTACAGGAACCGGAAGAGCCAGCGCGCCGGCAGCTTCGGGTAGAGGTGCAGCTTGATCCAGCGCGTGCGCTGGAGGGAGTTGCCAAAGAGCGCCGGCGGCTGCCCGTCGGCCTCGGCGATCTGCTGGATCTGGCTCTCGCCCTGCACCAGCTCGCGCGCCTCGAGCGTCGAGTAGTGGTTGTGCTTGGCCATGTACACCTCGAGGCCGCGCCGGTCGTGGTGCTCCATGTGCCCGGCGAGTTTCCCGGTCGGGCCGTCGACTTCCATGTGCTCGTGCACCTCGCGCTCGATGTAGCGCGCGTGCCCGCGCCGGAAGAGGCGCAGGTTCCACGACGGGTAGTACCCGCAGTGGCGGATCCGCTTGCCGAGGAAGATGAAGTAGCGGTTGATGTAGAACCCCTTCTCCTTCACCTCCGGCGCATCGGCGGCGCAGACCCGGCGCAGCTCGGCCTCGAGGTCGGGCAGCACCGCCTCGTCCGCGTCGAGGATGAACACCCAGTCCGACTCCCACGGCAGCTCGTCGATCGCCCAGTTCTTCTGCTTCGCGTACCCCAGCCACGGGCGGACGTGGACCTTCGCGCCCAGCGCCTCGGCGATCTCGCGCGTGCGGTCGCTGGACTCGGAATCCACGACGAACACGTTGCGCGCCAGACCGATCACCGATAGGACCGAGTGCTCGATGTTGAGCTCCTCGTCCTTGGTCAGGATCATCACGTCGAGATTGAGCGGCGCCTCGCTCACGCCGGCGCCGCCTCGGGGGTCGCGACGACCCGCGCCAGCACCCCGTCAAACGCCGGCAGCGTCGCGCCGTCGTTGTACGCCTCGTCGAACGCGCGGCGCGCCCGCGCGCGACGGTCGGCGTGCGCGCCGGCGTCGCTCATCGACTCACGGACAAACGCGACGACCCCGTCCACGTCGCCGATCCGCAGGCTCGCGCCCGCGCCGAAGCGCGCGACCCCGTCGTCCACGTTGCTCGTCTTCGGTCCGACGTACAGGATCGGAAGCCCCGCCGCGAGGTTCGCGTGCATCTTGCTCGGGCTCATCACGCCAAGCGAGATGTCCCGGAGCGTGATGAGCGCGCAGTCGGCGGCGCCCATCACCTGCGGCGTCTCGTCCTTGGGCACGTACCCGTGCATGATCACGCTCGACAGCCCGCGCTCGTGCGCGCCCGCCTCGATCTCGTCCCAGCGCTTCCCGCCCCCGACGAAGAGGAACAAAACAGCCTCGTTTTCAAGCACTTTCGCCGCGTCGAGGAGCGTCTCGAACTCGTGCCCGTACCCGGTGTTCCCGAGGTAGACCACCGTGAAACGGTCGCCCAGCCCGTACTCGGACGCGGGCGCCCACGCGCCCGGCTCGGCGTCGGGCGGGAACATCGACGCCTTCTCCCAGTTGGGGATCACCGACACCGGGAGATCGGCGCCCGGCGCGACGTACTGCCCGACGAGCAGGTCGGTCATCGCGGTGTCGAGCGTCACGAGGTGGTCGATGCGCGCAAAGAGTCGCCGGTTGAGCCAGCGCATCGCCCGGCTCAGGACGCCCCCGGTGCGCATCACGCCGAGGCGCTCGGCCGCGTCGGGGTAGCAGTCCATGTTCCACAGGACGATCTTCGCGTCCGGGTGGAAGAGGCGGTGGAGCACCGCGGTCCACGCGATGTAGGGCGGCGTGGTGAGTGTGATGATCACGTCCTGGCGCGGCATCGTCATCAGCGTCCACGCGCAGAGCACGTAGTAGCAGAGGTAGTCGAGGCAGCGCTTGAGGATCGTCGCCTTGCCGAAACGCGGCGTCCACAGGCGGTGGATCGTCGGGTTGCCGTCGTGCTCGGCGCGCGCGTCGGCGCTGGTGGGCACGTAGCCGCCGAGCGAGGCGACCACGGTCACGTCGTCGCCGCGCGCGGCGCGGTCCTCGGCCAGAGACGCCGCCAGATGCGCCGTGGGGCTGATATCCGGCGCGTAGTACTGATTGATGATCGTTACGCGCATGGGGCGTTCGCTCGGGTGATCAGACGCGCTGCTGGTCCACGATGCACTGGATCATCTCGTCGACGATCTGGTCGAGCGAGTACGTCAGGTCCCAACCGGGGAAGTCCTTCTTGAGCTTCGCCAGGTCGGAGTAGTAGCAGATGTGGTCGCCGACGCGGTTCTCGTCGGAGTAGGTCATCACGGGCTTCTTGCTCGTGCGCTCCTCGATCATCGAGACGCACTCGAGCAGGCTCGCCGCGTTGCCCTTGCCGCCGCCGAGGTTGTAGACCTCGCCCGGCTTGGGGTCCTGCGCGAAGTGCCAGAACGCGTTGACCACGTCGTGGCAGTGGATCTGGTCGCGCACCTGCTTGCCCTTGTAGCCGAAGATCGTGTACGGGCCCTCGCGCAGCGCCGTCAGCACGAGGTAGTTCAGGAACCCGTGCAGCTCGACGCCCGAGTGCTGCGGGCCCGTGAGGCAGCCGCCGCGAAAGATGCCCGTCTTGAGCTCGATCCCGTCGTACTTCCCGTACTCCTGGGCGAGGATGTCGCCCGCCGCCTTGCTCGCGCCGAAGAGCGAGTGCTTGGTCTGGTCGATCGAGAAGCTCTCGCTGATCCCGTTGACGAACGCCGCGTCGTCGTAGTCCCAGCGCGTCTCGAGCTCCTTCATCTTGATGAAGTTCGGGCCGTCGCCGTAGACCTTGTTCGTGCTCACGTGGATGAACGGGGACTCGGGACACTGGCGGCGCGTCGCCTCGAGCAGGTTGAGCGTGCCCGTCGCGTTGACGTCGAAGTCCTCGAAGGGCTTGGTCGCCGCGAGGTCGTGGCTGGGCTGGGCCGCCGCGTGGATGATCAGCTCGGGCTGGATCTTCTTGAAGACCTCCTCGACGCCCTTGCGGTCGCGGATGTCCTGCTCCACGTGGGTGAAGTTCCTGCAGCCGGACTCGAGACGCTGGCGGTTCCAGGTCGTGTCGCCCTTGGGGCCGAAGAACTCGGCCCGCATGTTGTTGTCGACGCCCCAGACGGGGAAGCCCATGTTGTCGAAGAAGGTGACGGCCTCGGAGCCGATCAGTCCGCTGGAGCCGGTGACGAGAACGCGCATGTGTCGAGCCCTTCTTCGCTCGGGGTGATCTCTGACGCGGGCGCTTATCGGCCCGTCCTGAAACGCCGGCCCGCAGACGGGCACCATCGGCCCGTGGAACCGCCCGATCCACCCCAAGAGGGGCGATCGGGGCCGGACAAGCGGGATCGACATCCTAGTGAGACGATCGCTCGGCGCCCGTCTCCAACGCTCGCGCGGCCCCCCGGGTTCGTTCCCTCGCAGGAACCTCGCAAAAAGTCGTAAGGATCCCGGCACCGCCCACGCCGGATGAGCTACGCTCGTCCCCCCGTTTCACCCAACGCACCCGCTCGGCGTTCCCCGCGCCACCTGAGGAGAAGAAGAATGTCCGGCCTGATCACCCCCCATGGCGGGAAACTCGTCAACCGTGTCGTCGCTGGCTCTGAGGCCGACGCCCTCCGCAAGGAAGCCGCGGGGCTCGCCTCGATCGAGCTCACCGCCAAGCAGTCCTGCGACCTTGAGATGATCGGCATCGGCGCCTTCAGCCCCCTCGACGGCTTCATGGGCGAGGCGGACTTCAAGTCCGTCTGCACCGACATGAAGCTCGCCTCGGGCGACATCTGGCCCATCCCGATCCTCCTGTCCGTGGACTCCGCCTCCGCCCCGAGCGTCGGCGACCGCGTCGCGCTCTTCGCGACCGCCCCCTCCACCGGCGAGAAGGTCCTCCAGGGCGTGATGACGGTGAAGGAAGTCTTCGCCCACGACAAGGCCCTCGAGATCCCGAACGTCTTCCGTACCGAAGACGACGCCCACCCCGGCGTCGCGCAGGTCAAGAGCGAGGGCGACGTCTGCCTCGCCGGCCCCGTCGACGTCGTCACCGCATGCGTGGACCCCACCGGCCCCGAGGCGTTCCTCGACCACCGCCTCACCCCCGCCCAGACCCGCGACGAGTTCGCCAAGCGCGGCTGGTCCACCGTCGCCGCCTTCCAGACCCGCAACCCCATCCACCGCGCCCACGAGTACCTCTGCAAGTGCGCCACGGAGATCTGCGACGGGCTGCTCATCCACCCGCTCGTCGGCGAGACCAAAGAGGGCGACATCCCCGCGTCCGTGCGCATGGAGTGCTACGAGACGCTCATCGCCAGCTACTTCGTGCCCGAGCGCACCGTCCTGAGCGTGATGCCCGCCGCCATGCGCTACGCCGGCCCCCGCGAGGCCGTCCTCCACGCGATCATCCGCAAGAACTACGGCGTGACGCACTTCATCGTCGGGCGCGACCACGCCGGCGTGGGCGACTACTACGGCACCTACGACGCCCAGAACATCTTCAACGAGCTCGACAAGGGCAACCTCGCGATCGAGCCCCTCAAGTTCGAGCACGCCGCCTGGAGCAACAAGGCTCAGGGCATGGTCTCGGGCAAGACCTTCCCCAAGATCGAGGGCGACCAGGTCTTCCTCTCGGGCACCAAGGTCCGCGCGATGCTCCAGGAGGGCACGCGTCCCCCGGCGGAGTTCACCCGCCCCGAGGTCGCCGACATCCTGATCAAGTGGGCCACCAGCAGCTGACCCGCGCTTACACGATCTGATCACAACGGCCGCGCGGTCTTCACCGCGCGGCCGTTTTTCGTTGACGAATCCTCTGTACAGTTTTCCCTGTTGAGAGCGGCACGAACGCTCGCAGCGTTGTCCAACGGGGCCATCGGTCAGCGCCGATGTCTCCGTTTTTCGTTAGACGTCGTACCCGAGCGCGCCGAGGTCCTCGCCGATCATCGCGCCCAGCGCCCGGTTGCTCTCGGCGTACCGCCCGCGCGCGATCTCATCGACGCGCCGGCGCAAGCGTCGCTCGCTCCAGCGCCGCGCAAACCCGGGCGTCAGGCGGTCGCCCGACTCGAACACACGCTGCACCGCCCCCGCGACCCGCGGGTTGCCGACGGGCGCCGCCGGGTTCAGCGCGTCCCGCGCCAGGAACCGATTGCACTGACGCTTGAGCGAGCACGCGAGCGCCGAGAGCGCCACGTTCTTCTTTTCTCGTGGGACGGCGCCGGGGTCGGGCGCGCCCGCGAACGCGCTGATGCGCGCCACGAACGCGTCCGGATCGCGCTTGAGCGACTCGAACGGGAGCGCCAAAACGTGCTCGGCGCCGAAGAGTTCGCGGTAGCGCGCGATCAGGCGGTCGTAGCAGAAGAAGTCAGGATCAAAGAGCGGCACCCGCGGGCGCCCGAGCGTGGGCGGGTTCAGGTACGCCCGCGCCGAGCACGCCCCCCCCACCCGCACGTACTGCTTGTAGCACGACGCGATCATCGCACGCTGCTCGCGCACGATCGCCACCACCCGCGCGCCGGGCAGCGCCTCGGCGAACCGCTCCGCGACCAGCACGCTGTCGTACCCGCCCGAGTGCGGGTTCCCCGAGAACCGCTCAGCAGACAGCACCGGGATCAGCCGTTTCTCCACCGCAGACGCCAGCCCGGGCGCCAGCCAGCCCCGGGTGTCCTCGACGTCGTAGGAGAGCGGCTTGGTCAGCACGAGCCGCTCGATCATGTCGCCGCGCGACCACGGGCTGCAATAGCCGTGCCCCGCCTCGTCGAAAACGAACGCCTGGAGCCACGTCGTGCCCGTCTTGTGGTACCCGATGTGAATCAGAGGCGTCGTCATGCCGACCATGCTCCAGCGCTTCCCCGGCCCGCTATTCTCAGCGGCCCGTCCGAACGAAACGAGCCGCGAGGATACCGAGCACCATGTCTACCGTTCAGCGAATCCTGGTCACCGGCGGCGCCGGCTTCCTCGGCTCCCACCTCTGCGAGCGCCTCGTCGCGGACGGCCACGACGTCATCTGCCTCGACAATTTCTTCACGAGCCAGAAGGCCAATGTCCAGCATCTGCTCGACAACCCCAACTTCGAGCTCATCCGCCACGACGTCACCCACCCCCTCTGGCTCGAGGTCGACCAGATCTACAACCTCGCGTGCCCCGCCGCCCCCGGGCACTACCAGTACAACCCCATCAAGACGATGAAAACCTCCGTCCTGGGCGCCATCAACGTCCTGGGCATGGCCAAACGCTGCAACGCGCGCGTCCTCCAGGCCTCCACCAGCGAGGTCTACGGCGACCCCGAGGTCCACCCCCAGCCCGAGAGCTACCGCGGCAACGTCAACCCCATCGGCCTCCGCGCCTGCTACGACGAGGGCAAACGCGCCGCCGAGACACTCTTCTTCGACTACCACCGCTCCAACAACGTGGACATCAAGGTCGTCCGCATCTTCAACACCTACGGCCCGCGCATGCACCCCTACGACGGGCGCGTCGTCTCCAACTTCATCCGCCAGGCCCTCGAGGGTGAGGACCTCACGCTCTTCGGCGACGGCTCCCAGACCCGCGCCTTCTGCTACCGCGACGACCTCGTCGAGGCCATCATCCGCATGATGAACAGCGACGACGATTTCCAGGGCCCCGTCAACATCGGGAACCCCGGCGAGTTCACCATCAAGCAGCTCGCCGTGCTCGTGATCGAGCTCACCGGGGCGGACGTCAAGCTGATCAACAAGCCCCTCCCCTCCGACGACCCCACCCAACGGAAACCTGACATCACGCTCGCCAAGGCCAAACTGGGCTGGGAGCCCACGATCCCGTTGCGGGAAGGGCTGGAGAGAACGATCGAATGGTTCAAATCCGTTGAACTTTCGAGTTTCCGACCCCCGACGCCGAACTTCTAAGCCGGCCTGACGATACTGAGGGGTCCCAATCACCATCACCGGACCGGGGGCGCCAGCGGGCGCCGCGGGCCACGATCCCAGCAGGAGACAGGCAGTTATGAAGCTCACCATGGTTGGCGCCGGGTACGTCGGGCTCGTTACGGGCGCGTGCTTTTCCAACACCGGCAACGAGGTCACCTGCCTGGACCTCGACAGCGAGAAGATCAAGACGCTCCTCGACGGCGGGTGCCCCATCTACGAGCCCGGTCTCACCGAGCTGATGGAGATCAACGCCGGCGCGGGTCGTCTCAAGTACACGACCGACCCCAAAGAGGCGTACCGCGACGCCGAGATCATCTTCATCTGCGTCGGGACCCCCTCTGACGAGGACGGGCACGCGGACCTGAAGTACGTCTTCGGCGCCGCCGACGACATCGGCGAGGCGATCCTCGAGCTCGGCCCCTCGGCTCGCCCCAAGACGGTCGTCGTCAAGTCCACCGTCCCCGTCGGGACCTCCCTCGCCGTGCGCGACCGCATCAGGGCGAAGGTCGGCGACCTGCCCTTCAACATCGCCAACAACCCCGAGTTCCTCAAAGAGGGCGCGGCGCTCAACGACTTCAACAAGCCCGACCGCGTCGTCTGCGGCGTCGAGAACGAGACGACCGCACAGATCATGCGCGACCTCTACGAGCCCTTCGTCCGACAGGGCAACCCCATCTTCATCATGGACATCCTGTCCTCCGAGATGGTCAAGTACGCCTCCAACGCCATGCTCGCCACCAAGATCTCCTTCGTGAACGAGATCGCCGGCCTCTGCGACGTCTACGGCGCCAACATCAACCGCGTCCGCGAGGGCATGTGCTCCGACAAGCGCATCGGGCAACCAGTTCCTCTACCCGGGCCTCGGCTACGGCGGCTCCTGCTTCCCCAAGGACGTGCTCGCGTGCATCTCCATGGGCGACCGCGCCGGGCGCGAGACCACGCTCCTCAAGAGCGTCCACGCCGTCAACCAGCAGCAGCGCGACCACTTCTGGAACAAGATCGACGGGCACTTCGCCGAGAACGGCGGGCTGGCCGGCAAGACGATCGGCTTCTGGGGCATCGCCTTCAAGCCCAACACCGACGACATCCGCGAGGCCCCCTCGCTCACACTCATGCGCAAGGCGATCGCCGCCGGCGCCACGGTCCGGGCCCACGACCCCGTCGCGGCTGAGAACTGCGCTAAGGAAATGGGCGACAGCGTCACCATCGTTGACACCATGTACGAGGCCATCGAGGGCGCCGACGCCGTCGTCATCAGCACCGACTGGGACGAGTTCAAGTCGCCCGACTTCGACAAGGTCAAGGCCGCCCTCAAGGACCCCGTGGTCTTCGACGGACGCAACCTCTACCGCCTCGAGCAGATGGCCCGCGAAGGGTTCGTCTACTACTCCGTCGGGCGCGCCACCGCACGCCCCGAGGGCGCGCAGGTCAGCTAACCCGAGCCCCCACCCGCCCGCGCACCACACCGCGCCCGCGCCCGTCACCGGGCCGTTGGGCGTGTTTTCTTTTTGGAGACAGAGCCGGGCGGCTCAGAAGTTCACGGGGTCGGCGCTCAGCACCTCGCGCAGGAACGTCACGCTCGTGACCACGAGCTGCACCGCCGTCAGCGCCGCCGGCCCGAGCCACCACGTGCGCTCGAGCATCGCGAAGGTCTTGAAGCGCGGGCGTTCGAGCGCGATCGTCTCGCGCCCGGTGTACGAGCCCATCGCCGCGAGCCACGCGACGCTCACGAGCAGCATCGGCTCGTAGTAGCGCTGCCAGGCCATCGAGTTCATGGTCTGGGCCGCCATCCACACCGCGACGCACGACGCGAGCACGAACGCCTGCGGCCCGCGCCCGTGGCGCGTCGCCGCGGAAAACAGCATCCCCATCGCCGCCCCGCCGATGGGCGCCAGCGCCGTCAGCAGCAGCGATCGCTCGCCCACGTCGGGCGTGAGCCACACGCCGTGCCAGAGCCACCCGAGGGCGCGCTCTTTCATCTGGAAGGTCGTCGGGGACACCAGCGACGCCGCCAGGCCCACCAGCGCCCCCAGCATCGCCGAGCGCGAGCGGTACGCGTCCGAGCGCCAGAGAGGCGTCGCGACCAGCGAGTACGCCGGGGCGATCACGCCCGCCAGCGCGAACGCCAGCGCCAGACCAGCGAGGTTCGCCCCGCTGTTGTGCAGCTCCGCGTACGCGGGCGGGACCAGCCCCCCCCACAACCACGCGAGCCACGCGACGATCCCGACCCCGCACCCGAGCGCGATCGCGCCCACCGCGGCCGGCGCCACGCCCCTCGCGGGCGTGCGCCACGGCGCGAAGAAGCGACCGAACCCGCCCGAACGCCACCACGGGCTCGCCAGGAGCCCGGCCAGCGCCGGCGCGCCCGCCGCCCAGAGGTGCACCTGACGGATGCCCACCGCCAGCATCGCGCACAGCCCGGCCAGCCCGAGACGCGCGCTCGACGCCGGCCAGCCCACGCACAGCCCCACCGCGAGCAGCGCGAACAGCAGCCCGGCGTTGTCCGTCGTCAGGTACGCCGACCCGCCGATGAGATACGAATTGAGCGCCACCGGCGCCGAGAGCGCCAGCGCGCGCACCGCCGATGTAAACCGGCGCGCCACCACGTAGCACCAGAACGGGATCAGCGACCCGAGCGCCGCGTTGAACACCCGCATCCCGACGTCGCCCGTGCCGTCGCCCAGCGTGACGTGCAGCCACGCCATGGCGGCGTGGTAGCCCGGCGCCGTCGCCGAGCGGTAGTTCACGATGTCCACCTCCGGCCACTGCTCGACCATCGTGTCGATCACCGGCAGGTGGTACTTGTCCTGATCGCCCGACTCGCTGGGGCCGCTCCGCCCGCTGGCGATCACGGCCCCCGCGATCACCAGCACGCCGAGCGACAGCAGCAGCCCGAGCCAGAGGCGGCGCGGACGGCGGGGCTGCTCGGGGGTGGCGTCGCCGGTGGAGGAGGACATCGGAGCTAGCATAGTCGGCTACACGCCCGCACCGATTCACCGCCGATTGTGCAGCACGCGCTGCAGACGCCCGATGTTCTCGCCGGTCGCCCATGACAGACACACGACGCCCGAACGCCGCCGACTTCGTCCGACTCGCCCGCCCCACCCAGTGGGCCAAGAGCGTGTTTGTCCTCATCGGCCCCCTCTACGCCCTCGCCGATCACGGCATGGCCCTCGCCGATTCCTTCTGGAAAGCGCTCCTCGCCGCTCTCGCGTTCTCCTTCGTCTCCAGCGCGTCCTACATCTTCAACGACATCCAGGACGCCGAGGCCGACCGCGCCCATCCCCGCAAAAAAAACCGCCCCATCGCCTCGGGGCGCGTCTCCGTGCGCGCCGGCGCGGTCTTCGCCGTCGCCCTGCTCGCGGCCGCGGCCGCGGCCGTCGTCGCCCTCCCAGCCGGCGCCCCGCGCATGTGGCTCAGCGTCGTCCTCGCCGTCTACCTCGCCAACGTCACCCTCTACTCCATGACGCTCAAGCACCACGTCATCGCCGACGTGATGAGCCTCTCGCTCGGCTTCGTCCTCCGCGTCTTCGCGGGCTGTGTCGCGCTCGACATCGCCCCCTCCACCTGGCTCCTGAACTGCACCCTCTTCCTCGCGATGTTCCTCGCGTTCGGCAAGCGGCTCGGCGAACGCCGGACGCTCGGCGAGGGCGCCCGCGCGGCCCGGCGGGTGCAGTCCGCCTACACCGACGAGCTCCTGCGCATGGCGGTGGTCGTCACCGGCGTCGCAACCCTGATCGGATACACCATTTACGTCGAGAGCCAGGACGCCTACGAGTTCGGGTTCAACCTGCTCTGGCTGACGGTGCTCCCGGCGACCTACGTCCTCCTGCGGGTGGCGGTGGTGATCGAGCAGGGACGCTACGACGACCCGACCGAGCTGGCGGTCCACGACCGGGGCTTCCAGGCGGGCGCCCTGCTCTTCGCGGCGATGACCGCGTTTCTGGTCTGGTATTTCAGGCTCCGGTAACCCGTCGGGGCTGAACATCCGATAGCAAGACGGACGCATCCTCTAGGGGCGTCAAGAGGTATATAACTCTGACGAGACCGTGCGCCGAATCTGCGCGGTCGCCGAACGACAGACGAACAGACGAACACGAGAACGGAGACGACCCCTATGAAACGACGCACCGCCACCGGGCTTTCGCTCGCCGCGGGCCTCGCCCTCACCGGCGCGGCGCTCACCGTGGCCGGGCCGAGCCTGGCCCAGCCCACCGCCGAGCAGATCGAGATGATGAAGGCCGCCAAGAAAGGCGGCGACGAGAAGAAGCCCGACTTCCCCGACTTCGACACCGTCAGCGAGGGCTACACCAAGGTCATCTCCTCGCTCGACGAGAAGACGATGTACACGCTGTACCGGCGCGACAAGGACGGGCAGCTGCTCGCCGAGCTCCCGCCCAACTTCGAGAACCAGCGCGTGTACATCGGGTACACCGTCGCGGCCGGCATCCCGACGGCGGGCATCCAGTTCTCTGAGGCGTACGTCTACTGGAAGCGCTACGACGACAAGCTCGCGCTCATCGAGCCGCAGCTCGGCACGCGCACCACGGGCGACTTCGAATCCAAGCAGTCGGCCCAGCAGCTCTTCACCGACCGCGTCGTGCTGAGCGTTCCCATCAAGACGATGGGCCCCGGCGGCGGCCCGGTGATCGATATGGACGCCCTGCTGATGGGCAAGGCGAGCGACTTCTTCGGGCGCGCGGCGCGCGGCCTGCAGACCGACCTCGGGCGCATCGTCAAGGCCAAGGCCTTCCCGCAGAACATGACCATCTCCTTCGAGGTGCCCGACGCGAGCGGCCAGCTGATCACGCTCGCGTACTCGATGAGCATCCTCCCCGAGAACACCGGGTACGAGCCCCGCGAGGCCGACCCGCGCATCGGGTTCTTCGGCACCGCGTTCTTCGACCTCGCGAAGGTCGAGCAGGACGAGGGCTGGACCCGCTACATCAACCGCTGGAAGCTCGAGAAAGCCGAGCCCGGCCTGACGACGAGCCCGCCCAAGGAACCCATCGTCTTCTACCTCGACCACAAGACGCCGGTCCGCTACCGGCGCTGGGTCCGCGACGGCGTGCTCGAGTGGAACAAGGCGTACGAGCAGGTCGGCATCGTCAACGCCGTCGAGGTCTACCAGCAGGACGCCCGCTCCGGCGCCCACATGGACAAGGACCCCGAGGACGTCCGCTACAACTTCATCGTCTGGAACTCCAACAACGCCAGCTTCGCGATCGGCCCGTCGCGCGTGGACCCGCGCACCGGCCAGATCCTCGACGCCGACGTCGTGATGAACGACGGCTGGCTCCGCTTCGCCGCGAGCCAGTTCGAGCAGAACCTGGGCGACGAGGCCATCGAGGGCTTCTCCCCCGAAACGCTCGCGTGGCTCGACACCCGACCGCAGTGGGACCCCCGCGTCCGCCTCGCCGCCCCCGAGCGGCGCGACGCGATCCTCAAGCAGCGCGCCGCGCGTCTGTCGCGTGAGCACGCCGAGCTCGTCGCGGACGAGCACGCCCACCACGAGCCCCGCCTGACCCCTCTCGGTCAGAACGAGTTCGACGGGCTCGCCAACCGCTCCGTTCAGATGAACGGGCACTGCTCCTACGCCTACGACCGCGGCATGGACCTCGCGATGGTCCGCAGCTCCCTGATCGACCTCCCCGGGTTCGAGGGCGCGGACATGGTTGACGGGGCGCCCGAAGGCTTCATCGGCGGCGTCGTCAAGGACGTTGTCATGCACGAGGTCGGGCACGTGCTCGGGCTGCGCCACAACTTCAAGGCCTCCACCATCTACACCCTCGACCAGATCAACTCCGACGAGTGGCGCGACGGCAACCTCCCGATCACCGGTTCGGTCATGGACTACAACGCCATGAACTACTCCAACGACGGCGAGATCGGCGCCGGCCCCTACTTCATGACCACCCTCGGCCCCTACGACCTCTGGGCGATCGAGTACGGCTACACCTTCGAGAAGGACCTCGGTCCCATCCTCGCCCGCGTCAACGACGAGGAGCTCCCGTACCTCACCGACGAGGACACCTGGGGCCCGGACCCCATGGCCCGCCGGCGCGACATGGGCAAGGACGTCCTGAACTTCGTTGATATCGAGATGGAGCTCGTCCAGAACCTGCGCGAGGACATCCTCACCAAGGTCTACGAGGAGGGCGAGAGCTGGCAGGACGTGCGCAGCGCGTACATGAGCCTGTTCTTCCGCCACCTCCGCGCGGTCGGCAACGCCGCCAACTGGGTCGGCGGCGTCCACGTCTACCGCGACCGCATGGGCGACCCCGGCGACCGCAACCCGACCGAGCCCGTTGACGCCGAGAAGCAGCGTCGGGCCCTCAAGCAGGTCATCGAGTACACCTTCTACGACGACGCCTACGGCCTCACCCCCGAGCTCCTCAACAAGATGAGCCTCGACAAGTGGTGGGACGGCGGCGGCTTCACCACCATCGGCAACGACCCGCAGCTGGGCGTGCACGACATGATCGTCGGGGCCCAGGCCTCCGCCATGACGCAGCTGCTCAACCCGACGAAGCTCCGTCGTGTCTACGACAACGAGTTCCGCATCCCCGCGGGCGACGACGCCATGACCCTCCCCGAGCTGCTCGAGACCGTCTCCGCGTCGGTCTGGGGCGAGCTCGACGGGCGCGTCAACGATCACTTCACGGCCCGCGAGCCGATGATCTCCAGCCTGCGGCGCAGCCTCCAGAGCGAGCACCTCGACCGTCTCATCGACCTCACGCTCCCCTCGGGCGCGGTCAACGGGGCGGCGGGCAAGCCCATCTCGAACCTCGCCGGGCACCACCTGCGTGAGATCCACACCAAGGTGGACGACACGCTCAAGAAGGCCAACTCCAAGATCGACCCCTACACCCTCGCGCACCTCGAAGAGGCCAAGACCCGCATCGAGCGGGCCCTGGACGCGCAGTACATCTACAACTCCGACGACATCTCCGTGTCGTCCGGGGCTGGCTCCTTCCCCTTCGGCAACTACGGGGCATCGCAGCGCTAAGCCGCACTCCGCCTCTCCGGTTCTGTTCTCTCGTCAGGCCGGCGTCCCACTCCGGGACGCCGGCCTTTTTCGTGCGCGCCGCCCGGGAGGTTAGCCCCCGCTACAATCACCCCCTCCACCCACGCACACGAGCCTGGAGACCCCTGTGGCGGACAAGCACTTCGATCTCATCGTCATCGGCGGCGGCCCTGCGGGCTATGTCGCCGCCATCCGCGCCGCCCAGCTCGGGCTGAAGACGGCCGTCGTTGACCGGGCCAAGCTCGGCGGCGTGTGCCTCAACTGGGGCTGCATCCCCTCCAAGAGCCTGCTGGCCAACGCCGAGCTCTACGAGAAATGCCACGAGCAGGCCGAGACCTGGGGCCTGACCTTCGACAACCTGTCCTACGACTGGTCGACCATCATCGGGCGTTCGCGCGGCGTCGCGGACAAGCTCAACAAGGGCGTTGAGTTCCTGATGCGCAAGAACAAGGTCGAGCATTTCGAGGCGCACGCCAAGATCGTCTCGGGCAAGACCGGCTCCTCGAAGTGCAAGGTCGAGCTCTACGACGTCGTGACGCACGAGGAGAGCACGCCCTCGCCCGTGGACATCAAGAAGCTCCGCGAGACCATCACGTCGGAGAACGTCCTCGTCTGCACCGGCGCGGTCGCGCGCGACCTGCCCTTCGCGAAGTTCGACGGGGACAAGATCATCGGCGCCCGCGAGGCGATGACCCTCCCCGAGAAGCCCGAGTCGATGATCGTCATCGGGTCCGGCGCCATCGGGATGGAGTTCGCGTACTTCTACCACTCGTTCGGCACGAAGATCACCGTCGTCGAGATGCTCCCCCGCATCCTGCCCGTCGAAGACGACGACGTCTCGAAGTTCCTCCTGAAGACGTACAAGAAAAAGGGCATGGACATCCGGATCTCGACGACGACCACGAACGTCGAGAAGACCAAGACCGGCGTGAAGGTGACCGTTGCCCCCGTGGGCAAGGACGGGAAGCCCGACACGTCCAAGTCCGAGACCATCGAGGCGGACAAGGTCCTGCTCGCGATCGGCGTCACCGGTCGCTTCGACGGGCTCTTTGACGACTCGCTCGGGCTCAAGCACGACCGCGGCGCGATCACCACCGATTACGTCCCGGGCCCCCCCTTCCAGAACAACGCGCTGACCTACCAGACCTCCGTGCCCGGCGTCTACGCCGTGGGCGACATCATCGGGCCGCCGTGCCTGGCGCACGTCGCGAGCGAGGAAGCGATCATCGCCGTCGAGCGCATCGCGGGGCACGACCCCTACCCGATCGACTACTCCGTCGTCCCCGGCTGCACGTACTGCCACCCGCAGGTGGCGTCGGTGGGCTACACCGAGCGCGCGCTCAAGGAGCAGGGGCTCGTCAAGGACAAGGACTACGCCGTCGGGAGCTTCATGCTCAACGCCCACGGCAAGGCGATCGCGACCAACACCAACGAGGGCGTCATCAAGATCATCCGCGGGCTCCCCCGCGGCGAGATCCTCGGCGCGCACCTCTGCTGCGACCACGCGACGGAGCTGATCGGCGAGCTCGGTCTCGCCCGGCGCCTCGAGGCGACCAGCGAGGAACTCATCGCGACGATCCACGCCCACCCGACGATGTACGAGGCGGTCCACGAGGCCGCGCTCGCGTCCGAGGGTCGCGTGATCCACGGCTGAGCACCTGCCCGGCGTCTGAAACCCGGCGCGTCTGATCGGTTCGTCCTTGTGCCCCCTCTGGGTCGTCTGTAGCGTCGATGCGACGCCCAACGCCCCCGGGAGGCACCCGATGCGCCGATCCTCCACCGCCGCCCTGCTCCTTGTCTGCCTCGCTCTCGGCGCGCTGCCCGCGGTCCTGACCGCCAGCGCGCGCCCGGCGGCGGCGCCCACGCGTTCTCAGAACGCGGCGTGCCTGGTCACGCCGTGGGGCAGCGCCGCGATCAAACCGGGTGTCCCGCTCGAAGAGGCGATGCGCGAGATGGAGCTCCTGCTGGGGCAGATGGAGGGTGACGGCGCGGCGCGCTTCCAGCCCTTCGCCGGGCGATGGGGCCCCGAGGGCGAGGCGGGCAACCCCGTCGCGCTGACCTACAGCTTCCCCTCCGACGGGGTGATGGTTGACGGCAACATCAACAACTCGGGCGACATCCAGCCCAACGTCCTCCACGAGCGCCTCGGGGTGCTCTTCGGCGACGAAGCAACGTGGAAGCAGTCCTTCCGCGACATGTTCGACAGCTGGAGCGCGATCACCGGGAACACCTATACCGAGGTCGCCGACGACGACGCGCCGTGGGGCACGCGGGGACCGTTCCACGGGAACCCGGGGCGCGGCGACCTGCGCATTGTCATGGCGCGCGTCACGCCGACGACGTTCTTCGCCTTCAACTTCTTCCCCGAGAACGGGGACATGGTCATCGACAGCCAGTGGCCGTGGGGTCGCTTCGGCGGGGCGCTCCCCGAGTGGCGCAACATGCTCGCCCACGAGCACGGTCACGGGCAGGGCCTCTTCCATTCCTGCCCGCAGGAGGGGCGGAAGCTGATGGAGCCGACGATCAACACCGGCTTCCTCGGCCCCCAGCTCGACGACGCGCTCTCGGCGCAGTTCCTCTACGGCGACCCGTTCGAGCCCAACCAGGCCGGGCCCAGCGCGGTGGACCTCCCGGCCCTCGGGCTCTCGAACGACGGGTTCCCCGAGACGCTCGACACGCTGTCGCTCCACTCGAGCGACGACTTCGACCTCTTCCGGGTCCCGTCCCTCGGCGGCACGACGCTGACGTTTCAGGTCTCCCCAACGGGCGAGGTGTACACCGAGGGCCCCCAAACGAGCGCGTGCGACGGCGGGGCGCCCTTTGACAGCCTCCGTCAGGCGGACCTGGTCGTGGACATCCTCCGCCCGAACTTCGCGATCGCCGAGACCCTCGACGCGGGCGGGCTGGGGGAGGCCGAGGGTCGCCTGAATTTCTTGATGGACGACGAGGGGGACTGGTACCTGCGGGTCCGCTCGGGCGGCGTCAACGCGAGCGTGCAGGCGTACTTCCTCGGGATCTCGACGCTCGGCGGGGGCGCCCTCTCGGGCGATCTCACGGGCGACGGGTGCGTGGACTCGGTGGATCTCGCGGTGCTGATCGCTCAGTGGGACAGCCCGCACGCCGACATCGACGGGGACTCCATCACCGATTCGTCGGACCTTGCGGTCGTGCTCGCCACGTGGACGGGGCCGGGCTGCTCGGGGGGCGGGCGCTAAGGCTATAGGACGCGATTGACGCCAGAAGCTGCTTTTTTGCAGATAGAGCTCGCCAGAGCCAACCGGAAGCGCCACAATAGAAGGATCGTGAGGAGTGCGCGCCCCGGGAGGGCGCGTTATGGGGGCAGCAACTGCGCCCGAGAGTCGCCATCGTTCTAGAAAGGTGCGTTTCCATGCTAAGAGTCCAGAAGCTCGCGCTCGTGTGCGCGGCAGGTATCGCCGCGCTGTCCGGCGTCGCCGCGGTGTCTCATACGTCCCCCGCCC
The DNA here is from genome assembly GCA_942490855.1 of uncultured Phycisphaeraceae bacterium. Taxonomy (GTDB): domain Bacteria; phylum Planctomycetota; class Phycisphaerae; order Phycisphaerales; family UBA1924; genus CALNYS01. The sequence continues at coordinate 1,411,012 of CALNYS010000004.1, read as the reverse complement.
CGGCCCCCGAGGCCACGGGCGCCGCCCCGCTCGCGGTTCAGCTCGCGGTCGCCGACCAGATCCGCGACAGCGTCGCGGGCCTCGTTGCGTCTTGCGGCACGAACGCGTTCGCGAGCGTCATCGCCGCCCCGGGCACCCCGCGTGAAGCGATCGACAAGATCCTCACCCGTATCGAAGAGGGGTACTACGGCGAGGTTGACCACTCGCGATTCCAGCCGGCCGACCGCTGGGGCGGCTTCGGGCAGCGCGGCAACCCCGTCGCGCTCACCTACAGCTTCCCGCCCGACGGCATCTCGATCGGCAGCGGCGAGGTCAACGAGATCTTCAGCCGCCTCAACGGCATCTATGGCTCCGCCCCCGTCTGGCAGGCGATCTTCGGTGAAGAGTTCGACCGCTGGGCCGAGGTCACGGGCGTGCAGTACACGTTCTCGACCGACGACGGCGCCACCTGGACCGGCAACGCGCCCGGGCCCTTCAACGGCGGCTCCAACCGCGGCGACATCCGCATCGTCATGGGCGAGCTCGACGGCCCGTCGAACGTCCTCGCCTTCAACAGCTTCCCCGACGACGGCGACATGTACATGGACGTCGACGAGAGCTGGGGCTCGAGCACCTTCTTCCGCAACGTCATCACGCACGAGCACGGGCACGGCATGGGCCTCGCCCACACCTGCCCCGACGACACCAACTCGATCGGCGGCTTCCCGATCCTGATGAAGCCGTTCATCGACACCAGCTTCCTCGGCCCGCAGTTCGATGACCAGCTCTCGATGCAGTACCTCTACGGCGACCGCTTCGAGCCCAACGCCACCGGCCCGAGCTCGGTCAACCTCCCCATGCTCGGCCAGACCAACAACGGTCTCCCGATCACGATCGACGACATGACCCTGCACTCCTCGAGCGACATCGACCTCTACCGCTTCGAGAACTTCGGGGGCACCGAGATCTCCGTCTTCCTCCAGCCGATCGGCCCGACCTACTTCGAGGGCCCGCAGAACGGCGGCGGCGGCAGCGGCTGTGTCGGGAACTCCGGCGGCGAGTTCAACGGGACCGCCCAGGGCGACCTCTCGATCGAGATCCTCGAGCCGAACTTCACGGTCACGATGGGCGGCGCCGCCGTGGCGGACAACAACCCCGTCGGCGGCAGCGAGTTCATCAACCTCGTCCTCGGCGACGTCGACGGCGCCTCCGAGATCTGGTACGTCCGCGTCCGCAGCGGCGCCGGCTCGTTCCCCAACACCGCGCAGATGTACGACGTGACCATCACGACGTCCGGCGGCGGCGGCCCCACCAACCCCGCCGACCTCTCCGGGGACGGCTGCGTTGACTCCACCGACCTCGCCATCCTCCTGGCGAACTGGGACGGCGCCGGCGGCGACATCGACGGCGACGGGAACACCGACTCGACCGACCTCGCCATCATGCTCGCGTCCTGGACCGGGCCCGGCTGCTAACCCAGCCCCCCCTGAACGCATCCACCGGCGGCGTCTTCGGGCGCCGCCGGTTTTCTTTTTGCCCTCCGCGCCGCTACCATTCCCCCTCACTGCGGGGTGTAGCGCAGCTTGGTAGCGCGTCTCGTTCGGGACGAGAAGGTCGCTGGTTCGAATCCAGTCACCCCGACTTCGTAAGTCTTTGTCAGGCGTTGGGATGCGCTGGACAGGGAAGAGAACAACAGCCGAACTGGATGGGCGATTACCACCGATTACCACTCGGAGGATGCGCCATGCCCGCCCGCCAGCGTCCCTTGCCCCTGTACCACCACAAGCCTTCGGGCCTCGTTCGAACGCGGATCGACGGAAAAGATGTCTATCTCGGCCAGCACGGGAGCCCCGAGGCGGCCGCTGAATACGCCCGCCTCCAGGCCGAGGTTCACCGTGCCCAGCACCGACCGAAACCGCGGCTGGTGTACGAGTTGCTCGCGGAGTTCGTGATTGCCCACAAGCTCTACGCCGGCGCGAAGCTCTCGAAGAACGACGCGAAGATCCGCAAGACGATCCAGCGGGCTCTCGAGGTCAACCTCCTGGCCGAGCAGCCGATCGGCGAGATCAAGCCGGGGCACGTCGAGGCGTTCCTCGACCATCTCGCGTCGCTCGTCATCGAGAAGCGCGACGAGCACGGGAACGTCGTCGAGAGCAAGCCGCGCCACGTCCGCTCGTCGTGCAACGAGATGGGGCAGATCCTCCTCCGGGTGTTCAAGTGGGGCGAACGCAAGGGCCACGCCCCGATCGGGACGCTCGGACGTCTGAACGCGGTGGAGTTTCTCAAGTGGGGGCAGTCCCCGGCGCGCGAGTCGGTGGATGTCAAGCCGGTTCCGGTTGAGACCGTGACGGCGACGATCGGGCACGCCACCCGCGTCGTTGGGGACATGATGCGCGTGCATCTGCTCACGGGCATGCGCTCCGATGAGCTCTGCAACATGACCCCGGGGCAGATCGACCGCGCCGGCGAGGTCTGGTGGTACACCCCCTCCAGCACAAGAACCTCCACCGGAACCAGGAGCGCCGGGTCCCGCTGGGGCCGCAGGCGCAGGCGATCCTGATGCGGTATCTCCACCGGGGAGACGATGACCCGTTTTTTTCGCCGCGGGAGTCGTTCGAAGCGAAGCTCGCCGAGCGCCGGGCGTCTCGGGTGACGCCGGAGTCGTGCGGGAATCGGCCCGGGACGAACCTCAGCCCCAACCCCCGGCGCCTGCCCTCCCACCGATACACGTCCGATTCGTATCGCCAGGCGGTGCAACGCGCGGCGAAGGCCGCGGGCGTGGCGAAGTGGACGCCCCACCAGTTGAGGCACACGGCCGCGACGCTCTTCGAACACGAGCACGGCGAGAAGATCGCGCAGCTCATGCTCGGGCACTCGTCGCCGAGAACCACGTCGATTTACGTCGCTCCGAACGTCAAAGCGATGGAAGAGGCCGCGCGAAAACTGGGCTGAGGGCGGGCGCGTTGCAGCGTTTTTTTCAGAGGCACACCGCGCGAAAGAAAGTCTGTCCCCTTTCTCGGCTTTTTCCGGCGGTATCTCCTGGCCGCTTTCCTTCGGGAGAACCTACCCAACCCCCCGGAAACCCCCCAACCCTTGCCCCCCTCGTCCCCTCACGCGTACGCTCACGCACACCACGCGACCGGAGCCCCGCCCATGCCCCTCGCCTACGCCATCGCTCTCCCCGGCGCTGACGCCCCCTCAGCCGCGTTCGCCTCCCTGCTCGACGCCGCCGTCTTCCGCGCCAACGTCATGCCCCACGCCGCCCTCACCCGCCACCCCAACGGCCCCACCCTCAGCGACCCCGGCTCGCCCGACTACCACGACATCACCCCCCCCGAGATGGCCGAGATCCTCGGCCTCGAGCATCTCACCCTCGACCAGATCGCCGACCGCGCCCGCGCCCGCCGCGCCGAAGAAGAGAGACTCTCCGCCGCCAAGAAACGGCTCGACGCGTTGCGTGAAGAGCGAGAGGCCGCCGCGCGCGACAAGGAACGACGTGACGCGCTCCTCAGCGTCGCCAGCCGGGGCGTTCTCGCCGAACTGGTTGCAGACGACACACTCACGGTCGTCGATCGCGCAGGAAGGGCCGTCACCTTTTCGCGTTGCCGGAGAGCGACGTGGTGGTACCAGACCGAGCGAGGCGCCATTCGATACCGAACCCTCGGCGACGTCCCGGGCTCTGAGGCGTACGTCTTCGACCCCGAGTATTTCCACGAGGAGGACTGGGGGGCTCTCCCCGACGTTTATGACGAGGATGGCTGCATGATGGCCCCCGATCGGTTCAGCGAAGCTCACTTCCGGCTGACCAAGGAAGGCGCCGAAGACCTGTACCTCGTGCTCTCCTCATGCAACCTATTTGAGCACGCCCACGGCTTCACCTTCGCCGAGCTCGACGGCTCACGCACCTACGAGGAAGGCGCCATCTAATGCCCACCCCGCCATGCCCATCACCCCCTGCGCCACCCTCGACTGCCCCCTCGCCCGCGCCTGCCAGCGCCACCACGAGCCCCCGCGCCCCCCGCGCTACACCATGCTCCGCTGGACGCCCGACCGCACCCCCGCCGCCCCCCGCTGCGATGGCTTCATCCAGGTTGATGATGCCTCGTCATCTCGATACTTGACGAAACCACGCACCCCATAGCCTTCATAAAACCGCCCCTCACGGGTCGCATACCGGGTACAGGAATCAAATCTGGAATAAAACGCGCGGGATTATTGACGCCCCGCTCTCATAACCCCCCACACCACCGCAGCCGCCCCCGCGCTCACCAGCAGCGCCCCCCACCCCAGCCCGCACGCCAGCCCGACCCCCACCCCCGCCCAAATGCTCGCGCACACCATGCAATCGAGCACCCCGTCCACCCGCCGCTGACGCGCCGCGGCCCCCACCACCAGCAGCGCCGGCCGCAGCACGCGCTCGCGCACCGCGGCCCCCGGCCCCGCCTCCTGCGCCACCACGACCGCCGCGACGCCCACCGCCGCCAGCACATGCACCAGCGTCGGGTCAGACATCCCGCCACCCCCCGCAGCAGCCGTCGCCCGCCTTCTTCGCCCGCTCGCTCTCCCGCCGCTCGCTGGCCAGCGCCTTGCTCTGCTCCGGCGTGGGCATCACGACCGGCGACGCCGCCGGCGCGCACTCGGCCAGGTTGAGCGTCTCGAGGACCGCGTCGAAGCGCACGATCAGCCGCGGCACGGTGCTCGTATCAAGCCGCGTCAGCGTCACCCCCGACTCGATCGCCGACGAGAGCACGCGCAGGTAGATCAGGCACACCCCCGTGTCCCCCGTGTGCGAGAGGGCCGACCCCACCGACGTCGCCCACGAGCCGTCGGGCACGCCGAAGACCGCCAGCGACGACGCCCCGGCGCTGAACGACCCCGTCCCGCTCGTCTTGTCGTAGATGAAGCGGATGTTCGCCACCAGCGTCGCCGTCCCCCCGAAGCCCGAGACGATCCCCCTCCGCTTGACCATGTCCGTCTGCCAGCTCCAGAGCATCCCCACGCGCCGGGCGTCGGGCGTCGCGTCGCTCAGGACCGACAGCCGCTCCCGCGCCAGCACGGTGAAGAAGCCCGCCGCGTCGTAGCCCGTCAGCGGGCTCTCGCGCTCGGCGAAGGCGTGCGGGCCCGGCGGGGGCTTGCAGGGGTCGCTCGCGTTGACCTCCGTGCCCACCCGCACCACCGTGGGCGCCCCGTCGGCGGTCACGATCCCGTCGGTGATGCCGGGGATCGCGAGGTTCTGCACCGCCTCGGTCACGTCGGGGTCGTCGCCGTCGCCGGCCAGCGCCAGCTTGATCGTCTGCGTCGGCCTCATCGTCGTGCGGTAGACGATGTCCTGCCCGTCGTCGGCCTTCGAGCACGGCAGCGAGCTCTCCACGCAGCAATCAGACGGCGTCGTCCCCGCGCAGTACGCGGCCACCTGCGCCGTGTACCCGCTGCACCGCTCCATCGCGGTGTGGACGTCGTCGTCGTCGTCGCGCATCGTCAGCGTCAGGTCCGACTCGATCACCCACACGTCGGTGATGCGCCGCATCTCCCCGCCCCCGAGCACCGAGACCCGCCGCTTGATGATCGTCCGCTTGACGTGGATGTCCCCGACGCTGTCCTGGTCGGCGCGGGTGTGCGTGATCTCGTTGCTCACCTCGTGGTAATCGCCGCTCGAATCGATCCACGAGAATGTCTTGTTCCCCAGCATCCGGTCGGGCACGACGCCGTTTTCGACCATGAGGGGCGTCGCGACGCTGTTGTGCGCCCCTGGCACGGTGAACTCGTGCCCGTCGAGCTGCGTTCCGGTGGTGGCGATGTCGGGCGCCGAGCCCGTCACGATGCTGGCGAAGCCCGGGAGGTTCTCGCACGGGTAGCCCAGCTCGAAGCGGGCCGTGTCGACGGTGTAGTCGCCCACGTCCAGCGGCGGGCCCGTCTCCCGCGCGAACTGCGAGTAGCGGCTGGTGATCTGCACGCTCACGAGGTGGCCGAAGAAGTCCTTGGCCCAGGTGTAGAGCCCCGCGTCGGTGAAGCCCGGCCCCTCGACGCTCGCGAGCTTCGGGTCAACGCGCACCTCGAGGTCCATGTCGATCGACTCGTAGATGTCGTCGCCGTCTGGGTTGGTCCCGATGATCTCAAGGCTCGAGTCGTCGTCGGTCACGACGAACCCGTCGCACCCCTTCGGGCCCAGCGACGTGGCGCCGGAGCTGACGGTCCCGGCGAAGCCGCTGGAATAGCTCACGATGAGCGTGGCGTCCCCCTCGGTCGCGACGGTGTGCCTCCAGGAGACGCTGGTGTCGTGGTCCACCTCGAGCGTGGACGGCGCGGCGCGCATGTCGGAGGGGAACTGGTAGATCCGCCCCGGGGCGCAGCACGAGTCCGACCCGCAGCAGCACTGCCGGGCGCTCACGAGCACTCGCCGTCCGTCTGGACCTGCGAGGAGAAGTAGAAGAACGGCGTGCCGTCCACGTCGTAGGGCCCCTCGAGCGCCGCGATGATCTCCCCGACCGGGACGTGCGCGAACGACCCGAGCAGGTTGGCAAGGTCGACGCCCGAGCCCTGCACGCCCGAGGCGTCGTTGAAGAGCTCGGCGCGGTTGCGGGCCGTCACGGTGACCGATCCGTCGGCCCACGCGCCGTCGTCGCCGAACGCGCCGATGGTGGCCGAGTAGGTCCAGCGGTTGGTCCCCAGCGAGGTGGGGGTGTGGATGCGGGCCTCGACGCGCGTGGTGGCGCGGGGCCCGAGGCGCACGACGCACCAGGCGACGCCGCTCTCGGCGTCCCCGTCGTGCCAGAGGATCTCGGCGCCGCCGGTGGTCCCGGCGAGGAGGTGCTCGACCTCGCCGTCGATGATGTCGGCGCGGGGCATGGGCCCGCGGTCGCCGAAGTCGACCTTGACGCGGGCGAGGCCCGTGAGCGCGACGCGCCGCACGCTCCCGGCGGGCAGCGGCTCGAGCGCGACCCCAAACCGCCCCCGGTGCTCGTCCCAATCGGGCACGACGCCCTCGAAGGCGAGCGCCCCGCGGAGGAAGTCCGCCTCGGACTCGTCGGTCGGCGTGATGACGGTCTCGCTGATGCCCACCACGCCGAAGCGCGGGATGTCCTCCTCGGTCCCGTTGTGGACCAGCTCGCCGGCCACGAGGGCGGGCGCGGGGCGTCCGCTCACCCCCGCGGTCTGCTTCTCGTTGGCGGCGGCGGCGCGGAGGATCGGGTTCCAGGTGCGGGCGCTCGTGGGGAGCGGGGCGCCGGGCGTCAGCGGTGCGAGCGGGTCGTTGGGCACGCTAGGCCCCCGCGTTGAGGACGGAGAAGTCGCCCGTGTCGTAGACCTTCTCGACGTACGCCGCCACCGGGCGCTGGGCGAGGGCCTTGGCCGTCGCGTCCTCCTCGGGCTCGAACTTCACCCACAGGTACTCGTGCCCGGCCTTGGCGGGGATCACGACGGAGTCGACGAAGGGGATGTTGGTCTTCGCCGGGCTCACCTGGAAGTTGAAGGTCAGTTCGTAGTCCTTGCCGGGGTTCTGCGCGCCCGAGGCGCCGGTGAAGAGGACGGTCCCGGCGGCCCACCCCTCGAACGTGGCATTGTTGACCTTGCCCGTCAGGTTCATCACCGCGAGCTGGTAGGCGGTGTCGACCGCCGAGAGCGCGAGCGCCTTGGTGATCGAGAACCGGAAGCTGGGGACGATGATGTCCACGCCCTCGACGCCGGTGTCGCTCACGCCGATGGCGCCCTTGTAGTCGGCGGCGCCCGACGGGGTGATGCTGACGGTCGAGAGGCTCTTGGTGAGGCGCTCGGTGGTGCCGCCGGTGTCGAAGTTGACGCGGCGCTGGCCGGTGGGGATGAACTCGCTGGCCTCGCGGGCCCCGTACAGCGCCACCGCGTCGAAGACGCCGTCCTCGGCCCGCGCGGCGAGGTTGATGTCAAAGCCCACGAGGTCGAGCCCCGCGAGCGTCGATGGCGCGGTGGACTCGAGCTCGGTGAGGACCTCGTCGACGTCCTCGGAGCCGAACGCGCGGTAGGCGATCTCGGCGGTGCCCGCCGACCCCGTGCGGACCTTCACCCCGAGCACTTGTTGTTCAACCGTAACCGCCACGCGATGCCTCCTAGGTCGTGATGACCAGCCCGCCCGAGCCCTCGGCCTTGCGGACGATGCGCTCGACGTTCTGCCCGGTCTTTTCCAGCGCCTGCACACCCCGCTCGACCACCGTGGTCAGCCGGTCTGAGGCGCTCGATCCCAGCCGCCGCGCGAAGTCGCCCGAGAAGGTGCCCCGGGAGGTCCCGCGGGCGCGCTCGGCGCCGGAGTTGACGCCGTCGAGGATCGCGGCGAACCGCTCGGCGAAGGCGTCCGGGTCGCCCAGCCCGCTCTCGGTGATGGCCTTCTCGCGTTCGAGCCGATCGGCGCGGAGCTTCTCGAGGCGGTCGCGTCGGCTGTTGACGCGTTCGGTGCGCGAGGCGTCGATGCGGGACTTTGACGCCCGCTCCTGCGCCCGGGACACCGCGAGAGCGGCGTCGATGACGTTCTTGTCGACATCGAAGACGGCGCCGAGCGCCTTGGCGGTCTCGCGGAACGCCTTGCCCGTGATGGACGCGAACCCCTCGGCGACGATCGCCTTGAACTCGAACCAGATGTCCTCCATGAACCCGACGACGGAGGCCCACTGCTCGCCGAGCGAGGTCATCCCGCGTTCGGCGTCGCCGAAGGGGTCGAGGATCGACGAGACGGAGCTTTTGAAGAAGTTGATCGCGGCCCCGGCCCCGCCGGTGAACCTCAGCACCGCGGCCAGGGCGGCGGCGGCGGCGCCCACGAGCAGGATCATCGGCGCGCTGACCAGCCCGATCGCCGTCGCGAGCAGCCCGAAGAGCCCCCCGAGCCCGATCGCCGCGAACCCGAGCGTGGTCAGCGCGGCGCCCACGGCGAGCAGCGCGGTCGCCACGCCGGCGCCGATCAGGAGCAGCCTTCCGTTCTCCTTCACGAAGTCGATGACGGCTTTGGCCGCCCCCGTGAAGCCGACGGTCGCCCGGGCGACGGCAGGGGCGATCGCCGCGCCGACGTTGATCGCGACGACCCTGAGCACCTTGCGCAGGATGTTCATCTTGTCGGTGAGGTCGGCCGCGGCGGTCGCGGTGTCGGTGCTGATCGTCAGCCCGAGGTCCCGCGCCTCCTGCTGGAGCGCCTCGATCCCCTCGGCTCCGTCTTGCATGAGCGGGAGGAGCTGCGTGCCGGCCCGCCCGAAGATCTGCTGGGCGAGGGCCGCGCGCTTGCTGGCGCCCTCGACCTCGGAGAGGCGGTCGGCGACGAGCTTGAACTGTTCCTCCGGCGAGAGGTCCTCGAGATCCCGGAAGCTCAGCGACAGATCGTCGAAGGCCTCGGTCTGCGTGCTGAGCCCTCTCCCGAGGTCGTTGACCGACCGCTGCATCGTGCGGACGCCCTTCTCGAGCGTGGCGAGGTCGGCCCCCGACTGCTCGGCGGCGAAGGACAGCTCCGAGAGCGCCTCGACGGAGACGCCTGTGCGCTTGCTCATCTTGTCGAGCTGGTCGCCCGCGGACGCGAATACCTTGACGGCCCCGGCGAAGGGTGCCGCGAGGGCGGCGCCGGCGGCGGTGACGCGGGCCCCGATGCTGGCGGCGCCGGCTCCCACCGACCGGAGCCGGGCGCGCACCCGCTTGAGCGCCGCCTGTAGCTTCGTGTCGTCGGCTCCGACCTCGACGTACGCTCGACCCGCCCGGACGTTTTTGGCGCTCGGCATGGTTACGCGCTCCTGATCGAGTCTTTGAAGGCCTTGGGGATCTTGTCCGAGGAGGCCGCCACGTCGAGGGCCGGGCCCATGTAGGGGCGTTTGGCGATCCGAACGCGGCGACGGCTCTTCTCACGGCCCTTGCTGCGGTCGGCGACCCGGCGCCGCCGCTTGACGGGCACGGTCCCGCCGAACTCGAGCACGGTGGGAACAGGGCTCTGCTTGATGCCGAGCGGGCCAATGACGACGCTCTTGGTCTGCCGGTCGTATCCGAAGAAGATCAGCTTGCGGAGCGATCCCTCGTGCGAGTGCGGGGGGCTCCCGGGCGCCGAGGGCCCTTTGCGCTTGCGTATGCTCCGCCGCGCGGTGGTGCGCACGAACGCGCCGCCGCGGGACAGCGCCCGCCGCCTGGCCTTGTCGACGGCGCGGATCACCTTCTTCGAGTCGAAGAACTCGAGCCGCATCCGCGTCCTGACAAACGACGGGGTCGCCATCACGCGCCCCCGGACGGGGCGAGGCGGTTGGGGTCGCCCGCGGGCAGCAGGGCCCGCAGCGCGTCGATGGTCCCCGGCGTCGCCTTCTTCTTGGGCGCGTACGGGTTGTAGAACGCACCGTCCACGGCGTCGGACTTCTTGCTCGTGTTGACGTTGTGGATGAGAGCCATGAGGTGCGCCGTCCTGCTCCACTCGATCTCCTGCTTCGCGTCGACCATCCAGACCAGCTCGCGGAGCGTGTAGGGCCCGGGATCTACGCCGACGACGCCGGCGAGGCGGAAGGCCTCGCGTCTCCAACGTGCTCGCCCCTCGGGAGCGCCGCTTCGATCGCCTCGTTGAGCGCCCGGTCCAGCGTCCCGTCCGCGATCGCCTTCGCCTGCATGCCCCTGGCCCGCTCGATCGCCCCTCTGGTTTTCTCCACCACCCGGGCGAGAGCCAGACGGTCCCTCTCGTTCGGGAAAAGCTGCACGAGGCCCGCGATCAGGGCGTCCCGCGCCCGGTCGATCACGTCGCCCTTGAACAGGCGACCGAAGGCGGGACCGTCGACCCCGGCGTCGTCAAGCTCGTCAGATACCACGGCGCCAATGATCTCGAAGAGGTCCAAGGGCTCCTGGTAGAAGAGGGCGAGCATGTCGGCGGGGCGGTCGCCGAAGGACCACAGATCGTGGCCGGTTCTCTTCCTGACGCGGTCGACGACGAGGACATTCAGCTCGACGTGCCAGCTCCTGCCCCCCGCCTCGAAGACAGGGTCGGAGGTCAGCAGTTCGGGCGTCGGGTCGTCACGTTCGGGCTGGCTGCTGGGCGCGGCGTTCATGGGTTCTCCGTGGTGGGGGTGGTTCAGGAGCCGGTCTGCCACGACGGGGTCGATCCGCGGGCGACCGCGATCTCGACGTCGGCGATCATGGCGTTCTCGAGCTCCTGCTTGATCGAGAAGTTGATGACGACGAAGTCGGCGACGAGGCCCTTGCCGGTGCTCTCGGTGCCGCCGTCGAGGATCTTCGCGCCGAAGGTCGAGCGGGCGAAGAACGCCGCCTGGATCTCCGTGAAGCGCGCGTCGGCGGTGTCGTAGACCATCTCGAACGAGACGGTCCCCTCGGCGAGCGTGCCCACCTTCTGGCGGTAGCCGCCGCCGGCGCGCGTGGTCACGTCCGCCGTCGCCAGCGAGAGGTCGGAGGTGAGGTCGCGGACGTTGGAGACCTCGTTCCACCCGGCCGAGCCGGAGACCCCGTCGGTCTGGGTAAAGAGCTTGGTTGCGAGCCCGAGTACCGTGGCCATGACGGCCTCCCTTGCTTCTACGTCGCGCTGTGCGCGCGGTAGGTGATCTGGATGACAGTGGTGAAGATCTGGTGAGCGTCGAAGTCCTCGACCGCCATCACGGGGTCGCGGTTCACGCCGAGGAAGCCGACGCCCTCGGGGTGCTTGCGGTTGACGGCGGCGATCAGCTCGTCGGCGAGCGCGTCGAGACCGTCGATCTCGTCGTCGGGGTCACCCGGAGCCGCGAGCAGCTTGCGGAGCATCACGCCGACGACGTAGTCCACCTGGTCGTGGGCGCGGGTGAAGGGCTCGCGCTCGGCCGAGAGAGGCGCCACGCTCACGACGGGCGACGCGAGGTCGCCGGGGTCGGCCCGGGGGCGCCACACGCGCTCGACCGTGAACGCGGAGGACCACGTCTCCTCGGGGTCGAGCAGGCCGGCGACGAAGTCGGCGAGGGCGCTGTGCGCGCTCATGGGGTGTCTCCCCCGCCGCTGCCGACGGGGACCTCGGGCGAGGGCGCCTGCGGGCTGCGGAGCTTGGTGAAGACGCGGAGCTGGTCGCGCTGGGGGGTCGTGAAGCGGAAGGGCGCGTCGCCGCGCACGCTCGCCTTCACGCCGTAGACCAGCGTGACCGAGTCCTCCACCACCGTGATGGTGTCGCCGTCCTCGGGGAGGACGTAGTCGTCGTCGAGGACGAGGTCGGCGCGGTCGATGATGAACTCGCGCTCGGAGAAACGGAGGACGCCCGCCCCCGAGGCGTCCTCCTGCTCGTAGTCCGACTCGCCAAAGACGGCGTCCACGCTCACGCTCAGCGCTCCGCGGGCGTACACCACCGACGAAGACGCGTGCGCCTTCATCTGGGCGGTGAGCCACTCCGAGCCTGTCGCGAGCATGTTCGTCATCGGGGGCGTCCGTGCCTTCCGGGTGCGCGGTGGTTAGCTCGCGCGGTTGAGGACCACGCGGACGTGCGTGGAGGGGTTGGCCGCGGCAGCGACCGCCTTGCCCATGAGCGTCGCGCCCGAGGCCGTGGAGGTCGCGAGGTTCGAGGTGCCGTTGAAGTAGACGACGGCGCCGACCGCGAACTCGTCGGTGGACACCTTCGCGACGAGGAACTCGCCGTCGATCTCAACCGTGCCGGGTTCGCCGTTGGCGATCGGGACGGGTGCGACGCCGACCATCGTGCCGAGGATGAGGACCTCGCCCGCCGCGACGTCGGCGCTGGGCGTGTACTTGATCGAGGTCCCGTCGGCGATGCGTGTTGCTTCGGCCATGTCTGTCTCCTTGCGCGCGGCTTCGAGAACCGCTGGGGGTGGGGTCTGGTGGTTCCGTCCGTGGTCGTTAGAGCGCCATGACCTCGTACCCGCCGGTGCCGGCGCCGCCGACGCCGCGGGCGTCAACCTGTCCGATGCCGGTGGGGAACGGTCCGAGGGCGATGGCCTCGCCGGGCTGGAGCCGGGCGACCTTGCCCGTGGCCGCGGCGATGCCGGAGGCGTCCGCGAGGCGGTACTCGATCGGGTTCACCGAGTCGGCCGCGCACGTCACGAGCAGCCGCATCACCTTGGCGCCGAGGCCGGCGTCGGTGTGGTCGAAGATCGTGACGAAGTCGGGCCCCTCGGCGATCGTCTGTCGGTTGTCGTGCATCGGTCGCCCTCTCGGGTGAGCGCCGGGGACCACCCCCGGCGGTGCTCGTGAAAACCGGCCCGTCCCCGGTTAAGGGGAGGGTCGGGCCGGCGCCGCGCCCATCGCGTGCCGGTCGCGTGCGGGGCGTGAGAGAGCCCCGCACGCCGGTGTCGGTTACGCCGCGCCCTTGGAGAAGGCCGCGCCGCGGGTGTCCTGCAAGGCCACGCCGAAGTCGTAGATGCAGCGGTAGTTGACGCCGAGGGTGCTCATGTCCGTCGCGCCGGTCTCGATGATCGGGGTCCGGCGGCCGCGGAGGTACGCGATCTCGATCGCCGCGATCGACGCGGGGCTGGCGAAGAGCCAGAACCCGGTGTCGGTCGCCCCGGAGAGGCCGCTGTCGGCGTCGATGAAGGGGCTGGCGAGCACCTGGTACTTGCCGCGGTGGACGTTCGCGTCGCCGGTCTTCTCGTCGGTGGGGCCGACCATCTTCTGCGACTCGACGAGCTCCATCGCCGTGTGCTCGAGCGCCACGGGAACCAGGAGCACCCGGGGCATGACCAGGATCGGGTCGCCCGCGGCGTCCTTGAACTTGCGGAAGAGCGCCCGCAGCTTCGTGAGGCTGGCGCTCGAGAGCGGGGTGGTCGAGCCGGAGATGTAGTTCTTGTTCCCGCTGGCAAAGTGCGACCCGATGCCCGCCAGGAGCTTCGTGAAGACAGCCTTCTCGCGGGCCTGGAACGATCGGTGCCCGAGCAGGCGCGGGAGCTGGAGGAACGCGCCGAGGTCGTCGTTGATGATGTCCTCGCGGGTGAGCGTGAGGATCTTGCCCTGCGTGGAGACCTTGTTCGTGTAGGACTCATCCGACACCGAACCGTGCTCGACCTGGCCGGCCTTGTTCACCGGCTCGAGGGCGCCCGTGTCGGTGAGGCGGATGCGGGTCGAGGTCTTGAAGTCGGAGTTGTCGGTCTCGGAGGCGATCTTCGTCGCGATGCTCTCCTCCTCGGTGAACGAGGCCAGGAGGGCCTTGCCGGCGATGTTGGCCGTGAGCGTGGGGACGCTGACGGTGCTGAACCCGCCGGCGGCGCTGATGCTCAGGGCCGCGCGGATGGTCGCGTCGTTGATGCCGCCGATGCCCACGTCCTGCCCGTTGGCGCGGAGCGTGGCGCGGATCAGCGTGTGGAGGCCGGCGTGCACGAGCTCGCCCTCCATCGCGGCGTTGATCGTGCGTTCGTCGTAGTCCTTGGCGAGCGTCTCGACGGGCACGCCGGCCGAGAGGCACATGGCGGCCTCGAGGCTCGAGGCGGTGATGTCCGAGCCGCCCATGCGCACGCCGGAGACGCCGTCGCCGGCCTTGCGGAGCGCCTCGAGCTCGAAGCGGTCCTTGGACCAGCGCTCGCGGATCGCGGTGGCGACCAGGCCTCGGGCCTTCGGGTTCGCCGCGGCGATCTCACGGATCGCCTCGATGCGCTCGAAGTTGGCGGCCTCGATCTCGTTGCGCTGCGAGATCGTGTCGTCGCCGTCGGCGCCCGACGCGGTGATGACCGCGGGGGCCTCGGGCGCCTTGGGCTTGTCCTTGGGGGGAGCGGCCGGCGTGTCAGCCGCGGCGATCTCCGCGTCGTAGGACGCCTTGAGCTGCTTCACGGCAGCGTCGTCCATCGCCTCGATGTCGTGCTTGTTCTTCTTCGCCCAGGCCTGGAATGCCTTGTCCATGTCTGCGTCTCCCGTGTCGGGGTGGCTGTGCGGGTCGCGCGCCGCCACGGACGCGCTGGTGTCGTCGTCTGCCCCGAGGGCGACGAAGGAAATCTCTTTGAGCCGCGACTTGCGGACGATCAGGACGGGGCCGTCGTAGGTCGTGCCGTTGACCTTGGCCGACGAGCCCGCCTCGACCTCCTCGAGCGAGTCGATCGTGGTGCGGACCGACGACTGCCACGGGAAGCCGTTGGCGGCGATGTCGCGCACCTCGTTGGCGGACTCGCTGGTGCCGCTGATGACGCCGGCGACGTCGAGCGCGCTGGTCGTCTTCTTGATCGCGGTCGTGTGCCCGATGATGTCGCGGGGGTTGTGCTCGCGGAGGATCGGGCGGGACTTGCTCGTCACGTCCAGCCCCGCGAGGTCAAGGATGATCCAGTGGTGCGAGAAGGGCTGGCGCATCGGCGTGCCGGTGTTGGCGCGCATCGTGAAGGTGGGGAGCTTGCCGCCATTGCCGTTCTCGTCGGCGGGGTCGGCGGCGAGCAGCTCGATCGGCGCGGAGAGGACGAGGCAGTCGGCGTCCGAGGTAGACGCGACGATCTCGGCGATGGTGCGGTCGCGCGTGGTCATGCGTCGGGCCCCATTGATGCGGTGAGCGCCGCGGCGACGGCGGACGCGGAACCGTCGCGCTCGCCGGATGCTGGGATGAGGCCCAGCGAGACGAGCTTTTCGCGCTCGCGGGCGGCCTGATCGATCTCGGTGTCCCAGTCCTTGCCCTGCTCGGCGTAGACGCTCGCGAGCGTGGTCGTGCGGGCCTGGAGGCGGACGAGGTCCGCGGTGGCTTCCTTGACCGGGTCAACGTGCTTGAAGCCGTCCCAGTGCCACGCGTGCTCGGGGAGCCCGTCGGCGGGGAGGGCGCTGCGGGCTGCGCGGTCGATGACGTCGAGCCCGCGGGCGCTGATCTCGTCGAGCCACGCGCGCAGCAGCGGGTCGAGGACCACGCTCGCGAGCGTGTTGCGTTCGATCTGGATCGTGCGGTGGTGGAGCTGGTGGTCGAGCCGGCCGGAGGCGTAGTTGTAGTCCGAGCTGTTGCCCGCGGCGACGTTGTAGGGGATGTTCAGGCAGCGGGCGATCTCGTTGAGCAGCTCGTGCTTGAAGTCCTGGTACTGCGTCGAGGGGTGCTCGGCGCGGACCTGGTTGAGCTCCCAGCCCTCGGGGATGATCGTCGCGAGCCCGCGCTCGAGATCGACGATGTCGAAGGAATCGAGCGCCTCGGGCTCGCCGTCGGCCGCCTGGAACTTCGACTGGATCGCCAGCGCGATGTTGGCCGCGGCCTCGGCCGCGTCGAGGGACGCGAGCGTGAGCCGGCGCAGCTGCGCAAAGAGCAGGATCGCGGGCGCCATCTCGGGGATGCCCCGGGCCTGCCCGACGCGGTCGGCGTTGAAGTAGTGGACGACGACCGACGCGGGGAGGTCGTCGTACTCGTCCCCCGAGACCCGCCGCACGTCGCCGGGGTGCTCCCTGCTGACGCGGTAGGTGACGGGGTTGTCGCTCGCGTCGAACCTGATCCCCTCGACCCACAGGTCGTCGCCGATCGTTGGCGAGGAGACGAAGGCGTCCGAGACGCGCTCGTCCTCGACGAGCCGGAGGTCGAGCTTCACGGGCGTGGGGCGGGCGGCGTTGTCGGTGAGCACGCCGAAGCACCCGCCGTCGCGCACCTTGGCGGCCCGCATGAGCCGGAGCTTGCGGGCGGCGTCGATGTCCGCGAGGAAGCGGGCGAACGCCTGCTCGACCTCCCGGTTGAGCGTGTTGTCGCCGCCGACGATCTGGAGCCGGGGGCCGGTGCCCACGGTGTCGTTGGCGAGGGTGCGGATGATCCCCGCGGCGTAGGAGTTGTTCGCGGCCTCGTGCCGGCAGCGGTTGCGGAGGATGGCCCGGTCGTGCGGGTTGGCGGCGACGTTGGGGGCGTACCCCTGCGCGTGGCGCCAGTGGTTGACCTGCCCGCGGTCCGACGACGCGCCGTCGTACTCGCCCGCGACGACGCCGGCCGCGACGGGCTGACGGCCCCGGCGCGTGGTGGCGGCCTTCACGTCGGCGCTGGCCGAACGCGAGCGGGGCGTCACGGGCGTGAGCTTCGAGCCTCTCACGACAGCCGGGCCCCCCCGTTGCGGGTCTTGAAGAAGCGGATGCCAATGCCGCCGGCGGATGCGGCCTGCCGGTTGCGCGCGTACTCCGCGGCCTTGATCTGGTCCGCGAGCGAGTGGGCCTCAACGCGCTGGCCGTCGGCCTCCACCTTGCGCGGACCGACCGCCGCGGTCTCGATGGCGTTCTCGATGGCGTCGGGGTCGGCCGGCATGAGGGCGCGTCCTTGCGCGGAGGCCGCGTCCGTGCGGCGCTCACACCCTCGTGATACCCGGCGCGCGTCCGCGTTCAAGACGCGGGGGCCGACTGTCGCAAACTCTCCCCTAGATGTAGGGGTTTTTGCGTTCCGTCACGCCCCCTGCACGCGCTCGTTCGTGATGAACCGCCGCTCGCAGTTGCGGCACTCGCGGTGGCGCCGGGTGAGCCCGCCGGGGTACTTGCGCGTCTCGAGGACGGGCGCGTGCCCGCACCCGCACCACGGGCAGGAGACGCCGATCACGTCCTCGGGATCGGGCTTTGGCTTCTGCGCACGGGGCGTTTGCTCGCTCACGCGGACCTCCTCCTCGCCCGCGCCGCGTTCTGCATCGCGCTGGCGCTCTTGCGCTGTCGCTTCCTCCGCACGCGGACCTCGCCCTCGCCGCCGAGCAGGCAGCCGGACATCGACGCGGCGACGGCGCACCCGACGACGCCGTCGAGGTAGTGGTTGTCGCGGCTCTTGTTGGCGTGGACCCACTCCTCGACGCGGATGCCCCGCGCCTCGACGAGCGTGGGCGTTTCTGCGGTGAGGTTCTCGGCCAGGACGCGGTGCAGGTCGGGGCGCTTGCCCGGGTCGAAGAGCCGCAGCGTCCCCGGCGAGCCCTCCGGCGCCCGCAGGCGCTCGGCGACGAAGCTCTTCCAGGCGTTGGTGTCGAAGACGACGTGCCGGATGACCCGACCGCCGGCCAGCGGGGGGACGCGCCAGTTGAGGCCCATCTTCTCGCCCCGCTTGCGCGCCGCCTGCATGAGCGCCCCGCGCGTCGCGCCCACGAACCGCCCGTGGCACGGGTTGACCTTGCCCCGGTGCAGGGTCGAGCGGCACCAGCGGTGGATCGTGTCCTTCGACTGCGACCAGTTGGCGTCGATCAGGAGCTGGGTGACGGTGTGGACGCCCCCCAGCTCGTCTCGCCACTCGCGGGCCAGGAGCCGCTCCCCCAGCCGCTCGAACCCCGCGAACCACGCCGCCTCGGCGCCCGCCCGCCTCATCACCCCGCCGGCCCCGTCGGGCACGAGGGTCTTGAGGCCCTTCTTCTCCACGTCCTTGAGGGTGTAGTAGTCGGTACGGGGCTCGGGGTCCGTCCCGTAGTCGATCACCCAGCCGGTGAAGTCCGCCGACCACGCGCACACGACCCACCAGAGCGAGTTGCCCTGCACGTCGATGAACGCGGTGAGCGTGGACGCCTCGTGCGGGACGACGCCGCGCGGGCACGACGACGCGAGCGCGAGGATCTGCTCGACCGTCAGCGCGTTGTCGTTGAGCCCGGCGTTGGGGTCGATGGGCTCGTTCTGGTACTCGGCGAAGAACGATTCTTCGTTCTTGAACCGCAGGTTCATCGCGTGCTGGAGCGCCGAGAGCTCCTTCACCCGCTTGTCGCCCTCCTTGACGTACCGCTCCGCCCACCCCACGACGGCGCCGGCGTCCATCTTCTTGCGGTGCTTCCGGTAGAACGCCGTCGCCGGGGCGAGCCCCTTGCCCGCCCGCAGCCCCTCCTCGCGTGTGGCCCGGTACTGGTCCCACAGGACCTCGGCCTCTTCCCCCTGGGGGAAGGTGTACACCAGCTTGGCGCGGCGACCCTGCCACTCAGGCCGGGTCTCGGTGTCGAGCAGGCGGTCCGAGAGGTCGCCGGGCACGACGACGGTCACGGCGATCAGGCACGCGATGCGCTTGCCCGGGCCGGCGAGCCCGAGCACGGCGCCCTCGAAGATCCGCTCGCGCGCGTCGCACTGGGAGGGCGACCGGGCGCTCTCGTCGGTCTGCGGGTCGTCGCCGAGCGCGAGGTCGGGGCGCACGACCCGCCCGTCGGGGCGGGTGAACTTCGCCCCGCGGAAGGACCCGGTGAGGCCCGAGACGCGGATGATGGCCCCCGACGCCGGCGACCCCGGGATCGAGGGCAGGACGATCTCCTCGTCCGACCAGCGGATGTGCGTCCGCCTGCCCTCGCAGAGCTGGCCCGCGGCCCGCTGGTTGATCCCCTCGAGCTTGCGGACCGGGTGGCACACCGCGGGGAAGTCTTGCTCGAGGAGGTCGTTGTCCTCGATCTGCGACTTGATCGACCGGAGGATGTTCTTGGCGAGGGTGTTCTCCGCGGCGAGCACGATCACGAAGACGCAGTGCCCGTAGAGCACGGCCCACAGCGCCGCGGCCTCGAAGATCGAGGTCTTGCCCGAGCCCCGGGGCATGGCGCAGACGATCTGCTCGCCCAGCAGCACCGCCCGCTCGAGGTCGCGGAGCAGGTCGAGGTGGTCCTGGGACCACCCGAGGTAGAAGACGTCGGGCAGGTACGTCTCGCAGAACAGCTTGAGGTCCAGCCGGCACTCCTCCCGGCGGCTGGGGCTGACGACGCCGGGGATCTTCCCGATGTCGCGCCCGCTGCGCGACTGCTCGGACTGCGTCTCGCGGGCCTGTTCCTTGTGGCGGTCGTACTTGAGCGCCTCGGCCGAGCGCGGGGCCGGGGCGGGGCGGGGCGGGGCTTCGTTCCACGCGCCGCCGGCGGGGGGCGTCTTCTTCTTCGCGGGGGCCTTGCGGGCGGCGGCCTTGCGGGCGGCGGCCTTGCGGGGGGGCGTCTTCGCGGCGGCCTTCTTGCGGGCGGCGGGCTTCTTGGCGGCGGCTTTCTTGCGGGCGCTCGTCTTCTTGGCCGTCGTCTTCTTGGTGCGCGCAGGCGACCGCGCCGTCTTCTTCTTCGCGGCGGCGGGTCGTTTCTTTCTGGGATTGGGCGCGGGCGGGGGCAGGGCGGGGTCTCCGGGCGTCACAGGAAGGAGTTACGGGCCCTCCCGGTCACGGCGGGGATCGCCGCGGTGGTGAACTCGGCGGTGGTGGCGACGTTGGAGACGCCGCCCCCGGCGTCGGTCTGCACGAGGTGGGCGTAGTAGGCGGTCTCGTCGGTGAGCCCCGCGAAGTCGGCGCGGGCGAAGCCGCTGGCCTCGACGCGGGCGTCAAAGTGCGCGTCGGCGTCCGAGCCCGTGTGGTCCTGCCCGGCCTTGATCTGCGCGACCGATGGCGCCGTCGCCGAGTCCGTCACGACGCCGTGGACCACGCCCGTCGTGACCGTCGTCGCCGCCGCCACGCCCGCGGTGGTGTCGGTGAGCGCCGCGACCACGGGCGTCCCGAGCACGGGGACCGACGACGACGCCGCGACGAGCGCGATCGTGTCGTCGAAGTCGCCCGCGAGGTTGTCCGAGAGCAGCGACCCGCTCCACCCGTCCACCACGCGCACGCGCATGGCGCCAGTCGCCTCGTTGATGTCGATGAGCGTGACGCCCGCGAGGTTGTCCGCGTCGGCGAAGCCCTGCGTGGCGCCGGTGACGGGGTCCACGATGTCGTTCTGCTCGCTGTCCTCGTCGGGGAGGGCCCGGTAGACCTTCCGCACGCCCGTCTTGAGCACGCCGGTATCGACGAAGTCGGCGTCGGTGTACCCGTTGGCCCGGCCCGCGGTGGGGCACGCCAGCACGCACGGGCCGATGGCCGACCCCTCGGCGCCGGTGATGCCCTCGCCCAGCGTCTCGGTGAGCGAGGGGACGGTCTTGCCCGACCCCACGAACACGACCTTCTTGTCGCTCGAGACGTTGGCGACGATGTCGTCGAGCAGGTCGTTCCGCTCGGCGAAGTACGCGCCGCCGAAGGCGTCGGTGGGGTTGTCCTCGCGGCCCGGCTGGGTGGCGAAGGCGACGAGGATGATGTCCTCGGTCGCCGCCGCCAGCTCCGCCTTGAGCTCGGCGAGCTGGGTAGACCCGAGGCACGAGGGGGACTCGCCCGCGGGGTCGTCGCGGAACTGCCGCTCCTCGACGAGCACCAGCCGCGTGCGGGCGCCGATGGCGAACGAGCGGACGCCGTCGCCCCCGACGGCGGTGGCGGTCTGCGTGTAGTCGAAGCCGTCCTTGAACAGCCCGTCCCACGCCGCCACCGCCAGCGTGTGCGCCTGGTCGAGGGTGAGCTGGTCGCCGCGGTCGCCGCCCGAGCCGGTGTTGTCGTAGTCGTAGGTGGTGTCCTGCGACGCGACGGTCGTGGCGCTGCCGTCGTAGTAGCCGCCCCAGTTGGTGGGCCCGGCGTCGTAGTCGTTCTGGATGTGCAGCCACGCGGCCGCCATCTGGCCGAGCACGCGGAGGGCGTCGTTGAAGCCCTGCCGGTGGCTCTGGTAGACCTTCGCCTCGGTGGTGGCGGGGGCGCGGTCGCCGTTGTTGTCGATGCGGTTGAGCTTGCCCAGCGAGACGAACAGGTCCACGCTCTCGCCCGTTCCCGCGAGGTACGCCAGGAGCGACTGGTAGGCGGTGTAGGGCTTGCGCTGCCCGTTGCTCATGTGCTGGGTGACGACGGCGAGGCGGATCGTGCGCGGCTGGGCGCCGGTCGAGGGCAGGGTCTTGAAGTTGAACCACCCGCTGGTGGCGCGGGTGACGCTCCCCGCGGCGTTGGTGACGGTGAAGCGGACCGAGTGCTGGGTGTCGGCGCTGAGCCCGGTGACGGCCTCGAAGGCGTTGCGGTACGTCGCGTCGAGGGCGCTGACCGCCACGGAGCCGGTGTCTACTTCCGAGCCCCCGCCGTCGGCGGCGTCGTGGACGGAGTAGCGGATCACGTCGGTCGTGTCGTACTCGTCCGCCTGCGCGTGGACGTGCAGCGTCGCGCCGGAGGCGGAGGGCTCGCGCACGCCGAAGGCGTAGAACGGATCGTAGGCGCAGCGGGCCCACATCTCGTCGTCGGTGAGCCCGGCGTCGAGCGTGAGGCGCGACGCCGAGCCGATCCAGTCCCACTCGACGAGGGACGTCCCGGTGACGGTCCCCGCCTGATCTGAAGAGGCGCCGATGAACTGGAGCGATTCGGTGTTGACGCTGATGGCGCCCGAGTCGAGGTCGGTGAAGTCGTCGGGATCGTCGCTGACGCCGTCGTAGTAGCTCAGCACGAGGCGCCCGGCGCCCGCACCGCCGGTCTTGATCTTCCATCTCACGCTGACCCACTGGCCGAGCGTGACGGCGCCGGCGCTGGTCTTGATGCTCGGCCCGCCCCCGCCCTCGTTGAGACCGAGCGCCCCATCGGGGTAGACCTCGAGCCGCCATCGCCCGCTGGAGGTGGAGTTGCCCATGAGCGCGACCTCGAGACGCCCCGTGCCGCCGGTGAGGGCGGCGGCGGCGACGTGCAGGCGCCCGGCGTACCACGACTCGCTGAACGCGTCGATCTCGGCGCTGTTGGGCGTGCCGAGCGAGCGCGAGGCGCGCTTGAAGTAGACGACCGATTCCCCGGCGCTGCCGTCGAGGCGGAGCACCTTGCGGTCTCCGCTGACGGGGTCGGCGGCGTAGGAGACGGTCCCGCTGGCGCGGAGGTCCCAGCACGCCTCGTTGTCCACGCCGTAGGTGGTGAGGTCGGTCGCGTCCGAAAAACGGTGGGCGCCCACAACGGGGAACGCGGACTCGGACATAGCTCAGCCCTCCCCGCCGGGTGTGTGGCTCGCGTTCATGTTGCGGATGGTCTCGACGCGCGTCGTCGTGACGACCTTCTTCTCGTTGCGCGAGGACAGGTATGTGCTCACCGCGGCCGCGATCGCGGCGCTAAAGAGCGCGGTGTCGGGCCCGTCGACCGCCCACCCGAGCGCCCCGAAGATGACGAAGAGCCAGTGGCGGACGTACCGCTGGATCGTGGGGCGGGTGAGGTTCTGCGCGAGCCAGTCGAGCAGCGTGTTCGTAGCGTTTCGCCAGTCCATGCGTCAGCCTCCGCCGGCGTCGCCGGCCGTGTGGTGAAAAAGCGCCCCGCCGCGTCTCCGCGACGGCGCGCCGGCTCAGTCGGGGGTGGGGGCGGTGTCCCGTTCGGCGTCGGCGGGCCGCGCGAGCGACTCGGCGAGCCGGAGCTGCGCCTTGCGGAGCGCGGTCCGGGCCTCGAGGACCTCGTCGGGGATCGGCGCCGGGCTCCCCCGCTCGAACTCGTCGAGCAGGCGGGCCGCGAGCGCGAGCCCGAGGCTGAGGGTGGCGGGGTCCACCTAGCCGCCCCCCGCGTCGGCGTCGCCCGGGTGGCCGTCCGCGTCGTCGCCGGCGACCCCCCGCGCGCGCACCTCGCGCAGCGCGGTGAGGATGCCCGCCTTGATCGTCCGCAGGGCGTCGACGGACGCCCCGGCCTGCATCTGGGCGTACATGTCGTCGAGCGCCGCGTCGGTCGCGCGGAGGACGGGGAGGTACTCCTCGTTCCACGCCCGGTCGTTGATCGCCCCCGACGCCCGCAGCTCGTTGAGCACCTCGAGCGCGAGGGAGTAGGCGGTCGTCGCGTCGTTGTAGAGCCGGGTGGGGTCCTCGGCGGTCTGGGCGCCGACGCAGCCCTGGAGCGGGACAACAGCGGCGGTGAGGGCGGCGGCGGCGCCGAGCGTGAGGGCGGCGGAGAGGGCGAGTGTCTTCATGCGGCGTTCTCCTTGGTGTCTTCGCGGCGTCTCTCCTCGTCCTCGAGGTGGGCGACGCGTTGTTTGAGCTCTGTGACCTCGATGCGGAGGTTCGTCCGGTCGGTGCGGCACTCCTCGAGCTCGCGGTCCCACTGGGCGCGCTCGAGCTCGTGGCGTTGGTGCGTCTTGTCGCGTTCGCTCGCCCACGAGAGCCGCTCGGCCTCGTAGGTCTTGCGCATGCTCCCGATCGCTTCCCAGAGCTTGTCGAGCTCCACGAGCTGTTTGGACCGCACGGCCATGCCCGCCTGGGCGTCCTGGTAGCGGGCGTCGGACTCGGTCTTGCGCGCCGTGGCGAGGGCCTTGCGCCACGCGGCGAAAGCGCCCAGGAGGGCGCCGACGCTGGCGAGCACGGGGATGATTCCCGATGGGTCCATCACCGCGCGCTCCCGTGCGGGGGCGGCGCGACCGCGGCGTGTGCGGGTCCGGTTGTCGGGCCGTCGCTCATCCGTGAGCCTCCATCGCGCGGGCGCGGCGTACCCGAGGGTATACCCGCTTTGGCGGCGGTCTGAGTTTGCGACACCCTTGATTTACAGGGGTTTCCGGCGCGGGCGGAGGTCGCGGTAGCGGATGCGGCGCGACCGGGCCTCCATCTCCTCGAGGTCGAAGCCGGGGAGCGACGCCGCCGGCGGGGGCTCGGGGTCGTGCGGGGCGTGCGTCCCGTCGCGCTCGGCGCGGCACTGGGCCAGGTGGGCGCCGGCGGCGTCGAGCGCCACGCGGAAGGGCGCGCCGGGGGCGGGTCGGGAGGGCTCGAACCACCGCGGGTCCGAGCAGCCGACGGAGACGGCGAAGTCGCGCAGCGGCCCGGCGACGCCGCAGGCGAGCGCGACGCGCCCGTCCTCCTCCACGATCACCCGCACGCCGCCGGGCATCCGGTAGACGCCCGGCGCGACGACGGCGCCCCCGGGCGGGACCATCTCGGGGCGCTCGGTCATGGCGTGCTGAGCGCCCTCACCGCGGCGAGCACGCGGCGGCCTTTGCGAGTAAAGCTGAACCCGATCAGGTCTCTCTGTATCATCTGGTCTCGAATCTCATTGGACATCCAGATACGCTCTTGGTCCTTCGCAGCCGCAGCCGCCTCAAGAATCGGGATGAACGACTTCGGGTACTGCTGGCGCTCAAACTCAAACGTCTCGGGTTCCTGAGCTGGCAGCTTCCTCTTTGCTCTCGACTCAAAGAAGCGGACGGCGCAGAGGGCCAGACCAGCTCCGAAGATGGATCCGTACACCAGTGCGGCAACAATCGGCATCACCGTCACCGTCGCGGGCGTGTCAGGCATTGGGCGTCCCCGTTTTTCGCTGGTTGTATATGTCCTTGATGTTCTTGGCGTACCCGCCGATTCCGCCTGTTCCCATCGCCACGATCAGGAGGAACGGGACCACGGCGGCGACGGCCGCGGCGCACAGGACCGCCACGCACCCGACCACCGCCCCGCCCAGCGACGCGACGATCAGCGCGAGGCACGCGAACGCGACGAAGCGCCTCAGCAGACGAACCGGGATCAGAATGATGTTCTTCATCGCGTCACAACCTCCCTGTCGGCGGCGTTGACGGGCGTCCAGTGCGCGACCAGCTCCGCGAGGTCCGACGCGTCGACGACGCCGTCGTCGTTGAGGTCCGCGCGTGCGGGCGGGATCAGCTCGTCGCGCCCGGCGGGAGGGAGCCCGCTGAGCGACCCGCGGTAGGCGCGGAGCTTTGTGACCTCGAGCGTCACCGTGCGCGTCACGGGCGGCCTCTCGACCCCGGGCGGGACGAGCGTCGGCGTCTCGGCGTACCAGCGGACCCCGTCGAGGTCCGCGAGGTACACCGGGCGCCCGATGCCCGAGGCGGTGTCGGCGGGCTGGTCGATCACGCGGAACGCGACCTCGTCGATGTTGGCGGCGAGGTACTCCCGGAGCGCCCGCCCCGCCTCGTCCAGCCCGGCGCCCGGCGCGACCGCCGGCGGCGGGGCGGGGTGCGCGAGGGCCGGCGACGCCAGCACGGCCCACAACGCGAGGAAGACCACCCACAGGGCGATGAGCACAAGCGGCCAGAGCACAAGACGGCGGCGTTTCATGGGGAGGCCTCCTCGCTGGGTGTGGTGCGGGCGGCGATCCTGTAGTAGATGCCCCCCCGCCTGCGACACGGGTGCTCCTCTAACTCTCCGCTCGCAGCCATTTCAAGGACCGCGTTCCTCGTTGTCGAAAAAGAAACAACCCGCCCCCGTTCTCGTATAAGAAGGCCGTGGATTTCATGGATGTGAAATGGGCCCACCCGCGGAATGAGACCGCGGTCTATAGAATCACGCACGAAATTAACAACGAGGTCTCGCTTATTCATCTTCGACCTCTCCGCCTCCTCCAGCCGGGCGGATTGGGCGGCGAGAATCGGCGCCGACGCAAATAGGTCTCCGAGGGCGTGCATCTCGGCGGCGACAGTCCCGTCGTCGTCACTGTGAATAGGGCAGGGGTGCATGATGTGAGCCAGCACGCGGCCGTTCGCATCTCTGATTTCGTGGCCTTCGCGGTCGTATATCAGTTGCCCCGCCCCGCCCCCCGTCTCTCGTGCCTCACTCATCGCCCGCGCCCTCCCCTCTGACCCGCAGCGTCCCGCCCTTGTCGATGAGGTCACGCGCCGCTTCCGGGCTGATGGTGAGCGAGAGCTCGAACCGGCGGACCACGTCCTTGCGCTCGACCGCGACCTTCGCGGCCTTCTCCGCCTTCGCGGCCTGAACCGCGCCCATGACCATCACGGGCCCCGGGTCGGCGGCGATCGCGTCGGCGATCGCGTCCGCGTCGCTCAGGGCCATCTCGATCCCCTCCACATGCTCGGCGACGGGGTCGAAATCGGAGAGGGTCTTCTCCGCCATCTCCTCGCGCTCGCGCTGCTCGAGCAGCTTGATCGCCGCCGCCGCGCCGCGTTCGGTCATGGCGCGGCAGACCGCGAGGACCTCGGGGTCGGCGGTCATCGACGAGACGATCCCCCCGCGGTCGGCCCACTCGGCGACGAGCGGGTCGTCGATCTCGCGGTAGCCGCGGTTGCCGTCGGCGCGCTCCCGCCGCTCCTGGTGACCTGTGAGCCACAGGTGCTGCTCGCCCAGGAGGAAGTCGAGGTGGTCGAGGTCCAGCCGCCCCCGCTCGACCGCGCCCTTGACGTGCCGGAGCGTCGTGAGGCGCACGCGAGCGCTGCCGTGGGTGTCGGGTTTGGAGCGGCCGCCCGGTCCGCTGTAGTCGGGGACGTACGTCCCCAGGCGGATCGCCTGGCGGCCTCCCACCGTGACCTTCCCGAGATGGTTGCCGCGGATGATGCTGCGGGCGGCGGTGATGAAGTGGTTCGGCGTGCCCATGCCGTCGAGGAACGCGACGAAGCGGCCCCCGCGCCCCAGCAGCGTCGCCCAGCCGATGAACTCCGCGGCGGCGCGCGGACCGTAGAAGTCGATCTCCGGGCCCCACCCCATGAGCGGAACGACATACCCCAGCGTCCCCCCGAGGTTCACGCACCACTCGACCTCGCCGGCGAAGCGTTCGGCGGCGCGGTTGAGGGCGTCGGTCTGCTCGGGGGTGAGGCGGTCGATGTGGTTGAGCGGGTTCCCGCCGGCCCAGTCCTCGGGGAGCCCGGGCTGGTGGAGCCCGACGCGGCGGACGCCCTGCCCGACGAGCTCCCCGACGCGCTCGACCAGCCAGCCCGCGGGGTCGTCGCCCCGCCAGAGGCGCGACTGCGCGGTGTTGAGGTAGGCGATGGGCCTGCGGTCGACGATCTCCTCGGGAGCGACCCCCCGGAGCGTCGTCCCGGCGTGTGTGGCGGCGTCAGTCGGCATCGGTGGTCTCCGTTCGCGCCCACGCGGGGGGCGTCTCGTCGGCGTCCCACTGCGCGAGGCGCATGGCGCAGCCGCCGTGGTCGGTGGTGAGCAGGAAAATGACGAGGATGGTGAAGAGGACCAGACGCGCGGCGCCAAGCCAGAGCTTGAACCACTCGAGGCGCAGGTCGGTGGGTGTGGTGGGTACGGTCTTCACCGGCTGGCTCCAACCAGCCGACCGGCCTCGAGGATGGGGAGGTTGCCCTCGGTCGGGACGTAGATCGTCTCGCTGTTCCCGTCGCTCAGCGCGAGTATCCAGCGGTAGGTGAGGTATTCGGGGTTCCCCTTGAGCGACTCGCCGATGATGCGGTTGGCTTCCGCGGCGCCCTCGGCCCGCGCGATCTCAGCCTGACGCTGCGCCTCGGCCTCTTCGACGATGATCTTCCGGCTCCACTCCGCCTCACGGAGCGCCGCCTGCCCCCGGAGCGTCTGCGAGTAGACGCGGTACTTCGGCAATCCCGCCATCGCTGTCCCGATCAGAACAGCCGCCCCGATCGCGTAGAGGGCCACCGTGGCGGGGATGTTGATCTGTGTTCTCTGGTGGTTTTTCATCCGTCTTTCTCCTGTCGTTGACAATGAGGACCTCGCAGGCGGCCTCGCCGGTGCTCCCGGCGCGGGCGTTGGAGAGGTTTTTGTTCCGCTGGAGGTTCACGACGCGCCAGCCGTCTCCGGGCGGGTACAGCTCGCGGACGCGCGGCTCGTCGTAGTAGCTCACGCCCACGCGGGCGCGGGTGAAGCGGGCGCACAGGCCCGCGAGGCGGGCGTGGTCGTCGTCGGTCGCCAGCAGCATCCCGCCGGCGTCGGTGAAGTCGTGGGCGTAGTCGCCCTTCTTGCGCGTGCGGCTGAGGTAGGGCGGGTCGAGGTACACCACCACGCCGGCCTCGTCGGGGATCTTCTCGATCACCCCGAAGCCGTCGCGGCGGGTGAACGTCGTTTTCTGCAAGCGCGACCACCACCCGGGGATGGAGTCGGCGATCTGCTGATACCGCACCGCCGGGTCCCCGCCCGAGGCCGTCCAGCGGACGGAGAAGCCCCCCGCGATGTCGCCCCAGTCGATCTCCGTGCCCGCCATGCCGCTGCGGTGGAGCCACGAGAAGGCGAGGTACGCCCGGGCGAGATCGACGCGCAGGTGCGGGGCGAGGTCCTCGTACTGCAGGAGCGTGTGGATGCGGGCGGCGCAGTCGAACATCGCCGCCTCGTGGCACAGCGCGAGGCCGAAGTCCTGGGCGAGCTCGATGGCGCCGTCGCGATCGGCGACGACGGTGGCGAGATTGTGCGCGAGCCGGTGGAGGTCGTTGACGACGGCGGGGCGGGTGTAGCCGCGGTCGCGCAGCTCGAGCAGCACGGCGAGCGAGCCGTGGAAGGGCTCGAAGTAGCGGCGGACGGAAGAGACCTCGGGCGCGAGCGCGTCGAGGATCAGCGGCGCCAGCCCCCGCTTGCCCCCGAAGTAGGGCAGCATCGCGCGGAGCCTCATCGGGGGGTGGTCGGTGGTGGTGGTGGTGCTGGTGGTGCTCATGGGGACGCCTTCCAGTTGCCGACGTGCCAGCACGAGCACGCGCCGCAGTAGTACGGGCGGGCGGAGGAGCCCTTGGCGCTCAGGCGGGCCGCTTCTTCGACGGCGCCGCGCTCGGTCATGCACGCCTTGCGTCCGCACCGGCGCTGCTTGCGCGGGCGCGGGCCCCGGGTGGAGTCGGACGGGATCGACTTCGCGGCGCTCACGCGCCCTCGCTTCTTGCCGGCAGCCATTACGACGCCCCCTCACGCGCCGGGAACTCGCGCACGCGCAGGTCCTCCGGCCACTCGTCGGGGTCGGCGCCGTTGGGGTCGTCGATGGGGATGTCGTTCCACCCCACGGGCACCGGCGCGCACCCGGGGGGCGGCGACGCGACTCTCGGCCCGTCGCGGTAGGTCACGATCGGCGGAGGCGGCTGCGTCCACCCCGGCTTCGCCCCGAGCTGGCTCACGAACGCGGGCACGCCGGCGTCGCGGCACTGGTTGACGATCGCACGCACCCACGCGACGTCGCACGCCCGCGCGTCCGCCCCGCCCTCGCCGCCGACGATGACCCAGTGGAGGTTGGAGTCCCACCCCGCGTCTGATCCGGGCTCGCCGAAGCCACCGCAGTCGCCGCACGCCCACCCGCTGAAATCTTCGCCGTCGCCGTGTTCGTTATCGACATTGCGAGAGCCGCAGTCGGGGCACCGCCACGCCGAGCACTCGCTGTCGATAAGCAGATCCACCGCCCCCAGCAGCGGCTCGCACGAGAGGAACCGCACCGCCGCGGGGCAGCGCAGCAGGCCCGGCACGCGCGCGTCCGCCTGCTCCTGGTTCTCGACGGCGGCGCCGAGCCAGACGTTGGGGAGGGGCCACTTCTTCGGGTCCGCCGCGTCCCCGCTGATGCGGTGGGCGTGGTCCCACTCCGCCTCGGTCTTGAACGCGCACCCGGACGGATCACACCCCCCGTGCTCGGGGTCGGATGCCGACTCGGGGCAGCCCTGGTCGAGCATCTCCTCGATGATGTTGTAGAAACGCGGCCACGTCATCACGCGAGCGGCGGCCCCGGTCTGCGCGCCGCCGCCGACGCGCTGGTACATGATCCCCTCGAGGTACTCCCTCATCCGCTCGGTGTGCGCGGTGACGATATGGAACGTGCGATCCGGGCACAGCGCGATCCACGCGAAGACGCGGTCGATCTCCTCGACGCTCA
This sequence comes from uncultured Phycisphaeraceae bacterium, assembly GCA_942490855.1. GTDB lineage: Bacteria > Planctomycetota > Phycisphaerae > Phycisphaerales > UBA1924 > CALNYS01. Next base: position 1,380,924 of record CALNYS010000004.1, on the reverse strand, counting down.
GCGAGCCGTCGAACGGGTCGAACGCGAGGCGGAACCGCTCGACGCCATCGACGCCCGAGAGCTTGACGGCGTGGCCGTTGACGCCGAAATCGCATTGGTGGACGAAACAGTCGTAAAGCTTCATGAGCACACTTCCTCTCGCTTCTGGGCTTCAAACGCCACGATCCCCGCGCCGATCACTTCCGCGACGGCGGGGCAGACGGCGTTGCCGAAGGCTTTGAGGGTTTCTTTGCGCCAGCGGCGAGCCCAGCGATCGCGCTGGCGGGAACCCAGCCCGGCGGGAAGCCCATGAGCCACCCGACAAACCTGGTGTTCAACCGGCGTTGCCGGGGCGAGCCCGGGATCAGCTTCAAGCACGCGGCGCCATCTGGCGAAAATCCCTCGACGAGAACGGATTGCATGATCGCCAACCGCTCTCGCCTCTTCGATCGTGGCAGAGCTCGAAAGTGCTTTCGCGACCGCATCAAGATCGATCTCTGGGGGGGGAGGAAACGCTCCGAGCGCTCCGCCGCGTCCGTCAGTGTCACGTCCCGCGTCCCCCGGTTCCCACCCGACGCCTTCGCGTCGGCGCTCGTCGCCGTCGGCCAGCGGACCGCTGCCATCGCCGCAGGCTCGCCCATCCCGTTCCCGTTGTACCCCTTCGCCCTGAGCTCCTCGCGCCGCTTGTCGAACGTCTCCGGCGTCTCCCCGTCCCCCGAGACTTGCGCGTTCGGCGTCGGCCAGACGCGCGAGGATGAAGACGCGCTTGCGTCGGTGCGGGGCGCCGATGTCGTCAGCGCCCACCACGACCGCCTGTGCGGAGTAGCCGATTCCTTCCAGGTCGCCGAGCACCCGGTCCGCTCCTCGAGTGCGGAGCGCAGGCACGTTCTCAGCGATGACCCAAAGGGGTCGAAGAGCGTCCACGACACGGAAGTACTCCCTCCACAGGCCCGACCGCTCGCCGTCGAGCCCGACGCCCTTGCCGGCGGTGCTGATGTCCTGGCAGGGGAACCCCCCGCAGATGGCGTCGATGCGCCCGCAGTTGGCGGCGACCAGCTCGGGCGTCAGCGTGCGCACGTCGTCGTGCCGCCAGACGCCCGGCCACCGCTCCGCGAGCACCGCGCGAGCGAAGGGCTCGATCTCGCACTGGCCCGCGACGGTGAACCCGCCCGACCGCTCGAGCCCGAGCTCCAGTCCGCCGATGCCGGAAAAGAGGGAGAGGAGGCGCATCACGCCGCGCCCCCGTTCCCGGCGAGGAGGGCGCGGCCTCGCTGTTTGGCGTCTTGGTGCTTGGAGGCGCTGTACTCGCTCTCGTCACAGAACACCGCCAGCAACGCCCTCGCCTCCGCCAGAGCCGCCGCGTACGCCGGCGGGCGCCAGCGGTTGGCCCACTCGAGCAGTTTGTCCATGCCGGGCTGCTCGGGGAAGACGGGGATGCCCTTGGCCTCGGCGTAGCGGACCTCGGCGTCGGCGCCCGTGCTGGGGCCGCGCAGGAGGTACAGCGCGTCGCACCGGGCGAGCAGCCGCTTGTCGTAGTCGTACCACTCCTCGACGGGGCGGCAGCGGGCGAACTCGGCGAACAGCGACAGGTGCGGGCACAGCGGCGTGACGGCGCCCGTGTCGAGCATCGCGTGCATCACGTCCACGGCGCGCCGCGAGTTGGCGACCGGGTCCGGGTGCGTGTACGGGCCGGCGATGTAGACGAAGGGGAGGCTCATGCCTTAAGCGCTCCTCGGTTCCAGACCCGGTTGGTGCTTGAGACAAGAGCCGTGATCTCGTTTAGGAGCTTGAGTTCACTGGGGAAGGGATCTCCGGTTATCCGCGCACGACCCGTCAGCGTGTCGTACTCAAGCTGGACCACGTTCGGCTGATTGCTCTCCCGTTTATCTTCGATGGTCGCTTTGATGAGGATTGTTCGTTTCCCGTTGCTCACGCGGCGGCCTCCTCGGTCTGGTCGCCGTCCTGCTCGCGTTCGAGCAGCCCGGCGAGGCGTTCGATGGTTTCGAGCGGGAAGGCGCGCTTGCCGATCAGCCGGCCGTAGGCGACCTGGTGGACGCGCTGCTGGGTCACGCCGAGGCCGTCGGCGATGCGCTGCTGCGTCCAGCCGCGTCCGAGCAGCGCCAGCACGAGATCGCGGGAGAGATCGGCGCGGCGGGTGTTCAGGCTGTAGGCGCGCTGACGGGCCGCGTCCCACTCCCGCTTCTTCGTCGTGTAGACCGTCTGGTGGTTGGTGATCGCGGAGCGCAGGTCGCGGACGCGGTCGGGCAGCGGCGTGCTCATGGCGTGGGCTCCGTTTCGGCGGCGTCGAGGGAGGCGAGGAACCCCGCGATCTCGCAGCCGGGGGCGTGGCCGAGATCGTCGGGGTCGATCCGCTTCGCGTTGTGCGTCTTGGGGTTGATCCGGCAGCACACCGGGCAGACGTCGTCGCTGCCCCACTGGAGGCGTGTCACCCACTCCACCAGCGCGTCGTGCGCGTTGAAGCGGTGGGCGAGGGTGTGGACGAGGTGGCGTGCAGCCACTACGGCCACAAATGTCCCCGTATCCGTGTGGAGTTCTGGGTGGGGCAAGCCTTCTGGGGTTCGTACCTCGATCTTCACCCCGCACCCCCTTCGCCCGTTGCGGCGGAGAGGGCGGCGCGGAGCTTGGCCTGCCACTCCTCGTACATGGCGTCGAGTCGGACCATCGCCTTTGAAGCGTCGTCCTCGAAGTCCTTGGCCTTCATCCGTTCGCACGCATCGGAGTAGGCCTTTGCCGCCCCGCACGCCGCCAGCAGGTCGGGCGCGGCGGCGATCAGGCGGGCGTCTGGGTGGTCAGGATCAAAGTCGAGCATCAGGCATCTGTCGATGTCACGCACGCGCGGGGCAGCACCCTGCATCCCTTTGCGCACGAAATCGAGAACGACCAACCGCCCTCGGTCTGGCGTAACGAGCATCCACTCGCCTGTGGCGTTGCTCCATTCCCACGTTCCCGGCGTGTGTTCTCTGGCGTCAGTCGTCATCGTTCATCTCCGGTGTGGTCGCCGGCGCGGCGCTTCGGGCGCTGGCGGCGATGCGTTCGAGGAGGGTGGACAGGGGGACGCGGGGGCCGCCGGGCTCGAGGCGCAGGCGCTCGCCCGCGGCGAGGCGCCGCTCGAGGCGCACGACGCCGGTGACGATGCTCGAGTGGTTCCGCCCGAACGCCCGCCCGATCTGCGGGTAGCTCATGGACGCCTCCCGCCGGCAGAGCCACCAGGCGGCGTGCCGGGCGCGCGGGATCGGGACGTGCAGGTCCGGGCCGTAGATGTCCTCGTCGAGCACGCCGAAGACCGCGGCGGCGGCGAGGACGACCCGCCGCACCGTGGGCGTCGGGTCCGGCGCCGGGGTGCGGATCACGCGCGGCGCGGGGCGGATCACCGCGAGGGCGGGGCCGGGGCCGAGGGTGGTGCGGCGGACGATCACGCGCCGGCGCCCCCGTCCCGCCGGGCGGCGCGCAGGTCGGACGCCTCGATCTCCGCGATCGCCCCGAGGGCGCCGTCGGCGTCGCCGGCGCGGAGGCGGTCGCGGACGTCGAGCAACGCGGCGAAGAGGCGGAGGTACGCCCGGCCCAAACGCTCGCCGGCCTGCGTGCCCAGCACGTTTATCCGGCTGGCGGCGACGAGCTCCCGGCGGAGCGAGGCGTTCTCGGCCTCGAGGGCGCCCAGCGCCTCGGCGTACCGCTTGGAGGTCTCAGAGAGCGTGACCGTGTCGGCCTCGCGCGGTTCGTTGAGAGCTGCGGGGTGGGTGGTCATGCGCCGGCCTCCCCGGGGAGAGGCGCCGGGCTCCGCCATCGCTCCAGCGAGACCTTCGGCGCGGGCAGCCCGGTTCGGCGCTCGTAATCAGCCTCGTAGGAGGCGATCTGCTCGTCCTCGCCCGACCCGGCGTATCCGACCGCGCCCGGGACCGGGATCACAGGCGTCGTCTTGGGCCACAGGCTCGCGACGTGCTGACCCGTGCGGTCGTAGATCCTGTGATCGACCGAGATCGTGTAGGTCCGGTTCATCGCGTCAGCGCCTCCGGCTGGAGGAGATCCGTGGTGCTCGTCGATCGTGATGGGCGCGCTCATGCGTTCGCTCCTGGTTCGATGGTTTCGACGACGACGAAGCGGCGTTTGTCGAGCTTCGTGATGCGCAGGGGGAGCCGGCCGCAGCGCCGCCACAGCTTTTTCTTGAGCGTGAAATCGGGGGTCTGGACGCCCTTGAAGTCCTCGTACCAGGGCGTGTCGCCGACGCCGAGCGTGTTGCCCGGGCGCGGGATGACGAGGAAGTCGGGGCGGTAGGTGATGTCGTTCTGGCCGAGCTCCACCTTCGGCTGGCGGATCCAGTCGAGGATCTGCTTCGCGGCGATGAGGAAGTCGAGGTCCTCGGCGCGCTTCGCCTCGCCGGTGGAGTCGTACCGCGTGCCGTTGTAGTACGCGGACTTCGCGCCGTACTTGTTGCCGCCCGGCTTCCTGCCCGGCCTGGCCGTGCCCGCGCCGCCCGTGATCTCCAGGTACTCCGCGGGCGTGATGGTCTGGCGATCGGCGGCGCTCACGACGCGGCCTCGATCCGCTTCGCGTGGGTCGCGTGGGCCCGGCGGATGAGGTCGCAGACGCGCGCATGCACGCGCGCTGCCTCGTGGACATCGAACACAGGCCACATCGAGATGGCGGATTTCCACGCGCCGGTCACGCCGCGCAGCGACGAGAGCCCGCCGGTTGCCTTGTCGATGTCGACGGCGAGCGCCGGCCTGGTGCAGAGATGCGTCGTCCGGCCCGTCGTCCACATGACGTGCCAGGACCGGTCCTCGTCGGTGATGCTCAGCCACCCGGCGAAGGGCGCCCACCGGCTCACTCGCACGGACCCTCCGCACGCTCGGTACAGCTGCGCGACCTGGACGTGCGGCGGGAGGGTTTGGCGCTGACGCTTCACGACGCGGCCTCCGCGGGTTGGCGGTTCGCGGCGGCTTCGATGGCCCGCTCGAGCTTGGCCTGCTCGCGGGCGTGCATCGCCTGGGCGACCGTCGCGAGCGCGTCGTGTTCGGGCTCGCCGTCGGGGCGCTCGGCGGGCACGAGCCCCGCGTCGATCGCGTCGCCGCACAGGTCGCGGCGTTCGACGTCGTCGAGGGACCAGTACGCGTCCCACCGCTCGAGCTGGCGGGCGTGCCCGCCGACGGGCATCGTCGCGCGGGGCTTGCGGATCTCCCCCGACCCGCGGCGCTGGCGGATCATCTGGGCGACCCGCTTGGAGCCCTCGGCGTGCTGGTGGAGGCGGGAGAGCCCGAGGACCTCGGTCCGCTGCTCGGTGGTGGGCTCCTCCGGCAGCGCGCCGCCCTCGGGCAGGACGTGGCGGGAGATCAGCGCCGCGGCGACCGTGGCGCGTTCGTCCGCGCCGAGCCCGCTGAACCACGCCCACGCCTCGTCGCGATCGCGTTCGATCTCGGCGTCCCGCTCGCGCTTCTTGTCGGCCAGGAGGGCGGCACGCCGACGCTCGGCGTCCTGCTGCTCCGAGGCGGGGGTCCAGCCGACGGGGGGGCTGGAGCCGGTGAGGATCAGCTTGCGGAGCCACCCGCCGGGGTTGCCGATGCCGTCGCGCTCGGCGTCGAAGCGCTCGGCGATGTACGCCATGCGCTCGTTCTCGTGGGCCGTGCCGGCGGTGGCGAGGGCGACGGGGTCGTCGAGGCCCAGCGCGGCGAAGCGGGCACGCCAGCCGTGCGGGTCGGGCGCACCGTCACGCTCGGCCTCCCCCGCCGTCAACTCCCCCCCCACCGGATCAGAAAAATCAGCAGCAGCAGCAGCAGCATCGGGGCCGTTCGGGTTTTCGCAGGGCGCAGCGCCAACGGGGGAGGCTGCTGCTGTTTCTTCTCTCTCTGTAGTGTTGTGTTCTGTAGTCGCGCTGCCGGCGCGACCGTTGTCGCGCGTTTGGCGCGACGCTCGTCGCGCCGGCGTCTCGCCTTGGGCGCGACCGTCGTCGCGCTCCTGTCGCGCACCGGGCGCGACATTCGTAGGCGAACCCGTCTTTTTGGCCCGCACGGCGGCTTGGCGCCTGGTGTTCTTCGCGCGCTCCTTGGCGACGCCCCCCATGTGCTTCGTGAAGCGGGGCACGGTGAGCCCGGCGTCGGTGAAGCGCGCCCAGCCGACCTGCTCGAGCGCGAGCGCGACAGATGTCGCGCCCGGGGCGCGACGGAGCGTGACGTCGATGACCCCGGGGGTGACGCCCTCGGCGAAGCCGTCGGCCTCGTTGGGGTCGGCGTCGTCGGTCTCGACGGGCTTGCAGTGGGCGTCGCACCAGCACCAGAACGCGACGGCGTAGCCGAGCGCCTCGTGGGGGGCGATGCCCAGAGCGGCCGCGAGCCGGACCATCTCCGGCTTGTCGATGACGTCGTGATAGATGGGCGTCCAGAGGGCCATCGGTGCTCCGTGTTCGCTCCGGCACGCTGGGCGCGGCGCCGGGGGGATGTCTGGTTCAATCCGCGACCCGCCAGGAGGAGCGGGCCGCGGGGGGTCCGGGCGGCTGTTCGGAACGCCCGCCGGATCGGACGGCGTTACTCGGCCGGTCGTCGCTGTGGAGTAAGTCAGCGCGGTTGATCCGGCGTATCCGAGGGCACGAGCCGTTGCCCCTCGCGGGTGCGAGAAACCCGCCGCGCGTCGTTACCCGCGCGGCGGGGAGAGAGAGATTCAGTCGGAGCCGGCGCGCTCGAGGGCGCGGAGGCGGCGGAGGCGTTTGAGGGAGTCGAGGGCGAGGCGGTAGAGGCGCATCGTCCGGGCGCTGGCGTCGTCGGCGAGGTCCATCTCGGCGATCGCGAGCTCGTGGCCCTCGATCTCCTCGTCGAGCTGCTCGTCGGTCACCATCTCGAACTGACGCAGCAGCGCCCGGTCGTCGGCGGCCTGGCAGACCGCGATGGACTCGCGCTCGGTGAGGGGTTCGGCCTTCACGCGGGGGCCCCCTCGGCGGCGGGCTGGTCGCCGTGGCCGCGGTTCAACTGACGGCACAGCAGGAACCGCTTGACGCAGTAGTGGGCGAGCCACATGTCGCGGCCGTGCCCGGGGCCGGATGTCTTGCCGGCGAAGCAGTCGGCGAGGTGGGCCCGCTCTTGAAGCTGACGGGCGTACTCAGCGAGCTCGTCGTCGGTGAGCGCGCCGAGCTCTCGTTCCGTCTCGACCCTGATGTTCTCGATCTGAACGATGATCGTTCTGTCGGGTTCGTCTCGCATCACAGCACCCCCACCACGACGAGGGCGAGGGCGAGCAGGCAGACGACCGCGGCGACCGCGTTGATGACCACGTCGGAGGCGTCGCGGCCCTGTCCCCCCATGACGGGAGGGACGCCGCCCCCCCAGCTCGGTGGAACCGTGCCGGGGGGGTGTGTGGCGTCCCGTCTCATGGTGGGGAGATCAGAAGACGGGTCGGCGCCGCCGCCGGCGATGGGCGGTTCGGCGGGGGCGCCGGGGCTCCCGCGGCGCAGCAGCGCTGGCGTCGCGGGCCCGTGGGATGTCGTGCGCCCCGCGCGGAGCCGGACAGGGCGCGGCGCGGGGCGGGAGAGATCGGCGTTGGGGTTGAGCGGGGAGTGCATCACGCGGCGCCCTTCCCGTTGACGAGGGCGCGGGTCCGCTCGAGACCGGCGCGGTCGGCGCTGGTCGTCGCGGGGGCGTGGTGCTCGCCGTCGAGGACGCGCTGGAACCACTCGCACGCGCGGCGGGAGGTCTTGCGCCGCTTCTCAGACGACGCGAACGTCGGGAGGACGTAGCGGAAGCCATCCCGGACGACGCCGATGTCGGCGTAGTGATCCGCCCGTGCCGGCGCCGGCGAGGATCCGAAGAACCGGGAAGCCTTCGACATCGAGTACGCGTCGTCATCGCCACCGACGAACCGGGATTGGTCGATCACAAACTGGTCGGGGGCCGACGGGGCCTCCGGGGTGGTCCGAGAAGGTGTGATTTCCTGGGCTGCTGGCATCGTTGGTCTCCGCTAACCCAAATAATCTAAAGAATCCAGATAATAAGTCAACGGGAATCAAGATAATCCGGGGTAAAAAACAATGCGTCCCTCGGAAACCAAGGAACCCCAGTGATTTGTCAGAATGAAAAAATGACAACCGCCGCCAAGCACTGGGGAGATGCCGTCCGCGAGCACTTCTACTCGTGGGACGTCACAACCAAGGCGCTCATGGCGGAGAGCGCCGAGGTCTCGGACACACAGATCGGGCTGTGGCTCAAGATGCCCGAGTTCCCCGAGGGGATGCACGACCGCAGCATCCGCGGCCTGTGCCGGGCGCTGCGGGTGAACGTCGGGGAGCTGCGGGATCTCGCGAACATCGAACCGCGCGGACACGCCTACGCTCGCAAAGAGGCCAGCGCCGACGCCCCCGCCCCGGTGGACTGGTCAGCGATCCGCCCGCGGGACATCCCCATCGAGGCGATCGCGGCGGCTCTGGCGCACTACGGCGTCAGCGTCAACGTCATCGCGGAGGTTCTGGCGCAGGCTCAATCTGCCCGAACATCCGAAACAGCAGCAGCGGACGGCCCGGGCACCCGCACGTCCACGCCGAGCCGTCGGGAAACTCGGGCGTCATAAGCGCACCGCACATCGGGCAGGAGAGGCGACGCTTCGGGAGCGGCGGGTCGTAGACGCGGACCACCGCCGCGCCGTACGGGTCGAGCACGCGGCGCACCTCGGTGGGCCGCACCCCCGCGACTGGTCCATCGTGCCCGCCCGCCGCCGCTCCCGAGTCGTCCATGCCACTCGCCTTCCTGCCCCGATCTCGCCCGCTCAGTCGGGGAGGTTTTGCTTGATCGTTCCCTGGAACCCGAGCCGGGTCACGACAGGGGAGTTCGGCCCGCCGACATCGACGCTCAGGACGAAGGGGTCCGCGCCCGCGCCCGTCCACGCCGCGTCGTAGCTGGTGTAGCACTCGATCTGCGATCCGGTCGTGATGCAGTAGTACGGGTCGTCGGCGCTGGGCGTCAGCGAGACGTGCGCCGTGTCGAGGTTCGTCTCCTCGAGCTGCTCGAGGAAGAAGGGGCCCCACCCCGCCACGTCCTGGGGCACGTCCTTCATCGCCGTCCACATGCCGCGCAGCGGGACGAGGCCGAGCTTCTCCTCGCGCTCCGCGTACGCGTCCACGAGGCGCTGGTGGTACTCCGCACCCGTCACGGTCGCGCCGGCGGGGAGGGGCGGGATCTTGAATCCGACGATCATGCTGCCATTGGGCATCGTTCGCTCCAACATGCGGGCGCTGCGCCCGTGTACCAAACCGCACGAGCACAGCGCCCGCGGCCATCGCATCATGGTATTCGGCTCAGGTTCTTATCGAGCGCTGCGGGCGCAGCGGAAACCAACGAGGAGGTTCACCCGTTCGGGGGTGTGCAGTATCACCGCCGGCACGCCGTTGGCGGGGGCGGTGGAGTGCGCGCTATCAGCGCCTTTGACGATGCAGACAGGAGCGTCGTCTCCGTCCATGCGCAGGCTCGTCAGCGACTCAGTCCACTCCGAGACGTTCCCGTACATCCGCTCGACGCCCTCGGCGCTCACGTCGGCTGTCGGGTCGTTCACGGGCTCGACGACGGCGAGGTACAGGGCAAGGCCGGTCAGCCCGCCCGCCTCGACCGCGGGCGGCGGGGAGTCCTCCCCCCACGGGTAGCGCCGGCCCTCGGCGCCCGCCGCGGCCCGCTCCCATTCGACGTGCGTCGGGAGCCGCTTGCCCGCCCACTCGGCGTACCCGCGGGCCTGGGCGAGCGTGACGCCGGTGACAGGGCGGGCGTCGTCCGCCACAGGCGCCCCGGACGCCCACGACGCCGGGGCCGGCGCTCCCGTCGCCTGGACGTAGCGGAGGTACTCGGCGTTCGTGACCTCCCGCCGGTCGATCCAGAACGCGGGGAGGTCCACCGTCCGCCGCGCCAGCTCCGGCTTGGGGGCGTTCGCGATCCCCACGACCGCCGGGCCCGCGGGGATGAGCACCATGTCAGAGGGGAGGTCCCCGGGCCGCGGGGGCGGGAGGGTCACGCCCGCACGGCCCCCCGCGTCCACCCGGCGGGTCAGCTCGTGCACACCGCGATTATCCTCGATCTGGACCCGGTAGACGCCATTTTTGAGGGTCAGGCGGGCCGATCCGGCGCCGGTGTGCACCGCCTCCAGCGGGCCGGCGGCGGGGCCCCCGATGGGGGAGACGGTCACGGCGGCGCCCGGGGGGGCGTCGATCTCGAGGACGCCCGTCGTGACGGGCGGGCGCATGACGAGGGCGAGGGCGGTGATCCCAGCGAGGGCGACCGCGAGCCCGACGGCCGTGGCCCGCCGCCGGGTGAGCGCGTAGCGCAGACGCCGGGCGAGGCCGTCGCGCTCGAGGGGCTCGCCGCGGGCGGCGCGGCGGAGGTCGTCCCCGAAGGCGGCGGCGGTGTCGTAGCGCTCGGCGCGGTCGGGCGCGAGGGCCCGGGCCAGCACGCGCCCCAGCGCCGGCGAGACCGCGGGGTTGAGCACGCGCACCGGCGTGGGCGCGGCGGCGAGCGCCGTGCGCGCGCCGCGGGTCGTCCGCGCGGTGTGCGGGCGCTTGGCGGCGAGGCACTCATAGAGCGTGACGGCGAGGGCGTAGACATCATCGGCGGGCGACGGCGGAGCCGGCGATGGCGCGACGCGCTCGGGGGAGAGGTACTCGAGCGTGCCGGTGGTCTCGGCGCCCAGGTGGGCGTCCCCGGTGAGAAGCGCGACGCCGAAGTCGATCAGGCGGGGGCGTCCCTCGGCGTCGATCAGGATGTTCGAGGGCTTCACGTCGCGGTGGATCACGCCCCGCTCGTGGGCGTGGGCGAGGCCGGCGGCGCACCGGGAGACGATCAGGGACGCGGTGGCCGCCCAGAGGGGCGACAGGCGGAACGCGTCGTCGTCGGCCCCGGCGGCGAGCAGGTCGCGGAGGGTCTGGCCGGGGACGTACGCGGTGACGAACCAGCAGCGGCCGGGGCTGACCCCGACGTCGTAGACGGGAACGATGGCGGGGTGGTCGAGGTCGCCCGACGCCCGCGCTTCGCGGAGCGCGGGGTGGTCGTCTTCATCGCCGATGGGCCCCGCGGGGACGACGAACTTCACGGCGACCTCGCGGTCGAGCTTGGTGTCGCGGGCGCGGTGGACGACGCCCATCGAACCGTAGCCGATCATCTCGATCAGGCGGTAGCGGGCGAGCTCGGAGCCGGGGTCGTCGCTGGCGGGCACGAGCGAGCCGGCGAGGGCGTCGGGCCAGCCGTCTTCGCCCGCGTTCGTGATGGCAGAGAGCACCCATTCGCATAGCCTCGGGCTGTCTGCGCAGCGCCGGCGCACGAACGCTTCACGCTCGGGCTCGGGCAGATCGAGCGCCTCGTCGATGATGGGGATCGCCAGCTCGTCGGTGCCGGGGTCGGCGCGCTCAGACACGGGCGGCCTCCCGGCGGAGCGCCTCGCGGAGCCACACCATCGCGCTCGCCCACTCGCGGCGGGCGGTGCGCTCGCTGATGTCCAGCATCGTGGCGATGTCGTCGAGCGGGAGCCCCCCGAAGACCCGCAGGCTCACGAGCTCGGCGCGGCGCGGGTGAGATCGCCCGAGACGCTCGAGGGAGACGCCCAGCGCGAGCACCATCGCCGTGCGCGTCGTCGGGGGGTCGTCGGCGAGCTGGGCGATCTCGGGGAGCCTGCGTTCGATGACGTCGCGGCGGCGGTGGAGGTCCACGCTGATCGCGCGCATCGTGCGGAGCATGGTGCGGTAGAAGTGCGTGCGGCTCTGCCACATCCGGTCGGGCTTGCTGGCAAGACGCGCGTACGCCTCGTGGACGAGGTCGGTCGGCGTGCAGTCGGATCGCTGCTCGTCGGCGCCGAGGTAGCGCACCGCCATCGAGCGGAACAGCGGGGCGAGGACCGCCATCACACGCTCGTCGGCGCCCGGGGCGCTCGACCGCACGTCCGCGAGCATCTGCTCGAGGATGGCGTCGAGCTCGTCGGTCGGGGACGGGGCGGGGGCGCCTTCCATCCCGCGAGTATGCGGAACGCGCGGGGGCGTGTCGAGGGTGAACCCACTTTGACACCCCGAGCGGGGGATTGGATCGGGAGGGATATGGGGTAGAGTTGGAGGGTGACGTCGCCCGCGCCCACCACCTCGATGTACCGCTCCCGCCGGCCCGGCGCCGGCCGCGGCTTCGTCCGCGGGGTGCTGCACGTCAACGCGGCGCTGATGATCCTGCCGGGGGCGGTCCTGTTCGCCTTCGCGCTGATCGGGGCGCTGATGATGATCCTCGACACCGCGCAGAACGAACAGGGCGAGGCGCTGTACCAGCGCGTCGCCGCGACGGGCGTCTCGGCGATCACCCTGCTCGGGCTGTCGGTCGTGATGATGATGTTCGGGGCGCTGATCTACCTCGGCCTGTACATCGAGGACCACCTGTACGAGCTCCGCCGCCGCCCCATCGGGTGAAGGCGACACACCCCGCGCGCCGCCCATCGCGCCCAGCACCCGAGAGGGGCCCATCTCATGGCACAGAAAGCCCAGGTCCAGACCGAACTCACGAGCAAGAAGATCAAGAGCGGGATGGCCCTGGCGGTGCTGGCGATCATCGCCGCGACGGGGCTGATCGTCGCGGGCGTCGCGACAGAGCACGGGGAGATGATGGGCTACGGGGTGGTGCTGCTGGCCGTCGGCCTCCCGGTGTACGGCATCCTGCTGGTCGCCCGGTGGTGGTGCCACAAGTGAGGCCCGCGGGCGTACCACGATTTACCACAATCGAGCGGTGAACCCTTGTAGAACCCCGGAAACGCGTGGTAAGCTCCGGCTCTGACAGCCGCCCAAGTAGCCGTAAACCCCATGAAAACAAGGTAATAACGCCGACACAGCCGCGTTTGTAGTTCTCGTTCGGGACGAGAAGGTCGCTGGTTCGAATCCAGTCACCCCGACTTCGTAAGTCTTTGTCCAGACGTTGGGATGCGTCGGGCGGGAGGCGGGAAAAAGCAGCTTTGCGATGGGCGACTACCCCTGGACTACCCAGTTCGGGAGGGAGGCACCCATGCCGCGAGCTCCCCGACCCCCCAAGGGAACACGTCACAAGAGCGGACAGCGACGCATCCGCGTCGATGGGAAGGACCTGTACCTCGGGCTCTTCGACGACCCCGCCTCCCTCGAAGCCGAGCGGCGGATCGTCCGCGACTGGCACCTGCGGCGGGTCGGCGGGCAGGCGACGCAGGTCTACCACCTGATCGAGCGGTTCGTCCTCGAGCACGGGCTCGTGGCCGGCGCCCCCGTCGGGAAGCACCAGGCCAAACAGCGGAAGGTGACGCAGCACGTCCTCGGCTTCGAACGCCTCGCCACGTGGCGGGTGGTCGAGCTGATCCCCGCCGACTTCGAATCGTTCCTCGACTACCTCGCCGGCCTCGAGACGGTGAAGACCGACGAGGCCGGGCGCGTGGTGTCGCGGAAGGCCCTGTACACGCGGAGATCGTGCAACGAGCTCGGGCAGATTTTCCGGGGCATCGTGAAGTGGGGCGAGCGCAAGGGGCACGTCCCGGTGGGCACTTAGCATCGGTTCGCCGCCGCGGAGACGCTCAAGCGCGGGAAGAGCCCCGCCCGCGAGACGGACCCCGTCGAGCCGGTCTCGGATGAGGACGTCGAGCGAACGATCCCCGGGCTCCCCGACGTGGTGGCCGACATGGTGCGGTTCCAGCGCCTCGTGGGGTGCCGGCCGGGGGAGGTCTGCCGGCTGAGGCTCGCGGACACGACGCTCGAGGAGGTCGTCGCCGAGGGTGAACGGATCACGGTTCGGGTGTGGAGGCTCCAGAAACACAAGACCGCCCACATGGGCAAGCGGCGCGTGATCGCGATCGGGCCCAAGGCGCTGCTCATCATCCAGCGTTGGGCGGCGGGCGACCCGTCCGAGCCGGTGTTTCGAACGCCGTCGGGCAACGGCTACACGCGCGAGGCGTACACCCGGGCGATCGCGCGGGCGTGCAAACGAGCGGGGGTCCCGCACTGGTTCCCCAACCGTCTGCGCCACGCGCGGGCGACGGAGTTGAATCGGCTGGTCGGGCTCGAGACGGCGGGTGCCGTCCTCGGGCACGCGCACCTCGATACGACGCAGATTTACGCCAAAAGACAAACCGATACCGCCATGCAGGCGGCCGCTCTCACGGGCTGATCGTCAAACGAGCTTTTATCGTTTTATCGAAAGTCGATACATCGATGATCGACGATTTCTAAGGGCACCCCCCTAAAGAAAGTCTGTCCCCTTTCTCGGCCTTTCCCGGCAGTGTGTCCTGGCATTACTTCTTCAGGAGAACCTATCGATCCGCCTGATGCGTTCATCCTGGGATCCTTCGAACGCGCGTGTGGATCGTGTCCGTGCGGGCGTACACGTGCGTGCCGTTGTTCGCAGGTGTTGCTAGGACCTTAAGCGGCTGATGGAAGGGCCGCCCATCGAAGTGCATCGTGTTCAATGAGGCTAGCGCGAAGCACATGGAGGTGAGTAGCCAGGTTCATTTCTATGCCAGAAGCTCTCGCAATCGATCACTGATGTTCTCTCGGACTGCTTTTAGGCGTCGTTTCGCCTTCAGTGTGAGTAATGACGTGTGTGCCATCGCGTCACGCATTGGCTTGAACTCTTTGGCGTCTCTTCCAAATCCGCTATCCGTGTTTCGATCGGCCGGAGTGTCCACGAGAGTGGCCAAATCGTCCATAGCTAGATACATTAAGTTCGACGCTTGTTGCCGAACTTGAATTGAGATGTTTCCTCGCCCCCTCGCATCCTTTTCTTTTTTCTTAAATTCTTTGATCCTGCCCATAGCCTCATTCGACAGCTCAATCCCTTGGTCATCGATGTACTTGCGAATAAGGTTCTCACTTAGAAAGCACTCTGCATATGCTTCAAAGTTGTATTGCGCCTCTGGGGCTAGTGCTTCAATCCATGATTTTACTTTGTCCTCTTGCGGTGATTTCTTGGAAGGCAAGAATGAGGTGGACAGATTATTAAAGAGGCTTCGAGATGCTCGTTGCGCTCCCGTCAGACGGGGGTTCTCGGGGTCGCCTTCCTGGCGAATTTCAATGCGCCATTTGTCCCAATCTTCCATGACGCTTTGGATTATCTTCCTGATGCTGCCAAGAAAGGCCTCGTAAATAGGATCACCTGCCACCACACCTTCGCGGCTACTCGTGAACCGGTCTTCGGAGTCGCTATCGAGCTTATCAATATGAATCTGGCCATAGAGATAGCTCTCAGCAATTCGTGCAGTCGGAATGTGCTTTAGAATGTCCCGCTCTCTGAGGCGTCCGTTCACAAACAGGTCGACCCCAGCTCGGTCATCTGTAGTGCGAACTTTTAGATCCGCGGGCTTCATGACCGACGCAACGAAGCCCTTTACGCCTGCGACAGCAGGTGTCTTCTTCTCCCTAAAGGAATCATCATCCTGCCCCCGGTTCATAATCGCTTCAACGAATGGATCGTTGAGGTCCCCCAGCCGCCACAGGAACTGTGTCTTGTCGATCAACTGCTTCAGATGTTTATGAGTGATCTCATCGTCTTCCAGGTAGATCGTAAAATCCTCGTCGATGAGCGAGAAGCGAAAATAGAGGGCGAGTGTTTTAGCAAGTGTTTCATGTGTGCTTCGAGCACGTTCCTTGAGGCCTTCGAAGCGAATCACGGTGCCGTGATCGAGAGCGGAGTATTCATTTTGAATGCTGCGATCTGGAACTCCCAGCGGGTACTCCTGGGGACTTAACTCATCGGTGATCGCCTGATCAAGCTCAGGGTTGTTGATGGTGCCGCCAACCCATTCGCACCCTTCACGCTTAGAGATGATCGATATCCGATCGGCGCAGGACAATAACGCAAGCTTACCGATCCCCTTGCGCCCAATAAATGGCCGCTTTTTCTTGCTGTGATCGCGGCCGCCTTTCCTTTTTGAATACCCAACCTTCAGAAATTTGTTCTGAAAATCATCTGCCGACATGCCGACGCCGTCGTCGGCGATCTCAAACCACTTGCCTTTCTTATCAACATATATATAAACGTATGAAGCGTCTGCGTCCCACGAGTTGGAAATGGCCTCTCCCAGAACTGTTGCAAAGCTCCGGTAGAGATGTCGCCCTAAATGGTTTAGAACGCTTAGTGATATCTCAAATGTGTATTTGCTTTTACCCATAACGCTCCAGGTGTTTCATGATCGACATCCCGATTACTTTGCCGAGCCTAACCGGAACCGCGTTCCCGATCATCCTGCCGACAGCTTGCAGTGAATATCGAGATCCACTTTCGAAGAATTCATACCCACTAGGAAATGATTGCAATATCGCGCCTTCCCTAAGAGACATGCCTCGCGCCTGGGTCGGATGGCCGAATCGGCCGCTACCATATCCGTAGAACTGAGTCGTAATGGTTGGTGACGGCTCATCCCACGTCATTCGCCCGTATACGCTGGGATACCCTTTTCCGGTGTCAACTGTGTGGCAGGCTGCACGTAAGCTCTTTGGCCAGTCACTCCAACTCCCCCCGGGCCTAGAATGCTGAATTCGCTCCTTGTTGAGAGGCGACAACCTGCTCGATCTGTGCAGTGGATCATTGTCATGAGTCTCGCCGTCACGGAGTGGCGGCAGAGTAGAAATCGCGTCGCGGACAGTCCGCTTTTTTTTGCCGGTGTGCGTCTTGGGAATCAACCCGATTGGACCAAGATTTGATGCTAAGAGCACAAGTCGTTGTCGACGCTGTGGCACACCATAATCGTCGCACGCGACGATTCTCTTGCGTGGATCGCTCTCGAACCAATATCCGAGATCTTCCAAGCAGGCAATAAAATCAGCAAAAACACCATGGCGCTGGAGATCCGGCACGTTCTCCATGGAGACGATCTCGGGTTGAGTCTCATTGACCAGCCGAGCAAATTCACCAAGCAGAGGCCACTTGGGATCATTCTGATTGTCCAATCCCTGCGTGTACTTCGAGAACGTCTGACAGGGCGCGCATCCTGCTAACACACGGACCCTCCCTCGACCCATTGTTCTATCCAACTCTGTTCCACTTATCTCTGCGATGTCCCGCGCCAGGAAGTTGGCGGGATCGTTGTTCGCCTCAAATGCGTGTCGACAGCACTCATCAACGTCAATGCCGAGGACGACGTTGATACCTGCCTGCCGTAATCCATGCGTCAGCCCGCCAGCTCCGCAAAAAAGATCAACTGCAATCGGAGAGGATGATGTGGTCTGTTGCTTCACTTGCATCGATGCAATCTCCCGAGCCGATTTGGTGTGAAGTGTATCTGATCGGTCTGAGCTTGGGCGAGGCTCCAACCCCTGGCCAATGACCTGTCATCTGCCAGTGCTCCCACACCACACTGACCTTGCCACCCCAAGGCCAGTGCCAAGACCACCCCGCGCTCCCGCCTTCACGCTCCACACAAACCCAGCCGGCCCCAACCCCGCCATGAGCCCGCCCAGCGCGCCCACCCCGTCGGCAACGCCCACCAGCACCCCCGCCCACACGCTCGCGCACACCGTGCAATCGAGCACTCCATTCACGCGCCGCCGACGCACCGCGGCCCCGGCTACCAGCAGCACGGGCCGCAGCACGCGCTCGCGCACGAATGCTCCCGGCCCCGCCTCCTGCGCCATCACGATCGCAGCGACGCCCACCGCAGCCAGGGCATGAACCAGCGTCGGCTCAGACATCGCGCTACCCCCCGCAGCACCCACGATGGCCCTTGTCCCTCCGCGTGCTCTCCCACCGCTCGCTCGCGATCTCGGCTCTCTGATCAAGCATCGGCATCATCCGCCGACTGGCGCAGCTCCGGCATTCAGTGAGTATGCACGATGCATCAACAGCAGTAGCAAATTGCCTAGGCTTACACCCTGAGCGGGGTTATGTTATCAGATCAGAGCTACGTGAGCTGAAGGCTGACACTGTATCCAGTCTGCTCCCGCTCAACGTGCAAACAGCGCTCTGTGCTGCTGCGCATGCACCCGGAGGTAGAGGTTTAAATAAGGCAGCCGACTACGTGCCCTTCGTATCGTCGGCATGCTGCTTGATCGCTACGCGCAACTCGGTGATGGCTTGCACGCTGTCAGGATGTTTGAGCGTCTTGGCGGCAGCCTCGGCCTGATCGAGCACGGTGTACGCCTGATCGAAGTGACGAGCCCCGGCGAGAAACTGCGCGCACACCGGGCCGATGACCATCACGCCTTCTGCACGGCCCATCGAAGCGACGATCTGGTACGCCTCCAAGACACGAGGAATGGCATCATCCAGCTTCTGCTCCGCGAGATCTAGCTGCGCGAGATCCCATTGCGCCGAGGCGATGCCGTCAACATTCCCCAACTGTCGATTCGTCTCGAGGCGTTCTGTTTGAAGCCGCCGAAACGCGTCTACATCGCCACGCTCAAGGTATATCGATGCTATTCGCTGCTTCAGCACCGCGAGCGATCTCACGTCACCGAGACGCTCGTAGACAGGGAGTTGCTCCTCAAGCCGGATGCGCAACGCCTCCTCAAGATCGCCGTGCGCCCGCAGGATGTCGGCAACCTTGCCTTGCGCCACCGCGATCGATCGCACGTCGCCGAGACGCTTAAACGCGGGCAAGGCTTCCTCCCGCAGGATGCGCATCGCCTCGTCAAGATCGCCACGCCCCTGCAAGATGTCGGCGATCTGGCCCTGCGTCACAGCGATCGAACGCATGTCGCCGAGACGCTCGTAGACAGGGAGTTCCTCCTCAAGCCGGATGCGCAACGCCTCGTCAAGATCACCACGCGCCTTCAAGATGTCGGCGATCTGGCCCTGCGTCACAGCGATCTCGCGCACGTCACCGAGACGCTCGTAGACAGGAAGTTGCTCCTCAAGCCTGATGCGCAACGCCTCGTCAAGATCGCCACGCGCCTCTAGGATGTTGGCGACCTTGCTCTGCGTCACCGCGATCAATCGCACGTCGCCGAGACGCTTTAGCGCGGGCAAGGCTTCCTCCCGCAGGATGCACATCGCCTCGTCAAGATCGCCACGCCCTTCCAGGATGTCGGCGATCTGGCCCCGCGTCACCGCGATCGATCGCACGTCGCCGAGACGCTCGTAGACAGGGAGTTCCTCCTCCAGCCGGATGCGCAGCGCCTCGTCAAGATCGCCACGCGCCTCCAGGATGTCGGCGACCTTGCCCTGCGTCACCGCGATCGATCGCACGTCGCCGAGACGCTCGTAGACAGGGAGTTCCTCCTCCAGCCGGATGCGCAGCGCCTCGTCAAGATCGCCACGCGCCTCCAGGATGTCGGCGAGGTACCCCTTCCCGATGGCAACCTCGCGAGGGCGATCGCGCATATAACTCGTAAAAGACTCCCAAGTCACTTGAGCCCTATCGAGTTCACCGACACTGACCTGCCTGATGCCAAGCTCGAATAAGTACGACCCGATGTCGTCATCGCCGGGCTCGGCGTCGGCCATCGCCTCTTGAAGATCGGCTTCTCCGTCTTCGAGAAGCTGATTCGCGGCATGGCCGTCACCCGCGGTAGCGTGGCTTGATGCAACGACAGCACGGACCTGGAGCGAGATCGGTATCTGTTTTATGTGCAACAAGGCGATACAGGCTTTACCGATGTCTGCAGCCGCGGAAGCGTTCCGTTCCAGCAGGCCTCTGATTGCGCTCGGCGCGCATCCCGAGACAACCTGCGCGTTCTCTGCCGCGATCGCGAGCCGGGCCAGCTCGATATCCGCGCTGTACGGTCGGATCGCGTCGCCTTCGGCGCCGCCCCACGATTCGTACAACGACTCGATCACCGCTTGAGCGATCGTCCGCGCCTCGGCATCCTTTAGAGGAGCGACGCGACCCTCAGCGAGGCGGTTCACCTGGTAAGCCGGCCGGGTGTGATCAACGAGATCCGGTACGACGTCGATGAGCCCAAGATCCAGCAGCGCGGTGAGTGTGTGGTTATCTCCGCTGAGGCAATCTGTAACATCGCCGGGGACAGGGAGTTCGAACAGTGTCAGCTCGCTGAGGAGCTTGTAGCTCGCAGGGGTTGTCAGGCCGATGAGGCTGTCGAGGGCAAGGTTTTCAACGAACGCGCGGGTGTTTTCGTCTTCTGGCAGGGCGCCGTTTTCGAAGTACGCGTCGACCTGGTTGAGAACGTTGCTAGCAGTGCCGAGTGGAACGCTCGGGTTCAGCGCGATCTTCAGCCCGAGCAGATCGTGCAGGCCGGGGTTACCCCGCGCGAGCGTCTGCGCTCGTATGAGGAGTTCCTTCCGTTCATCGAGCTCGTCTTCGGCCAGGTCCGTCAGACGGTCCTCGACCTGCCGCAGGCTGAGCTTGCGCCGTGCGGCGTCGTGGAAGGGCGCGAGCTGGATCGGCTCGAGCACCTCCGCGAGCCTGCTGGGCAGATCGAAGCGATAGCGGCTCGTCACGAGCAAACGCGAGTCACCCAAGGACCCTTCGAAGGCGCGCAAGACCGACGTGATCACCGCACGATGGTCGAGATCGACCACGTGCCGTCCGCCGTCATCGGCGGGCACGAGAACGCGTTCCATATCGTCGATCAGCACCAGCAACGCAAGCCCACTCTCTGCCCTCAGGCACGGGCCGCTTAGCAGCTCGTGCAAGACCCCCTCGAGCGCCTCCGAGTTTTCGCGCACGGCTTCCTTCCCGCGGTCGAGAATGCCCTTCGCGTCAGTGATTGCCTGCCGCTGTGCCTCCTTCTCACGCGGGGCGAGTTTTACCGCGTCCTCGATCGCGTCGAGAATGCTCCGGGCGTCGTAGTGCTTGAAGACGACCGCGAAGAGCAGATCCGAACGCCGGTCCGCGATACGCGCAGACAGGCTCGACTTGCCGAGGCGCCCCATGCCGTGCAGGAGCACGCCCGCGCGGTCCGCCGACGCAAGCGTGGCGAGTGCGCGCTGCAGCTCTTTTCGACGACCGACAAACATCTCGGGGGCGGCGACCTCGAGCTTCTCGCCCTCCTTCACTTTGAGCAATCGCTTCTGACCGTGATGCGGAGGGTGCATCATGCGTTTGCGCGTCGCTCCCTGACGCACCACCGAGCCACCACCCGAAGGACCGACCCACAGTCGCGCAAGATGCCAATCACGACGACAGCACTCACTGGCTGTGCCCTTGATCGCGGTGCGGAGCAACTCGTCGCGCTGCCCATCCCTACCAACGCCGTCGATCTCGCCCTCGAGCAGTTCCCGCCGCGCCGCCGCGACCGCCTCGGGTGCCGGCACACCGCGTCCAAGGCGGTCGTACAGCGCACGCGCGAAGGCAATGGCGGCGAGATCGGTGACAGATCCGCTCCACCCGAGCACGGCGGGGATACCCTTGGAAACGAGATCCTTCGTCAGCGAGGCGACGAGCGTCTGGTCCTCCGGCGTTACGACATCGGAGTCTGACCCTGCGGTTTTGGCCTTCCCCGCTGCGGCGGTCAAGCACGCTGAGAGAAACATGAGCGGCGGCTTGTAGGGCTGCAGGTGGTCGAGTAGCCCGCGCGCGCTCGTGGGGCGGACGGAGCCGGTTTCGTCCTCAAGGTAGAGCGTCGGTGATGGGTCTGTCCCACCGTGGCAGGACACGTGCAGGACCGGCGGCTGCGTGGCCAACGTGCTGATCCGCCGACCGAGCTGAGCGGGGTCGCCGGTGTCGTCGACCACGAGGTCGATCGACGCGATCTGGCCCGCTGCTTGCAGGATTGCGAGCTCTTCGGCTTCGTAGTCAAGCTCCTGCGTGCCGCGGGGCGAAGAGGCCATGAACATGACGCCGAGCCTGGTACTCGTCGAGTTCGACGGGCTTTAAAGGCTTGCCGAGTCGGCGGTAGGGAGCGAGGTTACGGGAGACCGCCAGGAACGTCGTGTCGTCCGCGAGCACTTCCCAGGGTGCACGGAGCACCGCGATCTCCGCAGGGGTCGGCTCGGTTGGGGCACGAATCTCCAATAGGAGATCTCCCACCGCCTCGGCTTTGATGCGGGAGAAGGCGCCGTCGGCGCCGTCGAGCCACGCGACAAGTGCTCGGCCGATGTCGAGAAGTTCTGCAGTCTTCTCGATTTTCGACGCCACGGCGCTCTCGTAGCGACCAGTGAGCTCTCGGATTTGGGTGGTCAACTCGTTGTCGAGTTGGCGTCGAGAGCCCTGAACATCTTGTGTGCTGAGCTCGGCGAATCCGTCTTGCAAGAGGAGTGTGATCATGCTGCCTCCGAGCTCGCTACGCCATCGTGCGGCGGCGTCGTTATCAATTAGCAATTCAGTCTAATACACGCAGCATACATGCTCCATGATGAATCTCGCAGTGTGCGGAGCGCGTTACGTTCGCGCCTGGAATGCCAAATCACGCACCCCAAACAGGGGGTATTGGTTCTGTACACGCTCTCTGGGTTTAAGAATGATGTCGGTTGCGACGAGCTGCCATCGCTGTGCTCAACTCACCAATCGGACTCGGTCGAGACGGCCGAGCGCATTGACGCGATTCGTTTATGGAGCTACTCGAGGCGGCTGGCGTCGATCGCGATCATGCTCTGCGTGGCGCTGATCTACCCCGGGCTCTACGTCGAGGATCACGTGTTTGACATTTGGCGGAGGCAGTGAGTTTGCGCGTGCAATTGGACTACCCCCTTACTACCCTCTGTGAACACCCTACCCTCGTAAAACGCTAATAACGAGGGTAGCTAGTTCATCCCGCATCGAGAAACAATACTCGTAAATCACTGACTCACAATAGCATACGACCATCGCGCGCCTTTACGCGTTTTCCTTCGGGACGAGAAGGTCGCTGGTTCGAATCCAGTCACCCCGACTTTTCCACAGATCAAACCCTTCGGCGACCACGCCGAGGGGTTTTTTCATTGCGGGCACACGCCTCCCCCGAGCGCCGGTCGCGCCGCCCCTTGCGAGCATCGTCCCGCGGCGAGTCCATTGGCGCACGCGCGGACGATATACATACAGAGATGGACGCGACGATCTCAATCCGCCCAGCACGGCCCGAGGAGCTCTCGTGGATCAACGCTCGGTACGCGGAGGTTCGGTTCGTGCCGTCGCCCGCATCGGACACGCTCGTCATCGCGGAGGTTGACGGGACCCGAGCCGGCGTGGGTCGCGTCGCCGCGCTGGACGAACACAACGCGGAGCTCGGCGGGATCCTGGTCTTCGAAGCGTTCCGAGGCCGCGGCGTGGCACGGGAGATCGTGAGCGATCTTCTGGCGCGCAGCCGCCGCTTCGAATGCGTCTTCTGCCTCCCGTTCACGCACCTGTGCGCGTTCTACGAGAGCTTCGACTTCCGTGACCCCACCCAGTGCGGCATTGAGCCTTCCGAGCACGTCCTGAGCAAGCTTGCCTGGTGCCTGGAGGAGTACGAAACGACGACGACCCTTCTGGCGCGCAAGACGACGCGTTAGCCGCCCATCACGCTCTGCGCGACGGCCTCGGCGACCTTGATGCCGTCAACGCCCGCGGACAGGATCCCACCCGCGTACCCGGCGCCTTCGCCCGCCGGGTAGAGCCCCTTCGTGTTGAGACTCTGGAACGTCTCGTCGCGTTTGATACGGATGGGCGACGAGGTGCGCGTCTCGACGCCGGTCAGCACCGCGTCTTCCATATCAAAGCCGCGGATCCGCCGGCCGAAGAACGGGAGCGCTTCGCGTATCGCGTCGATGGCGTACGCGGGCAGGCACGGGGTGAGATCGGCGGGCAGCACGCCCGGTTTGTAGGAGGGAACGACGCCGCCGAGCGATGTGCTGGGTCGCCCGGCGAGGAAGTCGCCCACGCGCTGCGCGGGCGCCGCGTAGGTGGCGCCGCCGGCGACGTACGCGGCTGATTCCCAGCGGCGCTGGAACGCGACGCCCGCGAGCGGGCCGTCCGGGTAGTCCCGTTCGGGGGTGATGCCGACGACGATGCCGGCGTTGGCGTTCCGCTCGGCTCGCGAGTACTGGCTCATGCCGTTCGTGACGACCCGCCCTTCCTCCGAAGTGGCCGCGACGACCGTGCCGCCCGGGCACATGCAGAAGCTGTAGACGTCGCGCCCGTTCGAGGCGTGGTGCACGAGCTTGTAGTCGGCCGCCCCGAGGATGGGGTTGCCCGCGCTGGGGCCGAACCGCGCCGCGTCGATGAGCGATTGCGGGTGTTCGATGCGGAAGCCCAGAGAAAACGGCTTGGCTTCGATATACACGCCGCGGTCGTGCAGCAGCTGGAACGTGTCGCGCGCACTGTGCCCGATCGCGAGCACGACGTGATCGGAAGCAATGCGCTCGCCGCTCGCGAGCACGACGCCGCGCACCCGGCGCGCGCCGGCGGGGTCGGTTTCGATGTCCACGTCCGTCACGCGGCTCTCGAAACGGTATTCGCCGCCGAGGGATTCGATCGTGGCCCGCATGTTCTCGACCATCTTCACGAGGCGAAACGTGCCGATGTGCGGGTGCGCTTCGACGAGGATCTCCGGGGGCGCCCCGGCTTTGACGAACTCCGTCAGGACCTTGCGCCCGAGGTGGCGCGGGTCTTTGATCTGGCTGTAGAGCTTGCCGTCAGAGAACGTCCCCGCGCCGCCCTCGCCGTACTGCACGTTGGATTCCGTGTTGAGCACCGACTTGCGCCACAGCCCCCACGTGTCTTTCGTGCGCCCGCGCACCTCCTTGCCGCGCTCCAGGATGATGGGGCGGAACCCCATCTGCGCCAGCAGCAACGCGGCGAACAACCCGCACGGCCCGGCGCCGATCACCAGCGGACGCTGAGACACGCTCACGGGCGCGCGAGCGACGAAGCGGTACTCGACGTCCGGCGTCGGTTTCACGCCCGTGTCGTTCGCGCATCGCTCGAGCACTTCTGCTTCGTCCGCGACCTCCACGTCGAGCGAGTAGACGAGGAGAATGGAGGATTTCTTGCGGGCGTCGTGCGCCCGGCGGTAAACCTCGCAGGAGATCAGCCGGTCCGGGGCGATGGCGAGGCGCGCGACAGCCGCCTTGGCGATGGCCTCGGGGGGATGCGTCAGCGGGAGCGTGACGCCGGTCAGGCGGAGCATGCCGTGCTCGCTGCGTCCGCGGCTGCGCGGGGCGCTCCCAAAGCTCGCGACGTGTGCTCATCTGACATCAAAGGACTCCTCCCCCTACGCCCCGATCCTATCTGTGCGAGCCGTCACCGGGAAGTCGTCCGGCCGGGGCGCGCGAGCGTACCACCGAGCCGAACCGCATCGCGCCGCGGATCGCCCCCCCGACACGGACACCCGCCCGTGCGACCCCCGGCTACCCGATGCGGGTCATCTCGTGGAGGGTGAACTCCGCCACCGCCCCGTCCGTCGCCGCGAGGTAGTCCTTGAGGTGCTGGTTCTCCATGTGGGCCTGCCACAGCGCGCGGGACTCCCAGTTCTCGTAGAAGAAAAAGTGCGACGGGTCCTCCGTGTCCTGGTGGAGGTCGTACTGGACGCACCCCGCCTCGGCGCGGGTGATCGGGATGAGCTTCTCGAGCTCGGACTTGACGAGCTCGACCCCGTCCGGCGTGGCTCGGATGTGCGCGAGGATGGTCAGCGTGGACATGCTCTTGGTACCCCTTGAAGTGGTGATGCGTGCACGGACGTGACTGGAGGCGGACGCGCCGCTCGCGCGGGGCTAGATCTCCGTCAGGATCTCGGAGTACGGCAGCCGCGACTTCGGCAGCGCCGCGTTGTAGTCGTTCTCAGGATCGTGATACCCGATCGGGACGACCACCAGGGCGGTGTACCCACGCTCGCGCAGCCCGAGCTGCTCATCGAGCACCCCGATCTCGATGCCCTCCATGGGCGTCGCGTCGATCCCGAGCGCCGCGGCGCCCAGCAGGAACGCCCCGAGATTCAGGTAGACCTGCTTGTCCATCCAATGCTGCACGTCCTTGAGATCGTGCTTGTGCAGGTTGACGAAGAGACCCCGCCCACCGTGCATCTGGGCTTTGAAGTCCGGGTTCCCGCCGAAGCGCCCGTCGGCCTCTTCCTGCGCGAGCACGCGGAGCAGGTAGTCCTCCTCGATGTCGAGCTTGCTGCAGAACACAACGACGTGCGACGCGCTCACGATGGAGTTGCGGTTAAAGGGGTAGAGGCGATCGGTCGACTTCGCGACCCGCTCCTTCCCCTCGGGCGTTGACGCGATCACGAAGTGCCACGGCTGCGCGTTCGTGCTCGACGCGCTGAAGCGCAGCAGCTCCTTGAGCTTGGCGATGGTCTCGTCTGGGATCTTCTTCTTGGGGTCGTACGCCTTGACGGTGTGTCGGTGCTTGGCGTAATGAACAATGTCGTGCTTCATCGGTGGGCGCTTTCGTTCGTGGAGGAGGAGCGGACGCGGAATCCTGCGTCCGTGCGGAGATACAAGACGGTTTCGGTCGGGGACGACAGGGCTGCGCGGCGCAACGCTCTATCTGCGCCGCCGAAATACCCGCCGGGCTCGAGCGCACGCGGGTCGTCGGCGCCGTGAACCACCACGCCCCCGTCGATCACCACGGCGCGGAACACCTCACCGGCGTGCTCGATCGATCCCTCGAACCCGGGCGGCAGCCTGAGGAAGGAGCCGCGTGCGTCCGCGCTCTCCCACAGGAACGCGACCCGAGCCCCGGACCCGGTTGCTCCCGGAGCCTCGACCCACACCACGTTCGAGGCGTGCGTGTTGAGCGCCCGCTCACCCGTGTCGTACGCCCGTTCCTGCGGACGCACGAGGTACGGGCCGTCGTCGATCTCGATGTACGCGAGCGTGCGCGCCCCCCGCGCCGCGGTGACGTGCGGCTCCCCCGCCGGCTGCGTCCAGAACGACCCAGCGGGCATCCACATCGGCGCGGCCCCCGCGTCGTCGTTGTGAACCTCGCCGCCGATCACCACGCCCCGGTACGTCACGTTGTGGATGTGCGGCGGGGAGCTGAACCCATTCGCGAAGCGGACCAGGAACCCGGTCGCCCCGCCAGCGGCCCGGTCGCCCCAGAGATCCCCCGCCCGCGGGCTCGCGTCGCCCCGCGCGGGGTTGAGGTCCCCCCACTCCACGTCGGCGTACCGAACAACCTCGGGGCGCTCGGGGCGGGGCGCGGGCGCCCACGCGCCGTCAGGCCCCGCCGCGCAACCCATGTGCATGACGACGGCGGTCAGCAAAAACAACGCACGGCGGACGGAGTTGGTCATGGCGGCGGCCTCTCGCACAGACGGGGTGAGATCCGGAGAACGAGAGCGAACCTATCCCTATACTTCGCTATTGACAAGTACCAACATAAATGTAAGTATGAATACGAGACCCCTGCGAGGCATAACCGTGACGCGGAAGTACAACTGGAAGACCGGGTGCGACGTCGAAGCGACGCTGAGCGTCATCGGCGGGCGCTGGAAGCCGGTGCTGCTCTGCCACCTGCTCGGCGGGCGGAAGCGGTTCGGCGAGCTCCGCCGACTCGTGCCCAACGCGACGGAGCGGATGATCACGCTCCAGCTGCGCGAGCTCGAGGCGGACGGCGTGGTCGCCCGCCACGTCTACGCCGAGGTGCCGCCGCGCGTCGAGTACGAGGTGACCGAGTTCGGGCGCACGCTCGAGGCGATCCTCGTCGCGATGCAGGGGTGGGGGCGCGGGTTCAAGGAACGCCGCCTCGCGGAAGAACCGGAGTGCGAGACGGGCGCGTGCGGCGTCCCGGCCGCTGAGAGCGCGGCTGCTCAGCCCTCGTCGTTGTAGATCACCGGCGCCCGCCCGCGCCACTCGGCCCACGCCTCGTCTTCACACAGCAGGCGTGCCATGAAGCCAGCGACGTTGATCCGGCTGGTCTTCCCCGCGTTGAAGATCGCGCTGCGCGTCGGCGAGGGGTGGACGCTCGAGGGCGTCACGGCCTCCTCGTTCGTCAGCCCGTCCGGTCGCACGATCACCCACCGGATCGAGTCGTGTTCCGCCCCGACGTCGCGCTGGAGGTACGACATCGCCGCCTCGTTGTCCGCGTGCGGCGGGATGAGCGTGCGGATCGCCGCGACCACTGCGCGCTGCGCGAACGGGACGCGCTCCCCGATCGTGCGATCGCGGCACCCCGCGCTGCTCATCAAGACAACCCGGGTCGGCGCCGCGGCCGCCTCGCATAGACATTGCAGCGTGTCGCGGACCAGTCGTCGCGGCGGGCCGAACATCCCCTTCGCGCTGAGGCGATGCCCGAGGCACGAGGCGATGGAATCGCACCCGCTGACGAGATCGACGAGCTGCTGCTCGGACATCGCGACCACGGTCCCGGCGACCACGCTGACCGCGCCGTGCTCACGCAGGTCGGCGGGGAGGTTCTGCGGGTTCCGTGCGATGACTAGAGCGCGGCGTCCGCGCTCAACGAGCGCCCGCACGAGCAGGCGCCCCGTCGCGCCGGTCCCGCCGACCACCAGCGTGCGCGCGCCGGGCGCGCTCCCGTTCTCGCTTGGTCCCTGAGAAATAGCACGCTCTCCCGACCCGCCGCGGCGCGCGGCGCGGGGAGTCTACCCGTCTCGAGCGCAGCCGGACGCTCAGTAGGTGAAGTTGGCGTTGGGGTCCGTCGAGCCCAGCGAGCCGGCGTAGGTGTCGCCGGTGATCTGGGCGCCGTTCCCGCTCGCCTGCACGATCGGCGCGACATGATTGCCGGCAACGATGCTCCAGTTGATGTCGTTCCCTCGGCACGTGTTCCGGAGGACGATGTTGTCAGTAAACTCCACAAGCAGGCCGACATCGTTGTTCGCGAGATGGTTCCCTTCGATCCGCGTCCCCGGGCCAGTCGCGCGCAGCCCTCTCTGGTTCTCGGTGCACAGGTTGTCGACCACGACGCAATCAGCCAACACGAGGATGCCGCTGCTCACGTTTCCGCTCGCCACGCACGAACGAACGACGCCGCTGATCCCGCCCCGGATACCTTGGAACTCATTGCCCGTCGCGACGCAGTCTGTGACCGACGAATAATTGCCAGCGGTTATCCCGTTCGACCCGTTCTGATCGGCGACGCAATCAACGACAAGGCTCTCATCCCCAACGGTTACGCCACTCCCTAGGTTTCTTCGCGCGATGCAGCCGGAGACCACACTGTCGCCGCCGATGCTGATGCCGCCGATCGAGCCGTTCTCCAAGACCGTGCAATCCGACACGCGAGACGAACTCCCACTCAGAATCCCCCCAAAGCCGGAACCGCTGACTTCGCAGTCTGACACCACCGCGTGGTCGCCCAGGCGGATCCCGTGCATTCCCGCGCCGACCACGCGCACCCCACGCACCTCGGAATGCAGAACGTCCCTCGACTGCGTATCGATCCCGTCGCCGAGGAACCCGCGGATCGTGCCGTTGCAGACCACGATGTTGCTCAGATCGGGCTCGCTGACGACGATCCCGTTGCTCATCCCCGCCAGGCCCTCGATCGTGTAGCCGTTGAGGTCGACCGTCACGTCGCTGGCGGCGATCTCGATCCCGTCGCGAGAGCCGCCCAGCGTCAGCATGCGCGTGTTTCGCGTGAGGTAATACGATCCCGGCGCGGTGATCTTGTAGAAGGCGCCCTCATCGCCCGGCGTGTTTTCGACGCTGATCGCGATCCGCGGCTCGACGTCGCTGAGTGTTTTCATCGTGGACTCGACCGGGCCCGCGGGCGGGTCGAGCGGGCCGGCGAGGGCCGCGGGGGCGATGAAAACGGACGAAAGCACCGACGCCAGAGCAGTGGTCACACGCACGGGGTATTTCCTCGAAGGCGTGCGGGTAGACGCCGCACGTCCCCCGAGTGTAAACGCGCTCCGGGGGCGCTCAAAGCGCGGGTTTCCCAGACCTATAACGCTTGACCGCGCTCAGCCCGCCCGCCGAGTCTTGATATCGAGGCTCACGACGTAGTCGCTGATGTTCTCGCCCGCGGGGAGCGCGCTGGCGATCTTCTTATAGAGCGGGTCTTCCCAGTTTGTCATCGCTTCGACGTACTGCGGCTTGGCCGTCATCTCAAGATCGGTCAGCCCCGCGTCGAGCACGCCGGCGCGCACGTCTTCGACCAGCTCCGCCCCGGCGACGCAGCCGACGAGCGCTTCGAGGTCGTCGCGCACACCCTGCGGCAGCGGCTGCACCAGCGCGAGGTCCGAGACCGCAACACGCCCGCCCGGCTTGAGCACCCGCGCGATCTCGCGCCACACCCGGCGCTTGTCCGGCGAGAGGTTGATCACACAGTTCGAGATCACGACATCGACCGACCCGTCCGCCACCGGCAGGTGCTCGATCTCGCCGAGGCGGAACTCGACGTTGTCGAGCCCGCTCTGCTCGCGGTAGCCGCTGAGGTTGCGCCGCGCCTTCGTGAGCATCTCGGGCGTCATGTCCACGCCGATCACGCGTCCCGCGCTCCCGACCTTCGGGCCGGCGATGAAGCAATCGAACCCGCCGCCCGATCCGAGATCGAGCACGACTTCGCCCGGCGCGAGCGACGCGAGCGCGGTCGGGTTGCCGCACGAGAGGCCCATGTTCGCGCCCTCGGGCAGCACCGTCAGGTCGGAGCCGGAGTAGCCCACGGCGATCGCGACCTGCTCGGGGGTGAGCGTGGTCGGTCCGCAGCAGCCGCCGCCGCCGGACGACGCCCCGCCGCAGCAACCGGCGTCGTCGTTCACCGGAGCGGACGCGGGGCGGACGCCGGACCACTGCCCGGATCGCGCGATCTCGGCGTAGCCCTCGCGTACCGTCTCACGGACCTGGTCGCCGCTCGGCGTGGTCGTGCTTGTGGTCGCGCTGCCCGAGCAGCAGTCGGGGCCGCAGCAGGAGGGTTCGTTGGGGGTGGTCATGATGGGTCTCCTTCTCGTGCGACGGGCGCCGCGGGTGTCTGATCGTTCGGGTACAGCCGTCGGCGGAGCCAGAGCGAGACGCTCACGAGCCCGATGAGGACCGGCACTTCGACGAGCGGCCCGACGACGGTCGCGAACGCGACGCCCGAGCCGATGCCGAAGACCGTGATCGCGACGGCGATCGCGAGTTCAAAGTTGTTGCCCGACGCGGTGAACGCGAGCGTTGCGGCTCGTTCGTAGTCCGCGCCGACTTTCTTGGCCATCAGGAAGCTGACAAAGAACATGACGACGAAGTAGATGGTCAGCGGGATCGCGATGCGCAGGATGTCCAGCGGGAGCGCGACGATGCGATCGCCCTTGAGGCTGAACATCACGAGGATCGTCAGCAGCAGCGCGATGAGTGTGATCGGGGCGATGGTCGGGAGGAACGTCCGCGTGTACCACTCGTCGCCCTTGAGCCGGCGGAGCACGAACCGCGTGAGCATGCCCGCGACGAACGGGATGCCGAGGTAGATCATCACGCTCGTAAAGACCTCGGCGATCGAGATGTCAACGACCGCCCCCTCCATCCCGAGCAGCGGCGGCAGCCACGTGATGAACACCCACGCGTAGAGCCCGAAGAACAGCACCTGGAAGATGCTGTTGAACGCGACGAGCCCGGCGGCGTAGTCGCTGCTGCCGCGGGCGAGGTCGTTCCACACCAGCACCATCGCGATGCAGCGGGCGAGCCCCACCATGACCAACCCGATCATGTACTCCGGGTAGTCGCGCAGGAAGAGGACCGCGAGCGCGAACATCAGCACCGGGCCGACGACCCAGTTCTGCACCAGCGAGAGCACGAGCACGCGCCAGTCGCGGAAGACCTCGGGGAGTTTCTCGTACCGCACTTTCGCGAGCGGCGGGTACATCATCAGGATGAGGCCGAGCGCGATGGGGATGTTCGTCGTGCCGACCGACACGCGCTCGAGCGCGTCGCTCACGCCGGGAACAAGGCGACCAATCAGCACGCCGACCGCCATCGCGAGGAAGATCCACAGCGTCAGGAAACGATCGAGGAAGCCGAGACGCGCGGGGCGCGCGCTGGCGCAGACGCCCTCGTCGTCCGGTTCGTCCTCTTCGAGCAGCGCGGGGATCGTCTCGACGAAGGCGCGGATCTCGTCGCGCACGCGCCGGTAGTGCCCCAGCGCCTCGTCCTCGGTCGCGGCGGTTGTCGCGAGCCGCGGCGGGTCGTCGAAGGAATGATGCACGACGCGCGTGCGCGTGCTCCGGGTAATGAAGACGGGGCAGTGTTCCGCCGCGTCGTCGCAGACCGTCACCACGAGATCCAGCATGTCGGGATCGCAGTCCTCGACGTGCTTGCTGAACTGCGCCGAGATATCGACCCCCGCCTCGCGCATCACGCGCAGCGCGTGCGGGTTGAGCGAAGAGGGCTCTGTCCCCGCGCTGCTCGCGCTGACGTGGTCGGCCAGCAACGTGCGGGCCCAGCCCTCGGCCATCTGGCTCCGGCACGAGTTCCCCGTGCACAGGAACAACACGCGCGGACGGGTCATCAACAGTTCTCCGAGTTGCAGCAGCTATCTGCGGCGCAAGCGTCGTCGCCCGGGGCGAGTTCCTCGATCGAGTCTGCAAGCTGGCGGAACCGCTCGGCGAGCCCGGCGCCGTCGGCCGAGTACCAGACCGTGCGCCCTTCCTTCTCAGCGCTCAGCAGACCCGCCCGCGCCAGGATCGCGAGATGGCGAGAAACAACCGAGAAATCAACCGAGCAACACTCCGCGACCTCCGTCACCGAGCACGGGCGCCCGCACTTGAGGAGGCACGAGAGCAGGCGGGCCCGCGTCGGCTCCGCGAGCGCCTTGAGCACCTCCGGCTCGAGCAGGCGATCAAAGAGGGCCCTCCGCCGGACGGCTTGTTTGGGCGTGGGAGCTAATCCGGATTGCTTGTTTAGTGACGCCATGATGCAAGTGTATGATCCGAAGAAGGCGTCGGCAAGTCGCGTGGCGCGTGCTGCCCGGATCTACCCCAAAACTGCCAGTTCATGCTCGGAAAACGCCCGTGAGCGGATGTGGAACCGCTTCCCGCGACCGTTGTCGAGCGAGAACATCCCCCCCGCTCCGGGCACGACGTCCAGGATGAGCTGCGTGTGCTTCCACGCCTCGAACTGCTCCGGGTTCATATACACCCGCACGCCGCCGACCTCGCCAAGGCACACGTCGTGTTCCCCGATCTTGAAGTCGTCAGACCGGAAGCACATCGGGGAGGACCCGTCGCAGCACCCGCCGGACTGATGGAACAGGATCTCGGGGTGCTCGGCGCGGATCTCTTCGATGAATCCCAGCGCCTCGGGGGTCGCTACGACGCGCGCCGGCGCGCTCGCGTCCTGTGACATCGTTCGCCTCCTCGCTTTAGAAGAACCCGAGCTTGTTGGGGTTGTAGCTCACGAGGATGTTCTTGGTCTGCTGGTAATGCCCGAGCATCATCTTGTGGTTCTCGCGTCCGATGCCGGAGTGCTTGTACCCGCCGAAGGAAGCGTGCGCCGGGTAGAGGTGGT
Organism: uncultured Phycisphaeraceae bacterium; assembly: GCA_942490855.1. Taxonomy (GTDB): domain Bacteria; phylum Planctomycetota; class Phycisphaerae; order Phycisphaerales; family UBA1924; genus CALNYS01. The sequence goes on along the minus strand of CALNYS010000004.1, from coordinate 1,347,754 downwards.
AGCTGTTCACCCACACGCGCCCGGCTTCGATCGCGCGCGACGCGCGGTAGCAGGTGTTCTGGTCGCGGCTCCACACGCCCGCGCCCAGCCCGTAGAGCGTGTCGTTGGCAAGCGCGATCGCGTCGTCGAAGTCCTTGAACGTCGTGACAGAGACCACCGGCCCGAAGATCTCTTCCTGGAAGACGCGCATCTTGTTGTGCCCCTTCAGGATTGTCGGCTTGACGTAGTAGCCGCCCGCGAGATCGCCGGGCAGCGACGCGGCCTCGCCCCCCGTGAGCACCTCGGCGCCCTCCTGACGCCCGATGTCGAAGTACGACAGGATCTTCTCTTTCTGCTCGCTCGACGCCTGCGCGCCCACCATCGTCGCGTCCTCGAGCGGGTGCCCTTGCACGGCAGCCTCCACGCGCGCCAGCGCCCGCTCCATGAAAGGCTCGTAGATCGACTCGTGGATCAACGCCCGGCTCGGGCACGTGCACACCTCGCCCTGGTTGAGCGCAAAGAGCGCGAAGCCCTCGAGCGCCTTGTCGAAGAACTCGTCGTCCGCCTCGAGGATGTCAGGGAAAAACACGTTGGGTGACTTGCCGCCCAGCTCCAGTGTCACCGGGATCAGGTTCTCCGCGGCGTACTGCATGATGAGGCGACCCGTCGTCGTCTCACCCGTGAACGCGACCTTCGCGATCCGCCGGCTCGTCGCGAGCGGCTTGCCCGCCTCGAGACCGAACCCGTTGACGATGTTCAAGACGCCCGCGGGGAGCAGGTCCCCGACCAGCTCCGCCCACACCAGGATCGACGCGGGCGTCTGCTCCGCGGGCTTAAGCACCACCGCGTTCCCCGCAGCGAGCGCCGGCGCGAGCTTCCACGCCGCCATCAGGATCGGGAAGTTCCACGGGATGATCTGCCCGACCACGCCCAGCGGCTCGTGCACGTGGTACGCGACGGTGTCGGAATCGAGCTCGCCCATCGAGCCCTCCTGCGCGCGGATGCACCCGGCGAAGTACCGGAAGTGATCGATCGCGAGCGGGATATCAGCCGCCCTCGTCTCGCGGATGGGCTTGCCGTTGTCCCAGCTGTCGGCGGCCGCGAGCAGCTCGAGGTTGTCTTCCATCCGCTGCGCGATCGCGTTGAGGATGTTTGCGCGCTCCGCAACGGGCGTGCGCCCCCACGCGGCTTTGGCCGCGTGCGCCGCGTCGAGCGCGGCTTCGATGTCGTCGCCGTCGGAGCGGGCGATTTCGCACACCGCGCGCCCGGTCACCGGGGACAGGTTCTCGAAGTACCGCCCCGCTTTGGGCGCGACCCAGCCCCCGCCGATGAAGTTCTCGTAGCGGGCTTTAAAAGGAGGCGTCGGTCGTCCCGAGGTGTCCGTCTTGATCTCGACCTGGACGGCTTCACGGGTGCTGGTCTGCGCGGTGCTCATCGGGGGCCTCCTGCGATTGGATGTGTGCATCAGAACGAACGCCGCCAGTGTACGGCGGCGCCGCCCCCCGACGCTGATTGTTCCGGCTCAGACCGCCCCGGACACCCGCGCCACGTGCAGCGTGTCGGCGTGCTGCTGGAAGCGAACCACCACCCCGTCGGCGAGCCGCCAGACGTGGGCGATCTGCGTCCGCTGTGCCCGCCCCGTCTCCTTGTGCGTCCCCACGTAGCGCCCCAGCGCCACGACCGTGTCCCCGGCGTCGATGATCTCCTCGACCTCCACGCCGAAGCCGTCCCACTCCCCGACGCAACGGGCGAACACACCCTCGAGCACGGCCTGCGGCCCGACGTACGGGTTGCCGTCGGCGTACGGGAAGCTCTCGGCCTCATTCCACACGATGTCGGGGGAGAAGCGAGCGAGGACCCCCTCCACGTCGCCCGACGCGAAGGCGTCGTAGATCCCGCGGACCACGTCGAGGTTCGATGAAGACATGCGTTTCCCTTCGAGCGGCGCGAGACGCCCGCGGTTGAGTTCACGAGAACGGAAACCCAATCTATGCCGCCGCGCAAGCCCGTGCGACACGACACGTTTCCACCTAGGCTCCCGCCGATGATCGCCATCCGCCCCGAGCACCCCGACGACGTCCCCGCGATCAGCGCCCTCGTCACCGCGTGCTTCCCCACCGACGCCGAAGCGCGGCTCGTCGGACTCCTCCGCGCCGCGGGCGCCCTGAGCGTCTCCCTCGTTGCGGTCGAGGCGCACGCGATCGTCGGGCACGTCGCGCTCAGCCCGGTCACCACAGGCGCCGGCGACCAAGGCTTCGGCCTCGCCCCCGTGTGCGTGGCAGACTCCCATCGCGAACGGGGGATCGCCGCCAGGCTCATCCGCGCCGCGCTCGACGCCGCGCGCTCCGCCGGCTTCGGGTGGGGCGTCGTGCTGGGCGAGCCCGCCTACTACTCCCGCTTCGGCTTCCGCCCGGCCTCGGCCTTTGCGCTCCACGACGCCTACGGCGGGGGCGACGCGTTCCAAGCGATCGAGTTCACAACAGGCGCGCTCCCGATCAACGCCGGGCGCGTCAGCTACGCGCCCCAGTTCGACGCGCTGGGCTGAGTTCACCCTTCTCGCTGGCTCACTCAGGACGCGGGCAGGTCGGAGCTCCACGCGTCGCGGGCGACGCGCCACACGCCGTCGTCTTCAAGCCGGTAGATGATCAGGCCCTTGCCCGTGTCGCGGAGCGTCGCGCCGCCGGCGCGGGGCGTGTCGGCCGACTCGTAGGAGTACTGCTCGAACGCCCAATCTCCCGCGACGACGAACTCCAGCGTCGTCTTGATCCACCGGCTGCGGAACGCGTTGACGTACCCCTCCACCCACGGGCGGATCGCCGCCTTGCCCTCCATCAGCGGGGCGTTGGGCGCCATGAACACCACGTCATCAGTCAGGATGCCCATGATGGTCTCGACGTCGTTCGTGTTGATCGCGTCCACGTACGCCGCGTGCGCCGTGTGCCCGATCTCGCGCTGGGCGTCGGCGCTGAGCCCGCTCCCGCAGCGGGAGGCCGTGCAGCCCCCCAGCAGCCCGGCGGAGAACACGAAGAGGACAGGGAGGACGAGGACGGCTCGGTTCATGACGCAACTCCAGCTGATCGGGCGCGACCCGCGTCCGGGCCGGGGAGTGTAGTGACAGGCAAAGCCGAGAGAACAGGCGTGAACCGCCCCCCTCCCGCTAGAATCTCCCCATGCCCGAACCCGCCTTACCCCGCCTCACCCGCACCGTCGCGCTCCTGAACCAGAAGGGCGGCGTCGGAAAGACGACCACCACCGTCAACCTCGCCGCGGCCCTCGCCCGGCGCGGGCGCCCGACGCTCGTCGTGGACCTCGACCCCCAGGCGCACGCGACGATCCACATGGGCGTCGAGCCCGGACCCGACGACGCCACCTCCTACGACACGCTGCTCGACCCCTCCGTGTGCCCCGACGCCGTCGTGCGCACGCGGGAGAACCTCGCCATCCTCCCCGCGGAGGTGAACCTCGCCGCGGCCGAGACCGAGCTCTCCGACGCGCCCGACCGCAACCGCCGCCTCTCCACGGCGCTCGAAACGCTCGGGCGCGAGTTCGAGTTCGTCCTCTTCGACTGCCCCCCCTCGCTCGGGCTGCTGACGCTCAACGCCCTCAACGCGGCCCGGGAAGTGGTCGTCCCGATGCAGTCGCACTTCCTCGCGCTCCAGGGCGTGGGCAAGCTGCTCGAGACCGTCCAGCTCGTCTCACGCAGCGTGAACCCCGACATCCGCGTGTCCGGCGTCGTCCTCTGCGCGCACGACGACCAGACCAAGCACGCCAAGGAAGTCGTCGCGGATCTCGAAGCGTTCTTCGAGCAGTCCCGCGAGCACGACGTCCCCTGGCGGGGCGCCCGCGTCTACCGCCCCGCGATCCGACGCCACATCAAGCTCGCCGAGTGCCCCAGCTTCGGGCAGACCATCTTCGAGTACGCCCCGGGGCTCGCGGGCGCGATCGATTACGAGCAGCTCGGCGACACGTTCCTTTCTGAGTGGGACCTCATGCTCGAACGCCGACGCCAGCGCGAGGCCGGCGAGCCCGAGATCGTGATCCCGCCGGCGCGCGACGCGGCCCCGGCGTGATCGCGTACGTCCGGGAACACCCACTCCTCTTCCGCGCGCTCTTCGCGGCCTACGCCCTCGCGCTGGTGATCGCCACGCACTGGCCCCGCCTGTCGGTGCCGGGCGCCGAGCGCGGTTCCGATAAGGTCGTCCACTTCGTCGCGTTCTTTCTCTGGACCTCCGCGGCCCTCGGAGCCGGCTTTTTCGCCCCCGCCCTGAGCCGGCGGGGCATCGCCCGGACGGCCCTCCTGGCCGCCGCCTACGCGATCCTCGACGAAAGCCTGCAGCTGATCCCGGTCCTCGAGAGGCAAGCCAGTGTCGGCGATGGGCTTGTGAATCTGGGGGGGGTCGCCACGGCCTACGCGCTGGCGCTGATTGTTATCCGACCACAGACAGCTGAAACGATGAATTCGGTCTAGTTCACTACAGAATCATCAATTACGTCTTGCGGCCGTCCCCGGCTCGTGGTACGAATACATCGTACGCACAGGGATTCGGAGACCGCTCGCACGGCGGGCTCCATAACAAACGGACGCGAGACACCAGCCCCCTTCGCACGGGATCGGGGCGACGTGGCTCATTCATCGTCCTGAGGAGTCAGAGAGAAATGAAGACACGAACCCTCGCGATCGCCGGGCTCGCGCTCGGCGTCGCCGCCGCTTCCAACGCGGCCATGATCGTCAACACGGACAACACCGGGGCCGGGTCCAACGCCCACCCCGCGAACGACACCCTGCACCTGATGCAGCGGGTCAACTTCACCGAGTCGTTCAACCTCAACTCCATCGCGGTCAGCGCGGCGGGTGACGGTTTCAACCTCTTCCTCGCCACCAACGTGGGCGATGAAGCGGACGACGAATTCGACATCGTCTGGTCCGCCACCGACGTCGAAGTCAGCAGCGGCTTTGCCTGGATGACCCTCGACGCCACCGGCGTCAGCGTCGACGCGGGCGAGTACTACCTCATCATGACCTCGGACGCCGACGGCGGCGCCCGCTGGCAGCGCTCGTTCCGCGATCTCGAAGGCACCTTCGGCGTCGGCGACAGCGGTCTCGCGACCAACGGCCTCGACACCATCACCGAGAAGACCTTCACCACCGACGCGGGCAGCCGGGTCTACAGCGTCCGCATCGACGGGGACCCCATCCCCGCCCCCGGCGCCGCCGCTCTCTTCGGTCTCGCGGGCCTGAGCGCCTCGCGTCGCCGTCGATAAGACACGAGTCTCTCCAACCGGGGATTCACTCCCCCCGGTTCACACTTCCTACCCCTAGAACGTTGCTCAATCTACACACCCCCCGCCGCTCGCCGGCGGGGGGCTTCTTTTTTGCGCCGGCGCGCGCGCGGGCGTATGCTCGTCCCCCGTGACCCCCGCGCGCGACACCACAGACCGCGGATTCGTCGGCGCGGCCCGCGTCGTCGCCGGCGTCACCCTCCTCTCACGCCTCTTCGGGCTCGCCCGCGACGCCCTCTGCTCCCGCGTCTTCGGCGCCGGCGCCGTCTGGTCCGCATTCGCCTTCGCCTTCCTCCTGCCCAACCTCGCCCGCCGCCTCTTCGGCGAGGGCGCCCTCACCGGCGCGTTCATCCCCGAGTACACCCGCCTCCTCGAAGAGGACCGCGCCGCCGCCGACCGCTACGCCAGCGCCATGCTCGGGCTGACCATCGCGTTCCTCAGCGTCCTCGCGATCGCCGGCGAGCTCGTCCTCATCGCCCTCCTCACGCTCACGCCGATGGGACAATCGGGCGACCTCGCCATCACCCTCGCGATGGTCCTGCTGCCCTTTGCCCCCATGGTCTGCGTCACCGCGCTCATCGGAGGGATCCTCCAGACCCACGGGCGCTTCGCCCCCACCGCCGCGGCCCCCGTGATCCTCAACCTCTGCATCATCGGCGGGGTCCTCCTCTGGAAGGTCCTCAGCGGGGCCGATCTCGAGGACGCCGCGTACAGCGCGGCCGGCGGCATCCTGATCGCCGGCGCGCTCCAGATCGCCTGGTCCCTCTCCGCCGCGCGAGAGTTCGCGGGATGGACGCGCGTGATGACCGGCGCGCGTGCCCCCGTCGTGCGCACGCTCAAGCGCACCGCGCCCGTGATCGTGGGCCTCGGCGCCCTCCAGATCAACACGCTCCTCGACGGGCTGATCGCGAGCTGGCCCGTCCTCGTGGGCACAACGATCACGCTCCCCTTCGCCGGCGTGCTCGACTACCCGCTCGACGAGCAATCGAACGCCGCGCTCTTTTTCGCCTCGCGCCTCTACCAGTTCCCGCTGGGCGTCTTCGGCATCGCGCTCGCGACGGCCGTCTTCCCGCTGCTGGCACGCCAGGCGAAAGACCCCGGCGCGTTCGACTCGACGCTGCGCGACGGGCTGCGCCTCTCCTTCTTTATCGGGCTCCCCGCGACCCTCGGGCTCGTGCTGGTGCGCGACGACCTCACCGCGGTGATCTACGCCGGCGGGCTGTTCGACGACGCGAGCGTGCGGCGCGTCAGCTTCGTCCTCGCGGCGTACGCGGCCGGCGTGTGGGCGTACATCGCCAACCACACGCTCACCCGCGCGTACTACGCCCTGGGCGACACCACAACCCCCATGCGCGTCTCGCTGCTGATGGTCGGGGTCAACGTCGCCCTCAACCTCGCGCTCATCTGGTCCCTGGGCGAGGCGGGGCTGGCGGTCTCGACGGCGCTGTGCGGCGCCGGGCAGTTCCTCCTCCTCGCGGCGCTGTGGCGACGCGCGAGCGGGCGCCCGCTCGGGGCCGGGTGGTTCAGCCCGACGGGGCTCGTGCTCACGCTGGTTATGGGCGGGTGCGTGCTCGGGCTCCAGGAAGGCCTCGACGCGCTGTCGGCCCTCCCGGGCGGCTGGGGCGGCAGCGCCGTCCGCCTCGGGGGCGCTATCGTCGTGGGCGGCGGCGTCTATCTCGCGCTCGCGGCGGCCCTCCGTCGCCCGGAGCTCCGCCTGCTCCTCTCTCGGGGCGCTGCGAAGCTCGGATAAACTGCCCCGTCAATCCCTCCGATAGCGCCCGAGACGCTCTCACTCTCCCGACGCACTCCCAGATAGGGGCGCCCGATGCTGCACGCCGGCCAAGCCAACATCCACACCTTCCGCGTGGTCCCCAGCCTCCCCGAGGCTCTCGAACCGCTGCACGACATCGCCCACAACCTCTGGTGGACCTGGCGCCCCGAGGCCGTCGAGCTCTTCCGTCGCCTCGACCGCGACCTGTGGCGCCAGTGCGGGCACAACCCGGTGCGGATGCTCTCGCTCGTCGATCAGGAGAAGATCGAACGCGCCGCCGCAGACCCGACCTACGTCCACTCGCTCACCCAGACCGTCGCCGCCCTCGAGGCGCACACCGTCAAGCCCGGCTGGTTCCAGCGCAACCACCCGAAGATCGCCGAGAACACCACCACGCCCTTCCGCGTCGCGTACTTCTGCGCCGAGTTCGGCATGACCGAGTGCTTCCAGATCTACTCGGGCGGCCTGGGCATCCTCGCGGGCGACCACCTCAAGTCCGCCTCCGAGCTCGGGCTCCCGCTCGTCGGCGTCGGGCTGCTCTACCGCAACGGGTACTTCCACCAGTACGTCTCTTCCGACGGCTGGCAGCAGGAGACCTACCCCGAGCTCGACCCCGCGACCCAGCCGGTGCGCCGCATGTTCGACGAGAAGACGGGCGAGCAGCTGCGCGTGCAGGTCGAGCTCGCCGGTCGCGCCGTGTCCGCGGGCATCTGGAAGGTCGAAGTCGGGCGCGTCCCGCTGTACCTGCTCGACACGAACATGCCCGAGAACGACGTCAAGGACCGGGAGATCACCCGCAACCTCTACGGCGGGGACGTCGAGACGCGCATCCAGCAGGAGATCATCCTCGGCGTCGGCGGCGTGCGCGCCTGCGCGCCGTGGGCGAAGACGCGACCGTCTTCCACATGAACGAGGGCCACTCCGCGTTCCTCGCGCTCGAGCGCATCCGCGAGTTCCGCGAGGAGAGCGGCGCGAGCTTCGACGAGGCCCGCCAGGCCGCCTCCTCCCAGCACGTCTTCACCACGCACACCCCGGTGCCCGCGGGCATCGACCGCTTCAGCCCCGAGCTCGTCAAGAAGTACCTCGGTCACACGATCGAGGGTGTCGGGCTCGACATGGACGGCCTGCTCTCGCTCGGGCGCGAGAACGTCTTCGATTCCAACGAGTTCTTCTCGATGGCCGTCCTCGCCCTGCGCACCAGCGCGTACCACAACGGCGTCAGCAAGCTCCACGGCGTCGTGAGCCGCCACATGTGGCAGCGCGTCTGGCCGCAGACGCCCGTCAGCGACGTCCCCATCGGGCACGTCACCAACGGCGTGCACACCCGCACGTGGATCTCCCCCGAGCTGCGCGAGCTCTTCGACCGCTACCTCGGGCAGGCGTGGCAGGAAGACCCCTCCGACCACAGCGTGTGGACCGACGTGCAGGACATCCCCGACGAGGAGCTGTGGTCCATCCACTCGAAGAAGCGCGAGGACCTTGTGACATGGGCGCGGCAGAAGGTCCGCAGGCAACTCCGCGACCGCGGCGCGAACAACACGCAGGTGCGCGCCGTTGACGGCCTCCTCGACCCCAACGCGCTGACCATCGGCTTCGCCCGGCGCTTCGCGACGTACAAGCGAGCCACGCTGCTGCTGCGCGACCGCGAGCGCCTGCACGCCCTGCTCACGAACGAGGAGCGCCCCGTGCAGTTCCTCATCGCGGGCAAGTCGCACCCCGCCGACGGGCCCGGCAAGGAGCTCATCCGCGACCTCATCCGCTTTGCTGAGGACGCCGGGAAGCGCGACCGCATCCACTTCATTGAAGACTACGACATGCACATCGGGCGCCGACTGACGCAGGGCTGCGACATCTGGCTCAACACCCCGCGCCGCGGCATGGAGGCCTCGGGCACCTCGGGCATGAAGGCCGCGATGAACGGCGTCCTCAACGTCTCCATCCTCGACGGCTGGTGGGACGAGGCGTACAGCCCCGAGCTGGGCTTCGCGATCGGTCGCGGCGAGGCGTACCACGACTCCGAGCAGGCCGACACCATCGAGAGCCGCGCGCTCTTTGACCTCCTCGAGCGCCAGATCCTCCCCGAGTTCTTCGGGCGCGACGAGTCGGGCATCCCCCGCGCCTGGGTCGAGCGCATGAAGCGCTGCATCGCCACGCTCACCCCGAGCTTCAACACCAACCGCATGGTGGGCGACTACGCCACGCAGTACTACCTCGAAGCGCACCGCGTCGGCACGCGCCTCGTCAAGGACCACCTCCGCGAGGCCAAGGGGCTCGCGGCGCAGGTCGGGCGCTGGCGCGACCACTGGGACGGCATCAGCGTCGAGCACGTCGAGACCAGCGCCGGCGCGACGCACCCCATCCGCACGAGCGTGGACATCCGTGCCACCGTCGCGCTGGGCGCCCTCACGCCCGACGAGGTCAGCGTGCAGGTCTTCCACGGGCGCCAGACCGGCGTCGGCGACCTCGTCGACTCCGAGACCGTCACCCTCCGCGCTGAAAAGGATCTCGGGAACGGGCGCCACGAGTTCAGCGGCGTCTTCGTCCCCAGCTCGGCCGGGCGCTGCGGCTTCTCGGTCCGGGTGATCCCCAGCGACGACCGCCTCGCCACGCCCTTTATCCCCGGTCTCATCACGTGGGAATCCGACCGCGCGCCCGAGCACGCGGGCGCCACCGCCTAACCCCGGGCGTCGCTCACACGAGGCTCGCGACGACGAGCGTCACCCCGACCACCACCGCGAGCGTCCCCTTGAGGATGATCGCCATCATGCGCCCCGAGGCGGCGCCCCGCGCCACGCGCACGGAGTCGCCCCACTTCTTCTGGTGCACCCCCCGCTCGACGAGCCCGGCGCCAAGCCCCGCGCCCACCACCGCGCCGACAATCGTGCCCAGCACCGGGACGAGCAGGAAGACCGTGCCGAGGATCGCGCCCGCGATCGCGCCGATCGTCGCGCCCAGCGCCGCGCTCTTCGAGCCGCCGGCCGCCTTCGCGCCCGCCGCGCCCGCCACCAGGTCGGTGATCTCGGCGAGCACCGCGCCCGCGAGCGCCGCGCCTACGACCCACCACCCGAGAACATCGGGCCAGATCGCCTGCACGACCACCGACGCCAGGGCGAGCATCCACACGCCCGGCAGGCTCGCGACGACAAGCACCACCGACGCGAACGTCAGCAGCACGAACACCGATGCAAGGATGAACTCGATCACGCTCAAGAAGACGCCCTCACACGGGCGTTAGGCGGAAGGCGGCGTGTCGGATTCCGGCGCGGCGTTCTCGGCGGCGCTGTCGTCCTCGACGGTCTCTTCGGGCGGCTCGTAGTTGGGCGAGAGCTTCTCCATCGCGAGGATCCACTCCTCGAGGGGCTGGAAGCGGAGCAGGTCCAGCTTGTGCGTCTCGCCGTTCTGGAGTTTGACCGTCACGAAGAACTTGTCCCACTTGCGCTTGTCCACCTCGACGATCTCGTCGGGCGCGAACGACTCGCCGGAGGGCAGCGTGAGCGTGTGGGTGCTCTCCTCGAAGCGGTACTTGGTCTTGAGGACGCGCATGACGGTGAACGCCATCCACGCGCCGCCGAGACAGCCGATCACCACGAAGAGCCACTGCGTGGGGATGTCCAGCCCGCTGAGCTGCTTGGGCTGCTCTTTGGTCGCCCATTCGGCGCGGAGTTCGCTGAGGCGTGCGCCGGGCTGCTCGAACGTGGTGTGCGCCGGGGTCGCGCGCCCGATGATGTCCAGGGCAGAGAGCCAGGTGTACTGGTTGAGCTGCGCCGCGACGCGGGCGCGGGCGCTGCTGTCGGCGGGGAGCGCCGCCAGCTCCTCGCTGAGATCGCGTCGCCGGCTCTCGCCGAAGCGCTCGAGCTCGCCCGCCGGGTCGTCAACGCTTGCGCGCAGGATCTCGCCGGTGGATTCGAGGGAGTCGAGGTACTTGAACTCGGCGTACTCGGCGTAGGCCGCGCCGCGGGCGGGGTAAACGACGAGCGCGTCGACAAGCCCCCAGATCCCAAGCCCGACGAAGGCGGCGATGAAGAGCAGCATCTTCGCCAGCCAGTTTCTGCTGATCGTTGTCTCGGCCATGATCGCCTGCGCCCCTTGTCCCGCCCTTGCGCGGGCTGAGAAGACTACCCCATCGGCCCCCTGCCCGTGTGGGCTCGATTGAACCGATCAGTCGAGCCGGTCGAGCACACGCCGCCACCAGTCCGTGGCCCAGCGCCGACCGTACCCGGTCCGCAGCAACGCCCCGAATCCCCCCTGCTCGACCCGGCGAGCGGGGATTCTCGGGCTTTCCGGGAGATCGCCAGCGAGTGCGCGGGTCAGCCACGCCGAGTGCAGGCGCTTCGCCCGCTCGGACGCTGTTAGGATCCGTTGGCGACGCCCGCGTCGGCTCATCGCGACCTCCTGAAACCAATGGTACCCGTCTGCGTAGTATCCGCTAGGGAATACTCACGCGGGGCTCCGCGGTTCCCTCTCTAGCGGAAGGAGACCGCCATGACTCGCACCACGACCCTTAAAGCCGCCCTCACCACCCTCGCCCTCGCCTCGGCGCCCGCTCTGACGGGCTGCTCCTCGGCCGGCGAAGGGGCCGTCAGCGGCGCCGGCATCGGCGCGCTCACGGGCCTTGTCATCGGGTCCTTCAGCGGGAACGCCGGCGAGGGGGCCGTCTTCGGCACCGCCGTCGGGGCCGTCGCCGGCGGCGTGCTGGGCGATCAGAACGAGCGCAACGCCCGCAACGCCCGCGAGCACACCACCGTCATCTACCGCGACAGCCAGCCGGCCAGCCCCGGCTGGGACGACCGCTACGAGCGCACGCGCACGACCACCTACGAGAACCATTACTACTACGAGTCGCGCTCGCCCAGCCCCCGCGTCGTCGTCCGGTACGACAACCGCCCCCGCTACCGGTCGAGCCGGCGCTGGCGCTACAACGACCCGTACTGCCGTTGATCCACCCGGTCAGGCCGCGGCCGCGGCCCGGATCACTTCGCGGCACGCCTCGGCGAGCGCCTGGTGCAGCTCGTCGTGGTCGCGCAGCGCGAGCAGACGCTCCATCAACCGGTTGACACGCGTCTCGGGCTCGAGGTCCGTCTCGACAGATTCGAGCGCCTCTTCGCCCATCGCCTCGGCCGCCGCGAGGAACCACTCGGGCGTGAGCGTCTTCGGGGGCGCCACGCGCGTGCGCACGACGACGGGCCCGAGGGCGGCGAGCGGCCAGTCGCCCAGCTGCGTCAGCGGTTCGCGCACGATCACCAGCGTCGGGACGCCCTGCGCGTCGGCGCGGGAACGGAAGTCGCGGGCGTGCGCCGCAACGATCAGCGGCTCAAAGAGCCAGCAGCCCGGCGCGATGTCGTCCATCTCAAGGAGCTGGTCCACGCTGTCGAGCGTGCCCGCGACGCCCGCGTCGGCGGCTTCGAGACGCTTCTGACGGCGGGCTTCTTCGAGGGGCATGCAGATCCGCGCGATGCGGTCCCAGTCGGTCGCGGCGTGCCCCAGCTCCAGCGCTTTGGACGCCTCCCGCTCGCACGCGAAGTAGTCGCCCTTGGCGAGCGCGGCGCTGGCGGTTTCCATGAGCGAGTCGATTTTCTCGGCCGTCCGGCTGCTGCTAGCCATGCGTTACTCCCCGTTGCCCGTCGCGAGCGCAGCGGACGCCATGTCGCTCAGCAGCCCGGTCCATGTTTCTGCGAGTTCGTCGAGATCGTATGCGAGCGTGTCGGCGAGACTCGCGACGTCCTGGTCGCCGACGGCGCGCTGCACCTCGCGCAGCGCCTCAAGCAACGACTCGATCGCCCGCGTGCACGCGTCGCGTGATTCCTCATCGCTCAGCAGCTCGGCGGGCGCCACGCCGAGCACGGCGCAGCCTTCCTGCACGGCGCGCCGGACGATCTCCCACGCGCGGAGCGCCTCGCCCACGTTGGTCATCGCCTCGCGCGTCTCGCCCCGCGACAGCTGGGCCGCCGCGTCGGTCTGCGCGGCGCGCACCCCCGCGAGGTTGTCCGCCGCTTCCTCGAGCGCGTGGGCGACGAGCGCCCCCGGGACGGCCGAGACGAAGCGGACCTCGCCCGCGTACGGGTCGGCGTCGGGGAGCTCTTCGAGATCCGCCGGGGGCGCCGGGGCCCCGTCGGCCCACACCTCGATGATCATGCGCCCGCGCGACTCGGCGGCCTGGCGACCGGCGAGGACGGCCGCGCCGAGCGTCTGGCCTTCCAGCTCAAGGGGCTCATCGTCGAGGTACGCGCGCATGGGTGCCGTGGTCATGCCCGGATCATCGGCCGATAAGCGTGGCGGGTCCAGCAAAGAACGCGCCGAATCAGCGCGGGAACTCGCCGAGGTTGACCTCGCCTACCCACACGTGATCTGCGCGGGGACGGTTGCGCCCTCGCGGTTCGCCCGAGGCGCGCAGGATGAGCGAATACCGCCCCTCCGGATAGACCGGGCGAGGGTCGTGCTCGATCCATACGAAGGGAGAATGGTTCAATCCCTCCACGTAGTCCCAGTTGCAGTCGCCGATCCGCTGTTCCACGCCGCCAGCCACCATGATCAGGTCCGCTCGGAACGAGACCTCGACCTGATCGACCCATCGCGCGGAAAGCTGTATCGGTTTGCCCGGCAAGCGGCTCCCGTTGAACTCCAGCCGCAATGACTCCGCGATCGCGCGGTCCATCTCGGGGCCGTTGACGAACTCATAAAGTGGCTCGCCCTCGGGGAGAAGCCTCGTCTCTCGTCGGAGATGGCTTTGGTACTCAACCGGGGGGTACGTCGGGTTCGCGTGCACGACGCGCACGTTCAGCACCGCGTCGAAGGACGCATCGGCGGGCAACTCGGCGCGCCCGCGGAGCTCGAACCCACGGTCCGCCCGTTGCGGCCCGTCCGCCTCGATGAGCCGAGAGTCGTACGCCTCGATCCTCCCCCACTCGCCCTCGAGCGTGAACGTCTCGTACTCGACTTCCCACCCGATCCCCTCAGTCGAAAGCCCCGCCTCAAATGGCGTCCAGACGGCGCACCCGATCTCTTCGGATCCGTCGTACCGCGCGTAGGCCAAGAGCCGCGGGACGCTCACCCGCCGCGCGTACCATTCCCAGTCTTCCCGCGTCGCTCGCCCGTGAATCAGGGCGAGCGCGTAGCACTCGCCGAACAACAGCCCACGACGTTGCATCTGCTCACCGATGCGTGTGGGCTTGTGGTTTTCGTCGTAGATAGAGGTGCCGAGCGCGTCCTTCGCCCGGACGAGGAGAGTCTGCCACGCGCTCGCGCTGAGCGTGTCGGCCTCCGCACGAGTGATCAGTACTCGCTGCGGGTTCCGCCGCGTTGGGCTCGCGGCGCGAACGAGCAGCCAGTCCGGCGCGTGCGCCCACAGGGTGTACCCGCTCTCCTCGAGCGTGCGAACGCGGTCCATCAAGCCCACGCCGCTCACAAGGAGAACGATCCCGATCACGAGCGACCGGTAGCGGAAGCGGTGCACCCCGATCGCCACCGCGTTCCGCAGGTTGCGCGTGCACGCGGGGCAGTTCTCCCAGCTCCAGTCCGTCGTCTCGTCGGCGCTGCTCGGGTCGAGCTCGGCGTGGCAGTACTGGCACACCGGGCGATCCCCCACGCGCCGTCCCTTGAACCCGCGCACCGCCAGCACGAGCCCCACTGCCCCGATCGCAAGCATCAATAAAGAAGCCACGGCGAACATCCTAGCGACCCGCCCCAACACCTCAAAGAACGAGGGCTATCATCCCCCTGAACCCGGTTTCGAGCAGGAGTCCCACATGCACCTTCGTCAGTCCGATCACCACCACCACGGGCCCCCTGTGGTGCCCGTCCGCTTCCACGTCGAGGACCCCGAGGGGCTCACCGGCGACCCCACCAAGACCGAGGTCGAGGTCATGGCCGGCAAGGGCGAGCACCTCCTCGAGGTCGCCGTTGAGCACGGGATCAACATCGAGCACGCCTGCGGCGCCGTCTGCGCCTGCTCGACGTGCCACGTCTACGTCGAAGAAGGCATGGACCAGCTCACCGAGCCGAGCGAGGCCGAGGACGACCGCGTCGAGGAGGCGCCGGGCATCCAGCTCAACAGCCGGCTCGCGTGCCAGTGCACCATCGAGGGCGACGGGCCCATCGTCGTGCGCATCCCCGCGTGGAACCGCAACGCGGTCAAGGAAGTCCCGCACTAACCTTCGCTGCGCGCCCCGTAGCGCCTGCGGGCGCCCACCCGCTTCGCATCAGCCGGCGTCGCGTGCCGCGTTCAACCAACAAAGAAAACGGGGCGCTCTGTCGCAGAGCGCCCCGCGTTTGTTTTTGGCGATCGGATCAGGCGTGGTTACGGGCACGGGCCCCACGCGGCGAGCATGATCGCGAGATCCGCGGCGTTGACGAGCCCGTCGTTGTCGAGGTCGCCGGGAGCGCCGGGGTTGGGGCCCCACATCGCGAGCATCTCGGCGAGATCCGCGGCGTCGACGATCCCATCCCCGTTGAGATCCGCCGGGCACGGGACACCGGCGCCGGGGCCTTCGACCCACGTCGTCCCGGCCGGGCCGACCGGGTTGGCCTTGATCGAGATGAAGTTGTAGCCCCAGCCGTCGGCGCCGAAGATCAGCGGGTCGAGCGGGAGCGGGAACCCGACGAGCTGCCCGTTGGGATCGGTCATCGGGTTGGCGACCATCACGTCGTCGATGCACAGGATCACCTGGGTCGCGGGCGGGAGCCCGAACGCGTCGATCGGGATGATGTCGCCGGGGTTCGCGAAGCCGGGCGCGAAAACGATGGGGTGGTTCACGAAATCATCGGGCATCAGCGGGAACTGGAACGGGTCGTCGAGGGGGAGCGGGAGCTGCAGCGGGTCGGGGTGTGGCGAGACCCAGCCGCTGACAAACGCCGGCTCCGGGCCGACGATGAACGGGGGCATCACTTCGATGGGCATCACGCCGCCGAGGTGGAGCTCTTCGAGCTGGATCTGCACCGGGGCGGCGCGGGGAAGGGCAGGAACTCGTCGGGGAGCAGCGACGTCTGCCCCGCCATCAGCGGCGCGGTGAACGCGCCGCCGCCGAGGAGATCGAGCACCTGCATCTGCGGTTCGGCTTTGAGCAGCGGGTCGAAGAACATCGTGACCTGGAACTCGATGCCGGTCCACGGGCCGAACACAACGCCGGTCGCGGGGTCGCCATCGATGTCAATCCCGAAGTGCACGAACGTCGGGTCGGGCTGGGAGAGGTTGCGCAGGATCGTGAAGTCGAAAAAGACGTCGGTTGCGCCGGGGAAGAAAATGAAAGGCGCGGTGATCGAGCCGTAGACCGCCTGCCCGGCGGGGTTCACGACGGGGAGCACCTCGAGCTTGCTGATGCCTCCGTTCGCGCGGGGCTCTGGCTGCTTGGGCGCGTCCTCGGGGGCAGTCGTGTCCTTCTTGACGGTGCGCCCGTGGTTCTTGGCGCCCTTGCGGATCTTGTCGCCCTCGCCCTCGCCGAGCGTGCGCGGGCTGCCGGGCTTGACGTAGCCGTACATGAGGAGATTCATGTCGTCCATGTCGTAGGTGTCGTCGAGCTTGCCGAAGGAGTGCCCGATCTCGTGAGCGAGGATCTCACCCATGGAGATGCCCTCGACGCCCTTCTCGATCGCGGCCCAGGGCTCGCACTTGATGGTGCAGCCGGCGGTGTCGGCGAGGTCGCCGGTGAAGTCTTTGACGATGAAAACCTTGTAGCCCTTCTTCGTCCCGCCGCTCCCGTCGGGGCCGGTGACCTCCTTGAGGCCGTCCTTCTTGGCTTTGCGGATCTCGGTGGAGTTCACTTCACCGTCAGCGCCCGCGCCCTCGTTGCCGTCGCCTTCCCAGTCGTTGTTGATCTCTTTGACGTTGACCTTCACGCACGCGCCCTTGAGGAGCTCGTTGGCTTTCTTCGCGGCGGCCGCGGCGGCCGCTTTCGCGTCGTCGTCGGAGCAGCCCACGCCCTTCATGAAGTTGAAGACGAGATCGACCTCGACGGTCTCGGTCTTCGCGGCGTCGCCGCCGCGCGACGCGACCCAGGCGCGCACGCTCTCGACATCGAAGGTGGTCAGGGCGGGCTGGGACGCGCTCGCGACGCCGCTGGACACCAGCAAGGCAAGCGAGGACAGAGCGGTGGCGTACGTGTTCATTTCATACTCCTCACGGGCATAACAGCGCCGGTCAATGGGCGCGTCGGTCGGGGTTACGGCCAATCACAATCGTCGCCGTACACAAGGAATCCGACCGCGGCGTCCGGATCTCTCACGGATTCAAGAATAAAACGTCAATCCCACGAGGCCAGAACAATCGCCAGGTCGGACGAATCGACCTCGCCGCTGCCGTCGATATCGGCTTCGCATCCCCCGCAGGGCCCCCAGAACGCCAGCAGGAACGCCAGGTCGCTGGAATCAACCACGCCGTCGCCGTCGAGATCCGCGGGGTTGCTCTTCCCAGTGACCGAGAACACCGCGATCCCGACGCCCGCGCCGTCGCCGGCGTCGACCGTCACGTTCCGCGGCGTGCCGAGCGCGCCGGGGTCGATCACGAACGAGAGACCGTCGATGCGGTCGCCCATCGCGTTGGGCAAGGGCGTCCCGACGACCGTGATCCCCCCGCCGGAGACAGAGATCTGCGACGCGCTCGTGACGTTGCGCAGGTTCGCGCCGGTGATCACGACCGGGACGGTCGCGCCGGGGGCGGCGCTCGCGGGCGCGACCGCTTCGACGGCGGTCTGCGCGCCGTACACGGTCAGAACGAACGTGTCCTCGTCGGAGAACCCGTTGGTATCGAACGCGCGGAGCCTGATGGTGTACTCGCCGTTAGACACGTACTGCGTCATCGGGCGCGGCTCGCCCGCGACCTCGTACGCGCCGTCGCCGTCGAGATCCCACGCGAAGGTCGCGGGGTTCATCAGCGCGTCGGGCGCGGTCGCGTACGAGTTCATGTCGCCGATGAAGAAGCAGTTCTCGCCCGCCGCGATGCGCTTATCGACGCCCGCGACCACCACGGGGGGCGTGGGCAGGTCGCCCGGGCTGACCGAGAGGTCGTAGAGCTGCACCACCTGGTTGATCGTGGGGTTGGGGCCGACGTCCTTGACGAGCACGACGTACTCGCCGGCGGGGAGCGCGGGGAGCGACATCACCTCGGGCACGCCGGCGCCGGCGGTGTTGGACGTAAAGAGCGTCGTGGTCCCCGCCGAGTCGCGGAGCTCTAGACGCAGGTTGCCCGCGCTGTTGGCGTTGACGATGTCGGAGTCCTCGATCACGCAGCCGAAGGTCTGCGCGCCGTTCTCGTACACGCCGCCGGTGGGGGTCGCGGTCACGACGACGTCTTCCACGTCGTCGATGCGGAAGCGGAAGTAGTCCTCGTCGGTGTTGCCGAACCCGCTCGCGCCGTTGACGGACAAGCGGTCGGCGACCACCGAGTGCAGCACGGGGAGGCTGAGGTTCCCGAGGTCCACGGCGGCGCCGGGGGAGTTGTTCCCGGTGAACCGGTCGCCGTTCATGCGCCCGATCGCGCGGGCGTCGTCGAGCTGCCCGCCCTGGAAGAACGTGAGGATGAACGGCTCCATCAGCTTGCTGCCGTTGCACGGGATGACGTGCATGAGGCCCAGCCCGTGCCCGTGCTCGTGCGAGACGGTGTTGCGGAAGCCGAGGTAATCGTTGTTCGGGTTGTTGAACGTGAGGGTGTCGAAGTAGGACGTGTTGATGAGCATGTCCCCCCCGCCCGTGCCGACCTGGCCGATCGGGCTGGGGAACGCGTTGTAACCGAGGACGCCGTTGATCCCGAGCGACACGCCGCCGATGCGGATGTCGCCGCGCAGCGCCGAGCGCGTCGTGTCCTCGGTCATCGGGGACTGGTCGTCGCCGACCTCGCGGTAGCTCAGCCCGCCCAGGTGCGCCCACCCGGCGAGGGCCTGGCGGATGTGCTCGCGCCCGAGGTCCGCGTTGCCGGCGCCGAAGGTCGCCTCGAGGCGCGCGTTCAGGTCGGAGATGCCCGTCGAGTCGCCCGGCGTCTGGACCTCCGCGAGGCCCCAGGTGATGCCGTCAGCCGGGAACGAGTACGTCAGGTGCGCGCGCTGGGCGCGACCGGTGATGCCGATGGTCGCTTCGCCGCGCCACGCGAACGTGTCCACGTTGAACCGCGCGTAGGGCGGCGTGCGCCACGTGGGCGGCTGCGCGCCGAGCTCCTTCAGCACGAGCGCCCGCATCTCAGGGTCCGAGGCGTCGAAGCACCCCAGGTGCGAAATTGCGCCCCCGCCGGGCGCGACGGCGCTCTCGGCGGCCCCGTTTGATGCGGCCGCGAGGACGAGCGTCAAGGATGCCCCCGCAATGACAGCGGTCTGCGTTGGCTTCAACTCTGACTCCCCTCCCACGGGCGGCGCCCGAAGCACACGCCCAACAACACTATAGACCCTGGCCGGGAATCCACGAGTGAAAAAACACACGTCGTAGCGAACGCTAGCATCAGCGCCGACCGTGACGACGCCCACCCCCCACCCCGACGACGCCCCGCGCGGACGCCGACGCCCCGGCGCGATCGCCGTGCAGATCGTGGGCCTGCTCATCTCGCTCGGGCTGCTCGGGTGGTCGGCCTCGCTGGCGCTCTCGTCCGAGAACCGCGAGAGCCTCGATCGCCTCCGCGACGCCCCCCTCTGGGCCATGGCCTCGCTGGTCGGGCTCGTGCTGCTGAGCACGGTCTGCAACGGTCTGATTTTCCAGATCGTCCTCGCTCATCGCCGCCGGCTCGGAGCGATCTATCTCATCGGGGTCACCGGCATCGCGACGCTCGTCGCCTACGCGCCCTTCAAGCTCAGCCTCATCGTGCGGGCGCTGATCCATCGGCGTCGCGACGCGCTCCCCTACCGCACGCTCATCGCGTGGTTCGCCGCCACCGGCGGGCTCTCGCTCTGCGTGATCGCCCCCGCGACGCTCGCGAGCGCGTGGCGCCCGCAGCTCGACGGGCTGTGGGCGGCGCTCGTCTTTGGGGCGCCCGCGGCGTTGCTGGTCGCGGCCGTCGTCGTCGCGCGGCGCGTGCGCACGGCCCCGGCGCTGCACGCGCTCACGCTCGGGTCGGCCGACTACGCGATCGACCCCCGGCGCGTGTCAGCGGTGGCGCTGATCCGCTACCTCGACCTCGGGTCGATGGCGCTGCGGTTTTATCTCGCGGCGCAGCTGCTGGGGATCGAGATGGCGCCCGGGCAGGCGCTCGTCGCGGCCTCGGTCTACTTCCTGACCGGGCTGCTCTCGCCCTCCGGGAACCTGGGCGCGCGCGAGGGCGCGGTCACGGGCATCGGGTTCCTGCCGGCGATGGGCAACCACGAGGAGATGGCGTTGGTCGCGCTGACCGTGACGTCCGCGGAGATCCTCGGGGCGATCATCAGCGGGGTCGGCGGGGCGCTGATCGTGCGCCCCGACCGGCTCCTGCGGGCTCAGCCGCCCGCGTCTTCGGACGAAACGAGCGTGATGACCGACCGCGCCGAGCGCTGAGACCCCTGCTTCCCGTCGGGCGCTTCGAGGATCATCGTGTACGCGGTCGTGGCCTCGCGCGAGCGCACCGCGCCGAGCGCGACGTCCCACGCGATGGTCGCCGAGCCGCTCGCGTCTTCGATCGCGAAGGTGATGGGCATCTCGATGCCCTCGGGCAGATCCATGGAGATCCCGACGTCGCCCGTCGCGACGAGCGCGTCGTCGTCGGCGCTGGTCACGAGGTAGGGCGTCTCGAGCTTGACGGAGATGGGCCCGAGCAGCGGGCTCAAGCGGGTGGCGGTCCACCCGTCGCCCTCACCCAGGGCCTGACCGACAGCGCCGTCGGCGTGCCAGATCGGCTCGAGGTCGCGGGCCATGGTCGGTGGCAGGAGACGCCCGGCGGCGAGGCGGGCGAGCGTGCCGTCGGTGGTCCCGACGAACTCGACCACGGGGTCGAGCCCGGTGAGCTCGAGCACCGTCCCGTCCGGGGCGACGCGCGCGCTGAAGGGGCCTTCGAGGTAGTGGCCCGCGAGCTCGCGGATGGTCGTCTCGGCCTTGTTGGGCGAATCGCCCTGGATATCACGCGTGTCAACGCGCACGCGGAAGGACGCGCGGTCGAGGTCGATGACGACCCACTCGAACCCGCCCGTGACCGTCGCGACGCCCTCGTCGTCCACGCTGTCGATTGTGAGCGTGAGGCCGGCCTCCTGCACGAGGCGGTCGCGCCCGGCGCCCAGCGACAGGCTGCGCTCGAGCGTGAAGGACACGTCGTAGCGGAGCGTGCGCCCCGGAACGAGGCCGGGGGTGAGATCGACGGCGTCGGCCGCGGCCGCGGCGGCCGTGGCAAGCGCGAGCGCTGCGGTCAGGATCAGGCGGATCATCCGTGTCTCCATACTCCCGCACGGCGCGCGCGGGGGGCGTGATTGTACTGCGCGGCGTCGGATTGCCAGCGTTTCTCTTCGACTCCGGAGCGATCGGTTTGTTCCCCCTCGCGCAGGGCGTGCGGCGACGGGCGATCTATGATGCGGGCCATGCGACTCGCGCTCGTGCCCTTCAACCCGATAATCGGCGACCCCCGCGGCAACGCGACGCGGATCGGCGAGCTCGCGCGCCGCGTCGGCGAGTCGGGCGTCGATCTCGTTGTGTTTCCCGAGTTGGCGCTCACCGGGTACCCGCCGCGCGATCTGCTCCTGCGCGACGCTTTTCTCGAGGAGTGCGACCGCGCCGCGCGCGAGCTGAGCCTGACGGTGGGCCCGACGCCCGTGCTCGTGGGCGCCCCGCAGCGCGCCAACGGGCGCCTCTTTAATAGTGCGCTCCTCCTGCGCGACGGGGCGATCGACGACGCGTACCACAAGCGTCTGCTGCCCGATTACGACGTGTTCGACGAGCCGCGCTACTTTTCGCCCGGCGAGCGGGCCGGGGTGATGAAGATCGCGGGGGCGCGGGTGGGCGTGGCGATCTGCGAGGACCTCTGGCGGGCGCGCGACGTCCGCGACGCCGCGGGGTACGACGGGAGCCCGGACCCGGTCGAGGATCTCGCCCGCGCGGGCGTCGATCTCGTGGTGTGCCTCTCGGCGAGCCCGTTCGTTCTCGGCAAAGACGCGCGCCAGCAGGAGATCCTCCGCCTGGCGAGCGACGAGATCGGCGTCCCGGTGGCGTCTGTCAACCAGTTCGGCGCCAACGACGAGCTGATCTTCGACGGCTCGGCGCACCTCGCCCGCCCGGGCAGGGCGTGCCTGAGCGCGCCGCGGTTTCGCGACCAGCCGGTCGAGATCGACACGTCGGCCGCCTCGCCCGGCGCCCTGTGGCGCGAGACGCCCGGCGCCGACGCCCCCTCCGCGTTGTGGGACGCCCTGACGCTCGGCGTGCGAGATTACACGGCAAAAACAGGGTTTTCGACCTGCGTGCTCGGGCTGTCGGGCGGGATCGATTCCGCGCTGGTGTGCGCGATCGCGTGCGCGGCGCTCGGCAGCGAGAACGTCGTGGCGCTGAGCATGCCGAGCCGGTATTCGTCGCAGGGCTCGCGCGACGACGCGCGCGCCCAGTGCGAGCGCACGGGCGTGACAATGCACGAGATCCCGATCGACCCGGTGCACCACGCGAGCGAGTCGGCGCTGGCGGGCGTGCTGGGCGACGCCCCGCCCGGCGTCGCCGGCGAGAACGTGCAGGCGCGTCTGCGCGGGCTGATCGTGATGGCGTACTCGAACGCCCACGGCGCGATCGCGCTCGCGACGGGCAACAAGAGCGAGCTGGCGGTGGGGTACTGCACCCTCTACGGCGACATGTGCGGCGGGCTCGCGCCGATCGCGGACCTGTACAAGACCCGGGTGTACGAGCTGGCGCGGTGGCTCAACGCCAACCACAGCGCGTGCGGCTTCGCGTCCCCCCCCATCCCGGAGCGCGTGCTGACCAAGCCCCCCAGCGCGGAGCTGCGCCCCGACCAGACGGATCAGGATTCGCTTCCCGAGTACGACGTGCTGGACTCCGCCCTTATCGGACTCATCGAGCAGCGGCTCGACGTGGAGCAGGTCGTCGAGTGCCGGGGGGTCCCGATGGACGTCGCCCGGCTCGCGGCCCGGCTGCTGCACGGGGGCGAGCACAAGCGCCGTCAGATGGCTATCGGACTCAAGGTCTCCCCCACCGCCTTCGGGATCGGGCGACGGGTGCAGGTGGCGACGCACCGCGGGGCCGACCGCAGCGCATATATTCCACATATTGATTAATAGCGACAGACGCGGGGTTTACCCCCTGTTCGGGCGAATCAGCGTGCCGGCGGAAGCACGATTCGCTTAATCCTCTTCCCTATAGAAACTTACGGCCGCACGCCCCGCCTTGGCGCACCCGGCGGTCTGATCCGGGGCAGGGCGGCTGTCCTTTGTGTCCCAACAGTTTGCACGAAGACTCTTGCTTCGCGCGGGCGGACTGGGTATCTGTGGGGCATCTGAGATCCGTCACGTCGTGATGTTCACGACTAGTGCACTGAACGAAACCAAGGAGAGAGTCCCATGCTGAAGGCTTCTATTGCGGTCGCTGGCGTCGCCATCGCCGCCACTGCCGCCGTTGCGGTTGATAAGCCCGTCTACGACGTCGCTTACGAGAACGAGCGCGGCTCGTACATCAACGACCTTTCGCTCGCCAGCCAGGGCAACAACAGCTTTGCCGGCCGCGAGGTCCACACCATGTCCGACTTCAACTGCTTCTACCTCAGCGGTAAGCTGCACGCGAACGACGACCCCGGTCGTTACCCCGACACCTACCTGTTCATGTTCGACAAGTTCGACAACGTCGTCTGCGAGGACAACGACTCGTCCTCCAAGGGCAACGGCAAGGCCTCGGCCTGCTACGAAGTCGCCCCCATCCCCAACGGCGACGACGCCAACGCCACCGTGCGTCTGGGCATCACGGGCCGTCCCGACGGCGTTGACAACATGTTCAACGGCCTCTTCTTCAACGCTCCCCACGAGCAGCTCGGCGAGGCCGAGGTCTGCGTGACGTACTACGGCGCCGGCGGCGCTGTGATCGACACGGACACCTACCTCTGCACGTTCGTGACCGGCGCCGAGGCGTTCCGCGTGAACTACGTGGTCCCCGCCGGCACCGTCTCGGTTGATGTCGAGATCGACAACACCACCGAGTACTTCGACGTCTGCAACGACGTTGACTTCTACGAGCTCGACGGCCTCGAAGAGGCTTGCGACTACGCCATCACCGTCATCGGCGGCATGGACCAGAACTGCGAGCCCAACTGCGCCGTCCTCGGCTGGTACGACAAGAACGGCAACCTCGTCAACCCCGCCGCCAACAACGGTGGTTGGGACGATCACCCCGCTGCCCAGATCTCCGTCATCTCCGACGCCAACGGCCGCATCCGCTTCGCGGTCTCCGGCTACGGCGACGAGGACTTCGACGGCTTCAACGATCACTTCGGCGAGGGCACCCGCAACGTCGGCACCCCCGGCTACGATCCCCCGAACGTCCACGGCTGCTGCACCTGCTACACCCTCAAGGTCGAGTGGAACAAGCACGTTGACGTTGACCCCTGCGAGGCCACGCCCAGCGATCAGCTCCTGCAGCTGTCCAACGGCGACCTCAACCTCGATGGCGGCGTCGATGTCATCGACCTCGCGATCATGCTCAACAGCTGGGGCTGGCGCGCGACCGCTCCCTGAGCGGACTGACGCCGAACCGCAGAGCCAGGCTCCGGCCTGACCCTCTGTGGAACTGAACTCAAAGCGGAGCGGGCTTCACGGCCCGTTCCGCTTTTTTTATCCCCCTGCGCCGGGCGTCCGAGGACCGAAAAAACTCCTAAGGCCTTGACCGTAAATGTCTTGCTTCAGGAGACCGGGATCGGTATCAAGGGGGTATCTGAGACCCGTCTCGTCGTGGTGTTCACGGCGCGCACTGTACGAAACCAAGGAGAGAATCATGCTGAAGGCTTGTATTGCGGCCGCCGGCGTTGCCATCGCAGGCGCGACCGTCCTCGCTGCTGAGAAACCCGTATACGACGTGGCGTACGAGTACGAACGCGCCGGTGACAACCCCGAGCGGAGCGACAACTACAACGACACGTTCGCCGCCCGCGAGTTCCACACGATGTCGGACTTCAACTGCTTCTACCTCAGCGGGAAGCTGCACGAGAACGAGGACCAGGGCCGCTACCCGGACACCTACCTCTTCATGTTCGACAAGTTCGACAACGTCGTCTGCCAGGACGACAACTCGTCCTCCAAGGGCAACGGCAAGGCCTCGGCCTGCTTCGGCGTTGCTCCCATCCCCAACGGCGACGACGCCAACGCCACCGTGCGTCTGGGCATCACCGGTCGTCCCGACGGCGTTGACAACATGTTCAACGGCCTCTTCTTCAACGCTCCCCACGAGCAGCTCGGCGAGGCCGAGGTCTGCGTGACGTACTACGGCGCCGGCGGCGCGGTGATCGACAGCGACATCTACCTCTGCACGTTCGTGACGGGCGCCGAGGCGTTCCGTGTGAACTACGTCGTCCCCGCGGGCACGGCTTCGGTTGATGTCGAGATCGACAACACCACCGAGACCTTCCCCATCTGCAACGACGTCGACTACTACGAGCTCGACGGCCTCGAAGAGGCTTGCGACTACGCCATCACCGTCATCGGCGGCATGGACCAGAACTGCGAGCCCAACTGCGCCGTCCTCGGCTGGTTCGACAAGAACGGCAACCTCGTTGATCCCTCCGCCAACAACGGCGGCTGGGACGACACCCCCGGCGCCCAGATCTCCGTCATCTCCGACGCCAACGGCCGTATCCGCTTCGCGGTCTCCGGCTACGGCGATCGTGACTTCGACGGCTGGCTCCTCAGCGAGGGCGAGAACGCCGAGCCCCCCCGCAACGTCGGGACCCCCGGCTACGACCCCCCGCCGGTCCACGGCTGCTGCACCTGCTACACCCTCAAGGTGGAGTGGAACAAGCACGTCGATGTCGAGCCCTGCGAGATCGATGGTCCCGTGATGCTTCAGCTCTCCAACGGCGACCTGAACCTTGATGGCGGCGTCGATGTCATCGACCTCGCGATCATGCTCAACAGCTGGGGCTGGCGCGCCACCGCTCCCTGAGCCTTCTGAACGCTGACCGACGACCCTGGGGCGAACCTGGGGCGACGGATCTGACAGACGCGGGGCGGGTCGAGAGGCCCGCCCCGTTTTTTTGTGCGCCGGGGCGTTTGTGCCCGCTAAGACCTTTGTCTGAAAAGCCTTGCTTTGGAGTCCCCGTTTGGTTATCACGGAGGTATCTGAGATATCCGTCACGTCGTGGCGTTCACGGCGCGCACGCACGTAACCAAGGAGAGAATCATGCTGAAGGCTTGTATTGCGGCCGCCGGCGTTGCCATCGCGGGCGCGACCGTCCTCGCTGTCGACAAACCCGAGTACGACGTGGCTTATGAGATGGAAGGGTCCCCCGAACGCGTCGACGAGTACGGCACGGGGAACGACTCGTTCCTCGACCGTGAGTTCCACACGATGTCGGATTTCAACTGCTTCTACCTCAGCGGGAAGCTGCACGAGAACGAGGACATCGGGCGCTACCCCGACACGTACCTCTTCATGTTCGACAAGTTCGACAACATCGTCTGCGAGGACGACAACTCGTCCACCAAGGGCAACGGCAAGGCCTCGGCCTGCTATGAGGTCGCCCCCATCCCCAACGGCGACGACTCGAACGCGACGATCCGCCTGGGCATCACGGGCCGCCCCGACGGCGTTGACAACATGTTCAACGGCCTCTTCTTCAACGCCCCCCACCAGCAGCTCGGCGAAGCCACCGTCTGCGTGACCTACTACGGCGGCGATACCGACGAGCGCGGCGGCAGCGTGATCGACACCGACGTCTACCTCTGCACGTTCGTGACGGGCGCCGAGGCGTTCCGCGTGAACTACGTCGTCCCCGAGGGCACGACCTTCGTGGACGTCGAGATCGACAACACGACCGAGCGCTTCCCCATCTGCAACGACGTCGACTACTACGAGCTCGACGGCCTCGAAGAGGCTTGCGACTACGCCATCACCGTCATCGGCGGCATGGACCAGAACTGCGAGCCCAACTGCGCCGTCCTCGGCTGGTTCGACAAGAACGGCAACCTGGTCGATCCCTCCGCTAACAACGGCGGCTGGGACGATCACCCCGCTGCCCAGATCTCCGTCATCTCCGACGCCAACGGCCGTATCCGCTTCGCGGTCTCCGGCTACGGCGATCGTGACTTCGACGGCTGGCTCCTCAGCGAGGGCGAAGACGGCTGGGCCGCCCCCGGCCGGAACGTCGGGACCCCCGGCTACGACCCCCCGCCGGTCCACGGCTGCTGCACCTGCTACACCCTCAAGGTGGAGTGGAACAAGCACGTCGACGTCGAGCCCTGCGAAAGCTCGAGCGGGCAAGAGTTCCTCCAGCTCTCCAACGGCGACCTGAACCTCGACGGCGGCGTCGATGTCATCGACCTCGCGATCATGCTCAACAGCTGGGGCTGGCGCGCGACCGCTCCCTGAGCGGACAAGCGACCACCCTCCGCTCTCCGGGTCAACCGGGGGGCGGGATGATCCGACCGATCCCACGCGGGGCGGGCTGAAAGGCCTGCCCCGCTGTTTTTTGGGGCGATCCGCCTCCCCCTCGGACGCGTGGTTTGGCCTTGTTTTCCCGGACAGCAGACGGCACAGAACCGTCAACCGGAACACCTCTTACGCGTCTTGAAAAACTGGGAGAAGGGTCTTGATCGACCCCCGGGTTCCAGTATCGTAGTGGTAATCAGCCGGCGTCCTTGCCAGGGACACGCCGGGTCACAACTGAGGGGAAAAGGCTAGTCGTCTGGGGCGGGCGTCCGTGCGCGTGCTCTCTTGGCGGCAGCCGGAGGAGTCAGAGAACTATGCACACCACAGATATGATTCGGCGCTCGGCGCCTGCGTTCGGCGTTCTCGCGGTCTTGGCTTCGGCCGGGCTCGCGAGCGCGACCATCACCGGTCACCGCTGGGAAGTGATCGACAACACCACCTTTATCGGGGGCGGCGCGTCCGGCCTCGGTTCCAACGCCCACACGTTCGACCTCTACCTTGAGGACGACGGCGTGGACGTGCTGACGGCGCTCGACTCGAACGAGTCGGCCCTGAACCCCAACGACGGCCTGTTCATCACGGGCGGCACGTTCCACCAGGTCGAGCTCTTCGGCGCGGACAACAACCTCCCGCCCAGCCCGGCGGAAGTGAGCTTCCTTCCCGCGCTCGAGTTCGACAGCTACCTCGCGCTCGGCCCGCTGTCGGAAGCCCAGATCCTGACGCCCGCTGGCGTGGATTTCGGCGTTGCCGGCGGCACGCGTCTGTCCGCGGTCTGGGGCCCGAACCCCGGCGGCGGCGGCGGCGCGACCATCCCCACGGATGAGAACGGCGAAGTCTTCGTCGGTCGCTTCACCGTCATCCTCGGCGCTGGCGTCGACCCGTCCGAGGCGTTCCTCGGCGGCGAGCTGCTCGGCGCCCTCGCGTCCGGCACGCCTCAGGTCGTGACGATCAGCAACGCGTTCGATTCCGTCCCGGCCCCCGGGTCGCTGGCGCTCTTCGGCATCGCGGGCCTCGCCGGCACGCGTCGCCGTCGCTGATACGCACACGCATCCAATCGTTCAAGCAGGCGCCCCCGTGCGAAGGGGCGCCTGCTTTGTTTTTGGGCCTAGCCAGCGCGTTTTTCGACGATGATCGTGACCGGCCCGTCGTTGACGAGCTCCACCCGCATGGTCGCCCCGAAGACGCCGCGGGCGACCCGCAGCCCGTGCTCCCGCTCGAGGCGCCGCGCGAAGCGTTCGACGAGAGGCGCCGCCGTCTCGGGTCGCGCGGCGCGGACGAAGCTCGGGCGGTTCCCCTTGCTCGCGTCGCCCGCGAGGGTGAACTGGCTCACGACCATCACGGCGCCGCCGGTCTCGATCACCGAACGGTTCATCTTCCCGTCGTCGTCTTCGAAGATGCGCAAGCGCGCGCACTTGTCGGCGCCCCAATCGAGGACCGCGTCGTCGTCGCCGTCTTCGGCGCACACGAGCAGCACGAGCCCGTGATCGATGCTCTCCTCGTGCTCGATCGGCGCTCCGCTGGCGTCGTGGGTCGCGACGACGCGCGCCGGGCCCGAGCGCTGCACGACGATGCGCACCGGGTCAGCCGATCGCGGCGGCGAAGGAGCTGACGAGCGCCTGCCCCTTCGGGTCGGCGGCCGCGAAGTAGTTCAGCACGCGCGTCTCCGCGCCGCCGCAGGCGCGCATCGCGGTGGTGATCGGCCCGAGGCCGGTCCATCGCATGCGGTTCTGCTGCCACTGGATGGCGCTGATGAGCTCGGCGTGCTTGCCCTGGGAGACGAGCCCGACCATCTGGCGGTCGTGGTTCATGACCTCCTCGCGGAAAGCCTTAGCCGCGTCGTCGTCGCCGATGAGCGTCTGCTGGTCGCCGAACTGCGGGCCCACGTGGGCGAGGTCCGCGGAAGCGACGACGAGGGTCTCGCCGTCGAGCTTCCCGATCGCCGCGGTGAGGGCGTCCACGAAGGGGTCGAGCCCGAGGCCGGCCCCGTCGTAGCTCTCGCCCCCGTTGGCGAGCGGGTCGTGGAGCAGGAAGCCCATCACCGGGAGCGGGGCGTCGCCCGCGAAGACGTGCTGGAGCCAGGCGACCTGGAGCTCGATCGCGTGCGCGCGCTCGTGGTCGTAGCGGTGCTCGAGGAGTTTGGCGGTGGCGTCGGGACCGAGCTCGGCGGTGATCGCGTCGAAGAGGTCCTGCGCCAGCGGCGAGATGCCCAGCGGCGTCTCGAAGCCCTTGTCGCAGCCGCAGACGCCGGTGGAGAAGCCGGCCTGGTGCGTCCCGAGGATGACGACGCGCTTAGGCGGGTCCACGACGCGCATGCGCCCGTAGACGCCCGCGTAGTTGGGCCAGCCCATCATGTAGTCGATGCTCGGCGCGATCACGCCCTTGGGGAGGCGGTCGAAGCTGGGGTCGGCGGCGGACTTGAGGGCCTGATCGATCCACGCGTCGAACTGGGCCGCGAGCTTCGCGGGCCCCTCGGCGGCTTTCTGCTCGTCGGTCGTGCCCTCGCCGTGCTCCATGATGACCAGGCGGTCGGCGATCGTGGCCGTGGCACCCGGGGGGAGGTGCTCGGCGGACTGGAACTGGGCCTTGAGCTCGTCGTAGAGGGCCTCGAAACGGGGGCCCTCGAGCAAACCGGCGTCGTCGAGCTGGGCGACGACGTTCTCGAGCATGGGGCGGGTCAGCCCGAGCCCGACTTCTTCGATGATCTGGTCGAGCCCGTGCTCGCCGTCGAGCTTCCCGAGGACGGTCTGGACGGCCGGGGGCGTGAAGACCATCTTGTCGGACACCTGCTGGGCGTCGGCGAGGCCCAGCATGGGGCGGCCCTCGTGCTGGGTCATGAACCCTCGCACCGGGCGGAGACGCGGCTTCTGGTGGTGGCGGGCGTCGGGGTCAAAGGCGGCGGGGGTCGGGGACGGGTTGGGTGCATCGCTCATAGGGCGGAGTCTAGCCGGGCGAGCGGGCTTGGCGTGGGGACGATTGTGAAGTATGATCCTCGGCTCGGCTCCGGTGGGAGGAGCCGCCCCAGACGCGACGACGCACCCCGCTTTGAAGGCCACGCCATGTCCACCACCTTTGATTCCATGAAGCCCGGTCAGAAGATCACCGTCTCGGTGACGAGCGCTCCGCGCCGCGAGGATCAGGTGCAGACGATCGAGCGTCTGATGCGTCAGAACGTCACCGCTCGCGGCGCGCTCACGCGGGCGCAGAACCGTCGCCGTCGCTACACGCCGATCCGCACCCGCGGCGGTCGTCGCTGGTACGTGCGTCAGCACCCCGCGAAGGTCGTGCGCGTCGAGCAGGGCGCGACGTGGGATATGACCTACATCCCGCACCTCGCCGGCGATTTCCGCTCGGTCGAGCAGTTCCTCGATATCAAGACGGCCTGATGCTTCGGCGTCTCGCGTTGCTGGTCGGCTTGCTCGCGCTGAGCGCCTGCGGCGGCCGTGCGCCCGAGGAAGACACCGGCACGCCCAACGTGATCGTCTACGAGACGCGCGGGCGCGTCGAGATGCTCCCCGAGGCGGCGCTCCCGATGAACGATTTCCTCGTGCATCACGAGCCCATCCCCGGGTTCAAAGGCAACTACAGCGAGACCACGCCCGAGGGCATGAACTCGATGGTCATGCCCTTCCCACCCGCCGAGGGCGTCGACCTCGACGGCGTGCAGATCGGCGACGTGCTCAAGCTCCGCTTCCAGGTCACGTACCACTCCGAGAACGGCGCCGTCAGCGGGATGTCCCTGCTGTCGTACGAGCAGCTCCCGCCGGACACCCGCCTCGATCTCGGGCGGGTCCGCGAGCCCAAGTAGATTTTTTTCTCACTCCCTCACACGCCCACCCGACGCCGAGCGCAAAGAAAGCCCGGCGGGCGGGAGTGATCCCAGCGCCGCCGGGCCTCGTGGGGGCAAGGTGTTGGCGCTGGTTCATACGGACTTGGGGCCCGCGGGTTCCACGGAGAGGTCATATGTCTCGGAAGCGCTGACGATTACTGAGCGCCGGGGGAGATCCCGAGGCGTTCCATCACCATCTGCAGGTCGCTCCAGACCTTGGCCCGGTTCTCCGGCGTGTAGGAACGCAGGAGGTACGCCGGGTGGTAGGTGGGCATGACGGGCACGCCGTGGGCCTCGTGCCACGCCCCCCGGAGTTTCCCGAGCGCGTCGTTCGTCTCCAGCAGGAAACACGTAGCCGGCTTGCCGAGCGTGACGATCGCCTCGGGCTGGATGATCTCGATCTGGCGCAGCAGGTAGGGCCCGCAGGCGTCGATCTCCGCCGGGGTCGGGGTGGCGTTGCCGGGCGGGCGCACCTTCAAGACGTTGGCGATGTACACCGCCTCCCGCGAGAGGCCCATCGCTTTGATCATGCCCTCGAGCAGCTGCCCGGCTCGCCCCACGAAGGGGCGTCCGGTGCGGTCCTCGTCGGCGCCGGGCGCTTCGCCGACGAACATCAGGCGGGCGTCGGGGTCGCCCTCGCCGAAGACGATGTTCGTAAACGATGAAATGAACGCCTTTTCCGGGCACTCGCGCTCGTGCTCGACGCGGAGCGCCTCGAGCGCGTCCCCCTTGGCGCCGCCGGGCGCGGCCGCTGGGGCCGCGGTCGCCTTGACCTCGAGCGGTTTGACGGGGAGCGGGGCGAAGTCGGCGCCGAGCAGGCGGGCGGTTTCGACCTCCTGGCGTGCGGCTCGGTGGGCGCTGGGCGTCGTCATGGCATGGTTGTAGCAGAGCGCCCTGCGGCGCGCCGGGCGCGCGGCTCGGGGAGCCCCATCGCGACGGCGATCCGGCGGTTGAGCTCCGCGGCGAGCGCCCGGTCGGCGCCCTGATCGACCGCGAAGATGTCCTCCGCGCCCGCCCCGAGGGTCGGGTCCGTGCTGACGTGCCGGAGGCGCACGCTCGCGGTGGGCGTCCGGACGCCGGGCTGGTAGACGCGCTCGACGCGGGCCGAGACATCAACCGTGACGGGCTCGCGGGACGTGCGCCGGTCGCCCTCGCCGCCCAGGAACCGCACCTCGACGACGCGGCGCTGGCGGTGGAGGCTCGAAGCCATCTCGTCGCGCGGGCGGCGCTCGCTGGCGACCCAGGGCGTGAAGAACCCGCTGGAGGTCTGAGGACGCGTCGTGATGATCCCCGCCCGGGCGTCCACCCGTTCGAGCTCGAAGCCACGCTCGCGCAGAGCGTCCTTCACGACCTCGAACGCCTCGGCGTAGCGGTCCGGTTCGAGGGTGGTGGACGTGGGACCGGAGATCCGGCACCCGGCCATCGCGAGCACGAGCAGGAAAAGGGCGGTTCGCGGCATGGGCGGAGTGTACCCCGCTGTGCGCTCGGCGCTCTAGGATGGCGGTTCGACGGAGACCACTATGCCCACCGACCTCATCCACGGCGCCGCTGTCATCGGCCAGTCCGGCGGCCCGACGGCCGTCATCAACGAATCCCTCGTCGGCGCGGTCCTCGCGCTGCAGAACCACCAGGCGATCACCTCGATCTTCGGCGCCCGCAACGGCGTGCGCGGGATGATCGAGAACAACTACGTCGATCTCAGCTCCACCCCCGCCGACGTGCTCGACCGGATCGGGAAAACGCCCTCGGCGGCGCTGGGCTCGACGCGCGACAAACCCGACGCCGCGTACTGCGAGCGCATCTTCGAGTCCCTGCGGGCCCGCGACGTGCGCTACTTCTTCTACATCGGGGGCAACGACTCCTCGGACACCTGCCGCATCGTCAACGAGCTCTCGGACGAGGCCGGCTACGAGCTCCGCTGCTTCCACATCCCCAAGACGATCGACAACGACCTCATGGAGAACGACCACACCCCGGGCTACCCCTCGGCGGCGCGGTTCGTCGCCAAGGCGTTCACCGGCGACAACCTCGACAACACGTCGCTCCCCGGGATCAAGATCAACGTCGTCATGGGGCGCCACGCGGGGTTCCTGACGGCCGCGGCCGCGCTGGCGCGCCGGGGCGAGAACGACGGGCCGCACCTGATCTACCTCCCCGAGCGCGATTTCGACCCCGACAAGTTCGTCGCGGACGTGGACCGGGTGTACACGGAGCGCGGGCGCTGCCTGATCGCGGTGTCCGAGGGCATCCACAACGCCGACGGCGAGTCCATCGCGCACATCCTTTCGCAGACCGGCGAGGTCGATGCGCACGGGAACGTGCAGCTCTCGGGCTCGGGCGCCCTGGGCGACTTCCTCGCGAATCTCCTGCGCAACAAACTCACCCCCGAAGGCGGCAAGCCCCCGCGCGTGCGCGCCGACACGCTGGGCTACATGCAGCGTTGCTACCCCGACGCCTCGCCCGTTGACCAGGCCGAGGCGCGCGCTTGCGGCGCCAAGGCCGCGGAGATCGCGATGTCGGGCGACCTCGACGGCTCCATCGCCATCAAGCGTTCCTCCTCCACCCCCTACCGCGCCGAGCCCAGCGTCGTGAAGCTCACGGCCGTCGCGGGCAAGACCCGCGTGATGCCCGAGGAATACCTCAAGGGCTCCAACGACGTCAGCGACGCGTTCATCGAGTACGTGACCCCGCTGGTCGGGGACCTGCCGGTGGTGGAGAAGTTCTGATGAAACGCCGTGACTTCGTCGCCGCCGCCGCCCTCGCTGCCGCATCGCCGGCGCTCGCCCAGGCGCCCCGCACGCGCGGCGCCGGCGGGCCGGTTGTCATCGCGTCGGGCAACGGGCTCGCGTGCGTCGAGCGTGCGCACGGGCTGGTCCGCGACGGGGTCGATCCTGCGCACGCGGTCGTCAAGGGCGTCGAGATCAACGAAAACGACCCGAACGACGACTCCGTCGGCTACGGCGGGCTCCCCAACGAGCACGGCGTCGTCTCGCTCGACTCGTGCGTCATGCACGGGCCCACGCACCGCTCCGGCGCGGTCGCGGCGATCGAGAACATCAAGAACCCCGCGGCCGTCGCCCTCGAGGTCGCGCGGCGCACCGACCACTGCATGATCGTGGGCGAGGGCGCCAAACGCTTCGCGCTCCAACTTGGTTTCAAGGAAGAAAACCTGCTGACCGAGGCCTCCCGCCAGAAATGGCTGCGCTGGAAGGCGAACCACAGCCGCAACGACGACTGGCTGAACGAAGACGAGTTCGATATCCCGGGCGAGCGCGGTGAACGCCACTCCTCACTCATGCCCGGGCCCTCACCCCAGCCCTCTCCCCGAGGGAGAGGGGGCGAATTCGACTCGCATACCGGCACGATCCACTGCTCGGCGCTGACGGGCGCGGGCGATCTCGCTGGGTGCACGACGACGTCGGGGCTCTCGTGGAAGATCCCCGGGCGCATCGGCGACTCCCCCCTCATCGGCGCCGGGTGCTACACCGACAACGCCGTCGGCTCGGCGGGCGCGACGGGACGCGGCGAGGCGGTCATCCAGATCTGCGGCGCCCGCACCGTCGTCATGCGCATGGAGATGGGCGACGACCCGACCGACGCCTGCCTCTACGCCCTCAAGCACATCGCCGACAAAACCAAGGCCAAACGCCTGCTCAACGCCCGCGGCGAGCCCAACTTCAACGTCTGCTTCTACGCGGTGCGCAAGGACGGGGCCTACGGCTCCGCGTGCATGCGCGGCATCCGCGAGTTCGCGGTGGCGGACGCGAAGGGGGCGCGGCTGGAGCGGTGCGCGGCGCTCTACGATTCCGAGTGAACCGCCACCACCGACAGATTATCCTGGCGCAGATCGGCGAGGCCGGGCAGCAGAAGCTCCGCGATTCGCACGCGCTCATTGTTGGCGTCGGCGCGCTGGGGACGGTCATCGCCGAGTCATTGCTGCGCGCCGGGGTCGGGACGCTGACGCTGGTTGATCGCGACGTGGTCGAACTGACGAATCTCCAGCGTCAGACGCTGTACACGGAAGCCGACGCGCGGGAGGCGAAGCCGAAGGCGCTGGCGGCGCGGGACCGACTCGTGCAGATCGATTCGGGCGCGGACGTGCGCGCGGTGGTGGAGGATTTCTCGTCGGCGACGGCGCTGGGGATCGCATCTGCCGATCCCCCTCTCCCCGAGGGAGAGGGGTTAGGGGAGAGGGAGGACGGCTCACCCCATGCGCCGGCCTGTTCGATACCCCGCCACGCCACGTGCCCTCACCCCAGCCCTCTCCCCGGGGGAGAGGGGGCCGGAGATTCTCGCGCTGTGTCGGCGGTGTCGCTGCTGCTCGACGGGACGGACAACTTTGAGACGCGGTACCTGCTCAATGATCTGAGCGTGTCGCTGGGGATCCCGTACGTCTGCGCGGGGGCGGTCGAGACGGGAGGCACTCTGATGACGGTCGTGCCGGGCGGGCCGTGCCTGCGCTGCGTCTTCCCCGACATCCCGGCGCCGGGGAGCGAGCCCACGTGCGACACGGCGGGCGTGCTCGGGCCGGCCGTTGGCGCCGTCGCGCATCTGGCGGCGGCCGAGGCGATCAAGCTGCTCTCGGGCAACGCTGACGCCGCGAACCAACGCCTCATCCAACTCGACGCGTGGGCGCCCAGCATGCGCAGCGTCGATCTCTCGAACGCTACGAACCCCGACTGCCCGTGCTGCGCGCACAGACGCTTCGACTTCCTCGACGGCGAGGTCGGCGAGGTGACGTCGCTCTGCGGGCGGCGCAGCGTGCAGATCGCCCCGGCCGGCCGCGGTGTGATCGAGCTGAACAGCCTCGCCGAGCGCCTCTCCCCCTTCGGCGACTTCGCCGAATCCAACGGCGCCCTGCGCGGCGCGTTCTCCAGCGAGAGCGGCGAATGGGGGCCGATCACGCTGCACGTCTTCGCGACAGGGCGGGCGATTGTGGGCGGGACGACAGACACGAAGATAGCCAAGAGTATTTATGCGCGGTTTATTGGCGGGTAACATCGTTGCATGGCAAATCGAACGGAATCGACCCCCCGCCCGTCGTTCGCTAGGTGGGGAATTTTTCTCGCCGTCGCTGTTGTGATATTCGCTGCGCGCGTGCTTGTGCAGTACGCGATGCAGGTGTCGCTGTCTGATGACGAGCAGAACTACCTCGAACGGCTCACCAGTGTGGACTACTTCACGCTCAGCCAGATCTGGGACGTGCTCATTTTCTGGGAGTACGTGATGTGGATCACGATCTCGTTCTTCCTCATGTCCAAGGCGCTCCGCTACGTGATGGGGCGCCCGATCACCGACCTCTTCACGCGCTAACGATCCCAAAGAACCGCTCCACGTTCGCGTTGATCGCGTTGTGGAAGGTGTCCCACGTCTCGCCGCGGGTCTCGGCGATGTGGCGGGCCGTCACCGCGCTGAACTTGGGTTCGCACGTTTTGATCTTGCGGTAGGGCTCGGGCGTCATGAAGGGGGAGTCGGTCTCGACCATGATGCGGTCGAGCGGCGCCAGCTTCAGCGCCTCGCGCGTCGCGTGGGCGCTCTTGAACGTGACCATGCCGGTGAAGGACAGCATGGCGCCGAAGTCAAGGCACCGTCGCGCGTCGTCGGCGTCTGACGTGAAGCAGTGGAAGACGAAGCGCTCGGCGGGGACGCCCGAGCGTTCGAGGATGGGGATGAGTTCGCTGTACGCCTCGCGGCAGTGGACGACGACGGGCTTGTCCACCTCGGGCAGGGTGCGGGCGATGACGCCGAGGTGCTCTTCGAGGACGGCCATCTGCGTGGCTTTGGGCGGCTGGTCGTAGTGGTTGTCGAGCCCGAGCTCGCCCCAGGCGACGCAGCGGGGGTGGCGGATGATGCGCTCGATCTCGCCCCAGTCGTGCGGGCCCTGGTGGCTGTAGAGCGGGTGGACGCCCGCGCTGCACCAGACGTTGTCGAATTCTTCGGCGATCTTCAGGGCCTTGGCCGCGTCTGAGTGGGTCGTGGCGATGCTGATCGCGCCGCTGACGCCCTCGTCGGCGGCGTCGCGGAGCACCTGCCCGAGACGCCCGGCGTACTGCGGGAACGTGAGATGGCAGTGCGTGTCGATCATGGCGGGCAATCTAACCGAAGCCCGCGAAAGCGCCGACGGTAGAGGGCGTAGGATGCCCGCCCCAGGAGACCCCAATGAAACGCCTGCTCCCTGCTCTCGCCCTCTTCGCTCTGCTGCTCCCCGCCGCCCTCCTGCGCGCCGGGGTCGATGAGAGCGAGCGCTGGTACGTCATCGAGATCCAGGGGCAGCGCTCCGGGTGGATGCGCGAGACCACGGGTCCCGACGGCGCCAACATCCGCACCGCGATGGAGATGCACCTGGAGTTCGGGCGCGGCGCCATGCGCGGGCAGGCCGGGATCGAGACGACGTTCCTCGAGACGCCCGACGGCGAGCCCGTCGAGATGTCGATGACCCAGCGCCTCGGCGACGTCCCGAGCACGACGACGTTCGTGTTCCACGAGGACAGCGTCGAGATGACCGCGACCAACGGCGGGCAGACGTTCACGCAGACGATGCCGCGGGGCGAGGGCGACTGGCTCACGCCCTACGCGGCGTCCGCGGATCTCGAAAGGCGCCTCGCGGCGGGCGAGAAAGAGATCACGCAGATCGCGCTGACGCCGCTGACCGGGGTGACTCCCGTGAAGACGACGCTGAAGGTGCTGGGCGAGGAGAACATCGAGGTGCTCGGGCGTTCGGTCCCGGCGCTGCGCACGAGCATCTCGACCTCGGTGCTGCCCGGGAGCGAGTCCGAGCAGCACATCGACCACGACGGGCACATCCTGCGTTCGGTGCAGGATTTCGGGGCGATGCAGATGGTGGTCATCGCCGCGGACAAGCAGCTCGCGCTCGGCGAGCTCGACCCGCCCGAGCTGATGGCCAGCACGTTCGTCAAGCCCGCCGGCGTGCGGATCGCCGACCCGCGCGGCGCGCAGAAAGCGACCTACCGCCTAACGACGAGCACCGGGAAACCCGTCCCGGCGTTCGGCGGCGGCGCCCAGACCGCGGTGCGTGACGGCGACACGGTCGTCGTGACGATGGACCTCGCCCACGAGGACGTCACGCCGGCCGCTCCCGAGCACCGCGCCAGCACCAGCATGCTCGCGAGCGACGACGCGGTTGTCGCGCAGCTCGCAACCCAGGCCGTCGCGGGCGTCGGCAAGAACCCGATGGAACGGGCCTCCGCGATGCGCCTCTTCGTGCACCGCTTCATCTCCTCCAAGCATCTGGGCGTCGGGTACGCGAGCGCGAGCGAGGTGGCGCGCACGGGCGAAGGCGACTGCACGGAGCACGCCGTCCTGCTCGCCGCGATGCTCCGGGCCGAGGGCATCCCCTCCCGCGTGATGAGCGGGCTGGTGTACACCCAGGCGTTCGCGGGCGCGAAAGACGTCTTCGGCTACCACGCGTGGACGCAGGCGCACATCCAAGGGCGATGGGTTGATCTCGACGCGACGCTCCCCGGCGACGCCTTCGACGCCGCCCACATCGCGCTGGGCGCCAGCGCGATGAACGACGGCGAGCTGGTGAACGCGCTCGTGGACATCGCCCCGGTGCTCGGGACGCTCGAGATCGAGGTCGTGTCGATCGAATGACCACCGACCGCGACATCCCGGCGCTCCCCCCCCGCGACCCGCGCGGGCACAAGGGCACGTTCGGCGGCGTGACCGTCTTCGGCGGGCGCTGCGCGGGAGGGGCGCGCATGATCGGCGCCCCGTGCCTGAGCGCGCTCGCGGCGCTCCGCGTCGGCGCGGGGCTGGCGCGTTTGGCGACGCCCGAGCCGATCATCGACGCCGCGCTGACCATCGCCCCCTCCGCGACGGGCGTCCCGATCCCGGTCGACGCCTCCGGCGAGATCCTCCCCGCCGAGGGCGCGCGCGTCCTGAGCGAGGCGCTCCTTTCCTCGGACGCGATCGTGATCGGTCCCGGGCTCGGCGTCTCCCCGGCGACCGACGCGCTGTCCCTCCAGGCGGTCGTGCAGGACGAGCGCCCGGTCGTGGTGGACGCCGACGCGATCAACTGCCTCGCACGCCACCCTGAACTCCAGCGCGACGTGCGCGCCAGCGCGATCCTGACCCCCCACCCCGGCGAGTTCGCCCGTCTCGCCGAGAGCCTCGGGCTCGACCCCGCGCCCACCCCCGACCACGCCCGTCGACTGGCCGGGTTTCTCGGGGTGATCGTCGTCCTCAAGGGGGCGCGCACGGTCGTCGCGGACGGGGTCAGCGTGTGGGAGCACGAGGCGACGCTGCCGCAGCTGGCGACGGGCGGGACGGGCGACGTGCTCGCGGGCGCGATCGCCGGGCTCGTCGCCCAGCACGGCGGGGCGATCGGCCTCTTCGCGTGCGCGCAGCACGCGGTGACCGCCCACGCCGAGGCCGCCCGGGAATGGGGCGAGTCGTACGCGGCCGACGGCGGGATGCTCGCGTCCGAGCTGCTCGATTCCCTGCCCGGCGCCGTCAACGCCCTCCGCTCCCGCTAAACTCCAGCGATCGAAACGACCCCAGACATCCAGTTCGGCCCCGCGCGGATCGAGACCGACCGCCTGCTGCTCATCGTCGTGGGCGCCCACCTCCGCGCCGAGGTCGGCGACCGCCCCCTCGCGTACATGCTGCGCGAGGAGATCGCGCGCCGGCTCGCCGAGCGTTTCGGCGACGACGCCCCGCTCGACCCCGTCGTGTGCTCGGACGTCTGGCGTCTCAACGACGAGTCCATCAGCACCCGCCCGACCATCAGCATCGGCGGCCCCGGCGTCAACGCCCTCTCGGCGTTCTTGGGCGACAAGCTCTCCAGCGTCTTCGTGGTCGAGGACCAGCTGCTGATCCAGGCCGACCTCGAGTGGAACGACCTCTCCGTGTGCGTCTGGGGCATGGACCACGAGCGCACGATCGCGGCGGTGCAGTCCTTCGTGGACCGCTACCTCGACACGTTCCTCGACGCCTCGATCGCGAAGCTCGACGACGAGCTCTAGTCGCTCCCTACTTCCCCACGCAAAACCCGGCGAAGACCCGCCCGATGATCTCGTCGGGCGAGACGTCGCCCGCCAGCTCGCCCAGCGCGTCAAGTGCCGCTCGCATCGCACCTGCCACGAGCTCAGGGTGATCGATCGCGTGCTCCGTGCTGTTGGCGCCGAGGGTCTCCAGCGCCTCCCCCATCGACGTGATCGCTGAGTTGATCGCGCGCCGTCGGCGCGGGGTCGCGTCGCGGGAGCCGAGGGCGGCGTCTGCGATCGCTTCGCGCAGCGCGCCGAGGTTGTGCCCGTCGAGGGCGCAGACGCCGAGCTGTGCGGCCGCGGCCGCGGCGGGCGCGGAGACGAGGTCGGTCTTCGTGCGCACACGGAGCGTGCGCCCGGCGCCGGCGATGGGCTCGAAGCGCCCGGCGGGGTCGCAATGGATGACGAGCGCCGCCTCGTCGATCGCGCGCCGGGCCTGCTCTTGTGCGCCGAGGTCTGCGCCCTGCGCACCGGGATCGAGCCCGGCGAGGTCCGCGAGGCGGACGGTGGCGCCGCGGATGACAACAGGCTCGATGACCACGTCGCGCGTCGAGCCGGCCTCGGGAGAGACGACGGCGCGTTCGCGCCCGAGAAGCGCGTTGAGTAGCGTTGTTTTCCCCGCGTTGGGCGCGCCCGCGAGGACAACGAGCGGGCCCTCGGGCGGGGCCTCGATGACCGGCCCGGCGGCGCGCGCCGCGAGTGCGTCGCGCAGCCCCGCGAGCGCGCTTCGCAGGTCCGAGGCGGGGATGGGGACGACGTCCTCCTGGTCGGTGAAGTCCACGCCCGCCTCGACGAGCGCGAGCAGGCGGGCCAGCTGTTCGACCCACTCGCGGGCCTCGGCGCCCCCCTCCCCGGCGAGGAGGCGGCGCGCGGCGTCGGCTTCTTCGGCGCTCGTGGCGCTGATGATCGCGGCGACGCCCTCGGCCTCGTCGAGCGTGAGCCGGCCGTTGAGGTGCGCGCGCAGGCTGAACTCCCCGGGGCCCGCGGGGCGCACGCCGTCGTGGGCTTCGATCGCGTCGGTCAGGGCGGAGACGACAGAAGGCGACCCCACGAGAAGGAACTCGGCGGTGTCCTCGCCCGTGTAGGAGCGCGGCGCGGGGGAGCAGAAGATGAGCGCGGGGACGCGTCCGGTGTGCAGCGCAAGGGCGACGCGCCGGGCGCCGCGGGTGAACGGGGTGTCCGCGATCGACGCGACGAGGGCGGGGGTTTCGGGCCCGGAGACGCGCACGACAGCGCGGTGGGCGCGCCCGGGCGCGGAGGCGACGGCGACGATGGTGCCGGTGGTGATCACGGGGCGACCACGGCGGGATCAGCGCTTCTTCTTGCGGTCCTTGAACCCGGAGGAGCTCTCGTTGAGGACGCGCTTGCGAGGGCGCTGCGGGCCGGCGCCCTCGGGGCGTGGCTTGCGCTTCTTGGGCTCGGGCTCGGGGAGCTTGGCGATGTGAGCGCGGATGTAGCGGCTCTCGAGGATGCCGAGCGTGGAGTTGGTGATGAAGTAGAGCGAGAGGCCGGAGGGCGCCTGGTACATGAAGAGCGGGAACATCACGACCATCATCAGCTTGATGATCTTCTGCTGCGTTTCCTGCTCGGGCGTGATCGTCGCGGAGCTCGGGGGCGTGAGGTACTTCTGCTGGATGTAGAAGACGATGCCCAGGAGTAGCGGCAGGATGTTGATCGAGCTGATCTCGCCGAGCATCGGGAGCGTGACGATCGCCCGGCCGAAGTCGATGAAGCGGTCGGGCGCGGAGAGGTCGGCGAGGAAGCCCCACGACCCGTTGCTGATCTGCTGGAAGAGCCCGAAGTACGCGGGCTCGTGGCGGAGGTCGAAGGCGTAGTAGAGCATCGCGTAGAGCGCGATCCAGACGGGCGTCTGGAGGAACATGGGCAGACAGCCCAGGGCGCCGGTGAAGTCGATGCCCTCTTCCTTCATGAGGCGGGCCATCTCCTGCTGGAGACGCTTGGGGTCGTCCTTGTACTTCTCCTGCAGCTTCTTCTGCTTGGGGGCGAGCCCCTGCATCTGCTTGCTGAAGCGCTGCATCCGGATCTGGGACTTCTTGGTGATCGGGTGCAGGGCGCCGCGGACGAAGACGACGAGCACCATGATGGCGAGCGCCCAGTCGAAGACGATGTAATCGTGGAAGACGCCGAGGAACCAGAGCAGCCCGCGGGCGAGCGGCTGGAAGGTGCAGAACGCGCAGGGCCCGCCGATGTTGTAGACGATCAGCGCGTCGAGCCCGAGGCGGTCGTAGAGCGTTTCGCTCGCGAGGATGCGGCGCGAGAGCGGGCCGGCGTACGCGGCGAGGGAGAGGTCGTCGCTGGCGCCCGCGGCGAGCGTGCGCGCCGGGGCGTGGAGCTCGAGCACGACGTGCTGCACGCGCCCGATCTCGCCCTCGGGGACGCCCTCGAGGAGCGTGCGGTAGACGCGGGTGGCGGAGGTCATCCGCTTGTCGATCGGGCCGGTCGCGGACGGGTCGATCGCGGGGTGGACGGCGAACGCGAAGTAGCGGTTCGAGAGCGAGGCGTAGACGAGTTCCTCGGCGCCGGGCTCTGCGGTCGGCGGGGGCCAGAGCAGCCCGGCGCTGTCGATCGGGCTGTCGATGATCTTCTGGCGCGCGCGGATGTCGGTGCGCTTGACGAACTGGCGGGTGGCGTCCTGCTCGCTGGGCAGGAGGTGCCCGAACCACACGCGCCGCGGGTCGCGGAGGTAGGTCGATTCGCCCTCGGGGAGATCGACGGGGCCGTACTGGATCCACTGGTACTCGACGGGCGCGCCGGTGAGGTTCTCGACGCGCTGGGCGATGCGGATGTCGTAGGTGTCGGGCTCGATGGAGAAGCGCCTGGTCAGGCGCAGGACGGGCTCGCCGTCTTCGGTCTCGACGAAGGCCTCGAAGGCGCCCGGCGCGGTCTCGCGCCAGACGGGGGCGTCGGGGGAGCCGAAGAGGTCGACCGCGACGCCGGAGATGCGCACGGCGCGCGCCGCGAGGGCGGCGACGGTGAACTCCTGCGTGCCCGCGCGGAGCGTGGTGCGGCGCTGGATCGCGTAGCGCTCGGAGGAGCCGAGGGTCTGGGCGTAATCGGCGAG
The DNA here is from genome assembly GCA_942490855.1 of uncultured Phycisphaeraceae bacterium. Lineage (GTDB taxonomy): Bacteria > Planctomycetota > Phycisphaerae > Phycisphaerales > UBA1924 > CALNYS01. Next base: position 1,304,318 of record CALNYS010000004.1, on the reverse strand, counting down.
GGTGATCGCGCTGACGCCGGCGCCCTCCTGGGTGAACTCGAGCAGCATCGAGTAGTCGCCGCCGGGGTTCGCCGAGCCGAGGGGGGCGAGGGCGGGCGCGACGGGCTGGCGGCGGGCGCGGAGGGCGCCGAGGTCCTGGGCCGGGGCCGCGGGGGTCGCACCTGCGGGGGCGTCATCGGCGGGGACAGCGCCACCGCTGGGGGCGGGCGTTGACTCGACGGGCTGGGCGGCGGGCTCGACGGGCTGCTCGGCCGTGGCGGCGACGACGCCATCGGTCGTGTCGGCGGGCGTCTCGGTCTGGGCGCTCTCCTCGCTGGCGGGCGGGGCGGACGTCTTACTGCCCGTGAACACGCCCATGATGATCAGCAGCCCGAAGAGGCCGACGACGAGCGGGACGATGAGACGGATGGCTTTGTTCGGTTCGGCTGCTGGCATGGGGCTCCGCGGGGTGCGGGGGGAGGCGCGGGTTAGCGCCCTTCGTAGAGGCGGTCGGCGAGCCAGTCGTTGAGCTTGGGGATCTCGTAGATCTGTTTCGCGGTCGCTTCGATGTCGTACTCAACGCGCCGGAACTCCACGCGGTCGTCGTAGAGGAGCACGTAGCTCGCGCGGGGGTCTTGGTCGCGCGGCTGGCCCACGGACCCGACGTTGATGACGGCTTTTTCGTCTTCGCTGAAGGTGTACGTGAAGTTGCCGAGCTCGTCGGGGGGGTAGAAGTCGGGTTCGTCGGTGAAGACGCCCGGGACGTGCGTGTGCCCGACGACGGCGAGGCGGTCGACGCGGTCGAAGATCTGTCGCATCTTCTCGTAGGAGTTGATGGCGTCGTCGGGGAAGATGTACTCGTTGATGGGCTTGCGGGGGGAGCCGTGGACGGCCAGGAGCGGGTACGTCCCGGTCTCTTCGACGACGCGCACGCGCAGGCGCCCGAGGAAGTCGTAGCGCCGTCTGCGGGCGCTCTCGTCTGGCTCGGCGTCGAACTGCTCGCGGGTCCAGTAGGCGGCGGCCTCGGCGCCCGGGTTGAAGTTGGTGGGTTCGTAGAGGACCGCGAAGTCGTGGTTGCCCAGGAGGGCCCACTCGCACTTCTCGGCGATCATGTCCACGCTGGCGAGGGGCTCGGGCCCGTAGCCGATGATGTCGCCCAGGCAGATGATGCGCTCGGCGCCAGTGGTCTCGATATCCGCGAGCACCGCGCGCAGGGCCACGGCGTTGGAGTGGATGTCGCTGATGACGGCGGTGATCGGCACGGGGCTCCCCGGCGGGGCGTTCTGATATACGAACCGCGCATCCTACGGGAGTCAGGGAAGGGCAGCAACGCGGTCGGGACCCGTCAATGGCCAGCCGGTTTGAAGCCAGCGGCGGCGCGGGCCGATAGGGGTTGGGCGCCCGCTCTGGGGCGTGCCTACCATCGTCGCACGTCCGGGAACCGCCCGATCGCGACGCGCGGACGCGACCGCCCCTCTGGGGCACGATCTGGAGACCCTCATGCCCGCAGCCGGCGTCAGCTACCAACGCACCCGAGAGATGACGATCGACGAGCTCCTGCTCGAGAACCGCGTCGTCTTCCTCATCGGGGAAATCAATTACTCCTCCGCCGCCCGCGTGATGATGCAGATGCTCTACCTCGAGAACGAGAAGCGCGGACGCGACATCAACCTGTACATCAACTCGCCCGGCGGGTCGGTGGACGACACGCTCGCGATCTACGACACGATGCGGTTCATGTCCTCGGACGTCGCCACCTACTGCATGGGGCGGGCGTACTCGGGCGGGTCGGTCCTGCTGACGGCCGGCACCCCCGGCAAGCGGTTCATGCTCCCCCACGCCAAGGTGATGATCCACCAGCCCTACGGCGGGGTCTTCGGTCAGACCGAGGACGTGAAGCTCCAGGCGGAGCAGATCATCAAGACCAAGGCGATCCTGAACGAGATCCTCGCGAAGCACACCGGCCAGAGCGTCGAGCAGATCGCGAAGGACTCGGAGCGCGACAAGTACTTCACCGCTCAGGAAGCCAAGGCCTACGGCCTCGTTGACGACGTCCTGGAAGCCCCCAAGAAGGAGGCCGGCGCGTCGAACTGACGGCTGGAAACACTGCACATGTCAACACTTGTCCCCATTGTCATCGAGAACACCGGCCGCGGCGAGCGGGCGTACGACATCTACTCGCGCCTGCTCAAGGACCGGATCATCTTCCTCGGCGGGCCGGTCATGGACGAGTCGGCGAACCTCATCGTCGCCCAGCTCCTCTTCCTCGCCAACGAGGACGCCAAGTCCGACATCCACTTCTACATCAACAGCCCGGGCGGCTCGGTCACCGCGGGCCTGGGCATCCTGGACACGATGAACTTCATCGCCCCCGACGTGTGCACGTACATCATCGGGCAGGCCGCCTCGATGGGGTCGGTGCTCGCGTGCTCGGGCGCCAAGGGCAAGCGCTACGCCCTGCGGAACTCCCGCAACCTGATGCACCAGCCTCTTTTGGGCGGCGTGATGGAGGGGCAGGCGACGGACCTCGAGATCGAGGCCCGCGAGATGCTCCGCCTCCGCGAGCGCCTCTACCGCGTGTACCAGGACGCCACCGGGCAGGAGTACGACAAGATCGAGCACGACTGCGACCGCAACCTCTGGCTCGATGACAAGGAAATGATCGAGTACGGCCTCATCGACGGCGTGCTCGAGTCCATGCCCAAGCTCGAAGCCTGACGCGGGCGCGGTACCATCCCGGGATGCGAAGACGACGCGCCGCCAGATCCGTACTGCTCGCCTGCGCCTGCTGCCTCCTGGGCGCGTGCCAGAAGCCGCTCTTTCCCTCGAATATGCCCAGAACGCAGTTCGAGCGGTTCGACCAGGTCCGGAACCAGACCGAGCCGCAGTCCGTTTTGGACGAGTTCGGGCGTCGTCATCCGAACGTCGGCGGGCGCCTCGAGCCGAAATGATCGGCGGCGCTGATGAGCGCCCCGGGGAGTTCCGGTAACCTTCGCTGAGACGACCAGACCCCCGATCAAGAGAAACCGCAGAAAAAGCACAAGAGGACCCTCGCGCCGGGCCGATCTCCCCACTGACGCGAGAGTCCGCCGGCTCTGGAGCCCCCCGCCAGCTATGTCCATCACACCCGACGCCATCCGGAACACATTGAGCCGCCTCGGGCGCGCTCAGGTGGTCTGGTTGTCGCTCATGGGCGCGATGACGGGCGTCGGCGGCCTCCTGCTGGCGCTCGACGGCACGCGCGCCCCCCGTCTGGACGGGATGGCGCTGGCCCGCCCCATCGCGGCGTCCGGTCCCAGCGCGATCGATCTGGTCTTCGACACCCGCGCCCCTATTGAAGAGGGACGCTGGGACGGCATCGTGATCCATCACTCCGGCAGCATGCTCGGCTCCGCGGCCGACGTCGCCGCGGCCCACGAGGCCCGCGGGCTGCACGGCCTTGGCTACCACTTCGTGATCGGGAACGGTCGCGGCTCGGGCGATGGCGAGATCCACGTCGGCTACCGCTGGCTGGACCAGCTCCCCGGGGCCCACGTCGCGGGCGAGAACGCCGGGGCCCTGAACCGCCGGTACCTGGGCGTGTGCCTCATCGGCGACGGCGACCGGCGTCCCTTCGGCGACACGCAGCTGTCCCGCTCGGCTGATCTGGTGGGCGCCCTGCTCGACCGGCTCGGTCTGGGCGTCGACGACGTGCTGACGCACCGCGATCTGGCCCCTGTGAGCAGCCCGGGGGTCCGTTTCCCCGAATCCGAGTTCCGCGAACGCGTCCGCTCAGCCCTCGCGACCCGCGCGGCCCGCTGAGCCGTTCCCGACCCTCTCAAGGGCGTCACGCGGCGCGCCGAAAAGAAACCCACGTTGCGTGCGTCCGCTGCGGACACAATACTGCGGGGTCGCGGAGTGACCGATATCCTCTCCGTTCGCACGCCGTTGAGGAGGCACAGGGGAACACTTGAAACTGCCCGACCCGATCAAAGTCGGCTCCAAGGTCGCGGGGTACGCGGTGCTCGCACAGCTCGGGCACGGCGCAGCCTCCGCTATCTACTTGGTTCAAGATCCCAAGAAGAAGCAGATCTGGGCCCTCAAGCACGTGCAGAAGCGTGAGGCCAAGGACCAGCGCTTCCTCGACCAGACCATGCAGGAGTACCAGATCGGTTCCAAGCTGAACCACCCGGCGCTCCGCCGGATCGTGAAGCAGGTCAAGAACCGCTCCCTGCTCACGGTCAAAGAGATCTACCTGCTCATGGAGTACGTGGACGGGATCAGCCTCGAGTCCAAGCGACCCGAGTCGATCATCGACGCGATCGGGGTGTTCCGTCAGGTCGCCGCGGGCCTCGCGCACATGCACGCGTCGGGCTACGTCCACGCGGACATGAAGCCGAACAACATCGTCGTCACCGAATCGGGCGACGTGAAGGTGATCGATCTCGGGCAGTCGTGCGCCTCGGGGACGGTCAAGGAGCGGATCCAGGGGACGCCCGACTACATCGCGCCGGAGCAGGTGCACCGCCGGGCGATCACGCCCAAGACGGACATCTACAACCTCGGCGCCACGATGTACTGGGTGCTCACCGGGACGCACATCCCCACCGCGATGCCCAAGGGCGACTCGCTGATGTCGAGCCTCGACGACTCGATGATCGACAAGCCCACGCCGATCCACGAGCTGAACCCCGACGTCCCGCCCCGCCTCGAAGAGCTGATCATGGCGTGCGTGCAGGTGGACCCGAACCTCCGCCCCGAGACGATGCACAAGGTCGCGGACTCGCTGGATCTGATCCGGGCGAAGATGCTCGCCGACGCTCGTCGCGACGCGGGCGAGATCGCCGCCGAGGACGACGAGACCTCCGACGGTCAAGCCGCTCAGGCGGGCTGAACCCTTGCCCGACGCCGCCCTGCTCGACCCGCTCAGCGGCATCGACACCCGCTCGCCCGAAGCCATGGCGGGGGTGTTCAGCGCGGGGGCCCAGGCCAACCGAGACGCCGCGTGCCGAACCGGATCCGTTGACGCCTGCGAGCCCCGCGGGATCCTGCTCGCGACGGGCGACCTGCACGACAACCCGTTCCACTTCGCGAAGGTGGTGTCGCTGGCGCGCCTCGACCGGGCGACGCCGGAGGAACCGCGCCGCCTGACGCTGCACGAGATCATCCACGGCGAGCTCCAGATGGGCGGGCTCGACTTCAGCCACCGGGCGCTGGCGCGGGCGGCGGCGCTCAAAGCGTCGCGTCCCGAGCAGGTGCACACGCTGCTGGCGAACCACGAGCTGGCGCAGATCGTCGGGTCGGGGATCGTCAAGGACGGGGTGCGCGTGGTGGACGCGTTCAACGACGGGGTGGACCAGGTCTTCGGCGCGGACGCCGCGCTGGTCCACGACGCGATCGCCGACTTCATCCGCTCGATGCCGCTGGCTCTGGTGAGCGGTCGCGGGACGGGCGCCGGCGTGCTGTGCGCCCACTCGCTGCCGGCGCCGAGCGTGCTCGACCGGTTCGACCCCGGCGTGCTCGACCGCACGCTGCGCGAGGAAGACTACGAGCCGCGCAAGGGCTCGGCCCATCTCATGGTGTGGGGGCGCGGGCACAAGCCCGAGACGCTCGACCGCCTGGCGGAGGCGTGGGGCGTGGAGCTGTTCCTGCTGGGACACGAAAAAGCCGAGACAGGGGCGGAGTACCTCGCGAACCGCGGCGTGATCCTCAACAGCGACCACGAGCGCGGCGCGGCGCTGCGTGTGAATCTGGGCGACCCGCCGAGCGCTCAGGAGGCCTCCTGGAGCGCCACAGCGCTGGCGTCGGTCGAGCTGGACGCGTCGTAGGCGCGGGGTGGTTAGCGCCCGCCAACAGCGAAGACGGCGTTCTGGGACCGCGTTCTCGACGTGACGTTGTATAGTGCTGGGTGATAGTTCGCGGGTCGGCGGCGCGTCGCTTCGTACGCGCGCGGTCGGTCGCTACGAGTGGCCGTGCCGCTGGGCACGGCGGTGAGGAATGAACATGGTGACTCGTACTGACGGAATCTCACCCGCGGCATGGATCAACCGCGTTGTGTCGGACGCCCTGACCAACTCGGCGCCGGGCCCCGACGCGTGGTGCCAGAGCGTCGCGTGCGCGATGGCGGCCCACGGGCTGACCCGCGCGGCCGTCGCGGCGATGGATTCGGGCGCGTCGTCGCCCGCCGCCGGGACGTCCCTCGACCCCGAAGACGGCGCATCGAGCCCGTGGATGGAACGCGCCTGCGCCCAGCCCGCGGTGTGGCACGAGGACGAGCTGTTCGCCTCGGCCGAGTACGGGTCCGACCTTGTCAGCGGCGAGGTCCGGGTGATCTTCGCGGGCGACGTCGGGCTGCTGCGTTCGCACGTCCCGCTGCTGGCGTCGCTGCTCGCTGAGGTGTACCGCCACCGCGTGGCCGAGCCCGAGGCGCGGCGCGCCGCGATCCTGGCCCGCCTGCGTCCCTCGCAGCGCCCCATCGTGCCGCTGCTGACGACCGGGATGAGCCAGCGGGACATCTCGCGGGTGCTCGGGAAGAGCCCGCACACGGTGCACGACCACACGAAGATGATCTACCGCACGCTCGACGTGCACAGCCGGGTGGAGCTCGCGTCCAAGTGGCACGGGTTCCCGATCGAGCAGCCCGTCGAGGCGTGACGCGACGCTGGCGCGAAGGCCTCTATGATGCTCCCGACCCAGCCCGGAGCACCCCATGGCCGCACACCCCGCCGACGACGCCGTCCACGATCTCCTCACGAAGCACGATCCGGAGATCGCTGCGCTGATCGCCAAGGAAGCGACGCGCCAGAGCGAGACGATCGAGCTGATCGCCAGCGAGAACCACGTCTCGCCCGCGGTACAGCACGCGATCGGGTCGTGCCTGACCAACAAGTACGCCGAGGGCTACCCGGGCGCCCGCTACTACGGCGGCTGCGTCCACCACGACGCCATCGAGACGATCGCGCAGGAGCGGGCCAAGGCGCTCTTCGGCTGTGAGTTCGCCAACGTGCAGCCGCACTCGGGGGCGCAGGCGAACATGGCGGCGTTCATGGCGATGATGTCGCCTGGCGACACGTTCGCGTCGCTCGTGCTCTCTGACGGCGGGCACCTGTCGCACGGGATGAAGCTGAATTTTTCGGGCAAGTTCTTCAACCCGGTGCACTACCCGCTGGTGTCGGACCCGCGCTCGGACGCGTTCGAGACGATCGACTACGACGCGGTCCGCGACGTCTGCACGCAGCACAAACCGCGGGCGATCCTCTGCGGCTACTCCGCGTACCCGCGCGTGATCGACTTCAAGCGGTTCCGGGAGATCGCCGACGAGTGCGGCGCCTACCTGATGGCCGACATCGCGCACATCGCCGGTCTCGTCGCCTCGGGCGTGCACCCCTCCCCCTTCCCGCACGCGCACATCGTCACGACGACCACGCACAAAACGCTGCGCGGGCCCCGCGGCGGGCTCATCCTCACCAGCGACGAGCACCTCTCCAAGCAGATCAACCGCTCGCTCTTCCCGGGCGTGCAGGGCGGCCCGCTGATGCACGTGATCGGGTCGAAGGCCGTCGCGTTCGGCGAGGCGCTCAAGCCCGAGTTCAAGACGTACTGCGAGCAGGTGGTGACCAACGCCGCGGCGCTCGCCGACGCGCTCATCGGGCACGGGTTCCGCATCACGTCGGGCGGGACTGAGAATCATCTGATGCTGGTCGACCTCCGCGCCCGCGACGAGGAGCTCACGGGCGCCGACGCCGAGACGTGGCTCGAGGCGGCGGGGATCATCACGAACAAGAACGGCGTGCCCAACGACCCGCGCCCGCCGCGGGTCACCAGCGGGCTGCGCCTGGGCTCGCCCGCGACGACGACGCGCGGCATGAAGGCGCCCGAGATGCAGCGGATCGCCGGGTGGATCGACGAGGTGCTCGCCTCCTCGGGCGACGCCGGCGTGCTGGAGCGCGTCCGCGGCGAGGTGCGGGAGCTGTGCGCGGCGTTCCCGCTGCCCTCAGGGGCCGCGGCCGTCGCGAGCTGACGCTCCAGAGAGCGTCCTCACCCATCGCAACACACGCCCGCGGCAGCGGTACGATCTCTCCGAGGAGACCCGCTCATGCTGCACAGACTCTGCGCTCTCGCGCTCGCCGTTCTCGCTCTTGCCCCCCTCGCCCGCGCCGACGAGGGGATGTGGCTGCTCAACGAGCCGCCGCTGGAGTACCTGGAGACGACCTACGGCTTTGCCCCTTCCGCCGCGTGGCTGGAGCAGGTGCAGAAAGCCGCGGTGCGGTTCCCCGGCGGCTCGGGGTCGTTCGTCTCGCCTGACGGTTTGGTGATGACGAACCACCACGTCGCGGCGGGCGCGATCCAGCTGATGAGCACCGCCGACGACAACCTCTTGCGCGACGGGTTCCTCGCGCGGAGCCGGAGCGACGAGCGCCGGATGCCCAACGTCGAGCTCTTTAACCTGCGCGAGATCGAGGACGTGAGCGACCGCGTCGAGAAAGCCGGCGAGGGGCTCGAGCCCGCGGCGGCGGCCACGGCGCGCCGGGCGGCGATCGCGGCGATCGAAGCCGAATCGCTCGAGCAGACGGGGCTGCACTCGGACGTCGTGGAGCTCTACGGCGGCGGCAAGCACCACCTCTACCGCTACAAGAAGTACGACGACATCCGCCTCGTCTTCTGCCCGGAAGAAGCGATCGGCTTCTTCGGCGGGGATGCCGACAACTTCGAGTTCCCGCGCTACAACCTCGACATCACGTTCGTGCGCGCGTACGAGGACGGCGTGCCCGTCACGCCCGACCACTTCCTGCGCTTCACGACCGAGGGCGTTGACGAGGGCGACCTGATCTTCATGGCCGGGCACCCCGGCACGACGCGCCGGGCGTACACCGCCGACCACATCCGCTTCCAGCGCGACGTCGAGTTCCCGATGATGATGCGCCAGTTCCACAAGCGCGAGGTCGAGCTGCACGTCTTCCGCGACCGCTCGGTCGAGAACGCCCGCGTGGCGCGAACCGACCTGATGCGCGTGCAGAACAGCCGCAAGGCGATCGGCGGGATGCTCGAAGCGCTGCAAGACCCGCGGATCTTCGCGAAGAAGCTCGCCGACGAGAACGAGCTCAAGAACGCCGTCACCAGCGACCCCGACCTGACTCTGAAGTACGGCGACGCGTGGGACCTCGTGAGCGAGGCGCAGGTGAACGCCGCGGCGATCTTCACCCGCTACGCGGCGCTGGAGTGGCGGCGCACCGCGCTGACGTCGGACCTCTTCGGGTTCGCCGAGACGCTGGTGCGCCTGACGAGCGAGCTCGAGAAGCCCAGCGGCGAGCGTCTGCCCGAGTACCGCGACAGCCGGCTTGCCCAGGTCGAGGACCGCCTGTTCACCACGCGGGCGATCGACGTGAACCTCGAGATCGACCGCGTCGCGAGCGGGCTGGGGATGATGACGGCGCTGCTCGGCGGCGAGCACCCGGTCGTGCGCCGGGCGCTGGGCGGGAAGTCCGCCAGCGACCGGGCGCGCGAGCTCGTGAGCGGCACGCGTCTCTTCGACATCGAGTACCGGCGCGAGCTGCTCGAGGGCGGCGTCTCGAGCGTGCAGTCCTCTGATGACCCGATGGTACGTCTGGCGCTCGCGCTCGACGGGCCCAGCCGCGCGGTGCGCGAGCGCTGGGAACGCGAGGTCGAGGCGCCGCGGACCGAGGGGTACGCCAAGCTGACGCAGGCGAAGTTCGACGTGCTCGGCGACTCGGTGTACCCGGACGCGACGTTCTCGCTGCGCCTCTCCATCGGGACGATCGAGCCCTACACGCAGGAGGACACGGACCTCGGCGCCTTCACGACCCTCGGGGGCGCGTTCGCCCACGAGGAAGCGCGCGGCGGCGTGGAGCCCTTCGCCCTCCCCCGCTCGTGGACGCTCGCCAAGAGCCGCCTGAACGCCGACACCCCGTACAACTTCGTGTCCACCAACGACATCATCGGGGGGAACTCCGGGAGCCCCGTGATCAACCGCGACGGCGAGCTGGTCGGGATCGTCTTCGACGGGAACCGCTACTCGTTCCTGTGGAGCACGATCTTCTCGCAAGAGCGCGGGCGTTCGGTCAGCGTCGACGCGCGGGCCATCATCGAAGCGCTCTCGACCGTCTACCGCGCGAAAGAGCTCGTGAGCGAGATCAACCCCGCGGGGTGAACCGGCCCGCGTTCAGCGACGCGCCGCCCGCGTCGATCGTCTGACGCATCGCCTCGTAGAGCGCCGCGCACGCGGCGTTGGCGAGGTTCAGCGAACGCTCCCCCGCCAGCATCGGCAGGGTCAGCGTCCGCTCGGGGTGCGCGTCAAGCAGCTCCGCGGGGAGCCCGGCGGTCTCCTTGCCGAAGACGAGGTGGTCCCCCGGGCTAAACGCGGCGTCCCAGACGGGTCGCTCCGTGCGTGTGGTGAAGAACCACGTGCGCCGGGGCGCCGCCTCGCGCAGGTAGTCGTCCCAGCTCGCGTGCGTCGTCGGCGCGAGGCGCTCCCAGTAATCGAGCCCCGCGCGCCGGCAGGCTTTTTCGCTGGTGTCGAACGCGATGGGTTCGATCAATCGGAGCCCGGCTCCCGTCGCGACGCACGTGCGCCCGATCGCGCCGGTGTTGTTGGGGATCTCCGGCTCGTGCAGGACGATCGTGAGCCAGGGATCGGCGTGGTGGGGCATCGGGGCACGATACCCTGTGCGCGATGAGCGACGCCCTTCTGCAAGCGAAATCGCTGGCCCGAGCCGCCGCGCGCGCGCGCGTCGGGGCGCTCGCGCCGGGCGAACGGTCCGCCGCGGCCGCGGCCGTGTGCGAGACCCTCGCCGGGCTGCTCGCTGACGCCGGGACGGTGCTCGTGTACCTCGCTGACGCGAACGAGGTCGATCTGGACGCGTTCATCGCCGCCCGGCTGGCGGCGGGGGCGGGCGTCGCGGCGCCCCGGTGCGACTGGGACGCCGGGACCTTCGAGCCCATGCGCCTGGGCTCGCTGGGGGACGTCGAGGTGCGCCGCCACGGGGTGCGCGAGCCGCTGGGCGGCGGGATCATCGCGCCCGACGATCTGGCGGCCGTGCTCGTGCCGGGGGTGGCCTTCGATCTCGACGGGCGACGGCTGGGGCGGGGCGGCGGGTTTTACGACCGCGCGCTCGGGGCGCTGCCGCGCTCGGTGCGCCGGGTGGGGGTGTGTTTCGACGCGCAGCTGACGGAGCGCGTGCCGGTCGGGACGCACGACGCCGCGGTGGACGCGATCGTGACGGAATCCGGGCTGGTTTTCTCGGATCAACGCTCAGGCTGAGGCGTCAGAGGCCGATACGAGGACCGATAGTCTCGGCGGCTCGGGCGTGCGGGAGGGATCCGCGCGCGTGAGCCGATCCAAGGGGTTCGGGGCGGCTACCCTGTCGCCTTGGCTCACGCAGGAGGATGGACATGACTCTCTCATCGCAGACACGACGGGCCCCGATCAGCATGCGCGGCGGGAGCCGGGCTCGCGGCGGGCGGCGGCTCTCGCGCCGTCAGCGCCAGCCGCCGCACGCGCCGCTTCGGGATGCTCTTCGTACTCCTCCTGCTGGTGGCGGGCGCGTGGTGGCTGTTCATGACGCCCTCGTCTGCCGAGAACACCGAGATCGCCGACGGCGGCGACGCGACGGCCGACCCCGCGCTCCTCCCCGAGCCCGAAGCGACCACCCCCGCGCTCGCGACGAACGAGGAGCGGGAGAATGAGGCCGCGAACACCATCGCCGCCGCCCCCGAGATCGACAGCGCCCCGGTCTTCCGGATGGGGCAGCCGATCGCCTCGAGCGACACCGCCCCGCGTTCGACGCTGGGCGAGCAGATCAGCCGGGCCGCGCAGCGCCCCGAGCGCCAGGACGAGACCTGGTACGAGGCGCCCGACGAGAACCCCGACGCGGTCGCGACCCCGGTCTTCTCGAGCCCCGAGGACGTGCGCGAGCGCATCATGTGGGGGTACGAGGCGATCGAGCAGAACCGCCTCGTGGACGCCCGTCGCCTGCTCTCTGAAGCGCTGCTCGATGAGCGCACGGCGCCGGGCGACAAGAGCTCGCTGCGCGCGCAGATCTCCTCGATCAACGACCGCCTGCTCTTTTCCCCCACCATCGCCTCGGACGACCCGCTGGTGAGCCGGTACGTGATCGAGAGCGGCGACGCGCTGTCGCGGATCTCGCGCAAGACCGGCGCGGACGTGGACTGGCGCTTTATCCAGCGGATCAACCAGATCTCCGACCCCCGGCGCATCCGGGTGGGGCAGACGCTAAAGATCGTCAAGGGCCCCTTCCACGCGATCGTTGACAAGAGCGACTACCGGATGGACGTCTACGCCGAGATCCCCACGAGCGCGGGCGGCGGGGCGGTCTTCATCCGCTCCTTCCCGGTGGGCCTGGGCGAGCTGGACTCCACGCCCACGGGCGAGTGGATCGTGCGTCAGGACTCGAAGCTGGTGAACCCGCACTGGGTGAACCCGCGCACGGGCGAGCGGTTCAGCGCCGACAACCCGGACAACCCGATCGGCGAGCGCTGGATCGGTCTCGAGGGGACCGACCCGGACACGGTGGCTCTCTCTGGGTACGGGATCCACGGGACGGTGGACCCGAGTTCGATCGGGCAGCAGCGTTCGATGGGCTGCGTGCGCCTCCTGGATGACGACGTGAACATGGTCTACGAGATGCTCGCCGAGGGCGTCAGCCGGGTGGCGATCGTCGAGTAAAGCGGCGCTCGGTCGGCGCCCGTCTCGGGCGGTGGCGGGGCGCGATTTCGCCTACAATGGTTGCTTCGGAGCGTCGGGGCCCCACGGGGGGCCGCCCGACTCCAAGAGGGAGCCATGAGCCAGGCGATGACCAACAAAGACCCCGTTGAAGTGCAGGTTCCCGACGCCGACCCGGGCGCCAAAAAGGGCGATTACGGCGCCGAGCAGATCCGTGTGCTTGAAGGCCTGGAAGCGGTGCGCAAGCGCCCGGGCATGTACATCGGCGACACCGGCATCGCGGGGCTGCACCAGCTGATCTGGGAAGCCGTCGACAACTCGATCGACGAGGCGATGGCGGGGCGGGCGACGACCGTTTCGGTCACGCTCCACGCCGACGCGGCGTGCTCGGTGACCGACGACGGCTCGGGCATCCCCGTCGACCCGATGAAGCACCAGAACCCCCAGCTCGACGGCAAGCCCGCCGTCGAGGTCGTGATGACGGTGCTGCACGCGGGCGGCAAGTTCGGCGGCGAGACCTCGGCGTACAAGGTGTCCGGCGGGCTGCACGGCGTGGGCATCTCCTGCGTCAACGCGCTCTCGGAGACCGTCGAGGTCGAGATCCGGCGGGACGGGAAGAACCACATCATCGGCTTCGAGCGCGGCAAGGTGGACCGCCCGCTCCGCGTGATCGGCGAGCTCGAGGGCGGGGACTCCGCGGCGACGGGCACGCGCGTCACCTTCAAGCCCGACCACGAGATCTTCGAAGAAACAGAATTCGACTACGCGACCGTCTCTTCGCGTCTGCGCGAGCTGGCGTACCTGAACCCGGGCGTGATGATCCGCCTGACCGACGAGCGCGTCGGCGTCGACGGCGAGCCCAAGCGCGACGCGTTCCGCTTCGAGGACGGTCTCGCGGCGTACGCGACGCACCTCAACGAGGCGCGCAACGTGGTCACGCCCGTGATCCACCTGATCGGCGAGAGCGAGACCGTCAACGGGACGCTCCAGTGCGAGATCGCGATGCAGTACCACGACGGGTACTCCGAGTCGCTGCTCTCGTTCGCCAACAACATCCGCACCATCGACGGCGGCACGCACGTCTCGGGCCTCAAGACCGCGCTGACGCGCACGCTCAACGGCTACTCCAAGAAGAACGGGCTGGTCAAAGAGAAAGACCCCACGCCCTCGGGCGACGACCTGCGCGAGGGGCTGACGGCGATCGTGTCCGTCAAGCTGCCCGAGCCGCAGTTTGAAGGGCAGACCAAGGGCAAGCTGCGCAACACCGAGATCGAGGGGTTCGTGTCGTCGATCGTCGGCGCGAAGCTCGACGAGTGGCTCGAGGAGCACCCGAGCGAGGCGAAGAAGATCTGCCAGAAGGCGGTCATCGCGGCGCAGGCGCGCGAGGCGGCGCGCCGCGCCCGCGAGCTGACGCGCCGCAAGAGCGCCCTCGAGTCGGGCTCCATGCCCGCGAAGCTCGCCGACTGCAAGACCAAGGACGTCGAGCTCTCCGAGCTCTTCATCGTCGAGGGTGATTCCGCGGGCGGGTCGGCCAAGCAGGGGCGCGACGTGGACACCCAGGCGATCCTGCCGCTCAAGGGCAAGATCCTCAACGTCGAGAAGGCGCGCCTGGACAAGATCCTCGGGTTCGAGGAGATCCGGGTCATCATCAGCGCCCTCAAGTGCGGCATCGGCGAGGAGTTTGACGTCTCCAAGCTGCGCTACGGCAAGGTGATCATCATGTGTGACGCCGACGTTGACGGCTCGCACATCGCCACGCTGCTGCTGACGTTCTTCTTCCGCCAGATGAACGAGCTGATCCGGCGCGGGCGCGTGTACATCGCGCAGCCTCCGCTCTATCAGGTGACGCGCGGGAAGCAGTCGCAGTACGTCCTCAACGACGCGAAGATGGACGACGTGCTGACCGAGCTGGGCCTCGAGCACGCGACGCTGCTCGTGCGCGACCTCGCCGAGACGGGCCCCGACGGCGGGCCGGCGATCGTCCGCGAGATCGAGGGCGACGACCTGCGCCGCCTCGTCAAGCGCCTGCGACGCCTGCGCGAGCTCGTCGAAGTCGTCGAGCGCCGCGGCGTCACCTTCCCCGACCTGCTCGCGACGCGCGACGAGGACCCCGACGGCGAGGGGCGCCTCCCCACGCTGCGTCTGCAGTGGCCCGGCGGCGACGCGTTCGCGTGGAGCGAAGAAGAAGCCCACGCGATCGTCGCCCGCGAGGGGCTGCGCATCGCGGACCTCGTCGAAGAGGGCGCCGAGGACCTGGAGCCGACCGACGAGCAGCGCGGCCCCACCGTCACCATCCGCGAGCTCCACGAGAACCGCGAGCTGGTGCGCCTGATCGGCGAGCTGTTCGAGGCCGGCGTTGATCCCGCGGACTACGCGCTCTACCAGGAAGAGGCGGTCACCGGCGAGCGCCTGCCCACCAAGTACGCGTGGCGCACGGCGGGTAAAAAGGGCGAAGACGGCGAGGCGAAGAACGCGATCATGCAGGCCGCGAACGTGCCCGCGATCCTCTCTTCGCTCCACGACGTCGGCCGGCGCGGCATCGAGATCAAGCGGTTCAAGGGCCTCGGCGAGATGAACCCGGAGCAGCTCTGGGAGACCACGATGGACGTCGAGAAGCGCACCCTTCTGCGCGTCAACTGGGACGAGGCCAGCGACGCCGACAAGCTCTTCGCCACGCTGATGGGCGAGAACGTCGAGTCGCGCCGTCAGTACATCGAGGACCACGCGCTCGATGTGGAATCGCTGGACGTTTAACGCCGCGGTGGTCTTCGCGGCGACGGCCCTGAGCGCGCCGCCGCCCGATGCGCCCACGGTGCGCTACGCGTGGATGGCGCTCGCGGGCGGGGACACCACGCTCCACGCCGCGTTTCCCGCGGACGACCCCTGGGACGCCTGCGTCCTCACCGCGCCCGTCCCGCCCTATACCGACGACGTCACGGGGCTGCTCGAACTTGCGAACGGGGACACGCTCCCGGGGGCGATGGCGTCGATCGACGACGGCGCGCTCGTCTGGCGCTCGCCCCGGCTCGGGGAGCGCCGGGTGGACCTCGCCGACGTGGTCGCGATCCGAACCGACGGATCGCCCGCGCCCGCGAGCGGCGCGGCGCTGCGCAACGGCGACTGGCTCGACGCCCCGCTCCGCCTCGATGGAACCGGCATCACGCAGGGCGAACTCCGCGTGCCGTGGGAACGCATCGGCGCGGTGCGCCTGCGCGAGACGCCCGCGCTGGCCCCGGGCCTCCGTCTCTGGCTGCGCAACGGCGGGGTGATCGGCGCCGAGGCGATCGAACCGCGCCCCGGCGGCGTGCTGGTGCGCACGGCGCACGGCGCGGGGCTGTACCGGCTTGACGAGATGCTGGCGATCACCCGCGGCGTCCTCCGCGTGCGCGAGCTCGGCGGGCCCGACGCCCAGAGCGAGGGCGTCAGCGCCGGCGCCACGGGGCTGACCGCGCGCTCGCCCGCCACGGCGTCCTGGGAACTCACCGGCGCAGCGCGCGCGATCGTCGGAGTGGCGCGCACGCCGGCGGACTCGCGCAAGTGGGGCGACGCGCTGGTCTCGGTCTGGGTCGGGAGCGACCACGCGCTGAGCACGCGCACCACGCCCGATCGCCCGGTCGCGACGCTCGCCGCCGGTGTGACGGGCGCCCCGGGTGAAACGCTCCGGCTTTCGGTGCAGCCCGGGACGCGCGGCGGGGCGAACGGCGTCGTCGAGATCGCGCTCGCGGTCATCGAGGAGCCTTGAATCCGCCATGCGTGAACGGGACGTGATCTTCTACGACGGGGCCTGCGGCATGTGCCGGGGGTCGTCGCGGTGGTTCAAACGCCTCGACTGGCTCGGACGGATCGAGCGGCGCGACCTGACACGCGTCGCCGAGGGCGAGCTGCCCGCCGACCTCGGGGCGGTCCCCGACGGGATGCCCATGCGCACGCGGAGCGGGGATCTGCTTGTCGGGTTCCCGGCCGTGCGTCGGGCGCTGCTCCAGACGCCGCTGGGGTTCCTGCCCGCGCTGGCGATGTACCTCCCCGGGGTCTCGCACGCGGGGCGCAGGGTCTACGCGCGGATCGCCCGGAGCAGGAAACGGGACTCGTGCTCGCTTGATGCGGGCTGAGCCAAGCTGACCTCAACCTCCCGCGCCCGTCGTGGTAGGAAGTAGGTGAGCCGGGCCGATCGCGCCCGCCCAGACGAACTCGACGGAGTGAGGATGAACTAATGAACACGCGCCCCCTGTCCCGAACCTGCGTCGTCATCGGCGCGCTGCTGGCGTCCGCCGGCGTCGCCCTCGCCGGCGAGAAGGCCCCGGAGTTTCCCCCGTTCGACAGCGTCGCGGGCGAGCTCGAAAAGGTGGTTTCGACCGTTGACGGCTCGACTCCGCTGTACACGCTCTACAAGGACGACAAGACCGGGCAGCTCCTCGCGGAGCTCCCGAAGAACTTCGAATCCCAGTCCATCATGGTGGTCCCGACCGTCTCGGCCGGCGACGAGCACGCCGGCGTGATGGGGAACACCTTCTACGGCAAGTGGAAGCGCGTCGGGAAGTCCCTCGTCTTTATCCAGCCAAACCTGACCGTGCGCACCGACAACGGGCAGGCCAAGAGCTCGGTCGCGGACCTGTACACCGATCGCGTCGTCGTGGACGTCCCGATCGTGACGACCGGGCCCGGCGGCGGCCCCGTGATCGACCTCGGCGCGATGATGACGCAGCGGTTCGCGGACTTCTTCCCGACTTCCCCCCCGCCGTACGGCTCGTACGTCCCCGGCGTGAACCCGCGCCTCGCGTCGCTGACCAAGAGCAAGGCGTTCCCGGAGAACGTCGTCGCCGAGTACGAGGTCCCCAACGGGAACGGGCAGCTGATGCGCCTGACCTACGACTTCGGTCTGCTCGAGGGCACGCCCGGGTACGAGCCCCGCACCGCGGACAACCGCGTCGGCTACTTCTACAACTGGCACCAGGACTTCGCGGAGCCGACGTTCGACGACGTCATCAACCGCTACATCACGCGCTGGAACATCGAAAAGGCCGACCCGGACCTCACGACGAGCCCGCCCAAGCAGCCGCTCGTGTGGTACATCGAGCACACCACGCCGGTGAAGTACCGGCGCTACGTGCGCGAGGGCATCCTGAACTGGAACGAGGCGTTCGAGGATATCGGCATCGTCGGCGCGCTCGAGGTCTACCAGCAGGACGCCACGTCCGGCGCCCACATGGACATCGACCCCGAGGACGCCCGCTTCAACTTCTTCCGCTGGAACACCTCCAGCCAGGGCTACGCGATCGGCCCGAGCCGAACGAACCCGTACACGGGCGAGATCCTCGACGCCGACGTCGTCTGGCACCAGGGGCTGACGCGCTCGGTGTGGATGATGCTCGGGAACTTCGCCGAGGAGGTCGTCGCGCAGACGATGACGCCCGAGACGATCGCGTTCTTCGACACGCACCCGACGTGGGACCCGCGCGTGCGTCTGGCCGAACCGGCGCGCCGCGCCGAGCTGCTCGCGAAGTTCGAGGCCGGAGACCCGCTCTTTCCCGCGCCCGACTTCAGCGTTCCCAAGAACGACACGAACGTCGAGAACCACATGATGAGCGCGTGCCACATGGGCTCGCTGCTCTCGATGAACATGGGTCTCGCGACGGCGGCGTTCGACGCCGGCATGCTCATGGGCGCCAAGACCGAGAGCGCCGACATGCTCGACGGGCTGCCCGAAGAGTTCATGGGGCAGATGATCCGGTACATCGTCGCGCACGAGGTCGGGCACACGCTCGGGCTCCAGCACAACTTCTCGGCCTCGACGATCCGCAGCCTCGAGGAGATGAACGCCCCCGGGTACGACGGCCCGATCATGTCCTCCGTGATGGAGTACGCCGCCCCGAACATCAACACCGACGACTCCCTCGAGCAGGGCGACTGGATGCAAGTCGGCGTGGGCCCCTACGACAAGTGGGCCATCGCCTTCGGTTACGGCGCCTCGGACGCGCGTGACGAGGTGCTGGCCCGCGCGACCGAGCACGACCACCGCTTCGGCTCGCAGATCGCGACGTTCGGGCCCGACCCGCGCGTGATCACGTGGGACATGGGCGCCGAGCCGCTCGACTTCGCCCGCTCGCGCATGGCGCTCGTCAAGCGCCTGCGCGAGAACCTGCTCGACGATCAGGTACGCGACGGGCAGTCCTGGGCCCGCGCGCGCCAGCGCTACCAGCAGATCCTCAGCACGCACACCTACGGGCTGATCATCGCGTCGGGCTACATCGGCGGCACGTACGTCAACCCCTTCAACAAGGGCGACGAGGGCGCCCCGGACCCGATCGAGGACGTCCCGGCCGACCTCCAGCGCGAGGCGCTCGACTTCCTCATCGCCAACAGCTTCGACGAGGACGCCTTCGGGCTCACCCCGGAGATGCTCCGCCACTTCGGCAAGGAGTACTGGTGGGACGCCGCCGGCATCGGCACGATCCTCGACGACCCCGCGTACCCCGTGCACGATCAGATCGGCGGCGTTCAGGCCACCGCGCTCTCGCTCGTGCTGAACCCCACCACCCTGCGGCGCGTGTACGACAACGAGTTCCGCGCCGGGCGCGACGCGCTCCCGCTCGCCGAGGTGGTCACGACCATCACCGACGCCGTCTGGAAGAACGCCGGGAAGAGCCCCAACAGCTTCCAGCGCAACCTGCAGCGCGAGCACGTCGAGCGCCTCATCGACATCGCGCTGCTGCGCGACTACGGCAGCGCCTCGACCCGCACCATCACGACCCTCGCGGCCGCTGAGCTCTCGCGGGTCAAGAAGATGCTCGGGTCCATGCGGGGCGGCGACGCGTACGCGTCGGCGCACGCGGAGGACCTCGGGAGACGCATCGACCGCGCGATCGACGCGGCGTACATCGTCGCTCGCTGAGCTGCGAGACGGTTCTTCACACGCCGCGCCGGGCGAAACCCCGGCGTGGCGTTTTCACTACTCAGGGAGCCACGAATGATCTTCCACGCCTGCGCGATCGCCATCTCCGCACTCGTCGCCGCCCAGCCCGAAGCCGACGAGCCGCGCCCGGTCGAGGTCGTCCGCGACAACGCCGCCGCCCTCCGCGACCTCGCCGAGTCCGACCTCGCCCGCGCGTTCTACGACGCCGCGGCGGACCTCCCCGAGGTCCACGACGAACGCGTCGCCTACTTCAACCGCTCCACCCGCAGCGCCCTGAGCGAGGAAGACGCCCTCGCGCTGAGCGACGAGGAACGCGAACCGTTCTCGCGGATGGAGCTCGGCGAGAGCTTCTACTACAACACGTTCTACGGGACTCCCGCCGCGTACGGCCGCGCGTTCGATCTCGCCGGACGCCACGGCGTCGCGAGCGCCGAGGGCCTGCGCGTCTTCGACTTCGGTTTCGGCGGGATCGGGCACCTGCGCATGCTCGCCAGCGACGGCGCGCACTGCGTGGGAGTGGAAGTGCTCGAACTCCTCGATGTGTTCTACAACGACAGCGACACCGGGAGGATCCCCAACGAGGACGGGCCGGACGGGTCCATCGAGTTGCTCTACGGCTTCTACCCCGGCGACGCTGACCTCGCGGGCCGCGCCGGTGACGGCTTCGACATCTTCGTCTCGAAGAACACGCTCAAGCTCGGGTACATCCACCCCGAACGCGAGGCGGACCCGCGGTTCCTCGTCCACCTCGGGGTTGATGACGAGGCGTACATGAAGGCCGTGCACAGCGCGCTCAAGCCCGGCGGGCTGATGATCGTCTACAACCTCTACGGCACGCAGAACCCCGAAGGGGAACGCTACCTCCCGTGGGCGACCGGCGGCTTCCCCTTCGACCGCACGCTCTGCGAGCGCCTCGGCTTCGAGGCCCTCGAATGGAACGTGAACGACTCCGATTACGCACGAGAGATGGGCGCCCGCCTCGGCTGGGACGAGCGGATGGACCTCGCCAACGACCTCCACGCGATGTACACCGTCCTGCGGAAAAAGTAGCGCCGCACGCGGACGGGCGTACAATGGCGCCCCGCATGCCCGACCCGCTCATCATCTGGACCGTCACCGACGCCAAGCCCGGGCACGCGAACCAGCTCCGGGCGCTCGTCGCGGGGATCGAGCGGCGCACCGACGCCCGCGTCCACGATCTCCACGCGGCGCACGCAACGGGGCTCTTCCGCAGGTTCCCGCGCCGCGCGACGCCCGCCGTCGATGCGCCCGATCTCATCCTCTGCGCCGGGCGGACCACCCACCGCCCCGCTCGCGCCGTCAAGAAACAGTTCGGCGGGCGCCTCGTGGTCTGCATGCGCCCCGGCGCTCGGGCCTCAGCGTTCGACCTCTGCCTCGTCCCACGTCACGACGACCCCGCCCCGGCGCCGAACATCGAACCGACGGCGGGCGCCATCGTGAACGTCCGCCCGTCGAGCGACCACGACGACGCGCGGGGGGTGATCCTCATCGGCGGGGACTCCAAGCACTACCGCACAGACGCCGAGGCGATCTCGAGCGCCGTGCGCTCCATCATCGCGCGAGATTCATCCGTCGCGTGGGAACTCACGACGTCCCGGCGTACGCCCGCGGCGCTGTCCGAGCGGCTCGACGCGATCGACGCGAACAACCTCAGCGTCACCCCGCCCTCGCAAACGCCCCAAGGATGGGTCGGCGAGCGCCTCGCGCGCGCCGGTCGCGCGTGGGTCACGGAGGACAGCGTCTCGATGCTCTGCGAAGCGGTGACGGCCGGGTGCGCCACCGGCGTGCTCCCGATGATCCGGAACGCCTCCGGCGGGAGGGTGTCGCGCTGCGTGGACGAGTTCACGGGCGAGCTCGGGCTCGCGACCTCCTACGACGCGTGGACCAGCGGCGCGGCCCTCGCGACGCCGACCTCGCCGCTCGACGAGGCCGATCGCTGCGCGCAGCTCATCCTCAAACGCTACTTCCCTTCGCGGGAGCCCCGCGCGTGAGCCGCCCGCTGACGGTCGTGCAGATCCTCCCGCGCCTCGACGCGGGGGGCGTAGAACGCGGCACGCTCGAGGTCGCCGAGGCCCTCGCCCAGCGCGGTCACCGCGCGATCGTCGTCAGCGCGGGCGGCGGTCTCGTGGACGAGCTCGAACGCCTCGGCGGGGAGCACGTCACGCTGCCCGTCGCCGCGAAATCGCCGCTCACCCTCCGCGCCGTGCGCCCGCTGCGGCGCGTGCTCCGCGAGACCCACGCCGACATCCTGCACGCCCGCTCGCGCGTGCCAGCGTGGGTCGCTCATCTCGCATGGAAGAAAATGCCCGCGAGCACCCGCCCGCGCTTTGTCACAACCGTCCACGGGCTGCACTCCGTGAGCGGGTACAGCGCGATCATGACCCGCGGCGAGGCGGTCGTCGCCGTCTCCCGCGCCGCGGAACAGTACATCTTCGAGAACTACCCGGCGACGCCCCGCGAGCGCGTGCGCGTCATCCACCGGGGCGTCGATCCCAGCGAGTTCCCGCACGGGTTCCGCCCGTCTGCTGAATGGACCCGCGAGTGGGAAGGCGAGTTCCCGCACCTCGCGGGCAAGCGCCTCATCGCCATCATCGGGCGACTAACGCGCCTCAAGGGGCACCACGAATTCCTCACGCTTCTTGCACGGTTGCGCGACACCGACGCGCACGGCGTGATCGTGGGCGGCGAGGACCCCCGCCGCCTCGCCTACGCCCGCGAGCTGCGCGAGCGCGTCGAGCGGGAAGGCCTCAGCGACCGGATCACCTTCACGGGCCACCGTTCGGACGCGCGCGAGATCGCCGCGATCAGCGATCTCGTCGTCTCGCTCTCGTCCAAGCCCGAGTCCTTCGGGCGCAGCGTGCTCGAGGCGTTGCGCCTCGGGACGCCGGTGCTCGGCTGGGACCACGGCGGCGTCGGCGAGGTGCTCGGCGCCGTCTACCCGCAGGGCGCGGTCCCCCTCGGGGATGAGGACGCGCTCGCGGAGCGCGCCGCGGCGGCGCTCGTCGCACCCAGGCAGACCGTCCCGCCCAGTGAGAAATTTACCAAGCAGGAGATGCTCGAGAAGATCCTCGCGATGTACGGGGAGCTCGCGAGTGAGCGCTGACGCGATCCGAGTGCTGCACGTCATCGGAGGCGCCGGCGCGGGGGGCATGGAGCGCCACGTCGCCGACCTCGCCCGCGCCCAGAGCGCCGCGGGGGCAGACGTCGGTGTCGCGGCCCACGCGAGCATCGTTGACGGTCTGGCGCCGGGCGTGCGGTCGATCCCGCTCGATCTCTCGCGCTCGCGCCGACGTCCCGACGTGCTGTGGGCGTTGCGTCGCGCCGTCCTCGCCGACGCGCCGGACGTCGTGCACGCGCACGGCTCGAAGGCCGCCGCGATGGTCAAGAGCGCGATGCGCGCCGCGCGCGGCGCGCCGATCAGCGTCGCGACGGCGCACGGGCTCAAGAGCGACCCGGCCCCCTACCGCGGGCACGCGGCGCTCATCGCCGTCAGCAACGCCGCGGCCCGACGCCTCAAGCGCGACGACGCGGCCGTCATCCCCAACGGGATCGACCCGCCGGCGCTGCCCGACGACGCCGGACGAGCGGGCACGCTCAGCGCGTGCGGATTCGACGGCGCGCACCCCGTCGCCCTCGCGGTCGGGCGCCTCGCCCCGGTCAAGGGGTACGACATCCTCCTTCGCTCGTGGCGCGGGCTGCACGCCGACCTCGCGATCGCCGGCGACGGGCCCGAACGCGCCGCGCTCGAAGCCCTCGCAGTGGAACTCGGCGTCGATGACCGCGTGCGCTTCCTCGGCTGGCGCGACGACATCCCCGCTCTTCTTGCCGGCGCAGACCTGATGGTCCTGTCCTCGCGCCGTGAAGGTTTCCCCTACA
The DNA here is from genome assembly GCA_942490855.1 of uncultured Phycisphaeraceae bacterium. Taxonomy (GTDB): domain Bacteria; phylum Planctomycetota; class Phycisphaerae; order Phycisphaerales; family UBA1924; genus CALNYS01. The sequence goes on along the minus strand of CALNYS010000004.1, from coordinate 1,280,853 downwards.
CGCTCGTCGAAGCGCTGCACGTCGGGACGCCCGTCGTCGCGACGCGCGTGGGCGTGATGGCGGAGCTCCTGCCCGAGCCGGCCCTCGCCGAGCCCGAGAACGCCCCGTCGCTGCGGGCCGCGCTCGACCTCGCGATCCGCGCCCCCCACGCCCTGCTCAAGAGCTTCGAACCGATCTTCGCGCGCGCCAGGAAGGAGTACACGCTCGATCGCATGGCGGCGCGCACGCTCGACGTCTACCGCGACGCCCTGTCCTCGCGCGCGCGCTCGCGCTGAAAGGCTTCGCGGGCCTTCGCGAGGCGCGAGAACCGCTGGAACGCGTAGATCTGCGACACCACGAACCCGTCCATCCCCCGCAGGCACTCGCGGCGCAGGACGTACGCCTTGAAGAACGCCAGCGACGAGGCCGTCACGATCGTGACCGCCCCCGGGCGCCGCCCCTTGCGATGCAGGTCCTCCGCCTGGTCGGTCGTGTACTGGTTGTTCTTCGCGATGTGGTGGCTGATCGACTTAAAGCACCGGTGCACGAGCGGGGCGTCGAGGCGCCCGACGCGCCCCTCGCGCACCTTCACCGTGTCGTCGAGCGGGTCGTCGGGGGTGGTGTCCGGGTTCATCTGCGCGCGCCGGCGGTCGTAGAGCTTGATGCGCCAGAACTTCTTCGCGGCCGGCGGCACGCGCGTCGCGAAGGGCAGCTGCAGCACCAGCGGGAGCTCGAACGCCGCCTCCTCCGGCTCGGCGCCGGCGAACGCCGCGAGGATCTTCTCGCGCAGCGCGGGGCTGACCTCCTCGTCGGCGTCGAGGGGCATCGCCCAGTCGCACGCGCACAGCGACTCCCCGTACACCTTCTGCGGCCCGTAGCCGGGCCAGTCGCGTTCGACGACGCGCGCCCCCATCGATTCGCTCAGGGCGACCGTCCCGTCGCGGCTGCCAGAGTCGATCACGATGACCTCCCGCACCCAGTCGCGCACGCTCGCGATGGTGTGGTGGATGCGGTCTTCTTCGTCCTGCGCGACGATGTAGACGGAAATGGGAAGGCGTTCCATCGCTGCTCCAGCGTCGTGCGGCGCCGCGCCGCCCACCCAAACACCGTAGCATCATGCGTATGCCGGACGAGTTCGAGCCCCAAAGCGACGCCAGCGAGACCGAAACGGTCGTGCGCGAGCACCCGACGGGCGTCGACACCGAGGCCGAGCAGCGGTTCTCCCAGCTCGTTGACGACGGCGCCGCCCCCGAGGAGATGGCCCGCGAGGCCGAGGCCGCCGAGGCCCCCGACGCCGCCGACTTCCTCGAGACCCTCGAGCCAGACAGCTCCCGCGAGGTCGTCCACACCATGGACGACGAGGCCGCGGCCGACGCCCTCGCCCACATGCAGGCGCCCCTCGCCGCCGGCGTCGTCGAGGACCTCCCCGCCGACGAAGCCGCCGGCTACCTGGACATGATGGACCCCGACGACGCCGTCGACATCCTCCAGGAACTCAGCAAGCCCGCCGCCGACGCCATCCTCGCCGAACTCCCCCCGCGCCAGGCCGCGGCTCTGGGCGCCCTCGCCCTCTACCACGCCGAGACGGCCGGCGGGCTGATGACCACCCGCGTTGTGCGCATCCCCGACGGGTGGAGAGTCGCCGAGGCCGTCACCCGCATCCGCTCGAGCAAGAACGACGACGACAAGTTCTTCTACGTCTACTGCGTGGACGACCGCGGGCGCCTCACCGGCGTCGTCAATCTCCGCGACCTCCTGCTCGCCGAGCCCGACACCCCCATCGCCGACATCATGGACCGCGACCTCGTCGCCCTCCGCGCCGGCATGGACCGCGAGGACGTCGCACGCGAGTTCGAGCGCTACGACCACGTCGCCCTCCCCGTCCTCGACGTCGGCGACCGCCTCCTGGGCGTCGTCACCATCGACGACGTCATCGACGCCATCCGGGCCGAGCACACCGAAGACGCCCTCAAGCAGGTCGGCGCCGGCGCCAGCGAGGTCGTCACCGACACCGTCGGGCAGAAGCTCCGCGCCCGCGCCCCGTGGCTCGTCGTGAACCTGGGCGCCGCCCTCCTCGCCGCCCTCGTCATCCTCCAGTTCAAGGGCTCCATCGAGGCCCTCCCCCTGCTGGCCGTCCTCATGCCCGTGATCGCCAACCAGGCGGGCAACGGCGGGCAGCAGTCCCTCGCGATCACCCTCCGCGGCCTCGTCCTGGGCGAGGTCCGACGCCAGCGCGTCAGCGCCCTGCTCATCCGCGAGACCATCTTCGGGCTCATCACCGGCGTTATCGTCGGCGCCCTCCTCGCGGGCGGGATCGCGATCCTCGGCGCCACGGGCGTCATCGACAACGGCTGGCGCCTCGGGCTCGTCGCCGCCGTCGCCATGGCGGTCTCCCTCGCCGTCGGCTGCCTCTTCGGTTCGGGCATCCCCATCCTCATGGAACGCCTGAAAGTGGACCCCGCGACCGCCTCGACCGTTTTCCTGATCATGCTCACCGACATGATCAGCTTCGCGGCCTTCCTGGGCCTCGCCGCCGCCCTCCACGGCTGGTTGCTCCCCGCGACCCCCGCCGGTTGACGCTGCTACACCCCTCCGCGACACTGACGGAACCCGGTCCGCCCGGGGTACGAACAGCTTTCTGACCCCTTGGGGCGTCCCCGGGGCAGAGCCGATCCTGTCGGCCGATCTTCCATCGCGCACGCCCCCCCGCGGAGCCAGCCAGATGTCCACCCGCACGTCCGCCAGTCTCCCGACCCTCGTCACCGTCATCATCTTCGGTACGATAGGCGTCGGCTTCTTCCTCACCACCGTCCTGTTCTACGGCACCGTGCAGAGCACAACCAAGGAACTGGAGCAGGCGCGAACGGACATGCACGACATCGTCCGCGCCGACGAGCGCGACCAGGACTGGCTCGAGGCCCGCCTCGACGAGGCCTCCCGCGCCGACGGACGCCCCAGCCTCGTCGCCTACCTCAACTCCTCCCTCCGCGACACCATGACCATCGCCGCGGGCGACGACTCGCTGACCATCGACGAACTCCGCGCGACCCTCGCGAGCGACGACCGCTACGCCGGCGCCGACGTCAGCGCCCTGACCAGCGTCATCGAGAGCCGCAACTCGCAGATCAAGACGCACGAGAACACCATCGCGGCCCTCGAGGACGCGCTCGTCAAGGCCCAGCGCGATCTCGTCGGGCAGGCCCAGCTCACCGAACGCCTCCGCGAAGAGCACGCGACGTCCATCGCCGCGCTCTCTTCTGACGTCAACAACTACTCCAGCGACGTCGAGTCCTACCGCGGCGACCTCAACAACACCATCGACCGCAACAACGAGCGCGTCGACGACATCCTGCGCACCTCCAGCGAGCAGGAAGCCGCCCTCCAGGAGACCATCGCCTCCCTCGAGAGCCGCGTCTTCATCCTCGAGGGCCAGCTCGCCGCGTGCCAGGGCGAGAACAGCGCCCGCCTCTCCCCGCGTGACGAGTACGCCCTCGTGGACGGGCAGGTCATCGGCATCAGCCCCGGCGACCGCACCGTCACCATCGGCGTCGGGCGACGCGACCGCGTGACCCTCGGCCTCACCTTCGAGGTCTACACCGACTCCGGGGCCATCCGCCCCGACGCCGACGGCGAGTACCCCCGCGGCAAGGCCGCCCTCGAGATCATCCGCATCGACGAGGCCTCCTCCGTCGCCCGCGTCATCCGCGAGAACAACCGCAACCCCGTCACGCCCGGCGACGTCATCGCCAACGCCCTCTACGACCCCGACAAGCAGTACAGCTTCGTCGTCTTCGGCAACTTCGACATGGACAGCGACGGCGCCTCCACCGCCCAGGAGCGCAACGACATCGAGGGCCTCATCAACGAGTGGGGCGGCCTCCTCGAAGACGACCTCTCGGGCCGCACCGACTTCCTCGTCCTGGGCGACCGTCCCAAGCTGCCCATCCAGCCCGGCTTCGACGCGCCCCTGCCCGTCCAGCAGCTCTACATCACCAAGCAGCAGGAAGTCGAGCGCTACGACGCCCTCTTCGCCCGCGCCACGCAGGCGAGCATCCCCGTGCTGAACCAGAACCGCCTCCTCACCCTCACCGGGCTGCGGGGCGACCGCTGAGCCTCGCCGCTCCCGCGATCGAGCGGGGCGTTCGGCGTCAGTCGTTCTACCACCGCTACATCGCCGACCCGGGGTACTACGCCGGCGTCCGGGGTATCGGCGCGCTCATGAACATCGCCGGGCTCGACCGCTCCGTCGCGGCCCTCCGTCCCCTCGGCGCGGCCTTCGCCCGCAGCCGCATGGGTGCCAAGCGACTCAACCGCGCGATCGAGTACCTCGAGTGGGCCTACCCCGAGTGGGACGAGACGCGCGTGCGCGAGTGCGCGGTTGACTCTTTCCGCACCCTCTTCGCCCTCGGCGCCGAGTTCGCCATGGCGCCCCGCATCTGCGTCACCCGCACCGGCGGGCAGCTCCCCCCCCGCGTGGAGCTCGGCGTCACCAAGGGCGCCATCAGCATGCTCCTGGACGGACGCCCCTCCGTCCTCATCACCGGGCACTGCGGGAACTGGGAGATCCTCGGCGCGACCATCGCCTCCCTCGGCGTGCGCTACGCCGCCCTCTACCGCCCCCTCAACCAGAAGCCCGTTGACGACTGGGTCAAAGCCACCCGCGCCGAGCGCGGGCTCCAGCTCATCGACAAGTTCGGCGGGGGCGCGCACGTGCTCCGTCACACCGAAGAACTCGGCTCCGTCGGGTTCGTCGCCGACCAAAACGCCGGCAACAAGGGCGTCTTCGTCCCCTTCTTCGGGCGCCTCGCGTCCTCGTACAAGACCATCGGGCTCGTCGCGATGCAGCGACGCATGCCCCTCGTGTGCGGGCACGCCGTGCGTCTCGGGTGGCCCGGCGCCTCCGAGATCCGCTACCGCATCGAGGTGTTCGACGTGATCCAGCCCGAGGAGTGGGACGCCCAGCCCGACCCGCTCTTCTACATCACCGCCCGCTACCGGCGCGCCATCGAGGCGATGGTCCGCGCCGCGCCCGAGCAGTACCTCTGGATGCACGGCGCCTGGAAGACCCGCGCCCCCCACGAGCGGCGCGGGCAGCCCATGCCCGACGACCTCCGCGACAAGATCCGCTCGCTCCCCTGGATGACCGACGAGGAGTTCGACCGCGTCGTCGAACGCTCCAACCGGGACGCCGCGGGGTTCGCCAAGAGCTAACGCACGGGTTTGCCGCCCGACGCCCCCGCGTTCATACTGCCCGCCCCGAAAGGCGACACGTGGCCTCGAAGCAGTTCATCCTGATCCACCCCGGCGGCGACGCCCTGGGCACGAAGCGCGAGATCCTCGACGCCCTCGCCCGCTTCAACACCGCCCCCGACGGCTCCAAAGAGGCGATGGGCGTCGCGTTCGGCCCCGGCTTCCACGTCGAACTCCCCTGGGTGGACGACCGCGACCCCATCCAGCAGGCCGCCCTGACCGTCGCCGACCAGGACGGCGCCTGGCCCGTGATCTCCCGGATGCTCAAGGAAACCGACTGGCGTCTCATGGACATCGAGTCGGGGCAGATCTTCGGCGAGCCCCCCGCCTGAGCTCCCTTCATCCCGCTCGGCGCGAACGTCCGATAGGTCCGTATGCGCCCCCGTTGTCTCACCCTGCTCCCGTGGATCGCCGCCCTCCTCGCCGCGGCCGCGGCCGGCGGCGAACGCCCCAGCGGCGCCCACCGCCTCGTCCGGCTCTTTGACTTCGAGGAACGCGCCCAGACCACCGAGCCCGTCCCCGTCCACTGGGTGAGGCTCGTGCACCAGCCCGGGCGGATCGAACGCCCCGGGTTCCCGCCGTGGAACGAGTCGGGCTTCTCCGAGGACCGCCCGTTCCGGGGCAACTGGAGCGTCAGGCTCCCGACGCGGGGCGGGAGCGCCGCGCTGCGTCTGGCCGGCGGCGTGGTCCCGGTGGTGCCGCAGGCCGATTACATCGTGGCGGCCGCCGTGCGCACAGAAGGGCTCAGCCGCGCCCGCGCCCGGATCGTCGCCCGGTTCCTCGACAACGAGCTCCGCCCCATCAGCGGGTCGCGCCAGGAGTCCCCCCTCCTCATCACCGGCGGGGAGTGGGAGCGCGTCAGCGTGGAGCTGTGGGGCGATCACCCCGAAGCCGCGTGGGTCCAGGTGGACCTGCTCCTCCTCCAGCCCGACACCCAGCCCGCCGGGGCGCCCGACGACGACGGCGCCATCGTGCGCGACGACCTCGACGGCGCGGCGTGGTTCGACGACCTGGCGATCATGCAGATCCCCCGGCTTGAGCTGACGACCAACAGCCCCACCAACGTCATCGTTGCGCCGGAGACCCCGACCCTGCGCATCAGCGTGCGCGATCTCACGGGCGAGCAGCTCAGCGGGACGCTGCGTGTGACGGACCTCGACGGGAACACGGTCGCCGAGCGCCGCCTTGTGTTCTTCGCCTCGACGCCGAACGTCGAGTGGACCCCCGAGCTCCACGAGTACGGGTGGCGCCGCGTGTCGCTCGAGGTCGAGGCCAAGGGCGAACGCGTCGGATCGACGACGCTCGATTTCATCTGGGCCCCCCCGGGCGCGCCGGACCCCACGGAGTCCAAGCGCCTGACGCTCACGTGCGAGGACGAACCCCACGAGATGCTCCCCGCGATCCCGGACCTGCTCGCGGCGACCGGGGTCGGCGGCGTCCAGATCGCGATCCCCACGGATCCGTCCCCCGAGGCGTTCTTGCACCTCGAAGAGGCGGTGATGTCCGCGCTCGAGCGGCGTTTCGACGTCGCGCTCCAGATCGCCCGCCTCGCCGACCGGGTCGCGCAGCGCCTGCACATCGCGAGCGACGACGTTCTCGCGTTCCCGCTCGATCCAGAGTCAGAGCTGTGGCAGTCGTACCTCGAGCCCCCGCTGGCCCGCTTCGGGCAGCGCGTGTCGCGCTGGCAGATCGGCGCGACGGGCGACGATCACTCGCTGGTCCGCGACCTCCCCGAGCGCCGCGACGCGTTCCGCGCCGCGTTCGAACGCCTCTCCCCGGAGCCCATCGTCGCGTCGCCGTGGTCGCCGTACGAGGGCCTGCCCGCCTCGACGTCCCTCGACGCGCTCGCGTTTGAGCTCCCGCCGCAGGTCGCGCCCAGCGGCGGGGCGGACCTCGCCCGCTCGTGGCGCGCCACGGCCCCGCGCGCCGACCTCACGCTCCTGATCGCCCCGTACGCCGACGCCGACCCCCACACGCTCGTCCGCCAGCTCGCGATCCGGACCCTCCACACGTGGGGCGCCCCGGTGGACCGCCTCGCGTTCCGCCCGCCGTGGACGTGGTCCGGCGAGCGCCGCCCCTCGCCGCGTCCCCGCCCCGAGCTGGGCGCGATCCGTTCGCTCGCGACGCACCTGCACGGGCGCAGCGTCGCCGGGCGGCTCCCCATGCCCGCCGGGGCGCACGCGCTGATCCTCGCGGGCCCCCGCGGCGACGCGCTCGCGCTGTGGAACGAGTACGCCGATCCCAACGAAGCCGTGCTCCACGCGTACCTGGGCGAGGGCCCGATCCGCGCGTTCGACCTCTTCGGGAACGAGCTCCCCGTCGAGCAGTCCGGCGGACGACACCGCCTGCGGCTCGGGCCCGACCCCGTGTTCGTCGAGGGCGTGAACACCGAGTTGCTCCTCTTCCAGTCCGCGGCGGAGATCGAACCCTCGTTCATCGTCTCGGCCGGTGCGCGCCGCGAGCTCGAGCTGGTGCTGACCAACCCCTGGGACGAGAACGTCAGCGGACGCGTGCGTCTGACCGGCCCCGAGCACTGGCGGCTCGCCCCGAGCGTGCAGCCGCTGACGATGGGACCCGGGCAGACGATCCGCGTCCCCTTCGAGATCTCGCTCGGGATCGCAGAAGAAGCCGGCGCCCACACGGTCACGGTCGAAGCGGAACTCAACATCGCGCGCGAGACCACGCGCCTGACGATCGAGCCCACGATCGACATCGGCATCGCCGACCTCGCGCTCGAAGGCGGCGTGCGCCTGCACAACACCACGGACGTCATCGTCGTCGCGATCGTGACCAACCTCGGCGACGAGCCCGTCACACTGACGATCGCGTCGCTGGCGCCCGGGCACGCGCGCCAGCAAGCGCCCGTCAGCACGCTCCCGCCGGGCGAGTCCGCGGTGCGCCAGTTCCGCTACCCGGGCGCGGCGAGCGAGCTCGCGGGGCAGAGCGTGCGTTTATCAGTGATCGAGGCGGAGGGCGCCGAGCGCCTCAACCGGACCCTCAGCGTCCCGGAGTGAGCCTCACGACGGCGAGGCGGACCCGAGCACCTGCACCGTGATGGTGTTCTCGACCCCCGCGATCCCGAACGGCTTGCCCGAGAGCGCGACGACGCGGTCGCCCGGCTTGGCGAGCCCGCTGGAGAGCAGCGTGCGGTCGATGAGCGCGGCGAAGTCCGAGCGGTGCAGCGGCGGCTCGGGCTCGAAGCCCGGGATCACGCCGCCGAGGAGCGCCATCCGTCGCGTGGCGCGCCGGTCGGAGCTGAACGCGATGATCGGCACGCGCATCCCCATCTGCGAGAGCAGCTGCGCCGAGCGCCCTGTCTGCGACCAGCACACGACGACCTTCGCGCCGATGTCGTTCGCCACGTGCCACACGCCGTGCGCGAGCGCCGAGAGACGGTGCTGGGATTCCTGCAAGCGGGCCGGCGGGGTCGAGCGCCCGGGGAGGCGTCGGCGTTCTTCTTCCGTCGCGAGCGCGACGCGGCGCATCTGATCGACCGCCAGCGCCGGGTGTTTCCCGACCGCGGTCTCGCCCGAGAGCATCACGGCGTCGGCGCCGTCGAGGATCGCGTTGGCGACGTCGCTCACCTCGGCCCGCGTGGGCGAGGGGTTTTCGATCATCGACTCGAGCATCTGCGTCGCGATGATGCAGGGCGTGCCGTGCAGGTGCGCCGCCGCGACGATCCGCTTCTGGATGATCGGGACGAGCGGGAGCTCCATCTCGACGCCCAGGTCGCCGCGTGCGACCATGATCCCGTCGGCGACCTCGACGATCTCGTCGATCCGCTCAACCGCCTGCGGTTTTTCGATCTTCGCGATCACGGGCGTCATCTCGCTGCGCGGGGCGTCGCCGTGGGCCGCCTCGTCGGGGTTGATCCCCGAGAGCTCGGCGATCCCCCTCTTGAGCTCGATGACCTCGTCGGCGCGGCGCACGAAGGACAGCGCCAGGTAGTCCAGCCCGTGCTTGACCGCCCAGCGCACGCACTCCCAGTCGCGCTCGGTGATCGCGGGGGCGCTGATCTCGCTGTCGGGCAGGTTCACGCCCTTGGAGCTCGACACGAGGCCGCCGCTGGTGATGCGGCAGCGCAGGCGCGGGCCCTCGGGGCTCTCTTCGCGCTCGACGACGAGCGCGCGGATCGCGCCGTCGTTGATCAGCACGCGGTGCCCGGGCTCGGCCTCGTCGATCAGTTTTTCGTAGGTGCAGCCGAAGACGGGCGGGTCGCCCGGGATCGCCTCGTCCACCCCGGCGCGGAAGAGGATGTCCGAGCCCGCCTCGACGTGGATGCCGCCGTCGGGCACGCGGGTGACGCGGATCTTGGGCCCGGGGAGGTCGCCCACGACGGCGATGGCGCGGGACATCTCTTCGGCGACGGCGCGCACGGCGCCGAGGCGCTGGGCGTGGTCCTTGAAGCTCCCGTGCGAGAAGTTCAGGCGGAACATCGAGGCGCCGGAATCGACCAGCTTGCGGATGATCTCTCGCGCGTCGGTGCTGGGCCCGAGGGTCGCGAGGATCTTGGTCATGCTGCGGGGGGCCGCGGCGCCGTAGCGCGACGTCAGGTTCCCCTGGAGTTCGGTCCCGCTCTTGGGTGGCTTCGCGGTCGTCGTCATGCACGGGCCCTTTCAGAGCGCCTACTCTGACCTGTCGCGGGGCAGGCGACGTCGCTCACCTTATCGAACATCGGCCCCCGGAGGATCCCGCCATGAGCGAACCCCCCCGTTCTGATCACCCCGTCGCCATCGTCACGGGCGCCGGCTCGGGCGTCGGGCGTCGCGTCGCCGCCCGTCTCGCCGATCGCGGCTGGCGCGTCGCGCTCGCGGGACGCCGAGCAGAAGCGCTGCACGAAACCGCCGCGGCGTGCGCCGGGGAGCCGCCCCTGGTCGTCCCAACCGATCTCGCCGAGCCGGGCGCCGCCGAGGCCTTGGTCGCTCGGACCCACTCGGAGTTCGGGCGTCTGGACGCCATTATCAATAACGCAGGAACGGCCCCGCTTGTTCCCATTTCTGAAACGACCGCGGAGCTGCTCCGCGACGTGCTCGCGGTGAACGCCATCGGGCCCGGCGCGCTGATCGCCGCGGGGTTCCCCTTGATGCTCGCCGCCGGGCGTGGGCGGATCGTGAACGTGGCCTCCGTCGCCGTGAAGGACCCGTACCCGGGGTTCTTCGCGTACGCCGCCTCGAAGTGCGCCCTCGACAGCTTCACCCGCTCGATCGAGAACGAGGGACGCGCCCGCGGCGTGCGGGGCTTCACCGTCGCCCCCGGGGCGATCGAGACGGGGATGCTCCGGGCCCTGTTCCGCGAGGACGTCATCCCGAAGAACCAGACGCTCGACCCCGACCGGGTCGCCGCGCTCATCGCCGAGTGCGTCCTGGGCGAGCGCGACGACGAAGCCGGCCAAACCATCTATCTCTCGGCCTAGGATCCCATCTCACTCGCACGCAAGGAGATCTCATGCCCGCTACCGAAGCTCAGAACGCCGCCATCATCGAGGCCCTCTGCGCCTGCTACAACGCCGAGATCGAGACGGTCGCGAACTACATCGCCAACTCCGAGAACCTCGACGGCTTCCACGCCAAGCACATCAAGAACTCGCTCGCACAGGACGTGCAGGAAGAGCTCGGGCACGCCCAGCTGCTCGCCAAACGCATCAAGGTGCTCGGCGGGAGCGTGCCGGGGTCGCAGTCGCTGCGCTGGACGCAGACCATGCTCCAGCCCCCCGCGAGCACCACGGACCTGCTCTCGGTTATCAAGGGAGTCATCGCCGCCGAGGAGGCCGCGATCGAAGGCTACGAGAAGGTGATCAAGGTCTCGCAGGACGTTGACCCCGCGACCGAGGACCTGGCGATCACGATCCTCGCCGACGAGCAGGAGCACCGGCGCGAGTTCCTCGGGTTCCTGAAGGAATACGAGTCCGGCGCGTGACGAGCGGGCGCGAGGAGCAGGGGCTCGTCCGCGGGCGCGGCGCGGCGCCGACCGTCCGCGTGCGCCCCGGACGCGACGGGCGCCACTTCCTCCGGGTGCTGATCGCGCCGGGGGCGTTCAAGGAATCGCTCACGGCCGACGCGGCCGCGGCCGCGATGCAGCGCGGCGTGCAGAACGCGGCGCGCCGGCTGGGCGCCGCGATCTTCACCGACCTCTGCCCCGTCGCCGACGGGGGCGACGGTTTCGTGCGCGCGCTCGTGGGCGCCACCGGGGGCGAGCTGCGCCAAGACTCCGTCACCGGACCCCTGGGCGAGCCCGTCACGGCCGAGTGGGGTGTGCTGAGCGGGCAGGCGCCCGAGCGGGCGGACGTCCCGGTCGGGCAGGTCGCGCGCCGGGCCGTCGAGACCGCGCTCGACCTCCCCTCCGGTTCGCTGGCGCGCAGCCCGAAGCCTCTCCAGCCGTGGAAGACCGCCGTGCTGGAAACCGCCAGCTGCGCCGGGCTCGCGCTGGTGCCGACGGACCGGCGCGACCCGGCGCGCACCACCACGTTCGGCCTTGGCGAGCTGATCGGTCTCGCCCTCGACGAGGGGTGCGGGCGCGTCATCGTCGGGCTGGGCGGGTCGGCGACGATCGACGGGGGCCTCGGCGTCGTGCGCGCCCTCGGCGTGCGTCTGACCGACGAAAACGGGCGACCGCTCACCTCCCCCGAGCGGCCCCACCCGGTGGGCGACGACCTCTCCCGCCTCGCCCACCTCGCGGTCAACACCCGCGACGACCGTCTCGCGAACGTCCGGGTCACGGTCGCCGCGGACGTGGGCATCCCGCTGCTGGGCCCCGGCGGCGCCGCCCGGGTCTTCGGCCCGCAAAAAGGCGCGACGCCCGAGCAGATCGAACAGCTCGAGGGCGGGCTCGCCAACCTCGCGGCGCGGTGCGCGCAGGCCGGGCTCGGCGCGGACCCGAACGCCGCGGGGGCCGGCGCGGCGGGCGGGCTGGGGTTCGGGCTCGCGGCGATGCTCGACGCCGAGATCCGCCCCGGGGCGGGGCTGGTGCTCGAGGCGGTGCGGTTTGGTGCGCGCGCAGCAGGCGGACATCGTGCTGACGGGCGAGGGGCGTCTCGATTCCACGACGACGAGCGGCAAGCTCGTGCACGCGGTCGCGACGGCCGCGCGGGAAGCGGGCGCGATGGCGATCGCCCTTGTTGGCGCGCTCGGTGAGGGCGCCGATGCCGCCGCCGCGGCCGCCGGCATCCAGGCCTACCGGGCGATCACCCCGCCGGGAGCGCCGGCGGAGGAGGCGATGCGGTTCGCCGCGGATCTGCTCGAGGCCGAGACCGAGCGCACGATCCGGGCGGCGCTGACGTCCGACCCGCGCTGACTCTTAGGCCTGATCGTCGATGGTCGTGGTCGGGCCGTTGGTTTTGACGGACGCGATGCCGTTGTCGCGGGCGGCTTCGGACGAGTACATCTCGCTGGTCCCGATGATCTCGCCGTTGCCCGCCTTGAGGTTGAAGTAGGGCTGCCCGGACTTGGACTCGAGGCGGTCGAACCGCTCGTCCTTTTGGGAGTTCTCCTGCACGGAGCGGATGCCGTTCTCGGCGCTCGCCTTGGCGGTGTAGCGCTCGCTGGTGAGGATGATCTCCCCGTTGCCAGCCTTGAGGTTGAACATGAACTGGTCGTCGCTGGTCTTCTTGATCTCGTACTTGCCGGCCATGGGGCTCTCCAATCGAACGGGCGCACGGGCGCGTCTTGTCTCTCGGTTCGAACGAGCCCATGGTACGCGCTGCGGCCCTTAGGGCGCAGGGCTGAGCGTCAGGCGGTACGCCGTCGGGCCGGGGAGCAGGGGCGTGGCGCTGCCGTCCCGCCACGCCTCGTGACCGGCGCGGTAGTGCGGCGACATCGGGTGCCCGCTCTGCCCGCCGGGCATGTGGAAGATCCCCTCGCGCTCGCGCCCGGGGCTGACGACCATCCGCTGGCTGGCGCCGATTGTCGGCGTCGCGACGCGGACCGCGAGCACGTCCCCGTGCTGGGCGTGGCTGGGCATGTCCAGCTGCGGGGCGAGCCACTGGAGCGCCCCGGAGAGCGGGTGCGTCATGCGGAGCGGGATGCGCTCGCCCCACGGGATTTCCACGCGCGGGTCGTCGCTCTTGGCGATGTCGTCGAGCGCCTTCTCCACGGCGCGCCGGGTGAGGTCGCGCCACGAGTCTGCGCCGCGGGGCAGGCGGGAGAGCGGTTGTTCTTCCAGCAGGCGGAGCGCGGGCTCGACGTACTCGAGCGCCGTGCCGCGCGGCCACGCCGGTTCGCTCTCGAAGATGCGCGCATAGAACGAGGACATCGCCGCGTGCATCACCCGCCGGGACGCCCATCGCACGAGGCGGTACTCCCGGCTGTCGGCGTCGGCGTGCCCGTTCCATCGCGCGATGACGGAGCGGGCGTAGCGCAGGCGCTTGTTGGGGTCATCCACGTCGATCGCGTCGAGCAGATACGGGACAAACGCGGCGTACACCGCGACCTTCGTGTCCAGCTGGATCGCCAGCAGGTCCTTCTCGCTGAGGACCGACCCGCGCGTGCGGATCAGCTCGTGGATGCGCGACGCGCGCGCGCCGAGGTCCCACTGCGTCCCGATGAGCGGGGCGACGCCCGCGGGCACGGTGCGGTTGTTCGCCGTCGCGAAGACGCCGCTCGCGGGATCGATGATGGTCGGTCGCTCCTGCGGCGTCAGTTCCCCCGTCCACCCCTGCCCCTCGGCGAGGTTCACGGGCGAGCGCCCCGATGTGGCGTGACGGGCCGGCAGGTAGCCGGTCATCGCCCACGCTATGCGACCTTGTGCGTCGGCGATGAGCGCGTTCTGCGGCGGCCCCCGCCAGGCCCGCGCGATCTCGACGCCCTCCTCGAGCGAGGACGCGGTCGCGAAGTCGAGGAGCACGAAATTGATGGGCTCGGGCGAGATGTCCGCGCGGCGCAGGGCGAGGGGGTTCCCGTCGGCGTCCTCGCTGACGATCGGGCCCCACGCGGTCGTCCGGACCGTGACGCGCCTGGGGCGCCCGCCGCGGACGTTGATGATCTCGGTGCGCTCGCTGATCGCGTCCCAGCCGGTGGGTGCTTTGTATTCGTCCGCGTTGTCGGGGTTGAGTTCGAGCGCGGCGAAGTCGGAGAAATCGCCCGTGACGTTGGTGAACGCCCACGCGATGTGCCCGTTGCTCCCTGCGACGATGCCGGGTACGCCGGGGAGCGCAACGCCCACGACAAAGCGGTCGGCGAAGACGAGGTGCTCGTGACGCCAGATGGGCGGCATGGTGAGCGCGAGGTGCATGTCGCCCGCGAGGATGGCGCGCCCGTCGGCGGTGTGGGCGCCGGAGATCGCGAAGTTGTTGGAGCCCAGCGGCGGGGTGGGGTCTTCGAGGGGTCCGTCCTCGGGGTCCGCCGGCTCAGAGGCGGGCGGGACGGGGAGCGGCGTGTAGTCGCTCGCGCCGTCGGCGAGTGTGTCGAATCGCGTGGTGACGGGGAGCAGGAACGCGAGGGTGTCGGGGTCGTCGGCGTACGCCTTCTCGATCCCGTCGATGCGGATCTCGTCGTACGAGCCGGTCAGCAGCGCCGCGGAGAGCGCGTACGCGACGTGGACGCAGTCGATCGGTTCCCAGGGCTGCGGCGTCACGCCGAGGATGCGGTGCTCGGGGGGCGGCCCGCCCATCGCGGCGAGCCCGCTGTTGACCCCTTCGGTGTAGGCGTCGAGAAGGGCGCGGTGACGCTCGGGGAGGGCGTCGAGGGCGCGCTGCGCCGCGAGGTGGAAGCCGATCTCTCGCGCGCCGGTGTCGATGGCGACGACGGTCGGGCCGATCAGCTCGGCGAGACGCCCCGAGGCGGCGCGCCGGAAGGTGTCCATCTGCGCGAAGCGCTCCTGCGCGTGGACGTAGCCCTGGGCGCGGGCGGCGTCGAGCTGGCTGGAGGCGAGGTAGCGGGTCGCGCCGACGCTGTCGCGCTCGACGCGCACGGGCGCTTCGAGCGAGGCGAGACGGGCGTCGCCCTCGAGCGTCGCGAGCGAGGCGCGGTCCTTCGGCCCGAGGCAGCCTGCGAGCACGGTCAGGAGCGGGACGAGGACGAGGAGGCGTTTGAGGGTCATGGGAGCAGGCTAGCGTGGCGGGGCTGAGCGCACCGCGCGGGCGAGGTATTCTCTGTGCGTTCAGGTCTAGATCCATGCAAGGAGACACGCTGTGAAGAGAGCGATACTGATGACCGCGGCGGCCCTCGCCCTTGGCGCCGGGTGCGCCACGAGCGAGCGGACGAGCGACGCGGGCGACGATTCCGAGGCGCCCGTCGCCCGAGCCGAGACGCCGACCTCCGCGCCCATCACCGCGGAAGAGGTGGCGGAGCGAGCCGAGCGATTCGACACGATCCTTGAGCTCCCGACGTACGAGACGACGGCGGCGCAGATCGAGGCGTCGTCGCAGTTCGCGATGAACGACGCGGACCGCAGGCTCGACGCGATCGGCGCCCTGCGCCCGAGCGAGACGACGTTCGCCAACACGATCCGGGCGCTCGACGACATCAACCACGAGCTCGGGAACACGCTGAGCCGTCACTACCTGATCCGCGAGACGAGCGAGTCGGCGGCGCTGCGAGACGCGGGGCGCGCCTCGACCGTCGCGATGTCCGACTGGGGCGTCGAGACGCAGTACCGCGAGGACGTCTACCGCGCGTGCGAGGCGTTCAGCGAGCGCCTCGCGAGCGGGGCGGTCGATCCCCTCAGCGGCGAGGACCTCAAGCTCTACACCGACACGATGCTCGATTACAAGCGGGCGGGGATGCACCTGGACAAGGCGACGCGCGACCGCGTCGCGGCGCTTCAGAAGGAACTCACCGGGGTCACCACGGAGTTCGGCGCCAACAACTCGGCGGCGGACGTCACGGTGAACTTCACGCGCGAGGAGCTCGCGGGCGTTCCCGAGAACTTCCTCAGCCAGTGGGACGCCGGCGACGGGACCTTCAACGTGAAGGCGACCGTCACCCCGCAGTTCGTCACGGTGATGACCAACGCCAGCAACGTGGCCACGCGCAAGAAGATGAAGATCGCGCGCTACTCCGTGAACCAGGAGAAGAACGCCCCCCTTCTCAACGAGATGGTGCGGCTGCGTGATGAGATCGGGCAGCTGCTCGGGTACTCCTCGTGGGCGGACTACCGCACCGAGACCCGCATGGCCGGGACCGGGGCGCACGCCGAGAACTTCCTGATCGACCTCACGGGCGGGATGCAGAGGAAGTTCAGCGAGGAGATGGACGCGTTCCGCGCGATGAAGGTCAGCGACACCGGGGACCCCAACGCGCAGATCAACATCTGGGACTGGCGCTACTACTCCAACAAGCTCCTCAAGGACAAGTACGCGATCGACACCGAGGCGCTGCGCAACTACTTCCCCCTCGAGAGCGTCATCGCGGGCGCCTTCGGCGTCTACGGCGAGGTCTTCGGGCTCACGTTCGAGCCCGTGACGCCCCCCCAGAAGTGGCACGACAGCCTCCAGCTCTGGCTGTGCTCCGACAGCGAGAGCGGGCAGCCGCTCGGGCTGATGTACCTCGACCTCTACCCCCGCGCGAACAAGTACGGGCACTACGCGCAGTTCCCGATCATCGGCGGCAAGCGTCTCGCGTCCGGCGAGTACCAGCGTCCGGTGTGCGCCCTCGTGTGCAACTTCCCGGCCCCCAGCGGCGACCGCCCGTCGCTGCTCGCGTTCGGCGAGGTTGAGACCTACTTCCACGAGCTCGGGCACGCCCTGCACACGATGCTGACGACGGCGGCTCACTCCCGCTACGCCGGCACGGGCGTCCCCCGCGACTTCGTCGAGGCCCCGTCGCAGATGCTCGAGAACTGGGTGCGCGACCCCGAGGTGCTCAACCGGTTCGCCGCCGACTGGCGCGACCCGACCAAGAAGGTCCCGGCGTCCACGCTCGAGGCGATGGAAGCCGCGGAGCTCGCGACGGTCGCGACCGCGTACCGCCGTCAGATGGCGCTCGCCCTCGGCGACATGCGCAGCCACAAGGCCGGGCGCTACAAGGACGTCGGCCGCGTCGTGAACGACACCTTCGCGGAGGTCTTCCTCCCGGTCCCCCCGGGCACCAACTTCAGCGCCTACTGGGGCCACCTCGCGGGTTACGACGCGGGCTACTACGGCTACGCGTGGGCCGACTCGATCGCCGCCGACATGGCGACGGTCTTCGAGAACGCGCCCAACGGCTACATGGACACCGAGGTCGGGCGTCGCCTGCGCGAGGAGATCTACTCCGTCGGCGGATCGCGTGAGATCGACGTGTCTGTCGAGCGGTTCCTCGGGCGAACGCGTTCGCTCGACGCGTTCCTCGAGAACCTCGGCATCGAGAACTAACACGCCCGAACGCGACGTTCACCAAGGCGCCGGCCCCGTGCCGGCGCCTTTTTTCATGCGCGCATCAGGCCGAGAGGTCCGACTCGATCTGCGCCGCGACGATCTCCGCGTCGAGCAGGCAGTTCTCGACGGCCGGGAGCGCCCAGTTGTCCTGGGACACGAAGTGGACCGCGCCCTCGAAGGGACGCACGAGATGCTCGGCGTGCCCGTCGGCGATGAATCCCGGCGAGCTGAGCGGCATCGCGTGCCCCCAGCGCGTGAGGCGCACCTGCTGGACGTCGCTCGGGGACAGCCCGAGACGCCCCAGCGTCGCCGTGAGGTGGGACGCCATCCGCGTCCCGAAATCGACCTGCACGTCGCTGACGCCCGGCTCGACGATCCGGAACCGCGAGTCGCCCCATGGCAGCGGCCAGTAGAAGGTCAGCACCCCGCCGCGCCGCTCGCCCGCGGACGCGAAGTGCCCCGACAGGACGTCGGTGGGCACGTTGTACACCTCGGCCTCCGCGTCGCTCGTTGGGAAGTCGTGCCCGTTGGCGATCTGGAAGATGTCGTAGAAGTCGCGGTCGGGGCGCCGACGCACGGCGACGTTCGCGACGACGTACGCGCGGTACTGGAGCGAGTGCATCGCGTCGAGCTTGGGCGGGTCGAGCGTGCCGACATCCTTCACGATGTACTTCGCGACGAACTTCTGACACGCGACGACGACGCGCTTGGCGCGGATCGTCCGGAGCGTGCCGCTCGGGTCCGCGTAGGTGACGAGCCCGCCGGCCTCCGAGCCGCGCTTGGATTCCAGCCGGACGTCGTACACCTTGCAGCCAGCACGGAGCAGCGAACCGGGGGCGTTCTGCTGGATCTCCCGCGCCCGCAGCGCTTCCCACATGGCGTGCGCGATGTACGTGTTCGAGCCCGGGAAGACCCAGCGCCCGAATTCTTCGGCCGCGAGGAAGTTCCACCCCGACGCCGCGGAGATTTCTTCCCACCCCGCGGAGAACGACGAGTAGCAGTACGCCTGAATCGCCGCGGCGAGCGCGGGCGGCACGGGGACGCCCATGCCGTCCTCGATGCTCTGCTTGAGCGTGATGCGGTCGAGGTCGCGCACGAAGTCGGCGCCGGACTTCGGCAGCGGGATCTCCGGGTAGTCCCCCGCGTAGTTGAGCACCACCTGGCGGTACCGCTCGAACGCGAGCGTCACGTCGGGGTCGTTCGCGTACGCGCCGTCCCAGAAGCCCGACTCGTAAATCTTCCCGCCGAGCTCCACGGGCGACTCGCCGGGGTCCCCGTTGGGCCCGTTGTCCACGCGCACCACGTCGGGCAGCCCGAGCTGCGTGTAAAGGTCGTCGAGGAACGTGCCCTTGTCGGGCGTGATGATGTACGCCCCGCCCAGCGAGTACGGCGTGCCCGAGAAGACCTCGCCGCGGGCGTTTCCGCCGAAGTTGGGGAAGAACTCCAGCACCACCGGGTCGTGCTCGCGCAGGAGGTAGGCGGCGCTGAGGCCGGAGATCCCGCCGCCGACGACCACGACGTCGCGCGTCTCGTCGGGCGTGCGCTTCGCGTTGATCTCTTCGAGCGGCGGGTGGTTGACCTCTTCGCCCGGCCAGTCGCCGGTGAACTCCTCGGCGACGGGGTAGCCCGCGATCATGCGCGACGGCGCGCTGGGCATCACGTGGCGGAACGGACGCGATGGGTTCGGCGGGGTCAACAACCCGAGCGGGTCGGGGTACGGCGTGGCGCTGAGGCGCGGGTCCGCGCCGGCGAGGCGCGAGAGCGCGTGCGGACCAAGCAGACCGACGGCCAGCGCGCCGAAGCCGGCCTGCTGGAGGAATGAACGGCGTTCCATAAGTTGTCTCCCCGGACGCCGCGACAAGACGTCCGGATTCAACTTACACCCAACGCCCCGATCGTCCTACCGAAGAAACGCAAAGAAATCGGCCCGAAAACCACCGCGCACCGTCATGGGACACTCCGTTTCGGTCGATGAGCGCGTCTGTCACGCCTGTGAGGACCGCGAATGAGCCTCGAACCACTCGACCGACGACACGACACGCGAACGCCGTGCTCCCGGTCTATCTGGTGGCGCAGCACCGGCGAAAGTTTGTACCAGCAGGGTTGGCTTGTTGACGAGTCCTACAAAGGCCTCGCGTTTCTGGCGCGCAGCGAAGAGCTCCCGCGCCCCGGCGAGCAGATCCGCACCGCGAGCGTCGAGGGCGCCGAGGAACACCCCGCCCCCCGCGGCGTGGTCCGGCGCGTGCAAACGATCCAGAGCGGCGTCGCGCTGATCGCGGTGGAACTCTTCCCCGCGTCGCAGGCGGTGGTGCGCACGACGGCGGTGGCCCAGGCGGCGTAGGGCACACCCCCTCACCGTCACACCCTGATTGGGGGACGGCGAACTCAGATCTCGACAGCGCAAACCTCAAAACGACCAATATCTATTTGTAAGGCGCGAATAGTGATCGTATAATGTATTTATTGCCGTTAGTAGACGCGTCAGTGCCCGCAACGAGCGACACACGCATGACGTTACGAATCATTGTAATCCCGCTGCTCTCTCTTACACTGATCCCAGCCCTGTTGTCAGCATGCGAGCGTTCCGCCGCGCAGGCCGTTCGCCTCGAGGTGAGCATCGCGGAGACCACGCTGGCGGGCGCCGCCACGAACGGCGAGTTGGTCGTCACCAACACAAGCGGTCAGACACTCACCATCGACTCGTTCGGCACGTCGTGCGGCTGCACCACACTCGGAAGTGAACCGCTCACGCTGACGCCCGGTGGTTCCGCCAGCGTCCCGCTCAAGGTCCATCCGACCAACCAGATCGGGACGATGTCGGTGCTGGTGCGCGCCCGGTCCGCCGAGAGCACGCTGGGCGTGAACAGCTTCGCCCTCCGCGTCGTGCCGGCGGCGCCCGCAGAGATCGAGTGGGCGCCCGAGATCGTGATCCCGCTCCCCGCGGAGTACATCGACGGTCTCTCGGGCGCGCGCTGCTACGCCTCGCGCAACAGCGACGTGAAATACCCTTGCGAGCTGGACAGGGCGTCGAACGCGCTGCGCATCCGCGCGCCGGTCGGGGCGCCCTCCCTCGATCTCGTGCTCGAACGCCCTGACCACCTCGGGCCCTCGACCAACCACCTGATCCAGATCGTCAACCGCTCAGAAGATCCACCCGCAGCTCCAACACTTCCTCTAGAGGAGACCGCGAATGACTCTCCGCACACGTGACGCGTTCCCCGCCCTCGTTTTCCTTGCTTCTCTCGTGCTCGCGGCGCACTCGGCGCCCGCAGCGACGAAATGCACGAAGAAGGATTACTGCATGGTGAGCGGGAGCAAGATCTACTGCTCGTACTACAACTGCGGCAACACGCAGTGCTCGTGCCAGGAACTCCAGGCCGACTGCGCCTGCCAGGTCGTCACGCAGGACATCGACGACCCGGGCGTGAACTGATGACCGTGCTCACGCGACGAGCCCGCGTCGGGCGTCCCGTGTCCCCTCGCAGGAGGAACGAGCACCGATGAAAACCCCTCGCCCAATCGGCTCGGCTCGGCACGCGGCGTTGTGGGCGGTCGCGCTGTGCGCCCTCGGCGTCGCGGCGATAGCCGTCGTTCGATCGGATCTCCCCGCCGGCCAGCGCGCAGACGAGCTGAGCCCGCCGTCGAGCCTGAGCGACGCGTCCGTCGAGAAGGCGCTCACCCTCGAGGAGCGCTGGGTGAATGACGCGTCGCTGACGCCGGTCGCCTCGGCGACAGCGGACGACCTCGCCGCCGCGTTCGCCGTCTCGCTCCAGGACCCGGACAACCTCGCGTCGGACTCCGAGAAATCGCAGCTCACCGACGCGATCGTCCGTCGCCTGAGCTTCCTTACAGACGCGAGCCCGGAGCGGTACATCGCCGCGATGCGCGCCGACGGATCACGGGCGGCGCTCGCCCCCGACGCCCCCGAGTACTCCCGCCTGCGGTCGGTGTACCAGTACGAACTCGGCCACGAGCTCTCCCCGGACGCCGACCACGAGACCCTCGTCCGCGAGCTCTGGGCCGCCATCATGGAGAAGAAGGGCTACACGCTCTCCGAGATCGGGAGAGGCGAGCGGGGCGTCGCGACGCACCTCTACCGCGCGCGCACGCCGGACCACATCTCCTCCACGACGCTCGTCGCGCGGGGGATGGACGGGGCGTACTGGTTCGCGCAGCCGATCAGCATGACGGCGCTCCCGTTGTATCCCCCAGTGGTCTCCGCGGAGGAGTACGCGAGGGATCACGACTCGGCGCTCATCGCGGCCTCGCACTTCATCACGCGTTTCACCAACGGCAACCTCTGCGGCGTCGGGATGCTCTGGTACTACGACGAGGGCGAGAGCGAGTGGGTGTGCTTCAACCTCGTCAGCATGGGCGCCCGCGGGATGAGGCTCTTCCTGTGACCCCGCCGTTCGCCGAGCGTCCGTTCTCGCCCCGCCCGCGCGCGCACGCTCAGGCGTTCACCCTCATCGAGTTGCTCGTCACCGTCAGCGTGGTCGCCGTGCTGCTCTCGATCACGCTCCCCGCTCTCAGCGGTTCCCGGCGGGCGGCGGCGCGGGCGATCTGCTTGCATCGCCTGGGCGGCATCGGCGTCGCGGCCAGCGCGTACTCGCAGGACCATCAGGGCGTGCTCCCCACCATGTTCAGCGGCCCCGCGCCCGCCATGAAGACCATCGAGAACTGGGGCTGGAACGATCACGCCGCGCTGCCCGCGGACCAGATCATCTTGTGGTGCTACATGCTGGGCCCCTACCTCGACGCGGAGAACCTCCTCCGACAGGCGGAGTCGGTGAGCTGCCCGGACGTCTTCCACGACATGTCGGTGACCACCCCGTCGCCGGAGCGCATCGTCGTGCCCGCGTATGCCGTCGTGAGCTACAACTACTCGGTGTCGTGCTTCACCTCCCCCTCCGCGTGGCGCGACGCCTCCGCGGGCCCCGACGTCAACCTCACCCACCACGCCAATCAGTGGGCGTCCGTCCGCCACCCGTCCGCCAAGACCCTGCTCGTCGAATTCGCCTCGCGCCACGACGACGGGCCCGAGCGTCTCTGGGAGTCGCGGGGCGGGGTCTTCAACGTGCTCGCCGCGGACGCGCACGTCGAGCCGATCAGCGCGCGGCGGTCCAGCGCCCCGATCCCCTTCAGCGGCCGCTCGGTCGACAGCTACAACTACTTCCCCTGGACCGAGCACCCCGTGCCCCTCTTCGCCTCGCGAGGGGGCATCCACGGGACCGACTGGCGCCCCTGAGGGGGCCAAGCCCCGCTCGGGGGCACGCTACACTACCCACATGCCCATCCGCGATGAAGACATCCTCGTCTGCCCCACCCCCGCGATGAACGCCGCCGAGAGGCTCTACCTCCCGGAGATCATCCGCGGCTTCGGCACCACCATCCGCCACCTCTTCACCTCCTTCGGGCACGGGCCGGCCTCGCGGACCATCAAGTACCCCGAGCAGCGGCGCGAGCACTACTCCCCCGAAGAGGGCGGGCTCGAGCCCTCCAACTTCCGGGGCGTCCACCGCCTCAACCGCGACGAGGCGGGCAGGGTCAAGTGCGTCGCCTGCATGATGTGCCCGACAATCTGCCCCGCCAACTGCATCCATATCGAGGCCGAGGAGTCCCCCTGGGACGACCGCGAGAAGTACCCCAAGAAGTTCGAGATCGACGAGCTCCGCTGCATCTTCTGCGGCATGTGCGAAGAAGCCTGCCCGGTGGACGCGATCGAGCTCACCCCCGAGTACGCGATCGTCGGCACCAGCCGCGACGAGATGATCTTCGACAAGAATAAGCTCCTGTCGATGTACGACGCGACGATCGACCGCAAGCCGATGTAATCCCCGCCCTCCGAGCGGCCGATAGCGCCGTGCATCGGAGGGCGTCATGCTCATCCTCGCCGTCAGCCCCCCCACCCGCGACGACCTCAGCGCCATGTACGCCGAGATGCACGCGCTGCGCGCCGAGTGCGCTGAGTACCAGCTCCCCGACGGGACGTTCCCGCCGCTCGACGAGATCTTCCCCCACGACGTCTACGCCGACTGCTGGGGGAACCCGTACACGCTCACCGACGCGGGCCACATCCGCTCCTTCGGCGCCAACGGGATCCGCGAGAACGGCGCCGGCGACGACTGGGGCACGGACCTCGCCCCGCCGGTCCCCGTGGACCTCCCCGGGGCGCGCCCGGAGCTGTGGGTCATCGCCGCGGGCGGGCTCGTCGCGCTGCTGATCGTCTTCCGTCTGGCCAGCGCGATGCTGCGCACCGGGTCGGTCAGCCGGGACGTCGGCGGGTCGCTCTGAGCGGAGCTGTCGCATGTGAAGCTGGAGAAGCGCGCGAGCTCACGCCGCGCGTCCGGGAACCCGCTGATCATCCGGCGCGTCTGGAAGAATGCTTGCTCGCCGACCCCGCGCCGGTAGGCTGTACGAGCCGGCGCCCGCGCGCCGCGAGGGAGAAACACATGCACCGCACCGTTATCGCTACCGCGCTCGCGCTCGCCGCCGCCTCCTCCACGCTCGCCGTGGACATCGAGAACGTCCAGTTCCGCCAGGACTTCGGCCCCGTCACCTCGAGCCGCACCGTCAACGGCGCGCAGACCGACATCCCTACGCTGTACTTCGAGTGGGGCCCGCGAGCGCTCGAGCTCGTCACGGGCGACGACGGCATCCAGAACCCCACGCACACGCAGAGCCAGGCGCAGGGCGCCAACCCCCTCTACAACGGTCGCGGCGGCAGCCTCGCCGGCGAGATCTCCTCGCTCTCCTACGAGTTCGGCCCCATCAGCGTGGACGCCTCGGGCGGCGGGAACATCGTGCACCGCGACATCGCCGTCCGAAACCTCGTCATGCAGACGGACTTCGGCACGTACTCCACGCTCGCGGGCGAGGACTACACCTTCGGCTCCGACGCGCCGGGCGATGACTTCTTCGCGACCGGTCAGGTGACGTGGGTCACGATGGACACCATCCGCCTGTACCTCAACGGCGACGATCAGTCGGGCGACGTCTTCGTCTTCAACGGCACGTGGTTCACCGACAGCCTCGTCCCGGCGCCGGGCGCCGCGGGGCTCTTCGGCGTCGCCGCCCTCGGCGCGACGCGCCGCCGTCGGCGCTGATCCTTACTTCTTCTTCGCGAGCTGCATCACCAGCGACACGAGGAAGATCACGATGAAGACGAAGAACAGGATCCGCGCGATGCTTGTCGCGGTTCCCGCGATACCGGTGAACCCAAACACAGCGGCGATAATCGCGACGATCAGGAAAATCAAAGCCCAACGAAGCATGGGAGCCTCCTTTGCACGGTGTGACCCGCGGCCCGCAGCGCGACAGCGCCATCAGAGCCGGGGACGTTATACGCTGCACGCCAGGAGATCGCCATGAACACACGGACCGCACGACTCGCCCTCGTCCTCGCCGCCACCGCCGCGCTCGCCCCCCTCCACGCCCTCGCCGCCCCGGAACCGGCCGAGAGCGTCGTCACCACCACCGACGCGTTCGAGCTGCGCGTCCGCACCTTCGGGGACGACGAGACGCGCCCGCCCGTGGTCATGCTCACCGGCGGCCCCGGCTTCGCCGGCGAGCAGCTCCGCGCCGCCGCCGAGGCCCTCAGCGACACCAGACGCGTCGTCCTCCCCGACCAGCGCGGCACGGGCGGTTCGAACCCTGGCCCCCCCGTCATCGACGCCTCCGTCTACAACTACGCTCAGGCCGTTAGCGACCTCGAAGCCGTGCGCGAGTCCCTCGGCGCCGAGACGTGGTCCCTCACCGGGCACTCCTGGGGCGGCTTGCTCGCGATGCTCTACGCGTGCGAGCACCCCGAGCGCGTCGAGTCGATCGCGCTGATCTCCCCGGCCGGCGTCGAGTCCGCCTTCTGGCGTCACTACCAGCAGAACATCTTCAACAACCTCACCGACGCCGAGCGCCAAGGCATCGGCGACATCCCCCTCCCCGCCGACGAATCGCCCGAAGCGCTCTCGGCCTACATCATGGGCGCCAACAAGGCGATGGCCCCCGCGATGCTCGCGCGCAAGGAAGCGACCGATGCTCTCCGGGCCGAGATGACCCCCGAGAACTTCAACCCGACCGTCTCGCTCTCCATGCAAGAAGAGATGCAGAACTACGACCTGCGCGACGACCTCGCCGCGCTCAACGCCCAAGTGCTCATCATCCAGGGCGACGCCGACCCCGTCGGGCGCATGACGGCCGACCAGATCCTCGACACCATCCCCAACTCGACCATCCACGTCCTGGAAAAGTGCGGGCACTGGCCGATGTTCGAAACCCCCGACGAGCTCAACGCGGCCCTCCGCGATTTCTTCGGCGGGAAGTAATCAGCCCCGCGCCGCGTCAGCGACCTGCTCCGCGAACGCCGCCGCCGCAACCCTGACATCGCCGGCCCAGTCGGACCCGCTGCCCTCTGGGTAGAGCACGCTCCGGCTCGCGTTGACGACCGCGCCGCCGCCGTCCCTGAACAGCTCGCGCACCGTCTCGACCGTCCCGCCCTGCGCGCCGAACCCGGGCACGAGAAAGACCTGCTTGGGCATCAGCGCGCGCATCGTCGCGGCGTCCTCGGGCTTGGTCGCCGCGACCACCGCACCGAGATCGCTCCACCCGCGCCCGCCCACGCTCGACACGCCCGCCGACGCCACCCCGCGGGCGATCGCCTCCGCGAGCGTGCCGCCGCCTGTCGGAAGCGACTGCACCGCGTCCGACCCCGGGTTGCTCGTGCGCACCAGCGCGAACACGGCGCGCCCGTCGCGCCGGAAGGGTTCGATCGTGTCAAAGCCCATGTACGGGTTGACGGTCACCGCGTCGGCGCCCATCGCGTCGTAGGCGCAGGCCGCGTAGTGCTCGCCCGTCACGCCGATATCCCCGCGCTTCGCGTCGAGGATGACAAACAGCCCGAGCTCCTTCGCACGCGCGCACACCCGCTCGAGCGCCGCCACGCCGGCGCTCCCGTAGCGCTCGAAGCACGCGCTCTGCGGCTTGACCACCCCGACCACGCCGTGCACCGCGTCCAGCACGCCCGCGCAGAACGCCTCGATCGACGCCGCCGGGTCCGCGCGGCGCACGCCGTCGGGCAAACGATCGAGCACCGGATCGAGACCCACGCACGCGGGCGACCCCGCGCGCTCGGCCGCCTCGCACAGCCGATCAGCCGCGTGCACGGTCACTCCCCGTCCTCGCGGTAGCAGTACTCGGGCTGTTCCTCGCCCGCGACGAAGCGCTCGACCATCGCGTCGAACGCCTCCGGGCGATCCAGGAAGACGTAGTGGGAGGAATCGTCGAAGAACGTCACCTCGGAGTTCTCGATCCCGTCAAACGCAAGGTTCCAGAACTCCTCGACCATCACGCGAGTCGAGAACATATGGATGAGCCCGGTGTTCACCGCGCCCACGCCGAGCACGCGCACGCCCGAGGCGTCGAGCGTGTCGGTCATGTCGGGCGCCTGAAGCTCGATCATCCAGCGCCGCCACACATCGAGATCCACCAACCCCGCCATCTCGCCCAAGCGCGCCGACTCCGCCGCGTCGGTCGTCTGTCGCCGCGCGATCGCGCGCCACTGCACGCGCCACCCGATCGGGTCCTCGTTCGCTGTCGCCGCGATGAACCCCTCGAGCAGGTACTGCACCCGCTCCGAGTCGTCCATGCGGAACCCGTGCGCCGTCAGCGGGTGCGCCGGCATCGTGTCCACCAGCACCACGCCTTCAACCAGCTCCGGGTGCTCGACCGCGAGGCGCATCCCGATCATCCCGCCGATGCCGTGCCCGATCACCACGATGTCCTCGAGGCCCTCGTCGGCGCAGTGCTCGGCGAGCGCCGCGACCGTCGCGTCCGACCACACCATCTCGTCGAGCGGGCTCCCGTCGGGCAGCCCTATCGCCTCCGAGCCGCCCATCCCGGCCAGGCGCACCGCGTGCATCGTGTAGCGCTCGCTGTTGCGCTCCATGAACGAGTCCCACACACCGATGTCCGCGAGCGTGTTGTGGATCAGCACCACGTCCGTCTCGCCCGTTCCCGCGACCTCGACGTGCGCAAGCGGCTCCCCGGCGAAACACGCCGCCGTGCTCATCGCCCACACGAACCCCGCCGCCATCCCTGTCAAAAGCTTCCGCATCGCGTCCCTTTCGTTCGTTCCGGCCCGCAAGAGTACCGACGCCCCCGACCCATCGCCGGTTCCCTACGCCCCGATCGCCTCGCGGATCGCCGCCAGCCCGGCGTCCGTCATCGCGTCGTCCACCGCACCCATGTGCGAGATCCGCAGCAGCCTCCCACTCCAGTCGTCCTGACCGCCCGCGAGCGTGACCCCCCGCTCCCGGCACGCCGCGCGGAGCGAGTCATCCACGCCGGGCGGGTAGAACGCGGCCGTCACGCTGTCGACGGGCGTCTGCGCCGCCAGGGTGAAGCCCATCGCCGTCAACTCCCCCCGCACGCGCTCGCCCAGACCGCGCACGCGCGCCCAGCGCGCCGCGAGCCCCTCGTCCAGCACCATCTCAAGCGAACGCTCCAGCCCGTACCACAGCGACACGGGCGGCGTGTTCGCCACCGTTCCGTTCTCGTACGCGTCCAGGCGCCAGCGCAGGTCCATCGACGCCGGGCACGCGCCCGCCCCGGCGCGCAGCCGCTCGATCGCCCGGGCGCCCAGCGCGACGAACCCCATCCCCGGCGGCAGCATCAGCGCCTTCTGCGACGCCGCGACGCACGCGTCAACGCCCCACGCGTCCATCTCCAGCTCGATCGCCGCCACACCCGTCACCACGTCCGCCACGACCAGCGCCCCCGGCGCCCGCTCGCGCACGACGTCCACCACGGCGCGCAGATCCGAGTGCGCCCCCGCGCTCGTCTCGCTCTGCACCACCGTCACCACCGACGTCTCACGCGTCAGCTCCTCGGCGACTCTCCCGAGGTCCGTCGGCTGCCCCCACGGCGCTTGCACCCGCGCCCGCTCCCCGCCCATGAGCCCCGCGTACCGGTCCAGCGACGCCCCCCACCGCTCCCCGAATCGCCCGCACGCCAGCGAGCACGTCGCATCACCCGGGCGCACCAGCGACCACAGCGCGCTCTCCATCGCGCTCGTCCCCGACCCCGCGAACGCCAGCACCGGGCCGGCCGTCCGGAAGACCTCCGACAGCCGCGGACGCACCCGCGCCAGCAGCGCGCCGAACTCCTCGCCGCGGTGCGGCAGCATCGGCTGGGCCATCGCCCGGACGATGGCGTCGGGCACTGGCGTCGGTCCGGGTGTCAGAAGGATCATCGCCCGATCCTATCCCCCGCCAGCGCCGTACGATGACCCCATGCAACCGCCAGCCAAGCTCGACCTCAAGAAAGACCGCGGCCTCTCCGTCGAGTGGCCCGACGGTCTCGTCTCCTACTACCCCATCGCCTACCTCAGGAAGATGTCCCCCTCCGCCGAGCAGCGACAGCTCCGCGAGGAGATGGAATCCAACCCCCTCACCGTCCTCCCCTCCTCGATGGCCAACCTCTCGGGCGACATCGCCGCCACCAACGCCGAGCTCGTGGGCAACTACGCCCTCCGCATCGAGTTCAGCGACGGGCACCGCACCGGGCTCTTCTCCTGGACCTACCTCCGGGAGATCGACCCCGCCCTCGCCGGCGACCGCGTCGCTCCCCCCGGGGTCTCTGGCGACGAGGACGCCGACTGACCGATAACTGCCCCTTGGAGGCCCCCGCGCCTCCGCCGGGAGCACGCATGTCTGGTCTCGTCCTCATCGGCGTCGCACGCACCGTCGCCAGCCTCCACGCCGGCCTCGCCGCACTCCCCGACGCCCCCGAGCCCGTCGGCGCCCTCCTCCTGCGGCGCGAGCCCTGCGACGTCCCGGAGGGCTTCGTCCTCGGCCTCATCGACGATCTCCCCATCCACGCCGCCGAGCACGACATCGACACCGCCCTCGTCTGCCTCCCCGCCTCGATGACCGGCGCCCTCGACCGCGTCAGGGCCCTTCTCGAGATGCTCGGCATCCAGATGCGCATCGCCCCCGACCTCGCCGACACCCTCACAGCGGCCCCCGCCCCCGTCGGGTTCGACCTCGTCGCCCTCGCCGGGCGCACCCCCCGCACCCCCGACGAACCCCGCCTCGACCGCGTCCTCAAGGGCAAGCGCGTGCTGATCACCGGCGCGGGCGGGAGCATCGGCTCCGAGCTCGCCCGCCTCGCCGCCTCCCGCGCCCCCAGCGAGCTGATCCTCATGGAGCGCTCAGAGAACGCCCTCTTCGAGATCGATCAGGAAATCGCCGCCCTCGCCCCTCGCGTGTCCCGGCGCGCGATCCTCCACGACGTCGTGGATCCCGCCGGCACCCTCCGACTCTTCCGCGAGACCGCCCCGCACACCGTCTACCACGCCGCCGCGCACAAGCACGTCCCCATGATGGAGGACCACCCCAGCTGCGCGGTCAACAACAACCTCTTCGGCGCCAAGTCCGCGGCCGACGCCGCCATGCAGACCGGCGTCGAGCGCTTTGTCTTCGTCTCCACCGACAAAGCCGTGAACCCCAGCTCCGTCATGGGCGCCACCAAACGCCTCGCCGAGCAGTACATCCGCGGCATGGGACGCCTCGGCGGCCCCCGTTTCTGCATGGTCCGCTTCGGGAACGTCCTCGGCTCCTCCGGCAGCGTCCTGACCATCTGGAAACGCCAGATCGACGCCGGCGGCCCCGTCTCCGTCACCGACCCGGAGATGACGCGCTTCTTCATGACCATCCCCGAGGCCGCGAGCCTCGTTGTCCAGGCCTCCGCGCTCGACGCGCGCGAGGTCGGCGGCGCCGACGTCTTCGTCCTCGACATGGGCGAGCCCGTCCGCGTCCTGAATCTGGCGTGCCGGGCCATCCACGCCGCGGGTTATCGGCCCGCCCTGCCCCCCGGCTACCGCGACCCGGAACGCCTCGCGACCAACCCGGTCGCCCTCGGCACGATCCGGATCGAGTTCACCGGCGCCCGCCCCGGCGAGAAGGTCCACGAGCAGCTCGCCCACGCCGGCGAGTCGCTCCACAACACCCCGATCCCGGGCATCCTCGCCTGGGCGTCGCCCGGGCCTTCTGCCGCGGAACTGCATACCATGACGCTAGATATGGCGAGTGTCCGCCACGAGCCCAACTCACAAACCGTCCTCGACGCCCTCCGCAGATGGACCCCCACGCTCGACGAGCAGCCCCGATCCCCCGAGATCGTTGTTCGGGATCTGGGCGTGCCGGTTCACTGAAACCCCCACGGACAAACCCCGAGGGAGATATCATGAAGACCCTGTTGCCGGGCCCCCCTCCGACCGATGCACCGCCAGAGCGAACGTTCGCTCGCGTCAGCCGGGAGCGGAAGCCACACACGGCCGAGAGGCGACCCATGAAGATCCAAGAGGCTCAGCGCGTGGTGCTCGAAACCACCGCGACCCGCGACAAGGCAGAGGCGCTCCTCGAAGCGCTGCGCCGGGCGAGGACCGAGTCGGATCGTCAGATGAAAACGCTCGGCATGACCGACATGCTCCGCGAAGCAACCGGGCGTTCCTTCTACGACAACGCGATCGACTCGACCCGCAACATGATCGACGCGCTCACGCGCTGCGTGCGCGACGCGAAACGGGATTTCCTCGAACGCGACCCGTCCCTCACCGCCGCGGAACAGCGCGAGCTCGACGAGCTTGACGCCGAGGCGCTCGGGCACGAGGCTCCGCGTCATGAACCACACGTCAACAGCCGCACCGCCGCGTCTTCTGTGGCGCCGACTGCGCGCTGACGCGACCCTTCCCGCCTATCAGTCAGACGGCGCCGCGGGGCTCGACCTCGCCGCGTGTCTCGACGCGCCCCTGACGCTCGCGCCGGGCGCGATCGAACGCGTCCCCTGCGGCTTCGCGATGGCCCTCCCCCTCGGCTACGAGGCACAGGTCCGTCCCCGCTCCGGGCTCGCCGCCAAGCACGGCGTCACCCTCCCCAACGCGCCGGGCACCATCGACAGCGATTACCGCGGCGAGGTGATGGTCCCGCTGATCAACCTCGGCGCCCAGCCCTTTACCGTTGAACCCGGGATGCGGGTCGCCCAAATGATCATCGCCCCG
The DNA here is from genome assembly GCA_942490855.1 of uncultured Phycisphaeraceae bacterium. Classification (GTDB taxonomy): domain Bacteria; phylum Planctomycetota; class Phycisphaerae; order Phycisphaerales; family UBA1924; genus CALNYS01. Next base: position 1,249,282 of record CALNYS010000004.1, on the reverse strand, counting down.
GTGTCGCGCGCCGAGATCGTCGAGACAGACGATCTGGACGCCACGGACCGGGGCGATGGCGGATTCGGGTCGACAGGGCTCTAAGCGCGGTTCAGAACGAGCAATCGCCCCACCCAGCGAGCAGGATCGCCAGGTCGCCGGCGTCGACAGCGCCCGAATCATCAAAGTCCGCGGTGTCGTCGCCGCCCCAGGCCGCGAGGAGGATCGCGAGGTCGCCCGCGTCCGTCGCGCCGCTGAAGTCCAGGTCCGTCGGGCAGGTGTTCCCCGCGGGGATCAGCGCGTACGCCTTGACCAGCCCGTCGCGCATCCCGCTCCCGACGATCACGCCGTCATCAGAGATGCCCATCGCCGAGGACGAGGTGTTCGTCGTCAGGTCCCAGCCGTCGGTGTCGGCCAGGAGGTCCGTGATGATGTATGTGCTGGTCCCGTCGAAGAAGAAGGGGATGGCGAAGGCGTTCGAGGCGGTGCCGACGGCCATGCCGCTCGAGTTCACGCCGCGCGCGCTGCCCTGTGTCGTCCCCGCGGGCAGCGGGATCGCGACCGTGCCTCCGGCCTCGGTCCAGATAAAGGGCACGCCCGACGCCTGATTGAACGAGCTGACCCCGACGACGTGCCCGGCGTCGGACACGTCAAACGCGATCGCGCCGTTGGTCGAGGGCAGGACCCCGACCTCGGTCATGCGGTCTTCGACCGAATCGTAGAGCAGCCCGACGTTGCGGGCGGCGTTGGTGGGGTCGCCGCCGTTGCCGACGATGAGCCCGTCCTTGTTGACGCTAAACGCCGTCGTCATCGTCGCGCCGCCCTCGGTCGCGGTCGTGATGAGCGTGGAGCCGGAGGTCGTGTACATCACCGCGGTCTCAAGGACGCCGCCGTTGACGGAGCCGACTGCGAGACCGCTGTCGTTGATGTCGTTGGCTCGCCCGAACGCCTGTCCGGCGGGGAGCGGGAGCTGGGAGACGACGCCGTTGTCCCAGATCGCAGGCAGGGGCGAGGAGCCGAAAAACGTCTGGGCGCACGTGCCCGTGGCCTGCCCGACGTCGTTGGCGCCGTTGGCGGCGCCGAAGGGCTGACCCGCGAGGCTGGGCAGCCCGACGATCCCGCCCCCCTCCGTCCACGAGAACCCTTGGTTGGTCACCCCGAGGGTGCGCCCAACCGCGACCCCGCCGCTCGAGACGCGCAGCCCCTGGAGGTTGTCCCCCGGGTCCAGCGCGCCCAGATCGACGATGGTGTAAGCCGGAGCGCCCGCGGAGGCGACCCCGGCGCTGGCGAGAAACGCGGCGACTCCCGCGGAACGACGGACGGAACGGTACGTAGACATGATGTCCTCCCTGCACGCGAGTCTACCCATACGACGCGCAAACACCGAAAGAAAAAGGCCCCCCTCCGAGATGTCCCGCCCAGTCCGCGAGTTCGACGCGCCAATGGTGCCCGCGGCGACGCTCGCCGGTCGATAATGCCCCCACGATGCCGCGCGCCGCCACCCCATCCCGAACGTGGTCTGAACCCCCAGAAGAAGGGGCCGGTCTCTGGCCCCGCGTGGGCTGGATCATCGCCCTCACCGCATGGGCGTTCCTCGTCGCCAGCCTCCTGAGCTTCGATCCCGCCGACCCCCCTTCCGCGGCGATCGCCCCCGCCAACGCGGACACCGCGAACTGGTGCGGCCCCTTCGGCGCCGCGGTCGCGTTCTGGGTCTTCCGCCTCCTGGGCGTCGGGGTCTGGCTGCTCGTGGGCGGCGCGGGGCTCGCGCTGGGGCTGGCCGCGGCCGGCCGCACGGTGTCGCAGCTCCCCTTGCGCGCACTGGGGCTGACGATGCTGGCGCTGGCGGTCTCGGCGTTCCACGCGCTCTTCTGGCCCGCGCTCTCGTGGGCGCCCGAGGGCGGCGGCGGGCTGGCGGCGATCGCCGGGGTCTACGAGCTCACGTCGCGGTTTAGCACGCTGGGCGCCGCGCTCTGGCTGGTGCTGCTGGCGCTCGTGGGCGCGACGGTGGCGTTCGACTGGCTGGTCGTGACGGTGCCGCTGGCGATGTGGGACGCGCTGTCGCCCCGCGCCGCCGGGGCCGCGCGCCGCTCGGCCGACGCCGCGGCCGCGTGGCGAGAGCGCCGCGCCGAGGCGCGCCACATCCGCATGACCGACCTCGACGACGACGAGGAGCTGCTCGAAACGACGCAGAAGATGTCGGCCCTCGAGACCGTCGCCGCGGGCAAGCCCGTCGTGCGCACCAAGAAGGTGCGCCCCGCGAAGCCCGAGCCCGCAGAGATCGACGACGACGAGATCGAGGAGTACGACGCGGAGGAACTCGACGAGTACGAGACCGACGGCGAGGACTACGAGGTCGAAGAGGACGAGGACCTCGAGGACCTCCCCGGCGCCCCGCAGATCTACTCGCCCGCGGAGCTCGAGGCGAAGATCTCGGCGCTCCCGGTGAAGCTCTCGTCGACGACCAAGAAGTCTGCGACCGACGAGGACCTCGAGGGCTGGCAATCGGGCGAGGCGCTCGAGGGGTACAAGTTCCCCGGGCTGGACCTGCTGGCCGAGCCCGAGGAGAGCTACTCGGACCGCCACGAGGAGTACGTCCGCGAGCAAGCGCGCGGGCTCGAGCGGGCGCTGAACGTGTACCGCATCGACGGCGAGGTCGTGGGGATCGAGTCGGGGCCGGTCGTCACGCTCTACGAGGTGCGTCTGGCGCCGGGGACGAAGGTCAGCCAGCTCAGCGCCGTCGCGAGCGACCTGGCGCGCGCGCTCAAGGCGATCAACATCCGCATCGTGCCCAACATGGTCGGGCGCGACACGGTGGGCATCGAGGTGCCCAACGCCGAGAAGGAAAAGGTGCGCCTCAAGGAGCTGATGTCGCTGGGCGACAAGGCGACGGGGATGCGTCTGCCCATGTTCCTGGGCAAGGACGCCGCAGGCGAGCCGCTGATCGAGGACCTCGCGTCGCTGCCGCACATGCTGATCGCGGGCACCACGGGCTCGGGCAAGAGCGTGTGCATGAACACGATCATCATGAGCTTCCTCTACACGAAGAAGCCCAACGAGCTCAAGCTGGTGCTGATCGACCCGAAGATGGTCGAGCTCTCGATGTTCCGCGACATCCCCCACCTCATGTGCCCGGTCGTCACGGAGATGGGCAAAGCTGCGGCGATCCTCGAGTGGGCCGTCGGCAAGATGGACGAGCGCTACGAGCTGCTGGCCGAGGCGGGCGTGCGCGACATCGCGGGCTACAACGAGCTCGAGTGGGACGAGCTCAAGGAACGCTTCGAGCCGCAGAGCGAGGCGGAAGAGGCCCGCATCCCGCGGAAGCTCCCGTACATCGTCTTCATGATCGACGAGCTCGCGGACCTGATGATGACCAACAAGGAGGTCGAGGGCTCGATCGTGCGCATCGCGCAGAAGGCCCGCGCCGTCGGGCTGCACCTGGTCGTCGCGACGCAGCGCCCGCAGGCGAACGTCGTCACGGGGCTGATCAAGTCCAACCTGCCCGGGCGCATCGCGTTCAAGGTGGCGTCGGGGATGGACTCGCGCATCGTGCTCGATCAGAAGGGCGCGGAGCTCCTGCTGGGGCAGGGCGACATGCTGTTCCTCTCGCCGCGCCAGCACAAGCTCGAGCGTTGCCAGGGCACGCTGGTCGAGGACCGGGAAGCGCGCAAGGTCGTGCGGTTCCTCAAAGACGTCGCGGCCCCGAGCTTCGACCGCCAGCTCGTGCAGCTGCGCACGGGGACCGAGAGCGCGGGCGCCGAGGCCGAGACGCAGGGCCTCCAGAACGCCCTCGAGGACCCGCTCTTTGCCAAGGCCGTGGAGGTCGTGCTCGAGACCAAGCGCGGCAGCGTCTCGCTGCTCCAGCGCCGTCTCGCGATCGGCTACACCCGCGCCAGCCGACTGATCGACCTCATGGGCGAGGCCGGCATCATCGGCGAGTACAAGGGCACCGTCGCTCGTGAGGTGACCATCACGCCCGAGACGTGGGAAGAGATCAAGTCCCAGCTCATCGACTCGGGCGCCACGGACGAGCCCAACCCCAACGACGTCATGCGCGTCGATGAGGCGGACGAGCCTTTCCGGGCCGACGATGACGACGACGACTCGCCGGCTCCCGTCGCTGCGAGCGAGCCCGACGAAGCGGACGAGGACGAGGAGATCGTCGACGAAGCCGAAGAGGGCGACGAGGAAGAAGACGACGAGGAATACGAGTACGAGTACGTCGACGAGGACGGCAACCCGGTGGCCCCCGAGGACGTCGACGAGGAATGGGAAGAGGAAGAAGACGAGGACGAAGAAGAATGGGAAGAGGGCGAAGAAGAGGAAGAGGACGAGGCGTCCGCTGACGAGCCGCCCTTCGCGCCGACGAAGAAGGCGTGATCAGATCGCGGCGAACGCGGCGCTGAAGGCCGCCATCCCGCCGCCGACGGCGCCCAGGCCCACGGCCCACGAGTCCCATCGCACGCACAGCAGCGCCACGACCGCGGTGCTCGTCCAGCCCGCGAGAAGCACCGGCGCCACCCCCCACCACCCCGACCACGCGCCGAGGGCGGCGAGCAGGGTGATCGTGGCGTAGATCAGCGCGATCAGCACCACCGAGCCCTCGCGCGTCAGCGCGCTGGCGGTGGTCGAGACGCCCGCGGCGGCGTCGGCCTCACGGTCGCGGGTCATCGCGACGAGCATCTGCACGAGCAACAACGCGCCGACGAACCACGCGGTCGCGTGGGCGGCGGCGGTGATGGCGTCGGATTCGTGCCCGCGCCACGCCGGGGCGCGCAGCAGCATCGCCGGCCCGATCAGCAGCGCCGCGGGCGCGATGACCTCGAGGCGCACGTACCGCTTGGCGCGCGGGAGCGTTGACACCCACCAGCCGGACGCGAGCGCGAAGACGGCGTAGACCCCGACCGGGAACGCCGCGACGAGCAGGACGACGACCATCGCCGCGCAGAAGATCCCGATCATCGACGCCGCGAGATCGAGCGCCTCGCGGTCCACGCTGAACCGGTCGCGGGAGAGCCCGAGGCGCGGGTCGAGGGACGCCGCCAGATCGCGACGCGTCCACGTGGCGCTGAGGAAGAGGACGCCGGCGGCGTGGGCGAGCACGACGACCGCGCCGAGCGCGACCCCGAGCTGGGGCGTCCACAGCAGCGTGACGGGGAGCGTCAGCAGGAGCGCGTGGGGTCGGAAAGCGTCGAGTCGCGTAAGCATCGCGACGATGGTATCGGGCGTTCCGGGGCGGGGGTTCAGTCGGTCTCAGGCGCCGGCGCCGAGCGCGTCGCCGCGCCGAGCGTGCTCGACGAGCTCCGCGAGGCCGTCTTCAAACGACGTTTCCGCACGAAAACCGAGGGCCTCGGCGGTGCGGGTGGTGTCGGCGGCCGACGCGGGCACGTCGCCGGGACGCTCCGGGGCGTCGATCAGCTCGACGCCGGGGGTGCCGCAAAGGCGCACGACGCTCTCGGCGAGCTCGCGCACGGTGACGGCGTTTCCGGTCCCGACGTTGAAGGGGCCCGGGCCGGCGTCCTGTCGCCCGGCCGCGAGCAGGAGCGCCCGCACGACGTCCGAGACGTGGATGAAATCGCGTGTCTGAACCCCGCCGCCGTGGAGCTCGAGCGGCTCGCCGCGCAGGGCGCGCTCGATGAAGATCGGGACGACCGCCGCGTACGCCGAGCCCGCGGGCTGCCCGGGGCCGTAGACGTTGAAGAAGCGCAGCGACACGCCGGGGAGCCCCATCGACTCGCTGTAGGCCGTCACCATCTGCTCGCCGGCGAGTTTGCTCGCGGCGTAGGGGGAGAGCGCGTGCGGCGCGACGGATTCGCGCTGCGGCGACGCGGCGCGCCCGTAGGCGCTGCACGACCCTGCGTACACGAGCCGCGCCACGCCCGCGCGGCGCGCGGCCTCGCACACGCGCTGCGTGCCGGCGGCGTTGACGTCGAAGACGCGCGTGGGCTCGTCGATCGAGATCCCCGCCGCGCTCACCGCCGCCAGGTGAAACACCACCGACGCGCTCTCGACCGCGTCGTCGAGGGCCGCTGGGTCGAGGACCGACGCGTGGAGAAACCGGAACCGCCCGGCGTGCGCGTCGAGCAGATCGGCGATCGGGCCCATGTCGGCGTTGGAGAGGTCGTCGAGCACCGTGACCGCGGCGCCCAGCTCGAGCAGGCGACCCGCGAGGCGGGAGCCGATGAACCCGGCCCCGCCGGTGACGCAGACGCGCGAACCGTCGAGGGTGGCGGCGTCGGAGTGTGTCGGATCGGTCCCCATGAGGAGGGGATTGTAGCGGGTGCGGGTGCGCACACCCCTTGTAAACAGTGTGAGAGCAAGAGGTCCGCTAACTGGCGTGTCGGGCTCCCCCGTCACGGGGCGAACAAAGCAGCAACGCCGCGACGCGCGTCGCGTCGAAGCTCTTCTGGTCTGCAACTCATCGAGGGATCGCCACGTATCACTCGGCGTTGTATCTCTTCCACCCGTCCCGCACCCCTTCCACGCCGGGCGAGCCCGGTGCGAGGGCCTGAAACGGAGCGAGCGACCGTGCACTCGAGAGCGGGCGTCCTAGTCTGCGCGTGCGTTCTGGCGAGCCTCGGCGCGGCGCTGTGGCTCACGCGCGAGGCGCCGAGAGAGGTTGTTGAGCAGCGGGAGCAGAAGAAGGCGCTCGCTGCGCAACGCCTCGACGGAGCGGCGTGGCGCGCCTCGCTGACGTACGCGCCCATCGCCGAGCTCGGTGACGGCGCCCTCGAATCCTCGCTCGTCTCGCATATGCAGGCCGCGCCGGGCGAGGGTCTCGTCACAGACGCGATGAAGCAGACGCTCGCGGAAGACCTCGCCCAACAGCTCGTCGCGCGAGCCGGAGGCCCCGACGCGTATCTGGAGTACGTAGACAGCGCACCGCGACGCTGGCTGGGCGCCGACGACGAGCGGGAGTGGTATCTCATCGGCTGCTACGAGCAGGGCACGATGTCGCCGGACATAAGTGACCGCAGCGACCCGCGGGCGCACCTCGAGACCATCGTGCGCAAGGCGTACGCGTCCTCGAAGCCGAACGCGCTGGCGGTCAACGACGACGCGTGCGCGATCGCGTTCTACCGCGCCGCCAGCCCCGAACAGGCGTTTGTCGCGGGGTACGAGCTCCTCCCCGAGGGGTTTCTTGACCGCGCGTTCACCGGCTCGGGGCACAACGCGATCCGTACGCACTGGCCTCCGATGACGGCCGACGAGCTGCTCCGGCGCGACCGATCCGTGCTCTGCGCCCTCGCGGTGCAAACGGTTCAGACCGAGGACGAGAGCAGCTACGCGTGGATCACACGCTGGTCGTGGGACCCCGATGCGCGGCGCTGGTACTGCGAGGACGTCTCACGCAACGGAGACCGCGGCCATACCATGTTCTACTGAACGATCCCGACACGGCTTGACGCTTATCGAGGTCTTGGTCTCGATCAGCGTGATCCTCGTGCTCCTCGCGATTCTCCAACCCGCGCTGCGCGGGGCGCGGGAGTCGGCGCGGCGCACCGAGTGTCTCGTCACACTCCGGGACATCGGGTTCGCTAGCGAGACGATGGCCGCGGGCAACGGCGGCTGGTGGTTCGGCTCGTCGTCCGACGAGCTCCCCTACATCATCGACGGCGCCGCCAACACCGCGCACACGGTCCGCCCGCTCGGTCGCGCGGTCTGGTGGCAGCTCCAGCTCCGGGGCATCCTCTGGGACCGCGAGGAGACGAGCCCCTCCCGCTACCGCGCCGACCCGAGCGGCATCAGCTGCCCCTCGCTGCTGCACGCGTACGACCGCGAGACCGCGTGGGAACAGCCGGACTACGTCTCGTCGCGCTCGTACGTCTTCTCCCCGGCGCTTCTGACGTCGACGCGCGCCTGGGCGCCCGATGCGACAGACGCGCGGCGCGACCTCCCGACGCACGCCGAGCGGTTCCGCATGGCCGACGTCCGCTCCCCGTCGGCGAAGGCGGCGCTGCTCGAGACCGCCGACCACCACGCGGACGGCCCGGCGCTCGGGCGCGGCGCGGAGAACGTCAACGTGCTGCTCGCCGACCTCAGCGCGCGCCCCACCGCCGTCAGCGCGATGCGCGCAGGCCTACGGTTCCTGTGGCCCCAGAGCGGTCACCCGGGGAACCAGGCGCTGGTCCCCGGCGAAACGACAACCGCCCCGGGGCTCGGGACCGAGGGCGGCGCGGACGGTCATGATTTCTAGGGCGGCGCGGCGGGCTTTCTCCCGATCGCCGGCGCGTCTGGAATTGTGGCTGGCGCCCGCGGTATAACCCCGCATGCGTTCAACACCCCTCACGCTCGCGTGCCTGTCCGCCTTGCTCCTGATCCCTAGCGCCGCGCGAGCAGCGGAGGACGGGACCGGCGAGCGGTACGCCCGCGCGTTCGACGACGTCGTCACCCTCATCGAGGAGCGCTACGCGTACCTTGCCGAGTCCCGGCTCGACCTCGTGCGCGTCCGCGAGATCTACGGCCCGATGGCTCAGCGCGCGCCCGACGACGAGGCCTTTGTCCGCGTGTTGAAAGACGTCGTCGATGAGATGCACGATCACCACGCCGGGGCCTGGCCCAACGCGGCGGACGATCGGAGACTGGTCCCCTCGACCACGGACCTGTGGGCGGACTGGAACGATGATCGCGCGGTGATCACGGCGGTGCGGGCCGGGTCGGCGGCGGGCGAGCACGGGTTCCGCCCCGGGATGGTGATCGAGTCCATCGATGGCACACCCGTGGCGGAGGCCGTTTCGCGCGAAGAGCCCCTGGCGACACGAGCGCCGACGGCGTGGTCGCGCGGGTGGGCCCTGCGCGTGGCGCTCTCGGGGAGGATCGACGCCCCGGTGCGCGTCGTCGCCGCCGACGAGCACGGGCGCGTCGACGCGACGTTCAGCCCGGGCCGCTTTTCCCGCCCGCGCGGCCCGCTGCACGCCGAGCGCCTCCCGGGCGGAGCCGGGTACATCCGGTTCAACAATTCGCTCGGGAACAACGAGACGATTCACGCGTTCGACGCGGCGCTTGACGAACTGCGCAACGCGCCGGGCTTGATCCTCGATCTCCGCGACACGCCCGGCGGCGGGAACACGACGGTGGCGCGCGGCGTCCTCGGCCGGCTCACTTCCAAGAAACGGGTGTACCAGACGCACGCGCTCCCGCTGGAACTGCGCGCCTTCGGCGTCGAGCGCTCGTGGGCGGAGTTCGTGTCGCCGCGCGGACCGTTCGCGTACGAGGGACGCGTCGTCGTTCTCGTCGGTCGTTGGACCGGGAGCATGGGCGAGGGGATGACGCTCGGGCTCGACGCGTTCGGGGCGACGGTGATCGGCGGACCGATGGCCCGCCTGCGCGGCGCCACGAGTCAGTATCAGCTCGACGAGGTTGAGGCGTGGGTGAGCCTGCCCACGGAAACGCTCTTCCACGCCGACGGGACCCCGCGCGAGGAGTATGTCCCGGGCGTGCGCGCAAAAGAAAACGGCGAGCCGTTCGGCTCGCCGCGTGATGAAGCGTTTCAGATGGCGGTGGAGCTTCTCAGCCCGTCCAGCCGGCCTTGAAGTTCGTGATGGCTTCCTTGAGCTGCGCCTCGACCTCGTCGTCGAGCTTCTGCTTGCTCTCGAGGAGGTCGCGGGCGGCCTTGCCCGGGCCCCGCATGTACTCGAGCAGGGCCGTCTCGAAGTCGTCGACGCGGTCGAGGGCGATCTCGTCGAGGTAGCCGCGGGCGCCGGCGAAGATGGAAACGACCTGATCGATCACGTCGAAGGGACCGTACTGCCCCTGCTTGAGGAGCTCGACCATGCGGGCGCCGCGGTCGAGCTGCTTCTGCGTCGCGGGGTCGAGCTCGGTGCCGAGCTGGGCGAAGGCCTCGAGCTCGCGGAAGGCGGCGAGGTCGAGTCGCAGGGTGCCGGCGATCTGCTTCATCGCCTTGATCTGCGCGTTGCCGCCCACGCGGGACACGGAGATACCGACGTTGATCGCGGGGCGCGTGCCGGCGAAGAACAGCTCGGGCTCGAGGTAGATCTGACCGTCGGTGATCGAAATCACGTTGGTCGGGATGTACGCCGAGACGTCGCCCTCCTGCGTCTCGATGATGGGCAGGGCCGTCAGCGAGCCGGCGCCGTTCTCGTCCGAGAGCTTGGTGGCGCGCTCGAGGAGACGGGAGTGCAGGTAGAAGACGTCGCCGGGGTACGCCTCGCGACCGGGCGGGCGGCGGAGGAGCAGGGACATCTGGCGGTACGCCGCGGCCTGCTTGGAGAGGTCGTCGTAGATGACCAGGGCGTGCTTGGGCGTCTTGCCCTCTTTGCCCTGCCACATGAAGTACTCGCCCATCGTGCAGCCGGTGTACGGCGCGATGTACTGCATGGGGGCGGGCTCGGCGGCGCCGGCGACGACGACGATGGTGTAGTCCATCGCGCCGTTTTCCTTGAGCGTGTCCACGATGCCGGCGACGGTCGAGTCTTTCTGACCCACCGCGACGTAGATGCAGACGACGGCCTCGTCGGTGCCCCAGTACTTCTTCTGGTTGATGATCGTGTCGAGCGCGACGACCGTCTTGCCCGTCTTGCGGTCGCCGATGATCAGCTCGCGCTGCCCGCGACCGACCGGGATCATCGAGTCCACGGCCTTGATGCCCGTCTGGAGGGGCTCGGTCACCGGCTGACGCTCGGCGATGCCGGGGGCGATGATCTCGACGGGGCGCGTCTCGCTGGTCTGGATCGCCGGGCCGCCGTCGATCGGCTCGCCCAGGGAGTTGACCACGCGACCGAGCATGGCGTCGCCGACCGGGACCGTGAAGAGCTTGCCGGTGCCCTTGACCTGGTCGCCCTCTTTCACCTTGAGGTAGTCGCCGTAGATCACGGAGCCGACCGTGTCGTCCTCGAGGTTCAGGGCCTGGCCCATGACGGCGCCCTCGTCGGTCTGGAACTCGAGCAGCTCGCCGGCCATGCACTTGGCGAGGCCGTAGATGCGGGCGATGCCGTCGCCGACCTGCACCACTCGCCCGACCTCGGAGATCTCGAGCTCGGCGGAGTACTGGGCGATTTCCTGCTTGATGACGGAGGTGATCTCGTCGGTGCGGATCTTCATGGCGTGGCTCTCGTTGGTTCGTCGTGAGGCACGGACCAAGGGGACAGAGACCGCCCTGCCCTTCCCGGTTCCGGGCCGGACAGGGTAGCGAGTTTCCAGAGGCATGGCGAGGGGTCGGGGAGGGCCCCGGCCGCGTGCCGCCACGCCCCGTCGAACAACACCCGAGCACCCGGGCGGGCGGGGAAAATCCGTTGGGGAAATCCGTCCGGCGCAGTAGAATGAAGGTGGTTTTTCAAAATGCCTACGCCCCGCCCATCCTCGGGCTCGGGCCCGTCCTCAAGCCGGAGAAGCCGCCATGAAATGCTCGCTCGCCGCTCGTTCGGTAGCTGCGGTGTGTGTCTTCGCCCCCTTCGCCCACGCCGAATCGCTCAACGTCCCAGCGGGAGAAGCCATCGTCGAGTCGGGCGATCTCTACGAGCTGATCGTCGCGCGCGAGACAGGCATGATCACCATGCTCGGCGGTGAGGTCACCGATGGCGTCGCGGTCAACGTCAACGGCATTGTTTACACCGACATCGGAGCCCTTGCCATAGGGAACGGGCATCTCAATCTGCTCGGCGGGATCGTCCACGAGGAGGTTCTTATCGACGACGACGCAAGCCTGCTCCTCGACGGAAGCGAGACCGGGCGGATCACCGTCACAACAAACGCGACGGCCGAGCTCGTCAGCGGACGGGTCGAGGGGAGCGTCAGAGTCTACGACGACGCGCAGCTCACGCTCAACGGAGACGTGCGCATCAATAGAGTCACGGTCGAGGACAACGCATCGTTCACCATGAACGGCGGGCGCCTCTTTGGCTTCGATCTCTCCAGCACAGCCGCCGCTTTCATCAACGGCGGGATGTTCAATGGCGGCACGGCAACGCTTCATGGTGGGTGTTCGTTGACGCTCACGAACGGGGTATTCAATTCGGGAATCGTCGTGGAGGGAGGTGTCTTCAAGATCACGGGCGGCTCGCTTGCGAACACTTCAAGCTCGATGAACATCAACGACTTCTTCGCCCCGGCTACCGTCGAAATCTCCGGGGGCAGCTTCGCCGGACCGGTGAAAGTCTTCGGCAACGATCTCATCATTCACGGCGGCGATTTTCAGGACGCGGTGCATGCGAGAGGAACTTCCACCTCGAACCCCGACAGCACGATCACGATCAACGGCGTCTCGTTTACCCACGATGACGACGACGACCCAGAGACCCCCAATGTTGAGATCGATCTCGGCGAGGACGGTGTACTCGCTCTCCGGAGCGACGACCCGCTCTTCCCGTTCGGAACGTACGAGGGCGAGCCCCGCAGGGGGCTTTGGAACCTGACGTTCCAGAGCGCCGCAGGAGAAATGACAACCCTCGATCTCCGCGTGGACCCTCGGCCGAACGGGTACGCCGGGACGATCATCCTGCAATCGGCGCCGCTCGCAGCCGACCTCAACGCCGACGGCGCCGTGGACTCGGGCGATCTCGCCATCCTCCTCGCCGGGTGGGGCGGCGCCGGCGCCGCGGACCTCAACGCCGACGGCGCCGTGGACTCGGGCGACCTCGCCATCCTGCTCGCCGCCTGGGGCTGATCGCCCTCACGTCGACGGACGGGACGCGTAGCTGATCGTCTGGAGGTCCTTGCCCGGCCCGTGCGAGGACGCGCTGAAGACCGCGACGACCTCGTCGAGCAGGGCGTTGACCCGCGTTCGCTCCTCGCGTGAGAGCCAGCCCGTCGTGCTGACGTACTTCAGGTGCGCCGAGGGGACGCCGACCGTGCCGATCCGCTCGGCGTACGCCGTGGCCGTCTCGCGGGCCGCGAGCTTCAGCTCGTACGCGATCAGCCCCGCGACCGCCTCCCGCATCTCCTCGTCCGCTTCCCCGGGCGGGACGTACGCGAGCGTGTCCCCGGGACCCACGAACACTCGCGCGAAGTTCTTCTCCGTGCGCACCGGCTCGCCCTCGATGAGGAGCCCGACCTCCACGAGATGGTCGAGGTGGCGGTACAGGGCCGTGGGCTTCTGCGCCAGCTCCTCGGCGATCTGGGCCGCCGTCAACTCCCCGGCGTTGTAGATCAGATCGACGATCCTCGCCCGGAGCTTCGACCGCAGCGCGGCGATCTGCTCGAGACCGAGAACAACTTTTCGAGGACGACGAGCCGCCATCACTTTCTCCCCCTAAATATTCACGTTTCTATTGAATCGTGAATATATCACGCTACGCTCTCTACGCAAGCCGGCGCGCCCGAATTGCGCCGCAACCGTCGCACCGGCGCCCAGCGCCGCATCCAACCGGGAGGTTCTCAGATGTTCCTACGTCTTGCGCTATCGTGCGCGCTCGCGCTGCCCGCCCTGTCCTCCGCCGCGCTCGCCGGCACGCTCACCGATGACCTTGAAGGCCTCACGCCCGGCCCGCTGCCCCAGGGCATATGGGAGGACATGTCCACCCGTGTCGCCGGGCACACCACGATCCCCACGTCCGACGTGATCAGCACCACCGACGCGTTCGGGCAGCCCACACTCGCGATCCAGACCAAGCTCATCTTCGGGAAGAGCACCGGCTTCCACACCCCCGTGCAAGCAGCCACGTTCCACGATCTCACCGCCGATGTCCGCGTGGACTCCTTCGGCGACGGCCTGGCCTGGGGCATGAGCGTGGGGTTCACCGCGGACGATGGCGCCTCCGACATCAACGCGTCGCCGCAGTGTCTGATCTACCCCTGGTTCGACGGCACGTGGCACCTCTTCGTCACCGAGCCATCCGGGGGCGACTTCCTCCTCCTGGGCGAACCCATCATCATCGGCAAGTGGTACACCGTGCAGATCCAGGTCGACACGACCACCGGCTTCGTCAGCACGCTCGTCAGAGAAGCCGACACGGGCCGCCCGGTCGCTGGCGGGAGCACCACCATCCCGAACGCGAGCACCTACGACAGCCTGTCTTTCTTCGACGGGGAGTACGCCGACACCGGGACCATCTCGTCGCAGACCACGATCGACAACATCCGCTACGTCGCGTCCGGCTTCCCGTGCCCCGCGGACCTGAGCGGCGACCGCAATGTCGATTCGACCGATCTTGCGATCATGCTCGCTGCATGGGACGGCAGCGAGGCCGACCTCGACGGCGACGGGAACGTCGGCTCGGGCGACCTCGCGATCCTGCTCGCCGCGTGGGGCGAATGCGACTGACACGCAGAGGAGAGGGCGACTCGCGAGGCATGCGTTCAGTCTGGACGCATGCCTTTTTTCATACCCATTCGCGCGTCTTCAACGCGACACCGGACGCAGCGCGTAGGTCACGCCGCACAGCGACTTGCCTTCCCCCCGCTGACCGCCCTCCACGATCGCCAGCGCCTCGGCGAGAAGTTTCGCCACGCGCACACGCTCCTTCTCCGTCAGCCAGCCGATGCCGGACCCCGAACGCACCGACGATCCGCCCGGGGCCTCGATGTCCGCACGCGCCTCCTTGCCCGCCAGCCGCAACTGCGAGTCCAGGATGTCCGCCACCGCCGAACGCTCCTCGGCGCTCGCCTCCTCGCGCGGGAACTCGATCCGTTTCGCCGGCGCCGCGAACACCCGCGCCAGGGTCTTGCCCGTCCGCACAGGCTCGCCCTCGATCAGCAGCCCGCACCCCACGAGCGCGTCCAGGTGGCGGTACATGGCCGTCGGCTTCTGATCCAGAGCCTCGGCGATCTCCGACACCGTCAGCTCCCCGGCGGCGTACACCAGGTCGGTCACGCGCCCCCGTGCGCGCGAACGCAACATGTCGAGCTGGGCAAGATCCGCCACCAGCACCGCGGGACGATCCGAAAAAGAAGAAGGGCTCGGCATCCCCCCAGCGTACCCGCAGATTCAAATAGTTTCACTTTTTCTTTGATTGGTGAATCAGTTGAGGTACGCTCTGCGTATCCCCTACGCCGGCGGTCATCTACACCCGCCGCCGAACACACCTGTCCACCGGAGATTTACCGATGTCGCATCCCATCGCGCTGTCGTGCGCGCTCGTCGCGCTCCTCGCGTCCAACGCCCGGGCCGGCAGCGTCCTGACGGACGACCTCGAGACGCTCACCCCGGGCCCGCTGCCCCAGGGCATCTGGGAGGACATGTCCACCCGTGTCGCCGGGCACGCGAGCGTCCCCACCTCGGACGTGATCAGCACCACCGACGCGTTCGGGCAGCCCACTCTCGCGATCCAGACCAGGCCAATCTTCGGCCTCAGCACCGGGTTCCACACCGCCGCCCAGTTCGCAGATGTCCACGACCTCACCGCCGACGTGCGCATCGACACCTTCGGCAACGCGCAGTCATGGCCGACCTGCGTTGGCTTCACGATGGACGACGGCTCGAGCGACATTAACGACTCGCCCCAGTGCCTCATCTACCCGTGGCACGACGGCAGCTGGCGCTTCTTTGTCAACGAGCCCAACGGCGGGGTCTACATCATCGGCGCCCCGCGCATCGCCCTCGAGAACTGGTACACCGTGAACCTGCGCGTGGACACCACCACCGGCGACATCAGCCTGCTCATCAGCGACACCGCGACCGGCCAGGCTCTCGGCGGGGGTAACGTCACCGTCGCCGGGTTCACCAGCAACTACGACCGTCTGTCCTTCTTCGACGGCGAGCTCCCGAACACCGGGACCACGTCCGCGCAGGCCACCGTGGACAACATCCGCTACGTCGCGACCGACCACGCTTGCGCCGCGGACCTCGACGGCGATAACAGCGTGGGCTCGACAGACCTCGCGATCCTCCTCGCCGCGTGGGGAGGCAGCGCCGTCGACCTCGACGGCGACGGCACCGCCAACTCCAGCGACCTCGCGATCATGCTCGCGGCCTGGGGCGCCTGCGACTGACATCTCCCCAGGGTCATGGCGACTCGGGAGGCGCGCTCTCACTGAGGGCGCGCCTCTTTTTTCATCAGGGCCGAAGGCGGTCAGTCTCGGATCGCGTACACCACCCGCACCCGCGCCGAGAGCGAGACCTCGCCCGGCTGCATCGGCGGCGCGCCGTCGGCCATCACCCGCGCCGAGGCCATCTCGTTGCGCGCCTGGTAGGGGCGGTAGTTGTCGGTCGGGTCGAGAACGATCTCCAGGATGCCCGCCAGCTCCAGCCCCGCGGCGTCCGCGAGCGCCTGCGCGTCGGCCCGCGCGTTGGACGTCGCGATCGCGATCGCCTCCGCCCGGTGCGTCTGCGGGTCCGCGAGCCCGAACGTCACGCCCGACACGCTGTCGGCGCCCGCGTCCACGCCCGTCTCGATCAGCTCGCCCGCAAGGGCCAGATCCAGCGTGCGCGCCTGCACGGTGTTCCGGACCGTGTACCCGGTGATCTTGGGCGGCACGCCGTCGCGCCGGTTGGAGTAGTCGTAGTTGGGCGACACGCTGAAGCCAACCGTCTCGAGGTCGTCCTCGGCGATCCCGGCGCGCAACAGCGCCGACATCACTTTGCGCATCCGCTTCGCGTTGTCGTCCATCGCCTCCTCGGTCGAGGCCGACTGGCTCACCACCGCGAAACTCACCTCGAGCTGGTCGGGGTCCACCTCCGCCACGCCAGACCCCGTCACCACAAGCGTGGGCGGCGCAGCGTCGGCCCAAGCGAGCGAAACAAACGACGCACACACAACAGCAACCACCGCGAGCAAACGTGTCATAGGAAGACTCCTTCCCCCTATTAGACGCGCAAGAGCCGGCGAGGTTCAAGCAGATCCTCCCCCTCTCCCTCGGGGAGAGGGCCGGGGTGAGGGGCTGAAGTCTCAAACGCGAGCGAAGCGAGCGCTTCGACTAGATCCCGCCAGCCCTACACCGCCGCCCCCGACCGATCGTGCGACCGCAGCCAGTCGTACGACGAGCGCACGACCTCGTCGAGGTCCGTGTGCTCGGGCGCCCACCCCAGCTCGCGCCCGATCTTCGCCGCGTCTGCTGTCAGCGTCGGCGGGTCCGCGGGATGGCGTGCTGCCCACGTCACAGGAACGTCGTGGCCCGTCACCCGCTCGACCGCCGCGAGGATTTCACGGATCGACACCCCGCGCCCCTGCCCGAGGTTGTACAGACGCTCCCGCGACGCGCCGCCCGGCTCGAGCGCCCCCAGCACCGCGACGTGCGCGCGCGCCAGGTCCGTCACGTGGATGTAGTCCCGCACGGCCGTCCCGTCGGGCGTCGGGTGGTCGTCGCCGTAGACCGTCAGCGCCGGACCGGCCCCAGTCGCCGCGAGGATCGCGCTGGGGATCAGGTGCGTCTCAGGGTCGTGGTTCTCGCCGATGAGCCCGTCCGGGTCCGCGCCCGCGACGTTGAAGTACCGCAGCGCCGCGAAGGCGAAGGGTTCGCCCTGGCGCTCTTTGTTCGCCGCGTGGTCGCGCAGCACGCGCTCGAACGCCAGCTTCGACCACCCGTAGGGGTTGATCGGGACGGTCGGCGCGTCCTCGCTGATCGGGATCCGCGCCGGGTCCACCTCGCCATAGGTCGCGCACGTCGAGCTAAACACAAACCGCTCGACCCCCGCCGTCTCGCACGAGCGGAGGAACGCGATCGCCTTGCCCGTGTTGTTGTCGTGGTAGTCCAGCGGACGCTCGACGCTCTCGCGCACGTACGCGAGCGCCGCGAAGTGCATCACGTCCCGCACCCCGTGCTCGCGGAGGACGCCCGCGAGGGCCGGCTCCGCGATATCCGCCTCGACGAACGCCAGGCGCCCGCCGGCGATGGTCTCGAGCGCGTCGATCGCCCGGCGCGTGCCGCGACCGAGGTGATCGATCGCGACGACCCGGCGACCGGCTTCGAGCAGCAGCTTGACGGCGTGGGAGCCGATATAGCCCGCGCCGCCGGTCACCGCGACGGGTGTTTGAGAAAGCTGGGTCATGGGTGACGATCGGACCCGCCGATAGAGTCCGCGTCAAGTCGAAGGGACCCCATGCACGATCAACCCGATCGCGACGCGCCGACGGACCGAGACCGTTTCAACCCGCTGGACGCCGCCGGGCTCTACGCCCGCGGGCTCCTGATGGGTGCCGCCGACATCGTGCCCGGCGTCTCCGGCGGGACCATCGCGCTGATCACGGGCATCTACGAGCGCTTCGTGGGCGCCCTCGGGTCGCTCTCCCCGGCGTTCCTCGCGCCGCTCGCGGGCGGGAAGATCAAAGCCGCGACCCGCGAGTTCCGCGCCATGCACTGGGGCGTCCTCGTCCCCCTCTTCGCGGGCATCCTCACGTCCGTCGTCCTGATGAGCCGCCTCATCACCGGGCTCATGGGCGACCGCCCCGGCGCCACCTACGCGTTCTTCTTCGGGCTCATCCTGATCAGCGCGTGGGCGCCCTTTGCGCGCATGAAGACGCGCACCTGGAAGCACGCCCTGGCCGCGCTCATCGCGGCCGCGGCCGCGTGGGGCATCGTCGGGCTCCAGCCCGAGGGGCTGCACGTCGGCGTGCGCGCCGGGGGCGAGGACGCGCAGGTGTTTTTCTACCCCGGGAAGATCCGCAGCGACGCCGATCTCGCCCACATCATCGACGCCGCCGACGGCGCGCCCATCGTCGTCTTCGACCCCAAGGGCATCCTGAACGACACACCCCTCGCCGACACCATCACGCGCTTCACGACAGACGAGCAGCTCGACGCGTGGAGCGCCGACGCGACCGACGTCGGGATCCTCGAGCCCCCCCACTCCGGGCTCGGGTGGATCTTCGTCTGCGGCGCCGTCTCCATCTCCGCGATGATCCTGCCCG
The DNA here is from genome assembly GCA_942490855.1 of uncultured Phycisphaeraceae bacterium. Lineage (GTDB taxonomy): Bacteria > Planctomycetota > Phycisphaerae > Phycisphaerales > UBA1924 > CALNYS01. Next base: position 1,230,566 of record CALNYS010000004.1, on the reverse strand, counting down.
GGCTTTCCGGGTCGTTTCTGATGCTTTTGCTCGGGCAATACCACAACGTCACCTCCGCGATCAGCCGCATGCCCGAGCACGTCAAAGTGCTCCTCGGGAGCGAGCCCGACGCGCTCGCTCAGCTCGCGGGGCGCACGCTCGCGCAGGACGCTGTGTTTCTCGGCGTCTTCACCTGCGGCGTGGGCCTCGGGCTGATGACGTTCAGCCGGGTGGTGAAGTGGCTTTTTGCGCATCATCACGACGTGACGCTCGCGGCGCTGACGGGCCTGATGATCGGCGCGCTGCGTCTGCCCGGCGCGCAGGTGGGCGCTCACGTGGGCGACGAGGGCTGGGGCATCGTGATCGGCGCGGGCGCTATCGGGGCGGTGCTGGTCGCGGCGCTGACGCTCTACGACCTGCGTTCTGAGCCGAGCGACTAAGACGCCCGCCGCACTCCGGGCACACCCGCGCGTCGATCCCCGCCAGCTCGTAGCCGCAGGCGTCGCACGGGTGCACCTCGTCGCGCCTCGGCAGCACGGCCAGCATCAGCCCCACGAGCACCAGCACCCCCGCGTACGCGTAAAAGAACACGAAGAGCCACGTCGGGCGCTCCCCGGCGAGCAGCCACGCCACGTAGACCAGCGGGTCGATCGCCGGCAGCACGAACGACCCGCCGCCGAGCGCCGCGGCGAACCCGCGCCACGTCCGACGCCCGTGGTACGCCGCCCACCAGATCACGAGCGCATAGATAGAGAAGATGATCATGGGATCGCCAGAAGACGACGCCGGTGCGCCGACCCTTATAAAGTAGGCGCACGATGCCCTCCAAAGAGTCAAACGACGCCACCTCCGCCCTCTGGCGCGCCAGCGGCATGGGCGCGGAGTTTGCCTTCGGCATCGTCGGGATGATCCTCCTGGGCTGGCTCATCGACCGCTGGCTCGACAGCGGGCCCGTCGGCATCCTCATCGGGGCCGGGCTGGGCATCGTGGGAGGCGGCTACAACTTCATCCGCCAGGCGCAGAAGATGAACCGCCAGGCCGCGGCCCAGTACCGCCGGAACTACCCGGCGCCATCACAACCCGAGAGTGGCGATGACGACAGTACAAAATCCTGACAAAGTCGCCATGCCCATGCCCCGCTTCCTGCTCGTCCCCCTCGGGATGACGCTCATGGTGGACGCGGCGGTTCTGGCGGGCGTGGCGGTGGTGTGGCCCGATCGCCTCGTCTCGGCGGCCCTCGGCGCGGGCGCCTGCGTGGTCGGGATGCTGGTCGGGATGCTAGCGATCCAGCCCTGGAAACCCCGCCCGATCCCCGTCTGGCCCACGATGGTCCTCGCCGCCCACGGAATCTCGATGGCGGCGGTGATCCTCGCGGCGGTTTCGCTATACTCCGCGGCCCGTCCGGACGCCCCAGCGTTCCTGGCCTGCGTCGCGTTGCCTTTCCCGCTCGCGATGATCGCACAAGCCCGTCTTGTGCTCGGCCCGGCGCTCAGCGTTCCCGGGGGGAACGGGCACTCGGCCCACGACACCCACTGACCCGCCCCACTCTTTTTCGGGGCCCCTTGGAAGGGCGCTTCGGCGATGACCCTCCCGATTCAAACGGCCGCCATGCTCGCGGCCGAAGGCAACCCGCTCTCGCACGTCCTTGACAAGCCCGTGATCGGGCCGCTGTCGATGAACTCGCTGACGCTGCTCCTTGTCACGGTGCTGATGCTCGTGGTGATGAACATGGTCGCCAACGCGATCGCCGTCGGCCCCGAGAGCCAGGGGCGCGACCGCTACCGCACCAAGGGCAAGATCGCGAACCTCATCGAGGTCATCACGCTCTACCTGCTCGACACCGTCATCCGCCCCCAGCTCGGCGCCGACGCGAAGAAATTCGCCCCCCTGCTGCTGACCCTCTTCTTCTTCATCCTCTTCAACAACCTCTTCGGGCTCATCCCGTTCCTCGACCTCCAGCACTTCGTCGGCGGGCTCGTCTTCGACAACAGCCACTTCGCGATCATCGGCGGCACCGCCACGGGTCGCCTCGCGGTCACCGCGGGCCTCGCCGTCACCGCCTTCATCATCTGGAACATCCACGGCATCCGCTCGGGCGGCGTCGGCGGCTGGCTGCACCACTTCCTCGGCGGTGGCCCGGCGTACCTCGCCCCGATCATGGTGCCCGTCGAGATCGTCGGCACGATCGTCAAGCCCGCGGCCCTCGCCGTGCGTCTATTCGCGAACATGACCGCCGGGCACGTGCTGCTCGCGGTGATCATCGGCTTCACCGCCGCGGCGCCCAAGGCGCTGGGCGCGATGGGCGCCCCGATCACGGTCGTCGCGGCGATCGCGGCGGTGCTGATCACCTTCCTCGAGCTCTTTGTCGCCTTCCTGCAGGCGTTCATCTTTATGTTCCTGACGACCCTCTTCATCGCGCAGCTGTCGCACCACCACCACGACGACGACGCGCACGCCGAGTCCTACGACAAGGACCACCCGGCGACGCACGACGACGCCGTGCCCGTGACGGCCTGATACCCCGGATCAACCACCTGACCCGCGGGGGCGTTCCCCGTCGGTCGGATTGACCCTCTCACGACCCACTTCCGAGATGTCGCCCAAGAGAACGGCGACGAGAGACTGGAGCACCGAACTATGAAGACGACCAAGCTTCTCGCCACTGCCGCCGCTACGCTCGGCGCCTTCGTCATCGCCGACGCCGCCCTCGCCCAGGACGCCGCCACCGCCGTCCAGGTTGCCGAGGCCAGCTCCGCCGGCATCGGCAAGATCGGCGCCGGCCTCGCTGCCGGCCTCGCCGTCATCGGCGGCGGCATGGGCATCGGTCGCGTCGGCGGCTCCGCCGTCGAGGCCATGGCCCGTCAGCCCGAGGCCTCCGGCACCATCGGCACCAACATGCTGATCGCCGCGGCCCTGATCGAGGGCGCCACCCTCTTTGCCGTCCTCGGCGGCTTCCTGGCCCTCATCGGCTAACCAACATTCACCCTCACGCCCCGGCGTGAGGGAGGGCGCTCCCCCGAGCCCCCTCCCCTGCGCCGGATTCTCACCCCGGGCTCTCTGCGAGGCGACCCATGAAGAACGTCCTGACCCGTCTGTCCATCCTGTCCATGACGCTCGTGCCCGCCGCGGTCACGTTCGCCGCCGACCCCGCGCACCCCGAGGGCGCGCACGACGGCGAGCACGCCGCCGCTGAGGGCAGCGTGATGGACTTCGAGCTCTTCCAGTTCTTCATGGCGATCGTCGTCTTCGGCATCGCCTTCTTCATCCTCAGCAAGACCGCCTGGCCCAAGATCATCGGGGGCCTCGAGGCCCGCGACGAGAAGATCCAGGGCGACCTCGCCGAGGCCGAGCGCGCCCGCGAGCAGGCCCAGGCCTCCCTCGCCGAGTACCAGAAGGCCCTCGCCGAGGCCCGCACCGAAGCGGCCCACATCGTCGAAGAGGCCCGCAGCACCCAGCTGCAGGTCGCCGCCGAGATCAAGGCCAAGTCGGAGAAGGAACTCGCCGCCATGCGCGACAGCGCCAAGCGCGACATCGCCTCCGCGAAGTCCGCCGCGATCGAAGAGCTCCACTCCCACGTCGCCGACCTCGCCACCGACATCGCCGCCAAGATCCTCAAGCGTGAGCTCTCGGCCGACGACCAGCCGCTCCCTCGTGGACGAGTCGCTCTCGCAGCTCGCCACCGCCAACTAAGCACGCCCCGCCGGAGCCGCGCGATGAGCACCGCGACCAAAACACAGCCCGACGCCCTCGCACGCGTGTACGCCCGCGCCCTCTTCGAGACCGCCGAAGACGCCGGCGGACAGGACGCGATCGAGGCCACCCTCGCCGAGCTCGAAGACATCCTCGAGCTCAGCCGCCAGAACCACACCTTCGGCGAGTTCCTCTCGTCGCAGATCCTCGCCCCCAAGGAACGCGCCGCGTCCCTCAACGCGATCTTCCAGGGCCGCGCCTCCGACCACGTCGTGCGCTTCCTCCAGGTCGTCAACGAGAAGGGGCGCCTCGGGCACCTCTCCGCGATCGCCAGCGCCTACGACGAACTCGTCCAGGTCCGCTTCGGGCGCGTCGAGGTGGACGTCTTCACCGCGACCCCCGCCGGCTCGGGCGACCTCGACGCCCTCACCACCCGCCTGCGCGAGGCCCTCGGCAAGGAGCCCGTCCTCCACGCCTACACCGACAGCGCGATGATCGGCGGGCTCAAGCTCCGCATCGGCGACGAGCTCATCGACGCCTCCGTCGCGACCCAGCTCCGCAAGGTCCGCGAGGACCTCGCCGACGGCGCGACCGACCTCCGCGGCAAGGCCGGCGACCTCTTCAGCTAACCCGCACCACAGCTGATCGCAACGAAAACAACGCCGCGTCCGCACGCGGCGTTTTTCATGCGCTCGCTTCGTCGCCCGGGATCAGAACGGGAACGTCACGCCCGCGTAGATGAAGATGTCGTCGCGCCCGGGGTTCTTGTCCGAGCCGAACGTGTTGGCGTTGGAGATGTGCCGCCAGTTCACGCCAACGATCAGACGATCGGGGCCCTCGCTCAGGTCGAAGGTCGCGCCGATGCCCGCCTGCGGCGTGAAGTTAAACTCCGACCCGCCCTCGGGCGATTCCTGCGACGCGATCAGCATCCCCACACCCGCCTCGGCGAAGAAGGTGTGCTTCTCCTCGTGGATGAAGTGCCAGCGGAACTTCGGGTTGAAGTTCAGCGCCACCGCGTCGTCGCCGTTGGTGTGGTCCTCGCCGAGGTACCAGACCGTCAGGTCGAGCGAGAGCTCGAAGTCCTCGGCGAGAAAGTTCGAAGCCCCGACGAACGCCGCGGCCGCGCTGTCGCCGTTGTTGAGCGAGGCGCCCGCCCCGCCGCCGATCGTCCACCACCACTGCCCCGGCTGCCCGTAGGGCGTGAGGTCCTCAGACGCGGGGACGGCCTCTTCGGGAGAGCCTTGGAGGTGGAGGGAGGAGGAGTACTCGGAATCGGCGAACGCCGTCGCGCAGGACGCGAGGGCGAAGACGGCGGCGGCGGTCAGTCTCATGCGGCTCTCCGGGAGGAACAAAATCGGATCCACGCCCGCTATCGGTCGGGCGGACCTTAGGCCTGTTGGATTCGTGGGTCGACCACCGCGTACAGGGCGTCGACCGCGAGATTAAAAAGGCTCAGCATCGTGGAATAGATCAGCACGATCCCCATGATCAGGAACAGATCCTTGTTGAGCACCGCCGCGACAAAGTGCTGCCCGATGCCCGGGACGTTGAACACGCGCTCCACCACGAAGGAGCCGGTCATCGCAAACGCCGCGGCAGGGCCGAGATAGCTCACGACGGGCAGGATCGCGTTGCGCAGCGCGTGGCGCAGCACCACGTCGCGCTCGGGCAGCCCCTTCGCCCTGGCCGTGCGCACGTAGTCGGCCCCGAGCTCCTCGATCATCCCCATCCGCGTCAGGCGGGCGATGTACGCCGCGAAGGGCAGGCTCAGGGCGAACGCGGGCAGGATCACGTCGCCGGCCGAGCCCCACGCACCGACGCCGCCGACGCCCAACCACACCGGGAACACGATCAGCAGGGCGGCGCCGATCACAAACGACGGCACGCTCACCCCCACCATCGCGACCGCGAGCGTCGCGAAATCCATCAGCGAGCCGGGGCGCAGCGCCCCCAGCACGCCCATCCCGACGCCCAGCACCGTCGCGATCAGGATGGCCGCGAGCCCGAGCACCACCGAGACCGGGAGCGCGCCCGCGATGATCTCGTTGACCGTCCAGTCCTCGTAGCGCAGCGAAGGGCCGAAATCGAAGACCGGCGCGCCGGGGTGCGCCGACATCAGCCCCACCCGCGACAGCGCCCAGCGCGCGCCGGACGCGTTCGCCAGGTACTCCGTGTAGAACACCACCGGGTCGTCGAGGTGGTACTGCGCCTCCATCGCCTCGAGCACCGCCTGCGGCGGGGCGCGTCCCTCGTCGTTGATCACCGCCGACCCCGGCAGCAGCCACGCGAGCATGAACGTGATCGTGTACACCGCGAGCACGATCAGCGGGAGCTGCGCCAGACGCTTGAGAAGAAAACGCGTCACCCGCCGACCCCGCGATCCACCACGAGTTCAAAGAGGTACTGCTGCTTGCGCGGGTGGACGCTCAGGCCCTGGAGGTTCGGGTCGGCGAGATAGAACTGCACGTACGTGAAGATCGGAAGCACCGGGAGTGTCTCCTCCATCGTGTAGCGCTCCGCCTCGCGGAAGAGGCGCACGCGTTCATCGACGTCGGGCTCGCTCATCGCGCGGTCGTAGAGCTCGTCGTACACCGGGTCGGAGTAGCCGCGGTCGTTGTTGCCGTCGCCCGTGCGGTGCAGGGCGAGGAACGTGGTGGGGTCGCCGTAATCGCCGAACCACCCGCCGCGGGCCATCATGTAGTCCTTGCGCTTCAGATCATCGCGGTAGGTCTTGGTTTCCTTGATGCGCACGGCCGAGCGCACCCCGAGCTCGCGCTCCCACATCGACTGCATCGCCTGCGCCACGCTGTCGTGGTAGGAGCCGGTCGTGCAGAGCAGCTCGATCACCGGGAACGCCTGCCCGGCGCTGCTCTCGATCACCCCGTCGCCGTCGCGGTCTTCCCAGCCCGCCTGCGCCAGCAGCGCCCGGGCGCCCGCCGGGTCGTACGTCAGGCCGTCCACGCGCCCCGCCGCGTCGAACGCGCCCAGGCTCCCCGGGGGGATCAGCGTAAAGGCCGCGGGCTCGCCGGCCCGCCGGACGCTCGTGACGATCGCGTTCTTGTCCGTCGCCAGCGCCAGCGCCCGGCGCACGCGCGCATCGTGCAGGGGGTTGGCGCGCCCGTCGGTGAACGTTGGCGTGCAGTTGAAGTTCCAGAAGTACGTCCCGAAGTTCGGGAACCAGCGCACGTCGTCGCGCCGACCGTCGTTCTGCGCCTCGACGAGGTCGGGCAGGTAGTCCACCGTCACGTCGGTGAGCCAGTCGATCGCGCCCGTCTCGAAAGCGAGGACAGCCGTCGCGGGGTCCTCGATGGTGCGCACCTCGATCGACGCGCTGCGCGCCGCCGCGGCGCCCGCGTACGTCGGGCTCGCCTCGAGGCGCATGTCGCGCTTGAACCGCCAGCGCGTCAGGGCGTACGGCCCGTTGCCGACGTGCGCCCCGGGCTTGGTCCACCCCGGGCGCTGCTGGCGACGGGCCGTCGCCGGGTCGATCGGCGTGTACGCCTCGACCGTCGCCGGGTGGACGGGCATGAACGTCGCGAAGCAGAGGAGATCGGGGAAGAACGGGGTGGGGCGCTCGAGGCGGACCTCGAGGGTGCGGTCGTCGAGCGCGCGCACGCCGAAGTGCTCCGCGGCGTAGGCGTCGAGCGCCGCGTCGGCCGCGGCCGCGGCCGCCGGCGACCGCTCGCGCGCGGGGCGCTGGGCGTACTCGGCGAGCTGGGCGGTCCGCCACTCGAACAGCCCCTCGCCCCCGGCGATGAAGAAGAGCAGCTGGGTGTAGTCGGCGGCGGTGTCGGGGATCGCGGCGCGGGTCCACGCGTAGACGAAGTCCTGCGCGCGCACGGGGTCGCCTGTGGACCAGCGGGCGTCGTCGCGGAGGGTAAAGGTGTAGATGAGGCGGTCGTCAGAAACCGACCACGCCGCGGCCGCGGCCGGCTCGGGCTCGAACGTGTCGTTGTCCCAGCGCAGGAGCCCCTCGTAGAGGGCGTAGGCGAAGCGGAAGTCCTGCTCGTAGCTCATCCGTTGGGGGTCGAGCGTGAAGGCGGGCTGGAGGTCGGCGTAGACGAGATCAGCGGGCGGGAGCGGGCGGTCCGAGACCACGACGCCGACGAGGGCGGCGCTGAGAGCGGCTAAAAACACGAGCAGTCGCAGCATGCGGGCTCCGTCCCGCGGTGACGGTCAGTTGAAGCCGGGGAAATCGGCTGGGTTGGCGTTAAAGGGCGGGCGCGTGATGACGCCGCCGGGGCCGATCCAGGTCTCGATCTCGGTGCGCAGGGCCCGGGTGTCGCCGGCCTGGCGCCAGCGGGCGAAGGCCTGCGGGATGCGCTCGTCGGCGTCGATGCGCACGCCGCTGGCGCGTGTGGCGAAGAACGCGAGGCTGTGGGCGGCCTTGACGAGCTGCTCGAGGGCGGCCGCGGACGCCTCGGACTCGGCGCCGGGGTCGTTCTCGATCGCGTCGAGGACGTACCCCATGGCGCTCCCGGCGAGCAGGCCGCCCTCGCGGGCGAGGTCGCTGGGGAGGCGGTTCTTGTCGCGGTAGCGCTGCTGGACGGCCGCGACGGCGCGGAGCACGGCGCGGGCGCCGGAGACGATGTCTGAATCGAGCGCGCCGGCCTGGAGGTTCGCGGTGAGCGCGGCGGTGTGGCTCTCGAGGAGGACCTCGGCGTGGTCGCTGTCGCGGTCGACGGCGTCGCTGGCGGCCGTGAGCAGCCCGTCGAGGGTGACGGCGTCCTTCTCGGCGGTGATCTGGCTCGCCAGGCCCGCCACGAGCTGGTCGCGGTGCTGGTCGTTGAGCGCGGCGGGCGGGTTGTCGATCGCCTCGAGCTGGAGGCGGGCGGCGCGAGCCGCGGCGTAGCGGACGGCGGGGCGCGGGTCGTCGAGGAGGTCGAGGACCACGGCGTGCGCGTCAACGGTCGCGAGGCGTCCGGAGAGCTCGGCGGCGAAGAGGGTCTGGCTCTCGTCGCCCTCGGCGAGGCGGGTGAGGTCGTTCTTGAGGCGTGAGCCGTACTGGATGCGGAAGGCCGGGGTCGGCTCGCCGTGGAGGGGCGTGAGGAGGGCCCGGCGTGCGGCCTCGCGCTCGTTGGCGTCGCGGGAGCGGAGTCGCTGGGACCAGCCCTCGGCGTACGCCTCGACGGTGGAGCGGGCGGCGGCGTCCATCTGCGTCGCGGTGATGATCGCGTTGTCGAGCGCCGCCGGCTGGGCGAGGACGGGCGTCGCGCCGAGCGTGAGGGCGGCCGCGGCGAGGAGGCGTCGGGTGGTCGGTCGCGTCATGGGTCGGGGGTTCCGGGTCTCGTCGGTTCGGCGTGGCGCGCCGGGTCGTGCGGTGTTGAAGGACCGCCCATAGTAGCCGAAGGGTTCGTGGGATGAGCGGCTCTTGTCGATACGGCTGAGCCCCCGGGCGGTTCACACCCGATAGGGAGAGAGTGCGTGTAGGCTGTCTAGAGCAGGAGAAGGAGCCCCCCGTGCGCGCCATAAATCTGTCGGCTTTGATCGTTTTCGGCGCCCTCTGGGCGGGTCTTCTCGTCGTGGGTGGGGCGATCCTCGCGGTCTCGGCCCGCGACAGCGCGATCGCGTCGCTGCTGACGGGCGGGGCGGCCGCGATCGCGGCGGGCGGGTTCGTCTTCCAGGTCGTGGTGGCCGACCGCCTGTTCCCCCGGGTGGACCGGAGGCTCGCGGACGTGGCGGAGACGTCGCTCGGGCTGGTCCTGGCGCTGGCGATCGCCCTGACGGCGCTGCTGCTGATCGACGGGGCCGGCTCGTGATCCGGGCGGCGCGGCTGATCGGGCTCGGGCTGGCGCTGGCGGCGGCGGGCACGGCGCTGGGGGTCCAGAGCCTCGAGCAGGTCGTGGCGACGCGACTGGCGCGCACGGCGGTGATGCAGACGCGGATGATTGGGTCCCCGACGATCGACGAGTTCCGGATGACGGCGCTGGCGCTGGGCGAGGCACTCGAGCTGGACCCGAGCAACCACGAGTTGCTCCGGTTGCAGATCGAGGCGTGGAACGCGGCGCAGGAACCTGAGGAGTCGCTGACCGCGACGCGCCGCCTGGTGCGCCTCGACCCGAGCGACACGGTCGCGCAGCTGCGGGCGATCTCGGCGACGGTGCGCGGGCTCCAGCGGATCGAGGACCGGATCGCCCGCTACGACCGCCTCCTCGGGGCGACGGGCGACGGTCTCAACGACGCGGTGCGCAGCCGGCTGGCGTTCGACGCGGCGCTGCTGCACCGGGAGCTCGGCGACGAGAGCGCGTTCGTGCGCCTGCTGCGCACGGCGCTCGACCTGGATCAGACCAACAAGCAGGCGGCGCTGCTGGCGTCCACGATGTTCCTCACGCAGGTCGAGGACCCGGCGGGGCGGTGCGAGATGCACGTGCAGCTGCTGCTCGCGGATCCGCTGGACGCGGAGTCGCACCTGGCGCTGGCGCGGGAGCTCCAGTCACACGGGGCGTACGCCGGCGCTCAGCGGTACATGACCAACGCCGCCACGCTGCGCGCCAAGCGCGGCGTTTCGATGAGCGACGAGCTGCTGAACATGTACTACGCGGTCACGTGGGGGAAAGACGGCGCCGAGGCGCTGCTCGCGAAGCTCGCGGAAGAGGAGGCGGCGCGCCGGTACAGCGTGGACGCGCAGCGCCGCTCGGCGAGCAAGAGCGGGGCGGACCCCGCGGAGATCCCCGACGCGTCGGTGCACCCGGTCGAGGACCGGCTGCGCGTGCTGATGGCGGGCGCGCTGGGGCGGACGGACGAGGCCACGGGGTTCTACAACCGGTACCGGGCGGCGCTGGCGGCGTCGTTCCAGTCGGTGATCGACGAGGGCCTGGTTGACGAGTCGCAGGCGCAGCCGCTGGGCGAGCGGATCATGCTCGACGCGGTGCGGGTGCGGGCGTGGGCGGGGACGGACCTCGCGCTCGCCGAGCGCGAGCTCAACACGATGATCGAGATCGGGAGCGGGACGCTGCGCGCCGACGCGGTTGATCGGTACCGCGGCCTGATCGCGGCGCACCGCGGCGACCGCGCGACGGCCGAGCGTTTGCTGACGCCGCTCGCGGGATCGGACTTGCTCGTGTCGCTCGGGCTGGGCATCGCGGCGGAAAAGAGCGGGGACACCCGCGGGGGCGCCGCGCAGTACGCGCGGGTGCTGCGCGACGCGCCGGGCTCGGTCGAAGGGCTCTGGGCGCGCGAGCGCCTCGAGAAAATACTGGGTTCCAAGGTGAACCCGTCGCCGATCGCGGCGCGCTTGAACGCGATCGCGAGCGAGGCGCCGGCGGCGCTGGAGCGGTACATCGACGACCCGACGGAGTACCTCTCGCTGAGCGTTGATGTCGGCGCCGACGCGCTGGACCCGATGACGCCGCTGCGGGCGCGGGTGCGCCTGCACAACGGGGGCGTGTTCCCGCTGGGGATCGGGTCGGGGGCCCCGATCGAGGCGCGCGTGCTGGTGGCGCCCAAGCTGAACATGCGCGGGGCGCCGGTGCTGACGATGATCGGGCCCGAGTTCACGTCGCTGGCGCGGAAGCTCCGCTTGCTGCCGGGGGAATCGGTGGTCGCGGAGGTGCTGCTCGAGCTGGGCGGGCTTGGGACGATGGTGGAGTCCACGGCGCCGCTCGCGGCGTCGCTGCGCTGCCAGGCGATCCAGGCGTACATCCACTCGGAGGAGCGCGGGCTGTACAAGACGGCGCCGTACGGGCTCGAGGCGAGCAGCGCCGTGGTGTGGCGTCGCCCGCAGCGCACGTCGCCGGAGTTCGCGGACATCCTCGAACGCGTCACGAGCCTGAGCGGCGACGAGTTCTACGGCGCGCTGCACGAGGCGCAGTGGTTCTTCGCGAAGAACACGCCGGCGGACGACGACGGCTCGCTCAGCGAGCAGCGCGTGGAGCTGGCGGCGGCGATCGCGGCGCGCTTCCCGACGATGAGCGAGATCGAGCAGGCGTTCACGCTGCTGAGCGCGCCGGGCTCGTGGCAGATCCCCGAGACGGCGGCGATCGACGCGGCGGCGCAGGCCGCCGAGCCGCGCCCGCTGGTCGTGCTGGTGATGCTGCTGACGCGCGTGGCGGACGCGAGCGATCCGACGCTGGAGGTCGGGCTGACGCACGACGACCCGGTGGTGCGCGAGATCGCCGAGATCAAGGCGCTGCGGTTTCAGGTCATCGAGGGAATGGACCGGATCAACAGCGCGAACGCTACACCAGGCGAACCTGCCCCGAGCCGCTGACGACGCGCCCGATCTGGAGGACGCGCTCGCCGCTCTTTCGCAGCTTGTTGGCGACGGAGTCGGCGAAGGACGGGCGGACGATCACGCAGTAGCCCACGCCCATGTTGAAGACGCGGGCCATCTCGTCGTCCTCGACGCCGCCGATCTCCTGCAGGAAGGGGAAGACGGGGTGGGGCGTCCAGGAGCCGCGTTCGATCTCGGCGTCCACGCCGTCGTGGAGGGCGCGGACGAGGTTGCCCTCGAGCCCGCCGCCGGTGACGTGGGCCATGCCGGAGACGATCTTCTTGACCTTGTACTCACGCAGGAGCTTGACGATCGCGGGGGCGTAGAGGCGGGTGGGCGTGAGGAGTTCCTGCCCGACGGTCTTGCCGCTGTCGAGGGCGGGGTGGGTGTCGTTGGGGTCGACGCCGCCCTTTTCGAGGATGGCGCGGACGAGGGTGAAGCCGTTGGAGTGGACGCCGTCGGAGGCGAGGGCGAGGACGATGTCGCCGGGCTCGACGCGTTCGGGGTCGGTGGTGCGGTCGAGCTCGACGACGCCGACGGAGAAGCCGGCGAGGTCCATGACGCCGGGGGCGTAGACGCCGGGCATCTCGGCGGTCTCGCCGCCCAGGAGCGCTGCGCCGCAGGTCTTGCAGGCGTGGGAGACCCCCTCGACGACGGCGAGGGCGTGCTCGGGGTCGAGCTTGCCGGTGGCGATGTAGTCGAGGAAGAAGAGAGGCTCGGCGCCTTGGACGACGAGGTCGTTGACGTTCATCGCGACGAGGTCGACGCCGATGCCGTCGTAGTAGTTGCACTCGGCGGCGAGCTTGATTTTGGTCCCGACGCCGTCGGCGCAGGCGACGAGGACGGGTTCCTTGTAGTTGCGCTTGAAGAGTTTCTCGTTGTAGTCGAGGCGGAAGAGGCCGGCGAAGCCGCCGGGGTTGTCGATGACGCGGGGGCCGAAGGTGCGGCGCATCGCGGAGCCGATGAGCCCGACGAAGCGGTCGCCCTCGTCGATGGACACGCCGGCCTCGGCGTACGTGAGCGGCTTGTTGGGGTTGGCGTCGGGCATCGTGGCAGGATACACGCCCGTCGCGCGCGGGCGAGGAGCGGTATGCTCCGCCCATGCGTTTCAGCTTCATCGATGAGCTTCTTGAGGTTTCGGCCGTCCGCGGCGTCGCTGTGAAGCGGGTCGGGGCGGGCGAGCCCGCGCTGTCGGACCATTTCCCGACCTTCCCGATCCTGCCGGGGGTGCTGATGCTCGAGACGATGGCCCAGACGGCGCGCCGGGTGCTGATGGAGACGGACCCCGGCGGGGACCGGTTCGTGATCTCGGGGGTGCGGGCGCTCAAGTACGGGGCGATGGTCAAGCCCGGGATGGAGCTCCGCGTGACCGTGGAGCTCCAGAAGACGCACGAGGACGGCTCGCGTGAGTTCAAGGGCGTGGGCAAGGCGCTCATGCCCGGGGGCGACCCGGCGGAGGCCCCCAACGCTGTGAGCGGGCGGTTCACGCTGCGTGCGGCCCGGGTCGATGCGCCGCGGGCGACGGTCTGACGCATGGAGTGGTGGCAGGCTGTCATCCTGGGGCTGGTCGAGGGGATCACCGAGTACCTGCCGGTGAGCTCGACGGGGCACCTGATCATCGCGTCGGCGCTGCTGGGCCTCGACGACCCGTCGGTGAAGGCGAACGTGGACGCGTTCAACATCGTGATCCAGGGCGGGGCGATCCTCGCGGTGCTGGGGCTGTACCGCGAGCGCGTCATGCAGATGATCGCCGGGCTGCTCGGGAAGAACCCAGCGGGGCGGGCGCTCTTTTTCAAGCTGGTGGTCGCGTTCCTCCCGGCGGCGGTGCTGGGGTTGCTCTTTGACGACCTGATCGAGGCGCACCTGTTCCACCCGACGCCGGTGATCGCGGCGCTCGCGCTGGGCGGGGTGTGGATGATCGTGCTGGGGCGCGGGACGCGCCGTGAATCGGACGACAGCGTCGACGAGCTGGCGGCGCTCCCGATGAAGACCGCGTTCCTGATCGGGTGCTTCCAGGTGGTCGCGATGTGGCCCGGGACGTCGCGTTCGATGATGACCATCGCGGGCGGCACGCTGCTGGGGCTCTCGCCCAAGCGGGCGGCGGAGTTCTCGTTCCTGCTCGGGCTGCCCACGCTTGGCGGGGCGTGCGTCTACAAGCTGGCGAAGAACCTCAAGGGCGCGCACGACGCGGGGACGGCGAACCTGTTCGAGCAGCTCGGCGTGACAGCGGTGCTGATCGGGCTGGCGGTCGCGACGGTGTCGGCGGCGCTGGCGGTGAAGTGGCTGGTGGGGTTCCTGAACCGCCACGGGCTCGGGGCGTTCGGGTGGTACCGCCTGGCGCTGGCGGCGGTACTGACGGCGCTGGTGCTGACCGGCGCCGTGACGTTCGGCTGAGTCTCAGCTGAAATTAACACCCACGGCGAGCTCGGCCCCGGCGGCGAGCGCGGCGATGGCTTCGCTCGCCCGGTCGAGCTTCACACGCTTGGTGAGCAGCCCGGTCGCGTCGAGGCGCCCCTCGCTGATCGCGCCGAGACCTTCTGCGATGGGCGCCCAGCGGGAGCCGAGGATGTCGATCTCGCGGGAACTGGCGAGCGCGATGGCGCTCGGGGCGCCGACGACGCCCGGCGTGAGCACGACGCGCCCGCGCGGGGCGGTCATCTGGAGGGCGGTGTCGAGCGCCGCGGGTTCGCCCGGGCAGACGACGACGATGTCCTGATCGCCCAGTCGCCCGGCGTCGTCGGTGGGACGCGAGCGCACGCCGCGTTTCTCGCAGGCGTTGAGGGTGGCCTCGTTTGAGGAGAGCACGCGGACGGTGGCGCTCGAGAGGGCGAGGGCCTGGGCGGCGAGAACGGCCTCGGCGCCGGCTCCGATGACGGTGGCGTAGGGCGACTCGCGGATGTGCAGGCGCCCGGCGGCCTGGAGCGCGGCGCTGGCGGCGACGGCGAGCGACGCTGCCTCGTCGGACACGTGCTCGGGCACCGGGACGCACTGGCGGTCGGGGACGATGAGCGCCTCGGCGAGCGCGCCCGGCGCGCCGGGGTCGCCCAGCGTCAGTCGGGATTCGCAGTGTGTGCCCAGACCCGAGCGGCAGCGGTCGCACGCGGCGCAGGCGAGGTCGGGCGCGAGCACCACGCGCACGCCTTGTTCGGTGAGGCCCACGACGGCGCGCCCCGGTGTGCGCGACCCGGCCCCGCCCGCGAGGTCGGTGGTGGTCAGCGCGGCGAGGGTGGTGCGGACGAGCGTCTCGCCGGCGCGAGGCGCGTCGGGCTCGGCGGTGCGGAGCGAGAGCGTGTTGTCTTCGTAGACGGCGTAGCGCACGCGGGCCTTACCCGCCCTCGACGGGCATGCCCGCCGGCGTGGAGGGGATCTCGTTGGGCGGTTCGAGCCAGGGGACGACGTACTCGAGGATGCGCCGGTCGCGCTGGTACGCGGTGTAGTAGAACGTCTGCGCGCCGGCGAAGAGGTCGGACACGGTGCGCGTCCAGTTGAGCCAGGGCTCGGGCTCGATGCCGAGGTCTTCGCCGGTGAGGGTGATGAGCGAGCGGCGCGCCGCGGAGCTCACCAGGAGGCGGGTGTCGGTCAGGGCGCCGATGAGGGCCTGGACGGCGCGGGGCTCGCGGTGCTGGGCGAGCGCCTCGGCGGCGAGGGCGCGGGTCTCGGCGTCGGGCTCGGCGGCGGGGTCCACGGCGTTGATGAGGCGGGGGACGCTCTCGGGAACGTGGATGCGCGTCATCGCCCGCGCGGCTTCACGGCGCACGAGCGGGTCCTCGGGCAGCGCGAGGCGCTCCATGACGAGGCGCCCCTCGGGGGGGCCGCCGTGGAGGGCCATCGCGCGGACCGCGGCGGCGCGCACCGCGGCGTCCTCGTCGTCGAGGGCGATGCGGTAGAGCTCCATGTAGACGGTCTCGCCGCCGAAGACGGCGTTGGCGAGCAGCAGGATGCCCTGCTGGCGGTTGTCGGGCGAGCTCGGATCGACGGCCCAGCGCGCGGCCTCGGCCGGCGTCGGCGGGGCGCCGAAGGCGAGGAACCCGTCGTTGGAACCGCGACCGTGCCCGCCGAGCGGGTTGCATCCGGCGCAGAGCGCGGCGGCTGTCAGGATGAACGCGCGGGACATCTGCACGCGGGCAGGGTACCCGCGTGCGTCAGCGCCCGCGAGCGGTCAGCCGGTCCAGGCGGCGAGGAGGATGGCGAGGTCCGCGGAGTCGCAGACGCCGTCGTCGTTGAAGTCCACGTCCGAGCCGCCCCACGCTGCGAGAAGGATGGCGAGGTCGGTGGAGTCGACGGCGCCGTCGCCGTTGATGTCGCCCACGAGCGGCGAGCCGTAGCGGGTGGTGAGCCCGAGGATGTCGCCTTCGCTGAGGTGGGAGCGCTGCCCGATCTGCGCCTGCTGGGACTCGTTGGGCGGGAGCACGGTGATGGTGCGCTGCCCGTTGATCGAGAAGTCGAACTGCCCGTAGTGCATGATCGAATCGAAGTCGTAGTCGCCCTCGGGGGCGGCGAGCGGGGCGATCTGGAAGTTGTTCAGCGCGCCGGGGTCGATGTTGGCGACGTTGATCTGGACGAAGTCGTCGCGGTCGGGGCGGGACTGCTCGTGGTAGCAGCCCATCGAGTGCAAGATCTCGTGGACGATGATGAAGCGGACGTTCCAGTTGACCATGTTGATGGTCTGGGGGCCGCCCTGGCGCCCGACGGGGGAGCTGTTGGACGTGGAGTCGTTGAAGACGATCCAGTCGGGGTGCCCGTCGCGGGGCACGAACTCGGCGCCGCAGACTTCCATGATCTCGTTCATCGCGTTGATCGCGCGGGCCTGGTTGGTCGCGTTGACGTTCGCGTTGAAGGTGTAGGGGATGAGACCGCCGGGCCAGGTCTGGAGGCGGAAGGCGTCACGCCCGTGCTCGCCGTCCTGGACCGGGACGAAGATCTGCTCGCAGGGGACGATCTCCCGCTCGGCCTCCGGGAGGGTCTGATGGATGGATTCGGCGGCGGCGGCGAACTGCGCGCCGACGAGAATCGGAGCGACAGCGAGAAGAGTCTTGAACATGTGCGAGCCCTTTCTGTTCATCTCTATCATGACCCAACGCTAGGGGCCGGACAACAAAAATTCCGCGAATGAGGCCTCATATAGGACCCTAGCGGCTTTTTTCCTTCTATTTGCTCCACGCCGCGAGCAGGATCGCCAGATCCGAGGCGGCACAGACGCCGTCGCCGTCGAAATCGACGCTCGGGCCGTCCCACGCCGCGAGGAGGATCGCGAGGTCGGTCGCGTCCACCGTCCCGTCCCCCGAGAGGTCCGCGACGTTCGGGGCGCCGTACTTGGCGATCAGGACGGCGATGTCGCCTTCGCTGAGGTGGGTGATCTGCCCGATCTGCGCCTGCCACGCCTCGTTCGGCGGCAGCACGGTGATGGTGCGCTGCCCGTTCCCGCTGAACGTGAACTGCCCGTAGTGCATGACGGAGTCGAAGTCGTAGTCGCCGAGCGGGAAGACGTCGCCGCGGATGGAGAAATTGAACTCCTGCCCGGGCTCGACGTTCTCGAGGTTGATCTGCACGAAGCTGTTGCGGTCGGGGCGCTGCTGTTCGTGCCAGCTGCCGAGGGCGTGGATGAGCTCGTGGACGATAATGAATCGCTGCCCCCAGCTGACGACGTTGACGGTCTGCCCGCCGCCGACGGGCCCGACGAACGAGTTGTTGACGTCCGACGAGGTGATCACGAGGCGGTTGAACTCGTTCGTGCGCGGCACGAACCGGACGGCGCACACGGCCTCGATCTCGTCCATCGCGGCGCGGGCGCGTCCTGGTTGGTCGCGTTGACGTTGGCGTGGAACTGGTAGGGGACGACGCCGCCGGGCCAGGTGTTGGTCGTGAAGACGTCGCGGGCGACACCCTCTGGCATCAGGATCTCGCACGCCCACTCGTGCGGGGCGTCGGCCGGGGCTTCGACGCCCGCGGCGGTGTCCGTGGGCGTCGCGGCGAGCATGAGCGCGGGGATGAGGGCGTGGAGCATGGCGGGTCCTTTGGGTCGTTTGACCCATCGTGCGCCGGGTGTGCCCGCCCGGCAAGAAGAAACCGGGGGATCGGCGCCCGCCCCGCGCCTACTTGTCCCAGGACGCGAGGAGGAAGGCGATATCGGAAGAGGAACACACGCCGTCGCCGTCGAGGTCGATCGTGGGCGTGCCGAACGCCGCCATGAGGATGGCGAGGTCGGTCGCGTCCACCAGGCCGTCGCCGGAGAGGTCGCTCGGGTCGTTGGCGATCGTCCACGCGACGCGCTGGGTCATGTAGAGCGCGCGGGCGGTCTCGTCGCGGACGAGGGGCGTCAGGTCGGTGACGACCGCCTCGATGGTGCTCTCGTCCCCCGGGAGCGCCAGCGACGCGAGGCGGAGCGTCGTCCCCGCGCCGGCGTACGCGCCGTTGAGGTACCAGCGCACGCTCAGGAAGGGCGCGACGGGCACGACCTCGAGCGTTGTGTTGCGGACAACCGGGAGCGCGACCGAGGTGTGCTGGTCGATGGGCTGGACGGTCTTCCACATCTGAATGATGAGCGCCTCGGCCGAGGGCAGATTGAAGTCGCGCCCGAGGTTCCGCATCATCGAGTTGCTGCTGGGGCGGTAGATGCCCTCGGGGCTGTAGTTCCCGCCCTCGAACGTATCGACAAGCCCGTCGAACTCGGCGTCGCTCTCGCCGAGCCAGTCGCTCCACTTGGCGCCCTGGGCCTGCATCTGCGCCGCGTCGAGGACAGAGACGTTCGGCGCGCTCGGCTCGGGGCCCGCGTACTCGGCCGGCCCGCCGTAGGTGTACTCGTCGGCGAGGTCGCCGAGGGAGTGCCCGAGCTCGTGGATCGCGACCTGCGGCGCGGCGCTGTTGCCGCCCGAGTAGGTCCCGATGTTCTGCGAGGTGTAGCCGGCGCCGCCGTAGGTGGTGGAGTTGGCGACGGCGAAGATCTGATCCCAGTCGGGGGCGTTGTCGGCGGCCTGGCGCACCGCGAGGGTGTTGGCGCACAGGAGACGCTGGGTGCCGCCGCACCAGAAGGACATGTCCAGTGCGCTGTCGCGCTCGACGTCCTGGGTGGGGTCGCCGTCGACGCCCGACTCGTTGGAGATCACGTCCACGCGATGGACGTTAAAGAGCGGCGCGTACTCGCTGAAGGGCATGATCGAGAAGAGGTCGTCCACGCCGCGCTGGGCGTGCTCAGCAAAGAGCCCGAGCTCCGAGGCGGTGTACCCGTCGCCGACGATGACGAGGTCGATGCGGTTGGACGGGTGCCCGCTCGAGATGAGCGTGGTGGAGACGCCCGGGACGCCGCCGCGGACGGGCGCCTCGTGGGCGTGCGGGCTGGCCCCCCACTCGCAGTGCGCCCAGTTGGCCGGGTCGCGCGGGGCCCGGGCGCCGGGGCGTTCGGGCGAGACCAGGGGCTGGGCAAGGGCGGCTGGCGTCGTAACGACAGCGATGGCGATAGCGATCGCGCAGTGGGTCCGCATGCGACTCTCTCCTCCGGGGGCCACTATGACCACCATCGGGGGGGCCGAGCAACCAAACATCTACAGAATCATCGTTTACGCTGACTCTGTCTCGATGTTGAGCGCCCGCTCGGCCGGCTCGCTGAAGTCCACGTCGGGGACGTCGTCGGGGAGCGGGGCGAGGAGCTCGGCGACGGACGCGTCCTGCGGATCGACGCCGTGCTCGCTGAGCTCTTCGATGATCTCACTTAGGCGTTCCCAGTCGTGGGTGGGCTCGTCGGAGTGGTTCTCGCTGATGCGGTGGACGTGGTAGGCGAGGCGCAGGAGGCCGATTTCCTTGATGCGGTCCTCACTGAGCGAGGCGCGCCACTTCTCGTGGAACTCCTCGAGGCGCCCCATGAGGTCGGCGCCCTTGGAGGGGTCGGCCGGGTCTTCGCGGCGCATGTGGCGCTCGACGAAGACGCGGTGCTCGCGGGTCTTCTCACGGAGCCAGATGAAGGCGTCGGTCTGGTCCTGGTCGCGGTCCACCCCGGCGTCGCGGAGGGCGGCCCAGAGCATGGACTGGCTCTCGGCGAGGAGGTAGTACATGTCGCGGAGGGTGATGGGGTCCTCTTCGCCGGCGCCGCCGAGCTCCTCGACGATCTCGATCGCGAGGGTGAGGGCCTCGTAGCAGAGGGCGAGGCGCTCGATGGCCTGGGGCTCCGGGGCGCGGGCATAGGGGTCGAACATCCAGAGCCAGCAGCCGCGGAGCTCGCGGGCCTGCTCGAGGAAGCGGGCGTCGACGGGGCGGATCTCTTCGTCGCGGTCGGCGCCGCGGTCGATGAGGAGCTGGCGTTCGAGCGCCCAGCGGCACGCCTCGGCCTTGAGGCGGGTGCGCCGGATGACGAGCCCGAGGTCGGCGGCCGGGCGCCCGCGGTCGAGCATGGCGCGCCCGTTGGTCCCGGTCGGGGAGGCGAACCCTCCGGCGCGGTCCCCGCCGCTCCAGCTGACGGTCTCGTTGAGCCACTCGGTGATGACGCCGGCGGCATCACGGACCTGGCGGTCCTGGGCGATGGATTGTCTGAGCGCGTCGAGGATCGTGCGGGTCGCGGCGACGACTTTATCAGGGTGCATAACTCTGGAAACTCCGAAAAAAGCAGCGTGGGCCGCGGTTGGCTCGCGGCTTGGGACATAAGTGCAGCGTTACTGATGCGTAGACAGCGGGACCAAAGAGGTCGTCATTCGCAACGCACACACCATAGGGCGCCCCGGACGGGTCCCGCCACTGACGCATAACTATTTCGACGCCGCGCATTATGCGCGGCGCATGTAGAGATGGATCGCCATCGTCCCGTACGCGTGGGTTTCCGGTCCTACCGCCCCGGGCAGCTCGAGATCGACGTCGCCCGCCTCGGGGCGCTCGGGGTCTTCGGGCAGCGGCCACGGCGTGCGCAGGACGGCGTAGCCGGTGTCGTCGAGCTTCCCTATGAGGGCGTCGAGCTGGCGGAGGGTGCGCTCGCGCCGGGCGGGGTCGGTCAGCAGGACGTAGGGCGGGTCGTAGAAGACGAGGTGGACGCCCTCGGGGCAGCGTGCGAGGGCGGTGGAGCCGAGGGCGTCGCCGTTGATGATCTCGCAGGCGTCGTCGTCGAGCCCGAGCTCCCGGGCGTTCTCGCGGAGGATGCCCGCGATGGTGCGGTCCTTCTCGACCATCACCACGCGCCGGGCGCCGCGCGAGGCGGCCTCGAGCCCGATGGTCCCGACGCCGGCGAAGGCCTCGAAGACCTCGACGCCCTCGACGTGCCCGCGCAGGAGGTTGAAGACGGCCTCCTTAACCCGGTCGGGCATGGGACGGCTGACCTTCGCGTTGGGGGGCGGCGTGAGGTTGCGCCGTTTGAACTTTCCACCGATGATGCGCATCGGTGGATGAAACCCGTCCCCGGCGGGTGCGTCAAGCGGCGTGATTGCACCGCACACAGGGCGCTCCTACGCTCACCCGATCCACGCCTCGCCATTGGAGCCCTGAATGAGCACCCCGCGCACGAGCTACTTCACGTCCGAGTCGGTGTCTGTTGGTCATCCTGACAAGGTCGCCGACCAGATCTCAGACGCGATCCTCGACGCGATGCTGACGGAAGACCCCGACACGCGCGCGGCCGTCGAGACGATGGTCTCGACGGGGATGGCGATCGTCGCGGGCGAGGTGCGCACGCAGACGTACGTGGACATCCCGACGATCGTGCGCGACACGATCGAGCGGATCGGGTACACGGACCCGTCGCTGCGGTTTGACCACCAGGCGTGCGCGGTGCTCACGAGCATCAAGGAACAGTCGGCGCACATCGCCCAGGGCGTAGACACGGGCGGCGCGGGCGACCAGGGCATGATGTTCGGGTACGCGTGCCGCGAGACTGACGCGCTCGACCCCGAGGCGATGATGCCGCTGCCGATCTTCGTGGCCCACCGGCTGGTCGAGCGCCACAAAGCGGTGCGCGAGTCGGGCGAGGTCTCCGGGCTGCGCCCTGACGCGAAGAGCCAGGTGACGTTCGTCTACGAGGGCGACCGCCCGGTGCGCATCGACACGGTGGTGCTCTCGACGCAGCACGCGCCGGAGTGGAACACCGCCCAGGGCGATCTCAAGGAGGCGGTGACCGAGCACGTCATCAAGCCCGTGCTCGCCGACCTCTGGAACGACGACGTCGTGGTACACGTGAACCCCACCGGGCTCTTTGAGATCGGCGGGCCGCACGGCGACGTCGGGCTGACCGGGCGGAAGATCATCGTTGACACCTACGGCGGGATGGGGCGTCACGGCGGCGGCGCCTTCTCGGGGAAGGACCCCACGAAGGTTGACCGCTCGGCCGCGTACATGGCGCGCCACATCGCGAAGAACATCGTCTCGGCGGGCCTGGCGGACCGCTGCGAGCTCCAGCTCAGCTACGCGATCGGCGTCGCGGAACCGACGAGCGTGCGCGTGGACTGCTTCGGCACGCAGCGGGCCGACGAGAGCGCGATCGAAACCGCGGTGCGCGACGTCTTCGACCTCACGCCCGCGGGGATCATCTCGTCGCTGGGGCTGCGCAAGCCGATCTACACCCCGACCGCGGCGCACGGGCACTTCGGTCGCCGCCCCGAGGGCGATCGGTTCTCGTGGGAACGCACGGACAAGGCCGCGGCGCTGAAGTCCGCGGTGACGGCCGGCTCAGTCGCCGCCGGCTGACTCGAACGCGACGGGCCCGGCGCACACGACGGCGGGCGTCATGCCGGCCATCGGGTAGTGCTCCATGAGGGCGGCGCCGAGCTGATCGGCCTCGGCGAGCACGAACCAGCACGGCTGCACCACGTGACGGAGCGCGAAGCGCATCGAGCGCGTGAGGTGCTCGCGCACCGTGGCGACCATGACCTCGCTGCCGTCCCAGCGCAGGGGCATGCAGCGGAACTGCCACGCCTGTCGCTTGGTGATGAGCTCGAGCACCCCCGGGTCGATGGTCTCGCCGGTGGGGTCAACGTGCTCGGTGATGAGCGCGTACTGCTCGACCCACGCGGACTCGACGTCCTCGGAGCTGACGTGGAAGAGGACCTCCGCGAGCTCGCCGAAGGGGCGCGGGCGCTCCTTCTGGTGTTCGAGGATGCTGTTGACCTGGGCTTCGGTAAGGAGCCCCTGGTTGACCATCACTTCGCCGATGCGCACTCGCATGATTCGATCCCTCCACGCGGGGACGTCGTGCCCGCCGCGTGGTAAGGATCGGGCGTGCGCGGCGCCCTCCGCCCCGCTGTCGAGCGCTTTGACGGCGTTTGGGCGGGGGATGCGACGATGCTCGGAAAAACACTGGTAAGGACGGAAGAAAATGACGTGATGACCCGATTCTTGGAGGGAGACGTTTGCACGCGCGGTTATCGCCCCGGTGTAGAGTGAGAGACGCCCATACGCGGTGTTACAGGACGCGGGCGGAGGAGCTGGGAAGATGGGCAGTGAACGGGAACCCAGCACGACGGCTTGCGTATTACCTCCTGAGCGGCCGTACGCCCCCGCGGGCGAACACACGACACGTGAGGCCGCACGAACATCCCTTTCCTCCTTGAGAGCGGCGTCCCGCACGGCCGCCCGCGCGACCAGCACGGCACGCCTCTCTCTCTCCAGCGACCCGGGTTTGAGGCGAACCCGGGCCGCTGTGCCTTCGCGAGGGTTCACCCTGATCGAACTGCTTGTCGTGGTCGCCGTGGTCGCCGTCCTGCTCGGGCTCCTGGCGCCCGCGCTGCACGGCGCACGGCGCGCGGCGATGGAAGCCGTGGGCGGAGCCCAGACGCGGGAGATCGGCGGCGCGACGCTCGCGTACATGCGCGACCACGACGGGCATCTCCCGCAGCTGCGCCTCACCCCTGTCGGCGAGATCACGAGCGACCCGGGCGGGCTGCGTCTGGCGTGGCTCTTCGGCGGGGCGCGCTCGGTCGTCAACGTCTTCGGCGCGGCGCGCGTAGGCGCCGACGAGCGCCCGCTCAACTCCTACCTCGGGGATTTCACGCCCGACGAGCGCCCGGGGATCTTCCTCGACCCGCTCGACGACGGGACGCGCGACGACCAGCTCACGGGCTTCGCCCCCGGGCGTCCCGACGCGACGGTCTTCGATCTCGTCGGCACCAGCTACGTGCTCAACGACCACGCGCTCGACGAGGTGCCGTGCCCCTTCGTGGAGCTCTTCGGGACGCTGGTCCCGAGCGACGGCGGGCGGGCGCCCGAGGTCGAGTCTCCCTCGCGGACGTGGCTGGCGGGGCAGTCCCCCATCTACAACTACGACGACGGGGGCGACAAGGGCGAGCTGTGGGGACGCGACCGCGTGCGCGCGTCGCTCTGCTTCGTCGACGGGCACGCCGAGATCGCGGCGCCCGTCGCCGTGGGCGCCGTCAACACGACGGAGCACTACACGTTCTTCCCGCGCCCGGGGTGGGACGAGCGGTTCGAACACCTGCGGAGCCGGTCGAGCGACTGACGCCCGCGGCGCGGTAGCATCGCGCTATGCACGCGATTCTCCGCTCACTGACGCTCGTTTTCCTGCTCACCCTCTCGCCCGCTCTCGCGCAGGACGCGGGCTCTCCGCCCCCCGCCGAGCCCGGCGCTTCTGCGCCATCGGCGCCCGCGGCGCTCGAGAGCCCCCGCGCCACAATGGACACGTTCCTGCGCACCATGGACCGCTACCGCGAGGCCGGCGCGCTCTCGCCCCAGCGCGTGGACGCGGTCGAGAAGCTCCGCACGACGATGGACCTGTCGTCGGCGGGGAAAGACGCCGCGGAGGTCGTCGGGGTGCGCCTGCTCGCGGTGCTCAACCGGATCGGGCGGATCAACCCGTGGGATCTCCCCGACGCCGGCGCGGTCGCCGCGCGGGGGCTGACCGAGTTCCGCTTTTTCCCCGACCCGAGCGATCCCGAGCACCGGCGCCTGGTCGAGAACGGCGCGGAGGGCGAGATCATCCTCACCCGCGGGGCCCGCGGCGCGTGGCGTTTTAGCGCCGAGACGCTCGCCGACGTGGACCACCTCTACAAGAGCGTCGAGCACCTGAGCGTGGTGTACGGGGTTGACGAGCGGCTGGTGAGCGCCCCGCTGTGGATCCGCTCGCTGATGCCCGCCGAGCTCAAGCAACGCGAGGCCCTCGGGCTCGAGCTCTGGCAGTGGGCCGGGCTGCTGTCGATCCTCTTCCTCGGCGTGATCATCGATTACGTGGTGCAGTTTGTGCTGCGCACGATGGCCGCGACCCGCCTGCGCCGGAGCGGGGGCGAGATCGATCCGGAGCTGCTGCGGCGCGCGGTGCGCCCCTTCGGGCTCTTCGCCGGGGCGCTGGCGGTCCTGGTCCTGATGCGCCTGCTCGGGCTGCCGCCGCTGGCGCAGCAGATCATCTTCACCGCGGTGCGTCTGGTTCTGATGGTCGCGGGCGTGCTGGCGGCGTTCCGCGTGGTGGACGTCGCGACGGACCTCTTCGCGAAGCGCGCGACGAGGACCGACACGAAGATCGACGACCTGCTCGTCCCGCTGGTGCGCCGCGCGCTGAAGATCTTCGTCTTCGCGGTGGGGCTGGTGTACATCGCCGAGAGCCTCTCGATCGAGATCCTCCCCCTGCTGACGGGCCTTGGCATCGGCGGTCTGGCGGTCGCGTTCGCGGCCAAGGACACGATCGAGAACTTCTTCGGGTCGATCGCGGTGATCTTCGACCGCCCCTTCGAGGTCGGGCACTGGGTGGTGATCGGCGACACCGAGGGCACGGTCGAGGAGCTCGGGTTCCGCTCGACGCGGATCCGCACGTTCTACAACTCGCTGGTGACGGTCCCCAACGCGTCGCTGGTGCGCGCGACGGTGGACAACTACGGGCGGCGGAAGTACCGGCGGTACAAGGCCGAGCTCGGGCTCGCGTACGACACGCCCCCCGAGAAGATCGACGCGTTCTGCGAGGGCGTCCGCGAGCTGATCCGCCATCACCCGTACACGCGCAAGGACTACTACCACGTGTACTTCACCGGATACGGGGCGTCGTCGCTGAACATCCTGCTGTACCTCTTCTTCGAGACCCCTGACTGGTCGGTCGAGCTGCGCGAGCGTCACCGCCTGCTCACGGACATCCTGCGTCTGGCGGAGAAGCTCGGGGTCGAGTTCGCGTACCCGACACAGACACTGTTCCTCAAGCGGGGCGCGCCGAGCCCCGGGCCCGACGCGCCAGATTTCTCGGCGAGCGCCGACCGCGAGCGCGAGAGCGCCGTCGTCGGGCGTCGCCTGGCGCGCAGCGTCACACGCGACGCGCCGTGGCGGGACGAGACGCCCGGGCCCGTTGAGTTCCGCGGCGCCGAGCCCATCGAAGAAGACCCGGACAGCGATTCGCAGGTCGAGCAGCGCTCGGCGGGGGCGTGAAGCTCGCGCGCCTCAACCCGTTCGCCGGACTCGAGAACCCGCGCGTGGTGTGGGCGTGGGGGATGTACGACCTCGCGAACCAGTCGTTCACGCTGATCATCAACACGATGCTCTTCGCGGTCTTCTTCAAGGAAGTCGTCGTCAACAACGAGGGGACGGACGACACCCTGTGGGCCGCGACCGTCGCGGCGAGCATGCTGCTGGTGGTGATCGTCTCGCCGCTCGCCGGGGCGCTGGGCGACGTGACCGGGCGCAAGAAGACGATGCTCCTGACGACGGGGTTCGGGTGCGCGCTCCTCACGTGCGCGCTGGGGCTGATCCCGGCGGGCGGGCTGCTCGTCGCGGTGCTGCTCTACATCCCCGCCAACTTCTGTTTCGCGCTGGGGGAGAACTTCCTCGCGTCGTACCTGCCGATCATCGCCAAGCCCGGCGTGGCGGGGCGGGTGTCGGGCATCGGGTGGACGATGGGGTACGCCGGCGCGCTGATCCTGCTGCTCCTGACGGCGGGGGCGATGATGCTCTTCGGGCTCGAGAAGCCGGCCGACCAGCGCCCGCTGCTGGTGTTCGCGGGGGTCTGGTTCCTCGTCATGGCGCTCCCGACAGCGCTGTTCGTGCCGAGCGAGCCCCGCCCGGTGCGCGACGGGTCAAAGACGGTCCTGCGCGAGGCGGGCGAACGCGTCTTCGGCACGCTGCGCGACATCGCGCCGCGCCGCGACCTCGCGCTCTTCTTCATCGCGTTCCTGATCTACGGAGTCGGCGTGCAGACGGTGATCTTCTTCGCGGGCGTGATCGCACGGGACTTTGGAATCGAGGGCGCCGGGCTGGCGCTCTTTCTCCTCCAGCTCACGGTGACAGCGGGGATCGGGGCGATCGTCCCGATGATCTACCAGGACCGGATCGGGCATAAGCGCACGGTGCTGATGTTCCTCGGGGTGTGGATCGTCGCGGGGCTGGCGCTGGCGTGGCTCGCGGGCCCGGGGCGCGGGGCGACGTGGGGCATCTGGGTGATCGGGAACCTGCTGGGCTTCGGGCTCGGCGGGATCGGGACGAGCGGGCGGGCGCTGGTGGGGTACCTCACCCCCGCGCACCGTGCGGCGGAATCCTTCGGGTTCTGGGGCCTGGTCTACAAGCTCGCAGGGGTGTGCGTGATCGGCTTCGGGCTGGTGAAGGACCTGCTGGGCACGTCCACCGCGCTGCTGGGGCTGTCGGCGTGCTTCGTCGTCGGGGCGCTGCTGCTGCTGCGGGTGGACGTCGACCGCGGCGCCCGCCAGGCCCGCGCTGACGAGATCGCGCACGCCGACGAGATCGGGCCGGACGATCTGGCGGCTCTACACTGACCCCATGACCACACTCGCTCACGTCCCCGACGCGTCCGGCCGCTTCGGCGCCTTCGGCGGCGCGTACGTCCCCGAGACCCTCGTCCCCGCGCTGGCGCAGCTGGCGAGCGAGTACGAGACCGCCTCGAACGACCCCGCGTTCCACGACGAGCTGCGCGGGCTGCTGACGACGTACGTCGGTCGCCCGACCCCGCTGACGCCCGCGCCGCGCCTGACGGCCCTCGCCGCCGAGCGGAGCGCGACGCAGTCGTCCGCGGCGATCTGGCTCAAGCGCGAGGACCTGTGCCACACCGGCGCGCACAAGATCAACAACACGATGGGCCAGGCCCTCCTCGCCAAGCGGATGGGTAAGACGCGCATCATCGCGGAGACGGGCGCCGGGCAGCACGGCGTGGCGACCGCGACGGCGTGCGCGAAGCTCGGCCTCCCCTGCACCGTCTACATGGGCAGCGAGGACGTGCGCCGCCAGCGCCTCAACGTGGTGCGCATGCGTCTGCTGGGCGCGGAGGTGCGCCCCGTCGACTCGGGCTCGCGCACGCTCAAGGACGCGACGAACGAGGCGATGCGCGATTGGATGGCGTCGGTCGAGGACACGCACTACATCCTCGGCTCGGTCGTCGGGCCGCACCCCTTCCCGCGGATCGTGCGCGATCTCCAGTCGGTAATCGGGCACGAGGCGCGGGCGCAGGCGCTCGACGCGTTCCGGCGCGCCCCCGACGCGGTCGTCGCGTGCGTGGGCGGCGGCTCGAACGCCGCGGGGATCTTCTACCCCTTCGTCGAGGACGCGGTGCGCCTCATCGGCGTCGAGGCGGGCGGGTCGGGCAACGCCGACGGCGAGCACGCGGCGCCCCTCACCCACGGCGCCCCCGGCGTGCTGCACGGCTCGATGAGCTACGTGCTCCAGACCACCGACGGGCAGACGATGCCCGTGCACTCCTGCTCGGCGGGCCTCGACTACCCCGGGGTCGGGCCCGAGCACAGCTACTGGAAGGACTGCGGGCGCGTGGAGTACACGTCCGTCAACGACCAGGAGGCGCTCGAGGGCTTCACCATGCTCGCGGAGCTCGAGGGCATCATCCCCGCGCTCGAGACGGCGCACGCGGTGTACGCGGCCGTCGGGATCGCCGGCGCGATGAACGCGGCGCAGACGCTGATCATCAACTGCTCGGGTCGCGGCGACAAAGACGTGGACGAGGCGGCGCGCCTGCTCGGGCGCTAGTCGTCCCCGGCCAGCTCCTCGAGGGACATCTCGCCCTTGGCGTCGTGGAGCTTCTTCCCCCGCGCGTAGAGCAGGTGGAAGAGGGCGTTGAATATCACGACGCCGCCGATCGCAAAGACGAGCGCGCTCCCCGAGGGCTTGGTCCGCGCGAGCATCCACACGTACTGCAGGACGCACAGGCCCGAGACGAGCACCAGCGTCGGACGTCGCGGGAGGTAGTGGACCACCAGCGCCCCGAAGGGCGCGCCCACCGCCACGATGGGCGCCGCGGCGAGCCAGTGCCCGAAGACGGCGGGGTCGAGCGAGCCGAGCGCGGCGTGCGACGCGACCCCGACGAGGCTGGCGTAGGACATCGCGATGACCGACGTCGGGATCGCGGCCTTGAGGTCCGCCCGGTAGAGCAGCACGAGCACGGCGTAGAGCACCATGTCCACGCCCACGCCGACGATCGACGCGAGCAGCCCCCCCACCACGCCGACGGCCAGCCCGATCTCGCGGTCGAAGTTCGTGCTGGTGCGCGTGACGCCGTGGGCCGCGACGATCTCGCGCATCTTGATGAAGTGGAGGATGCCGAAGCTGCACCAGATGACCGCGAAGATCAGCTTGATCCACACGTCGGGGATGCGCCCCGCGACAAACGCGGCCCCGAGCGGCGTGGCGATGGTGACGCCGACGAGCGTCCAGATCAGGAGCGTGCGCTCGATGGGGCGACGGCTGGCGAGGATGAAGATCGCCGCCGAGGTCATGCCGATCGACTGGACCGCGAGGCTGAAATCACGCCCGAGGGCGGCCCCCTCGCCCAGGATCAGGACCAGCACCGGGAAGCCGATCGTGCCGCCGCCCATCGGGGTCGAGCCCGCGAAGTAGGAGCCCAGGGCCATCGCGAGGGCGATGGGCCAGTGGTCCGTGACGGTCTGGACGTGCCCGCCCAGGAGGACGATCGCCGTCCACGCGGCGTACCACACGGCGAGCCAGACCCAAAAGAGGGATGTTCGGCTCCGGGCTGGCGTCAGTGGTGTCCCCACGGTGTCGTCGTCCTTGCTGTCGGCGGGTCAGGCCGGGGCGCCAGCGTAGCAAGCGGGCGTTCGGCGGAGGGGTTCGTCGGCTCGGTATGCTGATCGCATGAGCGTGATCACAACGATCGGATCCCAGCCGTACACGACCGCGGTCGCCGTGGACGGGCGCCACCGGCTGACCGCCGACGAGCCGGCGTCGCTGGGCGGGGCCGACCGCGGCGCGAACCCGTACGAGCTGCTGCTCGCGTCCCTCGGCTCCTGCAAGGCGATCACCCTGCGGATGTACGCCGACCGGAAAGGCTGGCCGCTCGACGGCGTCTCGGTCGCGCTCGACCAGCAGCGCGTCCACGCGGCAGACTGCGAAGACTGCGAGACCTCCGAGGGGTTCGTGCACGTGATCGAGTGCGAGCTGACCCTTCTCGGCGATCTCGACGAGACGCAACGCGCAAGGCTCCTGGAGATCGCCGACAAGTGCCCCGTGCACCGCACGCTCTCGGGCGAGATCCACGTGCGCACCGCGCTCGCGGAGGACCCGGCGTGAAACTCCCCCTCCACGAGCACACCGCGCTGACGTTCGACTGCTTCGGCACGCTGATCGACTGGGAGACCGGCATCCTGAACGTGCTGCGCCCGTGGGCGAAGGGCGCCGGGCTCGACGCGACCGACGACGCCCTCCTGGGCGCGTACGCCCGCGCCGAGAGCGCCGAGGAACGCGAGCGCCCCGGCGACCTCTACCGTGATGTCCTGCGCGGCGTGATGCGCCGGGTCGGCAACGACCTCGGGGGGGCGGTCAGCGACGACGACGCCGAGGCCCTCTCCGCCTCGGTCGGCGACTGGCCCGTCTTCGAGGACACGCCGGCGGCGCTGGCGGCGCTGCAGGAGCGGGCGAAGCTGATCGTGGTCTCGAACGTGGACCGGGCGAGCTTCGAGAAGGCCGCGCCCAAGCTTGGCGTGACGCTCGACGGGCTCGTGACGGCAGAGGACGTCGGCGCGTACAAGCCCGACGTGCGGATGTTCCGGGCGGCGCTCGAGGCGGTCGCACGAACGGGCGCAAAACCGCGGGAACACCTGCACGTGGCGCAGAGCCTGCACCACGACATCGCGCCGGCGGGCGGGCTGGGCATCGCGACGTGCTGGATCGACCGGCGCGCGGGACGCCCGGGCGGGGCGACGCCCGAGAGCCACGCGACGATCCGCCCGGGATGGATGTTTACAACCATGCGCGAGCTGGCCGAGAGCGTGAGCGCCTCCGCCTCAGCCGCGCTCGCGCTGCAGAACGGACCCGAACACGATGAGTGAGCCCGACGCGCGCCCCCTGCCCGACGCGGAGTTCGTCCCGCTCACCGACCGGTACACACCAGACGCGACCCCCGAAGACGCGGCGAGCGCGTTCTATGAGATCATGCGCAAGCGGCGCACGGTCCGGGAGTTCACCGACACGCCCGTCTCTGTCGAGACGATCGAATGGGTGGTGCGCGCCGCGACGACCGCGCCGTCGGGCGCCAACAAGCAGCCGTGGCGATTCGTGTGCGTGCAGGACCCCGAGATCAAACGCAAGATCCGCCACGCCGCCGAGGAAGAGGAGCGCGAGTTCTACGAGCGGCGCGCCAGCGCCGAGTGGCTCGCCGACCTCGCGCCGCTCGGGACCGACACCACCAAGGAGTTCCTCGAGACCGCGCCGTGGCTCATCGTGGTCTTCAAGCTCGCCAAGGGCGACGACGGCTCGCTGGTGTACTACACGACCGAATCCGTCGGGCTCGCCTCGGGCATGCTCCTTGCCGCGATCCACCACGCGGGCCTCGCGAGCGTGACGCACACGCCCAGCCCGATGGGGTTCCTCAAGGAAGTGCTCGGGCGCCCGGACAACGAACGCCCGTTCCTGCTGATCCCCGTGGGGTACCCCGCCGACGACTGCCGGGTGCCCAAGAAAGCGCTCGAACGCCGCCCGCTCGAGGAATCCATGGTGATCGTGTAGCCGCGCTAGACCCGCGCCGCGCTGAAGCGGGCCGGGTCGAACGCCCCGATCGGCGCGCTCGTCGGCGTCCCGACGATCACCTCCGCGAGCAGACGCCCCGTCGCCGGGCCGAGCGTCAGCCCCATGCGCGCATGCCCCACGGCGCAGAAAACGCCCGGCGCGCCCGGAACGGCGCCGAGCGCGGGCAGCCCGTCGGCGAGGCTCGGACGCCGCCCCACCCACTCGCTGACCACGTCCCCGGAAATCCCGCGCACGACGCCCTCGGGACCACGCAGGAGCTGGGCGATGCGCGCCGGGTCCACGCCGGCCGGCGGCGTGGTGGAGATCTCGAGGAGCCCCGAGAGGCGCAGACGGTCTTCCATGGGGGTCAGGATGACCTCGCGGTCGGCGATGACCGTCGCGGCGCGCACGGCGCCGTCGAGGCGGAGGTCCGCGTGCCAGCCGACGGCCGCGGCCATGGGCAGATCGACCCCCAGCGGCGCCAGCAGCTCGCGCGCGTCGGCGCCGGTCGCGATCACCACCGCGTCGGCGTCGAGGCGCTCCCCGCTTGCGAGCTCGACGAACCCCTCGCCGGCGCGCGCCGCGCGGGCGTTGGTGCGCAGCTCGGCGCCCTGCTCGAGCGCGGCGTTCAGCACGGCCGTCGCGAAGCGGTAGGGCTCGATCGTGGCCCAGTCGGGGTGGAAGAGGGCGCCGATGACGCTGTCGGTCAGCGCCGGTTCCCGCTCGCGCGACGCGGGCCCGTCGAGGAGTTCGACGGGGAGCCCGCGCACGCTCAGCTCCTGCGCCTCGCCGCGCAGCGCCGCGAGCGTCTCTTCGGAGCACGCCGCGATCAGAGCACCGTTCTCGCGCAGATCGAACGTGTTCCCGAGATCGCCGGCCCACTCGCGGAAGAGGGGCATCACCAGCGGCGCGAGGCCCGCGAGGGCGTCGACGCCGCGGGAGTACGCGTCGGGCGCGCACGCGGCACGGAACCGCTCCATCCAGCCCGCGAGCGCGGGGTCTTCACCCGGCGCGAACCGCCCGGCGGAAGAAGGGTTGTCGCGCTCGGTGAGGTAGCGCTCGTACACGCCCGGCGCCGACATCGGCGCGTGCCCGGGCGCGATGAGCCCGGAGTTCCCGAAGGAGCACCCGCGCGCCGGCTCCCCGGCGTCGAGCACGAGAGCGCTCACGCCGTGACGGGCCAGCTCGTACGCGATCGCCGAGCCGATCATGCCTGCGCCCACGATGATCACACGCTGCTTCATACGGGCAGCTTAGACCCCGAAGCGGCTCAGCGTCCGCTCGGCCTGCCCGAGGTACGACCCGCCGAAGAGGCGGGTGTGCACCAGCAGCGGATAGAGGTTGTAGAGGTCCCGGCGCGTCTCGAAGAACCCGTCGCGGATGGGTCGGCGGGAGGCGTAGGCCTCGTAGAACGCGGGCGTGAAGGTCGAAAAGAGCGTCGTGAAGGCGAGCTCGATCTCCGGGTGCCCGTAGGACACCGCCGGGTCGATGAGCCCCGTGACGCGGTCCCCCGCGCTGAGGATGTTCCCGCCCCAGAGGTCGCCGTGCAGGAGGGCGGGCGCCTCGGGCTCGTCGATCAGCCCCGGGAGACGCTCGCCCAGCGCCCGCACGCGCCCGACGAGCCGCTCGGGCGCCCGCCCGGCGCGTGCGCACTCGCGGGCTATGTGCGTCAGACGGCGCTCGCGGAAGAACTCGATCCACGAGTCGGACGGTTCGTTGGGCTGGCGCAGCCCGCCGATGAGCGTGTCGCGTTCGAGCCCGAAGGAGTCCGCGGTCACGCTGTGGAGGTCGGCCAGCAGCTCGGCGGCGTGGGCTTCTGCGGAGGGTCGGCAGCCGGTCTCGCCCGGCACGCGCTGCATGACGAGCAGGTCCGGCTCGCACAGGTACACCTCGGGGACAGGGAGACGCGATCGCTCGGCGAGAACGCCCAGCATCCAGCCCTCGACGTCGAGCGCGCCGCCGCCTGATTTCGCGACGAGTTCCTGCCCGTCGGCGAGGGTGACGAGAGACACCTGGCCGACACAGCCGCCCGAGAGCGGGCGCGTCGAGACGACCTCGCTCCCTCTTGCCGTCGCGATCCGCTCGCCTACACTTCGCGCCATGAGCCGAGACTACCAGCCCGTTATTGAAGCCGTACGCGCGTTCGCAGACCGTTCCATCGACGTGGACACACGGATGCAGGGCGTCGCCGACGCGGTGTGGGACGCGTTCCACAGCGACGGCGTCGCGTGGGTGGGGTTCTACACCGCGGACGAATCGCGCTCCGAGAACGAGCGGCTGATCCTCGGCCCGCGGCGCGACAAGCCGGCGTGCTCGCCGATCGCTCTACACGGCGTGGGCGGGGCGGCGTACAAGTCGGGCGCGACGCAGATCGTGCGCGACGTCGCGGACCTCGGCGAGAATTACGTCGAGTGCGACCCGCGCGACAAGTCGGAGATCGTCGTGCCGTTGGTCACCGACGGCGGCGCGGTGTGGGCGATGCTCGATGTTGATTCGCACGAGGTCGGGGCGTTCGACGAGTCGGATGACGAGGGGCTCCGCGCGGTGCTCGCGGCGTCGGGCTTTATCGTTCCGGCGCCACGCTGGCGCGGCTGACCATCTCGTCAAACAGCGGCTCGAGGCGGTCGAACTCGGTCCCGATGACGTCCGCCGCGAGCAGGGCGTCGGCGCTGCGGGCGCGGTCGAGCACCGCGAACTCGAATTTGATCACGCGCCCCTCGTGCACACACTGGTAGTGCTTCTCGTGCGAGCGCGTCGCGCCGTAGCGCCCGCCACCGGCGTCTCGGAACACGACCGCTGAGCCACGGACGCCAAGGAACGCGAACTCCTCGTTCC
Organism: uncultured Phycisphaeraceae bacterium; assembly: GCA_942490855.1. Taxonomy (GTDB): domain Bacteria; phylum Planctomycetota; class Phycisphaerae; order Phycisphaerales; family UBA1924; genus CALNYS01. The sequence goes on along the minus strand of CALNYS010000004.1, from coordinate 1,195,978 downwards.
CGAGCCCCGTGCGGTCGGGGTGCGCGGCGTTCTCAACCACGTTCGCGCTGAGCTGCTCCGGGGTCGGTTCGCGCTCGTCCTGCGCGAGAGGGACCACCTTGATCGTGAGCGACGCCAGACCGGCGCCCGCCTCGCTGACGAGGCGCATGACGGTCCCGTCGCCGCGGGCGTGCCCGGGGATCCAGCTCAGCGGCGCGGTCACGCCGAGGCGGAGCCCGTCCGACGCACCGGAGCCGTCCGTCGTGTGGTCGCGCGTCACGCCGCTGCGCATCGCCGCGAGGGCATCGTCGTAGCGGGGGTCGAAGGCGGCGGCGTAGTGAATCGCGGGCGAAGGCCCGAGCCCGTCGACCGCGCGCTGCGCGCGCTCGATGGCGCTCTCCGCGTCGCCCTCGCGCAGCGATTGGTTCAACGGCGATCGTGACGCCCAGCCCTCGAGCGCTCCTGTCAGGTACTGGTCCATCGCCTGAAGCGCCGGAGAAAAGCGCTCGTCCCACGCCGCGAGCAACGCCGACACCTCGGCGCCGGGGTGTTCCAACGAAACGAGATCGAAGCGCTGACGTTCGAACGTGCGGCACACCGCCGCGACGTGCTCCGGCGTGTGATTGGCGAGCGTCTTCTCGCGCACCGCCTCCGAGGGCCCTGCCCCCATCGCCGCGCACACAAAGACGCTCGTCGCGATCCCAGCCAGCGGCCTCACGCGTTCACCCCCGCGAGCTCGCCCGTGAGGACGTAGCGCAGGATCTCGACGACCTGCTCGGGGCGCTGGGCGACCGCGAGGGCCGCGGCGTCGATCTCCTTCATCGCGTGGCGGTGCTCGGGCGAGTGGAGCGTGATAAGCGGCGTGCCGAGGGCGGCGGCCTGCCCGGCGTCGAACGCGGCGTTCCACTGCTTGTACTGGTCGCCGAAGCGGACAACGACCACGTCCGCCTCCTCGATCGCCGAGCGGGTGCGGATGGCGTTGATCTTCGCGCTGGTGTGATCGTGCCAGAAAGGGTCGTCCTGGGGGCCCAGGATCGCGGGCCCGCAGTCGTCGCTGGCGCTGTGGTCGAGGACCGGGGACGTGAAACGGACGTCCAAACCGCCCTCGGCGGCCCCAGAAATGATGGAATCTCGCCAATCCGTATGGATCTCACCGGCCAGGTAAACCGTCAGACTCATCGTGTGCCTCCTCTGCGATGCCGGAGGAGTGTACGCGCGGCGTCGGGCGCTCGGGTCCGTTAGCCTGTTGCCCCTCGAACGATCGACCCCCTACCCCTTACGAGAGGACGAGACCCCTATGCGACTGACCACCCTTCTCGCCGCCGCGGCTGTTTCCGCCGCCTGCGCTGTTTCCGGAGCCCAGATGGACCTCACGAGCCTGCCCCCCGAACCCGGCGTGTACAAAGACAAGATCGAGTCCTGCAGCACATCGCTGACGCAGTGCGTCTCGATCGCTGAGAAGGAAACCGGCGGCGCGGCCGCTGGCGTCGAGATGATCCTCGACACCGACACCCCGCAGGCCATCGTCACCCTGTACACCGACGCGGCCCGCCACGAGGTGACCGTCAACGCGATGAACGGCTCGATCCTCAAGAAGGAGACCTCCGGTCGCTTCCCCGGCTGGGACCTCAGCGATCAGGAGATGCACACCACCGACTCCGGGCTGATGTACTTCGTCGTCGAAGAGGGCTCGGGCGCCAAGCCGGCTGACTCGACCGCCAAGGTCGAGGTCCACTACACCGGCTACTTCGTCGACGGCAACAAGTTCGACAGCTCCGTTGACCGCGGGCAGACCGCGACCTTCGGCCTCAACCAGGTGATCTCCGGCTGGACCGAAGGCGTCGGCATGATGAGCGAGGGCGCGAAGTGGAAGCTGGTCATCCCCGGCAAGCTCGCCTACGGCCCGCAGGGTCGCCGCGGCGCCATCCCCCCCAACGCGATGCTCGTCTTCGACGTCGAGCTCGTGAAGGTTGTCTCGGGCGCCGAGTAAACCGAACCACAACGCAACCGACACGAACGCCCGGTTCACGCCGGGCGTTTTTTTTACGCGCCGGTCTCGGCGGGCGCCTTCGGGCCCCGCGCGAGCACGGTGGGCTCGACCGCGTCCTCGCCCACGCCCACGCCGTGCGTGCGGCTGACGATGTAGAGCGGGCGGTTCTTCACCTCGTCGTAGATGCGCGCGATGTACTCGCCCACGAGCCCGAGCGCCAGCAGCTGCACGCCGCCCATGCCCAGGATGAGCGTGACGAGGGTGGTGAAGCCCGTCTCGGCCGTCTCAACGCCGAGAAGGCGCTTGGCGACGAAGTACACCGCGAGCGAGAACCCGGCGAGGCTGATGAGCGCGCCGGCGTAGGTCATCAGGCGCAGCGGCTTGTAGGAGAAGCTCAGCACGCCGTCCATCGCGTAGCGGATCAGACGGCGGAGCGTCTGCTTGGGCTCGCCCGCGGCGCGCCCGGCGCGGTCGTAGTAGACGGTCGTCGAGCGGAACCCGATCCACGAACGCAGCCCCGGTAGGAAGCGGTTGCGCTCGCTGAGGCGGCGCAGCTCGTCGGCGGCGCGCCGGTCGAGGAGCCCGAAGATGCCGGTGTCCGAGGGGATCGGGAAGTCGGTCACGAAACGGAAGAGGGTGTGGAACGCGCGGAAGCCCACGCCGCGCACGCCGCGGTCCTCGCGCGAGCGCCGCTGCGCCAGCACCACCTCCGCGCCGCCGGCCCACGCGTCGTAGAGCTCGGGGATGAGCTCGGGCGGGTCCTGGAGGTCGGCGTCGATAAGCACCACGGCGTCGCCAGTCGCGGCGTCGAGCCCGGCGCTCAGCGCCGCCTGGTGTCCGAAGTTGCGCGACAAGCGCACCAGCCCGACACGCGGCTCGCTCTCGCGCAGCGCCAGCACGCGCTCGGCGGTGTCGTCGGCGCTTCCGTCGTCAACGAGCACGACGTTCCACGCCGCGCCTTCGCAGCGCTCGAGCGCCGCGGTGGTGCGCGCCACGAACTCCGCGATGTTCTCGCGTTCGTTGTAAACGGGCGCGACGACCGTGATTCTCCGTCTGTCGGGCATCGCACAAGTGTACGGCGCCCGCGACGGATCACCCCCCCTGCGCCGGGATCAGCGCCACGCCGAAGCGGGCGCCCGCTTTATCGGGCGCGGAGGGGTAGGGCAGGACGATGTCGGGCAACGCCTCGGCCCCGCCAAAGCGGGCCGGGTCGCAGGGCATTGGCGCGAAGGTCGCCGGGTCGGCGTCCGCGTCGATGGATTTCGTCCACACGATCATCGCCCCCGTCGAGCGGACGAGGTCGTCGTTGCACCACTGCGCCCGCGTCTCGCTGGCGCCGATGTACACGCTCGGGCGGTCGGGGGCGTACCAGCCCACGAGCCCCCCCTCCCACTCGCTCCCAACGACCACCAGCAACGGCTGCCCCGTGCGCTCGCGCCACAGGCGCTGGACCTCAGCGCCCAGCGCGGGCCCCGGGTAGTTCACCCGCTTGGGCTTGTCGCGGAACCCCATCGTCAGCGCGCCCGTCCCCGCGTACGCCAGCACGGGCGCGACGATGACGACAACCGCCCACACCGTCCCGTCCACGCGCTTGATCGTCGGGTATTGCACGACGAGGAACGCCAGCGCGCACGGCGCCAGCGCCAGCAGCATCGGCGTCGCCCACATCGAACGCAGCTCGAACCCCGTCGCGAGCGACAGCGCCGCCAGGGCGCCGATGGGCCCCACCGTCATCAGGAACAGGAACGAGCGCGCCCGCGCCTCGCCCTCGCTCGACTCCCGGCGCGACGGCTTCCACACCAGCAGCAGCCAGCCGACCGCGCCGGCCGCCGCGAGCTGCGCGCCGATGAACTTCACCGGGTGCACCAGGTGGTTCATCCACTCGTGCGAGGCCCCGCCCGCGCGGCGCACGCCGTAGGTGAGCGAGATGAAATCGTTCTCGACGAGCCAGACCGCGTGCGGGGCGAAGATCCCCACGCACAGCGCCGCCGCGAGATAGGGCCCGGGCGTTTTCAGCACGCGTCGCTCGCGCCAGAGCGTGTCGATCGCCATCGCGATCAGCAGCGCGCCCGCGAGGTACTTCGAGAGCAGCGCCAGACCGACGCACACCCCCAGCAGCGCCCACCACCCGAGGCGCCCCGTGCGCACGCCGCGCCAGTAGCCGAGCATCGCCCCCGCCCACAGCGGGATCTGCAGCACGTTCACGTTGAACTCGGGCGACGTGAAGTGGTGGTAGAAGATCCCTTCGCTCAGCACGAGCGCCAGCAGCGCCCGCTTCTGCCCGAGCAACTCCCGCGAAAGCCGCCACATCACCCAGAGGCCGATCGTCGTGCACAACGCGCTAAGCGCGTAGAGCCCGACGTCCGAGCCGCCGCCGGCGCGCCCCGCGAGCTCGGCGGCCCACGCCGAGAGCGGCGGGTGCTTGTCGTACCCGAGCCGCCACTCGCGCCCCCACGCCAGCGCCTCGATCGTGTCGAGCGGGAGGGCGTCGTTGACGGCCCACGGGACGAGCGTCCACGCGAGGAGGTGGAAGGCGAGGAGCAACCTCGCGATCCGGGCGGGGCGCGCATCGCGTGCGTCCGGGCCGGTCGCGTCGTCCTGAATGGTCGCTGAGCTATTCATCCAGCGTGCACGATACCCTGACGCGCGTGGAGAAGTTTGCCTTGTATCAGGGTGTTGTCTGCGGTATTCAGGAGAACCTACGACCGTGCGCGCCAGACGCGCCGTCGCCCCAAAGGAGGAAGCCCATGCACGTGTTCGTCGCCGCCATTGTTCTCTCGCTCGCGTCTGTCGCCTTCGCCGGCGGCGTCTTCTACGAGTCCGGATTCGACTTCGATCAGGGCTACACCGCCGGCGCTCTCGACGGCCAAGACGGATGGGCCGTCGTCGGGAGCGGCGCCGCGCTCGTGATCGACGGCGTCGGCCCCGCGCCGCTGACGGGGCAAGCGGTGCTCCTCGAACCCCCCGCCGGCCCTGGCGCTGTCAGCATGACGCGGACGCTCCCGAGCGAGCACGGCTCGATCTCATTCGACCTCCGCTTCGACATCCCGCCCGGCGCACGCGGCGGCAACTCCGACGCGGAGCTCGAGATCCTCGGCCCCGCTGAGGAACTGATCCACGCGGTCCGCTTCGCGAGCGGCGCGATCGAGCTCGTCACCGCCGGGGGCCTCGAGACCATCGGGAACTACTCGCCGGGCAACGTGCTGTCCTTCCGAGTCGATAACGACGGCGACGGCCAGCAGCGCGTCCACATCGACGGTCAGCAGGTGTACGCGGGCGTCAGCCTGCCCGTGAGCCTCGGCGGGAGCGAAGCCCCGACGTCGGAGTTTGGATTCCTCGTCGACGGGGACCTGAACGCGACCCTCGACAACGTGCGCTTCACGGGGCCGATCCCGTCGTGCGACGCGGACCTTTCCGGCGACGGAGCCGTCGGCTCACCCGACCTCGCCGAGCTCCTCGCCGCGTGGGGAGCCTGCCACACCGGCCCGGCTGACACCGTGATCGAGTTCGAACCCTCCGAGGGATACGTCGAAGGCCCCCTCGACGGACAGGGCGGATGGACCGCGGGCTGCACCGTGCTCGGCGACCTCGGGCTCGCTCAGTTCGGCGACCTCGCCGCCATCCTCAACCCCGACGAAACGCAGACCAGCTGCGTCGCGCATCTGGCGACAGCGCCTTTCTACGGTTCGGTCAGCGCCACTGTCGTGTACGACGCCAGCGGGGCCCGCGGCGACATCGCCCCCGCCTCCCTAACGCTCGTCGACACCGTCAGTGACTACCAGCTCGCCACGATCATCTTGTCGAGAACATCGGGAAGCATCAGCGTCCGCACGCGCGGCTCGTCCGAGACCGTCGGGTCCCGCAGCGGGTTTACCATCCTTGACATACGAGCCGAGCTCTTCGGCGACGGGATGCAGCGCATCTACCTCGACGGCGCGCTCGCCTACGAAGGGCTGTCCGTCCGCCCCGACGACCCGGCGATCAACCTCGTCAGCTTCTCCAGCGGCACCAGCAGCCTCGTCATCGACAACATCACCCTCACCGACATCAACGGGGGAGGATGCCCGGGCGACTTCACAGGCGACGACGCCGTTGACTCAGCCGACCTCGCGACGCTCCTCGCCGCGTGGGGCCCCTGCCCGTAAAGGACGCGCGATGCAATCCTCCGCAACCACCGTCGCGCAGTACCTCAAGGAACTCCCCGACGACCGGCGGAAGACCGTCAAGGCCCTGCGCGCCGTCATCAAGACCAACCTCGACCCGCAGGTCAAGGAGGTCATGCAGTACGGCATGATCGGGTACGCCGTGCCGCACAGCGTCTACCCCGACGGCTACCACTGCGACCCGACCCAGCCCCTCCCCTTCCTGAGCCTCGCGTCGCAGAAGAACGCTGTCTCCCTCTACCTCTTCTGCCTCTACTGCGACGAGGACGAGGTCGAGCGCTTCCGTGACGCGTGGACGAAGACCGGCGCGAAGCTCGACATGGGCAAAAGCTGCGTGCGCATCAAGACACTCGACGACGTCCCGCTCGACGTCGTCGGGAAGACCATCAAGCGGATGACGCTCAAGAAGTTCATCGCCGCGTACGAAGCCAGCCTCAGCGCGACGCGACCGGTGCGCAAGAAGACCGCGAAGAAGACGGCGAAGAAAAAAGCCACGACCGCGAAGACCGCGAAGAAGACCGTCCGAAAGAAAGCCGCAGAGAAGACTACGCGCCGCTGACGCCCGCGAATCCGCTGGTTTCTCCTTGTCCTCGCCCCCGCCGCCGTGTACCAATGCCGCGGAGGAGAGTCCCCATGCGCCTGATCCCCCTGCTGTGCCTGTCCGCTGTCGCCGCGTCCGCTCACGCCGAGACGCGCTTCCAGCGCCTCGTGAGCGAGGGCCACACCCGCAGCGCCGCCTCCGCTCCCCGCGGCGCCGCCCCCGTCTACGAGACCGGATTCGAGGCGAGCGAGGGGTACACGCTGGGCGATCTCGACGGCCAGCTCGGCTGGGAAACGCTCCTCGCGGAGGTCGTTGACGACACCCTCCCCGCGCCGCTCACCGGGCACGCCGCACGCATCACGCCCGACGGGTTCGGCCCGGGCGACTTCGGCGAGGCCTTCCGGGCCTTCACCCCCGAGTTCGGCGTCGTGACCCTCGACCTCGTCTTCGACGAGCTCGCAACCAAGCGAGGCGCCGTCCCCAACTCCTCCGTCATCGTCTTCGGCGGCGACCTCGACCCCGTCCACGCCATCGGTTTCGACGTCACGAGCATGGAGATCAGCGCGATCACCAGCTTCGTCAGCCCGCCCGTCTTCGTCGGCACGTTCCAGTTCGGCGTCCCCGTCTCGCTCCGCCTCGAGAACCTGGGCGACGGGCGCCAGCGCGTCTTCATCAACGGGAACAACGTGGTGGACGTCCCCAGCCTCGCCGCGATGGACGGCGCCGCCGACCCACCCTCAGACAGCATCGTCGTCGACGCCGACTCCATGATCGTCACCTTCGACAACCTCCGCTTCGACCAAGCGAGCACCTGCCCCGCCGACCTCGACGGCAACGGCGTGGTGGACTCAAGCGACCTGGCGATCGTGCTGGCGGGGTGGGGTGGGTGTTTGTGAGAGGCGCGCGTTCGCGTTAACCGCAGCTTTAGTCGCTGCAAGCCAACGTATCCATTGCTTTTTTCACGCCCCTAGTCTCTCGTAGACTCCTGCTTTGCGGGAATATCAAGAGTCTTCCTGTTGATCGCAGCCAGATTGTTTTCCAATCGATCCATCGATGCAGCAATGCGCCTGATCTCACTGTCTGCTAGACGGCGAAGGCGGTGCAGATGATTTTCGATCAGAAGCACAATCCCAATCATTGCCGGCAATACGAGCCATGCAATTGCAAGAGACACGTTTACAACAAGATCAGCGATCGCTGCTGCATCAGGCTTTCCGGACGAATACGAGCTGCTCACTCGCTCGATAGTCGGAACAAGAAGCAGCCCTGCCAGCAATAAGCTGACTGCTATCAATGTTCCAAGTACGAAACGAAATAAAAACCTCATGACCTGTACCTTTCTCGATACCTACCAGACTAGAAAACGAGGAGTTCAGATTGTCGCAGCCTGTTGCCTGGCATGCCTCTGTACATATCGTATCGCCGCTCGCAAGTGCCCCTCATCATTGATTCCTGCGGCGCGTGAACGCACCGCCCACACGCCGCCCGCTTCGACTAGCGCCCGTTCACTGAGCGCGCGGGCGCTGCGTTTCTTTGCGATGCCCACAAGCTTGCGCGGGTTGTGATCCGGGAACTGCGCCACGATGTGGAAGTGCGTCGCGCCCACTGCGATCGCGCTCACGTCGCAACCATGAAAACGAAGCGCCTCGACCATCGTGTCGCACGCGACGCGCCGGGCCTCGGGCGAGAGGCGCACGGGGTCGCGCTTCAGGCTCGCGCGAGAGATCGCGAGCTGCGCCGCGTGGGCGCCCGCTGGGGGTGGGGCTTTGTAATCGCCTTCGACGTGTTCGCGATGATGACGCGCGCGCCACCCACGCGGATCGCCCCGCAACCACGTCCCGTAGGTTGATCCTGTGACGTGATACCACCGGTTCCATGCGGGCATGCGCGGATGATGTACGGGGTTCGATCGGTTGTCAACGCGCGTGCAAAAGCCCAGGGATTGCAATCCCTGGGCTTTCGTTGTGCGTTCAGATGTCTCTCGACTTAGTAGTCGAAATCATCCATCCCGCCAGCACCAGCGCCAGCAGTTGCCTTCTTCTCCTTGATGTCCACGATCGCGGTGTCCGTGGTCAGGAGGAGGCCCGCGACGCTCGCGGCGCTCTGGAGGGCGACGCGTTCGACCTTGGTCGGGACGATGACGCCCGCCTTGACGAGGTCTTCGAACTCGCGGGTCATGGCGTTGAAGCCGATGTTCCCGCTGCCCTCTTCGACCTTGCTCGCGATGACGGAACCATCGAGACCGCAGTTGTGCGCGATCTGCTTGATGGGGGCCGACACGGCGCGGTGGACGATGTCCATGCCCGCGCGCTCGTCGCCGGACGCCTTGGCGCGGATCGCGTCGATCGCCTTGCGGGCACGAAGGATCGCGACGCCGCCGCCGGGGAGCACGCCCTCTTCGACCGCCGCACGGCAGGCGTGCAGCGCGTCCTCGACGCGGGCCTTCTTCTCCTTCATCTCGACCTCGGTCGCCGCGCCGACGTTCACCTGCGCGACGCCGCCCGAGAGCTTCGCGAGGCGCTCCTGGAGCTTCTCGCGGTCGTAGTCGGAGTCGGTCTGCCCGATCTGGGACTGGATGAGCTCGATGCGGCCCTTGATGTCGGCGGTCTTGCCGGCGCCCTCGACGATGGTCGTGTTGTCCTTGTCGATGGTGATCTTCTTGGCGCGCCCGAGGTCCTTCATCTCGAGCTTCTCGAGCGAGATGCCCAGCTCTTCCATGACGGCGGTGCCGCCCGTGAGGACCGCGATGTCCTCGAGCATGGCCTTGCGGCGATCACCGAAGCCCGGGGCCTTGACGGCGCAGATCTTCAGGACGCCGCGGAGCTTGTTGACCACGAGGGTCGCGAGGGCCTCGGAGCCGATGTCCTCGGCGACGATGAGCAGGGCCTTGCCCGTCTCGGCGACCTTGGTGAGGATCGGGAGGAGGTCCTTGGCGTTCTCGATCTTCTTCTCGTGGATGAGAACGTAGGCGTCCTCGAGCTCGGCGGACATCGTCGCGGTGTCGGTGACGAAGTGCGGGGAGAGGTAGCCCTTGTCGAACTGCATGCCCTCGAGGAGCTCGACCTCGGTCTCGAGGCTCTTGCCCTCTTCGACGGTGATCACGCCGTCCTTGCCGACCTTCTCCATCGCCTCGGCGATGATGTCGCCGATCTGACGGTCCTGGTTCGCGGAGCAGGCGCCGACCTGAGCGATCTGCTCGGAGGTGGAGACCTTCTTGGACATCTTGTGGAGCTCGGCGACGACGGCCTCGACGGCCTTCTCGATGCCGCGCTTGACCTCGTTGGGGTTGGCGCCGGCGGTGATGTTCTTGAGGCCCTCGCGGAAGATGGACTCCGCGTAGACGGTCGCGGTGGTGGTCCCGTCGCCGGCGTCCTTGGAGGCCTTGGAGGCGACTTCCTTGACGAGCTGGGCGCCGATGTTCTCGAGGGCGTCTTCCAGCTCGATCTCGCGGGCGACGGTGACGCCGTCCTTGGTGACGGTCGGGGCGCCGAAGGACTTCTCGAGGACAACCACGCGCCCGGAGGGGCCGAGGGTGACCTTGACGGCCTTGGCGAGCTTCTGCACGCCGGCGAGGATCTTCTCGCGGGCGTCGGTGTCGTAGGAGATGTGTTTCGCAGCCATGTGTATCCGTTTCCTTCTCGTTCAGTCGGAGCGTTGGTTCGTGTGTGCGGCGCTCAGCCGATCTTGACCCAGGCGACGCGCTCGGCGTCGATCAGGTAGACGTGCTTGCCGTCGGAGACCTTGACCAGGTGGTCGGCCTCGTCGGGGATGAGGATCGCCCCGGGCACGTGGCACGGGGGAGCGCCCTCGAAGTGAAACTCGGCGTCGCGCTCAGAATTGAGCTCGCCGAGGGCTTGTCGGAGCTGGTCAGAAGTCATCGCGGGGTTAGTCGACGATGGCGAGGATCTCGTCCTCGCTCATGATGAGCAGCTCGTCGTCGCCCAGCTTCACCTCGGTGCCGGCGTAGCTGGTGAAGAGGACGCGGTCGCCCTTCTTGACGGTCATGGGGGAGCGCTCGCCGGTCTCGGTCGAGAGGGCGCCCTCGCCGACGGCGACGATCACGCCGCTCTTGGGCTTGTCCTTCGCCTGCTCGGGGAGGTAGATGCCCGAGTCGGTCATCTCGGCGGACACATCGCGCTGGATCAGAACCTTGTCGCCGAGGGGGCGGACCTTGGTGGTGATCTTCTTGGATTTGGTTTTCGAGGGGGTCGCGGTCGCCATGTCTGGGGTCTCCTTCTTCACAGACGAAAAACATCCGCCCGGGGTCTCCCGGGTCGGCGGGTACAGGGTCTCTATCAAACGCCGGGCCAACGCCCGCGGTAATGCCGTTCGAGAAGTCGCGAAAGGATCTGGAGCATCGCCTCGAGGTCCACGGGGCGGTCCACCACCGCGAACGCGCCGAGCTTCATCGCCAGCGCCAGCACCCGCTGGTCCTCCCGCTGCGTCCGGGGCTGGCGAACGATCACCAGAGGCGGGCGGTGCTCGAGGCGGGCGAGGTACTCCAAAAGGCGCACGCCGCCCTCGTTCAGACGCACCGCCACCCGCCCGCCGGCCGCGGCCGCACGCCGGGCCCGAGCGTCCAGAGGGAGGCTCAGATCCAGAACAGCCGCGTGGACGGGGGTTCGGCGAAGGGTCTCGGCGGCCTCACGACCGCACCCGGCGCGCACGGCCCGGACGCCCATGGGCTCGAGCAAGCGCGGCAGCCGGTCGGCCCACGACTCCTCCCGCCACCCGCCGTCGGTCAGCAGGAGGTTCAACCGCCCGCCCGCGGGGGCGGGGTCGGGGGCATCGTGATGAGGGGGCTCAAGATCGACCATCTCGAGTGATCAGTGGCAAAGGGCGGACCAGCCCCCCGGGCGGGCGCGCCCCCCGCCCGGGGCCCCCAGCGCTGCCAGCGCGGGCCCGCGTGAGCGGGAAGGCGCCATTTCGGCAGTCGGCTCGCAATCGACTCCTCTCCCTCCCTCCGGGCGCGTCGTGGCACCAGAACTCTGTACCGCCGCTACGCTTCGCCCATGCGCCGACTCTTCCTGCTTGCCCCGTTCTTGTGCCCCTCCCTCGCCCTCGCTCAGGGGGAGGACGCCCCCCCGCCGCCGCACGCCGAGAACCGGTGGACCGCCTCGGCGGAGCTGGTCCTCTGGCGCCCCGCGCTCCAGGACGACGTGACGCTGCCCGGGCAGGCGGCGATGGAGGTCGAGTCGATCGACCTGGGCGAGAACGAGATCACCCCCGCGCTGCGCACGGTCTTTTCCAACGGCGCGTGGGACGTCCGCCTCGAGGGGTTCATCTTCGAGACCGACGGCAGCGGCGGCGAGATCGACTACGGGGCGCTCGAGGTCTTCGTCACCAACGAGGTCTGGGCGCGTGAGCTGTCCGAAGACGTCGCGCTGCGCCTCGATCTCGGCGGCGGCCTCCGCGTCTCGGACATGAGCGTCGATCTCACCGGGGGCATGGGCGCGAGCGACGACAGCGTGTGGGCCGAGGCGCTCGTCGCGACGCGGATCGGCATCGACCTGCCCGAGGACTTCACCTTCGACTTCCTCGCGGACCTCGGCGGCGGGTTCACGAGCACGACGTGGTCGGTTGGCGCTCGCCTGCGCTGGCAGCCCGAGCCCTACCTCGGCACGCAGATCGGCTACCGCTTCCTGCGCACGGACCTCGACGACGACGGCTTCGAGTTCGACGGCGCCCTCGCCGGCCTCTACGCCGCATTCGTGTTCGAGTTCTAAGCGATGCCCGACCCGATCGACATCGGAACGCTCGCCCCCCGCGGGGAGATCCCGGACAAAGGGACCACCCGCGTACGCGTGCGCTACAACGAGTGCGACCCGATGGGCGTCGTGCACCACGGCTCCTACGCCACGTGGCTCGAGCTCGGGCGCACCGAACTCCTGCGCGACGGCGGCGTGACCTACGCACAGCTCGAAGACGCCGGCGTGCTGCTCGTCGTGACCAAGCTCGCGCTGCGCTACCGACTGCCCGCGCGCTACGACGACGAGCTGGAGATCCTCACACGCGTCAGCGGGGGCGGGCGAGCCCGCATCGATCACACGTACGAAGTGCGGCGCCTCGGCGAAAACGGCGTCGCCGGCGACCTCTGCGTCGAGGCCACGACGACCATCGCGTGCGTGGACGACAGCGGGCGACCGCGACCCCTCCCCGAGTGGCTGCGTCCTACAACAGGTGGCGCGTAAAGAACGCGAGCTGCGCGTCCTTGGCCTCCGCCGCGACCTTCCCAAACCCCGCGTGCTCGTAGGGCGCCCCCGTCTCGGGCCACGTGCGCAGCGTCAGCTCGACGCCCGTTTCCTCGTGCATCGGACGGAGCGCCTCAATAAAGCCCGAGATCGCCTCGAGCGGGACCCACTCGTCCTTCTCCGAGTGCAGCGCCAGCAGCGGGACCGGGCGCCGACCGTCCATGTGCAGCATCGGGTCCAGCTCGTCGATGAGCGCCTGCGGGTAGCGCCCGTCGTACGCGGGCATTTTCGAGAAATCCCCCGCGGTCGATTCCACCGCGGCGCAGACGAACGGGTGCGCGTCGCCGAGGCGGCGCAGCGTGACCATCCCGCCCGCGCTCATCCCGCCGATCGCCAGCCGCGACGCGTCAAAGACGCCGCCGAATTCGCTCCCGGTGATGGCCGCGACGACCTCGTCCACCTCCGCCACGGCGCGCTCGACGATGCGCAGTGTGTTCTCGGGGCTCATCATGTCCCGGTCGTAGCGCTCGCCGTGCCCGGGCAGGTCGATCGCGCACGTCGCGATGCCCGCGCGCATCCAGCGCAGGTAGCGCCCGGGGTCGAGTTCCTTATGCACCGTCCGCCCGTGCATCCACAGCACCGTGGGCGCGGGGGTTTCCCAGTCCGGGTGCGCCAGCAGCGCGGGCACGTCGCCCAGGCGCACGGTCTTCGCCTGCTTCGCGAGCGACGACGGGAGCTGCGCGAACCGGTCGGTCGGCGTCTTCATAGCGGTCGCACGAAGGGGTTCGACGCTTTTTCGCGCCCGATCGTCGTGGCCCCGCCGTGCCCGGGCAGCACCAGCGTGTCGTCGGGGAGCGCGTAGAGTTTTTCGCGGATCGACGCGAAGAGCGCCTGCTCGTCGCTCGACGGGAAGTCGTGGCGACCGATCGATCCTTCAAAGAGCGTGTCGCCCGCGATCACCACGCCCAGCGCGGCGCAGTACAGCGCGACCCCGCCCGGCGAGTGCCCGGGGGTGTGCAGCACGAGCCACTCGCTGGAGCCCAGGATGAGCGTCTGCCCGTCCTCGAGCAGGGCGTCGGCCTCGCCCACGCGCAGCTCGTCGCCGCCGAGGCGGGCGCTGAGGTTCTTCTGCGGGTCGTTCAGCCAGTCCTTTTCCGCCGAGTGGATGAGCACCGGGAGATCCGGGAGGGCGGCTTTCACCTCGGGCACGCCCGCGATGTGGTCGGGGTGCGCGTGGGTGAGCACGAGGCGCTCGGGCGTCAGCCCCAGCTCCTTCGCGCGCTCGACCAGCGCCCCGGCGCCCCAGCTGGCGTCCACGATCCAGCACGCGTCGCCCTCGGGGGCTCGCACGAGGTAGCAGTTCGTCGCGAAATGACCGAGGGCGTACCCCTCGATGAGATCGCCCGCGTTCGGTTTCTGTGTCGTCGGGGTCATCGCGGGGCATGCTAGACTACGACGTAGGCGCGGGCGCACGCCCGCAGGAGGCCCGTGGTGATCCGCAACATCGACGACGTTGACCTCGCCCCCGTGGACATGCCCGGCGCCGAGGGCGTCAGCATGCGGATCATGGCCGGGCGCGAGGACGGCGCCCCCACCTTCGCCATGCGGCAGTTCCGCGTCGTCCCCGGCGGGCACACCCCCCGCCACGCCCACGATTACGAGCACGAGGTCTTCATCCTCGAGGGCGGGGGCGAGCTGCACCTGGCGGGCGAGGACCGAGCGATCCGCCCCGGCGACGTCGTCTACGTCCCCTCTGAAACCGAGCACCAGTTCCGAGCGGGGGACGGCGGGCTGCGGTTCCTGTGCCTCTCTCCCGTCACCCGGAATTGCGGCGAGCCCACCCCGGGCACATGATGGGGTCACTATGCGGCGTCGGAGCCGTGCCTGAGCCGATGGAGTTGGCGATGAACGAGACACTCGATCGACGAGAAACCAAGCGTGCGTCCCGCAGCGGCATCCAGCCGCCCGCGTGGGAACTCGTCCTGTTCTACGTGCTGCTCGTGCTCGGGTGCTTCGGGGTCATCCTGCTGCTGCCGGACTACCGCGGCGAGGCCTTCATCGGTCTCGTCGTCGCGCTCTCGCTCGCCCCGATCGGGCTGCGGACTTCCGACGGCGAAGACAACTCCATGATCGAGCTCGCCGACCAGATCCACGAGATGAGCGAGGCCGTCCACGAGATGGTCAACGAGGGCGGGCTCTCCGAGGCCGCCAAGCGCGTCATCCACCGGCGTCAGGAACGCGACCTCCTGTGCAGGGCGATCGAACAGGACATCGTTGACCACGACTGGGACGCGGCGATGATCCTGGTGAAGGAACTCGCCGAGCGCTTCGGCTACCGCAAGGAAGCCGAAGAGTTCCGCGTGCGCATCGAGCGCGGTCGCGCCGAGACCTACGAAGAGGGCGTGTCCAAGGCGCTCGTCATCCTCGACTCCAAGATCGAGTCCAAGCAGTGGGTCGCCGCGGCGGAGGAAGCCGCGCGCATCCAGCGCCTTTTCCCCGACTCCCCCCGTGTCGAGTCCCTGCGCGACAAGGTGGACCAGGCCCACAACCGCTACAAGCTCGACCTCGAGCGCCGCTTCCTCCACGCCGCCCAGCGCGAGGACACCGAGCAGGCGATGACGCTCCTCAAGGAGCTCGACCACTACCTCGACGAGGACGAGGCCGAGCAGTTCCGCGAGGTGGCGCGGGGCGTCATCGGCAAGGCCCGCGACAACCTCGGCGTCCGCTTCAAGCTCCTCGTGCAGGACAAGGCGTGGAGCGACGCCCTCACCGTCGGGGAGCAGATCATCGACGCGTTCCCCAACTCGCGCATGGCCGGCGAGGTCCGCGAGATGCTCGACACCCTGCGCGAGCGCAGCGGTCGTCAGCCCGGCGCGTCAACCGCGGGCTGATCGCTGGGCTTCTTCGCGTCGCCCGTCGTCCACGCGCGCACCATCAGGATCGCGATCCCGACGAGCAGCCACGCGTCGGCGACGTTGCTCACCCACGGCCACACCTCGGTCTCCCCGCCCGGCCACGCGATGCCAAACGGCAGATGGACGCCGGGCAGCGGGTGCAGGAAGTCGCGCACGCACCCGTGCACGAGGCGGTCGTAGAGATTCCCGAGCCCGCCCGCGAGCACCAGCCCCAGCGCCGTGTGCGACCAGCGGTCTTTCACGGTCGTCCAGCGGGCGAACATCCACACCGCCGCCCCCGCGGCGAGCAGCGTGAACGCCACGAAGAACCATCGCTTCCCGGGCCCCACGCCGAAGACCGCGCCGGGGTTGAGCACCAGGCGGAGTTCGAGCAGGTAGGGCGCCACCCCCACCGGCTGGTGCGCGGGGATGATCGCCGCGTTGAGCTGGTCGGGCGGGTGCGCGAGCACGATCTCGCGCGGCACGCGGACCGGGTTGTCGGCGATGTGCGTGAAGGCGAGGGACTTGGTGACGAGGTCGAGCGCCGCGCCGACGGCGGTGACGCCCAGCAAAAGCGCCCACGCGCGGGCGCTGCGGAGCGGTGTTGTCGGGTGCGGCGCGGACGCCTCGCTCACGACGGCGTGAGCCCGCGGTCGGCCATGCGGGCGCCCTCGAGGCTGTAGCGGCACCACGGGGTGGCCTCGAGACGCGCTTTCTGGATCGCCCCGCCGGTCATCTCACAGATGCCATACACGCCGTCGTCGATGCGATCGAGCGCCGCCTCGATCTCGATGAGCAGGCGGCGCTGCGACGCGGCGATGCCCAGCGAGAGCGTCTGCTCGAACTCGTCGGTGCCCTGGTCGGCCATGTGCTGCGGGAGCGACGACAGCGACCCGGCGCGGGACGGGTTGAGCGCCTCGCCCTCGATCGCGGACACGTCGCCCGCGACCTCGCGGCGCTTCTGGAGAAGCAGCTCGCGGTACACGTCCAGCGCGGCCGCGGACAGGGGCGACTTTGTCAGACGACGCGTCTTCTTCTCGGCCTCGGGCTCGGCGTACTCGTTGGTCGTAACGGCGGGGAGCCCGGCGAGGGCGGCGAGGCGCAGGGCCGCGGCGCGCGCGGCCTTGAGCTGCGTGTCGTCGGCCGGCGGGCTGGGCTTCTTCTTCGACGACGGGCGGGACGACGAGGCCGCCTTCTTGGTCGTCTTCTTCTTCGTGGTCTTTTTGGTGGTCGTCTTCTTGGCGGTCGTCTTGGCCGTCTTCTTCGCGGGCGCCTTCTTCGACGACGGCTTCTTCTTCGGCGCGGTCTTCTTCACGACCTTTTTCGTCGTCTTCTTGCCCGCGCCGGACGCGCCCGGCTTGGATGTCTTCTTGGACGCCGAAGGCTTCTTGGCCGTCGGCTTCTTCTTGGCGGCGGGCTTTTTCTTTGCCGGGGCTTTCTTGCTCGACGTCTTCTTCCGCGCCGGGGCGGCGCGCGTGGACGCCTTCTTGGTCGCGGGTTTCTTCGTCGTCTTCTTGGCGGTGGTCTTGCGCTTGGCCACGCGGAGGCCTCCAAGGCCTTGTCAGAGCAAGGAATAAACCCAGCGGCAGGGTGCGAGCCGGGCGGCAAAGGTCGGAGAGCGTACCGCTTATAGGCCCTGCCCGCAAGGCTCGCACGCCGAACGCGTTACCCCTCGGGGGCTTCCGTGAACTCACCGAGCCCGCGGAAACGCTTGTACCGGCGCTCCGGCAGTGTCTCGCGTTTCGTGCGCTGGAGGCGGCGCAGGCGGTCGACCAGCCACTTTTCCAGGTTCTCCGCGGCCGCGGCGTGGTCGGTGTGCGCGCCGCCCGGGGGTTCCTCGATCACGTCGTCGATGATCCCGTGCTTGAGGTTGTCCTCGGCGCGGAGGTTCAGCGCGGTGGCGGCGGCGGTGTTGGTCTCTTCGTTCGCGACCTTCCAAAGGATCGCCGCGCACCCCTCGGGCGAGATGACCGAGTACCAGGAGTTCTCGAGCATCGCCACGCGGTCGGCGACCGCGATGCCCAGGGCGCCGCCCGAGCCCCCCTCGCCGATGACCACGCTCACGATGGGCGTCTTGAGGCGGGACATCTCGCGCAGGTTCACCGCGATCGCCTCGGCCTGGCCCCGCTGCTCGGCGCCCAGGCCCGGGTAGGCGCCGGGGGTGTCGACCAGCGTCACGATCGGGACACCGTACTTCTCCGCGAGGCGCATCTTGGCGAGCGCCTTGCGGTAGCCCTCGGGGTGCGCGCACCCGAAGT
The DNA here is from genome assembly GCA_942490855.1 of uncultured Phycisphaeraceae bacterium. Lineage (GTDB taxonomy): Bacteria > Planctomycetota > Phycisphaerae > Phycisphaerales > UBA1924 > CALNYS01. The sequence continues at coordinate 1,177,962 of CALNYS010000004.1, read as the reverse complement.
TGCACGCGATGCGCTCCTTCGTCTCGCGCCCCTTGTGGTGCCCGACGAGCATCACCTTGATGGAGCGCAGGCGGGCGAAGCCGCAGACGATGGCGTGGTCGTCGCCGAAGCGCCGATCGCCGTGGAGCTCGCAGAAATCGCGGAAGATGCGGTCGATGTAGTCTCTGGTCTGCGGGCGCTGGGGATGGCGCGCGACCTTCACCACGTCCCACGGGTCGCGCGAGGGCGCCGGGGCGTCCACGGCGTCGGTCGTGTCGATCGCGTCAGCGTCGGTCACACAGGAGCCTTTCGGATGCACAACGCACGCGTGGCGGTGCTCGGCGGCGGGAACATGGCGCGGGCGATCGTGCTCGGCGCCGTGAGCGCTGGCGCGCTCAACAATCGGAACATCGTCGTCGCCGACCCGGAAGAGGTCAAGCGGCGCGCCTTCGAAGAGGCCGGTATTGAAGCGGTCGCTAACTTCCACGACGCGCGGGGCTTCTTCACCGACGACACCCAGATCCTCCTCGCCGTCAAGCCGCAGGTCCTCCCCGCGGCCGCGCCGGAGGTGGCGGCCGCGGCCGGCGGCGCCTCGCGGGTGGTCGTCAGCGTGCTGGCCGGGACGACCGGCGCGGGCGTGCGCGCCCTTCTGGGCGACTGGGCCCGCGTGGTGCGCGTCATGCCCAACACGCCGGCCCGCGTCGGCAAGGGCGTCAGCGCGATCACCCGCAGCGCGGGGGCCCGCCACGGGGACGACGCGCTGGCGCGCACGATCATGGGCGCCGTGGGCGAGGTCGTCGATGTGCCCGAAGACCTCTTCGACGCGTTCACGGCGCTGGCGGGCTCGGGGCCGGCGTATGTCTTCTACCTCGCGGAGGCGATGACGCGCGCCGGGGTGGAGGTGGGCCTGGACCCAGCGCTCGCCGACCGCGTGGCGCGCGGGGTGATCAGCGGGTCCGCGGCGCTGCTCGATAGCGAGCGCGAGACCGACCCCGGCGCGCTGCGCGCCGCCGTGACGAGCAAAGGGGGCACGACGGCGGCCGCGACGGGGTCGCTGGACTCTGACGGGGTGATGGACGCGTTCGTGCGCGCGATCACCGCGGCGCGGGACCGCGGGCGCGAGCTGGGCGCTTAGAAGTCCCGGCGCTTGAAGCGCCACGCGGCGATGCCCAGCACGCCCGCCTCAAACAGCAGCGACGTCCCGAGGACCCACCAGAGCGAGCGGTTGCGCACGCGGCTTTGCATCTCGATCGTCGAGAGGTCCTTCTGCGCGTCGCGCATCTCCTTGCTCAGTTCCCCGTCCTCGCTCAGCAGCGGCGCCACGGCGTGCGGGTCCCCTTGATCGCTGAGCATGAGACGCGAGACATCGTCCATCGACACCAGGCGGTATTCGAGGATGTCGAGGGTCTCGGCGGTCTTGGGCAGGAATGTCTTTACGCCGAACGCGATGCGGTGATACAGCGCGATCCCTTCCGCGTCGGCGCGGGCCTCTTCGAGGTTGGCCTGGGCGCGTTGGAGCTGCTTTTCCGCGACCTGCTCGTCGCGGTACTCCTTGATGCGGTCGATCGAGTTCGCAGGCTCGCCCGGCGCGTCGGCGGGGGCGCGGTTCTCGAGCGCCGCGATGCTCGTCTCGTAGCTGTGCACCCGCACGTCCTGCTGGGTGCGGAACGCGAGCATGACGCTCTCGGCGCTGCCCACCACAAAGACGACGAACCAGAAGATCCCCGTGATAATCAGCGAGGTGATGGCCGAGCGGGTCAGGATGCCGCAGAGCGCGCAGACCGAATACAGGTAGCTGTAGAACAGCGTCACGAGCGGGACGGCGAAGAACACCGCCGGCTCCCACGACCCGCCGCGCAACCCGATGACGAGGAACGCGCAGAGGCTAAAGACCGCGACCTGCAGGGCGACAAAGAGCAGCGACGCGAGGTACTTCGTGAGCAGGAGGCGCACGCGGCCGATGGGCTTGGAGAGCGCGAGATCGATGGCGCCGCCGGAAATGAAATCGGGGAACACCCCCGCGGTCGAGGCGAGCGCGAGGATCGTGGCCCCCCACGCGAGCCAGAACTTGAACCCGATGTTGACGAAGACCATCTTGTAGAAGACGTCCTTCTGCATGCCCATGTCTTCGAGCGGGAGCGCCGTCTCGTACCAGAGCAACGACATGTTGCCGTTCTCGGAGAACCCCACCGCCGAGATGATGAGCACGATGAGCCCGGAGACGCCCATCGAGAGCCAGAAGATCTTCTTCGCGCTGAGCTCGCGGTAGGAGTCGATGATCAGCGCCAGAGTCTGGGTGAGCATCAGCGGCGCTCCTCTTCGTCGGCGATGTCTGTCGCGTTGGATTCCTCGACGGCTTCCACGAACAGGTCTTCGAGGGATGGCCTCGAGTAGCGGAGCCCGCGGACCACGATGTCTTTGGCGCGCAGGGCGTCAACGATGGGCTGCACGAGCGCGGCGCTCGCGGTCTCGACGCGGACGCTGGCGCTGGAGAACTCGACGCGTTCCCCGCTCGCGAGGCGCGGCGCCCCGTCGGACTCGCGCACGAGCGAGCCGACGAGCTCGGGGGTGCTGGTTGAGGCACGGGGCTCGAAGTCGATGACGTACCCGGTGCGCCCGGCGGCGAGGTCGTCGATCTGCCCGAAGCGGCGCACGAGCCCGTTGACGAGGATCGCGACGCGGTCGGTGACGGACTCGACCTCGCCCAGGAGGTGCGAGTTGACGACGACGGTCTTCCCCTCGTCGCGCATCTGGAGGAGCATCTCGCGGATGTGTCGGCGTCCCATGGGGTCCACGCCGTCGGTGGGCTCGTCGAGGAAGACGAGGTCGGGGTCGTCCATGAGGGCCTGCGCGATGCCGAGTGCGCTGCGCATGCCCTTGGAGTACGTCTTGACGCGGGTGTTCGGCCCAGTCGCTCATGCCGACGCAGCTCGAGGAGCTCGTCGGCTCCGCCGTTTGCGCGTCGCGGGCGACGCCCGAGCAGGCGCGCCGATGTAATCGAGGATCTGCCGACCCGTGAGGTGGTCGGGGAAGCGGTGGTGCTCGGGGAGATAGCCGACCCGCGCGAGCGTGGGCTTGTGCCCGACCGGCTCGCCCAGCATCGTTCCCTCGCAGTTGGAGGGGCGGACGATCCCGAGGAGGATTTTGACGAGGGTGGACTTGCCGGCGCCGTTGGGCCCGAGGAGCCCGAAGATCTGCCCGGGTTCGACGCGCATCGACACGCCGCGGAGGGCGCGGACCTTGCGCCCTGGTCTTGGCCACGTCTTGAGGTCGACGCGGTCGAGATCGAGGACGGACGCCTCATCTGCCGCCCCTCCCCGCCCCGTGTTCCCCTCGGCGTCGCGGTGAAACGTTGGCCCCGTTCTACCATCGGGATCCAATCGTACCCCCTCACTCCGACGAGTTCGTCGCGGCCCTGGAATCGGACGGCCACGATAGGATGCCCGGCGATGCGCGACACGGTGTCGCCGCTCGCTCGAGATCTCCGGGGCGCATCCGCCGCGGATACGGAGTCCCGGCGATCGGAGGCAGCAAAGCGGGGCGTCCCTTCCCGCCCACGCGTCCTTGGGAAACGACCCGCAGCGCTTCGCCTCGGCGGGCGGGCTCTCCTCTTTGAGAACGTGCAGGGGTCTGACATCCCGGTGCTGATCAACTCGCTTGGGAGCTACCGGCGGATGGAGATGGCGATCGGCGCGTTGGACGGGTTCGACGCGCTGGGCGCGCGGATCGGCGAGCTGGTCAAGCCGGAGCCGCCGCGCTCGCTGGGCGAGCTGTGGGGCGCGCTACGGAAGTTCGCGCCGCTGCTGCGTATCCCGCCGCGGAGCGTGAAGCGCGGCGCGTGCCAGGAGGTGGTGACGACGGGCGACGCGGTCGATCTCACTCGGCTGCCGCTGATCAAGTGCTGGCCTCTCGACGGGGACCTCGCGAGCGTCGGGTATCCCGCCGACGTGAACGACGGGATCCCGGGCCTCGACCTGCTCAACGACCCGGCGCATCAGGGGCGGTACATCACGTTCGCGGGGATTCACACGATCCACGCGGACGACGCGGGCGTTGCGAAACCGGCGTCGCACAACATCGGGATGTACCGGGTGCAGCTGCTCGGTCGGCGTCGTCTCGCGATGCACTGGCATATGCACCACGACGGCGCGCGGCACTGGCGTTCGTGGAAGAAGCGCGGCGAGAGGATGCCCGTCGCGATCGTGCTCGGCGGCGAGAGCGTGCTGCCGTTCTCCGCGATCGCGCCGCTGCCGCCGGGGATTTCGGAGTTGCTCTTCGCGGGGTTCCTGAACGGGAGAGGGATCCCGATGGTCCCGTGCAAGAGCGTGCCGTTGCGCGTGCCCGCGAACGCGGAGATCGTGATCGAGGGGTACGTGAGCGCCGAGGCGGGCGGCGTTGGCTACGACCCGCGCGACCCGGACGCCGGCCCGCTGGGCCCGGGCGCCGTGTTCGAGGGACCGTTCGGCGACCACACCGGGTTTTATTCGTTGCCGGACCGGTACCCGATCCTTGAGGTGACCGCGGTCACGACGCGTCGCGAACCGATCTTTCCCGCGACGGTGGTGGGGCTGCCACCTCAGGAGGATTACTGGATGGGCAAGGGTGTGGAGCGGCTGTTCCTGCCGTTGCTGCGCACGATCACGCCCGACGTTCGCGACTACGACCTGCCGATGTTTGGCGCGTTCCACAACTGCGCGGTGATGCAGATCGAAAAGGAGTACCCGCTTCAGGCGCGCCGCATGATGGCGAGTGTCTGGGGCGCCGGGCAGATGGCGTGGACAAAGGTGGTGATCGTGGTGGACGACGACGTCGATGTGCACGACGAGCACGCGGTGCTGCGCGCTGTCGCCGAGCGTTGCGATGTTGATCGAGATGTCGAGGTGATCAAGGGCCCGCTGGACATTCTTGATCACGCCGCGCCGGCGCTTGGGTGTGGGACCAAAATCGGCTTCGACGCGACGCGACCGTGGGCGAGCGAGTCGGACGCGCTGTGCGGAGCGCACGCGCGCACGGCGCTTCCATCTCGCGAGTCGGCCGCCGAGCATGTGCGCGCGGTGTGCGCGATCGAGGGTGTGCGCGACGCCGCGATGCCCGACTCGCTCGGCTTCGGGTGGCTGTTCGTGTCTGTGGAAAATGATGCGGGCGATGTGCTCGAACGGGTGTTGGAGCAGCCGGGGATCGGGGCGCGCATCACGATCCTTGTCGGGAAGGATGTCGATCCCCACGACACGGATTCCGCACTGTTTCACTGGACCGCGAACACGGACCCGGGGCGAGATCTGCACAAGCGCAAGGGCAAGCTGGGGTTTGACGCGACACCGAAGACGCCGGGGTCCTCACGCCACGGGATGCCAGCGCGCGAGTGGCCCCCGGTTATCACCCGTGTGGGTGGCCTTAACGTCTAAAGAAACTCTTGTCGGGTGTGCGGTGAGCGCGGTATCGTGCGCGCATGGATAGAGCTTCATACGCGTTGACGATGTTCATGAGCTACGCCGCGATGGCGGGTGACTGTGTCCCGTCCTGGGACACAGGAGTCACCGAGGGCGCCTCGGCGACCGTGACGGCGTTTACTACCGCCGATCTCGGAGACGGCGACGTGCTCGTCGCGGTTGGTGCGTTTACGTCGATTGGTGGGGTTGATGCGGCGCACATTGCTGCGTGGGATGGCAAAGACTGGCACCCCCTAGCCACAAACACTAACGCAGATGTAGTCGCGGCAGTGATGTTCGAGGACACACTCTGGGCCGCGGGAGCATTCACGCAAATTGATGGCGTTGTAGCGTCGATGATTGCTCGCCATCAGGCCGGCAATTGGACTACTGCTAGTGCTGGCTTTAACCGACCAGTAAATTCACTCGAGTTAATCGACAACCAACTCTACGCCGCTGGCGGTTTTTGGCTTTCCGGGGGGATGTCTATTCGCGCAGTCGCTCGATGGGAAGCCGACGCGTGGGCGCCGGTGGGGCTGGGGATGGTCGGCGAGGTCTACGACCTTACTGCTGACCCCGCAGGTGATCTCATCGCTGCTGGCGAGCTCGGGTTTGCCGTTGGCGTTGGTGAAATCTCGAACATCGCTCGCTGGGACGGCTCCGCGTGGAGCGGTGTGGGAGACGGCCTCGACGCGACGGTGCGCAGCGTGATCACCGCCGATCTCGGTGACGGCCCGACTCTTCTTGCCGGCGGCGCGTTCGAAGGCAACGTCGCGATGTACGCGAACGACGAATGGACGGTGCTCGGGGACGGGCCCGGCGGGGTGGTGTACGACCTCTTCATCGCCGACCTCGGAGCGGGCGAATGCCTCGTCGCTGCGGGCGCCTTTGGCCCGTCGGCCGCCGGCGCGATCGCTGCGTGGGACGGTTCGGTCTGGACCATCATCGCCGGCGGGCTCTCCCAGGACGGCGGGGCGCCCGAGGCCAGAGCGCTCGGCATCGACCCGACCACCGGCGCGCTCGCTGTCGGCGGCCGGTTCGACAAAGCCGGGGGCACACCCGCCAAGAACTTCGCGTTGCTCGGCCTGTGCGAGACCGCGATCACCGCCGATCTCGACGGCAGCGGCGTCGTCGACGCCAGCGACCTGGCCATCCTGCTCGCCGCGTGGGAGGGGCCGACCGCCGACCTCGACGCCGACGGCGTCGTCAACTCGTCAGACCTCGCGATCCTGCTCGCCAGCTGGGACTGAAGCGCCGACGCGCTCGGCGCGGTCGTTCACCTCACGCCCGACGGTTGCGTCGCGCCGTTCGCCCGCGTGCACATCAACGACGCGCTCAGAGTTCGCTGAGCGCGACCGTGTCGGATTCCCGTCGGCGGTGGGAGTGTCGAGGCAGCTGCGCCCGGGCGCTCTCGGCCTCGCTGTACACCTTCACCTCAAGCACCTGCGCGATGTACAGCTCGTAGTCCGCTTCGAAATCAACGTGGCGGATGACCTCGCAGTCGAAGACCCGCCCCGCTCGCATGATGCACGGCGAACCCGTGCGCAGTGTTTCGTACGGCAGCGACTCGAGGATGTCGTCGTCGTGCTCGCACGCCCGTCGGATCATCCGGTCGAGCGTGAGATCATGCTCGGCGATCTCGCACAGCGCGAACGCGTGACTGTCGCGAATGATGGGTTCGATCGGACGCCCTTTGCGAACCGCGACACAGATCATCGGCGGGGTCATTGCACATTGCTGCAACCACTCGACAAGGATCGCTGCCCGATCATTCTCAAAGGCAGACGTCATCACAAACGGACGGACGGACGAGATCCCGAGCTCAAGGCCCGCAGAGGGGTCGTCGGCGCTCATGTTCTCTCTCCTCACCACGGTCACCCTTTTCCGATCGGATCAGGAGACCGTCTCTCTCTGCTACTAGCGTAGCGGATTGCGACAGGAAAGCAGCCCCTTATGCAGTCGCGTGTTCGGCGCATTTTCACCTCATGTTGATAACGCGTGGACAACGTCCGATTACCCCAACCCACTGACCAGACTTTGCTTACAGCCGTATACCCATCGGAGGACGGAACTTGGAGGCTCGGTGTTGCACCGTGGGGCGGAGTGGGGTAGTTTCCCATCTCTGAACCAAACGGGGTCGAGGACGCATGAGTGCTTTTTACGGGCAGCTACGAGCACACGATCGACTCCAAGAACCGGCTCGCCATCCCGGCGGACATCCGGTCGCGTTGGAGCCCCGAGGTCGACGGGAGCGCGTGGTACGCGGTCCCGTGGACGGGCGGGTCGGTCCGCCTCTACAGCGAAGCGTTCTTCACGGAGCGTTCGCGTCTGTATTCCTCGACGCTCACGCCCGACCCGGATCAGGCGGAGTTGTTGACGACGCTCTTCGGGCTCGCGCGTCGCGTGGAGATGGACTCCGCGGGGCGGGTGCGTCTGCCGGACGAGACGATCGAACTCACGGGGCTGACCCCGGAGGTCGCCCTGGTCGGAGCGGGCGATTGGCTGGAGATCAGGGACCGCGCGACCTGGAAGAGCAGCCTGCGGGCACGCCTGGAAGCGCTCCCGGACCTGACGGCGAGGCTCGAGCGGAAACGCGCGGGCGAGAACGGGACGTCCGGATAAACGGAACGCCCCCCACGGCGACGCTCTAACGGGCGTCGGCGGACTTTCGGGAAGCACCCCATCCATCGGGCATGGTCGCCCGCGGGCGGGGGACAGATGTGTGCTGCGGAGAACGAAGGGAATCGGTCGGCCGGACCATGGACGGCATCGGCCACGGGCGCACGGACGCGCCGCGACCTTCCCGCCGCCCTCGGGCAGCGGTGTTTTCGGTCGATCCGCCGCACTCGACCACTGTTCGGCAGGGTGAACAGCCCCGCCGAACGCTTTGGGACGCGTCGCTTCGTGCGACCGTCCCGCAGGCTCGCCCCCTTCGGAGCTGGCGGGCGACGTGCTCTGGCGGGCCCCCCACCATCCCGCCGAGCCGATACTCGCCCCGCCCCCCCACCGGGCGGGGCTTTTTTTCGCCCGCAGCGCCTGCGCGGTATACTGCTCGGCTCGCCTCGGAACGAACCCAGACGGAGCCCGATCGATGCCCCCGCAGCGCACGCCCTTCCTCGGCGGCAACTGGAAAATGAATCTCACGCGCGAGAGCGCGGGGGATTTGGCGTGCGATCTCAGCGCCGCGCCGGGCGTGGACCTCGCGGTCTTCCCCGCCTTCGTTCATCTCGAGACGGTCGCGCGTGAGCTCGGCGACGCCGCCGCGCTCGGCGCGCAAGACCTCTACTGCGAACCGAACGGCGCGTTCACCGGGGAGATCTCCGTCGAGATGCTCCTGGACATGGGCGCGACGTGCGTCCTGACCGGGCACTCCGAACGACGCCACATCATCGGCGAGAGCGACGACCTCATCGGACGCAAAACGGCCGCGGCGATCGCCGGCGGGCTGACCGCCGTGCTCTGCATCGGCGAGCTGCTGAGCGAACGCGAAGCCGGCGAGACCGACCGCGTCAACGAACGCCAGCTCCGCGCGGGCCTCAGCGACGTCATCGCGGCGGGCGCCACGGATCTGCACGACTCGCTCGTGATCGCGTACGAGCCGGTCTGGGCGATCGGCACGGGCAAGACCGCGACGCCCGCGGACGCCCAGGCGGCGCACGCGCACGTGCGCGCGGTCCTTGCTGATCTTCTCGGCGCCGACAGCGCGGCGCGCACACGCATCATCTACGGCGGCTCCATGAAGCCGTCCAACGCGGGCGAGCTCATGGCGCAACCCGATATCGACGGCGGGCTGGTGGGCGGCGCGTCGCTGAACGCGAGCGACTTCCTCCAGATCGCTCAGGCGGCCGCGGCACAGACCGCCGGCGCCGACTGACAGAACACTGAGCCCGATAGCGGGCGACGCGAAGGGACAAGGGACCCGTGAACCTCGACCAACTCGGCATCGCCCTCCTGGTGGTGCTCTTTCTTGTGATCTCACTCGCCATGGTGCTCGTGGTGCTGATCCAGCGCCCGCAGGGCGGCGGGCTGTCCGGCGCGTTCGGCGCCGGCGGCGGCTCCGGCCAATCTGCGTTCGGCGCGCGCACCGGCGACGCCCTGACGATCTCCACCATCGTCATCTTCCTGCTCTTCCTGGGCATCGCGATCGGGCTCAACTTCGCGCTCCGTCCCACCTCGGAGATCCAGACGATCCTCCAGTCGGGCGGCGACACGCAGCAGACCACTCCCGAAGGCGCTGGCGAGAGCGCGGGCGACGCCCCCCTCCCCGCGCCCGGCGACGCTCCCGCGAACGGCGCGGCGCCCGACACCCAGCCGGTCGATCCCGCCCCGGCGCCCGCCGAGGACGGTGGCGAGTGAGCCCCTTTCCGCTGGAGCGAGCATGATCCGCAGCATGACCGGCTTCGGCGAGGCCTCGGGCGTCGAAGAAGGCGCTCAGTTCTTCGTCGAGCTGCGCAGCCTCAACGCCAAGTACTTCAAGAGCGTCCTCCGGCTCCCCGACGACCTCCAGGGTCTCGAGGCCGAGCTCGAGTCGGACCTGCGCCGCCGCCTGACCCGCGGCACGGTCACGCTGAGCGTCAAGTGCTCGGAGACCACGGGCGAGGCGGCCCACGCGATCAACCACGAGGCCCTCGAGCGCTACGTCGATCAGGCCCGGTCCGCGCCGAGCATCGCCGACGCCAGCGTCTCGTTTGATCTCGGCTCGCTTCTCAATCTCCCCGGCGTCCTCCAGCCCGCGGCCAACGACGAGCGCCGCCACGAACGCGCCCGGCGCGCCATCTCGCGCCTGCTCGACGACGCCAGCGCCGAGCTCATCACGATGCGCCGCAAGGAAGGCGCGATCCTGCTGGGCGAGCTCGAGACCCTCGCCGACCGGATCGCCGATCGACTCGCGATCATCAGCGAGCGGGCGCCCGTGGTGGTCGAAGCCTACGCCGACCGCCTGCGCTCGCGCCTCGAGCAGATGCTCTCTGAGGCGCAGCTCGCGGTCGAGCCCGCTGACCTCGTGCGCGAGGTCGCGGTCTTCGCCGAGCGCAGCGACATCGCCGAGGAGCTCCAGCGCCTCAGCGGTCACATCACGCAGTTCCGCGAGCTGATCGGCTCCTCGGACGACACGCCGGTCGGGCGCACGCTCGACTTCCTCGCACAGGAGATGCTGCGCGAGGCGAACACCATCGGCAGCAAGTGCAACGACGCCGACATCTCGCGAGAGATCGTTGAGATCAAGGGCGCGATCGATCGCATCAAGGAGCAGGTGCAGAACGTCGAGTGATGAGCGACGCCGCACGCGACAGCGCGACGCCCGACCCCACGCCGCGCGACCCCGCGCCGGGCGCGACCGGCTTCGACGCCGCCGAGCTCGCCATCGCACTCTCCCACTACGACACCGGGGTGATCTCCGAGATCCGCCCGATCCGGCGCGGCTCGGGCGACGCGCCCAAGGCCATCCTCCGCACCTCGCGCGGCGTCCTCCTTTTTAAGCGCCGCGGCAAGGCCCGCAGCAACCCCGAACGCGTCGCGTTCTCGCACCAGCTCCAGCTGCACCTCGCCTCGCGCGGCTACCCCCTGCCGCGCTTGCTCGGCACCCGCGGCGAGAACAACTCCATGCTGCGCCTCGGCGAGCGCCTGTACGAACTGTTCGAGTACGTCGCCGGGACCGCGTACGCGGGCGACGAGCGCGAGACGCGGGCCGCCGGGCGAGCCCTCGCGATCCTCCACCGCCTCACCGCCGACTTCCACCCGCAGACCAGCCCGCCTGCCCGCGGCTTCCACGCGAGCACCGCGGTCTCGCGGAACCTCGAGCACATCGCAAACCGGGGCGGCGAAGAGGGCGAGGTCGCCGCGCGCCTCGGGGCCCTGTACCTCAACGCGCGCGACGAGGCCGACACCCACGGCTACGCCGGGTGGCCCAGGCAGGTCGTCCACGGCGACTGGCACCCGGGGAACGTGGTCTTCAAGAACGGCGAGGTCGCCGCCGCGATCGATTACGACGCCGCCCACGTCGACGCCCGCTGCGCGGACGTGGCCTCTGGCGCCCTGCAGTTCAGCCTCATCAGGGGCGGTCAGGACCTCGAAACGTGGCCCCCGGAACCGGAATTAGGGCGCCTCGGATGGTTCCTGACCGGGTATGATGGGGTGGACGGGTGCCGGCTGAGCGACTCGGAGCTCCGGGTCGCCCCGTGGCTGATGGCCGAATCGCTCATCGCGGAATCGGCCGGTCCCATCGCCGAGACGGGGTCCTTCGGTCGTCACGACGGCGCCGAGTTCCTGCGGATGATCGAGAGAAAGGCCACATGGCTCACGGAGCATCCCGAACGCGTTCGCGGCTCGTTGGAGCACTCCTCCTCGTAGCGACGGCCTCCCCCGCGCTCGGAGCCGAGCGCGCCCCGATCGCCGAGCTGGTCGCGGGGCTCGACTCCGCGCTCCTGACCGATCGCGAGAACGCGTCGCGCGAACTCCTCGAGCGGGCCGACGAACTCTCCGCCTCCATCTCCAGCGAGATCGACGCCGCCACGCTGACGCCCGAGCAGCGGGCCCGCGTGCTCGCCACGCTCCGTCAGCGGTTCATCCTGTCGCCGCGGGCCGGGCTGGGCGTCAGCTTCCGCGAGCCCCCGACAGAAGACGTGGTCACCTCCGGCGTGCGCATCGAGACCGTCGTCGCGGGCTTCCCCGCGGCCGAGCTGCTCGTGCCCGGCGACGTGGTGATCGAGGCGGAGGGGCAGCCCTTGCGCGGGCGCCCGCGCGGCCTCGGCGACGCGACGTTCCGCCACGCGATCCTCTCGCTCGACCCGGGCGAAGCGATCAGCATCCGCCTCATCCGCGACGGGCAGGAGCTGGATCTCAGCGTCCCGACCCGCTCGTACTCCGATCTGAACCAGGGCGTGGGGCAGCCGGACTCGCGCTGGATCGACGGCGCATGGCGCCTACGGGCCGAACGCCTCGGGCTCGAGCGGTACGAGATCGAACGCCTCCCCCCCGACGCGCAGCAGTCGTGGACGGCGCACTTCAAGATGCGCGACGACGTCCCGGGCATGACGCCGGCGGGGCGCCCGCACCCGCTGCTCGAAGCCGAGCGCAGCGTCGCGGCGCTGGCGCGGCTGAACCCCGACCAGACCACCATCACCAAGATGCGCCTCGCCGACGAAGCCCGGGTCCGCCAGCTCCGCGAGTTCATCGCCGAGCGCCGCCAAGAGCTGAGCGATCGCCGCGCCGAGCTCCAGGGCGAGGTCCCCGGCGCCAAGAACGCCGCGCGCATGCAGGCGGACATCCGGCGGATCGAACGCCAGATCGCCACCGCGCAGCGTCAGTACAAGGAAACCCGGGCGCGCCTGGGCGACCTCGGACGCACGCAGGACTAACAACCCGGCTCAGTTCGCGATGATGTTCACGAGGCGACCGGGCACGGCGATCACCTTGCGGACCGTCTTGCCCTCGATGAGCGACGCCACGTCCTCGTGCGCGAGCGCGAACGCTTCGAGCCCCTTCGCGTCGGCATCGGCCGGCGCGTGGATGCGCGTCTTGACCTTCCCCGCCAGCTGCACCGCGATCTCCACGGTGTCCGCGACGAGCAGCGACTCGTCCGCGCGGGGGAACGACTCGTGCGTGAGGCTGGTCCCGTGGCCGAGGCGCTCCCAGAGTTCCTCGGCCACGTGCGGCGCCAGCGGGGCGAGCATGAGCGTCATGGGCTCGGCGATCTCGCGCGGGCAGGCGCCCGTCTTCGCGACGAGCTTGGTCAGCGCGTTGTTGAGCTCGATGAGCTTGGCGATCGCGGTGTTGAATCGCAGCCCCGCCATGTCGTCGCGCACGCCCGCGATGGTCTTGTGCAGCATGCGCCGCGCGTCGTCGTCGGGGGCGTCGTCGCTCACGCGCAGCTCGCCCGTGAGCTCGTCAACGAAGTTGCGCCACAGGCGCTGGAGGAAGCGGTGGACGCCGATGATGTCGTCGGTGTTCCACGGCTTGGACTGGTCCAGCGGGCCGAGGTACATCTCGTAGAGGCGCAGGGTGTCGGCGCCGAACGCCTCGCAGATCTCGTCGGGCGCGACGGCGTTCTTCAGGCTCTTGCCCATCTTGCCGTACTCGCGCGAGACCTCTTCACCGTCGTTGTAGAACGGCGCTTTCGCGCCCGGGTCGTGGCCGACCGCGCGCCCCTCGCCGTCCACCACGCTGTCCGCCTCGACGTACACGCCGCGCGCGTCGGTGTACGCGAACGCCTGGATGTACCCCTGGTTGTAGAGGCGGTGGAAGGGCTCGAGCGTGGAGACGTGCCCGAGATCGAAGAGGACCTTGTGCCAGAACCGCGCGTAGAGCAGGTGCAGCACGGCGTGCTCGACGCCGCCCACGTACAGGTCCACGCCGCCCGCGTTTCGCCCGTCGCCCTTCATCCAGTAGCGCTCGTTCGCGGGGTCCACGAAGGCGTTGCGGTTGGTCGGATCGAGGTAGCGCAGGTAGTACCAGCACGATCCCGCCCACTGCGGCATCGTGTTGAGCTCGCGGGTGTACTTCTTCAGACCGTCGCCAAGGTCGAGCTCCACCGTCCCCCACTCCGTCGCGCGCCCCAGCGGCGGGCGCGGCGGGGCGTTCGGGTCGTCGGACGACTCGGGCTCGAAGTTCTCGAGATCCGGGAGCTTCACCGGCAGCATCGACTCGGGCAGCGCACGCGGGTTCCCGTCGGGGTCGTAGACGATCGGGAAGGGCTCGCCCCAGTAGCGCTGGCGTGAGAACAACCAGTCGCGCAGCTTGAAGGTCACCGCGTGCGTGCCGTTGAGCTCGCTCTCGAGACGATCGACGACGGCTTTCTTCGCCTCGGCCGACGTCATCCCGTCTGCGAACCCGGAGTTCACCGCGACCCCGACGCTCGTGAACGCCTCGCCCAGGCTGCGGTGGATGTACGCGGCCTCGAACCGCTCGCGCAGTTCCGTGAAGGGGATCTCGCTGAACGCATCGAGCGCCTGGATCCATTCGCTCTGAACAACGCCGCGCACGCCGCCGCCCTCGGGTCGGTCATCCGCGCTCCCCGGCGCGTCGGCGCGCTCGCGCCGGATGCGGTCGATGAGCGCCGGGAACTCGCCGGGCTTCGCGTCGCTCGAGGTGCACAGGCCGATGAAGTCGGCGAGCGCCTTGAACCAGCCCTGCGGGAAGACGTCGGGGTTGTCCACCAGGCGGACGAACTCCCGCACGTACTGGAGCACGCGGGGGTAGACGACATCGTGGATCGGGAGCTCGAAGTGGCGCGCGAACTCGAAGTCGCGTTCGTCGTGCGCCGGGACCGCCATGATCGCGCCCGAGCCGTAGCCCATGAGCACGTAGTCGGCGATGAAGATGGGCACCCGCTCGTTGTTGATCGGGTTGACGGCGTACGCGCCCGTGAAGACGCCCGTTTTGTCCTTCTCGTCCGCCTGGCGCTGCACGTCGGTGCGCGCGCTTGCGAAGCGGCGGTACGCCTCGATCGCCTGCTTGGGCGCCATGCCCCCCGCGCCGGGGAACCGCCCCTTCCACACCTCGGGCGTGGCGTCGGGCCACACGCCGGGGACGAGCTGATCGACCAGCGGGTGCTCCGGCGCCATGACGAGGTACGTCGCGCCGAACAGCGTGTCCGGGCGGGTCGTGAAGACGCGGATTGTCGCGAGCGTCGCCTCGGTCGTGCTCGTGTGAAAATCGACGTACGCGCCCTCGCTTCGCCCGATCCAGTTCCGCTGCATCATCTTGACGGGCTCGGGCCAGTCCACCTCGCCCAGGTCGTCGAGCAGGCGTTGCGCGTACCTCGTGATGCGCATCATCCACTGTTTGAGCGGGCGTTTGAAGACCGGGAAATTCCCGCGCTCGCTCCGCCCGTCGGACGTCACCTCTTCGTTCGCGAGCACCGTCCCGAGCTGCGGGCACCAGTTCACCGGCGCCTCTTCGAGGTACGCCAGGCGGTAGCTATCGACCACGCGCCGGCGGTCCGCGTCCGAGAGAGCGTCCCAGGACACGTCGTGCGGGTTCGCCTTGCTCACCGGCGAGCGGGCGCCGGACTCGAACTCCGCGACGAGCTCAGAGATCGGGCGCGCCCGGTTGCGCTCGGAGTCGAACCACGCGTTGTAGACCTGCAGGAAAATCCACTGCGTCCAGCGGTAGAACGGGACGTCCGTCGTGCTCACCGACCGGCGCGCGTCGTGCCCCAGACCCAAGCGCCGGAGCTGGCGGCGCATGTTCGCGATGTTCTCCTCCGTGCGCACGCGCGGGTGCGTGCCCGTCTGCACGGCGTACTGCTCCGCGGGCAGCCCGAACGCGTCGTAGCCCATCGCGTGCAGGACGTTGCACCCGTCCATCCGCTTGAAGCGCGCGAAGATGTCCGTCGCGATGTACCCCAGCGGGTGCCCCACGTGCAGACCCACGCCCGACGGGTACGGGAACATGTCCAGCACGAAGAGCTTCTTGCGCTCCGAGACCGACTCGAACCCGTCGGACAACTCGCCGACGGGGTTCGGCGCCGCGAAGACGCCCGATCCCTCCCAGCGGTCCTGCCACTTCCGCTCGATCTCGCCCGCGAGGACGGCGGTGTAACGATGGGGCTCGCGCTGGGCGCGATCGGGAGGCGTCGTCTGATCGGGGGCTGCGTTGGACATCGCGGGTGAGTGTACCGCGAGGGCTCAGACCGCCGCGGCGCGCTGGAAATGCTTCTTCGCCTCGCCCGCGAGAACGAAGCTGCCCGTCACGCAGATGAGATCCTCACGACCCACGGCGTGCTCGGCCGTCAGCAGTGCGTCGGCGAACGAATCGGCCGTCTGGCTCATCCGACCGGAGACCTCCGTGAACCGACGCGCGAGGTCCTCGGGGAGGCTCGCCCGCTGGTTCCCGCGGGCGCGGGTGAAGACAACTTTATCGGCCCCGAGCGAGATCTCCCGCAGCAGGGCGTCGATGTCCTTGTCCTCGGCGCACCCGAAAACGACGACCATCGAGTCGTAGGGCACGTGGGCGCCGATCGAGCGCATCAGCGCCCGCAGGCTGTCGGGGTTGTGGGCCCCGTCGATCATCACCCGCGGCGAGGTGGACACGAGCTCCATCCGCCCGGGCAGGGTCACGCCCTCGAGGCTTTCGATCATCGGCGTCTCTTTGAGCTCGAACCCGCGGCCTCGCAGGAGGTCCAGCGCCGCGAGCGCGAGCCCGCAGTTGAGGGCCTGGTGCTCGCCGGGAAGCGGCACCGAGACGTGCTCGAAGCTGCTCCGGTCGGTCGTCAGGCACACGCACGTGTGCGGCCCGAGCTTGGGCGACGCCTCGAAGCGGTAGCTGAAGTCGATGCTCTTGCCGAGCACCCGAAGCTCGCTGCCGACCGACTCGGCCGCTTCCGCGAGCACCTTCGCGACCCCCTCGGACTGGTCGATCGTGATCGTGGGCACGCCGGGCTTCATGATGCCCGCTTTTTCAAGGGCGATCGCCTCGGGCGTCGTGCCGAGGAGCTGCATGTGATCGAGCCCGATCGCCGTGATGATCGACACCTCGGGCGTGATGACGTTCGTCGAATCGAGACG
Source organism: uncultured Phycisphaeraceae bacterium (assembly GCA_942490855.1). Lineage (GTDB taxonomy): Bacteria > Planctomycetota > Phycisphaerae > Phycisphaerales > UBA1924 > CALNYS01. The sequence continues at coordinate 1,161,050 of CALNYS010000004.1, read as the reverse complement.
CCCGCCGAGACCCGTCTCGATCACCGCGAGGTCGACCGCCTGCTCGGCGAAGCGCAGGAACGCCATCGCGGTCAGGGCCTCGAAGTACGTGGGGGCGCCCATCTTCGAGGGGAGCTTGTCCGCGGCGTCGGCCACCTGGCGGAGCAGCTCGGTGAACGCCGCGTGGGGGATCATCTGCCCGTTGATCGCGATGCGCTCGCGCACGTCCATCAGGTGCGGGCTGGTGAAGGACCCGACGGTGTAGTTGCACGCACGCAGCGCCGTCTCGAGGAGCACGCACGTCGAGCCCTTGCCCTTGGTCCCGGCGACGTGGACGCTCCGGAACTCGTCCTGCGGGTTGCCCAGCTTCTTGAGCAGCGCCTGCATCCGGTCGAGCGTCAGCATGTCCGTGGACAGCCGACGGGCCCGGGTCATCTCCACGTTCGTCAGCGATTTGAGGTACCGCAGCGCCTCGGTGTAGTTTTCGAAGGCGGAAACAGGCTTCTCTGCGGCCGTCGAACGACGGGAACGGCGGCGCGAGGCGGTCTTGGCGGCTGCGTTGCTCATAGTCGAGCCACTGTATCAGAAACACGTAAAGAATCCAAATACGCACTCTCTGAACATCCAATAAATATCTGTATTACATATACTTAGAGCGTTCTAGATAATAAACACAACCCAAACATCATTCCGCCGCCGCCCCGCCTTCATCACTCGCCGCGAGACCCGACCAGATCCCGCATATCACGCGTCGCGCCCCGGAGCCCGACGTAGATCGCGCGTGAGATCACGGCGTGCCCGATATGCAGTTCCTCCACACCCTCGAGCCCCGCGATCGGGCGCACGTTGTGGTAGTTCAGCGCGTGCCCGGCGTTGAACCGCATGCCCGCCGAGCGGATCCGCTCGCCGGCCGCGCGGACGCGCTCGAGCTCCTCCGCGAGCGGCGCCTGGCGCAGGTCCCCGCCGTGGTCGCGGTGGCGCGCGGCGTACGGCCCGGTGTGGACCTCGCAGATGGCAAAGCCGGCCTCGGCCGCCGCGTCCACCTGACGCGGGTCCGCGTCAATAAACGCCGACACAAACGAGCACGTGTCCCGGAACCGCTCCACGACCCCGGCGAGGTGCGCTAGCTGCCCGGCGACGTCCAGCCCGCCCTCGGTCGTCACCTCGCGCCGTCCCTCTGGGACGAGCATCACCGAGTGCGGGCGCACCGCGAGGGCGATCGCAACCATCTCATCCGTCGCCGCCATCTCGAGGTTAAAACGCACGTTCACCGCGTCGCGCAGGCGGTGGACGTCCTCGTCGCGGATGTGTCGCCGGTCTTCCCGCAGATGGACGGTGACGCCGTCGGCGCCGCCGAGCTCCACCTCGTGCGCGGCGCGCAGCGGGTCGGGCTCGTGCCCCATGCGTGCGTTGCGGAGGGTCGCGACGTGATCGATGTTCACCGAGAGCTCTGGCATGGCGTAAGCGTACGCCAACATCGGGGAAAAACGTAGCCCAAACGGGCGATTGCCCGTAGGGTTGGCTCAGTCGCGGGCGTCCTCCGGCGCCCTCTACCGGTTCGTGGGAGGACCACTATGTCGCGCGCCCTCGCTGTTGTCTCGCTTCTCTCGGCCACGTCCGCTCTCGCGGCCGCGCCCGGTCACGTCGCCACCAAGATGCTCGCCCCCTCGCCGGGCGGCCTCTCGTGCGGGCACGATCACCGCTCCTCGCTCGACGCCGACGGGACCATCGTCGTCGCGCACAAGACCGACCTCCTCGCCCGCGACATCCGCGCGCACTTCGCCGAACGCGACCTCGTGCGCGCGAGCGTGAACCCCGCCCGCGGCGGGTTCGACGTGCAGTTCAACCTCGACCCGGACGTCGCCTCGGACCCCGCGTTCGTCGCGGGCCTCGAGCTCGCGGCCGAGGTCTGGGAAGCCCGCATCAGCGACAACGTGACCATCATCATCGACGTCGGCTTCGTCTCGAACGTCAGCTACATCGGCGCCGCGTCGAGCAACCGCTTCAACATCGACTACGACGAGTTCCGCTCGCTCGCGATCGCCGACGCCGGCGCCGCCGAGTCCACGCTCGTCTCCGCGCTCCCCGACCCCGAGCTCGACGCCGAGACCAACAATGGCTTCACCTCCACCGACGATTTCTCCTTCGACGGCATCGAGGTCACCACCGCCAACGCCCGCGCGCTGGGCATCCCCGTGGACACCTCGGGCGGGTTCGCCGACGCGTCGATCGTCTTCAACACCGACTTCGACTTCGACAACGACCCCAGCGACGGGCTCACCGAGGGCTTCGTCGACACCGTCTACGTCATGACGCACGAGATCGGGCACATGCTCGGCTTCATCAGCTCGACCGATGGGTTCTCGTTCGGCGACTTCCTCACCACGCTCGACACCTTCCGCGTGGGCATCGACGGGGTCTCGAACGACCCGGCGAACCTCGCTGATTTCTCCAGCGTCGCCCGCGAGACGCGCCGCGGCGTCGAGGCCGCGCTCGATCAGGTCAACGCCGTCCCCGGCGCCCCGCTCGACACCGTCTACCGCTTCTCCACCGGCAGCTTCGGCGGCGACGGGCGCCAGGCCAGCCACTGGAAGGACGACGACCTCCTCGGCATCACGCCCAACATCGGGGTCATGGACCCGACCACCAGCTCGCCCAACGGCCCGGGTCAGGGCGCCCACCCCGGGTACCTCACCTACGCCGACCTGCTCGCGTTCAGCGTCATCGGCTGGGACATCAACCTCGACCCCGCCCCCTGCGCCGGCGACCTCAACGCCGACAACGCCGTCGACTCGGCCGACCTCGCCGCACTCCTCGCCGCGTGGAGCACCAGCGGCCCCGGCGACTTTGACATGTCGGGCACGGTTGACGCCGGCGACCTCGCGATCCTCCTCGCGACGTGGGGCGACTGTCTCTAACGAGGCGCGACGCTCAGCCGCTGGTGCGGTGCACGCGCTCGGCCACTTCCGCGAGCGCGGCGGCGTCCGTCCCGGACGAGCAGAGCGCCGCGAACGCGGCCGCGGTTTCTTCACGGCTGTTCACCCGCGGGAACTCCTGGCTCGGAACCGCGAGACCGAGGAACGCGCACAGGGGCTCCCACCCCTGCTTCACCTCGTACACCAGAAGCCGCTCCGCGGGGATGGTCCGCTTCACCTCCTCGACGTGGCGGTTGAAGTGGTCGACCATGAACTCCCGGTCGTGAATCCGCCCGTCCATCGTGTCCCACACTGTCTTCTTGAGCATCGGACCGAGCGGGGAAGGCTCCGAATACTCGACCATCCGGGGCGACAGGATCGTCTCCTGCGTGGACTCAAACCACTTCTCGGCGTCGCGCACCGTCAGGATGACCTTGGCCTTCGGGTAGCGCACGCTGAGCTCGCGCCAGTACGTGCACGTCGGGTAGTCCACCGCCGAGCCGTACTCGCCGAAGATCTCGTCCCAGTCCAACCCCCCGTCTCCGACGCGCTCCCACAGCGCGACGTGCGCCAGGGTTTTAAAGACCTCACTCATGTGGTAGCACGGCCCGACGCCGAGCAGGTCCAGCGCCACTTTCAATGACGCGGTCCCCGTCCTTCCAAAGCCTGCGCCGATAACGCTGAGCGACATATCACGCCCTCCGGTTGTGTGATTGATTGTTTCCAGAACACGAGCGCCCCTCAGCGCAAGGGGCCAGACGTCGTGCCGTGATCCATCGCCTCGTACACACCGCGCACCACCCAGCTCATCGCGAGCTTGGCTTTCGCGGTCGCCGCGCCGACGTGCGCCGTCAGCGTCGCGCCGGGCGTCTCCAGCAGCGGGTTGTCCCGCGCGATCGGTTCGGGCGCGTGCACGTCGAGCACGGCGCGGAACCCCTCGCAGCGCCCCATGTGCTCGGCGAGCGCGGCCGCGTGAACGACCATCCCGCGCGACGCGTTGATGAGCAGCGCGTGCGGGCGCATGTACCCCAGCTGCGGCGCGCCGACGAGCGCGTGGTTCGTCGCGCGCCCGTCCACGTGGATCGACACGATATCGCTCGTTTCAAGCAGTCCCCGCTCGCTCACCGGGCGCGCGCCGGCGCGGTCGCGTTCGGGGATCTCGACCAGGTCGTGGTAGATCACCCCGCCCGCCAGCGGCGCGAGCGCCCGGGCCAGGGCCTTGCCGATGCGCCCCAATCCCCAGATCCCGACGACGCACTCACTGAGTTCCCGCGGCGCGATCGCCGCTGTGCGCGCCGCCTCCCACGCCCGCGCGTCCATGCCGGGCGCCGCCGGCTCGATCGGGCGCAGGCGCGAGAAGATCGCCGAGAGGACGTACTCCACCACCGCGCTTGTGTTCGCGTCGGGCGTGCAGACGACGCGGATCCCCCGCGGCTCGCACGCGGCTCGGTCGATGTTGTCCGTCCCGACCCCGGCCCGCCCGACGACGCGCAGGCGCGGGGCGCGGGCGAGCAGCGCCGCGTCCACGCGCGTGTACGTGCGCACGATCAGCGCGTCGGCGTCCCGCAGCGTCTCGTCGCTCAGTGTTTCAACCACGTCCGCCCGCTCGCGCAGCCACGCGACGGGGTCGGGGTGCAGCGGCTCGGCGATGACCACCCGGGGGCGGGTCACTCGTCGCCGTCAGCCTCGTGCTCGGCAGGCTCGAGGACGACGCGCATGGGGCCGGTCGAGGAGGAGATCAGCAGGTCGCGCCCGAACCCGATCACCTGCTCGCGCTTGAGCTCCGCGAGCTCGCGGTGGGTGGTCTTGAGGACCGCTCGACCGTCGGAATCGACCGTCTTGGCGATCTGGTACGCCCGCTCCAGCGGGTGAGCGAACAGCTCCTGGGCGAGCGTGATGACGTACTCGTAGGAGTGCTCGTCGTCGTCGATAAGGACCACGTTCCACAGCCAGGGCTGCTTGGTCTTCTCGTCGGGGCAGAGCGTGGGCTGGGCGGCGGCGTTGAACATAGTGCCCATCATACCCGAGGCGCGCCGCGGTTAAAGAGCAAATGCCCGCTCGGCGAGCTCGATCGCACGCGCCAGGGCCGCCGCCTTGTTCACCGTCTCCTGGAACTCCGCCTCGGGCTGGGAGTCCGCGACGATGCCGCCGGCCGCCTGGATGTGATACACCCATCCGCCGCCCGAACGCATCGCGGTGGGGACCACGATGGTGCGCAGGGTCAGGGCGATATCCATGTCCCCCTCGAGGGAGGCGTAGCCGACCCCCCCGCCGTAGGGCCCGCGCCGGATGGGCTCGAGCTCGTCGATGATCTGCATCGCGCGGATCTTGGGCGCGCCCGAGATCGTCCCGACGGGCAGCGCCGCGCGGAGGGCGTCCCACATGTCCAGCCCGTCGCGGAGCTCGCCGGTAACGGTCGAGCTGATGTGCATCACGTGGGAGTACCGCTCGATCTCCATCAGCGCCGGCGTCTGGACGCTGCCCGGGCGCGCCACGCGCCCGACGTCGTTGCGCCCCAGATCCACGAGCATCGCGTGCTCGGCACGTTCTTTCGGATCAGCGAGGAGGTCCGCTTCGAGCGCCCGGTCCTCGGCGTCGCTCGCGCCGCGACGGCGCGTCCCCGCGAGCGGGCGGTTGGTGACGACCGGCGCCCCCCCCTCGCTGTGACGCACCCGGCAGAGGATCTCCGGGCTCGACGCGACAAGGATGCAGCCGCGCGACTGGAGGTACACCATGTACGGGCTGGGGTTGACGGCGCGCAGGGCGCGGTAGACCTCGAACGGGTCGGTCGCGCTTTGCTTCTCGAACCGCTGCCCGAGGACGACCTGGAAGATGTCCCCCGCGCCGATGTACTCCTGCGCCCGCGCCACCATCTGCGCGTGCGCCGCGCGGGTGAGGTTCGAGGGCATCTCCGCGGGGCGCTGCGCCGCGTCGCCCACGCGCCCCGTGGGGAGCGGCTCGCCGGGCGCCTCGAGCTCGCGCGTGAGCGATTCGGCGCGCCGGGCCGCGGCGTCGTACGCCGCGCCGGGGTCGTCGCCGGGCTCGAGCGTCGCGACCGCGACGGCGTACACCACCTTCTCGACGTGGTCGAAGACCGCCACCTGGTCGTAGAGCGCAAAGTGCAGGTCGGGGAGGTCGCGGTCGTCGGGCGGGGCGCTGTCGAAGGACAGCTTGCCCGGCTCGGCGTAGCGCACCGTGTCGTACGCGGCGTACCCGAACCACCCCCCCAGCGGCGCCGCGGGCAAGCGCGCCCCCTCGGGTCGCAGGAACCGGACGCCCCCGGTGAGGTCGCGCAGGGCGCCCAGCGGGTCGTCGGCGTCGTAGGAATCGCGCTCGCCGGTGCGGTGGTTCTCCACGCTCACGCGGTTCTGTTTCGCGACGACCTCGATCGCCGGGCGGGCGCCGAGGATGGAGTGCCTCCCCTGCTTCTCCCCGCCCTCGACGGATTCGAGGAGGAACGAGGGCGCGGTGCGCTCGTCGGGAGCGACGAGGCGGCGGTAGGCGAGCACGGGCGTGAGCTGGTCGGCGAGCAGGCGCAGGCAGACGGGGATCGCGCGCCGCGCGTCGGGCGCGGACTGGGCCAGGGTCACGAACTCGTCTCGGCTCGGCGTGAGCATGGGGCGGATCGTAGCCGGGGGGCGCACTATGGTGTTCACATGGCGGCCAGACGACGGTTATTGGAACGCGACCTCGACGAGCCCCGGCTCGAGATCATGCCGCTGATTGACGTGGTCTTCCTGCTGCTGACCTTTTTCATCTTCTCCGTCGCCCTGATGGTCCGGGCCGACGCGCTCGACGTGACGCTGCCCTCGGTCAGCGCGGGCGAGGCGGTCGATCGCACGGACGTGGTCGCGGTGACGGTCCTCGCCGACGGCTCGGTCCGCGTGCAGGGCGAGGCGACCGCCCCGGGCGAGCTCGGCGCGCGCGTCGTGACGCTCGCGAAGGAAGGCACGCGGGTGCTCGTCGCCGCGGACGCCGACGCCCCCAGCGGCGCGCTCCTGCGCGTGCTCGACGCCCTCGCGGGCGCGGGGGTCAAGGACGTCGGCGTGATCGGGCGCCCCGAGGACTGATCCGGCTCGCGCATCAAAAAACCCAGCCACGCGGGTGGCTGGGCTGTGGATCGTTTAGATCAACACTCGTGGGTCAGTTCGTCGCGTGCGACTTGTACTCATCGAGCGCCGCCTCGAACTCCTTGACCATGCGGGGGTCGGCCTTCTCGTTCGTGGCGATCTCCACGGCCTTCGTCTGGGCCTTGATCGCGGCGGCGTGCTCGCCGCGGGCGTGGTGCACGGACGCGAGCATCGCGTGGGGGAGGGCTTCGCTCGCGGGGGCGTTCTTCACACCGGTCTCGGCGAGCTTGAGCGCGAGGTCAAGGTCGCGCGACTCGTCGGCGATCGGCCCCTCCGCGATGAACTGCGCCATGTGGCTGAAGACCTCTTCGTCGCCGGCGAAACGCTCCATGAGATGGCCCGCGTAGGTGTACGCCTGCTCGGGGCTGTTCGCCCGTTCCGAGCTCGCGAGGGTGGTGAACGCCTGGTAGCCGTAGTACGCGGCGAAGGGGAAGCCATCGAGCTCCACGACCTGGCGGTAGCCCGCGACGACGCCGTCCCAGTCCTGCGCGTTCTGCTTCTCGCGCACCGTCGCGAGGATTTCCTTGCCCTGCTTCTCGATCGCCGCGAGCTTCTTGGCGGCGTTGAGGTCGAAGGTGCCGTCGATGACCGACTCGAGCGCGTCGTCGAAGCCGCTCATCGGGTGGCCCTTCCAGACGAGCTGCCCGGCGCGGTTGACGATCATGATCGTCGGGATGCCGTTGGAGCCGGTCGCGCGCATGTAGCGCTCGGCGAGCTTGCCGCCGACGTCCTCGGCGATGCGGTAGCTCATCTCGTCGCCACGCTCCTGGACGTACTCGTCGGTCGGGGTCATGCCCTCGCGGGGCCAGATCGCCATGCCGATGACGTTCACCCCGTCGTCGGCGTGCTTCTGGGAGAGCTCGTTGATGTGGGGGATGCTGGCGATGCACGGGCCGCACCACGTCGCCCAGAAGTCGAGGACGTAGATCTGCCCCTCCTCCCACGCGGAGACGGGGCTGCCCTGCAGCCAGTTGGCGTCGTCGCCGATGGTCGGCATCGCGTCGCCCAGGGAGAGCGTCTGGGCGAAGGCGGAAGCGCTGAAGACCACGGCGGCCGCGGCGGGGAGAAGACGGGTGAGCATGTGGGGTGTCCTTTCAGGTGGGGTGGGCGTTCGGGCAGGAAACGCCCGCGTACCAAGGAAAGTCTCTTGGGATAAACCCGTTTCCGTGCGGATTGTTCCGCCCGAGCCTAGCATCTCATCATGGTCGAACGCGGTTTTTCAGCCAGAATCGGCGTTGCGGCCGCCCTGAGCGTGCTCCTGCACGCCGGCGGGCTGGTCGCGCTCAGCGCCGACTGGCTGGTCGCCCCCGGCGCCTCGCCCTCCCCGGCGCGGGAACGCACCGACCTGGGCATCCGCGAATCGAACGCCGCGACGATCACCTGGATCGGCTTCGAGACGCCCACGGAGCACCAGGCGAAGGAATCGACGGTGGAGCAGGCGGCGCAGACGGCCGGCGGCGGGACCCCGGGCGTGCCCGGCGCGGTCCGCGAGATGGTCGCGCGCCAGGCCGAGGCGACGACGCGGGCGGCCGCGGCCGCGCTGGACGCCGTCGTGCGCGCGCTGCGGGAGGTTGATCTGACGATCGCGGAGGACGCGCCAGAGGAGCGGGTCGAGCCGCGGCCGGCCGAGGCGAGCCGAGGGGCGCCGCAGCAATCAGAACCCGCGCCCAAGCCGGGCGACGCCGAGCGCGAGGCGGACGCGGTCAGTCTGGAAGCGCCCGTCAGAATCCAGTGGGGCAAGCCGATCGCCGCCGAGGGGCTGGAGATCCTCACCACGCGCAAGGGCCCCGACTTCAGCGCCTACACCAGCGTGACCGCGCGCCCGAAGCCGCTGTTTGTGGAGATCTCGTTCGGTCCCGAGGGCCCGCAGCAGGTGACCCGCGTCGAGCGTCTGGGCTCGTCGGGGAACCCCGACATCGACCGCCCGTACATCAACGTGATCTACCGCTGGCGCGCCCGCGGCGAGCGCATCGACGCGCTGGGGCCCGGCGAGGTCGTGAAGGTCCGTCTGCGCATCATCGTTCACCTGTAGAACGCCGATAGAACCACCATGCGACTTACCACCCTCATCCCGACCGCCCTCGCCGCCAGCGCCGCCCTCGCCCAGGGCGTGCCGCAGGACCCCGGCGCGCTCCGCCTCGAGCGCATCGAGCAGGGCTTCGAGGACGTCTCGCCGCTGGCGACCTCCCTCGAGCACTACAACATCGAGCTGCGCCAGCCCAGCGGGTTCGACAGCGTCTACCGCGTGCCGGGGAGCGACGGGCTCCTGATGCGCCGCGACGGCGCGCTCCACGCGCTCTTTGAGCGCTCCGAGTACGTCCCGACGCGCTTCGGCGCCCAGGCGGTCGCGCCCCCCGGGACGATCTACTCCATCGGCCCCCCGAGCGACGAGCTCATCGCGAGCATGTCCCACGGCCCGCGCTCGCTGCTCTCGGGCGCGAGCGGCGCGACGGCGTACACGCCCGTGCCGACCTCTTCCCTGCGCGTCAGCAACCGCATCGCCCCGACGGCGCCGGACGACGCGGCGTCGGGCATCGGCACGCGCTCGCTCATGAGCGCCACCCCCAGCGTGTGGACGCACGACGTCGAGCGCCGGCGGCGCGTCAACGCTCTCTTTGACCGCCTGCCCCAAGATTCCAGCGGGACCAGCGACCCGGCCGACGATTGAACCGGGCGAGGTGCGCCCGCGGAGATCGACGATGCGGCACGGAATCAAGGTTCTGAGTGTGACGGCCCTCGCGCTCGTCACGACCGGCGCGGCCCTCAGCGGGTGCCGCACGAGCAGCAACCGTCGCTTCGGCTTCCTGCCGCCCGACGCCCGCCTCGTCGGGCAGGAGACGATCAACCGCATCAAGCCCGGCGAGACCACCGCCGACTGGCTCGAGGCCGTCCTCGGGCCCGCCACCGACATCGAGGCCCTGCGCGACCCGCTGCAGGAGGTCTGGAAGTACCGCTACCAGATGGTCGGCGGGTCCTACCGCCTCCACGCCCGCAACAACTCCAGCGGGACCGTCCGCACGCTCTACGTGCAGATGGCCAGCGGCACCGTGACCGACAAGTGGATGGACTGAGCCCCCACTTTTCCCGAACATCACTCCACTCGCCCCCGTGGTTGCGGTAGAGTCTGCGCTATGGCGACGGAACGCATCATCAGCGGCACGGCGGTCTCGGAGCAGGACGAGCGGGTCAACTGGTCGCTCCGCCCCGAGCGCTTCGACGACTTCGTGGGGCAGCGCGAGCTGCTCGAACGCCTGACCATCGCCGCGGAGGCCGCGCGGGCGCGCTCCGAGCCGATGGAGCACACGCTGCTGCACGGCCCCCCCGGGCTCGGCAAAACAACGCTCGCGCACGTGCTGGCCGCGGAGATGGGCACGCGCGCGCACGTGACCAGCGGGCCCGCGCTGACGCGGGGCACCGACCTTGTGGGCGCGCTGACGCGCCTCGAGAACGGCGACCTGCTGTTCATTGATGAGATCCACCGGATGCCCGCGGCCGTCGAGGAGTTCATCTACCCGGCGATGGAGGACCACCGCATCGACGTCACCGTCGATTCGGGGATGCACGGGCGCACGGTGTCGATCGCGCTCAAGCCCTTCACCGTCATCGGCGCGACGACGCGGGCGGGGATGGTGTCGGCGCCGCTGCGCAGCCGCTTCGGCGTGTCGCACCATCTCGAGTTCTACAGCGCGCCGGATCTGCTGACGATCGTCACGCGGAGCGCGCACCTGCTGGGCATGGTGATCGACGACCCGGCGGCGCTGGAGCTGATCGCGGGGCGCAGCCGGGGGACGCCGCGCATCGTCAATCGTTTGCTCCGCCGCGTGCGCGACTACGCGCAGGTGCGCATGGACGGGCGCGTCACCACGGCGTGCGTCGAAGAAGCGCTCGCGCTCGAGGGCGTGGACGCGCTGGGCCTCGACGAGCTGGACCGCAAGTACCTCAAGGCGATCGCGACGGTCTACGACGGCGGCCCGGTGGGGCTGGAGGCGATCGCCGCGACGATGGGCGAGGATTCGGGCACGCTGGAAGACGTGGTGGAGCCGTTCTTGTTGCAGATTGGGTTTTTGGCGCGGACGCGGCGGGGGCGGCAGTTGACGGAGGCGGGGGCGAATTCAGCCGGCGCTTAAGAATGCGAACTGCGAGCGTGCTCTGTCCGTAGCAACACTGTCACCCAACACATCGAGTTGCGAGGCTGAGATTGCAGAAGCATTCGATAGCAAGGCTAACCGTTCTGCTTGGAGTCGCTGCACTTCTTGCGCTATTGTTTATCGCACTTCGCGCCTCCCATAACCAACCGCCTAGGAGCCAGATTCGTTCTGCAAAGCTCAACCCTCAATACACAAATGACATTGTCGAGCATTATGTAACGCGCCAACACCTTGCCAAGATTGCACGGCCTGACTCGCGCATTCATGACACGGAGTCGATCTTACTCGGCAGTATCCTCTGGTTTTCTATTGGCGAACGACTCGAATGGACACAACTCAAGGGGTATCTGATCTACGCCGACTGCAACGCACCATTGGATAAATCGTACAATGAAATGACGCCGATCGAACGCAAGAACCGCGCGGGCCTCATGAGCTTCGTCGCGGACGCCTTCACTGGACGAGATGCCACCCTAATCGCTGAAGCAGTAGGCCGCCGTGATGCTAATGTGATCTGGGTTCATATTGAGGATGTCGATACACAGACCCAGCTTCCGAAGTTCTTCGTTCGCTACGATGACTCGGTCTGCGTGTGGCGATTTGAACCGGCCGGACCTCATAAACCTATTGATATCGTCAGAGTTGTGGGTGTACCCATCCAGAAGCACCCGCGCACATACTCGGACGATCGCTACCACTTCTTTGGCTTCCGTCTCGGCATCATCGGCCCCGACGGACGTCCAGAACCTCAGCAGATCTTCTGATTCCGCCGCCCACTCCACCACCACCACCACTCCCGCTGCTCCTTCGGCAGGTCCGGGTCGTTCGCCTGGGCGATCGCGCAGGCGAAGACGTCTCGGCAGCAGGGGCCGAGGCGGGCGGCGCCGAGGTCGGGTTTTTTGCGTTCTGCGAGGCGGGTGTAGAGGTCGTCGGGGTCGCGGGTGGCGAGGTCGGCGACGCTGGTGACGCCGAGGTCGGCGAAATCTTTGAGGGTGGTGGGGCCGACGGAGCGGAGGTCGCCTAGCTTGCGTTGGGGGTGGCGGGTGTCGGTCATGGTGGGTGGTTCGTGGGGGTTCAGTCCCGACGCGCCGCGGACGGCGGGTCGGGGCGCCCGGAGGTTACTGCCGAACCCAAGGGCACTACTGCGCCCCTGCGGGGCGAGTCGTGGCGCCCGAGCAGGTCGGTACACTTCGGCCATGATCATCTCTGTGAAGTGGCTCAACACGTACCTTTCCCCCGCTGATTGCTCCGCCGACGAGGTGGAGCGGGTTTTGACGCACGCGGGGTTCCCGATCGAGGAGCGCGTGGAGCTGGACGGCGGGGACGTCCAGATGGACGTCGAGGTCACGAGCAACCGGGGCGACGCGCTGTGCCACGTGGGGCTGGCGCGGGAGATCGCGGCGGCGACGGGGCGGGAGCTGGTCGTGCCGACGGCGCCCCCGGCGAGCGGCGACGCGGTCGAGAAGGAGACGGGCGTCTCGGTGCTGGTGGACCCGGCCCTGTGCCCGCGGTTCACGGCCCGCGTGATCAAGGGCGTCAAGGTGGGCCCCAGCCCGGCGTGGCTGGCGACGGCGCTGGAAGCGGTGGGTCTGCGTCCGATCAACAACGTGGTGGACGTGACGAACTACGTGCTGATGGAGCTGGGGCAGCCCTCGCACGTCTTTGATCTGGGCGAGCTCGCGGAGCACCGGCTGGTGATCCGTCACGCGGAGCAGGGCGAAAAGCTGACGGCGCTCGACGAGAGCGAGCTGGAGCTCGACCAAGCGGACGTGGTGGTCGCGGACAGCGAGCGGGCGCGCTCGCTCGCGGGCGTCATCGGCGGGCTGGATTCTGGCGTGACGAACGCGACGACCGACGTTCTCCTCGAAGCGGCGACGTGGGACGAGGCGACGGTGCGCGGCTCGTCGCGCCGTCACAACATCCGGACGGACGCGTCGCACCGGTTTGAGCGCACGGTGGACCCGGCGCAGATCGACGCGTGCGCGGACCGCATCGCGCAGCTGATCGTGGAGGTCGCGGGGGGCGAGCTGGCGGACGGGGCGATCGTCGTTGGTCCCGCGCTGCCCGAGGCGCCGAGGGTGGCGCTGCGGGCGTCGCGCTGCAACGCGATCCTCGGGATCGAGCTTGCGCCGGAGCGCATGGCGGAGCTGCTGCGCGGGCTGGGGTTCACAGTTGAGGCGAACGAGGACGAGCTGTCGTGCGTCGTGCCCCCCCACCGGCGCCACGACGTGACGCGGGAGATCGACCTGATCGAGGAGGTCGCGCGGAGCGAGGGGTTCGCGTCGATCCCGGTGCACGACATGATGCCAGCGCGGACGTCGGCGCCCCAGGCGAGCGAGGCGGCGCTGGCGGCGATCGGCAACGCGCTCACAGGCATGGGCTTCTTCGAGACGGTGACGTTCAGCTTCGCGACGCGCCAGGACGCGGCGCTCTTCATGCCGCCCGGGCTGCGGGCGCTGGCGGTCGATGAGAACCGGCGCAAGGAAGCCCCGGCGCTGCGCCCCTCGGCGGTCCCGTCGCTGCTGGATTGCCGGATGGTGAACCAGAACGGCGGGGTCGAGCCCGGGGGCGTGCGCCTCTTCGAGACGGCGTCGGTCTTCGCGGAATGGGACGGCGGGGCGAAAGACGGCGAGACGGTCGAGTTCCGCAACCTGACGCTGCTGATCGACGCGCCCGACGCGCAGGAGGGCGTGCGCGTGATGCGCGGCGTGATCGACACGCTTGTGCGCACGCTGGGCGGGGAAGCGCCGACGCTCGCCATCAACGCCGGGCCGGCGTACTGCGCCGCGTTCCGATCGGACGCGTTCGCGGGGGTGACGCTTAACGGCGCGCCGCTCGGGTGCTTCGGGGTGCTCGACAAGAAAGCGTGCAAGAAGTGGGCGGTGGAGGTGGGGCTGGTCGCGGCGGAGCTGAACCTCGACGTGCTGCTGGGGCTCTACCCGCCGGCGAGCAAGGCCGAGGCGCTGCCGGCGTTCCCGGCGATCGAGCGCGACCTGAGCGTGGTGGTGAAGGAAGCGACGGCGTGGGCGGAGATCGAATCGCTCACGATGGGCGCGCAGCCGGCGCTGCTTGAGGGCCTGAGCTTTGTAGGCGTCTACCGCGGGAAACCGCTGGAAACAGGGCAGAAATCCGTCACGTTCCGCATGAAGTTCCGCGACCCGTCGCGCACGCTGCGCCACGAGGAGGTGGACCCGCAGGTGGAGACGGTGGTCGGCGCGCTCAAGTCGGGCGTGGGGGCGGAGCTGCGGGCTTAAGCGGGGCAATCGCCCCACGCGGCGAGGATCTCGGCGAGATCGCTGGAATCGGTCGTGCCGTCACCGTTGAAGTCGGCGTCGCTGGGCTGATCCCAGAACGCGAGCAGCGCGGCGAGGTCGCTCGAATCAACGGCGCCGTCGTTGTTGAGATCGGCGGGGCAGCCGGGGCCCGCGCCCGCCGGCCAGATGGCGACGCCCTCGCGGTCGATGACGCCCTCGGATGAATCGAGACGGAACCAGTACGCGACCTCGCCGTGGTCGTTGAGCCCGGAGCGGTCGTCGCAGGCGAGGACGGTCACGTCTGTCCCGCTGAAGACGAGCTGCTCGATCGTGCCGCCGAGGATCACGTCGCCTTCGCGCACGATCTCTTGCAGCCCGTTGTCGTCGTCGTAGAAGAAGACGCCGCGGGGCGTGGAACCGTCGGGCATGTCCACGGTCGCTTCGAACGCGATCTGCCCGCTCTCGTTCATGGCGAAGTCGTAGAGGGTGCGGAACGTGCCGCCGCCGGGGGCGGGGTCGCGCACCAGCGCCGCGGTGACGATCTGCCCGCCGGGACCGTCGGCGCGGAAGACGCCGTCAACCCGATCGGACAGACCGGTCGGGTTCAGATCGACCCGGCCCTTGAACGCGACCTGCGCGGCGTCGTTGATCGCGTAGGTGCGCCCGCTGACGAGGGAGAACTCGACCGCGCCGCCGGTGCCGGGCATGGGGTCTCCCGAGATCACCAGACGGGTGTGCGTTCCGTCTGCGGAGACGTACACGAGCGAGACAGGGTCGCCGCCGACCCCGACATCGACGCTCGCCCAGTACGCGAGGTCGCCGTGGGCGTTGAGGCATGGTCTCGTGAAGCCGAGGTCGGTGATCAGGAAGCCGAACGGGTCGGCGTCCCCTTCCCGCACGATCTCTTCGAGCGTCCCGTCCGTGTCGCGGTAGATCGCCCACGGGAAGGTGTAGACGCCCGTGGCTGCTTCGAGATCGGCGGCGAAGGCGATCATCCCGGCGTCGTTGATCGCCGGCGCGTAGATGAAATCGAAGTTGCCCGAGCCCGGCGCCGCGTCGCCCTCGACCGCTACGGCGCGGAGCGTACCGGGCGCACCGGAGCCGGTGACGATCGCCTCGAGATCCTCTTTCTCACCGAGCACGACTCTCGCCGCGACCTGTCCGTTGTTGTTCACGGTGACGCCGTCGCTGCCGGATTGGAGGAAAACCGCGAGCGGGCTGTTCACAGGGACATCGCCGTGGCGCACGATCTCTGCTCGGGCTCCGGCGGCGGTGTCGTGGACGACGAGGGCGCGCGGGCGGAAGATGGTCCCGGGCGCGTTCTCGAGTCGCACGATGTGGGCGACGAGGCCCGTGTCGGTTGTGAGGGGCGCGTCGGCGTCGATGGAGTAGATGTACTCGCCCGCCGGTTCCATCCCGCCGGACTCGCCCTCGCGGGTGCGCATCGCGATTGTAAATGGCGCGACGCCGTCGCCGAAGAGCACCGCCGCGCGCGAGCCTGATTGACCGACCGGGCTGAGCGTCGCTTGGCAGGACGCGCCGAGGAGTCCGAGCGCCGGCCCCACGTACGGCGTGTGGTCATCGACCTCGAGCTGCGGTTCGGGCGTGAGCTCGCCGTCGATGCTGACGAGACGCTCGCCGCCAGCCAGCGCCGTCGACGCGCTGATGAGAACCGCACCGGTGAGACCACGCCGCACGTACTTGCATCGCATCGCATACTCCTTGTCGCGCACCGGACCAACGGCCGGTTCAGATCCGAGGACCTGGAGCGTACAAGGAGCGCTCGGTGTGCTCGACACCAAATGCGCAAGGCGAAGGAGCTTTTGGAGACGCGTCGGGCGCAGTGCTCAGCGCAGAGACACCGGTTCGGGGGACTACTGCTTCCCGCCGTCCTTGCGTTCCTGGCGGAAGTCCTTCTTGCGTCGGTCGCGGCTCTTGGAGCGTTGGTCGCGCCGTTGCGAGCCGGTCTTCCGGGTAAAGCCCGCGCCCTCTGAGGCGCCGAGCCCGCCGCCTTCGGAGCCGAGCTTGAGGGCCTTGCCCACGCCGGCGCGCTTGGACGCTTCGCCCTCGGGGATGAGGAGTTCCATCTGCTTGGAGGCGAGGTTGACCTGCGAGACGGTGACCTGCACCTGATCGCCGAGGCGGAAGGAGCGCTTGGTGTTCTCTTCGACGAGGGCGCCGGTGCGTTCGTCTAGGCGCCAGCGTCCGGGGCCGGGCTTGTCGGCGCCGGTGGGCAGGTCTTCGGACTTGACGAGGCCTTCGACGAGGTACTTGTCGATGCGCACGAAGACGCCGGCCTTGGTGACGCCAGTGCAGACGCCGGGGAAGACCTCGCCGATCTTCTCGGAGAGCAGCTGCATGACGAGGAAGTTGCGGAGCTCGCGCTCGGCGCCGGAGGCTTGTTCCTCGGTGCGGTTGCAACGGGCGCCGATCTCGGAGAGCTCTTCCTCGCTTGGCATGACGCCGGCCTTGTTCATCGCGTCGCCCAGCTTGCGCAGCGCTTCGTGCCCGTTGGGGACGTCGGAGCCGTTCTTGGTGCGCGAGAGGAACTCGGCGAGCTGGCGGTGGATCGTCAGGTCGCAGTAGCGCCGGATGGGGCTCGTAAAGTGCGAGTAGGCCTCGGAGGCGAGGGCGAAGTGCCCGATCATCGCGGGGGAGTACGCGGCCTTGGTGAGCGTGCGCAGGACGGCGAAGTGGACGGCCGGCGCTTCGGGGCGTCCCTTCGTGCTGTCGAGCAGGGTCTGGAGCTCGTGGCGCGTGGGCTCTTTGGAGATCGAGTACCCGGCGGCCTTGAGGTACTTCTGGAGCGACTCGTAGGAGCCGGCCTCGGGGTCGGGGTGGGTGCGGCGCATCGCGGGGACGCCGAGGCGCTCGAAGAGGACGGCGACGGCCTCGTTGGCCTCGACCATGCACATCTCGATGAGGGTGTGGGTCCAAGCGTCGTCTTCGGGCTCGGCGTCGATGACGCGTCCCTCGTCGTCGTAGATGAGTTCGACCTCGGGGAGGTCGAGGTGGATCATGCCCTGCTTGCGCCGCCGGCGGTGGATGGCCTTGGCGAGCGCGTCGAGGTCCTTGAGGTTCTGGATGATCTCGCGGGTGGGCTCGGTGTCGGTGCGGGCGTGCTTCTTGGCCTCTTCGAGGTCGCCGTCGATGAGCGCCTGCGCCTCGAGGTAGGTCATGCGCTTGGCGGAGTGGATGACGGTGGAGGCGTAGGCGCGCCCCTGCACCTCGCCGCGCTCGTTGTAATCGATGAAGGCGCTCTTGGCGTAGCGGGGCTCGCGCTCGCGCAGGGAGCAGACGCCGTTGGAGAGCAGCTCGGGGAGCATGGGGATGACCTTGCGCGGCAGGTACACCGAGTTGCCGCGGAGGGTCGATTCCTCGTCGAGCGGGGAGCCGACGGGGATGAAGTGCGAGACGTCTGCGATGTGGACGCCGAGGCGGTAGCCGCGCTGCCCGTTCTTGAGCGTGATCTTCTCGAGCGAGAGGGCGTCGTCGAAGTCCTTGGCGTCGGGGGGGTCGATGGTGAGGATGAGGGTGTCGCGGAGGTCTTCGCGCCCGGGGAAGCTGCCGGTCTTCTCGGCCATCTCGACGTCGTCTTCGAAGCCCTTGGCGGCGTCGCGGGCCTGGTCGATGCAGGCCTTGGGGAAGTCGCCGGGGAGGTTGTAGGCGGCGATGACGGCCTGTGTCTCGACGTCGGGCTGCCCGGCTTCGCCCAGCACCTCGACGATGACGCCCTGCCCGAGGTGGTGGCCCTCGGGGTAGGTGAGGATCTCGAAGACGACCTTGTCGCCGGCGCGGGCGTTCTTGATGGAGGGGTCGTTGACTGCGATGGGCGCGGTGAGGGACTTGCCGTCGGGGTGGACGAGCCACGTGCCGCCCTGGTTCTGGAGCTCGCCGGTGAAGTGGGACTGCTTGCGCTCGAGGATCTCGACGATGGCGCCGGTGTGGTCGATCTCGCCCTTGCGGCGCTTGGTGATCACCTTGGCGCGGACGATGTCGCCGGTGAGGGCGTCGCTGGTGCAGTCGGGCGGGACGAAGATGTCGCCGGTCGCGACGGGGCGGTTGGGGACGATGAAGCCGAAGCCGCGGGGGTTCTTGCGGAACTCGCCCACGATCTCGTCGCCGATGGGCGGGAGCCCGAACCAGTCCTCGGCCGTGGCGACGAGGTGGCCCTCCTCGACGAGCTGCTCGATGGCCTCGCGGAGCACGGGGAAATCATCGCTCGACACCCCCAACTCGCGGGAGAGGGTGGAGACGTCGGCCTCGCCGGCCTCGTACTGCTTGAGGACTTTCAGGATTCTGGCGGTGTAGCGGAGGGGCATAGGGGCGGCGCCTTTCGTAGGGCAGCTCTGCGGGCGTGTGAGTTTGAAGGGGTTCGTCTTGGTTTTCGTAGACTGTACGCGGCGGCGGGGGCGGTTGCGCGCGGGCGGGCGGCTGGCGGGACACGGCGGCCGCGTCGGTTCTTCCCCGGTTAGGGGATTGTATCCGGCAGAAGGCGTGGGAGAATTGGTTTGTGGAATCGGTGGTAAGGAGGCGGGTGTTGGAAGCGCTGAAGGTTTTGGAGATCGTCGGCTACGCCGGGTCGCTAGCGAGCGGCGTGGCGATGCTTGCTCGCTTCGTGCCGATGTACACGGCGATTCCCGTCACGGCGACACGCGGCGAGGTTGCGGAGTCCTGCGAGGCTTACAAGCCCGGGTGGGAACTCTGGCTGCTCATCGCGAGCGTCGCGTGCCTGAGCGTGGTCGCGGTGGTTGAGCACGTTGTGCCGTCGTGGGAGTGGCACGATGCGCTGCTTCTCGGCATGCAAGCGTGCTTTGCGCTAAGCGTCGTGCCGTTGGTGGCGCTCCGGTCGCGGCTGCGTCCGCTGACGCGGGCGACGATCGCGGGCGTGTTGCTTGTGGCGATGCTGGGTTTTGGGTTTTCGTGGATCGCGGTGAGGGGGTAGGAGTGGTGCGATGAGCTTTGATATCGCTGTCTCTGTGATGTTCTTCCTCGGATCGTTGGTGATGGTCGTCGCCAGTTTGAAGCTTGTATTGCTGCTCAACCGAAATCCGAAACCCGCGGGGGCGACGCGTGCGGAGTACCGGCGTGAGCTTGCGTTGATGCCCAAGTACCGCGTGTTGCTGCCGTGGATGCGCGGCGCGATGCTGGCGGTCGCGACGGCGATGATCGCGGAGGTCGTTTCGAGGCCGAACGCGTCGGCGGTGGAATGGGTGGCGGTCGGGTTGGTCTGCGTCGGCGCGGTTGGCGTGCTGGTGATGAAATCCTGACGCACTGCAATAAAAAACGACGCCGAGGCTTTCCCCGGCGTCGTCTCGTTTGTGAATCAGATGTTCGCCTGAGCGATTACTCCGCGGCTTCCTCCTGCGCGTGGTCCATGAAGGACTCGAGCTTGCGCCGGCGGACGGGGTGCTGGAGCTTGCGGATGGCTTTGGCCTCGACCTGGCGGACGCGTTCGCGGGTGACCTTGAAGATGCGCCCGACCTCTTCGAGGGTGTAGGTGTACCCGTCGCCGATGCCGTAGCGGAGCTTGATGATCTCGCGCTCGCGGTAGGTCAGCGTCTTGAGGACGTCCTCCATGCACTTCTTGAGCATCTCGGCGGAGGCCGAGTTGTCGGGGGCGTCCTGGCGTTCGTCCTCGATGAAGTCGCCGAAGTAGGAGTCCTCGGACTCACCGACGGGGCGGTCGAGTGAGATCGGGTGGCGCCCGATCTTCATGACGCGCTGGACCTCGGTGACGGCCATGTCCGCGGCGGCCGCGAGCTCCTCGATGGTGGGCTCGACGCCGTGCTTCTGGAGCATCTGCTTCTGGATGGAGCGCAGCTTGCTCATGGTCTCGATCATGTGGACCGGGATGCGGATGGTGCGGGCGTGGTCGGCGATGGCGCGGGTGATGGCCTGACGGATCCACCAGGTGGCGTAGGTCGAGAACTTGTAGCCGCGCTTGTACTCGTACTTGTCGACCGCGCGCATGAGGCCGGTGTTGCCTTCCTGGATGATGTCGAGGAAGGAGAGGCCGCGGTTGCGGTACTTCTTGGCGATGGAGACCACGAGGCGGAGGTTGCCCGCGGAGAGGTCGCGCTTGCCCTGCTCGTACTCCCAGAAGACGTTGTCGAGACGGCGCACGCGGTCGGCGAGCTCCTCGGGCTCTTCGAGCACGAGGGAGCGGAGGCCGTCGAGTTCCTCGTCCATGACCATGAGGTCTTCGGGGTCGTAGCGGTTGGGGTGCTTCTCGGCCTTGTCGAGCTCGCGGATGATGGATTCCATCTTGTTGGAGATGGAGCGCATCTTCTTGAGGATGGGCACGATCCGGCTGGTGCGGAGCGAGCATTCCTCGGCGAGGACGGCCATGCGCCGGCGGCGTGCGTAGAGGCGCTCGGAGATGGAGATCGCGAGCTCTTCTTCGCCGGCGTCGAGCGCGTCGTGCATCGCTTCCCAGTCGGTGCGGTTGTGCTCGAGCATCTTCTTGAGCGTCGCGACGTTGACGGGGATGCGGGCGGCGATCTTCTCCTTGGCGTTGTCCTCGGCCGTGCTGATGCGCATGGTGCGGTCGAAGGGCAGCTCGGAGTTGTGGACCTGCGTGAGGATCTCGACGGCCTGGCTGACGGCGTAGTCGGACTCGAGGCAGCGCCGGCGGAAGAACATGCGGCTGGTCTCGATCTTCTTGGCGAGGCGGATCTCCTCGTCGCGCGTCAGGAGCGGGATGGCGCCCATCTGCGTGAGGTACATGCGCACGGGGTCGTCGATGCGCTTGCCGGCCTCGGCGCTCTCGAGGTCCTCGATGACGGTCTCGGAGGAGGCTTCCTCGCCCGAGCCGTCCTCGTCGGACTCTTCCTCGGCGTCGGGGGTGCCCGGGGGCGGCTCGGCGAGGGCGGCGAGGGCGGCGGCTTCGACGGCCTCGGCGTTCGCGTCGGCGGCGACCTCGGACTCGGCGTCGCCGGCCGGGAGGAGCTCGCGCGGGATGGTTCGGGCGACGGAGCGCTGCTGGTTCTCGTAGAGAGCGTCGGCGCTGTCGTGGTGGATCTCGTGCTTGCGCCGCGCGACCTGGAAGTCGCGCAGGTCGAGCAGGTCCACGCCGATGCCGTCGATCTCGACGATGAGGCGGTCGATGTACGAAGGATCAACCATCTCATCCGGGAGGATGTCGTTGATTTCTTCGTAGCTGATCCAGCCGCGGGAGGAGCCGAGGTTCAGCAGGGCGTGCATAGCCGGGTGCATATGGAGCTTCACAGGCAGAGTTCTCCAGACGTTGTCCGCTCGGGGAGCGTGAGAGGTGTGAATCGGGCACGGCGCGGTCGGGCGGCGTGCGCGGGGACGGGTCAGTCGTTGGTACCGGGCGAGGCGAGGGCGGTTGGGTTGCCGCCATGGGTGCGGATGGCGTTGATGCGTGCGAAGACGTCGTCGGAGGACGACGGTTGATCGGAAGACGCGCCGGTGGGTTCCGCTGGGGCGGGCGGTGACGGTAGGCGCGAGAGTGCGGCGAGGCATTCCTCGAAGAACTTTTTGACCCGCTCGTCGTCGTCCTCGGTGACGCGTTCGATGTGGCGCGACCACGCGACGCCGGTCGCGCGGGCGTCGGGGTCGTCGAGTGTGTCGAGGCTGGCGGCGGAGAGGGCGATCTCGGCGAGTTGGGCAAGGGCGCCTTCGGCCGCGGCCGCGGCCGAGCGGAGGCGCGCGGTCTCGTCGTCGGCCAGGCGGGTGCGGTAGGCGGGTGCGGCGAGGAGGAGGCCCACGAGGTGCTCGGCGGGGCCGCCGGGCTCGGCGCGCCGGGTGGTCGGTTCGGGCGCGGCCGCGGCCGCGTCGTGGCGGCGGTTCGGGGGGAGGGCCTGGAAGGCGCGCTGGACGGCGCCCTCGTCAACGCCGGCGAGCTGGGCGAGGCGTCGGACGACGTGCTTGCGCCGGATGGGCGAGAGGCGGGCGACGCCGAGGTCGCGGAGGGTGGCGATGTCTTCTTCGACGGCGCGGAGGCGGGCGGTGGGGGTCATCGCGCCGAGGCGCGCGGCCATGCGCGCAAAGCGGAAGTCGAGGGCGTCGGCGGCGTTCTCGATGGCGTCGCGCCATTTCTCGGCGCCGTTTTCCTGCGCGACGAGGTCGGCGGGGTCGGCGCCCCCGGGGAGGACGGCGATGCGCACGTCGATGGGCTCGGCGAAGAAGATGGCGAGGGCGCGGTCGGCGGCGCGTTGCCCGGCTTCGTCGCCGTCGAAGACGAGGACGACCTCGTCGCAGAGTCGGCGCAGGACGCGGGCGTGCTTGGGGGTGAGGGCGGTGCCGAGGGTGGCAACGACGTTGGTCTCGCCGGCCTGGTGGCAGGCGATGACGTCGGTGTAGCCCTCGACGACGACGGCGCGCCGGGTCTCGCGGATGCGTTCGGTGGCCTGGGGGAGCCCGTAGCAGGTGGAGGACTTGTCGAAGATGGGGGTCTCGGACGAGTTGAGGTATTTGGGGTCGTCCTCTTCGCGGAGCTTGCGCCCGCCGAAGGCGACGACGCGCCCGAGCTGGTCGCGGATGGGGAAGACCCAGCGGTGTCGGAAGGCGTCGTAGAGCCCGCCGGACTCGCGTCGTTTGAGGAGCCCCGCGGCGACGAAGGGCGCGGTGTCGAGGCCCTTGGCCTCGATGGTTTTGAGGAGCCCGTCCCAGCGGTCGGGGCTGGCGCCGAGCTCGAAGCGTGCGCTGGTTTCGTCGGTGAAGCCGCGTTTGGCGATGGCCTCGCGGGTGTCGGCGCCGTGGGTTTCGTGATTGAGGATGGCGCGGAAGAAATCGAGTGCGGTGGCGCCCGCGGTGGCGACGTCCTGCTTGGTGACGCCGGGCTCGGAGCTCTGGCGTTCGCTCGCTCCCTTGTAGGGGGTGAGTGTGACGCCGGAGCGGTCGGCGAGGAGCTGGAGGGCTTCGCGGAAGCCGAGCTGGTGGAACTTCATGACGAAGTCGATGGCGTTGCCGCCGGCGCCGCAGACGAAGCAGTGGAAGATCTGTTTGACGGGGACGACGTAGCAGGAGGGGTTGCGGTCGTCGTGGAAGGGGCAGAGGCAGACGTGCTCGCGTCCCTTGGGCTTGAGAGCGACGTGCTCTCCGACGAGGCGCACGATGTCTGTCGCGTCGAGGACGCGTTGGCGGTCGTCGGTTTGTGCGAATGTTTGAGCGGGCACGTGGGGTGGGAGGCGCGGGCGGCGCGCGGACTCGGGTCGGCGTCCATCAGAGGCGTGCGTGTGCGCGCCACGTAATGTCTGCCGGGCCTTGGGCGGCGCCGGGACGTAGTGATAGTGTTCTGACCGATGTGTTGAGTGGCGTAGGGGTTTGATCTGGCCAGCCCGGGAGTGCCGCGGCCGAGATCCGGTAAAACGCGCGCCTCGAACGTTGGAAAGGATAGACCGTCTAGCACGGGAGGCAACCGCAGGGTTCGCCTATTTTTTCATTCTTCTCGTCCGTATAACCCGATCAGGAAGACACATGAGCGACCATCCAGATACCATCCCGACCATGCGATTCGAGCTGACATTTCACGGACGGGTGCAGGGGGTTGGGTTTCGTGCGGTCTCGCACGAGCTGGCCAACGAGCACGGGGTGACGGGCTGGATCCGTAACGAGGCGGACGGGACGGTGTCTCTGATCGCCGAGGGCGATCGCGGCGCGGTGGAGGCGTATTTGGACGCTCTCCGCGAGCGCATGGGCTCGCACATCGACAGCGAAAAGCTAACAACCTCAGAAACTACCAGAGGTTACGCGGGGTTCGAGATCCGCTGACGCGTGTCTAGCATGGCCGCCCCGCTGGTGGGCGGCGACATCCGGGGGCCGACCACGCAGGGAGGAGGGACGCCGGATGCTTGTGCTGCTGGACATCGACGGGACGCTTCTTACCGGTGACGGAGTGGGTATGCGGGCGCTGGCCGCGGGCGGTCGCGATGCGTTTGGGCGCGAGCTCCTCGCCGAGGGGGTCACGTACTCGGGACGCCTGGACCCGCTGATCGTGACGGACCTGCTGCGGCTCAATGGGATCGAGGCGAGCGAGGAGAACCACGCCGCGTTGCGGGACGCGTACACGGCCCGGCTGGAGCGCGACCTGCATGAACGCCCGGTGCGGGCGCTTGACGGGGCGATGGGCTTTGTCGAGGCGCTGGGCGCTCTTGAGGGCGTGACCGTCGGGCTGCTGACGGGGAACTACCGCGAGACGGGCGAGATGAAGCTCCGCTCGGCGGGGTTCTCGATCGACGCGTTTGAGGTGCGGGTCTGGGGGGATGAGTCCCCTGAGGATCCCCCCCACCGGGATCACCTGCCGGCGGTGGCGATTGAGCGGTACGGCGTTCTGCGCGGCGAGACGGTCGGCGGGGAGCGGGTCGTGGTGGTCGGGGATACGCCCGGGGACGTGGGGTGTGCGCGGGCGGGCGGGCATCGCTCGCTGGCGGTGACGACGGGGCGGTACGACGCGGAGGCCCTTGTGGGCTCTGGCGCGGACCTGGTCGTTGATGGACTTGGCGGGAGCGCCGAATTGGCGGCGTGGATCCTTGGCGGGGCGCTGCCCCGAACGGGGGTGGTTCGATAATGCGCCGTTTTTTCCGCACAACCGGCAGGATCGTTCAGGACCCACCCTGCGCGTCCTACGCGGTGGGTGGTGGAGCATCGACACCGGGGGGCGCGGGCCATAGACTGGCCTGCGTGAGAAAGGGATTCAACCACTAATGCCGACCAGTTACGCTGCGCTTTGCAACGACTTTTATGTCAACTCGAAGCTGTCGCTGAAGATGGATCTTCCGACGGGGCGGGAGCCGGTGCTTGATCTCTTCGAGCGGGTGCGCCGTCAGCGCCCCGGGATGAACAAGTTCAAGCGGTTCCGCGGCGAGTTGGCGCTCGAGTCCGGCGATCGCAGCGGCTCGTACGAGTGGCTGGCGCTGCGCCGGAACAGCCTTCGCGCCGGGACGGTGAACCCTGACACGATCGAGGAGGCGGGCGCGATCCACCGTCTTGCGCTCGAGACGTCTCCCTTCTACCTGAGCATCAACCCGCTGGACGTCGAGTACCTCGAGGTCCTGCTGGGGTTTGATCTCGAGGCGGCGGGGAACCACAGCGCGATCGTGTTCGACGCGCTCTACGCGGACTCGCCCGCGGCGATGCTGGTGCGCCCCGACGAGACGACGCCGATGGACATCCAGCCGTTCTTTGGCGTTTCGCTCAGCGAGACGCACGACGTGCAGGCGTACTTTGAGGTCAAGTCCCGGACGAGCGCGGCCGACGCGCCGTCGGGGTCTGAGGACGCGCCCGGCGAGCCGATCAGCGTGTACGTGACGGTGCGTTCGACGCGTCCGGTCTCGGACGTGAAGGAGCTCCCGGCGCAGTTCGACTACCTGATGAGCGAGGCCGAGCATTTGGTCGAGCAGCGTGCGGCGGCGCACCTGCTGGCGCCGTTGCGGGACGCGATCGCCGCGAGCCGGTTCTGAGCCCCGACGACATATCGGAGTGAGTATTGAGGCGAGCGTTGCTCGCTTCTTTTTTTTGGTCCCCTCACCCCGGCCCTCTCCCCGTGGGAGAGGGGGCGGATCCGTTCGTCGCGCTTCATCCGGGCGTGTTTAGCCCACGAGGTTGGGCGGGTCGGTTCCTGCGAGGAGGGCGCGGACGTTGGCGCTGACGAGTTCGGTCATGAGTTCGCGGTAGCGCCCGGCGCCGGAGCCGATGTGTGGGGTGAGGACGGCGTTGTCGAGTTCGGCGAGGCCGGGGGCGAGCGCGGGCTCGTTCTCGTAGACGTCGAGGCCCGCGGCGAAGATGCGGTTGTTCCGGAGCGCGTCGACGAGCGCGGCTTCATCGACGGTGGGGCCGCGGGAGGTGTTGACGAGGACGGCGCGTTCTTTCATCAGCGCGAGTTTGTCGGCGTTGATGAGGTGTTTGGTTTGCGGGGTGAGCGGGGTGTGGATGGAGATGTAGTCGGCGCGGGCGAGGCCCTCGTCGAGCTCGACGCGCTCGGCGTTTAGGGGGGCGAACTCGAAATCGAGGTGGCGGGAGCGGGCGACGTAGAGGACCTTCATGCCCCAGCCGAGGGAGCGCATCGCGGTGGCGTAGCCGATGCGGCCGGCGCCGACGATGAGGAGGGTGCGCCCGGCGATGTCGAGCCCGAGGAAGTCGCCCATGCCGAGGGGGCGTTGGAACTTGCCTTCGCGGACGTAGCGTCCGGTTTCGGTGAGGCGGCGGGCGCAGGAGAGGAGGAGCGCCCAGGCGAGGTCGGCGGTGCCTTCGGTGACGGCGTCGGGGGTGTTGCAGACGCGCACGGCGCGGTCGCGGCAGGCGGGGACGTCGATGTTGTCGTAGCCGACGGCGAAGTTGACGACGCCTTTGAGGGTCGGACCTGCGGCGTCGAGGAACGCGGCGTTCACGGGGTCGTGGAACATCGTGACCACGGCGCTGGGGGCGCTCTGCGAGGCGACCCAGGCGTTGAGTTCTGCGGCGTTGGTGAAGCCCTCGGGGGGGCCGGTGCGGATCTCGGCGCCGGGGATGTCGGGGGCGCCGGGGACGGGGCGGGTGATGAGGACGAGGGGTGCGCTCATGGAGAGAAGGGTAGGAGATCGGGCTCTGGGCGGCGCGTGCGCCTAGGCTGTGCGAGATGAGCGAACGCAAGCGCATTGTGGTGGGGATCAGCGGGGCGTCTGGCGCGGTGTACGCGCAGCGGCTGCTGTCGGTTCTCGTGGCGCTCGGGCACGAGGCGCACGTCACGGTGACGGACGCGGGGAAGCGGCTGCTCGTTGACGAGCTTGGCGTGAAGTTCCCGCAGGACGCGGCGCGGCTGGTCGGGTTGCGCGAAACGATCCCGGCCAAAGAGTTGACGGCGCACGGGGTGTTTTTGCACCCGATCAAGGACATCGGGGCGGACATCGCGTCGGGGTCGTTCCTTCACGACGGGATGGTGGTGATGCCGGCGTCGTCGCACACGCTTAACGCGATCGCGGCGGGGTTGGGGGACAACCTGCTGTGCCGGGCGGCGGCGGTGACGCTGAAGGAGCGCCGTCGGCTGGTGGTGTGCCACCGGGAGTCGCCGCTCACGCTGATGGATATCCGCGCGATGGAGACGCTGACGCTGGCGGGCGCGGTGGTGGCGCCGACGAACCCGGGGTTTTACCTGGGCCCGGAGCGGATCGCGGACCTGGTCGATTTCGTGGTGGCGAAGGCGCTTGATTTGGTTGGGGTGGAGCACGGGATTAGTGCGCGGTGGTCGGGGTCGCTTGAGGGCGTGCGTCCCGACCCGTTGCTTTAACATCGGGCGATGAGCGAAGTCGCTGTTCCGACACAATCGGGTGGGGTCCGTTCGTTCTCGCTGGCGCTGCGCGACATCAAGCTCGCGCACTCGGTCTTTGCGTTGCCCTTTGCGCTGCTGGGCGGGGCGCTGGCGGTTCCGGCGGGGGCGGCTGCAGGGCGGACGGCGGGGCAGGCGGGGCTGATCGTGGTGTGCATGGTGGCGGCGCGGACGGTCGCGATGCTGGTCAACCGGGTGGCAGACCGGGGGTTTGACGCGGCGAACCCGCGGACGGCGGGGCGGGCGGTGGCGTCGGGGGCGCTTTCGGTGCGCGCGGCGGGGTGGATGATCGCGGCCTCGTCGGCGGTGTTCGTCGCGGGGTGCGCGGGGTTTGTGGTCTTTGGGAACTGGTGGCCTCTGGCGCTGAGCGTTCCGACGCTGGGGCTGGTGTCTTTTTATTCGTTCACGAAGCGGTTTACTTCGCTGGCGCATGTGTTTTTGGGGCTGGCGTTGGCGGCGTCGCCGGTAGCCGCGGCGATCGCGGTGGCGCCGGGGACGCTGGGGCTTGGCGGCGGCGGGGTGACGGCGAGCGGCGGGGCGACGCTGCTGCTGGCGGGGTTCGTGGCGCTGTGGGTGGCGGGGTTTGACGTGCTGTACGCGCTGCAGGATCTGGAGTTTGATCGCGGGGCGGGGCTGCGTTCGATCCCTGCGGCGCTGGGGGCGCGCGGGGCGGCGTGGGCGTCGCGCGGGCTGCACGTTGGGGCGTTCGTGCTGCTGGCGTTGGCGGTGGGGACGGAGCCGCGGCTGGGCGTGCTGATGTACGGGGCGGTGGTTGTGGTGGGCGCGGCGCTGGTCGCGGAGCACTGGGTGCTTGTGCGGCGGGGGCTGGCGGGGCTTCCGATGGCGTTTTTTACGCTCAACGGGGTGGTGTCGGTGGTGGTTGGGTGTGTTGGGATTCTTGATGTGATGGTGTAGGGGAGCTGGCTTAGAGGGCTCTTGAGCGTTGAGTGCGCATGAAAAAAGCGAGGCATTGGCCTCGCTTTGGTGGTGGTCGGGTCGGGGGTCGTTATTCGCTGCGCTTGCCCACGACGAAGCCGATGAGCGCGGCGAGGACGGCGAATCCGGCGAGGGCGCCGGCGACGATCATGAGCTTGTCGGCGAACATTTCGCCGAGGCCGGCGACGGGGTTGGCGGAGGAGGAGCCGACGAGTGCGGTGCCCACGATGGCGATGGAGGCGGCGAGTGCGATGACCATGGCGAGGGCGAGTCCGCCGACGAGGCCGGAGCCGGCGCCGTCGTAGGGTTCGCTGGCGACGATGGCGGCGCCCGGTGCGGCGGGGATGGGGTCGGCGCCTTCGCCTTCGAAGAGCCCCCCGCCGGCGCCCGCGCTGCCCTCGTCGCCGGGGTAGACCTCGTCGAGGAATTCGGCGCCGAGGGAGGTGTCGTCGCTCTCGCGGGTGAGGTCCATGAGGCCGGAGCCGGAGCCGACGGAGTCGAGGGAGAGGTCTCCCAGGCTGTCGTCGGTCATCTGGGTCATGGCGGCGGGGTCGGCGGAGTCGATCTCGTCGGCTTCGAAGATGGAGATGCCGGAGCGCTCGGCGGAGTCGGAGATGGAGTCGAGGCCGACGGAGCTGCCCCCGCTGGAGCCGAGGAGGCCCGAGCCGAGCCCGGACCCGAGGCCGGAGCCGAGGGTGGAGGAGGTGTCGTCGGCGATGGAGGGCTCGAGGCCGAGGCCCGAGCCGAGGCCGGAGCCGTCGCCTGAGCCGTCGAGTGGTTCGAGGGTGATGGCGCTTCCGGCGCCGGTGTCGGCGGCGAGGCCGAGGCCGGAGCCGGAGCCGGCGTCGATATCGAGCCCGAGGGAATCGCCTTCGTCGATGGCGAGGCCGAGGTCGTCCGAGCCGCCGTCGTCGGCGAGGAGGTCGATCTGCTCGACCTTGAACATGAGCTTGTCGCGGTCGCGGAACTCCTGGATCTGTCCGGAGCTGGCCATCTCGCGGACTTCGTCCTCGCTCTTGTTGAGCTTGGTGGCCGCTTCCTCGAGGGTGTAGAACATCTTGCCCATTGTTCGTCGCTCCTGATCGCCCCGGGGTGGATTTGCGGTGTGTTCCGAGCAGAGAACGCTATCACGGCGGGGATGGACAGACAAGCTGTATTAGAGGGTTGCGTCGAGGCCCGAGGGGGAATCTGGGGGCGGGGTTCGTCTGATGTGGTAGAGGGCCCTGGCGATGGCCGACACGCGGGCGGCGGCGAGGGTGTCGGGCGGGAAGACGTGGTTGAGTGGCTGGAGGCGGAGGGTGTCGTCGGCGGCGCCGGGGTAGATGCGTCGGAAGAGTGTGGCGGCGCTGGTGAGGCTGACGAGGCAGTCGGCGGCCGGCGGGACGCTGCTGGCGGGGGCGACGATGACGATGTCGGCGGGGTTGTAGAGGGGGCGCATGGCGTCGTCTTCGATGGTGATGGCGAAGGCGTCCTCGGGGACGTCGATGGGCGCGGTGATGTAGTCGTCGGGGGCGCCGGGGGCGGGTGAGGCGAGCGGGATGGGCGCGGGGCGGGGCGGGGCGTCTTCGAGGAGGCGGCGGGCGAGGCGGCGCGCGGGCGCGGCGGGCGCGGCTTGGAGGACGAGGGCGGCGAGGCGCGCGGCGTCGCGGGAACGGCGCTCGAGGGCGCGGACGGCGGCGCGCGCTTCGGGGGGGATGGCTTCGATCGCGGCGCGGCGCGTGAGGACGGCGGCGTCGAGTTCGAGGGCGCTCTCGATGCGCGCGAGGAGCGCGCGTGACGGGGGGCGCGGTCGGCGGCCGGTTTCGATGGCGGAGAGGTAGCCCTTGGTGCAGCCGGCGCGCTGGGCGAGCGCGTCGAGGGTGAGGCCCATCGACTGCCGTCGTGCGCGGATGTGGCGTCCTAGGGATTGCATCGTCAGCCTCTGTGCGCCGGTTACGCGTTGTACCAGACAAAGCCCTTGCACAGTTGCGTTCTTGATATAAAACCTATGCGGTCTTGTTCACTACGGATCAAACACGCATATGTGTTTAATCCTCAATATTAGACACGGGAGAGTGTTTTATGTCCTCTTCAGACGGTCGATCCGGGTTTCATACGGCTCCGTACGATTTCCATACAGCTTCGGACCTTCGGCGGCGGGCGCCTCGGGAGCTGGCGGAGCTTCTCGTGACACGGGCAGAATGGTTGCTCGCGGAGGATCGGGCGCTGATCCGGGCGTTGTATCGGGAGAACATGACGGCGGCGCAGGTGGCGGAGTTGCGGGGGACGTCGGCTCGTGCGGTGCGTCGGCGGGTGCACACGCTGGTGCAGCGGCTGTTGTCGCCGAGGTATGAGTTTGTTGCGCGGCGTCGTGAGAAGTGGAGCCCGACGCGGGCGCGTGTGGCGGTGGCGTGCGTGCTGCAGGGGCGGACGCTGCGCGGGGCGGCGGAGCATCTGAAGCTGAGTTTGCACACGGTGCGCCGTCACATGGACGCGGTGGCGGCGCAGCAGGAGGCGCTGCGGGCGTGAGCGGGGTGCACGCACACGATCTGTCGGTCGCGGCGCGGTTCGGGCTGGGCGTCGGGGAGTGCGTCGCGGCGCCGGCGGCGGTGGACGTCGCGGCGCCCGGGGCGGGGGAGATCGTGCTGGTGACGGGGGCGAGCGGGAGCGGGAAGTCAACGGCGCTGCGCGCGATGGCGGCGCGGGGGCGGCGCACGCGGGCGGTGGTGGACGTCGGCGCGGTGCGGCTGCGAGGGGCGAGCTGTGTTGCGCACTTCGGGGGGATGTCGGCTGGGTCGGCGATGCGGGCGCTGGGCGCGGCGGGGCTTGCGGACGCGCGGGTGTTCCTGCGCGACCCGTCGCGGCTTTCTGACGGGCAGCGGTGGCGGCTGCGGCTCGCTGTGGCGCTGGAGCGGGGCGGGGCGGGGGCGTTGGTGGTGGCGGACGAATGGTGTTCGGGGCTGGATCTGGAGACGGCGCGGGCGGTGTGCCGGATGGTGCGGCGTGCCGTGACGGCGCGGGGGATCGGGTTCGCGGCGGGGTGCGCGCGGGAGGATCTCGGGGCGGCGCTGGGGGCGGACGTGCGGGTGCGGCTTGGGCTTTCGGGCGGGGCGCGGGTCGAGCGGGGGCCTGGGCGGGCGAGCGTGGCGGCGTTGCGGTTTGAGACGGGGACGCGGGCGGCGTACGAGGCGATGGCGGGGCTGCATTACCTGGCGGGCGACCCGGCGACGGTGGAGTTGGTGCTGACGGCGCGGGTCGGTGGCGGACTGGCGGGGGTGCTGGTGGCGTCGCGCCCGACGCTGAACGGGGGACACCGTCGGCTGGCGTGGGGGGAGCGGTACGCGAGCGGTGACAAGCGAGCGGATGCGCGGCGGCTGAACCGTGAGGTGCGGTGTCTGTCGCGGGTGATCGTGGACCCGCGGTTTCGGGGGCAGGGCGTAGCGCGGCGGCTGGTGGCGCGGTACCTGCGGGAGCCGCTGACGGTGTGCACGGAGGCGGTGGCGGCGATGGGCGCGATGTGCCCGTTCTTTGAGCGCGCGGGGATGACGGCGTACCGGATGACGCCCTCGGCGCGGGCGGCGCGGTTGCTTGACGCGCTGGAGCACGCGGGGCTTTCGCGGGAGGCGTTGTGCGATGGGGCGGCGGTGCGCCGGGCGCTGCGGGCGGCGGGGCGGCGGCGTTTCGTGGAGCGGGAGCTGCGGGTGTGGGCGCGGTCGTCGCGGGCGACGGGGCGGAAGTCGGGGGCGGGGCTGGGCGAGCTGGTTGTGCTGGCGCGGGAGCGGCTGGCGGCTGAGCCGGTGGCGTATGCGCACACGAGCGGGTGAGCGGGGGTTTCGTCGCGGGGGGAGCGGGCGTGGAGGCAGGCGGTGCGGGACAGACCAACGAAACCGGCGGCGGCGCCGAGGGAGGGGGACCTCCCCTACCCGGTGACGTTCTTTCTTTCGGCGCGGGATCGGGCGCGGGTGCTTCGGGCGCTGGCGCGTCACGACAGGGATCGGTCGCGGGCGCTGCTGGTCGCGCTCGGGCTGCGGAGGAACCGGTGATGGGCGGGACAGACGGGCTGGTCGAGGCGTTGGGGCCGCTCTTTGCGGGCGAGCCCTCGGTTTCGAACGAGCAGCTGGCGGGGATCGTGGGGGCGCTTGAGGAGGCGGGGTCTCGTCCGGTGATCGCGGCGTGCTGCCGGGTGGTGGCGCTGCGGTCGCTCATCCTCGCGGCGTCGCAGTCGAACAACGCGGAGGCGGCGCGCCGTGCGGCGATGACGTTGCTCGAGCGGTTCGGCGGCGAGGAGTCGGGGGCGGGGATCGATCACCCGGAGGCGCTGGCGGAGACGCGCCGGCTGCTTCAGCTGGATGACGACGCGTGAGGCTGCCGTTGTCGCCTCATGTGGAGCCGCGGACGGAGGAGGAGCTGTCGCGGTGGTTGTTGTTGCATCTGGGGGTGCGGGTGCCTCGGCGTGCGGCGTCGGGGGCGTGCTCGGCGCCCTTCGCGTATCTGTCGCACGCGTTCTTTGGGGCTGCGGCGGGGTCGCCGAGGGACTGCGTGGTGTGGGCGTCGCGCGGGGGCGGGAAGACGTTTCTTGGGGCGGTCGCGACGGCGCTGGACCTGGTCTACAAGCCGGGGGTGGAGGTGGCGATCCTGGCGGGGTCGCGGGAGCAGGCGGGGCGGATGTACGAGCACCTGCGCGGGGTGTTTGGGCGGGCGTCGCTGGCGCCCTTGCTGGCGTCGGAACCGACGGAACGGTTGCTCGAGTTGCGGAACGGGTCGCGGTGTCGGCTGTTGTCGGCGTCGCACGCGTCGGTGCGGGGGCTGCGTCCTCAGGTGTTGCGGTGTGACGAGGTGGAGCTGTTCAAAGACGAGCTGTGGGAGGCGGCGCAGCTGACGACGCGGAGCGCGGTGTGCGGCGGGCGGGAGGTGGCGGGCGCGGTGGAGGCGTTTAGCACGATGCACCGGACGGGCGGGCTGATGTCGCGGGTGGTGTCGGAGGCGCAGGAGGGCACGCGTGCGTTGTTTCGCTGGGGAGCGATCGACACGCTGGAGCGGTGCCCGGCGGCGCGTGCGTGCGACGGGTGCGCGCTGGAGGAGGAGTGCGCGGGGGCGGCGAAGGGCGGGGAGGGGCATCTGCGGATCGATGACGCGATCACGCTGAAGTCGCGGGTGTCGGCGGCGGCGTGGGAGTCGGAG
Organism: uncultured Phycisphaeraceae bacterium; assembly: GCA_942490855.1. Taxonomy (GTDB): domain Bacteria; phylum Planctomycetota; class Phycisphaerae; order Phycisphaerales; family UBA1924; genus CALNYS01. The sequence continues at coordinate 1,127,261 of CALNYS010000004.1, read as the reverse complement.
ATGTTGTGTCTGCGTCCGTCGCGGGAGGATCTGGTGTTCCCGGAGTTTGATCCGGCGGTGCATGTCGCGCCGGCGACGTTTGATGCGGGCGATCCGTCGGTGGAGTGGTGCGCGGGGATGGACTTCGGGTTCCGCTCGCCGACGGTGGTGCTGGTCGCGGCGCACCTGCCGGGCGGTCACTTGCACGTGTGGAGCGAGAGGAGCGAGCGGGAGTCGTTGCTCGCGACGCATCTGGAGGCGCTGGGGGCGGGGCCGCGGGTGCGGTTCGTGGCGATCGACCCGGCGGGGCGTCAGCGGAGCGAGCAGACGGGGCTGTCGAACGCGGCGTTGATCCGGCGGGCGGGGTTTTGCGTGCGGGATCGGCGGAGCGGGATTCAGGAGGGGCTCGGTGCGGTGCGGGCGCGGCTGCGGTCGGCTGACGGGGGTTCGCGGCTGAGTGTGGAGCCGGGGTGCGGGGTGTTGATCGAGTCGCTTTCGTCGTACCGGTACCCGGCGGATGATCCGACGAGCGAGGTCCCGGTGAAGGACGGGGCGGATCACGCGTGCGATGCGTTGCGGTATTTGGTGGTGGCGCTGGACCGGGCGTATGCGGCGCGGTCGGCGCGGTACGTGTGAGGGTCAGCCGCCGAGGGCAGGGGCGATCCACTCGACGACGGCGTGGACGCCGAGGCCGGCGAGGGCGATGAAGAAGACGATCTGGGCGGCCATCGTCAGCGTGCTTTTCCAGTAGCCGTTGAGCGAGTTGCGCCGGACGGCCTTGTAGGCGACGGCGATGAAGAAGGCCATCGGGATGATGGTGAGCCACCAGGCGCCCGGGGGGAGCGGGAGCGGGTCGAGGAAGGGTCGGTAGGCGAGGAGGGTGTCGATCATCGGGCGCCGCCTTCGAGGTCTCCGATGACGCCGCGTCGGTCTTTCTGGATGGCGGGTGCGTTCCAGAAGGCGTCGATGACGGCGATGAGGTTGAGCATGCCGGCGATGGTGATGAAGAGCATGCCCATCTCGTTTGAGTGGGCGAATGATTTTTCGCGGGAGGGTTGCTGGGCGTCGCGCCAGCCCTCGGAGGCGGTCTCGGCGGGGTCGTTGGCGCTGAGGGAGCGGTTGACCCAGTCGGCGGCGAACGCGGGGGGTCCGACGAGGGCCTGGCCGACGAACCACCACGGGTCGTTTTTGGAATCGACGGCGTCCACCCCCCCTATCAGGAGGCCGGTGAGGAAGAGACCGAGAACGCCTGTGGCGATGAGCGCGCCTCGTCTGGCGTGCCCGAGGGCGGCGTGCCCGAGGCCCGGGGCCACGACGGCGAGGATGCCCGAGGCGATCTGGAGGGACTCGTTGGGACGGTCGTTCACGGGAGCTCCGCGGCGGGGTTCGGGCGTCGCCCGAACCGGGAAAAAAGATCGTTGACACGCCTGCGCGTCGGAGTAGTGTACTGCCCGTCGGCGGTCCGACACCTCCCGCACCAGACGAGAGAATTTGCGATGACGATCATCTTCGAGCCCGAGATCGAAACCGATGTCCTGTTCGCCCGCTCTGCCCAGGGCGAGTGTGAGTCCGACGCGCCGGCGCTGGCCGCTGCGGGTCGTGACGAAGATGACGATTACGACGGTGACGACGACGAATTATTCGACGACGTTGAGGACGAGGACGAGGACGACCTCTTCGAAGACGAGGATGACGACGACGATCTGTTCGACGACGACGAGGACGATGAGGAAGACGACGAATTCTTCCCGCTCGACGACGAGGACGATTGAGGCGCCCGCGGGGTACTCCTGGGGCGCCGCGGAGGCTCCGGAGATGTCAGACACCCCGTCACGTCGTGATACGGACCAGCCCAGGGGCCAGGGCCCTGACCGCCGCCTGAGCAAGAAGGGCTCGAGCCCGACGGGCCTGGAGCGTCGGCGCGGGCCGGGGCGTCGGCTCTCGGACTTTGCGCGTGCCGCCGAGGAAGGCGAGCTGACGCAGGAGCAGTTTCATTTCGTGGCGGCGATCGACGCGTACAAGCGCGCGAACGGGAAGACGTACCCGCAGTGGACGGAGGTCCTGGAGGTGGTGCGTCTGCTGGGGTACCGGAAGACCCTGCCTCGCGAGATCGAGCTGAGCGGGGCGGAGGACTGGACCGAGAAGGCGGACGCCCCCGCGAACGTGCGGACGCGGACGTCTCAGCAGGGCGAGGCGGCGTGAGCGGGTTCGGGGCTCAGGCCTTGTTCTCGTAGTACTCGGTATTGATCTGGACGTACTTGGCCCACTCGGAGGGGAGATCCTCTTCCGGGTAGATCGCCTTGACGGGGCACTCGTCGACGCAGAGCCCGCAGTCGATGCAGGTGTCCGGGTCGATGAAGAGCTGATCGGCGGGGTCGAAGTCGGGCTCGTCCTTGGTGGGGTGGATGCAGTCGACGGGGCAGACGTCGACGCATGAGGTGTCCTTGGTCCCCAGACAGGGCTCTGCGATGATATGGGCCATTCGGCTCGCTCCTGGGCGCGTCCTCGTGCGCGGCGTTGGATTGGATCCTACGGTCTCGAACGCGCGGGGCAAGCGGTATGAAAAAAAGCGAGGCCGGCTTCCGCCAGCCCCGCTCGTGGTTTTCGGTCACCCAGCGGGCTTAGCGCCGGCGGGTGGTCTTGCGACGGGCGGCGGGCTTCTTGCGCGCCGTCGTCTTGCGGCTGGTGGTCGCCTTCTTGCGCGTGGCCTTCTTGCGGGTCGCCTTCTTGGCGGCGGGCTTGCGGCGCGTCGTCTTCTTGGCGGTAGCGGCCTTCTTACGGGTCGCCTTCTTCCGCGTGGCGGGCTTCTTGCGCGTGGTCTTCTTGCGCGTCGCCTTCTTGGCGGCGGGCTTGCGACGCGTCGTCTTCTTCTTGCTGGTCGCGGCCTTCTTGCGGGTCGCCTTCTTGCGCGTGGTGGCCTTCTTACGCGTGGTCTTCTTGGCGGTGGTCTTGCGACGGGTCGCCTTCTTGCGTGTGGCCTTCTTGGCGGCGGGCTTGCGACGTGTGGTCGCCTTCTTGCGCGTCGCCTTCTTGCGGGTGGTTGCTTTCTTGCGGCCGGTCGTTTTTCGAGCGGCCTTCTTACGCGTGGTTTTCTTCTTCGCCATGTTGTGTCTCCTCATGACAAGCTCGGAGCTGAGGAACGCGTGTGGTGGCGCCGCGCGGCGCAGAGACACCGACACCATTTTTACCGTTATCGGGGACTCCAACGCAAGCACTTCAACGATTTCGTTAAACAGTTCGCAAGCGGGCGCTCGGATCAGCGCGGATCGACACCGGCGTCGGTGAGCGCCGCGCCGGTGTTTTCGGGCGCGGCGTGCTCGCCGTAGACGTCGTCGGAGGGGTAGTCGGCGTTGGTCGCGGCGAGCGGCGTGGCGCGCGCGACGACGTCTTCTCGGCGCAGTTCGTCGAGGGCGAGCCACTCGATATCGAGCAGGGACGCGACCACCGTCGCGTTGATCTCGTTGTAGAGATCGAGCGAGTGTCGGTCGGTCATGCGCTGTGGCGCGCGGGCTCGCACAACGCCCGCGTAGGGGTTGTACCAGAAAGCGGCGGTGGTTTCGTCGGACGCGACGCGGTCCGGGGGGTGCAGGAGGGTGGCCTGGGACGCGGGCGCGACCTCGAGCCACGGGCGGTTGCGGTCGAGGAGCTGGTTGGCGGGGACGTCTTCGCCGAACCACGCGGGGTCGGGTCGGCGGGGCCAGTTCATCTCGTTGAGCTCTGCGGTCTCGAGCGCGCGCCGGACGTGGATCTCCTGCTTGAGGCGTTCGACGCTGGCGCGGGTCTCGAGGGCCTGCGCTTCTTCGCTGGCGTTGCCGGCGCGGTGCGCGACGATGAGGCCCGCGACAAGCAGGGCTGCCAGGACTGCCAGGCTGTAGATGATGAGACGCACGGCTCGTTCTCCTGCATGGATCATCGAATAGGTCGCGGCGGATGACGTGGCGGAATGGGTTTGGAGTGATCCGGGGGATGATCTGCGCGGGCTGCGCGGGGGAGGGAGGGTTGCCCGACGCCCGATACGGCGCGGGCTACACTCCACGCACCTCTGGAGACCCATAAGGATGAGCACGCACACCGCGACGGCGCCCGTATCACGCACCCTGGACTGCGGGGCGACCCTCGTGGTGGAGACGATCCCTTCGGCGCGTTCGGCGGCGCTGGCCTGGCTGACGCCCGCGGGCGGGGCGATGGACCCGGAGGACCGGCAGGGCGTGGGGACGATGCTCGAGGAGCTGCTGCTGCGCGGGTCGGTTTCTCGGTCCTCCCGGGTGCAGGCGGACGCGTTTGATCTTCTCGGGGCGTCGCGCTCTGCTGACCTGCAGACGGTGCACATGCAGTACTCGTCGACGTTCCTCGGGGCGAGGTTCTCGGAGGTCGCGGCGCTCGTGGTGGACTCGCTGCGCGAGCCGGCGTTTTCCGAGGACGCGATCGACCCGGCGCGGCAGCTGGCGTTGCAGTCGCTCAAGGGGCTCGACGACGAGCCGCAGACGAAGGTGATGCTCGCGGCGCGGGACCGTCACGCGCCGCCCCCCTTCGGTCGCTCGGGGATGGGCACGGAAGCGGGGCTCAACGGCGTGACGCGCGGGGACGTGGTGGAGCACTGGGGTCGGTGCGCGGCGCCCAGGGGATCGATCATCGCGGTCGCTGGCGGGGTTGACGTAGACGCGGTCGAGGCGGAGTTCAACGGGTTGCTCGCGGGGTGGTCCGGGAGCGCGGCGGGCGTGGCGTACTCGGGGTGCGGCGGGCGCGGGTACGAGCACATCGGATCGGACACGGAGCAGACGCACATCGCGGTGATGCACGACGCGCCGGCGGAGGGCGACAAGGACGCGGTGCTTGAGCGCCTGGCGGTAGCGGTGCTGTCGGGCGGGATGTCGGGGCGGTTGTTTACGGAGGTCAGGGAAAAGCGGGGCTTGTGCTACGCGGTGTCGGCGGGGTACGCGACGGCGCGGGAGTACGGGCGTGTGGTGTCGTACTCGGGCACGACGCCCGAGCGGGCGCAGGAGACGCTAGACGTGCTCGTTGGCGAGCTGCGCCGGATCAACACGCCCGAGGGCGCGGTGACGGCGGAGGAGCTGGAGCGGGCGACGATCGGGCTGAAGTCCAAGCTGGTGATGAGCGGGGAATCGACGAGCGCGCGGGCGAGCGCGCTGGCGGCGGACGTGGCGCGGCTGGATCGGGCGCGGTCGCTGACGGAGGTGGCGGAGGAGATCGACGGGGTGACGCTGGATCAGCTCAACGCGTACCTGGCGCGGCGGGAGCTTGGGGAGCTGACGGTGTGCACGCTGGGGTCGAAGGGGCTTGGGTTTGGGGGGTGAGAGCTACTCGTCCCCCGCGGGGGACATCGCGAGCCAGCCTTCGACTCTCTCTTTCCAGCGCAAGGCCCACGGGCGCATCGGGTGATCAGCACCGTGTGCCTCGATCTGCTCGTTTGCCTGCGCAAGTTGTTGCTCGAATTCTTCTCTGCGCTTGTCGATCATGCTGAGGATCGAAACGTGCACCGCGGTCTTGTACTCCGCGAGTGAGACTACTTCACGCCCTTCGCTGATCGGCGCCGGGCGCGGCGTCGTAGGCGATAACACTGGTTTCTCCAAGCCCATGCCAAGCCAGATCCGAGCTCCTCGCTTTTCAAAGAGCCCGAGATCTGCGGCGTCAATATCGATGACGCCAGCTGCGAGGACGCCCGTCCGACTGTCGATCACGAGGCCTGCTCGCGCCCGTGCGCCGTTGAGTCGGATGAAGCGTGCGTCTTCAGGGCGTTCGCGCAAGAACGAGTAGCCAAGGAGTGTGCCATGCGTTGAGTGCTTGTCGAACGTCTCAATTCCTGGGGCGACTATCTCGACAGGTTCCCCGAGAAGTGCATCGAGAGAGCCGTCCGTCATGAGAAGCATGTCGAGAGACAGCACGGGTTGGTAGAACGTTGACTGGCCGAACGTATCGCTGTTGAGCCGCATGACCTCAGCTGAAGTGACGATCTCCTTGCGCGAGATCTGAGCGCATATTTCCTCAACCCCCATATTCCACACGAGCCATGCGTCCGGGACGGCTTGGAAGGTCGTGCCGCCAGCATCAACCAGGGCATGCTCGATCACATCCACATCACCTCGCTCAAGTCTGACGGTGATGGGGGCTGCGCCGAGTGTCCCGACTTTAGACGCCTCGCGGGCTCCGGGCGGCAGGTTCATCGCGAAAAACCCGCTGCGCTCGAGGTAATCGATCTCTTCGTAGCGGGCGGTGAGCGCGCTCCAGAGCTCGACGGGAGTCGCCGGGGCCGCCGGAACCGCATCGCTTTGCTCTGTCGGGTCGGCGTGCTGGTTCGCAGCGCCAAGGAATACGGGCGTCACGGCCACGAGCGCGGCGATGGCTGTAAGTGCGGGCATCGGTCACCTCTCTCTACCGTAACAGTCTACCGGGGGGTGCCTATGTGCCTGAGTCTCGGGACGCCTCCCTCTCCCCTTTCCCCTCTCCCTCGGGGAGAGGGGGACGAAGAGGCGCCTGCTTCGCTCGCGTGAAAATCTCGCCCTCACCCCCGGCCCCTCTCCCCGAGGGAGAGGGGGGAGGGTCGGCGGTACACTCGGCGCATGACCACCGATCACCCCACGTTTTACGTCACCACGCCGATTTACTACGTCAACGATGCGCCGCACATCGGGCATTGCTACACGACGCTGCTCGCGGACGCGATGGCGCGGTTTTATGCGCTGTCGGGGCGGGACTCGTTCTTTTTGACGGGGACGGACGAGCACGCGGAGAAGGTGGTGACGAGCGCGGCGGAGCGCGGGATCTCGACCATCGAGTGGGCGGACCGGAACGCGGCGGCGTTCCGGGGGGCGTTCGACGAGATGAACCTGGGGTACGACGACTTCATCCGGACGACGGAGGAGCGGCACACCTCGAAGGTGCGGGAGTACATCCAGCGGCTGATGGATAAGGGGGACATCGCGCTGGGGGACTACGAGGGGTGGTGGGACCCGTCGCAGGAGGAGTATGTCACGGAGACGGTGGCGCGGGAGCACGAGTTCAAGTCGCCGGTGACGGGGCGGGAGTTGGTGAAGCGGGTCGAGCAAAACTACTTCTTCGATCTGGCGAAGTACGAGGGCCGGTTGCTTGAGCACATCGAGGCGAACCCGGGGTTCATCAAGCCCGAGGCGCGCCGGAACGAGGTGCTGGGGCGGATCAGGCAGGGGCTGCAGCGGGTGCCGGTGTCGCGGGGGATCGACGAGAGCGACGCGGCGACGGCGTGGGGGATCCGGATGCCGGGGGACGAGGGTCACCGGGTGTACGTGTGGATCGACGCGCTCTTTAACTACCTGTCGGTGGTGGACTCGGACGAGCGGGAGAAGTACTGGCCGGCGGATGTTCACTTCATCGCGAAGGACATTTTGTGGTTCCACGCGGTGATCTGGCCGTGTTTGTTGATGGCGCTCGGGAAGGACCTGCCGGGGTGTGTGTACGCGCACTCGTACTGGATCCGCGAGGGTCGGAAGATGAGCAAGTCGCTGGGGAATTTCCTCGATCTGCCGACGCTTCGGGGGTACTGCGAGACGTTTTCGACGGACGCGGTGCGGTGGTACCTGCTGACGCAGGGGCCGATGGGGGCGACGGACGCGGACTTTGCGCACGGGAAGTTCGTGGAGGTGTACAACGCGGACCTGGCGAACGGGATCGGGAACGCGGCGTCGCGGGTGAGCAACATGATCGCGAAGTACTTCGACGGGGCGTGCCCGGCGGCGCAGTCGGATTCGTACGCGGATCATGATTGGCCTGAGATCTGCGGCGAGCTGGTCGGGAGCGCGGTCGAGGGGATGGACGGGTGCGATCTCGGGAAGGCGCTCGAGAGCGCGATGGCGATCACGCGCCGGGTGGACGGGTACGTGAACGCGACGAAGCCGTTCACGCTGGCGAAGGACGAGTCACGGATGGAGGAGGTGGGGACGATTCTCTACCACTGCGCCGAGGCGCTGCGTATCGCGGCGACGCTGCTGCTTCCGGCGATGCCCGAGACGATGGCGGACATGCTGCAGCGGTTCGGGCAGGATCCCAACGATGCGCGGTCGCTGGCGGAGCGGTGCGTGTGGGGCGGGCTTGAGCCCGGGGCGCGGGTCGAGAAGGGCGAGGCGCTGTTCCCGCGGGCGGACGTGGACGCTGCGGAGCCGGAGGCGGTTGGGGCGTAACGGGGGGAGCTCCCTCTCCCCTTGCCCCTCTCCCTCGGGGAGAGGGGGATGAAGAGGCGGCTCGCTGGGCTCGCTGTTGGTTTGCCCCCTCACCCTGCCCTCTCCCCGCGGGAGAGGGTGAAGGTTGGCGGCTCGCTTTGCTCGCGTTTGATCTGGCCCCTCACCCCGGCCCTCTCCCAATGGGAGAGGGAGGGAACGCGGGCACTCGCTGCGCTCGGGATTGGTTTGGCCCCTCGCCCAGTCCTCTCTCTATTGGAGATGGGGAGAGGGAGGAGAGATGGCGTAATCTGTGGGGATGAGCGAAGAAATCGATGCGAGCGATCGGGTGTTGGCGGCGCGGGCGTTCCTTGGGGCGCACAAGGCGGGGACGCTGGAGTTTGATGACAACTACGTGCCGTGGAAGTTTGTGGTTGATCCGGCGGACGGGCGGCTGTGCGGGCCGGTGATGGTGGCGGCGCTGTTGGCGTCGCAGCATGTGTTGCACCTGCCAGAGGAGACGGATGATCCTGGCGCGATGCGGGTGTTGCTATCGCCCGAGCAGCTTGACGACGACCCCCCTATCGCGGATCGGTGGTCGATCTATCACGGCGAGCCGGAGGACGTGCGGTGGGCGTCTGTCTGGGTGGATTTCGCGAAGTGGGACGGGGTGGTGGTGGACGGCGACGCGTTGATGGGCGCCCATCCGTTTGCGTCTGAAGAAGCGGCGCTTGTGCGCGGGCTGAACGCGGACGCGGACCGGTTGCGCTCGCTGTGTGACTCCGTCGGCGGGATGCGGGATGTCGAGTCGCCGTTGGCGGTGGGCGTTGACGCGTTGGGGGTGGACGTGCGGGCGCGGTTTGACGTTGTGCGTCTGCCATTTCCTGAGGAAGCCAGCGACGGGGAGGCGGCGAGGCGGCTGATCGCGGGGCTGGGCGGGTGATCGCGCGGCCGGCCGCGGGGTGGCGGGATGCGCATCTTCATCTTGGCGCGTACGGGGAAGCACTCGAAGCGGTTGATCTGGCGGGGTGCGGGAGCTCCGCCGACGCGCTTGAACTGATTGCTGAGCGGGCGGAGGGTCTCCCGGCGGGGGCGTGGGTGACGGCGATCCGTGCGCGCGTGGAGGGGTGGAGCGATCGGCGGTGGCCTGCGCACGACGAGTTGCACGCGGCCGGCGGTGGGCGGTGTGTGGTGGTGCGGAGCTTTGATATTCACAGCGGGGCGGCGAGCACGCGGGTGCTGGAGCTTGCGGGGATCGACGGGGCGACGCCTGATCCGGCGGGCGGGCGGATTGAACGGGATTCGCGCGGGGGGGCGACGGGTCTGCTGATTGAAACGGCGTGGCGGCTGATTGATCGGGTGTTGCCGGCGGTGACGCACGAGGCCCTGACGGCGCGGGTGCGGCTTGCGTGTGACGATCTGGCGTCGCGCGGTTTTACGGAAGTTCACGACATGTGGACGGATCTGGCGCTTGCTGGGGCGGTGCGGGAGCTGGAGTCGCGGGGGGAGCTCGGGGTGCGGGTGGGTCTGGCGCCGTTGCATGCGGAGATGAGGGCGTGCCTGCGCGATCCGGCTTTTGCGGCGAACGATCGGGTGTGGGTCGCGGGGGTGAAGATTTTTACGGATGGGACTTTGAACTCGCGGACGGCGCACATGCTGGAGCCGTACGCCGATCCTGATCCGGCGCGGGTGTGCGGGGAGGCGCTGATGACGACGGCGGAGATCGCGGGGGCGGTCCGGGACGCGGAGGGGGCGGGGCTACCGATCATCGCCCACGCGATCGGGGACGGGGCGGTGCGGTCGTGTCTTGACGCGATAGAGGCTGCGGGTTCGTCGGTGCGAGGGCAGCGGGTTGAGCATGTCCAGTTCGTTGATGCGGACGACGTGGGTCGGTTCGGGGCGTTGGGGGTGATCGCGAGCGTCCAGCCGTGCCATTTGTTGGCGGACGTGGAGGCGTTGGAGCGGTTGACGCCTGGGCGGCTGGATCGTGCGTTCCCGCTGAGGGATCTGGTTGACGGGGCGAGGTCGGCGGGGCGGGATGAGCGAGAGCTGGTGTGGATGGGGTCTGACGCGCCGGTGGTGGCGGCGTGTCCGGCGGACAACGTGCGGGCGGCGGTGAGGCGCGGGCGGGAGGGCTCGGGGGTGATCGGGGCGGGGCAGGCGATTTCGGAGGCGGAGTGTGTTGGGTTGATGGGCGCAGGGGGCTAGGCGAGGGGATCGCGGCACGGACCTGCGGTCTGTCGCACGTCGCCCTGAGCGGGGCATACTCGTCCGCCTTCTCCCGGGAGAGTGCGGGCGGAGTTTGTACACTTTGGGGTATGACGATTTCGGCTGAGCACATCGAGGTTGGGAAGCGGGTTCTGGTGACGCAGCAGATCCCGCACGGGACGGGGACGTTCACCTCTACGGTCGAGGGGGTCGTGGTGGCGCACGGCGCTGGCAAGACCGGGTCGTGGTTTGCGCACACGGCGGACGGGAAGGTCTGGCTGGACCGGCTCGAGCTGCGGAAGGATGACGGCGAGATGGTGGTGTGCAATCTCGACCGGTACAGCCGGGTGGAGACGGCCGAGGGCGCTGCTGGCGCGCACGGCTGAGTCACCGGGCGGGCTGATCCTCGTTTTTTCCTGAGATTTTTTTCGCTCGTTGAATTGTGGGCGTTCTGCGCGCTGGCGCTGGAGATCGCGCGGTGTCGTGCGCGCTGGCGGGGTCGCGGGGGCAAGGGTGTGGGCTGAGCGGGCTGCGGCGTGAGTCGCGGCGTTTGCCCCGGGCCTTGTGCGGAGCGACCACACCGTGGGATATGAGCTTGGGGCGTTTGCGGAGATCGGGCTTGACGAGGCGACGCTTGCGTCGCTCGTGGAGCGGCACGAGACGGATGTTGTGCCGAGGCTTGAGTTTCTGTGGTCGTACTACAGGAACGAGTGCCCGGGCGGTTCGGTGCGGCGGGGGCGGCTGGCGCAGGTGGCGGGGCTGCCCGAGCGGCTGCGCGGGGCGAGGCGGTTTGCGGACGCGGGGCGCGACGACCGCGAGGTGGTGATCGAGAACGACATCGCGTGGCGGGTGCAGACGGGGATTGATTTTCTCGCGGGGGCTCCGGTGCGGGTGGTGGGTTCGGGAGGCGACGAGGGGAAGCGCGGCGCGGTCGTCGCGGCGGCGGAGGCGGTGCTCGAGCGGTCGGGCGGGCTGGCGTTGATCCAGGACATGGCGCTGCTTGGGAGCGTGTACGGGCACGCTGACCTGGTGGTGCGGGGCGGCGGGGACGGGGTACGGCTGGAGCTGGCGCCGGCGACGCGGGTGATCCCGGTGCTGGAGCCGGGCGACTTCCGATCGCTCCGCGCGGTCGTGCTTGTGTGGGAGCAGGAACGGATCGGCGCGGGGGAGGACGAGCCCGCGGTGTCGAGGGGGCTTGAGATCCTCAGCGCGACGGCGCGGCAGGTGTACCTCGACGAGGAGCTGGTGCACGAGAGCGTGAACAGGTTGGGGCGGACGCCGGTGGCGCACGCGCAGAACGCGAGCGAACCGTTTTCGCATTCCGGCGTGAGCGACGTGGAGCCCTTGGCGCCGTTGCAGGACGAACTGAACACGCGACTGAGCGACCGGGCGCACCGGGTGACGCTGCAGAGTTTTCAGATGTATCTCGCGAAGGGGATCGAGGGGTTCGCCGAGGGTGGGTCGGCGGGGATCGGGCCGGGGCGGGTGTGGAGCACGGATAACCCTGACGCGAGTGTAGAGGCGTTCGGCGGGGACGGCGCGAGCCCGAGCGAGGAGCGGCACATCCGCGAGATCCGGGAGGCGCTGGATAAGACGTCGGGCGTGACGCCCGTCGCTGCGGGCGTGCTCTCGGGGAAGATCGGCCAGCTGTCGAGCGCGAACGCGCTGCGGGTGGCGTTGATCGGGCTGCTCGCGAAGACGGAGCGCAAGCGTGCGTCGTACGGGCGGGCGCTGAGCGACGCGCTGGGGATGGCGTTGTCGCTGATGCACATCGATGGGGAGTTGGAGACGACGCCGGCGGAGCGGTCGGTTCGCATCGAGTGGCCCGATGCGCTGCCGGGCGATGTGGCGGCACGTCTTGACGCGGCGGAGGCGAAGCAGCGTCTTGGCGTTCCGGCTGGCGACGTGCTTCGCGAGCTTGGGTACACGGGCGGTTCGGACTGAACGGAACACCACCGCGCGGCGCGGGCGCTGCAGCGGAGAGCAGGAGACAAGTGATGGACGATACGACGCGCGACGGTAATGAGGTTGTGGATGAGACCGGAGAGGATGAGCACGCGATGGAAGAGGCGGCGGATCTTGAGGCGCGGCTCGCGACGCTCGCCGGGAGGGTTGTAGAACTTGAGAGCGAGCTGGCGACCGCCAAGGAGACGCTGATCGCGCGCGACGCGCACAGTGCGCTCGATGCGGCGATTGCCAAGGCGGGCGCGGTTGATCCTGAGACCGTGCGGCTGCTGATCGAGCGCGCTGCTGCGAACGAGCCGGACGCTGGCGTCGAGGAACTGATCGCCGCGTTGAAGGATCGAAAGCCGTTGCTCTTCCGCAGTATGCGGATTGACGGCTCCCCAATGGCGGTGAAGCCGACGCGGCGCTCGGACAACACGCTCGCAACGGCGCGAGACGCTGCGGCGAATGGGGACCGGGCCTCGTTGCTTCGGTATTTGCGGGTGCGGCGCGAGCACGCGTGATGAGGTTTGGGCACGGCGCGGATGAGGGGGCGATGAGAACGAGCAATCATGAAAGGGAGCGCAACGATGGCATTTACTGGTAAGGCAACGTATTCGGCGGGGGCGGGACTGCCTGAGATCGCAGAGGACGTCAGCGACATCATCGGGCTGATCAGTCCGCACGAGACGCCGTTGCTGGATCATCTAGGAGATCCGAGGCGTGAGGCGCGCAGCACGGTTCACGAGTGGCTCGAGGACTCGTTGCTGCCGAACACGGATGTGATTGACGAGAGTTCGTTCACGCCGAACGCGACGGCCGCGACTTCGTTCGAGGTTTCGAACGGTTCGCATTTTCTTGCTGGGGATCAGGTGCGACCGGAGGGGTCGGGCGAGATCTTGCTCGTAACGAGCGTGACGGACGACGAGCTGACGGTGGTGCGCGGGTACGGCGGCACGAGCTCGGAAGCGCTCGCTGACGGCCAGAAGCTGTACATCCTTGGAAACGCGGCGCTGGAGGGTGCGGATTCGCCGGCGGTGCGATTTACGAACCGTGCGAGGAAGCAGAATTACGCACAGATTTTCACTTCTGCGGTAGAGGTGAGCGGCTCGCAGCTCGCGGCGACGACTATTGGCGTTGAAGACGAGCTGCAGTACCAGATGCAGGAACGGCTGCGTGAACTGCTTCGGGATCTGGAAAACTGCGTGATCAACGGCGTGGCGCCCACTGCGGATCCGGAGGGTGCAGGAACGGTACGCCGCACGATGAACGGTGTGCTCGGGCAGCTGGCGAGCAACGTGCATACACCAGGTGATTCTGTGCTACCGCTCGGCGAAGGGGGCGGTGCAAATCTGCTGACAGAAGCGATCCTGAACACGATGATGCGAACGATATGGGAACAATCGAGCGCATCGATCGACACCATCGTGTGTCACGGTGCTCAGAAGCGCCGGATCAATCAGATGGTCGGGGACAGGCGTGGGTACGTGCCTGGGGACACGACGCTCAAGGACATCGTGAGTGTGTATGAGAGCGACTTTGGCGTTGCTCGCGTGATCGTGAGCCGCTGGGTTCCCAAGGACACGGTGATTCTTCTTGATTCTACGCGCACGAGCGTGCTACCTCTCGCCGGGCGGAGCTTCCAGTTCAAGCGACTGGCCTCTGGCGGAGACAGTGAGACCGGCCAGGTGATCGGCGAATACACGCTCGAGCTCAGGAACGAGAACGCGCACGGCGTCATCAACGGGCTCGGTGACGACGTGTGATCGAGGATTGACTCTCTCCTCCCGTGTGCCCGCCGTCGGCTTGTCGCTGTCGGCGGGCTTTCTTCCGGCTATGTCCGGGTGCCTGAAATCGTTCTTCGCCTCTGGGAGACCGCGATGGCTTTGGTGACAGATCGTGATCTTGTCGTGTTCGAACCCAATGTGTTCAGGGACGTCGCCTTTACCGCGCAGACGCGTGCGCGCACGGAGGACGCGGCGCTGAGCGGAACGGTCTTAACGAGCGCGAGCGCACAGTTCGCCACCGTTCGAGTTGACCAAGGGGCGGTTGCCGTCGTCGACAACATGACGCTCGAGGTTGTCGAGCGGATCAGTGAGACCTCGCTGTCGGTGTCAGTCCTGCGAGCCGAGCCGGAACTACCGCTCGTTCCGCCAGCCGAAGGAACCGGACTGTCTCTGCGCATTTCTTCCTTTGACATCCAGATCGCTGAAGCGGAGTCGCGTGTCACGCGTTCTCTCGGCGTTGACGGCTGGGAGAGTCAGAGTGAGTCTGCGCTCACCGTTCTCGCAGAAGCTGGCGTTGTACGTCTGATCGCGCTCGGCACGCTGGAACTCGTGTACGCCGCTGCGTCATCGAGGACGGAAACGAGCGATCCTTTCTGGGCCCGATCGTCCTGGTATGGCCAGCGTGCCCGCGCTGAGCTCCGGCGTGTCTGCGCACGCCTCGACACGGACGGCGATGGTCTCGTTGACCGTGTTCGTCGTGTGCAGCCGGCGCGTCTGGTGAGGGAGTAACCCGCATGCTTTGGATTGAACCGAGGAGCGTGAATCTCATGGGAACGACCCTCACGGGCGTTCGCGCAATCACGACAAGCACTACTGCGAAGCGTGTGATCGAAGAATGGACCGACGGCGGGCCGTACGCGACGTTTCTCGATGCCGCCGATATCTCCGTTGAGCTTGTGATCGAGCGAGAAACAACGGCCGAGACCGCCGGGCTGCTCGACGGCGTGGCGCCCGGTGATCAGGGCGCACTGCGGTTTACTGCGGCGCCGTCCGGCGCGAGCGCGTACGCCGAGACCGTCGAAGCGATCGTCGTTGTCATCGGGGTGAAGCACACCCTCCACGGCGGGAGCGGTCCTGTTCAACGGATCGTGTGCCGTGCGGTGTCAGAGGACGGCGTCGCACGGCCGCTCGCTTCGTCGGACGAGGGGAGTAAGTAGCTATGGGAAGCACGATCAGTGGGCAGGCGCTGTTTGATTCCGGCCCTCAGCGGTTTGCCATCAAGCCGGTGGGATCGCTCTTTCTTCCCCCGCTCACGCTCGACGATCTGCAGCACACGACCGTTGTTGTTGAGGATCTCGAGCTGCGCGTCGTCCAGACCGGGCGGCTGATCGGCGCAGACGACGACGATCTGTGGGATCAGATCGAGCTGATCCAGGATCGCGCTGAAGCCGTGCTCACCGGCGCCTTGGTCCTGCCGAGCGGGAAGATCCTCGCAAGCATGTCGCTGCTACGGATGAAACCCACAGGACCGATCGAGCACGGCCGGACGGTGAGCATGGCGTACGAAGTGGACTACATCCGGTTCGGGTAAGGAGCGCAGGGATGGAAGCAGACGTGTTCACCCTGGCGGCGCAGTCGGGGGTGGCGGGGCTGATCGCGCTGATGTGGATGCTCGAGCGCCGGTCGGGCGCCGGGCGCGAGCAGCGTCTCGGGCAGGCGCACGAGCGGATTATGGAACAGCGCGTGCAGCTCGAGCAGCTCCTGCGGGTCGTCACGGAGAACACTCGTGCGATCGCGTCGCTCGAATCAGCGCAGCGGGCGCTGGCGATGATGCTGTCGCGGCGTCAGGATACTGAATAGCTGCCGGCTGCTTACCAGTCTTCGATCACACGCGCGACCAGGCGGGCGCCGAAGCCGGTGGCGCCGCGGGCGAACGGACCGGTCGGCGACTCGACGTCCCAGGTGCCGGCGATATCGATGTGCGCCCACGGGACCGAGGGATCGACGAACTGCCGGAGGAACGCGGCGCCCTGGATGGGGTGGGCCTTGCGGTTCGGGTTGGAGTTCACGAGGTCGGCGACGCTCGACTTCATCATCTCGGTGTATTCGTCGTGGAGCGGGAGGCGCCAGACGCGCTCGCCGGTCATGTCCGCCGCGGCGTCGATGCGCGAGCGAAGCTTGTCGTGATCGCTCCACAGGCCCGCGTAGGTCGAGCCGAGCGCGACGACGACGCCACCGGTGAGCGTCGCCATGTCGATCATGCACTCGGGCTTTTCCTTGTCGCACGCCCAGCAAAGGGCGTCGGCGAGCACGAGGCGCCCCTCGGCGTCGGTGTTCGTGATCTCGACGGTCTTCCCGTTGCGGAAGGTCAGGACGTCGTCGGGGCGGTACGCCTCGTCGCTGATGGAATTCTCGGCGGCGGGGAGCAGCGCGATGACCGGGCGCTTGGGTTTGACGACCGACGCGATGATGTGCATCGCGCCCAGCGCGGCGCAGCCGCCGCCCATGTCGTGCTTCATGCCCGCCATGCTGGGGGAGGGCTTGATGGAGAGACCGCCGGTGTCGTAGGTGATCGTCTTCCCGATGAGGACGATCGGCTTGGCCGACTTGGCGGCGTTGGCGGGTGTGTAGGCGATGCGAATCAGGCAGGGCGCGTTCTCCGAGGCCTTGCCGACGTTGATCAGGCCTTCGAGCCGCTCCTTGGCGAGGGCCGCGCCCTCGATCACGCGGACGCTGACCGTGTCGTGCTTGCGCGCGAGCGCCCGGGCCTGGGCGACCATCCATTTGGGCGTCGCGATGTTGGGCGGGGTGTCGGAGCACTCGCGCGCGGCGTTGACGCCGGCGCCGATCGCCACGCCGCGCTTCATCGCGCGCTCGAAGGCGCTGTCGTCAGATCGCAGGGCGAGCTTGGGCTTGTTGAGCTTTTTGCGGGCCTCGGCGCCCTTGAAGCGGTCGCAGTCGTAGGCCATGAGCGAGGCGATCTCGCCCGCCGCGCGCCCCGCCTCTTCCAGATCCATCTTGGCGGCGGTGAGCGGGCCGGCGAGAGCGAGCTCGGCCGTCGCGGCTTTTACCGCGGCGAGGCGCTTGTACGCGGCGGTCATCGACTGGCGGAAGGTTTCGAGCGTGAGGTCTTTCTTGTCGCCCAGCCCGACGACCAGCACCCGCTGGGGCGAGCGTCCGTCTGTGAACACCTCGCCGAGCGTCCCCACCGCGCCGCTGCACTCGGGGAGCTTGCGTGCCTGCTCGATGGCGGCCGCATGCGCGTGGGCCTTCGTGTCGGCGTCGAGCGGGGCGGCCCCCGACTTGCCCGCGAACACGCCGACGACCAGTGCTTCGGCTTTCCCCTTGGACGATACGGCGACGCTCTCGAACATGGCTTGCTCCTTCTTCCCTCGGTACCGGGGCACGAGTGTACACTCCGCGCCGGACGAGACCTCTCAGATGGCCACGAATCCCCGCGATCCTGACCCGTACGCGCGCCGACCGGAAGCGGTCTCGGCGCCGTGGCGCGACGCGTACATGCGGGCGCTGGACGGTTCAACCGGCGAGTGCGACCCGCGCGGCGCCGCGCCGAGCGGGTGTTTTCTCAGCGAGTACTGGATGGCGCCGGAGCGCGACGTCGAGAACCACGTCATCGCGCGGGTGGGCTCGGGCGCCACGGGCGGGATGATCCTGCTCAACCGCTACCCGTACACAAACGGGCATCTGCTCGCGGCGCTGGGGGAAGGACGCGGGGCGCTGACCGAGTACGCGCCGGAGCAGCAGGCGGCGCTGTGGGCGCTGGTGACGCTCGCGGCGGGGCTCGCCGAGCGCACGCTCAACCCGCAGGGGCTGAATATCGGGATCAACCAGGGGGCGGCCGGCGGCGCTGGGGTGCCCCAGCATCTGCACGCGCACGTGGCGCCGCGATGGAACGGGGACGTGAACTTCGCGACGGTGGTCGCGCAGATCCGGGTGATCCCGTCGGCTCTTGATGTGATGGCCGCCCGTTACCGGGCCGAGTGGGCGCTTATGCGGCCCGACGGGCCGACAGCGGGCGCTGGTACATCAAGCCCAGGCGCTTGATCGTGCCGCAGTCGAGCGCGCGCTGACGATGACAGCCGGGCGCCAGCACTCTGTAGCGCCTCCGACGCGGACGGTGACGACCTGACCGATCTCGACGTCGGCTCCGGTGGCGCACGCCATCCCGCCGTCGCTCTCGTCGATCAGTCGCATCGAACCGAGCGTGTCGCCCGCGGTCGAGCGGATCTCGCCGGGGCCCAACGCGTCGAACCGCGGCGAGCGCCGACGGTCCGGGCCGGGAGCACGGACGCGGAACGCGTCGATCTTCACGGCGTTGTGGGGGGCGAGGCTCATGCGGCGTCGTCTTTCTGCACCGGTTGGCGCACCGGCGGTATCGGACCGCTCGCGGGGCGGCTTCAGCGTTTCGGATGATTTTGAGACGCGTCGGGCTTACGGACGCAGGCGACGGGCGACGCGGAACGCCATCTCGAGCGCCTGGGCGTAATTCAGGCGGGGGTCGCAGAGGCTGGTGTAGCGGGCGGCGAGGTCGTCCTCGGTCACGCCAGCGCCGCCGCCGACGCATTCGGTGACGTCCTCGCCCGTGAGCTCGAAGTGCACCCCGCCCAGCACGGTCCCGAGGGAATCATGGGCGTCCATCACAGCCTCGAGCTCGCTGAGGATGTCGTCGAAGCGGCGCGTCTTTACCCCCGAGCCGGTCGAACGGGTGTTCCCGTGCATCGGATCGCAGAGCCAGAGGGCGGGGACGTCGGCGGAGGAGACAGCTCCGATAATCTTCGGCAGCGCTTTGGCGGCGCGCTCGGCGCCCATGCGAGATATCAGAACCACTTTGCCCTCTTCGCGGCGCGGGTTGAGCGTGCGCACGAGCTCGACGACCTCGCCGGGGTCGGCGTCGGGTCCGACTTTCACCCCCACGGGGTTCTCGATGCCGCGGAAGAACTCGACGTGGGCGCCGGCGAGATCGCGGGTGCGCTCGCCGATCCAGGGCAGGTGTGTGGAGAGGTCGTACCACCCCTCTCGCCGGGGCACGCGCCGGGTCTGGGCGGACTCGTACTCCAGGTTGAGCCCCTCGTGGCTGGTGTAGAACCCGACGCGTGTGATCTCGTCGATGCCCTGCTCGCCCAGCGCTTCGAGGAAGCGCAGGGCCTCGGCGAGGCTGGCGCTGGTCCGTCGGTATTCGTCGCGCAGGTCGGCCGGGAGGTCGGCGTGCTCGAAGAAGGACAGGTCCCAGTGCTCGGGGTGGTGGAGGTCGGCGAAGCCGTGGTCCACGAGGGCGCGCACGAAGTTGAGCGTGAGCGCCGCGTGCTTGTACCCCTCGACGAGGAGCCACGGGTCGGGTTCGCGTTCATCCCTTGAAAAACCGGGGCGGTTGACGAGGTCGCCGAAGTAGCTGGGCAGCTCCAGCCCGTCGCGCGTCTCGGTGGGCTTGGAGCGCGGCTTGGCGTACTGCCCCGCGAAGCGTCCCACGCGCACCACCGGCTTGCGCCCGCCGTGGACGAGGACGAGCGACATCTGGAGAAGGATCTTGAGCTTGTTGGCGACGATCTCGGGTCGGCACTCGTCGAGGGTCTCGGCGCAGTCGCCGCCCTGGAGGACGAAGCGCTCGCCGCGCCCGGCCTCGGCGAGCTCGCCCTTGAGGCGTTCGATCTCGTAGGAGGTGACGAGGGGGGGGAGGGCGCTGAGGCGCTTCGCGGCGGCGCGGAGCGTGTCGGCGTCGGCGTAGGGCGCGGACTGGGCGGCGGGGCGGGCGCGCCAGGAGTCCGGCGTCCAGTCGCCGGACGCGCCGTGTGTCGGTGGAGTCTGCGTCTGGGTCAAGGGCGGGCCCTTTCGGTCCGTCGAGTGCGGGGGCGTGAAGTTTCGTGTCCGCGTGCGCCGCCCGTCGGTCTCGCGGTCCGTCGTGACGAGACCACTTTGACACTTTTTCTGAAATTATGCACGTCCAAACTTATGCACCATGCTGCGCAGGGCCGATTCCCCCGGCGTTCCGACGTGCATGCTCTCTTCGTGAGGGGTGAAAAGTCACGTCGACTTCCTTTTCGAGACGCGACGCCGCCGGCGGGGCAACCCAATCACACCGCGAACGCGTCGCTCCCCACGGAGACCTACCTATGCCCGCGAAGAAATCCACCGCACGACGAACGCCGACGCGTAAAACGACCGGCCGCAAGACGACCGCTCGCAAGAGCACCGCCAAGAAGCCCGCCGCTCGCAAGACCACCGCACGCAAGACGACCGGTCGCAAGACCACGGCTCGTAAGACCACGGCCCGCAAGACCACGGCGAAGAAGAGCACCGCTCGCAAGACGACGCGGAAGCCCGCCGCCCGCAAGACCACCGCGAAGAAGTCCACCGCCCGCAAGACGACGGCGCGCAAGACCACCCGCAAGCCCGCCGCTCGCAAGACCACGGCCAAGAAGACCACCGCCCGTAAGCCCGCTGCTCGCAAGACGACCGCCCGTAAGACGACGGCCCGCAAGAGCACCGCTCGCAAGACCACCGCTCGCAAGACCACCGCTCGCAAGCCCGCCGCCCGTAAGACCACGGCCCGCAAGAGCACCGCCCGCAAGACGACCGGTCGCAAGACCACGGCCCGCAAGCCCGCCGCCCGTAAGACCACGGCCCGCAAGAGCACCGCTCGCAAGGCCACCGGTCGCAAGACCACCGCTCGCAAGCCCGCCGCCCGTAAGACGACGGCCCGCAAGAGCACCGCCCGCAAGGCCACCGGTCGCAAGACCACCGCTCGTAAGCCCGCCGCTCGCAAGACGACGGCCCGCAAGAGCACCGCCCGCAAGGCCACCGGTCGCAAGACCACCGCTCGCAAGCCCGCCGCCCGCAAGACCACGGCCCGCAAGCCCGCCGCCCGTAAGACCACGGCCCGCAAGAGCACCGCTCGCAAGGCCACCGGTCGCAAGACCACCGCTCGCAAGCCCGCCGCCCGTAAGACGACGGCCCGCAAGAGCACCGCCCGCAAGGCCACCGGTCGCAAGACCACCGCTCGTAAGCCCGCCGCTCGCAAGACGACGGCCCGCAAGAGCACCGCCCGCAAGGCCACCGGTCGCAAGACCACCGCTCGCAAGCCCGCCGCCCGCAAGACCACGGCCCGCAAGCCCGCCGCCCGTAAGACGACGGCCCGCAAGACGACCGCGCGCAAGACCACGGCTCGTAAGCCCGCCGCTCGCAAGCCCGCCGCCCGCAAGACGACGGCCCGCAAGAGCACCGCCCGCAAGACCACGGCTCGTAAGCCCGCCGCTCGCAAGACGACGGCTCGCAAGAGCACCTCGCGTCGCTCGAGCCCCCAGCTCCGCCTGGTCGGTTCGACCCGCCGCACGACCGCTCGCAAGAGCAACGTGCGTCGTCGCCGCGCGGCCTAATCAGACTGCCGCATCATTCGTTGTTCAAACCGCTCCGCGCCAACGCGCGGGGCGGTTTTTCATTGGTGCGCGAGCAGGAGCGCCCGCAGCGTCTCGGCGACGCTCCACGCCTGGGCCGGGCACCCGCCCGGGGCCTGCTCGGGGCCGTCGCCGTCGAAGACCTCCCCCACCTGCCCGAGGCAGTCCGTCGCGAGCGACGCGACCAGCGGCGCGAGCTCGCGCCGGGCCCGCTCCTTGGACGCGGCGCTGAACCCTTCGGCCCGCAGCGACGCCTCGACGTAGGAACCGATCGGCCACGGCCACACCGTCCCGTTGTGGTACGCCGAGTCGCGCTCCTCGGGGCCGCCGCGGTACCGCCCGCGGTAGCCGCGCTCGCCGGGCCCGAGCGTGCGCATCCCCATCGGCGTGAGGAGTTCGCGCCGCGCGACCTCCACCACCCCGGCGCGCTGCGCGGGCGTGAGCGGGCCGTGCTCGAGGCTCGCGGCAAAGAGCTGGTTGAGGCGGAGCGATTCGTCGGGCGCCCACCCGCCGCCTTCGGAGGGCATGAGGCAGTCGTGCAGGCAGCCGCGCCGCGCGTTCCAGAACCGCTCGGCGAACGACGACGCCGCCCGGTCGGCCAAGGCGTTGAGCTCCGCCGCACGCTCGGGGATCAGCTCGCCCGTGACGCGCAGCCCGTGGACCCACAGCGCGTTGATCTCGACGGCCTTGCCGTGGCGCGGCGTGTGCGCGGTCGTCCCGGTCTTCGCGTCCATCCAGGTGAGCTGCGTCTCGGCGCCGCCGGCGCGGATGAGCCCGTCGGCGGGGTCCATCGCGATGCCGAAGTCCGTCCCGTCGCGGTACGCGTCCACGATCGCCCCGCAGGCGCGGGCGATCTCGCTGAGCCCTTCGTCGCCGGCGACGCGGGCGTACTCGCGCGCCGCGTGCAGGAACCAGAGCGACGCGTCCACGGTGTTGTAGTGGGGCTCGCCGCCGTAATCATCGAAGCGGTTGGGCACGAGCCCGCGGCGCTCGTGACGGGCGAAGGTGGCGAGCACCTCCCGCGCGTCGTCCGTGCGCCCGGTCGCGAGGAGCAGACCGGGGAGGGCGATCATCGCGTCGCGCCCCCAGTCGGCGAACCACGGGTACCCCGCGAGGATCGTCGTGGACCACTCTCCACCTAGGCGCCGGCGCACCACAAAGGCGTCGGCGGCCCGCACGAGCGCGCGCACGTTCGCGTCGCTCTCGAGCGCGGGGCAGCGCGAGAACACGTGCTGCTCGGCGAGCTGCCCCCGTTCGCGCCGCGAGCGCCCGCCGGCCGGCGTCGCGGGGTCGTCCGGCTCGAGCGACGCAACCAGTCGCGCCTCCCCGCCGCCAGGCGGGAGCGCGAACGCGAACCGCCCGGGCGAGAAGAGCCGCTCGAGCGAATCGAACCCGCGCGCACGCTCGGCTTCGAGCTCGAAGTTGTCCCACCACTCCGGGTCGTCCGAGAACGACGCGCCCTCGGCGCTGAGGCGCAGCGTGAGCTCGCCGATGCGCACGAGCACGTCCTCGCCGTCGCGTTCGACGCCCAGCTCGCGTCCTTCCTCGGCGTGCAGCTCGTGGAACCCGCGCAGCGCCGTCATCGGCGCAACCTCCAGACGTGATTCCTCCTCGCACGCCAGACGCCACGTCAGCTCGACGCGGTTGCGCCCTTCGCCGATCGCCAGCTCGCGCGAGGCCGTGTCGCCGCAGCCGAGGTTGTAGTCCCAGCGCACCGTCTCGCCCGCGCTGAACCGGATCAGACGCTGGAGGCCGCAGGGGTGCGTCACGCCGCCGGTCTCGCTGGCGAAGCGGAACGACGCGAGGTCCTGCGAGCGCGCGCCGGAGGTGACCCGGTCGCGCACGCACGAGAGGGCGACGACGCGCTCGACCGGCGGGCACAGCGTCCCGACGAGCAGCCCGTGGTAGCGGCGGGTCGACGTCCCGGCGGCCGTCCCCATCGCGTAGGCGCCGTGCCCGCTGGTCAGGAGCCATTCGGTCCGGCGGAGCGCGTCCTCGCCTGCGGCGCGGGCGTCGATGCTGAGGGTGGAGGTGTCCATCGGGGCATGTTATCGGGCGGGGCGGGGACGCCGGCGCGCCGCGGGTTCGCGGATCCGACGAAAGTCGGGCCCGCCGCGGGTCGATGACGTGCGTGACCGCGCGGGCGCTGGCCCGCAGCGTCCGAAAACTTCAGCCCTCGCAGGCCTCGAGTCGATACACCAAGAGCCAGACGCGAGCGGCGAGAGCTTCTGTGAGGAGCGCAACCGATGGCGATTCTCGGCAACATCCGCGCAGAGCAGGCCCGGCAGGACGCCGAGGCGATGTTCCACCGCACACTCGCCGGCTGGGCGCACGACGTGCTCCGCCTGCGCGCCGCGGGGCTCGACCGCCCCACCGCCCGCCAGGCCACGTCGCCGCACACCGCGCCGGCGTCCGCCTTGCGACGCGCCGCCTAAAACGCGACGCGACAGAACGAATCATTCTCGGCACGGCAGGACGCCCCGCCGACGACCGCCCGGCCTTCCGGCTGGCCTCCCGCTTGCGAGAGGATCGCGGTCTCTACGGAAGGGAGTCCGCACGATGGGCACGATCCAGAGCAGCGTCGGTCTTGTGAGCGGCATCAACTCGGCGCAGATCATCGATCAGCTCCTGTCGATCGAAGCGCGCCCGCGCGCGTTCGCCCAGCAGCGCCTGATCGAGTTCCAGAGCCAGCAGGCCGCCTTCCTCGACCTCAACTCCGCCGTCCTCGGGCTCAACACCGCCGCCAAAGCGTTCAACGTCAACCGTCTCTTCCGCGGGGCGAGCGCCACCAGCTCCGACGACTCCGTGCTCACCGCCTCGGCCGGCGCCGGCGCGGCGATCGGCAGCTACAACTTCGTCGTTGACCGCCTCGTCACCACCGACTCGCGCATCTCCCGCGGGTTCGCCGACCGCGACAGCACCGCGCTCGGGCTCGACCAGCTCGCGTTCGAGGTCGGCGGCGGGCGCCTCGATTCCAACACCCGTCTCGAGAACCTCAACGGCGGCCTCGGCGTCGAGCGCGGCAAAATCGTCATCACCGACGGCGCCGGCGACTCGGCCACCATCGACCTCTCCCGCGCCGTCACCGTCTCTGACGTCCTCGACGCCATCAACTCCGCCTCCGGCGTCGAGGTGACCGCGAGCGTCGACGGCTACGGGTTCCGCCTCGAGGACTCCTCGGGCGGCGCCGGCAGCCTCAAGGTCGTCGATCAGTTCGGGTCCACCACCGCCGCCGGGCTCGGCATCGCCGGGACCGACGCGGGCGGCGTGATCGCTGGCTCCCAGGTGCTCACCATCGGGGGCGACACCTCGCTCTCGATCCTCAACGACGGCAACGGCGTCTCCTTCGGCTCCGGCGGCGTCGCCCCCCCCACCGACTTCACCATCAACGTTGACGGGACCGACTACGCGATCGTCCTCGGGCAGCTCGCCCACACCGAGCCCGACCCCGAGGACCCCGACTCGACCATCACCGTCGTTGACGCGCCCCCCGTCGTGACCGTCGACGACCTCATCGAGCGCATCGAGTCGCAGACCTCGGGCGCCGTGAGCGTGAACATCAGCTCCGACGGCGCGGGCCTCGAGCTCGACGCGGGCGCCGGGACCATCACCGTCACCAAGGGCCCCACCGCCTCGGCCGCCGCCGTGGATCTCGGGTTCATCGACCGCGGCGCCACCACGAACACCGACGTCGGCACGCTCTCCTCGCGCCGCCTCCTCGCCGGCCTCAACTCCCGCCTCGCCTCGAACCTCGCGGGCGGGCAGGGCGTCTCCAGCGGGACCATCGCGTTCTTCACCTCGGATCTCACCGCGTTCGCCGTCAACGTCACGGGCGACGAGTCCGTCAGCGAGATCATCGAGGCGATCAACAACGAGTCCGGCGGCGCTGTCACCGCGACGCTCAACCGCGCCGGCAACGGGCTCCTCATCACCGACAACACCAGCGGCGGCGGGCAGCTCCAGATCGCCGACGCCTCCGGGCAGGCCGCCGCCGACCTGAACATCGCCACCGCCGGCAGCGACGACCCCGTGGACTCGGGCAACCTCCAGTCACGCTACGTCTCGGAGGCCACGCTCCTTGCCGACCTGCGCGGCGGGGAAGGGATCGGGACCGGTTCGTTCCGCGTCACCGACTCCAACGGCGTCTCCTCGACCATCAGCCTCGGCTCCGACGATCGCACCGTCGCCGACCTGCTCCGCAAGATCAACGCGGCCGGCGCCGACGTCAGCGCGCGCATCAACGACGACGGGGACGGCATCGTCATCGTTGACGACGCCGGCGGGCCCGCCGCCCTCATCGTCGAAGACACCGCCGGCACCGTCGCCTCCAAGCTCCGCCTCGCCGGGACGGCCGACCTCTCGGGCGGCGCGCCCAACCAGCTCGTGGGCTCCGGCGAGGTCGTCGTGGACCTCGACACGGGCGACACGCTCCAGGACATCGTCAACGCGATCAACGACGCCGGCGCCGGCGTCAGCGCGTCGATCGTCTCCTCCGGCTCGGGCCCCTCCCCCCACCGACTCGTCATCACCTCGCTCACCTCGGGCGAGCGCGGGCGCGTCGTCGTGGACACCTTCGGCGAGAACCTCGGGCTCAACTCCCTGACCCGCGGGCAGGACGCCGTCGCGTTCTTCGGCTCCGAGGACCCCGCCGACGGGTTCCTGATCACCAGCCGCACGAACACGCTCAGCGACGTGATCGAGGGCGTCTCGATCAACCTCGCCAGCGCCTCGGACGAAGCGGTCCAGATCAACGTCTCGCGCGACATCGAGAGCATCGAGGCCGGGTTCACGCTCTTCGTTGACGCGTTCAACAACGTCCTCGACCGCGTTGACTTCCACACGCGCTACAACAGCGACACACAGGAACGCGGCGTGCTGCTCGGCGACTCGACCGCCCAGAGCGTGAAGAACACCCTCTCGCGCCTCGTCCTCACCAACGCCCCGGGCGTCGACGGCGTCTACAAGAACCTCACCCAGATCGGCTTCACGATCGAAGAGGGCGGGAAGCTCGCGTTCGACTCGGCCAAGTTCCGCACCGCCTACGAGGCCGACCCCGAGGGCGTGCAGGACCTCGTCGCCGCGCTCGACGCCGAGGAGGTCGAAGACAACGTCCCGGTGCTCGACAGCGACGGCAACCCGATCCCCGGCGTCACGACCCCCAACACGGGCGAGGCCGGGTTCACCCGCCTGGGCGTCCTCGAGAACATCGCCCAGTACGCCGAGTCGCTCACCGACTTCGTGGACGGGCGGTTCACCCGGCGCAAGAACACCTTCGACACGCAGATCCGTCTGCAGCAGGACCGGATCCTCAACCTCTCCGACCAGCTCGACATCAAGCGGGCCCGCCTCGAGCAGCAGTTCCTCGCGATGGAGAAGGCGATCGCCTCGCTCCAGGGTCAGCAGTCGTCGCTCGCGGCGATCGGGAACTGATCCCCCGACGACCAATAACCCGTTTCGTTCATTTCCGGTCAGCAAGGCGGCGCCGATCGCCGATCACCAGATCGACATGACTACCGACGCCCCCAACGCTACCGCCAACGCCTACCTCCGAACCAAGGTCATGAGCGCCAGCCCCGAAGAGCTGCGCCTGCTCCTGCTCGAGGGCGGCCTCCGCTTCGCCCGCATCGGGCGCGACGGGCTCGCCGAGAAGGACTACGAGAAGGCCTTCGAGAACATCATCAAGTCTAAGGACATCGTTCTCGAGCTCATCAACATCCTCCGCCCGGACGTCGACCCCGAGCTGTGCTCCAAGCTCTCGGCGCTCTACACCTACGTGTACCAGCGCCTCACCGACGCCAACATGACCCACGAGACCGGCCCGGCCGACGAGGCGATCTCCCTGCTCGAGTACGAGCGCGAGACGTGGGTGATGCTCATGGACCAGCTCAAGGCCGAACGCGACGCCGGCGCCCCGCCCGTCGCCACGACCTCCCAGCCCGCGGCCCGCCTCAGCGTCGAGGGCTGAGCCCTACCGCGTCCGCCCGGCGCATCACACACGCGTCCCGATCTCACGGAGCTTCGCGGCTTGCTGCACGACGAGCGGAGCGGTCTCGAACGCGCTCAGCGCCATGACCACGTACGCCAACCCAGCGAAGACGCTCCCGGGCGTTGCCGCTTCGTCCCCCGCGAGTCGCGCAACCGCCCACAGCACCACAGCGAGCGACACGAGCTCGATGAACGCGAAACACGCCGCTTCGGCGTCTGAGATCGCGACCCGCAGACGACGCAGCCTCTCCAGGACCCCGCGCAGCCCGCGCAGATCGTCCCGCCCAAACACCATCAAGCGGCGCTCCATCGCGTCGTGGCGCCTGCCCGTCAGCGCGTAGGATCGCTTCGTGTACCAGACATGAACCGCGCCCACGGGCACGATCATCACCAGGCAGCCGATCGCGAGCCGGACATCGATCAGCACGAGCGCCGCCAGCCCCCCGAGCGCGGACACCCCGGTGTGCACCGCCGCCGGCAGGTAGCGCTCGAAGAAATCGACGAACTCGTCAGCGAGGTCCGTGCGAACAACGAGCGCCGGGCGCGCCGTCCCGGCGTCAGACAACCTGTTCGCCGTCTCTCTGGTCAGGGCGATGCTCAGCCTCGCGTAGACACGCGTGTCAACGGCTCGGCGCAGCGTCCCCGCCGCCATGTACACGAGCGCCGTGCCCGCAACCAACCACAGGAACGAGGGGTCGCCGGCGATGACCCCGTTGATCGCCAGCCCGAGGACCCAGGGCTGCGCGGCGGCCGCGCCCTGCTCGATCAGCACGAGACTGTACGTGCACGCCAGCGCCCCGCGGATGCGGAACGCGATCGCGCGGAGCGTGAGGCCATCGCCTCCGCCGGCGACGGAAGGAACATCGGGTTGCATGTGGGGGAATCCTCGTGGCGTGCAGTGCGCTGCACGCGGGAGCAATCGCGAGCGAAAACGAGCGTGTGCTATTGCTTCAGAGGACCATGATTTGCCAAGCGTACGACGCGGAGGCGAACGCGCCAAGAAAAATATCAGGAGTTCACGGACAGCTGCGCCGCGAGGTTCTCCATCGCCAGCTGAAGATTGACGTTCCGCGCGACGTGGTGCTCCGCCTCGCCGATGAGCTCCAGCTCGCGCGCCCGGCGTTCGAGCGCGGCGCGGTTCGCGGTCGCGTCCGATGACGCCGCACGCATCCCGGCGCGCACCCGCTCGCTCAGCAGCTCGAGCAGCTTGCGCGTGCCCGCCTTGTTCGCCGCGTCCTTGCTCGCCCCCTCGTGCGTCTCGACGTGCGCCTTCGCCCAGTCGTCGATCAGCGTCTTCATCACCCCGCCAAGCTCGGCAGAAAAGACCCCGCGCTCCGCGTCGCGCAGCATCGGGTCGAGGCGATCGAGCCACCCGTCGAGCCCCGTCGCCTCCGCCTGCTCCGCCGCGCCCGGGCGCCCGCCCGCGAGCGTCATCGCGCGCCGGTTCGTGAACCCCGCCCGGCGCGCCCACTCGTCCATTTCTGGTTCTGAGAGCGGGCCGAACGCCACGCGCTGGCAGCGGCTGCGGATCGTTGCGAGCAGCCGGTCCTCGCTCGACGTCACGAGCACGAGCACCGTCCCCTCGGGCGGCTCCTCGAGCGTCTTGAGCAGGGCGTTCTGCCCGGCGTCGTTCATCAGCTCGGCCTCATCAACGATGAACACCTTCCTCGCCAGCGCGTTGCTCTTGATCTGCGCCGACCGCGCCGCGGGCCCGATGACCCGCTCGACCAGCACCTCTTTCGGGATGCTCGTCAGCTTGCGCGAACGCACCGAGGCGTCTTCGCTAAACCGCGCCAGCTCCTTCGTGACCACGTGCAGGTCGGGGTGCACGCCGCTGTCGGCGAGCGCGCGCGTGGGGCTCTTCGCGTCGCTGATGATCGCGTCGCCCTCGACCCGCGTCGTCTCGTCGAGCAGCGCGAGCCCGAACGCCTCCGCGACGGTGCGCTTGCCCACGCCCTCGGGGCCGTGGAACACCCACGCGTGGTGCACGCGCCCCGAGCGCAGCGACGACGCCAGCACGCCCAGCGCCCGCGTGTGCCCGATGATCTCGCCAAGCGTCTTCACGCTCGCAGTCTACTCAGCCTTGGATATCCAGCACCCGACCGGCGTGAACGGCCGTCGCGGCGGCGTTCTGGTCCGCCGGGTGGCGGTAGAGGGCCATCGCGGGCGCGCTGGGCGCCGGCTCGACGCCGCTGAAATCGATCCCGCCCTGCACGACCCCCGCCACGAGCTGCTTCATCGCCGTCGATGACGCCTGATCGTTCTGGGCGCCGACACGCGCGAGCGTCTCCGGGGCGCGCACGGGCGACGCCTTGGCGGTCGGCGCGATGCCGTAGGCCTTGGCCAGATGGTGCGGGATGGTGGGCGGTGTGATGCGCATGCGTCCGTGCAGGCTCCTCGACGGGGATTCTACCGCGGCCGGCCGCGAGACCAACCCCCAGCCCCGCTGTTCACGCGTTATCCACGTCCGCGGGGTTATCCGGAGAATGCGGGCGAGAGGGCTCGAACCTCCACGTCCAATATGGACACGAGAACCTAAATCTCGCGCGTCTGCCAATTCCGCCACGCCCGCACGGCGCGCCGATGATACCCGCGAGGACGCCGGGCGAAATCGCCTCTCCCCCGTCCCCTACCATGATGGTGCACCCGTTTGCCGGAGCCTCCCTTATGCGTTCGATCGACCGCTTCGCTCTCTCGTTCTCACCGGTCCTGCTCCGCCTCGCCATCGGCGCGACGTTCCTGTGGGCCGGCGCCGGGAAGCTCTTCTACAAAGTGGAGCTCACGGACGCCCAGCGCGCCGTCATCACCCAGCTCGAAACAGGCGCAACGACCCCGAGCGAGACCGTCATCGAAGACGCCCCGCCGCTCGACACCGACACGCCCGTCGACCCGCTCCCCGAGCCCGAGGCCACCGATCCCGCGCCCGACGGCGAGGGCGACGACGCCGGCGAGCGTCCCGTCCTGCGTTCGCTCAGCGACCCCTCCGCCAGCGCGCTCCAGAGCGGGTACACGCTGACCCTCGCGCAGGACGCCGCGCCGGAGACGACGAGCGAGGACGACGACGCCGGCGAGCTCATCACCGACGCGTTCGCCGAGGCCCCCGACGATCTCGACCCGGGCGACACGCCCGCCGAGTACGTGGGCTCCAACCCGCAGAAGGAGCGGTTCCTCGCCCACGTCGCGCTGACCATCCACGGCGCGGCGCACCCCGAGAAGGGCTCGCCCCGCCTGCCCGGGTTCATGGCGACGCACGCGCTCACGCTCGCCTGGGCGGTCGCGATCATCGAGTTCACCGGCGGGGTCTGCGTCCTGCTGGGCTTCCTGACGCGGGTGTGGGCGTTCGCCATCACGTGCGTCATCGCCGGCGCGTGCTGGACGACCGAGCTCGGCCCCGCCGTCATGGGCGGGCTCGACCAGACCTTCCTCGGGTTCCTCCCGCCGATCTGGCCCTTCGACCCGGGCGCCGGGATGCACTTCTTCTGGACGATCGGGCTGACGCTCAGCTCGTTCGCCCTGGTCTTCCTGGGCGCCGGCGCGCTCTCGGTGGACAGGTTCCTCTTCGGGCGCCCCCTCAACACCCTCGAGGTGTACAACCCGGACGAGGACGCGAACGACTAACGCCGGCGCTCTACACTGCGCCGATGTTTGAGCGTGCGCGTCTCGCGCCTTGGTCGCTGTCGGTCGTCCTCCACTCAGCCCTGATTGTCGGCTCGCTCTTCATTGTCTGGACCGTCCTACCCAGCGAAGAGACCCCCGAGGCGCCCGTCGTCATCAGCTTCGACGACCCCGCCCCCGCGGCCGCCCCGCTGACGCGATCGGACGACGCCGCCCCCATGGCCGCGCCGGACCTCCCGCGCGTTGAGACCCCGCCCCTCCCCGCCACCGCACCGCCGCGCACAAACGACGCCCCGCCCCCCAGCGCCGCCCCCCCGCCACCGCCGCGCTACGAGACCACCTTCATCGCCGCCGGCGCCAGCGGCGCGCGCGAGGTCGTCTACGTCGTGGACGCCTCCGGCTCGGCGATCTCCTCCTTCCCCTACATCGTCGCCCGCCTGCGCGATTCCCTCACCGCCCTGCACCCCTCGCAGCGGTTCCAGATCCTCCTGATCCGCAGCGCCAGCAGCGGGTACGACTTCCTCCGCCTCGCCCCCGCGAGCGACGCGCCCGTCCTCGTTGACGCGATCCCCGAGAACATTGATCGCGCTCTCGCGTGGCTCGACACCGTCGTCCCCGGCGGGCGCAGCGACCTCCGCGCCGTCCTCGGCGACGCGATGCGCGTGCGCGCCGACGCGGTCTTCGTCCTCGCCCGTCTCTCTTCTGCAGATGAAGCGATCGACGACAACGCACTCCTCAACGAGCTCGACGCGCTCAACCCGCCTCACCCGCGCACCGGCGCGCGGCGCACCACGCTGCACGCGATGCAGATGCTCGACGCCGCGCCCTCGCGCTTCCTGCAAACCCTCGCCGAGGCCCACGCCGGCGACTACCACCTCCTCACCCTCGACGACCTCCGGAGCTCCACCCCGCGATGAACCGCACCACCGCCACACTCGCCGCCGTGCTCCTGCCGTGCGCGTGCGCGCTCGCCCAGGGCGACGCCGACCGCACCGTCTCGCTCGCCGAGGCGTTCTTCCTCCAGCGCAACGGACGCACGGGAGGGATCGAACTCTTCGGCACGCTCATCATCTGGGTGCTCATCGCCGCGTCCGCCGCGTCGGTCGCGCTGCTCGTCAAGCGCGCCCGCGAGAACAAGCGCGACGCGTTCGTGTCGCCGGCCGCCGCCGCGGAGTGCGCCAAGCTCCTCGAGAGCGGCGACATCGACCGCGCCGTCCGGCGCGCCGAACAGGACGGGTCCGACCTCGCGAAGATGCTCGCCGCCGCGATGCCCGAGCTCGACGAGAGCCACGAGGGCGCCCTCCGCGCCCTCGACCTCGCCGCCGACGCGTCCTCTTCGGCACGGCTCCGGCGCGTCGAGCCGCTCAACATCATCGGGGGCGTCGCGCCGATGCTCGGGCTCTTCGGCACGGTCTACGGCATGATCCTCGCGTTCCGGGAGATCGTCGCCGCCGGCGGGACGCCCGACCCCGTCGGGCTCGCCGCGGGCATCGGCACCGCACTCACCACGACGTTCTGGGGCCTCATCGTCGCGATCCCGGCCCTGATCGGTTTCGGCGTGCTGCGCAACGCGATCGACGCGTACACCGCCGACGCCGAGAAGGCCGCCGAGAACGTCCTGTCCCACTACAACGCCGACGACGAGTGAAGCGCGCCCCACGCACATCCCGCCGGGCCCTGTCCCCCTTCGCGCCCGCCGACCTCACGCCCATGGTCGACGTGGTGTTCCTGCTGATCGTCTTCTTCATCCTCGTGTCGCAGCTCACGCGCACCGAGCGCACGCCCATCGCGCTGCCCGAGCTCCCGGGCGAGCTGCTTTCACCGTCGCCCGCGCGCGAGCGGGTCGTCGTGCACGTCGAGGACGACGCCATGCGCATCGGCACGGCCCGCGTCGCCCACGGGCCCGACGCGCGCAGGGACCTCGCCGACCTCCTCCGCAACGTGCTCGCGTCGGCGCCCGACGCTCCAGTCGTCCTGCGCGCCCCACGCGAAGCGCCCTACGCCCGCGTCGCGACGGCGCTCACCGCCATCCGCGACGCCGGCTGCGCCGACGTGCGCCTCATCGCGAAGGAGACCCTGCGATGAGCCGCCACCGCCGACGGCGCGCCCCGCGCGAGGGGATCACGCTCCGCCTCACCCCGATGATCGACGTCGTGTTCCTGCTTCTCGCGTACTTCCTGCTCGCCGCCGAGTTCCGCGAGCCCGAGGGCGCCGTCGCCGCCAGCGCCGCGCCGGACGAGAACGCCGTCGCCCGCGCCTTCGAGCTGCCCCGCCGCCCCGTGTATATCGGTGTGCGCACCGTTTCGAGCGGTCCGCTGGGGTACGTGCTCGACATCTCCTCGCCCGAACTCTCGCACGCGAAGAACGCGCCGGCCCTGCGCCGCGCCGCCGAGGCCGCCCGCGGACCCGTCTTCGCCGACGACCAGCCCTTCGTGATCGCCCCGGGCGCCGAGACGCTCTGGGAGCACGCGCTCGCGGTCGCCGGCGCCATCGACGCCGCGGGCTACCGCGCCGTGCGCTTCGAGGAACCCCAGCCGTGATCGGCGCGCTGCTTGTCATCGTCGCGATCGCCGCCCCCGCCGACCAGCTCGCGCGCCTCGAGGGCGCCGCCGAGTCGCTCGAGCCCCAGCGCGCCCTCTTTGCGCTCGCCACCGCGCCGGACCCGTCGCCCGCGCTCCGCGCCCTGCGCGCACAGTGCGTAGCGCTCGAAAGCGACCTCCGCGCACGCCTCGCCGAGATCGACGCCGACGACGACCTGCTCACCGACCCCGATCTCCGCCAGCGACGCAGCGATATCGCCGTGACCGCGCTCCGCCTGCGCCTGCCGATCCTGCGCGCGCGCCTGACCGCGCTCGACCCCCGCGCGAGCGACGACGAGATCGCCGCTTCCATCGCGACGATGAACGATCTCGCCTACGCCTGGGGCGACGCCGCGTCACGCCGGCGCGTCGCGCTGGGCTCGCTGCTCCTGCGCGCCAAACGCCCCGGGGACGCGCTGGCGCACTTTGAATCAGCGAGCGCCGCCGACCCGCTCACACCGCTCGCCCGCACCGCGTGCCGGGCCGCGGCCGACGCCCTCGACGAGACACCCCTCGACCCGGCGCTGCTGCAAGCCGCCCTCTGCGGCGCCGCGCTGGGGCCCGGGCGCCTCACCGCGGCGAGCGCGATCGGCGAGGACGCGCTGCGGCGCGCGCCGGCGTGGCGCCTCGAGAGCGCACGGGAAACCGTCTACGCCACGCTCGGCGAGCTCGCGAGCGTGCACGGGGCGCGCCCCCCGCTGGTGCGCGTCGCGCTCGCGCGCACGCCGGAGGACCTCGGGCGTTTTATCGATTCCGCGGGGAGCCGCAGCGATCCGCTCGCGCTCATGGAAGCCCAGTGGCGGCGCTGGACGCTCTCGGGCGACGCCGACGCGCTCTTCGAGACCGCGCTGTCGCACCCCAACCGCGCGGCGCAGGACGACGCCGCGTCGCGCTGCACCGCGTACCTGCTCGAAACGCCAACCGCCCCGCGCCTGCGCGCGCGCGAGCTCTACGACGCGCTCCCCGGGCACCCCCACCGCGGGCAGTGGATGCTGATGTACGCCGAGGTCGCCCCTGTTGACGACGCGCTCGCGGCGCTCGACGGGCTCGACGACCCGTCGGTCGCCGTCGCGGCGCGCCTGCTCGCCGCCAGGCGGGCGCGCGAGGCGTTCGACGCCGGCCGCGGCGCGCGCGACGCCGAGCGGCTCATCACGCGTGCGGGCACAGCGCACAGCGCGGCGCACGACCCGGCGTGGACGGCGTGGCTCGTCGTGGCCGAGAGCGACGCCCGCCTTGTCGCACAGGGCCCGATCGACGCCGCACGCTGGCTGCTCGCGCAGCCCCGCGAGCACGCGGCGGCCGCGGCGCGTGCTCTCGCGCCGGCGGTGCTCGGGGCGGCGCTCGAAGCCGAAGCGATCGGCAACGGGCGGACGCAGAGCGAAGCCGCGAGGGCCGCCGCGCTGACCGCAGAGCTCGCTGGCGACCGCGTCACGGCCTCCCGCGCGCTGACGCTCGCGGGCGAGCCCGGCGACGCGCTCGATGCGCTCCGCGACGCCGGCGCGTCGCCCGAGCACGACCTCGCCCGCGCCGAAGCGCTCTTCTCGCTGGGGCGCGACGACGAGGCGTTCCCGCTGTACCGGACGATCGCCGAATCGTTTGAAGCGCACCGGCGCGACAGCGACGCGTACTGGCGCAGCTGGACGCGTTTGCTCACGATCGTGGCGCGGCAGGACGACGGTTCCCGCGCCGACGAGATCGTGCGCGAGATCAACCGGCTTCGGATCCAAGACCGGCGACTCGGCGGCGACCCTCACCGTCGCCGCCTCGAGTCGCTCGAGTCAGAGATGCACGCGCTCAGGACGCCGTAGCGGCTTGCCCGTTGAGCGCGAGCTTCGGCTCCACGACCGCGGCGGACGCCACGCGGTTCTCGCGGACCGTGTACAGCAGCGACGTGAGCGCCGAGATCGCCTCGCGCACCTCGCCCTCATCGACACGGCTGATCTTCCCGTCTGAGATCGCGGCGATCGCCTCGGCGCACTCGCGCACGGCGTTCACGCCCGCGGTGTCGAGGTCGGCCGCCTCGTCCTTGACGAACTGCCCGCCCGCCTCCTGGCAGACGAAGCTCAGCGCCTCGTCGCCGACGTCGGGGTGGCACGACTGCAGGCAGCGCACCAGCCGCTCGACGGGGTTCGGCTGCGCGCCCGAGAGCATGCGGTTGATCTGACGCGTGGACAGGTCCATGCACGCCGAGAATTTCTTGACGCCAACACTCTGAACCATCTCCCGGAAATGGGCAGAGGACTCGATCGTCAGCTCGTCGTTCGGTGGTCCAGCGGCGGTCACAGGTCGGTCCCTCTCGCGTGCGCTATCCCACCGGGGAGCGCCCGGTGAGAACGCAACCGCCGGCCCGCTCAGCCGATCCATCGGCGTCGTCGCGGCTTGTCTCTCTCAGCAGCAAAGCATAAAGAAAACGCGCGCCGCGATGAAGCCCAGAAGCGCGACTTCTTCATCTTGTGGACGATTCGGGGACAATCGTCCCCGGGATGCCTCAGCCGGCGCCCGCGCCGGCCATCTCGCCCTCGGTCGGCGCCGTCGCCTCGGCGCCGGGCGCGCGAGGCGCCGGGATGACGCCGTCGACCTCGGCGAACTCCTCGCCGTAGCGGATCAGCCGGAAGCTGTTGCCGATAACAAACAGGTTCCCGAGCATCTGGTACAGCGCCGCGACCAACACGCTGAGCGTGCCCGTCGCCGCGAGACTCAGCCCGATAAGGGCGAGGATGATCGACGCGATGATGTTCTGCGTGATCACGGCGCGCGAACGGCGCGCCAGATCGATCAGGAACGGGACGCGCGAGAGATCGTCGCTCATCAGCGCGACGCCCGCGGAGTTGGTCGCGATGTCAGAACCCGAGAGGCCCATCGCCACACCGACGTCCGCCGCCGCGAGCGACGGGCCGTCGTTGATGCCGTCGCCGACCATCATCACGCGACGGTCGTTCGCGATGAGTTCCTTCACGAGCGCGTGCTTCTCGTCGGGCAGGCACTCGGCCTCGATCCGATCGACGCCCACCGCCGCGCCGACGCGCTCGGCGACCGGCGCGCGGTCGCCCGTGAACATCGCGACCCGCGTCGCGCCCAGCTCGCGCAGGCGCGCGACCGCGGCCTTCGACTCGGGGCGCATCTTGTCCTCGAGCCCGACCGCGCCGAGGTAGGTCCCGCCGCGCGCCACGTGCACGCCCGTCAGCCCGGCCATCTTCGACTCGACGCTCTCGATCTCGCTCTTGGCGCCCGGGATGAGCTCGGCGATCCAGCCGCGCCGACCGACGAGCACCTCGCCGGTGGCGGTCATGGCGCGCACGCCGCGACCGTGGATCTCTTCGAATTTTTCCGACGCCGCCGGCTCGATGCGCGCGCTGCGGGCGGTCGTCATGATCGACCGCGCCAGCGGGTGGTTCGAGTGCACCTCGCCGTCAGCGGCGGACTGGAGCAGCTGCGCCCCCTCGACGCCCGTCGCGGGAACGAGACGGCTCACCGCGAAGACGCCCGTCGTCAGCGTGCCCGTCTTGTCGAGCACGACCGTGTCGATGTCCGCCGAGCGCTCGAGGAACCCGGCCTGCTTGATCATGATGCCCAGACGCGCCGCCGACGCGAAGGCCGCGACCATCGCCGTGGGCGACGAGAGCAGCAGCGCCGACGGGCACAGCACGACGAGGACGGTGATCGCCGTCAGCGTCGCCTCTTTCTGCACCGCGGGGTCCTCGCTCTGCTGCATGAAGTACCACACGAGCCCGGCGACCGAGAGCGCCACCGGGACGAAGTACGCCGCCACCTGCTCGATGAGCAGCTGGCGCGGCGTGCGGTCGTGCTCTGCCTCGCGGATGAGCTGGCTGACCTTGCCGATCGTGGTGTCCTCGCCGACGTTCGTCGCGCGCAGATCGATCTGCCCCGTGAGGTTGGTCGTGCCCGCGAAGACCTGCGAGCCGCTCTGCGCTTCCACCGGCGCCGACTCGCCCGTCAGGCTCGCCTGGTTGATCATCGTCGCGCCCTGGATGACCTCGCCGTCAACAGGGAGGTTCTCGCCGGGGCGCACGCGCACGGTGTCTCCGACCTGGACGGCGCGGAGCTTGACCTCCGCCTCCTGCCCGTCGCGCACGACGCGCGCGGTGTCCGGCGTCAGGCGCACCAGCTGCTCGATCGCCCGCTGCGCGCCCCACGCCGTGCGACGCACGACCTGCTCGGCGATCAGCAGGATGAACGCCAGCAGCCCGGCCGTGACGTACTCGCCCAGGCTGATCGCGGCGAGGATCGCCAGCGCCGCCAGCGCGTTGTAGGTGGCTTTGCCCTCAAAGAGGAGCTCCCGACCCGCGGACCACATCAGCGGGGCGCCCAAAAGGAACGCGCCCAGCGCCGCCGGGATCGTCGCGACGTCGGCCGACACCCCGCCCAGCGCCTTGGCGATGAGCGTCGTCAGCACCAGCACCAGCCCCACGAGGTAGAGAAGGATCCAGCGTTCGATCTGGGCCTGCTGACGGCGGCTCTCGGTCTCAGCGCCGGCGGCCGCCAGCTCGCCCGGGTTGATCGGATCGGTTTGCGTGCTCATCGCTGTGCTCATCGACTGGCGGCTTCCATCGTTCAACGTGATGATGACTCTGGGCCGACTCCCGGCCCGACTCACAGTACGTCCCGCAGGCCCGACGGTTCGGGCGCGGGAAGTGGCATCCTACGCCAGAACCGTCCAGCAGGCCCCGGACGACGGACCACGCCCATGAGCACGCCCCGCATCGCGATCCTCGGAGACGGGCAGATGGCCCTCGTCGCCGCCGACGCCCTCATCGAACGGGGCGCCTCGGTCGTCCTCTGGTCCCACGACGCCGGCGCGCTCGACGAACTCGCCCGCACCCGGCGCTCCCCCCGCCTCGAGAACTTCACCCTCCACGCCTCCGCCGAGACCCAGCCCGACGCCCGCGCCGCCGTCGCCGACGCCGATCTCGTCCTCTCCGCGGTCCCCACGCAGTTCCTGCGCCCCGTCTGGTCGCCCCTCGCCGGGCAGATCGATGCGGACACCCCCGTCGTCTCCGTCGCCAAGGGCGTCGAGCTCAAGACGCTCCTCACCCCCACCCGCGTCATCGCCGACGCGCTGGGCGAGGCCGAGGACGCCCGCCCCCTCGCCGCCCTCTCCGGGCCCACGATCGCCCACGAGCTCGCGCTCCGCCTCCCCGCGACGATGGTCGCCGCCTCCGCACACGCCGACCTCGCCGAGCGCGTCCAAGACCTCTTCGGCGCCCCCTGGCTGCGCATCTACGCCTCCGACGACCCCCGCGGCGTCGAGATCGCCGGCGCCGTCAAGAACGTCATCGCCCTCGCCGCCGGCGTCGTGGACGGGCTCGACCTCGGCTCCAACGCCAAGTCCGCCCTCCTCTCACGAGGCCTCGCCGAGATCGCCCGCCTCGGCGCCACCCTCGGCGCCAAGCCCGAAACCTTCTTCGGCGTCGCCGGCGTCGGCGACCTCGCCACCACCTGCTTCTCCCCCTTCGGACGCAACCGCTCCTGCGGCGAGGCGCTGGGCAAGGGCGAGCCCCTCGACGACTACCTCGCCCGCGAAGACTGCGTCGTCGAGGGCGTCCCCACCACCAAAGCCGTCACCGCCTGGTCCATCCGCCTTGGCGTGGACATGCCCATCACCCACGCCGTCCACGCCATCCTTTTTGAAGGGATGGCGCCGAGGGACGCGATCGGGCTGCTGATGGAACGGCCGGTTGGGGAGGAGCGGTTGGTGTAGACATGCGGAACGTCTTTGATCAGTACACACAGCCGGAAAACAAGCTGACGCACGCGCTGGTGTGCACGCTCGACGCCGACCGCCGCACGCTCCTCCGCCCCTTCCTACGGTGGGCCGGCGCCGTAGAAGTACCGCCAGAACAAGACATCTTCATCACCGAGCAGCAACTTCCCGGTGATCTCACGCGCGACGAGAACGAAGAAGACGGCGAGGGCTTGCCTGACGCCGCCTTTTTTACCGACGACGGCTGGCTCTTTCTTATCGAAGCCAAGGTCCAGTCCCCAATCGGAGTCGGACAACTCCAACGCCATCGCTCTACCGCTATCCGTAAGGGGTTCGACTTGCCCCAGCTTGCGCTGCTCACGGTCGACCCTTCAACTCCCACGCTGTTGAAACACGCCGTACACCGCGAGTGGTCGGACGTGTACGCCTGGTTCCGACACCGCGCCGAACACTCCGAGTGGGCACAGCGTTTTACCGATTACATGGAAATTCTTGAGGCGAGAATGATCGCGAAGGAGTACGCCGTGCGCGGAACAATTACGAAGTTCGATGGCCTGCGATTCGACGACGACAACCCCTATACCTACCGCGAAGCGAAACGTCTTATCCGCCTGCTTGGCGACAAGCTCCAGCCGCGAAAAGATCTCCACCGCATCGGCGTCGATCCCCATGGCGAGCGCCGCAGCGCGATCACCGGCCGGACGGGCTCGAGGGTGTGGGATTTTCTCCCGCTCGAGGCCGCACAGAGTGCTGCAAGCTTTACGGATTACCCACACCTCACGATGGGCATTAACCGTGATTACGCAGTCGCGGCCATCACAGTTCCGAACGGCGTCAGAGGAGGCTTTCGCACCAAGCTCAAGGAGATCGGCGAAGACGGGTTCTTTGATCTGTTGCGCGAGATCGAGAAGACGACGCGTGCGACCAGACGCAGTTCGGTCGACGCTCGCACGGTGGTGTACGCGATCCAGCGTCATTTTCAGAGCCAGAGATCCTCTGGGAGCGAAGACGCCAGGCTTGAAGCTGACGTGCGCACTGTCGTCGAGGGCAAGCGGCGCGATGCCAAGTACCAGCCCCAGTGGGCCAGCGCCATCTACAGCGTCCTGACAAACAAACGCTCCAACATCCAGTTCGGTGCGCAGACCCACTTCAGCTACGACTGCCCGATCATCCGCTCGGCCGAAGCCGCCGACCTCTTCGCCGAAACATGGATCGCCCTGTCTCCCCTCCTCGACCTCGTCCTCGACGACTAACCGACGACTACTCTCCGCCCATGCGCTTCACCTTCCTCGGCACCGGCACCTCCGCCGGCGTCCCCGTCATCGGCTGCGACTGCGACGTCTGCTGCTCGTCAGACCCGCGCGATCGTCGCCTGCGCACCGCGGCGTCCGTCTCCTGGACCGACCCCACGGGCGCCCCCCGCACCATCCTGCTCGACGCCGGGCCCGACCTGCGTGAGCAGTCGCTGACGCACAACCTCACCCGCTGCGACGGCGTCTTCATCACCCACAACCACGTGGACCACGTCTGGGGCATCGACGAGCTGCGGCGATTCAACGCCGTCATGAAGGCGCCCGTCGATCTGTACGCCGAGCCCCGCGCGATGGACGAGCTGCGGCGCGTCTACAAGCACATCTTCGACCGGGCCAACAACGTCAACGACTCCTTCGTCGCCCACCTCATCCCCCAGCCGCTCGCGCCCGCCACGCCCGTTGACCTCCACGGTCTGCGCCTCACGCCGATCCGCCTCCTCCACGGCAGGCTCCCGGTGCTGGGCTTCCGCCTCGACGCCGCCGACCCCGCGTGCGACGCCCCGTGGCTCCCGCTCGCGTACTGCACCGACGTCTCGGGCGTCCCTCCCGAATCGTGGGCGCAGCTGGAGGGGCTCTCGACGCTCGTGCTCGACGCGCTGCGCCACCGCCACCACCCGACGCACCTGACGGTCGATCAGGCCGTGGACGTCGCGCTGCAGATCGAAGCGGGGCGGACGTGGTTCGTGCACATGGCGCACGACCTGGCGCACGAAAAGACCGACCCCGCCCTGCCGGACGGGATCGGTCTTGCGTTTGACGGACTCACGCTGGACTAACGCGGTCGCGTCCGGTTCACACTGCTCAGAACAGCAGCTGGATCTGGGAGATGAAGCCCACCTGGCCGTCCTCGCCCACGCCGTCGGTCACGAGGGCGAGGGACGTGGTGCCGCTGGGGACCTCATCCATGGCGAAGGTGAGCTGGTTGGTCCACTTGATGTTGTGGCCCTGGATGTAGTTGACGACGCCGACGGTGACCATGCTGAGCGAGTCGTCGCGCATCGCGCCGAGCGCGTCGTCGAAGTCGATGTACTCGAAGCGACCGAAGAGCTCCCACTCGTCGGGGACGAGGTGGACGCCGCCCTGGATGCCGAACGCGTACTGATCGCTGTCCGTGCCCGAGACGCCGCCCTCGTCGTCGATCGAGGTGCCGATCGCCCAGAGCTGGAGGCTCGCGCCGCCGAACTCCATCCACGAATCGATCGTGTAGGCGAGCGAGGTCTGCTCGTCCATGCCGCCGATGTCAGAGCCCTGCTGGTAGTGCAGAGCCGCGCCGACGCGCCCGGCGTACTCGGACTCGGACGAGGAGCTCATGTCCTTGAACTGGCCCCACTCGGCGTTCTCGCCCCAGAGGAACTCGACGCGACCCGTCAGAGCAAGGTCGGTGTTCATCGTGCCGAGGTCGGAGTTGACCTGGCCAGCGTTGCGGCCGGTCGAGCTCATCGTCGCGCCGTCGTTGAACGCGAACGACCAGCGCCACTGCTCGCCGCCGCCGCTGAGCATCACGCCCTGGCTGCGCCCTGTCGTGAACCACGCGTTGGAGTAGGAGCGCTCGGCGCCGAGGAGACGGGACGAGGAGTTGTTCTCTTCCGCGAGGAAGGGCGACTTGAACTGGCCCAGCGTCAGCTTCACGTCGTCGTTGAGCTGGTTGGTGATGTACGCGTCCTCGAGCGCAAAGAGGCCCGAGCTGCGGCTGTACGCGCCGTTGATCTTGTAGCCCCACTCG
Organism: uncultured Phycisphaeraceae bacterium; assembly: GCA_942490855.1. GTDB lineage: Bacteria > Planctomycetota > Phycisphaerae > Phycisphaerales > UBA1924 > CALNYS01. The sequence continues at coordinate 1,084,910 of CALNYS010000004.1, read as the reverse complement.
TCGTGCACGCTGCCCGAGAAGGTGAGCTTGGTGCGACGGGTCTGGAAGTCGTGGTCGTAGTCGTCGCCCATCGCGCTGTCGTTGGAGTTGGCGACGAACTGAAACTGCATCTGCCCGTTGACCTTCAGCGTGAACGCGCCGTCGCCCGACTCGATGTAGAAGCCCTTGTCCCAGCCGGCGCTGCCGCCGCCCTGGAGCAGGCTCGAGCGCGTGTCCGCGTCGGCGAGCATCTCCGCCACCACCGCGCGGACCTCGTCCGCGTTCATGTCCGCGCCCGCGGCGGCCGCCAGGATCGTCGCGGCGCCGGCCGCGGTCATCATCATTTTCATCGGGGGGTCTCCAGCTTCCGGTCCCGGTTGCTCTCACTCACCCGCCGGGACCGAGCGGGTCAGCCTTCACGCCGAGCCGGCCAAGTTAGCCAGCACAAACGACTCGCCAACCAATCTCCACTTGAACCACCCCACACGCAACCCTCACACCGTTAAGGATTCGTGAGCCTTGCCCCTCACCCGCTTCCGCTGCCCCTCTCCACCCGCTACACTCTCCGCCCCATGGCAGGCGCACGCGAAATCAAGGGGCGGATCAAAGCCGTCGCGAACATCAAACGCATCACCAAGACGATGCAGATGATCGCGACGAGCAAATTCGCCAAGGCTCAGCAAAAGGCCGTCGAAGCCAAGCCCTTTGTCGAGGGTGTCTTCGAGCTCGTCCAGGAGGTCGCCTCGACCGCCGGGGATATCGAGCACCCGCTGATCAGCGGGCCCTCGGGCGTCTCGCCCGAAGACCTGGCCAAGAAGCCGCACGTCGTCCTCGTCATCACCTCCGACCGCGGTCTCTGCGGGCCCTACAACGGCTCGGTCATCCGCGCCGCCCTCACCGACCTCCGCGCCAAGGCCGGATCGAGCGTCGCCGAGGTCGTCGGGAAGAAGGGCGCCGGCGTCCTCCGCTTCAACAAGATCGAGATCGCCGAGCACCACACCCACTTCGGCGACACCCCCCGACGCGAGGACATCGACCGGCTCGCCGAGTCCTACATGTCGCGCTTCATCGCCGGCGAGATCTCCGGCGTCACCGTCGTCTACATGCGTTTCCTCTCGGCCGGCCGCCAGACCCCCGAGACGCTCAAGCTCCTGCCCCTCAAGCCGCCCGCCGTGGACGGCTCCGAGAACGGCGCCGGCGCGCTCTACGAATTCATGCCCGACGCGGCAGAGCTCCTCGGCGAGCTCCTCCCCGTCACCGTCCGCGCGACGCTGAACCAGTGCTTCTCCGACGCCATCGTCTCCGAGCACGTCGCGCGCATGATCGCCATGAAGGCCGCCACCGATAACGCCGGGCGCATGAGCAAGGACCTCAAACGGGTCTTCAACCGCGCCCGCCAGGCCCAGATCACCACCGAGCTCACCGAGATCATCTCCGGCGTCGCCGCCCTCAGCTGATCCCGCCCACGCTCGCAAAACAACACAAAACTCACCCTCCCCCGCTTGATCCGTGCGCGCGGGACGGTACTGTTCCCCACCGTCGGACGCCCCGACGCACCAAGGACCGCGCGATGACGCATCGAATGTGTCAATCCAAACCGATGCACCCCCGGTTGATGACGCCGGCGGTCTTCGCGCGCGTCCACCTGTGGCGGTCGATGAGTCGACCTCTGCCCGCGGACATGAAGACCGCCGGCCCCGCCGCACACGCCGCCTAACCCGCGGCCCCCACCCCCACATCCCGTTCTCGGTTTGAAGTTCCCGGCGCGCCCTGCGCCCCACCGTCCGCCCGGAGGTCGCCATGACCGCCATCGCTGTGCTCCCGGACAACCCGATCGTCTCCCCCTTCACGCCCGCGCCCCACCCGCGCGAGCTCGGGCCCGCCCTCACCGAGCGCCCCCACCGCGCCGTCTTCCTCGCCATGCTCGCCGAGGCCCTCTCCTCCTACGGCATGGCCACCCACGAGCTCGAAGAGTCCGTCGCCCGCTGCGCCGACCGCCTGAGCATCCCCGCGCGCGTCTCCGCGACCCCCACCTCCATCCTTCTCATGATCGGCCCCGAGGACGACGAGCGCACCCGCCTCATCCTCCCCAACCGCGCCGGGGTGAACCTCACGCGACTCGCCGAGCTCGCCCGCGTCGCCCGCCAGGTCGAGAACGGGGAGCTCACCGCGCGCGAAGGCATCGAAGAGATCCGCACCGCGCTGCGCGCACGCCCGCGCCCATCGCTGCTCGCCGAGACCCTCGGCGCCGGCGCCCTCGCCGCCGGTGTGCTCGTGGTCCTGGGCGCCCAACCCGCCGACCTCGCCGTCGGGGGCGCGATCGGCGCCCTCGTCGCCCTCACCCTCGCCGTCTGCGCGCGCGTCGGGCGGCTCTCCCGCGTGGGCGACTTCGCCGCCGCCGCGGCCGCGGCCGCCCTCGCCACCCTCGCCGACCGCCTCGCCGGCCCGGTGGACGTCTTCCCCGTCACCCTCGCGGGGCTCCTGCCGCTGCTCCCCGGCCTGAGCCTGACGATCGCGATCGCCGAGATCGCCGCGGGTTCGATGGTCTCGGGCGCCTCGCGCCTCATCGGCGCGCTCACGGTGCTGCTCTCGCTGGGGTTCGGCGTCGCGGTCGGGTTCAAGCTCGCCGGGGCCGAGGGCCTCGCGATCGTCGGGGGCGCCCCCGCCGCGTACGCGTGGTGGGCGCAGGGGCTGGCGTTGGTCGCCGCCGGGTTCGCCATGCTCGTCGCGTTCCGGGCGCGCTGGCGCGACCTCCCGGTGATCCTCGGCGCGTGCCTCCTCGCGACCCTCAGCGCGCGCTACGCGGCCGCGCACTTCGGGCCGGAGTTCTCAGCGCTGGGCGGCGCGTTCGCCGTGGGGGTCGCGGCCCTCGCCTACGAGCGCCTGACCAAGGCGCCGGCGCAGATCGCGCTGCTGCCGGGCATCCTGCTGCTCGTCCCGGGGTCGGTCGGCTTCAAGAGCGTGCGCAGCTTTATGGACTCCGACGCGATCGCCGGCATCGAGGGCGTCTTCACGATGTTCGTCATCGCCGTGGGCATCGTCACCGGGCTTCTGCTCGCGAGCGTGCTGTCGCCGCCCGCGCCCCGCGCCGCGCAGGCGGAGGCGTGATCAGCGTCCGCCGCCGCCGCCGCGACGCCCGCCCCCACCGCCGCCACCACCGCCGCGGTTCTTGAACATCTCCTGGCGCAGCCCGCTCGACTGGGCGTCGCCGGTGTTCCAGGAGTCCTTCATCGCCTGCGTCATGCGCTCGCGCATCTGCTCGCGGCGCTGCTCCATCTGCTCGCGCTGCTCGTCGGTCATCTCGTCGGGGTTGGGGCGTTCCGGGCGCGGGCGGTTGCCCCAGTCGGGGCGTTCCATCGGCGCGCCCCGCGCGGCCCGCCGGACGATCTCCTCGAACATGTCCTCGCGGGCCTGGCGCATCGCGTCGCGCATGTCCTCGTCGTCCTGGAACCGCTCGCGCATCGCCTCGCGTTCCTCGGGCGTCATGTCGCGCATCAGCTTCATCGCCTCGGCGGCGTACTGACGCCGGCGCTGCGGGTCCATCTTCGCGTACGCGTCGGACGTCAGCCCGGCCAGCGCGTCCTCGCTTGTCGCGGGGAGCGCCAGCGGGGCCGAGCTCGAGCGCAGCCACAGCCCGCCCGCGATCGCCCCCGCGCTGATCGCCACACACGCCGTCGCCACAACTGTCTTGTTCATCGCCATAACCCCACGCTCCCGTCCGCGTACAAGTAACTCCGCAACGAGTGGAAGAAATCGATCGGGATGATCGTCCCGGCCTGGTTCGGATCGAACGTCTCGCCGCCCTGGGTGTACATCCCCTCGAGCTCCAGCTCGTACGAGCCGCCGTCGTAGTCGTGCAGCACCGGCACCTCCGAGGGCTGGAGGTTCAAACGGCGCGCAAAGAACGTGTCCTCGAACGTGCGACCCGACATCGAGGTCGTGTACGTGTACGACACACCGCACTCGCGCACGTTCCCGTCGTCATCCGTGTACTCGGCCGTGTGGACGTCGTGGTCCCCCGGGCACTCCCACACCGGGGAGTCGTGGTCCATGTAATCCGCCAGCGCGATGTTCAGCGCCGGATCCTCGTCCCCCGAGAGCCACGGGCGGGGCATATACCGCGCCCGCGGGAACTCCTCGCGGTTCTTGTCCTGGTAGTCGATCATCCCCAGGCCGATCTGGCGCAGGTTCGACTGGCACACCGTCTGGCGCGCCGAGTCCCGGACCCGCGGGATCACCGGCAGGACGATCCCGATCAGCACCGAGATGATCGTGATCGACACCAGCAGCTCGATCAGGGTGAACCCGCCTCGCGTACGGGGCGGAGTCGTGTGTGCAGACCTCATGCGCTCTCCAGTCGGGGCGTCGCCCGGATGCCAAACGACGCTCCCCCCATCCTATTGCCTCGGGGCCCAGAAGATCCGCACCCCCGGCGCCACCGCCGCGCCCCGGGCTACACTCAGCGGATGCCCATGACCGCACGACCCGTCGCCCCCTCCGAGCCCGTCCACACCCCCTCCGGGCCCGTCTACCGCCATGTCCTGGACATGATCGGCAAGACCCCCCTCCTCGAGGTCCGCAGCCTCGACACCGGGCCGTGCCGCCTGTTCCTCAAAATGGAACTCGCCAACCCCGCCGGCTCCATCAAGGACCGCATCGGGCTCTGGATGATCAGCGCCGCCGAGCAGGACGGACGCATCGACCCGAACGCCAGCGACCCGCCCACGCTCATCGAAGCGACCGCCGGGAACACCGGGCTCGGGCTCGCGCTCGTCGCCGCCCAGCGCGGCTACCGCCTCATCGTCGTCGTCCCCGACAAGATGTCCCAGGGCAAGATCCGCCACCTCCGCGCGATGGGCGCCACCGTCCACCTCACGCGCTCCGATGTCGAAAAGGGCCACCCCGAGTACTACCAGGACGTCGCCCAGCGCCTCGCGGACGAGACCCCCAACAGCCTCTACATCAACCAGTTCGCCAACCCCGACAACGCCCGCGCCCACTACGAGTCCACCGGGCCCGAGATCGTCGAGCAGGTCCGCGCCGCCACGGGCGGGCCGGTCGGCGCGTTCGTCTGCGGCGTCGGCTCCGGCGGCACCATCACCGGCGTCGGGCGCGCGCTCAAAGAGGCCGACCCCAGCACCAAGATCATCCTCTCCGACCCCAGCGGCTCCATCCTCCACCCGCTGGTCAACGAGGGGAAGAAAACGTCCCCCGGGTCGTGGCTCGTCGAGGGCATGGGCGAAGACTTCGTGCCCGACGTGTGCGAGCTCGACCTCGCCGACGCGGCGTACCCCATCACCGACAAGGAGTCCTTCGACGCCGCGCGCGACCTGCTGCGTGCCGAGGGCGTTCTCGCCGGGTCGAGCACCGGCTGCCTCGTCGCCGCCGCACTCAAGTTCTGCCGCGAGCAGACCGAGCCCATGACCGTCGTCACCCTCGCGTGCGACCAGGGCGCCAAGTACCTCGACAAGATCTTCTCCGAGCCCTACCTCCTCGACGAGGGCCTCCTCGGACGCGAGCCCGCGGGCGACCTGCGCGACCTCCTCGCCCTGCGCCACGCCCTGCGCGAGGACATCACGATCAAGCCCACGGACTCGGCGGCCCAGGCCTTCAAGACCCTGCGCCTCCACGCCGTCCCCGCCCTCCCCGTAATCGACCCCGCGCACCCCGACAAGCTGCTCGGCGAGTTCTCCGAGACCGCCATGCTCGAGGCGCTCACCGCCGACAGCGCCGCGTTCGACCACCCGTGCGCCGACGTCATGCGCACGGACCCGCCCACGCTCCCGCACACCGCGACACGCGCCCAACTGGCCGTTCTTCTCGACGAACACCCGCAGGTCTACCTGACCGGGCCGGCCGGCGAATACCTCGGCCTCGTCCCGCGTTCGACCCTGCTCAACCGCCTGATGCGCGACCGCTGACCCGACCCTCAACGCCTAGCGAAAGCACGCGATATGTCCCACCTCGACCCGCGCGAGATGCGCCCCGCCACCCGCTGCGTCCACGCCAACCAGGCGCCCGAGCCCGTCACCGGCGCGGTCATGCCGCCCATCTTCACCAGCTCCACCTACGCCCAGGATTCCCCGGGCGTCCACAAGGGCTACGAGTACACGCGCTCGCACAACCCGACGCGCTACGCCTTCGAGCGCCTCGTCGCCGGGCTCGAGGGCGCCACCCTCACGCAGGAGCAAGACCCCTCACAGGGCGGCTTCGCGTTCGCCTCGGGCATGGCCGCGATCGGCACCGCGCTCGAACTCCTCGACGCCGGAGACCGCGTCGTCGCGATGGACGACCTCTACGGCGGGACCAACCGTCTCTTCTCCCGCGTGCGCGAGCGCACCCAGAACCTCAGCGTCGCCTACACCGACCTCACCGACGCCGACGCCCTCAGCGCCGCCCTCACCCCCGACACGAAGATGGTGTGGGTCGAAACGCCGTCGAACCCCACGCTCAAGGTCGTTGACCTCGCGCGCGTCGCCGCCCTCGCGACCGAGAAGTGCCCGAACGCCCTCCTCTGCTGCGACAACACCTTCGCGACCCCGATCAACCAGCGCCCGCTCGAGCACGGCTTCCACGTCGTGATGCACTCGATCACCAAGTACATCGCCGGGCACTCCGACGTCGTGGGCGGCGTCCTCGTCGTGAACACACCCGAGCTCGCCGAGCGCCTGCGCTTCCTCCAGAACTCCGTCGGCTCCGTGCTCTCGCCCTTTGATTCCTACCTCGCTCTCCGAGGCGCCAAGACGCTCCACCTGCGCATCGAGCGCCACAACGCCAGCGCCGCGCGCATCGCCGAGCACCTCGCGAATCACCCCAAGGTCGACCGCGTCGTCTACCCCGGGCGCGCCGACCACCCCCAGCACGACGTCGCGGCGAGCCAGATGTCCGGCTTCGGCGGGATGATCACCGCGTACTTCAAAGGCGGGATCGCCGAGTCCCGTGCGTTCCTCGAGCGCGTGCGCCTCTTCGCGCTCGCCGAGTCGCTGGGCGGCGTCGAGTCGCTCATCGAGCACCCGGCGATCATGACCCACGCCTCCGTCCCCGCCGACCAGCGTGAGATGCTGGGCATCTCCGACTCGCTCGTGCGGTTCAGCGTGGGCATCGAGGACGTCGAGGATCTCATCGCTGATATCGACCAGGCGCTGGCGTAAGTGCGAGACCGCGCGCGCATCACCGACGCCGCGACCAACCGCGCCGCCGAGGCCCTGCGCGTGATGGAGGACGCCGCCCGCTTCCTCCTCGACGACCGCGCGCTGACGGGCGAGCTCAAGCAGCTCCGCCACGATCTCCGCTCCGCCGCGCCGAGTGTTGCGCACCGCGACACGGCGTCCGACGTCGGCACAACCGTCTCGACCGAAGCCGAACTCACGCGCGCCAGCGCCCGCGACGTCGTGACGGCCGCGTCCAAACGCCTCCAGGAATCCCTGCGTTCCCTGGAAGAATGGTCCAAACTCCTGTCCCCCTCTCCCCGAGGGAGAGGGGCTGGGGGAGAGGGAGACGCGCCCGCTTCCGTCGCTGGGGCCGACGCCGCCACGACCAACGCTCCCTCTCCCCAACCCTCTCCCTCGGGGAGAGGGAGTCGGAGCGCCTTCTACGAATCCGCCCGCTACCGCGCCTACACCCTCGAGCAGCGCCTCCTCGACGCGCTCCCGCGCCCGTTCACGGGCTGGCGCCTCTGTCTCTTGCTCACCGAATCACTGTGCGCCCACCCGTGGCCCGACGTCGCCCGCGCCGCGATCGACGGGGGCGCCGACGCCGTTCAGCTCCGCGAGAAAGACCTCAGCGACCGCGACCTCCTCGACCGCGCCCGCGCCCTCGTCGATCTCGCCAACGGGCGAGCCGACGTCGTCATCAACGACCGCCCCGACATCGCCCTCGCCGCGGGCGCAAGCGCCGTCCACCTCGGGCAGACCGACCTCCCCCTCGCCGAGGCCCGCGCGATCGTGGGCGACCGCTTGTTGATCGGCGTCTCCACGTCGAATATCAACGAAGCAGAAGCCGCTCGCGCCGCCGACTACTGCGGCGTCGGCCCGATGTTCCCCAGCACGACCAAAGCCAAGCCGACGCTCTCGGGCCCCGACTACCTCCGCGCGTACCTCGCACGCGAGCCGGCGCTCCCGCCCGCGCTCGCGATCAGCGGCGTCACGCCCGAAACCATCCCCGTGCTGACGACCGCCGCGGGCGGGAGGCCCTTCGGCGTCGCCGTTTCATCCTTCATCTGCGCCGCCGACGACCCCGCCGCCGCGACGCGAGCGATCCTCGAAACGATGCCGGCGCTGCCCTGACGCTCTACACTCCGCCCAGCAGGAGAAACACATGGCTGTCACGTTTGAGAAGACGACGCTCGACAACGGGCTCACCATCATCGCCGAGCTCGACCCCGCGGCGCACTCGGCCGCCGGCGGGTTCTTCGTCAAAACGGGCGCACGCGACGAGACGCCCGACCTCATGGGCGTCAGCCACTTCCTCGAGCACATGATGTTCAAGGGCACCGACCGGCGCAGCGCCGACGACATCAACCGCGAGTTCGACGAGATCGGCGCCAAGTACAACGCCTTCACCTCCTCCGAGATGACCGTCTTCCACGGGCAGACGCTCCCCGAGCTCTTCCCCCGCTGCCTCGACCTGCTCTCGGACATGATGCGCCCCGCGCTCCGCGACGACGACTTCAACCAGGAGCGCAACGTCATCCTCGAAGAGATCGCGATGTACAAGGACAACCCCTTCTGGGTTCTCTACGACGACCTCTCCCCCCGGCGCTACCCCAACCACCCGCTCGGGCACCTCGTGCTCGGAACGGCCGACACCATCAAGGCCATGCAGCGCGACGCGATGCAGGACTACTTCGACCAGCGCTACAGCGCCGACAACTCCGTCGTCGCCCTCGCCGGCGCGCTCGACTTCGACGCCGCCGTCAAGCAGATCAGCGACCTCTGCGGCGCCTGGCAGAACACCGGCGCCGCCCGCGACAACACCGAGCCCACCGCCCCGACCGACGACTTCACCATCAGCAGCGAGCGTGTGAACCGCGCCTACACGCTGACGATGGCGCCCGCGCCCGCCTACGCCGACCCGCGCCGCCACGCCGCCGCGCTCCTCGGGCAGGCGCTCGGGGGCGGGGGCGGCAACTCCCGCCTGCACTGGGCGCTCATCGAGCCGGGCATCGCCGAGGAATGCGAGGCCTCCTACGACCCGCACGACGGCGGCGGCAACTGGTTCGCCTTCGCGGTCTGCGAGCCCGAACGCCTCGAAGAGGTCGAGCGCGTGATGAGCCGCGAGATCGCGAGCCTCGTCGATTCCCTCGAAGAGAGCGACCTCGAACGCCTGCGCAACAAGGCCCTCACCGGCGCCACACTCGCGGGCGAACGCCCCGGCGGGCGCATGCAGCGCCTCGGTCGCATGTGGACGTACCTGAGCGAGCGCGTCAGCCTCGAGGACGACCTCGCCCAGATCAACGCCGTCACGCTCGACGATCTGCGCGGCGTCTTCGAAGCGTTCCCGTTCCAGCCGCGCGTGACCGGGCGGCTCGTGCCCAAGGCCTAAGCCCCGGCTTCGCCCTCAACGCGCTTCGCGATCACACCGATCTGCTCGCGCGCGTGCAGCGCCGCGGCGCGCTCGGACTTCTTCCACATCCCCGGCGCCATCAGCAGAGTCGGGATGATCACCAGCGGCAGGTACCACGTCCACGTGGGCCACCAGCTCGTGGGCGTGAGGATGTCCACGAACTCGATGCCCGGCCAGACCGACACCACGACCGAGATCAGCAGGATCGAGGGCGCCTTGCGCAGCAGTCTCGGGGCGAAGCGGATCTCGGACCCGCCGTCGCGCTCGGCGATCGTCGCGACGAGCTCGCGGTCGAACGGGTTGCCGAAGACCGCGACGCGGAAGTCGCCGGCGCCCTCGGTCTCAAAGCCCGGCAAGCCCCCACGGCGCGCCGCGCGGTCGAGCCGCGAGACGACGTCGTCCGGGCTCAGCGGGGTCCGCACCACGGGCAACGCCCAGCGGTCCGCGTCGTGGTGCTCGTCCGTCGTCGCTTCGGGGGTGCTCAAGGTCTGATAATCCCGTGGTTTTTGTGCCCCTGCGCGGGCGCCCGATTCCAATCGTTCTATCGGCTGATTCGTGCTTGGGAAACGCGCCGCCGGTGCTATATATGCCATCGGTGGGACATTTGCACGGAGCCAACCCGGGGACGCTGCGCCTCGTCGGGATCGACGAGCACACCCACGCTACGCGCGCCGCGCGTCGCCGTGCGGCAATCGCGTCCGAGAACCGTCAGGCCGCCTCGCTCGACCTCGAGGACGCCCGGATCGCGTTCGCGCTCCGCGTCGCCGAACGCCTCGACGGCGGGCGCGCCGCGATCCTCACCCCCGAGACCCGGCGACGCCTCCTCCAGGTCTCCTCGCGCATGGGGCTCGAGCCCTTCGACGCCAGCCTGGTCATCGCCATCGTGCAGGACGCCGCGCGCCGCGGCGAGGCCACCGACGAGCCCATGACCGCCGGGCGTCTCAAGCTCGTCAAGCCCGCGAAAGCGCGCACGCTCGACGGCGTCCTCCTGCCGGCCGCGGCCGCGATCGTCCTCGCGCTCATCGCCCTCGTCACCATGATGAGCTGGATCACCCGCTAGCCGCGCCTACACTCCGGCCGACCCCCCGGAGTTCCCATGACGCTCATCGACCCCGGCTCGCGCGCCCCCGCGTTCACCCTCCCCGACCAGCACGGCAAGACCCACCGCCTCAGCGCGCACAAGGGCTCCCCCGTCGTCCTGTTCTTCTACCCCAAGGACGACACGTCCGGCTGCACCAAGGAAGCGTGCGCGTTCCGCGATCTCACCGCCGAGTTCACCAAGGCGGGCGCCGCGGTCTTCGGCGTCAGCCCGCAGGGCGTCGCGAGCAAGGCGAAGTTCGCGGGCAAGCACGACCTCTCTTACCCCATCCTCGCCGACGAGGACGCCGTCGTCTGCGAGAAGTACGGCGTGTGGCAGGAGAAATCCATGTACGGCAACACGTACATGGGCGCAGTGCGCACGACGTACCTCATCCGCCCGAGCGGCGCGGTGCATCAGCGCTGGGACAAGGTAAAAGTTGACGGGCACGCCGACGAGGTCCTCGACGCGGTGCGCTCACTCGCCTGACCCGCGCTCGCGCGGCGCGCTCTCTTCCGGCGTGTTCACCATCCACGCCGAAAACTCCGAGAGCCACAGGCGGAACGCCTGCACGTGCTCGTCGGGGAACCCCCACCGCTTCGGCGCCACCTCGAGCGTCTGCGCGAAGCAGCGCAGCCATTCCATGCGCCCAGAGTCGGTGATCGCGAACGGCTGGTGGCGCGCCCGCATCATCGGGGGCCCGTGGCGCTGCTGGTACAGCGGCGGCCCCCCCAGCAGCCCGACGAAGAACGCCCCGCTCTTGGCCGACGCCTCCATCAGCTCCGCGTGATCGCGCGGGAACAGGTGGGCGATCTCCGACGCGCCGAGGCGCGTGTAGAAATCCTCGAGCATTGCGAAGACACCGGCTTCGCCCATCGCGGCGAAGATCTCGGGCGACGGGCGCTTCACCTGCGGGGGGCCGGGGATGAGCGAGAACGAACCGCCCGCCATCAGCTCACCGCCCCCTCGTCCGCACGGCGCATCCACTCGAACTCCAGCGGCTCGAGCTCGCCGGTGAGTTTGGATCGCTCGGCGCCGAGGCGTTCGCACTTCTTCGGGTCCGACCACACGTCGGGGTCGTTCATCGAAGCATCGATCTCCGCGATGCGCGTTTCGATGCGCTCGATCTCGGATTCCAGCTTCTTCTGATTGATGCGCGCGAGGGCGTTGGACGCCGGTTCGATCTTCTTTTTCCGCTGCTTCTCTGCCTCGACGACGGCACGCTTCTTTTTCTCGTCCGCGTCGCGCACGGCCTTGGCGCCCGCGACGATCTCGGCCGCGGCCGCGGCCCGGCTCGACTCGGTGTCGCGCCATTCGCTGTAGCCGCCGTGAAAAACCTCCGAGCCGCCGGAGCCGTCGAGCACGATCAGGTGATCGCACGCCGCGTCGATGAGCGCACGGTCGTGGGAGATCAGGATCAGCGTGCCGTCGAAGCCCGCTTCCTTGGAGAGCGCTTCTTCGAGGCGCTCGGCGCCCGGGATGTCGAGGTGGTTCGTCGGCTCGTCGAGCACGAGCACGTTCTTCGCGCTCGCGAGCAGCGCCGCGAGACGCACGCGCGCCCGCTCGCCTCCCGAGAGCACACCCATCAGTTTTTCCTGCTCGTCGCCCGAGAAAAGGAACGCGCCCGCGAGGTCGCGCGTGCGCTGCTCGGACATCTCGAGCCCGGAGTCGTTCTTCACGAGCGAGTGCAGGCAGCGCGTCAGGGTCTGCTCGTCGTCGATCCCCACCGCGTCCTGACGGAAGTACCCGACCTTCACCGACTGCCCGAGCCTCACCGTGCCGCTCGTCGCGTCGAGCTCGCCCAGCATGCACTTGACCAGCGTGGACTTGCCCGCGCCGTTGGGCCCGATGATCCCCCAGCGCTCGCCGCGCTGGATCTGCATCGTGAGGTTCTCAAAGAGCACCTTCTCGCCCAGGTCCTCGCCCAGCTCGCCGCGGGCGTGCGCGTACGACTTCGTGACCTCGCGCGCCACCGCGATGACCTCGCTGGGGCGCTCGGCCTTGGGCAGCTCGAAGCGGAACGTCTCGAGCTCGAGCGGCTTCTCGAGCGCGCTGATCTTCGCGCGGTCGAGCTTGGACTGGCGCCCCCGCGCCTCCTTGGCCCGCTGCCCGGTCTTGTACTTGCGGATGTACTCCTCCTGGCGCCGGAAGTCGTCCTGTTGCTTCTTCCACGCGTTGAGCTGCGTGAAGCGGCGCTCGCGGCGCAGCTCGCGGAACTTGGTGTAGTTCGCGGGGTAGTCGATCAGACGCCCCTGCTCGAGCTCGAAGATGCGCGTCACGGTGTGGTCGAGCATGCGCCGGTCGTGCGTGATCATCAGCACCGCGCCCGCGAACTCGCTGGTCAGGAAGTCTTCGAGCCACTCGCGCCCGGCGATGTCGAGGTGGTTCGTCGGTTCGTCGAGCAGGATGAGGTCGGGCGACTCGAGCAACAGACGCGCGAGCGCGAGACGCGCCCGCTGCCCGCCCGAGAGCTTGTCGCACGTGAGATCAAACTGCGCGTCGGTGAACCCCAGCCCGTGCAGCGCCGCCTCGACCTTGTGCTCGACCGCGTACCCGCCCAGCGCGTGGATCTTCTCCTCGGCGCGCTCCTGCTGGCGGTAGAGCTTGGGTAGTTCGTCTTCGCCCGCGTCGGCCATCGCGTCGTAGATCGCCTCGAGTTCCTTGTGCGCCTCGCGAAGCGCCGCGAACGCGCCCTCGGCCGCCGTCTTCACAGTGTCCGCCGGGTCGAGGTCCGGGTCCTGGCGCAGGTGCCCGACCCGCCGCCCCCGCGCGACCTGCACCTCGCCCGTGTCGGGCTTCATCAACCCAGCGATGATCTTCACCAGCGTGGACTTGCCCGCCCCGTTGCGGCCGACCAGCCCCACCCGCTCGCCCGGCTCGACCGACAGCGTCGCGCCGTCGAGCACGATGTCGGCGCCGTAGGCGTGTTTCACGTTGACGGCCTGCAGGAGGGGCATGGGAGGAGAAGCGTAGCCGTTTTCGCAGCTTTGGAAGCGGCGGAGACCCCGCGCGGGGGTAGGATTCATCCGGAGGAGCCCTCACATGACCATGCGATTTGCTGCACTCGCGGCTCTCTCGCTCGCGGCCCCCGCTCTCGGGCAGAATATGCTCCTGAATGCTGGGTTCGAAGAAGTCTCGCACGGCTCCGATTTCTCGTGGCCGGTCGGGTGGGACCCCTCTATCGGCGCTTCGTCATCGGACGTGGTGGCACGCACCGGCGATTGGTCCGCACGGGTCGCAGGCGTCAACCCGCTCCAGTCGTGGCTCGGGCAGAAGCGCTACTTCACGGATCTCACCGAACCGACCGCCGTCGGCCCCGGCGACGCGTTCATGTTCGAGGCGTACGTGCTGAACCCATCGTTCGACCCGACCGCAGGGACCGGGCACGCCGCGATCGTCAGCCTCATCTTCTCGAACTCAGACCCGGACTGGATACGGATCGTCGAGACCGTCGTCTACTCCGGGCTAGGCGATGAACCGCTCGACGTGTGGCAGCGGGCGGTCGTAACCGCGACGGCGCCAGCGGGGGCGGTCGCCGTGACCGCCGTGGTCCGAGTCGACGCCAACGATGACTTCGCGTGGCAAGGAAGCTACTTCTTCGACGATGCGACCCTGACGCTCGTGCCCGCGCCAGGGGCGGTCGCGCTCTTCGGGTTCGGTGCGGTCGCGACCAGAAGACGCAGGCAGACGCGCCCGAGCGGCTGACGCCCGCGCGCCATGGCTCGGTATTCGCTCGGCTTGGTTCCGTCACAGGCGTAGTAGCTGTTCAGAGGAAAACACACCAATGATTACCGCCACCTTCCCCATCATGCTTCTCTCACTCGCCGCACCCGCCCTCGGGCAGAACCTGCTCGAGAACCCCGGGTTCGAGGACCTCGACTCCAACAATTTCCCCGCGTTCTGGAACGAGTACCCCGGGTCGGCCCTCTCAACCGGCACGGTGCGCACCGGGATGAACGCGATGCGGGTGCTCCCGGTCTCAAGCCTCCAGCCCGGCCCCACGCAGGCCGAGCACCTGAACCCGAACGCGGAGCCCGCCATCGCCGCCACTCCCGGCGTCGAGTACGAGTTCAGCGGCTACGCCCTGCACCGCTCGGACGATTCCCTCGCAGGCAGCGGGCACATCGTCGGTCTCAGTTTGGTCTTCTACGCGGAGAACACGGCCGTCACGGGTCACACGTTCGAGACCGTCTTCGATGGGACGATCGGAGGCCAGATCCTTGCCGATGACGTCTGGCACCCCGTGAGCGTCTCGATGGTCGCGCCCGAGGGCACGGCGGGCGTCGGGGTCGGGCTGGTCATCATGACCGACGACTCCAACCGCTTGAACGGCTCCGGCTACTTCGACGACATGGAGCTGCGGGCGCTCGCCGGCCCGGCGGACTTCGACGGCGACGGCGCGATCAACGCGGGCGACCTCGCGGTCATGCTCGCCGCGTGGGGCACGTGCTCGCCCGGCGCGTGCGCGACGGACCTCGACGGCGACGGCGCGACCGGGTCGGCGGACCTTGCGGCGCTGCTCGCGGCGTGGACGGGATAACGAAAAACGTCGGGCTTACTTGAACCTGGGCGCCGCGGCGTCGCGGAGGCACTCGCGGTAGCGCCCGTTGACGCCCATCATGGTGCGCTCGATGAAGTCGCAGAGCTTCATGACCGGCTCGGGCACGTCGCCCTTGCGCAGCTCCTCGACGACCTTCATCATCGGCTCGTCCATGTTGCGGTACAGGCGCTTGAACGCGTGGCGCACGCCCTCGACCTCCGCGGGGGAGAACCCGCGGCGCACCAGCGCGGTGGTGTTCACCTTGCGCGGTTCGGCCGGGTTGCCCTCGACGACGATGTAAGGCGGCACGTCCTTGACGATGCGGGCCATCCCGCCGACGAAGGCGTAGGGCCCGACGGTCGTGAAGTGGTGCACGCCCGCGCCGCCGGCGATGGTGGCGCCGAACTCGATGGAGCAGTGCCCGCCGAGCATCACGCCGTTGGCGATGACGACGGAGTCTTCGATCACGCAGTCGTGGGCGACGTGGGCGCCGACCATGAGCAGGCAGTCGGAGCCGAGGACGGTCTTGCCGCCGCCGACTTCCGTGCCGCGGTGGAGCGTGGCGTGCTCGCGGATGCGGTTGCGGTCGCCGATGATGAGCTCGGTGGCGCTGCCGCGGTACTTGAGGTCCTGCGGCTCGGCGCCGAGCACCGCGTACGGGTAAACGACGTTGTCCTCGCCCAGCGTGGTGGGCCCGTGGATGACGACGTGGTTGTGCAGGATGGTGCCGGCGCCGACGGTGACCGGACCGTCGATCACGCAGTACGGGCCGATCCGCGCGCTGGGGTGGATGTCGGCTTCGGCGTCGATCACCGCGGTCGGGTGCACCGCAGGGAAGCTGTGGGGGTCGATATGGTTCATCGCTCTTCCTGCTCCGCGTCCACCATCATGAACTTGATCGACGCCTCGGCGACCATGTTGCCAGCGACGAAGGCGCGTGCCGCGACCTCGCCGAAGCGGTTGGTCGCTCGCATCCGTTCGGTTTCCATCACGAGCTGATCTCCGGGACGCACGGGGTGACGTAGCTTCACCTTGTCGAGACTCAGGAGCACCGCGATCTTGCCCGTCCGCTCCAGTTTCCGGCTGAGCATCAGACCACCGAGCTGGCTCATCGCTTCCACGATGAGCACACCAGGCATAATCGGCGAACCGGGGTAGTGCCCCTGGAAAAACGGTTCGTTGATTGAGACGTTCTTCACGCCGACGGCGCGCTGGTCGCCGTCGAGCTCCAGCACCCGGTCCACCAGCACCATGGGGTAGCGGTGGGGCAGCAGGCGCATGATCTGCCGGATGTCCATCGCCGGGGCCAGCGCGTGCTCCGCGTCGGCCGCCTGTTCGATGAGCGCCCGCGCCATCCGCTGGTTCAGGTTGTGCCCCGAACGGCTCGCGACGATCCGCCCGTGCAGGGGGCGCCCGACCAGCGACAGGTCGCCGATCAGGTCCAGCAGCTTGTGACGCACCGGCTCGTCCTCGAACCGGAACGCGTTGTCGATGGGCCCCGCCTCGCCGATGACCAGCATGTCCTTGGGCGTCAGGTGCTCGAACATCCCCGCCTCGCGGAGCTTCTGAGCGTCCGAGAGCGTCGAGAACGTGCGGGCCGGGGCGATCTTCTCGGTGTAGGAGCGCGGCTCGAGCGTGAACGCGTGGATCTGGCGCCCGATCACCGAGGCCCCGCCGAAGTCGAGGTCGTAGAGGACGTCCATGCCGGCCCCGCCGTTGGGGAACGCGGCGATCATCGCGTCGCCCTCGCGGATGGTGACGGGTTCGGTGACGACCAGCGGGTCGCGCGGCGCGTCCTGTTCAACCAGGCCGGCGTTCTCGACCGCGGTGACGAAGGGCATCGCTGAGCCGTCGCCGGCGGGCAGTTCGGGGCCGTCGATCTCAATCATCGCGTTGTCCACGCCCAGCCCGGCGAGGCCGGACAGGCAGTGCTCGACCGTCTCGACGACCGCGTCGCCGACCTGCAGCGCTGTCCGGCGCGGTCGGCTCACGACGTTTCGCACACGCTCGCGGGGATCGGCTCAGACCCTGGCAGGTCCGACCGCTGGAACGCGACCCCGCTGCCCGCCTCGGCCGGGTGGATCGTCGCCGTGACGCTCGCCCCCGTAAACAGACCGCGCCCCGAAATCTTCGCGGGGGAGGCCAGGGTGCGTTGCTGTTCAGCGACCATCGTCACGTCGTCTCACGTTCTAGTTGCTTGATCCGTTTGCGGAGGTCTCGCAGCCGCTTCGGCGAGCCCGACGTTCGCCAGCATGTCTCGCTGGGCCGTCGACGCCGACTCTCGAGCGGGGGGTGCCCAACCATGTCGCTCCGCCTGGCATGTCGCCGCCTAGCCCGGAGCCGCCCGCCGAGCGTTGCGCCGGGACCGATCTTGACACGTTGTCGCGGATCCGTACGCCTCCGCCGAGGGTGACGCCGTCACCGATCTCCACCGAACCGGCGATGCCGGTCGTCCCGCAGATGATACAGCAGCGCCCGATCCGACAATTGTGCCCGATTTGGACCTGATTGTCGATCTTCGTCCCCGCGCCGATCCGCGTCGGACCGAACTTCCCCCTATCAATCGTCGTGCACGCGCCGATCTCGACCCCGTCACCGATCTCGACCCACCCCGCGTGGGGGATCTTGACGATGGATCGCCCGTCATCAGACGGCCGATAACCGAAGCCGTCCGCCCCGATCACCGTATTGGGATGAATCATCACCCCGCGCCCGATCTCGCAGCGGTCTTCGATCACCACACTCGATCGTAAGTCGCTCCCGGCGCCGATCTTCGCGTTCGCCCCCACCCAGACGCCCGCGTGCAGGATCACCGCGTCGCCCACGCTGGCCCCGGGGCCCACCCACACGCCCGGGCCGATCCGGACCCCGACGCCCAGCGTCGCGCTCGGGTCGATCACCGCCGACGGGTGCGTGCCCTCGTCGGGTCGCGAGTGCGGCGGGGTCGCCTGCTCGAGCAGCGTGATCATCGCGCGGTCGGCGTCGTCTACATAAAGGATGGCGCCGCCGTCGCGCGCCGGCGTCTCCACCCCGCGCGTGACGATCGCCGCCCCCGCGCGGCTCGTCGCCCACCCGCTCGCGTTCTTCCCGTCGCGGATAAACGTCAGGTGCTCGGGGCCGGCGTGCTCGATCGCCTCCACGCCGCGCACGCGCACCCCGGGGTCGCCCACGAGCTCCGCGCCGAGGTGCTCGGCAAGCTCACCGCTCGTCGTGTCCAGCTCGCTCACGGGCGGTTCAGGGCCCCTGCCCGGTCTTCCACTGGTTGTTCATCATCTCGATCAGCTCGTCGGTGATGTCGACGCTCCCGTCGGCGAACATCACGCGACGCCCGTAGATCGCCGCCCGCGCCTGCTGCTCGGTCGGGTTGCTCGGGGCGCCGGACTCCTGGTCGTCAGACAGCACCAGCGTGTAGCCACGGCTTGTGGCGAGCTCTGAAACCGAAGCGTCGATCTTGTCAAAGAGACCCGCGAAGATCTCGCCGCGACGGTTGTTGATGAGCGCGTCGGCGAGCTCGGACTCGAAACGGATCTGCATCCGGAAGCGCTCGAGCACCTCGGCCTTGCCGCGCCGGGCGGAGCCCTCGCTCGGGAGCAGGTCGAACTCGCTCTTTGCGATCTCGAATTCCTTGTTGAGCCCGTCGATCATGTTGGACCGCTCGGCGATGAACGTCTTGAGCTGGTTCTGACGTGCTTCGATCTCGTCGAGACCGTTGATCACGCTGGTGATGTTGATCGTCGCCACCATCGGCGTCGGGAGGGCGCGTGCGCGCCGAGACGGCCTGCATGGAACCAGCGAGCCAAGACCACGACCAGCGCGAACACAGTGTACAATTACGGGTGCGGGGCATCGCCGTTTCCTCCTTAGAGTGCGCGAACTATACGCGATCACACCGCTGGAGGCTCAGCGCAGCGGGATGTCCACCGAGAAGCTGAACACCTGCGTCTGGTCGCCCTGCTCGTCGAGAACCGGGATCGCGAAGTCGAACGCCAGCGGCACGCTCGTCAGCTGCGGCACCCGCACGCGAAGACCCGCGCCCACGCTCACGCGGTACTCGTCAAACCCGAAATCCTGCTGGACCGTGCCCGAGTCCACGAAGAACACCGCCGAGATCATCGGGTCCATCCGCCCGCGACCCGCCGGCACCACGCCCACCAGCGGGTGCTCGTACTGCAGACCCAGAAAGAACGACCAGTCCCCGCCGATCGGGTCGCTCCCGAGCATCATGTTGTCGTTGCGGATCCCGCGCGGCGAGACCCCGCGGAAATCGAACCCGCGGAACGAACGACCGCCCAGGTAGTACCGCTCGTACACCGGCGACTCGTTCTCCTGCGGGATGTACCCCGCCGCCACACGCGTCGACACGATCTGACGACGCCCGAGGAAGTCCTCGCCGATGGTCAGGAACGCGACGTGCTCGAAGTTCAGACGCGTGAACTCGAAGTCGCCGAAGATCTGCTCGACGCTCAGCTCCGTCCGCGAGCCCTCGCCCGGCGAGAGACGCTGGTCGCTCGGCACGCTCGTGCGCGTGAACGTCATGCCCGCGCCGAAGAAACTGTGCTCGTCCTCGACCGCGAAGACGTCCACCGGGGCGTCCGTGTCGATGTCGCTCAGGTCGATCGTGTTGTAGCGCAGGCTCGCGGCGCCCGTCCAGCGCTCGCCGAACCGACGACCGATCGCCACCCGCGCCGCGCGCGTGCCCTGGTCGTAGTCGTCAAAGATCCGGTCCACGATCGACGCGCTCGTCGTCAGCGAGAGATCCTTTTCGAGGACGTACGGGTCCGTAAAGGAAATCGTGTAGTTCTGGATCTCCGTGCCCGGCGAGGCGCGCAGCGTCAGCGACTGCCCGCCGCCGCGGAAAGAACGCCCGCTCGACCAGTCGGCGAACGACTCGGGCGGGTCGCGCAGATCAAAGTTCCAGAACCGCGTCTCAACAAACCCCGCCACGCCGCTATCTGAACTCACCGCCGCGCCGAAGTTGAACGAGCTCGTGTTCGTCTCCGTCACCTCAACGAGCACGTCGCGGTACCCGGGCATCGCGGGGTCCTCGGGGAGGATCTCCACCCGGGGCCCGGCGTTGGGGTCGCCCGCCGACGGTCGCGCAAAGAGCGTCGAACGCTCGAGCCGCTCCTGCGTCTGCTCCACGCCCACGCGGTCGAGCGGCTCGCCCGGCGTGACCCGCACCTCGCGCCGGATAACGTCAGACCGCGTGATCGCGTTGCCGCGCACGATCACCTCGCCCGTGCGGTAGCGCTCGCCCTCGTTGATCACCAGCCGGAGATCTGCGACGGGCTCCTCGTTCGCGACGAGCAGCTCGTAGAACGCGGTGGGCGTGCCCGACCACCCCTCGCCGAACGCGTCCTCGCCCGTCGCCCGGCGCGGGCTGGGGCGCAGCTGGGCGTCCACGTACCCCATCCGCCAGTAGGCGTCGAGGACGGCGTTGGCGCTCGCCTCGAGCAGCGGGCGGTCGATCGCGTCGCCCGGCTTGATCCGGACGAGCGCCGCGAGCTGCTCGTCGTCGAAGACCGTCAGCGCCGCGCCGTCGGGCCCGACAGCGCGCACGGCGCGCAGCGTGTACAGGTCGCCCTCGTCGATGAGGTACTCGATGATCACCTCGCGCCCGTTGGGGCTGGGGATCGCGCGCCAGTCGGCCCGCGCGTCGAGGTACCCGCGCTCTGTGTAGTAGCGCACGATCGCGCCCGCGTCGTCGCCGAGCTGGCGCGGGTCGTACGGCCCCGTGCGGAACCACGAGGCCGACTTCGTCCGGATCGTCGGTCGCAGGCGCTTGGCCTCGATGGAATCGTTGCCCACGAAATCGATCCGCGCCACCCGGGCCTGCTGCCCCTCGCGCACCCGCAGCGTCACCACGCCCGTCTCGTCGAGGTCGGCGCGGTCGATCGTCACCTCGACCGCGAAGTACCCCTTGCGCTTGTACATCTCTTCAACGGCGCGCGCCGCCTGATCCACGCGGAAGTCGTCGATCGGCGTCCCCGCCGTCAGCTGCGCGCCCGCCGCCGCTCGCGCGATGTCGTCGCTCGGCACCTCGACGTTCCCGACCACCACGATGTCCGCAAGGATCGGCGCCTCGTTGAACGTGTAGATCACCGCGACCGAGCCGTCCTCGTACAGCTCCGCCGACGCCTCGATCTGGCGGAACTCCCCGAGACGGTGCAGGTTCCTGATGTCCTGGCTCACCGTCGCCAGCGACACCGGGCGCCCCTCGATCGTGCGCAGCGTGTTGCGCACCAGCTGCTCGCTCACGCGCTCGAGACCGATCAGACGGACCTCGCGGATCAGACGCTCCTCGAACGCCGCCAGCGGCGAGACGGCCCGCTCCACCGCCGCGTCGGTCGGCGCCTCGACCGGCGCGTCCTGCGCAACCGCCGCTCCGGCGCACGCCGCGAGCGACAGGCACGCGACTCGCAGCGCGATCGCACGGTTCGGGAGGAGAGAGGTCACAGGCGGGTGAAGGTACCCGATAGCGCCGCGCGCCAACAACCGCGCCGCCTTGAATCTTTTTGGGACACTTCACCGCGCGCACTGCTCTTGGCGCTCCCGCGAGGGACGGATACGTTCACCGGCCGCCCCCGGAACGCCATGCCACGATCCCCCGAACAGCCCGAGCCCCGCGACGCTTGTTCAGCCACCCGCTGGAGATCGCGCGCGCTCACCGGGCTCATCGTCGCGATCGGGTTCGCGTGCTTCGTCGCCGGGGGCGCCGCGCTCTGGCTCTGGTTCGACCCCGCACGCCTCGCGCAGGCCACGCCCTGGCGGCTCCTGGGCCTCCTCGGGCTCTTCGTCCTCCCCGCCGCCACCATCGTCTTCCAGTCGCTCGACCGCCGATCGACCCGACGACGGGCCGGGATCGACGACGCCGACGACCACCCCGCCCGCGCGTCGTCCAGCACGCCAGCCCCCGCCGTCAGGCGCCACGCCAGCGCGCAACGCACCCGCCCCGCGGTCGCTCAGCGCCGCCCGCGCTCGTTCCAGTAAGCCGAAAAAGAACAGAAAACCGCGCTCAGTCGTCGGTCGCGGGCTCGACGTACAGACGCACGCCGCCATCGCCCGTGCCGCCGGCCCACCACAGCGCGGCCTCGGCCCACGCCCCGGGTCGCCCGGTCGCCGGCGCCTCGCTCAGCGAGACGTCCGACGCGTTGATCGCGCACAACCGCAGCGCCCGCTCGAGCTTGCCCGCCGGCGCACGCAGCGCCAGCGACGCCGGGGCCGCCACGCCGTTGACGTCAGACGCCAGCCCCGAGCTCTCGAGCGTCGCCCGACGCCCCATCGCGCCAAGAAGACGCTCGATGTACCCGTCCACGTCGCCCGTGCGCACACGCACCACCAACCGCCCGTCCTGCGCCAGCCGGCGCGCCCGCTCGTGGGACATGCCCCACGACTCCGGGAACGCCCCCGGCATCGCCCGGCGGCGCGCCGTCAACACCTCGGTGTTCCCGAAGTTCAGCCCCGCCATCGTCCGCCCGGCGACCAGCCCGTTCGGGTCCGCCGCCCACCCGTCAGCGAACGACGCCAGCGTCGCACGCGCCTCCGGGACCGCCTGCCCGCGGGCGAGCTCGACCGAATGCGCCAACGAACGCCCGGCGACCGCGCTCTCGCCGAGCACCAGGGTCGGGGTGAGCGTCTCGACGTCCGACCGCGTCGGCTCGCCGTGTGGCGCCGCGGCGAGGCCGCCGCTCCCGCCCTGCGGGACAATCAGCGGGGCGATCGTCCCAAGGCTCACCACGATCAGCACGGCCGCGGCGATGCCCAGACGGACCGGGGTGACCCGCAGCCTGAACGGGCCGCGTTCGGGTTCGATTTCGTGTTCGAGCAACAGGGCGCGGCGCTCGGCCTCGGCCAGCGCCTCGCGCCACATCCCCCGCGGGGCCTCCCGCGCGTGGGCCTCGCCCAGCAGGATCACACCGGCGCGGTCGGCGCGCGCGCCGCTCGCCCACGTCTCGAGCTCCGGGTCCAGAGCGAGACGACGCCCGATGTCCGCGAGCGTCGCGGGATCACCGGCCTCTTCGATCCAGGCCAGCAGTTCGTCTTGTGAAACCCCGCGTTCGGCGCTCATCACGTTCTCTCCTGGCGTTCCACCTGCTCGCGCAGCGCCGCCCGCGCCCGGAACAGACGGCTCTTGACCGTCCCCACGGGCACCTCCAGCGCCTCGGCGATGTAGGCATATTCCATGCCCTGCACATCACGGAGCGTCAGGATCGCCGCGTGCTCGGGATCGATCGCACGCATCGCCCGCGCAACACGCCGGGCATCCTCCCCCGATTCGACGCTGCCGCCCGCCCCGGGTTCCGACCTCTGCTCCAAAGTCGAGCCCAAAGTCCCGATGGTCCCAGAATCCGACCGCCCCACCGGCGCCTCCAGGCTCGCGTGGCGGCGCAGGCGCTGTTTCCGGAGGTAGCTGATGCAGTGGTTGATCGTGATCCGCGTCATCCACGTGCTGAACCGGGCCCGCCCGTCGAAGTCGTTGATCTTCTCGATCAGACGCACCAGCACGTCCTGCGTCAGGTCCCGAGCGATCTCAGGATCCGACACCATCCGCCGGCACGTCGCGTAGATCATCCCCTCACGCCGCTCCAGCAGCGGCCCCCACGCCGAGGCGTCCCCGCTCTGCAGGCGCGCAACGAGCCTCGCGTCGTCGGCCGCGTCGAGCGCGCCGCGATCCATCGCGTTCTTCTGCTGGTCCTCCGCAACCGGTCGACACCGCCACTGCTCCCTCGCAGACCGCCCGACGCGGGTACGATCGGCCTCACTCTCGCGCCGATCCTACCAATAGCCAGCCACACAAGGTCCGAAGCAACCAATGGCACACCAAACCGACATCGACGCCTACGTCTCCCCGCTCGCCCTCCGCTTCGCCTCCCGCGAGATGCAGGCGCTCTGGTCACCCCGCAAAAAATTCGGCCTCTGGCGCCGACTCTGGCACGCGCTCGCCTCCGCCGAGAAAGACCTCGGCCTCGAGATCACCCAGGGCCAGCTCGACGCGATCGCCGCCAACCTCGACGTCACCCCCGAGCAGCTCGACCGCGCCGCCCAGATCGAACGCGAGCTCCGCCACGACGTCATGGCACACGTCCACCTCCTGGGCGAGCTCGCCCCCGACGCCAAACCAATCATCCACCTCGGCGCCACCAGCCAGTTCGTCAACTGCAACGCCGAGACCCTCCTCCTCCGCGACGCGCTCGACCTCGTCTGCGTCAAGACCGCACGGGCCATCGACGTCCTCGCAGACCTCGCCGAGACCCACCGCGACCTCCCCGCCCTCGCCTTCACCCACTACCAGCCCGCCCAGCCCACCACCATGGGTCGGCGCTGCGCCGGCTGGGCCTACGACCTCTCCCTCTGCCTCGAACGCGCCGAACGCACCCGCGACGAGCTCCGCTTCCGCGGGACCAAGGGCGCCACCGGCACCCAGGCCTCCTTCCTCAACCTCTTCGAGGGCGATCACGAGAAGGTCGCCGAGCTCGACCGGCGCGTCTCGGCCGCCTTCGGATTCGAGACCGACGCCCAGCGCCTCCTCCTGACCGGGCAGACCTACCCCCGCGTCATCGACGCGTTCGTCCTCTCCGAGCTCGCCGCACTCGCCGCCTGCGTCCACAAGATCTGCAACGACATCCGCCTCCTCTCCAACCGCAAGGAAGTGGACGAGCCCGTCGCGAGCGCGCAGATCGGCTCCTCCGCGATGCCCTACAAGCAGAACCCCATGCGCTGCGAACGCGCCACCGGGCTCTGCCGTTTCGTGATGAACCTCGCCCCCAACGCCCTCCAGACCGCCGCCACCCAGTGGCTCGAGCGCACGCTCGACGACTCGGCCAACCGCCGACTCTCGCTCCCCGAGTCCTTCCTCGCCCTCGACGGCGCCCTCGACCTCCTCCACAACGTCGGCTCCGGGCTGGTCGTCCACGACGGGCCCACCCGCGCCAACCTCCGCGCCGAGATGCCCTTCATGGCCACCGAAAACGTCATGATGGAAGCCGTCAAACGCGGCGGCGACCGCCAGGAGATCCACGAGGCCATCCGCAAGCACTCCCGCGCCGCGGCCAGCGTCGTCAAGGACGAGGGCAAGCCCAACGACCTCCTCAACCGCCTCGCGGACGAACCGCTGCTCGATGACGTGGACGTCGAGGCCCTCCTCGACCCTTCCGCCTACGTCGGCCTCGCGGCGCGCCAGGTGGACCGCTTCCTCGAAGAGGTCGCCGCACCCGTCCGCACCCGCTACAGCGACCGCCTCGCCCCCGCCGCCGAACCCCACGTCTAACCCTCCCCTCTCCCCCGGGGAGAGGGCCCTCCCCTTCCGCCCCCTCCTCCCACCGGGAGAGGGCTGGGGGGAGGGGTTACAACCAGACCGCGAGCGAAGCTCGTCCTCCATCACCCTCTCCCCGAGGGAGAGGGGCCAGGGGAGAGGGAGCGATCCTCTCCGGAAACCCCGAGCGACCGACCCATGCCCAGTTGGCTCCAAGACGCCGGCCTCCTCGCCGCAGGCATCGTCCTCCTCCTCGTCGGGGGCGACGTCCTCGTGCGCGGCGCCGTCGCCCTCGCGTCGCGCCTGGGCATCCCGCCCCTCGTCGTCGGGCTCACCGTCGTCGCGTTCGGCACCAGCGCGCCCGAGCTCGCGCTCAACGCCGCGGCCGCCCTCAACGGGAACACCGACCTCTCCTTCGGGAACATCGTCGGGTCCAACATCGCCAACATCGGGCTCATCCTCGGGATCTCGGCGCTCATCAAACCGATGGCCGTCCACACCTCGCTTCTCAAACGTGAGATCCCGTTGATGATCGGGGCGTCCCTCGCCGCCGTCGTGCTCGCCTACACGCGCCCCAAGCGCCGCGCCACGCCCGGCTTCGCCCGTCTCGACGGCATCGTCCTCCTCGCCGGGTTCGCCGGTCTTCCTGTTTCTCATGCTCAAGAGCGGCGCCAGCAAAAGGCGACGCTCATCCCGCACGGTCAGGGAAGCCGTCAAGCCTGAGACCCCCCTCCTGCGTGGCTGGCGTTTGGGATGCTCATTGGTGGGCTCGCGATGCTTGTGCTCGGTGGGGCGCTCGCGGAGCGTGGTGCGGTCGGTGTCGCCGAGGCCATCGGGCTGTCCGAAGCCGTCATCGGGCTGACCGTCGTCGCCATCGCGACCAGCCTGCCCGAGCTCGCCACGTCTCTCATGGCCGCGCGCCGTGGTCAGGTCGATATCGCTGTCGGGAACGTCGTCGGCTCCAACCTCTTCAACATCCTGCTCGTCCTCGGCGTCACCGCGACCATTACCCCGACGCCCGTCCCCCAGGGCGGGCTGCGGGCCCTCAGCGCGATGCTCATGCTCGCGCTCGTGCTGGTCCCCATGAGCAAAACGACAAGTGGCTTCGATCAGCAGACTCGAGGGTGCCGTGCTGCTGACCCTCTACGCCGGGAGCCTCACCTACGAAGTCGAAGCCTGCGTCTGACCGGGTGCCGTAACCCCCGCAGCGGGGGGTCCTCGAAACCAACGACACTGCAATGCAAAAAGAAAAAACCGTCCGCACCTCTGCCCAGGCGCGGACGGCAAATGTTCTCTCGGGTCGCGTGGCGGCACCGTGGTGGGGTGCGTTCCCTCTTACCCGTCCGCAAGCGGACGAAAAAACGCCCCAGACGCATCGACCCGAAAGAAACCACATAGCCCCCGCTTCCGCGGGGCACGCAGCATAGGTGCGATAACCTTGGGCGTCACGCCTGAAAAACGGCCTCTCTCAAGCCGTTCTCCGCCAGAAGCACACGCCTAGCACAAACCATTCGCGGTTTTTTCGCGAAAACCACCCGCGCACGACTCACCTCAATGACGCTCGCTCTCTCTCACCTCTAGTTGTCGGACCGATGGACCACCTGTGCAAGGTGACCGCCGAGACTCACCGCCTGATGGTAGCGGAACAGGACTCCACCGCAACACCCAAACGAGAAAACGCGCAGAAAACGCGCACATCGCTTATCGGCCGTTGGTTAGCTCCCGGGCACCATCACCAGCGAGCTCGGCTGGGTCCGGTTCCCACCGATGCGCCGCTCGATGATCGTCCGCCCGTTGAGCATGTTGTTGGGGAACCGTCGCTGAGTCTGTAAAAGCCGGTCTGAACGCCGATCCGTCGCCGGGTCGTAGTCCCGATCCCCAAAGAGCCCCACCGTCACCATGCTTTTCGTGGGCCCGTGGTAATAAAACGCGAGCTCCCCGTCTTGCGGCGCAGCTGCCACCGCCGCCTTTCCGCCGCACGCCATCGCCTCGCGGCCGGTCCGTGCTCTCGTAGACCCCCACCTGAAGCGTGTATTTCGCACCCTGCCCGTGTTGCTCCTTCGCGTTGAGCAAGCTCAGCTCGGGCACGGATCCCATCTCCACGCCGCCCTGGGCGACAGGAACGCCCCGGAGAAAGGCCTCGCCCCCTCAATCTCCATCGCCTTGACGCGTTGCAGATCGCGCTGAGCGGTGCGGTCGTCCGGAGACGGGTACCCGCCGAAGACCACCACCGCCCCGCTCGAGCGCGCCACCGCGCGGGCCGACCCGAGGCCGGCCCCGTCGCGGAAGCCCTCCGCGGCCGCGGCCGCACGGTCCATCGCCCCGCCCCCCGAGAACGCCCGCAGCACGATCGCCCACGGCGCGTCGCCCTGGGTCGCCCCGGGGCGGTCCGAGGAGCCGAAGACCTCGCTGAAATCCTCTCGGTACGCGGCCGCCCCGCCGTCGTCGGACGCGCACCCCAAGAGGGCGGTCGCGGCGAGGGTCACAAACAAAATATGAACGAATCGCCTCATCGGGCCTCTCCGTATTGGCGTTGTCGCCGGGGGGTGGACGATGAAACAGTACCACTCCTCCCTAGTAGAGTAAGGACGCACAGACCCATGAGCGAGATCAGCCCCAACCTCGTGAACACCACCGCCGCGGGACGTGTGCCCGCCCCCACTTACTACCGTCGTCACGGGCCTCAGAGGCGGATTCGCACGCACCGCTCTCGCCGCGCCAGCGACTCGACCAGGTCGAGCTCTCTGACCGCGCCCGCCTCCTGAGCAAGCTTTCTGAAACACCGGAGGTCCGCTCCGAGATCGTCAACCGGGTCCGCACCTCGATCGAAAACGGCACCTACCTTACTGCCGATAACCTCGACGCCGCGGCCGATAACCTCATCAACGACTTCGACCTTCTCGGTTAAAAAGACGTCCGCACGCGCACCCGCTCACGGGCGGCTCATTCCAGCTCAATCGAAGACGACACCATCCGGCGGTCGTCACGCCCCGTGAAGACGACCTCGAGCGTGGGCGACCCGCCGAGCGTGACGTCGCTCGGGAGCGACAGGCGCACCCAGTAGGTGCCCGTCGCCGGGTCGAAGGCCCGCGAGCTGGCCGAGGGGTTTTTGAGATCGATCGCCGCCCATCGCACGGGCTCGGCGGCCGAGCGGTCCGGGTCCCCGGCCCCCTGCCCCGAGGCCCCGCTGAGCTCAAACCGCAGCGTCCCCATCGCCTTGGCGGTGTGCCCCCAGTGATCGAAAAACTCCACGTGAGCCTCGACCCGCACGGGGATGCCGTTCTCGCGCACAAGCCGGGTGAGCGGGTGAGCGCGCATCGCGACGGCGGTGAAGGGCGCGCGGTCGTCAACGGGCACGGGCGCCCCCCGACCGCCGGAAGCGGCGCACCCCGGTAAGAGCCCCAGCGCAAGCGCAAGCGCCGCGATCCGTCTCACAGCAGCACCAGCACGAGCATCAGGCCCACCATCCCCACGATGATGAGCGGGAACGCGATGCCCTTGGTGAAGCCGCCCTCGGGGTCGCCAGCGAGCACCGCCTCGCCGCAGCGGGGGCACATCGGGGCGTCCGCGTAGATGTCCTCGCCGCAGTTCCGGCACACGGCCTCGTCCCCGCCGAAACGGGCGAGATCCGCCTCGCTGAGGCCCTCATGGTCCGAATCGAAGTTCTCGCACTGTTGCGGTCCGCCGCAGCACCCCATGTCTCGCTCCCTTTTATGCCTGTGTGCCGTCCTGGCGGATCTCGAGCCACACGCGGCGCAGCGGCGCGGCCGACGCCCGCTGGAGCTCGTCCAGCCCGCCCGAGCGGAGCCAGCGGTCCACGCGGTAGCGCGTTGACGCGTCGTTCACGCCCACCCGCAGCACGCCGGCCTTGAGCCCCGAGGGGCACGTCCGCTCCGCGAGGTCCGCCGGGCAGCACGCGCTCCACGCCGCGCCGGCGCTGCCGAGACGACGGCGGAGTTTCTTGATCGCCTCATCTTGGAACGCGAGCACCGCGTCCAGACGCACCCCGACGTCGCGCCGGGCGCGGGTGCGGCGCAGGCGGTCGATCACCGCCGCCGCCGCGCGGTCCTCGCTCCGGGTTGCTTCGTTGGGTTCGTCCACGGTGTGAGTGTACCGCTCGCGGGGGACGGGCTACTCGCCCGTGGCGTCGAGGACGACGACGCCCCCGCCCGCGCCGATAATCACCCGCCCGTCGATCAGATCCACCGAATGCGGGCGGGCCGGCAGCTCGAGCAGCTTGCTCTGGAGCAGGCGCCCGGACGTCAGCTCGATCACCCGCGCCTCGTAGAGCCTCGGCTCGAAGCCGCGCTGCTCGAGGGTGACCGCGCAGTGCTCGCCGAACGCGAGGGGCCCGAGCGTCGTGAGCGCCTCGCGGTGGTCCACCCCCACGAGCGCGCCGCGCCGGTCGTAGATCGTGATCCCGCGCGGCAGGGCGAGGACCGCCGAGTCGCCGGCCGGAACCGCCTCGATCGTCGTCACGTCGCCGTCGAGACGGTTGCGCGTCTCGAGGGCGGTGCGGGTGAGCTCCCCGCTCTCGATCTCCACCTGCCACAGCGCGCCGCCCCCGTCGAGGACGATCAATCGCCCCGGGAACTGCCACGCCTCGATCGTGCGCCGGGCCGAGGCGTCGTCGGTCTGCCAGAGCAGCTCGCCGGTCGCGAGGTCGAACCCGAAGATGCCGCGGTCGGAACCGACCACCGCCACGCCGTCGCGCGTGGCGCGGACCCATCGCGGGCGGGCCTCATCCAGGCTCAGGCGGGCGATCTCACGCCCGGAGTTGATGTCCACCACCACGCCCTCGGGCGCGAAGTTCAGACGCGAGCCGGGGTCCATGCGCCGCCGGGCGCCCACCGCCACCAGCAGCCCGCCCGACTCGGCCGCGTCGAACACCTGCGCGATCCCGATGTCGCGGGCCCACAGCAGGCGCCCCTCGGCGATGTCGTACCCCGCGACGCGCCCGGATCGCTCGACGAGGGCCGCCGAGTCGTCGCGCATCGCCACGAGGATCTCGCTGCGCGGGCGCACCGACCCCGCGGGCAGCGGCACCGTCTCGCCCGCGCCGGGCGCGGTGCCCTCGGGGAAGACAGACATAAAGGGGGGCGTTTCCCAGACCGTCTCGCCCGTGCGCCCGTTCAGGCGCGCGAGACGACGGCGGTCGTCGTAGCCGAGGCTGACGACCGCGCCGAGGCTGTCGAGGCGCAGCAGCGACATCGCCGGGTCGAGCGGGGAGCTCCATCGCCGGCGCAGCCCGCCGTCGGGGTCGAACTCCCACGCCTCGACCACGTCGTCGCCCGCGAGCAGGGCCATCGAGTGGTCGCTGTCGAGCGAGGAAAAGAGCGGGCGGAGCGCGAGGCGGTCGGGCACCACCGACACCGCGTCGCTCACGGCGATCTCGCCCAGACGCGGGCGGCGCGGGAGCTTGGTGCGGGTCAGGGCGATCTGCTCCTGGAGCGCGATGAGGTCGACGAGCGCGCCGTGGTCCGTCAGGACCAGCCCCGGGCGGGTCTGCGCGGCGCGGGCGAGCACCGCGCTCGCGGCCGCGGCGCGCCCGCCCTCGACCAGGCGCGTCGCGAGACGCCCGACGATCTCGCCAACGATCGTCTCGGTGGCCCCGGGCACGCCGTCGGCGGCCGCGAGGGCTTCTTCGAGGTACCCGATCGACCCACGCAGCTTGCCGCGGGCCAACGCGGCGTCGGACGCGCCGATCCACGCCTCGAGCGCGGCGATCGCCACGGGGTAGCGACGCGCGATCTCCGCGAGCCGGTCCGGGTCGCCCGTGCCGCGCGCGCGCTCGAGCGCGGCGCGGGCCTCGACCTCGAAGACCGCGTACAGCTCGGCGCCCTCGATCTCGACCAGGCGGCGCAGGCGGCGCGTGCACTCGCCCCGCGCCTCGACGGTGCGAGAAGAGAGCACCACCATCGAGCGCCGCAGCGCCGCGTCGTCGAGCACGCGCTGGTAAGCCGCGACGGCGTCGGCCGGGCGGCGCGTCGCCTCCGCGAACGACCCCGCCCGCAGCTGGTGCAGCGCGGATTCTTCCGGCGACGACGCCGCCTGACCGAGCCGGGCGATGAGCTGCGCGAGCGTGTCGTCGTCGGGGGTCGTCGCGCCGGCGCCGATGGAGGGCTCGATCATCGAGTCGATCGCGCCGAAGAGGCGGGTGCGCGCGGCGTCGGCGCGCGCCGAGCGCGGGTCGCGGCGCAGCGCCGTGAGGGCCGAATCGATCGCGGGGACGATCGCCTCGTGATGATCCGCCCGGTGCGCCAGCTCCGCGAGCGTCACGGCTGGCGCGGCGTCCGACGGCGCGCTCGCCATGCGCCCGCGCAGCGCGTCCCGGGCCGCTTCCCACACGAGATAGGAGCTGACGCTGGCGCCCTCGAGCGCCGCGAGCTGCTCGCCCGACACGAGCACGTTGCCGGTGTTGCCGAACTCGATCCGCCCGGCGATCTCGCCCGGGGCCGTGGGATCAATCAGCGAGAACCCGCCGCCGGTAGGCGCCAGAACGGCGTCGCCCGACGCGACGGGGCGCCCCTCGAACCAGCCGCCGGGGGTTGAAAAGACGAGCACGGGCTCGACGCTCGCGTCGGCGAAGCTGGCAAAGGGCAGCGCGTAGAGCTCTTCCACGCTCGCGGTCACGAGCAGGTCGCCCACGCCCAGCAGCACCCCGGCGCCGGCGAAGTCGTTCTCGTCCCGCACGCTGAGGACCTCGCCGGTGCGCGCGTCCACCGCGAGCAGCCTCGTGCCGTCGGGCTCGATGAGGTACACCACCCCGTCGCGCACGAGCGGGCGCGTCGCCCAGAGCAGCTGCGCGGGGGGCGTCGCGTGGTCAACGGTGTGCGAGCGCCGCGCCCACAGGAAGCGCCCGGTCGCGAGCTCGATCGCGGAGGTCGTGCCCAGCGGCTCGGCGTAGTACACCACCCCGTCCTCGATCACGGGCATCGCGCCCGCGCCGGTCTGCTGCGCCTGCGGGAGCGACCCGGCGCTGGCGACGGAGCGTTTCCACGCGAGCGAGCCGTCGTCGAGACGGAGGGCGACGAGGACGGTCCCGTCGAGGCGCTGCTCGCGCACGCGCCGCGACGCGACGACCAGCGCGAGCCCGTCGTGCGCCGTGACCGCCCCGGTGGGCAGGGCGCCGCTGAGGTCGGGGTGCAGCGCGCTGATATCGACCGACCAGAGACGCTCGCCCGTGCGCACGTCGATGCCGTGAACGAGCCCGTTCCCCACGCTGCGCCGGACGAGCGTTTCGACGGTCGCGGCGACGGCCGTGCGCCCCCAGACGCCGACCGTCAGCGGGCCCGCGCCCATCTGGGGTCGCGCGGGGAGGTCGCGCCGCCCGGCGTCGGTTCCATCAACGCGCCAGCGCAGCTCGAGGGTGTAGCGGTCGAGCCCGCGCACCGCGGCGCCGTCGCAGATGATGAGCATATCCCCGGCAAGAGCCGGGATGATCGTGCGCGCAGGGTCGAGCTGGACGCGCCCGCCGCCGCGCGAACGCGCCTGCACGGGCCCCGCGCCGAGCATCCCGCTGGGCTCCCCGTCGAGGCTCGCGAAACGCCGCGAGCGGATCGGGCGGGAGACGACGCTCTCGATATCCAGCGCCGGCGCCGGGTCGTGCGCGCCCCGCGCGACGACGATCTCCGGTCCCTCCACGAGATCAGCAGCGCGGGCGGGCGCGTCGTGGTCAACCGCCCATTTCTCCGCCAGCGCGCGCGCCGACGGCAGGTAGCGGGCGAGCTCCGCGGCGAGCTCGGCCGCGCCGTCGCGCGCCCCCCGGTGGTCCGGGTGCGCATCGACCGCTTCGAGCAGGCGGAGCGCGGCGTCGAACCGCGCCGTCTCCAGGTCCCGCTGCGCGAGGCGGAGGGCGGCCTCGCGTCCCGCGGGCGTCAGGAAGCGTTCGCGCTCGACGCGTTCGAGCAGCCCCGCGTCGAGCTGGCGCTGGGCCTCGGGCGATTCGGTGCGCCGGTACTGCTCGAGCAGCGCGCCGTCGCTGAGCAGCAGCGCGTGCGCGCGGTCGCGCACGGGGACCATCAGCAGCTCGTCGGCGGGGGAGGGCGTGAGGCGCTCGGCGTTGGAGGTCAGCAGGCTCTGCACGACGCGCGCCGCGGTCGCAAGGTTGCCAGAGGACGCGTGCCCCTTGGCCGAGCGCAGCGCCTCGACGGCGCCGGGCGCGTCGTCCACGAAGACCGGGCTCAACTGGGCGCTGGCGGCTGAGAATGGAACTGCCGCGAGCAGCAGTGCGTATAGCGCTAGGCGGCGCCCACCGCCCGCCCGGCGGCAGCGCCGGGATGAGCGTCCCCGAGGCGTTATCGGGGATTCGTGTTGGTCCCGCGGTGTGTTCATCGCGCGCACTGACGATAGCCCGTCCTTCCCGCCCGGGCCGACCCTGGCGCCGGGACGCGGGCGAACCGGCGCAGACGGAACATCCGAACCGCGCCCCCCGCCCGTCCATCGGCGTCAGGCCCCCGCGCGCTCACCCGCCCCGGATGGATCGCCGATATCGACGACCAAGCAATATGGTGTCCCGCGTCTACCAGCCCGAATCCACGACCGACCGCGCCGACCTCCGACCGCGCCGCGTCGCTCTCCTCGCGATCGCGATGATCCTTATGGGGCTCACCGACCTCCAGCTCACCCTCACCTACATGGGCTCCTCGGGCATGCTCGAGCTCAACCCCCTCGCCCGGGCGATGATCGACCTCGGCGGGGCGCCGCAGCTCATCCGCTTCAAGCTCCTGACGATCGCCGTCAGCGCGGGGCTCCTCTACCTGCTCCGCCGTCACTCCATCGCCGAGCGCTGCGCGTGGCTCAGCTGCGCCGCGCTCCTGCTCCTGACGGCGCACTGGGTGAACTTCAACGCCCACGCAATGTCCCCCGAGGGCGCCAGCGCGGTCCTCGCGCAGCTGGACATCACCGATCACCGCTGGGTCGTGATCCGCGACTGAACCGCCGACGCGCCCGCACGCACCGCCAGGTCGATCGACGCCAGCAGGCTCGACGGGTCGGCAACGCCGGTCCCCGCGATATCAAACGCCGTCCCGTGGTCGGGGCTCGTGCGCAGCACGGGCAAACCGATCGTGCAATTGACGGCGCGCTCCCACTCGAGCGTCTTGACCGCGATCAGGCCCTGGTCGTGGTACATCGCCACTACCACGTCGAACTCCCCGTCGATCGCCCGCCGGAAGACCGTGTCGCCCGGGAAGGGCCCGCGCGCATCGACCCCGTTGTCGCGCGCCAGGCGGATCGCCGGCTCGATCAGACGCGTCTCCTCGTCACCAAGGATCCCGCCCTCGCCGGCGTGGGGGTTGAGGCCGCACACCGCGACCCGCGGGGCCTCCACGCCCAGCGCCGCGGTCCCCTCGTGAGCGAGGTCGATCGCGTCGAAGACCTTGCCAATCGTCAGCTTGTCGCGGAGCTGGAGCAGCGGGATGTGCCCGGTCGCGAGCGCGACGCGCAGGCGGGGGGAGACGAACATCATGGCGTGACGTTTGGCGTGAAAGCGGGCCGCGAGCAGCTCGGTGTGCCCGGGGTAGCGTCCGCGCCCGGCGAGGGCCCACGCGGCTTTGGAGATCGGGGCGGTGACGATCGCGTCGGCCCGCAGCGGGTCCCCCACCGGGCGCTGCGCGTCGGCGATCGCGTCCTCGACGAACCGGAACGACGCCTCGCCCCCCAGCTTCGTGGGCCCGCGCTCCCCGCGGGGCGCCCCGGCGGGGGCGTGCTCGGCGTCGTCGATCAGCAGCACCCCCGCGCCCACGCCCGTCGCGGCCGCCGGTGAGTCCCGCCGAGCCAGGCGCCAGTACGGCTCGACCCCCAGCCGCTCGGCCGCCCGCACGAGAGGGCCCTCGAGCCCGCGCAGGACGAACCGGGCCCGTCGGCGCACCTGCGCCGAGGCCAGCGCCCGGACCAGGATCTCCG
Source organism: uncultured Phycisphaeraceae bacterium (assembly GCA_942490855.1). Classification (GTDB taxonomy): domain Bacteria; phylum Planctomycetota; class Phycisphaerae; order Phycisphaerales; family UBA1924; genus CALNYS01. Next base: position 1,049,591 of record CALNYS010000004.1, on the reverse strand, counting down.
GGCCGACCCCGAGGGGGTCGCCCATCGAGACGCTCAGCGTGGGCGTCGGGACGCTGTGGCGGGTGAGATCAAGATCGTCGAAGGTGCTCACAGGGGGAGTTTAGCCCTGAAACGGGCGACGCCCGCTTCCCCATGAGAGAATCGAGAGGGGACGCTCCCCATGGACGCCGCCATGAGCCACCACAGCCAGTACGCCGTAGACGACCTCGCCAGCGAGAACGAGCGCACGTACGCGACGCTCACCCACCTCGCCGGCCTGATCTCCTTCCTCGACTTCGGCTTGCTGCTCGGGCTCCTCGCCACGCTCATCATGTGGCAGGTCAAGAAGAACGAGACCGAGTGGCTCGACGACCACCTCAAAGAGGCGATGAATTTCCAGATCTCCCTGCTCATCTGGAACCTCATCGCCGTGGTCGCGGCAATCGTCACCTTCGGGATGGCCGCCATCGCCTTCATCCCGTTCCTCATCGGGCTGCGCCTCGTCGGCTGCATCCGGGCGAGCGTCTACGCCAACAAGGGCCGCTACCACCGCTACCCGGCGTCGTGGCGGATCATCGCCTAAACCGCGCCCCCGTCGGCTAGACTCTTCGTGTGCCTTCTCTCCTCGTCGCAGAACGTCTCGTCAAACGCTTCGCCGGGCGCGAGGTGGTGCGCGGCGTCTCCTTCGAGGTCGCCAAGAGCGAGATCGTCGGGCTCCTCGGACGCAACGGCGCGGGCAAGACCACCAGCTTCCGCATGACCATCGGCATGATCGAGCCCGACGCCGGCTCGGTCCGCTTCGCCGGGCGCGACGTCACCCGCCTGCCCATGTTCCGCCGGGCCCGTCGCGGGATGGGCTACCTCTCGCAAGAGCCCTCGGTCTTCCAGCGCCTCTCGGTCGAGGAGAACCTCCTCGCGATCCTCGAGACCCGGCGCGTCAAGCGAGCCGAGCGCCGGCGCATCTGCGACGAGCTCCTCGAGCAGTACGGGCTCACGCACAAGGCCAACGACCTCGCCCGGACGTGCTCGGGCGGCGAGCGGCGCAAGCTCGAGATCGCCCGCGCCCTGGTCACCAACCCCTCGCTCATCCTGCTCGACGAGCCCTTCTCCGGCGTCGACCCCCTCGCGATCGAGGACCTCCAGCGCGAGATCCAGAAGCTCCGCGAGGTCGGCATCGCCGTGCTCATCACCGACCACAACGTGCAGCAGACCCTCAAGATCTGCGACCGCGCCTACGTCATCGACTCGGGCCAGGTGCTGCGCGAGGGCACGCCCCACGACCTCATCAACGACGACCTCGTCAAACGCACGTACCTGGGCTCGCTGTTCAAGGGCGACGAGTTCGCCGTCGCCGTCCCGCCGCGGTCGTCCGCACCCGCCCCCGTGGAGACCCGCCCGTGACGCGCGCCGCCCTCTTCTTCGCGTTCCTCGCGCTCGTCGGCTGCGCCGACCGGCGCCTGCACATCACCTCCGACCCCCCCGGCGCCCTGGTCGCGCTCAACGACGTCGAGGTCGGGCGCACGCCCGTCGAGGTGAACTTCACGTCCTTCGGCGTCTACGACGTCCGCCTGCACCGCGACGGCTACGCCACGCTGCACACCAGCGCCGAGGCGAACCCCGAGCTCCACGACCAGCCCGTCTTCGACGCGCTCAGCGCCCCGCTGCCCGGGCGCCCCCGCACCGATATCTACTGGCACTTCGTGATGGAACCGCTGGTGACAGACCCGGACGCGCTCATCGAGCGGGCCCGCGAGATCCGCGCGATGGCGCCCGCGGACGACGACGCCAACTAAACCCGCGCGTCCGCCTCGAGCGAGCGCGCCGGGCAACCCGCGACCGTCTCGCCCGGCGCGACGTCGCGGATCACCACCGAGCCCGCGCCCACGACCGCGCCGTCGCCGATGCGCACGCCCGGGATCGCGCACGCGCCGATCCCGAAGAGCACGCCCTCGCCCAGACGCACGCCCCCGCCCACGCACGACCGGGGACCCATGTGCGATTTCGCGCCCAGCGACGCGTCGTGCTCGAGCACCGCGCCGGTGTTGACGATCGCGTGCGCCCCGACGAACGCGCCGGTGTGCACCACCGCGCCGGGGGCGATGAACGCGCCAGACACGACGGTCGCCGTCGGGCTCACGACCGCTGACGGGTGAACAAGGGTCGCGAACTCGAGCCCCGCGTGCGCCTCCGCGAGACGCGCACGCAGCCCCGCGTCGCCCACGCCGATGATCGCAGCGTGCCCGCAAAACAGCTCCGGGTGCGTCGCGGCGCCCAGCGATCCCAGCCGGGGCGCCAGACCGCGCAGCGACGCGTGGGGGTCGTCGTCGAGGAACCCCGCGACCGGGACCCCCGCGGCGAGCGCCGTCTCGGCCACCACCGCCGCGTGCCCGCCTCCGCCGAAGATGATCAATGTCCGCATCGCGCGCTCCTTTCACCACCCGAGCGCCAGCCCGCACCACATTGCATTCTCACGCGCCGTGCGCGACGCGTCCAGACGAAATACCATTAGATATGGTCGCACCGCCCCAACCCGTCCGTCTCGCCGCTGTTTCGTACCTCAACACCCTCCCGCTCATCGAGGGGCTCGAGGCCAACCGCGATGTCGAGCTGACCCTCGCCGCCCCCAGCCACCTCCTCCCCCTGCTCGAATCGGGCGACGCGGACCTCGCCCTCGCCCCCGTCATCGACGCCCTGCGCTCCGACGCCGACCTCGAGCTCGTCCCCGCGGGCGCCATCGGGTGCGACGGCGCGACCCTCACGGTGCGCCTCTACAGCGCCGTCCCCTTCGCCGACGCCCAGCGCGTCCACGCCGACGCCGACTCCCACACCTCCGTCACCCTCGCCCGCTGGCTCCTCGCGCAGCGATTCGGCGCCCGCCCCGAGTTCGTCGAGTTCGACGCCCGCGAGCGCGTCGAGACCTCGGGCGACCCCGCCGAGTGGCCCGAGACCATGCTGATGATCGGCGACAAAGTCGTCACCGACTCCCCCCCCGCCGTCCGCTACCCCCACCAGCTCGACCTGGGCGAGGCGTGGCGCGCCGAGACCGGGCTGCCCTTCGTCTACGCGGTCTGGATGCGCCGCGCGGGCGACGAGCCCACCCCCCGCGAGCGCGCCGCCATCGCCCTGCTCGACCGCCAGCGCCGCTACAACGCCTCGCGCCTCGACTGGATCGTCACCCGGCGCGCCCCCGCCAAGCGCTGGCCCGTCGATCTGGCGCGCGAGTACCTCGGGCGTCACCTGCGCTTCGACGTCGGGGACCCCCAGCGCGACGCGATCGCTCGCTTCTTCGCGGAAGCGAGCGCCCTCGGCGCGGCGCCCGACCGCCCCGCGCGCTGGCTCGCCGACCCATGCCCCGCCTGACCGCGCTCCGCGTCACCGCGCTGGCGCGCCTCGCGGCCGACCTCCGCTTCGCCCCCACGGCGCGCGTCGTCGCGATCGTGCGCGCCGCCGAGCGCCTCGCCCCCACCATCGACCCCGACGACGTCGTGGACGAACGCGATCTCGTCTACGCCCTCACCGCCTACCGCCCCGATCTCGACGAGCCCGCGAGCATCCCGGGCGACGCCCTGCTGGCCGACCTCTCCGCGTGGTGCGAACGCCTGACCGATTCCGCGAAGATCGACGAGGCCGCGGTCCCCGGCGCGCGCTCCCCCGATGACGTCGCCCGGCGCTGGAACGTCAGCGTCAAAACCGTCTCGCGCCGCCGGCGCGAAGGGCTCATCGCGTGGCGCGTGCGCACGAGCGGGGGCAGCGTCGCGGTGCGGATCTCGCCCGAAGCGCTCGGCGCGTTCGAATCGGCGCACGACCTGCTCGAGAACGCGCCCGGGCGCGTTACCCGCCTCACGCCGACCGAACGCGCCCGCCTCGTGCGCCTCGCCCGCCGCGCCCAGCGCCGCTTCGCGTGGACCCGCACCGAGACCGCCAAGCGCCTGAGCGCGCGCACCGGGCGGTCGTACGAGACCGTCCGGCGCACCCTCACGAGTGAACTCGGCCCGCCGATCCCCCCCGCCTCCGCCAAACGCCGGCGCGACGCGCACCGGCGCTGGATGCGGGGCGAGCCCGGCGCGGCGATCGCCCGCGCCGTCTCCCGCACCCCGCAGAGCGTGCGCCGCTGGATCGACGCCGAGCGCCGAGCCGCGGTGCTCGCGCTCGAACTCCCCGCCCCCGAGCCACCGGCCGATGCACACGCTCTCGCGAGCGCTCTGGCGCAGTCAGGGCTGGGCGTCGTCGCGCACGATCGCGCGGGGGCGTTCGTCGAGAGCGCCCGCTCGGCCGGCCCGGCCGACCCCGCCGCCCTGCGCACGCTCGACGCGGCCCACACCGCTGCCCTCGTGCGCGCCCGGGCGTCCGCTCTCACCCCGGGGGGCGCCGACGAGGCCGAAACAGCCCTGCGCTGGGCCCGTCTCCTCGGCAGACGGATCGCGTCGATGCACACCCGCCTCACGCTCGCGGCGATCGAGTCGGCCGTCGGCGGCCCGCTGCTCCAGCTCTCGCCCCCCGCGATCCGGGCGCTGCACGCCGAGGCGATGCGCGCCGTGCTCGAGGGGATCGCCCGCCACGACGCCCGCGTCGGCGGGACCGTCTCGGGGGCGATCAACCTCGCGCTGACCCGCCGTCTCGCGCGCACCGCGGAGCTGGGCGCGGCGCGCCGGGCCCTCGCCTCGGGCAACCGCGCTGAGTCGCCCGGCGCCGGGCTCGACGACTGGACCCGCCGCCCGCCGCTCTGGCCCGACCCCCTCTGGGGCGCCGACCCCGAGCGCACGGAGGACGCGGCGCTGCGTGCGTGGGCCGGCGCCAGGCGTGGGCTCGACGGGCAACGCCCGCTCTCGCTCCCCGAGGCCGCGGCGCATCTGGGCCTGACGCCCGCACGCGCCGCCCGCCTCGACCGCGCGGCCCGCGCGCTGGCGGGGTAGTCTGGCCCCCGCATGCCAGGGCGCTCCGCCGAGCTCGGTCTCTTCGCGAAACGCCGCTCAGCGGCGGCGCGCTTCACCTGCCCGCTCCTCGCGCTCGCGGCGTTCGTGCCCACCGTGCTGCGAGCCGGGTGGCCCGAGCCCGTGATCCCTCACGCGGTCGGCCTCGGGATCCAGATCGCGGCGCTCGCCACGATCGTCGCCATGATCGTCGTCCCCGCGCTCCTGCCCCCGCGGGCGTCGCTGCGCGGGAGGCGGATCGAGTTCGCCCTCACGCTGGGCGCCCTCGCGCTGGGCCCCTTCTCCTGGCCCCTCGCCGCGACCCTCACCAGCCTGCTGATCCTCTACCACGTCCTGACGCTCTACCTCGACCTCGTGCAGACCTCGATCCCGCCCGGCCTCGTCTTCGTGGGGTCGTTCATCCTCTTTAGCGCACTCGGCACGGGCGCCCTGCTCCTGCCCGCCGCGGTCCCCGCGAGCGCCCCGCCGATCAGCGTCCTCGACGCCGCCTTCACGATCGTCTCGGCGATCAGCCAGACCGGGCTGGTCGTGCGCGACACCGGCTCGGAGTTCACCCGCTTCGGGCAGATCGTCATCCTCATCTGGATCCAGGTCGGGGCGCTGGGCGTGATCGTCTTCGGCGCCCTGCTCGCGAGCGTCTTCGGGTCCTCGTTCGGGCTGCGGGCCCAGCGCACCATCGCCGAGGACACCGAGCAGGGCTGGTCCGGACAGCTCTCGCTCACCAAGCTCGTCGTGTTCACGATGGTCGTGACGCACCTCATCGAGCTCATCGGCGTCGCGGTGCTCTACTTCGGCTGGCCCGCGACCTGGGAGGGCGCCCCGGACATCAGCGCCCCGGGCGACCGCCTCTTCCACTCCGTCTTCTTCACGGTCTCCGCGTTCTGCAACGCCGGCTTCGCGACGACCTCCAACAGCATGCAGGGCCTGCGGGCCCACTGGACCCCCCACCTGGTCCTCGTGCCGCTGATCATCTTCGGCAGCATCGGCTTCCCGGTGCTCGACAACATCCGCCAGACGGTCCTCGCGCGCCTGCGCGGGATCCGCGTCATCGACGGGCGCCTCGTGCGCCTGAACCTCAACACGAAGGTCGTCCTCTCCGCGACGCTGATCATCTACGTCCTCGGGTACGTCGGGATCTTCATCGGCGAGACCACGCAGGCGAACGTGCCCCTCGGGGCGGCCGCCCTCGACGCCCACTTCATGAACATCAACCGCACGAGCGGGTTCGACACCATCGCCCCCAACGACATGGGCATCCTGTCGCGCCTCATGCTCATCCTGCTGATGTTCATCGGGGGCTCGCCCGGCTCTGTCGCGGGCGGGATCAAGATGATGGTCTTCGCCGTCCTCGCCCTGACCGTGTGGTCCACCCTCATGGGTCGGCGCCAGACGGAGGTCTTCGGGCGCACCATCCCCGACGTCGTCGTGCGCAAAAGCGCCACCCTCATCACCCTGAGCCTCGCGACGGTCATGATCTCCACCGGCGTGCTCGCGGCGACCGAGACCCGCCCCGGGCTCACGCTGGGCATGATCCTTTTCGACTCGGTCAGCGCCTTCGGCACCACCGGGCTCTCGATGGGCGTCGCGGGCGAGGCGACGGTCCCCGGCAAGATCACCTTCATCGTCACCATGTTCATGGGCCGCGTCGGCCCGCTCGCCGTCCTCGCGGGGCTCCTCAGCCTCGCCCGCGGCGCCAAACCCCGCTACGAGTACCCCACCGAGGACGTCGTCATCTACTGACGGCGCGCGGTACCTTCCTCTCGTCACGCTGAAGGAGACGCATGGAACGCTTCGCGGTCATCGGGCTCGGACGCTTCGGCACGCAGCTGGCCACCAACCTCGCCGCCCACGGTGCGGAGGTCATCGCGATCGACCGCGACCGCCAGATCGTCGAGGACCTCCGCGACCGGGTCACCCTCGCGATCGCCCTCGACTCCACCGACGAGGGCGCCCTGCGCATCCAGGGCATCGAGCAGGTTGATTGCGCCATCGTGGGCATCGGGCACGACTTCGAGGCCGCCGCCCTCTCGACGGTCATCCTCAAGCGCCTCGGCCTCGCCCGCGTGATCTCCCGCGCCGGGAACCACATGCAGGCGCAGATCCTCAAGTCCATCGGGGCCGACGGGGTCGTCCAGCCCGAGGACGAGTCCGCCGACCGCTGGTCCAACCGCCTCCTGGCCCCCTTCATCATCGATCACATCGAGCTGGGCGAGGGCTACGGGCTCGTTCAGATGAAGGCCCCCAAGGCCTGGACCGAGACCCCGCTCGCCGAGACCAACGTCCGCAACACCCACAACGTCACCATCGTCGCGATCAAACGCCTGATCGAAGAGGGCGCCGGGGGCGCGGCCCAGGACCGGCGCGTCATCCTTCCCCAGCCCGACAGCCGTCTGCTCGAATCCGACACCCTGGTCATCGCCGGGTTCGACAAGGACCTCAAACGCCTCCCCCGCTGACCCCCGGGACGGGCGAATTTTCAGCGATTCCACCCGTGTAGCGCGTGATCCCGCCTCGCGGCGCGGGTAGCATCCCGGATCCTCATCCCCCTGTTCAGCCCACGCGCTCAGATAACCGATGAGGACCGTTTACGCCCGCGCGCATCGCACTCGGGCGGCGAGGCCACCTCACCCAAGGCCGGACACACCCGGCCTAAGAGAGCACGCAGAGCCATGTCCAAGGCGAGCATCGCGGCGCCCACCGAGCAGGAGTTCCAGTCGTCCAGCGTCTTTGACGAGCTGGGCATGGAGCGCGATCCCAACAACCTCTACCTGCAGATCATCGACGCGGTCCTGCAGGCCGCGGACATCCTCGAGCTGCCGCACCACCTCAAGCTCATCCTCGCGCAGCCCAAGAACGAGGTCATGGTCCACTTCCCCGTTCAGATGAACGACGGGGAGTACCGCCTCATCAAGGGCTACCGCGTCCAGCACAACAACGTGCTCGGGCCCTACAAGGGCGGCATCCGCTTCCACCAGGACGTCCACCTCGACGACGTCAAGGCCCTCTCCGCGCTCATGACCATGAAGTGCTCCCTCGTCCGCGTGCCCTTCGGCGGCGGCAAGGGCGGCGTCAAGGTCAACCCCCGCGAGCTGGCCCAGGACGAGCTGATGCGCGTCTCCCGGCGCTTCATCACCGCCATCGCCCAGCAGATCGGCCCCGACACCGACATCCCCGCGCCCGACGTCGGCACCAACTCCCAGATCATGGCCTGGTTCGCCGACACCTACATGAACATCGCCGGCGGCTCCGCCCGCCACGACGCCGCGCGCGTCGTCACCGGCAAGCCCGTCGAGATGGGCGGCTCCCTCGGACGCGAAAAAGCCACCGGACAGGGCCTCGTCGACGTCGTCAGCGAGATCCTCCCCGGCATGGGCATGCCCCTCGAAGGCCTCAAGTTCTCCGTCCTCGGCTTCGGCAACGTCGGCGGCTGGGCCGGGCGCCTCCTCCAGGAGCGCGGCGCCAAGATGGTCGCCGTCATGGACCACACCGGCGCCCTGCGCAACGACGAGGGCATCGACTGCAACCTCCTCGCCGAGCACTGCGCCGAGACCGGCGGCGTCGCGGGCTTCAACCGCTCCAGCGCCGCCACGGGCTCGGGCAAGAACACCAGCGCCGGCGCCGAGGTCATCTCGACCGAAGACTTCTACAAGACCCCCGTCGATCTCTTCGTCCCCGCCGCGATGGAACAGATGATCACCGCCGAGAACGCGGACTGGATCGACGCCAAGGTCATCGCCGAGGGCGCCAACGCCCCGACGACCCCCATGGGCGAGCGCCGCCTGCTCGCCAACGGCATCGAGATCCTCCCCGCCATCCTCTGCAACGCCGGCGGCGTGACCGTCTCCTACTTCGAGTGGGTCCAGAACAAGTCCTCCCACCCGTGGGACCTCGAGAAGGTCGACGAAGAACTCAACCGCCACATGGTCCTCGCGGCCCGGCGCACCCAGCTCGCCAAGCACCGCTACGAGTGCGACCTCCGCACCGCGGCGTACATCGCCTCGCTCGAACACATCGGCAAGGTCTACGGCCACCGCGGCATCTTCCCCTAAAACGGAAGACAACCAAGCGACACCCAAGCCCCGGCATTGCGATGCCGGGGTTTTTTCGTGGCATGATCTCCGCAACGCTCTATTCTCGCCTTGCCCAGCTCCCTCACGATCAAATTGCAATGCCCAAGAAACCACCGGATATCTTCAACGCATACTCACCGGAGGATTCGTACGTCATCGCCCAGAATCTGGCATGGCGCAGCGCATGGCCGCAGTACTCGCTCGGGCTCGTCACGCTCTTTGCCACTGTGTGCGCTATTACGCTCGTACACGTCCTCGATGGGCTGTCCGAGATCATTTACTCAATGATCTTCGCGCTTTGCGTTCTGTATCTCCCGTCGCTGATCACCCCTCGCTTCGCGAGCTCGTACTGGCGACAGGTACGAGCACGCCACGACGAGGCCGTTCGCGTCGCACGGCAACAACTCGAGGAACTCGACGCCGCCCCCCGATTGGAACCGAAGCACGTCTCGCGCTACGCGCTGTCGTCACTCGCCCTCGCGTCCCACGCCGGAGGCTCTGCTGCCAGCCCCGACGCGGTACGCATCGACGTCGCGATGCTCGATCGATTGTTCGCGAAGCACGGTCTCCAGAGACCCAAAGCGATCCTCTACGACGTCCGCGCGGTTCTCAATAAACCACCGGTCGCTGAGTTTCACGAGGCAGAGCGAATCCGCTTACCGGTACCACGCCCGCTGGTGCTCCTGCCGTGGCTCGGACTCTCCTCGCTCGCATGGTGGGCTTGGTCGGATTCGATGAGCAGCGAGTCGCTGGGCATCGCGCTCGGATCGCTGCTGGTCGCTGGCATCACGATGATGCAGGCCTTTCACATCCAAGACGCGTGGCACATGAGCGACTGGCGCCTCGCTCCCGGTCGCATCGGACGATGTTGGATCGGCTCGAGCATCGAAGCCGCAAGCGACACGCACATCATGCACGTCTACCGGCACTTTGATGGCGCCATGCACCTGATGTTCGTCAACGACGAGGGCGTCACGCTCTCAGTCAACGCGGGCCGGCGCACCGGAAAACGCTACCGGAAGATCTGGAGCGAGTGGATGTACGAAGGAACCCCCGCGCCGCCGCTGGTTGAAAAACCCTGATTTGCCCCAACGCCCCAGCATTGCAATGCCGGGGCGTTTTCAATGGACGAACTCATCCCAATTCGTGGTCGTATCTGTCACATGACCGCTCGCTTGTTCGCACTCGTGCGCCGTCGTCACCGGCGACTGTTGCTCGTTGCAGCCGTCGTTCTCGTGTCGGGCGCGTCCTTGACTGTCCTCACGTGGCCCGTGCTAGGCGGCCCCGCGTACGCGTGCTACCGACTGCAGAGCGTGGGTGGTCAGTGGCATGGGAAGCGTGGGCCGGAACTCATTCATCTGACGGCAGGGGTTCGACGGATCCGATTCGATCATGCTCGCACTGGGGCGATGTCGATAGCTCAGTGGAGGAGCGTGCTTCAGGCACAACGGCACAACATCCGCCTCCAGCACATACTGTTCGTTGACTATCACATCGACAAAGCGCTGATGGCAGAGTTCGTTGCCATTACGAACTTCCCATCCGACATGAAGCGGATAACACTACGGCGATGCTGAGTCGATCCAGTCGCGGCATCATGGGCTGCCGCACAACCGGGGGTGCTCGGGATCGTCATCGACAACTGCATACTCGACCAAAGCACCTCACCTGCCGATCAAGCTGCGGTCGATTCACTGCATCAGCACCCGAGGGTGCGGTTCGAATAGCACGCCCGCACAACTCCGCTACCCGCTCCCGCCACGCGCGAGCAACGCGCGATCGCCCCCTGTACGACCCCAATGCCCCTGCGACCGATCCAGTTCATCAAGGCCAATCCCTCCACGCTGCTCATGATCGCAACGGTATGGGCGGTCTGTCTCGCACCGGTGCTCTACGTCATCGTCCCAAATCTTCTCGGCCCGCTCTATTCCAACATCTGCCTTGCGCAGGTGGGCGGGCAGTGGTACGGCAGACGCGGCCCGGGTGTCGGCCTGCTCCGCGGCAGCACGTGGATCCGCTTCGATCATGACAAGACCGGTGATCTGACTGACGACCAATGGACAACGGCACTGCACGCGCAGCGCCACAACACACGACTAAAGCAAATTCAATTCATCGGCTACGACGCTGACAAAGAGTTCCTCTGCCGCTTCGTGGACATCACAAACGCACGAACACTATTACCAATGGCGAGACTGCGCAACTGCACGGTTGATCCCCACGCCGTCGAATGGGCGCTCGAGCACGACTCAGCCGTAAGCATTCGCATGGAATATTGCACCTTCGACCCAGCGGAGTCGCCGGACGACCTCGCCGCGATCGAACGCCTGCATACACGCGACATGGTCTGGATCCGCTAGCGCCTAGTGGCACGCTTCCGCCGCGGGCGCGTGGCGCGTCACGCTGGTGATCGCCCGCACCACCCCAACCCCCAGCATCACCGACAGCACCACCCCCATCACAATCTCGAACGCGCTCGCGCCGTGGTCGTGCGACTCGCTCATCTGAGCGAAGCTCTCGGTGAGGCCGCCGAAGGCGCCGCGGGCGATGAGGGCGTCGAGGGCGACGCCGAACGCGACGCTGCACGCGCCGATCGCCGCGAGGTAGGACCACAGCGCTCGCCAGCCGAGGTCCTTGGCGACCCACGCCATCGTCGCCATGTTGGTCGCCGGGCCGGCGAGCAGGAACACGAGCGCGGCGCCCGGCGACAACCCCTTCGCGACCAGCGCCGCCGCGACGGGCGTGCTCGCCGTGGCGCAGACGTACACGGGCATCCCCGCGACGAGCATCAGCAGCATGGGGCCGAGGCCCGTGCCGATGGTCTCGCCCAGCCAGTTCTGCGGCGTGACGGCGGAGATGAGCGCCGAGAGCGCGAGGCCCACGACGAGCCAGCCGGCGAGGTCCTTGGGCATCTCGAACCACCCGTAGCGGACCGCTTCTGCGGTGCGCGCGGCCAGACCGCGTGCGGCCCCCGCGGGCTCGGGCGCCCCGGCACAGCACGCGGCGGGGGATTCATCGGTTGTCGCCGGCGAAGCGTGCGCACAACAGGAGGGCTGCTCGGGCGGGTCGGCGTGCGCGCCGGGGGCGTCGTCGCCTTTGTCTGTCGCCGAGACGAGCACGCCGGCGGCGAGTGCCGAGACGAACGCGGCGAGCGGGCGGGTGATGCCCATGACGGGTCCGAGGACGGCCCAGGTGAACGCGATGGAATCGACGCCGGACTCGGGCGTGCTGACGGCGAAGGCGGCGCTGGCGCCCTTGCCGGCGCCGTCGCGTCGCAGCCCCGCGGCGACGGGGATGACCGAGCACGAGCACAGCGGCAGCGGGACGCCCACGAGCGCCGCGCGGAGCACCGCGCCGAAACCCCTGCCGCCCATCACCCGCGCGATGAGCTGGCGGGGCATCAGGACGTGGACGACGCCGGCGAGGAGGAACCCCCCCACCAGCCACACGCCGCTCTCGACGAGGATGAACCAGAGCTCGCTGAGCCAGTTGGTGAAAAACGTCATCAAGTGGAAGTGTAGGCTCTCGCTTGTACGGGTTGTGTTTGCTATGCTCGAAAAATGGACGTCACCGCGGAAACGCTGGCCCTCCTGCGCCTGAAGCTCGCCCCCGGCTTGGGGCCGGTGCTGATCGACCGCGTGCTGGAGCGGTACGAGACAGGCGCGGCGGCGGTGGAGGCGATCGAACGCCGGGGGGCACCGGCGCTGAGCGGGATCGAACGCCTCGGGGCGGAGACCGCGCGCCGGATCAGCGGGGCGATGGGGGCGACGGCGGCCGCGGCCGAGGACGAGCTGCGGGCGCTCGACGGGCTGGGCGCCACGCTGATCGGTCTGCGTGACGAGGCATACCCATCGCTGCTGCGGGAGATCCCGGGGGCGCCGGTGGTGCTGAGCGTGCGCGGCACGCTGGACGCGGAGTGGGACCGCTTCGGCGTGGCGATCGTGGGGTCGCGGAAGTGCACGGCGTACGGGGCGGAGCAGGCGGCGCGGTTCGCGTCGGGGCTGGGGTCGGCGGGGCTGACGATCGTGTCGGGCGGGGCGCGGGGGATCGACACGCACGCGCACGCGGCCGCGTTGCGCGCCGGGGCGCGCACGATCGTGGTGCTCGGGTGCGGGCTGGCGCACTGCTACCCGCCGGAGAATCTGCGGCTGTTCCAGGACGTGGTGGACGCGGGCGGGGCGGTGGTGTCGGAGCTGGCGGCGGGGGCGGCGCCGGAGTCGAAGAACTTCCCGGCGCGGAACCGGATCATCAGCGGGATGAGCCTGGGGGTGCTGGTGATCGAGGCGGGGCGGAAGAGCGGGGCGTTGATCACGGCGCGCCAGGCGGCGGAGGAGCAGGGGCGGGAGGTGCTGGCGCTGCCCGGGCGGGTGGATTCGCCGGCGAGCGAGGGGTGCCTGGATCTGCTGAAGCAGGGCGCGGCGCTGGCGACCGGCCCGGCGGACGTGCTGGAGGCGCTGGAAGGCCCGGCTCGGCACGCGCACGGGGCGACGTTCGGGGCTCGGTACGGGGGCGAGGCGGGGGAGGTCGTGGCGATCCCGGCGGCGGCGGAGCTCCCGGCGGATCTCTCGGAAGCGCAGCGGGCGATCTGCGCGGCGCTAGCAGAGCCGAAGACGCTCGATGAGCTGGCGCGGGGGACGGGTCTGGCGGCGGAGTTGCTTCGGTCGGAGACGACGATGCTCGAGCTTCGGCGGGTCTTGGTCCGAGATGGTGCGCGGCTGCGGGTGCGCGGCGTCCGATAAGATTCTCAGGACACGCGAGCGGTGTTTTGGTCTGCACCCGATCGGGTGTTTTTTTGTGGCGACAAGTCTCGCTGAGGAACAGATTTGAGGATGAAGGGCCGAAAAGAAACCTGATTTCGGGTTGCAGTCTGTATCTGATCGGGTACAATCTACCGAACATCGGCTCCCGCGACGATGCAGCGAACGCGGAGCGAGGGCCGATCTGAGAGTTGGGCCAGTAGGCCCGACATGTCGTGGAACGGCATGTGTTGCCCCCCATTCCCTCGTGTGACGAGGGTGGTGGGCCGGACTGATCGGGGTATCGAGGATCGATGCCCCGGCCTCCCTGGCGGGACTCCCCAGAGATGGGGTCGCCGGTTGGAGATGCCTCGATGCTGACTTCATCCCCTGCTTTGGTGCGACTTGGACCCGGCGGCGACTTTGTGCGCGAGCTTCGCGGGGTTGGGGGGCGGTTGTCCGCCTCTGACTCGGCGTCCGGATCGAGCCGGGGCGGGATGGACGGCGAGCAGAGCACACCCGGGGGTCGGTGGGGTTTCCGCCGGCGCGGGCGGGGCGGTGATACCGTGGAGCTTCGTGGGGACGCTGCCCCTCGAGCCGCAGGCACGGACCGCCTCGATGTCTCAGAAGAAGCGCGCCGGTTGGGCGCGTGGCTGACGGCTGAGCGTGCGCTCGGCGAGCAGGCCGTTTCGCTGGAGGCTGCGCTGGACGCGGCCGGCGGCGTGGCGGGCGGCTCGGCGGGCGGGCGCGTGACTACACCGGGAGGTGCGGCGCGAGCGCCGCGGGAGCAACGCCATGATGAACCTCACCCCGAAGCAGCTTCGGATTCTCAAGCTGATCCGCGACCACCGCGTGCGGCTTGGCTATTCCCCGACGATGCAGGAGATCGCCGACGAGCTCGGCGTGAGCAAGGTCACCGTGTTCGAGCACGTCGAGGCGCTTATCCGCAAGGGCGCGCTCATCCGCGAGCCGAACAAGGCTCGCTCTTTATCGATCGCTGACGGTGTCGCGGTCCCGGACGAGGAGTCGCCGTTGCGGTTCCCGCTCGTGGGGCGCATCGCGGCGGGTCATCCGATCGAGAAGTTCAGCGACTCGGACGAGCTGGACGTCGCGGCGATGATGGGCCCGCGCGTCGGGCAGGTCGGTCCGACGTTCGCGCTGCGGGTCGAGGGCGAGTCGATGCGCGACGAGGGGATCCTCGACGGCGACTACATCATCGTCGAGCGCCGGGACACGGCGCGCAACGGCGAGCGTGTTGTCGCGCTGCTGCCCGACGGGTCGAGCACGCTCAAGCGGTTCTATAAGGAAGGCGATCACATCCGCCTCCAGCCCGCGAACCCTGACTTTGACCCGATCATCGTGAAGGACTGCCGGGTGCAGGGCGTGGTGATCGGCGTGCTGCGCACGTACTGAGGCACGCGGCGGGCCTGACAGAACAACTGACACGCGCGCGAGTCGCTCGGCGTCGGGAGAGAGAGGGAGTAGGGCGGGCCGGTGCGCCCGCCTTGCTTCTTTTTTGGGCGCCACCCGTTCCGGCGGGCGGCTCACGGTGCGTCGTTTACCCCGGGCAGTCGCCCCAGAAGGCGAGGAGCGAGGCGAGGTCGATGGCGCCGATGACCCCGTCGGTGTCCATGTCGGCCGGTCCGCCGGGGCGGGTGTCTTCCCAGCGGGAGAGGATGCCAGCGAGGTCGCTCGAGTCCACGACGCCGTCATCGTTGAAGTCACCAGGGCAGCGGGTCGGGGTGAATGTGATGTTGTCGATGGTGAGCGAGGACGCGGCGGACTTTTTTGTGCGGTTGGTCCAGTTCCAGGCGGACACGCGCCCGATCCTGCCCGCGCGGTCCGCACCCAGAGCACCGGTCGCGAACTCGGCGCCCTCGTGGATCAGCGCGCCGTTCTGATAGATGCGCAGCGTGCCGGCGGGGGTCGTCTCGATCGCGAGGCGGAGGGTCTCGCCGGGGATGAACGCTGAACGCGTCACTGGGTCATTGTCGAAGCCGAAGCCAGACGCGGTGTAGACGCGTATTTCCCCCGCGGCGGTGAGTTCGACTCGGGTGTTGAGGAAGCCGGTGATGGGGTCTTCGGTGGCGATGTGGTGCCAGTTCTCAGCGGGCGTGTCGCCGCCGGCGGTGACGGTGACGTCGAGCTCGAGGCGGCCGTAGGCGGCGAGGAAGGGGGCGCCGACGAGGCCCCATTCGGGGCGAGCGGGGAGGGAACCCTCGGTGGGCTGGTATTGGTACCGAGCGAGCAGGTTGAGCGACGGGCTCTCAAGGATGACAGCGTCACCCCCAGCTGGCGACATCCAGCCTTGCTGCTGGTTGATGGGGCCGACGGTGAATGACTGAAAATCTTCGGAGTAGCTCGGGTAAGCGGCTGCGCTTGGCGCGAGTATCGCGGCGGCGAGGAGCGTGACGGCGGTGTGGTACGTGGTCATGGATGCTCCTTACCAGATGATGATTCGATCGAGCAGCGCGTGCTGGCCCGGGGCGTATTCGACGTGTTCGGAGAACGAGTCGCGGTAGGCCTCTGGGATATCAGTGAGGCTCAGGGTGGAGCCGCGCGGCAGCCAGAGGGCGGGGTCGCGTGCCTCGTCGATGTCCGTGAGCTGGACCGAGGCGTCGTAGAAGAGGACGTTCCCTCGGGCGATGGTTTCGTCGCCGTGGCGGAAGCTGATGCGGGACATGTCTTCGCCGGCGGCATTGGTCCCCTCGGGCCACGCGCGTGAGACGCCAACGGCGTTCGGATCGGACGCCCATGCTCCGGTGTCGGCGAACGCTCCGCCGAAGCCGGCGTTCGCGTTGATGTCGTGATCGGCGCCCTCCGTGTCTGCGCTTTGGAAGCGCGTGCCGTTGGCGAGATAGATCTTGCGGCTCGGGGGGCCGACGCGGTTGATGTAGGGGCGGTAGGAGCGCGCAAAGGAGTTGTGGCTGTCTGTCCCGGCGGATGCGCTTCTGCCGGGAAGCCGGGTGTTCCAGCTCGCGTCCATGTTGAATGTGGCGCGTCCTCCCCAGAAGGTGTCCTGGTTGACCCAGCGCGGGGAGAGGACGATTCCCCCCTGTCCCCACCAGAGAAACTCGCGGGCGGCGATGTAGCTCGACGCGTTCTGCACCGCGAAGTAGGTGTTTGGCAGACCGCCGGGCTGGGGCGAGCCGTCGAAGGGCATCGAGAGGTGAGTCTGCGCGGGGTCGGAGAGGACGCTGAGGGCGCCGATGGGCGGGGCGTCAGCGACGACGGGTTCCTTGGCGTCGGGATCGACGAGCTTGGGCTCGACGCCGAGGGCGTAGGCGAGACGGATGTCGCGGCGCTCGGGGGCGGGGGCGTCGGTGAGGTAGCCCCAGGCGATGGGGCTGGCCCAGTCGAAGGGCTGGGTGGCGAGGCCTTTGGTGAAGATGGACGCCTCAAGCCCGGCGATGGCGTTGGGGTCGTTGAGGAGTTCGCGGGCGCTGGCGCCCGGGGCTCCTGGGATGAGGCCCTGGTGGTCGGCGGACCACGCGGCCGCGGCGGCGCCGATGGTCATGAGGTTGGCCTGGTCCTGGGCGGTGAGGTCGGCGCGGGTCGCGCCGGCGAGGGCCGCGGCGGAGACGGCGGCGATCGCGGCGAGGCAGCCGGCGGCGGCGAGGGCGTCGGGGAGGGTGTAGGCGCGCCGAGAGGAGGAATTCATGCCCGTCTTCCTTTCGAGACGCCAGAGTATCCGTAGGCGGGATGAACCAGTTCCCGCTGAGCGTGTAAAACCTGCTATCACGCTTCGTGAAGGAGACCCCGATGCGACTGATTGCTGCCATCGCTGCTTTGTTGACTGTGTTCTGCGCGGACGCGCTGGGCGCGACGCTCGTGGTGCTGAACAAGTCTGACGACACCGCTTCGGTGATCGACGCGCAGACGCGCGAGGTCGTGCGCACGGTGCGGGTGGGGAACGGGCCGCACGAGGCGGCGGTGTCTCCCGACGGGCGGACGGTTGTGGTGTGCAACTACGGCGACCGCGAGAACCGGGGGCGGACGCTGAGCGTGTTCGCGATCGACACGGACGCGCCGGCGCGGACGATCGATCTGAAGGAGTACCACCGCCCGCACGGTGTGGTGTACTTCAAGGACGGGGAGCGCGTGCTGGTGACGGCGGAGGTTGAGAAGAAGCTGCTGGTCGTGAACATCGCGGAGGGTCGCGTGGAGCGGGCGATCGATACGCGGCAGAGCGGGTCGCACATGGCGGCGCTGACGTCGGACGAGCGGTACGCGGTGTCGGCGAACCTGCGCGACGGGTCGGCGACGCTGCTGGATCTTTCGGGCGAGCACGAGCCGAAGATCCTCGAGACGGGTCGCGGCGCCGAGGGCATCGCGGTGCGCCCGGGCACGGACGAGGTGTGGGTGACGAACCGGTCGTCGGACACGCTGAGCGTGATCGACCTGGCTTCGCAGCGGGTGATCGCGGAGATGGACTGCGCGATCTTTCCGATCCGCATCGCGTTCACGCCTGATGGGGCGCGCGCGCTGGTGTCGTGCGCCGAGTCTGGCGAGGTGGCGGTGGTGGACGCGACGGCGCGGCGCGTGGTGAAGCGGATCGGGATGCGCGGGCGCACGGTTGAGCAGCAGGAGCGGGACCGGCGTCTCTTCGGCGACCGCTTCGGGCAGAGCCCGGTGCCGATCGGGATCCTTATCGAGCCCGGCGGGGAGCGGGCGTACGTCGCGAACACGAACGCGGACGTGGTGACGGTGCTCGATCTGAAGACGTACGAGATCGAGGGGCGGCTGGTCGCGGGCAGCGAGCCCGACGGGCTGGCCTGGTCTGCGCTCGACGCGGCGGAATAGCCGGCGTGCAACGGGCGCGGGCGGCGCGTGTATGAGTGAAGCCGAGCTGGTTCGGCGGGGGTGATCGTCGCGCATGTCGAAGTGGCTTGAACGCGCGGCGGGGTTGCGGACGGGCGAGGGGCGCCTGGCGCTGCTCGGCGCGTCGCAGTTCTTCGTGCTGATGTTCGCCTACTTCATGCTGCGCCCGCTGCGCGACGCGATGGGGCTCGCGGGCGGCGTCGATGAGCTGAGCACGCTGTTTCTGATCAACGTGGGGGTGATGGCGGCGCTGAGCCCGCTGTTCGGCTGGGTCGTGTCGCGCGCGCCGCGGCGCGCCCTGACGCTCATCCTGTATCGGTTCGCGATCGTCTGCCTCGGCGGGTTCGCGCTCGTGCTGTGGCTCCGCGACGGCGAGGCGTCGGGCCTGGTCGGGCGGGTGTTTTATGTTTGGCTGAGCGTCCTGAACGTGTTTCTGATCTCGCTGTTCTGGTCGCTGATGGCGGACCTGCAGGACCCCGAGCAGAGCAAGCGCGTCTTCGGCGTCGTCGCGATCGGCGGGACGCTCGGCGCGATCGTTGGCTCGGCGCTGGTGGCGGGGACGGAGTGGACGCGGTCGCTCGTTGACATCGTGGGGCCGATGGGGCTCATGCTGTGCGCGGCGGCGCTGCTCGAGTGCGGGGCCTGGATCACGCGGCTGCACCGGGTCAACGACGCGCGCCCGGTGTTGGGGCGCGAGCGCATCGGCGGGTCGGCGTGGGGCGGGCTGACGGCGATCGCGCGGTCTCCCTATCTGCTCGCGATCGGGCTGTACATCCTGATGCACACGTCGGTGTCCACGTTTGTGTATTTCGAGAAGGTCGGGATCGTTGACGCTGCCAGGCAGAGCACCGCGGCGCGGACGGAGGTCTTCGCGCAGATCACGCTGTACGGGCAGCTCTTGACGGTTCTGTTCCAGCTTCTGCTGACCGGGCGGACGATGCGCTGGCTCGGGGTCGGGACGCTGCTGTGCGCGGTCCCGGCGCTCTCGCTCGGGGGGTTTGTCGCGCTCGAATTCTCGTCCACGGTGGTCGTGATCGCGCTGTTTGAGGGCGTGCGGAACTCGACGCACTACGCCTTCGGGAAGCCCGCGCGGGAGACGCTGTTTACGGTGCTCCCGACCGAGGACAAGTACAAAGCAAAGTCTGCGCTGGACACGTTTGTGTATCGCGGCGGCGACGCGGCGAGCGCGTTTGTTCACAAGGCCGCGGCGAAGGCCGGCGTCCCGTTCCTGTGGATCGTCGCGCCGCTGTGCGTGGGCGGGATGGTGATCGCGCTGTGGCTCGGTATGCAGGAGCGACGGCGCGAGCGTGCGGGCGCCACCCGGGGCGAGCGAGCCGGTTTATAGATAGAGCAGCCCACGGCGGCGCAAGAAGGGAAACGATGATCCAGACACGACGAGACTTCATCACGACGGCCGCCGCGGCGGGCGCTGCGTTTTCGACCCCTGCCCTCCTTCGGCGCGCCCTCGGCGACGGCGGCGGCAAACCGCTGAAGCTTCTGTTTCTCGGCGGGACGGGGTTCATCGGCCCGCACATCGTCAACGCGGCGCTCGAGCGCGGGCACGAGGTGACGCTGCTCAACCGCGGGAACCGGAGCGAGCTGTTTCCTGATCTCGAGCTGATCGTCGCGAACCGGATCCCCGACGAGGGCCCGGGGCTCACGGCGCTTGAGGCGGAGATCGCGGGCGGGCGCAGGTGGGACGCGGTGATCGACACCGCGAACGTCCACCAGTGGGTGGACGTCACCGCGGGGATGCTCGCGGGCGCGGCGTCGCGGTATCTCTTCGTGTCGAGCCTCTCGGCGTACGCCGACGCGAGCACGGAGCGCGTCGAGGGCGACCCGGTCGCGACGATGCCGGATGATGTTGCGGACGGGATTGACCGCCTGCCGTACGACATGACGTATTTCGGTCCGGTGAAAGCGCGCTGCGAGGCGGAGGCGGCGAAGCACTTCGGGGACGCCGCGCTGATCGTGCGTCCCGGGTTGATCGTCGGGCCTCGGGACTTCTCACACCGCTTCACGTACTGGCCGTTGCGGGTACGCGAGGGCGGGCGGGTGCTGGCGCCCGGTGCGCCGGATCATCCGGTGATGTTCGTCGATGTGCGCGATGTCGCCGCGTTTATCGTGCACGGGATCGAGACGGGGCTCGGCGGGGTGTACAACGTGAACGGGCCGATCGGCGCGGAGATGACGATCGGCGGGTTGCTGGGCGCGTGCAGGACGACCACGGGCGCCGACGCGGAGTTCGAGTGGGTCGATACGGAGTTTCTCGCGGAGCGTGGGATCAACCCGTGGCAGCAGATGCCGGTGTGGATCCCGCCGGTCGGTGAGTACGCTGGGTTCCACAAGACGAGCGTGACAAAGGCGGTCGCGGCGGGGCTGACGACGCGCCCGCTCGCGACGACGATCCGCGACACGATCGAGTGGTACGACGGGTGGGCGCCCGACGTGCTGGAGCGACGCGGGTGGGTGCGCCAGCCGGGCGTCAACGCCCCGGGCATCTCGAGCGAGCAGGAGACGGGCGTGCTGGAGGAGTGGGACGCGCGGAGCGAGTAGCGCGGCGTGCGTGCTATCATTGGCTGCCCCGCGGGCGTAGCTCAATGGTAGAGCGTCAGCCTTCCAAGCTGAATGTTGAGGGTTCGAGTCCCTTCGCCCGCTTTGGCCCTGACACGCGTTCAGGGCCTTTTTTCATGGTGTTTTCGGAGTTTCGCGCGTCGCTCCGCGGGCCGCGTTCGTCGCGTCGAGCGGCGCCGTTTCGCATGGTTTCGCGCTCCAATTGCGGTGAGTAACGCGGGCGCTCAGGATCGCCCGGACGGGCGTCGGTTGTGCCCGTCGCTCGCTCTGCCTGACGCTCCGGCGTCCCGATGGGGTCGAGGGCCTCGACCGCCCCGGCGGTGTCGGAGAGTCCCAGCACGGTGTAGTGGCTCAGGGTGGTGCGGTAGTCGCCGTGGCGCATGATCCGCTGGGCGATCTGCGGGGCGACGCCCGCGCGGGCCAGCTTCGTGCCCAGCGTGGTGCGGAGGGCGTGGAGGTCGATGACGCGCCCGTCTTCGTCCTCACACACGATCCGGGTCTTCGGTTGCTGGCGCGTGCCCACGAGGACGGGGACGCCCTCAGCGTCGGTCACTACCTCTTCACGGGCGAGCCCGGCGCGCAGGAAGTCCTTTTGGCGGGTCCGGTCGGTGACGGTCTCGGGGAAGACGCGGGCGGCGCCGAGGGCGGGGCGGGCCGCGAGGCGTTCGCGGAGCGACTCGGCAAGCTGCGGGTGCATCGGCAACACGTCCACGCGCTTGGCCTTCCCCTCGCGGATCGTGATTGTATTCGCGTCGAAGTCCACGTCCGCCCACGTCAGGCGGCGAAGATCGCCCTTGCGGAGCCCGGCGAGCACCGCGGTGAGGTACCACGCCTCGCGTCCGTGTTCACGGGCCACGCTGAGCAGGCGGGCGAGTTCGTCGTCGGTGAGCGGGCGGCGGACGCGCCGACGGTCGCGGGTTTCATCGAGCTTGGGAACGACTTTGAGCGGGTTGGATTCGGCTTTGCCCGTTTTCACCAGCCACGAGTAGAACGCGACCGCGATGCCGCGGGCGAAGTTGAGGGAGCGAGCGGAGAGCCCGTCGTCTTTCATCCTCGCAAGGTGGCGCTCGAGCGCGTCGGCGGTGAGGTCGGAGAGGCGCGAGAGCTTGCCGGAGGCGATGAGGCGCTCAAGGTGCCGGGCTTTCTGGTCAACGTGGCGCGGTGCGTGCCCGACGTGGCGGCAGTGAGCGACGTAGGCGTCCGCGTGTTCGGCGATGGGCCTGCGCCCTTCGGTGGCGTAGCGGTCGCGTGAAGCGTCCACGACGCCTTCTCTGCGGAGCGCGTTGTCCGCGGTGATCTTGGCGAGGATGCGATCGGCGGCGGCCTTGTCGGTCGTCTTCGTCGATCGCTCACGGCGCACGCCTTCGTGGTCATACCACGACGCGATCCACGGGCCTGTGCCCCCGCGCCGAAACAGACTGCCCGCCCCCTTGCTCCGCGTCCGCTTGCTTCGTGCCATCTGAGTTGTCGCCTTCCGTGCGTCAGTATGCGAGTTCGTGCCGTTCGGCGCAAGTGCGACCGTAGGAAATGCCCTTTAGCCCTGATCGATCGTGGGCCGCGATGCGCTGTCTGTGTCCGTGTCCGAATCGTTTCGCCCCTTAAGAGAGAGGCCCGATCGAATCGAATCCTGTGACGCTTCGAGGCGGCGGTACTTGTAGGGATTGCCCTTCACGCCTTTGCCGAGCCGCTCCCACTTGCCCTCTGCCGCCCCATCGGACAACACCTTCGACAGGCTCGTCTTTCCAGGCAATGGCTCCGAGGGCCACGCCTCGCGCACCTCGTCTGCGGTGAGCCCATCCTCGCTCTCCGAGAGGAGGTCGATGATGGACTCCTGTGTATCGACGCCCCGCACGTTGACGGGCTCGCCGAGGACGGTGTACCCCTCGGGGCCGAGGTCTATCACGAGTTCGTGAGGGGTCGAGTCGAAACGCCCGTAGGCGCTGAGTACGCGCCGGGTGTCGGCGTTGTTCTGCGGATCGTGACGGCGCAGCTCGACGATGGTGTCCACGAATCCGGTCAGCGCTCCAGAGCCGCGCGTCGCGGTGCCCTGTGCCCCGTCTCCCTTGCGGGGGTGGTGCGTGAGCAACAGTGCGGCGTTCGCGTCTGCGATGTCTCTGAGCGGCATCAGGGCTTCGACTGTCTCGCCAGCGTCGTTCTCGTTCACCACGGGCCAGATGTGCGGCAGCGTATCGATGATGACGAGACCAAACTCCCGGCGCTCGACTTCCGCCGCGACCTGTTCGATGAGCGCCTCCCACTCCGTTTGGCGAGGGCGGGCGTGAGTCTCTCGCTTGAGGAAATGGACCGAATCATCGAGGCCAAGTGTTTCACGACGCTCGGCCCAGAGTGAGTTGGATTCCTCGCTGAGCAGGAGGATCGGGGCGTCGATCGGGGCAGACGCGAGACCGTTGCCCCGCGTGAGGTCGCGGACCAGGTATTTAATCAGCGTGGTCTTGCCCGCCTTCCAGAGCCCCGTAAGAAGCGTGATGGAAGCACGGGCGAGGTACCCGTCCCAGAGCCAGTCGGGTTCCTCGGCGGGGCCGAGTTCGCCGATCGTCACGATGCGAAATGCTATTCGATTGCCCCCCTCTCTTAGGGGACGAATCGAATTGTCGATGGTTCCCGGCGTTTTAAACCATGCGGCGCCGTCCGCAAGCGCCTCGATCGCTCTCCGCGTCGCCTCGGCGTCTTTTCCTGCAAGCTCAAGCGCCTGCTCGATGTCCCCCCCTTCCGGGATGTCGGGCCAGTGGTCTGCGAGTTTCACGATGCGGACGGACGCGACGCCCGCTTCGTGGCACAAGCCCGCGACGGTCTCCGCGTAGTTCATGCCCGCTTCGTGGTTGTCGGGGAGGATGACGACGTGCTTGCCCGCGAGCGGGGACCAGTCCGTTTCCTTCGCCGACTTCGCGCCGTGGGCGCTCGTGGTGGCGGGGAGCCCGCACGCCCACGCGATGTCGGCGCACTTCTCCCCTTCGACGACGTAGACGGTCTCCTCTCGCGCGACCTGCGGGAGCTGGTAGAGGGGTCGGGGGCCGGGCATCCCTGTGCAGTGCCATGCCCCGTCGATGAGCGAGACGGGGCGGTAGGTCTTGCCGCTTCCTTCTCTGTCCCAACGGGCGACGACGCCGACGCGCTCCCCCTCGGCGTTGTGGTAGTCCCAGCGTTTGCTGGGCTCGCATTGAAGCCCGCCGGGGTAGTGGGCGATCGCGTCATCTGCCGTGGCGTGCGCCTTGCCCAACTTCGGCGCGGTCGCGGGCTTGGGGTCGGGAGCGGGCGGCGCGGCTCGCTCGCGTCGGCTTGCCCTGTGCCCGTCCTCGCGGACGAACAGGTCGGACATCTTCAAGCCGAGCGCCGCGGTGATCTCCTCGGCAGAGCACTTCGCATGGCATTTGAGCAGTACGCGGGAGCCGGGTCCAACCCCAATGGAAAGCGAGGGTTTGTGGTCGTCGTGAGCCGGGCAGAGGCAGCGGTATCGCCCCCCAGAGAGAGTGGGGGTGCGGCCCGTCTGTCTCAGCGCGGCGAGGACCGTATCCAGCGGCGACATTAGGCCCGGTCCTCCCGGAGGCGCTCCCCCGCGCCGGGGTCGTTGGGGCAACCGGCGTCGATCCATCGGGTGAGGTCGTCAAGGGCGTAGCGGACGCAACGCCCGATGCGGATGGCCCGGATGGCGCCGCGGTTGGTCAGCTCCCAGAGCTTGCGGGTGGAAATGCGGAGGTACTCGGCGGTCTCGGGGGCGGTGAGGAGGCGGGTTTCGTTCGACATTGACGTGTCTCCGTGCCCTGTGCGGGCGAGGTGGAACCAACGCGTGCGGCGCCACGCGGCGTCTTGCACACCCCGTCTTAACACACGCCAAGTTGAGATTGCGGCTTCGCGCGATCAATCTCAGAAATCGTCCGACTTTCTTCGCCGTCGCGGTATCCACCACCCTGACAGTCACTTAGGGGCTGGAACAATCGCCTACTCGCCGCTCCGCTCGCCGTTGAGGCGCAGGAGGGCGGCGAGGATGAGCTGCTCGACCTCGGCGCGGCGTTCGCTCAGGGGGTGGCCTTCGGGGAGGGGTTGACCGGCGCCGGTGTCGGTGAAGACGGCGGCCCAGTCGGGGTCCCAGCCGACCGCGGGGTCGGTCGCGGCGTAGGCGGCGAGGACGGTGCGGTCGAGCGCCTTGTGTTTATCTCGGAGCCAGGTGAAGCGTTCGTTGTAGAGGTTCGTGAGCGTCCGCTTCTTGAGGGCCGGGTCTTTGGCGCAGGCGGCGTCGATGGCGCTCTGGCGGATGAGGCGGCGGGCTTCTTCGCCGGAGACGCGGGCCACGACTGCGAAGTCGTCATCGGCGTCGATGCGCTCGGCGATGGGCTCGACCAGTTCGGGCGGGTTGAGCCAACGCTCTCGCATCGTGTCGAGTTCTTGCGCGGCTTCGGCGATCGCTCCGCTCAGCCCGCCTGAGCCGCAGGGCAGAACGTACGAACTACACTGGTAGAGATTGGTACAACAACCGGGGGCAGGTCAACCAGTCTCAACGCATACGAGTATAGGAATGATGCTACTCATAGTCTGTAGACTCAAGGTCATCATTTCCATCAGTATTGAACCTGTTGACGTACACCGGTGTTTCTAAAATGACGAAGCGACAGGTTCGAAAACCAGGTGAGCATCTCGTCGAGGTGCTGGCCACGAATGTTCGTGCAATCCGACACGCCAAAGGTATGTCGCAAGAGAAACTTGCGGCCCAATGCGGGTTGCATCGTACATATGTCGGTTCCGTGGAACGTGGTGAGCGCAACGTGACCCTGAGCACTTTAGAGGTTTTTGCCTCCGTGCTTGAAGTGTCCGTTCCTGAACTGCTCACACCCCGGAGTCCCGATGCCAAGCGAACCCTCGCTGACTGACCCGAATCGATTCGCGTCCAACATTGCTGCAAGCGGTCTCACGATCTACGACCAGATCGAGGTCGGTGATCAGAGCCTTTGGATTCCGTCGCCAGAGCTAGAATTCCTATTAGATGAAGGGCTTTGCGGTACCGTATTGGCCGGGCTTCCTCTTCGCACTAGGTCGAAGGTCGTGAAAGAGCATGTCTGTAGGGTGCTCGGCTATCCCGTTCCAGGGTCTTTTCGAAAGACCCAGCCCAGGTTTCCAGGGCAGCTGTTCGACACCTATGTGCAAAAATCGAACAATCTCCAAGTCTGGAACGAGGAACTTTCATCTACCCGGCGCTACGTCGTCATTCGCGTGAACTCCGAAGACACAATCGATCGCGTAAAAGTCGTCACCGGTGACACTCTTGCGGAGCTTGATACCACCGGGACTCTCACGCAGAAGTACCAGGCGCAGTGCATTCTAGGTACGGAGGTTTCCGAGCTGATCGCTGCTGAGGATACTTCGATGCTGCGGCCGTTTGTTTCAACCACGTTCGAGCCTTCGAATACTGTCACCCCGATTGTGCATCCTTCCCAGAATCAACTCTTGCCGATCGCGTCGCTCTACGAGCGATTGACACCATTGATCGGTCAAGGTTTTGATGATGCCGGTATCGATCAAGAGCGAAACCGTGGTGCCGCATTGCACCGCTTAGTGTGCAATGCGCTTGGATATGCGAGCTACCAGGATGACGGTCGGTTCCCCGATGTTCGACACCAGTTGCTTGAAGTAAAGCTCCAAACATCCCCGACAATCGACCTCGGGCTAGTGACGCCCAGCAGCATCGAACCTCTCGACGTGCCACAGATCGGCGGCAACGTGATCCGGCATTGCGATGTTCGGTATGCCATATTCTGCGCAAATACCGATGGAAACAGGATTGAGATCACGCATCTCTTCGTCTCAACCGGGGAATCGTTTTTTACACGGTTTCCGCAGTTCCAAGGCAAGGTTCTGAACAAGAAGCTCCAAATCCCGCTACCGGCGGACTTCTTTGACGGGTAATCCGAAGGCCTCCCATACCAGGCCGTCTAGTTTGATGGCCAGATCATTCGCCTCTGTTGTTCCCGCGGCGTCGTATACCTGCTTGGCCGTCTCTATGATCAACTTGGCCAGGGCAGTTTTAGGATTGGGAAGCGGGAATTTCTCTACATACTGAGTGATGAATCGGCGACGCCCTGCATAAAGTTTATTGTTGAATCTATGATCGTAAAACGCTTCGATAAAGGTGGAGTTTCCAACGCTCACGGCGAGCCACAAGAGATCCTCCTCGCTTTCTTCATCGCAAACCAGCCAATAGCAATCGCCGTTGACGACTGTGCCATCCCGATCGATCCAGAAGCAAGGCTCTTCTGAGATATCTCGGAACACCAGCTTTGGCCGATGCCAGAGGCACGGGGCCTGCGGCACCCAGAGTTCATACCAGTTGCGGCCGGCGTCGAGGACATATTTACGGCTCTCCAACTTCTCTCGATGATTCTTGAGATATCGGAGTGTCCGGGGATAATCGGCTAGGTCAGATGCTCGTCGTTTGCCGTCGACGCATTCATGCGGGTACGCAATCTTTCTCGCGTCGTCATTGCAATCGGCTCGGTATCGACGGCCGATGTGATGCGTCGTCAGCGATAGAAGCAACTCCGGTTGCTCGTTGATTGGAAGTGTGTCCCAATCGTTGCGAATAAAAACTCGGTCGGCACAGGTCTTGACGCCTACGCGGACCTTGCCTAAACGCCGAAACGTTCCCCAGGTATGGTCGGACACAGTCGCCAGCCAGGCATCGTTTTCTTTGGTTGCTACACGCCACACACCTTCGATGTCATCCGACGTGTCCAGTGCTCCGCGTTGTACGCGGAATCGACGACCATCAGGAACTCGCACCACACCGTCATTCTCAACGGCGGCGGTGATGGTCGGGGCTTCGATACTCGCATCATCCTTGGTCTCGTAGATCGACGTGAAAGTCGGTTTGGTTCGAGGCGAACCGTTCAGCCCTTCGGCGATCAGAACAGCCGGCAGAACTGCGGCATCAAAAATCTTCGTGTCGCCTAAGTCCCACACATGCCGAAGTTGAAGCTGTTTTTGGAACACACGCCGCACGGTCGCGCCGGCCTTGGTGGTCATGAACCGGTTGGACACGATGATCCCCGACACACCGTGAGGCCGCAGCACTTTCGCTATCGCCAGGATAAAGGCGTGGTATAGGTCAACGCGCCCAGTCAAACCGAACTGTGCAGCGAGTGCACGAGCCGCATCGGCTCCCATGATTTGCGTCCGCACATATGGCGGGTTGGCGATCACCATATCGAATGAGCCCGCGGCGTCCTGTTGCGTCTCGAATAAGCCACCGATTTGAGCGTCACCACACGCGATGCTTAGGAAGTCGCCTTGGTTCAAATGGAGCTTCGCTTTCGGATGAAGCCCATCCAAGCGTAAAGCCGCCGCCTTCAATGCCGTCGGGTTGCTATCGAATCCAAAAACATCAACTCGCCGCGTTTTCGGAAGATGATTTAGCAGGCTGGCTAACAGTTCGCCTTCACCCACAGCCGGGTCGAGGATTTTGAGCGGGGCTTGGCTCTCACGATCCCAGTCACGCACCATCTCTTTCGCCACAAAATCGGCTAGTTCTGTCGGTGTATACGTTGCCCCGGACGCCTTCTCCTCCGTTACGAAGTCGTAGCGCGTCGTGATTTGTGGAGTGCCGAGTTGTGCCATTCATGCGGTCCTTGGTAAAGTGCTACTTATAGTCATCATTCTGTAGTGGCTTGTCAAGTCTCTCCTGGGGTTTATCCCCACCCGTTTGTGCGGTGCCTAACTGCTCTCGCTGGCTACGGCATTCCTCCTCTGAGCCGGGTTCTCTTCTTCGATGCGCCCTTCTTTTTCGGTTCCACTGTTCTCGTGCGTGGGCTGATGACTGGTGATGATCTGCCCCCTCAGAACTGATCCAGATCGAAGCTGGTAGTGTCGGCTGGATAACGGAGGCTTCGAGTAACGCGGGGAAGAGGCATTCGGCGGAAGAGATCGCGAAGAAGCTCCGCGAAACCGGGGTGCTGCTCGGTACGACACGACGCTCGCGCCGCGGCTTAGCCTGTCAGCGGATGGGCGGGCTCGGCGCAGCGGTCGTCATCGTGGCTTGGCGAGTTCACCCACGTTGACACCTCGTAGGCGCGGAGCGCGCTGTCCGGCGCCGGACGGAGCATCTGTGCGATCGTCTCGGCGTCGTCGATCGCCGGGTCGAGCCACTGCCCCACGAGGTCGGCGGGGAGGATGACGGGCATCCGGTTGTGGATGGGTTGCATCGTCGCGTTGGGGGCGCACGTCAGGATGGTGAAGCTCTCGACCGGCTCGGCGTCGGCGGGCGCCCAGCGGGACCACAGGCCCGCGAGGGCGAAGACCTCGGCGTCGGTCGGCACGATGTTGTGCGGGCGCTTCGTCTTCGCGCCTTCGATTTTCTGCCACTCATAGAAGCCGGACGCGGGCACGACGCAGCGGCGGCGCTTGACCGCGGGGGCGAACATGCGACCCGTCGGCGCCGTCTCGCTGCGGGCGTTGATCGGCTCGGGGCCGCTCTCGCCGGGCGTGCGCCACTCGGGGATAAACCCCCAACGGGCCATCGTGCCTTCGCGCCCGTCGCCGGTGTCGCGGACGATGAGCGAGCGCTGCGTCGGCGCGATGTTGTAGCGCGGGCCGAGTTCGAGCATCGAGAGGTCGATCCCGAAGAGTTCGGCGATGACCGCGGCGGGGGTGGTGAGGGAGAAGCGACCGCACATGGTTTGAGTCTAGCCCTCAGGCGTGGAGGTCCGGCGCCGCGAGGTCGGGGATGCTTGAAAACGCGATGCGCATAGGTGCGGAAGCGGTGTCCGCGCTGGCGGGGTGTATGGCCGCGTAGCCGTAGCGCTGGTTGATCCGGTCTATCGCGTGGTCGAGCCGTTCCTCGGCTCTCTCGCGGGCGTACAGGGGCGCTGGGGCCTCGCTGACGGGCGTCAGCTTGTTGAGCGTCGCGGCGACGATGAGGTAGCGGGCGTCGGGGGCATGGCGCCACTGCTCGCCGAGCGCCGTCAGGAAGACGCGCGTAGACGACGTGGGCGGGAGCTGCGTCTTGCGCGCCCAGGCGCCCTCAGGGATGAGCCGGGCGGCGGTGACGAGTTCGCCCGATCGGTACCCCTCGCGCCGCAAGCGCTGCGCCGCCTTTGCGAGCAGCCGGACCACGACGCGCCGGGCTTCCTCGCGCCCGCGCTTCTCTGGCGGGAGGACGTGTTGGTGGCCGAGCGTGCGCCGTACGGTCTTCTTGTCGGGGAGGTCGAAGCCGCGTACCAGCATCCACCAGCGCCGCCCATCGACGGAGCAGAAGACACGGGCCATCTCGTCTTCGCTCAGGGCGTACATGCCTTCCGTCGTGCGCACACCGTGCGCCGCGAAGCGGGCGAGCATCCCGCGGCTGATACCGGGCCAGTCGTCGAGGGCCATCGGATAGAGGCAGTCGGGGAGCATCGAGGGCTCGATGATGCTCAGGCCATCGGGCTTGTGCTGATCCCCTGCGACCTTCGCCAAGAGGCGGTTGGGGGCGATGCCGATGGAACAGGTGAGCGCCTCGCTGAACCGCTCGCGGAGGGTCCGCTTGATCGCCAGCGCCAGCGACGCGGCGCGCACGGGGTCGCGTTCGTCGCCCATGAGTCGGCACGCCATCTCGTCAATCGAATACACGCGGTCCACGGGGATGACCGTTTCGACCGCCTCGATGATGGCGTGGTGGAGCCTGACGTACTCGGCGGGGCGGGCGTGGACAAAGCGGATGGCCGGGCAGAGGCGGCGGGCCTCGTGGATGACCGTTCCTGTGCGCACGCCTGCGGGCCTTGCGGCGTAGCTGACCGCGATACAGCACGATGACGGGGCGGGGCGCCCGTCGGCGGTGTAGACCGGGACGACGCCCACGGGCAGCCCCCTGAGTTGGGGGCGCAGGTGCTGCTCGGCGGACGCGAAGAAGGCGTCCATATCGAGGAAGAGGGTGGTGAGGGGCACGGATCGGGTCTCCTTACGGAGCCCGATCATATACCAAACAAGGCCCGCCCCATCCACTCACTCCCCCGACGCCCCCACCATCGCGGCGATGCCCGCCCGGATCGCTTCGGGGAGCGTCGCCCACGCCTCGACGACGGCGGCGAGTCGTGGGTCGTCGCACTGATCCGCAGTCCGATTGCGGGCACTATCGCGGGCGCTCTCGGCGGAGTCGTCGTAAACCCTTGCAGGACAAAGGCCCTGCGTAGGGGGCTGACAGCCTTCCAAGCTGAATGTTGAGGGTTCGAGTCCCTTCGCCCGCTTTGGCCCTGACACGCGTTCAGGGCCTTTTTTCTTGGCCCGGGGCGGTTTCCTGGCTTCCGAGCGGGGGAGCGGTGCTGTGGGGAGGGTTATCGACCCTTTGTGCGGGCGTGATGTGGGCTTGCGAGATAGTCGATTCCTCCTCGTCGGGACAAGGGATACACTTCCATCATGCGGCACGCGTTGGTCATCCTGTTTTCGCTCCTGCTGGCGCTCGCCCCCGCGGCGAGCTTCGCGGGCGGCAGGTGCTGCTGCGTGTCGTCGGCGCCGGACTCATCCGCGGGTGCGGACGAGGCGGCGGCGAGCTGCTGCGGGCTCGACGATCGTGCTGACGCCCCGGCGTCGGACAACGCGCCGCAGCCCGACGAACAGCCGTGCGACGGGCAGGACTGCACGATGGTGTGCTGCAGCGTCGTGAAGACGCTCTGCGTTTCGCACCGTTCCCAGCGTCCGGTCCCCGCGGGGACGCAGGCGCGGATCGGGGCGCCGCCGGAGCGCTTTGAGGCTCCCCCGCATGTCCAGCGTCTGAAGCGACCTCCGAGAGTGGTGACCCCCGCCTGAACAGGTACGGTGCGCGCCGAGTGCGCCGGGTCACATCCATCTCGGAGACTCCCACATGTTGTCACATTCCCCTACCGGGATCGGCGAGCGAGCCGGTTCCAGACGGACCCGCATCGCGGCGGCGATCCCGCTGTGTGTCGGCGTCGCGACGCTGAGCCTGCTCGTATGGAGCGCGTGGCCTGTGCTGCGCCCGGCGCGCGAGATCACAGTCGCGCAGGCTGTTTTTACTCGAACGAGCGCGCCGCCAGCAGAAGATCCCTCGCGGCCCCGGACGCGGGATGTCCCGACGGTCCAGGCGGCCGGGTGGCTCGAAGCCGAGCCTTTCACGGTCGCGTGCACCGCGCTGGCGGACGGCGTGGTCGAGAGCGTTCACGTCCTCGAGGGCGATCGTGTTCAGCAGGGCGACCTGGTCGCGCGGCTGGTGGCCGACGATTCACGCCTGCGTCTGCGGCGGGCGCAGGCCGAGCTGGCGAGCGCCGAGGCGCGGCACGTGCACGCGGTCGCGGAGCAGCGGGCTGCGGAGCGGTCGTGGGAGGACCCGGTCGAGCTCGAGCGCGCCGTTGATACGGGGCGAGCGGCGCTCGACGAGGGCGTCGCAGAACTCGCGCAGCTCCCGGCGCTGGTCCGTTCCGCGGAGGCGACCCTGCTGCGGCTTCTTGAGGTTGCGGCGCGCACGCGTGAGTCGGTCGAGCGGGGCGCGGCGAACGAGATCGAGCAGATCATCGCCGAGCAGCACGTCGTTGCGCAGCGCGCTGAGACCGATGCCCTGCGCGCACGCGAGCCGGTGCTCGCGGCGCGGGTGGAACGGCTCCGTGCCGAGCTTCGCGCGGCCGAGCGGGATCACGAGCTCCGGATCGCTGACCGGCTGCGTGTCGACGCGGCCGCGGCCGAGGTGGCTAACGCGGAGGCCGGCGTGGCGCGCGCGCGGGCGATGCGCGACGAGGCGTCGCTGGAGCTCGAGCGCATGGAGATCCGGGCGCCCATCAGCGGGTATGTCCAGCGCCGGCTCAAGGCGCCCGGGGACAAGGCCGTCCGGATGATGGACGACCCCACGTCGGCGCACCTTGTGCACCTGTACGACCCGTCGCGCTTGCAGGTGCGGGTGGATATCCCTCTCGCCGACGCGTCGCACGTCTCGGTCGGGCAGGCGTGTGAGGTGATCGTCGAAGTCCTCCCCGACCGGACGTTCAGGGGCGAGGTGCTGCGCATCACGCACGAGGCGGACCTGCAGAAAAACACGCTGCAGGCCAAGGTGAAGGTTCTCGACCCGGACCCGGTCCTGCGCCCCGAGATGCTGACGCGCGTTCGGTTCCTCGCCACGGGGCGCGGGGCGGGCGCGCCTGTCAGCACGCACGACCGCGAGACCGCGCGCGTGCGGATCCCCAGCGGGGCGATCGACGGGCGAGGGGCGTCTGAACGCGTGTGGCTGGTTACCCAGCGGAGCCAACAACGCGGCGTGCTCGTTGCACGAGCGGTGGAGGTGATCGAAGAAGCGGACGGGTGGGCGACGATCGACGGGGATATCCAGCCAGGGTCGATTGTTGCGGTCGGGGTCGAACGCCCTCGCGAGGGCGAGCGCGTGGTGGTGCGCGACGGCGCGCCTGAAGGGGGTGTGCTGTGACGCTTATCGAATGCCGAGAACTGACGCGCGAGTACCGCAAGGGCGAAGCGACGATCCGTCCGCTCGACGGGCTCAACCTCGACGTGCCGCGCGCGGACTTTCTCGCGCTCATGGGGCCCAGCGGCAGCGGGAAGACCACGCTGCTCAACCTCATCGCGGGGATCGATTCCCCCACCGGCGGCTCGCTCATCATCGAGGGGACGGACATCA
Source organism: uncultured Phycisphaeraceae bacterium (assembly GCA_942490855.1). Taxonomy (GTDB): domain Bacteria; phylum Planctomycetota; class Phycisphaerae; order Phycisphaerales; family UBA1924; genus CALNYS01. The sequence continues at coordinate 1,015,864 of CALNYS010000004.1, read as the reverse complement.
GCAGCCTCTCACGCAACGCGCTGGCGGCGTGGCGCTCGCGCTCTGTCGGGTACGTCTTCCAGCTCTACAACCTCGTGCCCGTGCTCACGGCGTACGAGAACGTGGAGCTCCCTTTGCTCCTGCACCGCCTCACGGCGAGCGAGCGCCGGGAGCGGATCTTGAACGCGCTCGGGCGCGTGGGCATCGCCGACCGCGCCGATCATTTCCCGCGCCAGTTGTCCGGCGGGCAGGAGCAGCGCGTCGCGATCGCGCGGGCGATCGTGACCGACCCGGCGATTATCGTCGCCGACGAACCCACGGGCGATCTCGACAAGCCCTCGGCGCACGCGGTGATGTCGCTTCTCCAGCAGCTCAACCGGGAGCTCGACAAGACCATCATCATGGTGACGCACGACCCGAAGACCACGGCGTACGCGAAGCGCACGCTCCATCTCGACAGCGGGCGCCTCGTCGAACGCGACTCGGATGAGCTCGAGGAGGCCGCGCCGTGAAGCTCTTCCTCTTTGTTCCTTATGTGCTGAAGCAGGTCTCGCGCCACGCGGTGCGCTCGGGGCTGACGGTCGCCGGGATCGCGGTCGCGATGTTCCTCTTTACCGCTGTGCAGGCAATGAACACGGGCGTCACGCTCGCGACCACCGCCACCGCGAACGACACGACGCTCGTGGTCTACCGCGCTGACCGCTACTGTCCGGCGACCAGCCAGCTCCCGCAGGACTACCAGCGTCGCATCGAGGGCGTTGAGGGGGTCGCGAGCGCCACGCCGATCAAGATCGTCGTCTCCAACTGCCGGACGAGCCTCGACGTGGTGACGTTCCGCGGCGTGCCCAAGGACGCGTTCCTCGACGAGCACGGCGACAACCTGACGCTGATCGCCGGGTCGTTCGACGACTGGCGGTCGCGGACCGACGCCGCGCTCCTTGGCGAGACGCTCGCCGGGCGTCGTGGGCTGCGACCGGGGATGATTTTCGACGCGGCGGGGATCACGGCGTACGTCGCTGGGATCATCCGCTCGAGCGACCCACAGGATCAGAACGTGGCGTACACGGCGCTGGAGTTTGTTCAGCTCGCGGGGCGCGACCAGCTCGGGGTCGTGACGCAGTTCAACGTGAAGGTGCACGAGGCGTCGATGCTCGAGCAGGTCTCGGAGGACATCGACGAGTTGTTCCGCACGGCGCAGGAGCCCACCGCGACCTTCAGCGAGAAGGCGTTCATCGGGCGCGTCGCGGACGACATCATCGAGCTCGTCGGGTTCGCCCGTTGGCTCGGGCTGGGGTGCCTCGCCGCGGTGTTGGCGCTCGTCGCGAACTCCATCGTGCTGAGCGTGCAGAGCCGGGTGTCGGAGCACGCGGTGCTGCAGACGCTGGGCTACCCGGGGCGCCTGATCGCCGGGCTGATCATGGCCGAGGGTGTTCTGCTCGCGCTCGCGGGCGGGACGATCGGCGCCGTGGCGGCGATGGGCGTGGCGCGGTACGGGGACTTCGCGCTCTCGGTTGAGGGGGCGTCGATCCCGATTAGCGCCGACGCCGGGCTGCTTGTCTCCGGGCTCGTCGTGTGCGGCGTCATCGGGATCCTCGCCGGGCTCGTGCCCGCGTGGCAGGCGTCCCGCAGAGAGATCGCCGAGTGCTTCCGCGCCGTTTAAGGAGTCCGATGCGACAGCTCCCCTTCCAGTACGCGTTCCGGAACCTCGGTCGAAGCGGCGTCCGCCTCGGCGCGTCGCTCGTCGGGTCCTCGCTCGTCGTGGTGCTCGTGCTCGCCTCGGGCGGGTTCGTGCGTGGGATGCAGCTCACCCTGACGCAGAAGCCCGGGCTGCACGAGAACGTCATGATCCTCGGCGCCGGCAGCGAGGAGGGCGTGGAGCGCTCGCAGATCGACGCGTCGGTCGAGGGCATTTCCGCCGCGAGCATCACCGGGCTCAAGGAACAGGCGGGGGTGATCTACGCGTCCCCGGAGATCCACGCGGCGCTGCCCGTGCGCGAGAGCGCCGACAGCGAGGACGATCTCCCCGCGGTGATGCGCGGCGTCCGCCCCGTCGCGCTGCTGGTCCACCCGGAGGTCGAGATCGTCGCCGGGCGCCCGCCCCGCGCGGGGACGGACGAGCTGATGGTCGGCGCTCTCGCCGCGACGCGTCTCGGTCTGCCTGTTGAGCGCGTGGCGATCGGGCGGTCGCTGTACTTCGATGACCGCGAGTGGACGATCGTCGGACGCTTTAGCGCGCCCAACACGGTGATGAACGCCGAGATCTGGCTGCCGCTCACCGACTTGCAGATCGCCACCAACCGCGAGTCGTCGCTGTCGTGCGTCGTCGTCACGCTCGCGGGGGCGAGCTTCGCGGACGTTGATCTGTTCGCCAAGAGCCGTCTCGACCTGGAGATTTCTGCGCTGCGCGAGCGTGAGTACTACGCCTCGATCGCGGCGTTCTACCGGCCGATCCGGATCATGGTCATCGTCACGGCGATCCTCATCGCGTCCGGCGGGATCCTCGGCGGGCTCAACACGATGTACGCCGCCTTCTCGGCGCGCGTGCGCGAGGTGGGCATGCTCCAGGCGCTCGGGTTCACGCGCCTGGCGATCGTCCTGAACCTCACCGAAGAATCGGTCTTCGCCGCCGCGTGCGGCACGCTCATCGGAGCGCTCATCGGCGTCGTGCTTCTCGACGGGATCGCGGTGCGCTTCTCGATGGGGGCGCTCGCGCTGACTATCGACGCGCCAGTCATGCTCGTTGGGATCGTGTGCGGGCTTGTCGTCGGTTTCGTCGGGGCGATCCCCCCGGCGATCCGCTGCCTGCGCATGCCCGTCACCGAAGCCCTCAAGTCGTTCTAACCCAGACTCACCACAGAAGGAACTCACATGATCCGCACCCGAACGCTCGCTCACGTTTCCATCGCCGCTCTCCCCTTCGCGCTGCTCTCGTGCGGCGAGAGCGAGCCGGCGTCCAGCGCGTCCGCTCCCGCCGCTGGCTCCGGCTCCGGCTCCGTGTGGCTGCTTACCTCGTCCCCGCAGGGCGCCACGAGCGTAACGGACGCCAAGGCGTCGGCGCAGGAGGGCGACGCGGTTGTCATCCGCGGGCGCATCGGCGGGCGGAGCAATCCGATCACCGGGGACAGCCCGGTGTTCACGATCGTGGATCTCGGGCTGCCGTACTGCGGGCAGGAGAACGAGGACGGGTGCGGCACGCCGTGGGACTACTGCTGCGAGACGCCCGACACGATCAACGCGAACGCCGCGACGGTCCAGCTCGTTGACGCGGCGGGGAACCCGATCAGCGCGGATCTCACCACGCACGGGCTCGATGCGCTCGACGAGGTTGTGGTGGTCGGGATGGTCGGGGCGCGACCCAGCGATACGGTGCTGACGGTGCGGGCGACCGGGGTGTATGTCGCGACGGAGTGATTGGCGCTCTGGGGCGTAACCGGTCGGCGTGACGGCCGTTGACTCGCCGGCGGGGGCAGACCGCGGTTTCATCGCTCGCAAAGAGGAAAGAACATTTCGAAACCCCACCAGATTGGGGTATATTTCAGGGTGAGGCAGATCCTCCCGGAATCCGCCCCCGGTGTGTGCGTCGGCTTTCTGCCCTCGGTGCGTCGGTTGTGATCCGTGCTTGAGGAGCCACACAGTGAAATTTTCTGCGCTTACCGCGATTGTCGGGACCTCTGTCGCTGCTGCTGCCGCGTTTGGCGGCGCGAAGCCGGACTTGATGTACACGACATCTGCGATGATCCCACAGGCGGATATTGATGCGTTCTGGAAAGCGCAAGCCGCACGGTCGGCGCGCGACGGCGCGGCGCGGTCGCTGGTGAGCGACGCGCGCGGGGCGCTCTATACGTACCGCGACGACCTTGACGGCGCGGGGTACGTGCGGCTGACGGATCTCGCTCCGGTAACGGGATCGACGCTCAACGGGCAACCCAACCCCGACGGGATTGCGTGGCAGTCGGTGTCGTGGGGCGGGCTGGTCGACAACGCCGTCGCGCTCTCGAACATGGACGGCGATCTTCTGAACGGGGAGTACAACGGACCGGCCGGGGGGCCGGACCCGATGGGCGTGCGCGACGCGATGGCGCACTTCCAGCGCGCTTCGGTCGGCGACCCGGCGATCGACGAGGGCGCGGGAATCGAAGCCTACGAGTACTTCACGGAGCTGTACACCGGGACGTTCGACCAGCCGCTCTTTGTCGAGCTCGATTTTTACAAGCCGGGGCACGAGACATTCCAGTGGTTCCGCCCGGTCTCCTACACACAGGGGTGCTTCACCTCGGGCGTCCTCATGGGCGGGTACCAGAGCAGCGGGCTGTTCCTGCCGTTGGCGCAGATGCACGGCGACCCGAACCTGATCGAGGGCGCGGTGATCCTCGCGAACGTGGCCGGCGACCCGGGCTCGGGCGAGTTCGTGCTGAACCCCAAGGAGATCTCGGAGCACGGGTGGTTCACTCTCGGGATGCTGATCGGGCCGACATACATGCAGATCCTGGTGCGCGACGCCGAGACGCTCGCGGACGCGAACATGGACGGCTCGCCCGACTGGAAGATGCCGATGAACGCGGAGACGGGGCTCCGCATGTTCGAGGAGCTCGGGTACGGCATCGAGGAGGGGTGGGCGTCGATTCTGCCCGGCACGCTCGACGACCCGATGACCACGGACATCGAGGGCGCGGGGTATGCGGTCAACGCGGACGGCGAGGTGACCGACCGGTACTTCTTCAACGGGAACGATGTCGCGACGGTGTTCGCGAAAAGCTCGATCGACGCGTTCCGCGTGTACCACGGGAGCGACGCGTTCGGCTCGTTCCCGGGGTACGAGATCCAGGACTGGTGGATCGACGATTACCGCGTGCGCGGCGTCAGGTTCCCGCTCCCGGCAAACGTCCCGGCGTACACCATTCCCTACACAGACGACTTTGAACTCTGGAACATCGGCCCGCTTGGTCTACAGGGCGGGCGCTGGCTGACGGGCGGCTCCCACTTTGGAGCCGAGATCGTCGACGGCGGGAGTCACGGCCAGGTCCTGCGTCTCGTGAACATCACGGACGCCGCGGCGCACGAGACATCCGCCTCCACCCACCTCCCAACGACGCCGCGTGCGCGCGGGCGGGTTGGCGACCCGGCGGTCACGAGCGCGGCGGTGCGGTTGACTTCTCCACTACTCCCGATTGGCATGAGCGCCTCTGAGCGCAGTGTCACGTTGGGCGACGGGCCGGCGTTCGAGGTGCGCGAGCAAGCGGCGGGCATCGTGTCGGGCCCCGTGTGGACGAGCTGCCGCGATATGAACGGTCTCGGGAACGGGCTGATGTACGTGCGTCAGCGCAAACCCGAGGGGACGAATGTCGCGGGCGGCGAGTTCGACCCCCTCGCGCCGATGGCGATCGTCGACCACAGCAGCCTGACGCCGGATCAGGAATCGGGTGTGAATTCCCCGCTCGTAAACGTGCTTGCGGCGCCCGCGGGGCAGTCGAGCCTCTCGCTGGCGATGAACGACTGGCACGTGATCCGGCTCGAGGCCGAGCCTGACGCCGGGGCGCGCAGCGCCGGCGGCGATCCGCACACGCTGCGCGTCTTCGTGAGCCAAAGCGGCGGGCCCTTTGTCGAGCTCTTTCCGGGCGGTGACGATTCCCAGCGCTTCACGACCGGCGCGCTCGCGCCGGTGCAGATCCGGTTTGAAATGCCTCACTTCTACTCGGGGTATGTGAGTTCATATGTCGACGACGTCTACTTCGACGGGCCGACCGATCCGGACCCCGTCGTGCCGCTGAGCGCCGAGTACTCCGATGACTCATCCTGGACATTGCCCTTCGCGGATTCGATGGATACGTATGAGCGCGGACGCCCGGCGCACCGTCAGGGCTACACGTATCATCGACGCGAGTTCCTGCCTACCACGACCAGCGTTAACTTTGTGACCCCGAACGACTGGCAGGAGATCGAGTTCATCGCCAGCGCATCGCCGCTTACTGACGGCGACGCGGTGCGGATCTACGAAGTCGTCAGCGTTGACGCCGGCGCCCCGGGCTTCGGGGCGGGCGACACCGTGGCGGTCAGCGATGAGATCCTGCGCGCGTACGACCCCGACGCCGACATTTACGGCGTTCCTGACGATGGGTTCACCGACCCCACCGAGTGGTACATCCTCGACAGCGTCGGCGGCACGGAGATCGCCCGCGGCACGTGGTTCCTCGCCAACGCGACCGGCGAAGCGGTCTTCGACAGCGGGACCATGATCGACATAGGCGCCCGCTACCACTACCGCCTCGAGCCCCGGTTCTCGGGCGCCGAGTACGAGAGCGAGTTCGTAAGCGCCGCCGCCGAGGGCGTCGACGCGGCGCGCGGCGCAAGCCACGGCGACGTGGTCCGGCTCACGAACACCGTCAACGTGCGCGACTACACGCCGAACCAGACCTTCCGCCACCAGCTTGTGGAGATGTTCCGCGTGCACGCCCCGCTCTCCCAGACCGCTTCGTCGTTCGAAACTGCGCCGCTCAGCTTCGACATGTACGTCGGGCAGTCAGACTTCACCACCGGTCTGCAAGCGCGGATCGACGGCGGGACGGCGGACGGCGGGCGGATCACCTCGCTCGGCTTCGGCGGCATGGGGTTCCAGTCGGGCAACGCGAACGGCGGGCTGATCCCCTATCTGCCCACGGGCAACTTCAGCGTGCTGGTCCCCAACCCGACCCCCGCGAGCGGAGAGCCCCAGTACGTCTGGGAGGACACCGGCGTCGCGGTCCCGACCGAGCAGTGGTTCACGCTGTATGTCAGTGTCAACGGCGATTCGGAGTATGTCATCAACATCAACGGCTCCGAGGTCGCCAGCGGCGTGGCGCTCGACGCGGACGACCCCGGCGCCAACACGTCCAGCGTTGATAACGTCACGTTCCTGCGCAACCAGTTCGGGGAGAACGACGGGCGCCCCACACCCGGCGTCGTCTCGTGGTCAGCGCGCCACTTCGGCGCCAACGCACTCCCAGGCGAGCATCATTACTACCGGATCTCGAGCGATCTCTTCCTTGAGGCCGGGCAGATGCTGCCACATATCTGGCCCGTCGATGCCTGGAACGGCGTGCCCGCCACCGACTTCATGGGCGTGCCCGCAACGCGTGCGCTCCAGCCGGGCGACATCGTTGCGCTGCACAACACCAACCCGGCGACCGGGCAGCCCTTCGCATACCAGCCCCTCGGCGTGCGCCACGAGGTGCTCACCGGCGCCCGCGGCTCCACGATCGCCACGGGGACGTGGACGCACCTCGGCCTGCCCTCGCGGTTCGGCCCCGATGAAACCGCGCCCGCGGGGGGCATCGACGCCGGCAAAGTGCCGCCCTACAACTTCACGGCGCCGTTCGAGACGATTCTTCTCGGCACGTACGAGAACGTCGGACCGACGACCCGGCTCCCGTCCGATGTGTGGTACGTGGACAACATCTCCAGCGTCATCAACGCGTGCGGGCCGTGCGTCGGCAACCTCGACGGCGTCGGCGACACCGTGAACGCGAGCGATCTCGCCGTGCTGCTCGCCGCGTGGGGCACCACCAACCCGCAGGCCAACCTCGACGGCATGGGCGTGGTGGACGCGGCGGACCTCGCGATCCTTCTCGCGGCGTGGGGGCCGTGCCCGCCGTGTCAGTAGCGCTAGCGCGCCGCGAACACGGCGCTCACGAACCGGTGCACCAGCTTGGCGGCGGTGAAGTCGCTCGCGTGGTGTCCGTCGCGCGGGCAGAGCTCCACGACGTCGAACCCGACCACGCGCCGTTCCCGGGCCACGCGTGAGAGCAGGTCGTTCGCCTGGCGCCACGTCAGCCCGCCGGGTTCGGGCGTGCCCGTCGCCGGGAGCAGTGAAGGATCGAAGGCGTCGAGATCGAACGTGACGTACACGCTCGGCGAGAGGCGCCCGACGGCGTCGTCGATCCACGCGAAGTCGCCGGCACGCTCGCGCGCATGGATGTCGTGCGCGAAGAACACACGCTCGGGGTCCATGCGTTCGACCTCGTCGCGTTCGGCGCTGCGGATGCCGACCTGCATGATCGGGCAGCGCTCGCGGGCCCGCGCCATCACGCACGCGTGGTTGTAGGCGGAGCCGAGGTACGTCTCGCGGGTGTCGCCGTGCGCGTCGATCTGCAGCACGCACAGGTCGTCGAAGCGGTCCGCCGCGGCCTGGATGGCGCCGATCGACACGGAGTGCTCGCCGCCGAGCACCACCGGGAAAACACCACGGTCGAACAGCCTCCCCACCGTTTCGCGCACGCGATCGGCGACGATCTCTGGCGGCGTCTGCGCGTCGCACGTCACCGGCGGGAGCGTCGCGACGCCGCGTCGGTGCACCTCGGTGCGCGTCTCGAGATCAAACCATTCGACGTGGGCCGAGGCGCGCAGCAGCGCGTCGGGCCCCTCGTCGGCGCCCTTGACCCAGCTGCTCGTCGCGTCGTAGGGAACGGGCAGCACCGCGATCGCTGCGCGGTCAGCGTCGGAGAACTCGGGCTCGATATCGAGGAAGTTGGGCGCGTCCGTCATCACTCGCCCTCGAGGTAGGTGTACCCCGAGATGCCCGCGTCGTAGAAACGCAGGATGTCGCGCGACTCGGCCACGCTGAGATCGCCCCGCTGCACCGCGCCCTCGCAGTCGCGCTGCATCGTGCGGACAAAGTGCGCCGGATCGTGCTGCATGTAGGTAAGGACGTCGCGCACCGAGTCGCCCTTGACGAGGTCCTCGATGACCCAGCGGTCGTCATCAACCCGCACGTGGACGGCGTGCGTGTCGCCGAAGAGGTTGTGCAGATCGCCCAGCGTCTCCTGGTATGCGCCGACCAGGAACACCCCGATGTAGTACGACTCGTTGTCGCGCAGCGGGTGCACGGGCAGGTTTGACCGCGGCTCTGTCTCGCCAGGGAACCGGCTCACGGCGCCGTCGGAATCACACGTGATGTCCGCGAGGATCGCCCGCACGCTGGGCTCCTCGTCGAGGCGATGGATCGGCATGATGGGGAAGAGCTGCCCGATCGCCCAGCAGTCGGGCAGCGACTGGAACACCGACAGGTTGCAGAAGTACGTCTCGCAGAGGAGCTCTTCGAGGTGCGTCGCGTCGTCGGCGGGGAACAGGTCGCCCTCGGCGCGCGCCAGACGCTGACCGATCTTTACGCACGTCGCCCAGAACAGGCGGTCGGCGATCGCCCGCGCCCGCACCGGGAGGTACCCGAGGCTGTAGAGCCCGTGGATGATCGAGCGCGCCTCGAGGGCGTCGTGGAAGCACTCGAGCAGCACCCCGTCCTCGCCCTTGTGCGCCGTCTCGTGCGTCATCAGCAGATCGAGCATCGGCTGCGGCGGGTCGTCCTTGTTCTCTTCGATGAACGCGCGGGCCTCTTCGACGCTCGCGCGGGCCGCGATCGCCGTCGGCCCGCTGGCCCCGAGCACGTTGAAGACGAGCACGCTGGAGTACGCGGTCATCGCGCGCCCGCACTCCGTGACGATGGTCGGGTGCGCGAAGCCCTCCGAGTCGCACACCGCGCCCACGCGGTACACCACGTGGTTGGCGAACTCCTCGAGCGAGTAGTTCATCGACGACGCGTCGCTCGTGCGCGCGCCGGTGTAGTCCACGCCCAGCCCGCCGCCGACGTCGAGGTAGCGCATCGGCGCCCCTGCTCGGCTCAGCTCCGCGTACACGTGGCTGATCTCGGTCACGATCTGCTTGAGCGCCCGCACGTCCTGGAGCTGGCTCCCCGCGTGACAGTGCAGGAGCTGCAGCGAGTCGAGCAACCCGCGCCCGCGCAGCGTGTCCACCAGCTGGAGCAGCTCGTCCGCGTTGAGCCCGAATTTCGAGCGATCGCCCGCCGAGTGCTGCCAGCGTCCCGACCCGGCGCACGCCAGCTTCACACGCACGCCCACCACCGGGACGACGTCGTGCTCCTCGGAGTGCCGGAGGAGAAGCTCGAGCTCGCCGAGGTTTTCGATGACGGGGATGATGCGCCGCCCCAGCTTGTGCGCCAGCACGACCGTGCGGATGTAACGCGAGTCCTTGAACCCGTTGCAGATGATCAGCTGCTCCGGGTGCGCCGCCGTCATCGCGAGCACCGCTAGCAGCTCGGGCTTCGAGCCCACCTCGATCCCGAAGCCGAAGCGCCGCCCCGAGCGGGAGACCTCCTCCACCACCTGATGCTGCTGGTTCACCTTGATCGGGTACGCGGCGCAGAACGAGCCCTTGTAGTTGTTCGACTCGATCGCGTCCGTGAACGCCTTGTGCAGGTCCGCGAGCCGGTCGTCGAGGATGTTCGCGAACCGCAGCAGGACGGGCGACCCCACCCCGCGCTCTTCCAAGCCGCGCACGATGCTCAGCAGCTCGACGCCCTTGCCCAGCGCGGCGTCGGGCCCGACGGTCACGCCGCCCGTGGGCGACACGCCGAAGTGCTCGTCGCTCCACTTGGCGACCCGGTAGAGATCGCTGGCGTCGGCCGCGCTCCACGAGGAAACGGCGGGGACGTCGGCAGGAACAGCCTGGGCATCGTGGCTCGCGGGCATGGGCATACATCCGGCGTAAGGGGTGCGAGGGCCGCGCACTGCGGCCGGAGATTCTATCCTGCCCGCCCCCCCCCGCACGCCCCCGCCCGGAGCCACCGATGACGACCCCGATCCGCGATTTCATGGAGCGCCACTACCGCCACTTCAACGCCGCCGCCCTCGTGGACGCCGCGAAGGGCTACGAGGCTCACCTCGCCGCGGGCGGGCCGATGATGGTCACCCTCGCCGGCGCCATGAGCACCGCCGAGCTCGGGCGTTCCCTCGCGGAGATGATCCGCCAAGGCAAGGTCCACGCCATCACCTGCACGGGCGCCAACCTCGAGGAAGACCTCTTCAACCTCGTCGCCCACGACCACTACGTCCGCGTGCCGCACTACCGCGACCTCACCCCAGCCGACGAGACCGCCCTCCTCGAACGCGGGCTCAACCGCGTCACCGACACCTGCATCCCCGAAGAAGAGGCGATGCGCCGGGTCGAGCACGAGATCCTCGAGCTCTGGAAAGAGACCGAGCGGACCGGCCAGCGCCGCTTCCCCCACGAGTTCTTCTACGCCCTGCTCAAGGACGGCGTCTTCGCCGACCGCTTCCAGGCCGACCCCGCCAACTCCTGGCTCCTCGCCGCGGCCGAGCGCGACCTCCCCCTCTTCGTCCCCGGCTGGGAAGACTCCACCCTCGGGAACATCATCGTCGGGCGCGCCATCGACGGCTCCCTGAAAGACACCTCCTTCGTCAAGAGCGGGCTCGAGTACATGCGGGCCCTCGCGTCGTGGTACGAGGCGACCGCCGACGGGCCCGGCATCGGGTTCTTCCAGATCGGGGGCGGCATCGCGGGCGATTTCCCGATCTGTGTCGTCCCCATGATCCGCCAGGACCTCCGCAAAGACGTCCCGCTCTGGGGCTATTTCTGCCAGATCTCCGACTCCACCACCAGCTTCGGGTCCTACAGCGGCGCCGTCCCCAACGAGAAGATCACCTGGGAAAAACTCGCCGAGGACACCCCCAAGTACATCATCGAGTCCGACGCCACCATCGTCGCGCCGTTAGTGTTCGGTTGGGTGCTGGGCTGGTAACGCGCCCCCTGGTTTTTCCTTGGTTGGCCCTCCCGACCGGGGTAGGGTGAGGCCAGCACAGGGAACCGCGTCCCGCCGCACACGGGACGCCCGACAATCAGGAGTCAGAGATGAACACCGCACTGGCTGCGCCGGCGGCGATCGCGCTCATGGCGAGCGCGGCGAGCGGATCCTCCCTCGCCGACCCGATCAAGTGGAACATCCGCGCGCGCATCGTCGAGGTCATCGGCTCGCCCCCGGCGGGCGCCCTCGAAGGCATCGGCGTGGACTGGACCGTAGATATCGAAGCGACCGTCGTCGCCACGACCCCCGAGCCTGACCCCGACCTCCCCTTCGGTCAGCACCAGCTCCGCCTTCTCCTCGCCGACCAGTTCAGCATCGACTTCGAGAGCGACGACGGGTCCGACGGCTATTTGCTCGTCGGGCCGGGCGCCGAGATCGACGGCGCCTACCTGCCCCGCAACACCGAAGAATTCGACTCCGCGGACTACTCGTTCAACGACCTCCCGCTCCGGCGCGAGCGGGGCGGCGTCGAGGACGGGACGTTCGACGTCGTCTTCGGTTTCTTCGGGGAGGACGGGCTGCTCGCCTCCAACGACGACTTTCTCTCGAGACCGGACATCGAGCAGACGCTGGGCACGGGGTTCTTCGTCTACTTCGAGAACGGCGCGATCGCCCGCGGCGAGCTCGAGGAATGGCGTTCCGTGATCGTCCCAGCGCCGGGAGCCGCGGGCCTCTTCGGGCTCGGCGCTCTCGCCGTGGCGCGCCGCAGGCGCTAACGCGCGGTCAGCCGCAGTCGCCCCACGCTGCCAGGAGCACCGCGAGGTCGCCCGAGTCGGTCGTCCCGTTGTCGTCGAGATCAGCGCCGCCGGTCCCCCACGCCGCGAGCAGCACCGCGAGGTCGGTGGAGTCCACCGCGCCGTCGTTCGTGAAGTCCGCAGGGCACTCGGGGGGCAGGAGCGTCTCGAAGATCGCGAGATCCGCCGCCCCAACCGCGCCGTCGCCGTCGAGGTCCGCGGCGACGTTGAACCCGTCGTCGCTCGCCGACATGCCGAGCTGCGCCAGAAAGAGCGTGCGGTCGTCCGAGTCAACGTCAGCGTCGCCGTCGAGATCGCCCGCGGGCAGCGGGGTCGTGCGCGTCATCGTGAACCGGAAGACCGCCTGCGACTGCGACCCCAGCGGCGCCCGCGTCTGGAGCAGGAACACCGCCACGAGGTCGTTGACGCCCTCGACCGTCACCCGACCCAGCATGTCCTGCCCGATGTTGCTCGAAGACCCCGGGAACGAAGCGAAGTTCGGATCGCTCGGGTTCGGCGAGATCGACCGGAACCCGACGGTCGTCGGCGACTCGAACACGCCCTGAAAGAACAGCCCGCCCGGGTCGGTGATGCGCAGCGTGGTCCCCGTCGAGAGGATCGTCAGCGACTCCGTGCCGCTCGCCATCACCGCGCCAGTGCGCGGGTTGAGCGTCTGGAGGGAGTTCGTCCACGCGCCGGAGAAGATCGGGTTCGCGGGCGACGGGGAATCGAGCCGCAGCGGGAACTCAACCGTCGTGTCCGGTACGCGCACGCTGTCGAACGTAAAGGTCGAACCGCCGAGCGTAGGGGTGATGACCCACGCGTCGGGCGATGAGAACGAGCCGGAGCCGACGCCGCCGTCGAGCGTCACGTTCCCCGCGCCGTCGATCGTCGCGTTGAACCCGCCCGAGAAGATATCGGCCGTGCGGTAGCGGTCCGTCCCCGCGATCGGCACGACCTGGAACCACTCCGTCCCGCTGAACGATCCGCTGAAGGCGTTGTGGTAGATCCCGCGGGGGTCAACGCCGCCGCCGGGCGCGCTCGACGCGCCCGCGGAACAGGCCAGGAACAGCAGAGCGGTACAGGTGCGCATGTGTCTCTCTCCCTTGGTCGGATTCGCCCACCACACAACAAACAAGCGGGCGACGAATATTCGCCGCCCGCTCGGGTTGTGCCGCATCAAATGTAGATCACGCCGGGGCGATCCCCCAGCGAAAACCCGCGATTACGCCAGGTTCGGGAAGGCTTCGCGGACCACGCCCACCAGGTCCTTCACGTGGGAAACCGACTCGGCCATCAGCTTGGACTCGTCGGCGTCGAGATCGACCTCGATGATCTTCTCGACCCCGCCCGCGCCGAGCACGCAGGGGACGCCCACGAAGTACCCGCCCACGCCGTACTCGCTGTCGCAGTACGCGGCGCAGGGGAGGATGCGCTTCTTGTCCTTGATGATCGCCTCGGCCATCTGCACGCTCGCGCTCGCGGGCGCGTAGTACGCGCTCGTGCCCATCAGCTTGACGATCTCGCCGCCGCCGACCTTCGCCCGGTCCACGCACGCGGTGATCTGCGCCTCAGAGAGCAGCTGCGACACGGGCACGCCGTGCACGCTGGTGTAGCGCGGCAGCGGCACCATGTCGTCGCCGTGCCCGCCGAGCAGCAGCGCCGAGACGTCCTCGATCGAGCACCCGATCTCCCACGCGATGAACGTGCGGAACCGCGCGACGTCGAGGCAGCCGGCCTGACCGACGATGCGGTTGGTCGGGAAGCCCGTGGCCTTCCACGCCGTGTACACCATCGCGTCGAGCGGGTTGGACACGAGGATCACCACCGCCTCTGGCGCGTGCTGCTTGATCTGCTCGGACACGCTGTTGACGATCTTCACGTTCGTCTGGATCAGGTCGTCGCGGCTCATGCCCGGCTTGCGCGGGATGCCGGCGGTGACGATGACCACCTCAGAACCCGCGATGTCCGTGTAGTCCGAGGTGCCCGTGACGGCGCAGTCGAAGCGCTCGATCGGGCCGCAGCACGCGAGGTCGATCGCCTTGCCCTGCGCCACGCCGACCTTGTCCGGGATGTCCAGGAGGACCACGTCCCCGAGTTCCTTCGCGGCCGCCCAGTGGGCGCAGGTGGCGCCGACGTTGCCGGCTCCGATGACGCTGATCTTCGATCGCTTCATAGCGTGTTCGCTCCTCTGGTTCTCGGCCGACGCCGGGTGGATGGGGCGACCATGCTACCGGCGATCCCAGACCCATGCCCGACGAAAAAAGCCCCCGTCCGTGGGACGAGGGCTCGTGAGCAGGTCAAGAAATCCGAACGCGGTTCAGCGCCGACGGCGGGCCGCCGCGAGGCCGCCGAGCCCGAGCAGGGCCGCGGCGCCGGGGGCCGGGATCTCCGTGACGATGAACACGCCAGCGAACTGGGCGTTGTCGCCGTCGGTCAGCCCGAAGGAATGCCGGATGCCGATCGTGTCCAGCACGCCGCCGCCGGGCAGGCCCAGGAAGTTCGCCGGGCCGAAGGAGGTGGTGAGGTTGGTCGAGATGCCGAACGAGTCGTCGAGGAGCGTCTGCGCCCCGACACCGTCCACGAGGCCGGTAAAGAGGAAGTCGCCCGAAGGGGTCGACAGCATCGCGGTCTCGACGAGCGGGTTGCCAGAGCCGAGGGAACCCGAGATCGAACCGGTCTGCGTCGTGGGCCCGCTGAGCGCGCCGACGACGGCGTTCCCGATCACCTCGAACAACGCGGCGTCGTTGCCGGTCGTGTTCGTGAAGGCGAAGGAGGACGAGATGGAGGCCGAGTCGAACCCGCCGCGAACATCGCCGGCCTGGTTCACCTCAAAGCCCCAGTCCATCGTCCAGTCCGACGTCTGCGCGACGCCCTCGATGATCCAGGTGCCCGTGCCGTCGAGCTGAAAATTCGTCACCGTCCCGAGGTTGTCCGCGAGGCTCCACGTGCCGCTCTCGGAAACAACCTGGAGGTCCAAGATGTCCGAGGCAACCGGGCCGATGCCAGCGATCGCGCCGGACGCCGCAAACAAAACGCCGCTCGCAACGAGTGCAATTCGATAGTGCATGACGTCTCTCTCCAGCGGCCGACCCTCCCAGGCCAAGCCGCATGTGTTCTCCCCCGACACGTCAAAAATACCACTCGCCGAGGGGCAATATCAAGAACCATCCGCTCAAATCGATGCGAAGACCGCCCCACGCCCGGGTCGAGCGGGTGAGCCACGCACGAAGTCATTCTGGAGCCGCGTGTTAGCGGCGGCGACGCGCGCCTACAGCGCCCGCGAAACCGAGCAGGACGCCCGCCCCGGGAGCCGGGATTTCCGTCACGACGAACGCGCCCAGAAGGTTCACGTTGTCCCCGTCGGTCAGCCCGAAGGAGTGACGGATGCTGAGCTCGTTGATGACGCTCGGGCCCGCCTCGCTCGCGAAGCCGAACGGCCCGAGGGCGTCGCTCAGCATCGTGGACTGCGAGTAGGTGTCACCGACCAGCGTCCGGGCCACCGACGCGTCCGCCATCGCCGTGTAGAGGAAGTCGCCCGTCGGCACCGACAGCTCCGCCATCTCCACGCCCGGGTCGCCCGAGTTCAGCGAACCCGAGAACGAACCGGTCATCACCGTGGGGGAGGTCAGCGGTCCCACGAACGCGTTCGCGACGAGCACAAACTCGGCGTTGTCGTCGCCCGTGTTGTTCGTGAAGTTGAAGTTCGAGATCACGAACCCGGAGTTCAGCCCGCGGCTCTGCCCGCTCGCGCCCTCCGGCTCGCGCATCCCGAGATCGAACGTCCAGTCGGAGGACCACGTCGCCGCGTCCCAGCCGCCGATGATGGTGTAGGTCCCGTCCTCGTTCATGACCAGGTCGGTGAACCCGCCGTCGGAGTTGTTCGAACTCCACTGGAGCTGACCGTTCGCCCATACCTCGACCTCGAGGAGATCCGTCGCGCTCAACTCGCTCGCGAGCGCTGTCCCACCAGCGCTGAGCGCGATAACCGCGCCCGCTATGACGTGCTTCTTCATTGTTTCTTCCTCTCTTTCAACTTCTGCAGACGCCCGGCCACGCCGAGTGTCACAACGCCATCTTCCAGAGCCACGTCCCGTGACTCAATACTCCGGCGGCAATTTTCGCCCCTCCTGCGGAGTCCATAAAAAAAGCCCCCGTCGCGAGGACGGGGGCTCAGGGGTGCGTAATTCCGGTGATCGGAAGGCGTTTAGCGACGACGGCGCGAAGCCGCGAGGCCGCCGAGCCCGAAGAGCGCCGCGGCGCCCGGGGCGGGGATCACGTTGTAGACGTACGTCAAAGACGCCTTGCCCACGATGTGGAAGTTGTCGAAGCCGAGGAGCGCGTCGGTCGTCCCGGAGAACGAGAAGCCACCGCTCGCCGTGAGATCTCCCATGACCGTGCCGCCGCCGATGAAGCCGGCGAGGTCGGTGGTGGTCGAGTCGCTGTCGTCCAGACCAAGGCTCACCGTGCCGTAGTCGTTGAAATCGGGGCCCGAGCCGTTCACGCCGTCGCTCGGGGCCAGGGCGGCCGCGAACGCGTCGTTGGCGATGTCAGCGCCGCCGAGCGAGAGCAGATCGAACAGCATGCTGCCGTTGAACTGAAGCTCGAAGGAAGGCGCCGCGATGGTCGAGTCGTTCTCGGCCGTCGCGTCCGCGGACATCGTGGCGTCGACAGTCAGGATCACTTCCTTCAGGATGCGCGTGCCGCCCATGTCGTCGAACTGATCGAACTCCATGGTGACCATCCCGGGCGAAAGCGGAAACATGAAATCAAAGCTCTGCTCGATCGTGGTCCCGGCCATCGATACGGCAGGGACCGCAAGCGCCGCAACAGCGCTAGCAAACATCTTCATAGCAAACCCCCTCTGCCCCAACATGTGAGGCACGCGGCCGAAGCCGCACGGTTTCTCTCCTCATGCGCGCCCGCAAGGACGCGCCGTGACGTGTGACACCACTATCCCCTGAGTGTGTGGGTCGATGCAAGCCTGACGGCGGAAGTTTACGGACCGCACTCTCCCGGTCCGAGAACGTCCCATTTTCACAGGCGCAACCACTATGACTGATAACACTTACGATCCAAGCCGCTTCACGCCTCAAGTTCTTCGAAAGAACCTTTCGCGTTTTCCTGCTCGACGTACGCCTTGAAGGCGGGCATCTGATAGGACACGAAGCAGAACACGTGGTGCAGCGTCGCCCACTCCAGGTCCGTCGGGTCCGCGTCTAGATCCTTGCGCAGGCGGTCCAGCTCAGCGAGCAGTCGTTCGGCTTTCATCGTGCATCTCCCGTGTTCGGTCGGCTCGCCCCCGCGGCGATCAGCCACCAGAGCGTCAGGGTAAGCGCGCTGGCCGCCCCGGGGGGGACGTCCGTTTCAAACGACGCCACCAGCCCGATGAGCACGCCGCCCGTCGCCGCGCCCGTCGCGACAGCGAACGCGCCGCCCAGCCGCCTCGACACCCGCAGCGCCCCCGCCCCGGGCAGCACCAGCAGCGCCGTCGCCAGCACGATCCCCACCAGCTTCATCGCCACCACCACGCCCCCGCCAACCAGGACCGCCAGCAGCAAGGTGGGCCACACCGCGCCGATCCCCGACGCCCGCGCCGCGAGCGGGTCGATCGTCGTCGCGAGCAGGGCCCGACGCCCCATCCACATCGCCACCAGCCCGACCACCGCCACCCCGCACGCCAGAGCGGCGTCGTCGGCGCGCACTGTCAGGATCGATCCAAAGAGCAACGACTCCCACGACGGCGGCCGCGCCACGCCCGCCAGCGGGTGATCGAGCCGCCAATCGAGCAGAATCGCCCCCACCGCCATCGACGCGACCAGCACCACCCCCACCGCGGTGTCCGCCGAGGTCCGCCCGCGGGCGCTGATGAACCCCACGACGAGCGCCGCGAGCACACAGGCGCCCGCGATCACGCCCGACGCGGCCGGCCCGCTGACGCCGATGAGCGCCGCGACGCCCGCGCCGCCCATCGCCGCGTGGCTGACGCCCTGGGTCATAAACGCCATCCGGCGCGCCGCGACGTAGACGCTCAGCGGGCCGCACAGCGCGGCCGCGGCCGCCCCGGCGATCACGCCGGGCCAAAAGAGCGGGAGCAGGTCGAGCGTCTTCACTCTTCCTCCCCGTGCGCGTGCTCGTGCGCATGGTCGTGGTCGAGCGGGCAGTCGGCGGCCGCGTGCGCATGGACGTGGACGTCGCCGAAGATCGCCGCGACGTCGTGCTGGAAGACCTCCGCGAGCACGGCCGGCGTCAGCCCGTCGGGCGCCGCGTGGAAGTGCAGTGTGCGCGACAGGCAGGCGACGCGGTCGCACCCCGCCGCCACGGCGCGCACGTCGTGGCTGACGATCAGCACTGTCAGGTTGTTCTCAGCGCCGAGGCGATCCATGAGCCCCGCGAACCGGCGCTGCCCGGCGGGGTCCACGCCCACCAGCGGCTCGTCGAGCAGGAGGATCTCCGCGCCGCCAGCGAGCGCCCGGGCGATGCGCACCCGCTGGCGCTGCCCGCCCGAGAGATCGCGGTACCGCCGGTCGGCGTACTCCTGGGCGTCCACGAGTCCGATGGCGCGGTCGACACGGTCGCGCAGGGCGCCGCTGACCCGCTTCCACGGCGCCAGGCGGGCCGAGACGCCCAGCGTGACGACCTCGCGGGCCGTGACCGGGAGCGCGTCGTTCTCGTGCGCGCGCTGGAGCAACGCCCCGATTTTTCCTTGTTTTCGCGCTTCATCGGGCGCGACCCCGCCCACACGCACGCCGCCGGCCGCGGGCGTCAGCAGCCCCAGCGCCAGGTGCAGAAGCGTCGTCTTCCCGCCCCCGTTGGGCCCGAGGACCCCGAGCCGCTCCCCGCGCTCGACGCGCAGCGAGACGTTTTCCAGCACCGGGGCGCCGCGCTCGTACGCGAAGGAGACGTTCTCAAACTCGACGGCGGGCGCGGTCATTCGAGCGATTCTAAAGCGGCCGTCACCGCGTCGTAGCGGTCGCGCATATCGCCCAGCCAATCGCGGGTGCCGACGGGGTCGAGCGTGACGGTTGCCGCGCCGACTTCTTCGGCGAGATCGCGCAGCCATGGGTCGGTTTCGCCGGGCTCGAAGACGACAAGAACCGCCTCCGCTCCGTGCGATCGCGTTCGCACCTCCGCGAGCACCGACGCCGCGGGTTCTCCCGCGTGACTCCGGCGCACCGGGATGACTTCTTCGATGCCGATGCTCTCAAAGAACGACGCCCAAGCGTCGTGCCCTGTGATGACGAGGACCCGCCTCGATTGAGCCGCCGTGCTCGATCGATCGATCGCCTCTCCAAGCCCGTCGGCGACTCCTATATATGACCCCGCATAGCTCTTCAATCCGCCAGACATCCCCACCTCCTCTGCCAACCGATCAGCGACCGCGTAGGTGAAAAGCTCGTAGTTCTTCTCCAGGTCAAGCCACGGGTGATGGTCATGGCCCTCGCTCATCACGATGACCCTGTCGTCATCGACCTCAAGCCCCCGCAGCACCCACGCGTCGATCTCGCTCGCGAGGAGGATCAGATCCGCCTCCCGGAGTGACGCGATGTCCGATGGGGAGAGCTCGAACCCGTGGGGAGAAGCGCCGGGGGGGAGGAGGACCGTGACTTCCACGCGATCGCTGGGGAAGACATCCGCGGGCCACGCCAGCGGGGGGAGACTCGCCACCACCCGAACCGACGCGTCCTCGGAAGGCTCGCCGCACCCGCCTACGAGCAGGCAAACAAGGGCCGCAGAGAGAAGTTTCATCGCGTACTCCGCTGGGGCGGGGGTGCATCTCGCCCGTCTGAAGCGTATAGTCTTCAGCCTCATTGGGGCGGTAGCTCAATTGGGAGAGCGCCTCGGTCGCATCGAGGAGGTTGAGGGTTCGACCCCCTTCCGCTCCACTTCCCCCGTCAAGACACGCGGCCCGGTTTTCGCCGGGCCGTGGTCGTTTTTGCCCGGGCCCCACGCGGTATCCTGCCCGCGTGACGACCGCCGAGACCTCCCAACCCGCCGCGACCGCGAAAAAGCCCTCCTACGACACCCCGGCGATGCGCCAGTTCGCCCGGTTCAAGGAGCAGCACCCCGACTGCGTCCTCCTGTTCCGCATGGGCGATTTCTATGAGCTCTTCGCCGAGGACGCCGTCGAAGTCTCCAAGGCCATAGGGCTGACCCTCACCGAACGCAGCGCCGGGCTCCCGATGGCGGGCGTGCCGCACCACTCGGCCGAGACGTACATCAAGAAGATGCTCGACGCGGGCTTCCGCATCGCGATCGCCGACCAGATCCAGGACCCCAAGGAAGCCAAGGGCATCGTGGACCGCGCCGTCACCCGCGTCCTCACCCCCGGCACCCTCGTCGACGAGTCCCTGCTTTCTGACGACGCGACCCGCCTCATCGCCGCGGCGAGCGTCGCGGGCGGGACCGCCCACCTCGCGACCATCGACGCCTCCACCGGCGATTTCTGCCTCGCGTCCTTCCCCAGCGAGCGCCTGCGCGACGAGCTGGCCCGGCGCCCCATCGCCGAGGTGCTGATCCCCGAGGACCGCGACGGCGAGAGCGACCCGGCGCTCGCGAACCTGCCCGTCGAGACCACCAGCGTCCCCGGCTGGGCGTTCCGTCTCAAGGAAGCCCACGAGGCGCTGCGCGAGCAGTTCGGCGTCACGACCCTCGCCGGATTCGGCGTCGCCGACGACGACCCCAGCGTGTGCGCCGCCGGCGCCCTCGTCCGCCGGCTGCGCGACACCCAGTCCCCGGGCGAGCACGCCCCCGCACTCGTCCACCTCGCCCCCCCCGTCGTCGAACGCGACAGCGGGCGCCTGCGCATCGACGCGACGAGCCTCCGCGCGCTTGAGGTCGAGGACACCCTCCGCGCCGGCTCGCGCGATCACTCTCTCGTCGGCGCGCTGCTCGCCTCGGGCGGCAAGCGCACGTCGATGGGCAAGCGCCTCGTGCGCGAGTGGCTGCGCGAGCCGCTGGCCGACCTCGCCGCGATCGAAGCCCGCCACG
Source organism: uncultured Phycisphaeraceae bacterium (assembly GCA_942490855.1). Taxonomy (GTDB): domain Bacteria; phylum Planctomycetota; class Phycisphaerae; order Phycisphaerales; family UBA1924; genus CALNYS01. Next base: position 994,513 of record CALNYS010000004.1, on the reverse strand, counting down.
CCTGCGTCGCGACGCTCGTCGAGGACGCGCGCACCAGCGACGCCCTCGCCGAAGCGCTCGACCCCGTGCAGGACGTCGCGCGCATCGCCGGGCGTCTCGGCGTGGGTCGCGCCACGCCGCGCGACATCGCCGCCCTCGGCGCATCGGTCGGTCGCCTCGACGATCTTCTCGCCGCCCTCGACAACGCCCCCGCGTTCACCGCCCAGCGCGAGCGCCTCACCGCGCTGCGAACGACCCTCACGCCCGTCGCGCAGGACATCGCCGCCCGCGTTGTCGCCCGCCCGCCCGCGCACACGCGCGAGGGCGGTGTCTTCTGTGACGGCATCGACGCGGAGCTCGACGAGGCCCGCTCTATCAGCACCGACGCCTCGGTGTGGCTCGCGCAGTACCAGGCGAAGCTCAGCGCCGCCCACGACCTGCCGGGGATGAAGGTCGGGTTCAACAAAGTCTTCGGCTACTACATCGAGCTCCCCGCGGCGCAGGCCCGGCGGGCGCCCGTCGAGTTCACCCGCAAGCAGACGCTCAAGAACGCCGAGCGCTACATCACGCCCGAGCCTCAAAGAGTTCGAGACGAAAGCCACCGGCGCTGAGAGCCGCGCGATCGCCCGCGAGCAGAAACTCTTCGACGCGCTCGTCGCGCAGCTGCGCGACCACGCCCGCGCCATCGCCGAGTACGCCGGCGCGTGCGCCGAGCTCGACGCGCTCCTGTGCTTCGCGCAGGTCGCGCGCAACCGCGGCTGGGTGCGCCCGACGATGGTCGCCGACCCGGTGCTCGACATCGCGGGCGGGCGCCACCCCGTCCTCGAGCGCACGCTCGCATCGGAGCTCGTCCCCAACGACGCCGTCCTCGGCACGCCCGATCAGCCTGCGCGTCTCGCGATCCTCACCGGCCCCAACATGGCGGGCAAGAGCACGTACATCCGCCAGACCGCGCTGCTCGCGCTGCTCGCCCACGCCGGCGCGTTCGTCCCCGCCGAGCGCGCGACGATCGGCTTGTGCGACCGCATCTGCACCCGCGTCGGCGCCGACGACGCGCTGCACGCCGGGCAGTCCACCTTCATGGTCGAGATGACAGAGACCGCCGCGATCCTCACCAGCGCCACCGAGCGCTCGCTCGTCATCCTCGACGAGATCGGACGCGGCACCGGCACGCTCGATGGGCTCAGCCTCGCGTGGGCGATCGCCGAGCGCCTCGCGGGCGAGCCCGACGCCCCTCGCCCGCGCACGCTCTTCGCGACGCACTACCACGAGCTGACGACGCTCGCGGAGTCCTTCCCTGAGCGCGTCACCAACCTCTGCGTCAGCGTGCGCGAGTGGAACGACGAGATCGTCTTCCTCCACCGCATCGCCCCCGGCGCCGCCGGGCGCAGCTACGGCGTCCACGTCGCCCGACTCGCCGGCGTCCCCGCGCCCGTCGTCGAACGCGCCAAGGAACTGCTCAACGAGCTCAGCGTCACCCACGGCACGACGCACGCGCCCGTCCACGACGAGAGCGAGCAGATGCCGCTCTTTGCCGCCAAGGAACACCCCGTCGTCGGCGAGCTGCGCGAGATGCGGATCGAGACGATGTCCCCGCTCGAGGCGTTCGACGCGCTGCGCGACGTCCTCGAACGCGTCCGGCGCTCCTGACGCGCCCGCGGGCGCCGAGCGCCTACGCTTGGGCTCGTCACACCGAAAGGACCGCCGCATGGCTCTGGACCACTACGTCACCCTCGGGCGCTCCGGCCTCCGCGTCTCCCCCCTCTGCCTCGGCGCTATGACTTTCGGCAAGGAGTGGAACTGGGGCTCCGACGTCGAGACCAGCGAGCGCATCCTCGACGCGTTCCACGAGCGCGGCGGGAACTTCATCGACACCGCCAACATGTACACCAAGGGCCACTCCGAGGCGATCATGGGCGACTACTACGCCGCACGCCCGGGCAAACGCGACCGCGCCGTCATCGCCACCAAGTTCATGACCGCGATGCACCTGGGCGACCCGAACTCCGGAGGCGCGGGACGCAAGGCGATCCTCGCCGCGTGCGACGAGTCCCTCCGCCGACTCAAGACCGACTACATCGACCTCTACTGGCAGCACTTCTGGGATCACCACACGCCCATCGAAGAAACCATGCGCGCGCTCGACGACCTCGTCCGCGCAGGCAAGGTGCGCTACGTCGGGTTCTCCGACACCCCCGCGTGGAAGTGCGCCGAGGCGCAGACGATCGCGCGCCTTCGCGGCTGGGAACCGCTCATCGCGCTGCAGATCGAGTACTCCCTCGTCGAGCGCAGCGTCGAGGACGAGCTGATGCCGATGGCCCGCGAGCTGGGCATGGGCGTCACGCCGTGGAGCCCGCTCAAGGGCGGCATCCTCACGGGCAAGTACACCCGCGACTCGATCCCGCCCGAGGGCGAGCGGCGTTACGACGAGAACTCCAAGCACCTCACGGAGCGCACGTTCACGATCATCGACACGCTTGTCGCGGTCGCGGAAGAGATCGACCGCACGCCGGCCGAGGTCGCGCTCGCGTGGTGCCTCGCGCGCCCGGGCGTGGACTCGGTCATCATCGGCGCGCGCACGATGGAGCAGCTCGAAGCCAACCTCAAGTGCGTTGACTTCACCCTGAGCGACGACCAAACCGCCCGCCTCGACGAGGCCAGCGACCGCGAGCCGATCTTCCCCGCGTCGTTCCTCCCCTTCTCCAAGGGAATATTCGCCGGCGGCACGACGATTAACGACGAGCCCAGCGACGTCTGGAACAACGCCCCCCAGTCCGACGGCGAACGCCACTAAGGATCCCCATGCCCGCGACACACACCGTCTCCCTCGCCAACGAGTTCGACCGCGCGCTCTCCTACGACGCGTACACCGCCACCGGCAAGGAGCATCAGCAGGAAGCGTTCGCGAAGGTCTTCGAGCAGGCCGCGCTCAGCGACCCCCAGCGCGATTTGCTGGCGTCCTTCACCCGCGAGATGCGCGTCATCGTGCTCTCGGGCATGTGGTGCGGCGACTGCGTCGCGCAGGTCCCGCTGATTGCGCGCATCGCCGAGGCGAACCCCGACACGATCCTCGTGCGCTACGCCGACCGCGACGAGCACGCCGAGCTCGCCGAGCGATTCAAAATCAACGAGGGACACCGCGTGCCGACCGTCGTCTTCATGGCCGAGGACCACGCGTTCATCCACGCGATGGGCGACCGCACCCTCTCCCGCTACCGCGCTGTCGCGTCGCGTCAGCTCGGCGCGTCGTGCGAGATCCCGGGCGCCGGCGTCGCCGACGACGAGGTCGCCGCGTGCCTCCAGGACTGGATCAACGAGTTCGAACGCGTCCAGCTCCTGCTGCGCCTCTCCCCGAGACTCCGCCAGAAGCACGGCGACTAACTCCCCCGCTCCCTATGGGAGAGGGCCGGGGTGAGCGGTCCCACCCGACGCGGGCAACGCCCGGAGCCTCATCACTGCCCGCGGCGGATCGCCCGGTAGTGCTCGCTCTCGTTGAGCTTGGTCAGGAAGCTCGCGATGAACGCCTCGCGCCCTTCGATGTCCGCGCGCCACGCGCTCTCCATGAACGCCATGCCGAGGTTGGGGTGGCCCGTGTAGATCAGGTCGAGCGCCACGCCCCAGAGCTGCGCGGGGGGAGCGAACTCGCCGGGGCGGTCCCACTCCTCGCCCGTCTCGACGAGCTCCGTCCAGTTCGCCAGCTGCACCGGCGTCGGCGCCGGGGCGCGCATCAGCTCCGCGTCGGGGGCGTACCACAGCCCGTCCCAGCGCAGCACCACCGGCGGCGCCGGCGAGTCCTCAACACCCGCGTTCCATCCCAGGAACGTCGAATCGTGGATGCGGATCTCGTACGCGCCGTCGTTGTCGAAGTCCTCGAACCGCCCGCCCGTCTGCGCGCCGACGCGACCGAGCAGCTCGGGCCCGTCGCCCGCGAGCTCGTAGACGAGGTAGTCCACGCAGCACACCGTGCCGCCCGTCCACAGCTCGACCACGAGGTTCGGGATCCCGTCACCCGTGATGTCCTCGCCCAGGCCCACGCGCGCCTCGCTCGGGCCGGGGCCGCCGAGCTCGAACCGCTCGCCTGTGACGTTGTAGACCAGCTCGCCGTCCTTGCTCATCTCGAGACGGCCGCCGCCCTCGCCGTCGCCGTCCCACACGCTGATCCGCAGACCCGCCGCCGTCAGCGACTGGTCCGGCTCGGCCGCACGCTCGTTCGTCGCGGCCGTCTGCGTCTGAGGCGACTCGCTCGGGATCGCGTCCGGCGAGGCCGCGGCCTCGGGAGACGATTCCGAGCCGCACCCGGCGATCAACCCAACGAGCCCGGCCGCGGCCGTGAGCCGCACGATGTACTTCGGCGTGGTCATCCCACCATCGTACCGCAGGCGCACGCCCGAGTTCCCTACCGCCCGATCGCCCCCAGCGCATCGGACACGTCGCGCACCGGGGGCGGCGGGTCGTCCCCCTCGAGGTGCAGCGTCCAGTAGCCGACGTCCCGCCACGCCCCCATCTTGAACCCGTTTTTCTCGAAGTGAGCCGCCTTCTTCATCCCGAACGACTCGTGCAGCCTCACGCTGGGCTCGTTGGGCAGCGCCACCCCCGCGATCAGCAGCCGGTACCCCTGCGCCTTGAGCGTCGCGAACAACCTCTCATACAGCCCCCGCGCCAGACCCTGCCTCTGCCCCGCCGGCAGCACGTACACGCTCACCTCCGCCGTCCACGCGTACCCCGGCTTGTTCTTCCAGGGCGACGACCACGCCGCCCCCACCACCTCGCCCCCGACCTCCCCCACGAAATAGGGGAACAGACGCCGCCGGGACTCCCACATCTCCCGCAGCTCCGACGCCGGCGACGGGACCGTCTGGAAGTTCGCCCACCCCTCCTCGACCGACCAGCGCAGGATCGCCGCGAACGCCTCAAAATCCCCCGCTTCCGCGGGCCTCACCACGTTCTCGTCGCTATCCTTGTTGCTCACGTTCACGACCTCCACGCTGCTTCATCCAGAAGGATCTACCCCATGGGCGCCCCGATCACCATGACCGCCGACGGCCTCAACGTCCCCTCCAACCCCATCATCCCCTTCATCGAGGGCGACGGCACGGGCGTGGACATCTGGGCAGCATCGCAGCCCGTCTTCGACGCCGCCGTCGAGAAGGCGTACGGCGGCGATCGCAAGATCGAATGGCTCGAGGTCCTCGCCGGCGAGAAGGCCCACACCCAGACCGGCGAGTGGCTCCCCCAGGCCACCCTCGACGCCTTCAACGAGTACCTCGTCGGCATCAAGGGCCCCCTCACCACCCCCGTCGGCGGCGGCATCCGCTCCCTCAACGTCGCCCTGCGTCAGATCCTCGACCTCTACACCTGCCTCCGACCCGTCCGCTGGTTCGACGGCGTCCCCTCCCCCGTCAAGCAGCCCGTCCTCACCGACATGGTCATCTTCCGCGAGAACTCCGAGGACATCTACGCCGGCATCGAGTTCGAGGCCGGCACCGACGACTGCAAGAAGTTCAAGGAAGGCTTCGCCAGCACCTTCCCCGAGCGCTTCAAGAAGGTCCGCTTCCCGGAGACCACCGGCTTCGGCATCAAGCCCATCTCCAAAGAGGGCACCCGCCGAATCATGAAGGCCGCCATCCAGTACGCCATCGACAACGGGCGCACCTCCGTGACGATTGTCCACAAGGGCAACATCATGAAGTACACCGAAGGCGCCTTCATGGACTGGGCCTACGAGTGCGCCGCCGAGGACTTCGGCGCCACCCCCTGGGACGGCGGCCCCTGGCACATCATGGACCGCCCCGCCGGTTCCCCCGCCGTCACCCACCGCCCCACCAACGAGGGCAAGGCCCGCAACGACGCCTCCAAGATCGTCATCAAGGACGTCATCGCCGACGCCTTCCTCCAGCAGCTCCTCACCCGACCCGCCGAGTACGACGTCGTCGCCACCATGAACCTCAACGGCGACTACATCTCCGACGCCCTCGCCGCATGCGTCGGCGGCATCGGCATCGCCCCCGGCGCCAACATCAACTACGACACCGGGCACGCCATCTTCGAAGCCACCCACGGCACGGCCCCCAAGTACGCCGGCCTCGACAAGGTCAACCCCGGCTCCGTGATCCTGTCCGGCGAGATGATGTTCCGCCACCTCGGCTGGACCGAAGCCGCCGACCTCATCATCGAGGGCACCAGCAAGGCCATCAGCGCCAAGACCGTCACCTACGACTTCGAACGCCAGATGGACGGCGCGAAGCTGGTCAAGTGCTCCGAGTTCGGCCAGGAGATCATCAAGCACATGGGGGCGCCGGTTACGGCGTAAGCAAATTCGGTCATACTTCGCAACATGTCAGCAAAATCGAAAGCATTAACTCCGCCGGCCCTTATCGCGCTGACCGACGCGTTGGCTGTCATCTATTGGTTCCGGCACAACCTACAAAATTTCGTCCACGCCGCGTGTCCATCTTCTGTTGACCTCGCGAGGCGCGTCGAGTGGGAAAAACTACCCAAGCGACAAGCCGCTGCTGAATTCGTACGATTGCTGAATGCGAACAAACGATACAGCGACCTAACTTCTCTTTGCTACAGCATTGCCGAATTTGACGACTTTAGCCATCTAGAGTCTATTCGTGACCAGCCCGGAAGAGCGGACATCGCACGAAAAGAAGTGCGCAGACTAGCAAAACTAGTTGAATCCAACAAAAGAGCCGAAGACGAGGTCGCAAAAACAACACGAAGAATCGCGATCGAACAGGCCCGGCTACTAGCGATCAAAAACAACCGAGAGAAGATCGACGACTTAAGGACTAGGTTCAATCAACTAGCAACACAAAAAGCTGCGCAAAGCCGCGGAATCGCTCTCGAAGTATTCCTTAGCGATCTATTCAAGCATTACGAACTAGAAACCAAAGGCTCGTTTTCTCTTGCCGGGGAGCAGATAGACGGGGCCTTCCTAGCAGATGGTACAGATTACATCGTAGAAGCAAAATGGACAGCAAAGAAAACTGAACCCAAGGAAATCCGCGACTTCAACGGAAAAATCGAAGGCAAGCTTGAGAATACACTAGGCGTATTTATATCGATAAATGGCTACACAGAAGAAGCTATCAATTACTACAAAGGCAAGCGATCAAAGGTTCTTTTTTTCGACGGCTCTGACCTGCATTTTATACTCGAAGAACGAATCGGCTTTCTCGAGCTGCTCAAAAGAAAGAAAAGTCACGCATCGCAAACTGGTAGCGTATACTACCCTGCCTCACAGGCAATAATTGACCTCTAGAGCCTTGCTCAGGCACCGCTAACATTTCCCTTTCCGCAACGCCGGGTGCCACTACTCGCCGTGAAACGGCGCAGTAGTGCGTTCCGCGCGGCGGTCAACGCACTACTGCGCTCCTTCGGAGCGAGTAGTGGCGTCGGGGGAACATTTCTGGGTGCCCCGACCCGCCGAAGGCGCGTCGGGAGTTGGGCGTTGCGTCCATCTGAGGGTGCCACTGGCAGCTCGCTGCCAGTGCTTTGGCGTTGCTCGTGAGGAACACTGGCTGGCGAGCAGCCAGTGGCGCCCTTCGTAGTACCGGGGGCTTTACTTCGTTGGCCTGATCACGACGCGCCTTCGGCGGGTCGTGGCACCCGGATCTCGCCCTCCCTACGCTCACTACACACGCACAGAGAGAGGACCTCCCCCATGACCACCGTCCACGCCTACGCCGCCGAGTCCGCCGGGGCTGAACTCAAACCCTTCGAGTACGACCTCCCCGACATCGGGCCCGACGACGTGGATATCCGCGTCACCCACTGCGGCATCTGCCACTCGGACCTCTCCTGCATCGACAACGAGTGGGGCATGAGCCAGTTCCCCCTCGTGCCAGGGCACGAGGCCGCGGGCGTCGTCGAGACCGTGGGCGACCGCGTCCCCAGCGGGCGGGTGAAGGTGGGCGACCGCGTGGGCCTCGGGTGGTACTCCGCCTCGTGCATGCACTGCAGGCAGTGCCTGCGGGGCGACCACAACCTCTGCTCGTCGGGCGAGGCGACCATCATCGGGCGTCACGGCGGGTTCGCCGACCGCGTCCGCTGCCACTGGGTCTGGGCCTCCCCTCTCCCCGACGCCCTCGGGGCGGACATCGCCGGCCCGCTCCTCTGCGGCGGGATCACCGTCTTCAACCCCCTCGTGCAGCTCGGCGTCAGCCCGACGCACCGCGTGGGCGTCATCGGCATCGGGGGCCTCGGGCACATGGCCCTGGCGTTCCTGAACAAGTGGGGCTGCGAGGTGACGGCGTTCACCTCCAGCGACTCGAAGCGCACCGAGGCGCTCACCCTCGGCGCCGACCGCGTGGTGAACTCCCGCGACGACGCGGCCCTCGAGGCCGAGGCCGGGCGGTTCGACCTCATCCTCAACACCGCCAACGCGGACCTGAACTGGGGCGCGTACATGAACGCTCTGGGCCCCAAGGGCGTCCTGCACAACGTCGGCGCGACGCCCAACCCGATCCCCGCGGACCCCTTTGCGCTGATCATGGCCCAGCGGTCGATCTCGGGCACGCCCGTCGGGAGCGCGGCGACGATCGACGACATGCTCGCGTTCGCCGCCCGCCACGGCGTGCGCCCGCTCACCGAGAGCTTCACACTCGCCGACGTCAACGACGCGCTCGAACGCCTCAAGGCGAACAAGGCCCGCTACCGCCTCGTGCTTGAGATGTGACGGTGTACCTGATGGGTGGCACTGGTAGCTCGCTGCCAGTGCCGAGCCGTCACTCACCCGGAACACTGGCAGGCGAGCTGCCAGTGCCACCCAGATTGGTACTTATCCCGGCGTGGGAGCGATGAGCCCCTCGGCCCGCAACTCTCGTTCGAGCTCGGCGATGCGCGTGAGCAGCACCGCCCGCTGCGGCGCGCACAGGTCGTCGCCGAGGTCCAGCTGTATACGAACGTGAGCGAGCTCCGCCAGCCGCCGGTGGTCGCTGGGCGCGGGCGGGAGAAGCAAGAGCCGGGACGCCTTCGGCCGGGTGTCCGAGAACAGATCGGGTGTCATCGCGCGTGTCCGACGGGAGGTCGTTCAGGTGTGCGGCGCCATCTCAACCCCCGGCGCACGTGCTCGGACGTGTATACGGGAGCAGCCGCGCGAGGTTTCACACCGCGCGAGAGACCGCTCACATCTCGGGCCGCGGCGCCCTCGGCGGCCCTACTCTTGGACCGATGCGCACGGCCCCTACCTTCCGGTTGCTCGAGCTCCTGGTCCTCTTCGGGGTCTTCCCGTGGTGGTGGCGCGGCGCGCCGATGCGGGAATGGGGCTGGGGGATCTGGCCGCCGATCTTTCTCGGCTTCGCCGGCTGCCTCGTCTACCTGCTGCTCGACAAAGGCTTCGACCGGCGCGAGCTGTGGAACGCCAAAGGCGCGCGCATGGGTATGCGCTGGATGCTGATCCGCTTCGCGATCGGCGCCGCCCTGCTGACCACCGCGACCGCCCTCTTCGAGCCCGAGCTCTTCTTACGCCTCCCCCGCGAGCGCACGGGGCTCTGGATCGCGATCCTGTGCCTGTACCCGATCTTCAGCGTGTACCCGCAGGAGGTGATCTTCCGGGCGTTCTTCGTGCGCCGCTACGGGGACGCGCTGCGGGGCCTCGGCGGGACGTGGGCGCTGGTGGGGGCGGGCGCCGCGGCCTTCGGCTGGGCGCACGTGCTGTTCGGGCCGACGACGCACGCGACGATCATCGCGGTAGCGCTCTCGACCGTCGGCGGGGTGCTTTTCATGACCACGTTTTTGCGCACGCGGTCGACCGCCGCGGCCGCGGCCGAGCACGCCCTCTACGGCGACCTGCTCTTTACCGTTGGACTCGGGTGGTACTTCTACTCGGGCAACATCAACGCGGGCTAGTCGTCGAGGCGGAGGATGTCGATGACGCTCCAGACGCCGGCGTCGAACTCGACCGCCACGCCCTGCCCGGTGCGGAGCCAGTCGCCCTCGACCACGCCCGTGCCGCCGAGCGCGCAGACGACCTGCGAGAGCTCGGGGTTGTGCCCGATGAGGGCCGCGGAGGCCCCGGGGCCGAGCTCTTCGATGAGGGCGAGGATCCCGGCGGGCCCGCGCCCGCTCTCGAGCGCGCCGTGGGTGTCCACCTCCTGGAGGGTCACGGCGGCGATCCCGTGGGCGGTTTCCTGCGCGCGCACGAGGGGGCTGGCGATCAGCAGGTCGGGGGCGTCTTCACGGGAGACGAACTCGGCGCCGAGGTAGGCGGCCTGGCGGTGGCCGCGGGGCTTGAGGGCGCGGTCGGCGTCGCGGCCCGTTGGGGAGTCGGGCTGGGCCTTGCCGTGACGGATGATCCAGATGGTCATGGGCGCATGATTCCCCGGGTTGGGTGGGTCGTCAAACCGGGCGGCGCGCGATCGTGCGCCGCGTGGGAGTATTCCTCTTGACTTCCGAGCGTAAACGGTACGATCTACATGACGGGACGCCGCCCGCGCAAGGACGGCCAGCCCGCGACCTCCGGCGCCGACCGCGCCGTTGACGAGGTAGGCGACCACCGCCTCCCGATGACCTCACAACCAAGCCCCGCAGTCGCGGGTCTGCTGCGCCCGGTGACGCTGGGCGACCGCCATCTGTTCGACGCTGCGTTCTCGCGCCTTCACGACCCGATCTCCGACGCGACGTTCGCCTCGTGCTACCTCTGGGCCGAGACGCTGGCGTTCTCGTGGGCGGTGATCGAGGACCACCTGTGCGTGTTCAGCGCCGCGGGCGAGGGCCTGTGCCTGATCCTCCCGCCGTTGGCGCTGTCGCTCGAAGCCGAGCGGCGCGCCGGGGCCTGCGTGGACGCGTGCTTCGCGCTGATGGACCGCTCCCCCGGGGCGGGCGAGGCGTCGCGCATCGAGTACGTGTCCGACGAGCTGCTCGACCGGCTGCGCGCCGGGGGCGTGGAGCTGTCGGCCGAGCCGATGTACGCCGACTACGTGTACCCGGCCCGGGCGATGATCGATCTCGCCGGCGGCCCGCTCAAAGGGAAACGCAAGCTGCGCAGCGCGTTCCTGCGCGATCACCCCGACGTGGTCGCGCGGGAGCTGACCGCGGGGGATATCGGGGAGTGCGAGGCGCTGCTCGATCGCTGGAAACACCGCGCCGACGCGACGCACGAGGACGAGGTCAACGAGCACGGGACCGAATCGAGCGACCTGCGCGCCCACGACGAGCGCTGCACGCGGACGGCGCTGCGGGAGTGGCGGGCGCTCGGGCTCGAGTCGATGGGGATGTGGTCGGGCGGTCGCCTGCTGGGGTTCACGTTCGGCGAGCGCCTCGGCGATCGGGGCGCGTCGGTGCTGATCGAGAAGGTCGAGCCCGGCGTGCGCGGCGCGGCGCAGTTCATCTTCTCGGAGTTCTGCCGACAGCGGTTCGCGGACTGCGACACGATCAACGTCGGCGACGACTGGGGGATCCCCGCGCTGCGCTACACCAAGACCAGCTACCGCCCGACGCGGCTTGTCTCCAAGAGCGTGCTCTCGCGCCCGCGTGATTCGGTGCGCACGCTGATGCGGAGGGGCGAGGCCCGCGACACGGCGGCGATCTGTGAGATCGAGCAGACGGCGTTCGCGTTCGATGACGAGCGGTTCACGCGGGCGCAGGTCCGTCGCCTGATCGCCAACCCCCGCGCGTCGGTGCTGGTAGCCGAGCGGGGCGGTCGTGTGATCGGCTGGTCGGCGACGCTGACGCGCCGCGTCCCCGGCGGCGTGTCGGGTCGGCTGTACGCGATCGCGGTGGCGCCGGACTGCGCCGGCTGCGGCGTCGGGCGAGCCCTGGCGACGGCGGCGCTGGACGCGCTCGACGGCGCGGGGGCACGGCGCGTCTCCCTCGAGGTGCGCGCCGACAACGGGCCCGCGATCGGCCTCTACCGCTCGCTGGGGTTCGCGCCGTGTGAGCGCCTTGACGGGTACTACGGCGTTGGACGCGACGGGGTGCGCATGCGGCGCGACTCGGCGGGATGTGACGGCGGGCGCATCGTGCGGTAGCGTGCGGGGCCTAACGGGCCTCTGAATCGCCCGTGATGGGAGGCCCGCTATCGACGCTCTGACGCCCGACGTTCTCTGGAAAATTCTCGCCGTGGCGCTCTACGGCGGCGTCCTGCTGCTGATCGGGGCGCTCGCCTCCCGGCGCACGAAGAACATCCGCGACTATTACGCGGGCGGGAAGAAGCTCGGGTTTATCAACGTCGCGTTCAGCGCACGCGCGACGGGCGAGTCCGCGTGGCTGCTGATCGGGCTGACCGCGCTGGGGTTCAGCACCGGCGCGATGGGCTTCTGGGTGGTGCTGGGAGAGATGCTCGGCGTGGGCGGCGCGTGGCTGATCTTCGCGAGGCGGTTCAAGCGCCTCTCCGACCAGTACGACTCCATCACCATCCCCGATTACCTCGAGTCCCGGTTCCGCGACGGCGGGCACTGGCTGCGCTTGATCGCGGCGGGCTCTCTGATGATCTTCGTGCCGATCTACGCGGGCTCGCAGGTCTTCGCGACGGGCAAGGCGTTCCACGCGTTCCTGGACCTGAACCACTTCCTCGGCGCCGCGATCGGCTTCGCGGTTGTGCTGTTCTACATCACCAAGGGCGGGTTCATCGCGGTGGTGTGGTCGGACGTGTTCCAGGGCTCGCTGATGTTCCTGGGGCTGGTGTGCCTGCCGATCGTCGGGCTGCTGGAGATCGGCGGCGTGACGAACATGATGGACGCTCTGCGCACCGCGAGCCCGAATCATCTCTCGCTGACGGGCGGCGCGGGGTGGACGGCCGTCACGATCAGCGCGGTCGTCGGGTACGCGGCGATCGGGCTCGGGTTCTTCGGGTCGCCTCAGGTGTTCGTGCGGTTCATCTCGCTGCGGAGCGAGCGGGAGATCGGCAAGGGCGCCGCGGTGGCGCTGACGTGGACGCTGCTGGCCGACTCGGGCGCGGTGCTGGTGGGCATGGTCGGGCGGGCGCTGTACGACCAGCCGACGATCGGCGGCGACGCCGACAACATCCTGCCGTTCATGTCGCAGACGCTCCTCCCGTCGTTCTTCGCGGGGGTGTTCATCGCGATGGTGCTGTCGGCGATCATGTCCACGATCGACTCGCTGCTCGTCGTGGCGTCGAGCGCGGGCGTGCGCGACTACTGGCAGAAGACGAAGCACCCGGGCATGGACGACGTGTCGCTGGTGAAGCTGTCGCAGATCGTGACGTTCGGCCTCGCGTTGGTCGCGTTCGCGCTCGGGATGGGACTGATCGCGCGGGATCCGGAGAAAGAGGTGTTCTGGATCATTATCTTCGGGTGGTCGGGGATCGCCGCGACGTTCTGCCCGGTGATGATCCTGAGCCTGTTCTGGTCGGGGCTGACAGCGAAGGCGGCGCGCTGGGCGATGGTCGCGGGGTTTCTGTGCGTGCCGCTGCTGAAGTTCGTCGTTCCCGTCGCGCTCGAACGCGCGGGGCTCGACGAGCTCAACACGCACCTGGCGAACCTCGACGTGATCGCGCCGTCGTTCGCGGTGTCCTTCGCGGTGGCGTTCCTCGTCAGCGCGCTCGACTCGAAGGGGCGCGCGTCGCTCGCCGGGGTGAAGGACGATCTTCAAGGCGCGTCGCGCCGGTCCTAGCCGCCTGAGTAACGCGCGATCAGCACGCCCTCGCGGAGCGGGACGCACGACGCGTCGAAGCGCGGGTCGGCGGCGATCTGGCGGTTGAAGGCGTCCACCGCGTCGAGGCTGGGCGACGTGCCCGCGGGTTCGTCGATCCACCAGCCGCCGCCGCCGAGGGCGTTGTCGGCCAGCAGCAGCGCGCCGGGGCGCAGCATCGGGAGCGCGGCCTCGAGGTAGCCCGGGTACTCGGTCTTGACCGCGTCAAGGAACAGGACGTCAACGGAAGCGGGGCCGAGACGATCGGCGAGCGCGGGGAGTTGCTCGAGCGCGGCGCCCTCGATGACCTCCACGCTCTCGCTCAGCCCCGCGGCGTCGAACTCGCCCCGCGCAAAGACGGCGTGCTTCGCCTCGTACTCGATGGTGTAGAGGCGCCCGCCGGGCGCGAGACCACGCGCGAGCCAGATGCCCGAGTACCCGGCGAGGGTGCCCGCTTCAACAATCGTCGTGGCGCCAACACTCTTTACGAGCGTTGTAAGCAGGTGTCCGACAGAGGGATCGACAGCGATATCGGGCAATCCAGCGGCTACGGCCCGTTTCATGAGCGTTCGCATCTGCTCGTCGGGATCCGCGAAGACGGTTGAGAGGTACTCGGTTGTTGCGTGCCATCGCTCTGGGGTCATGTCCATGTGTATAGACTAATGGCAGACGGCGTTCCCTTCGCCGACCCCCTGCTCGGCGCGCACCGCGAGCGATCACCTCACGCGAGCACAACCGAACCTATGACTTCGACGCTGGTTCCTTCGATCGATATTCTCCTGCGCCGCCCCGGCGCCGAACTCCAGCGTGTCAGCCGCACGTTCGAGGAAACGTCCCGAGCGCGCAGCTGGTACTACTTCTACCAGACGTTCGCGCTGCTTCTGTTGGCGGTCGTCGGCTCCGGGGTGCTCGCGCACGTCTTCTGGCCCGCGGCGATCGTGACGGGCACGCTCGCCGGGTGCCTGATCATCCGCGGCTTCATCCTCTACCACGATTTCCTGCACGGCGCGATCCTGCGCAACTCGGCCTTCGCGCGGGCGGTCTTCACGGCGTACGGGCTGCTTGTGCTCGTGCCCTCTGAGGCGTGGCGGCGCAACCACAACCACCATCACGGGCACGTGGGCAAGCCCTCGGAGTTCCCCATCGGCGAGTTCCCGCTGATGACGACCGACGAGTGGCGCGAGGCCGGCTTCAAGCGCCGCCTGCGCTACCGCGTGCTGCGCCACCCGGTGACGATCGCCCTCGCGTACGTCACGGTGTTCGGCGGCCACCTGTGCCTGCGCACGTTCCTGAGCAACCCCCGCCGGTACGTGAGCTCCGGGCTCGCGCTCGCGCTGCACGCGCTGCTGATCGTGGCTGTCCTTCTCGCCTACGGGCCGGTGGTCCTGCTGCTTGCGGTGATCCTCCCGATGACCGTCGCGACCGCTGGCGGGGCGCTGCTGTTCTACATCCAGCACAGCTTCGACGGCGCTCACATCCACACCGAGGACGAGTGGACGTTCCATGACGCCGCGCTCGACTCGTCGAGCTTCCTGGATCTCGGGCCGGTCATGCACTGGCTGACGGGCAACATCGGCTACCACCACGTGCACCACCTCAACCACAAGATCCCGTTCTACAACCTCCCCGCGGCCATGCGCTCGGTGCCCGAGCTGCGCGACCCGCCCGTGGTGCGCCCGCGCCTGTCGGACCTCTCCCGCGCGTTCCGCCTGGCCCTCTGGGACACCGAGCGTGAAGCGATGGTCCCGATCCCCAAGCGCTAACAGCCGGTTCGCAGCCACCGGGCGCGCTCCCGCGGCGAGGCGCACGGTTTAGGGTGTTACGCCCGGTCCATCGTTGGTAGCCTGCACGGCGACTTCAACGGAGGAACCGCTATGCCGGCCGAACCGACCACCCAGCACGCGTGGCTCAAGCAACTCGTTGGCGACTGGGCGTACACGAGCGAGTGCCCCATGGGGCCCGACGGCGAGGTCCTGACCGCCGATGGCAACGAATCCGTGCGCATGCTCGGCGACCTGTGGATGGTCGGCGAGTCCACCGGATTGATGCCCGGCGGCAAACCGATGACCGCGATCATGACGATCGGCTTCGACCCGGAGAAGCAGCGCTTCGTCGGCACGTGGGTGGGTTCGCCAATGGCGTCGATGTTCGTCTACGAGGGCACGCTCGATGAAGACGCGCGCACGCTGACGCTCAACACCACCGGGGCCGACTGCACGGACCCGGGCAAGCAAGCGGACTACCAGGACATCATCGTGCTGACCGACAGCGGGCGCGAGCTGCGTTCGCGCATGCGCACCCCCGACGGCGAGTGGATGGACATCATGCGCGCCGTGTACACGCGAACCAGCTAACGGCTCGGGCCGCCCACAAGATCGCGCAGCGCCGGTTCGAGGTCGGGGAACTCGAACGAGAACCCCTCATCGAGCAGGCGCCGTGGGACGAGGTACCGCCCGTAGAGCGCCAGCTCCGGGTCGGTGCGCATCACGAGCGGGGCGCCGATCTTCACAAGGAAACCGGGGGCGGGGAGGCCGATCGGCATGCGCCGCGCCCGGCGGAGCGCGCGCATGAACTCCGCGTTCGAAACAGGGCTCGGCGACGACGCGATGTACGCGCCGGACATAGACGCATCGCAGATCGCACGCTCGACGATGCGGTTCATATCGCGCTCGTGCAACCAGCTCATGCCCTGGCGCCCGTGCCCGACCGTCCCGCCCAGACCGAAGCGCACGAGGGCAGAGAGACGCGACAGCGCGCCGCCGTTCCGCCCGACGACAAAGCTCGTGCGCAAGACGACGCCGCGGGTCCCCTCCGGCTTGCTCTGGGCGAACGCCTCTTCCCACGCACGCCCCACGGTCGGCGCGAGGCCGTAGCCAAAGGGCGAGGACTCGTCGCATCGAGCGGTCGGCGGGTCGCCGTAGATGTGCGCCGTCGCCATCTGCACCCACACGCTCGGCGGGTCGGCGCAGGCGTTCATGGCGGCGCCGAGGGCGCGGGTGGACTCGACACGCGAGCGCAGGATCTCGTCGCAGTGGTCGGGCGTCTTTACGCAATCGACCGTGCGGCCGACAAGATTCACGAGCGCGACGGCGCCATCGAGTTCGCGGGCCCAGTCGCCCTGCGTGCGCGCGTCCCACGTCACGCGGCGGACGGGGCCGTCCTCACGGGCAGCGCCGCGCGTCAGGACGATCACACGTGCGCCGAGCTGGGTGAGATGGCTGGTGAGGGATCGCCCGATGAACCCGCTTCCCCCGGCGATGACGATGGCGGCGTCGGCGATGGCAGGCATGGGCGCGGCTCCTTACAAGAGGATAGAGCCTGAACGCGCCCGCAAAGCTCATTCTCTGACCTGCACCACGATCTTGCCGCGGTTGGGGCCGTGCTCGTTCAGATCGATCGCGTCGGCGGCCTCGCTGAGGGGGAAGACGCGTCCGACGTGCGTGGCGATCTCGCCGCGTTCCATCATCGCCGCGACCTTCGCGAGACGACGCCCGTCCGTCGGCGTGGCGAGGAACGAGCCGCGGATGCCGTGTTCTACGAGCTTGTCCTCGGACACCTTCCCGGAGATGGCGACGAGGTAGCCGCCGGGCTTGACGACGCCGTAGCAACGCTCGAGCACGTCGCCTCCGATCATGTCGAAGACGACGTCGACGTCGTCCACCACGTCCTCGAACTTCTGTGTGTGGTAATCGATGACGACGTCCGCGCCGAGCTCGCGCAGGAACGCGTGGTTGCGCGGCGAGGCGGTCGTGTACACCGTCGCGCCGATCGCGTGCGCGATCTGCACCGCGAAGTGCCCCACACCGCCCGCGCCGCCCTGGATGAGGACCGTTTGCCCTTCCTTGAGCTCGGCTTTCTCGACGAGCGCGCACCACGCGGCGAGCGCGCACACCGGCGCGCCCCCGGCCTCGAGGTGCGTCACGTTCGCGGGTTTCTTCGCGAACACGCCGGCCGGCCCGACGACGTACTCCGCGAACGCGCCGCCGCGCGGGAGGTACGCGAAGACCTCGTCCCCCACCTCAAAGCCGGTGACCACCGACCCGACCTCCTCGACGACGCCCGAGACCTCGTAGCCCATCACGACGGGCATCTTGTCGCTGAAGTCGCCGAACTGCGCGTTGCGGGTCTTCCAGTCGCCGGGGATGACGCCCGCGGCGTGGACGGCGACGAGCAGCTGGCGCGGGCGGGGCGTGGGGATCGGTGTGTCCTCGTAGCGCAGGACGTCCGAGGTCTCGCCGTGCGCGTGGATGCGCAGCGCCTTCATTGTTGCGGGCATGTCCTGAGCCGCCCCCGAAGCCGTGATGGTCGCGCCGGCGAGCAGAGCGAACGCGACAGTCTTCACACGCGATGTGATCACGAGCGGTCTCCAAATGATGACGGTGGATCTGGTCGCGGGCTTGTACACGCGCGGGTCGCGGGCGTTGCACGGGGCCCTTCCCCGTGCACAACGCAGCCGGAGACGCGCCGCAGGCCGTTAATAGACGCAGTCCATATATGGACAGGGTCTATTTATGTGGCTATGTTCCGCTCATGGCCGCCGATCCGAAACGCCTGCTGATCGACCACGGGGTGCACGTCACCGCGCAGCGCCTTGCCGTGATGAGGGCGGTGTCCCGTCACCCCCACTGCACGGCGGACGATGTCGCGGACAACGCCCGCGATGAGATCGGAACGATCTCGAGACAGGCCGTCTACAACGCGCTCGAGTTGCTCGTTGAGAAGGGCCTCATCCGGCGCATCCGTCCGGCAGACTCTCCGGCGCGCTACGAGGACCGCGTAGACGACAACCATCATCACCTGATCTGCCGCGTGTGCGGCGGGATGGTTGACGTTGACTGCGCCGTCGGCGCCGCGCCGTGCCTGACCCCGAGCGACGCCTCCGGCTACACGATCGACGAGGCAGAGGTCATCTACTGGGGCCGCTGCCCCGACTGCGCCGCGAAGCCGGCAGATCGCTCATCAGCTCCCGACCACACCGAACCGTCAGAAGGATAGAGACCATGTCAGTTGAAGGTTCCACGTGCCCGTTCTCGGGCGCCAAGCGCGCACCGGCCATGACCAACCGTGACTGGTGGCCCGAAGAGCTCCGCCTGCGCGTACTCCACCAGCGCTCCCCGCGCGCCGACCCGATGGGCGAGGGCTTCAACTACGCGGAGGCGTTCAACCGACTCGACCTGGGCGCAGTGAAACAGGACCTCTACGACCTCATGACCGACTCGCAGGAGTGGTGGCCGGCGGACTACGGGCACTACGGCGGCCTGTTCATCCGCATGGCGTGGCACAGCGCCGGCACCTACCGCATCTTCGACGGTCGCGGCGGGGCCTCGTCCGGGACGCAGCGTTTCGCGCCGCTCAACAGCTGGCCCGACAACGCCAACCTCGACAAGGCCCGCCGCCTGCTCTGGCCGATCAAGCAGAAGTACGGACGCGCGATCTCGTGGGCGGACCTGATGGTCCTCGCGGGCAACTGCGCGCTCGAATCCATGGGGTTCACAACGTTCGGCTTCGCGGGTGGTCGTGAAGACATCTGGGAGCCGGAGGAAGACATCGACTGGGGCGCCGAGACCGAGTGGCTCGGCGACCAGCGGTACAGCGGCGACCGCGTGCTCGAAAACCCGTACGGCGCCGTGCAGATGGGGCTGATCTACGTCAACCCGGAGGGCCCCAACGGCACGCCGGACCCGGTCGCCTCCGGGCGCGACATCCGCGAGACGTTCGCGCGCATGGCGATGAACGACGAGGAAACCGTCGCGCTCACCGCGGGCGGGCACACGTTCGGGAAGTGCCACGGCGCCGCCCCCGACAGCGAGTACCTCGACCGCGAACCCGAGGGCGCCGGCATCGCCGAGCAGGGCCTTGGCTGGAAGAACCGATTCGGCAGCGGCAAGGGCGACGACACGATCACCAGCGGGATCGAGGGCGCGTGGACGCCGAACCCGACGAAGTGGGACACGGGGTACTTCGACATGCTCTTCGGGTACGAGTGGGAGCTGGTCAAGAGCCCCGCGGGCGCCTGGCAGTGGCAGGCGCAGGACGTCGCCGAGAAGGACATGGTCCCGGGCGCACACGACCCCTCGAAGAAGTTCGCGCCCATGATGACCACCGCCGACATGGCGATGCGGATGGACCCGATCTACGAACCGATCTCACGGCGTTTCCACGAGAACCCGGACGAGTTCGCCGACGCCTTCGCGCGGGCCTTGTACAAGCTGACCCACCGGGACATGGGCCCGGTCTCGCGCTACCTCGGCCCGGAGGTCCCCTCAGAAGAACTGATCTGGCAGGACCCGGTCCCCGACATTGATCACGAACTCATCGGGCCCGGGGATATCGCCGCGCTCAAGGCCACGTGCCTCGCCTCGGGACTGTCCATCGCGGATCTCGTCTTCACGGCGTGGGCGTCGGCGTCCACGTTCCGGGGCAGCGACATGCGCGGCGGGGCGAACGGCGCTCGCGTCCGGCTCGCGCCGCAGAAGGACTGGCCCGTGAACGAACCGGCGCGTCTTGCCCGGGTGCTGACGGCGCTGGAACAAATCCAGAACGAGTTCAACAACGCCCAGCCCGGCGCCACGCGCGTGTCTCTCGCCGACCTGATCGTCCTCGCCGGGTGCGCCGCTATCGAACACGCGGCACAGAACGCCGGTCGCGACATTGCTGTCCCCTTCACGCCGGGCAGGACCGACGCGAGCCCGGAGCAGACCGACGCGGATTCGTTCGGGGCCCTCGAACTCAAGGCGGACGGCTTCCGCAACCATCTCGACGACGGCTTCACTCGCGCCGCCGAGCACCTGCTGGTCGATCGCGCCCAGCTGCTGACGCTGTCGGCGCCCGAGATGACGGTGCTGATCGGCGGGCTGCGCGTGCTGAACGCCAACACGGGCGGGACCGCGCACGGCGTCTTCACCGACCGTCCGGAGGCACTGACGAACGATTTCTTCGTCAACCTGCTCGACGTGCAAACGATCTGGAGCGCGACGGACGATTCCGAAGCGCTCTTCGAGGGGCGCGACCGGACCACCGGCGAGAAGAGATGGACCGCGACCCGCGTCGATCTCGTTTTCGGTTCGAACTCCCAGCTCCGAGCGATCGCCGAGGCGTACGCCTGCAGCGACGCGTCAGGTGTGTTCGTCGATGACTTCGTCGCCGCGTGGGACAGGGTCATGAACCTGGATCGGTTTTGAGTAACGCTGGCCTGATCGATAGTGCGACGACGAACAGGCTTCACCGCGCATAGCCCGTAGACGCTCACACCCCCCCGGGCCGAACGGATCACACCCATGCGTCCGCGCCTTGTGTAGGCGTGCGGGGGGAGTGAGCGGCAAGAGTCCACGACTCGGCGCGCGGCGGCTGTCGCTCGTAGACCCTGCACCGATACTATGAGAGACGGCGACGCGCTCGCTGCGTGCTGGCTCAAGATGCGCCCGAATCCGAATCAGGTCAGGACCGAGAACACCCCCCCGCTCGCCACCGCTGTCGCGCCCCCGGCTCACACCGGCTGATCCACTAGTCTGTCGTTGACGGTCTCTGCAAACGCGTAGGAGAGTGTGGGTCGAGAACCACATCGCTCCACACACAAAGGGCTCCAATGACGCCGACCCCGATCGCCCACAACGAACGCCTCCATTCGATGGACGCCCTTCGAGCCGTCGCGATGCTCCTCGGGATTGTTCTCCACGCTGAGATGGCGTACATGACCAACGTCTGGAGTGTGTGGCCAGTGGATGATGCTTCATCGAGCGTCGTCTTCGATTTTTCGTTCTGGTACATCCACATGTTCCGCATGCAGGTCTTCTTTGTCATGGCGGGGTTCTTCGCCTGCATGCTCTACGCCCGGTACGGCGCCGAGCGCTTCGCGATCCATCGACTTAAAAGAATCGCGTTGCCCCTCCTGCTCGCGATGATCTTCATCATCCCCGTATGGAAGGGCGTGTTCGCGTGGGGTCACTACCTGATGACCCCGGATGCCGAAGCAATGTCGTTCATGTCGGTCTGGGCGAACTACTACAACACCCGACCTCTCAACCTCATCCTGAACCCGGCGCACTTGTGGTTCCTCCAGCAACTGCTCGTGATGTATGCGGCCGCGGTGGTCTGGCTCTGGCTCGGCAGGCTTGCCCCGCCCATCGCGAAGACGAACGCGCTCGTCACCAACGGCTGGTGCTGGTGCGTACGCAAGGGGCTCGCGGCCCCCGTGTTCGCGATCCTGGCGTTCCCGCTGCTCTTCCTGCAAAGCGGCTCGGGCGTTGAGACTCAAGCGACAGCTTTGCCCGCCCTGCACATCATTGCGTACTACCTGCTCTTCTTTGCTGGGGGCTGGATGCTCTACCGCCAGCGCGAGTTGCTCCCGTTGCTCGCGCGGTTCTACATCCCCTTGCTCATCATCGGGTTCGCGCTGGGAGCATGGATGATCGCACGATCGGGCGACTCCTCACTCAACAGCGACGCCACGAGTACGCTCACCCGTGCGATCTCCGCATCCAGCACCGGCGCGTTCGTGGTCGGATTCACCGGGCTGTTCCTGCATCTCTTCCAGAAGCCAAGCCGGGCGATGCGCTACATCTCGGATTCAACGTACTGGATGTACATCATCCACCTGCCGCTGGTGGTCTGGCTGAACCTCTTGCTGATGCCCGTGCAGCTGAACGCGTACGCCAAGTTCTCGATCGTGCTGATCGCAAGCGGCGTGATCATGCTCGGCACCTACCAGCTCTTCGTCCGCTACACCTGGATCGGCGTGCTGCTCAACGGACCGCGCATCCGGGAAGAACGCCGGGCGAGGCGGGACGAGAAGCGTGGGCTTGGCGTCGAACCGCCAGCGACAACCCCCGCATAGATCGGGAACCGACGGGGACCGGCAAACGTGCCCCGGCCTCGCTGGCGCCAATGAAAAAGCCGCTACGGTTTCCCGTAGCGGCGACATATGCACGAGCCTCAGCGGCCTTTGGCAAGACGCGGTGATTGAGCGCCGCGCGGGTCTCTCCGCACCCGTGCGCGGAGAGCCTTGCCCTGCAGTCAACCTCTCCGGCGACGGGAGGCCAGAACAGCGCCGAACGCGAACGCGGGCGCCACGCCGGGCGAGGGGACCGCGAGCAGGAAATTGTCGAAGACGTACTCGCCGATGTCATAGCCGAGCTCGTTCCCGGCCACCGCGTCGAACCGCCAGTGCACGCCGAGGTAGACGCGGCTGATGGCGTTCTCCCACGCGGCCTCGCTCAGGCTATCGAAGCTGCGCTCCACGCCGTCCGCGTCAACGTCGTCGGTGTCAAGGACGAACGCGATGTCGTCCGTGCCGAAGAACTGCGCGATCAGCGACGCGCCCGTCGCGGCGAACGTCGCGTGGCCCGAAACGTACGCCGGGAACGGCGGGTTAAAGGGATCCCCGCCCACGCCCACGTGGCTCAGCGGCTCCCAGGTCGGGTCGCTGACCGTGTTCACGTTCCCGTCGGTGTCCGCCTCATGGATCCCCGCGATGGGGCGCCAGAGATCCAGATCCGTGTTGAACTTGCTGTCCCACGCCGCGACCGACGCCTCGAACATCCCGACGTTCACCATCGCGAACAGGCGCGCCGATTCGCTGAGACGGTCGGACTCGCTGAGACCGGAGAAACGGTCCGCCGACACGATCTCGGCGATCCGGTTGATCTGCCCGGGCGGCTTCATCGTTCCGTCGCGGTCGTTGCCCCAGAACCACGCGATCTCCGTCTCCTCGGCGGTGCGGGTCGAGTTGGTCGCGCTGCCCTTGCTGTACACCTCGTTCCAGGCGTCCGTGTACTCCTGGCTCGTGAGCGACGGCGGGGGCCCAGGGCGGAACTGGTCGCCTGAATCGAGCACCCACGGCGTCACCTCCCCCCACTGCGGACCCCACGCCGGGGCCCCGGGTGCGTAGTTCGATCGCCAATGCCCGGGCCCGCTCTGCTCCGTGTAGCTGTACGGCGCATCGAACCCGTCAGCCGCACGACCGCTGACAACCGACGACGCGATCTGGTGCCCCAGCGCGATGCCCGCATCGCGCCCGGCGCCGGCCTGGATCTTCGCGATCTGCGACGCGTACAACCCGTCGAACTGCGCCTGGAGCGTCGCGTTCGAGCCGTACAACGCAGACAGCGTCGCGTGACCCGCCGCAGCAGCAGCGGCGAACTTGTTCGTCCCCGCCTCGGCTTTCATGTTCACCATCGCGGAAGTGTGGGTCCGATCGACCGCGTTCACCGCATCGAAGATCGCCGCGTGCAGCATCGCACCCGAACGCGCCACCGGGCCGGGCGCCGCGTCAAAGCCCGAACTCGCCCGCGTCGCGTCGCGCAGCATCCGGTTCCAGTCCGTCACCATGTCCGCTGAGGCCGTGGCCCCCGCAAGGGTCAACAACACAGCCGCGCTGAGCGCGCGCCGACCACCCATGAAGTGCTCGAATGTATGCATCTCTCGTATCCTCTTGCTTGGTATGGAAGACTGGTGCGAGGTCTCCGTTGCCCTCACCCTGTGCCGAGTGCGCACCAATCCGTCGCAAAAGTACCCCGAAGTAGATTCCCGATCGATACAAAAACGAATCAATTGCTTGCCGTGATACAGCTGCAACACCCCGGGCTTATAGGACCCGGACTCGCCCATCGCGCCCCGCATACGTCAGAGGCGCCCGGGCGATCGAACTCAACTGGTTGACGCCCCCGGCTCGCACGCCGCGCGTCGATGAGAACGTTCAATCGGATGGAAGTGGTGAGGCGCTCGGGGCGCCGGTGGTCCGACGCATCGCATGCGGGCGATCGCGGAAAGCTCCCCGAGTAGGACTTGAACCTACAACCTAGCGGTTAACAGCCGCTCGCTCTACCATTGAGCTATCGGGGACACACCCCTCGGAAAACCGGTGGGGACCGGCAAATGTACCCCGTTTTCGCCGCCGGTCAACTGGCGGGCGGGGGTCTCCAGCCTCGGGCTTGGCGTCCGCGTTCCCAGGCGGTACACTTCCCGGCTCGCTGCCCGGTGGGGGCGGCGAGCCCGAGAACCCGCCCGATCCACGCGGGCCGCTTTCAGCGCCGCCCAGAGCCGCCCGGAGACCGCCATGAAGAGCGACATCCACCCCAAGTACTACCCCAACGCCAAGGTCTACTACAACGGCGAGGTGGTCATGGAGGTCGGCGCGACGGTCCCCGATATCCACGCCGACGTGTGGTCGGGCTCCCACCCCTTCTTCACGGGCAAGCAGTCCTTCGTGGACGCCGCCGGCCGCGTTGAGAAGTTCCAGAAGAAGTTCAGCGGCTCCTACTTCGACAAGAAGAAGAAGCCCCAGAAGGTCGTTGATCGCAACGACGACTGAGGCTTCTCCCTCACCGATCGAAATCAAGCACGCCCTGCCTAGTCGCAGTCGCCCCACTCGGCGATGAGCGCCGCGATGTCTGTCGCGTCGATCACCCCGTCGGGGTAGAGGTCGTACGTGATGAACTCCGCCTCGTCGTGACCCCACGCCGCGAGCACGCGCGCGAGATCGGCCGGGCCGACGCGTCCGTCGCCGTTGAGATCGCCGAAGCAAGACGCCTTCACACCGTTCGTGCGGTTGTAGAGGACGCCGCTGACGAGCGGGCTGTTGTTGAGCGACGGCGGGTTCATGAACCAGTCCCCGCCCAGAAGGATGTCGACGTCGCCGTCGAGGTCGGCGTCAGCGACGTCGAATCCGAAGTCACTTGACCCGCCGATCGGCCCGGCGACGATCCCGAGCGGTTGCCCGAACACCCCCGCACCGAGCCCCTCGTACACCACAACCGCGTAACCGAAGAACTCGTCAACCACGGTGTAGAGAACACACAGGTCGGCGACACCGTCCCCGGTGAGATCCTCGTGCACAACCCTGCCGATATTCGCGGTCATCGCGACGCCTTTTTCCGCAGCGGTGACGAACGCCTGGCTTGCGACGAAGGCGCCGTCAGCCTGCTGGAGCTCGATGCGTACCGACCACTCGACCCCCGAGGGAAGATCGACGCCGTCGATCATCACCCGGTCCGCGAGCCCGTCCCCCGAGAGATCGAAGATCGCTCTCTCAAACCCCGGCGTGACGCCGGTCTGGCCGTACGGGGTCGCGTCGGGGAGAAACGCGCCGGCGTCGTTCAGCCAGATATACCGATCAAGGGAATCGAGCCCCGGCTCGAAGCCCGACCACTGAATATCCCCGAGACCGTCGCCGTCGAAGTCGACCACGCGGATCGGGATCACGTACGGCAGGTTGAACGAGACGCGCGTTTCTGAGAACACCCCGGCGCCGAGGTACTCAAGCACAGTGGCGTTGAAGGCATCGCTGCTCTCAGAGCCCTTCGGGCGCGTGGCGACGAGCACCGACGCGCCGCCGCCCGGCGAGATCGGCGCCCCGGGCCCATAGTCGTCCTGCTCTTCGTCCGTCGTCGCGAGCTCGTGCGCCGCCTGCGCGGTGAATACACCCGCGTCGTTGATGAACGCGGTGATGAACCCATCCTCGAGGATGTACTGATCAACGTCGCCGTCGCCGTCGAGGTCAGCAAAGACGCCGTTCGCCGCGCCGCCGTACTCCGAGAGGAGTTGAGCGTCGGCTTCGAGCGCAAATCGCCCTTGCTCGTTGAGGTGAACCTCGCCGTCAAAGACCACATCGGGGTAGCCGTCCGCGTCGAGATCGATGAACCGCGCACCCGGGAGGCCAAGGCCGACACGGTTGTCGACCGCGTCGACGTTGCCGAACGCCCCCGCGCCCTGCCCGAGAACGATCGTCACCGTGCCGTTGTCGCGGTGCGCGTTCACCGCGGCGATGTCAGGACGCCCGTCCGCGTTGAAGTCCGCGACGACCGCGTCTGCTGGGTAGAGCCCCAGCCTCGGCGTCTCGCCGAACGCCGGGTACGGAAAAACACCTGAAACATTCGAAGCGACGTACGCGTACGAGAGTTCTGGGCGAAGCGGGCCGACCACAGACACACCCGTGACGTCGAGCACGAGCAAGTCGTCCAAGCCATCGCCATTCTCATCAAAGAAGTACGGCTTCTCGCCGAAGATCTCGTTGTCGAGCTCAATCGCTCCGCGGGCCGTACCGGCCAGAACATCGGGCAATACGGCGTACTCAAGGAGATACCCGCCCTCGTGCTCACCCGCGAGAAGGTCCGCTCCCGGCGCGCCGTCGATCTCGCCCGCCGCGAGCTGGTCGATCCTGTCGTCGAACTCCAGCGCGACGATCTCATCCATCGAGCCGTCGTCCCACGACCACACGCGGACGTGCTCGTCGTGCGCCGTGACGATCTCTACCGAGCCATCGCCGTCGAGGTCCTCCGCGATCGCGGCGCTGATCGCACCCGTCACCCCGCCGGGCGCCAACTCAGTGGCCTGATCGAGCCCGCCCGGGAACCCGAGGAACACGTTGAACGTCGCCCGGTCCTCCAGCAGCAGCGCCACATCGTCGCGCCCGTCGCCGTTGAAGTCTCCGCCGAGCGCTCGCGGAAGGTTGCTGGCCCCAGCCGAGGCGCCGACAGAGAGCGTCTGCGTGCGTCGCACGACAAGATCACCCGCTTTGTCGAGCCCGTACACCGAGTACTGATCGCTGTTGGACGCTTCGCCCGGCGCGCGCGCCACGAGTTCATCCGTCCCGTCCCCGTCAAAGTCGCCGGCGAGGAAAAACCGGGAATCGGTCCCGGAGATCGACCGGCGCGGCTCGAACGTCCCGTCGCCGCGACCGATGTACACCGACAGGCTCACGCCGCCGGGCTCGCCGAGAGGATCGTGAAGCGTCGCGAGATCGACGACGCCGTCGCCGTTGAAATCGCCCTGCTCGATCGCGAAGGGGCGGTTCCCGGCCTCGAGGAAGAGCGTGCCGAAGGGTGGGGACTCGGCCGACGCCGCGAGGAGGAGGTTCGCGGCCAGACCGGCGCCGAGTGCGCGCGCGAGAATCTGGTTCTTCATGGTGTGCCCTTTTCGGGATGACGCCGAGCAAGAGCCCGGATGATGAGGAATAACACCCCTTCATCCGTACGACCCCGCCCCCGGTTCCGCCATTCCCCGGAGTCCCCCCACGCCCCGAGCGCCGCTACCCTGCCGCGATGCCCTCGCTCGATGCTGATATCCCGCCCCAGGTGCTCGCGAAGCTCGATGAGCTGACCGGACGGCTGGTTTCGCTGGACGCGGAGCTGAGCGACCCGGCGGTGCTCGCCGACCACGAGCGGGTTCGGGAGCTGTCCACCCAGCGGGCGGCGATCCAGCCCGTCGCGACCCAGTACGAGCGGTTCAAGAAGACCGTCGCGGAGGGCGCGGAGCTCGAGGCGGCGCTTTCGGGCGATGACGCCGAGCTCGCCGAGATGGCCCGGGAGGAACTCCCCGCTCTGCGCGAGAAGGCGACGGGGCTGATCGAGCAGATCCTCGCGGACCTCGTCACGACGGACGACCGCGCGGTGGCGTCGGTGATCCTGGAAGTCCGCGCGGGCGTGGGCGGGGACGAGGCGGGGCTGTGGGCGAGCGAGCTCTTCGAGATGTACCAGCGCTACGCGCAGACGCGGGGGTGGTCGTTCGAGACGATGGACTTCAGCGAGAGCGAGGTCGGCGGGATCAAGCACGCGAGCGCGACGGTCACGGGCGAGGGCGCGTGGGCGGAGCTCGCGCACGAGGCCGGGGTCCACTGCGTGAAGCGGGTGCCCGCGACCGAGGCGCAGGGACGCGTGCACACCTCCACCGCGACGGTCGCCTCCCTGCCTGAGCCGAGCAAGGTGCAGCTGGAGATCAGCCCGGCGGACGTTGACGAGCACATCACCACGAGCCAGGGGCCGGGCGGGCAGAACGTCAACAAGGTCGCGACCGCGGTGCACCTGATCCACAAGCCGACGGGCGTCGAGGTGCGCATGCAAGAAACGAAGAGCCAGCGTCAGAACCGCGAGAAGGCGTGGCGCCTCCTGCGCGCGCGCCTCTACGAGCTCGAGCTTGAGAAGCAGCGACGCGAGCGGGCCGAGCAGCGCTCGAGCCAGATCGGCGCGGGCGACCGCTCCGAGCGCATCCGCACCTACCGCTTCAAGGACGGCTTCGCGGTCGATCACCGTCTCGGCGAGAACTTCAACCTCGACAAGCTGCTGGGCGGCGAACTCGGCGAGCTGATCGCGGCGCTCACGCGGCGCGAGATCGAACGCCGCCTCGCGGAGCTATAAAACACATATGACTCCCCACGCGAACCGCACCCTGATCTGCGCCCCCATCCTCTGCGACGACCTCGTGCTCGCGCGCGAGGACGGCGAGCGAGCCCGCCTCGCCGGCGCCGATCTCATCGAATGGCGCGTCGACGGCGTCTTCCGCGGCGCGGGCGACAGCGAGGGCATCAGCGCCGTCGAGATGCTCGTGAAGCAATCGCCGCTCCCGTGCATCGTCACCTGCCGGACGCACAGCGAGGGCGGGCTGTACGAGGGCGACGACGCGGAGCGCGCCGAGCTGATCGAACGCCTGTGCGCGCTCGACACCCCCCCGCGGTACCTGGACGTCGAGGCTCGCCTCGCTCGAGAAGGACCCCGCGTTCCGCGAGCGGGTCGAGCGGGTGTGCGGGCGGAACGCCGACACGGCGCTGGCCCCGGGCCTGATCGTCTCGATGCACGACTTCGACGGGCGCCCCGACAACCTCAGCCGGCGCGTCGCGGCGTTGTACGCGATCGACGGCGCGAGCGTCCACAAAGTCGCGTTCCGCGCCCGCAGCCTGCGCGACAACCTCGAGGTGTTCGACCTCCTCAGCGAGCGCGAACGCCCGATGATCGCGCTGGCGATGGGCGAGTTCGGGCTGATGTCCCGCGTGCTCGCGGGGAAGTTCGGCGCGCTGCTCACCTTCGCGAGCGTGCGCGATGATTCCTCCACGGCGCCCGGGCAGCCGACCATCGCGGACCTGCTCGGGCAGTACCGCTTCCGCTCGATCGGCGGGCGCACGAAGGTCTACGGCGTGATCGGGCACCCCGTGGGGCATTCGCTCTCGCCCCTCGTGCACAACGCGGGGTTCGAGTCGGTGGGCCACGACGGCGTGTACCTCCCGCTGCCCGTCGCGCCGGGGTGGGAGCCCTACAAGGCGACCGTGCTCGCGCTGAGCGAGCACCGCGAGCTTGAATTCGCGGGCGCGAGCGTGACGCTGCCCCACAAGGAGCACGCGTCACGCCTCGCGGCCGAAGAGGGCTGGCGCCTCGACGCGGACGCGCGGGATCTCGGCGCAGCGAACACGCTCCTCGACGAGCGCGTGATCAACACGGACACCAACGCGATCGCGACGTGCGTGGGCGAACACTGCGACGGCGCGACGACGGCGCTCGTGCTCGGCGCGGGGGGCGCCGCGCGTGCGGCCGCGTGGACGCTCAAGGAATCCGGTTGGTCGGTGACGCTGTGGAACCGCACACCCGAGCACGGGCGGGATCTCGCGAGCGAGCTCGGCGTGGCGCACGTGGGCGATCTCTTCGCCGGCGTCGCGGGCGCGGACCTGATCGTCAACGCCACGCCCGTCGGCATGACCGGCGGCCCCGCGCCCGACGACACGCCCGTCCCCAAGGACCTGCTCGCCAAAGCGCCCGCCGGCGCCGTGGTGTTCGACACCGTCTACACGCCCATCGACACCGTGCTGCTGCGCGACGCGCGATCGCTCGGGTTCAAGACGATCAGCGGCGTCGAGATGTTCGTGCAGCAGGCGGTGCTGCAGTTCGAGGCGTGGACCGGTCACGCGGCGCCCGAAGAACTCTTTGATCGCACGGTGCGGGAGAAGCTCGCTACAGCGGGAGCGCCGCCAGCGACGTGAGGCCCATGGGCTCTTTTGTAAAGAACGGCTCGGCCGCCGCCGTCCCGATGCGCGATCCGAAATAGTCCGCGCTCGAGCGCACCCACTCGACCACGCGCCGGTTCTTTTCCGGGAGAACGAACTGCGTGTGGTACGCGGTGATGGAGTCGATCTTGCGGTCGACGTACCCCGTCACGTCCACGCAGAACGTCGGGTCCGCGACCCAGCGCAGGTGCGTCGCGTAGTAGTAGAACAGCCAGCGCGGGTAGATCGGTTCGCCCGGGAGGTCGGTCTTGGTGAGCTTGGCGTCGAAGCGCGCGTCCTCCACGATCCGCGTGCCGGCGCGGTGGTCGGGGTGGGCGTCCTCGAAGAAGGGCGTGAAGACGATCTCCGCCTGGTGCTCGCGGATGACGCCCGCCACTTTTTTGCGCGCATCGAGCGTGTGTTCGACGGTTCGGTTGGGGAGATCGAGGAGCACGCGTTGAACGCCGAGGATCTCGGCCGCGGCCGCGGCTTCCTTGGCACGGGTTTTGGGGTCCCCGAAGGGGGTGGGCTCGCCGTTGGTCAGGTCGAGCAGGAGGACGTTGTGCCCCTGATCGCTGAGCTTGGCGATGGTGGCGCCCATGCCGAGTTCCTGATCGTCGGGGTGCGGCCCGACCACGAGAATGTTCGCCATGACGGCTCCTTCCGGGGCTCTCAGCGTAGGCGCGGCGAGGCCGGGTCGGGCGAGCGGACGAGCGCGTCGCCCACGCGGTGCTCCATCCACTCGAGGCGCAGGCCCTCGGGCGGGAGCGTCGGCCCCGCGAGGCGTCGGTCGCCGGTGGCGAGTGCCTCGTTGAGGCGCGCGGGGTCGATGCGGCCGCGGCCGGCGTCGACGAGCGTGCCCGCGATGATGCGCACCATGTTGTAGAGGAACCCGTCGCCTGAGACGTCGATGGCGATCACGCCGTCTGCTTCTGTCACGTCGCACGACAGCACCGTGCGCACGGTGGACTCCCTCTCGGCGCCGACGTTGGTAAACGCGGCGAAGTCGTGGGTCCCGACGAGCTCGCCGGCGGCCGCGGCCATCGCGGGGACGTCCAGGGGCATGACGGCGTGGTGGGCGTAGCGCCGCGTCCACAGCGGCGCGGGCTTCCCGGCGCAGATGGTGTAGCGGTACCCCTTGCGCACGCAGTCGGCGATCGGCTCGAACGCGTCGGGAACGCGGTCGCACTCGGTGACGACGACGTCGTCCGGTAAACCGGAGTTGATGGCTTCGATGAGGCGCTCGTCGCTGGGCCCGGTGTCGGCGTCCTCGCGGGTGAACGCCGCGACCTGCGCGAGCGCGTGGACGCCCGAGTCGGTGCGGCTCGATCCCTGGAGCTGCGCGGGCTCGCGGCAGACGCGCCGGATGCGCTGCTCGACGACCGCCTGGACCGTGCGCAGCTGCTTGCGTCCGTCTTCGTCGGGCGCGCCGTCGCTTGCGAGCAGACGCCCGGCGAACCCGGTGTCGGCGAGCTGGGTATCGGTCGCGAACTGCTTCTGCCAGCCGTGAAAACCCGTGCCGTCGTAGGCGATGGTGAGCTTGTAACGCGGCACGCGGGGGCCTCTGCAAAAAAAGGGTGAAACCATCGGGCGGTTCGTGCGAACTATACAGATGAGAACATCACGGCCGGCGTCGCTTGCTTCCGGACGCTTGCCCGACCCGATGGCGGACTGCCCCCCCACTTGCGAGTGGACGCGTCGCGGGACGAGGCAGGCAGGGCTCCCGAAGCGACACGAACGCCGGCCTGTTCTCGCGACGCCCTCGTCGTGCGAACGCGGCCGTGTCTGCCCGCTTCTCTCTCTCAGCGGGTTTCAGCCGTCGAAGAGGTGCGTCTTGACCGTCATCCCGGCCGACTCGAAGTGCGCGAGCGCTTCTTCGGTCGAGCGGAAGATCTTCGTCGCGGTCTCGGTGATAAACGGCGACGGGTTCTTCTCCGGCTTCCACACCACGTAGACGTCCTTCGTGTGCTCCCACGCGTGCTGGAGCTCCCGCTCCACGCCCGACGAGAGACCGGGGACGCCGCCGGGCAGTTCCGGGACGTAGCTAACGATCATGTCCGACTGGTCGATGAGCTTGAAGTCGCGGGAGTAGATCTGCCCGTCGATGTCGCCCGCGATGTCGAGGATCTCCCGGCACGACACCTTGATGGTCTCGCGCGACGCGAGGTCGGGGTCGCCCGGCATCTTGCCGAAGGTGGCGGCGGGGTCGGACGGGTCGAGCTGGATGAAGTCGTGGCCTTCCTTGGTCGCCATGATCGCGTGGTCGAGCATCAGCTTCTCGTCCACGTCGCCCGGGTCGAACGCGATGAAACGCTCGGCGAGGGCGGCGCGGAACTGGTCGATCTCGGCGAGCACGTCGGGCATGCCGACGACGTGGCTCATGGGGAAGCTCGGGTAGACGGTCATCATGTCCGAGCGGCAGAGGAGGCGGTGGATGGTGCGGGCGTTCTGGGCCGCGCGCCCGCGCCCGACGATGAAGAACTTCCCGCCGAAGGCCTGGGCCATGAGCTCGGTCGCGAGGATCTCTTCTTCGCGCCAGACCATGCAGTCCTTGAGCGTCGCGTCGATGTCGTGCTCTTTGTGGAGGCGGTGGTGGACCATCTCCACGTTGTCCACGAGGCAGATGAAGACGTCGGCGTCGAACTCGCGGAGCTGATCGAAGTCGAACGCGGCGAACAGCCCGTGGCGCCAGCGGAACGTGGCGTGCGTGTTGACGATCGTGTGCTCGTTCTGGGGCGCCTGGTTGATGATGTCCTTGAAGACGGCGCGCCGCAGCGAGTGCAGGCGCGAGAGGGGCAGCCCGAGGATGCGCCCGGGGCGGACGTCGGGGGCCTCGGAGTACATCATCTTGCCGACGCTGAAGATGTCGACGGTGTCGCCCGCGCGCTGGGCGACCTTCTGGACCTCTTCGAGGTATGGCGTCTTGTCGAGCCCGATCTGACCGGTGACGATTGCCTTCACAGCGACCACCTCTCACACGCTGGATTGCCTCACACACGGGCCCACCACCCGCGAGGGAGGAGTATACGGGCTGCGGGCCCCGCGGAACGCGTTTCGGGACCCCCCGGGCACGCAAGGCGGTGTTAGATTTGTGCGTGGGCCTGCGGACTCCCATACCGGGAAGCGGGTGAGCAGACAGGGAGCACCGATGAGTACGAACCCGCTCACCCACCGCTGCGCCTGCGGCGCCCAGTTCCGATACACACCCGAGCTCGCGGGTCGGAGCGGAGCGTGCAAGAAATGCGGAGCGCGGGTTACGCTGCCGAAGCTCCGCGAGCCGCAGCCGGACGAGTACGCGCTCGAGGTCGCGGAGATCAAGCCGCCGCGGCTCAGCTTTGCCGACACGCCCGAGCGCGCGGACGCGCCGGATCCGCTCCAGCCCCTGTCCGCAACGGCCGCCGCGGTGTCGTCGGGCTTCTGGATCGATGCGTTCCGCGGGTTCTTGTTTTGGAAGGACCCCGACAGCGCCATCAAGATCTTCTGCATGGCGCTGCTGATCACGTTCCTGATGGTGGTGCTGCCGTACATGGGATGCCTCGGGATCTTCGTTGTGATCGGCATGTACGGGTGGATCGCCGGGTACTGCTTCAGCGTGATCGTGTACGCGTCGAGCAACAGCGATGATCTGCCCGACCCGTTCGAATTCGACGGGCTGATGGAGTCGGTTCTCGCACCGCTCGCGAAGATGCTCGTCGTGTCGCTGGCGCTGATGATCCCCGGGATCATGGTGGGGCTCGTCGCTGACGCCCCGGCCCTGCGCCTGGGGGCGCTGGGGCTGAGCTATTTCCTCTGGCCGGGCGTGATGCTGATCGCTGCGCTGGGCGGGATTCTCACTGCGCTGCGTCTTGACATCGTGGCGCGCACGATCATCTCGGCGTTCCTGCCCTACCTCGCGATCTGGTTCATGCTCCTTGTTGGTATCGGGGCGATGTCGCTCGCGGGGGTCGCCGGGCTGGCGGGGACCGCCGGGTCTGCGATTGATCTCGGGCACCCCTGGATTCCGCTGGTCCTCGGGAACCTCACCGGCGTCGCGAGCCTGGTGATCACGATGCGCACAATCGGGCTGTATTACCGCCATTTCAAAGAGCATTTCCCGTGGTCGGCGGGGTGAGCGTCCCGCGGGACTCCGGATCGGACACGAGAGCCCGGCGCCTGCTTTGTTAGAATTGAGTGATGCCGATGCGCCCACATTCAGCATTTATGAAGGACGCCGCGGCCGCGCTGCTCCTGAACCGCTCCCTGCATAATTGGGCGATCGTGGGGATCACGACGGCGCTCATCAGCCTGCCGTTTGTGATGTCGTTCGTCCCCATGCTGTGGAACATGGCCTTGCTCGTGGCGTCCTTATTCTCCTTGGTCACGGCCGGGCTCTTCAGCGCGTATCTGCTCGACGTCATCCCTGCGACGGCGGCGGGGGAAGACGAGCTGCCCGACTACGGCGTCTTTGACGATTACAAGCACTCGATCGTCGAGCCGTTGGTCACTGGCGTCTGGACGGTGCTGGTCCTGCTCGCCCCGTGGATCGCGTGGCGGCTCGCCCTCCCGCACCTGGACGTGGGCGCAGCGAACGCGGCGGTGATCTCATGGCTGCTCGGGCTGGGCGGGCTTGCGCTCGTGCCGATCGGGTTCATCGCGACGGCGTGGGGCGGGGTTGGGATGGTGTTCCGTGTTGACGTGCTGCTCCGCGCGGTGCTGCGGGCGCCGGGGGCGTACACGCTTTTGCTCGTCGTGCTCGCAGCGGTGCTCTGTCTGATCTCGGTCGTGCTCCTGACGCGTATTCCTGAGCGGCTTCTCCCGGAGATCCTCGTCAGCCTCGCGGGTGGGAACGACCGGTTGTACTTCTTCCGCCCGCACTACCGGGTGTTCGAGATCCCCGTGCTCGCAGAGGCGATCGTGGTGTACACGCTGGTGGTGCTCGCCAAGCTGCTTGGCCTGTATCAGCGTCATTTTGGCGATCACCTGCCGTGGGCGCCCGAAACGGCCTGCCACGAGTAAGCTCCTTTGAGCCCCCTCCCCCGGCGCCCTATTCTCTCCCCTTCACCCTCTCACCCGAACGCTCCCGGAGCAGCCCATGTCCATCATCATCGACGCCCAGACCAAGGTCATCTGCCAGGGGATCACGGGGGCGTACGGCGCCTTGCACACGAAGGGCTGTCTCGACTACGGCACGAAGGTCGTGGGCGGGGTGACGCCGGGCAAGGGCGGGCAGAGCGACGCGAACGGGCTGCCGATCTACAACACGGTCCGCGACGCGAAGGACGCGACGGGGGCCGAGGCGACGATGATCTTCGTCCCGCCGCCCTTTGCGGGCGACGCGATCTTCGAGGCGATCGACGCCGGGATCCGCGTGATCTGCGCCATCACCGAGGGCGTGCCCGTCGCGGACATGGTGAAGGTCCGCCACGTGCTCGACGAGACCAACCGCGGGCGCCCCGCGTCTGACCGGATCATCCTCGTGGGCCCGAACTGCCCGGGCGTGATCACGCCGGGGCCGCACACGGGCGAGGGCACGTCCAAGGACAACCCCTACACGAACAGCGGGTGCAAGATCGGGATCATGCCCGGGTACATCAACACGCACGTCTCGGAATCGGCGACGGGCAAGGCGGTGGGCATCGTCTCGCGCTCGGGCACGCTGACCTACGAGGCGGTGTGGCAGACGTCCAACCGCGGGCTCGGGCAGAGCACGTGCGTGGGCATCGGCGGCGACCCGGTGCGGGGCTTCGGCTTCATCGAGTGCCTGGAGCTCTTCGAGCAGGACCCCGAGACCGCGGGCGTGCTGATGATCGGCGAGATCGGCGGCACGGATGAAGAGGCCGCGGCGGAGTGGGCGAAGGCGAACATGAGCAAGCCGCTCGCGGCGTTCATCGCCGGTCGCACGGCGCCCCCCGGGAAGCGGATGGGCCACGCCGGCGCGATCATCTCGGGCGGCGAGGGCGGGGCGGACAGCAAGATCGCCGCGCTGCAGGCCGCCGGCTTCGCGATCGCGGAGACGCCCGCGAGCATGGGCGACGCGATGTGCAAGGCGATGGGCCTGACGCCGGCCGCCGTGGGCTGAGTCGGGGCGATTCTGAAAAACAGGTGAGGGGCCCCGGCGGACGCGACGCGTCTTCTGGGGCAGGGCGAGAAAAAAGCCGACGCTCCCTTGTTCAGGAAGCGTCGGCTATCTGAGATCCGTCCCGCACTGGCAGAACCAAGGAACGGGCGGAGGACTCGCCAGACGCAAGCCAGGGGCAGTCCGGCGAGTGCGTCCGCGGCGCCCGTTGCGGGCGCTCGCGTTGACGAGTCCGGTTCGTGAAACGTCTCAAGCCGAAGGACTCTTCAAAGCAATACGCGATAAACCGCGTATTGGTCCGCAGTTTTCACCCAAAATCCCTCATTCGGGGGCGTTACCGGGTCTGAGAGCGTTTTACGCGGGTTCGGACGCCGCGGCGGCGCGTTTGGCGCGGGGCGCGAAGATCGCCGTCTCGTGGACCGTCGGGGCGTCTTTGCTGACGCGGATGGGGCCCGCTTTGATGCGCTCGAACGCGCTGGCGGCGTTGTCGGCGCTGAACTCGACCCCGATCGACCGACGCCCGAGCTCGCGGGCGATGAGGCCCGTGGTGCCCGAGCCGAGGAACGGGTCCATCACCAGCATGCCCTCGTCGGAGCAGGCGCGGATGACGCGCTCGAGGTAGACCTCGGGGATCTGGTTGTCGTGGTTGGGACGGCGTTCCTTGTTGTTGCCCTGGATGCGTCCCCAGTACTTGCCGTACCAGACGTCCATGGGCACGCGGAGCCCGTTCTTGCCGGTCTTCTTGTCGTGGGTGCGGGGATCGAAGTAGGTGGTGGCGCGGTCGGAGGGCTCGAGGATGTCGTCGGGGTTCCAGACGCGTTCCTTGCGGTCCCTGGCGAAGTAGAGGGCGTGGACCTTGGAGTTGATGAACGACCCCATGCGGTTTTGCCCGAAGCGGTAGTGCCAGACGCACCAGTTGATCATCTCGAGCCCGCGCCCCTTGAGGTGCATGACGATCTCGGCGCAGGTGTCGTCGGGGATGTTCACCCAGATCGCGCCGCGGGGGGCGAGGGCGTCGATGCACGCGTCGAGCCACTCCCCGGTGAAGGTCAGGTAGTCCTCCCGGGGCATCTTGTCGTCCCAGACGTCGTAGGCCCGGTTCCAGTTAAAGGGCGGGTCGGCGAAGACGAGGTCCACCTCGCCGCGAGCCGCCTCGGGGATCCGCGGGATCACCTCCCGGTTGTCCCCGACGTAGACGCGGGTGTCGGGGTCGCTCAGGGTGTGTGCGGGTCTGGGCTCGGCCATCCGGTCATGGTACCGATTCCGGCGTCCGCGTCCCCCTGAGCGGGGTGAGTAGAGTGGCCCACCCGCCTGAGGAGCAGCTCATGTTTTGCAGCGTCGAAACCGCACGCCGACTCGAACGCGCCGAGACCGCGCTGCTCCGTGACTGCGCCCTCGCGGCGGCGCGCGTGCGTCCGGACGACGTGGTCACGGGCGACGAGATCGGTGGCGGCCTTGCGGTCTTCGCTGGCGCGGGATCGCCGCTGACGAAGGTCGCCGGGCTGGGGTACGCCCCCCTGCCCAGCGAGGCGGAGATGGAATCGGTCGAGGCGCGCTTCGCGGCGCAGGGGTCGCCGGTGGTGGTCGAGCTCTCGACGCTCGCGGACCCGGCGGCGGGAGCGTTCTTCACGGCGCGGGGCTACGTCCTGCACGGGTTCGAGGCCATCCTGGGGCGGGCGCTGTCGCCCTTCGGGCACGACGACCGCGAGGGCGTGGAGACCGCCGTCTCGCCCGAGAGCGAATTCGAGGCGTGGCTCGACACCGTGGTGACCGGCTTCGGGACGCCCGACACGCAGGGCGTCGCGGCGCACGAGGACTTCCCGCGCGAACAGATCGAGCGAGCGATCCGCGACATGCGGGGCGTGCCGGGCTTCCGGCGCTACAGCGCGACGCGCGGGGCGGCGACGGCGGGCGCGGCGAGCATGCGCGTCTTCGAGGACGTGGCGAACCTCTGCGGCGCGTCGACCCTGTCCGAACACCGACGGCGCGGCGTGCAGGCGTCGCTGCTGGGGCGACGCCTGAGCGACGCGGCGTCGAGCGGGTGCGACCTCGCGGTCGTCACCACGCAGCCGGGGTCGAAGTCACAGGAGAACGCGATGCGCCACGGCTTCGCGCTGCTGTACGCGCGGGCGATCCTCGTCCGCGAGGCGTCGTAGACCTACAGCTCCTCGGTGCCGAAGAGGCGGTCCCCGGCGTCGCCGAGGCCCGGGCGGATGAATCCGCGCGCGTCGAGCTGGCGGTCGAGGGCCGCCGCGAAGACGGGGACGTCGGGGTGGCGCTCGCGCATCGCGCGGACGCCCTCAGGGACGGCGACGAGACAGAGCATGCGGAGATCGCGGGCGCCCGCGTCGCGCAGGATGCTCGCGGCGGCGACGGCGCTGCCCCCGGTCGCGAGCATGGGGTCGAGCAGCAGCACGGGACCGGCCGCGAGGTCGTGCGGGATCTTCTGGAGGTAGACCTCGGGCTCGAGCGTCTCCTCGTCGCGGCGCAGCCCGAGATGCGCGACGCGCGCCGTCGGGAGCATCTCCAGCACGCCCGTGGACATCCCGAGCCCGGCGCGCAGCACGGGGGCGACGGTCGTGGCGCCCGAGAGGCGCACGCCGGCCATCGCCTCGAGCGGGGTCTCGATCTCCACGGGTTCGGTGCAGAAGGTGCGCGTCGCCTCGTAGACCATGAGCCCCGCGATCTGCGTCGCGAGCGCGCGGAAGGTCCGGCGTCCCTGCTCGCGGTCGCGGAGGTGCGTCATCTTGTGATTGATGAGCGGGTGATCGACGACGAACAGGTTCGGGTGGTCGGGGTGGGCGTCGAGCATGGGACGATCCTAAAGCACGAGCACGACGAGGTCGTAGATCGCGTGGGTCGCCACGACGATCCCGAGCCCGCGGGCGATGAAGATCCCGCCGAAGAAGACGCCGGCCGCCGCGAAGAAAACGAAGTTCGACGGGTCGTCGTGGTAGAGGGCGAACGCGACGGCCGCCGCGAGGACCGAGAGCGCGTCGGCGATGCGGGACGGGACGCCCACGACGTCCGCGAGCAGCAGGTGGACGGCCGCGATCGCAACCAGGCGGAAGAGGAGTTCCTCGTAGAGCCCGGCGCCGATAGCGATCGTCGCCCGCGCCGCGAGCGTGAGGTCTTCGAGCGAGCCGGTCTCGGCGAGCGCCGCGGCGGCGGCATCGCGCCCGGCGATGAGCTGCGCGAGCACGAGGAGCGGCATCGTCCAGACGGCGGACTCGAGGAGCATCCCCCCGAGCGTCGTGGGGCGCACGCGCCAGGGTCGGCGGGAGATGATCTGCCACACGAGGAGCACGACAACGATGAGGATGCCGGGGAGGTAGAAGCCGCCGACCCCGAAGGCCTCGAAGACGTCGGCGAGGAGGCGGTGGGCGCGGATGTCCTTCGCGACGCCCCCGTCGGAGCCGGCGAGGAAGAGGGCGGCTCCGATCTCGTAGGCGATGACCAGGGGCGCAAGGAACAGGAGGATGTGCAACGGCTCGCGGGAACGCGAGAAGTAGTCGTCACGCGTGTCGCTGCGCTTGGCGCCCATCGGCGCAGCCTACCCGCGTCGCGGGGTCGGCGCACGACAACGCCCCGGCCGTGAGACCGGGGCGCTGAGGACGTTTGTGATAAGGGTCGCGGTTAGGCGGCCTTCTTCGCCTTCACGCGGGCCGACAGGCGGCTCTTGATGCGCGAAGCGGTGTTGCGGTGGATCACGCCCTTGGACGCGGTCTGGTCGATGACCTTCTGCGTGTCGCGGAAGGCCGTCTCGGTCTCCTCGACGGAACCGTGGAGAAGCTTCTCGCGCAGGTCCTTGATCGAGTCGCGGAGGACGCGCTTGCGCCAGCGGTTGCGACCGCGGCGGGTGATGTTCTGACGAACGCGCTTCTTGGCCGATTGCGTATTGGGCATGCCGGTCCTACTGATCTCTCGCGGTGAATGGCCCCGGGAAGGGGCTGGGATTGGTCAACGCACGCCGCGGGCCCCACACCCGACGACGAGCCGGACAGTATGGCAGGTCCGGTGAAAAGTTCAACCCCGCCCGCGGGGCGTCGCTTGCCGAGGGGGAAGGGCGAGGGTAGGCTCTCCGGTCGCTCGCGGGCGTAGCTCAATTGGATAGAGCACCTGACTACGGATCAGGAGGTTAGGGGTTCGAATCCCTTCGCCCGTATTTCCCGCCACCAAAAAAGCCGCCGACGCTGGCCTCCCTTGGCCCGCACCGGCGGCTTGTGCGTTTGGAAGACGCCTCGCTCAGTCCCAGGACGCCAGCAGGACCGCCAGGTCGGTGCTGTCGACCATGCCGTCGCCGTTGTAGTCCGCCGGGCAGCACGCCCCGCAGGGCCCCCACGCGGCCAGCAGGACCGCCAGGTCGCCCGCGGCCACCACGCCGTCGCCATCGAGGTCGCCCAGGTGGATCTCGGTCAGCCCGAGCGCCTCGTACGCGCCCATGTCCACCGTCACCAGGCCCGAGCACCCGCCCACGCTCATCATCCGGGCCTCGCCGTCGAGGTCGTAGGGCACGGTCTCGCCCGTGAGCAGGTCGCTGTCGAGGTCCGCCTCGTCGAGCGCCACGGCGGCGTTGAGGCCCGAGTCGACGCACGGCGAGCCGTCCGCGAGGCGGTAGTTCCCGAGGAGCGGGTTCACGAACTGCGGGTCGGCGTCGATGTTGCCCGTCCCCGGCGCCCCGCCCTCGATGAGCGAATGGGTCACGGCGGGCGCGTCGCCTTCGAGCGCGTCGCCCATCGTGTTGCCCCACACGACGCTGTTTGAGATCTCGGTGTTGCTCGGGTCGTTATCGATGAAGACGCCGCCGCCGATGTTGTGGGCGACGGTTGAGTTGAGGATCGAAAGCTCCTCCGACCCGCTTCCACCGGGGAGCGGCGCGGACGTGAGGATGGCGCCTCTGCCGAGCGGCGACTCGTTGTTCACCACGAGCGTGTTGATCACGCGGGCCTCCGAGCCGGTCGTGACCGCGATGGCGCCCCCACCCGAGTCGGACGAGTTGCCGTCGAACAGGCACCCGATGTAGACGCCCTCGCCGTCGGTGCTCAGGCTCGCCGCGCCGCCGCCGTACTGGGCGTGGTTGCCAGAAAATTCGCTGCCGACGACGTAGACGAGCGACCCGATGCCCAGCCCCCCGCCGCCGCCCGCGCACGTGTTGTCCAGGAACGACGTGTCGCGGACCGTGGAGAGCACGGTGTCTGTGAACGAGGCGCCCCCGCCGGTGTTGTGCGCGGTGTTCTGTTCGAAGTCGGACGCCGACACCGTAGCCGTCCCGCCATCGATGCTCAGCCCGCCGCCGTTGAGACCGGTGTTCGCGGTGAAGCTACACGCTTCGACGGTCGCGGCGTCATCAGGATCGAGCGACGCCCGCATCCCACCGCCGCTGCCCCACGAGAGGTTGTCGATGAACGTGCACGCTTCGGCGCTCACGCTGATGTCTGTCGTGTACACCGCGCCGCCGAAGCTCTCGGAGCGGTTCGACGTGAAGACACACCCGCTCATCGCGAGCTCGCCGCTGTCGCCCCCGGCGCTGACGGCTCCGCCGTGGCTCATGGTCTCGTTCTCAAAGAACGTCGAGGCCTGAAGGCTCACATGCGCTTCGCGGGCGCAGATCGCACCGCCGTCGGCGCCGTTGGTCCCGTCCATGCCCGTCATCACCTGATTCCCGCTGAACCCCGAGAGCACAACGCTTACCTCGCTCGACTCAGCAAAGATCGCGCCGCCGCCGCGCGTAGGGTCCGCCGCGGACGCCACGACGTTCCCAGTAAACGACCCAGCGAAAACAGAGAGCGAGCTCATGCGGACATCGATCGCGCCGCCTCGGGATTCGAGGCTCCGGTTCGTCAGGAACGCCGTCGAGCTGACGCTCACGTCGCTGAAGTACCGGACCGACAGCGCCCCGCCGTCGCCGAACGCGTCGTTGTCTTCAAACGTGCTGTCCTGGATCGCCAGCGTGGCGCTATCGACGCAGACCGCGCCGCCCGCGGCCCAGCCGATCGCACCGGGATGGCGGCTCGCGGTGTTGTCTGTAAACGTGCAGTCTTCGACCGTCGCGTCGGCGTCGGGGCCGATGAACAACGCCCCGCCGTTGCCCACCACGTCGTTGTACGTGAACTCGCACCCGATGAGCGCCGGGGAACCTCCCCGGAAGTACGCGCCCCCGCCGTACACGTGAAAAGCAGGCATCGCCGCGACGTTGTCGTAGAACACGCACCCGGTGAACGTCGGCGAGGCGAAGTAGCCGGCAACACCGCCGCCTTCCTCGCTCGCGCTGTTGAGCAGGAACACGCAGTCGATGATCTCCGGGGACGACAGCGCCAGAATCATGCCCCCGCCGGCAACCGCCTGACCGTTCGTGATCGTGAAGCCCTCGATAACCGTGCCGGGCCCCTCCAGGCTATTGCACGACACAACCGGCCCGCTCCCGCCGCCGTTGATCGTTGTCACGCCCGCGCCGCCCTGCCCAAGAAGATGGATCGCTTTGCCGTTGAGGTCCACGGTCTCCACGTACACGCCCGGCAAGACGATCACCGTGTCGCCGTCCTCCGCGACGTCGATGCCCGCCTGGATCGTGCGCTTCGGTCCAAACGGCGCGGCGCACGCGCCCTGCACGCCGACCCAGCCGTCGTTCCCGCAGGGGGACACGTACCACGTCGCGGCGTCCGCCTGGGAAGCCAGGACGGACGCCGCGACGAGCACAACTATTGCACAGAATTTCATTGATCAATCCTTCGTTCGTGGACGCACCCGCGCCCAAACCATCGCGCGGACGCCCCGCGCGGGGCGCTCCGAAGATGTACGCGGGGCGCCGGGGGCGTTTGCGCCACGCGCGAACGAAGAATGTGAGGAGGACGCGTTACCCGCGATCGACGCCGGTCGTCTCGCTGGGCGGGCTGAACACGTCCAAAATAACCGTCGTTTCGATCGCACAAGCCGAGTGCGGCGTGTTCGGCGGGAGCAGGAGGGCCTCCCCGCCGACGAGCTCGTACTCCTCGACGCTGCCCTCCTCGCCGACGCCGAAACGGATGCGTCCGGAAAGCACGACCGCGATCTGCTCGTTCTCGTGTCGGTGGCTCGCGACCTCGAACCCCGCCTCGAGCGTGACCCGGGAGATCATCACGTTGGCGCCGACGATGCGCCGGCGCTCGATCTTGTCCATCGGGTGATCGGCGGGGAGATCGTCCCACGCGAAACGCTGTGCGGTCATGCCCGTGCTCCTCGCGAAAGGTCAGTGCGTGTAGCTGATGGTCCCGCCGCGTTCGCGCACAGACTCCTGCACGGCGCGGGCGACGGCCTGGTGCGCGGCGCGGTCGAGCGGGGACGGCACCAGCGCGTCGGGGTCCGCGCTCTCGGAGATCGCCCGAGCCGCCGCGAGGAGCATCGCGTCCGTGAAGTGCTTCGCCTTGCCCTTGATCGCGCCCTTAAACAGGCCCGGGAACGCGAGCACGTTGTTCACGTTGCGCCCGTCGGCGGCGAATTTCGCCCCCGCCGCGAGCGCGGCCGTCGCCTCGATTTCGGGGTCCGGGTTCGAGAGCGCGAAGATGATCTGCCCGGGGCGCACCATCTCGGGCGTGATGAGACCGCGCGCGCCTGTCGTCGCGACCACGACGTCGGCGCGCTCCATGATCTCGCTGAGGCTCGAGCGCGTCCCCCCCGCGTCCTCGAACAACGCGAGCGCGTCCTCGGAAAGATCCGCGCCCAGCACGTCCGCGACCCCGTAGCGCAGCAGCAGGCGCGAGATGCCAAGGCCCGCGGCGCCGAGCCCGATCTGCCCGACGACCGAGTCGCCCAAGCTGAACCCCGCGAGGCGCTCGGCGCTGAGGATCGCCGCGAGCACCACCACCGCGGTCCCGTGCTGGTCGTCGTGCAGCACGGGGATCTTCAGCCGCTCGACCAGCTCCCGCTCGATGCGGAAGCACTCGGGTGCGGCGATGTCTTCGAGCTGGATCGCCCCGAACGACGGCGCGACCGCCTCGACCGTCCGGATGATCTCGTCGGCGTCCTTCGTCTCGAGCAGCAGAGGCACGCCCGAGATGCCCGCGAACTCGCTGAACAGCGCCGCCTTGCCCTCCATGACGGGAAGCCCGGCGAGCGGGCCGATGTCGCCGAGCCCGAGCACCGCGGTCCCGTTCGTGACGATCGCG
This sequence comes from uncultured Phycisphaeraceae bacterium, assembly GCA_942490855.1. Lineage (GTDB taxonomy): Bacteria > Planctomycetota > Phycisphaerae > Phycisphaerales > UBA1924 > CALNYS01. The sequence goes on along the minus strand of CALNYS010000004.1, from coordinate 950,001 downwards.
ACGGTGTGGTCGCGCGCGGTGTACGCCGACGCCAGCACCGGCTCGTCGCGGATCGCGAGACACACCCGCGCGACGCCCGGCGTGTAGATGTCGCGCAGCACCTTGAGGTCGTCGAGCCCCATCAGCGCACGCGACGCGATCTTCCCGCCGCGGTGGCGGTCGAAGACGCGGTCCGAGTGCCCGAGCACGCTGGCGATCTCCAGCGCGTCGATCCGTGCGGTGAGCTCGTCCTCGAGCCCGGGGTCGATCTCGACGGACAGCTCCCACGTGGTGAGGTCCTGCGTGCGCCGGATCGCGTCGAGGGCCTCGACCGTCAGGCCCATCTCCGCGACCGCCTGGAGGACCTTCGCGAGGCTCCCCGGCGCGTGGAGGACCTGGAGCAGGAGAGAAACCGGGATCTTCATAACGCCCTACCCCTTGAGCCGGCGAACGAAACGCAACCCCGACCACACGGGCGAGATCGCGCACACCTTGTTATCGACCAGACCGGTCGCCAGCCCCATCTCTCGCACCACACCGTCGCTGAGTTCGGTCTCCACGCCCGACGCCTTCTTGGGCCACGCGATCCACAGCCCGCCACGCTCGCTCAGACGCTCGATCGCCTTGGGCATGCGGTTGCGCAGCGGTGTCTTTTTGGTCACGAACAGCACGATCACGTCCAGCTCGCGCCGCCCGCGCAGGTCGTCGCCGAGCCATACGTCGTCGGGAAGACCGTCGAGCGTGTCCGTGAATCCCTCGGGCGCCAGCAGCAGCGCCACCCGGTGCCCTTCCTTGATCCCCAGCTTCTTCGCGAGCGGGGTTCCGGAGTATCCACCGGTGTGGTCAGCGGGCGTGGTCGCCGGGCGTTTCGCCATGCCCAGAGAGTACCGCCGGGAAGATTTTTCGCAGCGCCTCGGCGCGGTACGCGAAGATCCGCTCCACCTCCCGGCGCACCAGCCAGGAATGGACCAGCCGGTCGCCGAGGAACGCGTACTCCACCCTGTCCCGGCAGAGCGTCCCACCGGGGTGGTCCTCAAATGTGTGGGTGTGCACCCACCGCCGGTACGGCCCGCGGACCTGCTCGTCGACGAAGCGCGACCCCGGCTCCCACGCGCCGATGCGCGTCCGCCAACGCAGCGGCAGCCCGCGCAGGCGCAGCGAGTAGTCGATCAGCGTCCCCTCCTTCATCTCGATCGGGCGAGGCGTGCGCACGCGGAACCGCAGGAACGGGGGCGTGATCCGCTCGAGGTTGTGGGCGTCCGCGAAGAACGGGAAGACCTCCCCGCGGGCCCGGGGGAGCACCAGCTCGGACTCATACACGTGGGTGCGCATGGGAGCATGATCGACGAGCGAACGCCGCCGGATGCACATCGGGGTTGACTCTGGCTAAATGTAGCATATGCTACTATTATGACCGACCCCATCGCGATGATCGTCGAGCGTGCGCTGGCCGTCGGGTTTCTTCTCATCGGCGTCTCGCACGCGGCGTGGCCGGGACGCTGGGGTCGTCTCTTCGCGGACCTCTTCGCCCGGCGTGAGGGCGCACTCGTCGTCGCGACGCTCTTGCTCCCCGTCGCGCTGCTGATCCTCTTCTCTCACCCCGCCTGGACTCCCGACGCCCGGTCCGTCGTCACGCTGTACGCGTGGCTGCTTGCGCTCAAATGCTCGCTCTATCTGCTGCTTCCGCGGGCCGCGGAGCGCCTCATCCCCGCGCGCGTCGAGAGCGGGCGCGGATTCCGCCCGGTCGGGTGCGTGCTGATCGTGCTGGGCATTCTGGTGCTGCACGCGTCGTACACGGAGGCATAAAAAACGGGCGGCCCCGAGAGGCCGCCCGTGTACGTGCGTAGGTGGGAAGAGCGGTTACTTGCGACGCCGGTACGTCAGTTCCATCACCATCGTGTTGTCGCCGCCGATATGGAGGTCGTGCAACTCGAAGACGTGGGTGTCCTCGTCCACCGCGCGGATGACATACTTGACCGTCTTGCCGCGCATGTGCATCGAGGGCTCGTCCATCGTGCCGTAGGCCTCGATGGCGCCGCCGTCGGGTGAGGGGAACCCGGTCGCGTAGTAGGTCGCGGTCCCCATCGAGTCGGCCCAGAAGATGTTGTAGCGGTTGTTGTAGACGTCGTAGCTGGTGATGCCCATGCCCTCGTAGGGCTGCCCCATCAGGTCGCCGGTGAGGGATTCCTTGATGTGCTTCTTCCCGAGCACCCACTCGGTGGTCGAGCGCATCGTGCTGACCATGGGCTGAGGCACGCCGGGCATCCACATCTTCTGCTCGACGTCCCACTCGCCGACAAGCTGATCGAGCATGGCGTGCTCGTCGCCGGTGACGGTGGTCTCCATCCACGCCTGCATATCGATCGTGGACAGATCAAACGCCGGCGCGAGCTGGTGCTCGGCGGGCGCGACCGCGGTCGGGACCCAGTCCTCGATGCTGTCCTGCGAGACGGCGACGGCGGCGAGCGCGAGAACGCCGGCCCCGAGCGCGAGAGTGTTGGTGCGCTTCATGCCTATGACCTCCTGCTCTTAGTCGAGCTTGTTGAGATGGATGTCCATCTGCGGGAAGGGGATGCCGATGCCGGCCTCGTCGAGGTGCATCTTCACCGCGCGGGTGGTGCGTTCCTTCAGGCCCCAGAACTCGGCGCCCGTCGTCCAGATGCGGACCGTCCAGTTGACGGACGAGTCGCCCAGGTCGCCGAGAACGATCTGCGGGTCGCGGTCGGGCAGACGCCCTTCCACGCTGTTGGCGGCGCGCTCGAGCGCCGCGCGCGTCGCGTCGATATCCGCGGAGTAATCACACCCCACCGCGACGTCCACGCGCCGCTCCTCGTGGTGCGAGATGTTCTCGATCGTCGAGCCGAAGATCGCGCCGTTGGGGATGATGATCCGCCGGTTGTCAGGCGTGTCGAGCGTCGTGGCGACGAGACCGATCTCGTCCACCTTGCCCGTGTGACCCGCCGTGCTGATCACGTCGCCCACCTTGAAGGGGCGGAAGAGCAGGAGCATCACGCCCGCGGCGAGGCTCCCGAGCGTGCCCTGGAAGGACAGCGCGATCGCGAGGCCCGCAGCACCGATGATCGCCACGAAGCTGGTCGTCTTGATCCCGAACATGCCCAGGGCGGCGACGAGCGCGACGATCACGATCGCCCAGCGAGCGATCGTCCCGATGAAGCGGGCCAGCGTCTCGTCCACCTTTGCCTTGCGCATCGTCCCGGTCGTGGCGCGACGCGCCCAGCCGGCGATGATGAACGCGATGAGAAGGAAGACGATCGCGCCAACGGCGCTCGCCGCGTACCCGATAATCATGTCCTGGTTGTTCTCCCAGAAGCTCTGAAGGCCCTCCGGGGAAAGATCAATCCCGCCGCCGCCGTCAGCAGCGGTGGTATTCGCGGCATCGTTTACGGTGTCGACAGCCTGTGACTCGTCCATCGTTTATTTCTCCAGTCTGGTTCGTTCAAAAGTGTCCAACAGGGTACCGGCAATGCCGCCGGACGGTCAGTTGAGGACGAACCAGCCCCCCTTCCAAAGAAATATCTTGAGTCGCAGCCCCCTCCGTGAGAACATGGACGCGGGCGTTACTCCCTGTGGGCCGGCGGTTTCCGTCGGAGGGACAACGCCCGGAGGAGGAGAGAAACATGTTACGCACACTGTGCGGCGCGATCGTTGCCGCCGCGGTGGGGGCGGGTGCTGCCCCTGCGCACGCTGAGGGGGTCTCGTTCGACCTCTTACTGATCGACCTCGCCAGCTGGGACGAGATCGGGGAGTCGCCCAACACCGTCCTCACCGTCGATGTCGCCGCTCTCGCGGGCTTCGGCTCCGGGCAGAGCGTCTTCCTGACCGGCCTCGGCTACGACTTGGTCCTTGAAACGTTCGGCTTCAGCTGGCTCAGCGAGGCGCAGATCGCGTTCGACGCCCCCGACGCCCCCGGCGGCGGGTTCGCCATCCAGCCCGGCGTCGGCGACGACATGGCCGGGACCGAGCCCTACCAGCAAGACCTCGCGAAGCTCCTGCCCGAGGACGTCCTGTTCCTCTCGAACGGGCTGCTCCGCATCGAGTTCTTCGAGGAGTTCGACGACGAGCCGAACGTGATCGACTCCCAATGGAACGGGACGCTCACCCTCCAGGTGGACATCCCCGCCCCCGGCGCGGGCGGTCTCCTGCTGATCGGGTTCGCCGGAGCCGCGCGCCGACGACGTTAAACGAACCGCATCTTCACGATCGAGAAATCGTCGGCGAACGACCCGCCAGCCTTGGCCCGGAGCGACGCGACGATCGGGTCCAGCGACCACGAGTCGCCAGACTCGATCAGGTCCGCGAGCCCCGCCGGCATCAGCAGCTCCCCGTTGTCGCCCGACGGGATCTCGAACGCGCCGTCGCTGAAGAAGTACAGCCGGCTCCCCGCCTCGACCACCACCTCCTCGGCAGGGTTCGTCGCGCCAAGACCGATCCCCGCGACCGACCCCGTCGCGGGCAGCGCCCTGCGGGTTTCACTCGGCGAGAACAAAAACGCCGGCGGGTGCCCCGCGCTGGCGTAGCGCAATCGCCCGTCCGCGGGGTCGTACACCCCGTAGAAACACGTGAAGAACTTGTTGTCGTTGCCCGCCATCGGGAACGCCGCGTCCAGCGCCTCGATCACCGACGCCGGCTCGCCGAAGTCCGCCCGCGCCAGCGTGTGACGCGTGATCGCCGCGTGGATCGACGAGCTCAGCAGCGCCGCCCCCACGCCGTGACCGCTCACGTCCAGCAGGTACACCGCCAGGCGCCCGTCCTCGAGCCAGTGGTACCCGAACGCGTCGCCACCGACCTGCGAGCTCGCCTCGTAGCGCCAGTCGATCCGCACCGGACCGTCGCGCATCGGCGCCGGCAGCTGCGAACGCACGTACCGCGCCGCCTCCTCCAGCTCCTCGTTCAGCCGCGCTTGCGTGCGCACCAGCTCCGTCTGCGTGTCGATCAGCCGCGCCTGCGCCTCGATCACGTCAACCATCCGCAGCTCGCGCTCGGCCATCTCCGCCAGACCCAGCAGGATCCCCAGCTCGTGCGAGCTGAACTCCCGCGGCTCGGTGTCCGCCAGACACAGCGTCGCGACGTTGAACCCCGCCGGCCCCTTGAGCGGGACGCCCGCGTAAAACCGCACGTGCGGCTCGCCTGTCACCATCGGGTTGTCAGTAAAGCGCGAGTCCAGCAGCGCGTCGGGCACCACCAGCGGTTCGTCCTGGTTGATCGTGTGCCCGCAGAACGACGTCGCGCGCTCCGTCTCGACCGGGCACAGCCCCTGACGCGCCTTGAACCACTGGCGCTCCGTGTCGATCAGCGCGATGTACGCGATCGGCGTCTGGAATACCGACGCCGCGATCGACACGATCCGGTCGAAACGCTGCTCCGGGGAGGTGTCCAGCACGCGCAACGAACGCAGGTCGGCGAGGCGCTCGGCTTCATTCGCAGGGATCGGGGGTGCAATCATGACCGCAAAGCGTAGGCCCCCTACGCCGGGACGGCCCGACCCGCGCCCCCGCCCTCGCACGCCGCCTTCAGCTCGTCGAGTTCCTTGTTGATCAGCTTCTTCATCGTGCCCGCGAACAGGAACGTCAACGGCATAAAAAGCTTCGCGTACAGCGTCATCGCCTTGCAGGTCATCACCAGCCGCACCCGCGTCGAGCCAGCGCCCTCGGGCTCGAACGTGTACGTCGAGAGCCACTTGGCGCCGCACGACTCGCACCCCAGCGTGTACGCCCGCCCCGGCTCAACCGCCTCGACGACCATCGACTCCGTGCACGTCTTCCCCATCATCACCCGCGAGCACGAGAACGTCAGCCCCGGCTCGAAGCCCTTGTCGTTCGTCCTCGTCAGCGCCACGATCTCGCTCGAGATCTCCGGCATCCGATCCAGATCAGAAAAAAGCGCGTAGCACTCCTGCGCCGGGGCCGCGATCGTCCGCTCAAACTCGTACCGCGCCATGGCAGACCTCCAGGAAGGCCCCCATTATGCGCCCGCCGCCGCCACGTAGCGATCAAACTGCTCCAGATGCCACACGTCGTGCCCCGCCAGCAAGGGCATCATCCGCCCCAGCGTCTCCTCGCCCCGCTCGTTGTGCCGACCAAAACGTTCCAGATCCGCCGCCGTCAACGACCGCCACAGCCGCAGGTTGAACCCCCGCAGCGCCGTGAACTCCTCCAGCAGCGCCGCCGGGTCCGCCCGGTTGTGCCCCTGCCGAGCCACCCACTTGTCCTGATCCATCCCCACGATCACCGGTTCGTCATCGCAGAAAATCGCCCGCGACCGATACCCATACACGTACTCCGCGTCGCGCAAGTGTCCAAAGACCTCCAGCGGCGTCCACTTCCCCTCAAACGCCCGCGCCCGCAACACCGCCTCGGGCGTCGCCTTGAGCCGCTCCGCGAACAGCCCCGGCGTCTCCGCGAGCACCGCGAGCGGATCACGCTCACCGATCTTGGCGATGATCGCGTTGATGTACGAGTCGGGGTCGGCGATCTCCGGACGGACGTCGGTGGGCATGGCGGGCTCCTTGGTGGTCTAAGTCTACGCACCGCCTCCCACTCACCGCGATCATCACGACTGCACAGTCTCGTGCTGGATCTGCTTCGCTTTCTCAGGGTCCACGTAGTCGGAATGGCACGCGGCTTTGTCGCCTTCCGCCCCCACCGCCTTCTTCGTCTTGCTCGCCAGCTTGTGGATCTCGTCCGGGCTCAGCACGCCGCGCTGTTCGAGGATCTGCTTCTGCTCCACCGTCAGCGCGGCTGACTGCACGGGCTTGCCGCGGTCGAAGCCCTCGGCCTTGCCCGACGCGAACTCCTGGATCTCCTTGCTGATCCGCACCGAGCACCAGTCGTGCCCGCACATCGCGCAGAAGTCCGTATCAACGTCGAGGTCCTCGTCGTGGTACGCGCGGGCGGTGTCCTCGTCGAAGCTCAGCTCGAAGTGCTTCTGCCAGTTCAGCGCGGCGCGGGCCTTGGTGAGCTCGTCGTCCCAGTCGCGCGAGCCGGGGATCCCCAGCGCCACGTCCGCCGCGTGCGCCGCGATCTTGTACGCCACGCACCCCTGCTTCACGTCGTCCTTCTTGGGCAGCCCCAGGTGCTCCTTGGGCGTCACGTAGCACAGCATCGCGGCCCCGTGGTACGCCGCGGCCGTCGCGCCGATGCAGCTCGTGATGTGGTCGTACCCCGGGAACACGTCCGTCACCAGCGGGCCCAGCACGTAGAAGGGCGCCCCGTGGCACAACCGGCGCTGGAGCTTCATGTTGAACTCCACCTGATCGAACGGCACGTGCCCGGGCCCCTCGACCATCACCTGCACGCCGCGCCGCCACGCCCGCTCCGTCAGCTCGCCGATCGTCTCCAGCTCCGCCAGCTGCGCGTCGTCCGTCGCGTCCGCCAGCCCGCCCGGGCGCAGCCCGTCGCCGATCGAGAACGACACGTCCCGCTCGCGCATCAGGTCGCAGATGTCGTCCCACATGTCATACATGAGGTTCTCGCGGTCCTCGTCGAGCATCCACTTCGCCAGCAGCGACCCGCCGCGCGACACGATCCCGATCAGCCGCTTCTGAATCAACGGCAGGTGCGCCTTGCGCACGCCCGCGTGGATCGTGAAGTAATCGACGCCCTGATCCGCCTGGTGGCGCAGCGTGTCGAGCACCACCTGCTCGTCGAGGTCCGACAGCTTCCGCCCGATGATCATCGAGTAGATCGGCACCGTCCCGATCGGCACCGTCGAGTCGCGGATGATCGCCTCCCGGCACGCGTCAAGGTCGCCGCCGGTGGACAGGTCCATCACCGTGTCCGCGCCCCACTTCTCCGCGTGGCGCAGCTTCTCGACCTCTTCATCGGTGCCGCTCGACACGGGCGACGCCCCCATGTTCGCGTTCACCTTCGTGCGCGACGCGCGACCGATGCACATCGGGTCGAGGTTGTGCTTCAGGTGGTTGATGTTCGCCGGGATGATCAAACGCCCCGCCGCGATCTCGTCGCGCACCTGCTCGGCGCTCAGGTGAGGCTCGCGCTCCGCGACCCGCGCCATCTCGGGCGTCACGATGCCTAGCCGCGCCGATTCCAGCTGCGTCACCGGCGAAAACCCGCTCGGCAGCGTCACCCGACGCGCGTTCCCGAGCGCGTCGCGGAAGATCACCTCGTCGGCCCCGGCGCGCCACTCGCGCATCGCGCCCTCGACGCACGCCGACATCTCCAGCGGCTCCGTCGACCACCCGTCGGGCAGGAAGTCCCACGCTGTCTTATCAGAAGGCTGCGGCATCCCCGGCGTGTCGGGCGACGCGAACATCCGCGCCCCGCCCACGTCCGACGCGAGCGCGAACGACCCCGGCGACGTCCCGTCCCGGTTCGTCGCGGGGTTGGCCGCGCCGTTGAGCGGGGCGCCGAAACGAGGATCAAGCGTCGGCGCGCCGGCGGTTCCCGCGTCGTTCGTCAGACGCGCCTTGGTCGCGGGCGAACGGTCGTTGAGGTGCTCGGGGGACGTCTTGGGGTAGATGTTCTGGCTGGACATGGGGGCGGATCCTCCCGAGCGTGTCGCTCGCGGGATGCACCCGGCGAATCAGGACGGCGCCGACGCCGGCGCGTTCGCGTTCCCTCCGCCGGTGCGAACCGGATCAGGTTCCACGGGTGCTTCTCAGCGTCTTCCGACGCGCCCCGCGCGAATCGCCCACATCATACCGTCCGCCCGAGCGGCTTACCCCCACGCGGCCAGCAGCACCGCGAGATCGGACGAACCCACCTCGCCGTCGCCGTCGATATCCGCCTGACACGCGCCCGCGCACGGGCCCCACGCCGCCAGCAGCACCGCGAGGTCCGCCGAATCGACGCTCCCGCTGCCGTCAAAGTCCGCCGGGTTCCCCGCCTCGCACGCGTCGGCGATCCCGTTCCCGTTCGTGTCAACGATCCCCGCCGCGGGCAGGATCTTGAAGACGCGCCCCTGCTCCGTGCTGATGTACAGCTCGCCGAACGGGTCCTCGGTGATGCTCGTGACCTGGTCCATCGACGGAACCCCGCCGTTGTCGTTCAGCTCGGCGGTGTGCTCGATCACGTCGCTCACGCTCATCCCGTCCCACGCGAGCGACCACACACGACCGGAGCACCAGTCGCTGTAGAAGTACCGCCCCTCGAGCCCCTCGATCGCGCAGCCGCGGTACACCGACCCGCCCGTGATCGAACAACTCGAGCTCCGCGGGTACACGTGCACCGGGCCCGTCAGGTCACTCGTCGTGCAGTCGCAGTTCGAGTTCGTGGTGCACAGCGTGCCCTCGGCGCAGTTCCACCCGTAGTTCCGCCCGCCCGCGTGCCCCGCCGGCTCGACGTTGATCTCCTCGAACTGCGTGAGCCCGACGTCGGCGATCCAGAACTCGCCCGTGAGACGATCGAACGACGCCCGGAACGGGTTGCGCAGCCCGAACGACCAGATCTCATCAAACACACCCATCCCGACAAACGGGTTGTCCGCCGGGATCGCATAGTTGCGGTTTGCGTCGCCGGGGAAGTCGTCGCCGTTCACGTCGATCCGCAGCGTCTTGCCCCAGTACGACGTCAGCGACTGCGACCGCGCCCCGCCCGTGCTCTCGCCGCCCGTCGTCGTCCCGTCGCCCAGCGGCATGTACAGCATCCCGTCGGGACCGAAGCCGATCCACCCGCCGATGTGGAACTGCGGGTTGAAGCCGTTCGCGACCGACATCAGCAGCTCGCGCGAGGCGACGTCCGCCACGTCCGGGTTCCCCGCCGACACCGTGTAACGCGCCAGCTCCACGCGATCACCGTTCGTGCCCGCGCCCGTCGGGTAGATCACATAGAACCGCCCGTTGCTCGCAAAGTCAGGATCAAACGCGAACCCCGTCATCCCGCCGAACGTGGACGACGTGACCGTCGCGCTCAGATCGAGAAACGGCGCAGGCTGCACCGCGCCGTCGATCACCAGACGCACCCGCCCCGGCTTCTCGACAACAAACATCCGCCCCGCGTCGTCGGGATCGAACGCGACGAACGTGGGCTGGGTCAGCCCGTCCACGACAACCTCGGTCGTGAGCGCGGGCACACCGGCGTGAGCCACGGACGCAGCCGAAACGACAAGCGCACAAAGAGCAGCGATCTTCATCTGTTGTACCTCCCCAGGTAACCCACATCGTCGGGCGCCAGAGGGCGAGATACCAGCACAAACAACCGTTTTTCCCTCTCCGCGACGAGAAATACGCAGGCGGAAATACCCGCCGCCGTAAACGCGCGGGGCAGGCCTTCGCCCGCCCTGCACGGCTTGTGATCCGCTTAGGCCGCCACGCCCCCGTCAACGGCGTACGACTGCCCAGTGATGTATGACGCGCCGTCGCCCGCCAGGAAGACAACAAGCGACGCGATCTCTTCCGATTCGCCCACGCGGCCCATCGGGACCATCGCTTCGAATCCAGACTCGTCGCCGCCCGTCACGCGGTTCATCATGTCCGTGCGGATCGGGCCGGGCGACACCGCGTTGACGCGGATGTTCTCCGCCGCCAGTTCCAGCGCCGCCGTCTTCGTCAACCCTTCCACCGCGTGCTTGCTCGCCGCGTACACGCTCATCCCAGGAAACCCCTTGCGCCCCGCCACCGACGAGTTATTGAGAATCACCCCGCCGCCGCGGGCGCGCATCGCCGCGGCCTGCGCGCGCATCGAACGCAGCACGCCCTTCACGTTCACCCCGAAGACAAAGTCGAAGTTCTCGTCTGTCTGCTCGAGCATCGGGCCGAGCGCCCCCTCCACCCCCGCGTTGTTGAACGCGATGTCCAGCCCGCCGAACTCCTCAACCGCGCGGGCCACCAACGCATCGACCTCCCCGGCGACCGACACGTCCGTCTTCACGAACGTCGCGCGCCCGCCGCGCTCGCGGATCAGCGCCGCCGTCGCTTCCCCCTCGTCGGTGCGCCGGTTCCCGATCACCACCGCCGCCCCGGCCTCCGCCAGCGCCAGCGCCGACACGCGCCCGATCCCGCCGCTCGCTCCCGTCACCACCGCCACCTTGTTCTCGAAAGTGCCCGCATGACCTATCTCCTAAAAAAGGGTCCGCCGGGGGGTCTCACGCCCGCCCGTGGAGGAGTAATAGGCCATAACCAACCGATTGTTCCGAAACCCTTCCGATTTTCTGACCAATCGGTCAGAAATCCCCACCGCGCAGCGCCGCGATCTGCTCCGCCACGACCGCTCGCGAGGCCGCGACCCCCGACGCCCCGAGCGCCGACAGCCCCACGTGCAGCGCGTACAGACCCCACGACGCCAGGGCCGGATCGACCCCAGCCCGGACCCGCCCCCGCTCCTGCTCTCGGGAGATAATCGACTCGAAGTAGTTCCTGACGCGCGATTTAGCCTCTTCGACCCGCTCCGCGACCTCCGCGTCCCCCGGGCCCGCCTCGATCGCGCCCCGCAACACCATGCAGCGCCGCTCGTCGTCGCATTGTTCCAGCGATCCCACCAGCCACGCCTCGAGATCATCAAGGGTCGCGTCGGGGCTGCGGATCGCGTCCAACGCCGCCCCCGTCGCCCGCTCGATGTACCGGTCCAGGGCCGCGAGGTAGAGCGCCCGCTTGTCGCCGAAGGTGTCATACAGGCTGAAGCGGTTGATCCCCATCCGCCCCGTCAGGTCCGCGATGCTCGCCGCCTCGTACCCCTTCTCCCAGAACACAGCCATCGCCTGCTCGAGCGCGTCGTCGGGATCAAACGATTTCGGGCGTGCCATGCGTGTGTCCCAACCTACCGCCCCGCAACGCTATTCAGCGCCCGAGGCCCTGACCAGCCGCGCGAGCGTCTCCTCGCCCGCCCCCGACGACACGGCGCCACGCGCCAGATCGAGCCCCTCCCCAAGGTCCTCCGCCACGCCGCCCACGACCAACGCCGCGGCCGCGTTCCACAGCGCGATGTCCAGCCTCGCCCCCGCCTCGCCCGCCAGCACCGCGCGGATCACCCGCGCCGCGTCGTCGAGGTCCGTCGCCTGAAGATCCGCCAGCCCGGCGCGCGCCACGCCGAACGACGCCGCATCGACCTCGTACTCGCGCACCACGCCGTCCTTCACCTCGCACACCAGCGTCGGCGCCGTCGTCGTCATCTCGTCGAGACCATCGAGCCCGTGCGCGACCATCGCCCGCTCGGCCCCCAGCGCCGCCAGCGCCTCGCCCAGCGGGCGCACGAACCGCCGGTCGTAGACCCCGAGCAGCTGCCGGTCCGCCCCCGCCGGGTTCGTCAGCGGGCCCAGCAGGTTGAAGATCGTGGGGAAGCCCAGCGATTTCCGCGGGCCGGCCGCGTGGCGCATCGCCGGGTGGTGGCGCATCGCGAAGCAGAAACACACCCCCGCCTCCTCCAGACACCGCGCCTGGGCCTCGGGGCCCGCCTCGATGTTCACGCCGAGGGCCTGGAGGATCTCGGCGGAGCCGCGCCCGGTCCGCGAACGGTTTCCGTGCTTGGCGACCCTGAGGCCGTGCTCGCGGCCGGCCGCGGCCGCGATGATCGCGGCGGCCGTGGAGATGTTGAAGGCTTTGGGGGCGCCGCCGGTGCCGCAGGTGTCGAGCAGCCGTTCGCCCTCGCTCGCTGTATACGGTATACGTTCGGCGTGGCGGCGCATGGCCCTGGCGGCGCCGGTCAGCTCGGAGGCGGTGGCCCCGCGCGTCTGGATAAGCGACAGCAGCCCGCCGACGCGGGCGTCGTCGAGCTCCCCCCGCAGGAGGGCTTCAAAGACCGCTTCGCTCGCGGTTTCGCTGAGCGCGTGACCGTCAAGGAGCGCCGAAAAGTGCTGATCCACGCTGAAAACCCCGGGGTTGGAACTCGAATGAGAGTACAGGGCCGTCCCGTTCGATGATCGGGGGGTCTATCGAATCGGTGATTTAGCCCCGGCCCCGCCGAGCCGATCTATCGGACGCTGGCCTGCTCCCCTAGGATGTCTGGCCCAAATCATGAACTCACGCCCGGGGTATGCCCCGCCGGCCCCTTACAGGAGACAGCCCATGCCCCGCACCTTCTCACCCGCCCTCGCTGTGATGGAGCGCTCGCCGGCCTCGCCGCGAACGCCTCCGCCGAGCTCCCGTCCGTCCTGGACGTGATCCCGGCCGGCTCGCTCGGCGGCATCGTCGCCCCCAGCCTCTCCTCCCTCGACCGCGCGACGATGAACCTGTTCACGGCCGTCGGGATGCCTGTGCTCACCACGCCCAGCCAGCTGATGGCCGAGGCGGGGTTCGACGGCCTCGACACGGACCGCCCCCTCGCGATGGCGATCGTGCCCGGCCCCATGGACGGCGACAACCCCCCGATGGCGCTCTTCCTCCCGACGAGCAACCACAACGCGATGATGAACCAGTTCGGCGCTGAGAACGCCGAGGGCGGCATCCAGACGTTCAACCTCAACGGCCAGAGCCTCTTCGCCAAGAGCATCCCCGGCGGGTACACGATCGTCGGGCCCATGGCCGAGGTGATCTCCGGCTTCGAAGGGGCGAACGGTCAGATGGGCGCGCACGCGCAGATGCTCGGGGCCAACGGCGTCCGCGCGGCCGAGTCCTCCGTCGCGTGGGGCTTCATCAACATGCCCGCGCTTGAGCCGATGCTCGCCGACGAGTGGGCCGGCCTGCGTGAGCAGATCGCTCAGGGCATGGCCGAGGGGATGGCCCGCAACCCGATGGCCGCGGGCGTTGACGCCGAAGCCGCCACGGATTCCGTCAACGCGATGATCGACCTCGCCGAGGGCATGGTCAACGACGGCGCCTACGGCGTCTTCGGTCTCCAGGTTGGGACGCTGGGCATCGGCGCCCAGCTCGCGATGGACTTCGAGCCCGGCTCCGAGACCGCCGCGATGTTCGCCGACGGGGGCGACTCGTCCGACCTTCTCGGCGCGCTCCCCGCCCAGCCCTTCATCTTCGCGTCCGCGTACGACTTCGAGTGCAGCGCCGCCACGCGTCTTATGGACCTCGCCAAGCAGATGCAGGCGATGTCCGGCATGGGCGAGGGCGGCATGAAGAACATGATGGGCGTGATGGACGGCGCTACCGGCGGCGCCGGCGCCCTCTACCCCACGCCCGGCGGCCTCATGGGCGGCCTCTTCACCGGCATGGTCAGCTACTACCGCTCCAACGACACCGGCGCGTTCGTCCAGGGCATGAAGAACGCCTCCGAGAACGGCGCCGCGATGGGCATGGCCCTCACCCCCAACGAGACCACCCTCAACGGGCACGCCGTCCACGGCTGGACCATGAGCCTCCCCGTTGACCACAACAACCCCGGCGCGATGCAGATGATGCAGATGTCGCAGATGCTCTTCGGCGGCATGCAGATGGGCGGCTACATCGTCGAGGGCGACGGCGGCGTCTACCAGACCATGAGCCGCAACCTCACCCTCGTCGAGAGCGCCATGGGCGAAGGCGGCAGCCTCGCCGACAACGACGCCATCAAGCAGGTCCGCGAGCACCTGCCCTCCCCCGCCGCCGCCGAGGGCTACTTCGGCTTCGGCGCCCTCTACCAGATGCTCTCCCCGATGGCCGCGATGATGGGCCTGCAGATCCAGACCCCCGTCCCCGCCAACCTCCCGCCGATCGGTTCCGCGATCGCCGCGGGCGACGGCGGCTTCCACGCCGGGTTCTTCGCCCCCGCGCCCGTCCTCCGGGTCGGCGCCGGGCTCGCGATGGAGATCCAGGCGATGCAGGCCGGCGCCAACGACTGGGAGCAGGAAGACGAGGGCGACGCCCCCTTCTGATCCCGCCGCGTAGCATCACGGCGTGACCCGCCGTGACCACGCACAGACCGATTCTCCCAGCGGACCGCCCTCACACGGGGCGGTCCGTTTTCGTTGGCGCCTGGGGCCCGACCGCTGGCTCGCGAGCGACCGCCCCGTGCTCGTCGGGATCATGAACCTCACCCCCGACAGCTTCTCTGACGGGGGCGCGCTCGCGACGGCGCGCGACGCGGTGGCCCGCGCCCGACGCCTCGCCGCCGAGGGCGCCGACGCGCTCGATCTCGGCGGCGAGTCCACGCGTCCGGGCGCCGGGCGCGTGCCCGAATCCGAGCAGATCGCGCGCACGGTCCCGGTCATCGCGGCGCTCCGCGCCGCCGGGGTGGATCTGCCCGTCACCATCGACACCACTCGCTCGGCCGTCGCCCGCGCGGCGCTCGACGCGGGGGCCGACGCGATCAACGACGTCTCGGGCGGGGAGGACGACGACGCGATGCTCCCGCTCGCGGCTGAGCGTTCCTGCGGCGTCATCCTCATGCACCGCCTCACCCTCCCCGAGCGCGACGTGTACTCGACGGGCTATGCGCATGAACCCGAATACACGGGCGGCGTGGTCCACGCGGTGCGAGGCGCCCTCTCGCTCGCCGTCGCGCGGGCGGGCGACCACGGCGTGACGCCCGAGCGCGTCCTGGTTGATCCGGGGCTGGGCTTCGGCAAGAGCGTGAGCCAGAACGCGGAGCTCCTGCTCGCGGCGCCGGCGTTTGAGGACCTGGCGGCGGGCGTTCTGATCGGGGCGAGCCGCAAGAGCTTCCTCGCGGGGGGGCGCGGGCTCTCTCCCGACCAGCGCGACCCGGCGAGCGTCTCGGCCGCGGCCCTGGCGCTCGCCCGGGGGGCCCGGTGTTTCCGGGTCCACGACGTCGCCTCCCACCGCAGGGCTCTGGACGCGGCCGACGCGCGGCTCGCGCCAAAAAGTCTTGCCCGCATCGGTTGATCCACCCAACAGAGCGCCTACCATCCCAACTAACTCGAGAGCCCTAGGAGATACCGCATGGCCAGTGAGAACGTATCCACGTTCACAGACGACAATTTCGACAGCGAAGTGATCGGCTCCAACGTCCCGGTCCTCGTTGACTTCTGGGCGGAGTGGTGCCAGCCGTGCCGCATGCTCGCCCCGACCATCGACGAGATCGCCAACGATTTCGCCGGCTCGGTCAAGGTCGGCAAGGTGGACATCGACGACAACCGCGCCGTGAGCGCGAAGTTCGGGATCCGCTCGATCCCCACGGTCCTGCTGTTCAAGAACGGCGAGCCCGTGAAGCAGTTCGTCGGTCTCACGCAGAAAGCCGACCTCGCCGCCGCCATCGAAGAGGCCAGCGCCTAAGCAGCCTCGTCAGAACCCGATCCCGCCGCGGCATTTGTTTTCTTCTCCTTTGTGTTCCAGAGAAGCACCGCACCACACAGCATCATCGCGACGCTCAACCAGCGTCCCCGGCTCAGCCCGAACGGCTCCGGGGCCGCGAGGTGATCATCGGGCAGGCGCCAGTGCTCCGTCAGGATGCGCAGGGCGCCGTAGATCAGCAGGAACCACGCGCTCAGCACGCCGACGCGCGTGGTCTTGCGCGCGATGATCCACAACACCGCGCCGAGCACGAGTCCTTCTGAGACCGCCTGGTAGAGCTGGGAGGGGTGGCGCGCCGCGAGCAACGGCTCGAGGCGCGTCGCGATGTCGCCGACGCCTCCGCGCGCCGCGTCGATCACGGCGCGCACCTGTTCCGTGCGCGTCAGGGCGTCGGGCGCGACCTCGTACGCCATGCGCGCCAGCTCGTCGGTCTGATCGGGCGTGAGGGCGGGGGCGTGGTTGGTCAGCATCTCCTGCGGGAACCGCACCGCCCACCACGGCGCCGACCCGCCCGGCGGCGCGACGATCTTCCCGAGCAGCTCGCCGTTGACGAAGTTCGCCAGACGCCCGAAGAACAGACCCGCCGGCGCCGCGAGCGCGAGCAGGTCCGTCGCGTGGAGCCAGGGGATTTTTTCCCGCCGAGCGAAGATGATGCAGGCGACGATCACGCCGACCATGCCGCCGTGGCTCGCCATCCCACCCTCGTGCAGCGCCAGCACGCCCCACCAGGGCGGCGAGGCGCCGAGGCTTGTCAGCAGCGACGGTTGGTAGAGCAGCACGTAGCCGAGGCGTCCGCCCACGACCGCGCCGACCGCGGCGCCGAAGACGAGATCCGACGCTTTGAGCGGGTTGTCCAGACGTGTGCGTCCGTTGCGGATCATCGCGCGGACGATGAGCCACGCGGCGCCGAAGCCCAGCACGTACGAGAGCCCGTACCACTGGACGAGGCACCGCCCGAAGGCGTGCACCGCGCAGGAATCGAGATCGTGCATCCACGCGCCGAGGAGCGTCATGCGCGCAGCCTAGCAGCGCGGGACGGCGTCGTCAGTCGGCCTTCTTCGCCGGCTTCGCGTCGTTCTTTTTGGGAGCCGAGGACGCGCAGTCCGCGGCGCTCTTCTTGCCGCACCCGCAGGAGCCGGGGTCTGACGAGGGCTTGTCCGCCTTGGCGTCGCTCTTGTAGGAATCGGAGCGGTAGTCCGTCTCGTAGAAACCGCCGCCCTTGAAGATGATGCCGGCGCCGGTGCCGATGAGTCGCTCGAGCGCGTTCTTGCCGCACTCGGGGCATTTCTTCTTGGGCTTGTCCTTCATGGACTGGAAGAGCTCGAACTCCACCTGGCACGCGTTGCAGCGGTAGTCGTACGTGGGCATCAGGCGCTCTCCGGGGCGACGAAGACCTTCGCCGGGCGCAGCACGCGCTCGCCGATCGCGTACCCCGCCTGCATGACGATGGAGATCGCGCCGGGCGCGACGCCCTCGGCGGGCTGGTGCCCGATCGCCTCGTGGCGCCCGGGGTCGAGCTCGTCGCCGACGGACGGGTTGATGATCGACACGCCGTGGTCGGTCAGCGCCCGCATCATCTCGCTCTTGATGAGCCCGACGCCGTCGAGGATCGACGCGGCCGACGCCTTCGCGGGGTCCTGGGTGAGCGCCACGTCGAAGTGGTCGAGCACCGTCACCATCGACTCGAGCACGCCCGCCGCGCCCCACTCGCGCGCCTCGCGCTCGTTGACGATCGCGCGGCGCTGGTAGTTCTGGAAGTCAGCGCGCACGCGCAGGGTGTTCTCGTCGGCCTCGGCGAGCTTCTCCTCGAGCTCCGCGACGCGGTCTTCGACCGTCGGCTCGGCCTGCTCGGCGACAGCCTCGGCGCCATCGGTCTCAACGGGTTCGTTCTTCTTTTTCTTGACCATGACTTGTCCGTTACGCGCCCAGCGCGTCCTTGATGCGCTTCCAGATGCCGCCGCTCTCGTTCGAGACGCTCACGTCTTCGGTCTCGGCGTACTCGCGCAGCAGTTTCTCCTGCTTCTCGCTGAGCTTCTTGGGAACATCGATCCGCGTGACGACCGCGAGGTCGCCCCGCTTGCCCGAGCGCAGGTTCGGGAGCCCCTGCCCGTTCATCTTGAGGATCGCCCCGTGCTGCGTGCCCCGGGGGATCTTCAGCGTGTCCTTGCCGTCGAGCGTGGGGATCTCCAGCTCGCCGCCCAGCGCTGCCTGCGAGAACCCGATGGGCAGCTCGAGCACGAGGTGATCCCCCTCGCGGTGGAACAGCTTGTGGTCGCGCACGCGCACGACGACGTGCAGGTCGCCGCTGACGCCCTCGCCGCTGGCGGACTCTTCCGGCCTCGGCGGCTCGCCCTCGCCGCGCACGCGCACGGCCTGCCCGTCGTGGACGCCCGCGGGGATCTTCACAGAGAGCGACCGCTTCTTCGCGACGCGCCCCTTGCCCCGGCATTCCTCGCAGGGGTCGGTGATGATCGTCCCGCGCCCGCCGCACGAGGGGCACTGCGTCGCGATGCGGAACATCCCGCCCAGCCCGGCCTGCATGACGCGCCCCTGCCCGCCGCAGGTGTCGCAGTCCATCGGCTTGGAGCCGGGCTTGCACCCGTCGCCCGAGCACGTGCCGCAGACGTCCATGCGTGTGAACTGCACCTCGCGCTCAACGCCGGTGAGGATCTCTTCGAGGTCGACGACGACGTCGGTCTCGAGGTCGTAGCCGCGCACGGGCCCACGGCGCTGGGCGCGTCCGCGCCCGCCGCCGCCGAAGCCGCCCCCGCCGAACACCTCTTCGAACATCGAGAAGATGTCGTCGACGTTCATGCGGGAGAAGTCGTGCGTCGCCCCGCCCGCGCTGGCGCCGCGCACGCCGGCGTGCCCGTACTGGTCGTACTGCGCCCGCTTCTGCTGGTCGGAGAGCACCTCGTACGCCTCGGCCGCCTCCTTGAACGCGGCCTCGGCGTCGGCGTTCCCCGGGTTGCGGTCGGGGTGGTGCTTCATCGCCAGTCGGCGGTAGGCGCGCTTGACGTCGTCGGCGTCGGCGCCCTTCTCGACCCCGAGGATCTCGTAATAGTCACGCGTCGTCGGCATCAAGCATCCTTGCGGGGGTGGCAGGAAAGCGCCGCGCCCGATTCCTCGGGCGCGGCGTGGGATGGTTCAGTCTCAGATGACCGTCTCGGTCGTCGCCGCCTTGGCGTCGTCCTTCAGGTCGCTCACGAGCACGTTGGTCGTGAGCATCAGGCCCGCGACGCTCGCGGCGTTCGTGAGCGCGGACTTGGCGACCAGCGCCGGGTCGATGATGCCCTGCTTGACCAGGTCGCCGTAGGCCTGCGTCGCGGCGTTGAACCCGTGGTTCTTCGCGAGCTCCTTGACCTTCTCGACAACGAGGTCGCCCGAGGCGCCGGCGTTGACGGCGATCTGCTTCAGGGGCGCTTCGACGGCCTCGGCGATGATGTCGAAGCCGACCTTCTCGTCGCCCTTGGCCTTCTTGCGACCGTCGAGGACGGCCTGCTGGGAGCGGAGGAGCGCGACGCCGCCGCCGGGGACGTAGCCTTCCTTCGCGGCCGCACGGGTCGCGTGCAGCGCGTCGTCGACGCGGTCCTTCTTCTCCTTGACGACCGTCTCGGTCGCGCCGCCCACCTTGATGACGGCGACGCCGCCCGTGAGCTTCGCGAGACGCTCCTGGAGCTTCTCCTTGTCGTAGTCGCTCGAGGAACGCTCGATGGCGGCCTCGATCTGCGACGCGCGCTGCGTGATGTCCTTCTTCTTGCCCGCGCCCTCGATCACCGTGGTGTCGTCCTTGGTGACGACCAGACGCTTCGCGGCGCCCAGCTCGCCCAGCTCGATCGACTCGAGCGAACGCCCGAGGTCCTCGGCGAAGAACGTGCCGCCCGTGAGCGTGGCGATGTCGCCGAGCATCTGCTTGCGCCGGTCGCCGAAGCCGGGCGCCTTGACGGCGCACACCTTGAGGACGCCGCGCAGGCGGTTGACGACGAGCGCCGCGAGGGCCTCGTTCTCGACTTCCTCGGCGATGATCAGCAGCGCCTTGCCGCTCGACGCCACCTTGTTCAGGAGGGGGAGCAGGTCGTTGAGGTTCGCGATCTTCTTCTCGTGGATGAGGATCATCGCGTCCTCGAGCACGCACTCGGCGCGCTTGGGGTCGGTCATGAAGTAGGGCGACAGGTAGCCCTTGTCGAACTGCATGCCCTCGACGTAGTCGAGCTCGGTCTCGAGGGTCTTGCCCTCTTCGACCTCCACGACGCCGTCGGGGCCGACCTTGAAGATCGCCTCGGCGATGATGTCGCCGATCTCGGAGTCGTGGTTCGCCGCGACGGTCGCGATCTTGGTGTAGTCGTCCTTGCCCTTGCACTTGACGCTCATCTCGTCGATCGCGTCGCACGCGATCTGCGCGGCCTTGGTGATGCCGCGCTGCACGTGCACCGGGTTCACGCCCGTCTGGACGTGCTTGAGACCGCCGCTAAAGATCGCCTCGGCGAGCACGGTCGCGCAGGTGGTCCCGTCGCCGGCCTTCTCGCCCGTTTTCTTGGCGACCTCGTTGACCATCTTCGCGCCCATGTTGGCGAAGGGCTCTTCGAGGGTGATCTCCTTGGCGACGCTGACGCCGTCCTTGGTGATCGAGGGGCCGCCGTAGGACTTCTCCATGACGACGTTGCGACCGGTGGGGCCCATCGTCACCTTCACGGCACGGGCGAGGCGCTCCACGCCGTCTTTCATCTCAAGGAGCGCGGCGTTGTCAAAGATCATCTGCTTCGTGGACATGTGTGTTCCTCTGTCGTTCGTGATCGCGCCGCGCGGCGCGGAGGTTCGTTCTTCGATCCGGGTGCCACGACCCGTCCCGAAGGGCGCGTCGTGTCTGGAAATGGGGTGCGATCAACTCACGACGCGCCGAGTACGGCGGGTCGTGGCACCCCGAGGGGAGGGCGTCTTCAGCCCTCGAGCACGCCGAGCAGGTCGCTCTCGCGCATGATCAGGTGATCGGCGCCCTTGATCTCGACCTCGTTGCCGGCGTATCGGCTGTAGACGACGGTGTCGCCCTTCTTCACGTTCATGCGGGCGCGCTCGCCCGAGTCGAGCTTCTTGCCCGGGCCCACCGCGACGACCTTGCCGTGCACGGGGCGCTCCTTGGCCGACTCGGGGATGTACAGGCCCGACGCGGTCATGGTGTCGGCTTCGATGGGCTTGACGACGACGCGGTCGTCGAGAGGTTTGACGTTCATGGGATGCTCCTCGTTCGTTCCTGTCGCGGCGCGCGCCGCGGGGTATGTGTCGTTAAATCACGCTCGAAAACAGCGTGGGTTCTTCCACTTCATCGAGCTGCGGCAGCTCGCCGCGCTTCGCGAAGGCCGCGAAGCCGAAGGGGACCTCGTCCGCCTCGCCCTCTTCGGGCGTGACCTGGCCTGGGTGCCCCTGCACCAGCACGCACTCGACCGAGGCGATCTCGTCGGGCGGGACCGTCAGCACCACCGGGCGACCGTCGTGCGCCGTGCCCACCAGGGAGTACCCGGTGATGACGTCGCAGATGTCCGCCTCTTTGGTGCATTCGGTCGGCTCGGACCAGCGCCCGCTCATCGGGCACTTGCCCCGGGCGATGTGCGTCTTGACGGAGAAGACCGCGTAGGGCCTCCCGTCGCGCAGCGTCACGCGGAACGCCCGCGGCAGTCGCGGCATGATGCCCTGTTCCATGAACAGGTCCATGCCCGCGCTGGCGCGGTTGAACCACTGCGCCCACGGCACCCGCGCGTCCTCGCGACCGAGGTCGACGAGGCGTCGCTGGTTCGGGTCCAGGGGCGAACCCCCGACCGTCGTGGTCGTCTGGATCGGCCCCGGGGCGGGGGCCGGCGTGATGTTGGTGGCGCTCTGGTCCATGTCGCTCCGGTTGTGGTGCGGGATTAGAAGCCCATACCGCCCATGCCGGGCATGCCGCCGCCCATGCCGCCCATCCCACCCATGCCGCCCATGGGGTCCATGCCGCCGCCCATGCCGGGGTCGCCGCCGGCGTCGTCGCTGGGCTTCTCGGCGATGAGGCAGTCGGCCGCGAGCAGGACGGTCGCGACGCTCGCCGCGGCCTGCAGGGCGCTCTTGTCCACGCGGGCGGGGGTGATGACGCCGTCCTTGAGCAGGTCGCCGTAGGTGAGCGTCAGGGCGTTGAAG
Source organism: uncultured Phycisphaeraceae bacterium (assembly GCA_942490855.1). Taxonomy (GTDB): domain Bacteria; phylum Planctomycetota; class Phycisphaerae; order Phycisphaerales; family UBA1924; genus CALNYS01. The sequence continues at coordinate 927,773 of CALNYS010000004.1, read as the reverse complement.
CCGAACGCGCCCGTGCCCTCGGCGACCTTCTCGACCACGACCTCGCCCTTGGCGCCGGCGTTGTCGGCGATGGTCGCCAGCGGCACGGAGAGGGCGCGGCGCACGATCTCAAGACCGGCCGCCTCGTCCCACACCACGTGGCCGACGTCTTCCTGGGTGACGTCGTTCTTCTTGCCGTAGACGGCCTTCCAGACCTTGTTCTTCTCGATGTCCGCGCGAGCGCGGACGAAGGAGACGCCGCCACCGGGGACGATGCCCTCGGCGACCGCCGCGCGGGTCGCGTGCAGCGCGTCCTCGACGCGGGCCTTCTTCTCCTTGAGCTCGGCCTCGGAAGCCGCGCCCACGTTGATCTGGGCGACGCCGCCGGTGAGCTTCGCGAGACGCTCCTGGAGCTTCTCGCGGTCGTAGTCGCTGGAAGAGGCCTCGATCTCCTGGCGGATCTGGTCGACGCGAGACTTGATGTCCGCGGTCGAGCCGGCGCCCTCGAGGATCGTGGTCGTGTCGCTGGTGATCTCGACCTTCTTCGCCAGGCCCATCTGCTTGATGGTCATGTCGGCGAGGTTCATGCCCAGGTCCTTCATGACCGGCTCGGCGCCCGTGAGCGCGGCGATGTCGCCCAGCATCGCCTTGCGACGATCGCCGTAGCCCGGCGCCTTGACGGCGGCGACCTGCAGCGTGCCGCGCAGCTTGTTGATCACGAGGGTGGAGAGCGCTTCGCCCGTGATGTCCTCGGCGATGATCAGCAGCGGCTTCTTGGCCGCCATGACGCGCTCGAGGACGGGCACGAGGCTCTGAACGGAGTCGATCTTGTCCTCGTGGATCAGCACGAGGCACTTCTCGAGCTCGACGTTCATCTCGTCGGGGTCGGTCACGAAGTTGGCCGAGAGGTACCCGCGGTCGAACTGCATGCCCTCGACGACATCGACGTCGGTCTCGCGGCTCTTGCCCTCTTCGACGGTGATGACCCCGTCCTTGCCGACCTTCTCAAAGGCGTCGGCCATGATCTTGCCGATCTCGGGGTCGTTGTTCGCGGAGATGGTCGCGACGGACTGGATGTCCGCCTTGCCGCCCACCGGTTTGGCGAGTTTGTCGATCGAGGCGACGACCGTGTCCACGCCCGTGCGCATGCCGCGGACGAGCGCGTTGGCGTCGGCCCCGGCGGCGATCTGGCGGAGGCCTTCCTTAAAGAGGGCCTCGGCGAGCACCGTGCTGGTCGTGGTGCCGTCGCCCGCGTCGTCGGACGTCTTGCTGGCCGCTTCCTTCACGAGCATGGCGCCCATGTTCTCGAACTTGCAGCGGAGCTCGATCTCCTCCGCGACCGTCACGCCGTCCTTGGTGACGGTGGGGCCGCCCCAGCTCTTGTCGATGACCGCGTTGCGGCCGCGCGGGCCGAGCGTGCTCTTGACCGCAGCGGCGAGCTTCTCAACCCCCGCGAGAAGGGACTGACGGGCGTCGTGGTCGAAGGAGAGTTCTTTGACGGCCATGGGCGATGTCTCCAGCATGGATAGAGAGGGTGCGGGTCCGAGCGGCGGCGACAGACGCACCGCCGCTGTGGAGAACTACTGGCAACCCCGGCGCCAGCCCGCGGATCCCTTTTTCAGCGTGCACGAGGCGGTCACCGCGACAGGCACGCTGACTCCCCGCCCGCGCCGCCACGCCCGCCCTGTCACTCTGGCAGTCGGAGCTCAGTGCCCGGAGCGCCGCAGCGCCTGCGCCGGGGACGGGCTCGGCACCAGGATCGAGTGCGCGATCCGCCAGCCGTCCATCGCCGCCCCGCCGATCGCCATCGTCACCAGCACCGAGCCGACGAGCACCACCAGCCCCCCCACCCAGTCCAGCCAGTGCTCGGGCCCGAGCCCCCGCGCCCCGGCCAGGCGGAGCACGTCGCCCAGGGCCGTGACGCCCAACGCGCCCACGGTCGCGTAGATCGTCTGGCGGTCTACCCGTTTGGTGCGCAGCACCAGCGATCGCTTCACCAGTTCCCGCGCGCTCGGGCGGATCAGCAGCAGCATCGCCGTCACCGACGCCGACGCCGCCAGCCGCCACCAGATCCGCTCCGGGGACGGACCGCCCGCGAGGTAGGGCGCCTGCGTCCCCGAGAGTGCCGCGACCTTGTGCACCGAGAGCGCGATCATCCCGTAGAGCGCAAACGCGCCGACGCCCATGACGATCAGCCGCGCCGGCGTGCCGACGACCGGGCGGATCATCCCGACCAACCCCGCGCCCGACGCGAGCACAAGCACGAACGCCAACGGCGTGGACCACCCCGCGTCGTACGTGATGCGCCCCGCTGAGATCTCATCAAGAAGATCCGAAACCCGCGGCGCCCACAGCGCCAGCGCCGCGAGCAGACCGCACCCGGTCCACAGCAGGATCCCGATGCTCGTGAGCCACGGCGTCGGCATCGGGCGCAGCGCCTCGGCGCCGGGATCAACGCGATGCAGCACCGTGGCGCGCACCGCAAGTCCGCATTCCGGGCATTGATTCAGAACCGAGAGGCCTCGGATGTCGTATCCACATCCGATGCAGGGCAGATCGCCCGTCAAAAGCATCGCCAGACCCGACCCGACGGTATCAGCCGGCGGGGTCGGGGAACCGTCGTTCGGCGTGCGGGGGTCGCCGGCCATACGAAGGAGTGTGAACGTGATCCGTCAAGCCGGCAACCCCGAGGCGTATACTCGCCGTCCCATGCTCGACGCCCTCCAACGTCTCCGCGCCAATATCGCCAGCGTCTACCTGGGCGACCCCGCCGCGATCGACCAGCTCCTGTGCTGCCTCCTCGCCCGCGGGCACGTGCTCATCGAGGACGTCCCGGGGGTCGGCAAGACGCTCCTGGCCAGCGCGCTGGCCCGCTCGCTCGACTGCGATTTCTCCCGCGTCCAGCTGACCCCCGACCTGCTCCCCGCGGACGTCGTGGGCGCGTCGATCTTCGATTCAACGACCCGCGAGTTCATTTTCAAGCCCGGCCCCGTCTTCGCGAACATCGTCCTGGCCGACGAGATCAACCGCGCCAGCCCGCGCACCCAGTCGGCCCTGCTCGAGGCCATGGGCGAGGCGACCGTCTCGGTTGACGGCGTCGTGCGCACGCTCGAGCCCCCTTTCATGGTCGTCGCGACGCAGAACCCCATCGAGTTCGAGGGCACCTTCACCCTCCCCGAGAACCAGCTCGACCGGTTCCTCATGCGCCTGGCGCTCGGGTACCCCACGGCCGAGGCCGAGGCCGGGATGCTCGACCTCCGCCCCGCGACCACGACGCTCCCCGATCTGCAGCCGGTGCTCAGCAAGGACGACGTGATCGCGCTCCAGCAGCGCGTGGACAGCGTCCGCCTCGACGCGTCCATCCGCGACTACATCGTGGCGATCGCCGAGGCCTCGCGCCAGGAACCTGAGTTCCGCGTCGGGGTGAGCCCCCGCGGCTCCCTCGCGCTCGCGCAGGCCGCACGCGCCCGCGCGGTCCTTGAAGACCGCGACTACAGCATCCCCGAGGACGTCCACGACCTGGTCGTCCCCGTGTGCGCACACCGCGTCGTGCTCACCGGCGCGCTCGACAGCGGGCACAGCGTCGCCGCGGCCGCGGCCGTGCTCGCCGACGTCATCCAGCGCGTCCCCGCCCCGGTCTGATCTTTACCCCCGCCCGTAGCGCTCGATCGCCTCGCGCGCCGCGGCCGCGGCCGCGTGGGCCTGCGGCACGCGCGACCAGACGAGGATTCCCTGCGCGCTGCGGAACCGCACGTCCCCCGGCTTGCCGGGGAGCGCGTTGGTCTCGACGGCGCGCACCGCGGGGAGCGATACCCATCGCACGTCGCGCCCGTGGCGCAGCAGCGCGCGCCGGTCCGTCAGCACGTAGTGGCGCGTCGCGTGGCGCAGCAGCGCCGCGATCAGCGGCGTCAGCGCCAGCGCGGTCAGCATCCCAAGGAGCGCCGAGGGCAACGCGGTCGGGCGCCCGAGGGTGAGCGTCCCGAGGAACGCCAGCAGCAGCAGCGACGGGGCGCCGCCCAGGGCCATCGGGACCGACCAGTGCTGGCGCAGCGCCATGAGGACCACCTCGCCGTCGTCGAGACGCACGCCCGCGGGGGCCGCGGGGGCGAGCACCTCCGAGATGGCGTCGGCCGTCGGCGTCACGTGTCGGTTTCCGGGTCCAGCACCCGCACGTCGGGCAGGTTGCGGTGCATGCCGTCGTAGTCGAGCCCGTACCCGATGACGAACTCGGGCGGGATCTCAAAGCCCGCGTACTCCACGCTCGCCTCGGCCAGCCGCTCGACCTGCTTGCTCAGGAGCACGCAGGTGCGCAGCGAGGCGGGGGCCTGCTCGCGCACCAGCCCCTGGAGCGCCGCGAGTGTGCGCCCGGTGTCGTAGATGTCGTCGACGAGCACGACGTGCGTGCCGGCGAGGTCGTCGGGGAAGTCGCCGCGGAGCGTGACGCCTTGCGAGGTGGTGGATTTGCCGGGGTAGCTGCTGACCGAGATCGCGCGGATCTGCATGGCGAGCGGCATCGCGCGGACGAGGTCGGCGGCGAAGACCATCGCGCCGGTCAGGACCGGGAGGAGGACGACGCGCTGGGCGGATTCGGACCCGTGGCCCTCGCGCTGGAGGTCTTCGAGGAGGTCGGCCGTGAGGCGTGCGCCGAGCTCGCGCGTGCGTGCGGCGATGCGGTCGCGGTCGATCAACACCCGTCCGAGTGGCTGGCTCATGCGCACATCCTACCCGTCGGGCGACGGCGGCGGCCCGCCGGTACCTTGCGGGGCATGATCACCGTCGAATACGCCAACTGCATGACCGACCGCGTGGGCGAGCACGGGCTCGACCCCGCGACCATCGCCGCCGGATCACCCTCGTACGCGCGCGCCGGCGAGATCACCCGCGACCTCGCGGGCACGCGCGGCACGGGCTGGGAGCGCTGGCGCGATCTGTGCGCCGGGCACGCGCGGGACGCGCACGTCAGCGCGGTGCGCGCGATGGCCGACGATCTGCGCGGCGGGTTCGACACCCTGCTCGTGCTGGGCATCGGCGGCTCGGCGCTCGGGAACGCGGCGCTCCAGGGCGCGCTCAACCCGCCGACCTACAACCTGCTTCCTGATGGCTCGCGCCCGGGGCCGCGGGTGTTCATCCTCGACAACGTTGATCCCGCGCACGTGGGCGCCACGCTCGCGTACATCGAAGAGCACGCTGGCGGGCTTGCGCGCACGCTAGTGAACGTCGTGAGCAAGTCCGGCGAGACGGCCGAGACCGCCGCGCAGTTCCTCATCCTGCGACGGATGCTGATCGACGCACTGGGCGAGAGCGAGCACGCGAAGCACATCGTCGCGATCACCGACACCGCCTCCGGCACGATGCGTTCGATCTGCGACGACGCGGGCTACCGCACGCTTCCCGTCCCCGACGGCGTGGGCGGGCGGTTCAGCGTGCTGTCGCCGGTGGGTCTCTTTTCCGCGGCGATGTGCGGGATCGACATCGACGCGCTGCTCGACGGCGCGGCGCGGATGGATGCGCGGTGCGCGAGCGAGAAGCTCGACGCGAACCCCGCCGCGATGCTCGCCACCCTGCTCGTGCGCCTCGGGAACGAGAAGGGCAAGACGAACCACGTGCTGATGCCGTACTCCAACGGCATGAGCCTGTTTGCCGACTGGTACCGCCAGCTCTGGGCCGAATCGCTCGGGAAGCGTCACGACACGAGCGGCGACGAGGTGTACGCGGGGTACACGCCGGTCAAGGCGCTTGGCGCGACGGATCAGCACTCGCAGATCCAGCTCTACCGCGAGGGCCCCAACGACAAGGTGATCGGGTTCGTCGAGGTGGCGGAGCACGCTCAGGACGTGACGATCCCGGGGGGCGCGGGCGTCGAGGCGCTCGCGTACCTGGAGGGCTCGTCGCTCGGGGCGCTGCTCGCGGCGGAGAAGCGTGCGACGGAGTTCGCGCTGCTCGAGTCGCGCCGACCGAACTACACGATCACGATGCCGGCGCTCGACGCGGCGCACGTGGGCGAGTTCATCCAGCTGTGGATGGTCGCGACGGCGTACGCCGGGCGGATACTGAAGGTCGATGCGTACGACCAGCCGGCGGTGGAGACCGGGAAGAAGGCGACGTTCGGGCTGATGGGGCGCGCCGGCTACGACGAGTTCCGCGCGAGCGTGGACGGCGCGCTCGCGCCGACCTCGCACCGCGTCTAACGAAAAAAGCCCCGGCCTTGCGACCGGGGCTCGAGACGAACCCGAACCAACGAGGATCAGGTTGGAACGGTTCGGTTAGCCGAGCAGCTGAAGCACTGACTGCGGCTGAGAGTTGGCGATGGCGAGCGTCGAGGTGGACGCCGACACCAGGATCTGGTTGCGCGTGAGCTGCGCGGACTCGGCTGCGAAGTCCGTGTCGCGGATGGCGGACTCGGCCGCGGTGGTGTTCTCGAGGGAGATGCCCAGCGAGCGGATCGTGGCGCCGATGGTGTTCTGCTGGAACGAGCCGAGGCGCCCGCGGAGCTGGGAGACGGACTTGATGGCCTTGCGGATGACGCGCTGGGCGGTCGTGAGGTCGCCGTCTTCGAGGTTGAGGTCCTTGCCGGCCCCGAGGTCGGCGAGGTAGAAGACCTCGCCGGCGTCGTTGGTTTCACGGCCGACACTGCGGACGGCGACGTTCTGCACGCCGATGCCGACCTTGCCGGCGATGTCCACGTTCGGCGCGAGCTGGAAGTCGGCGCCGCCGCCTTCGATACGGAACGCGGAGACCGCGCCGAGCGTCTGGGCGTTTCCGCCCGAGCCCGCGGCGCCCGAGGTGAGCAGCACTTCGGTCGCGAGGAAGTCGGTGTTGATGCTGGCGCGGAGCCCCTTGCCGACGGCGAGGATGCCGTTGATGGTCGCGGAGACGTCCTGGCCGTGATCGCGCACCGCGTTGTTGGCGGCGCTGAAGGCCGTCGCGGCGTTGCCGTCGTCAACGGCGGTGTCCGTCGCCGAGAGCGCGTAGATCCCGTCGCCCGCCGCGATGGCGCCGTCATCAACGACCTTGATCGACACGAACTCGGACGAACCGAACTCCTTCGAGTTCAGGTCGAGTCGCCCGGCCGTCGCGGAAGCGACGACGCCCGTCACGTCGCTGAAGGTGTTGACCGCGTTGGCGATGGAGGCGACGGTCGTGCCCGACGAGAAGCTCAGCTCGCGCGAGCCGATCGACCCGGCGATCTCGATGACGAACGTTTCGCCCGCGGACCCGAGGTCGAGCGCCGCGCCGCCGCCGAAGGACAGGATGAAGCCGCCGACCTGCGCCGACTGGGTGACGAGCACCTCGACGTCGAGGGGGTTGTTGTCCGACAGCTTGGCGCCGTGGACGGTGAAGTCCTGCACCTCGGCGCTGACGTTGGTGGTGGAGTAATCGAGGTTGCCGTTGAGGAGGCGGTTGCCCTGGAAGCTGGTGGCGCCGGCGACGCGGTCGATGGTCTGCAGGATCGAGTCGACCTGCTGCTGGTTCGCGGCGCGCTCTTCTGCAGAGAGCCCGGCCTCGTTCGCGGAAGACGTCACGAGCCCCTCGAGCTGCGTGAGCAGCGTGGAGATCTCCTGCAAGCCGCCCTCGGCGATGTTCACGACCTGCTCGGCGCGCTCGGCGTTCGAGATGGCGGCGCCGATCGCGGCCTTCTCGGCGCGGAGGTTTTCCGAGGCGATCAGCCCTGCCGGGTCGTCGGCGCCGCGGTTGATGCGCAGGCCCGTGCTCAGGCGCTCGAGCGACGTCGAGAGGCTTCTGTTGTTGAGGGTGAGCACTCGCTGCGCGATGAGCGACTGCACATTCGTGTTGATCCGTGACATTGGGGGTGATCCTCCGTGATCGGGTGACGGGCGCGGCGAGCGCCCGGCGGTTCGTCCGCACGCCGGGGTGTCTCACGCCCCGACGCACGTGCCCGGGCGAACGCCCGTGGCGGGAGCAGTCGTCGGCGTGACGCGGAGGAACGGACGAGTGCGCGCCGTGGGCGCGCCGGGAGGCCGCACTTATGGGACGCGATTGCGGCGTGTGCGCAAAGAAACACCCCTGCGCGCGAACGCGGGGGTGAGATATCGGTCCTTCGTGTTGGCGTGTGCGGACTCACATAAAAAACGCCCTCCCGGAGCGAGTCCGGGAGGGCGAGTGTGCGGTCCTAGAGGTCAGCGCCCTCGGAGGGCGGAGCGCTGGAGACCTATCGGATTACCCGAGCAGCGAGAGCACGTTCTGCGGCTGGGAGTTCGCGATGGAGAGGGCCGAGGTCGACGCGGAGACCAGGATCTGGGAGCGCGTCAGCTCGGCGGACTCGGCTGCGAAGTCCGTGTCGCGGATGGCGGACTCGGCCGCCGTGGTGTTCTCGAGGGAGACGCCGAGCGAACGGATCGTGGCGCCGATGGTGTTCTGCTGGAAGGAGCCGAGGCGGCCGCGGAGCGTCGAGATGCTCTTGATGGCCGAGCGGACGGACTTCTGGGCGGTGTCGAGGTCGCCGTCCTCGAGGTTCAGCGACTTGCCGGCGCCGAGGTCCGCGAGGTTGAAGACGGTGTCGTTGGCGTCGGTGGTCCGCCCGATGGAGCGGGCGGCGACGTTGCCGATGCCGAGGCTGACGCGACCGGCGATGTCGACGAACCCAGCGAGCTGGAAGTCGGCGCCGCCGCCCTCGATCGTGAACGCCGAGATGGCGCCCAGGTTCTGAGCGTTGGGGTTGGAGCCGCCGAGGCCGAGCTCGACTTCGACCGACAGGAAGTCGGTGTTGATCGAGGCCTTGGTGCCGTCGGTCACGGCGGTGATGCCGTTGATGGTAGCCTCGACGTCCTGGCCGGCGTCCTTGATGGCGTTGGTCGCGAGGGCGAAGGTGGACGTGGCGGCGGTCACGATGCCGGCGGTGTTGGTCGCGCTGAGGGCGTGGACACCGTCGCCGGCGGCGATGGCGCCGTCGTCGACAACCTTGATGCTGACGAACTCGTCAGCGCCGACGTTGTCGGAGTGCAGGTAGATGCCCGAGGCGGTGGCCGAAGCCTTGACGCCCGTGACATCGGTGAAGGTGTTGATGGAGTCGCGGATCGACGTGATGCCCGTGCCGGACGCGAAGCTGAGCTCACGCGAGCCCTTGGCGCCAGCGACTTCGATGACGAACGTCTCACCGGCGGAGCCGAGATCGATGTTGGCGCCGCCGAAGGACAGGAAGAAGCCGCCGACCTGAGCGGACTGGGTGACGAGGACTTCCACGTCGCGGGTGCCGCCGAAGGAGAGCTTGGCGCCGTTGACCTGGAACGCGTCGACCTCGCCGTTGACGCTGGTCACGGCGTAGTCGAGGTTGCCGTTGAGCAGGCGGTCGCCCTGGAAGCTGGTGGCGCCGGCGACACGGTCGATGGTCTGCAGGATGGAGTCGACCTGGAGCTGGTTGGCGGCCTTCTCTTCGGTGGAGAGGCCGGCGTCGTTGGCCGTCGTGGTGACGAGGCCTTCGAGGCTGTTGAGGAGACCGGAGATCTCCTGGAGGCCGCCCTCGGCGATGTTCACGACCTGCTGAGCACGCTCAGCGTTCGAGATCGCGGCGCCCAGGGCGGTCTTCTCGGCGCGGAGGTTCTCCGACGCGATCAGGCCGGCCGGGTCATCGGCGCCGCGGTTGATCCGCAGGCCGGTGCTCAGGCGCTCGAGGCTCGTGGAGAGCCCGTTGTTGTTGGCGGCGAGGTTGCGCTGAGCAATCAGCGACTGAACGTTTGTGTTGATCCGACTCACAGGTAAAACCCTCCGTGATGCTGCTGTCCCACGCGCCGTGTGGCCCGCGTTGCTGTCCGTGTGTCCGGGGCGCTCCGTCGCGCCCGGCTCTGGGGTACTTCCCGACGCCAGACAGCGGCGGGCGTTAGGCACGGATCCGACGCTTCCAAGCGCGAACCATGTCGAACAGGCGGTTGATCGTCGCGCGGGGAGGGTCAGTTAAGTTGGGCAGTGCGACTCGGACGTTTTTTTTGCTCGAACCGCGATGGCGCACGAAAAAACCCCCGGGCGGCGAGCGCCCGGGGGTGAGAACGGATCGGATTATCGGGACCCTTTTAGCCCAGCAGCTGCAGAACCGACTGGGCCTGAGCGTTCGCGGTCGCGAGCACGGTGGTGCTCGAGCTCGCGAGCACCTGGGCTCGGGTCAGCTCTGACGTCTCCCGGGCGAAGTCCGCGTCGCGGATGATCGACTCGGCCGCGGTGAGGTTCTCGAGCCCCGCCTGGAGCGAACGCGAGTTCGTCTGGAGGGTGTTCCGCTCGAACGCGCCGAGGCGCCCGCGGAGCGTCGCGACCTCGTCGATCGCCGAGTCGAGGATCTGGCTCGCCCCGACAAAGCTCTGACGCGACTTGCTCGCGTTGAGCGAGTTGAAGGCGCCCGATCGCAGGCTCTCGAGGAACTGGACCTCTTGCGAGCCGACGTCGTTGATCAGCAGCGTCCCGCCGATGCGGCTCGCCGCCATCGACTGGATGCCGATGTTGAGCTCGGTCGAGGGATCGACGTCCGGCCCGACCTGGTAGAGCGCCCCGCCCCCGGTGATCCGGAAGGCGTTGGAGTTCGCCGGGTCCACGGTCTGCGCGAAGGACGCCTCGAGGAGGAACTCGACGTCGAGGTCGCTCGAGCGCGCGGTGAGTTCGAGGCCCCGCCCGGTCGCCAGCGACCCGTTGACGAGCGCCACCACGTCTTTGCCCGCGTCGGTGTCCGCGGCCTGGAAGGTCGCGGCGTTCGCCCAGTCGAGCGATTCGATGGGGGCGTCGCTCGGGAGCTGGTACGTGTTCCACCACGAGTTGCCGTCGGCGCCGAGGCGGGAGACCGAGATCAGCCCCTCCTCGTCGGAGCCGTAGGTGGTCGTGAAGAACCGCAGCCCGGAGCTGATGTCCGTCGCGCTGACGCGCTCGGCCTGGATGCCGGTCTTGGCGGTGCGGGTGTTGACGGCGGTGATGACGTCGTCGAGATCCTGCCCGGCCTCGAAGGTCAGCACCTCGACGCCGGCGGGGCCGGCGAACTCGAGCGTGACCGACGTGGGGAGCACGCCGTCCGTCGCGGCGGCCGGCGTCGCGGTCGTCGTGTCGCCCCGGATAAAGAGCTGCCCCTGCTGGGCGGAGCCGACCACCTCGACGTCCACGGGGATGTCCGTGCGCTGGAGGAAGCTCGCGGCGTTGACCTGCGTCTTGAGGATCTTGGTGTCGTCCACGCCCGAAAGGCGATAGCCGAGCTGCCCGTTGAGGAGCTTGAGCCCGCCGAAGGTCGCGGTGTTGGAGATGCGGGTGATCGAGTCGATCGCCGAGTCGATGGACCGCTGGTTGGCCTCGATCTCTTCCGGGCTGAAGGCGCCGGTGTTGGACGCCTCGACCACGAGGGCCTTGATGGAGTTGAGGAGCTGGGAGACCTCCGAGAGCGCGCCCTCGGTCGTCGCGATGACGTTGCTTGCCCGCTCGGTGTTCCGGATGCCCTGCTCGATGCCCTTGATCTCGGAGCGCAGGCGCTCGGAGATGATGAGGCCGGCCGGGTCGTCGGCGCCCTTGTTGATGCGCAGTCCGGTCGAGAGACGCTCGAGCCTGAGGTTCAGGTTCGAGTTTGCCTTGTGCAGGTTCGACTGCGCGATGAGGCTGGGGATGTTGCTGTTGATGCGTGTCATGGCAATCCTCCGTGATTGCGGCGAGCGCGTTTAGCGGGCCAAGCGCGCCCGAGGGCGCGCGCCGGCCGCGCAGGGCGGCTGTGATGACGTTCGATCCCCGACGCTCGAGGCGGCTTCGCGCAATCGCATCGCCACCCCGGTGCGTCCCTCGATCCGCAGGCCCAGGTCGTTCCCGAGCGAGTCCAGATCGTTCCCTGCGAGCGAGGCCGCCCGCTGGTTTTCCGTTTTGATCGCGTCGTACACCTCTTTGCGGTGGACGGCGATTGTTGTCGGCGCGTTGATGCCGAGGCGAACCTTGTCGCCCCGGATATCGACCACCGTGATCTCGACGTCTTCGCCGATCATGATGGTCTCATCTCGCAGCCGTGAAAGCACGAGCATGTCTACCGGCTCCTTCCTGGTCGCCCGGGCGCAGCCCGAGCGATGGCGCATCGTGCGCCCAACCGCGTCCTCCGTGACGCGTGAGTGTGCTGGCCCCCGACGAACAGCCCCGGGGGCGATCCGGCGTGTTACGCCGTCGCCTTCGCCGCTTCGCCGACCTGCACCAGCGAATGACGCGTGGTCCAGCGCTTCTCGGACAGAACAAACTGCTCGCCCTCGCGGCTCGAGCTGCTCACGACGAGCGGCCCTTGCAGGTTGCCCGTGAGCGTGTCGCCGACCTTGTTGACGATCACGAAGACCTGCGCGTCGTCGAGCGAGCGCATGTTCATGACCTCCATCTGGTCCGCCCGGATGGGCACCGAGTAGTCCGGGACGAAGAGCGCCGGGTCTGTGACCACGAACGCGAGTCCTTCGTCCTCGAGCGACTGCAGCCAGAGGAAGCAGGCTTCCTCGTTGGGCTGCAGAAGGCAGTAGCGGGTCCGATCGGCGAACCCCAGCAATCCCTTCGGGAAAGTAAGAACGCGGTCCTCCGCGATCTCGACCTCACCGAAACGTGTCGTGCGCACCTGCATGGGTGTGCTCCGCTTCTACCGGCCACCAGTCCCTGGGTCCCGCGGATCCGCCGCGGCCGACGTCCTGTCGAGCACCGCCGAGGCCGGGGCCGGCGGTGTGATGCCTGCGCTCCCCCGCTAGAGGAAGCTCAAGAGCGAAAGGCCCTGCGTCTGGGCCGTCACGGCGTACGCCGCGTTCTGCGCGAGCTGGAGGAAGCTGAACCGTGTCGCCGCCTCCGTGATGTCGAGATCCTCCAGACCGCTCCGGATCGTCTCGTCGAGCAACGCCTGCTCTTCTGTCCGCGCCTCCGCGTCCGCGACGCGTTGCGCCCGACCGCCCACCACAGCCCGCGCCGCGATGAGACGGTCCTCGTCCGCTTCAAGACGACTGGCAGCAAGCACGATGCCGCGCTCGTCGTTGCCCGTTAACGAGTCCCGAAGGTCGATCAGGTCGCTGAACACGCTCTCGACGCGCACGGTTGCGCGGTCGCTGCCGGCAAGAACTGCCGGGGCGCCGGGCGTGTACGTCGTGTCGAGCAGGCCGAGGTCCTCGGCCGCGTACCCGTTGAGGCTCTCGACGCGCGTGTCCTGGGTGACCGGGCCCGAGGTGTCCTCGAACCGGATCCCGTTGGGCCCGTCGGCGAGGGTGGCGGTGAAGACGCCGCCGAAGCCGGCGCCGGCCGCCGCGGTGTTGATCGCCGTCAGGATGCCCTGCACGTCGGTGAGGTCCGCGGGCGTGAGATCGACGTCGAAGCTCGTCCCGTCCTGGAGGTGCACGCGGAAGTCGGTGTTGCGCGCCGTGTCGGGCAGCCCGGTGATCGGGTTGATGGCCCCGTCGGCGATCTCCACCCCGCGCCCGTGGTTCAGGTCGGTGGCGAGGGTCGTGTTCGTGAACGTGCGCAGCCCCAGTCGCGTCGCCAGCAGCGTGGCGCCGCCGTCCTCGCTGACCGAGAGCTCGAAGCCCGAGACCTCGTTGACGAGGTTGATCCCGTCGCCCGCGTCGTTGATCTCGAGGCGGACGCCGAGGTTGAGCGCGTCGATCTGTCGCGCCAGGTCGCCGAGGGTGTCCGTCGCGGTGAGGCTCACCGAGCCCACGCGCCCGCCGTTGGAGATCGAGAAGCCGCCGGGGAGCGTCAGCCCGACCGCGGGGTTCAGGTCGCCCAGCGCCGTGTGCTCGCTCAGGCGCGCCTGGAGGGCGCCGGCGGGGTTGTTCTGCGCCCCGTTGGTGAACGTGTGCCCGGTCAGCCCGAGGTCGGAGGCCGTGGTGCTGCCCGCGATGTCGGAGAACGTCAGCGTCGCGGCGCCCGCCACGCTAAACGCGAGCGCGTCGTCGGTCGTGTTGAGCCCCGAGGTGGGGAAGGGGCCGGCCAGCGCACCGGGGGAGGCCGCGTTGACGGCGGACTCGATCACGTCGAGCACGTCGCCCACGCTCTCGACACCCGTCAGGTCCACGGTGATCGTCACGGAGGGGCCGTTGGCGATGGTCACCTCGATCGAGCCGAGCGAGACGCCCTCGCCGCGAGCGCCGTCGAGGTCCGCGACGCGCGTCGTCCGGGTCGGGTCGGGCGCGAGATCGACGTCCCCCTCGACCCGCGCCGAGAGCGCGCCGAACGCGTCCTCGCCGCCGATCGTGATGGGGGTGTCGATGCGCGGCCCGAGATCGGTGCGCAGCCCATCGCCCGCGCCCACGTAGCGCACGCCGCCGAAGAAGTCCTGGAAGGGCGTGACGCCGGTGCGCTCGCCGGCGAAGAAGCTGAGGTCGGCGAACTCGCGGTTCCCCGCGGCAAAGAGCGCGTCGGCGATCGAGTCGATCACGTGCGCCTCGGCGGCGCGCGTCCCGGCGTCGGAGCCCACGCCGATCTGCGACGCCGCGATGCTCCCCGCCTGGAGCGTCAGGTCCGTCGCCTCGCCGAGCGCCTGGTCGAGCGACGCGAGGATCGAGGACGCGTGCGAGAGGTTGCGCACGCGCTGGTCGGACGCCTGCAGGCGGTCGCGCAGCACGCTCGCGAGCGAGGACGAGATCGGGTCGTCGCTCGGGCGGACGATGCGCCGCCCGGTGTAGATCTGGTTCTGCACCTCGAAGAGGGACGTGTTGCTGCGCACCAGCGCCCGCTGCGAGTTCTGGAACGCTTGCAGGTTGGGGATGCGGACGGAACCGGAGGGGATCGTGCTCATAGTGTCACACCAACCCGATCAGGATCTGGGTGAGTTCGTCCACGGTGGAGATCAGCCGAGCCGCGGCCTGGTACTGCTGCTGGTACGAGATGAGGTTGATCGTTTCCTCGTCGATGCTCACGCCGCTGACGCTTGCGCGCTGCGCCTCAAGGCTCGCGCGCACCTGCTCGGCGGCGAGCGCGTCGGTCCGCGCCGAGGCCGTCTCGACCGCGACGGAATCCGTCGTCCGGCGCCAGCGTTCGAGCAGCGTCACGCTGCCGAGCGCGTCGATCGGGTTCTCGCGCAGCTGCGCGATCGCGAGCGCCGCCTCGTTCGAGCCCTCGCTCAGGCCCGCGACGAGGAGCTGCGGGTTCGTCTGGAGCTCGGAGCGCACGCCGATGTCCGACGCGTCTTCGCCGGTAAAGAAGGTGTTGATGCCCAGCGTCGCGAGAACGCCGGACGTGTCGCTCTGGAAGCCGAACTCCGAACCCGCGGCGGCCGTCAGGCGCAGCTCGCCCGCGGCGGTGATGCTCGCGCTCACGCTCGGGACGGAAGTGTTCACCCAGTCCACGATGTCTTGAAGGCTCGTGTCGTCGCCAAACCCCGCGGCGCCCGTCGAATCGATCCCGTCGAGATCGACGTCGAAGCGGCTCGTCTGCGTCAGCCCGGTCGCGGTGTCGGTCACCACGATCTCGAAGGCGCCGTTGACGGGCCCGAAGGGGAGCGCCGAGAGCCGCGTGTTCGTCGGGTCGTTGAACGCGAGGGTGTGGTCCGCCGGGTCGCTCAGCGCGAGCGTGCCCGTGGTGTCCGTGAGCCCTGGGAAGCTGCGCCCGGCGCTGTGCAGGCGGTTGACCTCGAAGATGAGGCTGCTCGAGAGCGTGTCGATCTCGTCGAGGGTCGTGCCGATGCGCCCGTTGCGCTGCGCGATCAGCCCGCCCAGCGTGCCGCCCGAGGGGAAGATCTTCTGCTGCTCTGCGGCGTGGAGTGTCACGAGCGTCAGCACCGGTTCGCTCTGCGTGCTGTCGGCGAAGCGCTCGACGTCCAGCCCCAGCGAGCGCCCCTGCAGGACAACGGGCGTCGATCCCACGTAGAGGTCGAGCACACCGCTGTCGCGTTCGATCGCCGACACGTCGAGGAGTCCGCTCAACTCCTCGACGCGGGCGTCTCGTTGGTCCCTCAGCGAGGCGTTCTCGCCGCGCCCGAGTTCTGACGACGCGATGGCGCGGTTGAGTTCACCGATCTCGCCGAGCAGCCCGTTGACGCGATCGACGCTCGCTTCGATCTGGGAGTCGATCTGCCCGCGCAGGGTCGCGAGGTCGTCGCGCAGCCCGTTGATGTACGAGGCGATCGAGCCGCCCTGCTGCACGATGAGCGTGCGCGTCTCGGCAGAGGACGGGCTGTTGGCCAGCTCGCTAAACGCGTCGAAGAACTCGCCCAGCTGCGTCGAGAGCCCGAGGTCCGCGAGCGGCTCGAGCACCGTCTCGATCTGCGAGAGCGAGTTGTACGCGGCCTGCGACGCGGCTTCTTCGCTGATCGAGCCGCGCAGACGGCTGAGGATCGCGGGGTCGATCGCGCGGCTGATCCGCTCGACCAGCACGCCGTTTCCGTTGTAGAACTGCGGGCCCTGGTACGGCCCGGCGTTCGGGGCGAGGGACAGCACCCGTCGCGAGTACCCGGGCGTGGCGGCGTTGGCGATGTTGTCGCCCGTCACCTGCACCCCGGTCTGCGCCGCGGTGAGGCCCGATCGTCCGATCAGCAGTGCGCTGGCCAGGCTCATGATGGAACCTCCGCGTTCATGACGTCAGGTCGATCCCGACGGGCTCGGCGGGCGAGCCGCGCCGCTCGCCCCGCGCCCCGTAGCCGGAGGCGGACCCGAGCTGCTCGGACGCCGTCTCGATGAGCCCGCGCATGTGACGGGCCAGCCGCTCGGCCGAGAGGCGGTCCGAGGCCGTGCGGCGCGCGACGCGTTCGATGCGTTCGCGCAGCCCCGTGGCCGCGTTTTCGATCCGCTGCTGCTCGCGCGTCATGCTCACGGGGAGGCGTGAGGCGATCCACGTCGCGCGGGGGCGTTGCCCCGCGGGCAGCGCGAGGCGAGCCGCGAACCACTCCGCCTGCTCGCTCCGTGCGCCGTCGAGCGCCGCGATCGTCCGGATCTCTTCTGTTTCCTGGCGGAGCGCCTCTGCGAGCTCGAGCGGCTTGGCCGCGCGGATCGCCGCTTCGCGCTTCTCGGCGAGCGCGAGCAACCGCTCCTGCCCGCCCGCCAGCGCGTCGAGCGCGGCGGCCAGACGCTCGGCCCGGGCCTTGGCCTCGGGCAGGTCGATCAGCTCAGGCTGTTCGGTCGATGGGTTCGTGTGCTGCGTGGCGAGCTGCGTCATGTGTGGCGGCCTCCGTGCCGCGGGAGGACAAAGCCTCCGCGCTCTGGGAGCGCTCACGCATCTGGCGTGCCAACGCGTCAACAAGCGGGAACGAGCGACCCTGCACCATCCGACGCGCAATCTCTGCGTCGTAGAGCGCACCAAATCGCTTCTCGCCGTCCGACGGCGCAAACGGCTCGGCGCCCATATCCGACTCGCGCAGCTGCGCGAGGATGGGCTGCACCAGCGTGATCGCGACGAGTTCTTCGGCCGCCTCGCGCGGGTCGCGTTCTGCCCGGTTCTCGTGCCCGCCGATCGCCGCCGAGAGCGACGACGAGAACGCCCCGCCCCTCGGCGGAGCGAGCGTGGCGGACCCGAAGAACCGGGGGGACCCGCTCAGAGCGTTGGCGGCGTCCATTAGTCCAGCACCAGCTCGGCGTGGAGAGCGCCGGCGCGGTGGATCTGATGGATGATCGCGATCTGGTCGTCGATCGACAGGTTCAGCTGGCGCATCGCCGCGAGCAGGTCGTTCACGCGTCCGGTCACGCCGTCCTCGGAGCCCGAGGGCACCGCGGCGCTGGGCGCCGCCGCCCCGAGCGTCCCGGGGGTGTCGCCGGCGAGCGTCGAGATCATCACGCCGGGCACCGAGATCGCCGTCGGGCTGAACCGTGCGTCTCCGGTCGAGACGATCACGCCGTCGCGTTCGTTCACGACCACCCGCGCCGGGAGCTCCAGCAGCGAGGGATCGAAGCGGATACTCATGATGTTCGCGAGGAAGTTCACCGGGTTGGTGCGCTCTTCTTCGGGCACCCGCACCTCGACACTCCGGTCGTCGAGCGCCCGGGCGATCTCGATCGCCACCTCAGTGAACCCCACCCGGTGCTGGTTGATCGTGTCGGCGAGCATCTGCGCCGTGGACCACCCGCCGAAAGACGGGCGCACCACCAGGCGGACCGTCCCGTCGGGGCGCAAACGCCACGCCGGCGTCGGGCGGAGCATCTTCGCCCCCTCGCGCACGCGGGCCCGAGCCATGTTCGCGTCCTGGAGGACGAGCGCCCCCTCGGCGATCGCGTACACGCCCTGCCCGGGCAGCGGCCCGCGCAGCGGCGTCAGGAACAGCTGCCCGCCCTCGAGGCTCGACGCGTTGTTGATCGCGCTGACCGTGACGTCGAAGCGGTCGTTCAGCCGCGCCCCGGACTCGGGGATCGTGCAGGTGACGACCACCAGCGCCGCGGAGTTCGCCTCCGCGAGCTCCTCGAGCGACCCGGGCGCGTTGCCCATCGCCTCGAGCATCGCAAAGAGCGGGCGGGCGACGATGAGGTCCTCGGCGCTGTCGCCCGTGCCGGGCAAACCAACGACCAGACCCATCCCCTGGATAACCGACTCGCCCTGCTCTTCCAGACGCGCGATCTGCTGCACGCTCGTCGCGCCAGCGGGGGGCGCGAGCGACAGCGCGGCGATCGCGGTCAGAAGCAGGGTTGTAAGAAACGTGACGCGCATGGCTCCGCCATCCTCTCGCGTGCTCAGAAGTTGAAGATCGTCTCGAAGACGCGCGGGATCAGGCCCTTCTCCGTGGCCTTGCGGATGTCGCCCTCGTGCTGCACGTTCAGCTGCAAGTCGTAGAGCTCGCTCGACTGGATCGAGTTCGCCTCGCTGACGTCGTCCGTCCGGCAGTACCCCGAGAGCGTGATCGTCTGGATCTCGTTGTCGGTCTGCACCGTCGTGCGCGCCTCGAGCAGGAGGAGCCCGTTGGGCTTGACCTCCAGCACCCGGGCCGTCACGCGGGCCGTCACGTCGTCGTTCCGCTCGTATTCGCCCTCGCCCTCGAACGTCCCGGTCAGATCAAAGAGCGGCGAGCCCGACACCGTCGGCTTCGCCGCCGGGCCGCGCAGCTCAAGGAACTGCTGCAGCGCGCGCAGCTGGATGATCTCGGCGTCCAGCGAGGTCGTTTTCTCGGTTTCCACCGTCTGATCCCGCTGCACGCGCGAGCTCTCGCGGATGATGATCGTGATCAGGTCCTGGGGCAGGAACTCGCGCGGTTCGGGCGGACGCACCGCCACCAGGCTGTACGCGTAGAGCGGCTGGGCCGGGTCCGCGTCCACCCCGGCGATAGCCGCCTCGGGCGCTTCCTGAAAGAGCGTCTGCGCCTCGGCGCCCACGGCGACCCCGCAAAGAGCCAAGAGAAAAAGCGTTCGGTTCATGGCGTCGTCTCCGTCTCGTCTGTCGCTACCGCAAAGCCGGCGCCACTGACGCGCGCCCGGAAGGGTTCGCCCCGACGCCCCTTGCGGAACTCGATGACGTCCCCCTCGCGCCCGTCCTCCTGCGCCCGCGCCTGCACCCGAAGCGAGACCGACCCGCTCAGACAGTGCACCGTCGCGAGGTCGTTCCGCCGGATCAGGATCGGGAGATCGAGGTGCGCCTGACGCACCACCGTGCCCGCGCCCAGCCGCGTCCGGGCCAGCTGGCCCAGCGCGCCGTCCATCTCGCTCACCACGGGCGACCCGCCCGGCGAGACCCATCGTTCCATCGCGTTGAGCGCCCCGGCGTCGATCCGCTCGCCCCGGTCAACGGTCCGCGTCAGCTGCAGCACACGCCGGCGCACCCGCACGTCCGCCCGCACCGTGCGCGTCGCGTGGACGCGGTCGCCGTCGAAGACGAGCACTTGCACCGGCGCCCGCTCGGACGCCGAGCCCGAGCCGACCGTCACGTCGAACCGCATCCCGGCGGGGATCTCATCGAGGAACCGCTCGTCCGCCACGTCGAACCGGACCCGCAGGCCCTCGTTCGGGACGTCGTACAACTCCGCGAGGTACCGGGCGATCCGCGTGCGCGGCGTCTCCGGGCCCGCGAGCTCGATCACGTCGAACAAGGGCTCGTCGCCCGTGAGCTCGCGCCGCACTGGCGCCATGCGGATCTCGCCGAGACGGACTCGGCAGGCCCCGCCGCGCAGCGCGACCCGCCCCCAGTTCACGCCCGCGTCGTCGAGCGCGCCGCGCACGACGTCCAGACGCACCAGCCCGTCCGCCGGCAGCTCCTCGAGCACGACCGTTTCGCGCAGCCCGTCGGCGTCGGCGCCCTCGATGTCCGCGATATCGCCGAGCAGCACGGACGGGCCCGCGAGCGCCGCCGAATCGCGCAGCGTCACCGTCGCGGCGCCGAAGGCCTGCGAGACGCACAGCAGTGAAAGGAGGGCCGCGCGGATCATGGCTTATCGCCCGAGCTGCGCCACCTGGCGCATCACTTCGTCGGCGGCTTTGATCGTCTGGCTGTTCATCTCGTAGGCGCGCTGCGTGCGGATCAGGCCGATCAGCTCCAGCGTCGGGTCAACGTTCGAGCCCTCGATCACGCCCTGGGTGATCGTCCCGAGACCCGTCTCCCCGGGCGCCCCGGTGATGGGCGGGCCCGACGCGGCCGTCTCCCCGTAGAGGTTCTCGCCGATGCGGCGCAGGCCCGATTCGTTGATGAACGCCGCGAGCTCCAGCTCGCCCACGTTCTGCGGCGCCGCCTGCCCCTCGAAGATCGCGTACACCTGACCGTCGCCGGTGATCTCGACGCCGATCGCGTCGTCGGGGATCGTGATGTTCGGTTCGATGCGCCGCCCCTGGTCGTTCGCGAGCACCAGCTCGCCGTCCTCGTTAAGCGTGAAGTTGCCGGCCCGCGTGTACGCGACGCCGCCCTCGGCCGTGTCCGGCTCGACGTTCACCTGAAAGAACCCGCGCCCGTCGATCATGATGTCGTACGGGTTGTCGGTGACGATCGGCGAGCCCTGCGCGAAGTTCAGCTGCGTGCCCGACACCTTTACGCCGAGACCGACGTACAGGCCGGTGGGGCGCTGGTCGCCGTTGGCGTTCTCGACGCCGGGGTGCGCGCGCTCCTGGTAGATCAGGTCCTGGAAGTTCGCGCGGCTCGCCTTGAAGCCGTCGGTGTTCATGTTCGCCAGGTTGTTGGCGATCACGTCCATCCGTGTGCTCAGAGCGCTCAGGGCGCTGGCGCCGGAATTCAGTGCGATGACGGCCATCTACGTTCTCCTCTTAGCTCACCCGTCCGAGACGGGAAATCGCCAACTGCATGGCGTCGTTGTGTATGTCGATCATTCGCGCGTTGCGCGACGCCATGGAGTTCGCCGCTCGCACGTCGGTCATCGCCTTGATCGGGTCGGCTCCGCTGCGCTCGATCGCCCCGGGCTGGACGCGCGGGTTCTCGACCGGCGTCAGCAGACCCGCGAGCGGGCCCGCCGAGCGGAAGAGCCCGTCGCCGTCCTTGATCAGCCCGCGCACGTCCGCGACCGTCGCGATCTTCAGCCGCCCGACAACCTCGTCGTCGGCGAGCACCTCGCCGCTCGCGTTAATCGACGGCTTCGTGCCCACGGGGATCAGGACCGGACGGTTGTTCTCGTCGAGCACCGGGCGCCCGTGGTCGTGCGTCACCAGACGCCCGTTCCCGTCCACCAGGAACCGCCCGTCGCGCGTCAGACGCTCGCGGTCGCCCGCGGGCGCCGAGCCGTCGCGCACGACGAAGAACCCCTCGCCCCGGATCGCCGCGTCGAGCGGGCGTTCCGTCACGTCGAGCGATCCCTCTTTGAAGTCGATCCGCGCCGGCCACGGCGTCACCCCGCCGCCCAGACGCTCGAGCATCAGGTTCGACGGCAGGTGGTGGAGACCGTCCTCGACCCGCGCGACGTCCCGCGAGCGCACCATCGAGACATCCACCTTGAAGCCGGGCGTCTCCACGTTCGCGAGGTTGTTCGACGCCACGTCCATCGCGTGGCTGCCCGTTAAGAGCCCGGCGGTGGACATGTAGAACCCGTAGTTCACGGCGCGACCTCCCCGCCCCACGAAGGAGCGTTGATGCGGGCGTCGTCCGTGACGGCCTGGGTTCGTTGGACCAGGTGCAGCGCGGCGGCCGCGCTCGCGCCAGCGAGCACGCGCCGACCCAGCGCACCGAGGTCCGATCCCGCGGGAACGGTCTCGGGTCCGCTCGACCGAGCCGCTCCGCGGGTGATGTTCTTCGTGTGTGGCGTGACGCTCCGCATCACCGACCTCGCTTCCTGCAAAACACCGGGCGCGTCCTGCGCCCACCCGTCCTACACAACCCCGGCGCCAGCCCCCCCGCCCCCGCTACGCCGTGCCCCGCGCACGATCCGCGCCCAGGACGCGCACGAAGTGACCGCGCAGCCCCGAAACGCCCGATCCTCTCCTCTGTGCGCACCTTCGACGCCGCCAGACGACGGTTCCTGACCTACCTCCGCGTGGAGTGCGGCCTCGCCCCCGCCACACTCGCCGCCTACGGGGCCGACCTGCGCGATCTCGCCGAGGACCTCGGCGACCCCGAGCCCGCGACCCTCACCTCCCGCGATCTCTCCAACCACCTCGCCAACCTCAAGCGGGAAAAGGAGATGGCCTCGTCGAGCGTGGCCCGTCACCTCGCCACGATCAAAGTCTTCTGCCGCTGGCTGACCAGCGAAGGCGTCTTCGAGCAGAACCCCGCCGACCTCCTCGACCAGCCCACCCGCTGGAAACGCCTGCCGGGCACCCTCTCCCCCATTCAGGTGAAGCGGATGCTCGGCGCCGTCCAGCCGGTCGCGAGCGGCCCCCCGCTGCACCTCCGCGACCGTGCCCTGCTGGAACTGATGTACGCCTGCGGGCTCCGCGCCTCGGAAGCCGCGGACCTCGACGCCGACGCCCTCCACCCCGCGCTGCGGGTGCTGAAGGTCACCGGGAAGGGACGCCGCCAGCGCCTGGTGCCCATGGGCGAGCCGGCCGAGGCGGCCCTCGAAACCTATATGACAGACTGCCGACCCCAGCTCGTGCGCAACCCGCCCCTCGACCGGGGGCGCCTGCTGCTCTCACGCACCGGGCGCCCGCTGGAACGGAGCATGGTCTGGCGGGTCGTCAAGAAGGCCGCGGCCGACGCCGGGCTCCCGGGCAAGGTCAGCCCCCACACCCTGCGCCACAGCTTCGCGACGCACCTGCTCATGGGCGGCGCCGACCTCCGAGCGGTCCAGGAGATGCTCGGGCACGCCGACATCGCGACGACGCAGATCTACACCCACGTCGATAAAGCACGCCTCAAGGACGTGCACCAGCGGTTTCACCCGAGACCGTAAAGGATGCTTCCCCGGCTGCTTAGATAACCCGGCGAGGGGCGTCGCCCTGCTGGGGAGCCGTGATCGGGCGCTGGAGCGGCTCGGGGCGAGCCGGGGCCGCGGGCGGCGGGGGCGCGTCGTCGTGGATGGTCATCGAGAGCGCGCCCTGAGCGCGCCCTTGCTTGGCGCTCGCGTTCCGCGATCGCTCCATCTCCTCCATCAGTAGGATCTCGGCCTCGCCCTCGCTGCGGGCCAGGACGCCCGCCTCGATCCCGCTCGAGAACCGCACCGCGACAAACGCGGTCAGCGCGAGGCACGTGATCGGGAGCAGGAACCGCTGGGCGAGCACGCCGAGCTGCCCCGGCGCGTTCTCGGCGCCGGACTTGATCGCTTCCGACGCGTCGGCCATCGCGTGGTACGAGCCGAACACGCCGTCGGTCGGGAACGCCGGGATCAGCGACTGCATCGGGAGGCACAGCAGGGCGACAACGATCGCCCACGTCCCCGCCGTCACGCTCTTTTCGATCCCGGGCACGTTCACCCCGGCGCCGATCATCACCCCCTCCAGAGTGACGATCAGCAGCGCGAGCGCGGCGATGCACCCGAACCATGCGCTGATGGTCCACGTGTCGCGGAGCGTGACCTCGGTGGTGCTGGGCACGCGACGGATCTCCTCGACCGTCGCCTGTCGCTGCACAACCTCTTTGCCCGTCCGGCTCACCGCGCCGCCGCCCACAACCTGCGGGGGAGGAGCCGTCTCGACCTGCGCCGTCTCCTCCGTCCACCGGGCGTCCGTGAAGTGGACCACCGCCCACACCCCGACGTTCGCGGCGAGCGCGAGCCCGAGGGCCAGCGCGCACAGCTGCACGCTAAAGCGCAGGTGCGCGAGCGCCTGACTCATGTGTGGTTTGGGATCGAACACTCGATGCCTCCCGGCGGGCGGATCCGCCGGGTCGCTTATCGGCTGCCCTCGCGACCGACTGAAGCCCGATCCGTCCCCCCCGAAAGCCTGCCCGCGGCCCCGCTTGCGCGTACCATGCCCACCTGACGGAGACCGGACCCGATGCCCCCCATCTACGCCCCGCCAGCCAGCGCCCCGCAGCACCGCGCGACCGACCCGGGCTTCCTCCGCGACGTCGCGGCGGGCGCCCTCCGCGTCACGCCCGAGCAGGGCCTCGAGTTATTGGAATCCGCCCCCCTCTGGACCCTCGCCCGCGCGGCCGACGCCCGCTGCCGAGCCCTCCACGGCGATTCACTCCGCACCTACATCATCGATCGCAACATCAACTACACCAACGTCTGTACCGCCAAGTGCACGTTCTGCGCCTTCCGGCGCGACGCGGACGACCACGACGCCTACACCCTCGAGCACGAACAGATCCACGAGAAGATCGCCGAGCTCTCGGCGATCGGCGGCACGCAGATCCTCATGCAGGGCGGCATGAACCCCGCCCTCCCCCTCGAGTGGTACGAGGATCTCCTGCGCTCCATCAAGACGCGCTTCCCCCATGTGAACATCCACGCCTTCAGCCCGCCCGAGCTGATCGAGTTCGTCAACTTCTTCTCCCCGCCGGGCGAAACGCTCTACGACCAGATCCGATGGGTGCTCGCGCGACTGCAGGCCGCCGGGCTCGACTCCCTCCCCGGGGGCGGCGGCGAGATCTTCTCCCACCCCGTGCGCCGCAAGATCGGACTCGGCAAGTGCACCGCCGACGCGTGGCTCACCGTCATGCACGCCGCGCAGTCGCTGGGCATGGTCACCAGCTGCACGATGATGTTCGGGCACATCGAGGGGCGCGCCGACCGCGTCCACCACATGGCGCTCGCGCGCCAGTGGCAGGACCGCTCGCTCGCGGAGTTCGGCGAGGGCGTCACCCACCCCGTCACGGGCGACACCATCGCCGGCGGGCGCTGCCTCGCCTTCATCTCCTGGCCCTTCCAGCGCGAGAACACACCCCTCGGGCGCGTCAAGGACTGGGGACGCGACGAGAGCGAGCTCGACGAGCCCTTCCCCGGCGACGTCGTCGCCACCCTGCGCGGCGACGGCGACCCCAAAGCCCACCCCGAGTTCGGGCGGCGCGTGCGCATGGCCGGCAGCGTCGAGTACCTGCGCACACAGGCCGTGTCGCGCCTCATGCTCGACAACATCTACTCCATCGGCTCCAGCTGGGTCACCATGGGCCCGCACGTCGGGCAGACGGCGCTCTTCTTCGGCGCGTCGGACATGGGCTCGGTGATGATGGAAGAGAACGTCGTCTCCAGCGCGGGCACCACGTACTGCCTCGACGAGGCGGTGCTGTGCCGGCTCATCCGCGACGCCGGCTTCCTGCCCGCGCAGCGCGACAGCCACTACAACGTCATCCGCACGCAGAGCGATGACACCGCGCCCGACCGCCTCGTGACCGACTGGTCCACCCACCGCGCCGGGCGCCTGCACGCCCAGAACGACGCAGGCGAGCAGGCGGGCGCGGAGCTCACCGTCAGCGCTCAGGCTCAGACGGACTGACGCCGCCCTGCGCCGCCGAACGCGCGTAGGCCGTCGCGACGATCAACAACAAGACGCCCAGCAGCAGGAACGACGCCGCGCGCCATCCCGGCGCCACCGCCGCGAGATCGAAGAACACCGCCTTGAGCGTAGCGACGCTCAGCAGCGCCAGCCCTGTGTGCCGCGCCAGCGCCAGCCGTCGCCACCCGCCCAGCGCAAGAAGCCCCAGCCCGTAGAGCCCCCACCAGATCGACACCGCCGCGCGGCGCGCCGTCTCATCGTCCGTCATCACCTCCGCGAGGCGCGCAACGTCGAACGAGGTCGCGACCAACGAGAGAACCACCACGACCCCGCGCGACACGCCCGCGAGGCCCGACGCGAAATCATCCGCGCCGTGCCAAGACCCGACCATACGCGCCGCAAACAGCAGCGCCGCGCAGTGCCCCGCCGCGACGAGCACGCCCTGGTGCACGCTCAGCGCGCCGGCGCCGTAGACCGCCCCGCTCTCCCAGCCGTCGGCGAGGTACGAGGGCGCCCACGCGAGTGTCGCAAACAGCAGCCCGGTCAACCCAACGAGGTCGAGACGCAGGCGTGGCTCGGCGCGATGACCGAGGAGGAACGCGAACGAGAGAACGCCCCACGCCGGCCCGAGCCATCGCAGGTCCGGCGTGTCGTCCACGAGCGCCAGCCCCATGAGCCCGAGCGCGAGACCCGCGAGGGCGGGCGCCGCCTGTGTCGCGCGCACCGCGACCGCAGACGCCAGCCACGCCGCGCCCGCGACGCCCACCACGCCCGACCATCGCGTCAGCTCGATCTCCCCGACCGACACGCTCACCCCCTCGCGGAGAGGCTGCGCCGCCAGCGCTAGCAGCGTGCCGAGGGCGAGGGTCACAAAGCCGTACACGCGGATCCACCCGGCGCGCGTGCGCGTCCCGGCCATCACGCACGCGGCGCCCGCGAGCGTGAACGCCACCGGCTCGAACCACCCGCCCAGCGCGAGCAGACCCGTGAGGATCGCGAGCGAACCGCCGACGATCGCCAGCGTGACCGCGAGAATCTCCGCGGGCTCCTTCGGCGTGCGCATCAGCCCGCGCACGCCAACCAGCGAGACGCCCGCCCCGAGGTTCGCCGCCGCGAGCGCCGCGGGCAGCGCCCACGGCTCCCATCCCAGCGCGTGAGCGCCGAGGAAGCCGAGCACGAGCGTCCAGAGCGTCGTGCTGACCGCGCCGCCGATCGATCGCTGGAGCAGGAAGCGGGGCCACTCCTCGGCGCGCCGTGCGCACGACCGCCAGAGCTCGGCGTGGGCGAGCATCCACACGCCCGCGAGATACGCGACGGGCCACGCGGCGTCCCCTCGCTCGAGCAACGCGTACGCCCACCCGCCGCCGACGATGATGCTTCCCCACCACGCGAAGGTACGGGCAGGCGCAAAGTTCAGACCGCGGAACGCGCACAGGGCGTGCGCCAGCGCGCTCAGCGCCAGCCAGTAGAGCGCCAGCACGCCGGGCGATCCCGTCGGCTCGCCCATAAGCAGCGGGACGGCGAAGGCGCCGACGACCGTCACCGCGGGGGTCACTACCATCCCGGCGCGCGCCGACACCGCGAACCCCAGCACCGCGACGCCCAGGAGCGCGCCGATCCCCGGCGTCCAGCCGAGGAGGCCGAACCGGGCGGTCATCGCGTACACCGTCGCGAAGAGGACGCCAAGCCCCGCGGCGCTCAGCCCCTCGCCCGCGGCGCGTCCCCAGCGCCGGCGCGCGAACTCGCCGGCCAGCACGAGCACAGCGCCGAAGCCGCCCATCGATGCGCTCTTGCCCGCGTCGTTGAGCAGACGGAAGTACCCGAGATCCCACGCGACCTTCATGCCCAAGCCCGCGCCGGCGATCACCACCAGAGCGCCGACGACCGCGAAGAGTCGCCCGCCCACGAACCGCTCGAGCGTGAGGCCCCCGGGCTCGGGCGCGGGCGGCGCCGAGCGAGTCCGTTCCGGGCGCGGCGCGGTGCTCGGCGGAGCCACCGCGATCGCGGCGGGCGCGAGCGCCGGCTCAAGCTCAATCTCTGGTTCAGGTTCGAGCCTGCGGCTGCGGTTCTGGCGCCGGCTCAGAAGCAGGAGCACGGGCAGCCGGTTCCTCTGGTTCGGGGACGGGGTTCCGCGTCCGAGCCCCATCGGAGGGGATGACGGCGGATTCGAGCCGGGCGAGTCGTCGAGCGATCTCGTCGAGGCGGTCGAGGAGGACGTCAGAGGGTGTGGCCATGGCCGGCTCCGATCTATAGTGAACACTAACTAGTGTTAGTATTCACTATCTTTGGGAGCTGGTCAAGCCTCTTTCCGCGAGAAACGGGCACACGAAAAAACCCCGCCGTGCAGCGCACGACGGGGTTCTCTCTCTCGCAATTCGTATCGGTCGTGCCGGATCAGGCGCGACGACGGCGGGAGGCCGCGAAGCCGGCGAGCCCGAAGAGGGCGGCCGAGCCGGGGGCGGGCACGGGCACGCCGGTGACGAGCACGTTGTCGATGGCGAGGTCTTCGTCGCCGGCGTCGAGCTGCCAGATGACACGGAGGGCCATGTCGTTGCCGGACACACCGGCGAGGGCGAAGCTGAAGGTCGTGAAGGTGTCGGTGACGGGCATGCCGGCGTTGCCGTTGACGCCGGGCTGCTCGTTGAAGGGGTTGCCGAGTTCGATGTTGATCACATCGAAGAGGCTCTGCCAGGCGCCGCCGTCGACCTGGTACTCGAAGGAGACGTAGTCGAGGTCGTCCCAGTCCTCGTTGCCGGGGTCTTCGTCCTCGGCGAGGTCGACCGAGACGCTGAGGTCGGTCAGGCCCGCGATGGAGAAGGTGTTGAAGGTCTGGGTGAGGGGAAGACCGGCGCCTTCGCCGTCGAGGTCCATGCCGGCGAAGTAGTTGCCGTCGGCGCCGTTGTAGTTGACGAACGTGCCCCAGCTGGTGGTGGCGGAGTTGCCCCAGAAGTCGCCGGCGCCGTCGGAGAACTCGGGCGTGGAGGTGGTGTACTGCGCGGCGCCCTCGAAGTCCTCGAGGAAAGCGGTGGTGCCGGCGAACGCGGAGCCGGCGAAGGCGGCGACAGCCGCGGCGGTGATGATGCTCTTCATGTCTCTATCTCCTGATGAAACGTGTCTCTCTCACCAACCGGGCGGGGTCGACCGCCCGACGCCCTCCCCCGAGGGCTCGCACAGAGTAGCGGTTCGCGGGTCCGAAGGAACAGAAATCGCGCTAAGGTTGAGTCAGTTGCGAAGGGGTGACGGAGGCGGGAGCCCCTGTGAAAATAGGTATTTAGCCGCCCTTGGCCTCGAGCATCTCGTCGTAGACCGCCTCCATCGCGCGGACCCGGAGACGCTCGAAACCCATGCCCTCAAAGAGGGTAAGACTGACCTGCCCGGCCGCCTCGCGGGGGCCTCCCGCGTCAACGATCTCCCCGATCGCCGCCCGAACCGCCTGGAAATAGCGGATCTGAGCCTCGATCGCGGCCGCCCCGCCCACCTCGCCGTGCCCCGGGATCACCACGGTTTTTTCGTCGCAGAGCTCGAGCATGGCCTCGCAAGACCGGATCCAGCCCGCGCTCGTCGCGCCGGCCGGGCGGTCGACGAAGGGGTGCACGTTGTGAAAAACGAGGTCGCCGGTGTGCAGGACGTTCTGCTCGGGGAGGAAGACGAAGAGGTCGTTGTCGGTGTGCCCGGGGCCGGCGTGACAGAGTTGGGCCTTCATCCCCGCGAGTTCAAGAGTCGTGTCGGGCCCGGCCTCGCGCGTCGGGAGGAAGGGCGTCGCGTCGTTGCCGGCGGCGGCGATTTGCTCGCGCACGCGCCCGGCGCATGCGGGGTGCGCATGGACCGGGACGTCGGGGGTGAACGCCGGGTTCCCGCCCGTGTGGTCGCCGTGGTGGTGGGTGTTGATCACCGCGCCGACCGGGACGCCCAGCCCCTCGGCCATCTCGCGCAGGGCCTGGCCGGCGCCGGGGAGCTTGGTGTCGATCAGGAGCGAGCCGTCATCGCCGACGGCGACGAGCGCGTTGCCCCCGCGACCGGTAATGACGCTGACGCCGGGGGCGACAACGCGGATCGCGAGCGCGTCCGGGCCCTGTGCCCGCGCGGCGCGGAGGAGGGCGTCGGGGGCGAGGAGCGCGCCCCCGGCGGCCGCGGCGAGAGCGGCGCTAAAGGCCCGCCTGGTGATCCCGGTGTGCGTCGTCTCGCTCATCGCAGCCTCCGCTCGGCCCGCTGGCGGGGCCCGCTGGTACTATGGGTGTCGGACTTTCCGAAAGACTAGACCTTTAGCGACTGCGAGTACATCACCGTGCGAGCGAACGATCTCAAGCCCGGCGTGGCCGTCAAGATGGACGGACGCCTCTTCGTCTGTGTGAACACCGACCACGTCAAGCCCGGCAAGGGCCCCGCGTACGTGCAGGCGAAGTTCCGGGACGTCTCCACCGGCTCGTACACCGAGAAGCGCCTCGGCTCCTCCGACACGCTCGACGGCACCAGCCTCGACCGACGCGAGATGGAGTACCTCTACCAGGACGCCGACGGCTTTGTCTTCATGGACAACGAGACCTTCGACCAGGTAACGCTCAACCAGGATCTCGCGGGCGACTCCATGAAGTTCCTGCGCCCCAACACGTCCTGCACCGTGCTGGTCCACGAGGGCACGCCGCTGCTGATCGAACTCCCGGCGTCCGTCGAGCTCGAGATCACCGACACGCCCCCGGGCGTCAAGAGCGCGACGGTGACGAACGTCTTTAAAGAAGCGACGTGCGAGACAGGGCTCCTGACGAAGGTGCCCAACTTCATTAACACCGGCGACAGCATCCGCGTTTCGACCGCGGACGGTTCGTACCAGTCGCGCGTCTAGCGCGCGTGCAGGGAGCGACCTGTGGCTGAGATCGTCATCGACCGGCTGGACCCGACGGACCTCACGCTGCTCACGCACCTGAACAATCAGGTGTTCCGCCCCGAGCGCGACCTGGCGTTCTTCGAGCGCCGTTTCCGCAACCGCATGAACCCGCTCGTCCTCGGCGCACGCATCAAGGACGAGGCCGTCGGGTTCCTCGCCGGGATGGAGCTCAAGCCCTCTGTCTACTTCTCGTGGCTCGTCGGGGTCCTCCCCGACGCGCGACGGATGGGCGTCGCGTCCCAGCTCATGAACGCCGCCGAGGACTGGGCCCGCGAGCGCGGCTACCGCGCGATCCGGTTCGAGACCGGCAACAAGCACCGCGCGATGCTGCACTTCGGCGTCGCCGCCGGGTACGACATCATCGGCATCCGCTGGGACGTCGATCGCAGCGAGAACCTCGTCATCTTCGAGAAGGCGATCGACGAGTCGCTCTGACCGCGCCTCCCCTTCCCTCTTACGCGAACCCGGGGCCCGTGATCGACCCGCCCATCGGCATGGGCGAGGCGGGCTTGCGCGGCGGGGCGGCGGCCGGCCGGCGAGCCGCGCTCCCCTGCGGCGCCATCCGCACCTTGAGCAGCAGGTCCGTCACGCGGTCGCGCACGGATTCCTGCATCCGGTCGAACTCCTTCGTACCCTCGCGCTTGTACTCGATGCGCGGATCGAGCTGGCTGTAGGAACGGAAGCCGATCGTCGCGCGGATCTGGTCCATCGAGTAGAGGTGGTCGCGCCAGGCGTGGTCGAGCACGTCGAGCAGGATCGCCCGCTCGAACTGCACCATCTCGCCCCGGGTGACCGCCTCGACACGCGCCCGCACCGCGGCCTTGAACTCATCGCCCTTGAGACGACGGGCCCACGCTGGCAGCGGCGGCGCGTTGAAGC
Source organism: uncultured Phycisphaeraceae bacterium (assembly GCA_942490855.1). Classification (GTDB taxonomy): domain Bacteria; phylum Planctomycetota; class Phycisphaerae; order Phycisphaerales; family UBA1924; genus CALNYS01. Next base: position 896,396 of record CALNYS010000004.1, on the reverse strand, counting down.
GCTCCTTGAAGAACGCGTCGAGCTCGTCGCGGTCTTCGATCGCCTGCGCCTCGGCCGCGATCGCCTCGACGCGGTTCTCGTCAACGAAGCGCTGGGAAGCCTCGCTCAGCTCGCGCTTGACCTCTTCGGGGGAGCGCGTCTGGATCGCGTCGTTCTCCCAGCCGAGGTCGTACCGGGTGTTCGCCCAGCGCGCGAGCCCGGCGCCCGCCTGCTCGACGGCGCCCTGACCCATGAGCTGCATGGTCATCCCGATCGCGAATTCCACGGGCGTCTCGATCTCGCGGTCGCGGTAGAGCGCCCGCACCTTCTCGACGATCTGCTCAACCGCGAGGGCGTTCGCGTCGGCGGCCGTCTCGGCGGCGGCGATCGCAGCCGTCTCGAGCTCGATGCCGTACCGGTCCCGGCACCACGCGACCAGACGCCCAAGCCCGTAATCCTTCACGAGGTACTGCTGCACGAGCCCGAGGTCCGCGCTGTCGATCTTCGCCTCCGCCGCGTCGAGCAGCGTGTTCTCGATCTCGCGCTTGCTCATCGTGCGGAGCTGCTCGGGGGAGAGGCCCACGCCGAACTCGCGCTGCGCCCAATCCGAGAGGTGGGAGTAGTCGGTGTCGTCCTCGCCCGGCGCCACGTCCGCGTCGGGGAGGTACTCGCCGATCGTGACCGCGATCATCGCCTTCGCCTCGTCCTTGGCGTCAAGACGGATGCGCCGCTCGACCTCTTCGACCTCGCGACCGCGCAGGCGCTCGGGCGCGATGGAGATGTCCAGCTGCATGCGCAGCGCCTCGGCGATGCACTCGGCGGGGTAGTCCGGGTCGAGGAACCGGTCCGTCGCGTCGCGCGCCGAATCCGAGATGTACTCAAAGAGCAGCTCGCGGAGGCGACGCCCCTCGATGGTGCGCTGGCGCAGCCCGTAGAAGGCCTGGCGCTGGTGCTCCATGACCTCGTCGTACTCGAGGAGCTGCTTGCGCCCGTGGAAGTTGCGTTCCTCGACCTTGCGCTGGGCGCGCTCGACGCTCTTGGAGAGCATCGGGTGCTCGATGGAATCGCCTTCCTTCATACCAAGGCGAGAGAGGATCTTCATCGTCGTCTCGCCGGCGAACATCTTCATGAGATCGTCTTCGAGCGAGATGAAGAAGCGCGAGGACCCCTTGTCGCCCTGGCGACCGGAACGACCGCGCAGCTGGTTGTCGATGCGGCGTGACTCGTGGCGCTCGGTGCCCACGACGTGCAGCCCGCCGAGCTCTTCCGCGCTCTCGACCCAGCTCAAGCGGTGGAGCAGGAAGCGCCCCGCCCGCGTCGAGCTCCTCGCGGAGCGTCTCGGCGTCGAGGCGCGCGATGCGCTTCTCGTCGACGAACGTGCTCTGCCCGGCCCAGTGGCGCAGGAGCTGGAGCTCGAGCTCGTCGAAGGGCATGGACTTCGCTTCGTCCTTGCTGACGCCGATCGTCTTCGGCGCCACCTTGCGGAACACCATCTCGCGGAGTTCCTCGTCGCTGGCCCCGGTCGTGAGCTCCGCGGGCGCGATGCCGCGGCGCTTCCAGTGATCGAGCAGCTGCTCGCGTGTGAAGCGCTGGAGCTTGATGTCGGTGCCGCGACCGGCCATGTTCGTCGCGATCATGACGGCGCCGAGCGAGCCGGCGTTCTCGATGATGTGGGCCTCGCGCTCGTGCTGCTTGGCGTTGAGCACCTCGTGCTTGATCTGGTGCTTCTTCTGGAGCATCTGCGCGAGCTGCTCGGAGCTCTCGACGCTGGTGGTGCCCACGAGGACGGGGCGCCCGACGTCGTTGAACGCCTTGATCTCCTCGACGATCGCGTCCCACTTGTCGCGCTCAGAGAGGAAGATCACGTCGTTGTGATCGGCGCGGACCATCGGGCGGTTCGTCGGGATCACCACGACGTCGAGCTTGTAGATGTCGTGGAACTCCTGCGCCTCGGTGTCGGCGGTGCCCGTCATACCCGCGAGGCGGTCGTAGAGCTTGAAGAAGTTCTGGATCGTGATCGACGCGACGGTCTGCGTCTCCTTCTTGATCGGGACGCCTTCCTTGCACTCGATCGCCTGGTGCAGCCCCTCGGACCACTGGCGCCCGATCATGCAGGCGGCCGGTGAAGGAGTCCACGATGACGACCGCCCGGCTCCTGCCGCTCGGTCCCTCGTCCACCGGCATCACGACGTAGTCCCTGTCGCGCTCGTAGACCACGTGGGCGCGGATCGCCTGCTCGAGCAGGTGGGGCACATCGATGTTCTCGCCGACGTAGAACGACCCGATCCCGGCGGCCTTCTGCGCCTCCTGGGTGCCCAGGTGCGTGACGTGCGCGCTCTTGCGGTCGAGCTCGACCTCGTAGTACTGCGGGTGCATATCGCGCTCGGCCTCGAGCTGCGGGAGCTGCTTCTTGAGCTCCTCCATCTCCTGCTGCATCGGGACGATCGCGGCCTTGTCGCGGGCGTTGCGGATGTCGCCCTCGAGCCCCTTGATGCGGCGCTCGGCGGCGCGGACCCGCTCGTCGGCGGTGTTCCACTCCGCCTGCTTCTCGACGAGGTGCTTCGCGAGCGTGTTCGCGAGGTCGTAGCGCGGCTCGTCGTCGTGCGCGGGGCCCGAGATGATCAGCGGCGTGCGCGCCTCGTCGATCAGGATCGAGTCCACCTCGTCAACGACCGCGAACTCGCGGGTGCGCTGCACCTGCTGATCGACGCTCCGCTTCATGTTGTCGCGGAGGTAGTCGAACCCGAACTCGCTCGTCGTGCCGTAGACCACGTCGCAGTCGTACATGCGGCGCTTGACGTCCTCGGGCTGCATGTGCTGGGGGTGGATGGCGCCGACGGTGAGCCCGAGGGCGTGGAAGAAGGGGAAGGTCCAGTCGCGGTCGCGCTGGACGAGGTAGTCGTTCACCGTGACGACGTGGCTCTGCATGCTCTCGAGCGCCGCGAGGTAGCACGCGAGCGGGGCGACGATGGTCTTGCCCTCGCCCGTCTTCATCTCGGCGATCTTGCCCTGGAACAGCACCATGGCGCCGATGAGCTGCACGTCGAACGGGCGGGCCCGGAAGGGCGGGCGGCTCTCGGGGTAGAGCTCGCGGACCGCCTTGTAGAACATCGGGGGGATCTCGACAGACCGCCACGCGGGGACCGGCTCGGCGCACCCGAGGAACTCGCCCTCGGGGGCCGCGGGCTCCATCGTCTCCAGCTCCGCGACGATCGCGTCGTAGGCGCTGCGGGCGTCGGCGGGGAGGCGGTCGGCGTCGAACGCGGCGCTGTGCTCGGGGTTGAAGACGTTGCGGATGCCGACGGCGCGGTCCATCGCCTCCCGGGCGACGGCGAAGGCCTCGATCAGCAACGACCCGGCGCTCTCCCCGTTGGCGAACCGCCCGCGGAACTCCTCGGTCTTGGCCTTGAGCTCGACGTCGGTCAGGTCCTCGAGATCCGGACCCAGCGCCCCGATGGCCTCGGCGCGGGAGGTGTAGCGCTTCACGAAGCGCTCGTTGCGGGCGCCGAAAAGGGTGCGGACGAGGGGGCCGATCAGGGGGATATCAGCGGTCTTGTTCGTGGACATGGCGGGCTCACACAACGCCCGGCGCACGCGGCGCGGGCGGGTTCACAGCGTTGGATTGATTGGATGGACTGACGAGCGCGGGCACGGGCCCGCGGGGGATGGATCGACGGACGGCTGCTCAGCCCGCGGCGGGCGGCGGCAGGTCCATCAAACGCTCGTCGAGCGGCGCGCGGTGCGGCGGGACAATCCCGACGCGCGCGTCGTTCGCTGTGGTGCGCACTGGCGCGGGGGCGTCGGCGCCGGGGGCCGCGGCGATCTCTTCGATCCCGCCGCCCGCGTCCACGCTGACGATGAGCATCCCGGCCAGCGCCGCCGGCGGGATCGAACCCGCCGAGGCCGCCGAGACCGTCGCCGCGAACGTCAGCACCGCCAGAACCGCCCCGCTCACGCGGAGGGTCAGGTCGCTGCCGGGTTGGCGTCGGGGGAGGCTCACGTCGGGGTAGTATCGACCCGCCCCCCGCCTGAGGCAAGGCTCCCGCCCCAACAATCCGCCCGATCCCACCCCCCGATGCCCGATCACGCCCCCATCCCGATCACCCGCCTCCGCGAGACGGGCTCGACCAACCTCGACGCCCGGGAGCGGATCGGGGCCGAGAACTCCCCCTTCTGGATCGTCGCCGAGACCCAGACCGGCGGCCGCGGCCGCGATGGGCGGGCGTGGTCGAGCCCCGCCGGGGGACTCTGGGCCACCCTCGCCTGGCCGCTGACCTCCAGCCCGCCCCGCCTGCTCGACGGCCTGGGCCTCCGCCTGGGCGTCGCGCTGACCGAGACCATCGCCGGGTTCTGTCCCGACGCCCGCCTCAAATGGCCCAACGACGTGCTCGTGGGGGGCGAGAAGATCGCCGGGGTGCTCACCGAGATCGTCAACGGCTGGGCCCTCGTGGGCTGCGGCGTCAACGTCGCCAACGACCCGCCCCCCCTGCCGCCACCCGCCCGCGCGACCTCGCTCGCCGAGCGGCTCCCGACCCCGCCGACCCCGAACGACGTCCTGACGGCGCTCACCCCACGACTGACCGCCGCCCTGACGCGCGAGGGCGTCGCCGACGATCTCGACCGGGCCCGCGCGCTCCTCTTCGGCGTTGGCGACCCGTGCGTGGTCCATACCCCCGGACGCCCCGACCGGCGCGCCACGCTGGTGGGGCTCGACGACGCCGGGCGCGCCGTCTACCGCGACGCGGGCGGGGACGAGTTTGTCTCCGACGGCGCCGTCCACGAGACAACCGCGTGAACCTCGCGCTCTGGATCGTCGGCGGGCTCTGGACCCTCTACAGCGTCGCGGCGGTCGCCTCGATCGTCTTCGTCCCGCGACTGGGGCGCTCGCTCGCGACGGGGCGCCCGCGGGTCGCCGCGATCGTCGCCGCGCGTGACGAAGAAGTGCGGATCGCCCAGACCGTCGAGCGTCTGGTGTCGCAGACGGGGATCGACCTGCACCTCGTGGTCGCCGACGACCGGAGCGTGGACCGCACGCCCGAGATCCTGCGCACGTTGAGCGACGCCCACGCGGGCGTACACCACGAGCGCATCGACACGCTGCCCGATGGCTGGCTCGGCAAGTGCCACGCCCTGCACCGCGGGGCGCAGCGCGCCCGTGAGCATCATCCGGAATGGATGCTCTTTGTCGACGCGGACGTCTGGATCGCGGAAGACACGATCGCGCGGGCCGTCGGGGCGGCCGAGCGGACGGGTCGCGGGCATATCACGCTGCTGCCGCGGTTCTCACGCTGCGGCGGGCTTGCCCGCCCGGGGATCCTGACGGCGATGGGTCCGTTCTTCGTGCGCTCGGCGCTGTGCAACTACCGCGTGCCCGGGCACCAAGTCGGCATCGGGGGGTTCAATATGGTGCGCACAGAGGCGTACGAGGCGATCGGCGGGCACGAGCCGCTGCGGATGGAGATCGTCGACGACCTGTACCTCGCGGTGCTCGCCAACCGCGCGGGGGCGCGCACGCACGTGCTTCGGGCGCCCGATGAAGTCGAGATCGAGTACGGCGTCTCGCTGCGCGACCTGCTCGCGGTGACGCGCAAGAACAACTTCGCGATCTTCCGGTACCGCACGCTGGTGTCGTGCGCGGCGCTGGCGCTCTTCCTCGCGCTGTGGCTGGGCGCCCTGCTCGGCCCGCTGCTGGCGCGTCCGGGCGGGTGGGCGGCGCTGGCTGGGCTGGGAACAACGATCCCCGCGGCGTTCGTGCTCGCGCGGAGCGTGGGCTGGAAGGCGTGGCCGGCGCTCCTGGCGCCGCTGGCGCAGGTCGTCCTGCCGATGTTGCTGCTCAACTCGATGATCGCGACGCTGCGCGAGGGCGGCGTGCGCTGGCGCGACACCTACTACCCCCTGGCGGACTTGCGCCGGGGGCGGGCGCGCTGAGACTCGCCCTTTTTCATGATGAAGAGGTAGTTGAAGCCGCGCAGGAAGAAGTTCTGTTCTTCCGCGGCTTTCTTCCACCCGCCGCGGGCGAGCTTCTGGTTCTTGCGCACCACCGCGATGATGTCCACGGGTTCGAACCGCTGGCGCATCATCGCGAAGAGCTCGAAGCCGATGGGCATGAACCGCGAGCCGGGCGGGTTGTTCTTCTTGTAGGAGTCTGAGACGTACAGCGCCATGTAACGTTTCGGGCGCAGGACGCGGTGGATCTCTTCGATCACCTGCCCCATCGCGTCGTAGTACGCGGCGCCCCCGTCGTCCCCGCCCGAGTCCAGCTTGCCGATGCAGCGCTCGTCGTCGGAGTAATCGATGTGCGTGGAGTACGGCGGATCGATGAACACGCAGTCGCACGAGGCGTCGTCGAGCGGGAGAGAGCGCGCGTCGCTGAGGGTGATGTCGTCGCGGGTGGGGTTGAGGTCGAACCCGCGCACGTCGCGTTTGAGATCGCGCGCCACGTCGATGGTGGTGCCGCTGCCGCACATGGGGTCGACGACACGGTCGCCCTCGCGTGTGTAGCGCTGCAAGACCTGCCAGATGACCCACGAGGGCGTCGCACCGGCGTAGTTCTTGTCGCCCTGGCGCCCGTCGCCGTACTGCTGGGAGGGGTACTCCCAGAGTGTGGTGTTCATGATGCGCAGCGGTGGGCGGTTGTGCGGGTTCGGGCGGCGCTCGCGCGTGGGCCTGGGCCTGAAGGGCTCGTTGCTCACCCGTCCACCCTCGCGCGGAGCTCGCGGAGGACGGCTTTCTTCGCCGCGTCCACCGACCCGCTGAAGCGCGCGCCGGCGGCCTGGATGTGCCCGCCGCCGCCGAGCGTCTGCGCCGCGGCGTTGACGTCCACCAGCGCGTGCGGCCCGTCGGCGGACTTGCTGCGCATGCTGATCTTGATCTCCCCGGCGACCTCCGCGAGCGCCGCGGAGACGCGCACCGAAGCGATCGACATGGGGATCTCGGCGAACCCGCCCGTGTCGCCCTGCGTCCCGCCCGTGGACTCGAAGTCGGCGCGCGAGACAACGCTGATCGCGACCCGCCCGTCCTCGTGGAGTTCGAGCGATTCGAGCGCGCGCGCGATGAGCTTCAGCCGCTCGACGCGGTCCCCCTGCTCGACGCGCTGGTAGAGCACGGGGTGATCGTCGCCCGCGGCGAGGAGGTCGGAGGCGAGGCGCAGCGTGGCGGGGGTGGTGTTGGAGTGGCGGAACCAGCCGGTGTCGGACGCGATGCCCAGGTACAGCGGCTCGGCGATCGCCCGCGGGAGGTCCGCGGCGGACCCGAGCCCGAGCAGATCGACGCAGATCCCGGCGATGATCTCCGCGGCCGCGGCCGCCTCGGGGATGATGAGTCGGCGAGGCGCGATCTCCGCGTCGCCGGCGCGGTGGTGGTCCACGATCGCGACCTTGTCCTTGCGCGCGCGCAGCCACGGGGCGATCTCGCGGAGCTGGCCCCAACTCCCGGTGTCCACGACCAGCACGGCGTCGGGCTCTCGCAAACGCGGGTCGCGCTCCGCTATCTCCGATTCGAGGTGGACGGGGCTGGTGGGCTCGACGATGCGGTCGAACCGCGAGGGCCACGGCCCGGCGTAGGCGATCTCGGCCTCCCCGCCGGCGCGTTCGATCGCGCGGGCGATGGCGAGCGAAGCGCCCACGGCGTCGCCGTCGGGCTTGGTGTGCGTGGTGACGACCACGCGTTTGGATTTTTTCAGCCACGCGACGATAGCCGCGGCGTCGCATGTGGAAACGTACTCGCTCAAGCGGGGCTCCCTTCGGGCGCCGCGTCGGCGCACGCTTCGCGGACGTGTTCGACGTCGCGTTCGATCTGATCCACCAGCGCGGCGGGATCGGAGTACACGCGCTGCTCGCGTATCCATTCGTGGAAGTCGAGCGAGAGGCGGTAGCCGTAGTCGGGCGCGCCGCCGCCGTCCCAATCGAGGACGTGCGCCTCGATCGCGACCACGGGGGCCGCGTCTGTGCGCGCAAAGGTGGGGTTGGTCCCGATGCTGATGGCGGCGCAGCGCATCCCGCCGCCGGGCAGGTGCGCGGTCGCGGCGTAGACGCCCTCGGCGGGGACGAGGTTCTCGGGGACGAGGTTGGCGGTGCGGAACCCGAGCTCGCGCCCGCGCTGGGCGCCGGGCGCCGCGGTCCCGAAGAACCGGTACGGGCGCCCGAGCACGCGCGCCCCCTCGGCGACGCGCCCGTGCGCGATCAGCCAGCGGGCGATGGTGCTCGAGGCGCGGACGACCGACTGGTCGGCCAGCTCGATCTCGACGTCGGGGACGCTGACCACTTCGTAGCCGTGGGCGGCGCTGAGCGCGCGCAGGGTCTCGACGCTGCCCGCCCGTCGGGCGCCGAAGCGGAAGTCGCCTCCCTCGACGATCCATCGCGGGGCGTGGTCTCGCGCGACCTCGGCGACGAACTCCTCTGCGGTGAGGGCGAGGAAATCATCGTCGGGAGCGAGCACCACGAGCTCGTCCACGCCGAGGACGCGGAGGAGGCGGGTTTTTTCGTCGAGGGGCGTGAGGACCGCCGGAGCCCGGTGCGGGGCGAGGCGGGTCATCGGGTGCGGGAAGAAAGCGAGGGCCTTGACCGTGCCCTTGGGGCCGGCGAGTTCGCGGGCGCGCCGGACCAGCGCGGCGTGCCCGGAGTGGGCGCCGTCGAACGTCCCGATGGTGAGGGCGGTGGCGCCGGGCATAGCCGCGACTGTAGGCGAAGCGCCGGGGGCGGGCCACAGCTAGGCTGGGGGGATGACGGGCGTGCTCGAAGGAACGGTTGACGGGCGCACGCTGCTGGTCGTCGCGGCGGCGATCGAGGCGGAGGCGGTCGTGCGCGCGCTGGGGGGCGACCCCTCGTCGGGTGAGCGTGAATGGACGCTGGTTGAGATCGGCCCGCGGTTCGATCTCGTTGTGTCGGGCGTGGGGAAGTCGGCCGCGGCCGGCGCGACCGCGCGGTTCCTTCAGACCGGGCGGCACGAGGCGGTGATCTCGCTCGGGGTCGCCGGGGCGCTCCCGGGATCCGGGCTCGGTCTCGGCGACGTGGTGGTCGCGACGCGTGCGGTCTTCGCGGACGAGGGGTTCGAGACGCCCGAGGGGTTCACGGACATCGCCAGCGCCGGGTTCCCGCCGGGGCCCGAGGGCGGGATGGGCGTCGCGTGCGACGAAGGGCTCGTGGCGGCGATGCGGACGCTGGGCGCAAGCGGCGCGGTGGCGACGGTCTCGACGTGCTCGGGCACGGACGCGCTGGCGCTGGAGATCGAGCGCCGGACGGGGGCGATCGCGGAGGCGATGGAGGGCGGCGCGGTGGGGGTCACGGCGCGCAGCGGGTCGGGGGCGGCGCGAGGTTCTCGGAACTCCGGGTGATCTCGAACACGACCGGGGACCGCGGTCGCCAGGCGTGGGACCTGCGCGGGGCGCTGGATCGGCTGGGGGAAACGGCGGCCCGTCTGTAGTTTTTTCGGACGCAGCGTTCGCGTGCGCTGGTCTCGGGGGGATCGGCAGGGTGGAACGCCCGCGCCGACCCGAGAAGAGCGGTCGGGGGTCAACAGGAGAGCCCGGGCAACCGATGTCCCACCACGGCGCGTGCTTCGCGCCCGCAGAAGGGGACGTCGATGGCCATCGGCATGCTGAAAGCAACCACACCGGCGATCGGCGTCGATTTCGGCGCCTCTACTATGAAGGTGCTGCAGATCGCGCCGGGCGACCACCCCTCGTTGATCGCGGCGTCGTGCGTGGAGACGCCCGTCGAGCTGCTGAACGATCCTCTTAAGAGGCTCGAGTTCCAGCTCGACGCCCTGCCCGGGGTGATCCGCAAGGGCAAGTACCGCGGGAAGCGGTTGATTATCTCTGCGCCGGCTGGCCAGACCTGGGTGCAGCACCTGCAGGTGCAGCGCGCCGACGGCGCGAACATGAGCCAGCTCGTGTCGTCCCAGCTCCAGACGCAGACCGGGCACGACCCGTCGAGCCTGGTGATCCGTCACTACGAGGTGTGCGAGACGCAGCGGGGCTCGTCTTCTCGGACGGAGACGATCTGCATCGCGACGCGTCGCGGCCTCGTGCTGCGGATGCTCCAGACCCTGCGCACGCACAAGCTTGAGGTCGCGGGTGTCCACAGCGAGCACATCGCTCTCACGCACGCGCTGCCGCTGATCGCGGGCGAGAGCGCCGGGAACGGCGCAACGGTCCTGCTCGACCTCGGGTACGGCACGAGCAAGCTGGTGATCGCCCACGGGTCCAAGCCGGTCTTCGCGAAGACGATCGAGATCGCGGGGCGCACGATGGACGAGCTCGCGAGCGAACAGCTCGGGTGCGGGCTGACGGCGGCGCGGACGCGCCGCCTGCGCGCCGAGAGCCTCACACGTGCGGTTGCTCCCGTCGAGCAGGGCGCGGCCACGGCCGTCGCCACGCCTCCGGAGGAGGGCGCCCGCCAGGGCGAGCTTGATCTGAGCGACCAGCTCGAGGCGCTCACTGACGAAATTTCCATGTGCGTGCGGTACCACAACGCTCTCTTCCCCGACGCGCCTGTCGCGCGGGCGGTGTTCGTCGGCGGGGAGACCCGTCACGAGGCGCTGGGGCGCGAGCTGGCGCACTCGCTGCGGTTGTCGGCGCACGTCGCGGACCCGATGACGCCCATCGAGGGCGTGAACGGGAAGGGCCGAGCGGTCAACATCGATCTCACGGAAGCGCAGCCCGGTTGGGCGCTCCCGCTCGGGCTGTGCCTCAGCCCGGCGGATATCTAAGCGGCCGCGCCGCGGGCGAGAAGGAGCACACGCTGATGCGTAATCTCATGTCATCCGGGCCGAGCGACGGCGCTTCGTTCCTACCCGAGGACTACGTCAGCCGTCAGCACGACCGGCGGACGAACGTCATCGGCCTGACGCTGTTCTTCGTGGTCATCACCGGCGTGCTCGGCGCGTTCTTTGTCACCAACCAGCGGTGGTCGGACGTGCAGGAGCAGCAGGAAGAGATCAACTCTCGCTACCAGCAGGCGGCGAAAGAGATCGAGCAGCTCAAGCGTCTCGAGGAGCAGAAGATCGAGATGCTGTCCCGCGCGACGCTGACCGCCTCGCTCAAAGAGCGGGCGCCCCGGTCGATCGTGCTCGCGGAGTTGCTCAACCGCATGCCCGAGAACGTCGCGCTCACCGAGGTGACGCTGAAGTCCAAGAAGATCGCCGCGCGCCGGACGCCCGTGAAGCCCAGCGGCGCGGCGACCGCACGCACGCGTTCGCTCGCCGCGGGCGGCTCGACCGACGCCGAAGAAGAAGCCCGCCCGCAGCCGCCGTCGTACATGACGACGCTGTCGATCCAGGGCGTGGCCGAATCGCACAACAACGTTGCCTCGTATGTCTCGACGCTCCAGTCGTGCCCGCTCCTGAGCGGGGTGGAGCTTCGGTTCAGCGAGCTGACCCGAGACGACGACCGCGAGGTCAACAAGTTCCGCATCGAGGCGATGCTCGACTCGAGCGCCGACGCCCGCGAGATCGAACCGCTGACCCTGAGCCAGGCCCGTCATTTGGGCATCGGTCTTGACGTGCAAGAGACGCACCGCGCGCAGCTGCGCTCGATCGCCGACGTGAACCAGGAGGACAACTGAGATGAAGTTCGGCCCCCGCGACCTGCTGTTCCTCCTCGTCCTTCTGGCGTTCCCGATCGCTTCGTGGTGGACGCTGTTCCGCCCGCAGAACACGGAGATCGCCGAGGCGCTCCAGGAGATCGACTTCAAGAACCAGACGCTGCAGCAGGTCGCCGAGGCGACCGCGCGCACGAAGGACCTCGAGGCCGAGAACGAGGCGATCCGTGAAGGCATCGAGCTGATGCAGGAGCGTCTCCCGACCGGAAAAGAGGTTGAGTCCGTCCTCGACGATGTCGCGAGCATCGCGCACGGGCACAACCTCGAGATCCCGAAGTTCGTCACCAAGAAGCCCGTCGACGCGGCGGGCTTCGGCGAGCAGCCGCTCGAGATCCGCGTGCTCGGCGCGTGGGAATCCTTCTACGTGTTCCTTCAGGACATCGAGCGTCTCGAACGCATCACGAAGATCTCGGAGCTCGAGATCTCGCGCTCGCACAAGGACCCGTCCAAGGTCGAAGCCGTGATGACCTTGAACATCTACTTCTCGGCCGTGCAGGCGAACCTGGAGGACGTCGGATGAACCCGATGGAAAACACGTCAACAGACACGCCCGCGCACGGCTCGTCGGGCTCCGGCGCAGCGGCGGACCCGCTCCGCTCGACGCTCACGAGCAACGGCGAGGGCGGCGCCGGGGGATTCGACGCGATCGACACCGGGCCGACGTCGAAGGTCCCGCAGGGCGCCGCGGTGTTGGTGCTCGTCGCCCTCGTGGGCGGCGGGGCGATCTTCACGATGCGTCAGTTCGGCCTCGGCTCGGGCTTTCACTACGACGACATCAGCATCGACTACCCGATGAACGCGCAGCAGGTCAGCGGCGGCAACGATTACGAGGACGTGCTGAGCGACCTGACGAACCACTCCCTGCCGCACGTTGCACTCCAGGAGCTGCGGCCCAAGCCGTTCGAGCTCAAGTCCGAGCACGTCGAGGAGCGTGAGTTCGAGGCCGTGATCGGGGAAACCCCCGAGGAGCGCGCCGTTCGCATGCAGGCCGAGCGCGACTCGGCGCTCCAGCGTGAGTTCACCAAGCTGACGCTCAACAGCGTGATCGGCGGGTCGCGTCCGATCGCCCGCATCTCCGGCACCGCGGTGCGCCCCGGGGACATCATCAACGATGTCTTTGTCGTCGAGAAGATCACCGGTCGGAACGTCTACCTCAGCGCCGAGGGGCGGCAGTACACGCTCACCATGAGCGGGAACTGACTCGATCTCGACGGAGTCCCAACCGGAGACGCACGCGTGGCGAAGGCGAATCTCGACAAGCTGCTACATGATCTCGAATCGTTCTCGCGGCGTCCCGGCACTCCCGAAGACGCCCCGGACCAGTCCGCCGGCGACGGGGGCGAGCGCCCCGGGGACGACGCCGGGGGCGAACAGCGCCCACGCCCCGATGCGCTGCGCACGATCTACGAAGCTGACGCCGAGCACGCGCCGACGGGGAACGCTCGCGACGAGCTCGCGGAGATGCTCGTCGAGCGCGAGGCGGTCACGGCCGCGCAGCTCACCAATGCGCTGAACGTCATCAAGCAGAGCCCGGGCGCCAGCCTGCCCGACGTGCTGATGGAGATGGAAGCCGACCAGACCGGCGTGCAGCGGGTGGTCGCCGAGCTTCACCGTCTGACGTTCCACCAGCTCGACCTGGAAACACCCGACGAGGCCGTCGACGGCACGCTGATCCAGCGCCTCACGCCCGCGTTCTGCAAGAAGCACCGGCTGCTCCCGATCTCCAAAGCCGGCGGGCGGCTAGTCCTGGGCGTTGTGCGCCCCGATGACATCTTCCTCGTCGATGACGTGCGCCGCCGGTTGGGCGCGAGCTCGACGAAGCTGCTCATCATCACGCCGAGCGATCTCTCGGCGATCCTCGAGCACTACGGCGAGACCGAGACCGAGGATCTGAACCTCGAAGAGATCCTCGGCGACATCGGCGACATCGAGGAGGACGACGTCCAGCTGTCGTCCGCGTCGGTGGACTCCGTCGATCTCGAGAAGGAGGCGGGCGAGTCGCCCGTTATCCGGTACGTGAACTACATCCTCCAGACCGCGGTCAAGGAGGGCGCCAGTGATATCCACATCGAGCCCGGCGAGGACAAGCTCAAGGTCCGCTTCCGTATCGACGGCGTGCTGTACGAGATGATGAACCCGCCGCGCACGATGGCGGCGGCGATCACGTCTCGTCTGAAGATCATGGGCAACCTGGACATCTCGGAGCGCCGCTTGCCGCAGGACGGGCGCATCCGATGCGTGGTGCAGGGACGCAAGCTCGACCTGCGTGTCTCGACGCTCCCGTGCGCGGCGGGCGAGAAGACCGTGATGCGTATTCTCGACACGCGCAGCATCAACGTGACGCTCGACCAGCTCGGGTTCGACGATCAGACCCTCGCGATCTGGAAGCACCAGATCGCCGAGCCGAACGGGATCGTGCTCGTCACGGGGCCGACCGGCTCAGGTAAGACGACGACGCTGTACTCGTCGCTTCGCTCGCTCGATAAGCAGAAGCTGAACATCTCAACCGTGGAAGACCCCATCGAGTACCACCTCGACGGGATCACGCAGACGCAGACGCACGACAAGATCGGGATGTCGTTCGGTGCGGCGCTCCGCGCGCTGCTGCGTCAGGACCCCGACGTCATCCTCGTCGGTGAGATCCGCGACCACGAGACGGCGCACATCGCGGTGCAGGCGTCGCTGACGGGGCACCTTGTGCTCTCGACGCTGCACACCAACGACGCGCCGGGGTCGGTGACGCGTCTTATCAACATCGGTCTCGAGCCTTTTCTTGTCGGCGCCGCGGTCAACGGGGTGCTCGCTCAGCGCCTGGTGCGGCGCGTGTGCGACAAGTGCAAGGCAGAAACCACGCCGACCGACGAGATGTCAGAGTTCCTCGAGCTCAACGGCATGCACGGCGTGACGCTCTGGCAGGGCGAGGGCTGCGACAAGTGCCGCAACACCGGGTACGCCGGTCGCGTCGGCATCTACGAGCTCCTCGTCGTCGACGACAGCATCCGGGACGTGATCGCCCGCAACCCGAACGTCAGTGAGTTCCGGCGTATGTGCATCGAGCGCGGCATGACCCCGCTCCGCACGGACGGGCTCAACAAGGCGTCGCAGGGGCTCACGACGGTGCAGGAAGTCCTGCGCGTCACCGAGTCGCACTAGTCCGGATCAGCCCGGCGTTTCCGCGCCGTCGGCGGGCTTTGCGCGGCTCTTCTGCGCGTCCATGATCATCGAACGAAGCAGGCCGGCGAGTTCGCTTGGCATCTCTTTCGGCGCGCCGCCTCTCGCGGGTGCGGGCGGAGACTGTTCAGGCGTCGCGGCGACCGGCTCGCCCTCGTCAGGAGGCGTGCCGTCGCTCTTTTTGTTCTCGAGCGCCGCGAGCATCTCGAACACGTCGTCTACTTCTTCCTGCGCGATCCCGGCGTTGAGCAAGTCGGCGCGGGCCGCGTCCGCCGCGGCGTTCCCGGTCCCAGCTGGCGCCGTCGCGGACGGCTCGACCGCCGCGACAGAGGGCATCTCGCTGTCGTACATCGTCAGCGCGAGGATGTCCCCCTGCCCGAGGTGCTCGATGATCACGCGGTCGTGCGCGGGGAGGATGCGCATCACGCGCCAGGTGTCTGAGAGGAACACGTCGTCCTCGCGGTAGAACTCGACGTCCTTGCGACGATCGGTCTCCCCGCCGCGGATCATCGCGAAGCGGTTGTCGCCCGATTCGAAGACGCCCATGAGCTCCAGCGAGTCGCGTGATTTCTTCGCGGCGGCGGTGGGGCGCTCGGTGAGCGTGATGATCGCCGGGAGCGGGGACGTCGAATCCGCGATCGTCACGTCGGGTGCCTCGTTCTCGACGGTCTCGTCGGTCTCTTCCGGGGGATCGTCTTCGGCCCACGCGAGGCGGTCCGGCGCGAACACGTTGCCGGAGCGGGCGAGCGTGCTCAGGCGCGTCTCGCGGGCGTCGATCGGATCGCCGAGCGCGCCGGGCGGGGTGATCGCGGGGAGCACGGGGGGACCGGCGATGGTCGGGGCGGGCAGCGGGCGGAAGGCGGCAATCGCGAGGACGCCGCCACCGAGGACGAGCGCTCCGAGCGCGATCGCGCCGGTGCGCTTCTCCCTTCGTTTGAGGCGCTGGCCCGCGGTCGTGACGCTGGTTCGTGCGTTCGTTGTTTCAGCCACGGTTGCGGCCTCCCGTCAGGTGCGCGACGGCGCGCACACGGATCGTCGCGCCGAGCCGCCCGGCGCCGCCCATGCGCCCGGGCCCGCGCAGCGCGACCGATTCGATGCGCGACGCGGCGCCCGGCAGGTGTTCAACGCGGTCGAGGATGCGATAGACGGGAGCGGCGTCGCGCGCGTCGAAGCTCAGCGAGAGGCCCACGAGCATGACCTCGCCGCTCTCACCCGCGGCAACAGAGGGGAGCGTTTCTGAGGTTGCGAGCGTCAGCCCCTCGTCGAGGAGGAGCTGCTCGATCATCGCGCGGAGGCGGGCCGCGGCGATCTCGGCGCTCGGGGCGGCGATCATCCTGGCGCGCCGGTCGTCCCAGGCGCGGCGCAGCGCCTCGGCCTCGGCCTCCCACTCGGGCTGGGAGTCCGCGACGGCGCGGGTCTCGGCCAGGAGCGCTGCCTCGGCGCGGTAGAGCTCGGCGTTCCCGGCGGAGGCTTCGTCGTCGCCGGCTCCGCCGGAGGACTTGTCGATGATCACGAGCGCCGCGACGCCGACCAGCACCGCGAGAAGGATCGTTGTTCGCTTGGCGTCGGCGTTCATCGCGGGGCCTCCTCGGCGGAGAAGGTAAAGACGCGGAGGGACGGGTCGGTCGGCGACGGCGTCATGGGCGTGGTCGAGCGGGCGCCGCTGAGCGTGCCCGCGGATTCGAGGCGTTCGAGGACGGCGCCGGGGTCGGCGGATTCCCCGGTCAGCACGACCCGTTTGGAATCGTACGAGAGACGGTACAGGTGCCCGCTGTCTTCGAGCGCGCCGATGGCGTCGCGCAGGGTCGGGACGACGCTGTGCCAGCCGGAGGTCGCGTCGTCAAAGGCGCCGCACAGCGCGGCGTAGCGCTCGGCTTCGGTGCGGGTTCGTTGCGCGGCGTCGAACGCGTCCCGCAGCCCGACCCGTTCGACCCGGGCGTTCTCGGCGCCGGCGTCGAGGCGGGAGTTCCACACCAGCGGGGAGGCGGCGATCATCAGGGCCGCGGCCGCGACGAGCCCGGCGGGCAGCGCGTAGCGGGTCCAGCGACGCGCCGGGCGTCCGAGGAGCGGCGCGTAGGACGCGGGGGCGGCACGCCGCGCGGCGACGGCGGCCGTCGCGAGGGCGGTCGCGGGGATGTCCTCGCCGATGCGCCGCGACAGCTCCCCGGGCGCGGGCGGCGCGTCGAGCGCCGAAGGGAGGCCGTATCGCAGGACGAGCGACGAGTCGGCGACGCCGCCGGGCTCGACCACGCGCACCGCGGGCTCCGCGCTAAGACCGAGCCCCAGCGCGGCCATCGTGGACGAAACGACCGTCTCGTGCGCGCCGGGGGCGGCCGAGCGCAGAGCCGCGAGGACGGGCTCGACCTGCTCGCGCCGCGCCACGACGATCGCCCCGCGCGTGCAGGATTCGTCGGCGTCATGCAGCCCGAGGAGCCCGACCATCGCGTCTTCTGACGCCACTGGGACGAGGTCTTCCAGGGATTCCATCACGCCCGCGCGGGTCGAACGCCAGTCGCTGGGGGAGATACCTATCTCCCGCGTGGCGCACCATTCCGCGGGCGCGACCACGACGATCTCGCTCACCGTGCGCCCGCCGGTGAGGCGTGCGGCCGCGGCGGAGATGAGGTCGGGAGTCGCGGCATCGGCGCTCGCGAGCGTGTCCACCGCGAGCGTGCGCACCGAGCGGGGCCCGAGCTCGACGAGCGCGAGGGCCACAGTGTCGGCGTGCGGGAACGCGCTGAGGATGGTGGTGGTTAGAATCGGCATCGGTTCGCGGTCCTCATTCCTGCTCGAAGGGGCCCCAGCGTACCCCCTGATCTGTCACCGCCGCGGTCGCGGTGAACACCGGGCCGTCGCCCTCGGGCTCGATCCTGACTCGGATCACAGGGGAAGGCTCGAAGCGGAACCGCGAGGCGGCCTCTCCCGCAAACAGCGAGAGGGCGTCCCGTAAAGACTCCGCGTCAAGCGTGCCGGCTTCCCGCAGCGCGACGATCGCTCTCGCGCCCGACGCGCCGACACCCGGGACGACGGCGAGGGCGGCCTCGGGGGCGCTCGGGGCGTGCAGCTTGCCGTCGCCGTGGACGGTCACGAGCGGGCGGACCCTGCTGAAGATGTCGGGCGTCATCGACGCGAGGTACAGGAGTTCCTCGACCGCTTCGAGCGACGCGTTGCGGATCACCAGCCCTCGGCGGAGGTAGTCGGCGTTCTCGGCGCCGCGGGGGGTGACGAAGTCGTCGGCGTCGCGGTAGTCGATGAGCTGAGCCGCGATTGACTCGGCGTCGTACGGCTCGGCGCCGACGCCCTCGAAGAGCGCCGCGAGTTCTTCGAGCGTCGCGCGGTTCACGTTCACGACGCCCAGCGCGTCGGTCATCGTGACGCGGAGCGGGACGCCGTCCACGACGACCGCGACGCTGCGCGCCGGCAGCCCCCGGGCGCGGAGCCGGCGCACGCCGCGTTCGGCGCTCGAGCGGCGTTGGCTTTTGGGGACGACGTTGCCCTCTTCGTCCTCTTCCTCGGCGGGATCGTCGAGGTACTCCTCGAGGAACTCGCGCATGAACTCGGGCATCTCGGGCAACTCGTCGGTGTCGATCTCGGGGCCGTCGGGCTCGCTCGGATCTTCTGCGCCGGGCTCGCCAGACTGGGACACGGCCTCGCCGACCACGCCGGCGACGACGCGGGCGGCCGCGGTGCGCGCGCGCAGCTCGGCTTCGATCGAACGGGTCAGCGCGCCCGATTCGATCACGGCCGATCGCGACAGCGCCGCCAGGCTCAGCGCGGCGGCGAAGACGGCCGACGCGGTGATCAGCGCCGTCATCAGTGCGAAAGCTCGACGATCCCGACCCATCGGATGTCCTCTCCTTTCGCGGAAGCGCTCAGCTCGGCGTAGAGCAGCTCGATCTCGTCGTCGTCGCTGTCGGCGCCGATGGAGCTCAGCCATATTTCTTCGACGACTGTCTCGCCCCGGTGTTCGCTGGTCACGCGCGCACGGAACCGGATCTCCGCGCCGGAGAGGTTCTCGAGCAGGACGATCGGTTCGTCGTCGTGTGCGCCGGGGACCGTTTCCATCTGCGGGCCGTAGCGGGTCTCTTCATAGAGCAGGCGCGCCTCGTGCTCGGGCGTGGCGGGGTCGATCCGGTAGCTGGCCTCGACCACGGGCCACCCCGGGTGACGGATGGGGTGGAGGGTGACGAAGGACAGCCCGGCGGCGTCGCCTCGGGGGCGCCCGGGGAGCTCCTGGTCGCCGGCGGGGGCGCGGGTGTTCCACTGCTGCGCGAGCAGGAGGTGGACCCGGTGGGGGCGGAGGGCGTCGCTCGCGCGGTCGGTGTCGTCGCCCCAGCCGCGGAGCTGCCCCCACATCATCGCCGCGAGCGCCGCGAGCATCCCCAGCAGCGCGAGCGAGACGAGCAGCTCGATGAGCGTCATGGCCCGGCGCCGGCTCATCGGTTCCACTCCATGCGGTACGTCTCGTCGCCCAGCTCGAGCGTGTAGCGGTAGAGCGCGGCGCTGGGGGGGAACAAGGCGGCGCGCTCGGCGGGCGCGCCCGCGCGGACGGGGTTGGGGACGAGGATCGCGTCGCGCTGGAGTCGGTAGGTCACGCCGTCGCGCTCGCCCGTCCAGACGAGCGCGCTCTCCGGGTTGTCGGGGTCGGCGCGTTCGGCGCGCCCGAGGTACCCGGCGAGCGTGAGATCGAGGATGGTCTGCGCGAGGCGCGCGTGCTCCTGTCGACCCGCGAGCGTGCGGGTGTTCGAGAGCGCGCCGGCGCGCAGCTCGAGGCAGGCGCCCGCGACCAGCGAGAGGATGGTCAGGGCAACGAGCGATTCGAGCAGAGTGAACGCGCGGCGGGGCACGGGTCAGCCCTGCGGGGGGCCCTGCGCCGAGAGCGCGTCGATCCGCGTCCGCACGGGTTCGACGAGCAGATCGGGGACGGCGGGCGCCCAGCGCTCGAAGATGTCCTCGACCGCTTCGACCGAACGCATGAAGTCGGTCGTCAGCGCCTCGGCGGCGTGCGGGTCGTCGATGATGGTGGGCGTGATGGTGATGATGAGCTCGGTGCGCTCGACCGTCTCGCGGTTCATGCTAAAGAGCGCGCCGATGACCGGGAGATCGCCGAGGAAGGGGATGCGGTCCACGCGCACCGTGTTCTGGGTCTCGACGATGCCGCCGAGCAGGAACGTCTTGCCGTGCGGCGCGATGACCTCGGTCTCGATCAGACGCGTGGTGAACTCGGGCGAGTCGATGCCGCTGGTGGTGTTGGCGACGGCGTCGTTGACTTCCTGCACGATGTGCATGGTGACGTAGCCGCTCTCGTTGATCTGGGGCTGGACGGTGAGCTTGATGCCCGTGTCGCGGAAGACGATCTCGTTGCGGAGGTCGGTGTTGCCGCCGGTCTGCCCGCCAGAGTCGATCACAGACTGGAGGACGGGGGTTTCGCCGCCGACCTGGATGGTCGCCTCGATATTGTCGCGCACGGTGACGGTGGGCGTGCTGAGGACGCGCACGTCGCTCTCGCGGTCGAGCGCTTCGAGGAGCGCGAAGCCGTCGGTCGCGACGAAGAACGCCGAGCCCGTGGATGCGGGGAGGCTGAGCGCGTCGCCGATCAGCTCGAGCGTGCCCTCCCCGGTCTGCATCGACAGGAAGTACTCGACGCCGTACTCGAGCGAGTCGGTCAGCGCGACCTCGGCGATGACGGCCTGGAGCTGCACCTGCTGGGGCGGGCGGTCGAGCACGCGCAGCAGCGAGGCGACTTCGGTGAACTGGCTCGGCGTCGCGTCGATGATGATCTGACGGGCCTCGGGCGCAAAGACGAAGCGCATCTTCGTGGGATCGGGCGCGGCGTTCCCGAGCGTCGCGACGCCGAGGTAGGCGTCGCGCAGCACGTTCTGGAGCTCCTGCGGGTCGTAGTGCTGGATGTTGTAGAGGTACCGCTGTCGGGTCTGCTGCTCGGGGCTTCGATCGAGCTGGGAGATCCAGCGTCTGATCTGCGGCTGGATGGTCGGGTCCTTGCTCACGACCATCATGCGGTCGGTGTCGCCGAGGGGGATGAACGAAGCGGTCTCCTGCGCAACGCCGGCGGAGGTCCCGATGGTGCGCAGGGTCTCGACCATGGTCTTGGGCGTCATGTGCGCGAGCTTGTAGGTCCAGATCTCGACGCCGTGGAAGGTCGGCGTGTCGAGGGCCTCGAAGAGCGCGCCGTAACGGGCGAGCTGCTCGGTGCGCTCGGCGACGACCAGGTACGGCCCGACTGGGATGGCCTTGGCGACGGCTTTGTTGCTCAGGTCCTGCACGATCGAGCGCGCGTCGGTGGACGCGAGGTGGTCGAACGAGAAGACGCGGATCGCGGGGGTGTCCGAGGGGAACGTGGCGTCGCCGTCGAGCACCGGCGCGTCCGGGGCCTGCGCGACGCCCTCGGCGCCGCTGAAGACGAGCACGCCGTCGCGGTCCTGGACGGCCCAGCCGAAGGCGGAGGCCAGAGCGCCGATGAACCGCTCGACCTCGGCGGTGGTCATGGTGGTGTCGAGATCGAACGTGATCTGCCCGGTCACACCGGGGGCGAGCACGTAGGGTCGTTCGAGGAGCTCGCCGACGAGGACGCGGAGAACGTCGGGCGCCGGGGCGTCGCGCACGCTGTAGCGGACCTCGTGGAGGTCGCCGGGCGCGGCGTCGATCGCCTCGTCCTGTGCGCGCCCGATCTGGGTCGTGCGGGACGCGTTGAGGCGTTGGGTGGTGACGAGCGTGGAGGACACGGAGACGTCCGGCCCGATCGGTCCGATCGCTTCGGAGATCGGGCGGGCGCCGACGCGCGGCGAGGCCACGCGTCCCTGCGGCAGGGGCGGGCGGACGGACGCCTCGCTCGTTGCGTCTGGCGTCGAGCTGCACCCGACGGGGAGGCCGACGCAGAGCGTGAGCGCGAGAACGGTGAATCTGTTGTGAGCGCGCGTCATGCGGCGCCTCCTTTCGCCCCATCCGCCAGTACGCGCCGGAACATCAGAGCGTTCCCGCGTCGTTGATGGCCAGCATACCCGCGAGGAGGCTGTAGAACAGCCATCCGACGACGGCGCCCATGAGGAGCATGACCGCCGGGTTGATCAGTGTGGTGAGACGCCCCGCGAGGGCGTCGCGCTGCTCGGCGCAGGCCTGCGCGGCGGAATCGAGCCCGCCCGCGAGGTCGCCGGCGCGGGAGCCGATCTGGAGGACCGCGGCGGGTTCGCGCGGGAAGACGTTCTCGTCGGCGAGCGCGCTGGCGGGGTCGGCGCCCTCGCGGATGCGCGCGCGGGCGGCGGCGAGGCGTTCTTCCATCACGGGATCGCCCATGGCGTCCTTCGCAAGGTCGAGGCCCTCGAGGAGCTCGCCCCCGCCCTCGAGGAGGGTGGCGACGGTCTCGGCCGCGGCCGCGGCCCGGGCGTTCCAGACCAGGTCGCGCCAGAGGGGGACGCCCCACATGGCGCGCGCGACGCGGGACTTCTGCTCGGGCGACACGACGCCGCGACGCCACGCCGCGACGCCGCCCGCGATGAGGAGCACGAGGACCGGGGCGGCCCACACGAAGACGCGGGTGCCGGCGAGGGTGATGCGGGTGGGCGCGGGGAGCTCGGCGTCCATCGCCTCGAGCTGCTCGGCGATGCTGGGCACCACGAGGGCCGCGAGGATCCAGACGCAGATGAACGCCGCGACGAGGACCACGACGGGGTAGATCATCTGCCCGATGATCTGTTTCTTGAGTCTGGCGGCGTTCTCGTAGGCGTCGGCGACGATCGCGACGGAGCGCGCGAGGCGCCCCGACGCGTGCCCGACGCGGAGGATCGCGCTGTGGCGGGTGGCGACGAGGCCCGGGACGGCGACGCAGGCGTCGGCGAGCGAGTCGCCCTGGCGCAGGCGCTCGAGCACGCGTTCGGCCGCGGACGTGCGCGCGGGGGTGGAGGCGAGGTCCACGGCCGCGGCGACGCCTTCTTCGAGCGGGGCGCCGCGGGAGAGGAAGCGTTCGAGCGTGCGGAAGAACCAGACGCGGTCGGGGGCGCGGAGCGCGGACTTGGACGCGAAGCCGGCCCGGAGGCGTTCACCGGCGGCGACGGGGCGGATCTCCAGCGGGACGAGCCCGCGGTCGCGGAGGGCGCGCCGCGCGGCGAGCGCATCAGCGGCGTCGATGCGGCCTCGCTCGGGCGCGTGCGCGGAAGCCGCCCTGTAGGCGAACTCGGTCATTCGACGGGCTCGCTCGGGGCGTGCGCGCCGAGGACGCGTTCGATCTCGGCGTGGTCGGTGACGCCCGCGCTCTCGAGGCGGAGGGCGTGCGCGCGCATGGGTTCGTAGCGGTCGTGCTCGGTGAGGAGCTCGGCGATCTCGCGCTCGCCAGCGCCCTGGGCGACGGCGCGCTTGACCGGGCCCGGGAGCCCGCAGCGTTCCATCACCGCGACGCGTCCCTTGTAGCCGAGCCCGTTGCACGTCTTGCACGCGTCGCGGGCGGGGACCGCGTTGGCGCACGACGGGCAGAGGCGGCGGATCAGGCGCTGCGCGGTGACGCCCTCGACGGCGGCGCTGACGAGGTAGGGCTCGACCCCCATGTCCACCAGTCGGGTGATCGCGCTGGGCGCGTCGTTGGTGTGCAGCGTCGAGAGGACCATGTGCCCGGTGAGCGCGGCCTGGAACGCCATCTCTGCGGTCTCGGCGTCGCGGATCTCGCCGACGAGGATGACGTCGGGGTCGTGTCGCAGGATGTTGCGCAGGGTGTTCGAGAAGGTGAGGTCGATCGCGGTGTTGACCTGGATCTGGTTGATCCCCTCCATCGCGTACTCGACGGGGTCTTCGACGGTGATGATCTTGCGCTCGGCGCTCGCGAGGCGGCGCAGGATGGCGTAGAGGGTGGTGGTTTTGCCCGAGCCGGTGGGGCCCGTGATCAGCAGGATGCCGTGGCTGCGGGCGGCGGTGCGGTCGAGCCACGCGACGTGCTGTTCCTCGAAGCCCATCGAGGTGAGATCGATCTCGCCGAGCTTCTGACGGTCCTGGATGCGGATGGCCGCGTCCTGCCCGTACATGGTGGGGACGAGGCTGACGCGGAGATCGACCATGCGCCCGCGCAGGCGCATGCGGATGCGCCCGTCTTGCGCGAGGCGGCGCTCGGCGATGTCGAGGCCCGCCATGATCTTGATGCGGCAGAGCAGGGGCTCGTACATCGCGGGGGGCGGCGGGGTCTGCTCGGTGAGCATGCCGTCGACGCGCATGCGGAGGCTGGGGCGTCGGTCGAAGCGCTCGAGGTGGATGTCCGAGGCGCCGATCTCCATGGCGCGCTCGACGGCCTGGTTGAAGAAGCGGATGACGGGCGCTTCGCTCGCGAGATCGCGGAGCTGCCCGAGCTCGACGCTGACGTCGAGAGCCGAGGCGCCGGGCGTGTCGTCCTCCGCGGCTTCGGTCTCGAGCGCCTCGAGGCGCTGGAGGATGTCCTTGTGCCCGCCGATCTGGAGCGCAACGTCCGAGGGGAGTTGCTGGAGGAGCGCGCGGAGCCGCGGCGCGGTCGGCGGGGTCGGCGATGACGAGGCGCACGCGGGACGTCTCGTCGTCCCCGTCTTCGAGTGCGAGGACGCCCGAGGCGTGCAGGAAGCGGGCGGGGGCGAGCGTGGTCAGCGGGGCGTCGTCGCCCTCGGGCGACCAGCGCGGGAGCTCGGTCCACTGCGCGAGCGCGTCGGCGAGCGCGGGGTCGGAGATGAGGCCGAGGTCGAGCGCGGCGCGGATGAAGGTCTGCCCGTTCTGGCGCGCGACCTCCTCGGCGACTCGGCGTTCGTGGTCGGCGAGGCGCGACGTCTCGACGAGCCACGACGCGAAGGCGGTGGCGTCGAAGGCGAGGAGCTCGGCCGCGGGCGAGGACGAAACCATTTAGGTATCGCTGGAGAGGTCGGCGTCGACCCCCTCGCCCCCCACCGCGCCGTCGGCGCCGAGGGAGCGGATGACGAACACGCCGTTGTTGATCTCATAAATGAAGGGGCGCTTCCAGCCGTCGGTCGGGAGGGTGCGCTTCGTGACGTACGGGCCGTCCCACGAGGTGTCGGGGATCGCCGCGGGGCGCGTGATGAGGGCGGCGAGGCCCTCGTCGGCCGTCGGGTAGCGTCCGACGTCGATGGAGAAACGTTCGAGCGACGTGACGAGCGAGGCGATCTGCACCTCGGTGGTCCCGACCTGCGCGTCCTGAACCTTGTGGCCCAGCTTCGGAACAACCATGGCGGCGAGGAGTCCGAGGATCGCGAGGACGATCAGGAGTTCCAGGAGTGTGAACGCGGCCCGCGCGCTCCGTGGCGATCGTGCGTGGGATCCAATCATCGGTCGTCTTCCTTCGCTGCCGTCGTGTTCTCGGGGCGCCCGACCGCACCGGACACGGGGTCGAACGCGAGTCGCCAAATGATACCGCTCGCGCCGGCGCCTTCGGCGCGTGACGCGACGAACTGCACCTCTCTTCGGTCCGCTAGCCCCAACGAGTCGAATCGGACGGTTTCGGGGGGCGATGGTTCCTCGCTTTCGGCGAGCCAGACCGCCCGGACCTGTTTTTCACGGTCGGCGTAGGCGACCACGATGCTCCCGTCTTCGCTCGTCAGCCGTGCTTCGACGGCGCGCCCCGAACGGAGCGCCTTGGCGCGGGCGAGGGCGAGCTGGGAGCGGACCTCCGAGAGCGACGAGCGGGGGCTGGCGCCGCGCATCGCGCTCGTCGCGGCGGGGATCGCCACGGCGGCGAGGAGCCCGACGATCGACAGCACCACCAGGAGCTCGAGGAGCGTGAACGCGGCGCGGCGCACGGCGTGCTCAGCGGATCCGGAGGATCGCGATGGCGTCCTCGGTGCTCACGACGCCGTCGCCGTTGACGTCGGCGCGAGCGATGGTCGCCTCGTCGAGCGTGCGGGCGCCGCCGACCACGACGCGGAGGACCATCGCGGCGTCTTCGCGATCGACCACGCCGTCGTTGTTCACGTCGGGGTTGCCGGTCGTTCCGCCGCCGCCGTTGTCGCCGCCACCGTCGTCGGAGCCCCCGCCGAGGCGGAGGGTTTGGTCGAGGTTGCTGGGCGTGAGGAGCTCGGGGGGGAGGGGGAGCCCGGGGAGGTTGAGGACCTCGCCCCCCTGCCACGCGAGGTTGATGGGCTCGCCCGAGCCGTTGAGCGCTCGCAGGTCTGTCAGCGTCGTGTTGGTCGAGGCGTCGTAGTACTGGAACGTGATGGTCTGGTTGACGGCGGGGCCCTCGACAACCTGCGTGGTGCCCGGGTTGTCGCCGAAGGTGATCAGCGACGAGTAGGCGGACGCGGACGCCTGGCCCTGGGTGATCGTCACGAACCCGATGAGCGCACCGTCGAAGAAGGCGCCGATCTGATCGCCGGCCTCGATGGGCGGGGCGTCGTCGCCTCGGACGATCGAGCCGCCGAGGATCCAGGCGAAGCCGGTGTCGGTGACGGGCGTGTTGTTGAACTGCCCCGCCGCGGTGGCGGGCAGGAGCAGCGATGCCATCGTGAGAACGAGCGCGCGGAGCATGGGCTTCTCCCTGCATAGAGACGCGTGAGCGGGGCGTTCCCGCCGCAGTGAGTGTACCCGTGGCGGGAATAAAAAACGCGGGGGCCCCCTCAGGGACCCCCGCGCGAAGAGCATCAAATCGAGACGAAGCGTACTGGGTCAGGCTTACTCGAAGCTGATGAAGTACGCCTGGCCGGCGTTGATCTCGACGACATCGTTGATGTTGTCGGTCTCGTTGCCCTGCGTGTTGACGTCGACTTCGCCGTTCGAGATTCGGTTGAACTCGATCATGAAGTCAGCGTCGTTGGTGTTGAGGAACGCGGTGGGGTCATCGGACGACTCGGGAGCCGTGACGATGGCCCAGCCCAGCGTGGTGGTGCTGGAGAAGGTCCCCGAGAAGATCTCGGTGGCCGTGCCCATGGCGCCGAACTGGAAGACACCGATGTTGCTGAAGTGACCGTTGAAGAAGCCGGCGCCGTAGCCGCCGATGAAGGCGCCGACACCGCTGCCGACGTTCACGCCACGGTTGGTCATGGTGAAGCGCATGTGCTCGAAGCAGTTCACGTCGACGAAGAGCGAATCGAAGAAGTCGGCGTCGTCAGCCGAGGTCCACATGCCGTCGCCGTTGGCGTCCTCGAAGAAGCAGAACTGGTTGAAGGAGCGCGTCAGGGGCAGGGTGTTGTTCACGACAACGTTGGAGTTGTCAGAACCCTGGATCGCCGGAAGCGTGGGGATGTTGCCCGCGGTCGGAGCGAAGCCCGAGACGCGGTTGAAGGGCAGGAGGCTCCAGCCCTCGTAGAGGTATTCCATGCCGACGTTATCGAGGTTGATGTCGAAGACGAGGTTGGAACCGCTGTTGGTGCTGCCCACGCGGGTGCGGGCGTTGTCGTCGTTGGGGTCCGTGTTGCGCTGGAGCGGACGGAAGAAGAGGGTGCCCTCGTTGTCGACGGCGTTGTGGATGGAAGTGGCGGGGTAGCGCGTGCCGGTGGCTTCCTCGACGACCAGGATCACGGGCCAGCCAGCGGTCCCGAAGGAGCTGTAGAACTGGGTGATCGGGGCGGAGAGGTGCATGGCGTACGCGCCGTCGGCGCCGGAGACCACCGCGCGGGACGCGATGGCGTCGCCGTCGACCTCGAAGCCGGACTCCTTGAGAGAGGTGATGGTGCCGTTGTTGGAGCGGAGGACGTCCCAGCCCATGGTGACGCGACCGCTGGTGAGGGTCAGGTTCGTCTGGGGGACGGAGTCGCCTTCGGTGTAGCTGCGACCGCGAGCGGTGAAGGTCACGCTGCTGAGGTTGGCGGCGTTGACCGAGACATCGTAGATGGCGTAGTTGTCGTCGGAGTAGTCCTCGTAGTCGTTGTCGAACCAGAGTTCGCCATCGTTATCGAAGAAGTAGAGGTGGCTCTCGAAGCCGTAGATGAAGTCCCAGAAGGCCTCGAGGCTGTCGCTGTCATCGGTCCAGAAGTCGATGCCGTTGATCACGCCGGAGATCATCTTGGGCGTGGGCACGGCGACGAAGCCGTAGACCTTGGCGCCGACGCCGATGGGGTTGCCGCCCATGGTGATGTCGCCGCGGATGTCCATGACCGCGAGATCGTCGGTGTCGACGTCGGGGGTCGGGAACTCGCGAGCGGTGATGTTGCTGGTCAGACCCGGGAAGACCGAGTTGCCGCCGGTGCCGGCGATGATCTGGGAGTCCATGTCATCGTTGTTGGCGGGGGCGGTGTAGCTGACGGTGATGTTGTTGGCCAGGGGGAGCTGGGACCCGGACGGGAAGGTCAGGGTGATCTGCTGCCCGGAGGCGTTGACGGCGACCGAGTCGAAGTCCTCGCCGCCGCTGTAGGAGAAGTCGCCCAGGAGGACGGTCGCGGGATCGACGGGGGCGCCGGTGAAGAGGCGGACCTCGTCGGCGAAACCGTCGGCGGGGTCGGAGGTGTCAAAGAGGAACGCGCTGAGCACGTCGTTGCCGTTGATGTCCGTCTGGAGGGCAACGAAGGGCGGGGTCGCGTCGGGGGCAGCGAAGGAACCAAGGATCTGGTTGTCATCGTTGTCGCCGATGCCGACGCCGTCGCTGAAGAGCACGGTGTCGCCGGGGGCGAAGCCGCGGGCGTTGGAGTCCTCGATCACGAGGATGTTGTCATCAACGCCGATGAAGTCGAAGTTGTTGCCGTTGGCGAAACGATCGTTGGCGCCGGAGCCCCACGAGATGCGGGTGAGGTCTTCCGGGCCGCCGCGGGCGGCGAAGGTGTCGAGCGCCTCGGAGAAGACGGCGTAGAAGACGTTGTTGTCGTCGTCATCGCCGACGTTGCCGTCGGTCTCGACGAACGTGTCGAAGTCGGCGCCGTTGAAGTTATCGCCGGAGCGGTAGGACGAGTTGATGGCGACGGGGGCCGCGAAGTCGTTCGTGGTGTCCTCGTCGATGTCGTCGGAATCGTCGGTGTCGGGATCGGTGTCGATGCCCACGCCGTTGGCGTCTTCGATGTCGGAGTCGTCGGCGTCAACCGTGACGTTGACGGCGCCGTCGTCGCCGGTGCCGGGACCGTCGCCGGTGCCGGCGGTGGTCTCGTCATCGTTGTCCCAGCCGCCGCCCACGACGCCGAAGTCCTGCGTCGGGTCGAAGCTGAGGCAGATGGCGTTGTTGGTCTCGAGGTCCGAGATCTCGCCGTCCTGGTCGGCGTCGAAGGACATGAGCTCGACACCGGTGATGTCGATGATGTCGTCGTCGGCGTCGTCGCTGGCGACGGTGTCGTAGCTGGTCATGACGCCGGTGACGGGGTCAATCATGCCGATGGGGTTCAGGGTGACGCCGGCGTTGCGCGTCAGGACGATGCCCGTGTCGCTGGCGCTGGAGCTGGCGAGGGACTCGGAGAAGACGAGGATGACCCCGTCCTGCACGCCGTCGCCGTCGGAATCCTTGAAGTACGGGTCGCCGTCGAGGACCGGGGCGATGGCGTCGGTGAGCTCGATGCTCTGGTCCGTCGCGTAGTCGTCGGCGGTGAAGATCGAGGAGGGCACGTCGCCGGCGTCGGTGTCGGTGTCGAGCGTGAGCGCGAGACCGTCGTTGCCGTTGAGGGCGTTGGTAAGAATGGAGTCATTCGCGCCCGCGGTGATCGTCAGGAGGACAGCGTTGGAGTTGTCCGGGTCCGCGCCGATCGCGGTGATGTCAAGGTTGGAGTCGCCGCCAGCGTTGAGCTGGAGGGCGTCGCCGTAGAAGGCGTCGTCGCCGAGGTCGGCGGCGTCGAGGGGAAGGTTGTAGTTGACGCGGACAACCATGGCGTTGGCGCCAGAGTTGGAGTTCACCGCGGCGAGGGCCTCGACCGAGGTGATGGTCAGGGCCGACTGGGCGACCGCCTGGATGGCGGTGTTGTCCGCGAGGTAGCCCACGATCGACATGATCTGGTGCTGCGCGACCGGGGTCCCGGCGTTGTCGTAGTTCGGGCGGATCCACGAGTTGACGTTGAGGTCCGACGTCGCGTCGTTGCGGTCGAAGCTCAGGAACGTGTTGGACGTGCCGAGGAACGCCGGGTTGGAAAGACCAACGGGGCTGCCTTCGGTGCCGTCGAAGTTGTTCGACGTGTCGATCTGAAGGTCGGTGCCGTCGATCGCGGCGAGGACCGTCTGGTTGTCGTCGTTGCCACCGGCGCCGACGTTGAGGGGCTCGTCGAACTCGAGGAACGCGTTCATCCCGTCGGTGCTGATGAAGACGTTGATGAGCGAAGGCGTAGCCGTGGTGGGCGAGGAGGCCAGGACCTCATCGTTGGCCTCATCCGCCGCGTCACGAGGAGCGAGCAGGAAGTTGCCGTCGCCGGCAGCGGTGCGGACCTTCATCCGGATACCAACAACCGAGCTCGCGTTGATAGCGCCGCTCGTGAGGCTCAGATCAACCTGGATGCCAGCGTTGCCGGCCGCATCCACATAGTTGATCGGACCACCAACCACGGTCGCCGTGCCAGTGAACACCTCGTTGCCGTCGGCATCGATGAGGCTCGCCTCGAACACGAGAGCGTCGCCATCGACCATCTCGGCTCCGGCGAGACCAGCGTCAACGTCAAGCGTCAAGCGGGTGGTCTGGCCAGCAAACTCTTCGTTGCCGATCACCGGCTGGATAATGTCGATCTGTGCCTGCGCCGTACCGGCCGCAAGCGTGAGGGCGGTAATAACGCCCGCAGTAAAGTAACGCCTCATAGTCATGGTTCCTTTCGTCTCCACTGATGCTTCGGGGTCCGGCTCGTGCCTTCGCCCGTTCTTCGGGTCTGTCTGAACTGTGCCGACGCCCCGTTGGGCGCCCTGTTGGCTCCTGCGTGCGGACGCCCGAGAACGGCGCGTTCGCGTGTCCGCCCAAACGCGGGCGGCGACGGAAAAGACCTCACAGACAACCTGCGCGGACCTTCCGGCTAAGGGGACTCATCGGCTGGGTAGCTTATGAGTGTTTACAAACTTCCGCGAGCATTATGCCCGTTTGTTTGGCGATTTCGTCATCGAAAACGATGATTTATCGGCCGGAAGCCCTGATGTCAGGCTGATCGCTTGGAGCTTAAAGCACTGGAAGTCAGTGCCTTATCGCTCTTGGTCAGCACCGGATCGCGGGTCCGATAGGCTTCCACAAGCCGGGCCGACACAAACCGAACGATGTCGGATTTGTTTTCGGCCCCGATCTTTTGATGGATGCGCATCAGATGCGTCCGGAGGGTTGGCACCGCGATGCAGAGGGACGCGGCCACGTGTTCGTGATCGCCCCCCTTGCACACGGCGAAGGTCACGTCGCGTTCCCGCGGCGTGAGCCCCCCCAGTGAGTCTTCCAGGAACTCGCGCTCATCTTCTGTCAGACAGAAGCTGCAGCGACCGTGGTCCCCGGCGTCTCCTGAACACCCCGTCCGCTGTGCCTCATGCGGCGCAGCGTCCCCCGAGCGGTTCTCGTATGACACAGTTGTGTTCGACCTTGTTGCGGCCCCCGCGGCATACATAGCGCGGGGGCGTTGACTCCGCTCCCTGGGCAGCGGCGGTAGCCCGGGAGCGGGAGCACCTTACCGGGTCTGGCGGTGTTCCACAACCCTAACAGTCGGCACAGAGCGACTTTTCATCGCCGCGCCCCCTCCCGATGTGCCCCGAGGATGCCCAGGCGGTCATCCCCTCCCCCCTTCGCGCCGATACCCCAACCGCCGAACCGCGCCACGCCGCGCCGAGGGAGCCCGTCACGCCATGAATATCGATCAGATCCTCCGTTTCGCGGCTGAGCACGACGCCTCTGACATCCATGTCGTCGCGGGACACCCGCCGATGATGCGCATCCACACGGTGATGATGCCCATGGACTTCCCCGTCGTCACCCCCGAGACGGCCGAGGCGATGTTCACGTCGATCGCGGTCCAGGGCGTGCAGGACATCTTCGCCCGCCAGCTGGACGCGGACTTCTCGTACGGGATCAAGGAGCTGGGGCGCTACCGCGTCAACGCTCACATGCAGCGCGGCTCGATCGCGCTCTCCATGCGTGCGATCAAGACGACGGTCCCGGATCTCGCGGCGCTGAACCTCCCCGAGGTGATCACCCGCCTGACCTACCTGCCCCGCGGGCTGGTGCTGGTGACGGGCGACACGGGCTCGGGCAAGTCCACGACGCTCGCGGCGATGATCCAGGCGATGAACGAGCGCTACCGCAAGCACATCATCACGCTCGAGGACCCCGTCGAGTACACCTTCGAGTCGAACCAATCGCTGATCCAGCAGCGCGAGCTCGGGCAGGACATGCCCAGCTTCGCCTCGGGCCTCAAGCACGCGCTGCGTCAGGACCCGGACATCGTGCTGGTCGGTGAGATGCGAGACCTCGAAACGACGGCGCTGGCGATCACCGCGGCCGAGACCGGGCACCTGGTGCTCTCCACGCTCCACACGGTCAACGCGTCGCAGACGGTCGAGCGCATCATTGATATGTACCCCGCGGACCAGCAGAACCAGATCCGCGCCATGCTCTCGAACACGCTCCAGGCAGTGGTGTCCCAGACGCTGTTCTCGCGGATCGACAAGCCCGGCATGTGCCCGGCGGTCGAGATCCTGCTGTGCACGCCCGCGGTGCGGAACATCGTCCGTGAGGCGCGCAGCTTCGAGATCCCCAACGTCATCGAAACCAACCGCGCCATGGGCATGCAGAGCCTCGATGCGTCCATCGGCGAGCTCTACTTCAACGGCATGATCAGCCGCGAAGACGCGATCGCTCAGGCCGCCTACCCCGAGAAGCTCGAGCGCCAGCTCGCGGCCTAACGCCCGTTTCCCCGAAGGAGTGCCCCGCGTATGCCCGCCTACCGCTACCAGGTGCGCACGTCCGCCGGTCAGGTGACCGTCGGGGTGCTCAGCGCGCAGACGCTCGAGGCCGCCGCGAACATGCTTCGCGGGCAGGGCGCCCACGTTATGGACATCCGCCCGGTCAACGGGCGGTCCGCGAGCGGGCTGATCGCGAAGCTCAACAACGTCGGGAGCTCCAAGCCCTCGACGAAACACGTGCTGGATTTCACGACCCAGCTCGCGGTGATGATCCGCGCGGGCATCAGCCTGCGCGCCGCGCTCGAAGGCATCGCCGAGCAGACCCAGCACCCCGGCTTCCG
The DNA here is from genome assembly GCA_942490855.1 of uncultured Phycisphaeraceae bacterium. Classification (GTDB taxonomy): domain Bacteria; phylum Planctomycetota; class Phycisphaerae; order Phycisphaerales; family UBA1924; genus CALNYS01. The sequence goes on along the minus strand of CALNYS010000004.1, from coordinate 863,578 downwards.
CAAGATCATCACCGGGCTCAAGTCGGACGTGGAGTCGGGGCGCCAGTTCTCTGACGCGCTCGCGAAGCACCCGAAGCTCTTCTCCCCGCTGTACATCAACATGGTGCGCGCGTCGGAGGTCTCGGGCTCGTTCGGCAAGATGCTCGACCGCATCGCCTCGAACCTCGCGCAGTCGATCGAGACGCGCAAGATGGTCGTCGGCGCGATGATCTACCCGGGCATCATCGGCACGCTGGCTGTCGGCGTCACCGCGTTCCTGCTGACGTTCGTGCTCCCGAAGTTCGCGGGCGTCTTTAAGGGCAAGGAGCACGCGCTCCCGCCCCAGACGAAGTTCCTGCTCGCGCTCTCCGACTTCATGGTGGACCAGTGGATGCTGATCGTCGGCGCCGCCGTGGCGGGCGGGGTCGGCCTGTTCTTCTTCCTCAAGACCGAGGTGGGCGGGTACTGGTTCGACCGCGTGAAGCTGACGGTCCCGATCGTCAAGACCATGTTCCGATCGCTGTACATCAGCCGGTCGCTGAACACCATGGGCGAGCTGATCAACGCGGGCGTCCCCATGCTCGACACGATCGCCATCACGGGCGACATCTCCGGCAACCGCCTCTACAAGAAGCTGTGGCTGACGGTGTTCGGCGCCGTGAAAGAGGGCAAGAAGATCGCGCAGCCGCTCGCGCACACGAAGCTCCTGCCCCGCGCCGTGGTCCAGATGATCGGCGCTGGCGAGGAGTCCGGTAAGCTCGGCGAGGTCCTGCTAGAGATCTCCGAGTACTACGCGTCGCAGCTGCGCTCGGCGGTGAAGGCGGTTACCGGAATGATCGAGCCCATCATGATCATCGTGATGGGTTCAATCGTCGGGTTCATCGCAATGGCGATCATTCTTCCCATCTTCAAGATGAGCCAGATCGTCGGGTAACCGAAGCTTTCGATGTCGGAGTCGCCCGAGCGGGCGCCCGACGGAGGAGCCATGCGGACCACTACGCGATCCATTGCGCCACGCGGCTTCACCCTCATCGAGGTCTCGCTCTCGCTGGTGATTCTCGCCGTCGGCGTCCTCGCGATGATCGATGCGATCACCGCGTTCCGGACAAAGAACGCCTGGTCCACGCACACCGCCTCGGCGATGTTCATGGCCTCGGAGATCCGCGAGCTCACCGCCTCGATGCCCAAGCACGACGCGCTCGCGGGCGGGCTCTACTACGACCCGGCGAGCGGCGACCTCCACGGCTGGAGCTTCGAGCTCGACGAGTTCGACGGCAACGGCGACGGGGCCGGCGACGCGGACGATTACCTCCTCTTCGACGACGTCGACGACTTCGACGGCATCCTCTTCGGGACCGCGCCCAACCCGCCCGGGCCCGTGACGCGACAGTTCGCGGGGCCGATCGACGCGTTCGGCGACGTGATCCCGGCGCAGGCCTGGGACAACGCCGCCGCCCCGCTCGCCGGGTGGTCGCAGTACATCGACGTCGAGAAGATCGACCCGAACGACTACTCGATCGTGTACGCCAACGACTACGAAGGCGCCGGCGTCTCCGCGGGGTTCATCCGCGTGGACGACTTCCCCCTTCGCGTGACGGTCACCGTCATGTACCAGGGCCTCGACGACCTCGAAGCCACCGAAATCACCGAAGTCAGCTGGATCGTCCCCGGCTAACGGGGACGCTGTGCGCGCGATCACCGTCGCGCGCCGACTGGGAGGATGCCCAATGACGCTTCATGCAACACGACGCGCACGACTTGCCCGCACGAGCACCCGCAGACGGGGCCGCGCCGGTCTCCCGAGCGGGAGGCGTCGCCGCCCGCGCGCGACGCGCCGCCGGGGCGTCACCAGCGTCCTCGCGATGATGTTCATGGTCCTCTTCGGCTCCCTCGCCGCCGCCATGGCCGTCTCGAGCCAGGGCAACCTGCGCACCGCGCACACGCACATCGTTGTCACGCGGGCGCTGGGCGCCGCCGACACCGGGCTCGCCGTCGCCGGCACGCGCCTCCAGGCGGCCGCGCGCAGCGTGCGCATCAGCCGGGGCGAAGTAACCCCCGGGTACGCCATGGAGCTCTGGGACGGTTCGTTCACCGCCGGCAGCGGGCAGGTCCTGCTCGCCGACGACTCGATCCCCGCCGGCGGCGTGCGCGACGTGCTGTGGGACCTCCACGCCGTCGACACGTCGCACGAGGCCCTCGACGCGCTCGAGGCGCCCGACGACAACCCCGAGGACTGGCTCGACACGCTGCCCTTCTCGATCCAGACGAACGACGCCGGCACGATCACGCAGGCCGCGCAGGTGACGTACGTGCCCAACCCCGCGGCGGGCGCGATCCGCGCCGTGGTCACGGGCTACGCCTGGGACCCCGTGATGACCCGCTGGGTGTCGCGCACCGTGCAGCAGGACTTCCGACTCTTCAAGCGGGTCGATCACGCGATCGTCTCGAACACGAAGGTCATGCTCGGCAAGAACGTGCTCGTCAACGGCCCCCTCGCCGCGATGTTCGACCAGGTCGACGCCGCCGGCGGGCACCCGATCGTGTCCCGCAGTGATTTCTACGGGCTCGACCCGCTGCTGAACCGCAAGCTCGACGACTTCTACGCCGCGATCCGCGGCGACGGCTACGCCGGCTTCGACGCGAACGGTGACAACCGCCTCGCGATCGCCAACACGCTCGAGCAGCGCGGCCTCTCCGCGCTCAACCAAGAGGACTACGACGGCGACGGCGACCAGGACACCGCGTTCCTTGAGCAGACCGGCGACGGGTACATCGACGAGTTCGACATCTTCCTCTCGCACTTCGACGCCAACGGCGATCACACCCTCGTCTACTCCGAGGACCTCACCGTCGGGACGGTCTACGAGGGGCTCAGCGCCGATTTCTCCGGCGTTGACGACGACCTCGCCTACCTCATCGACGTCGCGAACCCCGACCGCAACCGCGACGGGGTGGTCGATTCCTACGACCGCGCCCTCGGCTACCTCGACGGCGTGGTCGATTACCGCGACCGCTTCGCCAAGATCCGCGGCACGACGTACGTGAGCGTGCAGCAGAACAACTGGAACGACAACGGGATCAACGTGGACGGCTCGCCCGTCAACGACTACCGCCACGAGTATCAGGGCGCGGTGCGCTCCGAGCCCGGCGACGTCCCGCTGCACTTCGGCGCCGACGAGGACGACGTGGCGCCCATCGACCCCGCGACCTTCGCGACCGCGTCCTCCGCGATGGCGGCCCGCGCCGACGGCGCCGCCTTCACGACGCAGGCGGGCATCCCCTGGGCCGTCGAGAACGACCTGAACACCGACGGCGTCGTCGTCGGGCAGAACGTCAACCCCTCGCTCGAGACCATCGTCGAGGGCGTGCCCTTCGGCGCCATCGCCCCGGCCGACTACTACGAGCGCCCCGTGTTCCGCGGGCTGAGCTTCAAGAACGTGACGATCCCCATGGGGCTCAACGCGCTCTTCATCGACTGCACGTTCGCCGGCGTCACCCGCGTCGCGACGTTCCAGAACAACTCGCACGTCTCGTGGCAGTTCTACGGCGTGCAGGAGAGCGACCTCTCGCTCAAGTACCCGCCGCCGCTGCCGGCCCCGGACTTCGTGCTCGACAACGACTACCTCGTCGCCGGCGTCAACGAGGCCCCGACCGAGGACTTCGACGTGCCGCGCCTGACGGTGTCGGGCGTCCCCTACGTCAACACCAAGCCGTTGTCGAACAACCTCCGCTTCCACGACTGCCTGTTCGTCGGGACGATCGTCTCGGACAAGCCGGCGGTCTTCACGCACGTGCGCAACAAGATCCAGTTCACCGGGGCGACGCGCTTCCACCAGGAGCACCCCGACGACCCGGACGACAACTCTCTCAACCCCGACGAGGACGACGTGGCGGAGATCGCCAAGAGCTCCATGCTCCTGCCGTCGTACTCCGTTGACATCGGGACCAACAACGCGTCGCCCGATCAGGACGTCAACCTCTCCGGGCTCATCATCGCCGGCGTGCTCGACATCCGCGGCAACGCGGTGATCGACGGCGCCCTCATGACCGACTTCGACCCCGACCCGTCCAACCCCGCGCTCCAGCACTTCGGCGAGAGCGTGGGCAACCCCGCGCACTTCAACATGACGCTGGGCTACTTCTCCGCCGACGACGGCGACGAAGAGGGCATGCGCATCTGGGAGTACGAGGGGCAGCAGATCGTCGGCTTCGATATCAACGGCGACGGCATCGCCGACACCGAAGACGCCGGATCCGGCGGGACCCCCGTCCCGTTCAACGGGTTCGGGCGCATCATCGTCAACTGGAACCCCAACCTCATCATGCCCGACGGTCTCCTGGCGCCCATGCAGACGCTGGCGATCCCGGACTCCTACTCCGAGGGGCGCATCATCCACCTCGCGGGCAACGACGACGAGGGGGAGAACTGACATGAACGCTTCTCGACGCCGCAGACGCGGCTTCAGCCTGATCGACATGCTGCTCGCGCTCGCGATCTCGAGCATGGCGCTCGCGGCGACGCTCGAGGCCCTCAACGTGTCGTTCATGAACTACCAGAAGATCACCGACTCGGCGTCCAGCCACGTCGTGTCCCGGATCATGATGCACCGCATCCTCGCGCTCATCCGCACCGGGACCGACTTCGGCCCCTTCCCCGCGGACGTGCTCGTGGACCCCGAAGTCGAAGCCGACTTCATCGAGTTCGTCTCTCAGCGCGACGACAACGGCGACCCGTCCCAGGTCATGCGCATCGAGTTCCGCCAAGACGCCGGCGCCCCCATCGGGGAGCTCTGGCTCGTGCTCATCGACCCCACCGGCGCGGCCGCCGACCGCGAGCAGCTCATGCTCGACTCCGTCGAAGCCGCGCAGTTCCGCATGCGCTACGACGTCGGCCCCCGCCTGCTCCTGTGCACCGTTGATCTGTCCATGATCCCCAACGACACCATCGAGCAGGGCGTGGACTCCGACGACGACGGGGACATCGACGAGAACGACGTCAACGAAAACATCGACCTCTACGGCGCCGCCGCCGCGGTGCAGCGCATCCGCCTCGTCGCGTCCGCGTCGCCCCGGCAGGACCAGTAAGCCGTCAGGGCGTCGGCGCCCCGTAGCGCCGGCGCTCCGTTGTGACACCCCCGTCGGGCGCGATCGTCACGATGAACAGCTGGTCGTACACGTGCTCGGGGAGATCGCCGATCTCCTCATCACCGCCCAGGGCGGCGACCACGCGCCCCACCGTGTTGCTGTGCCCAACCACAAGCACTGTCTCTCCGGCGCGCTCGCGCAGGATCGCCTCCGCCATCTCGCGCTCACCGCGCGGACCAAACGACGTGTCCACCCGCGCGCCGACGCGCTGCGCGGTCGGGGCGGCGGTCTCGATCGTCCGCGTGTACGCCGTCGAGTACACCGCGCTCACGCCGCGGTCGGCGCACAAGCGCGCGAGCTCGTCGGCACGCGCATACCCCGCCTCGGTCAGATCGGGATCGCGGCTCCCGTCGGCCACTTTCTCGGCGTGACGCGCGACCACGACCGTCGTCGCGCCCTCGCCCGCGCGCGGCGCGCTGGCGCACCCCGCGCTCGTCATCGTCACCACGAGAAGACCAAGGACCCATGCGCCTACGCCGAGAGATATGACTTTCATGCGCATGTTGTAGCAGCGCGCATGTCCCCCGTTCGTGTGATTTTATCCTTGAACGCCGGGCCCCAGGTCGTAATAGTCGAACTCCAGTCGCACGCGCCCTTCTCGTCCTGCTGTAGACGCCTCCGGGGCGCGTCCAAACTGGGAGATCCCCCGAATGCACCGCTGCACTCTTTCGTTCATCGCCGCCCTCGCGGCGCCCGCCGTCGCGTTCGCCGGTGACTGCACCCCCGCCTGGCAATACCCCATCGGCACGCCCGGCCTCGCCGGGTACGCCGGCGCCTTCGCCGCCTGGGACGACGGGAACGGCGAAGCGCTCTACGCCGCCGGCTCCTTCACCTCGGCCGACGGCAACCCCGCCTCCAACGTCGCGCGCTGGGACGGCTCGATGTGGACCGCGCTCGACGCCAGCGTCTTCGCCAGCTTCGCCAACACCGTGCTGCCCTACGACGGGCGCCTCTACGTCGGCGGCGCGTTCGGTTCGGTCGGCGGCATCGCCGGCACCTCCACCATCGCCTCCTGGGACGGCTCCGGCTGGTCCAGCGTCGGCGGCGGCATCACCTCGACGGTCCCCTCCGTCTGGTCGATGGCTGTCTACGACGGCAAGCTCATCGTCGGTGGCAACTACCTCGAGTTCGGCGGCGTCGCTGACACCAACTACGTCGCCGCCTGGGACGGCACGGAATGGACGGCCGTCGGCGGCGGCCTGGGCGGTCAGCCCGGCCTCGCCAACGCGCTGTGCATGACCGTCTACAACGGCGACCTCTACGTCGCCGGGCGCTTCGACAGCGCCGGCGGCAACGCCGTCAGCCAGATCGCCAAGTGGGACGGCTCCACATGGAGCGACGTCGGCGGCGGCATCACCGGCACGCAGGTGCTCGGCATGGGCGTCTACAACGGCGACCTCTACGTCACCGGCAACTTCACCACCGCCGGCGGCGTCCCCGCCCGCGGCGTCGCGAAGTGGGACGGATTCAACTGGTCCGCCGTCGGCGCGGGCTTCTCCGGCAACCTCTACGACGCGATCGCCTACGACGACGGGTCGGGCGAGGCCCTCTACGTCGTCGGGACCTTCACCGCCGACCTCGACGGCACGCCCATGAGCAAGATCGCCCGCTTCAACGGGACGTCGTGGGAAGCCGTCGGCGGCGGGCTCGACGCCGGCAACGCCTTCGGGCTCGGCGTCTGGAACGACGGCGCGGGTGAGTCCCTCTACGTCGGCGGGTCCTTCGACTTCGCCAACGGCATCGCCTGCATGGGCGCCGCCCAGTGGCGCGGCTGCGCGGCCTCCGCCTGCCCCGCCGACCTCGACGGCTCGGGCGCCGTGGACTCCACCGACCTCGCCATCCTCCTCGCCGCGTGGGGCGGCCCCGGCGCCGACTTCGACGGCTCGGGCTCCACCGATTCGGCGGACCTCGCGATCATGCTCGCGGCGTGGGGCGACTGCCCGCTCTAACCCGTCCCCACACTTCCGTCTTCAGCATCGCGTCCCCCGCCCTCGCTGCCTTCGAGGACGGGGGATTTTTCATGCGCTGGCCTCCCGCGCGGTAGTATCCACGCCCAACGCGGGGCGGTAGCTCAATTGGGAGAGCACTGGCTTTGCAAGCCAGGGGTTGAGGGTTCGATCCCCTTCCGCTCCATTCCGACGCCACGCGTCAGCGCTCACGCGTGTCGGGCGTCCGCTCGAACCGGTCCGCGCCCGTCTCCTCGTCGATCATCTCGATCGCCATGACCTCGCCCTCGGGGCTGACAACAAACCGGCAGTCCGTCGCGTCGCCCGACGCCACGATGCGGAACGCGTCGACGGCGCCGTCCTCGGCCGCGTGCGTGGAGAACGTCATGTTCCCCATCGTCACGACCAGCTCGCCCCGAGCGAACGTCACGTCAACCCGCCCGAGCCACTCGTTGTAGTACGAGCCGGTGTACCGATGCGCCGCCCGTGAGAGATGCGCCGAGGTCAGGCGAGGAAGCAAGTCGTCCGCGGCGCGGGCGTGAAGCTCGTTTACCCGCTTGGCGTACGGCGGGAGAAAGTCGTACGGGTCTTCTGTTTCCAGCTCGCGATCGTAGAAATCGATGGAGACCACATCCGCGAAGGCGCTGCCCTCGGGGCTCATGTTCGCCAGCACCACCACGCCAAGGCCCTCGTCCGGGATGAACGACAGGTGCGCCGCGGTCCCGATGTAGCCGCCGCCGTGCTGGTAGTACCGCGGCCCGCCACGCCACGTGCCCATCTGCCACCCGCTCGCAAACCCGTCTATCGCCCGCACGCTCCCGTTGGTCGTCTCGAAGCGTGACTGCTCCCGCAACATCTCGCGCGCCGCCCCGCGCGAGTACACGCGCGCACCGTCGAGTTCACCCTCGTGCATGTGGAGCATGATCCAGCGCGCACCGTCGAGCGCGGACGTGCCCAGCCCGCCCGCCGCGTGCATGACGGCGTCCGTCTTCACCACGTCCGCCCGCTCGGCGCCCGTCTCGCGCCACACGTGCGGGAACGCGGCGTTCGGATCGCTGTACATCTCGCTCGCGTACCCCGTCGTGCGCTCCATGCCGGCGGGGGTGAACAGGCGCGTGTCGAGATAGTCGCGCCAACTCTCGCCGGTCACCCGCTCGATCACGCGCCCGAGGAGCGTGTAGTGCACGTTCGTGTACCGGATCGCGCCCGCGGGCGCTTCGCGTGCAAGCCAGTGGAAGTACCGCGCATCGTTGATCGCGCCGGTGTACGCGTCGAGGAACACCGCGTTGGAACAGTTGATCCCCTGCGCGTGCCCGAGGAGATCGCGGACCGTTATTTTTTCAGCCGCTCCTGGATCCGCGAGCGTGAACTCGGGGAGGTAGCGGCGCACGGGCGCGTCGAGGTCGATCGCGCCCTCGTCCGCGAGCGTCACGATCGCCGCGGCGACGTAGGTCTTCGTGCACGACGCGATGTAGAACATCGTCTCCGCGTCCACCGGCTCGCCGCGCTCGCTGTCCCGCGTCCCGAAGCCCTCGGCGCCCAGCAGCTCCCCGTCGCGCACCAGCGCGATCGCGTAGCCCTCGATGCCCATCGTCTCCGCGAGCCCGGTCCAGCGCTCCACGAGCGCGTCGTACCCCGCGATCTCGCTCAGTCGCGCCGGCGCCGCGACACTCACCGAAACGCTCACGAGCGCACACACCACCGCTACACATGCTCGACAGTTCATCGCCTCAGCTCCTTCTTCGCACCGCATCCTCCCGCCACCACACGACGGGACGATCACGGTGACGCGCGGCCGCCCGAGGGTCTAGAACAGATTTAGCCCGCCCGCGCGTCGCGTCGCCCGCTACCGGCAGAGCTCCCGGTACCGCCCCGGCGTCACGCCCAGCTCCTCGCGAAACACCCGCGTGAGATGGCTCTGGTCCGCGAACCCGCCCCGCGCCGCGGCCGACGCCAGCGAGCCCCCCCGCTCGCACACGTACGCGACGGACCCCATCACCCGCCTGCGGCGCAGGTGCGCCGCGAGCGAGACGTGGTAGCGCCGCCGGAACGCGCGCGAGAGCGACGCCGGGTGCACGCCGAACGCCCTGGCGATCGCGCCGCACGAGCACCGGTCCCACCGCCCCTCATCGATCTCGCGCCACACCCGTCCCAGCCAATCCTCGCCGGCGCCGCCAGCGCTCGACTCATCAGCCAGCCGCGCGCTGATCGACCCCAGCAGCCCCGCGACAGAACCCATCGCGCCGCGCTGCGCGCACAACGACCGGCGCAGCCGGAGCCCCGCCGAGGCTATTTCAACATCCGCGTGCAACCCGTAGCGTCCGAGCACGTGGGCGCTGCTCGCGAGCCGCCCCGCGCCCACCAGACGCGAACTCGGTCACGAGCGTCAGCGCGCCCTCGGGCCCGACGCGGTTCGCGTGCGCCGTCCCCGCCGGCTTGACCAGCACCGAGCACGCCGACATCTCGACGCGTCCGCGGTCGGTTGTTTCTTCGATGCGCCCGCGCAGGACGAACGTGACGTTCGCGCTCTCGTGGCGGTGGACGCTCAGCGAGGCGCCCGCGGGGTACTCCACCTCGTGGAGGCGGACGTCCCCGACGTCCCAGCATCGCCGCCTCGTCCCGAGCACGATCGATTGTTGCGACGGCGCCATGCGTCTCTATGCGTGAAGCCCAGCGGCTGGTTTCAGTTGCCGGGTTCGAGGACGTCCACACGCACCGGCTCGATCATCCGCACGCGGATGGTCCGGTCGCGGCGCGCCTCGCCGACCACCCCCACCACGCCGCCAAGCTTGGCGTCGAGGTCCAGCTCATCGCTGGGGAGGATGTACGCGATGGTCCGCCCGCCGACGCCGTCGAGGCTCTGGAGGCGGTACATCAGCGGCAGGCGACGCCCGTCGTACAGCGCGCTCGCCATCAGCCGCCCGACCACCGTGTACGACGGACGCGAGCGCCAGTCGCCCACCAGGCGGTCGATCGTCTCACGCTCGCGCGACGCGCGGTCGGCGGCGTTCGTCACGGCACGCAGATCGCGCTGGAGATCGAGCCGAATCTCAAGAAGGCTCAGCCGCGCGCGAAGGCGCGACCCGTCCTCTGAATCCGCCCCGAGCGCCGCGATCGCGCCCCGGAACTCCTCGAGCAGGGGCTCGAGCTCCGCGGTGTCGATCGGCTCGCGCACCACCGCGTCGTACGCGTCAAAGAGCTCCTCGGCCGACGCCGTCTCGGGCGTCTCCTCACCCGACGCGTCGTCGGTCGACTCGGCCGGAGCGGCTTCGGTCGCGGCTTCGTCAACCGCGGCGTCCGCAGGATCGAGCGGCAGCGGCGCCGGGTCCGTGACCACCGGGAGTTCCTCGGGTGTCTCCGTCGCCTCGACCGCGGTCACATCAGCAGCGAGCACGTAGCCGCGCACGCGCTCGGGCGCCGCGACCAGCACAAACGCGACCTCGCCCGCCGCGTCGATCGTGTTCACGACCTCAAACGCGGTCCCGGCGGGGAACGGCTCACCGGTCAGCTTCATCCAGCTCCCGGACGCCGGGCTCTGGCGGTTCCGGTGGATCGGTCGTGCGGCCCGGGTCAGCGTCGCCGTCCCCGCGGACTCGTCGATCTCCACCTCACTGGCGCGGAACAGCACACCGAAGCCGAGGCCGTCGGGGTAGCGCACCCGGAGCCAGTCGCCCTCACGACCGTCCACCGTCAGCAGCGTGCCGGCCGGCGCCCGACCGACGGAGTACCACGTCTCGGACCCCCAGCCGCAGCGCACCTCCGCCTGATCGCGCGTCACGCGAACGGGGTGCGGGTCCTCAGCGACCATCTGCGCCCCAACCGTGCTCACGCACGACACGAGGGCCAGAACAGCAAGGGCGATCAATGTAAGCGTTCGGCGGTTCATTTCCCGGCCTCCTGCGCCGTGGGCGTTCACGCGCTCCGGCTCGTACCTAGGTGCATCCCTTACAATACCGCCCGCGTGCGCGCCACGCTTTGACCCCCCCACGTGCGCGGGATACCGTCCGCCTACATGCCCCAACGAACCACCACACCACGCGCCCGCGTGCTCGCCCCCGCCGTGCTCCTCGCACTGGCCGGCTGCTCCTCGCTCCCGCCCGCGCCCGAGGCCGACATCCTGCGCCGCAACGTGATCGAGTCCATCCGAGGGCGCCTCGACGCCGAAGCGATCAGCCGCGCCGAATCGACCGTGCCGCGCGACGAGAACCCCAACCTCGGGCTCAGCGACGAACGCCTCGAGGAACTCGCCGCCATCAGCGGCCCTTCCTCCTACGCCGACGCCGAGGCCCCCCTCGGGCCCGATCTCACCGGGCGCGACTCAGGCGAAACCCCCATCACTCTCGCCAGGGCCCTCGAGCTCGCGATCAGCGGCGCCGACGACGCCCGCTCTGCCCGCCTCACGCCCCCCATCACCCGAGCCCAGCTCACCCAGGCCCAGGCCGCCTTCGACTGGGTGCTCTTTGCCGGCATCGAACGCAGCACCACCGACCAGGAACAGCCCGTCACCAGCGTCGGCATGACCCCCGTCGGCACCGGGCTCAACCGCTCCGACAGCGTCTCGGCCGACACCGGGCTGCGCAAGCGCCTCACCACGAACGGGACGCTCGAGCTCCGCGCCGGGCTCAACGTGGACAACAACGCGACCCCCGGCTTCTCCCGGATCCCCGACCCCTCCCGACAGGCCTCGCTGGACCTCATCTTCACCCAGCCGTTGCTCCGCGGCTTCGGCGCCGACGTCGCGCTCGCCGACGTCCGTCTCGCCGAGAACGCCAACGAGGACGCCCTCGAGCAAGCCCGCGACACGCTCATGACGACGATCACCGACGTCGAGCGGGCGTACTGGACCCTGCGCCGCTCGCGCGAAACGCTGCTGATCCAGCAACGCCTCCTCGACCGCGGCGTCGAGACCCGCGAGGCCCTCCGCGGGCGATACGGGTTCGACGTCACCGACGCCGAGCTCGCCGACGCCGCCGCGCGCGTCGAGGCCCGGCGCGCCGACCTGATCCGCGCCCAGCGCTCCGTGCGTAACGCCTCCGACGCCCTCAAGCGCCTCATCAACGACCCCGATCACCCCATGATCAACGAGACGGCGTTCGTCGCGAGCGAAGCGCCGCTGACCGTCCCAACCGTCTACAACTTCAGCGACGCCCTCGCCGGCGCCCTCCAGCGACGCCCCGACGTCCGCCGGGCCCTCATCCGCGTCCAGGACGCCGCCGTGCGCGAAGGCGTCGCACGCGACGCCGTGCTCCCCCAGCTCGACCTCTCCTTCCGACTCTCCGCGTACGGGCTCGACCCCGACGCCGACCAGGCCTTCGAGGAAGCCGTCGAGACCGACTTCGTGGACGCCGCGATCGGGCTCTCCTTCGAGGTCCCCCTCGGCAACCGCGACGCCCTCAGCGGGCGCCGGGCCGCCCGCCTCCGCGGCGTGCAGAGCGTCATCGACTACCGCTCCATCGCCCGCCGGGCCGTCGAAGACGTCAAAGCCGCCCTCCGCAACGTCGCAACCGACTACCGCCTGATCGAACAGACCCGCCTCGCCCGCCTCGCCGCCGCCGAGAACCTGCGCGCCCTCTTGGTGGAAGAAGAAACCGTGCGGGGCCTCACGCCGGACTTCCTCAACCTCAAGCTCAACCGCCAGGAAGCCCTCGCTCGCGCGGAACTCGACGAGATCGGCGCGCGCACCGACTACGCCATCGCGCTCGCCGAGGCCGCGCAGGCCCTCGGCCTGAGCCTCGAGCAGGTCGGCGTGGCCGTTGATCCCGACGAGCTCGACGCCCGCGCCACCGACGCTCTCCAGGAACCCGCTCTGCGCGCCGCGATCCTCCCGAGATGACCGTCCGCGACGACGACGTCCGGCGCGCCGCCGAGGCGCTCCGCGACGGGCGCCCGGTCGTCCTCCCGACCGACACCGTCTACGGCGTCGCCGCCGATCCCCGGAACGAAGACGCCGTCCGACGGGTCTTCGAGCTCAAAGGACGCCCCGACACCAACCCCCTCCCGCTGCTCGTCCCGTCGATCGAGGACGCCCAGCGCTGCGCCGCCGCGTGGCCGGAAGCCGCGCGCCGGCTCGCCGACGCGTTCTGGCCGGGGCCGCTGACCATCGTCGTCGCCGCGGCCGGCTGGATCCCGGAAGCGGTCACCGCCGGCGCCGCGACCGTGGGCCTCCGCCAACCCGACCACGCCGTCGCGCTCCAACTCCTGAGAGAATTCGGCGGCCCGCTCGCGTGCACCAGCGCAAACCTGTCCGGCGAGCCCCCCGTCCAACGCATCGAGGACCTCCCGCCCGCTTTTCTTCATTCTGACGTGTCCCGCCTGTACGGAGGCCTGCTGCCGGCGTCTCCGCCCTCGACCGTCGCCACGGTGTCTGATAACTCGGAGATCCAGGTGCTGCGAGAGGGACCGATCCCGCTTCATCGCCTGCAATCAGCGATCGAAGCCCCCCCACGCGACCGGGCCCCATAAAGAGTCGGATCAACTCATACAGGCCTTACAACCCTTGTATGTTCAGAGAATCGCTAAGAAAACCTTGCATCAGGCTCCCGATTGGCTTATTCATACCTGTGGACAACGCTGCGTGCTGGCGTAGATGAGAAGGGCAACTTTCTCATCACGGGAAGAACCGTCACACAGCGAACATCTGAGTCGCGCCGACGCTTGCGTCGTCGCATTCGAATCCGTGGGTATTCCCACGGTAGGAGTTATGCGCACCGTGTGGTGTGCATGCACGTCGTTCGTACGAACCATGGAGAGATAGAAACATGAACACGATCGCCCTCATCGCTGCCGCCGGCCTCGGCGCCTCCGCTGCCTCCGCCAGCGTCACCTTCGACCTGTCCGGCATCAGCATCGACGCCGCTACCCCCCTCACCCTCATGATGGCCGCCTCCGGCTCCGGCAACGTTGTCTCCGGCATCGATTACAGCATCGATTACGGCCCCGCGACTGGCAGCCTTTCGTGGTCCGAGGAGCTCGCCATCGAGCTCGTCGCCCCCGGCGCTTCGGCTGACGGCTTCGGCCCCGCGGTCGGCGACGGCGCTGCCGACGGCAACATCCACTTCGGCAGCACCCCCGAGAGCGGCTTCAACGCTGCTCGCGACATGTTCGCTGACGTCCTCCTGGGCGGCTCCGGCACCACCGGCGTCGGCCTCTCCGCCGCTGGCTCCACGTCCGTCATGGACGGCACCGCCGGCGACGGCACCTGGACCCTCATCATCGGTGAGATCTTCGACGACACCGGCATGGACGGCACCTTCGGCGCCGGTTCCTTCATCACGGTGAACTTCGTTCCCGCCCCCGGCGCCGCGGCGCTCTTCGGGCTCGGCGGCCTCGCCGCTGCCCGCCGTCGCCGCTAAACCGGCTGATGGCTGACCCCCTCGGGGGTCGTCACGGAACGCATGTCTTCTGATGACAAGAGCCCCGGTCCTTCTCGGACCGGGGCTTTTTTTCGTCATGACACGGGCCCGACCGGCTACCGGACCCGCCCCCCTCGCCTCACCCGCACCGCCCGCACTCCGCAGGGTTTTCCTCGTTGCCGACGCCCCGAACCCCTCTACACTTCAACCGCAGAAACGACGCCGCACCACGCGGACGCCACAGGAGAGATTGAGCCATGCCGACCGAGCCCGCGCCCGATTACGACGTCCTCATCATCGGCGGCGGTCCGTCGGGCACGACCTGTGCTTCCCTACTCAAGAAGTACAACCCCGAGCTCAAAATCCTGATCCTCGAGAAGGAAAAGTTCCCGCGCGATCACGTCGGCGAGAGCCAGCTCCCCTCCATCGGCCCCATCCTCCACGAGATGGGCGTCTGGGAGAAAGTCGAAGCGGCCCAGTTCCCGATCAAGATCGGCGCCTCCTACACCTGGGGCGCCACCAACGACCGCTGGGACTTTGACTTCTACCCCGTTGAGAGCTGGAAGGACGAACCGCGCCCCGCCAAGTACGAGGGGCAGCGCACCTACACCGCCTTCCAGGTCGACCGCGCCGAGTACGACACCATCCTCCTCCGCCACGCCGAGGAGATGGGCGCCGAGGTCCGCGAGGAAACCCGCGTCACCGAGATCCTCACCGACGGACCCGAGAACAACGGGCGCTGCGAGAAGCGCATCACCGGCGTCACGATCGACACCGGCGAGACCATCACCGCGCGCTACTACATCGACGCATCGGGCGTCGTCGGGCTCATGCGCCGCGCGCTCGGCGTCGAGACCAACGTCAACTCCCAGCTCCGCAACATCGCCGTCTGGAACTACTGGCGCAACGCCGACTGGGCCGTCGAGATCGGCGTCGGCGCCACCCGCGTGCAGGTGCGCAGCCTCCCCTACGGCTGGATCTGGTTCATCCCCCTCGGCCCCGACCGCACCAGCATCGGGCTCATCATGCCCTCGGACCACTACAAGTCCACCGGCCTCTCCGTCGAAGAGCTCTACACCAAGGCGCTCAGCGAGCAGCCCGACATCGCCAAGCTCATCGTCAACGGCGAGCAGGAAGGCCCGCTCCAGAGCTGCAAGGACTGGTCGCACCTCGCCGACCAGCTCATCGGGGACAACTGGTTCATCTGCGGTGAGGCCGCCGGCTTCGCCGACCCCATCCTCGCCGCCGGCATGAGCCTCGCGCACGGCTCCGCCCGCGAGGCCGCGTACGCCATCCTCGAACTCGACCGCGGCGAGCTCGACGCCCAGTGGGTCCGCGAGCGCTACGACGAACGCAACCGCAAGAACATCGCGCAGCACATCCGCTTCGCGCAGTTCTGGTACGCCGCCAACGGCTGCTTCAGCGACATCGCCGAGCACTGCCAGACGATCGCCAAGGACTCGGGCCTCAAGCTCTCGCCCAAGGAAGCCTGGCGCTGGCTCAGCCAGGGCGGCTTCACCACCGAGCAGCTCGGCCTCGCGACCTTCGGCTCCTTCGACATCGCCTCCGCCAAGCACGTCATCGAACAGTTCGACCCGGGCGGTCGATCCTGCGAGATGCTCGTGGACAACTACAACGTCTTCACGCTCAACATGCGCGGCGCCGAGAAAGGCTTCGTCGGCTCGCTCGAGAACGGACGCATCACCCAGGTCGAGTGCTTCACGAGAGGCACCGCCGTTCTCCCGCTCACGGGCTACTACGGCGTCGTCCACGCCTCCCTCGAGCGCAGCCAGAACATCGAAGAGATCGTCGGGCACATCAAGGGCTGGATCGCCAACAAGATCCCCGAGAAGCACCACTACTCCGCCTACAACGCCTGCATCCAGGCCCTCGAGGTGATGTGCCAGGAGCACTGGGTCCTCCGCAAGCGCAACAAGCGCAAGACCATGCTCCGCGTCTCCAACAAAGAATCCAAGTTCATCCGCTCCAGTGACGCGGCTAACGAGTCGATCTCGACCTCGGACGCCACGTTCAAGTCCCGCCTCTGACCCTCCCCTCGGAGCTCGACCGGTATGGCTGACACCGGCTATGAGTACGATGTCCTCGTCTTGGGTGGCGGTCCCGCCGGTTCCACCCTCGGGTCCTTCCTCAAGAAGTACAGACCCGAGCTCTCGGTCCTGATCGTCGAGAAAGAGAAGTTCCCGCGCGAGCACGTCGGCGAGAGCCAGCTGCCCGCCGTGAGCAACATCCTCCACGAGATGGGCGCGTGGGACAAAGTCGAGGCCGCCGACTTCCCCGTGAAGATCGGCGCGTCCTACACCTGGGGCGCAACGACCACCCCGTGGGACTTTGAGTTCGTACCCCTCGACCGCCTCCCCCAAACCGCCGAGCGCCCCGGGCGCTACGACGGGTACCGCCTCCAGACCGCGTTCCAGGTGGACCGCGCCGTGTACGACGAGATCCTCCTCAACCACGCCGAGGAACTCGGCTGCGAGGTCCGCCAGGAAACCCGCGCCAACGAGATCCAACGCGACGGCGACCGCGTGGTGTCCATCACTCTCTCAGACGGGCGCACCGTCACCGCGCGCTGGTACGTCGACGCGACCGGCGCCGCCGCGACCCTCCGGCGCAAGATGGACGTCAAGGTCGAAGCCCCCACCCTCCTCCAGAACGTCGCGTTCTACGACTACTGGAACTGCGAGCGCTGGGCCGAAGAGACCAACCTCGGCGCCACCCGCGTCCACGTCCGCTCGCTCCCCTACGGCTGGATCTGGTTCATCCCGCTCTCGGCCACGCGCACCAGCATCGGCCTCGTCACCCCCGCCAAGCACTACAAGGCCTCCGGGAAATCCCCCCTCGAGCTCTACCGCCAAGCGCTCAAGGAGGAGCCCTACATCAGCGCCCTCATCGAGGGCGCGGAGTCCGACTGCGGCGACGAGAAAGTCCTCACCACCACCGACTGGTCCTTCGTGGTCGACCGCACCTACGGCAAGAACTGGTTCCTCGTGGGCGAGACCGCCGGCTTCGCCGACCCCATCCTCGCCGCGGGTCTCACGCTCACCCACACCGGCGCCAAGGAACTCGCGTACACCCTCATCGAGCTCGACATCGGCGAGCACGACCCCGCGTGGCTCGTCTCGCGCTACGACGAGCTCCAACGCAACCGCATCAGCCAGCACCACCGCTTCGCCGAGTACTGGTACTCCGCCAACGGCATCTTCGAAGACATCCGCGAGAACTGCGCCGAGATCGCCAAGGAAGCCGGCCTCGATCTCAACCCCGACGAGGCCTTCCGCTGGCTCTCCACCGGCGGGTTCGCCGACGACACCCCGGGGCGCGTCGGCGTCGGCGGGTTCGATATCACCTCGCTCAAACACACCATGCAGTGGCTCTCGGGCGAGACCGCGAACTGGCAGATCTCAGGCAAGAACGTCTTCAAGCTCAACCTCAAAGGGGCGGAGAAGAAGACCGTCGCCCACCTCGAGAACGGACGCATCACCCCCGTCCCCTGCTACGTCCGCGCCGGCAAGAAGCTCGTCATCGAAGGCCTCCAGAGCTACGTGATCGAAGCGCTCCGCAAGCACTCAAGCATCGACCAGATCTTCAAGCACGTCCGTGCTAGCTACTCCGGCTCGTCCGGCGCGCAGTCGATCGACAACACCATCCTCCAGGTGCTCGAGGCGCTCACCGCAGAACGCTGGGTCCAGTGCTCCGTCCGCAAGGGGAAACCCCTCCTCATCATCGACCCGCAGGAGAAGAACGGCTTCATCTGCGAGCACCGTGAGGACAAGCTCCGCAGGCCAGAAGCCTCCGCGTTCGACGGCGCCGACCCCGCGCAGGACGCCAGCGCATAAAAAAAGACGGCGTCCCGTCGAGAACGCCGCCTACAGAGTTTTCGGTAGTGGACCGCCGGGTCAGGCGAAGTGCGCGAAGGCCTTGTTCGCCTCAGCCATGCGGATGGTCTGCTCGCGGACCTGCATCGCCTTGCCCTCGTTCTTGGCCGCCGCGTACAGCTCGTCGGCGAGACGGTTCGCCATCGGGCGCCCCTTCTCCTTGCGAGCCGCGTCGATGATCCAGCGGAACGAAAGCGACTGCTGACGGCGCTTGGGCACCTGCATCGGCACCTGGTAGTTGGCGCCGCCGATGCGCTTCGAACGCACCTCGACGTAGGGCTTCACGTTCTCGATCGCGAGGTGGAAGACCTCGAGCGCGCCCTCGGGCTTGTTCGGGTCGTCTTCCTTCTGCAGCTTGCCGTCGATCTGATCCATCGCGTCGTACATCACGCGCGTCGCGGCGGTCTTGCGACCGTCGTGCATCACGCAGTTGATGAACTTCGCGAGACGCAGATCGTTGTACCGCGCGTCGGGGCGCAGCTGCTCTTCTGACTTGGTAATCCGACCGGCCATCGTGATGCCTCCTGGCTCGTCCGGCGCCGAATCGACGCCCGTACGTTCACCCGCGCAGACCGCGGGTTACTTGCCCGTGAAAATGAAACACGACCCGCATCAAACACGGGGCGTGGCGAATTCTTACTTGCTGCGCTTGACGCCGTACTTCGAGCGGCCCTTCTTACGACCGTCGACGCCGAGGCTGTCGAGCGTGCCGCGAACGACGTGGTACCGCACACCGGGGAGGTCGCGGACGCGACCCCCGCGCACGAGCACGATGGAGTGCTCCTGCAGGTTGTGGCCCTCGCCGCCGATGTACGCCGTCACTTCTTTGCCGTTGGAGAGTCGGACACGCGCCACCTTGCGGAGAGCGGAGTTCGGCTTCTTGGGCGTAACAGTCTTCACCTGAAGACAGACACCGCGGCGCTGCGGGCACTGGTCAAGGTCGCGCACTTTGCTCTTGGCGACCTGCACCTTCCGAGGCTTGCGAATCAGCTGGTTGATCGTCGGCATGTGGTCCCCACCACGGGTCTTGGGTCACAACACACCCACGGCGTCCGCGCCGGGGTGCGAGCCGAGCAGTCTATCAGAACACCCCCGCCCCGCAACCCTCAGCCGCCAACCCGCCCAAACGCCTTCCACCCGACCCACACCGCCGCCAGCCCGAGAGCGTTGCTCGCAAGCAAGAACCCCCCCGCCTTCCACACCGCCCCCTCGCGGAGCATGTCCACCGCCTCCCACGCGTACGTCGAGAAGGTCGTGAACGACCCGAGGAACCCCACGATGATCGCCGCCCGCAGCGCGTCCGAGACATCCCACCTGGGAACGCCGCCCTCGGGCGTCAGCGTCAGCGCCAGCACCCCGCCGATCGCGGCGCAGCCGAGGAAATTCACCACGAACGTCCCCCACGCCCAGCCCTCGCCCAGCCGCTGCGCAAGCGCAGAGACCCCGAAGCGAGACAGCGCCCCCAGCGCCCCACCGACCGTGATCCCGACCACAACGCCCGCGTTCATCCCTCTAAAGCTACCGCATCCCCGGGCTCGGGCGCCCGCGTCCGCAGGCAGCGGACGGCCGCCAGCTGGGCCAGCACCGCCAGCGCAAGAACGCTCGCGACACTCAGGGCGCCCCTCCCAGGCCCCGAAGGCAGCAGCCCGAACCGGAACGCATTGTCGATCTCCTCGAGCTCGCCGTGGTCGTCGTTGAGGCCCGCCTCGGCAAAGAGATCCCCCAGATCGCCGCCCGCGGGCGCCGACTGCGTCTCCGCGATCCCCTCGCTTGGGTACCGCGTCCAGGAGCTCAGGCCCGTGGAGGCCCATACGACGAGCGCCGCGACGACCAAGGCGTTCGCCGCGAGGATGCTGAGAAGGAGTCGCGTGTTCATAGAGGCAGGGTACGCGCCACACCCCGCGAGATCCCGCCCTCGCCCGGGAGCGCCGGAGGCGCTCTGACAACCGATCCTGAACGGGCGGGACGGCTCAGGAATGTCGTACCAATTCGTGTTTTTATGCTGTTTCCAGACCCCTCTTCGGGGTACTTTTAAGAGGTACGAAACGAACCAGCCGTATGCATCACGCGATGGAGAATCTCATGCGACGCACGCCCGCTCTCGTCCTCGTCTGCTCCGCCGCGGCCGCGGCCGCCCCGCTCGAGGTCTCCACCGGCGCGCACAGCGTCACGACAGGCGACTCCTACGACTGGATCCACGCCAGCGGCGACGCCACCATCGACATGACCGGCGGGGAAGCCACCGACGGCGCCGACGTCACCGCCGATGGCGAGACCTTCGCCAACATCGGCGCCGGCGCCCTCGGGAACTCCGTCTTCACCATCTCCGACGGCGACATCGCCAAGCGAGCCTTCTCGTTCGAGAACGGGACCATCAACCTCGACGGCGGGACCGTCAACGTCGCCCGCGCCTACGGCTTCAGCACCTTCAACTTCTCCGCTGGCGACGTCAACTTCGGCGTCTACGCCAACGACGACGCCGTCTTCAACATGTCAGGCGGCGCCGCCGCCGGCAATGCGCACGGGAACCACCGCTCGGTCTTCAACCTCAGCGGCGGGAGCATCGCCGGCGATTTCTTCATGCAACGCAACGGCGACGTCGTCATCACCGCCGACTCCTTCACCTACGACCACGACAACGACGACATGACCGCCCCGATCCCCTTCGAGCTCGCCCGAGGCGACGAGGTCGTCCTCACCCGCGACGACCCCCGCTTCTCCGACGACCTGCTGAACAACATCCCGCAGCGCGTGCTCTATGACTTCACGCCGCATTTCCCCGACGGCTCCTCCACCAGCTTCACCTTCTGGGGCTACGGCTCGGGCAACCTCATCTGGAATGGCTCGCTCACCCTCCGCCTCGCCGGCGTGAGCAACCCCGCCGACCTCGACAACAGCGGCACGGTGGACTCGGGCGACCTCGCCGTCCTCCTCGCCGCCTGGGGCGGCCCCGACGCCGATCTCAACGACGACGGCGTCACCGACTCAAGCGACCTCGCCATCCTCCTCGCCGCCTGGGACTAAAGAGCCAAACCACATCTCCCCCCTCTCCCTCTGGGAGAGGGCCGGGGTGAGGGGCCGATCCCAAACGCGAGCGCAGCGAGCATCCACTTCCACCCTCTCCCCATTCCCATGGGGAAAGGGCAGGGTGAGGGGTCCCCCATCTTCTCAGTCTGATGTCAAAGGAAGCGCCCGCTGCGCGAACGGATCATGCCGTACCCCCTCACCCCAACCCTCTCCCCTTGGAAAGGGGAGAGGGAGCAGGAGTGCGCAACAACCCTTGCCGTGGTACTGCCCGAAGGGCGGCGCCACGAGTTGAGCGTCGCGTCGTGGCACACGCCTGCGGCGAGTACCACGGCAAGTTCCTCTTCATCGCCACATCCGATCCCCCTCTCCCCGAGGGAGAGGGGCAAGGGGAGAGGGCGCATCCGTCGGGCGGGTGGGAGTGCCCGCCTGAGGCAAACAATCAATCGTTCTTCTTCGCCACGACGTACTCGCGAATCAACACCGCATCGCCCGGCGGTTCGCTCAGACCCGTGTTCAGCACAACGCGCCCGGTTCCTACTCCACCGTCACACTCTTCGCCAGGTTCCGCGGCTTATCCACGTCGTGCCCGCGCAGCACCGCCGCGTGGTACGCCAGCAGCTGCAACGGCACGACGGTCACCAGCGGCGACAGCGCGTCGCTCACCTTGGGCACGTAGAACACGTCGTCCGAGTACGCCTTGATGTTCTCGTCGCCCTCGGTCGCCACCGCGATCACCTTGCCGCCTCGGCTGCGCACCTGCTCGATGTTGTTGATCACCTTGTCGTACTGCGGCCCCTGGTTCGCGATGACGACGACGGGCATCCCCTCGTTGATCAGCGCGATGGGGCCGTGCTTGATCTCCGCCGCGGGCATCCCCTCGGCGTGGATGTAGCTGATCTCCTTGAGCTTCAGCGCGCCCTCGATCGCCACCGGGTAGTTGTACCCGCGCCCGAGGAACAGCCAGTTCTCTCGATCAACGTGCTTCTCGACGCTCCGCTTGATGCGCTCGGAGTCTTCCAGCACGCGCTCGATCTGCGCGGGGATCGCCGCGAGCTCCGCGATCAAACGCGAGCACGCCTCCTGGCTCATGTAGCGCCGACGCCCCATCAGGATGCTGAGCATCGTCAGCACCATCACCTGCCCGGTGAACGCCTTGGTGCTCGCGACGCCGATCTCCGGTCCCACGCGCAGGTACACGCCCGCGTCCGTGTCGCGTGAGATCGACGAGCCCACCACGTTCACCACGCCCAGCGTCGTCGCGCCGCGGTCCTGCGCCTCGCGCATCGCCGCGAGCGTGTCGGCCGTCTCGCCCGACTGGCTCACCGCGATCACCGCCGTGCCTTCTTCGATGATCGGGTTGCGGTAGCGGAACTCGCTCGCGTACTCGACCTCGGTGGGGATCTTCGCGAACTCTTCAAAGAGGTACTCGCCGATCATCGCCGCGTGCAGCGCCGTGCCCTGCCCCAGCAGCACGAGGCGCTTGGTCTTCACGAGGTCGCGCATCAGCTCGCCCACGCCGCCCAGGATCACGCGCCCGTTCGTTTGATCGAGCCTGCCGCGCATCGTGTTGCGCAGCGCCGCGGGCTGCTCGAAGATTTCCTTCTGCATGAAGTGCGAGAACCCGCCAAGCTCGATCTGCTCGAGCTCGAGCTCCAGCTCCTGCACTTTCGGGGACACGGGCGTGTTGTCGATCGTCGTCGTGCGGAAGCTGTCGCGCGTGAGCTTGCAGACCTGCTCGTCTTCCAGCGCCACCGCCTGGCTGGTGTGCGCCACGATCGCCGAGGCGTCCGACGCCACCACGTACTCGCTCGCGCCCACGCCCACCATCAGCGGCGACCCCTTGCGCGCGCACACCAGCACGCCCGGCTCGCTCTCGCAGATCACCGCGATCGCGTACGCCCCCGTCACCTCGCGCAGCGCGCCCTGCACCGCCGCCATCAGGTCGCCGTCGTACAGCTCCCCGATCAGCATCGTCAGGACCTCGGTGTCCGTCTCCGTGTGGAACGCGTGCCCCTTCTCCTCGAGGTACTTGCGCAGAGACGCGTAGTTCTCGATGATCCCGTTGTGCACCAGCGCCACGCCGTGGCGGTCGTCGGTGTGCGGGTGCGTGTTGTGCTCGCACACCGACCCGTGCGTCGCCCATCGCGTGTGGGCGATGCCCAGCGTCCCGTTCAGCTCGCCGGAGCTCTCGAGCTTGCCCTCGAGGTCCGCGACGCGCCCCACGGAGCGCACGAGGTTCAGCTTCCCGTTGAGGATCGCCACCCCCGCCGAGTCGTACCCGCGGTACTCCAGCCGCTTGAGCCCCTCGATCAAGATAGGCCTGGCCTGACGGTCCCCGATGTAGCCGACGATCCCACACATACGCGTGCTCCTTCTCTCCGCGGTCCTACGACCGGCGAGCCCTCTTGGATCGACCATTGTGCCCGCCACTCCATACGTCGTGGGCGTTTCATGTCCGAAAAGTATTCCGAATAGATACCGAACCGTATACAATCACCCTATGGCCGACCCCACCAGCGACCTCTGGGCCCCCAATCGAGCCGCCGCGGCCGCGGCCGTCGCCCCCCTCGCCGTCCGGATGCGACCCCGCACCTTGGACGAAATCGCCGGGCAGAGGCACTTCCTGGGGGAGGGGAAGCTCCTCCGCCGGATGCTCGACGCCGATTCGCTGACCTCCCTCCTCTTCCACGGCCCCCCCGGCACGGGCAAGACCACCCTCGCCGAGGCCCTCGCCCACCACTCCAAGGCCCGGTTCGAGCAGGAGAACGCCGCGATGGTCGGCGTGAAGCGGGTCCGCCAGATCCTCGACGACGCCAAGCGCCGCCTCGGCGAGGGCGGCGGGCGCACGATCCTGTTCCTCGACGAGATCCACCGCTTCAGCCGCTCCCAGCAGGACGTGCTGCTGGGCGACGTCGAGCGCGGCATCGTCATCCTTATAGGGGCCACCACGGAGAACCCCGTCTTCGCCGTCAACTCCGCCCTCGTGAGCCGCTCGACCCTCTTCCGCTTCGAGCCGTTGACGGAAGAGGACATCGTGATGCTGCTCCACCGGGCGGCGGGCGACGCCGAGCGGGGGCTCGGGAAACTGAACGTCGAACTCTACGACGACGCGGCCGGCCTGCTCGCGGCGCTGTGCGACGGGGACGCGCGGCGCGCGCTCACGGCGCTGGAGATCGCCGCGAAGTCGACGCCCGCGGTGGACGGCCGCGTGCGCATCACGAAGGACTCCGCCGCCGAGAGCATCCAGCGCAAGGCCGCGGCGTACGACCCGACGGGCGACGAGCACTACGACGCGATCAGCGCGATGATCAAGTCCGTCCGCGGCTGCGACCCGGACGCCGCGCTGTACTGGATCGCGCGGATGCTGGAATCGGGCGAGGACCCGCGCTTCATCGCCCGCCGTCTGGCGATCCTGGCGAGCGAGGACATCGGGAACGCCGACCCGCGGGGCATCATGGTCGCCGACGCGTGCTGGAGCCTCGTCGAACGCATCGGGCTGCCCGAGGCGCGCATCACGCTCGCCCAGTGCGCGACGTACCTCGCGCTGGCGCCCAAATCCAACGCGGCGTACCAGGCGATCGACGCCGCGATCGCCGACGTCCGCGAGGGACGCACACTCCCCGTGCCGATGGCCCTGCGCAGCAAGAACAAACCAGACAGCGAGGGCTCCGCGAAAGCCGGCGCCGGCTACCAGTACTCCCACAACGCCGACACTGTGACGAGCATCGGCGGCGTGACGGGGGAGGGGTACTTGGGGGTGGAAAAGGCGTATTACAAGCCGAAATTGATTGGATACGAGGCGAAGATGTGCGACATTTTAGAAGAGGTGAAGGCAGTGAGGAAGGGCGGTTCTGATGCGTAACGATTCTTGTACCAAGACATCACTCGTTCGCCATTCTATTTTTGCGATGGCTGGATGCGTTCTCGCCACGCTCTCGTACGTCGCTCCATACCACCCTCCGCGTACTTATCTCGACTCTCTCATCTCGTGTCCGAAGCCGACTGGGCTCGGCGACGTGCCAGACCCTTCTCCGAATTCACTCGCGGTGCCGTTCCATGGCTTTACGGGCGGAACGATGCTACTGACTGGCCTCGGTGTCGTTGCCTACAGCGGCTATCGCCGTGCCCGTCCTACGGGCATGTCTATCCGTCTCCACGCCGACCCGTTGCAGGAAGCGATGGACGGGGCGCATCGGATCTACGTCAGCGAGTAAACCCTTGCCGTGGTACTGACCGCAGGTCTGTGCCACGCGTTGGGCGCCGCATCGTGGCACACGCCTTTGGCGAGTACCACGGCAAGGCTTTCAAGAAGTGGTGCGATACACGACCACCGCCCACGAAAGCACCGGCAGCAGCACCCGCAGACTCAGCACAGCAGCGAGTGAGAAGAGGACGCCGATCAGGTCGCCGAGGTGATCAAACGCCCACATCGACGCCGCTGTGACGGACGAGCCAAGCCCCGTGCTCATCGCCCAGTTCATCATGCCAAATGACGCGATCAACGGAACGGTCCACCACGCAGCCAAGCGATCGGCCCGGCGCTCGATGTACGCACGGATGTCGCTCTCCGTCTGAAATGTTGGGGGCGGTGTGGACATGCTCTGTATTCAGCCGCGACATGCCTATCGCACGCTCGCCCTCTCCCCTAACCCCTCTCCCCGGGGGAGAGGGGGATCGGAGCGTCAAAACGCTGCTCGGCGTACTATCCCCCGATGACCCAAGCACCCCCAGCGGAGCGTGGCGTGAGCACGCGTGTCTACATCCGAGAGTTCCGTCCCAACGAGCGATTCGGCGGGGCGTTCTCCATCCAGAACGCCCAGCTCGGGACGACCCGCAACGGGAAGCCGTACCTGCGCGGCCTCCTCGGCGACCGCACCGGCACGCTGCCCCTGCGCATGTGGAGCGTCCCCGAGGGCATGCTCGACAACCTCCCCACCGACGGATTCGTGCTCGCTGAGGGGGAGACGCAGCCGTTCCAGGGCGACCTCCAGCTCATCGTCCAGCGCCTCGAACCG
This sequence comes from uncultured Phycisphaeraceae bacterium, assembly GCA_942490855.1. Classification (GTDB taxonomy): domain Bacteria; phylum Planctomycetota; class Phycisphaerae; order Phycisphaerales; family UBA1924; genus CALNYS01. The sequence continues at coordinate 837,221 of CALNYS010000004.1, read as the reverse complement.
CTGGAGAACCCCAGCGACGCGCAGCTCCGCGAGCTGATGCCCGCGACGGAGCGCGAGCCCGAGGACATGTACGCCGAGCTCCTCGAGCTGCTCGACACCATCACGCACCCGGCGATGAAGGCGCTCGTCCAGACGTACCTCGACGACGAGATGCTGATGGACCAGTTCAAGCGCGCCCCGGCCGCCAAGGCCCTGCACCACGCGCGCCTCGGCGGGCTGCTCGAGCACACGCTCCAGCTCGTGAAGCTCGCGAACGTGGTGTGCCCGCTCTACCCGAAGATCAGCCGCGACCTCGTCGTCGTCGGGCTCTTCCTGCACGACCTCGGCAAGACGCGCGAGCTGTCGTACGACCGCGGGTTCGAGTACACCGACCGCGGCGAGCTGATCGGGCACATCGTCGAGGGCGCGATCATGCTCCACGACAAGGCCCAGCAGATGATGGCGAGCACCGGGCAGCGCATGCCCGAGGGCGCGCTGACGTGCCTGCAGCACATCATCCTCAGCCACCACGGCGAGCCCGACTTCGGCGCCGCCAAGATCCCCGCGACGCCCGAGGCCCTGCTCGTCTCCATGCTCGACAACCTCGACGCGAAGACGATCATCACCCTCGACGCCGCCCGCCCCGATGTCGCCGCGACGTTCAACCTCGGCGGCAACTTCACCGAGCGCCAGTGGGCCCTCAAGAACGTGAAGCTCTACAAGCCCGACCCGCTCGAGGGCTAACGCGCCCCTAGGGTTGCTCATGGACGGCGAAACGACACACCGGGTGGACTTCTCGCGGGCGATGCCCCTGTTCCCGCTCGCCAGCGTCACGCTGCTGCCCCAGGCGGTCGCGCCGTTTCACATCTTCGAGCCGCGCTACGTGCAGATGATCTCGCACGCGCTCGACGGTTCCGGGTTGATCGTGATGGGTGTGCTCGACCGCGCCGGCGCTTTCGATACCGGCGACCCGCCCGTGCGCCCGGCGGTGTGCGTGGGGCGCATCGCGCAGCACCACCTGCTCGACGACGGGCGCTTCAACATCCTGTTGCAGGGCATCTGCCGGGCTCGGGTGGTGGATATCGAACCCGCCGACGACGAGACGCTCTACCGGCGGGCCTTGCTCGAACCGCTGGAGCGCGACGACGACGCGCCGGACCTCGAGCCGGTGCGCACGGAACTGGTCGATCTCTTCAGCGCCGAACCGCTCCGCGATCTCGTCGCCGCCGAGAGCGTCGCCGGGGCGCTCGGGAGTGAAGACGCGCCGACACGCGCGCTGCTGGAGCTCATCGCGATGAGCGTGCTGACCGACGACGGCGTGAAATACCGCCTGCTGGAAGAGCCGGACGCCGAGGAGCGCGCGGGCGTGCTGATCGGCGAGCTGCGGCGCTTGCGCGACGTGCTGTCGCGGGCGCGGGGGCAGCGGGAGCTGCATGTGGATCAGCCTCGGGGGATGTGGTTGAATTGAGGGGAACTCAGAGTGTTTTTATGCGGAATAATGCCTATGCCGAAGGCTCATAAACGACTGCCGGGCTGGGGCTGCCTTTGTAGCCTTTTCTTCCTAATCGCTTTCGCAGTAATAATTATACCCGCTCTCTTACGCCCACTTCCTAGCGCACGGTCTTTACGCGATGGAACTTCGCTCAAATACGCTCACCTCGCGATGACAACCTATTACAGAGAGCACGGTGGCACTGCGCCGAGTTGGCTCCTCACGATCCATCATGGATACTTGGTTCCGGAGCTGTTTTATTCGAGTTATTCGCCACGAGCACCTTTGCCGTTCCATGAACTCACACTTGGCTCATTCACCATCGATGACCTCTTCGACCCAGACACGACCGTCGAGGAACTCATCGAAGAAGCGAACCGCATAGTCCCTCACGAACCGTGGGAACAACTGGGAGACCTTCTTCTCTCGCGTGAGATCGAAGCGGTGAATTCGTCTGACTCGCGTATCGTCGCCGGCGTGATGCTGATCGCTGCCAAAAAGAATCACAAGCAACGCGTAACAGAGTTCGTATTCGCAGACAATCGCCTCGAACGAATCCCAATTTTATCGCCTGGTTCTGAAAATCCGAAATATGTTGCACTTCGAGACGCCGATCGCATCGCGAGAAAATCGCTCGGCATGAGCCAGCCACCCGACTACGCCGCGCTCATCATTGCGCACACCGCCGAGCAGCAGCGCCTCGCCGACGAAGGCAAATAGGCGCTATTCGCGCAGCGACTTCGCAATCGATTTCTCATGCACCACCACGCTCGCCTCATCGAGCGCCTGCTTCGCTTGCGCGATGGCGTTGGCGTCGGCTTGTTTCCAGTCCGCCTCCGCAGCTACGAGTAATGCTTCTAGCTCTGACTGCTTGGCGCGGACATCGGCGAGGTCGCTCTCGGCCAGTTCATCCTCGACGCGCGCCACGGCCTCGTTGATCCACTTCAGGTCGAGCTTCGCGTTCGTGATCAGATCCGCGACGCGGTGGCGGGTCATGTCCTCGCGGGCGTTGGCGTAGGCGTCGCTCTCCATGCGGTCGACCTCGTCGCGCGAGAGGCCGTGGTTGGGGACGACCTGCACCGCGGCACGCTTGCCCGAGCGACGCTCGTGCGCGCGCACGCTCAGGACGCCGGACTCATCAACCAGGAACTCCACCTCCACCTGCGGCACCCCCGCGGGCATCGGGGGGAGGCCCGCGAGGTGGAACTCGGCGAGCTTGCGGCAGTCGGCGGCCATCTCGCGCTCGCCCTGGTAGACGGACAGCTTGATCGACACCTGCCCGTCCACGCTCGTCGAGAACATCTCCGTCGCGCGGGCGGGGACCATCTGGTTGCGCACGATGAGCTTCGCCACGCCGCCGCCGACTGTCTCGATGCCCAGCGACAGGGGCAGCACATCAAGCAGCAACCGCGAGCGGTCGGCGCCCGACACGATCGACCCCTGCACCGCGGCGCCCAGCGCCACGACCGTGTCCGGGTCGAGCGCGGTGTACGGCTCCGTCTCGAAGAATTCTGCGACCTTCGCGCGCACCAGCGGCACGCGCGTCGAGCCGCCCACCATCACCACGCGGTCGATGTCGCTCGCGCTCAGCTTCGCGTCGCGCAGCGCCTGTCGGCAGCGCTCGAGCGTGCGCTCCACCCACGGGGCGATCATCGAATCGAATTCCATGCGCGTGAGCGTGTGTTCGAGGACGCGACCGCTGCCGAGGTCCAGGCGCAGCGGGGCGGCGTCGTCGCTCGAGAGACGGATCTTCGCCGCCTCCGCGAAATCGCGCAGCGCCTGGCGGACTTCGGGAGCGAGATCGGACGTGTCGGCGGGGATATCGGCGCCGAACTGCGCGCGGGCGCGGTCGAGCAGCAGCCCGATGATGAGCCGGTCCGCGTCGTCCCCGCCGAGGCGCGTGTCGCCGGCGGTGGAGACGACCTCGAAGAAGTCGGCGCCGGCGCCGTCCTCCTTGGGCGTCAGGCGCAGGACCGAGACGTCGAACGTCCCGCCGCCGAGGTCGTAGACGGCGATGGTCTGCGGTTTCGTGTTCTGGACGCCCACGCCGTAGGCGAGCGCGGCGGCCGTGGGCTCGTTGACCACGCGCAGCACATCGAGCCCGGCGAGGCGCCCGGCGTCGCGAGTCGCTTGGCGCTGGGCGTCGTCGAAGTACGCCGGGACGGTGACGACCGCGCGCGAAACGGGTTCGCCCAGCGCGTCCTCTGCGAGTGATTTCAGCTCGCGCAGGATCTCCGCCGACACCTCCTGCGGGCTGATGACTCGCTCCCCGACGCGCAGCCGCGCGGTCTCGTGCTCACCCGCGACGACCTCGAAGGGCAGGAAGCGGGCGTCGGGGGCGGCGTCGGCGAGGGATCGCCCCATCAGCCGTTTCACGCTCGCGATGGTCCGTTCGGGGTGGGCCACCGCGGCCGACTTGGCGAGCGCCCCCACCGCCTCGACGCCCGACCCGTCCGGCGCGTAGCGCACGATGCTGGGCACGATGGGACCGCGCCCGCCTGCGCTGAGCACCCGCGGCCCGCGTTCATCGCACACCGCGACCAGCGAGTTGGTTGTGCCGAGGTCGATGCCGACCACCGGGCCCGAGTGTGTCGTGTCGTCTCCCATGGGCCACTACCCTAGCCCGCCCGCGGGCCGCGGTACTATGGGTTCTTTCCGGAGGTACCGATGGTGACCGACCCCGACCGCCCACTGATCTGGATCGATGGCGAGCTCTACCCCAAGAGCCATGCCAAGATCAGCGTCTACGACCACTGCGTCCTCTACGGCGACGGCGTCTTCGAGGGCATCCGCTTCTACAACGGACGCGTCTTCAAGATGGGCGCCCACCTCGACCGCCTCCGCGCCTCCGCCGAGAGCGTGCGCCTCGCCGTCCCGTACTCCAAGGACGAGTTCGCCGCGATCATCCGCGAGACGATCGCTGCCAACGGGCTCAGCGACGGGTACATCCGCCTCGTCATCACCCGCGGCGTCGGCACGCTCGGCCTGAACCCGATGGCGTGCCCCAAGCCGACGGTCTTCTGCATCGCCGACAGCATCAGCCTTTACCCCGAGGAGATGTACCGCGAGGGCATGAAGATCATCGTCGCCCGCCGCCCGCGCGTGCCCATCCGCTGCCTCGACCCGTCGGTCAAGAGCTGCAACTACCTCAACAACATCCTCGCGAAGATGGAAGCCATCGACGCCGGGCTGCTCGAGGCGATCATGCTCAACGAGCAGGACGAGGTCGCCGAGTGCACGGGCGACAACATCTTCCTCGTGAAGAAGGGCAAGGTCTTCACGCCCCCCGCGAGCGCCGGCATCCTCAAGGGCGTCACCCGCGCCTTCGTGATGCAGCTCTGCGACGACCTCGACATCCACTGCGAGGAAAAAACGCTCTTCGTCCCCGATTTCCTGACGGCCGACGAGGTCTTCCTGACCGGCACCGCCGCCGAGGTGATCGCGGTCGCGGCGATCGACGACTCAAAGATCGGCGAGGGCAACGAGGGCCCGGTCACGCGCCGGCTGCGCGAGGCGTTCTACAAGACGGTTCGTGAGAATGCGCCGGAGGATTGAGATGAGCGCTGCTCACAATGATTTTCAGAAGCGCCAGCACGAACTGTTCGCCGGCTACCCGCAGTCGTGGCACGATGCGATTGACGCGGGGCACGACATGGCGCTGGTCGCCGAAGCGATGGAGCGGACGTTCGAAGAACGGATGAATGACTTGCAACGAGCGCTGGATTCGGCGCGCCGTCTGCGAGAAGGGATGCGCCGTGAGCGACCAGGACACGACGGGCCTCATCAAACGTCTCACCGATAGCAGCGTTGATTTCGTGATCGTCGGCGGCGCCGCCTCATTCGCGCACGGCTCCACCTATGTCACAGAAGATCTCGACGTCGCGCTCCGCTTCACGAGCGGCAATATCGAAAAGCTTTTCAATGCGATCCGCGAGCTGAACCCTCGCCACGCATTGACCCCCGGAAAGCGCAGAATCACAGAAACCCCGGACGATGTCGCCGGCTGGAAGAATATCTATTTCTCAACTGACGCCGGGAGGCTCGACGTGCTCGGCGAAATACCTCCTGTCGATTCATATGACAAGCTCCGCGAAGATGCACGACGCATGCTCTTCGCAGGAACAGAATGTCTGATCGCGTCGATCGACCATCTCATCGCCATGAAGAGCTTGCTCGGCAGACCGAAGGATCTCCTCGTTGTCGAGCAGCTCCGGGCGATCCGTGATCAGCACGAATCGAATAATTAAAACTTCTTATGCGTATCCCGCTCCCGCGGTGGCTTAAACCCCAGAATCGCCCGCGCGATCGCCAGGTCCTTCGGCAGCGTCAGCTTGATGTTGTGCGGGTCGCCCTCGACCACCACCACCGCTTCGCCCAGCCGTTCCACAAGCGCCGCGTCGTCGGTGCTCGCAAGATCGTCCTGTTCATAGGCACGGCGCAATACCTCAGCAGAAAACACCTGCGGTGTCTGCACCGCCACCAGCCCGGCGCGCTCGATGGTCTCGGTCACCACCCGCGCGGGCGCTGCGTTGCTCGTGCCCAGCCCCAGCGCCACGTCGAGCGGGTCGAGGTCGGCCGCCGTGACATCGGACTCTTCCGTCCGCTTGATCGTGTCGGCGACGGGGAGCGCCGGGACGACCGCCGCGTTGGTGAGGCACGCCGCGAAGACGCGGTCGATCAGCGCCCCCGGGGCGCACGGGCGGGCGGCGTCGTGGACAGCGACGTGCGTCGCGTCCTCGCTGACGTGCGCTAGCGCCGCCTGGACCGTCTGGTAGCGGTGCGTCTTCCCGCCCCGGCAGAGCGTCGCCCCGAGGAGCGACAGGCGGTCGGCGTGCTTGAGGGAAAAATCAGCGTACGCCTCGTCGTCGTGCGGCCCGGCGACGATCACCTGTGAGACCTCGTCGCGCGTGTGGAACAACTCCACGGTGCGGTGGAGGACGGGGCGCCCGCCGAGGTCTTCGTCGAGCTTGGAGCGGACGCCCCCCCAGCGGCTGCTGAAACCGGCGGCGGCGACAATGACAGCGATGCGGGCTTCTCTGGGCATGGGAATCAGCCTACACTGATCGATGCAACGGGCCGACAGGCGCGATGTTCTTTCACAAGTTGGGGCCGATCTGGCAATCGACCGGACAGGGAAGGCTACAGGTGGCGCGTCGCGGCGAACGTGGACCGCGTTACCAAGCGTTCAACACTTGTAACTGCCAACACGCAGTACGCTCTCGCGGCCTAATACAGGTTCGCGCGTCCCGCCTGCCACGCCCGATAGCGGGCGGGACGATGATTTCGGGCTGGCTTCTGTGTGACGCCTTCAGGCGCAGGAGTGAGACAACACTGACGGCTGAGCCTCCTCACGCCCTGCCATTGGGGCAAGGGGAGGCCGAGAACACAATCAATGGACACACGCGTAGAGGCTTGTGGCTGACTGTTCCGACACGGGGGTTCGATTCCCCCCGGCTCCATTCCCGCACACGCTCCGAGCGAGCGGTTTTTCGTCCACGCGCCGTGTGACGTGAATCCGACCCGGGGTCTCCCGCGAAGACCGCTGTGCCACGGGCGGGCAGCCCGTGAGCCGGAGACTCCCCATGAAAGCTCTCGATGCACTCACCGCGGTTCTTCTGATTGTCGGCGGCCTCAACTGGGGCATCGTCGCGGCGACCGGCGGGAACGACCTCGTCACCATGATCTTCGGGACCAGCTACCCCGAACCCAGCATGCTCTCGCGCCTCGTCTACCTGCTTGTCGGGCTCTCGGCTGTCTACCAGGCCGCCATGCTCAAGCGCTTCGCCGGCTCAGCCGCGAGCAGCACGGCGTAACCCAGAACTGGCCGACGCGCTCGCGACGACGCGCCGCTCGTTCACGCGGTTGGTCAGGCAGTGCGGCCCTCCGCCGGACAAGATGAACTCGACCAGGTCCACCGTGATCGGCTCGTAGCCGCACGCGCGGAGACGGTCCAGCAGCTCGTCCGACACGTTCGGCAGCACGACTCGGTCGCCGCGCGTCACAATGTTGCACGCGTAGCGCTCCGCGTCTGCCCGCGTCACGCGGATGAGGTGCTCGTCCTCCGTGAAGCCGAAGGGCTCGAACGCGCGGGCGCGCAGGGTCTCGAACGCCGCGCCCGACAACCCATCTGCGCAGCACATCACGTGCCCACCGGGCAAGATCGCCACGGCGGTGTCGAGATGGAAGAAGGGTCGGCGGACTTCAAGGCCCACCACCTCGGCGCCGGTCAGCTGTTCGAGCTGCGCGTGCGCGCGTGCGTCGGAGCGCCCGCACCCCGCCTCGGCGCGTGTGGGCGCGGGCGTGCAGCCCGACCAGAACACGTCGCGGCAGGGGTCGTACACGTTGTCGCCGCAGCCTTCGATGTTGAACGCCGCCTCGTGCAGTTCGCGCGAGGGGTCGAACGCGCGCAGCGCCTCGGCGTGCGCCGCGACCTCCGCCTGGCGCTCCTCGTACGTAAACCGGCTCAGCAGGGCGGCGCTTGATCCGTCGGCGCGGGTGAGCGAGATCGAGCCGTCGGCCGCGAAGACCTGATCGCTCAGCCCGTCGCCCGCGCGCAGCTCGATGATGCTCGCCCCGAGCTCCTTCTCGAGAACCGCGCGGAAGCGTTCCCACTTGCGCATCGCGCGCTCGCGGAACGCCGCCGGGTCGCTCGCGTAGACGCGGGCGCCCTCGATAGACATGTCGTTCGCCGGGCCGGCCGTCTGGTGCGCGTCGATCGCGTAGTGCTCGGGCGGGCACATGAGGTAGACCGGCGTGTCGTCGTGGGCGATCGTCACAGTTTTCGTTCGCCGAAGAGACGGCGCGGTTTCTGCGGGGCGTACGAGAGCCCGAACTTGTCGACCGTGATCGCGCGGATCTGCGCCGCCGCCTCGACCGGGTCGTCGGTGAGGATCACGCGGTCGACGTCCGCCGCGTCGATGGTCCCCGCCACGACCATCGTCTCGCGCATGAACTCGATCAACGGCGCCCAGTACTCGGTCCCCATCAGAACGACGGGGAAGTCCTTGATCTTGCCGGTCTGGATCAGCGTCGCGGTCTCGAAGATCTCGTCCATCGTGCCGAACCCGCCGGGGAGCGCGACGAACGCGTAGGAGTACTTCACGAGCATGACCTTGCGCACGAAGAAGTACCGGAACTCGACCATGCGATCGAGGTACGGGTTGGCGCTCTGCTCGTGGGGCAGCTCGATGTTGCAGCCGATGCTCTTGCCGCCGACGTCTTTCGCGCCGCGGTTGGCCGCCTCCATCACGCCGGGGCCGCCGCCGGTCATCACGGCGAACCCCGTCCGCGCAAGCTCGGCGCCGACGCCCCGGGCCATCGCGTAGTACGGGTGATCCTCGTGGAACCGCGCCGAGCCGAAGACCGTGACGCACGGGCCCACGAAGTGCAGGGAGCGGAACCCCCTCATGCACTCGAGGAAGATCCGCACCGCCCGGATGAACTCGAAACGGCGCGGCTGAGGCCCGCGCAGGAAGCGACGGATTTCACGATCACGATCCGCCGGCCCGATGTGCTCCATCGCGTCGGCGGTGCGCGGCGATTCCCGATCGACGCCGTTGCTCATCGCCCGGGCGCCGTCCCGCCGCCGCCGGCCGCGCGGATCGCGTCCGGGAGCGACTTGAGCTCCGCGCGGTCCTGCTCGCCGGTCGCGAGCGTCTTGACCGTCGCCTGCGTTTCGGACTCGATGATCACCGCGACCGACGCGCCGGACTTGTCGGCCTCTTTGAGCAGCTTGCCCATGTTTCGCGTCGCTTTGTAGGAATGGCGTGCGCGGAACCCGACGCGGCGCAGCCCCGCAACCACCGGGCGGACCAGGCGGTCGGGCGCCTCGTCGCCGTTGGAGATCACAAAGACCTCGCACGTCGAGCCCGTACGCTCGCGCAGTGTCTTTTCGTCGGGCATCAGCCCGTGATCGTCAAGCACCAGCTGCAGCACCACGTCGCCCATCGCGAAGCCGACTGCCGGCGTGGGCGGCCCGCCGAAAAGCTCGACCAGCCCGTCGTAACGACCGCCGCCGGCGATCGCCCGCTCCCCGCCGCTGATCTCGTGCACTTCGAACACCATGCCCGAGTAGTACGCGAGCCCGCGCACGAGCGAGAAATCGATCGTGCACCACTCCGTGAGGTTCATCGCGACGAGGGCGAAGACGAGCTGGCGCAGACGAGCAAAGTCAACGCGCCGTTCCGTCACGCGCACGTCGAGCGTCTCGTCGTCCGGGTTGCGCAGGTGCGCCTCGTGCTTAAACTTCGCGGACGCCGCGCCGGTGGTGAAGTACCCGCGCATCTCCGCCGCCTGCTCGTCGTAGACCGCGAGATCGAGACCGAGCGCCGACGCCTGGCGGGCCAGCTCGTCGGCATCGATCTTCTCGCGCCGATCGAGCAGCTCGAACGCCGGGACGATGTTCGCCTTCGCGACGCCCGCGACCTCGAGGAGCTGCGTCACGATCCCGCGGTCGCTGACGCGCACGCGCACGTGCTTCGGGGTCAGGCCCGCCGCGGCGAGATGATCCACGCAGCACGCGATGAGCTCGGCCTCGGCGAAGACCGACTCGTCCCCGACGATGTCCACGTTCCACTGAAGAAACTCGCGCAGGCGCCCGCGCTGAGGGCGCTCGGCACGGAAGTACGGCCCGACGGAGAACCACTTCGTCGGGCGCGAGAGCGTGCTCGCCCGCGCCGCGACCATCCGGGCCAGCGTCGGAGTGAACTCCGGACGCAGCGCCAGCGCGGTCTCCGAGCCCTCCCGGGAGAAACTAAAGAGCTCCGAGACGATCCCGTCGCCGCTCTTGACGGTGTAGAGATCGAGGTGCTCGAAGCGGGGACCGTCGATTTCTTCAAACCCGTGGCGGTTGGCGATCTCGCGCCACAGGTTCTCGGTCCATCGGCGGCGCAGCATCTCTTCGGGGTAAAAATCCCTGGTCCCGCGGGGCGCCTGGAAGCGGTTTTGGTCGCTCGTCGTCATCGGGCGTAGCCTACCGGGTCAGGAGGCCCGCGGAGCATGAATCGGAATCTCGTGAACACCGCCTGCGCCGTCGCGACGATCGTTTTCCTCGCGACCCTCGCCTACGAGTTCTCCCGCCCCAGCGCCGCGGGCGAGCGGGGAACACGCGGGTCCGCGGTGGCGCTCCCCCCCGTCGAGGCCGCGCTCGCGCACTACACACGCGCCCACGGGGGCGCCCCCCTCTCGCACGACGTCTGGAACCAGACGGCCGATTGCCTCCTCCGCGCCGACGACCCCGTCGGCGCCTTTCGCGAGTTCGAGTCACAGCTCAGCGAGGAGCACCACCGCGAGGACGCCGCGAGCGGCTACGCGGGGTACTACCTCGGGTACATCCTGATGGCCCTCGGGCGCGACAGCGACGCCAATCTCGTCTGGGAGCTCGCCCTCGAAGGGTTCCGGGAATGGGCGCACGTGGACCGCCCCCGCCACGCCCACAACGACACCGTCTACCTCGCCCGTACGCTCATGCGGCTGGGACGCGACAGCGAGGCCTACGAGGCGATCCGCGCCGTGCCCGGGGTCGAGCTGGGCGAGCCGGCCGACGACAACGCGGCGCTCCTGCTGGCGCGCACCCTCGCGGAGATCGGCCACCAGCAACGCGCCGGGGACATCATCGATCACGCCCTCAGCGCCGGGCCAGCGGGTTCGTCCGACGAACTCCTGCGGGGCGCGGTTCTCGGCAGCCTCCGCTGGGGACGCACCGGGGAACCCGAGGCGACGCGGGTCGCCCAGAACGCCGGCGCCCGCGCCCTCCTCCCGCGACTGCGGGGCTCGCCTGATGGGGACGTCGCGCTCCTCCGCCTCGCGCGGGAAGCCGCGCTGGCCCAGCGTTCCTGGGGGAACGAGGAGACGGCGATGGAGCTCCTCACGAGCGGGGCCGCGGCGGCCGCGCGGACGGATCCTGAAAACGAGAACAGCCTCTTCTGGCGCGCACGCTTCCTGGCCCTCGCCGGGGACCCCGCGGCCGCGGCCGGCGTCATCGCCCGCGCCCCCGCCCGGATGCTCGACCCCACCAGGCTGGTGAGCAGCCCCGACCTTTCTTCCCTCATGCAGCGGGACGACATGCGGTCGGCGGTCCGACGCCACGGCGAGCCGGACGCCTGGCCAGAACCCGACAGCGAACCCGACCCCGACTCCTGACGCCCTCCCCCTCTTAAACTAGGATGGGCCCTCCCCGGCCGGGCGAGCGGCCCGCGGGGAAAACGGACCAGCGCGACGGGAGCACGGGCGGCATGCCATCCATCACGATCGACGGCAAGGTGTGTGAGTTCGACCCCGGGCAGACCATTCTCCAGGTCGCCAACGCCCACGGCGTCTCCATCCCTCAGTACTGCTACCACGACGCGATGAGCGTTGTGGCCTCCTGCCGCATCTGCCTCGCCGAGGTCTGGGCGCCCAACCCCCGCAACGAGGGCAAGCTCGAGGCCATCCCCAAGCTGATCCCGACCTGCCAGTCGGGCGCGATGGACGGGCAGGTGGTCTACACGGACTCCCCCAAGGCCGTCGCCAACCAGAAGGCGGTCATGGAGTACCTCCTGATCAACCACCCCCTCGATTGCCCGGTGTGCGATCAGGCCGGCGAGTGCGATCTCCAGGACTACTCCTATGAGTACGGGCGCGGCGTCTCCCGCTTCGAGGAGACCAAGGTCAAGCAGCCCAAGAAGGACGTCGGGCCCAACGTCCTCCTCTACTCCGACCGCTGCATCATGTGCACCCGCTGCGTGCGCTTCACCCGCGAGGTGTCCGGCACCGGCGAGCTGATCGTCGAAGGGCGCGGCAACCAGGAGCAGATCGACACCTTCCCGGGCAAGGCCCTCGACAACCCGCTGGCGTCCAACGTCATCGACCTCTGCCCCGTGGGCGCCCTGCTCGACAAGGACTTCCTCTTCGCCAAGCGCGTGTGGGACCTCAGCCCCGTCCCGTCGATCGACCCGATCACCTCCAGCGGCGACAACATCTACGTGGACGTCGCGGACGAACGCGTCTACCGCGTCCGCCCCCGCGAGAACATGGGCGTCAACAAGTGGTGGATCACCGACGAGGTCCGCTACGGCTGGAAGTTCGTCCACGACGACGCCCGCCTCACCACGCCGATGCGCAAGCGCGGCGGCGATCTCGTCACGACCGACTGGCCCCGCGCCCTCTCGCAGGCGAGCGAGGGCGTGCGCAACAGCATCGCCGGCGGCGGGCGCCTCGCGGTCATGATCTCCCCCATGCTCTCGTGCGAGGACGCCGGCGCCTTGGCGCTCGCCGCGCTCGAGATGGACCCCGACGCGCTCTTTGCCGTCGGCCCGGTCCCCGTGGACGGCGAAGACCGCGTCTACCCGCCCGGCGTCGCTGACGACGACCCCAAGCGTTTCGTGATCCGCGCCGAGAAGGCGCCCAACGCCCGCGGCGTGCGGCGCGTCCTCGACGCCTTGGGCAAGAGCGCCGCCCTCGACTTTGGCGCGTTCGTCAAGAAGATCGGCTCGAACGACGTCGGCGCGGCGATCGTCACGGGCGGGTACCCCAGCGAGTGGCACACGCCCGAGCTGGCCTCCGCCCTTGCACGCGAGAGCCTGGTCGTCGTCCTGGTGGACACCCTCATGAGCCCGCTCGTCGCCCACGCCGACGTGGTGCTCCCGGGCGCCACCTTCGCCGAGAAGGCCGGCGTCTTCGAGAACGTCGACCACAAGCTCCAGGCGTTCGAGCAGGCGGTCCGCCCCGCGGGCGAATCCCGCGCCGAGGCCCAGATCGGGCTCGACCTGCTCAGCGAGCTGTGCTCCGAGCCGCGAGCGCTCTGCAACGCGGCGACGCTGCGGGCGAGGCTGGCCGACGCGGCGCCCGAACTCGGGCCGCTGGTCAGCGAGGTCGCGATCCCGACCCGCCCCGAGCTGCGCGACCCGGACATGGAGATGGTGGCCCTCTGAGCCGCCCCGTCGCGCAACTGCGACGCTCTCTCATCCCGTTCACGCTCGCTCCGCCCGTACGCTGCCCTGATGATGCAGCACATGCGCCGCGCTATCGAGAAGCTCGTCTCCGACGACTGGCAGATGCCCCTCGCCCTCGCGGCCGGCGTCGCGCTGCTGACCGGGTTCTCGCTGCTGACGCTGGTGGACGATTCCTTCGAGGGCTTCACCGCCACCTTCCACCACATCGGGCACGCGCTGGTGTGGGTGAGCCTCGGGCTCGGTTCCGTCCACGGGCTCAAGGCCGCGTGGGAATCGGCGCGCAACCTCGAGCCGGATATCGACGTGCTGATGGTCGTCGGGGCGGCGCTGGCGGCGGGCATCGGGCACCCGGGCGAGGGCGCGCTGCTCCTCTTTATGTTCTCGCTCGCCGGCGCGCTCGAGCATCGCGCGCTCGCCAAGGCGAAGGACGCGGTCACGCGCCTGACCAAGCTCATGCCCGACGAGACGCTGCGGCGCGTGGACAACGCATGGGTCGCGGCGCACCCGAAGGACCTCGCCCCGGGCGATCTGGTTCTCGTGCGCCCGGGCGAGACCGTCCCCGCCGACGGCGCGGTCGAGACCGGGCACAGCACCGTCGATCAGAGCACGCTCTCTGGCGAGTCGCTGCCGCGGACCGTGACGGTCGGCGACGACGTGTACGCGGGCACGCTCAACCAGAACGGCGCCCTCGAGGTGCGCGTGTCGCGCCCGGCGGGCGACTCGAGCCTCCAGCGCATCCTCGATCTTGTCATCGAGGCGCAGGAGCGCCGCCAGCCGATGCAGCGCATGATCGACCGGTTCTCGACGCCGTACACGCTCTCGGTCTTCGCGCTGGCCGCGGTGGTCTTCACGTGGTTCGCGATCTCCGGGCGCGACCCGCTGGGGCACGAGCTGTCGCTCGCCGACGCGGCGTACCGCGCGATCACGCTGCTGATCGTCGCGAGCCCGTGCGCGCTGGTGATCGCGACGCCCACCGCCACGCTGTGCGGGCTCAACCGCGCCGCGCGCGCCGGGCTGCTCGTCAAGGGGGGCGACGCGCTCGAGCGTCTCGCGTCGGTCCGCGCCATCGCGCTGGACAAAACAGGCACGCTCACGAGCGGTCGCATCGAGGTGACGCAGATCTCCGTCTTCGCGAGCAGGGAGCTCGATGAGTTGCTGCCCGCGGCGCTCGCGCTCGAGGAGCGCTCGACGCACCCCATCGCCGCGGCGATCGCGCGCGACGCGCGCCACGCCGGCGCCCTCCCCGCCGAGCTGGCTGGTTTCTCGATGACCGCCGGCTCCGGGCTGTGCGCCACGATCGGCGGCGAGCCCGCGACGATCGGCACCCTCGAGTTCGTCGCGCCGCGCCTCCCCGACGACCGCCGACGTCAGGTGGAAGAGGAGATCGCTGTCATCCGGCGCTCGGGCGGGATCAGCGCCGTCTTCGCGCTCGGTGACGACGCGGTGGTCTTCGCGCTCGCCGATCAGCCCCGCCGCGGCGCACGGGAGTTCATCTCTCGCCTGCGCGAGGCCGGGGTCGCCACCATCGCGATCCTCACCGGCGACAGCCGTGTCATCGCCGAGAACCTCGCAGCGGACCTCGGCGTCGACACCGTCTACGCCGGGCTGCTGCCCGAAGAGAAGGTCGCGCACCTCGAAGCCCTGCGCCCGACGCGAGGCGGGCTGGCGGTGCTGGGCGACGGGGTCAACGACGCCCCGGCCCTCGCGACGGCGGACGTCGGGCTCGCGATGGGCGGCGTGGGCGCCGACGCCGCGCTCGAGACGGCCGACGTGGTGGTGCTCAACGACGACCTCTCCCTCGTCCCCTGGTCGCTCCATCTGGCGCGCCGGGTGCGCGGGATCATGCTCGCGAACCTGCTCTTTGCGATCGTGGTGATCGCCGCTCTCGCGACGGGCTCGGTGATCGGGTGGGTGCCGATGGGCGTGGGCGTGGTGGGGCACGAGGGCTCGACGATCATCGTCGTCGCCAACAGCCTGCGTCTGCTCGCGTTCCGATCTCCGGTCCCGCTGCGCTAAAGATCGCCGATCGCCCGGCGCGGCGCGGGCGAGGCGTTACCCTGTCGCCATGCCTCATGAACTCCTGAAAAAGCTCGGCGTCGCGGACGATCCTCGCCTTTCCGGCAAGGGCCCCGGCGGTTCTGTTGAGACCCTCAACCCCTCGACCAACGAGGTCATCGCGACCGTCGGCCTCGATTCGGCCGCGGAGTACGAGACCGCCGTCACACGCGCCCAAGAGGCGTTCAAGACGTGGCGCGTGGTCCCGGCGCCGGCCCGCGGCGAGGTGGTCCGCAAGATCGGCCTCGCGTTCCGCGAGAACCTCGACGATCTCGGCGCCCTCGTCGCGCTCGAGATGGGCAAGATCCACGCCGAGGGCGTCGGTGAGGTGGTCGAGGCGATCGACATCGCCGACTTCGCCGTCGGGCTCTCCCGCCAGCTCCACGGGCTGACCATCGCCTCGGAGCGCCCCGAGCACCGCATGATGGAGCAGTGGCACCCGCTGGGCCCCGTCGGCTGCATCACCGCGTTCAACTTCCCCGTCGCGGTCTGGGCGTGGAACTCCATGCTCGCGGCCGTCTGCGGCGACCCCGTCATCTGGAAGCCCAGCCTCGTCACGCCGCTGATTACCCTCGCGACGCACAAGATCGCCAACGACGTCATGGAGGCCGAGGGCTACCCGGGCGTCTTCCAGATCATCATGGGCTCCGATCAGGAGATCGGCGAGCGCATGATCGCCGACCGGCGCTTCCCCCTCATCAGCGCCACCGGCTCGTGCCGCATGGGCAAGCGCGTCGGCGAGGTCGTGGGCGGGCGCCTGGGTCGCTGCCTGCTCGAGCTGGGCGGCAACAACGCCCTCATCGTCGCCCCCGACGCCGACATGGACCTCGCGGTCCGCGGCATCGTCTTCGGTTCGATCGGCACCTGCGGGCAGCGCTGCACCAGCACGCGCCGCGTCATCGCGCACCGCTCGATCGTCGATTCCCTCGTCGAGAAGCTCAAGGGCGCCTACGCGACCGCGACCATCGGCGACCCGCTCGACCCGAAGACCCTCGTCGGCCCGCTCATCAACGAGCAGTCCGTCGCCGCCATGATGAAGGCGATCGAAGACGCCAAGGCCCAGGGGGGCGAGCTCCTCGTGGGCGGCGACCGCATCGACCGCCCGGGCAACTTCGTGAACCCCGCGATCATCCGCGCCCCCAAGGGCGATTTCCCCGTCGCGATGAACGAGACCTTCGCCCCCGTCCTCTACGTCTTTGACTACGAGGACTTCGACGAGGCGATGGCGATGCACAACCAGGTTGATCAAGGCCTCTCGAGCGCCATCTTCACCAGCGACGCCCGCACCGCGGAGCGCTTCCTCTGCCCCGCGGGGTCCGACTGCGGCATCGCCAACGTCAACCTCGGGACGAGTGGCGCAGAGATCGGCGGCGCCTTCGGCGGCGAGAAAGACACCGGCGGCGGACGCGAGTCGGGCTCCGACGCGTGGAAGGCGTACATGCGCCGCCAGACCAACACCATCAACTACGGGACTGACCTGCCGCTCGCTCAGGGCGTCGTCTTCGGATAAAACGCAGGCATGACGGAAGCGGAGCCGGTTATTTCGGTGCGCAACCTCGTTAAGCGATTCGGCGACCGCGCCGTGCTCGACGGGGTGAATCTTGACGTCTACCCGGGCGAGGTGATGGTCGTGATGGGCGGCTCGGGCTCCGGCAAGTCCACCCTGCTGCGACACATGATCCGCTCCATCCGCCCCGACGAGGGCGAGGTCAGCCTCTTCGGGCAGAACATCTGCTCGCTCAACGAAGAGAAGATGAACGACGTCCGGCGCAAGTTCGGCGTGTTGTTCCAGTCTGGCGCCCTCTTTAACTCGATGACCGTCGCCGAGAACGTCGCGCTCCCGCTCCAGGAGCACACGGAGCTCGCGCCGGAGGTGATCGACATCCAGGTGAAGATCAAGCTCGAGCTCGTCGGGCTGCGCGACGCCGCCGAGCGCTTCCCCTCGGAGATCTCGGGCGGCATGAAGAAGCGCGCCGGGCTCGCCCGCGCGCTCGCGCTCGACCCCAAGATCATGTTCTACGACGAGCCCTCGGCCGGGCTCGACCCGATCACCAGCGCCGAGATCGACAAGCTCATGCTCGACCTGACGAAAAAACTCGGCATCACGAGCGTCGTGGTCACCCACGAGATGGACTCGGCCTTCACCATCGCCGACCGCATGGCGATGCTCCGTCTCGGCACGATGATGACCGTGCAGGACCGCTCCTGGTTCGAGCGTCTCAAGGACGCCACGACCGACGAGGCGTCGTCGATGTCCGACGACGAACAAATGATCCGCCAGTTCCTGCGCGGCGAGGCCGACGGGCCCAACCGCTGGACGGAACACTCCGGCTACCGCACCGATCTCCTCGGGGCCCCGCCGCGCGAAGAGGAACTCTGACGCATGTCGAACGCTCGCTCAGCTAACGCGGTCCGCGCCGGCGTGTTCGTGATCGCCACGATCGTGATCGCCGTCGCCGTCGTCGTCACGCTCGCCGGTCTCACCAGCCGGCTTCATCCCACGACGCGCTACACCGTCCGCTTCAGCCTCACCGACGGCGCCGCGGGCCTCGAGATGGACTCGGCCGTCCGCCTCGGCGGGCGTGACATCGGGCGCGTCGTCGGCGTCCGCTTCGAGAGCGCCGCGGACGGCGACGTCACCGGCATCCTCGTCGAGATCGCCATCAACGACGACCTCGTCGTGCACGAGGGGAGCACCGCGTTCCTGGAACGCCCCCTCCTCGGCTCCGGCGCCACGCTCAACTTCGAGTCTCTCGGCGCGATGAACGCCCCGCTGATCCAAGAGAACGGCGTCATCCCGGGCGTGCCGCAGGTGCCACAGTTCATGGCCCAGGCCGGCTACGGCTCCACCCAGCGCGAGCAGCTCCAGAGCATCCTCTCCCGGACCGAGGACTACACCATCCGATTCGACGGCATCATCCGCGACATCGAAGCCATCTCCGCCGACGCCAGGGGGCGCTCCACCGGGTGGTTCGACCGCGCCGACGGGATCCTCTCTGAGGTGCAAGCCGCAGCAACGGAAATGCGCACCAGCATCGAAGAAGGACGCGCGCTGGTCGCGAGCGTGCAGGACGGCGTGGACGCCAACCGCGACAGCGTGGACGCGATGATCGCCAACATCGAGAGCGCCTCGAAGAACGCCGACGAGATCAGCGCGCGCTTCAACGAGCACACCATCGCGCTCGTCGAGGGGCTGCTCGAGGACGGGCGCGCCGGGGTCGCCGACGCCCGCACGGCGATCACCCGGGTCGACGACCTGCTCGCCGAGCAGACACCCGCCGTGCGCAAGTCGATCGCCAACGCGCGTCTCGCGTCCGACCAGCTCCGCCTCACGATGGGCGAGGTCCGGCGCTCGCCCTGGCGCCTCCTGCACCGCCCCGCGGAGCGCGAGCTGGAGTTTGAATTGCTCTACGACGCCGCACGCGCCTACGCCGACGCGGTCAGCGACCTGCGCGACGCGGGCGAGGCGCTCGACAGCGTCGCGGCGAGCGGCGCCAGCGCCCAAGTCGTGGGCTACACCGAGACCATCACGAAAGCCTTCGAGCGCTACCGCAGCGCCGAGGAACGCTTCCTCGATCTGCTGACAACCAACGCGCCCTGATCAGTGATCGATGTGACGACGCATCGCGCGCGTCCACAACGCGAACTCACGCAGCGCCCGCGATCGCTCCGACCGGCTGAGCCGTCGCGGGCCGCCGAACGCCGTCTCGCGCCGCCACGCCCAGTAGCGCGACCCGCGCCGGTACCGACCGCTCAGCACGAGCCGGGCCATCTCCCACCACGCGAGCAGCCGGTTCACGGCGCCCCCGCGAACGCCGCGGCGAGGATCTCGTCGGGCGACGGCGCGTCGGGCAGCCGCTCCATCGCCTTCCCGACCGCCTTCTCCGCCTCCAGGCGCGGCTGACCCAGGCGCACCAGCGCCTCGACCGCCTGCTCGCCCGCGGCGTCGAGCGTGCCGCCCGGCTTCACCTCCGCGAGCGCCCCGCCGGGGGAGTCCGTGAGGAGGAACTCGTCGACCTTGCCGTGCAGCTCGGCGATGACCGTCTCCGCGAGGCGCTTGCCGATCTCGGGCATGCCGCGCAGGAACGCGGCGTCGTTGTCTTCGATCGCGCGCGCCAACCGCGCCGCCGGGGCGGCCATCGCGCGCAGCGCCCGCCGACCGCCCACGCCCTTGACGGTCGTGAACAGCTCGTAGAACCGCCGGTCGCTCTCGCTCAGGAACCCGATCAGGCGCGGGCGCAGCGCGTTGCCGCCGCCGACGGGCTCAAAGAGCTGCACCGTCTGGAACGTCACGCGCTGCCCGTCGCTCGCCGCGAGCTCGGTCGCCAGCGCCGCGGGGATCAGCACCTCGTACGCCAGGCCCGCCTCGGTCGCCACGACCGCCGCGTGTGACCCGACCCGCTCAAGAATGCCGCTTATCCGTGTGATCATGGCGAGGCGCAGTCTACGCGGACGCGGCGGCGCTCGTCGCCCAGCCCGTCCACGCGGCGTACCGGGTCTCGAGATCCTCCGCGATCTCCGCTGGCGACATCGAGCGCTCGTAGCGGATCTGCGGGTAGAAACGAAGCCTCGCCCGGCTCGGGCGCAGGAGACTGGCCCACGCCGAGCGCACGGAGGTGGGCGTCCCGTCGATCACCACCGGGAGCACCGGGGCGCCCGTGGGACGCACGAACGCGCCGACGCCGGCGTGAAAGGGCAGCAGCGTGCGCGCGGGGCGTTCGATGTGCCCTTCCGGGAAAAGTCCGAGCACGCCCCCGCCGCGGAGGTGGGCGAGCGCGCGACGCACGGGCGCCGTCGAGGGGTTCTCGCGGTCGACGAAGATCACCCCGCCCCACAGCCAGAACTCCTCCAGCCAGTCGAGACGCATGTCCTCGGCCATGATCCAGCGGACCTCGAAGCGGCACACCGCCTGGATCAGTAGCGGGTCCACGCCGGCCGTGTGGTTCGACACCACCACCAGCGGCCCGGCCTCGTGGGCCCTGGGCACGTTCTCAAGCCCTTCGACCCGCAGACCGTGCACCACCCGGGCGTACACCGCCATAAAAAAGAGGGCCAGGCCCGATCCGACGTCCCCGCCGCGGGTGGACAGAGCGATCACCCGGTTCGCGACAAGCGCGAACAGACACCAGAGGGCCCCCAAGAGCAGGATCAATCCCAGCACAACCCGATGTTAGCGTTGACTTGACTCCCGCGGGACGCCCGCCCGCGTTGCCTCCGGGTCGAATCGCCCGTACCGTGCGCGGAGCGCGACAAGGCCTCGGCTATGCCCAAGAGAACAGACCTCAGCTCCATCCTGGTCATCGGATCCGGGCCGATTGTTATCGGGCAGGGCTGTGAGTTCGACTACTCCGGGGCCCAGGCTTGTAAAGCACTGCGGGACGAGGGGTACCGCGTCGTCCTCGTCAACTCCAACCCCGCCACCATCATGACCGACCCGGGGCTCGCCGACCGCACCTACGTCGAGCCGGTCACCCCCGAGGGCGTGCGCAAGGCCCTCAAGCGAGAAGCCGAGCTCGGCTACCCCGTCAGCGCCTTGCTCCCGACCCTCGGCGGGCAGACCGCGCTCAACTGCGCCTGCGCCCTCTGGGACGACGGCACCCTCGAGGAGATGGGCGTCGAGATGATCGGCGCCACCCGCGAGGTCATCCGGCGAGCCGAGGACCGCCAGGCGTTTAAAGACGTCTGCGAACGCGTCGGCCTCCAGACCCCCGCCTCCTGCGTGGTCCACACCCTCGACGAGGGCGTCTCGTTCCTCGACGAGATCGGGCTCCCCGCGATCATCCGCCCCGCGTTCACGCTCGGCGGCTCCGGCGGCGGCGTCGCGTACAACCGCGAGGAGTTCGAAGACCTCGTGCGGAGCGGGCTGCGCGAGTCGATGATCAGCCAGGTGCAGATCGACGCCTCGGTCCTCGGCTGGAAGGAGTACGAGCTCGAGGTCGTCCGCGACGGCGCCGACAACTGCGTGATCGTCTGCTCCATCGAGAACATCGACCCCATGGGCGTTCACACGGGCGACTCCATCACCGTCGCCCCGGCGCTCACGCTCACCGACCGCGAGTACCAGTTCTTGCGCGACGCCTCGATCGCCATCGTGCGCGAGGTCGGCGTCGATACGGGCGGCTCCAACGTGCAGTTCGCGGTCAACCCAGCCGACGGCGAGGTGCTCGTCGTCGAGATGAACCCGCGCGTCTCGCGCAGCTCCGCGCTCGCGTCCAAGGCCACCGGCTTCCCCATCGCCAAGATCGCCGCTCGCCTCGCCGTGGGCTACACGCTCGACGAGCTGCGCAACGACATCACCGGCTCCACCAGCGCCTGCTTCGAGCCGGCGATCGACTACGTCGTCACGAAGATGCCGCGCTGGACGTTCGAGAAGTTCCCCGAAGCCGACGAGACGCTCACCACGCAGATGAAGTCTGTCGGCGAGGCCATGGCCATCGGGCGCACGTTCAAAGAGAGCTTCCAGAAAGCCATCCGCTCGATGGAGATCAAGCGTTTCGGCTACGGGCTCGACCGCAGCGACAAGTGGCTCGCGCACAAACGCAAGCTCGACGCCGGGCTGGGCGTTGACGACGAACCCTGGCCGATCTCGGAAGACAAACTCACGCGCAAGCTCGCCGTCCCTTCGCAGGGGCGCCCGTACTACATCCGGTACGCGTTCAAGCAGGGCTGGTCGATCGAACGCGTCCACGATCTGACGCGCATCGACCCGTTCTTCCTCGACGAGCTCAAGCAGCTCGTCGAGTTCGAAGACGAGCTGTGCGAGCACGCGTCGCTCGAGGACGTCCCGCGCGACACACTCGCCCGCGCCAAACGCCTCGGGTACTCCGACCCGCAGCTCGCGAACCTTTATCTCGGCGAGATCACCACCGAGACCATCCTCGCCGTGCGCGCCCGGCGCAGCGAGCTCGGCGTCACGCCCGTCTACAAACTCGTGGACACCTGCGCCGCCGAGTTCGAGGCCATCACTCCCTACTTCTACTCCACCTACGAGAACCCGTTCAGCGCCCCCGGCGCCGCCCCGCGCGTCGAGGACGAGGCACGCGTCAGCGACACCCCCAAGGTCGTGATCCTCGGCGGCGGCCCCAACCGCATCGGGCAGGGCATCGAGTTCGACTACTGCTGCGTCCACGCCGCGTTCGCCGCGCGCGACGCCGGCTTCGAGTCCGTGATGATCAACTCGAACCCCGAGACGGTCTCCACCGACTACGACACCTCCGACCTCCTCTTCTTCGAGCCGCTCACCCTCGAGGACACGCTCAACATCGTCGAAGCGCTCGGCGGCGAGACGAACGACCGCGTTCACGGCCTCATCGTGCAGTTCGGCGGGCAGACACCGCTGAACCTCGCGCGCGGCCTCGCCCACGCCGGCGCCCCCATCATCGGGACGCCCCTCGAAGCCATCGATCGCGCCGAAGACCGCGAACACTTCAAAGCCCTCCTCGAACGCCTCGATCTCAACCAGCCCGAGAGCGGCATCGCCCACTCGGTCGAAGAGGCCCTCGAGATCGCCGTGCGTCTGGGCTACCCGGTGCTCGTGCGTCCCAGCTACGTCCTGGGCGGGCGCGGCATGGAGATCTGCTCCAACGAACGCACGATGCGCCGCTACATGAACGCCGCCGTCGGCGCTTCCGATCTCACCGACGCGCCGGTGCTCGTGGACAAGTTCCTCGACGGCGCGACGGAGATCGACGTCGACGTCGTCGCAGACTTCGACGCCGACGGGAACGGGCGCGCGGTCGTCTGCGGCGTCATGGAGCACATCGAACAGGCCGGCGTCCACTCGGGCGACTCGTCCTGCGTCATCCCGCCCTGGAGCATCCCCGAGCGCACCGTGGAGCGCATCCGCGAGATCTCCCGAGCGCTCGCCAAAGAACTCCGCGTGTGCGGGCTCATGAACGTCCAGCTCGCGCTGCGCGACGACACGATCTCCATCATCGAGGTCAACCCCCGCGCCTCGCGCACCGCGCCCTTCGTGAGCAAGGCCAACGGCACCCCGTGGCCGCGCGTCGCCGCGCTCGCGATGATGGGCCACTCCCTCGACCGGCAGCGCATCGAGGCCCCCGGCGACGTCGGGACCTACGCCGTCAAAGCGCCCGTCTTCCCGTTCAAGAAGTTCTCGCGCACCGACTTTATCCTCGGCCCCGAGATGCGCTCGACGGGCGAGGTCATGGGGCGCGACGCCTCGCTCCCCATCGCGCTCGCCAAGGCGATGATCGCGGCGGGCACCGAGCTCCCGCTCTCGGGCTCCGTCTTCCTCAGCGTGCGCGACGAGGACAAGCAGGGCGCCATCGACATCGCGCGCCGCCTCGGCTCGATGGGCTTTGCGCTCTACTCCACCGGCGGCACCGCCGAGGCGCTCGCCGCGCAATCGATCAGCGTGCACACGCTCAAGAAGATCGTCGAAGGCGTGCGCCCCAACGTGCTCGACCTGATGACCTCGGGCGACATCCAGCTCGTCATCAACACGCCCACGCAAACCGGGTACGCGACCGACGAGGGCAAGATCCGCGCCGCGGCCGTCCGCCTCGGCGTCCCGATGATCACCACGCTCACCGGCGCCCGCGCACTCGTCTCCGCGATCGAAGCGCTCAAGGCCGGCGACTGGTCCGTCGCCGCGCTCCAGCCGAGCGCTGAAATCGAAGTTTCTTCCCAAAAACCAGCCCCTTCCAACGTATAATCGCGCTCCCCCGCATGACGCGGGACGGAGGCGACCACCGATGCGACGACACGCGACCATCGCTCTCGTGTGTGTTCTTGTCTTCGCGTCATTCGCGTGCGCCGACACGCTCCGCCTGCGCGACGGACGCGTGCTCCAGGGAACCGTCGTCGAGGAAACCCGCTCCCGCCTCGTCTTCGACGCGCTGATCTCCAACATCACGACGCGCCTCACCTTCCGGCGCTCCGAGATCGAATCGCTCGAAGCCGGCGATCTGCCCGAAGCCGAGCCCGCCGAACGCCCCGCGCGCGCCGAACCAACCCCGAAGAAGAGGCCCGCCCCCACGTCCACGCAAGCCGACGAGCGCGAGCAGTACCTGGTCGTGCCCATCTCCGGCGTCTTCGGCGAGGCCGTCGGCCCCACCGGCGTGCGCGACGCCCTCGACCACGCCGCGCGCCGCGGCATCGAGCACGTCGTCTTCACGATCGACTCGCCGGGCGGGCAGGTGTGGGCCGCCGACGAGATCAGCGAAGTGATCGCCAACCGCGACCCGTCCGTGCGCTGCTACGCGCTGATCGACAACGCCATCAGCGCTGCGATCTGGGTCGCGCTGGGCTGCGAGCGCATCTTTATCCGCTCCGACGGCACGATCGGCGGCGCCGTCGCGTACAGCCAGAGCAACACCACCGGCGCGGTGGAAGTAGACGCCAAGCTCAACTCCATTCTCGCCGCCAAGCTCGAGGGCGTGTGCGCCCGCAACGGGCACGCGCCGGAGATCGCCCGGGCGATGGTTGTCTACGACGCCTGGCTCTACGCCTGGGAAGACGGCGAGGGTGGGTACCGTTTCTCGAACTCGCTCAAGCTCGGCGCCACGAAACTCGACGACAGCAGATCCGTTCTTACCCTCACCGGCCCGCAGGTCGAACGCTACGGTCTGGGCGACATCTTCGACGGCCCCGTCGAATCGCTCGGGGACGAGCTCGGCCTTGAGAGTTGGGAACTCGCGAGCGCGTACGGCTCGGCAGCGATGCGCCGCGGGCAGCGAAGCCTGCGCGACCGCGCGGCCCTCCTGGACTCGCGCGCCAAGCTCTATGTCGAATTCGCTCTATGGGCCGAGCGCATCAACGACACACTCCCGGAGGACGGCTCGTACAACATCCACGAGGGCGGCGCGATGACCTCGCCCTCGATCCGCCTCTGGCGGGAACGCACCGACGCGTGCCTCTCGGCCTGCCAGGAACTCTCCGCGGTGATCAGAGACCTCGACCGCATCGCCGCCAAGGCGCGCCGGCTGGGCATGGACGATTTCCTCGACCGCGAAGACATCGGCGTGTGGCGCACAAACCTCGACGCGATGATGGCGCAGCTCAAGCGCAACCGCAACCGATCAACGTTCTGATCGTTACGAGTCGCCGAAGTTCGTGCCGACGCGGCGCGCCGCCTGCACCAGCTCGCTGTCCGGCTCAACAAGACGCTGCTTGTGCGCCGAGTTGAGCAGATCGACGTCCGTCACCTCGCCGCCCTGCATCACAACGAGCCGCCCCTGCGACCCGCCGACGAGCAGTTCCACCGCGCGCGAGCCGAGCATCGTCGCGAGCACGCGGTCGCAGCCGTTGGGCGTCCCGCCGCGCAGCACGTGACCGAGCACCACCGCGCGCGTCGCGATCCCCGTCTCGCGTTCGATGTCGTCCGCGAGCTTTTCACCCACGCCGCCGAGACGGATGGGGTCCGGCGCGTCGGAATCAATCTCCTTGACGGTCCGCTCGCCGCCCTTGGGCTTGGCGCCCTCGGACACGCAGATCAGGCTGAACCGCTTGCCCCGCTGGCTGCGGTCGCGCACGAAGTCGCAGATCGCGTCGAGGTCGTACTCGATCTCGGGCAGCACGATCACGTCCGAGCCCGACGCCACGCCGGCGTGCAGCGCGATCCACCCGGCGTTACGCCCCATGACCTCGGTGACGATCACCCGGTGGTGGCTCATCGCCGTCGTGTGCAGACGATCGAGCGCCTCGGTCGCGACCTCAACGGCCGTCGAGAACCCGATCGTCACGTCCGAGCCCACGAGGTCGTTATCGATCGTCTTGGGCACGCCCACGCAATTGACGCCCAGCTTCACGAAGCCCGACGCCACGCTCATGGTGCCGTCGCCCCCGATGACCACCAGCGCGTCGATGCCGCGCTGCGCGAGACTCCTCGCGCACTCCTCGCGGATGTCCTCGAAGATCGTCTCGCCCCGCGAGTTCGTCCCGCTGGGCATGCGCCCGGGGTCGCACGAGGCCGACGAGCCGAGGAACGTCCCGCCGTGCGTGAGGATGCCCGAGACGTCCCGCGCGCCCAGCGGACGCATGCGGTGCTCGACGACACCCTGGAAGGCGTCCTCGATGCCGATCACCTCGAGCCCGTGCTCGTAGATCGCCGTCTTGGCCACCGCGCGGATCGCCGCGTTCAGGCCGGGGCAGTCCCCGCCACCCGTCAGCACACCGATTTTCTTCACGGCGCTGGACATGCTCGCCCGCCTTTCCTGTGCGCATTCACCGCGGACGACGCCCGCCGACCCGTTCTATCGGCTCAACGTCCGATCAAGTCCACACCCCCCACGACCGATAGCCCCTGCGGAGACCCACCATGCGCGCTCTTCGCCCCCTCATCCTGCTCGCCGCGACGCTCGCGCTCACCGCCTGCGCCAAGGATCCCAACGCCGGCCTCACCCCGCGCGAGATCAAGGAGCGGTACGCCCGCCTCCTCCTCGACGGCGCCGCCCACGGCATGAGCGTCGTCACCGCCGAGCGTGTCGACCCCGCCACGCTCGAGCTCTACAACGTCCGCCTCGAAGACGGCAAACGCTATCTCCACGCCGACCGGGCCGAGATCCTCGTCTCCACCGAGCTCGGCGCCGTCTCTCTCCGCCTCTACGGCGTGGTCACCGCCGACGAATCCTCCGGCGTCCTGACCGAGCTCCCCGGCTTCACCACCCAGCCGATCACAATCGCCTCGCTGCGCGACTGATCCGCCCGCCCGGTCCGCGTACCATCGGGAACCGACCTTCCCGATGGAGACCGCCTGACCGATGCCCCTGACCAAAGATGACATCCTCGCCGCCCTCCGCACGGTCAACGACCCCGAGCTCCAGCGCGACCTCGTCTCGCTCGACGCCGTGAAACGCTGCGCCGTCTGCGACAACGCCGTCGCCGTCACCATCGCCCTGCCAACCAAGGGCGCCGAGGCCCGCGAACGCGTCCGCGCCGACGCCGCCTCCGCCATCGAGAGGCTCGCCCGCGACACCGGCGAGACCCTCGCCGCTCTCGAGATCGACTTCTCCGTCGCCCTGGGCTCCGAGCCCTCCCGCAAGGCCGACACCCCGCAGTCCCAGGCCCCCAAGCGCGACGACATCACCCACATCATCGCCGTGGGCGCCGGCAAGGGCGGCGTCGGGAAGTCCACCGTCTCGACCAACCTCGCCGTCGGTCTCGCCCGCGCCGGGCACTCCGTCGGACTCCTCGACGGCGACATCTACGGGCCCTCCTGCCCCACCCTCCTCGGGCTCAAATCACACGAGCCCAAGACCATGGGCAACGAGATCCTCCCCTTCACCGCCCACGGCATCCGCTCGATGACCATCGGCAAGCTCGTTGACCCCGAGAAGCCACTCATCTGGCGCGGCCCCATGGCCCACGGCGCCTTCAAGCAGCTCGCCGATCAGACCCGCTGGGGCGAGCTCGACTACCTCGTCATCGATCTCCCGCCCGGCACCGGCGACGTCCCCCTCACCATGGCCCAGACCATGCAGCTCGACGGCGCCGTCATCGTCTGCACACCTCAGAAGGTCGCTCAGGACGACGCCGTCCGCGCCGTGCGCATGTTCCAGTCCCTCGGCGTCGACGTCATCGGCGTCGTCGAGAACATGTCCTACTTCATCGGGGACGACGGCAAGGAGTACGACCTCTTCGGCCGCGGCGGCGCCGAGATGATGGCCCAGCGCATGGGCCTCCCCTTCCTCGGCACGCTCCCCATCCACACCGAACTCCGCGTGAACTCCGACTCCGGCGACGCTTCCGCGAACTTCACCGGCAACCCCGTCCTCGCCTCCGAGCTCGAACGCCTCGTCGATCAGCTCGAGAAGCAGGTCGCGATCGCGTCGCAACGACGCAACGCCGGAACGCCCACCCTGACTGTTTCCGACTAAAAAAGAATTCACCGCGTCTCACAGACTCCAACGCGTGAATTGCCGTAGATGAAGGCGATTTCACTGCGCCGGCGCTGCGCCCGCTCCGCGTGTGTGTGCAGACCGACACCGGAACGCGACGCCACGACTCGCGGATCCACAGCACGGTCAGAAGGAGTATTCACATGAACACCCGCACCACCACCGCAACCATCGCTTCGCTCGCGCTCTTCGCCGCCGGGGCCGCACTCGCCGTCTCGCACGCGCCGGACACCACCACCGTCCGGGCACTCGAGAGCGAGCAGAAACTCGTCACGGGCGTCATCGAATCCGTCTCGCCCGCCGACGAATCGTTCGTCCTCATCCTTGAAGCGTCGCCCGAGTCCGACAGCACCCGGGTGACCGTCAAGGTCAACGACGACACGGTCTACACCCTCAACGGCAAGGTCTCCACGATGGAAGAAGCCATCAAGCAAGACCGCACCGCCGCGGCGCGCCTCGAAGACGGCGTCGCCACACAGGTCAACGTGACCACCCGCGACACCCTCGCGGTGTAACGCCCCCCACGCGACGGCCGGCGCCCCCCGCCCGTCGCGTTTGTCCCGGCCGCGATCGCGCGACGCATCCCGAGTCGGCGTCGCGGCGGGAGCCCACGCGATCGCCGGGTGTTCAGCACCCGGCGATCGCTGCTTTCGACGCAGCCCGCCCGCGAACGAGGCTACACTCCGGGCGATGACCGACCCACTCACCCCCGAAGCCGCCGCCCAAGCCGCAGACGACTTCCGCCGCGACTACGCCGCCGTCAGCGAGCAGATCGGGCGCGTCGTCGTCGGGCAGAAGAACATCGTCGACGGCGTCCTCGTCTGCCTCTTCTGCGACGGACACGCGCTCCTCGAAGGCGTCCCGGGCCTCGGCAAGACGCTGCTCATCCGCACGCTCTCCCGCGCCCTCTCTCTCGACTTCGGGCGCGTCCAGTTCACGCCCGACCTCATGCCCGCCGACGTCACCGGCACCACCGTCGTCGTCGACGGCGAGCGCGGCAAAGAGTTCCGCTTCCAGCGCGGGCCCGTCTTCAACCAGATCCTCCTTGCCGACGAGATCAACCGCGCCACGCCCAAGACGCAATCAGCGCTCCTCGAGGCGATGCAGGAGCACAGCGTCACCGCCGACGGCGTCTCCCACCAACTCCCGCGCCCCTTCCTCGTCATGGCGACGCAGAACCCCATCGAGCAAGAGGGCACCTACCCCCTCCCCGAGGCGCAGCTCGACCGATTCATGTTCAAGCTCAACGTCGGCTACGCGTCGCGCGACGAGCTCTCCGAGATCGTGTCGCGCACGACAGGCACCGCGCCCGACGACGTGGACCCCGTGCTCGACGCCGAGAAGATCATCGCCCACCAGCGCCTCGTGCGCATGGTCGCGATCGCCGACCACGTGCGCGACTACGCCGTGCGCCTCACGCTCGCCACGCACCCCGGCGGCGAGTTCGCGATCCCCAACACGACCCGCTTCGTGCGCCTCGGCGCCTCCCCGCGCGGCGCCCAGGCCCTCGTGCTCGCCGCCAAGTGCAAGGCGCTCCTCGAGAACCGTCACGCCGTCAGCACCGACGACCTCAAGTCCGTCGCCCCCCACGCGCTGCGCCACCGCATGCTCATCAACTTCGAGGGCCAGGCCGAAGGCGTCACCACCGACGATCTGATCGAACAGATCACCGCAACACTCCCCGTACAGCCCGCCGGCGCTAACTGAGCTGCTCTGTATTCGCATCCAATGTATTTGTACAATCAGGGCATGTTTGATTTTCTAAAACGCAAGACGCCATTTGTACCCCCGACAACGAAGCAACTTCGGTACGCTTCCATGCTGGGAATCACAGTCAACCCTGACATGAGCAAGTGCGACGTGTCTGAGGCAATCACCTAAGCCGAGCACCGTGACCCAGCACTGATCAATAAGCGCGAACAATACCTTGAATCAAAGATCGACCCGGACGTTCGACGCAAGCGAGATGAATGGAACCGAATTGCTGACACCAATCGGTTTCTGCTTGCTGCATATGAGCATCGAAATGAAATCGTAGTCGATGTAATCGACGTTAACGACGCTTACACAAATAAGCGAGGCAATCTACGAATCAGCTTCACAGTCCCGAAAGTGTACAAATCAGAGTACGAAGGACCCAGCCTGCTTTGGGAACGTGAACTAGAGCTTGCTGACAAAAACATTCATGTACTTGAGCACCTGGACAGAAAATTCGAGTTCTCGGGAACAAAAGCGTACAAGCGAGCAATCAAACGAGGCTTAAAGAAGGCTAATGATCTACGGCGTTCGGGAAGGCTGTAGACATACACGCTGGACGGCAGTCTAGCCTTGACTCATTTAATCGGATTCCGCCAGCCGGATCTCCACCCCAAGCACCGCGCTCATCGGCTCCATACACGCGCGCTCGTCGCACGCCTGGAACGTCACCACCAGCCGCGGCGTCCCCGTCACCGGCTCGCCCGTGCGCTCCACGCGAACGTCTACCCGCACCGAACCCTCGTGCGCAAAGAGCGTGTCGCCGTCGGGAACGAACGGGCCTTCCAGCGCCCGCCCCGCCGGGTAATCCACCACCACGCCGAACCCCATGCCCCCGTCGATCGCGACGTCGAGGCCGATCAACCCGTCCACCCCCGCGTCGTGCGCGTTGATGTGGCACCCCTCCGCGATGCGCAGCTCGAGCGAGATCTCCGCGCCGTCGTCTCCGACCTCCAGCT
This sequence comes from uncultured Phycisphaeraceae bacterium, assembly GCA_942490855.1. Lineage (GTDB taxonomy): Bacteria > Planctomycetota > Phycisphaerae > Phycisphaerales > UBA1924 > CALNYS01. Next base: position 806,191 of record CALNYS010000004.1, on the reverse strand, counting down.
CCGCCGCGCTCGCGAAGATTTCAACCGGCGACGCGTCCGGCGCGCTCGGCGCTGCCGCGGCCCCCTCGCCCATCCCGAAGCGATCAAGGAACGCACCGTCGAGGTCGAACAGCACGCGCGCCGAGTTGATCGTCGTGAGCGGGTTCTCAGCGATCGCCGACGACGTCGCCGCGAGCGACCGCCCAAGCGTGTCTTCAAACCCCTGCGCGCGCAGCGCGAGCAGGCTGTTGAGCATCACAGACGTCGCGCACGGGACCGCGCCGTCGCTGACGCTCACGAGGCGGACGATCAGATCCTCCCGCCCCTCCCGCGCGTCGTACCAGCCGCCGCCCTCGGCGCCGAAGAGATCCCCCCCCCGGCGCGAGAGCGCAACCGCCTCGTCGCGCCACGCGTCGTCTCCCGTCGCGCGGTGCAGCGCGAGGAGACCGCGGGTCATCATCGCGTAGTCCTCGAACACCGCCTTCGTGCCCGCCGTGCCGTCGCGCCACACCCGCAGCAGGTCGCCGTCGCCCGTGCGCATCCCCGCGAGCACGAACCGTGCGGCCGCGGCCGCGGCGTCGGTGAACCGTCCCTCGTCCAGCGCCGCCCCCGTTTCCGCGAGCCCGGCGATCATCAAGCCGTTCCAGCCCGCGAGCACCTTGTCGTCGAGCCGCGGCTGCTCGCGGCGCGCACGCGCGTCGTACATCGCCGCGTTGATCCGGTCGACGTTCTCCCACCACGCGTCAACGCTCATCCCCGCGCGCTCCGCGAGCGCCGCCGGGGCGCCGGCGAGCTTCAGCACGTTCCGCGCCGGCTCGCCCGGGTGGTGCGGGTCCTGGAAGTTCGGACCCGCGTCGACCGCGTACACGCCCGCCGCGAACGCCGCGTCGTCATCGCTCAGCACCACGCCCAGCTCGCCGAGCGTCCACAGGTAGTTGAGACCTTCACGCGCGTTGACCTCCGCGTCCTGCGCGCTGAAGAACCCGCCGGCCTCGTGGCGCATCTCGCGCAGGACGTACTCGCAGGTGCGCCGCGCCGTGCGCGCATAGAACGGGTCGTCAAACCGCGCCGACGCCCGCGCGTACACGCTCGCGAGCTGCGCCTGGTCGTAGAGCATCTTTTCAAAGTGCGGCACCGTCCACGTCGCGTCCACGCTGTAGCGGTGGAACCCACCGCCGACCTGGTCGTTCATCCCCCCCATCGCCATGCGGTCGAGCGTCAGGCGCAGCATCGTCTCGGCGTGCTCCCGGTCCTCGCCTTCCCATCGCTCGTGCCCGTCGAGCAGGAACTCCAGGAACACCGGCTGCGGGAACTTCGGCGCGCCGTGGAACCCGCCGTTGGTCTGGTCGAAACTAGTCCACAGCGCCCCGAGCGCCCGGCGAAGCAGCTCGTCCGTCAGGCGCACCGGCGTGCGCTCGCGCGACAGGTGCGCGCGCACCGCGTCGGTGATCGACGCCGCCTGCTCCAGCACCTCCGGCCGCTTGTTCGCGTACGCGTTGCTCATCGCGTCCATCACCTGCGGGAAGCTCGGCATCCCCGGCCGCGGCTCGGGCGGGAAGTACGTCCCGCCCCAGAACGCCTCAAGCCCCGCGTCGTCCTCGCCCCGGGCGCCGGGAGGCGTCAGGAAGACCGACATCGGCCACCCGCCACGCCCCGTGAGGAGCTGCACCGCCGTCATGTAGACGTCGTCCACGTCGGGCATCTGCTCGCGGTCCACCTTCACGCACACGAACCGCTCGTTCATCTGCGCCGCGATCTCGGCGTTCTCGAAGCACTCCCGCTCCATCACGTGGCACCAGTAGCACGTCGAGTACCCCACCGACAGGAAGATCGGCACCCCCCGCTCCCGGGCGGCCGCGAAGGCGTCCTCCCCCCACGGGTACCAGTCCACCGGGTTGTGGGCGTGCTGGAGGAGGTACGGGCTGGTCTCGCCGGCGAGGCGGTTGGCGGGGTGGGCGGCGGGCATGGGGTCTCCGGCGGAAAGGGCGACGAACACGGCAAGAAGGGCCATCATGCCCGACCATACGCCCCTCGAACAGGCAGCGCTTGCCCCTCACGGGCCTTCCGCTACAATCTTCGATTCTCGCAGGTGGGGACCCGCGGGATAGTCACCAAGACCCGCCCCAGAGCCTCGAGCCTGAGCCCCGGAGCCAGATCATGCCCCGCGAATGTTTCTTCACCGGCAAGCGAACCTCTTTCGGCAAAAAGCGCTCCTACCGCGGCCAGAAGATCACCAAGGGTGGTTTCGGCCTCAAGACCACGGGCATCACCCGGCGCACGTTCAAGCCCAACCTGCAGACCGTCAACGCCCTCGTTGACGGCAAGCCCATGCGTGTGAAGGCCTCCGCAAAGGCCATCCGCACCGGGCTGGTCGTCAAGCCGCTCAAGCGCAAGTACGGCTACACCCGCCTGCAGAAGCAGGAAGACTAAGCACTTCCTCGCACAACCGAATCAGCCGACGCCCGCTCCCTGAGCGGGCGTTTTTCATTCCGCGACGCGCAGGAACCCCAGGTGCATCGCCGCGTGGTCGAGGTGCATCTTCGACCAGCGGTCGTGCCCCAGGCGCCCGAAGAGCGGGCTGGGCTTCTCCATCCGTTCGCCGTCTTCCCGGCGCGCGATCTGCTCGCGCAGCTCCGCGAGCCCCTGCTCGAAACCGACCTCGTCGTCGGGCAGCAGCGCCTCGGCGCCCGCCGGCAGCTTGATCCCGGGCTTGAGTGACATGAACCCCATGAACGGCTTCATGCAGCGCCCGATCAGCGCTACGTACCACGGCGTGCGGAACGGGAAGCCGTCAAAGCTGAACCGCATGAACCGCCCGACGTGCTGAAAGATCTGCCCCGCCGACCAGTTCCCGCTCGCGACGAGCGTGCCCGCGCGGTGCGCCGACTCGAGCCGGTCCAGCTCGCTCGTCAGTTCGTCATAGGTTGAAAAGGAGAGATCACGGTACCCGTCAGGTGTGCTGCCCACGTGTCAACGCTCCGAGAGACGTTCCTCGATCCGCAGCAACGCGTCACGGATCTCGACGAGGATAGGAGCGTCAACCGGCGTGGACGCGGGCGGATGCGACACGGCGTCCATCCGGTTCTCCGTCACCCGATCGCGCTGCGCGAGCACGGCGTCGCGGAACGCGCGGGCGTCCTTCACACCAACCAGCGACACGAGCGACCCGCCCGGCCCGCTGCTCTGCCCGGCCGTCTCCAGACGGAGCCCCTCGAGGTCCATCATCCGCATGACGGGCCCCTGGTAGTGCGCCAGGTCCGTGATCTTGTCGAGCGGGACCGTCTTCTCGAGCTTGTTGAACACGCCCTTCTTGACGCGCAGCGAGCGGTCCGTGAGCTCGCACTCCATCGCGGCGAGGTACTTCTTCGTCATGAAGTACCCGATCAACAGGAAGATCGGGATGACGAAGATGCCGACGATGGTGACAAGGCACAAGAGCGTCCCCGAGAGCAACCAGTAGCTCTTCACACCCGGGTTGAACTCCGCCGTGAGAAGCAGCTTGCCGTGGTTCTCGCTCATCGCGCGCGCCCTCTCTTAGCCGTTGACCGCCGCGACCACCTTCTGCGCCGCGTCGCCGAGATCGGTCGCGGCCTGCATCGTCGGGATGTCGCCCTTGGCGCCCTCGAGGATCGCGCGCCCGGCGTCAACGTTCGTGCCCTCGAGGCGCACGACGAGCGGCACCTTGAAGCCGACTTCCTTCGCCGCCGCCACGATCGCCTCGGCGATCACGTCGCAGCGCATGATCCCGCCGAAGATGTTCACCATCACGCCCTTGACCGCGTCGTCCGACAGGATGATGCGGAAGGCCTCGGTGACGGCTTCCTTCGTCGCGGAGCCGCCGACGTCGAGGAAGTTCGCGGGCTCGCCGCCGTGGTGCTTGACGATGTCCATCGTCGCCATCGCCAGCCCGGCGCCGTTGACGAGGCACCCGATGTTCCCGTCGAGCGCGATGTAGGAGAGGTCGTGCTCCTTGGCGCGCAGCTCGGCGGGGTTTTCTTCCGCGGGGTCGAACATCGCGGCGACCGTCTTCTGACGGAAGAGCGCGTTGTCGTCGAAGTTGAACTTCGCGTCGATCGCGAGCACCTCGCCGTCGGGGTGCGCGTCCGTCGGGGGCGTCACGACGAGCGGGTTGATCTCCGCGAGCGTGCAGTCGTGGCGGTGGTAGCTCGTCGAAAGCGCCAGCATCACCTTGACCGCCTGCCCGACCTGCTTGCCCGTGAAGCCGAGCTTGAACGCGAGACGGCGCGCCTGGTGCGGCTGCATGCCCATCAGCGGGTGGATCGGTTCTTTGAGGATCGCGTCCGGGTTGTCCTTCGCGACCTGCTCGATCTCCACGCCGCCCTCAGCAGACGCGATCATCACGTTGCGGCGCGTTGCGCGGTCGGTCGTGATCGCCAGGTAGTACTCCTTGGCGATGTCCACACCCGCGGCGACCAGCAGCTTCGAGACGTCGAGCCCCTCGGGCCCCGTCTGGTAGCTGACCATCTTGTTCGAGAGCATGAACTCGGCGGCCTCGGTCGCCTCGCTCGCGGACTTCACCAGCTTCACGAAGCCGGCTTTCCCGCGACCGCCCGCGTGGACCTGCGCCTTGACGACCGCGAGGCCCCCGTCGCCCAGACCGGCGTTCGTCACCGCGTCGGTGTACGCGCGGGCCGCGTCGGACGCGGACTCGATCACCTCGCCCGCCGGGACCGGCGCGCCGGCCTCCGCGAGAATCTGCCTGGCCTGGTACTCGTGAACCTTCATGCTGCTCGCCTTTCGCTTGAGTCGCGCCCGCGCCGCGGGTCGAGGCGGAGCATAACCCAAAAACAAACACCGCCCGCGTCGGGCGGGCGGCGAGAACTCTACATCCGCAGAGAACGGTTTACTTGTCGGCGACGTTCAGCGAGCGACCGGCGCGGCGCTTGCGGTTCATCAGCTTCCGACCGTTCTTCGTCTGCATCCGCGCGCGGAACCCGATCGACCGCTTCCGCTTGATACGGCTGACTCGCTTGGGGTAATGCACGGCTGTCTCCTGGATCGCGTCTTACCGGCCGGGGGCCCACCGCCCGCACCGTTGAGCCGAACAGTGTACCGGTCCGCCCCCGCCTTGTCACCCCCCCAAACTCGACCCCCACCGGACACCCCCGGGAGGCGGAATCCCGCCGGGTCGTTCATGCTCTGCGCCGGATGCGACGATATGCTGGCCAGACACCCGACGTGACGGCTCGGCGACCGCCCAGTTCGGTCCCCGAGCCCTCTCGTCGGTCCCCACCGCCGACGCCCCTCCCGGGCCCCACTCGGCGGCCCCGGAGACCGATCGAGCTATGGACGACATCCAGATCCAACGCGCCGAAGAACTTCTCGGGCATACCTTTACAGACAAAGAACTCCTGCGTGAGTCCCTGACCCACGCCTCCAGCGCCGCCGAGCGGGTCAGCTCCAACGAGCGTCTCGAATTCCTGGGCGACGCCGTCCTCGGCATGGTCGTCTGCGAGCGCCTCTTCCGGGACTACCCCCACCTGCTCGAAGGCGACATGACCAAGATCAAGTCCGTCGCCGTCTCGCGACGCACCTGCGCGAAGGTCGCCCTCGATATCGGCCTGGACGAACTCCTCAAGCTCGGCTCGGGGATGCCGTCCAACGCCGACATGCCCGCCTCGCTCTCGGCGGCCGTCCTCGAATCGGTCGTGGGGGCCCTGTACATCGACGGCGGGCTCGAGGTCGCCAGGGCCTTCCTCGACCCCCTCTTCGCCGACACGATCGGGCGGGCCGCCGTCAGCGGGCACCAGCAGAACTTCAAGTCCGTCCTCCAGCAGCACGCGCAGGACGCCCTCGGCGTCACCCCCAGCTACTCGCTCCTGGATGAAAAAGGCCCCGATCACGCCAAGGCGTTCGAGGTCAGCGTGCAGATCGGCGCCACCCACTTCGAATCCAGCTGGGGGGCGTCCAAGAAGCAGGCCGAGCAGCAGGCGGCGCTCAACGCCCTCCTCGAGCTCGGCGTCGCGGTGCTCAACCAGGCGGGCGAGATCGTCATCGCCGACGCCAGCCCGTCTGACTAGCCCCCGCCGGTCTCCCCGACCGTCAGCACGCCCCGCTCGCCGAAACTGGCGCTGCCCCGCCGGACCTCCGCGTTAAAGAGAGCCTCGCTCAGCGCGCCCGGGGGGATGTACTCCACCGTCCCGCGCACCGAGTACTCCGCCCGCTCGCCGGGAGGCAGCAGGGCCGCGTCCACGACCGCCGGGAGCTCAAACCGCACCGAGCCGGCCACGGGCGCCGTCGCCTGCGCGTCCCACTCGCCCCGGAACGCCGTCTCGCCGTTGATCCGCAGCTCGTACACCGTCGCCCCGAGGGGCATCGGCTCGTTCTCGCTGTTGGTCGCTTCGATCACCAGCGTCACCACGGCACGCTCGCCGCCCGTCTCACCGAGCCGCAGGTCCGCCACCGACAGCGCCGGGGGCGAGTGGAACCCACACCCCCCCATCACCGCCGCGAGCACGCTCAACGCTAGAAGTCGCTTCCGCATCACCACAGCGTAACCCCATCCCGCCCCGCCGGTACGCTTCACCCATGCCCACCTTCCGCTCTGACAACAACGCGGGCGTCTGCCCCGAAGCGCTCGAGGCCATCACCTCCGCCGCGACCGGCAGCGCCGTCGGCTACGGCGACGACGAGCTCACCGCCCGCGCCCGCGCCGCCTTCTGCGCCCTCTTCGGCGATCGCACCGAGGCCTTCTTCGTCGCCACCGGCACCGCCGCCAACACCCTCGCGATCGCCGCCATGAGCCGCCCCTGGCAACGACTCCTCTGCTACGAACAGTCCCACCTCAACGACGACGAGTCCACCGCGCCCGAACGCTTCACCGGCTGCCGACTCACCACCGTCGAGCCCGCGCGCGAGCGCACCAGCAAGCTCACCCCCGACGACCTCGCCCGCGCCGGCGGCGCCACCCGCGGCGACGTCCACCAGCCCCAGCCCGGCGTCTTTTCCTTCTCCAACGTCACCGAGCTGGGCGAGGTCTACACCGAAGACGAGACCCGCGCCCTCTGCGACTCCGCCCACGCCCTCGGCTACCGCGTCCACATCGACGGCGCCCGCTTCGCCAACGCCGTCGCCGCACGCGCCGACGCCACCGGGCGCACACCAACCGACACCGCGCGCGCCCTCTCGATCGACGCGGGCGTGGACGCGCTCTCCTTCGGCGGGACCAAAAACGGGCTCGCGCTGGGCGAGGCGGTCCTCTTCTTCCCCCAGGGCGACGGCGCCGTGGCGCACACCGCCGCGCACGACTTCCCTTACCTGCGCAAGTCCGCCGGGCACCTGCTCTCCAAGCACCGCTACGTCTCCGCGCCCTTCGCGCGCACGCTCGAAGACGGCTCGTGGTTCCGCCACGCGCAGCACGCCAACGCGATGGGCCAGCGCCTCGCCCGCGGCGCGCAAGACCTCGGCTACGAGCTCGCCTTCCCCGCCGACGCCAGCGCGATGTTCGTGCGCCTCACACCGGACCAGAACGAATCGCTCAGCGCGCGCGGCCACGGCTACTACCCCTTCGGGCCCGCGTCGTGGAACGTCTACCGCTTGATGTGCGCCTTCGACACGCGCGCCGAAGACGTGGACGCGCTGCTCGCGGACCTCGCCGACATCGCCTAGCGGTCGTTCGCCCACGCCTGCAAGAAGCGCACGAGGTCGAGCACGTCTACCCCGCCGTCGCCGTTGAAGTCCGCCGTGCCCGTCCCGCCGAACTGACCGAGGAAGAGCGCAAGGTCGAGCACGTCCACCCCGCCGTCGGCGTTGAGATCCTCAACGAGCGACGAGCGATGGAACTCCAGGCGTCCAGACCACGCGGCATCGACCGAGCCACCGCGGAAGTCGAACACGCTCTCGCTCCCGTCGAACCACACAACGCGCAGCCCCGCCATCCCCTCGCCGAGACCGCCCGCGATCGGACGCAGGCGCGGGTCGCCGGGGTGAATCACGACCGTCTCGCTGTCGCCGAACGCCAGCGGCACGCTCGCCGTCACCGGGTCGTCGTCGTGGTCGTAGACGACATAGCGCACATCGAACCGCGCCACGCCCGCGTCGCTCGACACGACCCCGTTGATGCTCCCGCCCGACGCATCGAACGCGGTCTCCACGCGCACGCCGTCGCGCACCACGCCGCCGGTCATCACGAACGGTTCACGGCTCCCGGCGCGCACGCTCCCGACCGATCCGCCGCCGAGCGTGAAGCGTGAGTGACCGGCGCTCGTCGCGTCCCCGTCCACCCGCCCGCCGCGCACCAGACACGCGCTCGCGTCTCTGCTCTCGACCTCGCCGCGCACGACGCCGTCGACGATCTCAACGTACGAACGCGAGTACGCGCTCACGCCGCCCTCGTTGGCGCCGCCCGTGATCGCCATGACGCTGTCGTCGTACGCGAACGCGCCGAACCGAAGCAGCCCGCCGCGCACGTACACCGTGCTATCGCCGTAGCTCTCGATGTACCACGCGCCCTCGTCGGGCGAGCCGTGGAACGTCAGCGTGCCGTTCTCGTGCGCCATCGCGTCGCGCACCGACGCGTCCGCGCCGACCCACACGTTGCTCGACCCGAGCGCCGCGACGCTGCCGACCACCGTCCCGCTGTTGAGCTGGACCTGCGCCGCGCCGACGCCAACCACCCCGGCGACGACCGCGCCCGTGCCGTAGTCCGAGCCCGCCTGCGCGCCGGACAGCCCCGTCTCGTGCGCTGAGGAGATCACCCCGCCGGACAACGTCACCACCGCGTCGCCGCGGGCCACCATGTACGCGAGCGTCGAGCCCGACGTGATCTCGTGCGTGCCCGTGCTGACATCCAGGAAGCCCGCCGAGCCGGCGGACACGACACCCGCGACGCTCAGCGCCGCGCCGATCAACAACGATCTCATCTCACAAACTCCTCACACACCGGGCTGCCCCCCGGTTCCCCATGTACGCCCTCACCATCCCCGAAACGCCCCCCCGGGGTCAACGATCTTGCCGCGATTTTCGAGCCCGCGTCCCCCCTGCTACCCTCCCCGCCCATGAGCGTCGCCATCCACATCGAGAAGCTCGTCAAGCGCTTCGGCGACACCACCGCCGTTGACGCCCTCGACCTCGTCGTCCAGCCCGGCGAGCTCTTCTTCCTCCTCGGGCCCTCCGGCTGCGGCAAGACCACCCTGCTGCGCATGCTCGCGGGGCTCGAGACGCCGACCTCCGGGCGCATCCGCTTCGGCGACCGCGACGTGACCACGCTCCCGGCCAACAAACGCAACATCGGGATGATGTTCCAGAGCTACGCGCTGTGGCCGCACATGAGCGTCGCGGAAAACGTCGCGTTCGGGCTGAAAGTACGGAAAATACCGGCCCAACAGCGCGACGCCCTCGTGCGCGAAGCGCTCGAAGCCGTGCAGATGCAGGACTACGCGCAGCGCCGACCCGGGCAGCTCTCCGGCGGGCAGCAGCAACGCGTCGCGCTCGCACGCGCCGTCGTCATCAAGCCCGACGTCCTGCTCCTCGACGAGCCGCTCTCGAACCTCGACGCCGCGCTGCGCATCGAGATGCGCCGCGAGATCCGGCGCCTCTGCCGGGCCACCGGCATCACCAGCGTCTACGTCACACACGACCAGGAAGAAGCCCTCAGCATGGCCGACCGCATGGCCGTCCTGCGCAAGGGCTCCCTCGAACAGCTCGGCCCCCCCCGCGAGCTCTACGCCAACCCCAACTCCCGCTTCGTCGCCGGGTTCCTCGGGGAGACCAACTTCATCCCCGGGACCGTCACATCCGCCGACGACGCCACGATCGAAATCGCCACCGCCGCGGGCTCGCTCCGATCCAGCAGGCCAAAGACCGAACATATGGCCGCCGGCGCCGAGGTCGTCTGCTCGATCCGACCAGAAGCCGTCGGCCTCGACACCACGGAATTCGTTCACAACTCATTTAATGCCAAGATTTTAGACTCAGTGTACCTCGGCGGGAGCGCCCAGCGTCACCTCGAGATCAGCGGCGGGATCTCGCTCAAAGCCGTGGAGTCGAACCCCGACGCTCACGCGCACACAAACACCATCAAGGTGTCGATCGACCCGGCTCAGGTTGTGGTGCTGCCGGCCTGATCAGGCCGCGGCCGAGCCGTTCTGCTGAGCACCGGCGGGCAGGTCGAGCAGGAACGTCGCCCCCTCCCCCACTCGGCTCTCAACCCGTATGCTCCCGCCGACCTCTTCAAGAAGACGTCGGCAGATCGCGAGCCCGAGGCCGCACCCGGTGGCGCCGCTCCCGCTCACGAACACGTTGAAGATCGAGTCGAGGGATTCGGTATCGATCCCGCACCCGGTATCCGAAACGCTCAGGCGCACGCCGGGCTCGCCGGTGTTCCACGTGGAACGCTCGGCCCGGATCGTCAGCCGCCCCCCCGCCGACATCGCGTCGCGGGCGTTCAGCACAAGGTTCAGCAGGATCTGCACCAGCGCCGTCGTGGAGATCGACGCGGTCGCCCCCTCGGGGATCTCGACCTCAAGCGCCACACCGTCCTTGGACAGATCCCGCGGCATGCACCGCAGGGCCTGATCCACGCACGCCCTGAGATCCGCGGGGCCGTCGCTGTCCTGCCTGGCGAACCCGAGGATGGATTCCGCCATGGCGTTGCAGGCCTCGACGCCGCGGATGGCGTTCTCGTGCGCGCGCCGCCCCATGCGCGTGTCCGCCGGCGCGTCCAACGCCAGCTTGGCGTAACTCAGCACCGGGGTCAGCAGGTTGTTCATCTCGTGGGCGAGCATGCACGCCAGCGTCCCCAGCGTCGCCATGCGCGTCAGATCGAACGTCGCCTCCTCGCCGAGGAGATCATCAGCGGCGTCGGGCGCCTCAGAGAGTTCGTGCGGACTGGTCGCCGGGTAGGGCATAGTTCACCTACCCGGATATCGGAACAGCAGGCAGGGGGGTTCAGTCGGATTCGTCGATCGACACCCAATCGATCCCCCCGCTGCCGCCGCCCGCGAGCCACGCCGCGATATCCGCCGGGACCACGCCGGCCGCCGGGGCCGAGGACGGATCGATCCACTCGAACGCGATGTGGTCCTCGAGGCTCCGGACCTCCGCCGGCCACGCGCCACCGCCCGAGGGTTCCACGTGGAACACCATGCTGAACTCGTGCTTGGCCTTGCCTCGCTGGACAAACCGCGATTCCCAGACCAGCAGGGGGGCGCCGACCCGGCACGCCAGCCCGCACTCCTCCTCGAGCTCGCGGGCGGCCGCGGCCGCGGCCGTCTCACCGAACTCCACGTGCCCGCCCGGCAAGTAGGCATGCCCGTGCTTCAGGTCCCGGCAGACCAAGACCCGGCCTTCCCGGCGCACCAACGCTCGCGAAAGAAACTCCACCCGTGCCATGCCAGCCCCCTCTTGGTTCGCGTCACACGCCGGAGACGATATCATCACCAGCCTCGGTTCGGACCGCACGCCAATGGAGGGCGAACGATGGCCAAGCAAGCAGCCACCAAACGACTCGGCAGGGGGCTCTCGAGCCTGATCTCAGAACCGGTCGCCGTCGAAGCTGAACCAGTCACGCCCCCACATGTTGCTATTAATAAATTAGTTACGAGCGATCTCGCTGCTTCGCCTGGTGGAATAACGCACGTCCCCATCGACCAGATTATACCGAACAGATACCAGCCACGCAAAGCCTTCACGGAAGACTCGCTGCAGCGTCTCGCGGATTCCGTGCGGGTCTCGGGCGTGATACAGCCGGTGATCGTCCGCCCCGTGACCGGCTCTGACGGCGCCCACGACGGCGCCAAGTGGGAGCTGATCGCCGGGGAACGGCGCTGGCGGGCGGCGAAGCTGGCCGGGCTGTCCACGTTGCCGGCGGTGATCCACGAGGTCTCCGACCGCGTGACGGCCGAGTGGGCGCTCGTCGAGAACCTGCAGCGCGAGGACCTCAACGCCGTGGAGCGTGCCCAGGCCCTCAAGGAGCTCCGGGACGAGTTCGGGCTCACGCAATCTCAGGTCGCAGAGCAGGTTGGACTCGATCGCGCGACCGTCTCGAACCTCATCCGTCTCACGGAGCTCGAGCCGGCGATCCTGGACATGCTCCGCGAGGGGACCCTCAGCGCGGGCCACGGGAAGGCGCTCCTGAGCGTGGACGACCCGTCGCGCCGCCTGGTTCTCGCCCGTCGCGCCGCCAAGGACGGCTGGAGCGTGCGCCGGACGGAGCGGGAAGCCGCGGGGGCGACGAGCCCGACGCCCCCCCCGGCGCGAGCGCCCGAGCGGAGCGCCTCGATCGAGTCTCTTGAAAAAGAACTCGGAGATTATTTCGGCGCCAAACTCAGCATCAAACAAAACACAAACAAGAAATCTGGCGCGATCACAATTCGTTATTTCGACCTTGATCATTTCGAGAGCATTCTCGAACGCATGCGTTTCCGAGGCGAATAAGCCTCCTTTCAGAGCACGCGGTCTGAGTGCGCGCCTACTATCGGTGCGATTGCGTTTTTCGTATCCCCTCTTTAGGTTGTCTTCTCTTCATTTCGATTCGCGACGGCCCACGCACTTCAGAGGCCGTCGAACTAAGGAACCATCATGGCTAAGCGCACCATCAACAAACTCAGCACCGACGAACTCCAAGCCGAGCTCGCGCGGCGCGAACGCGCCGCCCAGCGGCTCGCCTCGAAGCGCGAGAAGCTCCTCGCCCAGGTCGCCGAGATCGACGCCGAGCTCGCGTCGTGGGGATACGAGGCGGTGGGGGGCGCGCGGTCGCGCGGCGCCGCGGGCGGGGGCGGTCGCAAGCGCCCGCGCAACGAGATGAACCTCGTTGACACGCTCGCCAAGGCGCTCAAGGGCAAGACCATGGGCGTGAGCGAAGCCGCGGAGGCCGCGCAGAAGCTCGGCTACCGCAGCTCCTCCGCGAACTTCCGCAACATTGTGAATCAGACGCTTCTCAAGCACGACAAGGTGTTCAAGAAGGTCGGTCGCGGCCAGTACACCGCGAAGTAACCACCGGACAATTTATCCCCCGTTTAGGTGGTCCCATCGCGCGCTTCGCGAACGCTGTCGTTGCGCATACGCACGAACATGAGCGCGCCCCACGCGCCGCCCGCGGCGCAGAGCACGAACACCCACCCGCCCACGAATTGGAAGAGCGCGACGCCGAGCAACGGCGCGACCGACCCGCGCAGGCCCGTGAGCATCACGTGCACCCCCATATAGGTGTTTGATTGTTCCTTGGGCGCGAAGTCGTGGTGCCCCAGGCTCCACGCGAGATTCCCGCCCGCCATGCCGGCGCCGACGAGACCGCGGGCCACGAGCAGCAGGGGGACGTTGAGCGTGAGCACCGCGACGCCCACGAGCCCGTTCCCGAGGACAAACGACCAGGAATGGATCGCGCGGAACTCGACGATGTGCAGGCGCTGGAGGAGGCGCGACCAGAGCGGGATCGCGACGACGGTCATCGCCTTGGGCACGACGGCCGTCGCGGCGAGCGCGTAGGTGTACGGCAGGTCGAAGACGCCGGTGACCGCGAGCACGACCGGCGCTTGCGCCGCGAGGTTGGCGGTGCCCATCACCATCTGCGCGTTCATGTAGCGCCGGTAGTCGCGGTCGTCGCGCAGCACGCGCCACATCGCGCGGAAGCCGGGGCGGTGACGGCGTTCGAGCGCGCGTTCGGTGCGCAGCGATGCCTGTCTCCCGCGCCAGCGGATGCGCGAGTAGCTCCACGCGCCGATGCACGCGACGACCGCCGCGCCGATGTAGAACGCGCGGTACGCGCCGACGGCGTGCCCGCTCTGGCTCGCGCGGTCGAGCGTCAGCCCCAGCCCGGTCGTCGCGAGCACGAGCCCGATGGTGGTGACGATGGTGAAGATGCCCGTCGCGCGCGTGCGCGCGTTGCGGGGGTAGTTGCTGCGCCAGAGCTCGGTGCGCCCCGTCACCATCCCGATGTAGCAGCAGCGCGCCGCGACCACGAGCACGACGAGCATCCCTAACCCGAGCGAGCTCACCGGGACGAGCGCCGCGAGCACCACGCACGCCACGAGCGCGAGCTGCGTTCCCGTGACGAAGCGCACCCGATCGCGACCGTGCATCAGCCCGGCCCAGAGGATGCTCGTCACCGCGGCCGCGTGGGGCGCGGCCTCGAGCAGCGCGACGACCGTGTCAGAGGCGTTGAACGCTTTCTTCGCGACGACGCCGGAAACGCCCATGTCCACGCAGGCGATCGCGAAGGGGAGGCATGCGGCCGCGACCAGCTCGCGCCGGAAGTTCGCGCGGCTCATCCCGGGCATGCCGTGCCCGCGCAGGGCGGTCAGCGGCGCGGTGGTGGTGCTGAGAACGCGCTGACGCACACGTGGCCCCCTCGCCGTCGTCGTGCGGCGAAGGGCACTGTAGGCGCACAGCGATAGCGCGTTCGGCGCGAGCGTGCGTCAGAACAGCAGAGGAGCTGGGTTAGTAGGGCATCCGCGGGCGCATCAGCATCGACGGGCGGTCGACGAGGAACATCCGGGACATGTCTTCCCAGATCGCGCTGAGGTTGGTGTCGAAGGTCACCGTGGTGCGGTTGTAGACCTCGGCCTCGGTGTGCGAGAGCGTGGCCATCTCCGGCGTGGGGTTGGCGCGGTAGCTGCTCCCGCCGGCGCAGCCGGAGAGCGCGAGGATCCCGCCGAGCGCGAGGGACGCGGCCGCGGCGCGGCGGGCGGTCGTGAACAAAGCGGTGCGGGTCGGCATGGGCGTCTCTCCTGCGGGTCTGGTGAGGCACGATCGTCGCGGGGGGCGAGCGGGGTGTCAAGGCGACGGGGGACGAAGAAAATTACGGCTCGGTGTCGCCCGGGGTTCCGGGCGGGTGTATCTTCCGATGAAAAGAAGGCGTCGCTCCTCGAGCGGCGCGGGCCGAGCGTCATGTTCGAACTTTAGACGCACGAAGGGAGCCCGCCCAGACCGCGCGACGGTCAAGCCTCCATGAGTGGAAGGCCCGGTCGCGGCGGCGAGGCGCCCACCTGGTTTGGAGGGTTCGAACACCCCCCTCAGAGCGCCCGTGTCGTGTGTGGAAGGAGACGCCTTCTTTTTTTTATGCGCCCGGCATGCGACCATCCGACGGCTAGGATGCCCGCGGGCACGCCCCCGAACGCTTCATGAACACCCCACACCCCGACCAGCGCGACCCTCTCGCTTCCCGCCTCGCACGCGAGGGGGGCGATCTCGTGCGCCTGGGCGACCCGGCGCTCCCGAGCGCCGAGGACGTCGGCGAGCTGGTCGAGTCCCTCCGCCGTCTCGTCTTCCCGGGGTACTTCGAGACGCCCGCGATCGACGCGGCGGACCTCGAGCGCCGGATCGCGGGCGAGCTGCGCCGGGCCCGCGGGCTCGCCGAGCGCACGCTCGCGGGCGCGTACCGCTGCACGGGCGAGCCCGAGTGCGAGGGGCGTGCGGCCGCGGTGGCCCAGACGCTCATCGCCGCGCTGCCGGACCTGCGCGAGCGCCTGGCGCTGGACGTGCAGGCCGCGCTCGAGGGCGACCCGGCGGCCGAGAGCATCGACGAGATCGTCTCGTGCTACCCCGGCGTGGACGCGGTCTTCGCGTACCGCGTGGCGCGGGTGCTCTACGAGCAGGGGGCCCCGCTGGCGCCGCGGATGATCTGCGAGCAGGCGCACGGGCGCACGGGGGTGGACATCCACCCCGGGGCGCGCATCGGCGCTCGGTTCTTCATCGACCACGGCGCGGGCGTCGTGATCGGGCAGACGTGCGAGGTCGGCGAGGGCGTGAAGCTCTACCAGGGCGTCACGCTGGGCGCGAAGAGCTTCCCGGTGGACGAGCGCGGGGCGCTCGTGCGCGGCACGAAGCGCCACCCGACGCTGGGCGACCGGGTGACGGTGTACGCCGGGGCCGTGGTGCTGGGCGGGGACACCGTGATCGGCGACGACTGCGTGATCTCGGGCGGCGTGTGCGTGACCGAATCGGTCCCGGCGGGGCGGATCGTCCGTCAGAAACAGCCTGAGCTGATCGTGCGCGAAGCGCGCCAGGACGCTTCCCGGACCTGAAGCTTGGATGTCCGCGCCGGTCGCGCGGTCCGAGAACACCCCATCCCAATGAAATCTCGCTGCTGCGGCAGGGATTGTCGCCTCGGGTATTCGATCCAGTGAGGTGACACACATCCGCGCAGGCCACGTCCGGGCCGAGCTTGTCGCTCGGGGGACAACGGGGCGTCGGAGGAGAAGCGATGGCACGCACACGACGACGCACGCGTCGGGCCCACGGGTTCACCCTCCTTGAGGCGGTGATCGCCAGCGCGGTTCTCGCGCTCACGGTTCTCGCGATCGGCGCGGCGATCTCGGCGGCGCAGATGAACTCGCTCGAGGGGCGCAAGGCGATCCTCGGGTCGATGGCGTGCGGCGACTTCATGTCCGAGCTCATGACGATGCCCTACGACGACATCGAGTCGCTCGACGGGCAGATCACCCCGGTCGGATCGCTCACCACGCTCGACGGCGTGGCGTACCCCGAGCCCTACTGGGCGCTGGGGCGCGGCGTCAGCGCTCAAGAGGAACTGATGCGCGTCGAGGGCCTGGGCGTCACGGTGCGCGGGCTGAACATCGAAGTCTCGGTCTTTGACGGCAACCGCGTCGTCGCGACCGCCAACGCTTTCTTGCCGGAGCCGATCGAATGAACCATCGCACGCACACACCCCGGCGCGGCCTCACGGTCGTCGAGCTGATGATCGCCCTCGCGATCACGGTGGTGATCGGCGCGGCGCTCGCGGCGGTGATGACGACGATCTCGAGCGTGACGGCGTTCGACCGCGACGCGCGCACGGCCTCCCTGCGCGCTCACGCGGTGCAGATCCGCCTCCAGGCGTACAGCGAGTCCGGGCTCTGCGTGCTCCAGTCCAACGAGGACGGCGAGTTCGTCGTCTGGCTCGAGGACGCCGACTCGAGCGGCTCGGTCAACCCGACGGAGGCGCGTGTCTTTCGCACCAACCGCGCGGGCGGCTGATCTGCGAGTGGTACACCCCCTCGAGCGAGCTGACCCCCGAGGAACTCGCCGACGCGGACGCGCCCGTGCCCGCGGCGACCGACTTCTTCACCCTCATGGCGGCGTACCGCGCCGCCGGGCGAACCACCCAGACCGTGCTCGCCGACGGGCTCTCCGATCTCACTCTCGCGTTTGACACCGCTACCCCCCCGGAAGCAGACCGCTTCCGCTACTCGTTCCGACAGTCGTTTCAAAGCGGCACGATCTCGGACAACCTGATCGCGCTGGCGTTCCCGAATCACACGACCCCGGAGTTTTAACCATGACGACCACACGACCCCGAACCGATGCGTTTGTTCACCCGCACGCGGGCGCGCGGCCCGGCGTGGCGCTGCTCCTGGTCGTCATGACGATGGCCACCGCGACGGTCCTGACGACGTCGTTCCTGATCACCCGCGAGACCGCGCCCGAGATCGGGCAGGCCGCGCAGGACCGCGTGACGTCCGACTGGTCGGCGCGCGCTCGGCCGCGGCGATCGTTGAGGCCGCGATGGAAACCACCGTTGACTGGCGCACCCCCGCGAACGCCGGGATGCTGCTGGAGGACATGGACCTGTTGGGCGCCGAGGTCAACGTCGCCGTCACCAACCTGGAGGGCGGGCCCGTCGAGGACGACGACCGCCAGGTGCTGATGACCGTCTCGGCGAGCATCGGCGGCATCGAGACCGTCGTGCAGCGCGTCATCTACGAGCAGGACGACGCCACCTACGAGGAGGCGCTGGACCCCGAGCTGAACGAGTTCGGTGTCTACGTCGCCAAGGGCATCAACATCGAGAGCGACTCGCGCATCGATACGTGGAAGATGAGCCCCGCGGCCCGCGTGGACGGGACCGCCAAGCTGGGCTTCGGCTTCACGAGCGCCTCGGGCGTCTCCGCAAGCTCCAGATCGTTCCCCAAGAAAGCCAGCGGCTTCACGCCCCCGGGGACCAGCGCGAGCCTGGACTCGGTCCTGTCGTCCTACAGCGTCGTCGCCAGCGAGCTGCCCGTTGGGGTCTGGTCGACCACCGCGGAGATCCCCGCTGAGCTGACGGGTCTGTCGGCCGCGCACGCGCTGTTCCTGCCGATCGTCCACACCACGGACCGAACCCTCAACGGCGGGGGCTACGGCGTGACCGTCACGCTGACCAACAACGCCAAGTTCGTGCTGGACGAGGCCGAGGGCCCGTACCTGTTCGCGGCGAACAACCCGAGCGGCGATGGGCTGACCATCGACCACGCGACGATCGTGGTGCGCGGCAAGGTGATCGTCGGCGCGATCGACAGCGTGCGCATGCGTGACTCCACTTTCGTGTTCGAAGACGGCGCGTCGTTGGCGTTCTATCACGGTTCGGGGCTGCGCATCGACGACTGCGTGATCGGTCCCGACCCGAGCCTGATCGCTGATTCGAACCGTGATTACAAGGACCTGAAGAGCTGGTTCGACCCGCGTCGCGCCCGCTTCGTGCAGCTGAACATCAACGCGCTGGACGCGTCGAACACCGTGTCGATCGACAGCAACTCGCTGATCATCGGGTCAGTGCACGCCCCGACCTCGGTCGTTCGGATTGACGACGATTCGGTGCTGGCCGGGCGTCTGAGCGCCGCGCAGCTGAGCCTGGAGGACGGCGGCATGCTGCTGGTGGACCCCATCTTCGATAACAAGATGGGGCTGACCTCGCCCAAGACGAGCCCGCTGTACGACATCAACGGCGATCTGATCGCCGGGGTGCGCAGCGCGATGGAGGCCACGACGCCCGACGAGGGCCTGTCGGCGTCCAAGACCCGCGTGCTCTCGGCGCTGCCCCCGCAGACCGCGAAGGACAACACGCCCGTCGCCGGCGCCACGCGGCGCCACGCCGGGACCGTGATCCGGATGCGCGAGTGGCCCGTGCGTGTGCGTCAGCAGGAGCAGTCCGCGGACGTCCTGTTCGAGCCGCCGCAGAACGAGGCTGTCGCCGACGGTCTGGGCTCGATCGTCGGGCGCGTGCTCGACATCGTGGCCGACACGGGCGACGCGGTGGTCGAGGGCGTCAACGCGACGACCAAGACCGCGCACGAGATCCTGGCGGACGGCGGTGACTAACCCGACCTTCCCGAGCACAACGCCCGCGCCCGGACGCACCAGCGTCCCGGCGCGGGCGTTTACGATGATCAACCTGCTCGTCTCGATGGCGATCCTGGTGCTGGTCGCGAGCGTCGCGATCGTGTCGCTCGCGCCCGACGACCGGGCGCGGGTGCTCGGCGGCGCGGACCTGCTGGGCGCGGACCTCGAGCACGCGCAGGCGATGTCGCTGGTCACGCCCAACGACCCGATCGTCGTGCGCATCGACGCGGTCAACGACGGGTACTGGCTCGAGCGCCGCTCCGAGCCCGACGTCGCGATCACGCGCCCGGACGGGACGCCCTACGTGGTGATCTTCGGGACGGGCGACGCCGCGACGTACGCGGGCGTGGACCTGGCGATCCTCTCGGGCGCCGACAACGCGGCCGTCGAGTTCGACGCCTTCGGGCGTCTGGTGTCGCTCACCAACGCGGTCTTCCAGTTCTCCATGGGCGAGGAGAGCGTGTGGCTGACCGCCTCGTCGACCACGGGGTTCGTGAGCCTCGCGCTCGCCGCCCCGGAGATCGAGGAGCCGCCCGACGAGCCCGCTGAGGAAGAGGGCGGCGGCGTCCTCGGCGACCTGCTGGGTGGGCTCCTGGGCGGGTAGTAAGGTTGAAACCTGTTAGGTGATCGGCGTACCATGCGCCGATGGCGCGCCAGAGCCATTACGAGCGGGCGTTCGCGGCGTACCTCGCGCGCTGCGGGGCGTCCTTCGCGTTCCTCAACGACGCCAAGCGGGTGGTGGTGGGCGAGCACGCCCGTCTCGCCTGTCCGGCGACCCCCTCGCGCGACGGCGCGAGGACTCTCAAAAGCTTCGACCTGGTCCTGTACGCCGACCGGGTGCACGCGATCGTGGATATCAAAGGACGGAAAGTGGCCTCGAGGCTGACGGGCGAGCGGACGCCGCGCCTGGAGAACTGGGTCACGGGGGATGACATCGAGTCGCTGCGGGTGTGGGAAACGCTGTTCGGGGAGGGGTACGAGGCGGCGTTCGTGTTTGTGTACTGGTGCCCGGGTCGCCCGCCGGCGCGGCTGTTCGACGACCGGTTCGAGCACCACGGTCGCTGGTACGGGCTGCGCGGGGCGTCGCTGAGCGAGTACCGGGCAGCGATGAAGCCACGGAGCCAGCGCTGGCGGACGGTGCACCTCGATCAGGCGGATTTCGAGCGCGTCTCGCGCCCTGTTTTCGGTGCAGGGGAGCTTTACTCGGGGGTGGCGGCCTCGTAAGGTCGTGCGGATGAAGACCCGCCGACTCATGCTGTCTGCCGCCCTCGCCCTCGTCGCCGCGAGCCAGGGGCTGGCCCAGAACGCGCCGCCGCCGCTGGGCGACCTTGAAAAGCAGCCGACGGTGCTGTTCTACCTCGTGGCGTTCGTGCTGCTGGCGGCGGTGGTCTTCCTGAGCATCCTGCCCGCCAAGCGGCGCGAGCAGAATTAACCCCGACCTCCCGGTTGGAGGATCCCATGTCGTCATCGCGTGTGAACCGGACCCGAGCCGCGTGGATCGCGGTGGGTGTCGCCGGTGGTCTTGTCGTCGTCGCGACCCCGCCCGAGGCGGGCGCCCAACGCGGCGGTCGTGCTGAGTACACGATGGTGGGCGGTCGTGTGCAAGGGTCGAACGAGGACGTCCTGTACATCATCGACGGCGCCAACCTCGAGGTCGCCGCGTTCCGCTGGAACCAGGGCAACGACGCCCTGACGCCGGTGGGGTACCGCGACGTGCGCGCCGACGCCGACCGCGGGGTGGGGGGTGGACGATGAGCACGCCCGCGAAGACCGACCCCGCGAAGCAACGGCGGGTCTCGGACGGCCCGCTGTGGGCCGCGGCCGCGGCGCTCGCCGTCGTCGGGCTCGCCCGCGTGCTCCCCAGCACGCCGCCGGCTCCGCCCGCGGCGCTGGGCGGGGTGGTGTCCACGGTCGCCGATTCGACGATCATCACGCTCTCGGCGGGCAACGGCGAGGACCTGCTCACGCTGCTCGACCAGCGCTCGGGCACGGTGCTCGTCTACCGCTCGACGCCGCGCCGGACGATGGAACTGCTGCAGGTGACGCCCATCGAGTCGCTTTTCGACCAGGCGCGGGCCGCGGGGCCCTCGAACCGGCGCTAGCGGGTACCCTCGCAGCCTGACATCCGCGTTTTCAGACCCCGCGGGCGGCCGGGCCCGGCGGGGCGTCTTCCATCGCCCGGCGACAGCGCGACCCCCGTCCCCCGGTTCCGATCGAGCGGGTGTCGCGCCAGCGAGCGACGCGCATGTCCATTTTCCCGCTCCAGCAGTTCGAGACCGACGTCAAGGAATACGAAGAGGCGAAGCGGCGCGAGGACGCCGTCAAGCCCGAGACGGTCGTGGTGCGCTACGGGCGGATGCGCCTGATCGGCGAGTACACCTACAAGGGCGACGTGCGCCCCGGCTGCGGCTCCAAGATGGTCGTGCAGACCCAGCGCGGCACCGAGCTGGGCGAGCTGCTCACGAGCACCTGCCCGAACGCCGGCTGCGGCAAGAGCGTCACGCGCCAGGAGATGCTCGAGTACATCGAGAACTCCGGCGGGCGCGACTACCCCTTCCGCGACGACGGGGGCGCCGTCCGCCTCGCGACGCCCCAGGACATGAAGACGCAGCAGGATCTCGACGCGACGATCCCGGATCTCGTCCGCTCGACCCGCCAGATCGTCAAGGAGCTGGGGCTCGAGATGAAGATCGTCGACGCCGACCCCATCCTCGGGGGCGAGCGCCTGACCTTCTACTTCATGGCCGAGGACCGGGTGGACTTCCGGGACCTCGTCAAACGCCTGGCGGATGAGCACCGCACGCGGATCGAGATGCGCCAGATCGGCGCCCGCGACGAGGCGCGACTGACGGCCGACTACGAACGCTGCGGGCAGCACTGCTGCTGCAAATCGTTCCTCAAGGTCCTCAAGCCGGTGTCGATCAAGTCGGCCAAGCAGCAGAAGGCCACGCTTGATCCGCTCAAGATCAGCGGACGCTGCGGTCGCCTGATGTGCTGCCTGCGGTACGAGGACGAGACGTACAAGGACCTCAAGAAGCGTCTCCCGCACCGCAAGTCGCGCGTGGGCACGCCCGAGGGGGCGGGGATCGTGATCGAAACGCAGATCCTCACGCAGCTGGCGCTCGTGGAACTCGAGCACAACCAGCAGCGGATCGCCGTCCCGGTCGAGGAGCTGATGGACCCCGAGGCGGCGCCGAAGCCGAAGCCGCCGGAGCCCGCGCCGCGCCCGAAGCCGCGGAGCAAATCGAAACCCAAGGAAGGCGAACGCCCGCGCCGATCCGGACGACGCCCGAAGGCGCGTCCGGTGGACGACGCCGCGAAGCCCCCCGCGAGCGAGGCGTCGGGCGACAGCGAGGGCGCGCCCAAGAAGAAGCGCCGTCGCGGCAGGCGCCGCGGGCGCGGACGCGGGCCCTCCGACACCGGCGCAGGCGGCGGGGGAGACGCCCCGGCGAGCGGGGACTAAGGTACGCGCGTGACTCAAGCCTCAACGACCACCGCCGCGCCGCCCGTTCAGAAGCAGGAATCCGTCAAGGAGACGATCATCTCGGTGATCATCTCGTTCGCGATGGCGTTCGTCTTCCGCTCGTACGTGGTCGAGCCCTTCCGCATCCCAACGGGCTCGATGGCGCCCACGCTGCTCGGGGCGCACATGCGTTTCGAGAGCCCCGCGGGCGGGTACGCGTGGACCACGAACTACCGCGACCTCGACAGCAACCAGGCGCCCCTGCGCGTGCAGGGCGACGAGCGCCGCGACCGCGACCCGTTCATCATGCAGGACCCGATGACCGGGGTGCAGATCGAACGCAAGAACATCCCGCTGCTCGCCGGCGACCGCATCCTGGTTCTGAAGTATCTCTACCTCCTGCGCGAGCCGTCGCGCTACGACGTGGTGGTCTTCAAGAACCCGGTGCGCCCGAAAGAAAACCTGATCAAGCGCCTCGTCGGTCTCCCCGGCGAGGACGTGCTGATCGTTGACGGCGACATCTTCGTGCGCCCCAGCGGCTCGGACACGCCCTACAGCATCACACGCAAGCCGGACCGCACGCAGCGCGAGGTCTGGGCGCCGCTCTTCTCGACCGAGTTCGCCCCGCCCGACGGCGCGATCCCCGGCTGGCGCTCCCCGTGGACGGGCGACGGCTGGGAGCTCGCGACCAAGTCGTACCGCTGGGAAGGCCCCGGCGCGGGCGCGCTGCGCTGGGACGCCCGCGTGCGCGCGATCAACGACCTGACCCCGTACAACTCCACGTTCTCGGCCGCGCACGACGCCCGCGCCAACGCGTTCCCGGTGAGCGACCTGCGCGTGCGGGCGCGCGTCCGCCCCGACAGCGCCGGCGCCGAGGGCGTCTGGCGACTCGCGACGCGCGGGCACGTCTTCGAAGCGCGCCTCGGCCCGAGCGGCGCCTCGATCAGCGCCGTCTCGAACGACGGGACCACGCTCCTCAGCTCGAGCGACGCCAACGCGACCCTCCCCGCAGAGACGTACACCGCGGTCGAATTCTGGCACGCCGACCAGCGCCTGAGCCTGTGGGTTAATGGGAAGAAGATCCTCGAGAGCGAGTACGACTGGAAGCCGAGCGAGCGTTACGCGCGTGCGGCCGTCCCCGGGCGCGAACACGTCGAGCCCGCGCAGGCCGACACGTACGCGTCCCCCGAGGTCTCGATGTCCTTTAGCGGCTCTCCGGTAACGCTCACGGGCGTCGCGCTCGACCGCGATCTCTACTACCGAGCTGTGCGACAGAACGGGCGCTACTACCGCGCCTCGCACCCCACGTACCCCGCGGCTCTCGCGTCGGACGAGTTCTTCATGCTCGGCGACAACAGCGCCGCGAGCCACGACGGACGCGGCTGGACGCGCGTCGATCCGTGGATCGGCGACCGCTTCGGCTACAAGGCCGGCGTCGTGCCGCGCGAGCTGATCCTCGGCAAGGCGTTCATGGTCTACTGGCCCGCGCCCTACACGGCGACGATCCCCGGCGGCGCACGCCTCCCCGTGCCCAACGCCGGCAGGGTGCGCTTCATCCGCTGAGCCGGACCGCCCCCGAGCGCACAACGCCGTCGCGCGTGATCTCCACCCACACCGCGCCGACCTCGGCCGTCATCAACCACCGCCGCCCGATGCGCGCCGCGTCCCAGCGCTCGTCGCCCACACGCGAGCGCCCGCTCGACTGCATCACGACCTCAGGGTTGATCGACTCGACGAAGCCCGTGCGCGCCAGACGCGCGCTGCCGTGGTGGGGGAGTTCGAGCACGTCCGCGGTGAGCCCGGGGCGTCCCGCGAGAAGCGCCCGCGCCGCTGTCGGCTCGATGTCCCCGGTCAGCAGCGCCGATTTTTCGCCCGCGCGCGTCATGACGCTCAGGCGCAGCACGAGAGAGTGATCGTTCGCGCGGTCGGAGACGTACGCGTCGGGCGGCCAGAGCACCCGCGCCTCGGCGCCGGGGAGCGCGAGCGATTCCCCCGCCACGAGGCGCGAGGGCGTGAGACCGACTTCCCGCAGCAGCGCGCCGGCGGCGCTGCGGGGATCGCGCGCTTCTTTGAGGAGGGCGCCGGAGGTGAAGAGACGGCGCAGCCCGACGACCGGGGCGATGTCGGGCAAGGCGGCGTAGTGGTCGAGGTTCGCGTGCGTGATGACGGCGAGGGGCACACGCCACACGCCGAGGGCGCGGAGCGACGCGGGCGCACGACGGGCCCCGAAGGAAAGATCCTGCGCCCCCGCGTCCCAGAGCATGGCGCCGTCGGGCGTGCGCACGATCAAGAACGAACCGTCCCCGATGTCGAGCATGTCGATGCGCAGCGCCACGTCGGGCGCCAGACCGTTGGTGTCGGCTGCCCGCCAGAGCCACGCAGAGACAGTGACGCCTATCAGACCGGCGCGAGATCGCGGTTGCGCGGAGCGTTCGCGGCGAACACAACCACCACACGATCGCGGCGAACACCGTCGCGGTCAGCGCCAGCGGCGCGCGCGGGAGGTGCACCACCATCAGCGGGAGCGATTCGAGCGCGAGCACCAGCCCGAGAAAGACGTCGGCCGCCCCGAGCGCCGCGGGCGCGATCACGCCGGCGATCGCCGGGCTGATCAGCGAGAGCGCCGAAGTGACGAAGCCGAGCGCGAGGACGAGCGAGAAGAGCGGGGTCGCGATCAGCACCACGAGGGCGCCCAGCGGGTTCACGACCCCCAGGTGGTGGGCGAGGATCGGCGTCGCGACGAGCCACGCGACGAGGGTCGAGGCGACGGCGGCTTTGAACGCACGCCACGCCCACGGGTCGCGCGCCGCGGCGCCAACGACGGGGCGCTCCCGGAACAGGCGGGCGCGGACCGGCGACGCGAACATCACGAGCGCTCCCACGCACGCGTAGCTGAGCTGGAACCCGGGCGAGAAGAGCTCCGTCGGGCGCCACAGGACCGTCAGCGTCGCGGCCCACGCGAGGAGCGCCTCGCGCCGCCACCGCGTGCCCGCCGCCTCGCCCGCCATGATCGCGACGGTGATCCCGGCGGCGCGCACGATCGGCGCGCGCGCCGGCGTCAGCGCGAGGTACACCAGCGCGAGGACAGCGCCGAGAAGCGGCTCGGCGCGGCCGGGGTCGCGCACCAGCCGCACCCCGACAACCCCCATGCTCACCAGAAACGTCAGATGCAACCCGCTGATCGCGAGCAGGTGCGCCGCGCCGACGCGCCGGACCGCGGCGTCCGCCTCGTGCAGCGCCTCGACGCGTTCGCCGGTGAGCGCCGCGAGCAGCAGCGCCGAGGCCGGGTTGTCCGCGTCGCGCGCCGGCGCGAGCCAGCCCGTGGCGCGGGCGCGCACCCGGGCGCGCACGCTCGGCCACCACGCGCCGGGGCCGAGCGTCTCCACGCTCTCAACCGACGGTGTGCTCAGGAACCCCGCGACGCCGGACTCGAGCGCGCGCAGGCGGTAGGGGGGATCCCCCGGGTTGCGCCGTCCGCCGGCGGGTGCAAGACGACCCCACACGCGCACCCGGTCGCCGGCGCGGAGGCTCTCGGCGCGCCCGCCCACGGTCAGCCAGAGCGATCCGACCCGCGGCGCCCCGTCGCTGTCAACGAAGCGCACACGGTCGAGGCGGGTGTGGGTCGAAACGCCCGGGCGCGCGTGCGGGGCGAAGACGCCGCGCGCAAGCGAACGGACGCGCGGGGTCTCGGCGACCACGCCCTCGACCGCGACAAGGGGGCGGCGATCCATCGTGTGTACGGCGTCGAGCAGCGCGCGCGCCGGCGCGTGCTCGATCCGGACGGTCCACCACGCGGCGCTAGCGCAGACAACGCTGAGCGCCACGAGCACGGCGCGTGAAGGTCGGGGCGAGCGCGGGCACGCCGCGAGCGCGAGCGCCGCCGCGATCAGCGCCGTCCATACCGGCGGCGGCGCGCCCCATCGACCAACGCACAGCCCGAGCGCAACACTGGCGAACACGCCGGCGGGGCGCCACAACCGGTGGTCGCGTATTGGGAGCGCCGTCATGCGCGTACAGTGCGCGCCGCGGCTCGTGGCTTCAACTCAGCGGAGCAGGGTGTACAGCCACACGCAGAACGCGATGAACGCCAGGTTGATCGCGATCCACCCGACCGTGTCACGCTGGCGCACGCTCAGGCGTTCCATCGGGCTGCTCAGCAACCGCAGGGACGTCGCGAGCATGCCCAGCAGCATGACCCAGCGCGCCGGAGCGGCGCCCGCCTGGGCGTTCTCCTCGACGGCCTCGGCGCTGTCCGCAACGGCCACCTCTTTGGGGGTGGGGGTCGCGGGCTCCGTGACCTCGGCGACCTCGGTGTCGTGCGCCGCGAGCGCTTCACCCAGATCTACCGTCTCAACCTCGCCGGCGATCTCGCTCCCGATCGCGTCGTCCGCCTCCGCGGCGAGCTCGTCATCGAGCGCGCCCGGGACGCCCTCGGGCTCGGGGGCCGCGTCCGGCGACGGGGACGGCGCACTGAGATCGATCTCGTCGCTCGGGTCCATGACCTCGCCGAGAGGCTTCGACGCGGTCTCTTCCGCAGTCGGCTCTTCCGGGGCAGCCTCGTCGGTGGTGTCGGTGGTGTCGCTCGCGTCGATGCTTTCGACGGACGGCTCTTCGGAGGGCGCGGCGTCCGCCTCGACTTCGACCTCAGCCTCGACCTCGGGTTCAGGCTCGGGTTCCGTCTCGGGCGCGGCCTCTGGCTCGATCTCGTCTTCCGGGACTGGTTCCGCCGCGGTTGTTTCTGTGTCGGCTTCGGTTGTGGGCTCGGGCGCAACGTCAGCGCCGTTGTCGGCGTCGGCGCCCGCGCCGGCCGCGACTTCGGTTTCCACGGCTTCGATGAGCGCGTCGACGTCTTCGTCGTGCGCGGCGCCGGCGTGTGTTTGGCGCTCCGCCTCGGCGATCAGCGCATCGACGTCCTGATCGAGTGTCGCCGCGGCGGCGCTCGCGGCGCCGACCTCGTCGAGGAGTTCGTTGACCACGGGGTCGTCGCCCGCGCCCAGGCGCGCTTCGACAGCCACGGCCTTCTTCTCGACCTCATCGAGCAGTTCAGCGACCTCGGCCTCGAGGGCGTCGGTCTGCAGGGTATCTTCAGTGTGGTCCGACATTTTCGGTCGCGGTCTCCGCGGATCGATCATCGACGCAGCGGATCGAGAACTCAAGCCGGAGCCGGCGGGCGAGCGCCCAAGCCGACGGTTCCGGGCATGTTATAGGAACCCCGATGCCAACCCAATGCCGACACAGCGTGTACCTGCCCGACCTCGGCCCGGGCTCCGGGGTGATCACGCTCGAGGGCGACGAGGCCCGCCACGCGGTGCGGGTCAAGCGGGTCCAGCCCGGGCAGCGGGTCGCTGTCCTCGACGGGCGGGGTCGGCGCGTGGTGACCGAGGTCGCCGAGGCCGCCGGGCGGACCCTCGCCCTGCGGGTCCTTGGCGACGAGCGGGTCGATCCGCCCGCGCCCCGCGTCGAGCTCTTCACCGCCACCCCGAAGGGCCCGCGGGCGGGGACGATGGTCGATCTGGTCAGCCAGGCCGGGGCCGACGCCTGGGCGCCGCTGCGCACCGCTTTCGGCGCCGAGAGCGTCAACGAGAACCGGCGCGAGCGTCTCGAGCGCGTCGCCGTCGAGGCCCTCAAGCAGTGCGGGCGCCCGTGGCTGCTCGAGATCGGCGACGAGGCGACCATCGAGGAGGCGTGCTCAACCGCTGACGAGACCGACCTCGTCATCGCCGACGCGTCCGGGGAGGCCTACACCCCGGCGGCGCACAGCGCGGTCGTCCGGGTGCTGATCGGCCCCGAGGGCGGGTGGCGCGACGACGAGCGGGAGCGGGCCGTCGCCCTGGGCGCCCGGGCGTGCCGGTTCGGGCCCTACGTGATGCGGATCGAGACGGCGGCCGCGGCCGCGGCGACGATTGTGCGGGACGCCTGGGATCGCCGGTAACCTCTTCTGCGCCCCTACGCTGAGACATACCCCCGGAGGAAGACCCATGCGCACGCTCGCCCTCGCCGCCGTTCTGTCCCTCGCCGCCAACGCTCACGCCATCGACGAGGCGCACCGCCGACAGGCCGAAACGATGATCGACGGGGCGATCGACTTCCTGCGCACCCAGCAGGACGAGAGCGGCGGGTGGAGCGTGCGCGAAGGGCGACCGGTCTTCCCCGCGATCACCGCGCTGGTGGTCCGCGGCATGATCCTTTCTCCCGAGATCGACGCGAGCGACGAGCACGTCGCCAAGGGCGTTGAGTTCATGCTCGGGTACGCCCAGCCCGACGGCGGGATCTACGACCGCGCGCTGGCGAGCTACAACACCTCGATCTGCCTCTCCGCGCTCGCGCTGGTCGAAGACCCCGACGCCGCGGGTGCGATCGAACCCGCCCAGGATTTCCTCCGCTCCATCCAGTGGTCCAACGACTCGGCCGACCACGCCGAGACCGGCTCCGTCGAAGAGGATCACCCGTTCTACGGGGGCATCGGCTACGGCAGCCACAGCCGACCGGACAACTCCAACCTGAACATGATGCTCCAGGGCCTGCACGATTCGGGCCTGTCGTCCGACGACCCCGCGTTCCAGCGCGCCGTGACGTTCCTGACGCGCACGCAGATGCACGAGTCGGTCAACGACATGCCCTACGCCAAGGGCTCCACGCAGGGCGGTTTCATCTACGCCACGAGCCCGTCGGGCGAAGAGCCCGGCGCGGGCGAGTCCAAGGGCGAGCCGATCGTCGAGACGCTCAGCGACGGCACGCGCATCGAACGCATGCGCGCGTACGGCTCGATGACGTACGCCGGCTTTAAGAGCTACCTCTACGCCGATCTCGAGCGCGACGACCCGCGCGTTCGGCTCGCGTACGACTGGATCAGAAGCCACTACACGCTCGACGAAAACCCCGGCGTTGGCATGCAGGGGTACTACTACTACCTGCTGATGTTCAGCCGAGCGCTGGACGCGTGGGGGCTCCCGACGATCGAGGTGATCACCCCCGCGGGCGAGACGCAGACGCGCGACTGGGCGAACGACCTGATCGACGCGCTCGCGTCGCGCCAGAAGCCCGACGGCTCGTTCGTGAACATCCACGACCGCTGGATGGAGGGCGACCCGTCGCTCGTGACGGCGTACTCCCTGCTGGCGCTCCAGGAAGCGATCAGGTAGCCGCGAGCCAGTCGTCGCGTGTGATGTCGAAGAGGCGCTGCTCGCTGTCGTAGTAGCGCCCGGTCCCGCGGTCGGTCATGCCGATCTTCTGCATCACCCGCATCGAGCGCGTGTTCTCCGGGCGCGTCACCGCGATGAGACGCTCGAGATCGGTCCGGGTGAACACGAACTCCAGCACGCACCGCGCCGCCTCGGTCGCGTAGCCGTGCCCCCAGTGCGCCGGGGCGAAGCGCCAGCCGATCTCCGTCTCGGGGCCCTTCGCGGCGACGGGGATGATGCCGCAGTCCCCGACGAGCTCGCCCGTGTCGCGCCGGCGCGCCAGCCACAGGCAGTAGCCCAGCGTGTCCTGGAAGCGCATGTGACGCCTGGCGCGTTCGAGGATCTCGTCCGGCGTCTCGGCGGCCGTGCGCCCGAGGCACTCCATCACGCGGATGTCGCCGAAGATCGCGCGCATGTCCCCGGCGTCCGCTTCGGTGGGCGGGCGCAGAACGAGGCGTTCGGTGTCGAGCTGGAAGGGGGGGTCGGGCACAGGGATCTCGCAACGGGGCAGGGGCAACAGGGTACACTCGGTCGAGAAACAACGGCTTTTGCAGAGGATCACGCCATGCCGACCGCTACCGCGTCCGCCTACGACCAGCTCACCACCCGCCTGCACGACCGCGCGGTCTTCGGATCCATCGGCACGCTCCTGTCCTGGGACCAGGAAACGAAGATGCCCCCCAAGGCCGCGGGCTACCGCGCGCGCCAGCTGGCGATGATGAGCCGCATGGAGCACGAGCGCGCGACCGACCCCGCGCTGGGCGACCTGCTCGCGGCGTGCGCCGAGGACCCCGACGTGCAGGGCGACCCGGTCAAGGCCGCGAACGTGCGCGAGGCGCGCAAGGACTTTGACCGCGCGACGAAGCTCCCGACCGAGCTCGTGGTCGAGATGACGGAAACCGCATCACTCGCGATGGACGCGTGGAAAGCCGCGCGCGCCAAGAGCGATTTCAAAGAGTTCCAGCCGTGGCTTGAGAAGCAGGTCGCGCTCAACCGGCGCAAGGCCGAGTGCTACGGCGTGCCGGCCGGCGGCGAGCTGTACGACGCGCTGCTCGAAGACTTCGAAACGGGTATGCGCGCCAAGCAAGTGGAAACGCTCTTCAAGCCGCTGCGCGAGCGACTCACGCCCCTCATCGCCGCGATCGCCGACAAGCCCGCGATCGAGAACGCCGCCGACGGTCGCGCCTGCCCGATCCCCGTGCAGCGCGAGTTCCTCAAGGAGATCGCCGAGGCGCTCGGGTACGACCTGGGCGGCGGGCGTCTCGACCCGACCACGCACCCCTTCTGCCAGACTATGGGCCCCAGCGACGTGCGCATCACCACGCGCTACGACGCGAACAACTTCCTTGACGCGCTCCAGACCACGCTGCACGAGGCCGGGCACGCGATGTACGAGCAGGGGCTCGAGACGGACACGCACTTCGGCGAGCCCCGCGCGTCAGCCGCGAGCCTCGGCATCCACGAGAGCCAGTCGCGCATGTGGGAGAACCAGGTCGGACGCGGCGCCGCGTTCTGGCAGTGGGCGCTGCCCATCGCGAAGAAGCACTTCGGCTCGGCCCTCGACGGGCTCGACGTCGAGGCGATGCACCGCTCGTCGAACATCGTCAAGCCGCACTTCATCCGCGTCGAGTCCGACGAGGCGACGTACAACCTGCACATCATGCTGCGCTTCGACATCGAGCGCCTCATGCTCTCGGGCGATCTGTCGATCGCGGATGTCCCCGCGTGGTGGAACGAGCGCATGAAGACCGACCTGGGCCTCGACGTCCCCGACGACCGGCGCGGCTGTCTGCAGGACGTGCACTGGTCGATGGGCGCGATGGGGTACTTCCCGACGTACACGCTGGGCAACCTCTACTGCGGGCAGTTCTGGGACGCCGTCAACGCCGAGCTCCCGAACCTCGACGCGTCCTTCGCCAAGGGCGACTTCGCGCCCCTGCTCTCGTGGCTGCGCGACAAGGTGCACACCCCCGGGCGCACCTACGCCCCGCAGGACCTGTGCGAGCGCATCACCGGCAAGCCCCTCTCCCACGAGCCGCTGTGCAACTACCTCGAGAGCAAGCTCACGGAGATGTACGACCTCTAAGCGACGGGTCCGAACCGTCCGGCTTAGCGCAGCGCGAGAACCAGCCCGGTCATCAGCGCGCCGTTGTGCATCGCGTGCGCCACGACCGGGGCGATGAGCGAGCCGCGCCATTCGCGCAGGAGCGCGAACGTCACCGCGAGGCTCATCAGCGCCGGGATCGCGACCCAGCCCTGCGGGTGGATCGCCGCGAAGACGAACGCGACGAACAGCGCCGCGAGGATCGGGTGCAGGCGCGCGCGCATGTGGTGGTAGAACGCCCCGCGGAACATGGACTCTTCCACGAGGGGCGCCCACACGGCCGCGATCAGGAAGACGCCCAGCACGCTGACGAGGTTGTTCGGGTCGATGCCGTCGATGATCGGGTGCGTCGGCGCGCCGCCCCCGCCGCCCTCGCCCTCTGCCGCGAAGAGGCCCGAGAGAAGCACGAGCAAAAGGGTCAGCCCGACGCCGGCCAGGAAGATCGGGAGGCACGCGACGTAGCCGACGACGCCGGAGGCGATCTCGCGGAAGAGGCCCTTGCCGAGGTGCCAGCCCATCGCCTGTCGGAAGTCCGCGCGGCGAGCGCCCCGGATGAGCGCCCAGACGGGCAGCAGCAGCAGGATCCAGATCAGGGCCCGCGAGTAGTCCACGCCGGTTGCCTGGTACAGCGCGTCGCTGGCGAACGACACGCCGAGGAAGCCGAGGATAAAGAGCGCGAAGATCTCCAGGTACACGCTGCCGCCCGGCGCGTGGGGGCGGTACGCGGCCTTGATCTTCCCGGTCGCGATCAGCACGACGCCCACGATCCCGAGGATGAACCCGAGGATCGCGACGGCGACGAACGCGCCGACCGCGGTTATCGCGGTCAGCGTCGTGCGCTGCGCCTTGGCGAGCACGGGGGCGCGGGCGGGGCTGTCGTCGCCGAGGCCCTGCGCGAGCGCGAGGTCGCCGAACCAGCCGTGACGCTCGCGGAACGCGTCGGGGTCCGCCGGTGCGACGGGCGGCTCGCCCAGGAGCCCGCGCACCGCGTCGATGTCCGCGCGCAGCTGGTCCGCGTACGCGGGCGGCTCGTCCATCAGATCGAGTTCGAGCTCGAGGTCTTCGAGCAGGCTCGGGTCGAACCCGGCGCCGGAGATCTCCCCGCGCACGATCAGCACACGCAGGCGGTCCTCGGGCGTCGCGGCGAACCCGTCGAGCTGCTCGATGAGCCCGCTCGCCATCGTGTCGCGCTTCTCGCCCTCGAAGCTCGGGTCCACCCCATCGAGCAGCTCAAAGGAGCCGACGGCGTACCGCCCGGCGAGCCTCATCAGCCCGCCGGGGGGGGACATCTCCGTCTGCACGGCCGGCGCCGGGGGCGGGCCGAGCCACTGGACCCAAACCGTAAAGCCCACCGCGGCGATCAGCACCAGCCAGGCGAGGAACCGCATACCCCCTGATCCGGGGTCTTTGGGGCGTCCCGGGCGGGGCGGGGGGGCGCCCGGGTCGCCGCCCGGGAGGTCATCATCCAGATGGAGGTGATGGCCCACCGCGGCCACGAGGGGGTTGGGTGCGTCGGGATCGTGGCGTGAGTCGGGCATGTGCCCTCCATCGGCTTGGCGGGGGGCCCGGCTCCGCCTTCGGGGTCGGGGCGGGTTGACAGGCGCGGTGTGTAGCGTATGCTCCGCGGCTCGGCTTGTTTGAGGCGCTGCCCGGTGGGGGCATTCCGGCGTCTCGTCCGGAGCCGAATCATCCGAATCCGTCGCCCGCGGGACACGCTGCGGGCCACGGCCGCCCGGCGACCGATCGCGGTTCCGGGAGGGTTCAGAGCCTCGGGTTGCTTCTCAGAGAGAGCAACAACGGGGCAGATCGTCTTTTCGTGCCCGTCCCGGACACACCCGGGGGGCTGGAGCCAGCGGCTATGAGACAGACCACCTTCCTCAAGACCGGCGAGCCCGAACGCGCTTGGCGTCACGTGGACGCCGACGGTCAGGTGCTGGGGCGTATGGCCTCGGATATCGCCGTCGTCCTTATGGGCAAGCACCGCCCGGACTACACCCCGCACGTGGACACGGGCGACTTCGTCGTCGTGACGAGCGCGGAGAAAGTCATGCTGACGGGCCGCAAGGCCGAGCAGCGCATGCGCAAGCAGTACACCGGCTTCCCGGGCGGGCAGAAGACGGAGACCTTCGGGTCCGTCCGCACCCGTCGCCCGGAGATCCTCATCGAGGACGCCGTCCGACGCATGCTCCCCAAGACCCGCCTCGGTCGCCAGATGCTCAAGAAGCTGAAGGTGTACCGCGGCGTCGATCATCCTCACCAGGCCCAGCAGCCCACGCCCCTCAACGCCTGATCCCACACCAGACGGCCCGCGTCCGGGCTGAACGAATCGAGAACGCATGAGCGATCACACCGACACCCCGACGACGACCCCCGACGACCCGACGATGGGCGAGGGTCTGAACCTCGGCGGCGCTCCCGTCGCCGATCCCATCGCCGACCCGGTCGCGGCCCCCGTGGTCCGTCAGCCCGACCCGCCCAAGAACGGCTGGTGGTGGGGCACCGGGCGACGCAAGTCCGCCGTGGCCCGCGTGCGCATCAAGCCCGGCACCGGCGATGTGAAGATCCAGCTCACCGGCAGCAAGTTCAAGACCGTCGATGAGTACTTCACCGAAGCGCGCGACCGCAACGACGTCATCGCCCCGCTGAAGGCCACCAACACCGACGGCAAGATGGACGTCGTCGTCCGTCTCGAAGGCGGCGGCTACATGGGGCAGGCCGGGGCCATGGTCCTGGGCGTCGCCCGTGCGCTGCTCAGCTACGACCCCAACACCATGGAGACCCTCCGCGAGGGCGGGTACCTCACCCGCGACCCCCGCGAGGTCGAGCGCAAGAAGTACGGCCTCGCCGGCGCGCGTCGCAGCTTCCAGTTCTCGAAGCGCTAAGCGCCCCACGGCTCACTCTTCTCTCTCTCGAACCGCCCTCGGGCGGTTTTTTTATGGGGTTTCCGCGCGTGCGACCCGACCCACTCGGCGACATCACGGTCCTGCTCGAGCGCCCGCGCCTCGTCGCGATCGACAAGCCCGCCGGGATGCTCTCGGCTCCCGGCAAGGGGCCCGACAAACAAGACTGCGCCGTCGCGCGCGTGCGCACGCTCTTCCCCGACGCGACCGGCCCGGTGCTGGTGCACCGACTGGACATGGAGACGTCCGGCGTGATGGTCTTCGCGCTCGACGCCGACGCGCACCGGGAGCTGTCGCGCCAGTTCGAAAAGCGCGAGACGGAGAAGCGCTACGTCGGCGTGCTCGCGGGCGAGGTGGTCGGCGACGCCGGCGAGGTCCGCCTCATGCAGCGCCCCGACATCGACAACCGACCGCACCAGATGCTCGATCCCGTCCACGGCAAGGAAGCCGTGACGCGCTGGCGCGTGCTTGATCGTACGGACGAGCGCACGCGCGTGGAGTTCACGCCCATCACCGGGCGTTCCCACCAGCTTCGCGTCGCGAGCGCAACGTCGCGCGTGCAGGGCGGGCTTGGGGCGCCCATCGTGGGCGACACGCTCTACGGCGCCGGGCGCGCCGAGCACCGCCGGATGCTGCTGCACGCGGAGCGGCTCGTGGTGACGGACCCCGACAGCGGGGAGCGCCTCGCGTTCGACTGCCCCGCGGCGTTCTAACGAAACGATGCGCGAAGCTCGCGGACGCGCGCCGCGTGCGAGTCGTCGTGCTCGCAGGTAAACACGCACAGGTCGATCAGGCTCATCTCGACGCCGAGGCGCTCGTGCAGCGCCGTGGCGGCAAAGAGTTCTGGTGGCGCCGAGTCGAGGAGCGCGACCATCTCGGCGCGCGTGCGCTCAACCTCGTCGAGCACGTTTTCGATCGCGCGGTCGTTGTGCGACGCGTCGTTCGTGGTGGCGTTCATCACGTCGGCCGCGAGCAGCGTGCGCTCGCGCGCGAGGTACTGCCTCACGCGCGGGATCAGCAAGACGCGGTCGAGGTCGGCGATGTGCGCGATGTTCTCCTGGATCGACCAGCCGCCGTCCTGGCGGCGCGTGAGCTGCTCGGCCGTAAGCCCGGACGCGAGCGCGCAGAAGCGCGCGGGCCCGCCGCTGACGCGCGCGACGATCTCGGCCGCGAGGCGCGGGTCAACGCCCGTCGGGAACGATCGCTCGAACCACGGGATCTGTCGCGTGAGCACGGTCGGTCTCCTCGGCTCGCTCAGGTCGAGAGCAGCGGCGCGAGGGACTGTAGGGCCACGCCGCGGTGGGAGCGGGCGTTCTTCTCGTCGGGCGGAAGCTCGGCGCTGGTGCGCCCGTCGGGGAGGACGAGCAGCGGGTCGTAGCCGAAACCGTTGTCGCCGCGGGGGGCGCGCCCGATCACGCCGTCGAACGTGCCGCGGCTCGTCGCGACGACGGTCCCGTCAGGATCAGCGACGCACATCGCGCAGACGAAGCGCGCGGTGCGCGCCTCGTCGGGGACGTCCGCGAGCGCGTCGAGGAGTTTCGCGTTGTTGGCGGCGTCTCGCTCGGCGCGGGTGTCGCCCACGCCGGCGTAGCGCGCGGAGTAGACGCCCGGCGCGCCGGCGAGCGCATCGACCTCGAGCCCCGAATCGTCGGCGAGGCAGACGCGCCCGGTGGCTTTCGCGTAGGAGATGGCTTTGATGGCGGCGTTGCCCGCGAAGGTATCGGCGTTCTCGTCGGGCTCGGGGAGACCGCCCGCGCCGGCGTCGTCGAGCGAGAGGACGCGCACGCCGAGCGGCGCAAGCACCGCGCGGATCTCGTCGAGCTTGTGGGGGTTGGACGTCGCGGCGAGCAGTTCCGACGGGAGGGTCACTTAGAGGTGATCCTCGTCGGCCTTGGCGATCTGCCACTCTTCGAGCTCGATGGGCGCCTGGCGGCCGAAGATCGTGACCAGAACGCGGACGAGGCCCTTGTCGGGGAGCAGCTCGTCGACCTCGCCCTCGTAGCCCTCGAAGGGGCCTTCCTTGATCGTGACGGCCTCGCCCTTCTCGAAGGAGAGGCGGATGACGGGCTCGTCCTCGGGCTTCTTGGAGTCGAGGAGCATCTTCTCGACCTCGTGGGGCTCCATCGCGACAGGGCGCCCGGCGGTGCCGACGAAATCGCCGACGCCGGTGGTTTCCTTCACGAGGAAGAAGACGTCCTGGGGGATGCGCCCGTCCTCTTCGAGGCGCATCTCGACGAAGACGTAGCCCGGGTAGAGCTTGGTCTCGGTAATGCGCTGCTTGCCGCCCTTGATGGTCTTGGTCTTCTCGGTGGGGACGAGGATGCGCCCGATGAGGTGCTGCATGCCCTCGATCTCGACCTTGCGCAGGAGCGTCTCGCGGACCGAGCTCTCCTTGTTCGAGGCGACGCGGAGGACGAACCAGTTCATGCCCTCCTGCGTGACGGTCTCGGGGTCCTCGATGAGGTCCACCTTCTCGTCGGGGCGCCCGTCGAAGGCGTCGGGGCTGGTCTCGACGGGTTCCGCGGGCGCGGGCGCGGGGTCGGCGGGCTGATCGCTGGACAGCTCGGCGGGGGTCGCGTCCACCGGCTTGTGCTCGCTGGCGGTGTGTTCGGTGGTTTCTTCGAACATGGCGTGGTCCTCGCGCGGGCGGTCAGTTGGTCTGGATGATGTTGGTGGAGCGTGCGATGTAGGCGAAGAACAGGTCGGTGAAGAACAGAATCATCGCGATGATGAAGCTCACACCGACGACGACCCAGGTCTGGCCTGTGATCTCGCGTCGGGTGGACCAGTTGACCTTCTTCATCTCGCTGTCGGTGGCGATGAGGAACTCGACGGACGAGTGCTTGCGCCCGACGAGCCAGTACACGACGAGCCCGACGACGAGGATCGAGATCGCGGCGCCGGCGGCCTGGGCGTAGATCGCGTCGAAGGAGAACTCGAACACGGCGAGCTTCTGCCAGACCCACGCGCCGGTGGAGACGGCGAGGACGCCCGCGACGATCGCGGTCATCGTTCGCGTCCAGTAGCCCTGCGACGGTTTGTAGACAACGGCCATGGGGAGCTCCGAGAGAGAGAGGCGCCTGGCGCCAGGATCGGCGCGGCGGCGCGGGCAACACGCCGGGAGTGACTCGAACACTCAACCTGCGGATTTGGAATCCGCTGCTCTACCAATTGAGCTACCGGCGTACGCGGACGGGCGCGCGAAGCGCCGGCGGATTACTTCCGCTTGATCTTATGCACCGTGTGCTTGCGCAGGCGGGGGGAGTACTTCTTGACTCCCTCCTTGAGCTTCTCGGGCAGACCGCCCTTGACGTTCACGGAGGTGCGGTAGTTCAGGTCCTTGCACTCGGTGCACTGGAGCCAGACGTACTCGCGGGCGTCGCCCTTCTTCTTGGCCATGACCGGCGCTCCTGAACCCCGCTGTGTCCCAACAAGGGGCGGGGGATGCTCGTGGGTGCGGGGCGTCGGGCCCCGTGAAAAAAACGCGGCGGCCCCGGTTGTCCCGGGGCCGCGCGTGAAAGTCTGAAACGCCCCGAGTGCTTACTCGAGGATCTTGGTGACGACGCCGGAGCCCACCGTACGCCCGCCCTCACGGACGGCGAAGCGGAGGCCCTCCTCCATAGCGATGGGCTTGGAGGCGAGGTCGACCTCGACCTTGACGTTGTCGCCGGGCATGCACATCTCGGCGCCGCCGAGAAGCTTCACCGCGCCGGTCACGTCCGTGGTGCGGAAGTAGAACTGCGGCTTGTAACCAGCGAAGAACGGGGTGTGACGCCCGCCCTCTTCCTTGGTCAGGACGTAGATCTCGGCCTCGAACTTCTTGTGAGGCGTGATCGAGCCGGGCTTGGCGAGCACCTGCCCGCGCTCGACGTCGTCCTTCTCCACGCCGCGGACGAGGACGCCGACGTTGTCGCCGGCGATGCCCTGGTCGAGCGTCTTCTGGAACATCTCGACGCCGGTGATGGTCGTCTTGCGGGGCGCCTCGGTGAGGCCCACGATCTCGACGTCGTCGCCGACCTTGCAGAGACCACGCTCGATACGACCGGTGGCCACGGTGCCGCGACCCTTGATCGAGAACACGTCCTCGATGGACATGAGGAAGGGCTTGTCGGCCTCTCGCTCAGGCTCGGGGATGTAGGAGTCGATCTGGACGAAGAGCTCGTCCACACCGACGCACTGCGAGTCGTCGGTGGGGTTCTCAAGGCACGACTTCGAGGACCCGCGGACGATGGGGATATCGTCGCCGGGGAAGTCGTACTTGTTGAGCAGCTCGCGGACCTCAAGCTCGACGAGCTCGAGGAGCTCCTCGTCGTCGACGAGGTCGACCTTGTTGAGGAAGACGACGATGTAGGGCACGTTCACCTGACGGGCGAGCAGCACGTGCTCGCGGGTCTGGGGCATCGGGCCGTCGGCGGCCGACACCACCAGGATCGCGCCGTCCATCTGGGCGGCGCCGGTGATCATGTTCTTGACGAAGTCGGCGTGGCCCGGGCAGTCAACGTGCGCGTAGTGACGCTGATCGGTTTCGTACTCGATGTGCGATGCCGCGATCGTCACCGTCTTGGACGAGTCACGCACGGTGCCGCCCTTGGTGATTTCAGAGTAGTCCTTCGCGGTACCGCCGAATTTGGCGGCTGAACGAGCGGACAGCGCCGCGGTCAGCGTGCTTTTTCCGTGGTCGATGTGACCAATGGTGCCGACGTTGACGTGCGGCTTGGTCCTCTCAAAGACTTCCTTGGCCATGGCGCCCTACAACCTCCATCGATCCGATTGAAGCCCGTTCAGGGCCGCGGATCAAACCGAGTTCTCCAGCGGCGTCAGGGCGCCGCCCGTATAGACCGCCCCGCGTCCGACAGGGGACGAAGGGCACAGACGCACGACCGCCGCGCGCCTGTTGAATCGACAATTCACCGTGCCGCCCACCGCGACACAGTACAGCCCGTGCGCCGCTACGCGGCGCGGACCGGGCCGCCAGAGCCACCGATGGGACTTGAACCCATGACCTCACCCTTACCAAGGGTGTGCTCTACCACTGAGCTACGGTGGCGACGCCCGCCCATGCTGCGAAGCAACAGGGCCGCACAATCTACACGCCTTGGCTGGGTTCCACAAGCGAGCGATTGACGCTCGCTCAAGGCCCGATCAATCCGCCGGTCTGGCCAGCGGCGAGGGCACCCGGAGCTCACGCTCACGCCCACCGTTGTTGATCACAAACTTGTCCCCGCGGATGATCACGGCGTTGTACGCCGCCTGCTCCCGGGCCGCCATGAAGTTGCAGTCCACGTGCACCACCCGGTGGCGGATCAGGCTCTCGCCGTACTTCGAGGGCGAGTGCCCCACCACCATCAGCGGGTGCCCGAGCTCGGCTAACATCGCATTAACATCGATGTTGTCCGCGGAAGACTTCGGGAAGGACAGCCCGCGCCACACGTAGGGGGCCGTGCCGATATCCGCCATGACCGGCACAAACACCGCGTCCTTGTTCGCTTCGGCCCGGTGGAACGCGTTGAGGCGGTCAAAGGGCACGTCGGCGTAGTACGGGTGGAGCCCGCCGGCGACGTACAGAATGTTGTTGATCGTGATGACGGTGTTCATGCTCCGGAACCAGTCGCCCAGCTCCGTGCCGGGGGCGTACTCGTCCATGAACTCCATCGCGCCGGGCTTGTGAGCGATGTTGAAGAATCGTTCGTAGTTGCGGCGCAGCTGCTTACGGAGCTCGACCTCGCGGTCGCTGTTGAACTCCCAGAGCTCTTCGAGCATCCGTCCGAGGCGTTCGTCAAGACGGGCCTGGCTGTCCACGCGGGCCAGGTGCTCGTAGGACGACGAGGGCATCGTCGAGAGCATGTAACGCAGGTTCACGAAGTCCGTGCTGCCCATGAGCATGTGGACGCGCCCGCCAGCCTCAGCCGCCTGCTTCGACAGCTTGTGGAGCAGGTGCAGGCTCTCGAGGTTGGAATCCCCGTAGCCCATCAGGTTCCCGAGGTAGACGAGGTGCGTGTTCCCGCCGATCCAGTTGGATTCCTCGTCGATCACCTCGACCTGCTGGAGCAGCTTGACGAGGCGGTCGGTCCAGCCCTGGGACATCGCCACACAGACGACCTCGCCGTCGGTCGTGAACTGCCACGGGATCCCGTCGGGCTCGGTTTCCATCGCCAGCTGGACCTGGACAGGGACGTCGTCCGGCGCGTCCATCGCGGCGGGTTCATCCTGCGCAAGGACCGGCGAGACCGGGGCGAGAGGGGTCAGGAGTGCAAGAAGGAGGGGGAGCGTGGTCCAGCGCATGGCGTGAGATCTCCGAATAGGGCGTTGGCGGGCGCCGTCGACGGGCCCAGCCTCCTTGACGCACAAGGTCGGCCCGCGTTCCGATGCTACCTGCCCGGGGTGTCGACAGGGGGGTTTTCGACGTTTAGGAGGGGCGGGTTGATCCGTCGGAAGGAAATCTCCCGCTCCGCGACCTCCGCGCTCGCCACCCCGACCATCGTCCCCTCGACCGCGACCCGCTCGGTCTGCTCGTAACTCGCGAGCCGGCCGTCCGTGAGCGACCAGCGGTACCGGGCTCGCTGCTGGTACACCCCCGGGACGGGCTCGCCGCTGGTGTAGAGCACGGACTCGGCGAGGATCTCCACCCGCTCGGCGTCCGACCCGGTCACCCGCGACGTCGTCACCAGCTGGTGCTCGTCCCCCGCAAAGGGCGGCCCCGGGGCGACAGAATCCTGCCACGGGTTCGCGGCGTCCACGCGGGAGCGCTCCCCGAGGGGGCGGTAGAGGCTCTCGATCGCGGCGATAAACCAGTTCTCCGAGAGGTGCACCCGGGCGTCGCGCGGGAGGCCCTGGAGATCCGCGGGCGTGAGGTTCGCCGCCATCGTCACCACGGTCCCCCCCGGCGCGAGGCGGATGTTGGCGACCAGCCCGCTCAGGATCCGGCGCGCCCGGGCCTGCCCCGACGCGTCGTCGCCGGGGATCCGCGAGTCAAAGTCGAACACGGTCGTCCCGTTATCGACCACCTTGGACGCGACCCGTTCCATCGTCAGGCGGAGCACCGCGCCGCCCGCGTCATCGATGCTGAGCGTCTCGAGGCGGAACGTGCGGTGCTCTCGGATCTCGCGCGTCACGCCGTGGAGGGTCGTCGCCTGCGACTGGCGCGAGAACTCCTCGTGCTCGTATACGCTCGATTCGCCCACGACGAACGCGGGCGTCAGGCTGATGGTCTCGCTCGCCTGAGCGACCGGCCCTGGCGTCGGCGCGGCGGTCTCCGCCTCCCCGCCGCAGCCTGCGAGCGCGCCCGCCAGCGCGATGGTGGCGAGTGCGGCTTTCATCGGTTCCCGTGGCGGGCGGTGATGGTCGAGCGGATCCCGCCGCGCCCCTTCCAATCGGTGACGATCTCCAGCCACGCCGGGTCGAGGAGGCGGACGAGGTCGTCGCGGATGAGGTTGGTGACCGTCTCGTAGAACGCGCCCTCGTTGCGGAAGGACTGGTAATAGAGCTTGAGGCTCTTGAGCTCCACGCACAGGCCGCCGCCGGCCGCGCCGCGGGGCTCGTAGCGGAGGGTGACGGTCCCGAAGTCCGGGTGCCCGGTCATCGGGCAGACGGAGGTGAACTCCTCGGCGACGTGTTCAATAAGGAACGGCGTGTCGCCGTGGGTCGGGAAGGTTTCGAGCAATGAGGCGTCGGGCATAGGGGAACGATAGCGGCCCCGCGCCCGTCGATCCGCGCCGCGCTTACTGGTACCGGCTCAGGAGCTGGACGACGCGCGGCTGGTCCCGGTTCAGACGCAGGCTGGCGCGCATGGCTTCCCGCGCCCCGTGGAGGGCCTCGCGGTCGGTCCGGTCGCTCTGGAGGAAGCGGTTGAGCAGGCACACCGCCACGCCGTTGTGCCCCGGGTAGTGCTCGGGGTCCACGACGACGGCCGTGCGGAATGATTCGAGCGCGCCCTCGTAATCGCCTAGTCGGAAGCGCGCCGAACCGATGCGCTCGTACGCGAGCGAGCTGACCTCGACGCGGTTGGCCGCCTCGAGGGTGTTGATCATCTCGTCGTAGCGCCCGGACTTGCCCAGCGCCTCGGCGAGGTTCAGGAGCAGCGGGACGGTCGGGTCCATGCGCTCGGCCGCGGCCTCGTAGGCGCGGACGGCCTCGGCGTGACGCCCGGTGGCGGCGAGGATGGCGCCGAGGTTCACGTGGGCCGCGCCGTTGTCGGCGTCGTAGCGGACGGCTCGCTGGGCATAGGGCAGCGCCTGCTGGGGCTCGCCGAGCTGGAGGTACGCGGTCGCGAGGTTCAGGTTGGCCCGCGGGTCGGTCGGCTCGACCGACAGCGCCCGCAGGTACGCGCGGACCGCTTCACCGAGGCGGTTGAGCAGCTGCAGGGCCAGCCCGTGGTTGAACTGGGCTGAGAAGTTCGCGGGCGCGAGGCGAGCGGCCGTCCCGAAGCTCTCTTCGGCCTGAGCGTGGTCGCCCAGCTCGCTGTAGATCTCGCCCATCGTGAGGTGGGCGTCCGTCAGGGCGGGGTTGTCGGCGATCGCCTGCTCGAGCTCGAGCAACGCCGCCTCGTAGTGCCCGTCGGCGCGCAGGGCCTGGGCCTCGGCGAGACGCTCGGTGTTCTGCGGGCGGGCCGCGGCCGCGCGGTTGCCCTCACAACCCACGAGCACGAGGGCAGACAGGGCGATCGGGATGACAGCGATGCGATAGTTCATGGGAATTGGCCCCTCCGCGGGGGCTTGTATCGGTTCCCGGACCCGCCCGCGCTCAGGCGGACCGGGCGGTTTGCGGATCAAGCAAGCCCCGGAGGCGTCCCAGGTTGTGGGTGTCGAAGGGCACGCCCTCCTCGTCCTCGCCCTTTGGGGTCTCCATGATCTTCGGTACCGACGCCAGCTCCGCTCGGTTCACGAAAGCCGCGAACCCGTCGAGCCCGACCTCGCCCTCGCCGATGTGCTCGTGGCGGTCCACGCGGCTGTCGAGGGCGCCCTTGGAGTCGTTGAGGTGCAGCACACGCACGTTCTCGATGCCGCAGACGCGGTCGAGCTCGTCGAGCACGCCCTCGGCCGCGGCCCGGCTCGTCACGTCGTACCCGCCCGCGAGCGCATGGCAGGAGTCGATGCAGAAGCCGACGCGCTCGGCGGGGACGCCCCGCTCGAGGATCAGGGCCCGGAGGTCCGCGAGTTCTTCAAATGT
The DNA here is from genome assembly GCA_942490855.1 of uncultured Phycisphaeraceae bacterium. Taxonomy (GTDB): domain Bacteria; phylum Planctomycetota; class Phycisphaerae; order Phycisphaerales; family UBA1924; genus CALNYS01. Next base: position 762,343 of record CALNYS010000004.1, on the reverse strand, counting down.
TCGCCCGATGGTCGAGCCGCCGCCGGCCGTGTTCTCGAGGCACAGCACGAGGTCGGAGTCGGCGGTCTCGTCGTAGATCACGCGGTACGCGTCGGCGATGCGTTCGAGGCCCGCCTCGAGCCCGCTTCCGGTGTGCGCGCCGGGGTGGCTGACGAGGTAGCGGACGCCCAGCGCCGCGGCCCGCTCGAACTCTTCCTTCATCATCGCGATGGACTTCGCGTAGAGGTCGTCCTTGGGCGAGGCGAGGTTGATGAGGTAGGAATCGTGGGCGACGGTGCGATCGCGCCAGCACAGCTCGTCGAGCTTGGCGAGCCACTCGTCGCGGGCCGCGTCGTCGAGCGGCTTGGTCTTCCACTGGCGCTGGTTCTTGGTGAAGATCTGGACGGTGTCGAGGCCGAGGCCTTCCGCGGCCGTGAGCGCGTTGACCAGACCGCCCGCGATAGAGAGATGGGATCCGAACATGCGCGCATCCTACGCGGACGCGGGGCGATCAGTTCGGCACGGCCCGGCAGCCGTCGCGGAGCGACGCGATGAGCTTCTCCGCCTTGGCCGGGGAGATGATCCCCGCGGCGACGGCGGAGGTGATCTTCTCGACCTCGCTGTCATCGCCGGCGTTGAGGAGCGCCGCCGCGTCCTGCGGGGAGATCGAGCCCTCGGCGACGTACGCGGCGATTTCCCGCTTGGTGCGCTCGTTCGAGCGTTTGATGCTCACGTCGCGGACGGTCTTGAGCATGATCCACAGCGCCGCGAGAGCGAGCCCGCCGCCCAGTGCGATCACCTTGAGGATCATCTCGTGCTCCGCCGCGTCGGCGAGGAGAGCGGGGGCGGTAGCGATCGTCGCGAGCATGTCATTCCCTTTCAGGGCGGTGGTCCCGTACGCCCAGCATCGTCTGATTCGGAGCGAGGTCAAGGATCTTTCACCCTCCGCTAGACTCCCCGGATGCTCTCGGCCCTCGGCGAACGCATCAGCGCGGTCTTCCGGGCCACGGCCCCGGACCCCTTCGTGTTCGCGGTGCTGCTGACCGGGGCGACCTTCCTGCTTGTTCTCGGACTCACAGACGCCGGCGCGGGCGACGTGGTGGGGTACTGGTCTCACCCCTCCCAGGGGGTCTGGCGGTTCCTCGGGTTCTCGATGCAGATGTGCATGATCCTCGTGACGGGGCACGCGCTGGCCGCCAGCCCTCCGGTGCGACGCGGGCTCGGGGCGCTGAGCGCCGTGCCCAAGACGCCCGCGCAGGGCGCGGCCATGGTCGCGTTCGTCGCCGCGTCCCTGGGCGTCATGAACTGGGGTCTCGGGCTCGTCGGCGGGGCGCTGATCGCGCGCGACGTGGGACGCTCCCTCGAGGCCCGCGGCGTGCGCGCGCACTACCCGCTGCTCGCGGCGGCGGGGTACGTCGGGCTGCTGGTCTGGCACGGCGGGTTCTCCGGCACCGCGCCGCTCAAAGTGACCAGCGCAGCGCAGATCGCCGACGTCTTCCCGCCGAGCGTCGGGCTGGCTCCCATCGGGCTCGGATCGACGGTGCTGTCGCCGATGAACCTTGTTGCGACGGGCGGGCTGCTCCTGCTGGCGCCGCTGGTGATGGCGCTGCTGACGCCCACGAGCGACGCGAAGCGCGAGCCCATCAGCTCGTTCGTACCCGCCCGCGCCAAGACCGTAGAGACCGTGGAAACCAAGGCGTTCCTGCCGCGGATGCTCGAGGACACGCCGATCGTCACGCTCCTGCTCGTGGCGCTGCTGGGCGCGTGGGCGCTGCGGTTCTACTTCCCCGGCGGCGGCGCCCCCAGCGGCGTGCGCACGCTGGACCCCAACACCGTCAACCTCACGATGCTGATGCTGGGGCTGATCCTGCACGGGACGCCGGCGCGCTACGTGCGCGCGGTGGACGACGCGGCGCGCGGGTGCGCGGGCATCATGCTCCAGTTCCCGCTCTACGCCGGGATCATGGGGATGATGCACCAGAGCGGTCTGACCGCCCAGCTCGCGGGCGCGCTCTCCGACCTCGCCGATGCGCGCACGCTCCCGCTCGCGACGTTCTTCTCGGCGGGAGTCGTCAACCTGTTCATCCCCTCCGGCGGCGGGCAGTGGGCGGTGCAGGGGCCGATCGCCGTGGAAGCGGCGCAGAACGCGGGCGTGCCGATCCCGAAGATGATCATGGCGGTCGCGTACGGCGATCAGCTCACGAACATGCTCCAGCCCTTCTGGGCGCTCCCGCTGCTGGCGATCACCGGCGTGCGGGCGCGGGACATCGTGGGGTACACCGCGGTGCTGATGGTTGTCGCGGGCGCGTGGCTCGCGGCGTGCCTGCTCCTCTTCTGATTCCCTCTTGTCCGGACCCCCTGCGGGTGGGATACTCCCTTCGTGCTCCTTGCCCGCATGCTGCTGGTGGCCCTGCTCGTGCTTCATCCCTTCGCGGGGGTGAGCGGCGCGGAGCGTGCGCCGATCGAGCCCGCGGGCGACCCCTGCGGCGCCGTCTGCTGCTGCGGTGCGCCCGGCTCGTGCGGTTGCGTCGCGGAAGCGCCCGACGAAGCGCCCGACCCGTCGCGCGAGCCCGCGTCGCCGACGCCCCGCGCGGAGATCGCTCCGCCGGCTGAGCACGCGGCTCCGGCGTTCGGCTTGCGCGATGCGATGGAACCCGAGCGCCGCGGCGCTTGGGTCATCGCCCCGCTGACGAGCCACGGGGCGCTCGAAGCGTCACGTCTCCTGTGTGTGTGGCGAACGTAGACGGATCGACCCGCGCCCCCGCTGCGCGCCGATCCCGCACGTTCAACCCCCATCACCACTCACCACTCCCGCGCGGCGTCGCTGCGCGGCGGAGACTTCCCATGCGACTGATCATTCTTCTCGCCGGCGGCGCCCTCGCGCTCGCCGGCTGCGCGTCGACCCCGTCTGCCCCCGCTGCCACTGAATCCGCCGTCTACGCGAGCGACGCCGAGGGCGTCACGCTGGTCGTCAAGGGCATGAGCTGCCCGCTCTGCGCGACCAACGTGGACAAGCAGCTGATGGCCCTGCCCGGGGTGCAGAGCGCCGACGTCGATCTCGGCACCGGCGAGATCGCAGTGCGGTTCGGCGGTTTCGACGCCCCGCCCAGCGAGAGCCAGCTGCGTCAGGCGATCGTTGACAGCGGGTACACCCTCGAGTCCATCCGAGCGAAGTAAGGGGGTCGCGATGCGACGGATTCTCTTTCTTGTCGGCGTCGTCGCGGCGCTCACGCCCGGTGCGGCGCTCGCGCAGCAGTCTCCCTACGGCGAATCGGCGATCCAGCCGTCCAAGAACGTGGTCGCGGTGCGCCAGCTCGCGACGTACACGCGCTACTCGGGCGACCCCAGCGGGGTGCGGTCTGATCTTTCGGACCTGCGCCTCGAGACCAACGTGACGTACGGCCTCTCGGGGTCGCTCGCGCTGCAGGCGTCGCTCCCGGCGGTCTACCGCTCGTGGGATCAGGGCGGGTCGGGCGAGGACGACGCGGGGGTGGGCGACCCGTCGCTCGCGCTGCGCTGGCGTTTCTGGCAGGACGACCGGACGGGGGTGAACACCAGCCGTGCGGTGCTGATCGCGGGCGCGGAGCTCCCGTCGGGCGACACGGAGTTCTCGAGCCGTTCGGTCGATCCCTTCGTGGGCGTCGCGCTGAGCACGATCGAGGGGCGCTGGGCGTGGAACGCGAGCGCGCGGTTCAAGCTCAACACGTCGGGCGAGGGCGACGCGAGCCGCGTCACGCCCGGCGACTTCGCCGACGAAGCGCTCTTCACCGACGCGTCGCTGCTCTACCGCCTCTCGCCCGAGGAGTGGGGGCCCGACACGGACGTCTCGATGTACGCGATCCTCGAGGTGAACGGGCTGTTCGAGACGGGCGGCGACGCGGAGGTGATGCTCGCGCCGGGTTTCCTGTGGGAAGCGACGGGCTGGGCGTGGGAGGTGAGCGTGCAGCTGCCGATCATGCAGGACGTGGAGGACCGGTTTGAAAGGGAGTGGGGGGTGCGTGGGGGGGTGCGGGTGCTGTTTTAACACTGCGGATCCGCCTGTAGACGCACATACCGCGTTCGCTATCTTGCGATCAACATGAGTAACGACCACTCCCCGATCGATGCCGACGTGCAGGCCGCCAAGGACGAGGCTTTTCGGATCATCCAGGAGAACCTCGGCGCCGAGATGCCAGATACGAGCGACGGTGTGTGGGGACTGCTCGAAGAGGCGAAAGCCGCTCAAGATCAAGTCATCGCAGAGCTCGAAGCGGCTTCTGATCGGGCAACAGGACGGGAGAAACGACGCTATCTCATCTTCGCGAAGTATCAAGCAGCAGCGACAGACATGCAGTTTCTCGTGCACTTGTCGTGTATCGCCGACCGTCCCCCCGGCGTGAACCGCTGGCTCGGTATCGGGGATCGCGGGGTGCTTGATACGCGCCTCTCTACTTACGAGCGCCACGTTGGCATCGCGCAGAAATTCAGCGAATACGTCGAGCGACAGCCTGGGCTCATGGAGCACGACCTCGTTGACGCTGGCTACGCGCCAGAAGAAGCGAGAGCGTTTGCGTTGAAAGAGAGCGGGGGAGATCTTCGCGACGACGTGGTGCGCTACTGGGCTCTCATCGCAGATCGAGCCCGTTGTATACGCAACGGGCTCCTCGAACTCCGGGATAGTTTCGGTCAGTGGACGTGGAGCGATGAGTCCTGCGAAATGATTATGAAGAACGACGAAATGGAATCCGGCCCGCTACTCGGTCTGATGAAACACGAGGAGGAGATCGAAGCGAAAATCCGCCAGCTCGAGATCAAATTTCACGAGGCGCCGTCCCCCTGAGTCAGTTGGCGCCTTGTGCGGCAACCCCGCCAACCACCACATCCGCGCGCCCGCGGTCCTCGTCTGACGGGGCGTCGTGCTCCAGCACGCTCAGCGTCATCACCCGCGCCCCGGGGGCGCGCTGGCGCAGGCGTTCGACGAGGCCGCCCTCGAAATCGGAGTGGAACCGCCCGACGATGATGACGAGGGGGCGGGCGCCGGCGTCGAGGGCGCGGACGGCGGTGTCGGCCATCGTCGCGTCCCAGACGTTTTGCGAGCGGAAGAAGGAGACTGCCATATCGGAGGGGCCGTCGTCGGGGGTCTCGCCGTGCCCGCCCATGTTGCCCATCAGAGCGTAGAACTCGTCGGCGTAGCGCCCGGTCGTGAGCGCTTCGGGCGCCTGAACGAGGCGGCGCTGCTCGTCGGTCATCGCCTCGTAGGCGTGGAACCCGATGGTGCGCGCGAGGCGGACGTAGCGGCGCGGGGCGTTGAGCGCCCACACGGGCAGCCCGACGCGCCGCGCGGTCTCGATGAGCGGGCGGTGGTCGTCCTTCTCGGCGGGCTTGCCGGTCGCGAGGCGGAACGCGTCCTCGTCGGTGTAGCTCGCCAGGTAGTCGTCGAGGGCGGTCTGCGCGTCGCGTTCGTAGAACTCGAGCCCGAGCGCCGCGGTGTCGGGGCGGAGGCGGGCGATTTCCTCGAACAGCTCGGCGGCCGCGGCGAGGCCCACGGGGTGCCCGTGCAGCTCGCCGAAGACGACGAGGTCCGCGTCCGCCGCGCGCCGGGCGACGTCGCCGAGGGCGATCGGCGAGCCGGTCTGGGCGTCGAAATACCGCGGGGCGGGGCGCTGGGCGACGGGCTCGGGCGTCCGGTCGGCGGGCGTCTCGCGAGGCGTCGAGGCGCAGGCGGTCAGGAGCGAGCAGAGCATCAGGGCGAGCGCGGGCTTGATCATGCGGGCAGGCTCGCGGGGAGGGAAGCGGTCGTCAAGCCTCGTGCGCGCCGAGCGACTATCCTGACGCGCCCGGGAGAACCGTTCGATGGCCTCTGTCGTCTTCTATTTTCAGGTACACCAGCCCTTCCGCTTGCGGAAGTACTCCGTCTTTGACGAGGAGCCGCTGTACTTCGCCGACGACGAGAACAAAAAGATCCTGCTGAAGGTCGCCGACAAGTGCTACCGCCCGGCGACCACGCTGATCCGCGACCTCGTGAAGATGCACGAGGGGCGCTTCAAGGTGTCGTACGCGATCACAGGCGTCGCGCTCGAGCAGCTCCAGGCGTGGGCGCCCGACGTGATCGATCTCTTCAAGGAGCTCGCGGACACCGGGTGCTGCGAGTTCATCGGCGAGACCTACTACCACTCGCTGAGCTTCCTCTACTCGCGCGAGGAGTTCCGGCGTCAGGTCGATGAGCACGAGGCGATCGTGCGGGACCTCTTCGGGCAGACCCCCCGGGTCTTTCGCAACACGGAACTGATCTTCAACAACGACCTCGCCCGCGAGATCGGCTCGATGCGCCGCCCCGACGGCTCGCCCCGCTACCTCGGCATGTGCTGCGAGGGCGTGGACTGGCTGCTCGACGGGCGCTCCCCCGCGTACGTCTACAACACGCCGGGCGGCGTCGTCGGTCGCGAGGAACCCTTCGGGCTGCTGCTCAAGAACCACCGCCTCAGCGACGACATCGCGTTCCGCTTCGGCAACCAGGGCTGGCCCGAGTGGCCGCTGTCTGCAGAGAAGTTCGCGCGCTGGGTGAACGACATCAACGGCGACGGCTACCTCTGCAACCTCTTCATGGACTACGAGACGCTGGGCGAGCACCAGTGGGCCGACACGGGGATCTTCGAGTTCCTGCGCGCCCTGCCCGGCGCGATCTTCGACGCCAACCCCGGGCAGAACCACTTCAACACGCCCAGCGAGGCGCTCGAGCGGTTCGCGCCAGTGGGCGAGTACGACGCGCCGCACTTTACGAGCTGGGCCGACACCGAACGCGACCTCTCCGCGTGGCTGGGCAACGCGATGCAGTCGAGCGCCCTGCACGAGATCTTCAAGATCGAGAACGCCGTCAAAGAGAAGACCACCCGGCTGCGCGCCAGCGGCGCCGCCGCGGACGCCAAGGCCGCGGGGCACATCGAGGGCGACTGGCGCAAGCTCACCACGAGCGATCACTTCTACTACATGTGCACGAAGTACTTCGCCGACGGCGACGTCCACAAGTACTTCAACCCGTACGACTCGCCCTACGACTCGTACATCAACTTCATGAACGTCCTCGACAACGTCCGCGAACGGCTCGACGCGTGAGCGATCTCGCCACGCTCATCCCCGACGCCGCGGCGCGCGCCATCGAGCTCCGCCGCACCATCCACCAGACGCCCGAGCTGCGCTACGAGGAACACGAGACCGCGAAGCTCGTGCGCGCCGAGCTGACCGAGCTCGGGATCGAGCACGTGGGCGACCTCGCCGGCGGCACCGGCGTGCTCGGGCACATCCCGGGAGGCAACGCCGCCCCCGTCGCGCTCCGCGCCGACATGGACGCGCTGCCCATCGAGGAGCGCACCGGCGCGCCCTACGCCTCGAAGACGCCCGGCGTCATGCACGCGTGCGGGCACGACGGGCACACCGCGATGCTCCTCGGCGCCGCCCGCGTCCTCAAGCAGCTCGACCTCCCGCGCCCCGTGACGCTCGTCTTCCAGCCCGCGGAAGAGGGCGGCGCCGGCGGCAAGCGCATGGTCGAAGACGGCGCGCTCGACGGCTCCCTGCTCGGGCCGAAGGTCGAAGAGATCTTCGGGCTCCACGGCTGGCCCGACGCGCCGCTGGGCTGCGTCGGCAGCATCCCGGGGCCGATGCTCGCCTCGACCGACGAGCTCCGCATCACCATCACCGGCTCGCAGGCGCACGGCGCGATGCCCCACCAGGGCGTGGACCCGATTCTCGCGGCGGCGCACGTCGTCACGGCGCTCCAGGGCATCGTCTCGCGCAACACCGACCCGCTCGACTCGGTCGTCGTCACCGTGGGCACGTTCCACGGCGGGACGGCGATCAACATCATCCCGGAAGCCGTCGAACTCACCGGCACCATCCGCACGCTCACCGCCGAGAACCGCGCGATGGCCGCGCGCCGCGTCACGGAAACGGCGCAGGGCGTCGCGCAGGCGATGGGCTGCCGGGCGGAAGTCGAGATCATCGAGGGCTACCCGGTCACGGTGAACGACACGGGCCTCGTCGATCGCGTGCACCGCATCGCCGCGGGCGCGCTGGGCGCGGAGCGCGTCGTGCCGCTGGACCGCCCGGTGATGGGCGGCGAGGATTTCTCGTTCTACGGCGCCTGCGCCCGCGCGTGCTTCTTCACGCTGGGGCTCTGCCCCGCCGGCGAGACGTACCCGCTGCTGCACACGCCCGAGTTCGACTTCAACGACGACGCGACGGCGACAGGGATTGAGATGCTGGTGCTGTGTGCGGTTGAGGGCGACTAAAACTCGTCTTCGACCTCGGGCTCGAACTCGGGCCGCGGCTCGGTGAAGTCCTCGCCGCCGATGTACTTCCATTCCGTGTGCGGTGCGTGGAGCGTGTAGGCGCGCCCGTGCGGGTCCTCGGGGGTCAGCGCGTAGACAAACGGGCGACCGGTGAGCGGGCATTCATTGAGCTCGGCGAGTCCCGACGATTCGAGCGTTTCGGGCCAGACGCCGCTCTCGGCGCGGATGGCTTCGAGCCGGAGCATGAGTCGGGTGGCGAGGACGTCGCGCTCGAGCATGATGTTATTTCGGAGCACTCGTACCATCGCCGACGTGTGGATATCGAGCATCACTCCGAGCGGGGTATCGTCGCGCTGCAGCATGTCAATCGCGCGTTGAAATTCCGCTATCGCACCTGGTTCGAGACGAATCCCATCGTGCAGTCGCGCGTATTCCCGGTCGAACGCGCTGACGCAGTCCTGCTTGGTATCTATCCAAATCGCGTGCGCGTTGACGATCCGATTCCACCATTCGTTGGGATGCTTCACGAACGTTCGGCCTACCCCGTCGTACTCCCATATTCCGGCATTTGCGTACCCGTTCGTTCCGAACAGGACATCGAGCGAGGAAACAACCGAGATTTTTTCCATCTCTAGCGCGTTCCTGTACCACTCGCGCGGGCGAACGAGACGTTCCAGATCTGTTTCGATCGCAGCGCACGCGTCCGCCGGCACTTCTTTTTCGGTGATTTCAACTCGAATTATCTCAACCGCGAACGCTGCAATCGAAACACCCACCAGTTCCTCGACCAGAATGCCTACCCGCGCCGTGTGATCTGCGAGCGCAAAGGACGCAGTCGAAGCTTGCGCGAACTCGCCCCAGTCCCCGCTTTCCGACACGGCCCTCATACGAAGGCCGTTGAGCAATGAGAGTCTTCGGCTCATGCCCAGCTCCGGCATCCAGATATCCATCCCAATCACTCGAGATGATGCGTCCTGCTCGCCTTCGATCGCGGAGCCGACCCGCGCGTACAGCTTCCCGCTGCGCGGCATCAGCGCAGCGCGATCCAGCTTCACGAACACATCGTCAGAGTCAGCGAGCACTGCCCGGTGCGGGTCGAAGAAAGAGCTGTTCCAGTCGTGCTCCTGTGGACGCGGATGACGCTTGTAATCACTGATTTCCCAGATCGCTTCGAGGAGGTGGCTGACCTCATCGTCACGTGTGCGGGATACTCCGAAGTCGCTCACGATGATGTCGCGATAGATCGGCCACGCCGCCTCGCCGCGGGGCTCGAGTGACGCGCGAAGCGTGTTGAGCTCGCCAACCCAATCCTTCGTGATGCCGGGCTGTGTCGTCATCGCCGGCCAGCCGATGATGGTCAGTACCGCGAACAGCACGAGGATGGTGAGAACGGCCCGTTTGAGCTTGCGGCGCAAATAACCGGCGAATCGCTTTCTCATAGCCACCCACTCTACCGGCCCGTTCGACGCTGAATACCATCCCCCCGTGAGCGAACCGCCCTTCGAGTCCAACACGACCCCCGACCCCGGCGACACCCTCCCGCCCGATCGCCCCGACGCGCCGCCGCCGGTGTGGGGGAGCGAGTCGCGGGGGGAGCGGCTGGAACGCCTGCTGCGCACGGCGCGGGCGCTGCCCAAGCGACCGGGTGTGTACTTCATGAAGGACGCGGCGGGCGTCACGCTGTACATCGGGAAAGCCGTGCGCCTCAGCGAACGGGTCGCGTCGTACTTCCTGCCCTCGACGGACCTTGGGCCCAAGAAGACGCCGATGCTCGACGTGGTGCACACGTTCGACACCCTCGAGTGCGAGAGCGAGGTCGAGGCGCTGCTCGCCGAGGCACGGCTGATCAAGGACATCAAGCCGCCGTACAACTCGCGCCAGTCCGACGACAAGACGTTCCCCTACCTCGTTGTGACGATGCGCGACGAGTTCCCGGGCGTCTTCATCACGCGTCAGCCGTCGGAGTACCCCGGCGCGAAGGTGTACGGCCCGTTCACCGGGGGCGGCGCGCTGCGCGAGGCGTTGCAGGTGATGCAGCGCATCTTCAAGTTCCGCACGTGCCGGCTGGACATCGTCGAGGGCGACCCAAAAAACCGCTTCTTCCGCCCGTGCATCCTCCACGCGATCGGGCAGTGCACGGCGCCCTGCGCCGACCGGATCAGCAAGGAGGCGTACCGCGACGACATCGCGCGCCTCGCCCGGTTCATGGAATCCAAGCGGAGCGTCGTGCTGAAGGACCTGCGCGACGAGATGGGCGAGGCGTCAAAGACGATGGCGTACGAGAAAGCCGCGGCGATCCGGGACCAGATCGACGCGATCCTCAAGCTCGACGACCGCGCGACCGTCCGCGACGGCTGGCAGCCCGAGGCGGAGATCGCGTACATCGACCCGGAGAAGGGACTGCGCAGCCTCCAGCGCGCGCTCGGAATCGACACGCCCATCCGCTGCGTCGAGGGCATCGACATCGCGCACCTCCAGGGCAACGAGACGGTCGGCTCCAAGGTGTGCTTCGTTGACGGGCGCCCGTTCAAGGACGGGTACCGCAAGTTCCGCATCAAGACGGTCACGAACGACGACTACGCCGCGATCCGCGAGGTCGTCAGCCGGCGCTACCGCGACGCGGGCGCTGGGCAGGAGCTGTATCCGGACGTGGTGCTCATCGACGGCGGGCTGGGGCAGCTGCACGCGGCGCTCGAGGCGTTCGCCCAGCTCGACACCCGCCCGCCCATGGTGATCTCGCTCGCAAAGAAAGAAGAGCTCATATACGCCCAGGAGCGGAGCGAGCCCATCCGCCTCGGGCGCGACAACCCCGGGCTCCGTCTGTGCCAGTCCGTCCGCGACGAGGCCCACCGCTTCGCCCAGCAGTACCACCACGTGCTGCGTCGCAAGAAGACCACCGGGCGATAACCACCCGCGGACGCCCGAAAAGCCGTGCGGGTCTGGGCGGTCCGCGCGAGCGCGTGTCCCGATCCGGCCGATAGCCCCGGGTGCGGGACCTCCCCGCCGGAGCCACAATGCTGAAAGTCCCGCTGAGCCAGGCCGCGCCGGGAATGACCCTCGCCATGCCGCTGCACCACCCGCAGACGCCGGGGCGGGTCCTTCTCCAGACGGGCTTCGAGCTCGACATGGCGGCGATCGACCGCCTGCGCGAGATCGAACTCCGCGAGGTCTGGGTGAGCTACCCGAGCCTCGCGTTCCTGGGCGAGTACGTGAACCCCGCGGCGATCGCCCTGCAGCACGAGCTCGCCGCGGGCCTCGACGAAGCCTTCGCGGGCGTGGCGAACGACGGCGAAGCGGAGCTCGAGTACGAGCAGTTCCGCGAGACCATCGGCCTGATCATCGATCTCTTCTCGACCCACCCGCGCGCGGCGCTCTACATCGACGAGGTCTGCGCCGGCGGGAAGACGCACATCGCGCACGCGGCAAACGTCTGCTCGCTGAGCCTGCTGATGGGCCTGCGCCTCCAGCCGTACGTCGCCCAGCAGCGCTCGCGCCTGCACCCGCGCTACGCCACCAACGTCGTCAACCTCGGCGTCGGCGCGATGCTCCACGACATCGGCATGCTCCAGCTCGACCCCGAGACGCTCGACCGCTGGGCCCGCACGCTCAACGAGAACGACCCTGTCTGGCGCCAGCACGTCTGGCACGGCTACGAGATGGTCCGCGAGCAGATCGGCCCCAGCGCGGCGTCGATCATCCTGAATCATCACCAGCGCTACGACGGATCCGGGTTCCCCGAGAAGACCGAAGGCGACGGCGTGGAGCCGCTCCCTCGACGGGGAAAGCATCCCGATCTTCGCCCGCATCGTTGGCGTCGCCGACGTGTTCGACCGCCTGCGCAACCCGCCCGACGGCTCCCGACCGCGCGCCGCCGTCGAGGTCCAGCACGCCATGCTCAGCGCGCCGTGGGCGGCGCGCCTCGACCCCATGTGCGTCAAGGCGCTCATCACCGTCGCCCCGCCCTACCCGCCCGGTTCCGTCGTGACGCTCAGCGACGGGCGCGACGGCGTGGTCACCGGCTGGACGCCCACCAACCCGTGCCGACCGACCGTTCGGATCCTCGGGGAACTCTCGCCCGAGGCGAAGGCGGAGGACGCCGAGAGCGTTGACCTGCTCGAGAACCCGGCGCTGCGCGTCGTGATGATCGAAGGGCGCGACGTGAGCCGACACAACTTCTTCGCGTCGCGGTCGGACGACTACGACGTCGACGAGGCGCAGACGCTCATGTGGCGCCGGCTCGTGGACGCCGACGGGACGTTGTTTTAAAGAAACCCGGGAGGGTTAGAAGGACGCGGCCTGCGCCCCGCCGGCCCGCTCGCCCGCGGCCAGCGCGTCATCGATCGCGTCCTCACGCATTAGCTCGCCCGGGGCGGGCTCGCGGAGGAGCACGCGGTCGCCCGGGACCACGCCGTTGCGGATCTCGGCGTAGAGCGTCGAGCGCCGCCCCACCTGCACCGCGGTGCGCTGGTAGCGGGCGCCCTGCTGCGTGTAGACGTAGCTCGTGCGACCGTCGCGGAAGACCGCCTGCGCCGGGACCGCGATCGCGTCCTCGACGCTATCGACGACGATCTCAGCCTCGCAGCGCATCGAGGGCTTGAGCAGCTCGGCGCCGTTGGCCTCGTTGAGCAGCAGCTTCACGGTGTACTCGCGCAGGTTCGGGTCGCGCCACCCGCCGGACTCGGCCAGCACGCCGATCTCCATCACCTCGGCGGTGAACACCCGGTCGCGCATCGCGTCGATCCGGAGCGTGGCTTTCTGGCCGGGGGCGATGCGCCCGGCGTTCGCCTCGTGGACGCGGACGGTCGCCACCATCTGCTGCGTGTTCGGGAGCACGATCAGGAGTTCGTTGGGGCGCACGGTCCGCCCGATCTGGAGCGGGCCGTCGTTGCTCCAGCCCCGCCGGGACTGCTGAGCCGTCGAGCCGTAGACGACGAGGCCGTCGGTGGGCGCGACGACAACGGATCGCTCGAGCTGCTCGTTGAGCTTCGCGAGACGCTCCTCGCGGATCTGGAGCTGGCGGCGCTTGTTGGTGCGGTCCGCTTCCTTGTTGGCGAGTCGGCTGGCGTTCTGGCGCTGCACGCGGTCGAGCTCGGCTTCCGCCTCCTCGACGTCGCTGGTGAGCTGCTTGCGGCGCTTGTCCATCTCGAAGGTCTCGTAGACCCACTTGTTGGACTTGGCGGTCTTGAGCGCCGCCTGCGAGTCGATGTACGCGATCTCGTCGTTCTTGAGCTGGTCGCTCGCCAGGAAGCCGCGGTCGAAGAGGCGCTGCGACTGCTCGAACGCCTCCTTGCGCTGATCGAGGCGTCGAACGGCCTGATCGATCGCGAGGGTGAGGTCCTCGATCTTCTTGACGAGGTCGCCCTCTTCCCACTTGCGCAGCTCGATCTGCGCGAGGTCGAGCTTGAGCTGGGCCTGGCGCAGCGCCGCGTCGTTCTCGTTGACCTGGATCTCGTACCCGTTCTCCGCGGCCACGAGGTCGCTGCGGGCCGTCTCGACCTTGAGCAGCTCGTCCTCGATGGACGTCTTGATGCTCTCGGCGTTGAGCTCGACGAGCACGTCGCCCGCCATCACGCGGGCGCCCTCGTCCACGAGGTCGGTGATGCTGACGGCGTTCTCGAGCTCGCAGCGGAGCTCGGTCTGCTTGAGCGCCTCGAGCTCGCCGGTCGCGATGATCTTGATATCGAACGTTTCTGAGGCCACACGGTGCAGGTCCAGCGCCCCATCGTTCTGAGACGAGCCGCTCTGCATCGAGACCGCGCCCACCCCGGCCGCGACCACGGCCACCCCGGCCACGAGCGCGATCAAGAGCGTGCGCACGGCGCCGCGGCGCGACGGTGCGATAACCAAGCGGCTAGACATTGAGTCCATCAGCACGGCGGAGACCTCCGGAGGCAGGGCATGTGTTCAGAGTCCTACCCTAGGCATGAACCCCCGATCCGTGCGAAAGTTTCATCCTCTTCGCAAGAAATTGTCGCCCGCCCCGGCGGATAACCCCCGCGCGGACGCGGTCAGTCGCCCTCGGTCGGGGCGTCCATCCCCGGCAGCGGGGCGAACCGCCCGTCGGGCGTGATCCGCAGCTGCCCCGTCGAGAGCAGGAACTCCAGCACCGCGGTGCGGAGCTGCTGCTGCGCCTGGGCGAGGTTGTTCTCGGCGTCGAGGAGCTGGTCCTCGGACTGGGTCAGGTCGAAGGGGTCGGTGTCGTCGCGGAGCTTCTGCTCTTCGATCTGGAGGCGGATGTTCTCGACGCGCTGCTCGTTGAGGACCAACGAGAACCGGAGCTGATCGATGTTCCGCCTCGTCGCCCGGGCGCTGAGGATCACGTTGTCCCGGAACTGCTCGTACCCGCGCAGGGCGCGCTGGAGCGAGATGATCGACGAACGGACCGAGAGACGCTCGATCTCCCGGTCGAGGGGCAGCCCGAACGTGACCGAGGCGGAGTACTCCGGGCGGTCCCAGACAAAGTCCAGGTTGCCCACGTCCTCGCCGGGGTCGGTCCCGACCGCGAGCGAGCCCGCGAGGTCCAGATCGGGCAGCAGGGCGTTGCGCGAGTTGGCCACGGCGCGTCGGCTGTCGTCGAGCTGGTCGCGCCGGTTCTGGAGGTCGAGGCGGTAGCGGACGGCCGCGAGCGAGGACTCCACCGGCGTCGCCGCCGGCTCGGGCAGCGTGAGGTCGGAGCGCCCGATCGCGATCGGCTCGGTCACCGACAGGCCCAGGCGGATCTTGAAGCGGTCGAGCGAGCGGAGGTAGCTCTCGCGCAGCCCGATCAGGGCGTCCTGCGCCGAGAGCAGGTTCTGCTGCTGCTGGCGGATCTCGAGCGCCCGGCGCTTGCCCGCGTCCACCTCGGCGCGGGTGCGCTCGACGGACTGCTGCCGGCTCTCGATCGAGCGTTCCTGGTTGCGGATGCGGTCGAGCTGGTTGACGAGGTTGAAGTAGTCGCTGGCGATGTCCACCAGCAGCTCGCGCCGCCGGCGCTCGAACGTGCGCGCCGAGTAGACGAGGTTGCGCTCGCTCTGGATCAGGCTCTCGCGCGCGACGTCGCCCGCCCCCCGCAGCAGCGGGATGTTCCCCGAGAGCGCCAGCTGGGTCGCCTGCGTGTAGTCCTCGGTCGCGGTCGTGCGCAGCTGCTCGGTCGCGTCCCACAGCAGGCTCGCCTCGACGTTGCCGCCGTAGGGCAGGCGCTGGGTCGCGCGGAGCTCGTTGATCAGGCGCAGCGGGATGTCCACGCCCGGGTCGCCCGCGGTGCTCGCGACCGACGCGGTCGTGTCGTTGAAGAACCGCGGCCCCCAGAGGTGGCGCTCCTGGAGCAGGCGGATCGCCGCGAGCGTGTACTCCTCGCGCTCGCTGATGTACTCGCGCCCGGTCCGCTGGAAGACCGCCAGGGCCTCCTCGAGGTTGTAGACGGGGGCGTCGGCGGGGATCTCGGCGTACGACTCCAGGGCCGACGCCACGTCGCGGTCGGCCGAGGCCTGGTCGTAGCGCAGCTCGGACACCCCCGGGTTGACCGACGGGGGCTCGAGATCCGTCTGCCCCGGCGTGCGCTCGGCGCCGGGGCTCAGCGAGCGGACCGCAGGCGAGACCGCGCCGCCGCCGAGCCGGGCCGACTCGCTCTCCATCAGGCGTTCGGTCTTGCGGTCGATCGCGTCGAGCGAGGTGCACGCCCCGACCGTCAGCGCGAGCGCGAACAGCGACAGGCGCGCGGCGGTTTGGACGGCGTCGGGGCGGGACATGGGCTGGAGTCTACCGAGGCGCACGCGTTGCGTTGCGTCAGACCCGGTGTGTGCGCATTGCCTTCTCACGTGTGCGCGCCTACTGTTCCGCTCGCGTGTCGGACCCCTTTCCCATGCAAATATCGGAGGCCCCCGCGCATGCCCACTGTCACCATCGATCGTCGGGGGCTCAACGTCGGGGGCACGCGCCGCTGGATCGTCAGCGGCACGATCGACCCCGCCAGCGTCCCGTCTGAGTCATGGCCCGACCGCCTCGCCGCGGCCGCGGCCGCCGGCCTCAACACCATCCTCGTCCCGGCGGTCTGGGCGGTTCACGAGCCCCGACGCGCCGCCTTCGACTTCGAGGGCGACCGCGATATCGCGCGGTTCGTGCACCTCGCCGGCGAGCACGGGCTGATGGTCATCCTCCGCCCCGGCCCCTTCCAGGGGGACGGACGCGACCGCGGCGGGATCCCGGCCTGGGTCGACCCCGGCGCCACCGACGACGGGCGCGCGCTCCCGCTCCGCTCGTCCGCCCCGGGGTTCCTCGGCGCCTGCTCGGCCTGGCTCCGCGCCTTGGCCGCCCAGCTCAAGGGGCTCCAGGCCACCGAAGGCGGGCCGATCGTCCTCGTCCAGAACGAGCACCGCTGGTTCTGCGCCGACCCCGCCCAGGCGGGCGCGTACCTCGGCGAGCTCCAGCGGTACCTCCGCGAGGGCGGCTTCGCGGTCCCGATCGTCAGCGCCAACAACCTCTACGCCAGCGGCGAGGGCGAGACGGAGGGCTGGAACGGGCACTCGGACCTGCTCGCCACGTTCCGCCAGCTCCGCGCCGTGCGCCCGGATCAGGCCTGCCTCGCGCTGGACTTCGAACTCGGGCGCCCCGGCGTCTGGGGGCAGGGCGAGTCCGCCCCGGCGCCCGCGCGGGCGCTGCACGAGCTGGCGCAGGCGGCCGCGGCCGGCGCCCAGGTCAACATCGCGCCCTTCGCCGGCGGCTCGCGCTTCGGGTTCTCGGGCGGTCGGCTCCCCTTCGTCCGCGACGGGTACGTCGCGCAGTCCGGCAGCGCCGGCGCGCCGATCGGCGAGGGCGGGCTCGCGACAGAGACCCTCGACGCGCTCCGCCCGTTGCTGATGTTCACGTCCTCGTTCGAGCGCACGCTCACGGCGATCGACTGGGCGGCCGCGGGCGGCGCGATGGCGCCGCAGGCCGGGAGCGAGACGGTCCTGCACGCCCCGGGCGAGAACGGCTCGGCGGTCTTCGTGCTGCGCGACCCCGACGCCAAGACGACCCGCGGGTTGCGCCGCGAGCTCCTGCTCCCCGACGGTCGCACGCTCGAGATCGATCTCAAGGACAGCCCCGCGGTCTGGTGCCTGCTCGACACGCTGATCGGTCCCAACAGCCGCGTCGACTACACCAACGCGTCGGCGGTCTGGGGCGCCACGCGGGCGATCGCGCTCACCGCCCCGGTGGGCTCGCCCGTTGTTTTCTCGATCAACGGGTCGGAGGGGCAGGCCTCCCCGACGCGCGGGAAGACGCCGACGATCGTCGAGCACGAGGGCGTCACGGTTGTCGTGCTCAGCACCGAGCAGGCCAGCGCGTGCGCCGTCGCGGGCGACGGGCTGCTGATCGGCGGCGATCGCGAGGGCGTCGCCCGGGACGGGTGGAAGCGCTGGACCCGCGTCGGGAGCGACGGCGCCGTCGAGCGCGGCGCGTGGGGCGAAGCCAAGGCGTCGTCCGCGAGGCGCACCCTCTCGGGGTGGTCGCGGGCGACGACGGATGATCTTCTCAGCGGCGAGAGCCAGCGCTACGCGGTAATCGACGGGCCTGCGACGCTCGACGAGCTCGGCGCGAGCGAGGGCTACGGCTGGCTGCGCTGGCGCCTCTCTTCGACGAGCGCCCGCAAGCCCAAGGCGCTGCTCCCCGAGTCAGGCGACCGCGTGCACCTGTACGCGAAGGGCGAGCTGATCGAGATCGCGGGTCTCGCCCCGGGCGCGAGCGAGGCGCCCTTCGCGCTCCCGCTGGTCAAGGGCGAGCAGACGATCGTCGCGCTCGTTGACAACCTCGGTCGTCCGAGCGGCGGCTGGAGCGACGCGCAGAAGAAGGGCGTGTGGGGCCCGGTGTACGAGGTCGCCCCCTTCAAGGCGGGCAAGGCGACCCTCGAGAGCGCCGACCCGCTGCGCCCTCTCGCGTTCCGCACGCCGCTCACGCGCGTCCACAGCGAAGAGACCACCCACGCGCAGCGCGTCACGTGGTCGTTCACGCACCGGCGCAAGTCGCCGATCCTCTTCCGCCTCGGCGCGGTCCCCCAGGGCGTGGGCGGGCTGCTGGTGGTCAACGACGAGATCGTTGACGCCCTCGACGAGGGCTCGCGCGGCGACGTGGTGCTCCGTCCGGACACCCTCCGCGCGGGGAAGAACGTCGTGCAGTTCGCGCCGCTGGGCGAGCCGGACGTCGCGCTGGCGGCGCTGGCCAAGAGCGTCACGTTCTTCGAGTGTGTCGCGGACCTGAGCGAGAAAGCCGAGTGGGCGTTCGCCCGCTGGGAGACGCCCAAGGATCGCGCGTTTACGCCGTGGGACGACGACCCCACCGACGCCCCGACCTGGTGGCGGGCGACCTTCCCCGCCCAGCGCGCGGGCGAGCCTCTCGCGTTCGAGCCCAAGGGTCTCACCAAGGGCCAGGCGTTCCTCAACGGGCACACCATCGGGCGGTATTTCAACGCGACGCGACGCGGCAAGGCGGTCGACGGGCAGCGCGGCCTGTACCTGCCCGAGCCATGGCTCCGCGCCGACGCGCCCAACGAGATCACGCTCTTTGACGAGCACGGCGGCGACCCGGCGAAGAGCCGCGTCGTCCCGCTGCGCCGCCTGCGGGGCTAACCGTCCCGGCGCGACGCGACCCGGCGCAGAACGGCGTCGCGGAGGCGCGGCGTCAGGCTCGAACAGTTGAACACGAGGCGCGCGCCGACGTGCGTCCAAATCTCCGGGCGCGGGCGGCGCAGCCCCGCGACGACCGCTCGCGCGACGCGCTCGGGCGACTGCGAGTGCCGCGCACCGGGACGACCGAGGAACCGCGCCCGCGCGCTCCGGCGACGGGCTTCGTCGTAAAATTCCGTGTTGGTCCCGATCGGGTGCACGGACGAAACGTGGACGCCGTGCTCGCGCAGCTCGAAGCGCATCGCGCTCGCGAGATGGTGCTGCGCCGCCTTTGTCGCGGTGTAGGCCCAGTAGTACGGCGTCGGCACAACCGAAAGACAGCTCGAGCACACGAGGACGTGCCCGGAGCGCCGCTCGATCAGACGCGGGAGAGCCGCGTCGATCAGGCGGAGCGTGCCGAAGAGGTTGGCCTCGAAGATCGCGCGCACCTGTTCCGGCGAGGAGTCGTGATGCGCCGACTCGTAGCCGTACCCCGCGTTGGCAAAGACCGCGTAGACGGACCCGAACGCCTCGGCACAGCGCGCGACGATCGCTTCGCCCGACCCGTCCTCGCAGACGTCCGCCACGACCGTCTCGGCGCGCCCCCCGGCGGCGCGGATCTCCTCGGCCGCGGTGTGCAGCTCGTCTGCGCGCCGGGCGCTGAGGACGACGGGCATCCCAGCGCGCGCGCACGCGAGCGCCGTCGCGCGTCCGATTCCGGAGCTGGCGCCGGTGATGCAGATCGGCTTGCCCGTGAGGTTGATCGTCGCCACGGCTAGACCAGAAGCGACGAGCCGGTCATCGCGGCGGGCTGTTCGAGGCCCATCATCGCGAACATCGTGGGCACGACGTCCGCGAGGCGACCGCCGGCGCGGAGCGCGCGCCCTTTGAACGCCTCGCCCACGACATAAAGGGGCACGTCGAAAGTGGTGTGCGCGGTGTGTGGGGCACCGGTGTGGGGGTCTTTCATCATCTCGGCGTTGCCGTGGTCGGCGGTGACCACGAGGCTCCCGCCCACGGCGAGCGTCTTCTCGATGAGCTCGCCCACGCACGCGTCAACGAATTCGCACGCGCGCACGGCGGCGTCGAGGTTGCCCGTGTGCCCGACCATGTCGGGGTTGGCGAAGTTGACGACGATGAAGGGCTCGGGGTCGGGCGAGGCGAGGCGGGCGAGGACCGCGTCGCGCACGCCGGCGGCGCTCATCTCGGGCTGGAGGTCGTACGTCGCGACCCGTGGCGACTGCACGATCGCGCGCTGCTCGCCGGGGAAGGGCTCGTCGCGGTAGTCGTTGAAGAAGAACGTGACGTGCGGGTACTTCTCCGTCTCGGCGCAGCGGAACTGGCGGAGGCCCAGCCCCGAGATCGCTTGCCCGGCGATCGCTTCCATTTTGGGCGGGCGCGGGAACGCGACGGAGACGTACGGCGCGAGGTCTTCGGCGTAGGCGGCCATGGTGACGAAGCGGAGGTCAAGCTTCTCGCCGCGGTCGAACCCGCACGCGCCGGTGTCGGGCGAGGCGGGGACGGCGCCCTCGAACTCGGGGAGGACGAAGGCCCGGCAGAGCTCGCGCGGGCGGTCGCCGCGGTAGTTGTAGAAGATCACGGTGTCGCCCGAAGCGATGCGCGCGCCGCTGCCGTCGATCATGGTGGGCGGCACGAACTCGTCGCCCGCGAGGTTGGGGGCGTCGGGGTTGTCGTAGTGCAGGGTGACGGCGCCGACGGCGCTCGCGCCGGTGCGCACGCCGTTGAGCTCAGTGTGTCGTCCGGTGAGGCAGGCGAAGGCGCGGGCGACGCGTTCCCAGCGGTTGTCGCGGTCCATCGCGTAGTAGCGCCCGATGACCGACGCGACGCGCCCGACACCGAGCTCGGCGCACTTCGCTTCGATCTGCTCGACGAAGCCGGCGCCGGTGAAGGGGCCCGTGTCGCGCCCGTCGGTGAAGAGGTGGAGGAACACGCGCTGGGCGCCGAGGCGTTTGCAGAGTTCGAGGCACCCGTAGAGGTGGTCGAGACGCCCGTGCACGCCGGCGTCGGAGGCGATGCCCATGAGGTGGACGGCCCCGCCGCCGGCCGCGGCCGCGCCGATGGCGTCGCTGAGCGCGAGGATGTCGAAGAAGGCGCCCGTGCGGATGGCCTTGGTGATGCGCACGGCGTCCTGATCAACGACGCGCCCGGCCCCGAAGTTCTGGTGCCCGACCTCGGAGTTGCCCATGGTGTTGTCGGTGAGCCCGACGTCCTCGCCGCTGGTCTTGATGAGCGTGGAGGGCCAGTCGCGCTCGAGGGCGTCGGCGACGGGGGTGTCGGCGAGCTTCACGGCGTTGAAGGCGTCGTGCTCGGGGTGGGGGTTGCGCCCCCAGCCGTCGCGGATGATCAGAACGCAGGGCGTGTTGGTTGTCGTGGTCGTCATCAGGCGAGGGACGCGAGGACTTCGTCGAGATCGAACGCGTTGCCCGGCTCGCGGGACTGGGCCCACTTGACGTTCCCGTCGGGCCCGATGACGACGGTGCCGCGGGAGGAGACGTTCAGATCGGGCCAGTAGAGCCCGTAGGCCTTGCAGACCTCGCGGTGCATGTCGGCCAGGAGGGTGTGGGCGAGGCCCAGCTTCTCACGGAAAGCGGCGTGGGCGGCGAAGCTGTCGCAGGAGATCCCGACGACCTCGGCGCCCGCCCCGGCGAACCGCTCCATCTCGCTGGTGAGGCAGGACATCTCGTCCGAGCACACGCCGGTGAAATCGAGGGGGTAGAACGCGAGGACGACGTCGCCCTTGCCCAGATGGTCATCGAGGGCCCATTCGGCGCGGGCGTGATCGGGGAGCGTGAAGCGCGGGGCGGGGTCGCCGGGGGCGAGGGGGGTGTCGCGGGGGGTGAGGTGCTCGTTGCGCATGACGCTCTCCGTTTGGCGTGTGAGAATGGCGGGAGGCGATTGTACGGGCCCGGCTGCTTGCCGCCGGGCGAGCCTGACGTATGCTGGGGAGTCGCTCGTCAGGGAGGAGCCCGGGGTTTGCAGGACGCTACGAAGACCCAGCCCGATACGCTCGCCGAACGCTACCAGCTCACGATGGAGCGGGTGGCGCGTGCGGCGGAGCGCAGCGGACGCAAAGCCTCGGACATTCTCGTGGTGGCGGTCAGCAAGTACGCCGACCTCGACGACGTGCGCGAGCTCATCGAATTGGGGCACCGGGACTTCGGCGAGAGCCGCCCGCAGCAGCTCTCCCAGCGGGCCGCGATGATCGCTGAGTGGCTCGGTCGGCGGGAGCGGTTCAGCGAGACCGCGAACGTGCCGCCCGTGGACCCCGCGGCCGGCGCAGCGCCCGGCGACGTGCGCTGGCACCAGATCGGTCGCCTCCAGCGGAACAAGGTGAAGAAGCTCCTGCCCGACGTCCGGCTCATCCACAGCGTGGATTCGATGCGGCTGGCGGAGGAGATCCAGATCGCGGCGCTGAAGCGCGAGGTCGAGACCGACGCGCTGCTGCAGGTGAACATCGCGGGCGAGACGCAAAAAGCGGGGCTGGCCCCGCCGGCGGCGCCGCACGTG
The DNA here is from genome assembly GCA_942490855.1 of uncultured Phycisphaeraceae bacterium. Lineage (GTDB taxonomy): Bacteria > Planctomycetota > Phycisphaerae > Phycisphaerales > UBA1924 > CALNYS01. The sequence goes on along the minus strand of CALNYS010000004.1, from coordinate 739,956 downwards.
GCCGAGCAGATCGATTCGATGACCTACCTGCGTCTGCGCGGTCTGATGACGATGGCGCCGCTGGTCGAGGACCCCGACGACGCGCGCCCGGTCTTCGACCTGACGCGGGCGCTTTTTGAGGACATCCAGAAGCTCGGCGTGACCGAAGGGCGCTTCAACATCCTCTCGATGGGGATGTCGGGCGACTTCGAGGCCGCGATCGAGTGCGGCGCCAACTGCGTGCGCCTGGGCTCGGTGATCTTCGGCGATCACAACGGCTCGGACACCGACGAGCCCGACGACGACTAACGCGCCGGCTTGCTCCACGGCACATCCGGATCCTTGTCGAGCTGCGTCGCGGACTGTTTCACACAGCGCAGGCAGACGATCGCCTCGTCGCGGATGGGGCTGCGCCAGCCGGGCTGCGGGCGTTCTTCGAGGCACAGCGTGCAGGACCAGGCGCCGGGCGCCTCGCCGGCGTCGTTGACCGCGAGCTCGGTGTAGGCGAGCGACAGGCAGGGCGCACAGATGAGGCTGCCCTTGTGCCCCTCGACCATCGGGCGGTCCTCGGACCACGGGGAGGCGCAGAAATCACATTTGAAGAAGGCCGATGTGCCCTCGCAGGACGGGTCGTGCATCGTGAGAGCCTACGGCGTGCGGCTCAGCCGAGCGAATGCCCGGTCGCGAGCACCGCGAGACGCCCCGAGGGCTTGCGGGTGCGGGTCATGTGCGCCTGGAGCGAGCGCCCGGGGCACTCGGTCGGCGCGAATTCCTGGTGGGTGTAGACGTTCGAGACGTTCATGTGTCGCCCGCTGACCTGCGCGGCGACGAAGCGGTCGAGGGTGTCCAGCTGGGCGCTGGTGGGGTGCTGCTGCTGGAAGTTGCCGAGGACCATCACGCCGAGGTTGCCCTCGTTGTTGCCGGCAACGTGCGCGCCCTGCCAGGAGAGGGGGCGCCCTTCCCAGACGGTGCCGAAGGGATCGACGATGTAGTGGTAGCCGATGTCGCCCCAGCCGCGGTTCTGGTGGGCGCGTCGGATGAGGTCGATGCGTGCGGCGACCTCGCCCGGGCTCCGGAGGTCCACGGGGGGCATGCCGTCGTGGTGGACGGTGAGGCGGCGGACGGGCAGCATTTTGTCCATGCGCCGGGGGATGGGGGCGGTGGAGGCCCAGTCGGCGCGGCGCTTGAAGCTGGCCGCGATCGCGGGCTGGCGGGACAGTTCGGGGGCCCGGCGTGCGGTGACGGGGGTGTAGCCGGAGGAGGGGAGGTCGGGCCAGCGGGGGCTCGGGGCGTCAGAGGCGTAGCGCCGCCGGGACGTGGAGCCACAGCCCACGGCGGGCAAGACGGCCGCGGCCACGATCGAGGCGAGCGCGGCTCGGCGGAAGGGGTCGGCGGGGGGCTGGTGCATGACTCTCCTCGGCTGGTCCCGGCGGACGGCGGCAGCGTACCTCAGCATCGGGCGGATGGGCGCGCGGGCTTCGATGATGACGTATGTCCGAAAAAAAGCACCCCCCAGGTCAATGACCCGGAGGGTGAGGAGGAGAGAGAGAGATCGATAGGAGTCGCCTGCTCAAGAAGCAGGTCGTCCCGGGAGAGCGGGGGGCATGGGTTTGCGATGAAGCGAAACCGAACATAAGCAAACTGTCATTCGGAAGGCCATCGTCCTGACGCCTTTCCATTGACTGGCGCGGGCCTGGCGAGCGGGTGAAGCCCTGACGCCCTGCCTGCACTGACGAGTATCGGTTCCCGGACCTCTATCTGTCAAGAAATCCGGCTCTGCGTCCCACTGTACGCCCGCCGAGGAGGCCCGGTTCTCGGAACCTTTTGGATTCCCACGGGGTTGGCGGGTGTGTGAATGATGCGTGAAATCGCTCGGGCGGAGGGCGCAGAGGGCGCCCGATGGGATAAAGATGCTTCCGTGACGATCCGGAGACCCCGTCGTGACTCAGACCAGCGTCCTGATTGTCGAGGACGAACCCGAAATCGCAGACCTGATCCGCTACCACGCGGAGCGCAACGGCTTCGATGCGCGCATCGCGCGGTCGGGGAGCGAGGCGCTCGAAGCGGTGAAGCAGCGGGCGCCCGACGTTGTGTCCCTGGACATCATGCTGCCCGACCTCGACGGGCTCGAGGTGTGCCGGCGGCTGAAGCGCGACCCGGAGACGGCGACGCTGCCGATCGTGATCGTGTCGGCCAAGGGCGAGGAGGCGGAGGTTGTCGCCGGGCTGGAGCTCGGCGCGGACGACTACGTCACCAAGCCGTTTAGCCCGCGGGTGCTGATGGCGCGGCTCAAGGCGGTGCTGCGCCGGCGCGAAGACGGGGACCCGGACGTGTCGGCAAACGGGCGCCTGCTCCTCGCGGGCGCGTCGCTGGACATCGACAGCGAGCGCCACATCGTCCGTTCCAAGGGCGAGAAGGTCGATCTCACGATCACGGAGTTCCGCCTGCTGCACTTCTTGGCGCTGCGTCCGGGGTTCGTGCGCACGCGCGATCAGATCGTCTCGGCGATCCGCGGCGAGGGCACGGTGCTGTCGAGCCGGGCGATCGACGTGCACGTCGCGTCCCTGCGACGGAAGCTCGGGGATTCGGGCGACGTGATCGAGACGGTCCGCGGCGTCGGGTACCGCGTGACGACGGGCCCAGACGGCGACGCGTAATCTGTACGCGTGACCACGCGATCAACGTATGAGCGGAACGCGAGCGACCCCTTCGGCGGGCTGCGGGTGCGCCTGGTGGTCGTGGCGGCTCTGGCCGCGGCGCTGGGCGGGGTGGTCGTGGTCGTGGCGGAGCGGGAGCGTTTGCTCGGCGAGGCGGCGGCCCGCGCCGAGGCGCTGCTGAGCGAGGCCGCGCCGCCGCTGCGTCCGGGTGAGTGGGTCCTCGAGAGCGACGGCGAGGGCGGGCACCGGGCGGTGTCGGGGGTTGTCCCCGAGCACGCGGTCGAGCCCGCGCTGGCGCTGGCGGGGTCGCAGGCCCTGCGCCATCGCACGGGGCGGGTGCTCCGGTCCCCGGCGGGCGGGGGGATGATCGTGGTGCGTTCGGACGGGCGGTCGCTGGTCGCGGGGTCGCCGGTGCTGGGCCTCGGCGCGGCGGTGCGTCTCGCGGGGCTGGTGGCGGTGCTGAGCGGCGCGGGGTTCGCGCTGGGCGGGGTGTGGCTGACGGGTCGGACGCGGCGTGCGGTCCGTCGGGCGGCGCGCCGGCTGGGAGCGGCGGTGACGCGCGTGGGCAAGACGGAGCGCCCGCGCGATCTGCCTCAGGACGGGCCTCGGGAGTTCGTCCGGCTCGTCAGCGCGCTCGAGAGCACGCTGGGATCGCTGACCGAGCGGGTGTCGCTGCTGGCGACGCAGCGCTCGGAGGCGAAGGCGATCCTTCGCTCGATGCCCGGGGCGGTGATCGCGCTGGACCTCGACCAGCGGGTGATGAACACGAACCGGGTCGCGGAGCGGCTGCTGAACCTTGACCCGGACGCGGTGCGCGGGCGCTTGCTCCAGGAGGCGGTGCGTCAGCCCGCGCTGCTGCGGTTCGCGGACAGCTCGACCGGCGCGGCGGACCTGCGGAGCGACGAGTTCGCGCTGCGGGGGGCGCCCGAGCGGATCGTCGCGGCGTCGAGCCGCCCGCTGCTTGACGCGGAGGGGTCGCTGGCGGGCGTGGTGATCGTTCTTCAGGACGTGACGCGCCTGCGCAAGCTCGAGAGCCTGCGCCGGGACTTCGCTTCGAACGCGTCGCACGAGCTGCGCACGCCAGTGACGAACATCCTCGGGTACATCGAGACGCTCGACGAGTGCGCCGAGGCCGACGCGGAGGACCGGGCGCGGTTTATCGCGATCATCCGTCGGAACGCGGAGCGGCTCTCGGCGATCATCGAGGACATGCTCGAGCTGGCGCGGCTGGAGACGCCGGACTCGGGCGGGCTGCGCGGGCTCGCGTACACGGACGCGCGCGAGCTGCTCGAGGACGTCGCTGGCTCGTTCGGACCGGACGTCGAGCGGAAGCGGATCACGATCGAGATCGTGTGCGAGAAAGGGGCTGCGGCCGAGCTCAACCGGGGCTTGGTCACACAGGCGATCGGGAACCTGCTCGCGAACGCGATCCGGTACAGCCCGGAGGGCACGACGATCCGCCTGGGCGGCGCGAGCCTCGAGGAGCAGGGTCAGGTGCAGTTCAGCGTCGAGGACGAGGGCCCGGGGATCCCGGAGGAGCACCTGTCGCGCCTCTTCGAGCGGTTCTACCGCGTGGACCCGGCGCGCTCGCGGGAGATGGGCGGGACGGGGCTCGGGCTGGCGATCGCGAAGCACGTGGCGATCCTGCACGGCGGCGAGATCGGCGTGACGAGCGAGGTCGGGCAGGGGAGTCGCTTCTGGGTGCGGATCCCGAGGCGGCCCGAGGCCCGATAGCGGCCTCTAGCGGCTCTATTTAGCGGTTTCTTAACAGAGTCGGGGGATGTGTCCGGGCGACCCATGGGTAGTGTGCTGCTGAACCGACGGCTCCGATCTACACCGAACACAACGGAGATACCCCATGCTTCGACGCACCGCTCTGTTTGCCGCTGTCGCGGCGACCACTGTTCTCCCCACGGCGTTCGCCAAGCCCACGATGCGCGGCGCTGTCGCGATCGACGGGTCCTCGACGGTCTACCCGATCACCGAGGCTGTGGCCGAGGAGTTCTACAACGAGCAGCCCCGTGTGCGCGTGAGCGTCGGCTTCTCGGGCACCGGCGGCGGCTTCAAGAAGTTCGCCGCGGGCGAGACGCACATCTCTGACGCGTCGCGTCCGATCAAGTCGAAGGAGCGCTCCTCCCTCGACAGCGCCGGGATCGAGTTCATCGAGCTCCCGGTCGCGTACGACGGCCTGTGCGTCGTCGTCAACCCGAAGAACACCTGGGTGGACTCGCTGACGGTTGAGGACCTCAAGAAGATCTTCCTCGACGGCTCGACGGTTGACAGCTGGGACGACATCCGCGCCGGCTGGCCCAACAAGCCCATCGACATCTACGCCCCCGGCACCGACTCCGGCACGTTCGACTACTTCAAGGAAGTCGTCGCGGGCAAGACCGGTTCCATCCGCAGCGACATGCAGGTGTCCGAGGACGACAACATCCTCGTGCGCGGCGTCTCGGGCAGCGAGGGCGGCATCGGCTTCTTCGGCTACGCCTACTACGTCGAGAACAAGAACAAGCTCCGCGCGGTCCCGATCGACGGCGGCAACGGCCCCGTCACGCCCAGCTCGCGAACGGTCGAGAACGGCTCCTACGCCCCCTTCAGCCGCCCGCTGTTCATCTACGTGTCGGCCCAGGCCGCCGAGGAGCCCCAGGTCGAAGCGTTCGTTGACTTCTACCTCGACAACGCCGCCGAGCTCGCGGGCGAGGTCGGCTACGTCGGCCTGCCCACGAGCGTCTCGAAGAGCGTCCGTCGCGTCTGGGACACCCGCGAGACGGGCACCCGCTTCCTGACCTCGGGCGGCGAGAAGGTCCACAAGCCCCTCACGGATCTCTACAAGTAAGAGATCTGTGACGCCTGACCCCAATACCGAACACGCCACGGCGTCCGTCCAACGAGGGATCCCACGCTCCCGCAGAGCACTGCGGGCGCGTGAATCCCTTGTGACGTTGGCGTTGGTGAGCTGCGCCCTCTTCAGCGTCGCGGTCACGGTGTCGATCATCGTGCTGCTCGGGAAGGAAGCCTCGGCGTTCTTCTCCCGCCCTGAGGTGGGCGTCATCTCGTTCCTGACCGGGACGGAGTGGACGCCGCTGCTGGGCGCGGAGCACAAGTACGGCGTGCTCCCGCTGATCGCGGGGACGCTGCTGGTGACGGGGATCGCGGCGCTGACGGCGCTCCCCCTGGGGCTGATCTCGGCGATCTACCTGAGCGAGTACGCGCACCCGAAGACGCGGGCGACGATCAAGCCGATCCTCGAGGTGCTCGCGGGCGTGCCCACGGTCGTCTACGGGTACTTCGCGCTGGTCGTGATCACGCCGAGCATTAACTGGATCTGGGCGCACACGGGCATGGCGTTGGGCTTCGAGCAAGGGTTCGGGACGTACAACGCGCTGAGCGCCGGGCTCGCGGTGGGGATCATGTGCATCCCGACGGTGAGCTCGCTCTCGGAGGACGCGCTCCGCGCCGTGCCGCGCTCGCTGCGCCACGGTGCGTACGCGGCGGGCGCGACTCGTTTTGACGTCTCGATCCGCGTGGTCGTTCCGGCGGCGCTCTCGGGCATCATCGCGGCGTTCCTGCTCGCGATCGCGCGGGCGATCGGCGAGACGATGATCGTGACGCTCGCCGCCGGGCAGTCGGCGGTGATGACGCTCGACCCGCGCGACAGCATCCAGACGCTGACGGCGTACATCGTGCAGATCTCGACCGGCGACGTGCAGGCGGGCGGGGTGGAGTACCAGTCGATCTACGGCGTGGCGGCGACGCTGTTCGTCATGACGTTCCTCGTCACGCTGGTCGGGGCGCGGATCCGCTCGAAGTTCCGGGAGGAGTACGCGTGAGTTCTCCGGCCCCTCTCCGGCTGCGCTCGAACCGCTCGCGCACGCGCATCGACCGCGTGTTCAAGTGGGTGTGCGCCGGTGTGACGTTCTTTGCCGTCGCGGTCCTGCTCGTCCTCATCGGGGCGATCCTCAAGGACGGCGTCAAGCACCTCGACTGGGATTTCCTCTCGAGCGGTCCGTCGCGCAAGCCGGACAACGCCGGGTTCCATATCGCGATCATCGGCTCGCTGTGGCTGATGGTCCTGACCGCGGCGTTCTCGCTGCCGCTGGGCGTGGGGACCGCGGTGTTCCTCGAGGAGTACTCTTCGAAGAACCGCCTGACGCGGTTCATCCAACTGAACATCGCGAACCTCGCCGGCGTGCCGTCGATCGTCTACGGGATGGTCGCGCTCACCGCGTTCGGTCGCTTCTGGGGGCTGATGTCCACGCAGGACCCGGTGGCGATCGGCGATGAGTACAGCTTCTGGCACCTGCGTCTGCCCTTTGGCAACTCGGTGCTGACCGGCGCCTTGGCGCTCACGCTCGTCGTGCTCCCTGTGGTGATCATCGCGTCGCAGGAGGCGCTGCGGGCGGTGCCGAACACGCTGCGCCAGAGCTCGCGCGCGATGGGCGCGACGCGTTGGCAGACGACGTCGAAGGTCGTGCTCCCGGCGGCGCTGCCCGGCATCATGACGGGCGCGATCCTGGCGATGAGCCGGGCGATCGGCGAGGCGGCGCCGCTGCTGGCCGTCGGCGCGGCGCTCTTCATGAAGTTCACCCCCGAAAATTTGATGAGCATCTACACCGCGATGCCGCTGCAGATCTTCAACTGGGCCGGGAGGCCTCAGGAGGAGTTCCACAAGGTGGCGGCGTCGGGGATCATCGTCCTGCTCGTCATCCTGCTGACGTTCAACGCCGCGGCTGTTGTGATCCGCGCCAAGTTCCAGAAACCACTGCAATGAACGACACCGCACACACCCACCGCGAATCGACCGCCACGAGCGTGACCGAGCCGGTGCGCCGCTCGCCCGCGCGCGTCGCTCCCCCCTCGGAGGTCCTCCCCGGGGACGAGGTGAAGACCGTCGAGATCGCGATCCGTGATTTCTGCGCGTGGTACGGCGATTTTCAGGCGCTGCACAGCTTGGACTTCGATGTGTTCTCCAAGAACGTCACCGCGCTCATCGGGCCCTCGGGCTGCGGCAAGAGCACGTTCCTGTGGTGGATCAACCGCATGAACGACCTCGTTGACAGCGCGCACTGCAAAGGAACGATGACGCTGGGCGACGTGAACCTGCTCGACCCGAAGCTCGACGTGGTGGATCTGCGCCGCCGGGTGGGCATGGTGTTCCAGAAGCCGAACCCGTTCCCGAAGTCGATCTACGACAACATCGCGTTCGGGCCGCGCTTGCACGCGAAGTGGAGGAAGTCGGACCTCGACGATCTGGTGGAGCGCTCGCTGACCCAGGCCGCGCTGTGGGACGAGGTCAAGGACCGTCTCAACAAGTCGGCGCTTGGGCTGTCGGGGGGTCAGCAGCAGCGGCTGTGCATCGCGCGCACGCTGGCGGTCGAGCCGGACGTCCTGCTGATGGACGAGCCCGCGTCGGCGCTCGACCCGAAGAGCACGGCCCGGATCGAGGAGCTCATCGGCGAGCTCCGGAACGACTACACGATCGTGATCGTGACCCACAACATGCAGCAGGCGTCACGGATCAGCGACCAGACGGTCTTCTTCTACGAGGGTCGGCTGGTCGAATGGGGACCGACCTCGGCGCTGTTTACCACCCCCAAGGAACAGCAGACCGAGGACTACGTTACCGGGCGATTCGGCTAACCCGCGTGGGGCGCCTACTATTCTCAACGCCTTTTTCTGTCTGGTGAATTCGGAGATCGCATGACCTCGCATGATTTGCATAGCTCGCTGACCGCCCTCCGCCGTTCCATCCTGACGATGGGAGCCGCGGTCGAAGAACATGTCGAGGAGTGCCTCGGAATCTTCCTGCGCGGGGACCGGGAGGCGGCGCGGATGGCGATCTCCCGCGACCGGATCATCGATCAGATGGACCTGCGGGTCGAGGCCGAGTGCGTGCAGGTGCTGGCGCTGTACGCCCCCGTGGCCCGGGACCTCCGGTTCGTGCTGGCGGTGCTGCGCATCGACAACGACCTCGAGCGGATCGCCGATCTCGCCAAGGGCGTCGCGAAGCGGACGCTGCACGGCGACGAGTCGGCGACGTTCGAGAAGCCGGCGGCGCTGAGCCTGATGATCGAGCACACGCTGCGGATGCTCGCCGACGCGCTCAAGGCCCTCGCGGACAACGACGCCGACCTGGCGCGGAAGGTGCGGGCGAGCGACCAGATCGTTGACGATCTCCAGCGCCGGATCTACGACTGGGCGAGCGCGGAGATCCCCGAGAACGTGCAGTGGACGGGCAGCGCGATCAACGTGCTCTCGGTCACGCGCGCGGTCGAGCGGATCGCCGACCTCAGCACGAATATCGGCGAGGACGTCGTCTTCATGACCGAGGGCTCGGTCGTGCGCCACTCCAACGTGTGAATCAGGACGCGGCCCGGCGGACGAGGCGGTTGCGCCCGTTCGCCTTGGCGCGGTAGAGCGCGCCGTCGGCCTGCCCGACGAGCGCGTTGGCGTCCAGCGCGGTCGGGTCCGCCGACGCGAGCCCGAACGACGCGGTGACGCTCCGTTCGGGGTGGTTCGGCCAGACCTGTTTTTCCAGACGCTCGCGGATGCGTTCGAGCACCCGGGCCGCGTCGTTCTCTGACGTGTTGGCGAAGATGACGGCGAACTCCTCGCCGCCGTACCGGCACGCCACGTCGTGCTTGCGCAGCTCTTCGATGAGCAGGCGGGCGAAGCCCTCGAGGACGGCGTCGCCCGCGGGGTGACCGTACAGGTCGTTGATCGCCTTAAAGTGGTCGATGTCGCACATCGCAAGAGACAGCGGGGCGCCGGTGCGGGAGGCCTCGCTGAGCTCGCTGTCGAGGCGCGAGTCGAAGTACGCGCGGTTCCAGAGCCCGGTCAGCCCGTCGATCTGCGCCCGCTGGGCGAGCAGCCCGAGGAGCTTGTGGATGCGGATCGCGGAGCGCACGCGGGCGCGGAGCTCGGAGAAGTCAAAGGGCTTCTTGACGAAGTCCGCCGCCCCGAGCTCGAGCCCCATGATGATGTCCTGGGTCTCGTTACTGCCCGAGAGCAGGATGATCGGGGCGTGCATGGTCGCCTCGTCGCCCTTGAGGTCGCGGAGGACCTCGAAGCCGTCCACGTCGGGCATCGTGAGGTCGAGCAGGATGAGGCTGGGGAGCGATCGGCGGGCGGACTCGATGCCCTCTTGGCCGCCGTAGGCGGAGCACACCTCGTACCCCTCGTCCTCGAGCTTCTTTTTGAGCAGACGATGGATGTCGTCCGCGTCGTCGATGACGAGGATCCGCGCCGCGGTGGTTGGGTCCGTGATCTCGCCCATGGCGGCGGGGGTCCTTTATCAGGCCGCCGTGCGGTTGCAGATGGAGATGAGCTCGTCCACGCCGCGTCGCACGGCGTCGATGTCCGCGCTGTCGGCCTGCTCTTCGAGCATGCGTGCGGACTCGGTGATCTGCGGGAACCCGTAGCTGCCGCCGGCGCCTTTGAGCTGGTGGGCGATCGAGCGGACATCCTCAAGAGCGCCGCTCTCGAGCGACTGCTGCAGCGCGCGGACACGGTCAGGCATCTGATCGACGAAGAACTCGACGAGTTCTCGCATGTCCGGATCCCCGGCGAACTCGCTCTGGATCGGCGATTCATCTCTGGTCGGCGTGCTCATGTGATGCTCCTGGTGCGGTGCCGGACTCGTCATCGGTCCTTCCGGGCGACGGGTTCAGCGGGGGTTGTCGGACTGGCATAGGCTCGAAGGAGAGAACGTCCGAGAAGACGCGGAGGAGCCAATGCGAGCCGAACAGATGCTCATCGGAGACACGCGACCGGGGGCCGTGAGCGGCGACGTCGTCGCGGTGCAGAACCCCGCGACGGACGAGGGCGTCGCGACGGTCCCCAACGGAGGGGCCGAAGACGCCACGCGGGGCGTGGACGCCGCCGCAAGCGCCCTCGACCGGTGGCGGTCCCGCCCGCCGAGCGAACGCTGCGAGCGGGTCGACCGCCTCGGGCGGTTGATGCTCCGCGACACGGATCGGCTCGCCGAGCTGATGACGCTCGAACAGGGCAAACCCCTGCGCGAGGCGCGTGGGGAGATCGCGTACGCCGCCTCGTTTCTTACGTGGGCGGCCGGCGAGGGCGTGCGGCTCCGGGGCGACATCCTCCCTGCCCCCGCGGGCGACAAGCGCGTGCTCGCGGTGCGCCAAGCGGTGGGGGTCTGCGGGATCATCACGCCGTGGAACTTCCCCTCCGCGATGATCACCCGCAAGATCGGCCCGGCGCTGGCGTGCGGCTGCACCGTGGTCATCAAGCCGTCGGAGCTGACGCCCCTCTCGGCGCTGGCGATCGGGGAGCTCGCGCTCGAGGCGGAGATCCCGCCCGGCGTGGTGAACGTCGTGACCGGGGACTCGAGCGCGATCGGCGGGGCTCTCTTTGCGCACCGCGCGGTCCGCAAGGTGTCGTTCACGGGATCGACGGCGGTGGGATCGAAGCTCATCGCTCAGTCGGCCGAGCGTGTGGTGAACCTGTCGCTCGAGCTCGGCGGTCACGCGCCGCTGCTGGTCTTCGACGACGCGGACCTCGATCTCGCGGTCGAGCAGACGGTCGCGGCGAAGTTCCGCAACGGCGGGCAGACGTGCATCGCGCCCAACCGGATCTACGTGCAGAGCGGGGTCTACGGCGCGTTCCGCGACGCGCTGACCGAGCGGGTGCGCGCGCTGCGGGTCGGGATCGGGAGCGACGAGGGCGTTGATGTCGGCCCGATGATCAACGACGCGGCGGTGGACAAGATCGAAACGCACGTGCGCGACGCGATCGAGCACGGGGCGGAACTTCTGTGCGGCGGGGAGCGGGTGCCCGTGGACGGCGGCGTTGATCGCTTCTACGCCCCGACGGTGCTCGACGGCTTCACGTCAGAGATGATGCTCGCGCAGGACGAGACGTTCGGGCCCGTGGCCCCGCTCGCGCGGTTCGAGAGCGAGGAAGAGGGCGTCGCGCTCGCGAACGACAGCGAGTACGGGCTCGCGGCGTACGCCTTCACACGCGACGCCTCGCGCCTCACGCGCGTCTGCGAGGCGCTGCAGTACGGCGTCGTCGGGGCCAACGACGGGCTCCCCTCGGCGGCGCCCGCGCCCTTCGGCGGCTTCAAGCGCTCCGGGCTCGGGCGCGAGGGCGGGCGCTGGGCGATGGACGAGTACACGGAAACCAAATACATCTCGCTGCGCGTCGCGGCGAGTGGGGGGGCGTGAGATGGACCTGGGGATCGCGGGCAAGACGGCGCTGGTCACGGCGGGAAGCAAGGGGCTCGGGCGCGCGATCGCGCGGCGCCTGGCGCGCGAGGGCGTTTCCGTGTGCGTGAGCGCGCGCGGCGCCGAAGCTGTTCAGAGCGTGGTCAGCGAGATCACGGCGCTGGGCGGACAAGCGGAGGGCGTCCTCGCGGATGTCTCGACCGCCGAGGGCTGCGCGACGGCCGTGCGCGAGGCCGAACGAGCGCACGGGGCGCTGGACATCCTGATCACCAACACCGGCGGCCCGAAGCCGGGGGCGTTCTTCGAGTGCGACGACGAGGCGTGGCTGGCGTCCTACGACGCGACGCTCCTCAATGTCGTGCGGCTCGTGCGCGCGGCGGCGCCCGGGATGATGGAGCGCGGCTGGGGACGGATCGTCAACGTCGCGAGCGTCTCGGCAAAGCAGCCGATCCCCGGCCTGACGATCAGCAACGCGCTGCGCCCGGCGATCGTGGGCCTCTCCAAGAGCCTCGCCGACGAGCTCGCGCCGCGGGGCGTCACGATCAACACCCTCTGCCCCGGCATGCACGCGACGGAGCGCCTGCTCCACCTGCGGCGAGACGGGGGCGAGAGCGAGGACGCCCTCTTCGAACGGCTGTCCGCGAGCATCCCCGCCGGGCGTGTCGGCGACCCGGACGCGTTCGCGGAGGGCGCGGCGTACCTGTGCAGCGAAGCGGCGGCGTTTGTCACGGGAACGACGCTGGTGATCGACGGCGGCGCGGCGCGCGGGCTGAGTTAGTTGTCAACGAGGCGGCGCCCGCGGATGCGCTCGTTGCCGAGCTGCCCGCACGCGGCCATCGAATCGCGCCCCTTGGTGCGCCGGCGCTTGCAGAACTGCCCGCGCGACTCCAGGCGGTCAAGAAACCGCTGCACGTCCCGCTCCTCGGGCGCGGGCCACGGGGAATCGCGGCGCGGGTTGTACGGGATCACGTTCACGCAGCAGCGGACATTGCGCACGCGGTGAGCCAGCTCGTCGGCGTGCTCGTCGGCGTCGTTGACGCCGGGGATCAGCACGTACTCGGCGCAGATGCCCATCGAGGAACGCAGCGGCCAGTTCTCGAGCACCTCGATCAGCTCGTCGAGGGGCGCCGCCCGGTTGAAGGGCATGATCGCGTTACGGATCTCGTCGTTGGGCGCGTTGACCGAGACGGCGAGGTTCAAGCGCTTCCAGCCGTGCTCGCGGACGCGCTCGCTCAGGACGCGCATCTCCTTGACGCGCCCGACCGTGGAGACGGTGATGTTGCTCATCGCGACGGCGGGGCCCGAGTGATCGGTCAGCACAGCGATGGCCTGGAGGACCGCGTCGAGGTTGTCGAGCGGCTCGCCCATCCCCATGAAGACGATGTTCTTGATGCTCTGCCCGAGGTAGTGCGTCGCGGCCCACCACTGCGCGACGATCTCGTCGGGGGTGAGTGAGCGGATGAGACCCATCTGCGCCGTCTCGCAGAACTCGCAGCCCATCGCGCACCCGACCTGCGAGGAGACGCAGAGCGTGTGGGTGGTGTCGCCACGCCGGGTCGCCATCGGGATGACGACCGATTCTGTCTCGAGGGATTCGTCGCCCAGGACGGGCAGGGCCCTGGACCCGGCGCGGACGGGGGCGCTGGGCACGCGCAGCAGGAACTTGCGCACGACGCCCTCGCTGCTCTCGCTCTCGGCGACGTGGTGCGGGCGGGGGACGAGCCCCTCGAACCCTTCCGCGGCGCGATGGAACGCGCGGTAGTCACGCCGGGCGCGGTCCTTGCGTTCGGAGGCGGCGACGAACTCCTCGCACGTGCTGGCGAGGGGCGAGATGGGCGAGACGGCGTTCATAGGGCCCACGAGTGTATCCCGCCAATGAAAAAAGGGTCCCCTCCAGTGTTCCGGAAGGGGCCCTCGCAAGGATCGGGTGGCAGCAGGATGGTGCGTCGTGGGTTAGTCGGCCATGCCGGCGACCGTCGGGAGCGCCGCGGCGCGGAGCTGGAGGGTCGTCTCGACGCGGAAGTTCGACTGCGTGCGGTGACGCTCGGCGAAGAAGAAGCTCAGGCGGTAGACCCCGCCGTCGTCGAGCCAGTCGAGGCGGTCGAGATCGACCGTCTGCGCGGTCCGCCCGTGGACGCCGCCGATATCGATCACGCAGCGCCCGTCGATGAAGACCCAGACGTCGTCGTCGCCGTTGAACGTGAAGATCTGCCCGGAGTTGGCCTCGTAGACGAACTCGGTTTGGAGCTCGTACGTGAAGTGGAAGTTCTTGTTGTCGCCGGAGCTGTTGAGGAAGAGGTCGTTGTTGATCGGGAAGAAGCCGCCGCGGTTCTGATAGAACGGGTCCTGGCGGTCGTCGAAGACGTAGACGTTGCTGTTCGCTTGGCGCACGAGCGTGATGTCGAGCGGCTTGGACATATTCTTCCCGGGCGTGTCGCGGAACCACTGGGCGAAGCTGCTCGCCGAAGTGATGCCGCCCGAGTCGTCCGAGCCCCATGCGCCGGCGGAATCACCGAGGCTGGGGTCGTAGAGCGACGGGTGGATGGGGCGCCCGGCGCTGTCCTTCCACTGGCGGTTGACCTTCGCGCCTTCGCCGCTGAAGACGGGCTTGAAGTTGTCGTCGAGCTCCATCTCGATGTTGCCCATGTAATGCCCGAAGCCCGAGCTGGGGCGTCGCTCAAAGTCGGGGTGCCCGTTGCCGCTGGCGTCGTTGCGTTCGCGGAAGTCACGCACGATGCCCGTGAGCGTGATCTCGGCGGGCGAGGTTGACCCGCCGCTGTTGCCGGCGATGCCGTCGCCGTTGCCGGCGTCGTGGATCGAGCCCTGAGCCGACGCGAGCGGGCTCATCAGCGCGACGCCGGTAATGGCGAGCGCGGCGCCGGCGGCGGTGAGAATACTGGTGGTGGTGCGTGACTTGGTGCTCATGGCTGCTCCTCCTCCCGCTCGGTCGCGGGCTGCAATCCTGCTGCGAGGCTGGGAACCCCTGCCTCAACACATCAACGCTCAAATACATCCGCGGCGGGGCAACACGCGGCGGCGCGGTTCACCGGTGAGAGGGTGGGTTTGCAGCGGGTGGGCGCTGCCGCGCCCGATAACAAACAAGGGAGCCCGGGGGCTCCCTTGATTCGGTCGTCGTTCACGGCATGGCCGTAAATGACCCCACGGGGATTCGAACCCCGGTTTCCAGGATGAGAACCTGGCGTCCTGGACCAGACTAGACGATGGGGCCCAAGAAGCTGGCGCCCGATGAGTCCCGGGCAGCCCAACACTGTACCCGAGCCCCCGGACGCGTCAAGAGTCCGCCGGGAACTCGTGAAACAGCGCCTTTTTGCACGCTTGCTGAGAGATCCTCCCTGCTCGCGCAGACGCATACGCCGACGCTGCGGGCGTGTGTTCCCGCCCGGCGCCAGCCAATTGCAAGAGGAGAATCCATAATGAAGAGCCGCAACCGCTTCTGTGTTCCCGCGCTGGCCCTCACGGCCCTGACCGCGATCCCCGCCCACGCGTCGATGCTGGGCGACAGCGTTGAGATCTGGGGACGCGCCCAGCTCAACGGCAGCGAATCACTGCGAGACACCGTGGTGGTCGCAGACCCCGGGGTCGAGTACTCGCTTTCCATCTCGCAAGACGTGAAC
Source organism: uncultured Phycisphaeraceae bacterium (assembly GCA_942490855.1). Classification (GTDB taxonomy): domain Bacteria; phylum Planctomycetota; class Phycisphaerae; order Phycisphaerales; family UBA1924; genus CALNYS01. The sequence continues at coordinate 724,494 of CALNYS010000004.1, read as the reverse complement.
TTCACCCTGGATTTCACCAGCCATTCGATCCGGCTCGACACCTACGTAGCCTGGTTTAGCCCGTGGTTTGACTCGGGGCACGAACCAACCGCGATGGAGATCCGCGACATCGACGTCGTCGGGGATCCCGAGCAGTACATCGGCGCGGTCTCCGTCTCGTTCGGCGGCAGCATCGTCACCGAGGACGGCGCCCCGCCCGCCTACGCGGCGTTCAGCGCCGACAACATCGAGTTCGGCGACGACTGGGTCCGGATCATCACCGGGCCGTACCTGTTCGACGCGGGATCGTTCGTCCAGATCGACCTGACGTTCGTGCCCGCGCCCGGCGCGGCGTCGCTCTTCGGTTTCGCCGCCATGGGCGCGCTGCGCAGGCGTCGCTGACCCACGGCAACACAACACAGGGGCCCGGCCTCAGAACGGGGCCGGGCTCTCTTACAGTTTCTCGGCGGCGAGGCTCGCCAGCTCGCTGCGCTCGGACTTGCGCAGCGTCACGTGCCCAACGATGCCGGCGCCCTTGAGGCGCTCGATCGAGTAGGACAGCCCGTTGGACGCGGAGTCGAGGTACGGGTTGTCGATCTGCTCGATGTCGCCGGTGAGCACCAGCTTGGTGCCCTCGCCCGCACGGCTGATGATCGTCTTGACCTCGTGCGGCGTCAGGTTCTGCGCCTCGTCAACGATCATGAACTGGTTGGGGATCGAACGCCCGCGGATGTACGTCAGGGCTTCGAGCATCAGCTTGCCGTCGGCGAGGAGGCGCTCGAGGCGCTGCTCGGTGCTGATCGACTCGGGCGACTGGAACGCGCTCCCGCGGGTCGAGAGCAGGTACTCGAGGTTGTCGAAGATCGGCTGCATCCACGCGGAGAGCTTCTCGTCCTTCTCGCCCGGCAGGTAGCCGATGTCCTTGCCCATCGGGACGATGGGGCGCGCGACGAGGAGCTTGTCGTAGCGTTCCTCCTGGAACACCTTGTTCATCCCCGCGGCGAGCGCGAGGAGCGTCTTGCCCGTGCCCGCCCCGCCGGTGAGCGTGACCAGGCGCACGTCGTCGTCGAGGAGCAGGTCCATCGCGAGCGTCTGTTCTGTGTTGCGCGACATGACGCCGAAGATCGGCTTGCGCGGCGTGGAGACCGGGATCAGGTGCTCCGTGTCCGCGAGACGGCGCGCGAGCCCTGAGTGCGATTCGTCCGCCGCGTCCTTGAGGATCACGAACTCGTTGGGAGAGAGCTCGTGCTCGAACGACGAACCGTCGGCCTCGCTGTAATTCAGCTTCTCGTCAATGCGATCGAGCGGGAGCATGCGCTGCTCGTAGAGCTCGTCGATAACCCCACCGGTCGTTTCGACCTCGAAGAACCCGGTGAAGAGACGGTCCGCGTCAACCTTGCGGTGCTCGAAGTCCTCTGCCGCGATGCCGAGCGCGTCGGCCTTGATGCGCGCGTTGATGTCCTTGGACACAAAGATGGCGCGCAGGCCTTCTCGCAGGAGCGCGTGGGCGACCCCGATGATGCGGTTGTCGGGCGTGTCCTTGGAGATCGCCGCGGGGCGCTCCTCCTCGCCCACCGCGATGCGCACGCGCCCGGTGGTCCCGTTCTCGCCCCAGGGAACGCCCTCGGTGATCTTCCCGAGCCCGCGCAGGCGGTCGAGATGACGGATGCACCGCCTCGCGTTGCGGGCGAGGTCCTCGTTGCCCCGCTTGAAGTCGTCGAGCTCCTCGACCACCGCGAAGGGGATAACGACGTCGTTGTCCTCGAAAACGAAGAGCGCGTCGGGGTTGTAGAGCAGAACGTTGGTGTCGAGAACGAAGGTCTTGACGCCGCTCTGCCCGTCGGTGGCGGGGGTTGGACTCATGCGAGCAGTGTAGTGCCCGCGGGGCCGGCGTCGCGTAGGCTGGTGTCCCCTGGAGGGCGGCGCATGAAGGTTGAAGATCTGATGAGGGCCATGGGGTCGATCGCGGACCCGAGGCTCGCCGAGGAATGGGACAACGTAGGCCTCGTCGTGGGCGACCCGTCCCGCGAGCTGACCGGCCCGGTGGTGATCACCGTCGACTGCACCCCGGCCGTCGTCGAGGATGCGGCGCGGGCCCGGGCGAGCGCGATCGTCTCGTACCACCCGCCTCTCTTCCGCCCGACCAAGCGGCTCGCCGGGCCCGACGTCAAATCCCTCGCCCTCCTCCGGGCGATCGAGGCGGGCATGGCTGTCTACTCCCCGCACACGGCGCTCGACGCGGTCGAGGACGGGCTCACCGACTGGCTCTGCGGCGCCCTCGCCCCGGCGGGCCAAGCGCCCTCGGCGAGTTTCGGCGACGTCCGCGCACTTGATCCCGCGAAGCGTCACAGCGACGGGGCCGACCACAAAATCGTCACCTTCGTCCCGCGCGAAGACGCCGAGAAGGTGCGCGACGCGCTCGCGTCGATCGGCGCCGGGCGCATCGGTCTTTACAAGCGATGCTCCTTTGAACTCGACGGCGTCGGCACGTTCCTGGCCGGCGAGGGCGCCACACCGACACGAGGCGAAGCCGGGGCGTTCGAACGCGTCGACGAGGTCCGCCTCGAGATGGTCTGCCCCGGGCGCGCACTCGGGCTCGCACGAGAGATGCTCGAGCGGTTCCACCCCTACGAGGAACCCGCGTGGGACGTCTACCCGCTGACAGCCAAGCCCAACCGTCGACTCGGCGCCGGGCGCCGGCTCACCCTCGACCGCCCCGCCCGCCCGACGGAACTCGCCCAGCGCATCAAAGCAAACCTCGGGCTCCCGGTCGTCAAGACAGCGCTGGTCAACGACGAGCCCGTCACGCGGATCGGCGTGTGCGCCGGTTCCGGCGCCGATCTCCTCGACGCCGCGATCGACGACGGGTGCACCCTCTTCTTTACCGGCGAGATGAGCCATCACGAGGGCCTCGCGGCCGTTCACCGGAGCTGCGGCGTCCTGCTCGCGGGGCACACCAACACCGAACGCGGCTTCATGCCCACGCTCGCGGCGCGTCTCTCTCGTGCGATGGGCGGGTACGACGTGCGCGTCAGCGACGCGGACACACCGTTGTTCGAATCCGTCTGAGCGCTCAGCGCGGTTCGAGAAGAACGAGCGGCGCGATCAGCGTCACCTCGTCGTGCACGGCGCCGTTGACGCCGGCGAGCACCTCGATCTCGAGATCCGACGACACCAGCCGCGCGTTGATCTCGAAGCGTGGCGATTCTTCGTTGAGGCGAGCCCGCTGGATCTCGTCCCCGCCGCTGCGCACCACGATCTCGCAGTCGCCCCAGGGGAACGCGCTCGGCGGCATGACAGCCGTGGCGCCGAAGCGGAGAGCCCCGCTCGGGAGCGACCAGCGGAGCGTCATCGCGCCGGGGATCGTGATGTCCGGCGCAAACAGGAGCGGGGCGTCGAGGCTGCCCGGCGCCGGGGTCGCGGACGGCTCGACGGACCAGCGCCGGCTGCGTGGAAGGGTCGTGTGCGCCTCGAGCGATGCCAGCGGGACGTAGCGCTCCGCCTCGAACGCCACGCCGAGGATCTGCGACACCTCGAGGGCCGCGCTCTCGCCCGAGCGGAGCACCACCTGGACGCGCTCGCCCGTGAGGTCGATGACCGACTCGGCGGCGAACACCGAACCGTCGGCCGTCCACAGGTAGACCCCCTCGGGGGCCGACGACGGGTTGGACAGCCGGGCGAGCGAGACCAATTCCGCGGGCGCAACGCTGAGCTCGCCCGCGTCGGTCTCGACCGCGAAGTCGGCGCCCGCGCGCACGATGTAGCCCGTCAGCACGTCGCCGTTGGTGAGGTACACACGGTCGCTAACCGGGGCGTCGTCGCGCGCCCGCGCCGGGGATTCCCCGGAGGGCGACACGCGCAGCACGGATTCGAGCGGGATCCACAGGACGCCGAAGTCGCGGTGGTCCCACGCGATCGATTCTTCCTCGCTCGCTCGCTCGGCCGAGCGCCCAACGTACCGCTGCCCGTCAACAAGCTCGATCCAGCCGAAGCCGGGGGTCGGGCTCACGGCGCGTTCGCCGGTTTGTGTCACGCCCAGGAGCCCGTCGGCCGGGAGGCGACGGACCGACGACACGTCGTCTTCGATCTCCACCCCGCTGTCCGACAGCATCAGTAGCGTGCTGATCTGGCGCGTGCGCAGGTCGTCGCTCACCAGCGCGCGCTGCGACGCGTACGCGGGGAACACGCCCGCGAGGGCGCACAGGATGGGAACAGAGCGTCGGATCATTTCTGGAAGATCGGCAGATATCGCTTGGGCATTTGGAGAACGATCAGCGCCATCGCGGCGCCGTACGCCCCGCCGGCGTGACGGTCGGCCCACGACCCGTCCTCGAGCTGCCGTTCGATGAGTTCTTCTCGGACGCCGGGCCACCAGTCCGCCCAGTACTCACCGCCGGCAAGGTACATCGCCTGTGCCGAGTAGTACTGTCCGTAAAAATAGTGCGCCTCGGATCGGTTCGGTCGCCCCGGGCCCGAGACCCGAGCGAGGTACGCGAGACCCGAATCAAGGGCGTCGTCCTCGTAGATGCCGGCGTAATAGAGGCTCGCCAGCCCGGCCGCCGAGCGCGGCCACGCCGAACCGCCGCCGGGGAGCTGGTACCGGAACCCGCCGTCGGAGTTCTGGCATTTGCGCACGTACTCGATCGCGCGGTCGATCGTTTCCTTCGGGACATCGATCCCCGCGTTGCGCGCCGAACGCAGCGCCATGATCTCGCAGATCGTCACGGAGATGTCCGCGTCGTACGGCACCGGGTTGTAGCGCCAGCCGCCCTCGTTGTTCTGCGTCTGCACGATCAACCGAACGGCGCGCACAAGCGCGTCGTGCACGCGCTCAGCTTTCGCGGTGTCGGCGCCGCCCTGGGTCATGCCGTAGACCTCGCCGAGGAAAAGCGCCGCGAAACCGTGCCCGTACATCGGCCCGTGCGAGGTGTCCGCCGCGAGCAGGCCCGTCTCCGCCTGGTTGTCGAGCACGAAGTCGAGCCCGCGCTTGACCGCCTCGCCGTACGTGCCGCGCCCCGGGAGGTGCCCGTCGGCCATGAACGCGAGGCAGGCGAGCGAGGTGATGCCCACGTGCTTCTCGTAACGCCCGCCGCCGAACGAGCCGTCCTCTTGCTGGCTCGCCAGCAGGTACTCGAACCCGCGCGCGATCGTCGCGTCCAGCGCCGGTGTCATCTCGGCGATGCTCGGCGCGTTCTGCGCCGTCGCGCGGACGTCGGGCGCGACGTGGTCGGTCGCCTGCCCGAGCGCCGCGGCGCCGCTCGCCGCGAGAAGAAGGGCGGTCCGGCGCATCATTGATCCCCCGCTTCCTCGGCTAAACGCCGGAAGTAGGACTCGGTGAGCGACTCGTACATCGAGCTGAACCGATCGCTCGACCCCTGCATCAGGGCGTCGCGCACGCGCTTGGGCAAAGCGCCCCACGCCGCGGAAGACCCCTGCACGAGATCGTTGAGCGCGCCGTCGCGGCGCGGCGGGGGGGCCGAGTCGCCCGAATCGCTGCTCTGCGACTGCGACGATTGCTGCGCCTGCTGCTCCGCACGCTGCTGGTTGCGCGTCGGGGACTGGCTGGACGACGAAGACGAGGAGGACGAGGACGAGCTTTGGTTCTGCTGCTGCTTCGCCTGCTCGATGAGCTGATCCAGCTTGAGCAGGATGTCCTGCTGGAGCCGCTGCGCGCGCGCGCCGCCGTCTGACGCGTCAAGCAAGTCTGCAACGTCGCGCATCTCCGTCACCGCCTGGCGGAACACGTCGGACACCTCGCCGTCGCTCAGTGCGCGCTCGAGCGCGGAGCGGTGGGGGAGGTCTTCAACAACATCGTCGGGGCGCTCCTCACGCTCGATCCCGAGCAGATCGTCGAGCGACGGCAGCGACTCGGGGGGATCCTCGGGCGGGGGGGCGTCCTGCGCGCCCGCCGTCCCGACAAAGAGCGCCGCGCTGACAGCCATCCAGTGGTGCGCGTTCATCCTTCGTCTCCTTCCCGTTCAGACTCGGGCACTTCGATCTGCACCGGCGGGGTTACTTCGTTGGTCAGCTCGTCGATGAGCTGCTGGCCGACCTGCGAGAGCTCGCGCTGCTCGGCGCCAACGGATCGTAGGTCGCTCGCGGGGCGACGGCCGTCGTCCACCGAGCGGGTCCGTTCGAGCAGGTCGCCCTGGATCGCTCGCAGCAGCTTGAGCTGCGCGCCGCCCGGGATCAGCTCGGGGGGGCCGCCTTGCTGACTGCCACCACCGCCGCCGCCGCCACCGCCGCCATCGTCGAACTGCTCGTCCTCGTCGGGCTGCTCTTCTTCGAGTGCGTCAACCAAGCTGCGCAGCAGGACGATCGCCCGTGCCTGGTTGTGCAGGGCCTCTCCCCCGTCGGCGTCGCGGAGCGATTCAACCGAGCGCCCCAGCGCCTCGTCGAGCCGCGTGTGGGCGAACTTGAAGACAACCGCGTCGTCGAGCTCCTGCGTGCGCGCAAACAGGTCGCTCACAACGCCGGCAAGATCCTCCTGCTCCCCGCTCAGGCGCCGCAGCGCCGCCCGGGAACGCCGATCGGGCTCGCCACCGGGGACCGCCGTCTGCGTGCGGTCGCGCAGCTCGGTCTGCTGCGCAAGCGCCTGACGGTACGCCTCCTTGATCTCTTCGCGCTGGCGGTCCGTCGCCTCTTCCTCGATCTGCTCCTGCAGACGCTCGGCTTCTTCGAGCGCGTCCTGCAAGCACGCGAGGCTCTCGGTCTCCGCGTCCCGGGCGCTCTCAGCATCAGCTTCGGCCGCACGCAGCGCGGCGATCGCATCCAGCTGCGCCGCCCCGGCGTCCTCGAGCGGTCGGGCCGCCGCACGCAGCTCGCGCTCCCCGAGGGCCATCTCGGCCGCCGCGATCGTGCGCGTGTGCAACGCGATCATCGCCGCGTCCAGGCGAGGCTCGGAACGCTCCAGACGCGCCAGCTCGTTCTGCTGCGACGCCACAAGCGCTTTGATGGTGTCAACAAGGCTTTGGGCCATCCGGCGCAGCTGCTCGTCGCGGGCGCGCTCGGCGTTATCCAGCTCCTCCAGCGCTTCCTGGAGCTGGTCGGCCGCCTCCTGCTGGAGCGCCGCAGACCGCGACGTGCGGTTCTGCTCCGCCTGCTGCGCCGCTTCTTCCATCCGACGCGTCACGTCCGCCTGCTCGAGACTCTGCGCGGCCTGCTCGAGAGCCGCGGCCGTCGCGGGGTCGCTCTCTTGCAGGGACTCTTCCGTTTCACGCAGCGATTCCTGCGCCGAACGAGACTGCTCCGCCAGCTCCGACTGGCGCTGCGCGATCCGTTCGAGCTCGTCCTGCTGCTCCGGGCTCAGCTCGTCGGCGGGGAGCCCGGCCGTCTCACGCCCGAGCTCGCGGGTCGCCTCCAGGTTCTCAAGCTGCTCACGCAGGAGCCGCTCGAGGTTCCGGCGCGCCGTCCACGCGTCCTCGCCGCTATCGAGCAGCGCGATCAATTCGCCGAGATCATCAAGCGCCCGCTCCTGAGAACGCTCGACCTCCTCCGCTGACTCGTCGTTGTTGCGCTGCGCCGCGTCCGATGCGGACCGCGCCGCGTCCTCAGCGCTCTCCGCGAGCCGCTGCGCGTCGCGCGTGAGCGCTTCGAGCGCTTCGTCTTCCAGACCGTTCGAGGCAATCCTGTCGCGAAGACCCGCCAGCCGCTCGCTCTGGCGTTCGATGTCGCGACCAAGAGCGTCTTCCTCCCGGCGCACGTCTTCGAGATCCGCTTCGCCCCGCTGCGTTCGCGCCGACAGATCGCGCTGCGCCTCGAAGAGCCGGATCGACTCGCGCCGCACGCCCGTCAGCGCGCCGCGGATGTCCTCGACGAAATCGTCTTCGCTCACGATAAAGATCCGGCGCACGCCAGACCGCGTCGGCTCGCGCAGACCCGTCTCGTAGGCGTACACGTCGATCGCTGTCGCCCACAGCCGAACCTCGTCACCCGGCCGCGCCTCAAGATCGGCAAGAGAGAGCTCGCTTACGACCTCGCCACGCAAGTCGCCGGCGCTCACGCCGGCGCGCCTCAGAACACTCTCATCGCCCGCAGGCGCCATCGCGCCGCCGTTCCCGCTCGGTTCAGTCCCCTCGGGCTCAAACCGCTGGGCGCTCGACCAGAGCGCCGCGAGCGCGACATCGTCCGTCGCGTTCGCCACAAGACGAACCGTCGCCTGCGGGAGCGCGGTGTCGTCGAACGCCGGCTCGATCACCACCACAGAGGGCGCCTGATCGCGCTGCGCTGGGAACCGGAACACCGCCGCGTCCGCCGACTCCACCCCGCGATGATCGCGGAGCGACACCCGCAGCACACGGGTGTCCTCGAGCGCGAACGACACCTTCCACGTGGTGTCCTCATCGGCCGTGAGAACCGTCGCACTCTGTGCATGCGGCCCGAACGTCTCTTCGATCCACCCCTCGTCCGCGTCGCGGGGTTCGACGGCCTTGTTCAGCGAAAGCGTCAGCTCGACGGTTGACCCCGCCAGCGCCGCCGGCGCTGCCGCACGCTCGTCCGAGCCCTGTCCCAGATCCACCACGAGGGCGTCGGGCTCATCGTCAGGAGATGCGGCAATGAGGTACGCCGGGCGCCGGATGAGCGCCGTAGCGCGCCCAGCACCGCGGGGCGCTCGACCAGCTCGACGCGCGTCCAGTCGGTCGCGTCGTCGAGCGTCTCGAACCGGTACTCGATCATGTCCCCGTCGGTGTCCGCGAGCACCTCGAAGAGTTCACCGCCGCTACGCCCGCCCAGCGGAACCTCGCGCTGCTGCCAGCTCGCCAGCAGCCGCGCGCGGCGCACAACAACGCCGTCTTCGTACACGCGCGTGCGCACCGCGACATCGGTTTCATCGGTGGCGCGATTGCTGTGTGTGAGTGCGGCCCGCAACGGCATCGCCTCGCGGCGCGGGTGCAGCGTCACACCCGTGACGTCAACCACCCCCGTGCGCTTCGGCCACGCCGTTTGGCTCCACGGCGCCGCGGTCCGCAACGCGGCGGTGCTCGACTCGGCAGGGCGCAGCACGCTCGCCGCGACGCCCGAACACACGATCACGCCCACCGCGACAGCCGTGCGCACAAGGAGTGTCCGGTCAAACAGACCATCGAGCAGGTTCCCCGCGGGAGCGTCCGCCCGCGCCGACGCGAGGCGAGCAAGCTCGCCTTCAACGCCGACAGACCTCGTCGCGAGCTCGTCGAGCTCCAGCGAACTGGCGAGGCGGTCGCGGAACTCCGGGCGGCGCCGTTCGATCTCGAGCGCGAGATCCGCAAGCGCCGGGCGGAACGCCGATGTGGGGCGCACCCGCGTGCGCCAGGCCCACACGAACGCACCCACGCCGACCACCAGGTGCGTCCAACGGATCCACGCCGGCAAGCGCAGGAGGTAGTCCAGCGCCGCGAGCAGCAGAAACACGCCGACGGTCCATCCGATCAGCTTGAGGAGCGAAAGCGACAGGAGCCACCGGCGCAGCGCAGCGCGGCTGGCGCGGAGGCGCTCGGCCGTTCCTCGGTGTCCGCTGGTCATGGCGTCCCTCCCATCACATCACCCTCAGTATCCGACGCCCGATCCACTCGAACGTCGCCAGAACGATGATGATCGCGAGCGCGAGCGGGGTGTCCCACAGCGTCTCGCGCTCCACGGACACGCGGCGCACGCGGCGCGAAGGAAACACGCCCGGGTCGCCGATCGATGAAAGCTCGCCGGGCGTCATCGCCTGACCACCGGTCTGCGACGCCAACGTGCGCAGGTGTTCATGATCCGGGCGCGGGTCGGCGAGCTCGCCTCCGGGCAGCGTCACCGAAACGCCCACGCGCCCGACGCCGTCGCTAGCGCCGCGCAGCAACGGGTCAACGACCTCGACGCTCCACGCCCCCGCGCTCGCGGGCGTCCACACGCCGGTGTACCTCCCCGCGTCACCGGGAACCGCGACAAGCGTCAGCTCGCCCGGCGCCGCCGAGTCCAGCGAATCCGACTGCTGGGCAAAGCGCACACGGATCGTGTCCGGCGCCGATTCCAGCAATGATTGGTCCACGATGTCGAGCGTCAAGGGCAGCGGCTCTCCGACCGAAACCGTCTCGGACGCGGCGCGCAGACGGAACCCGCCCCCGCCTCGCACCAGACGCTCGCGCCCGAGCAACCGCACAAGCTGCACCCAAAATCGTTCGTAGAGGATCTCGCCGCGCCCGTACCGCCAGCGCCAGATCTCGTCGGTCGCGATGTACACAACGCGCCCGGCGCCGTAGCGCATGGTGACCACCAAAGGCGACGGGGCGCCGCCGTTGATGGGCGCGGCGCTCGCGAGCGTCGTCGCCGTGGGTTTCAGCGAAGCCGGCGCGATGTCCTGCACCCAGTGCAACGCCGACCACGCAACGCTCGGGTCGGAGAGTTCTTCGGGCCACGCGGCGTCCGACTCGTCTGTCAGACGCAACACGCCCAGACGATCCGCCTCGGGCGTCGGGAACGCCTGCGCCGGCGCCCGCAGCGCGCCGAGCGTCGAAGCGGGGGGCGAGAAGGGGAGGAGCGCCGCCAGCGGGGTGGACCACCACGAGCGCGGCGTGTCCGATTCCCCGCCGATCCACACCAAACCGCCGCCCTCGTCAGCAACGAAGAGCCGGACCTGTTCGATCTGCGCCGGCGTCAGCACGCCCGGCGCTACGTCGCCGAGCACGACAACGTCGTACTCCGCCCACTCCTCCGGGGACGCGGGAAGCGTCGAGATCTCGACGTCGCCCTCCTGGAGGTACCTCCGCCCGGCCGCGAGCATCAGGTTCGCCGACTCCACCGTCGCCTCGCGAACCAGCAGGTTGCGCAGGTACCGCTGTTCCCAGCGCGGGTAGCCGTCGAGGTACAGCACGCGCACCGGACGATCGACGATCTCGAGCGCGAGCGAAGCGCTGTTGTTGTCCGTTACCAGATCCGGCTCGTCAGGAACAAACTCCACGCGCCAGCGCTGGTCGCCCGCGTGCTCCGGTCGGTGCGCGAGAGTGTGCTCGCTCGCTCCGCCCTCAAGCGTGACGTCTTGCGACTCGAGCACCTCGCCAGTCCGCTCGTCGATGAGGTCGATGCGTCCGCGCAGCCCGTCCGTTTCACCCAGGGCCGAGAGCTCCACCGTCACGGGCGCCGGGTCGTTCTGGTACGCCACCCGCGGCGCCGCAACACGGCGCACGGCAACATCCGACACCGCCCCCGTCGCGCCGAGGAGCACCGTGTGGATCGGCGCCCCCGCGCTGGAAAAATCACGCAGGCTCGCCCGCGCAACCGTGTCGAGCGATCTCCCGTCGCTGATGACGACCATCCCGGCGAGCGGGCGAGCCGCGGCGCGCTGCAGCGCGTCCCCGATCCCCCGCCCCAGGCGCGTCCGCCGAGCCCCGGCGTCCCCGAGGATCGGCATCCCCGAATCATCGAGCGGCAGCTCGTACGCGCCCTCGCCCACGCCGAACCAGCGCAGCTCGCGCCCGTTGGCCAGTTGTTCAAACCCGGGTCGCGCCGCCTCGATCGCCGCCCGGAGCTGCTCGTCGCGCGTCGTGCGCGCACCGGTCTCATCGGACGCGTCCGCGACGCTCATCGACCGGCTCCGATCGATCAGCACCAGCACCCAGTCCGACTCCGAGCTCTCGGTCTTCCGCTCGAGCATCGGCCCGGCCAGCAGCACCGCGAGCACCAGAAGCAACGCCGCACGTGCGCCCGCCAGCACCCACCGGAGCGAACGGTTCCCGCTGTGACGCCAGTACGCGTACACACCAGCGCCGACACACGCCCCCGCGATCCCCACCCACACGTAGGGCGGGAGCGACCGCTCGAACGCGAACCGCACGCCCTCGCCCGCCGCGGAAAGGTGCTCGAGATCCAGAACCCGGTCGAGGAAGCTGCTCATCGTCGCGACCCCGCCGGGCTGAACCGCCGGGCCATCAGTGTTTCAGCAACCGCCAGCGCCAGCGCGGCAAACAGGATCGTAGAGCTCACGCCCAGGCGCCCGACGCCGCTCGCGGTCGCCGTTCGCCCGCCGCCCGCCGCGCCGGCCTCCGGGCCGTCGACGCGCAGACCAGACGCGCTGAACCACGCCGAGGCTTCCTCGCGCACCGTCGCCCGTGTGTCCCCCGCGCGCGCCGAAGGCGCGACGGTCGCCGGCCCGAGGTCCTCGCCCTGCGCGCCGCGCATGCGGTACACGCCCGCCCGCAGCAGCGGGGCCCATGCCCCGGTCTCGCCCGCAAGGAGAGCGTCGCCACCGGCGATCGGCTCAAGCTCCGCGACGCCCGGGGGGAGCGCCGGGAGCGCGCCCGCGACCGTCACACGCTTGCGCACCGCGGCCCCGGCCGACTCGCGCACCGTCTCTTGCATAAGAGGAACCATCAGCGGCGTCGCCGCGAGCGTGCTCCATTCAAGCGACAGCGCGCTCGCCACCAACACCACCTCGCCCTCGTCGCCCGCCTTGGCGCGCACGATCCAGGGCGTCCCGTCGTCCGTGGACAACACCGCCTCGCCGCCCGAAGCCTCAAGACGCATCGAGAGCGACGCGAAGACCCGCACCGGGGCGATGAGCTCTTCCAGCTCGCTGCCGAGCATCCGCAGCGACGACCCGTCGTTGCCCTGCGTGACGACGAGTGATAGCCCGTCCTCGTATTCGTTTTTCTCCGCGCCGAGCGTCACGCTCAGTCCGAGGCGCTCCACCGCGGTCTCGGCCCACGGGTGCGCGTCAAGCGACGCGGGCGGGAAAACCGTAAGCCCACGACCGCGCGCCACAAAGTCGCGCAGCGCGTCCCACCCGTCGCTAGTCAGCAGATCCGGGCGCAGCACGAAGACCCCGTCCAGCCCCGCCAGCGCCGTGCGATCAAGATCAGAAGGATCAAGCGTCACCGGCTGCAGGTGCGACGAACGGTCCGGCTGCAGCGCCAGCTCGAGCCAGCGCGAGGGCGACAGCGGCGTCCCCGCCGAGCGCGCGATCGCAGGACGATCGATCACGCCCACCCGCGCGCCCTCCGCGACCGCCAACGGCGCGGCGCGAGAGTCGTCGCCAGCCAGACGGTCCCGGTCGATCGTGACCACCAGCGCGCCAAGCGCCGTGTCTTCGACCGGCGACTGCACGCTCAGGAACACGTCCTGCTCGCTCTGCCCGGGCGCCCAGCGCACCGAAGCGCGCCCGGCGTCCACCGGCGCCCCGCTCCCGCCCTCGAGCGCGTACGCCGCGCGAACCACCGTCGTCGCCTCCGTGTCCAGCATCGGACCGAACCGACGCAGGCGCACCCGCACCGTCTCGCGCTCGCCGTCGCCAAAGAGCATCGATCGCTGCGGCTCGACCTCCGCGACCTGCACGTTGTGCGCATCGCCGCTCGCGTGGCCAACCAGCGACGCCGACACGCCCATCTCATCCGCGAACACCCGCGACGCGGTCTCCGCAGCGGGGAAGAACCCGCGACGGAACTCACTAAACACAACCACCCGCGACGCCGCGCCCGAAGACGCGTCGATCGCCGCGCGCACGCGAGAGAGAGCCCCCTCGACGTCGGGCGGCGCGTCAACCGATTGCACACTTCCCACGAGCGAACGCACCCCGCCGACATCGCCGCTGGGCGGGAGCACCGCGAGCCCCGCTGGCCCCGCGAGAGGGACCAGCGCCACGCGATCGCCCGGGCCGAGCGCGTCGATTTCGGCCTGCGCCGCGGCGATATGCCGATCGAGCGCCCGCGCGTCGTTCGTGTCGCGCAGCTGCGCCGTCAGGCTGTTGTCGATCAGCAGGTACACATCCGCCGGCCCGCCCGCGTCCCGATCAGACCCCGCGAAAGGCCGCGCGATCGCCACCCCCGCGGCGAGCAAGAGCAGACAACGGGCCGCGAGAAGAAGAATCTGCTGCAGGCGCAGCTTGCGACGCTGCTTCTGGTACGCCTCGTACAGGAACCGCATCGCCGCCCACTGCACCGGGCGACGCCGGAACCGCAGCAGCAAGTGGATCAGGATCGGGATCGCAACAGCGAGACCCCCGGCCAGCGCAATGAGCGGGTGCGCGAAACTCACGACGCGCCCCGCTTGAGCCGACCGTTGCGCCGGGCCATGAACGCCGCAAGCGACGGGCCGAGCCACTGGTGCGTGCTCACGGTCGCGAAGTCAAAGCCGAACGAACGCGCGGTCCGTTCGATGGCGTCCTGGTGATCGCGCATCGACGTGAGGTACGCCTCGCGCACCGCGCGCGGATCGAGCTTGAGCCGCCCCTCGCCCTCGAGGCCCTCGAAAGGCGCGGACTGATCGAAGTCAAAGTCGATCTCGCGCTGATCCAATGTTTGAAACAGGATCGCGTCGTGGCGCCGGTGCTTGATCCGCGCCAGCGCCGCACGAATGCGGTCCGGGTCCTCGAAGAAATCGCTGATGAGCACCACCAGCGAGCGGTTCGACAGGTTCGCCAGGAGCTGGTCGACCATGCGCCCCGTGTCCGACGGCGCCTCGACCGCCTGCGACGCGAGCGCGCCGACGATCTGGCGCCACTGCCCCTGCGCGCTCGAGCGCTTCAGCAGCGCGCGGATCGCGTCCGCGTACACCACCAGCCCGGCGCGGTCGCCCTGACGCAGCGAGATGTACGACATCGCTGCCGCCAGCGCCGTCGCGTGGTCGAACTTGCTCCAGAACGCGTTCCCCCCCGGCGAGAGCTTCTGCCCCTCGCCCGAAGCGCCCTCGAACGAGCGGGTGCCGTAGTTCATCGAGCCCGAGCAGTCGACGCAGATCATCACGTCGAGGTTTGTCTCCTGCTGGTACTGCTTGAGGTGCAGCTTGTCGGTGCGCGCAAAGACCTTCCAGTCGAGGTGACGCAGGTCGTCGCCCGGCGCGTAGGCGCGGTGCTCGGCGAACTCCACGCTGAACCCGTGGTACGGCGAGCGGTGCGCGCCCGTCATCACACCCTCGACGATGTGCTTGGCGCGCAGCTCGAAGCTCTTGAGACGCGCGAGCGTCTTGGGGTGCAGGTACAGCGTCGCGTCGTGCGCGCCGGGCGCCCCCTGGTTGGTCGGCGTCTGGGCCATGAGGCTCCGGGTTAGTTGAGGGCGGCGCCGAACTGGCGGCGCTCGAGCTCCGTCGCGCCGTCCGCGGGCACCTGCTCGAGCAGGGTGTCCACGACGTGGTCGGTGGTGATCCCGTCCGCCTCGGCGTTGAAGTTCGTCACGATGCGGTGGCGCAGCACCGGGCGGGCCACGCGGCGCACGTCCTCGAGGCTCGCGTGCAAACGACCCGCAAGGATCGCCGACGCCTTGGCGCCCAGCACGAGGTTCTGGCTGGCGCGCGGGCCGGCGCCCCATGAGAGGTAGTCGCGCACGATCTCCGGCTTGGGGTCCTCGGCGCTGTGATCACGCACACGCGTCGCGCGCACCAGGCGCAACGCGTACGCCATCACGTGGTCGGGCATCGGCGTCTGACGCACGATCTCCTGGATGCGCTGCACGTCCTCGGCCTCCATCACCGACGACAGCGTCTCCTTTGCACCAGCCGTCGTCCGGCGCACGATCTCCATCTCCTCGGCCTCCGTCGGGTAGCCGATCGTGATGTTGAACATGAACCGGTCGAGCTGCGCCTCGGGCAGCGGGTACGTGCCCTCCTGCTCGATCGGGTTCTGCGTCGCGAGCACGAAGAACGGGCTGGGCAGCTCGTGGCGCACGCCGCCGGCCGTCACTTGCTGCTCCTGCATCGCTTCCAGCAGCGCCGCCTGCGTCTTCGGGGGCGTGCGGTTGATCTCGTCCGCCAGGATGATGTTCGCGAACACCGGCCCCTTCACAAAGCGCAGCGCCCGCTCGCCCGTGGAGCGGTCCTCCTCGATCACCTCGGTCCCCGTGATGTCGCTGGGCATCAGGTCGGGCGTGAACTGGATGCGGCTGAACTTCAGGTTCAGCGTCTGCGCCAGCGTCGAGATCAGCAGCGTCTTCGCCAGCCCGGGAACGCCCACGATCAGCGCGTGCCCCCGACAGAACATCGACATCAGGAGCTGCTCGACGACCTCGTCCTGCCCGACGACCGTGCGGTGCACCTCCTTCACGAGGCGGGCGTACGCCTCCTGCACCTGCTCGACGGCGCGCTCGACCTCGCCCGGGCTGAGGGCGCCGTTGGCGGGCTTCGGGGCGGCGGGGTCGTCGTGGCTCATCGGGGTCTCCTTCGCAGCCGGCGCCGCGTGGTCGGTCTATGA
This sequence comes from uncultured Phycisphaeraceae bacterium, assembly GCA_942490855.1. Lineage (GTDB taxonomy): Bacteria > Planctomycetota > Phycisphaerae > Phycisphaerales > UBA1924 > CALNYS01. Next base: position 708,383 of record CALNYS010000004.1, on the reverse strand, counting down.
TCGGTCCAAACGTCCCGGCGCCCGTTCCTACCGTCACGGTACGCCGAGGAGCCGCCAGCGGTTTGTATCGACCGCCTTCCGCGTGTCTCAACACGCGATATCTCTCGGTTGTGCCCTTTCTCTGACGCCCGGACGGAGATCGCGTTCGTGCCAGAACTCCCCGAAGTCGAAACGATCCGACGCCACCTCGCCGATCGCCTCCGCGGCGCAAGCGTCATCTCCGTCCGGATCGCACGCCCCGACGTCATCCGCGGCGCCCGAACACCCGCCGCCCTCCTCGCCGGCCGCGCTCTGAGCGCCTTCGAACGCCACGGCAAGCAACTCGCCATCGTCGCCCCCGATGATGCGCACGTCAGCGTCCATCTCGGCATGTCCGGCAGCCTCGACCTCGCCGAGCACGACGCCCCGCGCCCCCCGCACACCCACGTGGTCTGGGTGTGCGACAACGCCCTGGAGCTCCGGTTCCGCGATCCGAGGCGTTTCGGCGGGATCTGGACCCATCCCAACCGCCAGCATCTCTTCGACACCCGCTGGGACGCCCTCGGCCCCGACGCGGCCGCGCTCACGCCCCGCCAGCTCGCCGACGCCTGCACCCGGCGCACCGGGCCCGTGAAGGCGGTGCTGCTGAACCAGAGCCTCCTCGCCGGGGTCGGCAACATCTACGCCGACGAAGCCCTCCACGCGGCCGGCATCAGCCCCCACCGACCAGCTGAGCGCCTGACCCCCGACGATCACCGCGCCCTGGCGTCAGAGATCCGCAAGGTCCTCCGAAAGGCGATCCGGGCCGGGGGCTCCACCATCCGCGACTACCGCACCCCCGATGGGGGAGCAGGCGGGTACGCGACGGCTCACGCGGTCTACGGGCGAGCGGGTGCGGGGTGCCTCGGGTGCGGGCAGGAACTCACCGGCTCCCGCATCGCAGGGCGTGCGACCGTCCACTGCCAGGTGTGTCAAACCTGAGACAGACTCTCTGTACGTCTATCAAATAAAAGAGAAGTAGTCGCCTTGATAAGGGCTGGCGCTCTGGGGATAAGTCGCGGGGCCCCCGCGTAAGTGCCTGTAAGAAAGGGCCCAGGGCGGTGATGGCAGCGACGCGCTTCCTGTTGCAAACTCTGTTGCTCAGCGCCGTGAACAGGCGAGGAAACCCGGTGTGGCGGGGCGGGGCTGTCGGCGCCGGGCACGCGAGGGGTGGTTGGGGCGCCCTCGGCGGCAGGTTGTCCACAGGTTGTTCCAGGCCCCGCTAGGCCCGAACAAGATCCGTCTCGAGCTTGCGCAGCGCCCCGTCGATCGTCACATCGTCCTTCCGGTGCTTCTCCACCGTCCGGACGGCGTGGAGCACCGTCGTGTGATCGCGACCCCCGAAGTAGCCGCCGATCTCCTCGAGCGAGTACCGGGTGTGGTGGCGGGCCAGGTACATGCAGATCTGGCGGGGGAGGGCGATCGACCGCTGGCGGCGCTTCGACTGCAGGCTCGTCAGCGACACGTCGTAATAGTTCGTCACCGCGTCCACAACGCACTCGATCGTGACAGGGGCCGCGGTCTCGACAGGATCAGCCCCCAGCGCCGTGCGGGCCGTGTCGATGTCGATGTCCCGCTCGTCGATCCGCGCCTGCATCTGCACCTTCGTCAGCGCGCCCTCGAGCTCGCGGATGTTCGAGTCGAACCGCGACGCGATGAACCCCGCGACGTCTTCCGTGATCCGCTCGCCCCGCACGCGCGCCTTGTTCTTGACGATCTCGACCCGCGTCTCGTACGCGGGGAGCTCGATCGGCGCCACGACGCCCCACTGGAACCGGCTCACCAGACGGTCCTCGAGGTCCGGGATCTGGTCCGGCGGCGCGTCCGACGACAGCACGATCTGACGCTGACGCTGGTACAGGCTGTTGAACGTGTGGAAGAACTCGTCCTGCGTGCGGTCGCGCTTCGCGAGGAAGTGCACGTCGTCGATCACCAGCAGGTCCACGTCGCGGAACTGGTGACGGAAGTCGTCCATCCGCCCGCCCTGCACGCACTCGATGAAACGCGTGATGAACCCCTCGCACGAGATGTACAGCAAGCGCGAGCCCGGCTGGTTCGTCTCGATCGCCTGACAGATCGCCTGCAGCAGGTGCGTCTTGCCCAGCCCGACCCCGCCGTGGATGAACAGCGGGTTGTACGCGCGCCCCGGCGAGTTCGTGATGGCCTCGGCCGCGGCGTGCGCGAAGCGGTTGTTCGGGCCGACGACGAACGTCTCGAACGTGTAGTCCGGGCTGACGGTCAGCTCGTCGAGCGCGCCCCCGTGCGCGCTGCTCGCGACGTACGGGTTGGGCGACGGGATGTTGATCTCCGTCGGCACCGTGACGAAGCGCACCGCGAGCAGGCGTCCCGCGGCGTCGAGCGCCGCGTCGGTGAACGAGCGCGTGCACTCGCGGCGCAGGTACTCGACCTGCGCGCGGCTCGTCGCGAGGACCTCGATCACGCCGTTGTGGATGCTGGAGACGGAGAGCTCGGTGAACCAGTGTCGGCAAATCGCGGGATGATCTCGCTGGACGATCTCAAGAATCGCACGCCATAAAGCGCGGTCCGCGTCGGCCATCGAGTCCCCTCCCATTCGCACGATTCATGACACGCGTGTCGTCGGATCCCCACCAGATCCGACGAGGCGATTCGGGGAAAATAAAACCGACCCGAGCGCGTGTCAACGGATTACGCGGTGTTTCCTTGCTCGGCTTCTTCGAGCTGGCGCTCGTACCGCGCGCGGTTCGTGCGATGATCCATCAGGAACAGGACGCGGTTCGCTTCTTCTTCGCCCGCGAGCTCGATCAGGCGTTTGCGCGCCACCGCGAGATTCGATCGGCGCGACACATGGATCAGAACAAGCTGCTCACACTCGAGCACGCGCAACCATTCCACGATGTCGTGGATGTGCAGGTGCTTGCCGATCTTCGCGCGCGAACGGTGCTCTTCCTCGACAAAGGTACATTCGCTGATGACCACCTGCGCCGTGCGCACGTCGGTGCGCACCAACGGAGCGCCCGGCTCCGTATCGCCCATGTACGCCACAAGCGGCGCCTCGAGCTTCCGGGTGATCTCCGTGCCCTGCTCTTTGAGTTCGCGCAGCTTCTCCTGAGGGAAGCCGACATACTCCTCCTTGAGCTTCGTCCGGCGCTCGAACACCACATAGCCGAACGCGGGCGCGGTGTGCTCCACCTGAAACCCGCGCAGCGCGATGTTGTTTTTGATCTCGTACTCGCCCTCGGGCTCGAGCGCGATCAGTTCAAACGGCGTGCGCTGGTTCTCCAGATCGTGGAAACCCTCAAGCATCGTCCGCACCGCGCGCTCGATGCGCACGTCGCACACGATCGTCCCCACGCCCATGCCCTGGAAATGACGCTGCGAGCAGTAATACGCCAGCCCGCCGACGTGATCCATGTGCCCGTGCGACAGCGCCACGACCTTGCTCGCGAGCGCCGAACGCGGGCACGCGCCCATGTCGAAACACACATCCAGCTCGGGAACCTGAACGCTCGTCGCTTCGCCAGCGACAGACACCCCCTGCACGCGGAAGGGGGGGACGTACACAAAGCCGAGAGCGCCCTCGCGGGGCGGCGGTTTAGGGAGCATCCAGAAGCCTCCGACGGGGCTTTCGCCCCGACCAACGGGTGCAATGTCACGACGGCCGAACCGCCGGCGTCATGCTACGACTTTCGACCCACCGGTCAATGCGCCGAATCGAGGAGATGAGACAGGTTTTCCACATTTCGACTCCGGGTAGAGTGTCCCCATGAGTGAACAACCGCCGACCGACGCGAGCGAACCCGCCCCGAGTCTCTTCAAAGATCTCGGGGCGGCCGGGCCGCTGGCCCTCATCAGTGCCACGCTCCCCGCGGCCGGCGGCTTCGTGCTCCTGGGCACCCTCAACGTCGTCGGGCCGTGGCTGAAGAGCCACGACGGGCTCGGCGTCGCGATCTATGTCGCCGCGTTCGCCCTCTGCGCTGGCCTCGCCCTCCTCCCGACGTACGCCCAGGCGATCCTCGGCGGCTGGGCCTTCGGGTTCGCCATCGGAACGCCCGCCGCCATCACCGGCTTCCTCGGCGCTTCGATCATCGCCTACGCCCTCGCCAAGCGCGTCGCGGGCAACGATGTCGAGCGCACCCTCGACAAGCGCCCCGAGTGGCGCGCCGTCCGCGACGAGATCGTCGGGGGCGGCTTCTGGAAGACGCTGGGCATGGTCACCCTCCTGCGCATCCCCCTCAACTCGCCCTTCGCGCTCACGAACCTCGTCCTCTCGGCCTCCCGGACGCCCTTCATCCCCTACGCGATCGGCACCGCGATCGGCATGGCCCCCCGCACCGCGGGCGCCGTCTGGCTCGCCACGCAGATCCAGGGCGAGCTCACCAAGGACGCGATGAAGGAAGCCAAGCCCGCCTGGTTCCTCCCCGCGGCGATCGGCTCCGTCATCCTCGTCTTCCTCATCATGACCCACTTCGGCAACAAGGCCATCAAGCGCGTCGCGGCGCGCGAGCGCGGTACGATCGAACCATGAGCGACACGCCCACGCCCGAACCCCTGAGCCCCGACGACGTCCGCAAGGTCGCCGTCCTCTCACGCCTCGAGCTGTCCGATGAGCAGATCACCGAGCAACGCGACGGGCTGACGGCCGTGCTCGGATACGTCCAGCGCCTCCAGAAGCTCGATATCGAGGGCGTCGAGCCCATGGCCAACCCCGCCGGCGAGACCAACCGCCTCGACGAAGACGTCCCGGTCCCGGGACTCCCCACCGACGCGCTGATGAAGATGGCCCCCGCGACGCACGCCCCGTACGTCACGACCCCCAAGGCCACCGGCGACGGCGGCGGGGCCTAAACCCTGATTTCAAGCGTTTCAGACCCTTTTTTCTCCGTACGGGAATATATTTGTTGTCACGACTATTGTTGTGCATATGATCACTGCCATGCACCATCACCCCGAACACCAGCCCCAGGGCCTCCGCGACCGCATCCAACGCCGTCGGGCCTTCGAGTCGGTCCGAGAGGAGGCCTACCTCTCCCTCCTTCTCACCACCTCGCTGCTCGATTCCGCCGTCAGCGCCCTGCTCAAGGAAAAAGGGCTGTCGCAGCCGGCGTACAACGCCCTGCGCATCCTCGCTGGCGATGACGAGTCGCTGACCTGCTCCGAGATCCGCGAGCGCATGGTCGCCCGGGTGCCCGACGTGACGCGCCTCGTGGACCGGCTCGTCGAACGCGGCCTCGTCTCGCGGGAGCGGTCCCAGCGCGACCGGCGCGTCGTGCGCGTCGCCATCACGCCGGCCGGCCGCGACGCCATCGCCGGCCTCGAGACCCGGCTCATCGAACACCACGACCGCAGCCTCGCGTCGCTCTCTGACGACGAGGCGGGCCAGCTCACCGCACTCCTCAACCGCGTGCGCGCCAGCCTGGAGACCGCGCCGCCAACCCCCACTCATAAGGAACAGTCATGACCACCACCACGACCGACACCCTCACGAACGCCCGCGCGCTCGCGGACATGATCCTCCGCGGCGAGATCCTCGAAGCCGTGGACCGCTTCTACGCCGACTCCGCGCAGATGCAGGAGAACGCCAACGCGCCCACCGTCGGGAAGAACGCGATCGTCGCCCACGAGAAGGCGTTCCTCTCCACGGTCAAGGAATGGAAGAACACCGAGTTCAAGGCGATCGCCGCCGAAGGCGACGTCGCGTTCCTCGAGTACGCCTTCGACTTCGTCAACACCGACGGGCAGGACGTCCACTACGAGCAGGTCTCCGCCCAGCGCTGGCAGGACGGGAAGATCGTCCACGAGCGCTTCTACTACGACGCCAGCGGTTCGTAACGCCAGAAGAAAGGAAACGGCCATGATCACCCTCAGACCCACCGACGAGCGCGGGCACATCGACCACGGCTGGCTCGACGCCCGCCATTCCTTCTCCTTCGGGCGCTACGTCGATCGTGCGCACATGGGCTTCGGCCCCTTGCGCGTCATCAACGAGGACCGCGTCGCCCCCGGCGCCGGCTTCGCTACCCACCCCCACGAGAACATGGAGATCATCACCTACGTCCTCGAGGGCGCCCTGCGCCACGACGACTCGACCGGGGGCGGCGGCGTCCTGCGCCGCCACGACGTGCAGGTGATGACCGCCGGGTCCGGGATCACGCACTCTGAAAAGAACGACTCGACCACCGAGCCCCTCCGGCTCATTCAGATCTGGATCATGCCGCGCGAAGACGGGCTTCCCCCGGCGTACGCCGACCGGCGCTTCGACCCTGACGCCGCCCGCGGTCGTCTCCAGACCCTCGCGTCGCCCGACGGGCGCGACGGTTCGCTCGTGATCAACCAGGACGCGGCGCTCTCGCGCGTGCTCCTCGATCCGGGCGACACGGTCCCGCTGACGATCGAAAACGGGCGCCGGCTCTGGGTGCAGGCGGTCGCGGGCAGCGCCGAGCTCGGCGGGGCGGCGGTCGCCGCGGGCGACGGTGCGCACTCCGAGACCCCGGGCGAGATCGACCTCACGGCGGGGGAGCAGGGCCTCGAAGCGCTGATCTTCGACCTGCCCTGACCGCGTCCGCGGCGCGTGGCTGGTACATTCCGCCTGTGAGCACCGCAGACCTGACAATCACGGAACTCCGCGACCGCATCCAGGCGGGCGGGGCCACCAGCGAGGGCGCCGTGAGCGACGCCCTCGCGCGCATCGACTCGCTCAACCCCGAGCTCAACGCCTTCACGCAGGTCTTCCGCGACGAGGCCCTCGCCCGTGCGCGCGAGATCGACGCGCAGGGCGCCGCCGCGGCCGGCCCGCTGGGCGGCGTCCCCGTGGCGATCAAGGACAACATCTGCACGACCCTCGGGCGCACCACCTGCGGCTCGCGCTTCCTCGAGCACTACGAATCCCCGTTTACCGCCACGTGCGTCCAGCGTCTGCTCGACGCCGGGGCCGTGATCGTCGGGAAGACCAACCTCGACGAGTTCGCGATGGGGTCGTCGACGGAACACTCGGCGTTCGGGCCGACGGGCAACCCGTGGGACCAAGCGCGCGCCCCCGGTGGATCTTCGGGCGGCTCGGCCGCGGCCGTCGCGGGGCGGATGGTCCCGCTCGCGCTGGGCTCGGACACCGGCGGCTCGATCCGCCAGCCCGCCGCGCTCTGCGGCGTCGTGGGCTACAAGCCGACGTACGGGCTCGTGTCGCGGTACGGGCTGGTGGCGTTCGCGTCGAGCCTCGACCAGGTGGGCCCGATCACGCGCAGCGTGGACGACGCGGCGCTCGCTTCGTCGGTCATGTTCGGCCACGACCCGCTGGACGCGACGTCCGTGCGCACCGCGCCGCCCGTGCTGGCGCCCCTCGAGACGAGGTCGCTCGCGGGCGCAACGCTCGGCGTGCCCAAGCAGGTGCGCGAGCTGCTCAGCGACGCCGACGTGAGCGCGGCGTTCGACGCGGCGCTCGCGACCGCCACAGACGCGGGCGCCGAGATCGTCGAGGTCGATATCCCGTCCATCGAGTACGGCATCGCGGCGTACTACATCGTGGCGCCCGCCGAGGCGTCCTCGAACCTCGCGCGCTTCGACGGCGTGCGCTACGGGCGGCGCGCCGAGCAGCGCGAGGGCGACGACCTCGTCGCGCTCTACTCGCGCAGCCGATCGGAAGGGTTCGGGCACGAGGTGCAGCGGCGCATCATGCTCGGGACGCACGTGCTCTCGAGCGGCTACTACGACGCGTACTACAACACCGCGCTCAAGGCGCGACGCGTCATCACGAACGACTTCGAGCGCGTGTTCGCCTCGGTGGACGCCGTCCTCACCCCCGCGACGCCCGAGCCGGCGTTCCGGTTGGGCGAGAAGACCGACGACCCGCTCGCCCTGTACCTCCAGGACATCTTCACGGTCAGCGCCAACCTCACGGGGATGCCGGCCGTGTCGATCCCCTCGGCGGTGTGCGTCCGTGAAAGCACAACACTCCCGATCGGAATGCAACTCATGGGCCCGGCGTTCGGCGACGCGTCGCTGCTGGGCCTCGCGCGCGCGCTCGAGGGAGCGTTCGCGTTCACCGCGCAGCCCGCGGGGGCGCGCTGAACCACCCGCGTACGACGCACGGAGGTCCGCATGTTCCGCAGCCGACTCGCTCCCTCGATCGTTCTCGCCTGCGCGCTCGGCGCGCCCGCACCGTTCGTCCACGCCCAGGGCGCCGACAGCGCTGAAACGAGCGCAACCGAGTCCTGGACCGGATCGGCGATGCTCCCCGGCGGCGCGGAGCTCGGGTTCTCGATCACCATCACGCGGGGCGACACCCCCAGCGCCACGATCGACATCCCAGCGCAGAGCGCGCTTGGCATCCCGCTCGAGGTGATCTCGCTCGAGGGCGACTCGGTCCTCCTGCGCATCCCCGCGCCCGCGAACGCCGAGATCGCCGGGACCGTGAACGATCAGGGCGAGCTCGCCGGCATGCTCAAGCAGGCCGGGATGGAGTTCCCCTTCAAGATGTCGCGTTCCTCGGGCGAGCCGGCGCTGGCGCGACCGCAGCACCCCGAGCCGCCGTACCCCTACACCGTCGAGGGCGTCACGTTCGAGAACGCGCCCGCCGGGGTGACGCTCGCCGGCACGCTCACGCTCCCCGACGGCGACGGGCCTTTCCCCGCGGCCGTGCTCGTCTCCGGCTCGGGCCCGCAGGACCGCGACGAGACGCTCGTCGGGCACAAGCCGTTCCTCGTGCTCGCCGATCACCTGACCCGCGCCGGCATCGCGGTGCTGCGCTACGACGAGCGCGGCGTCGGCGATTCATCGGGCGATTTCGCCACCGCGCTGACAGACGACTTCGCGGACGACGCGCTCGCCGGCGTCGCGTTTCTCATGAAGGACCCCCGCATCGCGAGCGATCGGGTCGGGCTGATCGGTCACTCCGAGGGCGGGCTCGTCGCGCCGATGGCCGCGGCGGGCGACGCCTCGGTCGCCTACATCGTGATGCTCGCGGGGCTTGGCGTCGACGGCGGCGAGATCCTCGTGTCGCAGCAGATCGCGATCACCTCCGCCAGCGGCTCTGATGAACTCGCCGCCTCTGTTGGTCGGCACATGCAGGCGATGGTCGAGGCGATGCGCTCTGGCGACGACACGGGCATGGCGACGAGCCTGCGTGACGTGCTCCGCGCCCAGATGGTCGGGGCGACGGATCAGCAGGTGGACGACACCCTGGCGCAGCAGATCAAAGTGTTCGGCTCGCCCTGGATGCGGCGCTTCGTCGAGCTCAACCCCGCCGACTACCTCTCGCGCGTCTCCCAGCCCACGCTGGCGATGTTCGGCAGCCTCGACCTCCAGGTCCTCCCGTCGATCAACGCCGAGGGCATGCGCGCCGCGCTCGCCTCAGCGCCGACCGACGACGTCACCATCGTGACGTTCCCCGGGCTGAACCACCTGTTCCAGACCGCCGAGACCGGGGCGCCCTCGGAGTACGCCATGATCGAAGAGACGTTCAACGAGACGGCGCTCGACCTCGTGTCGTCGTGGATCACCCAGCGGTTCGAGGACTGAGTCAGCGAATGATCGACCCCGAGATGAACACCAACGATGAGGGCGGGATCCCGCTCGAGCCTCACGAGAAGCGGGAACCCGCGCCCGTGATCAGCGACCCGCCCCTCACGGCGGGGATGAGCGAGGCCGAACTCGAGGCGATCGAGCGGGAAGACACGCCGCCCGCCAAGCCCAAGCGCTCCATGCGCGTGTCGCTCATGCCCGAGGACATCCCCGCGACCGCACTCGGCGCCCCGGGCCGTCTCGGTTGGCGCTTCCCGCTCATCGCGGGCGGCGTCGCGATCATCGCGGCCGTCGTGATGGCGGGCGTCTACGCGCCCGACGGGACCACGTGGTGGAGCGCTGCGCTGCGCCAGGCGATCGACGCGCCGCTCTACGCCTGGATCGGCGTCGGCGCCGTGCTCGCGACGTCGCAGGCTCACGGAGCGCGCGTTCGGCGGCGTCTACTTCGTGCTCGCCCGGATGATCTTCGCCGTGGGCGTCTTCGCGTTGCTGTGGCAGCTCGCGGCGGCGCTCGTGGTCGAGCAGGGGTGGCACCACGCGACGCACTGGCCCATCGCCGCGTTCGCCGGGACGGTGTTCTACATCCTTTGGTGCTTGTACAGCTTCCGCCTCGACCGCAACGAGGTCGGCCTGCTCGGGGGGACACACCTGCTCGCGTGGCTGGTGCTGTGGGTGTTCCGCCAGGTGGGCGCATGAGCGGGGCGGTCTGGCTCAACGGCTCTTTCGTCGAGCGATCCGATGCGAGCGTCGGCGCGTTCGACGCGGGGCTGCAGCACGGCGTGGGCCTCTTCGAGACGATGCTCGCGCGCGAGGGCGTGGTGATCGGGCTCGGCCCGCACCTCGACCGGCTGCGCGACTCGGCCAAAGCGCTGCGCCTCAGCGACGACCTGCGCACGCCAGCGCTCGCGGATGCGGTGAACACCGTCGTCGCAAACGCCGGGCTCGCGACCGCGCGCGTGCGGCTCACACTCACGGGCGGCGATCTCAACCTTTTAAGCGGGGGCGACGGGCCGACCGACCCGACCGTTCTCATCGACGCCCGCCCGGCGACGGACTACCCGCAGGGCATGTACGACGCCGGCGTCGCGGTGACCATCGCCGACCGGCGCGACAACCCGCTCGACCCGTTCGCCGGGCACAAGACGCTCAACTACTGGCCTCGCCTCTCCGAGCTCCAGAAGGCGTCGGCGAAGAACGCGGCTGAAGCCATCACCCTTCAGGTGAGCAACCACCTCTCGGGCGGGTGCGTCAGCAACGTCTTCCTCGTGAAGGACGGGGAACTCTTCACGCCGCTGGCGCGCGGCGAGGAAGAACCCGGCGCGCTGCCCAGCCCGGTGCTCCCCGGCGTGACGCGCCTGGGCGTCCTCGACGCGGCGGAGGCGACGGGCGTTGTCGCTCGCGTGAAGCTGCTGGACATCAACGACCTGCTCGACGCGGACGAGGCGTTCCTGACCAACTCGAGCTGGGGCGTGCTGCCCGTGGTGCGGGTCGAGGGCGGCGTGATCGGCGAGGGCGCCCCGGGGCCGATCACCAAGGCGATGCTCGAGCGCTGGCGTCAGCCGCCCGCGGAGTGATCGCCCCCGCGTCCGACGACGCGGACGTTCTCACGCTCGGCGCCATCGCCCGGTGCGCGGGAAGCGCCGCCGAAGAGCATGCTGACCTGCGCCACGATCCAGAAGATCAAGAACAGGACGAGGAAGAGCGCGATCAGCGGGATGATCAGCACCAGGAGCGCAAGAAAAACGACGGTCGCGCCGGCGAGTGTCGCGGCGCGGACCGTCGGGTTTCGTGATGAGGCGGGTCGGCGGATGCCGCGCCCGACCTCGAAGACATAGCTAAACGGTGTTCGCTCCATAGAGTGATTCTAGGGCGAAGCCGTGTCGCGTTTTCAGCGACGCCGACGCGTGCCGGCGACACCGAGGAGCCCGGCGAAGCCGAGGCCGGCCGCGGAGGGCAGGGGGATCGTCTCCATCTTCATCTCGACGAGCTGGTCCTGCTTCCAATCGTTGACGACCGCGTAGAGGCCGGTGCCGTTGCGGGCGCCCATCGTGCCGATGGCGTCGAAGATGTCATCGAGGTAGTTGCGGATGTCAGAGGACAGGCGCCACCCGTTGGTGCGGTAGGACTCGAAGTTCCCGCTCTCGATATCGAGCGAGGAGCGCCCGGCGTTCGAGTTGAAGTCGTAGACGATCTCCCAGACAGCGAGCTGGAAGGCGGCGGCGAAGTCGCGGTCGGCGCCGCGAGCGTTCTGAGCGCCGTCGGCGTAGGAGTAGATGTCGCGGAGCGCGTTGGCCCGATCGACGCCCATGGGCTGACCGGGGGCGTACTGCGGATCAACAACATCGAACGTGCGCGTGCTGCTCGAGACGTGCTGCATCAGATCGGTGCAGTAGGTCAGGATGTCGCCGCTGAGGCCGGCGCCGATCCCCGTGCCGCCGCTGAAGCGGTGCTCGAGCTGGCCGGCGAAGACGTTCTGGCGCGAACCGTTGAGGTCGAACCGGATGGTCCGACCCTGCCCAGCGCCGAGGTACTGGACGTTGACGGTGTCGGCGAAGGCGGCGCCGCAGGACGCGGCGACAACAATGGCGGCGATAGTGTGCGTGGTTTTCATCTCTCTGCTCTCCCGTGCGGCGTGAACGACCGCGAGTGGCGGCCTGTCCCACAAAGAGAGCACACCGATCCAGCGAGGCCAGCGCAGAGAAAGCCCTTTCACGAAAGGAGAAAAAGGTTCCTGCGGGTTATGCGGGCGTGTCCGTTTCAGGGGAACCGAGGGCGGAATCTATCGGGCTCGCGCGCGGTATCCTGTGCCCGAGAACACGCAGTCAGGAGGGCGCCGTGAGCACGTCAACATCTGTGGGGGTCACCGATAACGCGCCGGGCGAGGGATTCGTCCACCTCCACCTGCACTCCGAGTACTCGCTGCTCGACGGCGGCAACCGTCTCGACAAGCTCGTCAAGCGCGTCAAAGAGCTCGGGATGGATTCCGTCGCCGTGACCGACCACGGCAACCTCTTCGGCGCTCTCTCGTTCTACGAGACCGCGAAGAAAGCCGGCGTGAAGCCCATCATCGGGTGCGAGGCCTACGTCGCACCGCGCTCGCGCCACGACCGCACGCACACCGGCGTCGTCGACGGCGGCTACCACCTGGTCCTCCTCGCCGAGAACGAAGCCGGCTGGAAGAACCTCCTCCGCCTCGCCTCCCGCGCCTACCTCGAGGGCTTCTACTACAAGCCCCGCGTGGACCGGGAACTCCTCGAAGAGTGGTCCGAAGGGCTCATCGCCATCAACGGGCACCTCGGGTCCGAGCTGGCGTTTCACCTCGTCGAGTACGAAAAAACCAAGGACGAGACGCACTACCAGAACGCGGTCGAGGTCGCGCAGTGGCACCAGAAGGTCTTCGCCCCCGACGCGTCCGGCCCGCGGTTCTACGTCGAGCTCCAGCACCACATCGACGAGCAGAACGTCATCAACCCGCACCTGATCCGGCTCGCCGAGGAACTGGATCTCCCCCTCGTCGCGACGAACGATTCGCACTTCCTCACCGCCGACGATCACGACGCCCACGACACACTCATCTGCATCGCGACCGCGCGCGTCAAGGCCGACGACCAGCGCATGCGCTACCCGCACCAGCTCTACGTCAAGAGCCCGCAGGAGATGCGCGAGGCGTTCAGCGTCTACGGCGACACCGGCGCGACCGCGTGCGACAACACGCTCGAGATCGCCAAGCGCTGCTCCCTCGATCTCACGTTCGGCAACCACGCCCCCGTTGTGAAGGTCGTCAAGCCGGCGAAGCCCAAGGCGTACAAGGGCGAGGCGGATCTCACCGCGTGGTTCACCGCGTTCTGCGCCGAGTTCGCGGTCGAGCCCTTCGACGAGCACAAAGAGAAGCTCTCTTCGGAAGATCTCAAAGAACAGTGCGACGTGACGCTGCGCGAGCTGTGCGAGGCGGGTTTGATCTGGCGCTACGGCTCGCTCTTTGACCCCAGCGCCCCTGAACCCGCCAGCGACGCCGAGAAGCAGCGCAAGGCGGACATCCTCGCGCGACTCGACCGCGAGCTGGGCATCCTCGCCGACAAGCTCATCAGCGCGTACTTCCTCATCGTGTGGGACTTCGTGAACTGGGGGCGCCAGCGCGGCATCCCCGCCAGCGCCCGTGGTTCGGGCGTCGGCACGATGGTCGGGTACCTGCTTGGCCTCTCGAACGCGTGCCCCGTCGAGTACGGGCTCCTCTTCGAGCGCTTCACCGACCCCGACCGCGCCGAGTACCCCGATATCGATATCGACCTCTGCCAGGACGGGCGCGCCGACGTCATCAATTACGTGCGCGAGAAGTACGGGCACGTCGCGCAGATCATCACCTTCGGAACGCTCAAGGCCAAGGCCGCGGTGCGCGACGTCGGGCGCGTGCTCGAGATGCCGCTGCCCGACGTGGACAAGATCGCCAAGCTCATCCCCGAGCACCCCAAGATGACCCTCGACCGCGCGCTCGAGGAAGAACCCGAGCTCCGCGCGCTCTACAACGACGACCCCGCCGTCGCCCGCGTCATCGACACCGGCAAGCGTCTGGAGGGACAGGCCCGTCACGCGTCCGTGCACGCCGCCGGCGTCATCGTCGCGACGCAACCCCTCGAGAACCTCGTCCCGCTCTACAAGCAGTCCACGTCAGAAGATGTTGTGACGCAGTGGGACGGCCCGACGTGCGAGCGCATCGGCCTGCTCAAGATGGATTTCCTCGGGCTGCGCACCCTCAGCGTCATCGAGCGCGCCAAGGCGCTCGTGCGCGAATCCATGGACGAGCCGACCATCAAGCGCGCCGTGGGCTGGGACGAATCCCGAGAGGGCGACCCGCTGGACCTCGACCGGCTCGTCTTCGACGACCAGCGCGTCTTCGAGCTCTTCCGTCGCGGCGACACCACCGGCGTGTTCCAGTTCGAGTCCGGCGGGATGCGCCGCCTGCTCACGGAGATGAAGCCCGACCGCTTGGCCGACCTCATCGCCGCCAACGCGCTCTTCCGCCCCGGCCCGATGGACCTCATCCCCGACTACAACAAACGCAAGCACGGCAACGCCACCGTTCCCAAGGTGCACCCCATCGTCGACGGCTTCACCGCCGAGACCTACGGCGTGATGATCTACCAGGAACAGGTGATGCAAATCGTCCACGAGCTGGGCGGCATCCCGCTGCGCGCCGCGTACTCGCTGATTAAGGCGATCAGCAAGAAGAAAGAGAGCATCATCAACGCCAACCGCCCGACGTTCATCAACGGCGCGGCGGAGAAGGGGCTCGGGAACAAGGACGCCGAGGAACTCTTCGAGCTCATCCTCAAGTTCGCCGGCTACGGTTTCAACAAGTCGCACTCCACGGGCTACGCGATCGTGGCGTACCAGACCGCGTTCCTCAAGACGTACTTCCCCAAGCAGTACATGGCGGCGTTCCTGACCTACGAGAGCCAGGCGCAGAAGGTCGCGGACTGGATCCCCTACCTCGACGACTGCCGCAAGACCCGCCTCCCGTCAGGCGACGTGGGCATCGAGGTGCGCCCGCCCGACGTGAACCTGTCGGCGGCCGACTTCGCGGTTGTCTTCGATGGGGACGAGCCGCGCGACCCGGACCACGGGCACATCCGGTTCGGCATGCGCGCCATCAAGGGCGCCGGGGCGCGGGCGATCGACGCGATCGTCGGCGAGCGCCGCGAGAGCGGGGCCTACGACACGCTGCACGGTTTCTGCGAGCGCATGCCAGCGGGCGCTGTGAACAAGGCGGCGATCGAGGCGCTCATCAAGTGCGGCGCGATGGACTCGCTTCACGGGCGCGATAACCGGGCGGCGATGGTCGCGTCGATCGAGGACGCCGTCTCCGCCGCGCAGTCTGTCGCGAAGGACAAAGCGGCCGGGCAGACGGCCCTGTTCGGCGGCGCCGACGCGCCCGTCGCGGTCGAAGCGCCGGTCGTGGCGCTCGCCCGGGCCGAGGCGTGGGACGAGGCCGAGGCCCTCAAGCTCGAGAAAGACACCCTCGGTTTTTACGTGTCGAGCCACCCGCTCGAGCAACACCGGGAAGCGATCAACAGTTTCAGCACCACCGACACCGCGCGCATCGAGGCGGCGGCCGACAACGCGCGCGTCTGCATCGGCGGGCTCGTCCAGTCCGTCCGCCCCATCGTGACCCGCAACGGACGCAACCCCGGGCAGAAGATGGCGATCGTCACGCTCGAGGATCTTCTGGGAACTCTCGAGTGCGTCCTCTTCTCCGAGGCGTACGCCGAGTTCGCACACCTGGTGCGCACCGACGAGGTCGTGCTCCTGATCGGGACCGTCGACCGCAAGCGCGGCGGGACGCAGGTCATCGCCGACCGCGTCGCGCCGGTCAGCGACGCCATGTCGCTCGCCGCGTCGCTGGTGGTCGAGGTCGACGCCGACCGCCTCAACGGGTCCGGGACGCAGACGCTCCAGTTCGTGCGCGGCGTCCTCGCGACGCACGCCGGGGGCGTCGGGGCGCAGACCCCCGTCGAGATCAAGGTGAAAACGGGCGACGCCCGCGTGGTGCTCCGCGCCGCCGAGGCGACGCGCGTGCGACCGACGCCCGAGCTGCTCAGCCGGCTCGCGACCGGCGGGGAGACCTCTGCGTACGTCGAGGGCGTGCGCCTCGACGCGCCCCCCCGCAAGCGCCCCGCCTACAACGCGGGCTGATCGTTCTTACTTCGGCTTGCCGCTGTTGAGGTCCTGCCCGCGCATGTGCCGGGTCATATCGCGCATGAAGAGGGTCACCCGGGCGCGCTGGTTGGGGCCCGTGTCCTCGCTCTCGTTC
Source organism: uncultured Phycisphaeraceae bacterium (assembly GCA_942490855.1). Taxonomy (GTDB): domain Bacteria; phylum Planctomycetota; class Phycisphaerae; order Phycisphaerales; family UBA1924; genus CALNYS01. Next base: position 692,062 of record CALNYS010000004.1, on the reverse strand, counting down.
TGCGCCCAGCGCATGAAGCCAGCGGCCTCGCCGCCGTCGAGACGGGTCCGATCCTCCGCGGCGCGTTCTTCTTCCCGCTTGGCGTCGCGGCGCGCACGCTCGACGCCCTCGTCCACATCCTCGTCCTCGGCGTCCTGCCCGAAGAGCTCGCGCTGGAGCGTGACCATCTCGCGCAGGCTCTCGTCGAGCATCTTCTCGCGGTCCTCCCCCGTCGCGCTGGCGTAGCGCTGGGCGTGGAGGTCGACGAAATCAACCATGAGCGTGCGCGCGTTGGTCTCGAGCTGCTCGCGGGCCTCGTTCTTGATGCCCGCGGCGAACGCGGCGAGCATCGCCGACGACCCCGAGTCCATCGAACGCATCTTCTCGAGAAGATCGCGGATGAGCCCCAGCCGTTCCTCGACGGGCAGGCGGTTGAACTCGTTCTCGAAGATCACGGAGCTGAGCGAGCCGCCGAAGGGGTCCGGTCGGGCGGCTGTCGTAGACAACCGGCGCGGGACGGGTCGCCGCGAGCGCGACGCCGGCCGCGAGGCCCAGCGCCGCGATGACCCCGCCCCGCGCGAGGTCCGTGCGCCGTTGGTGCGCACCGTCGCGGCGCTCGTCGCGCGCGGCCGCGGCCGCGGCGGTGTCGCGGTCCACCGCGTCGAGGAGCGGTTCGAGGGGGGCGCCGGCGTGGTCGTCGTTCATCGGGGAGCTCCGGGGAAACTGTTCTGGGCCTCGTCACGGGGATCGACGATCATCTCGTCGCTCCGCCAATCGCCGAAGAAGAGAGCGTTTTTGTCGAACTCGCCCGTGTTCGGGTGCCGCGAGAGGGAATCGGCCATCACCGGGAAGGTGGGCTCGCTCTCGTAGAACCGCGTGACGGACTTCGCGGGCGTGGGGTCGGCGGCGAAGATCTCCCGCGCGAGCATCAGCGACCCCGCCCAGTACTCGTAGCTGGAATGATGCCCGATGGGCCCGGTCGGCTGCTGGTAGAGGAACTCCGGGATGTCCTCGTCGCTGGGGCAGATGAAGACCTCGGCGCTATCGACGAGGGGCGCGATGATCGACAGGATGGAATCGGGCCCCAGCGGCGCGGGGGCGCCGTCAGGACCGGTGCTGGTGCTGTCTTCGAGCGGGAGCGCGAGCGGGAGCACGTCGTCGTTCCCGTTCATATAGACCTGCACCCCCAGCCCGATCGACCGCAGGTTCACCCGACACGCCGTGCGCTGCGCCGATTCTCGCACGATGCCCAGCGCCGGGAACAGGATCCCGATCAGCACGGAAATGATGGAAATGACGACCAGCAGCTCCACAAGCGTGAAGCCCCTCCCATCTGTCAGGATGACCCGCCGATCCCGCATGACCTGTCCCGATCTCCGTTTTCCGTCGTTTGCCCGAGTCCGTCCCACACGCGATAATACGCACGTGAGCAACGACCTTTCCGATTCTGCCCGGCGGACGAAGACGATCCTCTTTATCTGCACCGGGAACACGTGCCGGAGCCCGATGGCCGAGGGCATCGCGCGCCACCTGGCGCCCTCGATCGAGCCCGAGGGGGCCGAGACGCTCATCCGCTCGGCCGGCGTCGCGGCGGGCAAGGGCGCGCCCGCGACCCCCGAGGCGGCGATGGCCGTCAGCGGGATGGGCATCGAGCTCACCGACCACTCCTCCACCCCGCTCACGCTCGAGATGATCCGCGAGTCCGATCACATCTACGGGCTCACCCAGAGCCACGTGGCCGCGGTTCTGCGCATGGACCCCTCCGCCGAGGGCAAGGTCGAGCTGCTCGACCCGGGGCGCGAGGACGTGCCCGACCCCATCGGCGGCGACCAGACCCTCTACAACCAGACCGCCGAGACGCTCACGCGGATCATCGAGATGCGGCTCCGGGAGATCTTCGCATGATCGTCGCGATCGGAGCCGACCACCGCGGGTGCGAGCCCACCCGGCGTCTCGCCGACCTCCTCAAGGAGGAAGGGCACGAGGTCCGCACGCCGCGTGAGCTCACCGAAGAATCCACCGACTACCCCGACTTCGCCGCGGCCGTCGGGCGCGAGGTCGCGTCCGGGGCGGCCGAGCGCGGCGTCCTCGTCTGCGGCTCGGGCATCGGGATGTCCATCGCCGCGAACAAGATCGACGGCGTGCGCGCCGCGCTCGTGTGCGACGAGCTCAGCGCCCGCATGAGCCGCGCGCACAACGACGCCAACGTCCTGTGCCTGTCGGCCGACCTCCTCGGCGAGTCCGATATCGAGGACATCGTCCGCGTCTGGCTCAGCGAGCCCTTCGAGGGCGGGCGCCACCAGCGCCGCGTGGACAAGATCATGGCGCTCGAGCGCAGCGCCGCCGCGAACGCCTAACGCACACTCTTTACAGCTCGCGCAACGCCTCGACCACGTCGCCCGGCTCGGCCCGCTTGGTGTAGTCGGGGTCGAGGAACGCGTACCGGATCACACCGTCCCGGTCGATCACGTACGTCGTCGCGAGCGGGAGCTCGCCGGTTGTTTCGCCGTTGTGCGCATCGAACCCGAACGCGCGGTTGTAGATCTCATGCACTTGCGGCGTCAGCGTGAAGACCACGCCGTACTCCCCCGCGACCCTGTTGCCCACGTCGCTGAGCACGAGGAAGTCGAGATCGTTCTGGTTCATCGTCGCGACGGCGCGGTCGGGGAGCTCCGGGCTGATCGCCACGAGCGTCGCGCCGAGCGCCTCAATCTCAGGCAGCGCCTTGTGGTACGCCTCGAGCGTGAGGTTGCAGTACGGGCACCAGCCGCCGCGGTACCAGACGATGACGACGGGGCCGTCCGCGAGCAGGTCGCTGAGGCGCGCGTCGTCCCCGTCGGCGTTGGGGAGCGTGAAGTCGGGGGCCCGGTCGCCCACGTTCTTCGCCCGTTCGAGCACCCCCGACGACGCGACCGCCTCGATCCCCTCGCGGTAGATCCGCTTCTTCTCGTCGTCGGCCGACGCCAGGTACCCGTCGTATCGGACCTTCAGCTGCTCGCGCAGCGTGTTCGTTCCCATGTCGTGCTCCCCGGGCTGGCTCGCGCACCCGACCCCGCCGCTGGCGAGGAGAGCGAGTGTGGCAATCCGCTTGATGTTCCGCATTGAGAGTCTCCCGGTTCTGGTCCTGTGCAGACCCGCCCCGCGCGGGGATTATTCACCCGTCAGGGCGTATCGCTGCCGTACACTCGGGCGTCCACCACGCGCCACGCCAGGAGAGACCCGCGATGCCCGATCAGCCCTTTGACCCCGCCCGCTCCATGGCCCAGGCCAAGCACGAGTTCGGCGAGCACGGCGGGGTCAACATGTCCATCGAGGCGTCCACCACGTTCACCGTGATGGCCGCCGACACCATGCCCGACATCTTCGCCGGCGAAAAGGGACCGGTGCAGGGCGGGTGCTACCTCTACGGGCGCCACTTCAACCCGACCGTCTTCGCCCTCGGGCGATCCCTCGCCGCGATGGAGAACACCGGCGCGGGGTACGCGGCGGCGTCCGGGCTCGCCGCGATCAGCGCCGCGGTGCTGCAGATCTGCAACGCGGGGGACCACTGCGTCGTCACCGACACGCTCTACGGCGGGACGTACGCGCTCTTCAACGATTACCTGCCGCTCAAGACGGGCATCACCTGCACGTTCGTCGACACCAACGACCCCGACGCCGTGCGCGCCGCGATGACGCCCAAGACCAAGCTCGTCTACACCGAGACGATGGCGAACCCCACGCTGAAAGTCCCGGATCTCTCGGTGCTCGCGGAGATCGCCCACGGCGCGGGCGCGAAGCTCGTCGTGGACAACACCTTCTGCCCGATGATGGTCACGCCCGCCAACCACGGCGCCGACGTGGTGGTCCACTCTCTCACCAAATTCATCAACGGCGCGTCGGACATCATCGCCGGCGCGGTGTGCGCGAGCGAGGAGTTCATCCTCGAGCTGATGGACCTGCACACCGGGTCGCTGATGATCCTCGGCCCGACGATGGACCCCAACGTCGCGTTCCACATCGGGATGCGCCTGCCGCACCTGTCGGTGCGCATGCACGAGCACTGCCGACGCGCCCAGCTCTTCGCCGAGCGCCTGCACGACCTCGGCATCAGCATCCACTACCCCGGGCTGCCCGACCACCCCGACCACGCCCGCCTCAAGTCGATGCTCAACCCCGGCTACGGCTTCGGCGGGCTGCTCGCGCTCGACCTCGGGACCGAGTCCCGCGCGCAGGAGTTCATGGAACGCCTGCAGAACAAGCACACCTTCGGCTTCATGGCCGTCAGCCTCGGCTACTTCGACACCCTCATGTCCTGCTCGGGCAGCTCGACCTCAAGCGAGATGAGCGACGAGGACAAGGCGAAAGCCGGCATCTCGCCGGGGCTCGTTCGCATGTCGCTCGGATTGACGGGCGCGGTCGAGGACCGGTGGGACCAGCTCGTCGAAACGCTCGAGACGCTGAACATGATCGGCGCCAAAGCGCGCTAAGCCCCCCTCTCCCTCGGGGAGAGGGGCCGGGGGTGAGGGCGGCGCAAGAAAAAACGACTGCGTCTGCAGCCGTTTCGCGAGAGGCAAACATGGACGTGGGGGAGCCCTCACCCCAGCCCTCTCCCCGAGGGAGAGGGGCCGGAGTCTTACTCCGCCGCGGTCACGGTGCCCCGGCACTCGCCGAAGCCGACGCGTCGGAAGCCGTCGCGTTCGCAGAAGCCCTTCATGATGACCTCGTCGCCGTCGGCGAGGAACTTGCGTTCTTCGCCGGTGGGCAGCTTCAGCGGGGTGCGCTGCGAGCCGGGGACGAGGACGGGCGGGTTCGCGAAGGGGTCGCCGTCCCAGGTGAGTTCGAGCATCGAGCCGCGGCTGTCGCGCGTGGGGCCCGAGACGGTGCCGCTGGCGAAGAGGTCGCCCGTCTGCATGTTGCAGCCGTTGGACGCGTGGTGGGCGAGCATCTGCGCGGGCGTCCAGTAGAGGTTCTTGAAGGCGCCGCGGCTGAGCTTGATCGGGTCCATGCCCTTGTCGCGCATCTGCTGGCTCGCGAGGTAAACCTCCACCTGCATGTCGATCCCGCCGCGCTCGCGGTTGCGCTCGCTATCGAGGTGCGCGAGGGGCTTGGGGTCGTTCGCGTCGCGGGTGAACGCGCCGGTGCGGAAGGGGGCGAGCGCCTCCATCGTCACGATGTAGGGCGAGAGCGTCGTCGCGAAGCTCTTGGCGAGGAAGGGGCCGAGCGGGACGTACTCCCACTTCTGCATATCGCGGGCGGACCAGTCGTTGACGAGGCACACGCCGAAGAGGCGTTCTTCCGCCTCGTCCACGCTCAGCGTTTCGCCCAGCGGGTTGCCGCGACCGACGAAGAAGCCGACCTCCATCTCGTAGTCGAGCAGCTTGCAGGGCGCGAGCGAGGGGGGGCCGTCGTCGATCGTCGCGCCGGGGAGGAGCTGCCCCTTGGGACGGCGCACGTTTCCGCCCGAGACCATCAGGCTGCTGGCGCGCCCGTGGTAGCCGATGGGGATCCACTTGTAGTTGGGGAGCAGCGGGTTGTCGGGGCGGAACATGCTGCCGACGTTCGTCGCGTGGTGGAGGGACGCGTAGAAGTCGGTGTAGTCGCTCACGACCATCGGCGGGATGAACTCGACGCCCTCGGCGGGGCGCATGAACTCGTCGCGGTGCTTGTGATCGCGCAGCGCGGGGTTGTCCTTTTTCAGAAGATCCTGCAGCGCGGCGCGGATGCGCCCGGCGGAGCCTTCTTCCGCGATGTCGTCGGTCGTGATGAAGTCCCAGTCGTCGTCGCTGAGCCCGAACTCGCCCGAAGCGCCCAGAGCGTTGAGGTCAACGAGCATGTCGCCCACGCGCGCGACGACGCCGATGAACGCGTCGTCGTTCTCGCGCTCGACCGCCATCGCCAGCGGGAGGTTCTGGATCGGGAAATCGGACGACGGGTCGTTGGCCGATTCGATCCAGCTCTCGAGGCTCGGGTCGTGCGTGTTGTCGGTGTCGAAGTGCGGAGAAGCCATGGGTTGGTGTCCTTAGAGAAGACCGAGTGTGCGCAGGTCGCCGAGGGGTTCGTCGAAGGAGCACGAGCCGATCGAGATGAAAAGCTGCTCCCGGCACGCCGCGAGCTGTTCGTTCGAGAGTTCGTTGCCCATCGCGACGACGCCTGTTTCGCCGAACCCGAAGGCAGCGGTGTCCGTCGCTTCGAGGATGGCGACGAGATCGTCAACACCGAGCGAGTCGTTGTGCATCGCGCTCGCGGTCGCGAGCAGCACGTTGAGGAACCCGTGCATCACGCCGCGGGGCGGGTTGTCCTCGTACGTCAGGTTCTGCTCGGCGCGCATCGGGTGGTGCAGCCCGGCGGTCGCCTTGAAGGGGGTGCGCGAGGCGGCGCACGCGTGGAGGAAGCGGGCGACTTCTTTGGAGCTTGGGATGAGATCGGCGCTGACCCCGCCGCAGCGGATCTTGGCGTTGACCTCGGCGCCGCGCACCGCGGCGATAAGCCCGCGCGGGTCGCGGTCGTGGGGCAGCTCGACGAACGCGCGGATCTCGTCGGGGATCGCGCGGGCGCTAGCCTCGATCGCGGCGGGGTCGTCGCCCTTGAACTCCACGGCGTCAACGATCACCAGTCCGTTGGCGGGGGTCGAGTGCTCGTCGTTAAACGCGAGGACCGACTCGACGGCGTCGTCGAGCGCCGGGTCGCCGGCCGTGGGCAGCAGCGCGCTGACGCGCCACGGCTCGTCGCCCTCGCCCGTCGGCAGCAGCGGGCGGGACGCGTCGATGAAGGAGCGGAGCTTCGACGCCGGGACCACGAGGCGCCCGAGCATCCACGCGTCGCCCGACGCCCGGTACCCGTGGTACGAGCGCACGGCGTCCGCCATCGGCGCCCCGGTGGGGGGGAACAGCCCGGCGTAATCGATCAGCCCGGTCGTTAATGTGCGCACGCTTTGCATGGCCTGCACTGTAGCCGCCCTGCGCCGGTGTTTCAGTCGTGTGGATTCAATCGAACGCGGACGCGGTGAAGCTCGGGCCGGTCTCTTTCGGCGCCCACGTCCACGCCGGCCCGCGCCGTTTCTCGTACGCGGCCCACATCTCGAACCAGTAGCTGCGGAAGCGCTGATCGCCGAACGCAGCGTAGTGCCGTTCGATCCGCTTCGTCAGCGCCGCGTCCGCCTCGCGGAACCCGAGCGTCTCCCGCGCGTGGCGGTGCGTCTCGGTGTCCACCGCCAAGCGGGAGTAGCGCCCGAGCAGCTGCATGATGTTCCCCGCCGCGTACGGCCCCACCCCGGGGAGGCCCACGAGCGTCTCGAAGACGTCGTCGTCGGGGGTCGCGGGGTCCTCGAGGCGCTCGGCGTCGATCTCGCCGCGAGCGAAGATGCCCGCGAGCTCGACGAGTCGGGCGTCGCGGTAGCCGACGCCGCAGCGGGCGCGGAGGGTCTGCGGGCGCTTGCGTGCGAGCGCCTCGGCCGAGGGGAACCCGGCGCCGACCACGTCGCAGAGCTTGGCGTTCATCTTGATCGTGCTGGGCCACGCGACGTTGCAGCTCGTGACGGTTTTGACGACGTCCTCAAAGAGCGTCGGGCTGCGGAACAGCCTGCCGCGCCCGCTCGGTTTCCATCGCGGGTCCACCGCGTGGAAGCGGGCGATGTCCTCTGGCGTCTCGTCGAGGCGCAGCATCCGGGAGAGGCGCGCCACGAGCGTCGGGCGTTCGGAGCGGTTGATCGCGCGGTCGGACTCAACGCGCAGGTCGCCGCCGCGCTGACGGGCGGGCTGCGTGATCACCAGCTCGGCGATCCCGCCCGGGAGTTCGAGCGTGCGCGTCAGCGAACGGTCGATCGGGTCCCAGAGGTTCGGCGCGAGAAGGAAGTAGCCGTAGGAGCACGCGTCGCGGGCGAAGAGGTAGTCCGCCGGCGTGCGCACGGTGATGCGGGAACCCATACCGGCTTACCCGCCGCTCGCGCCCACCAGCTTGGCGGCGGGAAAGACGTGCGCCGCGAGGTTCTCGCACATGCGGTCGCTGATTCGTGCAAAGGCCGGGTAGTGGGCCTTGAGCTCGGACGCGAGGGTTTCGGGCGGGACGGGGTACTCGCCCCCGTGCTCGTTGATCGCCATGGCCAGCGCCGGGTCCACCTCGAAGTGGTACTGGAACGCGTAGGTGCGCATCCCCGCCTTGAACGCCTGGATCTTGCACGCGGCGCTCGACGCCAGCGCGACGGCGCCGGGGGGGAGCGCGCTCACCTCGCACGCGTGATGGCAGAACGTCTTGTGCGTCCACGGGACGCCGGAGAAGACCGTGTCCACGTGGGCCGCGCTCGTGAGGGTGAGGTCGTAGAACCCGACCTCCGGCTCGCTCGACTGGCTGACTTCGCCGCCCAGCGCGTGGGCGATGAGCTGCGCGCCGAGGCAGACGCCGACGAGCGGGAGCTGGCGTTCGTGCGCCGCGCGCAGGAAGTCGAGCTCGGCCTCCATCCACGGGGAACCGTCGCCCACGTCCTGCGGGCCGCCGAGCGTGACGACGCCGCTGACGTTGTCGAAATCAACCGGGACCGGGTCGCCCAGGTCGAGGCGGCGGACGTCGAGCGGGTGAGCGTGGTCGCGGAGCGTGGAGCCGAGGCGCCCGGGGCGGTTCGATTCGCTGTGCTGGAAGACGATGATGGCCATGCGGGCAGGATAGCAGCGGGCGTGGGGGGCCTGTCAGGCGTCGAGCTTGACCATCGCGATCGTCGCGTCGTGCCCGCCCAGGTAGTCGTGGCGGAACCACACCCCGGGCGTCCGGTCGAGGGCCCAGGAGACGAGCCCGGCGGTGTCGAAACGGTGGGCGGGCTCCGTCGGGCGGGCGAGCAGCTCCGCCGGCGCCCGGTCGCTGAGGAAGTTGAAGACCAGCGACCGACCCGTCGCCCGCCACGCGTGCTCGAGCACCTGCTTGGCGTGGGACTCCTCCAGGGTGTTGAGCGACCCCGAGAAGACGATCGCGTCCACCGGTCCAAAGCGCGTAAAGGCGTCGGAGCACTCGCGCCCCGCGAAGTCGCAGGCGTGCGCCTCGACGCCCCGCATCCCCCGCTTGCGGATCGCTTCGACCATCTCCGGCATCGCGTCGAGGGCGATGAGACGCTCGGGCGCCTCGCCGCGTGCGATCAGGAAGGACGCGAAGTCCGCCTGCCCGGCGCCGGCGTCGATCACGCTGGCGCCCGTGAAGTCTTCCATCTCCGCCATCACGCGGAAACGCTCCTCCTGGAACTCCCGGCTGCGCCAGCCGGTCGCTTCGAAGACGGCGCCCACGCGGTCGATCAGCTCGCGGTAGTGGGCGAGATACGGAGCGGTCCCCTCCCTCACGACGCCCGCCCGTTCGAGAGCGCGATCTGTTCGACGATCTCGAGGTCAAAGGCCTCGAGGCCCGGCAGGTTCTTCGGGGTGCTCGTCAGAAGGCGGAGGCGCGAGAGCCCGAGGTCCCGCAGGATCTGCCCGCCCACGCCGTAATGGCGCATGGGCGTGGGGATCTTGGGGGCGTCGGGGTCGGTTTCCTCGGGCGCGGGGTTGACCAGCGCCGCGCCGTCGCCGCCGTCGCCGTCGGGGCGGAGATAGACCACCGCGCCGCGCCCGGCCTCGCGGATCGCCCGCAGCGAGGAGTTCAACGCCCCCGCGCTCGCGCCCGCGCCGAACACGTCGCCCATGATGTCGCGCCGGTGCATGCGCACGAGCGTGGGCTCGTCGCTGTGCGAGCCGGGCGCCCCGACCCCGCCGAAGGTCAGCGCCAGGTGCGGCAGACGATCGACGACGCTCTCGAAGCGGTAGAGCGTGAAGGGGCCCTCGGCGGTCTCGACCGTGGTCCCCGCGGCCGGCTCGAGGCGGCGCACCAGCGGCTGCCCGTTGAGGCGGTGCTCGATGATCTGCGCGACGGACCCGATCTTGAGCCCGTGCTCCTCGGCGAGTTTTTCGAGGTCGCCCATCCGGGCCATCTCGCCGTCGTCGCGCATGATCTCGATGATCACCGCGGCCGGCGTGAGCCCGGCGAGCCGGCAGAGGTCCAGCGATCCCTCGGTCTGCCCCGTGCGCACCAGCACGCCCCCGTCGCGCGAGCGCAGCGGGTTGATGTGCCCGGGGCGGACGAAGTCGTCGGGCGTCGAGGCGGGGTCGATCGCCATCTGGATCGAGCGCGCCCGCTCTCCCGCGGAGACCCCGGTCGTGAAGCCATGTTTGGGGTGCCCGTCGATGGAGACGGTCATGGGCGTGCCGCGGACGCTGGTGTTGACCACGGCCTGAGGGTGCAGGTCGAGGCGGTCGCAGTCGTCTTCCGTTAGGGAAAGGCACATGTACCCACGGGCGACCGAGAGCATGAAGGTGATGTCGTCGGGGGTGGCGAACTGAGCCGGGAGCACGAGGTCGCCCTCGTTCTCGCGGTCCTCGTCATCAACGAGGATCACCATCTTGCCGGCACGCAGGTCGTCGAGGAGCTCTGGTATGGGGCTGAGCATGGATCGGATCGTAGCCCCACCGGTAGGCTTTGGGCATGAAGACGACTCTGACTTTCGCGCTCGCCGTTCTGCTCTGTGCCGTCCCCGCGCTCGCCGATTGGGGCTCGGACGTTACCCGCTTGCTCGATCGCCTCTACGAGGCCGATCGCAAGTCCGACCCGCTCGGCGCGTCGATCGAGGGCGACCGGCGTTTCGACCATCTCTGGCCCGACGAGTCCGAGGAGGGGCGGGACGCCCGGCTGCGGGAGTACACGTCGATGCACACGCGGGCGCAGCGCTTGCGGGAATCGATGCCCGCCACGCCGGACCCCGAGCGTCTCATCGACCTCGAGGTCGCCGAGTTCGTGCTTGAGCGGGTGATGAGCGGGGCGCGCCACCACATGGAGCAGCTCCCGCTCACCCAGCAGTCGGGCCCGTTCGTCTCGTACCCGCAGCTCCCCGGGCGCCTCCGCTTCACCACCGAACAACACTACGAGGACTACATCCGCCGACTGCGCGCGCTGCCCGCGCACCTCGAAGATCTCGAGACGAACCTCCGCGCCGGGCTCGAAGCGGGGCGCACGCCGCCCCGGATCGTGCTGCGCGACGTCCCCGCGCAGGCGAACGCCGTCGCCGACAACCGCTTCCTCGACGACCCACGCGCCCACCCGATGTACGCGCCCTTCCTCGATCCTTCTTCGCCTGCGCACCTGCGCACCGACGCGCTCTCGGCGATGAAAGAGGACGTGATCCCGGCGTGGCGCGCGTTCGCGGCGTTTCTCGCTGACGAGTACGTCCCCGGCGCGCGCGAGTCGCTCGGCGCCGTTGAACTCCCCAACGGTGAAGCCTTTTACGCCGACCAGGTGGCGTTCTACACAACAACCGAGATGACCCCCGACGAGATCCACCAGCTCGGGCTCGCCGAGGTCGCCCGCATCCGGACCGAGATGTTCGGGATCATCGACGAGACCGGGTTCCGCGACGGGCGCCCGGGGCTGGACGACGACGGGCTGTTCGCCGCGTTCACAGAGTTCCTGCGGACAGACGACCGCTTCTACTTCGACACGCCCGCCGAGCTGCTCGGGCATTACCGCGACATCTGCAAGCGCATGGACGCCGAGCTCCCCACGCTGTTTTCGCGCTTGCCGCGCCTGCCCTACGGGGTGCGGGCCCTCCCCGACTTCGTCGCGCCCAGCGCCCCGACCGCGTACTACTACGAGGGCTCGCTCGCCAACGGCGTGTCGGGGACGTTCATGGCCAACACGTACAACCTCCGCCAGCGCCCTAGCTACGAGGGCATCGCGCTCGCGCTGCACGAGGCGGTGCCCGGTCACCACCTCCAGGGCTCGCTCGCCCAGGAGCTCGAGGAGCTCGGGCAGCACAAGTGGAGATCGACGCTCTACTTCACGGCGTTCGGCGAGGGGTGGGGGCTGTACTCGGAGCGCCTCGGGCTGGAGGTCGGCTCGGATCACCCGCGGGGCATGTACGCCGACCCTTACGACGAGTTCGGGCGCCTCTCCTACGAGATGTGGCGCGCGATGCGCCTCGTGGTGGACACGGGCATCCACTCGATGGGGTGGAGCCGCGAGCGCGCGATCGAGTACATGAAGGCGAACGCCGGGCTCAGCGAAGCGAACGTGATCTCCGAGGTCGACCGCTACATCGCATGGCCCGGTCAGGCGCTGGGGTACAAGATCGGGGAGATCGCCATCCGTCGCCTGCGCGCCCGCGCCGAGGCGGAACTCAAGGGCGCCTTCGACCTGCGCCTCTTCCACGACCACGTGCTCGCAGCCGGCGCGACGCCGCTCCCGATCCTCGAGCGCCGGATCGAGGACTGGATCGAATGCCAGCGCGGGTCGGTGCCCGACCCCGACGACATGTGAACCGCGCCGCGCCGATCAGATCGACGGGCCGTACAGCATCGCGTTGAGCAGCAGGCGGGACACGCCGCGCTGGAACCCGCGGATCGTGACGACCTCGTTAAAGAGAACGACGTTGCCCCGACCCATGCGGTGGTGCGCGACCATCGGGGTCCCCGCGATCTCTTCGCGCCGCTCCTCCGAGAGGTGCCCGCTGACAAGCGGCTGCTCGTTGTACCGGGCGAGCACGTACACGTCGTCTGAGAGCGTCAGCGTGCGCGGGCTGCGCTTCACGCTGCCGACCCAGTCGGGGACGCCCGCGGCGAGCGGGTGCGAGGTGTCCACGCTCGCCGAGAGCATCGACCCCGGCACGCGCCGATCGACGCCGCGGTCCTCGCGCTCGTCCCAGGTCAGCTCGTTGGGCTTGGGCCCGTCCTCGTCGGCGTCCTCGTCTTCATCGTCCTCGTCGAGGCGCAGCACGCCGGCCTCGGCCCACGTGCACGCGGACCCGATCGCGACGAGCGTCCCGCCCGAGCGGACCCACTCCCGCACGCGCTCGGCGCCGTCGTCGCCCAGCGCCGACGACCACGAGCCCCACGCGCTGGGCATCACGAGCACGTTGTACTCGTCGAGGTCGATGCGCCCGATCCGGTCCGCGTTGATCGTCGTGTGCGGCACGCCGAACTCGCTGTCGAGCAGCCACCACGTTTCGCCGAAGCTGTGCGGGTCGGTCGGCGCGTCGCGCAGCAGCGCGATGCGCGGGACCTCGGCGATCCCGTTCTCGCTCGTCCCCAGCACCGGGCCGCTCGAGGTCATCCCCGAGCCGACAAGCCGCGCGTCGATGCCCCGCTCGACGAGCCCTTCTAGGAAAGCGTTGACCGTTTCATCGGAGTTACGGATGCGGTGGACGATCAACGAACCCGGCGCGAAGGTCTCGCCTTCGATCGTCAGCTCGTCCCCGCTGTAGCGCCAGAACAAGTCGTGCTCGATCGCCAGACCGACCGCGCTGGGGAAACGGCTCGAGCCGGCATCAACAAGAACGGCGTACCCGCCCTCGCCGCGCACGGTCCCTTCTCCGAACACCGACCCCGCGGGCGAGGTGTCCGCGCTGAGCTTCTTGTCCGTCTGCCACGCGGTGAGCCCGAAGGAGACGGGGAGCGACCACCCGGTGATGTCGTACGTGTCGTTGTTTGTCAGGGTGCTGCTGCGCTCGAACACGGCGCGCACCAGCCGTCCCATCGGCTGATCGGCGCGGATCACCCAGGACCCCGCCGGCGCCTCGGCGCGTTCGAGTTGCTCGCCGGAGGCGAAGTCGATCGCGTCGCGCAGACGCAGCTCGCGATCGAGCGCCCCGACCTCGATCCCGTGCGCATCGCACAGGCGCTTCACCTCAGCCAGCAGCGCCGGGTCGTTGTCAGCGCTCAGAACGAACGCCATCGGCCCCTCGCCAGGGTTCACCGACCCCTTGTAGTAATCCCAGAAACGTCGGAGCTGCCCCTCGCGGTTGGCGGCGGTCGTTTCCACGTTGTTCATGCTGATAAGGAAGTGGTGGCTCGCCCGCTCGCGCAGCGTCAGGACGTAGTCCGCGTGCACATCCACCGCGAGCCCGGCGAACCCGTGCCCGGCCTGCTCGGTCAGCATGCCAACCGCGCCGTGGTAGACGGGCATCACCTTGCCGTAGCCGGGGTAGAGGTAGTCGAAGCGCTCCTTGGTGGCGTACACCATGCCGCGCGCTTCGAACATCTTGGCGTTCGCGAGCCCGTAGAGCTCGACCCACGCGCGCGTCTCGTCGGGGATGTTCGTGTTGTAGGGGTCGTCGCCGGCGCCGAAGAAGAAGGGCGAGCGGTGCCCCTGCTCGTGCCCGTCGATGTGCAGCTGCGGCTTGTACTGGGTGTACCGGGCGATGCGGGCCTCGGACTCGGGCTGCGTCAGCCACAGCCAGTCGCGGTTGAGGTCGAACAGGTAATGGTTCGTGCGCCCGCTGGGCCAGGGCTCGTCGTGCTCCGCGGCGTCAACAGACGGGTTCTCCCCGCCCGTCCCGACAACGTTCTCGAACCACCCGATGTAGCGCATCCGCCCGTCGGGGTTGAGCGCCGGGTCGATGACCACGACCGTGTTCTCGCGGATAAACCGGGCCTCCTCGTTCTGCGCGGTGGCGAGGGTGTACGCGACGCGCATCGCGGCCTCGGGGCTCGACGCCTCGTTCCCGTGCACGCCGTAGCTGAGCCACACGATCGCCGGGTTCTCACGGATGATCTGCGCCGCGCGGGCGTCGCTGGTCGTGCGCGGGTCGGTCAGCTCGCGGTTGGCGGCGAGGATCTCTTCCAGACGCGCGAGGTTCTCGCGCGAGCTGATCGTTATCGTCATCAACGGGCGGTCCTGGTGCGTGCGGCCGTACTCGCTGGCGATCGCGTGCTCGCTGCTCTCGGCGAGCGCGTACATATACTCAACGATCTGGTGATGACGCGTGAACCGTTCACCGAGCTCGTGACCGATGACCGACTCGGGCGTCGGGACGCCCTCGGCGAAGCGGAGCCCGCCGAAGTAGTCGAAATCTCCCGCCCCGTGGTGCTCGGCGCGGGGCTGATCGGGAGCGATCGCCTCGATGGTCGAGAGACGGTCCTGCGCGGGCGCGACGCTCGCGACAGCGAGCACGGCCCCGGCGAGGGCGACAACAGCGGAACGGGCACGATTCATCGGTGACACTCCTCCTCGTAGGGTCTCGGGCGGTGATACCTTAGCCGCTATGCCAGACGAACAGCCCGACTCCCGAACACTGCTCGCCCTCGCGGGTCTACCGACCGTCGCCGGGAAAGAGGCACGCGTCGTGCGCTTCCTCGACGAGTGGCTGGCCCAGCGCCCGGCGCTCGTGCGCACCGCCGATGACGCCGGGAACCTGCTCATCCTCCACCGCGACGCCGTGGAGTCGCCGGTCCTCTACACCGCCCACCTCGACCACCCCGGTTTCGTCGTGGGCGCGATCACCGCCGAGCGCACCGCGACGCTCACGTTCCTCGGCGGCGTCCACGCGCACTACTTCGACAACGCCCGGGTCACGCTCTACCCGGCCGACCCCGACTCGCCCGTCGCGCCCGTCGGCGCGACCGTCACGTCCCGCGAGGAGCCTGATCCGCCGGCGCGCCTCTACCGCTCGTGCGTGATCGAGGCCGACGCGTCCCTTACCGGCTTTACGCCGGGCGACATCGCCGTCTGGGAGCTCCCCGGCCCCGAGATCGACTTCGACGGCGTGGTGCACGCCCGCGCGTGCGACGACCTCGCGGCCCTCGCCGCGGCCCTCGACGCGCTCGATCAGCTCCAGGACACCGACTCGGCGCCCCGCGCCGCGTTGCTCTGCACACGCCGAGGAAGTCGGGTTCATCGGCGCGATCGCCGCGTGCAAGCTCGGGACGATCCCCGCCGGCGCGCGTCTCCTGGCGCTCGAGAACTCGCGCTCGTTCCCCGACTCGCCCATCGGCGGTGGGCCGATCGTGCGCGTTGGCGACCGCCTGTCCACCTTCAGCCCGACCCTCAACGCCGCCGTCGCCCGCTGCGCCCAGCGCCTCGAGGGCGTCGTCGACCCCGACGTCGGGCGCCCCAAGCTCACCGCCGAGACCGCCTTCAAGTGGCAGCGCAAGCTGATGCCCGGGGGCGCCTGCGAGGCGACCGCGTACCACGCGTACGGGCACGAATCGACGTGCATCTGCCTCCCGCTCGGGAACTACCACAACATGGCGGGGCTCAGCGAATACGAAGAAGCGGTCAAGGCCAAACGCGAACCGGTCGCGCGCATCGAACGCGAGCACATCGCGCTCGACGATTACCTCGGGCTCGTCCGTCTGCTCGTCGCGTGCGCGCAGAACCTCGAAGCCGCCGAGCCTATTATCGACCGCCTCGAAAAGCTCTACAACGAACGCAAGGACGTCCTGGACACCCCATGAGCACGACCAACGAACTCGCCGGGCGCAGCGCGATCGTCACCGGCGCCTCGGCCGGCATCGGCGAAGCCGTCGCGATCGACCTCGCCTCCAGAGGAGCCGCGGTGGTGGTCAACGCCCGCCGTGACGACAAGCTCGCGGCCCTCGTGAAGCGCATCGCCGACGCCGGCGGGCGCGCCGCGCCGGTCGCCGGCGACGCCGCGGATCAATCCACCATCGACGCCATGCTCGACGCGGCGTCGGACCTCGCGGGTCCGGCGGACCTCATCGTCGCCAACGCCGGGCGCGGGCTGGGCGGGTCGAGCATCACGTCCGACGAATCGCAGTGGGACGAGATGATCCGCATCAACCTCGTCGGGCTGGCGCGCCTCATCCGCGCCGCGGGCCCGCGCATGGTGAAACAGGACGGCTCGCGCGACATCGTTGTGCTGGGCTCCACCGTCGGGCGCCACGTCTCGCCCTTCAGCTCGATGTACGGAGCAACGAAGTTCGGCGCCAACTCGCTCGCCGAGGCGTCGCGTCGGGAGCTCGGCCCCCAGGGCGTGCGCGTCACGCTCATCGAGCCGGGGATCGTCGTCTCCGAGTTCCAGTCCGTCGCGGGCTACACCGACGATCTGGTCCAGAGCTTCCACGACAAGTTCGGCCCGCTGATCGAGCCCGACGACGTCGCCCGGACCATCTCGTTCGTCTGCGCCCAGCCCGCCCACGTACATATCAACGACGTGGTCATCCGACCGACGCGGCAGGACTACCCGTAAGACGAGCGCCGAACGCGCGCACCGCGTCGATGCACGCGCGCCGGTTCGCCTCGTCGCTCCAGAGATCGTTGTGCCCGCCCCCGGGGATCTCCGCGATCGAACCGTCGGGCGCCGCGCCCGCGATGGCTCTTCCGTCGTCGGTCGGGCACACCGCGTCGCTTGTTCCGTGCACGACGAGCAAGGGAACGCGAAGGTCGCGGGCGCGAGCGGCGCGATCGAACCCACGCCACGCGGGACCCACGCCCAAGCGCACGCCGAGCATCGCCATCGCGATCGGCAGGTTGATGCGGTAGGGGAGCCCCGCGGCGCGCAGCACGTTCCGCGCCGGCGTCGGGGCGAAGCGGTACGGCGCCTCGGCGATCACCCCCGCGACGCCAGCGCTGGTTCCGGCGCACACCGAAGCCCCGCCCCCGAGCGACCACCCGTAAAGAACGATCCCCGCGTCGCGCGCGTAGCGCTCACAAAGCTCGCTGAGCATCACCGGCTCGCGCACGCCCAGCCCGCACGCGCCGGGGCTGACGCCGAGACCGGGCGGATCCCACGCGACGACGAGCGACGCCCACGGCGCGAGCGCGTCGAGGCGCGGCAGCGCGCCGACCTTCGAATCGCCCCACCCCGGCGTCACGATCACGACCGGGCCGGACGCGGCATCGCCCTCGATCTCCCACAGCTCGACCTCGCGCCCCGAGAGGGACAGCGTGCGCGGGGTGAACGGCTTCGGCTCGGCGAGTTCGCCGGGGTCCGCGGGCACGCCGCGCGACGCGGCCCATCCCGCGGTGCGTCGCGGCGGGCGGCGCAGGCGGTGCGCCGTCAGGAGCGCCGCGGTGACGACCGCGAGCGCGAACCCGATCGCGAGCAGCGCCGCGAGCCCGAGCAGCCCGTCGATCACAGCAGCCGCGACAGGTCGTTGAAGGTCACGAGCAGGAAGACCGAGCCGAGCAGGACGATCCCGACCAGCGCCGCGGCGTTCTGCACGCCGGGCGAAACGGGCTTCCCGGTGACGCCTTCGATGATCAGAAACACCATCATCCCGCCGTCGGCGATCGGGATCGGGAGGAAGTTGAGCACGGCGAGGTTCGCGCTGATCACGGCGAAGAAGAACAGCAGCTCCGCGAGGCTGCGCTGCGCGACCTGCGTGCCGATGTGAGCGATCCCCACGGGCCCGCGAAGCTGCTCGACCTCCACCGTGCCCTCGAAGAGGCGCACGAGCGTGAGGTACGTCCGCAGGATCATCTGCTGCGTGTCGGCCACACCCATCGCCATCGCCTCGAGCGGGTTCGACGCCTGGAGCGTGATCTGCGCCGGCTCGAAGAGCCACGAGAAGAAGGGCGGCGCCGACCACCCGAGCGCGCCGAGCGCCTCGATCTCGGAGCGTGTCAGCGTGATCGTCGCGGTGGAGCGCTCGCCCCCGCCCACTGGCAAGAGGACGCCGAGCTCGATCGGGGTGTCCGCTCGTGCGCCCGCGAGCGCTTCGCGGAGCCCGCGGTAGCCCTCGATCGGCGCACCGTTGACGGTTTCGATCAGCGTGCCGGGCATGAGTCCCGCGGCCCGACCGACCCGCCCGTTGTCGATGGAACTGGGAAGCGGACGCGTGACAACGCAGCGATCGAGCGACTGCATCGGGTAGAACCCGATCGACCCCTCAGGGCTGACCGGCGCCGTGAGCGCGAGGCGTTGGCCGTCGCGCAGCACTTCCAGCTCGATCTCGCGCCCCGACGCCTCGCGGATCGCGTGGATCCCCTCGACCGGGCCGGGCCACTCCACGCGCCCGATCCGCACGAAGACGTCGCCCGGGAGCAACTCGTGGTCAGAGCCCGGCGCGAGCGTGCCGACCTGCATGGGCGGGACAAAGCCCGCGATGTGCAGCGGGTCGAAGAGGCGTTCGCGCGTCTCGACGGTGTCGGACTGCAGCTCGGGGACGCCGCGGAGCGTGCCGGCGCGCACCTGGCCGTCGATCTCGTACGTGAAGGGGATGGTCTCGCTGCTGAACACGCCGTCGAGCACCGGGAGGATGTCGGTCTCGCGCCCGTCGATCGAAACAAGCCGGCTCGCGCCCTGCGGGATGCCGGCGCTCTCAAAGAGGTACGCGAGGTTCTGCCGGGATCGCTCGCCGCCCTGCGGCGCCACAAGCCGGGTCGAAACCGCGGGGACGAGCCCCACGCCGCGGAACTCCGCCCCCTCGCGCCGCTGCGTCTCCATCGTGAACAGCAGCGGCTCGGCGATCCCGGGACGCTGGACCTCGACGCTCACGCCCGACGACGCGCTCGCGAGCGCGCCCGTCAGCCAGACGTCCGCGAACTCCCGCGGCGCCGTTCCGTTGACGCTCAGCACCACGTCGCCGTTGCGGATCCCCGGTTCTGTAACGCCCGCGCTCTCGGCGTTGACCGCCACGGCGACCGCCGCCGGGCTGTCCGGGAACGCCCCGCCGACGATCGGGGGCGACGCCGGCTTGCCGATCGCGTACACCACGACGTACAGCGCCAGAGCGAGGATGACGTTCATCACCACGCCCGCGCTGATCACGACCATCCGCTTCCAGACGGGCTTGTCGATGAAGCTGTCGCCCGCGCCCCGGTCCGATTCGGCGGCGCCCGGGTTCGCGTCGTCCTGCCCGCGCATGTGCACGTACCCGCCGAGCGGGAGCCAGTTCAGGCGGTACTCGGTCTTCCCGATCTCGTCGGGCCAGACGTGGTCGGCCTTGTCGAGCGTCGCGGGGGCAGACTCGGCCATCCGCTCGCGCATCGCGCGCAGCGTCGCGGGGTTGGTCGAGCCGCGACGGACCCCGATCCCCTTGCGCCACGCCAGCGCCGCCGGCCCGAAGCCGACCGCGAACGAGAACACCCGGATCCCCGCCCAGCGCGCCGCCAGGAAGTGACCCAGCTCATGGATAAAGATGATCGCGCCGAAGCCGAGCACGGCCACCAGCAGCCCCCACACGTTGCCAAGGCTTTCAAGCACGATCGTTGCTCCTTCGCTGCGGCATCATCGGCCCGCGGCGCGCCCGGCGTGTACAGCAGACCCCACAAACTCGCGCGCGGCCCGATCCGCCTCCATCACACGATCGAGGCTGGTCGGTTCGCCAGACGTGTCGAGCGCGTCCAGCGCCGCCGCCGCCAACTCGGGCACACGCCCCAGCGGGAGATGGCCGTCGAGGAACGCCCCGACCGCTTCCTCGTTCGCCGCCGTGAGCACCGCGCCGCTGAGGCCGCCCTCGTCGATCACCCGTCGCGCCAGACGCAGGGCCAGATGGCGGTCCTCGTCCGGTCGCGCGAACGTTAACGATCCCAGCGCCGCGAGGTCGAGGCGCTCGGCCGGCGCCGGGGCGCGTTCAGGCCACGTCAGCGCCGCCTGGATCGCCGTGCGCATGTCCGTCGTCCCCAGCTGCGCCAGCACCGAGCCGTCCTCCATCTCCACCGACGCGTGCACGATCGACTCCGGGTGCATCAGCACCCCTAGGCGGTCGTTGCGCACGCCGAAGAGCCAGTGCGCCTCGATCAGCTCCAGCGCCTTGTTCATCAGCGTGGCGCAGTCCACGGTCACTTTCGCGCCCATGTCCCACGTCGGATGCGCCAGAGCCTCCTCGGGCCCCGCCTGATAGTACGCCTCGTCGCTCGCCCCACGCAGGGCGCCGCCCGAGGCCGTCAGCGTGACCCGGCGGACGCTCGATGCGGCCACAAGCGGCGGCGCGGGCCACCCCTCCAGACACTGCCAGACACCGGAGTGCTCGCTGTCAACCGGCAGCAGGCGCGCGCCGGTCTTCTGTGCGGTCGCGACCGCCAGCGCCCCGGCCGCCACCAGCGTTTCCTTGTTCGCCAGCGCCACGTCGCGACCGAGTTCCAGCGCCGCCAGCGTCGAAGCCAGACCCGCGGACCCGACGATCGACGCGACGACGATGTCCGCCTCGACCGTGCGCACGAGTTCCTCGGCAGAGCCAACGCCGCGACGGACCGAACCATCGACCGAGCACGCGCACGAGTCGTCCGCGAGCGCGACATCGCGCACGCCAAAACGCCGCGCCTGCTCCGCGAGATCGTCCCCGCGCCGCCCGGCGGCGAGGCCGACGACGCGGAACCGCTCGGGCGACCGCGCGATCACATCAAGCGTCTGACGCCCGATCGAACCCGTCGATCCCAACACGAGCACCTTGCGCACGCGTACGTCTCCTGAGCGACCGAGCGGTCACTCCGCGCTCGACGCCTTGCTCACGCGCTTCTTGGTGGTCTTCTTGGCCGTCTTCCGCACCGCGGTCTTCTTGGCGACCTTCTTCGTCGTGGGCTTCTTGCTCACGGTCTTCTTGGTCGCGGGCTTCGCCGCGGCCTTGGTCGTCTTCTTCCGCGTGGCTTTCTTTGTGGTCGGCTTGGGCGCCGCCTCGCTCGCCGTAGCCGTAGCCGGGGCCGGAGACGACGCACGCCGGCTCGTCTTCTTCACGGGCGCCGCGGGCGCCGCGGCCGGCTTCACCGGCTCGCTCTTGGGCGTCGGCGCGACGCCGAAGCCCCACGCCTTGCGCACCACGCCGCCGCCGCTCGCCGCCGGCTCAGCCTTCGGCGCAGGGGTCGGGGCCGGCTTGGATTCGACCACCGCCCGGGGAGTCTCGCGCTCCGCCGGCGCGCTGCGCCGCCCGCGTGAACGGGGCTTCTCGTCCGGCTCGTCGCTGGCGCGGGCCGTGCGAGCGGGGGCAGGCGCGTCCTCGCGCGGAGCGCCCGATTCCTCGCCCGCGCCCTTGCGACCACGCCCACGACCGCCGCGACGCCGACGACGGCGCTTCTTGCCGCCCTCTTCGTCCTCGTCGACCGATCCGTCGCGATCGCTCTCGCGCCGGGGCTCCTCGGAGCGCTCGTCCTGTTGGTTGCTCTCGCGGCTCTCGCGGCCTTCGCCGCTCTCCCCGCCCTCGTCGTCCGAGCGCGAGCCGCGCCCACGCCGACGCCGACGGCGCTTCCGCTTGCGCCCGCCGTCTTCGTTCTCGTCGTCCTCGAAATCGCCGTCCTGGCTGATGAGGTCGCCGATGAGCTCCTCTTCCTCCTCGAGCAGATCCGCCTCGGCTTCTTCAAGCTGCGAGGTCTCCTCGTGGGGGTCGAACGCCCAGTCGTCCTCGCCGCCCGTACCGATCGACGCGTCCCAGGGCTTGAGGTTGACCGGCGGCTTGGGGGTCGGGAGCTTCTCGATCGCGATGTCCGCCCCGCGCTCGTCGTACGCGTAGTACGTCACGCGGTCGACCGGGATCGTCTCGCTGACCCGGATCTCGACCGTCTTGCCCGAGCGGTGCTCCATCTGTCCGATCGCGCGGCGCTTGCCGGTGAGGTACTCCGTCGCCACCCGCGGCGACACGACCATCTCAACCTTCTGCACCCGCTCGTGCTGCAGGATCGACGCGAGTTCGCGCATCCCGTCGGCCGCGACAAACCCCGGACGCTGCACCTTGCCGAAGCCGGTGCACGTCGGGCAGTCCGTGTACTGCGTGTTGAGCACGCTGCCGCGCATCCGCTGGCGCGTCAGCTCCATCAGCCCAAGCTGGCTGATCGCGAGCACCTTCGTGCGGGCCCGGTCGCGCTTGAAGTTCTCTTTGAACTGCGCCTCGACCTTCGTCCGGTTCGAGCGGTGGCGCATGTCGATCAGGTCGAGCACCACCAGCCCCCCGAGGTCGCGCAGCTTCAGCTGGCGGCAGATCTCGTCGGCCGCCTCGAGGTTCGTCCGCACCGCGTTCGTCTCGGCGTCGCCCGCGGCACGCGACTTCCCGCTGTTGACGTCGACCGCCACCAGCGCCTCGGTCTCGTCGATCACCAGGCGACCGCCGCTCTTGAGCGGCACGTCGCGGGCGTGCATCAGCTCGATCTGCTCCTCCACGCCGAACGCGTGGAAGATCGGCGCGTCGCGATCAAAGTGCAGCAGCTTCACGCTCGTGCGAGGCGAGACGATCTTCATGAAGTTCGCCGCCCGCTTGAGCGCCGTCGGGTGATCGATGATCACCTCGTCGATCTCGCTCGAGAGCACGTCCCGCAGCGTCCGCACCAGCAGGTCGCTCTCGGCGTAGAGCAGTCGCGGCGCCCGGCCCTGCTTGCGCCGTGTCTCCATGTCGCGCCACAGGCGCTGGAGGTACGCCAGGTCGCGCTTGAGCTCCGTCTTGTTCCGACCCATCCCCGCCGTGCGCAGGATGAAGCCGAAGCCCTCGGGCAGCTCGAGCTGGTCGAGGATCTTCCGCATCTCGCGCCGCTGATCGTCGTCTTCGACCTTCCGCGACACGCCCACCTTGTCCATGTCCGGCATCATCACGAGGAAGCGACCGGGGATCGACAGGTACGAGGAGAGCGTCGGGCCCTTGGTCCCGATCCCCTCCTTGATCACCTGCACGACGACCTCCTGCCCCTTCTTCAGGGCGCGCTGGATCGGCGGGCGCTCGCGACGCGGGGTCTTCTTGCCCACCCGCTCCGTCGCCTCCTCGTCCTCGCCCGGGAAGTACCGAGGGTGCAGGTCCGTGATGTGCAGGAACCCGTTCTGCTCGTGACCGAAGTCGATGAACGCCGCCTGGATCGCGGACTCCACGTTGGTCACACGCCCCACCGCGATGTTGCCCACCGCGCTCGAGGCGTTCATCCGCTCGGCAAAGAATTCTTCGAGTCGCCCGTCGCGGATGATCGCGACCCGGCATTCGTCCCCGGGGACGTAGTTAATAAGCATCTGGCTCTTGGCCACGGTTGTCACTTTCTCTGGGGGCGCCGGCGAGGTCTCAACCCTCGTCGTAGCCGGCCGCCAGGGCCTTCGCCCGGGCTCCCCGCGTGAGGCCCGCTTGGTGCCGAGACGCCCGCGCCGCCCGCGCCCGCCCGGGGATCCGCCGCCTCCATCCCTGTGAGAGGAGAGGGGGGATCGACCCTGTCGGTCGCCAACCGCACCGCCGCCGGCAGAGGACCGCGTGGGTCCCTCGGGCCGGAGTTCCGTCGCCGGAAGAGAGGTTGAACCTTATTGATATCAGCTCTTTACACGCTGATTCGAAACGGCTCGTTCTTACTCGGCGGGACGCCCGCCGAACACTTCCGGAATGATTGCCCGCGTCTGGTCCCGCATATACGCGGACACCTGACGCTCGGAATCGAAGGAGCCGACCTTTCGGGCAACCCGCTCGCACATCGTTACATCGACGCTCCGTATCACCCGCTTGACGGTCGGGATCAGACTCGGCGTTACAGAGAGGCTACGCAGACCCAGCCCGATGAGCAACATCGTGTACTCAATATCCCCCGCCGCCTCACCGCAGATCGACACCGGGAGATCCCGACGGGACCCCGCCCGCACGATCTCCTTGATCAGCCGCAGCACCGCCGGGTGAGCCGCCGAGTACAGACTCGCCACGTGCTCGTTCGTCCGGTCCACCGCCAGCGTGTACTGCACGAGGTCGTTCGTCCCGATCGAGAAGAAATCGACCTCCTTCGCGAACGTCGTCGCCATCAGGGCCGCCGCCGGGGTCTCCATCATCATCCCGATCGGCGTCTTCGCGTCGAACGGGACCCCGTCGTCCGCGAGGTCCTCTTTGACGTCCTCGACGATCATCCGCGCCTGGCGCTGCTCGAGCACGTTCGTCACCAGCGGGAACATGATCCGCACGGGCCCCAGCGCCGACGCACGCAACGCCGCGCGCAGCTGCACCCGGAACGTCGCGATCTCCTGCAGCGACTGGCGGATGCTCCGGCGACCCAGCGCCGGGTTCCGCTCCGGGGGCGCCCCCTGCGCCTGCTTGTCCGAACCCAGGTCCAGCGTGCGGATCGTCAGCGGACGCCCGCCCAGCGCCTCGACCGCCTCCCGGTACGCCTCGAAATGCTCGTCCTCGGTCGGCTGCCGCCCGGCGCGCAGGTGGAGGAACTCCGAGCGGAAGAGCCCCACCCCGTCCCCGCCCAGCGCGACGACCTTCGCCGCCTCGTCCGGGAACTCGATGTTCCCGTACACGTGCACCCGCACCCCGTCGAGCGTCTGCGCAGGCAGCTCCACGGCCTCGTCGAGCGAGCGCCGAAACTCCTGCATGCGAAGGGAATACGCCTCGTACTGCGCGATCGTCTCGTCGTCCGGGTGCAGGATCACCACACCCTTGTCGCCGTCGACGATCACCGGGTCGCCGTCCGCGGCCTTGAGCGACAACCGCTCGAGCCCCACCACCGCCGGGATCCCCAGCGCCCGCGCCAGGATCGCCGTGTGGCTCGTCCGACCGCCGGTGTCCGTCGCGAACCCGCGCACCTTCGAGCGGTCGAACCCCGCCGTCTGGCTCGGCGTCAGCTCCGGCGCGATCACCACGCCCGCCTCCGTCAGCGCGTCCATCCGCCCGCGGTGCTCCCCGATCAGCCGCCCCAGCAGGCGACGGTCCAGGTCCCACACGTCGTCCACCTTCGTCGCGAACGCCGCGTCGCCCATGTTCTGGAACCGCTCGGCCAGCTCCTTGAACTGCTGCGACACCGCGTACTCAGCCGTCACCCGCTCGTCCGTGATCCGCGCGCGGATCGGCTCGATCAGGTTCGGGTCCGACAGCATCCCGAGGTGGAACGCGAAGATCTTCGCGGCCTCGTCGCCCAGCTCCATCGCCGTCCGCTCGCGCTGCGACTGCAACTCCGCGATCGACGTCGCCAGCGCGTCCTCGAACCGCGACAGCTCCGCCCGCGACTGCTTCTCGGACACCTTGCGACGCGGGATCCGACGGCGCACGTCGTCGAGCGCGAACACGCGACCGATCGCGACGCCAGGAGATACCGGGATGCCGCGTAGCGTTTCCACGTCCGGGTCGCGTCCTCACCAATTGCGAACAAAAACCTTCCAACACTCCGTCGGAAGGCGACGATCATAGCCCATCCGCCCGCCCACGAGGGCCCCGCCGCCGACCAGTCCGGCGCGTCCCATAAGATTCTCACCCCGCGCCGCAGGGCGCTCCCCACGCCTGTAGCGCTTGACACCACGCCCCGCCGATGCTCCGATGTCACCCAAGCGTCCTCGCCGCCCTACCGGCGATCCCGAGGCCCAGCCGATGTCCGGCGGGCCCGCGTGTCACGCTCCACATCCAAGCGATCGACCTGACCCGATGACCACAGTCTCAGGCATCCTCGAATGGCCCGCGCGCGCCGAAGGCCGCGTCCGCCAGTTCAAAGACGGCTTCCTCGAAAGCCCCGACGACCCGTTCGTCCCCATCGCGCTCGCCGATTCCTACCCCCTGCGCCACGGTCAAAGCATCACCGTCGAGGTCGTGCAGCGCAAGCCGAGGCGCCGCAAGGGCGGCCCCAAGCCCTCCAGGCCCGTCGTGGACCGCGTCATCGAGATCGAGGGCATGGAGCCCGACGACCTCGCCGCGCGCAAGCCCTTCGAAGAGCTCACCGTCATCGACCCCCAGCCGATGCTCGCGCTCGAGCACCCGGCCTGCCCGCCCTCGTGCCGGCTGATCGATCTCTTCTGCCCCCTCGGCAAGGGCCAGCGCGGCCTCATCGTCTCGCCCCCCAAGGTCGGCAAGACGACGCTCCTCAAAGACATCGCCAACGCCCTCAAGCACAACCACCCCGACCTCGAGGTCTACGCGCTCCTCGTTGACGAACGCCCCGAAGAAGTCACCGACTTCCGGCGCTCCGTCCCCTGCGAGGTCATCGCGTCGAGCAACGACCACGACATCGCCAGGCACATCGCCGTCGCCACCGCCATGCTCGAACGCTCCAAGCGCATGGTCGAAGCCGGCAAGGACGTCGTGATCCTCCTCGACTCACTCACCCGCATCGGACGCGCCTTCAACTCCTCCGCCAAGCACGCCAACACCGGGCGCACCCTCACCGGCGGCATCGACTCCGGCGCCCTCCAGATCCCCCGGCAGATCTTCGGCGCCGCCCGCAACGCGGAAGAAGGCGGCTCCCTCACCGTCATCGCGACGTGCCTCGTCGACACCGGCTCCCGCGGCGACCAGGTCATCTTCGAAGAGTTCAAGGGCTCAGGAAACATGGAGCTCATCCTCGATCGCAAGATCGCCGAGCGCCGCCTCTTCCCCGCCATCAACCTCGCCCAGTCCGGCACCCGCAAGGAAGAGCTGCTGATGGACCCCATCGCGGTCAAGGCGACCACCGCCCTCCGCCGACGCCTCCTCAACATGCCGCCCCACGAGCAGGTCGAACGCCTCCTCGCCGCGCTCAAGCGATTCGAGACCAACGAAGAACTCGTCACCGCCACCGCCGGCGGTTAACACGCCGAGCGCGTCAGCCTCCCGCCCCCTCTCCCCCGGGGAGAGGGCCGGGGTGAGGGCTCCCGTCCCTTCGCTCCCGTGTGTGGTCCTGCTTTCGGGCATAATCACACGGATGAGCAAACCCGCGTTCCGCTTCGAGGAAACCGTCCACGGCGTCTCCATCGACGTGCTGCCGCTCCCGTTCTACTCGACCCACCGAGCGTTCATGCTCATCTTCGCGACGTTCTGGAACGCGATCGTTCTCCTCTTCTGGGTCGTGATGGTGGGAAGCCTGTTCACGAACGGGACCGCCCAGGGCGCGCAGGGCTCAGGCTCGAACTCGATCCCGCCGTGGGCGTTCCTGCTCCTGATCCCGCACACGCTCATCGGCATCGGCGTGGCGCTCTACGCGATCCACCTCGCCCGACTGCGCATCATCTTCGACGTCGTCGGCGACACGCTGCTCATCAGCAAAAAGGGCCTCCGCGGCGTCAAGCAGACCGAGCTCGCCCGCGACAACGTCCGCGAGATCCTCGTCGCGCAGAGCCGCGCCAGCCAGAACGGCCGCGCGTTCCTCCAGCTCGAGATCCAGTGCCAGGACGGGGCCCAGCACAACCTGCTGACCCCGCACTCCGACGCCTGCACCCAGCGCGTCGCCGAGCTCCTCAACGAACACTTCATGCGCGCATGATCCGCCCCCTCTCCCCCGGGGAGAGGACCGGGGTGAGGGCTCCCCCATCTACCGGCCTGCGACGAAACAAGTGAAGAGGGAGCGCCCGCCCCGCGGTTTCACCGCTCAAATCAATTCAGCAGGACCGCCGCCGGCGCGACGCGCACACACCAGCGCACGCAACCAATCCAACCGCCCCCGGCGCCGGCACGTCCGTCACCACAAGCGTCGCGCGATCAAGCCCGACGGTCACGCTGAAGTCGCCCGTGGTTTCGGTGACATCGAGCAGGCTGTTGCTAAACCCGGACAGCCGGTCGTGCGTCAGGGCGTCCGCGAGCGACGACGAATCAAGCGACATGCCGTCGAAGTCAAAGAAGTGCAGCGCGAACTGAAGATCGTGCCCGTTGATGTCGCTCGTCAGCACGTCCGCGTCCGACGAGTCGAACGCGGCGCCGAGCTGATCGGTGTTCGAGTTGAACACGTGCGTCAGCAGCCCGCCGGCGTGGATCACGCCCGTCGCGGTGGAGATCGTCGCCGAGAGCAGCGCCCCCCCGTACGAACCGAACTCGTTGTTGCCGGCGTTCGCCACCGTCTCATCGAACAGGTACGTCAGCGAAACGGTGCTCCCCATCGCGAAGTCCGAGTTGTCGAGCGCGCCGCCGGTCGCCGTGTCGAGGACCGTCCCCGTGATCTCGACACGGATCTCCGCGCCCGCCTCCACCGCTACGCCCGCCGCGCAAAACGCAACCATCGCCATCAGCGTCACTCTGGTCATCTGTGATCTCCTCTGTGTACCCCGTGCGGGGGCCGATCCTGTGTCATCACGATGATCGCGGCGCGCGCACCGCGGATCAAGCACGCACCCGCGGATTCAACAGACACACGCGCCGAGGACGCACAAACGCCCCTACCGCTCCAGGAAATCCCGCAGGATCGCCGCCGCCGCCAGCGCGTCACGACGGTTCTTCTTCTGCCCCCGCGTCATCCCGCTGCGCGCCATCGACCAGTTCGCCTCAGCGCTCGTGAGCCGCTCGTCCTGAAACTCAACAACAAGCCCCGTGCGCTCCGCGACCCGCGCCGCGAACACACGCACCAGCTTCGCCCGCGGCCCCTCGCTGTCGTCCATGTTCAAAGGCAGCCCGAACACCAACGCGTCGGGTCCGAACTCGTCGATCGCGCCGTCGATCCCCGCGAGCAGCTCCTCGCCGGGCTTGATGGGTTTCTCGATCATCCCCGCGGGCGACACGAGCCCCGACGCGTCGTCGCCGACCGCCAGACCCGTCCGTTTGTCGCCGAGATCAACCGCGAGGTAGCGCATGGCGCAGAGAGCGTCAGACCGTGACGACGCGCTCCTCGACCTCCGGGTCGCGCAGCGTCGGGGCCATGTCGTCGAGCGCCGCAGGGTGCGCCGGCGACGTCATCTCCGGGTCGCCCGGGCGATGGCTGTACCGCGAGCCCGACATCTGCGCCTTGAAGTTCACCGGCGCCCGCGGCAGCACCGGCTGGGCGATCAGCAGCAGGAGCGCCAAACCGGCGTGCATCGCCAGCGTCTCCCACCACGACGTCCACCCCAGGTACACCATCACGCTCGTCGCGATCAGCAGGATGATCCCCAGCGGGATCAGCGCGTTCCACGCCAGCTTCATCACCTGGTCCCAGCGGATGCGCGGCAGCGTCCAGCGGACCAGGATGCCGAACAGCGAGATCGCCGTCGTCTTGCCCGCGAACACGCCGAACTTCACGAGCATCGCCAGCAGCCCAGTCGACTCCGGGTCCGTCAGCGCGATGAACGGGACGTGGTACCCGCCGAGGAAGAGCAGCGTGAAGAACGCCGCCCCGGTGATCATGTGCGCGTACTCCGCGAGCAGGAAGAGCGCAAAGCGCATCGACGAGTACTCGGTGTGGTACCCGCCCACCAGCTCCTGCTCCGCCTCCGCGTTGTCGAAGGGGGCGCGGTTCGATTCCGCCAGCGAGCACGTGTAGAACAGCAGCGCCGCGATCGGCGCGCTCAGGATGAACCACCCGTTCTCCGCCTGGTACGCCACCAGGCTCTCCGGGTGCACCGTGCCCGCGACCAGCAGCACCACCAGGATCGCCAGACCCATCGGGATCTCGTAGCTGATCATCCCCGCGCTGCAGCGCAGCCCGCCGAGGAACGAATACTTGTTGTTGCTCGCCCAGCCGCCCAGCGTCACGCCGTAGACGCCCAGCGACGCCACCGCCAGCAGGTACACCACGCCGATGTTGATGTCCGCCGCCGCGACCAGCGCCCGACCGCCCTCAACCGTGATCGGCAGCAGCGGGGGGGAGAACGTCGGGATGTCCACGTACCCGCCCCACGGGATCACCGCCCACCCGATCAGCGCCGGGATGATGATCAGCGCCGGGCCGAGCGAGAACAGGATCTTGTCCACCCGCGACGGCGCGTAGTCCTCTTTGAGGAACAGCTTGATGCCGTCAGCGATCGGCTGCAGCAGGCCCACCGGGCCGACCCGGTTCGGCCCGAGGCGGTCCTGGGCGTACGCGGAGATCTTCCGCTCGGCGTAAATGAGGTACGCCACCCCGCCAAGGATCGCGTGCAGAACGATCATGATGACGTGGAAGCTGACGAACTGTTGGGCGGTGACAGTCATGCGGGAGGCATGGTAGAGCCGCCCGTCATCAGGTGCCACGTCACGTCGCGATCACCCCAGCGCCGGCGCAAACGCCGTGTGCCCAGCCTGCGTCAGGTCCGACACCAGCAGCGCCATCGCCTCCTCCTCCCCCGGGTTGGAAAACCCGTGAGCCGTGTCCGCCGAGAACGTCACCGAGTCCCCCTCGCCCAGACGCACCGTCTCCTCGCCGATCAGGACCTCCATCCGCCCCGACAGCACCGTGATGTGCTCCACCACGCCCGGCCGCTCCGGCGGGAACTCGCCGCTGTTGGCCCCGCCCGGCAGCCTGTACTGCACGATCTGGATCCCCCGCTGCACCATCGCCGGCGAGAGCAACGACCGCTCGAGCCCCGTGTCCACGTCCCGCAGCACCTGGCGCTCCTTCGCCGTGTGCAGCGTCACCCGCGGGGCGCTCACGGGCAGCCCCAGCAGCTCCGAGATCGTGCACTGAAGCCCGTACGAAAGCTGGCTGACCACCTTCAGCGTCGGGTTCTTCCGCCCGCACTCAATGTCGCAGATCATCGAAGCGCTCACCCCGCTCCGGTCCGCCAGCCCCGATTGGGAGAGGTCCAGGGCCAGGCGACGCTCTTTCAGAGTTGTGCTGATATCCATAGCCACACTATAGCGGACAAAATGTGCTTTAGCGGTTGACTTGGATCGCCGAAAGCATACGCTATAGCGAATCACACTCGCCCACCGTCAGGGCAGGAAGGATCCGAACGATGTGCCAGACCAACTCGTGGAACATGCCGAGCCGTTGGGAAACCGCCTTCTGGCTCGCCTTCGGCGGTGTTATCGCCCTCTCGACCCTGGTGGCCGCCATCGGGCTCCCCGCGGCCACCCCCGGGGCAACCGCATCGACCATAGCGGACACGCCCCCGAGCGAAGCGATCGCTGACTAGGCGATCGTCGCCTCGGGCGGCTCCAGCGGCAGCATCCGGGCCTTCTCCGTGAAGGCCTCCCAGTTCTGGACGAACTCCAGCAGCGTGTCGCCCCCGAACTTCTCGAGGGCGGCACGCGCGATCTCGAACGCCACCACGTTCTCAACGACCACCGACGCCGCCGACACGGCGCACACGTCGCTGCGCTCGTACTGGCTGTCCGAGGCCTCTTTGGAGTTCAGGTCCACGCTGGGAAGCCCGCGCAGCAGCGTCGAGATGGGCTTCATCGTCGCGCGGACGACCAGCGGCTGACCGTTCGTCATCCCGCCCTCGAGCCCGCCTGCGTGGTTGCGGTCGCGGGTGAAGCCCAGCGTGCTCGATTCTCGCTTGCCCGGATCAAACCGGATCGGGTCGTGCACCTCGCTGCCGAACATGGACGCGACGGCCTTGCCCAGCCCGATCTCCACCGCTTTCATCGCCTGCACGCCCATCACGGCGCCGGCGAGCCGCGAATCGAGCTTGTCCCGCCAGTCCATGCTCGAGCCCAGCCCGATCGGCAGCCCGAAGACGTGCGCCTCGACCAGCCCGCCCACGGTGTCCTTCTCTTCCTTGGCGGTGCGGATCGACGCCCGCATTTTCTGGGAGGTCTCGGGATCGGGGCAGTAGACGTCCGACTCGTCGCGCTGGACCAGCCGCTCGCGCCAGTTGTCGGGCGTGACGTCGGGCGTCCACTCCGCGGTGTGGATCTGGCGCACGAAGCCGAAGACCTCGACGCCGATGTGCTTTAAGAGGCACCGCGCCACCGCGCCCGCCGCGGTGCGCGCCGCCGTCTCCCGCGCGCTGGCCCGCTCGAGCGTCTCCCGGCAGTCCGTCGTCAGCCACTTCACGCTGCCCGCGAGGTCCGCGTGCCCGGGGCGCGGGCGGTGCACCGGGGGCGTGCGCTCCAGGTCGTCGAGGCGCGAGTCCTTGTTGGCGATACGGATCGTCAGCGGCGCGCCGATCGTCTTGCCCAGCCGCACGCCCGAGAGGTACTCGGCCCGGTCCGTCTCGATCCGCTGACGCCCGCCGCGACCGTAGCCGCCCTGACGCCGGGCGAGCTCGGTGTTGATGAGGTCGTCATCGAGAGGAACGCCCGCGGGGAGCCCCTGGATGAGCGTGATGAGCGCGGGCCCGTGGGACTCGCCGGCGGTGTGGTAGTTCAGCTGAGGCATGGGGGCAGCATACGCCTAGACTGCGCCCATGGAACCCGACGACAACGTCTGCCTCTGCTTCCGCGTCCCCCTGCGCAAGCTCCAAACCTATATGAAGAACGAGTGCCCGCAGAAGGCGTCGCAGCTCAGCGAGTGCCTCGGCGCCGGCACCGGCTGCGGCTGGTGCGTCCCGTTCCTCGAGAAGCTCCACGAGCTCCACGTCGAGGGCAAGGCCCCGGACCTCGACGAATCCCCCGAGACGTACGCGTCGCGCCGCCAGGACTTTTTCAGCACGGGGCGCTGGGACTGAGCGCTCAGTGCAGGTGGAACCCGAAGAGCTCGGGCCTGGGCGCCGCGCCCCACTGCCCGCCCGAGTCGCGCAGCACGATCACCCGCGAGGTCTCGATCCCGCGCCCCGCGAGATAGGCCTCGACCTCCACGAGCACCGCGCCGCGGTTGGCCATCGCGTCGTACGCCGCGGCCGTGCGGAAGGTCGAGGGGAGTTCGCTCGCCGGGCGCACCGCGATGAGATCCACGGGCGCCCCCTCCGGGGCGAGCCCGCCGGCGCGGGCGCGCCGGATCTCCGCCTCGGCGCCGTCAACGAACCGCTCGTACTGGGCCCGCGTGCGCGGGTCGCCGAAGGGGCGGGCGCACGCGCGACGGAACCGGTGGGCGTCGAGCTCGATGTACGAGCGGACCAGCTCCTCCGCCGCCGCCTCCGGCGTCGAGAGCGCGCCCCACTGCTGGGAGGCCGGCAGGACGAGGTCGTCGGCTGTGAGCTCGGCCGCGGCCGTGCGGCGTTCGCCCGGGTTTGAGGCGCAGGCGGCGAGGGAGAGGAGCAGGGCGGTCGCGGCGAGGCGTTTCATGGGGATCCTCCGTCTCTGGAGCATCCGATGTGCGCACGGGGGCGGCGCGTCGGCGGTTGCGATGACGGCCCGGGTGCGCGCTTTGGCGGTGGTCTTGTATACAACGGGGGCGGTTTGAGGCCTGGGGTGGTCCGGGAACCCGGCGGCGGTGAACCTTCCCGACCGGCGGGTGTAGAAGAGGTATGCGGACCTTCCCCATCATCGTGGCGCTCGTCTGTGCCGTCGCGCCCGCGCTGGCCCACCCCGGCAGCGGGATCGGCGTCCGGGAGGACGGGACGGTCGTCTTTGCGGATGTCGCTCGGGAGACGATCTGGACGGTCCCGCCCGGCGGCGAGCCGGCCGCGCTGGTGCGGGACCGGTGGACGCACGATCTGAAGATCGCGGGCGACGGGAGCGTGTACTACGAGCGCGAGGAGCCGGGCGAGGGGGTGGCGCCGACGTCGTTCTGGCGGCTGGGCGCCGACGGGACGCACGAGCGGCTGATCGCGCCGACGCGCGATCGGCGGGAGTTCGCGGGGAGCGTCTTCGCGCTCGACGGCGAGGGGAACGTGTACTACCCCCACTCGGTGCGCGGCGCGGACGGCGGGTGGCGCGCGCGCCTGATGCGTCGCACCCCCGAGGGCGTCGTCAGCGAGTTCAGCGGCATGGGCGAGGGGGCGCTCTACACAGACGGCCCGGCGGGCGTCGCCACGATCCGCATCGTGACGGCGATGGCGACGGGGCCCGACGGGAGCGTGTACTTCACCGACCGGCATCACGTGCGGCGGGTCGAGACGGGCGGCCCCGACTCGGGGAAGGTCACGACGATCGCGTCCGGCTTGATCGACGAGCCCCCGGCCGACCCGCCCGAGCGCCGCGGCCCCTCGACGACCATCAATAGGCTGTACGGGCTGACGGTCCTCGACGACGGGGGCGTGTGCGTGGCGTACAAGGCGGGGCGGCGCGTGGTGCGGATCGATCCCGACGGGGCGACCTCGACCGCGCACGCGTGCGAGCGCGGGTGGTCGCCGCTGGGCGTGGCGGCGCACGCGGGGGATCTCTACGTGCTCGAGGTCCGGGACGGGGCCATCGAGCGCTTGCGCGTGCGGCGGTTGGGCGGGGACGGGCAAGATGGGGTGGTGTGCGAGCTGCGCTAGGGGACGGGTCACGCGGGGTGTCGGGAAACGCCGATGAGAACCCACGATGACACGGCTCTTGACAACCGCGGCCCTTGTTGTGATCAGCACCGTCGCCGGCGCGTTCGGCTACCGCCTGCTGCGGGCCGAGGCGGTGGAGGACATCTACCGCGACCGCCTGCGCGAGCTGGCGGACTCGCACGCGGATCTGGCGCGGCGCTACAACAGCGCGGTGCGTCAGACGGCGGTGACCGAGCTGATCGTTTCCGAGGACGGCGAGCTCTCGGTGCGGGTGAAGAACGCCGACGGCGCGCTGCGCACGATGGCGACGCCCTTTGACCCGAGCGCCGAGATCTACGTGGATTACGCCGTCAAGGACGGGCGTTTGTGGATCCGGCGGGTCTTCGACGAGAACACCCCGCCGGCGTTCGCGGTGCAGCTGAACCCGGCGATCGCGGACCTCGACTGGAGCGACGACTCGCTGCGCTTCGGCAAGGCGGTTTACCGCGGCGGGCTGACCCCTGGCGTGTGGACGGTGAGCGTGACGGGCTCGGGCGCACTGGGTCTTGAGAAGACGGACGACGTGACGGATCTCGCGGAAGCGCCCAGCGTGGCGGACTTCGAGGAGGTGCAGGTCGAGGTCGAGAAGGAGATCGAGGGCGTGTCGTTTAGCGAGGTGTTGGGGCGGTTGGTTGGGGGGTGAGGGCGTGGGGCTGGGAGCACTGGCAGCTAGCTGCCAGTGGCGCCCATTCGAGCAACTTGCTCTGTCAGTTCGGAAATTGAATAGGCAACGGCGGGACACGACGCGCCTTTCGGCGGGTCGTGGCACCCGGAAGGGCTTGGCAATCGGTCGCTAGCTGATTTTGAGGACTGCTTTGACGGCTTCGCCGGAGCGCATCATGTCGATGCCGCTTTGGAACTCGTCCATCGGGAGGACGTGGGTGACGATGGGTTCGAGCATGCGGGGGGCCTGTTCGAAAAAATCGTCCATCTGGAGCCACGTCTCGAACATGCGCCGCCCGTTGATGCCAAGGACGGTAGCGCCCTTGAAGATGACGTGGTTGTTCCAGTCGAAGGGGTAGTCGGAGCCGGGGACGCCCAAGAGCGCGGCGCGCCCGCCGCGGGCGAGCGCGGTGAAGCCGCCGTTGATGAGGGGCTCGGCGCCTGACATCTCTAGGAGCACCTGTGTGCCCTCGTTCTTGGTGGCGTTGATGACGCGCTGGACCCAATCGTCGTCGACGCTGGTGTCGAAGGCCTCGTCGGCGCCGAGTTCGATGGCGAGATTGAGTCGGTTCTTGTCGCGGTCGACGACGAAGATCTTGCTGGCGCCGGCCATGCGCGCGGCCTGGACGCTCATGAGGCCGATGGGTCCGACGCCGGTGACGAGGACGCTCTTGCGGCTGACGTTGGCCTCCATGACGGTGTGGACGGCGTTGCCGAAGGCGTCCATGATCGCGGCGTGGTCGTCGGAGACGACGTCGGGGAGCATCCAGAGGTTGCCGGCGGGCATGAGGATGAACTCGGCGAAGCATCCGTCGCGGTCGATGCCGATGATCTCCATCATGCGCGCGGTGTGGGCCATGCCGGCGAGGCTGGCGTGGTCGCGCCCGGTGATGATGTGCCCCTCGCCCGAGACGCGCCGCCCGACGGTGACGTGGTCGGGGACGCCCGGGCCGACGGCTTCGACGACGCCGGCGAACTCGTGCCCGACGACGACGGGTGGTTTCATGCGTGCGGCGAAGAAGGGTTTCCAGGCGTCGATGCCGAGGTCGGTGCCGCAGACGCCGGCGCGGCGGACGCGCACGAGGGCCTGGCCGGGCCCGGGGTCGGCGGGTCGGGGTCGGTCGGTGACGAGGGAGAGTCCTGGGGCCGGGGCGGGCTTGACGATCGCGCGCATGGTGTCGGTGACGGGATCGGGCACGGTCGTCGGCTCCGGGGCTCGCGCGGTGGAGCGCGCGGCTGGCGTCATGGGGTGAAATCCTCGGCGCGACCCACCGCGCGGGGGTCCATCGTAGCGGGGTCAGCCACTACGATGCGGGGATGAGCACCGACACCACGAACGCCGCGGCCGACCCGACCTCCAAGTCCATGGACGACATCATGGCCCTGTGCAAGAGGCGCGGGTTCATCTACCCGGCGTCTGAGATCTACGGCGGGATCAACGGGTTCTGGGACTACGGCCCGCTGGGCGCCCAGCTCAAGAAGAACCTGCGCGACGCGTGGTGGCAGGACGTGGTGATGGCGCCGGCGCCCGGCCCCGACGGGGAGCCGGTGCGGATCGTGCCGCTGGACAGCTGCATCATCCAGAACCCGAAGGTGTGGGAGGCGAGCGGGCACGTCGGCGGGTTTAACGATCCGATGGTGGACTGCACGGAGTCGAAGAAGCGGTACCGCGCGGACCATCTGGTGGCGCTGCGGAACGCTTCTGACGACAGCGGGCGCTGCTACGCGTTTCTCGAGGGCGACGAGAAGGGGCATGAGGCGGCGCTCAAGACCCTGATGAAATACGAGAAGAACAGCGACGCGTCGGCGTATAAGGTCGTGCCGATGGCGGAGCTCCCAGAGGGCGCCCGCGAGCGCACGGTGGGTCCCGACGCGAGCGAGCCGGGCACGCTGACCGAGCCCCGCCCCTTCAACCTCATGTTCCCCACGATCATCGGCGCGACGGGCGACTGGGAGGACAACAAGGCGTACCTGCGTCCGGAGACCGCGCAGGGCATCTTCATCAACTTCAAGAACGTGATGGACACCACTCGCGTTGAGCCGCCGTTTGGGATTGCGCAGACGGGCAAGGCGTTCCGCAACGAGGTCACGCCGCGGAACTTCACGTTCCGCTCGCGCGAGTTCGAGCAGATGGAGATCGAGTTCTTCTGCGCGCCCGAGGACGCGGAGAAGTGGTACGCGTACTGGCGCGACGCGCGTATGGCGTGGTGGAAGTCGGTCGGGCTGACGGGGGACAACCTCATCATGCGCGAGCACGACAAAGACGAGCTGGCGCACTACGCGAAAGAGGGCGCGGGGACGGCGGACATCGAGTACCGCTTCCCCTTTACCGCGCCTGGCTTCGGCGAGCTCGAGGGTGTGGCGGACCGGTCGAACTTCGACCTCACGCAGCACATGGAGCACTCGCGGGCGAAGATGCAGTACCTCGATCGCACGAAGGGCGAGATCGCCAAGAACGGGCAGCCCAAGGGCGAGTGGGTGACGCCGAACGTGATCGAGCCCTCGGCGGGTCTGGACCGCGGGGTGCTGGCGATTTTGTGCGAGGCGTACACGCCGGACCCTGAGCGCGCGTCGGGCGTGGTGATGAAGCTGCACCCGCGGGTGGCGCCGATCAAGGCGGCGGTGTTCCCGTTGGTGAAGAAGGACGGGATGCCGGAGAAGGGGATGGAGCTGTACACCGAGCTGCGGGCGCGGTTCGGTCGGATCGGGTTCATCGAGTTTGATGAGAAGCAGTCGATCGGGAAGCGCTACGCGCGGATGGACGAGGCGGGGTGCCCGTACTGCTTCACGATCGATGGCGACACGCTCGAGGACGGCACCGTGACGGTGCGCGACCGCGACACGCTGGAGCAGACGCGAATCGCGATGGACGCGGTGGGCGACTTCCTGGCGGAGAAGCTGGGCGTGTGAACTCCGGTTCCCTCCCCCTGAGGGGGAGGGTTGGGGAGTGGGCGCGTTTGTTTACTTTGCGTGGGTGCGGGATCGTGGCACAGACCTTTGGTCTGTACCACGGCACCGAGGCTGTTTGTTTGAACCCAGACTGAGAAGTGGGGGGAGCCCCTCACCCCGGCCCTCTCCCCGTCGGAACGGGGAGCGGGGGGAGAGAGTTAGCGCCGGCGCTGGTCTTCGGGGCGGACGGTGGAGAAGAAGAGGGCCTGGTCGAGGGTGACGGTCTCGGCGATCTTGCCGCCGCCGCTGTTGACGCCGAAGTCGGCGAGGGTGATCTCGTACTCGCAGCGGAGGGCC
Source organism: uncultured Phycisphaeraceae bacterium (assembly GCA_942490855.1). Classification (GTDB taxonomy): domain Bacteria; phylum Planctomycetota; class Phycisphaerae; order Phycisphaerales; family UBA1924; genus CALNYS01. The sequence continues at coordinate 653,604 of CALNYS010000004.1, read as the reverse complement.
ATGAGGTCGCCTCGGGCGCGCGAGCGGGTCTGCTCGGACTCGCTCATAAAGGTGAGGCGGGCGGGGACCTCGATCTGCTTGGTGACGCCCTTGATGGACATGTCGCCGATCAGGGTGACGGTGTAGGTGCGGTAGCCCTCGCCCTCCTTGGCGAGCGTGTCGCTTTGGGTGTCGGTGATGACGAAGGAGATGTCGGGGTAGCTCTCGGCGTTGAGCCAGCGCTCGCCCTGGAGGTGCTCGTCGCGCATGGGGATGCCGGTGTCGAGGGAGTCGATGGGGAGGAGGAACTCGCCGGCGATCAGTGCGGCGGGGCGGTCCTCGGGGCCGGCGACGGCGTACCCGACGACCTGGTTGCTGACGCCCTTGATGTGCTCGAGCAGCGCGTCGGAGGTGAAGGTCACCTGCGCGTCCTTGCCGGGCTGGACGTGGTAGACGGTCCCGGCCTCGCTGTGCTCGGCGGGGAGGACGAGCGAGGCGCCGGATTCGGTGCGCTCGGCCGCGACGGCGACGGACGCGAGAACGAGGGCGAGGGCGGTCAGGGCGGTGCGGTGGTGGGGCATGGGGGTCTCCGTGGGTCGGTGTGGTTGCTGGGGCGTAGCGTATAGGGTCAACCACCCGGGCCGCCCCGCTGTTCCCACAGAGGGGGCGGGAAACCGGGGGGAACCGTGCACGGGGGGCTCGCGTCCGACCGATGGTGAAGCATTCGCGCGCACGGGCGGTTGAACATTAGGGGAGAGGCCAGATGAAGCGACACACGATGACGGCGGCGTTCGGGGTTCTGTCGGTGGCGATGGCGCTCGCGCCCGCGGCCGGCGCGGGCGAGCCCCTCGACCCCATCGCGGCCCCGGGCGAGATCCGCACCCCCCAGCAGCTGCTGATCGCCCTCGAGCGCGTGGACGACAAGGTGGACACGCTCCAGGCGGACATCCAGTACGACCGGCGCTTCCGGCTGCAGGGGGACCAGCACGTGCGGCGCGGCAAGCTGTTCTACCGGGCCGAGCGCGCTTCTGAAGCGGGCGAGGGCGGGCGCATCCGCCCGCGTCGCGCGTTCGAGATCGACTTCGTGGACCTGTGGCTCGTCAGCGCCGGGCGGAAGGAGGCCGACCGTCAGGTGTGGGTCTTCGACGGGCGATGGCTCATCGAGAAGCGCCCCGACAAGAAGCAGTTCGTGGCGCGCGAGATCGCCGGGCCGGGCGAGGACTTCGACCCGCTGTCGATCAAGGAGGGCATCATGCCCATCCCGATCGGGCAGCGCGCGGCCGACGTCCTCGAGCGCTTCGACGTGGCGCTCGTCGATCACAACACCGGGCTCGAGGGCGAGCCCGCGACGCTCGTCGCGTTCGCCGGCGACTGCTACCAGCTGATGCTGACGCCCAAGGCGGAGTTCGCGGAGGACTCCAAGTTCCGCGAGATCCGTCTGTGGTACGAGCGCGAGGCGCTGATGCCGAAGATGTCGCGCGCGGTGGATCAGAAGGGCGACGTCTCTTTCGTGCAGCTCTTGAACGTTGAGCGGAACGAACGCCTGCCCCAGGGCGTGATGGCCGTCTCGCCCCCGCCCGAGAGCGAGGGGTGGGACGTGCAGGTCGAGCGCCGGGCGCGACGCGGCGGCGGACGCCGGGAAGTGAAGCGCTCGCTCCTCGCACTGATCGCGTGCGCCGGGCTGGCGCTGGCCCCGTCCGTGCGCGCCCAACCGGCGCCCGCAACCGACGGGATCGGGCTTGCGCCGCTGGCGCAGCGCGCCATCGCGGCTCCCTATCTCAGCGAGAGCGAGCGGGTCGAGAAGCGCGTGTTCCACGGGGTGTGGGAAGAGGGCGATCTCGACGCGACGGCCCACGCCGCTGTCGCGGCGCTGATCGTTGGCGTCTGGGACCACGCGGCGTTTGAGGATGAATCGGTCCCGCTCGCGGTGCGCGCCGAAGCGATGGTGTCTCGTGGCGATCTGCGCCAGGCCGTCGGTCTTCTGAGCGCTGGCGAGCGTTCGGTGCGCGGGCAGCGTCTGCTTGCGGAGGCGTACGAAGGCTTGGGGATGACGCGCCAGGCGGACGACGCGGTGACGCCGATCGTCGCGGCGATGAGCGAGGGCGCGTCGGCGACGCCGGCGGAGCTCGTTGACGCGGTGCGCGCGATGCGCGTGCGTTCGCGGGTGCGCGGTCTGCCCTCGCAGGACTACCAGAGCATGATGGCGCTGCTGGCGCGGGCTCGGCAGCTCGACCCGCTGTACTGGCCCGCCGCGTTGGAAGAGGCGCGTCTGCTGCACGCGAAGGACAATTTCTCCGAGGCGCGCGAGGCGGCGGGGGACGCGCTGAAGCTGTGCCCGCGCTCGGGCGGCGCGCTCGGTCTGCTCACCAAGATGAGCGTGCAGGGGTTCAACTTCGATCAGACCGACGCGCTGACGGCGGTGATGGACGATTCGGCCGCGAGCGTGACGGCGTCCGACGAGACGGGCTGGTCGCCAGAGGCGGACCTGTGGCGCGCGCACGCGATGCTGCGTCAGAACGATCCGGACCTCGCGGAGGAGCTGCTGGCGCCGGCGCTCGAGCGCTTCCCGCGTCAGCGCGCGCTCGTCGCGGCGTCGTGCGCGATCAAGGCGGTGCGCTACGACCTCGATGAGACGGAGGCGGCGCTACGCGCGTTCGACGAGCTGTCGCCGGGATCGCCGCTGGCGCTGTACGTCGCGGGGCGGGCGATGTCGGAGAACCGTCAGTACGGGTACGCGGCGGAGCTGCTCGAGCGCGCGGTGGAGCGTCAGCCGAACTGGCCGCCGCCGATCGTGGCGCTGGGGCTGTTGCACGTGCAGGCGGCCGACGACGCGGCGGCGGGGAAATGGCTCTCGCGCGCTGTCGAGCTCGACCCGTTCCAGCGCCGGGCGCGCAACAGCCTGGAGATGATCGAGGGTCTCGCGGCGTTCGAGACGATCGAGAGCGATCACTTCATCGTGCGCTACCAGCCGGGTGTCGATCGCGTGATGGCCGAGGAGATGCTGCCCGTGCTCGAGCGCATTCACGCGCGCGTCGCGGGGGAGTTTGACCACGAGCCGGCGCGGAAGACGTTCATTGAGCTGATGCCGGACCACCAGTGGTTCGCGGTGCGGATCACGGGCATGCCGGCGATCCACACGATCGCGGCGGCGACGGGGCCGCTTATCGCGATGGAGGCCCCGAAGGTTGGGCCGAACCACACGGGCGTGTACGACTGGCCGCGGGTGGTGCAGCACGAGTACGCGCACACGATCACGCTCTCGCGGACGAACAACCGCATCCCGCACTGGTTCACGGAAGCGGCGGCGGTGAACGTCGAGGACGCGCCGCGTGATTTCGACACGTGGCGTCTGCTCGCCGGGGCGATGTCGGCGGGCGAGCTCTTTGACATGCGCGAGATCAACATCGCGTTCGTTCGCCCCAAGAAGCCGAGCGACCGCGGGCAGGCGTACGCGCAGGGCGCGTGGATGTACGAGTACATGAAGACCACGCACGGCGAGCGCGCGCCGCTGGAGCTGATGGACCTCTACGCGCAGGGCGTGCGTGAAGAGCGTGCGATGGAGAGCGCGCTCGGCGTGACGCGCGACGAGTTCTACGACGCGTTCCTGGTGTGGGCGCGCGGGGATCTCGCGGCGCACGGGATGCTCTCGTCGCCGACGGTCGCGGAGCTGCACGAGCAGGAGGGCGTCGAGGAGTTCGACGCCGAGATCGTCGGGCGGCTGCTGGCTGAGCACCCGGGGCACCCTGATCTGCTCCAGGCGGCGGGGACGCTGGCGCTGCAGGAGGCGGACGGCGTGGTGACGCCCGAGGTCGCGGCGCTGCTTGCGCGGTACGCGGCGGCGCGACCGGTTGATCCCGAGCCGCACCGCGTGCTGGCGCGGCATTTCCTGGAACAGGACACGCCCGAGGCGATGGGGCTGGCGCTGGAGCACCTCGCGTACCTCGACGCGCGTGAGCAGAAGACGCCGGTGTTCGCGGTGGAGCGTTCGAAACGGCTCGCGGCGCTGGGGCGGCTTGACGAATCGCTCGCGACGGCGGAGCGCGCCGTGCGCATGGCGCCCTTTGACGCGGATCACCGCGAGCTCGCCGCGACGGCGGCGCTGCGGATGGGGGACTGGGCGACCGCGGAGCGTCACATCGCGGCGCTGGTGGAGATCGAGCCGGACCGCGATATCCATCGCCTGCGTCTGCGCAAGGTGCGCGAGCGCCGCGAGGCCGCGGGGGGCTGAGGGCGCGTACACTGGGCCGATGGCCGCCGGCGCGCTCACACTCATCATCGAAACCAGCAACCCCGGCTCGGGCTCCCCGGGCGAGGTGGGTCTTGCCCGCGGGGACGCGCTGCTGTGTGCGCGCGCGCTCGACCCGCGCGGGCGTCATGACGACGCGCTGATGCCGGCGATCCACGGGGTTTGCGAGCAGGAGGGGGCGTCCGCGGCGGACCTCGCTCGTGTGGCGGTGTCGGTGGGGCCGGGCGGGTTCAGCTCTGTGCGCATCGCGGTGGCGACGGCGAAGATGATCGCGCTGGCGGTCGGCGCCGGGTGCGTGCCCGTGCCGTCGTGCCGGGTCGCGGCGGTCGGGCGATCCGGCGTGGTCGCGGTGGCGCTGGCGGGCAAGCGCGACAGCGCGTGGGTGCGGGTGTACGAGGACGGTGTCCCGCTGGGCGCTGGCGAGGCGGTAGACGGCGCGGGGCTGGCGGCGCTGCGTGAGCGGCACGGGTTCGGGACGATCGTCGCGGATGCGCACCTGCCCGAGCCGATGCGCGCGTGGGCGGGGGGCGCGGGCGTCGCGGTGGCGGCGCCGGTCTACACGGCCAGCGCGTGCCTTGCGGCGAGCGCGGGGATCGCGCCGGTCACGGCGGCGGAGCTGTCGGTTGTTTACCCGCGCGAGCCGGAGGCGGTGCGCTCGTGGCGCGCGGCCCGGGCGTAGGGCGGGTTCAGTCGAGCATGGTCGCGGAGACCATCTTCGGCGGGTTCGCGGGCGTGCCGGCGGAGGGGTTCGAGAGGGGGGTCGCGGCGATCTTCTCGACCACGTCCATGCCCTCGGTGACCTTGCCGAAGGCGGTGTAGGAGCCGTCGAGGTGCTGGCAGTTCTCGCGGGTCAGGCAGACGAAGAACTGGGATCCGGCGGAGTTGGGGTCGCTCGAGCGGGCCATCGAGAGCACGCCGGGGTGGTGCTCGCGGTCGTTGAACTCGGCGTCAACCTTCCAGCCCGGGTCGCCCGTGCCGTCGCCCTTGGGGCACCCGCCCTGGATGACGAAGCCGGGGATGATGCGGTGGAAGTTGAGCCCGTCGTAGAAGCCTTTTTCCACGAGCGTTTTGAAGTTCTCGGCGTGCTTGGGGGCGACGTCCTCCCAGAGCTCGACGGTGATGGGGCCTTCTGACGTTTCGATGCGTGCCTGCATGGGATCGCTTCCTTCGGTCTGCTCAGCGGGGCTGTTCGGTGGACGGGGAGGGGCGGGTGACGCGGGCGGGCCACTCGCTGATGGGCGGGGCGTCGTAGGCGCGTGCGGAGTGGACGACCGGCTTGGGGTCCGCGGGCACGCCGCGGCCGGCGTCTTCGAGCTCGACGGATTCGAGGGCGATGAGCGTGTCGGCGCCGTCGATCACCTCGGCGAAGGAGGTGTAGTTGTCGTCGAGGTGCGAGGTCGCGGCGCGGCTGAGGCAGACGAAGACCTGGGAGCCGTTGGAGTCGGCGTTGTCGCTCTGGCGCGCCATGGAGACGACGCCGAACGCGTGGCGGAGGTTGCTGGGCTCGAGGTCCACGAAGTGGCCCGGGCCGCCTAAGCCGAAGCCGCGGGGGTCGCCGAACTGGATGACGAAGGGGTCGCCGTTGGTGTTGGTCGGCAGGATCCGGTGGACGACGATGTCGGTGTAGAACCCGCCCTCGACGAGATCGAGGATGTGCTTGGCGGTCTGGGGCGCCTCGTCGGGGCGGAGCTTGACGGTGAACGTCCCCTGCGAGGTCGTGAACTCGACGAACTTGGCGGGGTACGCGCGGAGCCCGCTGTAGGGGCGTCGCTTGTCGGGCGTCCACTCGACCTTGGTCGTCCGCGGGTTGATCTTGCTCTGACGGGGCGGGCGCAGGGGTTCGAGGAAGACCGGGGGGCCGACCTGGGCGTCGTCGATCACGGTCTGCAGGTAGAACGGCTGCGGGATGGTGCGGTTCCAGAGGATCGGGAACACCTCGAAGAGGTCGATGGCGCCGGGCTCGACGCTCGCGCGCGAGACGATCTGCGTCCCCGCGCCGTCGTAGAGCACCAGCTGCACGGCGCCGGCGCCCTCGGGGGCGTTGACGGTGAAGGGGATCGGGCGGTTGATGCCGTAGTAGAGGCGGTCCGGGGTCGCCTGCCCGGCGGCGAAGCCGGCGGCGACGAAGAGCGCCGTCACGGCGGCGGCACGTTGAAGAACGGTCTTCATCGGTCGGGTCTCCAAGCGCGGCCCGTGTCCGAGGGCCGTGATCAGAGTGTACGCCTTTGGCGCATCGGCGTTCCCGTGGGGTCGGGGCACGGCGCGTGGCGAGACGGCTGCTTAGAAGAGGAGGTTGAGGAGCATCCGGGCGCCGGACACACTCTCGCTGTTGGGGTTGTCGGTGGGCTCGGTGCTGCGGTCGAGGATCGACCACGCTTCGTCAGAGCCGATGCCCTGCTGGGCGAAGCTGGCGATGAGGCCCTGGATCGCGCGGCTCTCGTCGTCGAGCCATGCGACGCTGAGGCTCGTCGAGAGCGTGTTGAACCCGGTCGTGTGGTTGAGGTCGGCCGTGGACGTGAAGGCGTCCGAGACCAGCACGGCGTGGGTGGGCGTGGCGGCGTGGCTGTGCGCCGTGAGCGTGGGGGCCGAAGTGGCCGGGCGGGCGAGCTCGCCTCGGTAGGCGTAGTTCGTGCGGATGGGGCGGTTGAGGTTCACCCACGCGTCGGCGTATTCGTCCTGCGTCTGGGTGCCCTCGTGGGAGGGGCAGTAGAAGACCTGCGGGGTGCTGACGTACCCCTCGGCAACCAGCCAGCCGAGGCCCGACCAGGCGCCCGGGTGCTCGCCGGTGTGGGCGAGCTGGGGGTCGTTGTGCTCGCTGCTGCGGAGCGCGCTGGTTCGTACCTGGGGGAGCATCGTGTTGTGATCGTCCCGGTACATCGAGAGGCAGAGGCCGACCTGGCGGAGGTTCGAGGCACAGACCACCTGGTTGGCGGCGTGGCGCACGTGCTCGAGCACGGGGCTGATCATGCTGACCAGAATCGCGATGACAGTGATCGAGACGAGCACGTCGATCATGCTGAAACCGCGCAGATGGCGCGTTGCGTATGACCGATTCGGGTTGCCGTGATGCTGCACGACGGATCCCCCCGTGGCTGGACTCAGCCTGCACAATCATAACCTTCTCGACCGGGACTTCCTAGCGCTGAAGTCGTCATTTTTAAAGAACCTAACGGATACAGAACACAAGCTGCGAAGTATTTCGTGACTTTGCGCCGAGCCGTCCTATACTGAAGGATGGCCCGTGGTCCACGGGCGTCCGGAGCACACGATGAGCACCCGCAAGCTCGACGACAGCGATCTGATGCGCCGTGTCGCCGAGGACGACGAGGCGGCCATCAACGAGCTCTACACCCGGTTCGGCGCCCTGGTCTACCGGATGGCGTACCAGATGTTGCCGTCGCCGGGCGACGTGGAGGACGCGGTGCAGGAGGTGTTCGTTCGCCTCTGGCGGACGGCGGCCCGCTACGACTCGTCCCGCGCGGCGTTATCGACCTGGGTGGTGCTGATCACGCGGCGGTATTTAGTGGACCGTCTGCGTCGGATCCGGGCCCGTGTGAAATCGAACGTGTCATTGGAGGAAAAATGGGCGCCGGAAGACGGATCCGAGCGCGCCCATGAAGGTATCCAACGAGACGAACGATTCACGGAGTTGATGAAGAAGATGGAACGCCTTCCCGAACTGCAACGTACTGTTCTGACGAGGGCCTACCTCGGCGGGCAGACACTTCGCCAGATCGGTGAAGAGCTGGATCGTCCGATAGGAACGATCAAATCAACACTCAGTCGGGCGGTCGCTCGGTTGAGGGAAATGAGCGTGGGCGAGGAGCCGACGGTATGACGACTCGAGAACTATTAGAGCTGGCCTCGCTCGACGCGATGGGCCTCCTCGACGACAACGAGCACGAGGCGTTCGAGAGCGCGTTCCGCGCCGCGGCCCCCGCCGTGCAGCGCCAGGTCCGGCGCGAGCAGGAGCGCCTCACGGGCGACACCTCGACGCTCCCGGACGTTGACCCGCCGGCCGAGCTCCGCGATCGGGTGCTTGGCCGGGTGCGCGACGCCATGGCCACCGCCCGCGCCGACGTCGTGGGGCGGATCGTCCCCGAAGAGTTCTCTATCCGGGCCAACGTGAGCCCGCTCTGGCGGGCCGCGTGCATCGGGTTCGCCACGGCGACGCTCGTGCTGTTCGGCGTCGGCTACTCGATGCAGAGCCAGTACAACCAGGCCCTCCGGGCGGGGCAGTCGGGCGAGATCGCCGCGATCGCGCAGCGCCTCGGCCCCCGTTTCGAGCAGGTGCTCCTGAGCCCGACCTCTGAGCGTGTGGCGTTCGCCAGCACCGTGAGCTTGGCGAACCCGGAATCCCCGCAGCTCCAGGCCGCGGTGTACCTCGACCACGAGACCCAGACGGCGTTCCTCGTCTGCCGCAACCTCCCCGAGGTCGACGGCGTCGCGGATTACCGTCTTGTCGTCATCGATGAGAACGGCGCCGAGCGGTCTTCGATCGCGAAGTTCCCCTACGCCGGCGGGCTCTTCGGCGCCCCCGTCCCGGTGGACGTGCGTCTTTCGGACCGCCTCGGCATCGTGCCCGCGTCGGGCGGCTCGCCCGTCATGGTCAGCCTCTAAGGCTGAAAAGGCCCAGACCAAGCAACACCGCCGCGGGGCTCACAGGCCCCGCGGTTTTTTTATGCGCCGTCCTGGCCGGGCAGGCCCCAGCCGATGCCCGAGCCGTCGCGGGCCGATTGCAGCATGGCTTCCTCGTTGCGGATGCGCTCGCGGGCCTTGGTCATCGCGACGGCGATGAGGGTCAGGAAGAGCATCATGACGATCGAGGACCCGCCCCAGACGCCGGCGGCCGCGATGGCCTGGGTCTGGAGGCTGACGGGGGTGGTCGAGTCGGGGGCTTCGGACACGACGACGACGGTGTTGTCCATGCGGGCCGAGGCGCGGTCGTTGGCCGCGGAGACGAGGGCGGCGACGTAGGTCTCCAGCGAGCGCTGGGTCACCATCGAGCCTTTGTCGGTGAACGTGACCTCCACCGCGCCGAGGCGGGGGTGGCTGACGTCGAGGCGGTCCTTGAGTGCGGCCGCGAGGGCGGAGGGCTGGGCGTAGGTCTCGATGCCCCGGCGGGCCATGCGCGTGGCGGTCTGCTCGACGACCTTCGTGTCGGTCGCGAGCTGATCGATGGACGCGCGGAACCCGTTGAGGTCGGACTCGGGGAGCGCCGCGCCGTCGCGCGAGACGAGCTCGATGGTGGCGGTGGCGAGGTGGTCGGCGGGGGAGAAGACGCCCGCGATCTTCCAGCTCACCGGGGCGAGGATGAGGATCGCGATCGCGGCGCAGATCGTCGCGACGCCGGCGCCGGCCTTGGCGTTGTGCTTGCCGATGTCCGCCTTCTCACGCTGGAGCGCTTCGCGCTGGGCGGCGAGCTCGGAGCGCAGGCGGAGGATCTGTTCGACCTCTTCCTGGCGCTGGTCGATCATCGCCTTGGCCTGGGAGAGGCGCGCGGCTTTGTCGCGGAGGGAGTTGCGGATCGCCTTGAGGCGGTCGCGCCGGCTGAGGTCGGCCTGGACGTTCCCGCCGCCGCCGGTCGCGTTCGCGAGCGCCTGGGCCCGCTGCGATTCCGCCTCGCGGAGCTGGCCGGTGAGCGATTCGATGATGGTGTCGCGCTTGGCGACCTGCTCGCTGACGGGTTCGTCGGAGGCGGGCGGGGCGCTGAGGAGCTCTTCGAGCTCGGCGTTCGCGGTCGCGAGCTGGGCGCGCAGCTGTTCGACCTCTTCCGAGCTGGCCTGCCCCTGCTCGGCCCGGGCCTGCTCGGCGCGCTGGGTGAGCTCGGCGATCGTCGCCTCGCTGGTTTCGAGGGCGGCGCGGAGCTCGGCGAGTTCCGCGGCGGCGGCTTCGGAGTCGCCGGACGCGCTTTTGGCGGCGGCGATCTCTTCGGTGGCGCGTTCGAGGCGTTCGCTGAGCTTGGCGACCTGCGCGTCGCGGGCGTCGAGGGAGGCGCGGAGTTCTTCGAGGGCCTTGGTGGCGGCCTCGGCGCCGGCGCCGGCGGCCTGGGCGGCGGCGAGCTCGCCGCGGAGGCGGGAGTTGTCGCCCACGAGGACCGAGCGTGATTCTTCGATCTCGTCGCGCTCGGCGGCGAGCTGCTCGGCCTGAGCGCGCAGCTCGGCGCTCTCTTTCTCGAAGAGCGACTTCGTCTCGGCGAAGGCCTCGGACTCGGCCTTGAGGGCCGCGGCTTGTTCCTTGATCGCCTCGACCTGCTGCTCGAAGGTTTCGCGCTGCTCCTGCACCTCGCGCTCGCGGGCGTTGAGGGCTTCTTCGCGTTCGCTGATGGTGCTCTGGAGCTCGGAGACGGTCTTCTCGCTCTCGGCGACCTGGCGGGCCTGGGCCTCGAGGGCGGCCTCGCGCTCGGCGTTGCTGGCGCGGGCGGCCTCGAGCTGGGCGGCCTGCTCCTGGATCTGCCTGGCGCGCTCGGCGAGGAGGTTGTCCTGCTCTTCCAGCGCCTCCTGCTGCTCGAGCATGTCGCGGAGCAGCTTTTTCTGCTCGGCGCGCGCGGTGTGCACCTGCTCCAGACGGCCGGCTTCCTGGATGGCGTCCGCCTCGGCGGCGTCGGCGGGCGTGCCGTGGTCGGGTATGCGCACGCCTCCCGCTGCGGGCGCCGGTAGCGCGGCAGCGCGTCCCGGGTCGCTTCGGCTCCGCGAGGTCGGGCTGGGGCATCCGCGTCTCTCCGGCTAACTGTGCGCAGGCCGCGCGCCCGGGTCGCCTATCGACCCGTATGAGGTCGGGCCCGCCGCGCGGGACGCGTAAACTCTACCTGAGGACGGTATGCCTGTGACGACACTGACCCCTTCTCGGACCATCGGTAGCGACGACGCCCTCGAGCGCTCCGCGCCAAGGTCGATCGCGGCGAGCGATTGACGCTCGAAGACGGCGAGCTGCTCTACAGCACGCCCGACGTGTGGAGCGTCTTCGAGATGCAAGTTCTGCGAGTTCGCCCGCAAGAAGGGCGACGACGGCGCGTACGAGTTCACGCTCGACGACATCGCGGGCGAGGCGAAGAAGGCCGTCGCCGCGGGCGCGACCGAGATCCACATCGTCGGCGGGCTGCACCCGTACCACCCGTTTGAGTTCTACACGGACATGATGCGCGCGCTCAAGAAGGCGACGCCCGAGCTGCACGTCAAGGCGTTTACCGCGGTGGAGATCGTCCATCTCGCGAAGATCGCCAAGCAGCACTCGCGCAAGGACCCGGCGGCGGGCATCCGCTGGGTGCTCGAACAGCTCAAGGAGGCCGGGCTCGATTCCATGCCCGGCGGCGGCGCGGAGGTCTTCGACGACCGCGTCCACGACGAGGCGTACAAGGGCAAGATCCGCTCGGACGTGTGGCTCACGGTCCACCGCGTCGCCCACGAGCTGGGGCTCAACACCAACGCGACGATCCTCTACGGGCATCTTGAGGGGCGGCGCGAGCGCCTGTGGCACATGGACATGCTGCGCCGCGCTCAGGACGAGGCGTTAACGCGGCTCGGGTACGACGCGGGCGAGGGCGGCGCGGTGACGCTGACGCGCGACGGCGTCGAAGCGCCCACGCCTGACATGAACGACAAGGGCGGGTACTTCCAGACGATCATCCCGCTGCCGTTCTTCCCGGATGGCTCGGAGCTGGAGCACCTGCCCGGCCCGACGGGGATGGAGAACCTGCGCACGCTGGCGATCGCCCGGCTGATGCTGGACAACTTCCCGCACGTGAAGGCGTTCTGGATCATGCAGACGCTGGCGATGGCGGAGCTGGAGCTGCGGGCGGGCGCCGACGACATCGACGGCACGGTGGTGTGGTACGACATCACGAAACTGACCGGCTCGGGGACGCACCAGGAAACCACCGTCTACGACCTCACCCGCGCGATCCGGGAGGCGGGGTTCAACCCGGTGGAGCGGGACACGCTGTACCGGCGGGTGGAGCGGGAGGGGAGTGTGTGGCGGGTTGAAGATGGAGCGAGTAAATTATAGTTATGGAAGAGAACTACAGCGAGTGGATTAGTATCTATTTTGATGCCGCAAACATAGTGTCGGTGTATTGGACTATTTATGTAGCTGTTGTTGCGATTGTTCTAGGTTGTATTTTTCAAAGGGGACTTCACTCAGCAAGAGAGAGGGTATTTATTGCTGCCGGTTTTTTTCTCTTCACCTCGTCAAACATACAGCCGCTATATCTCTATCAGCGAACGATGCACGAGGCTGCCAAGGTGTTATCGGGAAGCCCGTATTCAGAGGCAGAATTTATACACTTCCCCGCCACGCTGAATGTGGCAGGGCATCTGTTATTTGATGTGATTGTGTTCGGATTAATTTGGAAGTGGAAGCACAAGACCGTTGATGGAGCATCAGTCTGACAGCTTCTTAGTCAACATCTCCCGCACCGCATTCGCATCCGCCGCGCCCCCCGACACCTTCATCACCCCGCCCAGCAGCCGCCCGATCGCAGCCATCTTCCCGCCGCGGACGTCTTCGACGACCTTGGCGTTCGCCGGGTCGGCGATGACGGCGTCGCACCATTCTTCGAGCTGGCCGGAGTCGCTCACCTGGAGAAGGTTGAGTGTCTCGGCGGCGGTCGGAGCGTCGTCGCCCGAGTCGGTGAAGTGGGCGAGGAGGGGGTCGATGGCGGCCGAGCCGACGGCGTTGTCGGCGCGGAGCTTGATGATGCCGGCGATCTGCGCGGGGGCGACGCCCAGCTCGGAGGCGAGCTTGCCCTGCTCGTTGGCCATCTTCGCGAGGTTCTGGAGGATGATGTTCGCGGCCTGCTTGCCGGCCGAGCCGAGGGTGATGCCGGCGGCTTCGGTGGCGGTGACGGTCTCGTCGAAGAAATCGGCGACGGGGCGTTCCTCGACGAGGGCGAGGGCGTCGGCGGCGGGGAGGGCGTGGTCGGTGAGGTAGCGGTGGAGCTTCTGGTGGGGGAGTTCGGGGAGGCGGGTGCGGACCTCTTCGCGCCACTCGTCGGAGACGGTGACGGGGATGAGGTCGGGGTCGGGGAAGTAGCGGTAGTCGTGGGCGTCTTCTTTTTCGCGCTGGACGTAGGTGCGGGACTCGGGGTCGTTCCAGCCGCGGGTGGTCTTGGCGCCGGGGCCCATGATCTTGCCGTCGTCGAGGAAGCGCTGGGGCTGGTGGGCCTGCTCGTATTCGATGGCGCCTTTGAGGGCTCTGAAGGAGTTGAGGTTCTTGATCTCGACGATGGGGGTTCTGATCTCGCGTCCGTCGTCGGTGGTGAGGATCATGTTGATGTTGGGTTCGAAGCGCATGTGCCCGCGCTGCATGATCCCGATGGAGACGCCGCAGTAGCGGCAGATGTTGCGGAGGAGCTTGGCGAAGTCGACGACCTCGTCGGCGGTGCGGAAGTCGGGGGCGGTGACGACCTCGAGGAGGGGGGTGCCGGCGCGGTTGAAGTCGACGAGGGCGTCGGGGGAGGGGGCGCCGCCGGGGAGCTCGTTGGAGAGTTTGCCGGCGTCTTCTTCGAGGTGGGCGCGGACGATGCGGACGCGTTTGGTGGGGACGTCGTTGGCGTCGGCCTGCTCGGGGAGGGGCATATCGACGGCGCCGTCGAAGCAGAGGGGGAGGTCGTACTGGGAGATCTGGTAGCCCTTGGGGAGGTCGGGGTAGTAGTAGGACTTGCGGTCCCACTTGGTGAACTCGGCGATGGAGCAGTTGAGGGCGAGGCCGACGAGGATGGACATCTCGACGGCGGCCTTGTTCATGACCGGGAGGGCGCCGGGGAGGGCGAGGGTGACGGGGTCGATGAGTGTGTTGGGGTCGGACTCGTCGAACTCGGCGCAGGCGGGTGAGCCGACGCGTGTGAACATCTTGGAGCGTGTGGCGAGCTCGACGTGGACCTCGAGGCCGACCATGAGGCGGGCGGAGGCGATGCCGTCGGGGAGTGCGTGGGTGGCGTCGGTGGGCATGGGCGGAGTGTACCGCGGGGCCGGGGTCGATCGGTGCGGCTAGGATGGCCGCCTATGGCGCGAGAGACCGTGATTACCGGGTTGGGAGCCGTGACGGGGCTTGGCGTGGGCGCAGGGGCGCTGTGGGACGGGCTGTGCGCGGGCGCGAGCGCCATCGCGCCGATCAGCGCGTTCGACGCGGGTGGCTTCGAGAGCCGCCTGGGCGCGGAGGTGCGCGACTTCAAGGCCCGCGACTACGTCCCCAAGAGCTACCGCAAGGCGGTGAAGGTGATGGCCCGCGACATCGAGCTGGCGGTCGGCGCGGCGCTGTGCGCGGTGCAGGACGCGGGCGTCGTGACGCGCGGGGTGGCGGGCGAGGGCGACGCGCTGACGTTCGCGGACGACCGGATCGGGTGCCAGATCGGGGCGGGGTTCATCGCGTGCGAGGCCGAGGAGCTGGCGATGGCGCAGGCGACGGCGGCGACGCCCGACGGCGAGCTGGACCTCGCGGTGTGGGGCGAGAGCGGGATGGGGAACCTGTCCCCGCTGTGGCTGCTGAAGTACCTGCCCAACATGCTCGCGTGCCACGTGACGATCATCCACGGCGCGAAGGGCCCGTCGAACACCATCACGTGCTGCGAGGCGAGCGGGCTGCTGTCGATCGGGGAGTCGCGCCGCGTGATCGAGCGCGGCGACGCGGACCTGTGCTTCTCGGGCGGCGCGGAGTCGAAGATCAACCCGATGGGCCTGCTGCGGATGCACTGCTTCGATCGCCTGGCGCCCACGGGCGACGCGAGCGAGGGCTCGGCGGTGTCGCGCCCGTTCGACGAGACGTCGGGCGGGTCGATCCTGGGCGAGGGGGCGGGGATCGTTCTTGTTGAGTCCGCGGAGACGGCGTCGGCGCGCGGGGCGCGGGTGCACGCGCGGGTCGGCGGGTTCGGCGCGGCGCAGTCGATCGACGACGACGCCCCCGGGACCGGGATGGCGATGGCGATCGAGGCGGCGCTCGCGGACGCGGGGATGGACGCGTCGGAGATCGACTTGATCGTGCCGCACGGCTCGGGCTCGCCCGCGTGCGACGCGGAGGAATCGGCGGGGCTGTCGAAGGCGTTCGGGGCGCGCATCACGGAGATCGAGACGATCACGCTGACGCCGCACATCGGCGACGTGCTCGCGGGTGCGGGGGGCGTGGCGGTGTGCGCGGCGGCGACGGCGCTGCGCGAGCAGACGCTGCCGGCGCGTATGGCGGGTGGCTCGATGAACGGTGTGCGCGCCAGCGCGAGAGATTCCGGTGCGACGGCGCTGCGTGCGGCGCTGGTGTGCACGAACGCGCTGGGCGGTCAGAACGCGGCGTTGGTGCTGCGGGCGCCCTAACGGAGCGGGGTGGTAGGATCCACACGAGATCGCAACCTCTTCAACGAACCCTAAGAAGGAGAACCCCATGACGACGAGCCAACGGCGCACCACGCGCACCGAGGACCTCGACCCCGAGCTGACGGAGGTCAGCCGCAAGGTGATCGGCGCGGCGATCGACGTGCACCGGGCGATCGGGCCGGGCTTCGACGAGTCGGTCTACAGCGGGGCGCTGACCGCGGAGCTCGACGAGCTGGGCGTGACCTACAAGCGCGACCACGAGTTCAGCGTGCACTACAAGGGCAAGGCGATCGGGACGGGTCGGTTCGATCTGTTCGTCAACGACCGTTTCGCGGTGGACGTGCGGGCCGAGCACCGGGAGATCGACGGGACCGACCGCACGGCGCTGCGCGCGCAGCTGCGGGCCTCGGACCTCGAGCTCGGGCTGATCATCAACTTCGGCGAGCGTCGTCTCAAGGACGGGCTCGTGCGCGTGCTCAACCCCGACAAGCTCGGCGGCGAGAGCCACGACGACGATCACGGGGGCGACGAGTGAGAACCGCGTCCGGCCAGCACCGGGTTGTCATCACCGGCGCCGGCGTGGTCACCCCGCTCGGCGCGGGCGTGGACCGCGTGTGGGCGCGGCTGATGAGCGGCGACGCGGCCGCCGGCCCGATCTCGCGCTTCGACGCCGAGACGTTCTCGACGAACTTCGCCGCGCAGTCGGACGACCCGCATCTTTCCTCGCTCTTTGCCGAGCACGAGCGCCACGCGGGCGCCGGTTTGCACACGCGGTTCGCGCTCGCGGCCGCGGCCGAGGCGTGGGAGCACGCCGGGCTGGGCGACGCGAGCGCGCCCGGCGCGCGCGCCGAGTGGGTGCGCCAGTTGGCGTCGTCGCGCATGGGCGTCTACTTCGCGGCCGGCGAGGGCGTGCCCGACTACGCGTCCTTCGCGGCGGCAAACCTCGCGGGCTGGGATGCCGAGACGCGCACGTTCGATGCGCGCACGTGGGCGCGCACGGCGCGGGAGCGCATGAACCCGGTGGGAGAGGTCGAGCAGGAGCCCAACAAGCCGATGCAGCACCTCGCGAACGCGTTCGGGCTGCGCGGCCCCGCGTTCAACAGCCTCACGGCGTGCGCCGCGTCCACGCAGGCGATCGGCGAGGCGACCGAGATCCTCCGGCGCGGCGACGCGGACCTGATGGTCTCGGGCGGCACGCACTCGATGATCCACCCGCTGGGCATCACCGGCTTTATCCGTCTCACGGCGCTCTCGTCGCGGCGCGACGACCCGCGCGGGGCCAGCCGTCCGTTCTCCGCTGACCGCGACGGGTTCGTGATGGGCGACGGCTCGGGGGTGGTGATCCTCGAGACGCTCGAGCACGCGACGGCGCGCGGGGCGACGGCGCTCGCGGAGGTGGTTGGCTTCGGCTCGTCCGCGGACGCGTACCGCATTACAGACATCGAGCCCCACGGCAACGGCGCGCTGGCGTCGATGATGGAGGCTCTCGCCGACGCGGGGGTGGACCCGCACGCTGTTGACGACGACGGGCGCCCGCCGATCCACTACATCTCGGCGCACGGGACGGGCACCAAAGAGAACGACTCGATCGAGACGCGCGGGCTCAAGGCGGTTTTCGGGGCCAACGCGCCCAAGATCCCGGTGAGCTCGGTGAAGTCGATGATGGGGCACCTGATCGCCGCGGCCGGCGCCGTCGAGCTGATCACCTGCGTCAAGGCGATCGAGACGGGGATGCTCCCGCCGACGATCAACCTCGACACGCCCGACGCGGTCTGCGATCTGGATTACGTGCCCAACGCGGCGCGGGACGTCGGTCGCGTGCGCACGGCGATCTCCAACGGGTTCGGCTTCGGCGGGCAGAACGACACGCTCATCGTCCGCGCGGTCGAGGGCTGAGGGTTGCGCGGCGCGGCTCTCTCGGCGGTGTGGGTCGGGGCTCGCTCGCTGACGCTCTCGCCGCGGGTGACCGGTCGCCTGGTGGTCGCGGGGCTGCTTGGCGTGATCGGCGTGGCCACGCTGACGGCGCTGGGGGCGTACCGGATGTCCTTCGTGGCGCCCGACTGGTGGCGCACGGTGGACCCGTCGGACCCGGCGACGGTGGCGCTCGCGGAGCGCACGGAACAGGCGATGACCTCGGCGGTGCACCAGCGCCGCCCGCTGGGCGAGGCGTGGACGGTCGCGGTCTCGGCCCGCGAGGCGAACGCCTGGATGAACGTCATGCTTCCCCGCTGGCTGGAGAACCGCGACGTCGAGCGCCCGGGGTGGGCGGACGAGGTCCAGCTTCACTTCGATAGCGGGTGGGTCGGCGCGGGCGTCATGATCGACGACGGCCTGGGTCGGGAGCGTTTCGTGACGCTGCGGGCGACGCCGATCATCGACGAGGCGGGCGCGCTGTGGCTGCGACCGGTCGGCGCGTCGGTGGGTCGCTTGTCGGTCCCGCTGCGCTGGACGTTCGAGGAGCTCGAGCGCCGGGTGGGCGTGGAGGAGGACGAACGCCGGCTCGCGGAGGCGGTCATGGGGCATCGCCCGGTGGTCGAGTCCGCGGAGCTGGGGCTGGGGGACGGCCGGCGGGTGCGGGTGCGGGCCGTGCGCATGGAGGGCGGGCGGTTGCTCGTTACGTGCGAGACGGTGCGCTGAGCGCGGCGTAGACGCCCGCGAGGGCGACGGCGGCCGCGGCCGCGAGATTGAGCGAATCAACCCCAGGGGCCATCGGGATGCGCACGCGCGTGGTCGCGGAGCGCTGCGCGGCGACGGAGAGGCCCGGGCCCTCGGCGCCCACGAGCACACAGATCCGGTCCGTCGGGACGATCGACGCGCAGGCGTCGGCGAGGGTGATCGCGTCGTCCGCGGGCGTGAGCGCGAGCACGCGGTAGCCCGCCTCGCTGAGCTCCTCGTTGAGTTTGCGGCTGGTCTCGGCGCGGGCGAAGGGCAGCCGGAGGGCGTGCCCCATCGAGACGCGGATGGATTTGCGGTAGAGGGGGTCGGCGGTGCGCGGGTCGAGGAGGACGGCGCCCGCGCCGAAGGCGGCGGCGTTGCGGAAGGCGGCGCCGGTGTTGTCGTGGTTGTTGACGCCTTCGAGGGCGAGCAGCAGCGGGTGGTTCTGGGCGATGAGCGTAGACGGCGGGGCGGGGTGGCCGGCGTCGCCGACGGCGAGGACGCCTCGGTGGAAGTCGAACCCGAGGAGGTCTTCCATGAGGGCGTCGGGGAGGGTGTAGACGGGCGTGTCGGCGGCGGTGGCGAGGAGCGGGGCGAGGGCGTCGAGCTTGGACTGGGCGACGAGCAGGGACCGGGCGGTGTAGAGCGGGCTGGCGAGGAGGAGCTCGACGACGGTCCGTCCCTCGGCGATGAAGGCGCGGTGGCGGCGGAGGGCAACGCCGTCGCGCACGTGGGTGTAGAGCGCGAGGCGCGGGTCGTCGGGGCGGTCGATGGGGGTCGGGTTCATGCGTGGGGCGGGGGCGCGTACCATGGTGGGATGAAATGGAACTCCCTCAACGTAGCGGCGGCGCTGGGGCTCGGCGCGGTGCTTTCGGTTTCAGGCTGCGGCGAGAGCGCCGAAGACCCGGCGGCGGAGATGCGCCGCGTGCAGGAGACGCCCGGTGCGTCGTCGGCGCCTACGGGGGCGCCGGTCGTCGTCGCGTCGCTGGCGTGGGACGTGCCCGAGTCGTGGGCGTCGCGCGCTCCCTCGAGCGAGGTGCGCAAGGCCGAGTTCGTCGTCGCGGGGGAGGGGGAGCTCGTCTTCTTCCACTTCGGGCGCGGGCAGGGCGGGAGCGCGACGGACAACCTCGACCGCTGGGCGCGGACGATGACCGACAGCGAAGGCAACCCGGTGGCGCCCGAGCTCGGGGTCATCGACAGCAACGGGCTGCGCACGGTGACGGGGATCTACACGGGGACGTACCTCTCGGGGCCCCCCGGCGGCGAGCGCACCTCGCTCGAGGGGTGGATGCTCCTGGGCGCGGTGGTCGAGGGCGGGCCCGAGGGCACGGTGTTCCTGCGGCTCAGTGGGCCTGAGACGGCGCTGCGCGGGGTGATCGACGAATGGCGAACGACGCTCGCGAGCGTGCGAAACGCGGGGCTGTAGCGGGCATGCCCGACCGGCGGCTGCTGTACGACCTGTACGAGCGCGCGGCGCAGAGCCCGGAGCGCCAGGCGCGGTTTGTTCAGGCGCTCGCGGGGGCGGACGCGCGCCGGCTGGGGGAAGATTTCTGCGGCGCGGGGGCGCTGAGCGTGGCGTGGGCGTCGCTGTCGGAGGCCCACGGCGCGTCGGCGGTGGATCTTGATCCGTACCCGCTCGGCGTGCTGCGCGAGCGAGCCGCGTCGGCGGGCGTCTCGGGGCGCGTCGTGGTTCACGAGGGCGACGTGCGCGGCGCGGGCGACCCGGCGGACGTGATCGCGGCGTTCAATTTTTCGATCGGGTACTTCTTCGAACGCGCGGACCTGCTCGGGTATCTGCGCGCGGCGCGGGGGCGGCTTGGGTCCGGCGGCGTCTTCGTGTGCGACATCTACGGGGGCGAGGATCAGTTTGTGCTGGGGGACTCGGAGCTGGAGCTGGGGGACGGGGTGCGGTACGTCTGGGAGCAGCGCGCGGCGGACCCGCTGACGGGGCGGGTGGTCAACGCGATGCATTTCGTCCTCGAGGACGGGCGGCGCGTGCGCGACGCGTTCGTGTACGAGTGGCGGCTGTGGTCCGCGGCGGAGCTGCGCGACGCGCTTCTCGAGGCGGGGTTCGCCTCGGTTGAGTGCTACGACCGGCTCGGCGACGGCGAGGTGGACGACGGCTCGCTGCTGGTGAGCCCGGCGTCGGGCGAGGAGCTCGACGAGAACTACGTGCTGTACGTGGCGGGTCGGGCGTGATCTTCCTCGACGGGGCGATGGGGTTGGCGGCGCTGGTCGGCGGCGTGGCGCTGACGCTGCTGTGGTACTTCCTGAAGCTGCGCCGTCGCCCGCTGCGGGTGAGCACGACGCTGCTGTGGGCGCAGGCGGCGCGGGACCTTGAGGTGAACGCGCCGCTGCGATGGATCCGCCCGTCGTGGTTGCTTCTGCTTCAGTTGCTGGCGGTGGCGTTGCTGGCGGGGGCGGTGGGTCGCCCGGCGGTGAGCGGCGGGGCGCGGGCGCCGGAGCGGTGGGTGCTGGTGATCGACCGCTCGGCGTCGATGAGCGCGGCCGACGGCGCGGGGGGCGGGACGCGGCTCGACGAGGCGATCGCGCAGGCCGAGACGATCCTCGGGCGGATGGGGATGGGCGAGCGGGCGATGGTGGCGAGCTTCGCGGGGTCGGCGCGGCTCGATGCGGCGATGACGCCCGACCGTGGCGTGCTTCTCGCATCGCTCGGGGGGATCACGGGGACGGATCAGCCGGCGGACTTCGGCGCGGCGATGGAGCTTGTCGCGGCGCAGCTGGGGGAGAACCCCGCGGGGGCGCGGGTGGTGGTGCTCAGCGACGGGGGGTTTGACGACGCGGGCGGTGCGGCGATCGGCGGAGCGGAGGTGCGGTTTTCGCGCGTGGGGCCGCCCGCGGGCGAGCCGTCAACGAACACGGGGATCGCGGCGATGAGCGCGCGCCGGGACCGCAACGACCCGGTGGTGCTGCGCTGCTTCGTCCGCCTCACGCACGCGGGGGCGGGCGGGCGTGACGCGACGGTGTCGCTGTTCTTTGACGACGACCTGGTGGGAGCCGAGACGCTCACGATCGAGCCGGGCGCGGGCGCGTCGGCGGTGTTCGAGACGCGCCGGTTCGAGGGCGGGGTGCTGCGGGCGGAGATCGCCGGCGGTGACGCGCTCGCGAGCGACGACGAGGCGTGGGTGGTGGTCCCGCCGGCGCGGGGGGTGCGGGCGGCGCTGGTGCACCCCGACGGCGTGGGGGAGGACCCGTTCCTGGCGCGGGCGCTGGGCGTCGCGACGGGGGAGGCGGCGCTGGTTCTCTCGGCGAGCGAGTGGGAATCGGACGGGGCGCCCTCGGCGGCGTTCGTGGTGTTTGATCGGTGTGAGACGGCACGGGCGGCGACGGGACCGTCGCTGCACGTGGGGGCGGGGGCGCCGTGGGCGGGCGTTCGTCTGCTGCGCTTCGAGAGCGCCTCGGCGGGGCGGGTGCTGTCGTGGGACCGGACGCACCCGGCGCTGCAGGTGGTGTCGCTCGACGGGGTGGTGCTCGCGGGAGCGCCGGCGCTCGAGTGGGACGCGGGCGTCCCGGCGCGGGGGATCGCGGTGGGGGAGGCGGGGGTGCTGGCGGCGTCGATCGAAGCCGGCGCGGTGCGGCGGTTGGTGCTCGCGTTCGGGCCCGACGGGTCGAACTGGGAGACGGACGCGAGTTTCCCGCTGTTCGTGCAGCTGGCGGCGGAGTGGTTGGCGCCGCGGTCGTCGGGGAGCGGGGTGTCGCACACGACGGGCGAGGGCGTGGCGGTGCGGGCGCTGGGGTCGGAGGTCGTGGCGCGCGGGAACGAGGAGCGCCGGGCGGTCGTGCGGGAGGACGGGCTGGCGCGGTTCGGGGCGTTCGAGCGCGCGGGGCTGTACGCGCTGGAGGGGGCGGGGTTCGCTCGCCTGGCGGTGAACGTGTTCGACGAGACGGAATCGGCCCTGGCGGTGCGTGAGGCGCTGACGGTCGGCGGGAGCCGGGTTGACGGGGGCGGCGTGGACAGCGTGACGGTCCGCGAGCTGTGGCGCTGGTTCGTGGCGGCGGGGCTGGCGCTCGCGTGCCTCGAGTGGCTGATCTACGCGCGCAGGATGCGGGTATAACTCGTGCATGAACAACTCGGTCATGAACAGCGGGACGATTCGGATCGCGGCGGTGCTCGCGGGGGCGTTCGGGGCGTGCTCGCACGCGCTGGCGCAGGAGAGCGAGGGGCGGACGGCGTCGCTCGCGCTCGAACCCTTCGGCGCGTACTTCTTTGAGACCGACCTCGACGGCGCGGGCGACTACAGCGTGGGGCGCGTCGGCGCGGAGCTGTCGTACGACATCCCGGTGTGGGACCGCTCGACGCTGGGGCTCGGCGTGCGGGTGGAGCGCTCGGAGTACGACTTCAGCGGCGCGACGGGGCTCGCGGGCGGCGGCGACCCGATGGGCGGCGCGTCGATCTACGGTTTCAGCGCGAGCCTGACGCACCCCTTGAACGACGAGTTCGTTTTCCTCGGCGGCGTGGGCGTGGACTGGGCGGGCGAGGACGGCGCGGACTTCGGCGAGTCGGCGCTCCTGAGCGGCGTCGCGGCGGTGTCGTGGCGGGCGTCGGAGGACCTGACGCTGTCGCTGGGCGTGGCGGCGTCGGACCGGTTTGAAGACGACGTGCGCGTGCTGCCCTTCGTGGGGGTCGAGTGGCGGTTCGCCGACAACATGCGCCTGTCGTCGATCGAGGCGGCGCGGGTGCTGTCGGGCGGGCAGGGCGGCGGGATCGGCGTGGTGTACGAGTCGAGCGAGGAGCTCAGCTTCGTGGCGGGGCTAGCGTTCAGCGGGCGGGAGTTCCGCCTCGACGAGAACGGGCCGCTGCCCGACGGCGTGCTGCGGGACGACCGGGTGATCGCCGGCGTCGGGGTGGCGTGGGACCCGGGCGAGAACGTCTCGGCGGAGCTGGGCGTGGGCGCCTCGGTGTGGTCGAACATCGAGACGCTCAACGCGGCCGGCGCGACGGTGGGCGACGAGGACGGGGACCCGGCTCCCTTCGTGGCGGCGCGGGTGCGGATCCTCTTTTAGAGGCGTGGCGGATCGGAGAATCGGTGATCGGACGTGGATTCCGTCGCCACGGGCGGGTTCTGCTTGAATCCCTTGAGGGGTCGCGTACACTCGCCGAGGAAGAGATCCGGTGGGGAGCGCGGCCGCGGAAGCCGACGCCCCTTGCTGCGAGGACTCACGCTTCGATGAACGCCAGCCAGACGACGCCGCGGCTTCGCGATGAGGCCGGCGACGATCCCGATCAGCCTCCTAGTCCCTGTCCCGGGCTCACGCTGGACCTCGATGACGAGACCGGGGAGCTTTCAACAGACGAGACGGCCCGGCTGCGCGACGCGGTGCGCGCGGTGGGCGCGATCGCGGTGGGCGGTTCTGGCGCGCACGAGGTCCGGGTCAGCGTGGTCGGCGACGCGCGGATGAGCGAACTGCACGAGCGCCACAGCGGCATCGCGGGCCCCACGGACGTGCTGACGTTCGACCTGCGCGAGGACCCGTCGGCGGACCTCGATGTGGATATCGCGGTGTGCCTTGACGAGGCGCGCCGGGCGTCCGCGGGGCGGCCTCACGACGAATGCGACGAGCTGACGCTGTACGCGCTGCACGGCGTGCTGCACTGTCTGGGCTTTGACGATCACGACGACGACGCGTTCCGCGCGATGCACGAGCGCGAGGACGAGATCCTTCGTGCGGCTGGGCTGAGCGCTCGGTTCTTCGGAGACGACGCGTGAACGCCGCGATCTGGGTCTGTCTGGGCGCGTTCGCGCTGGGTGGCTTCTTTACGTCTATCCAGATGTCGCTGCGCACCGCCTCGCGGGCGCGGGCCAAGCGGTTCGCGGCGGCGAAGCAGCTCGAGTCGCGCGTGGACGGGGTGTTCGACAACCGTCACGAGCACGCGCTGGCGGTGTCCGTGGTCCGGATGCTGTCGCTGCTGATCGGCGTGGGGGCGCTCTTCGTCTGGGCGATGGGCCCGGACGCGGACCTGTCGGAGCACTGGCGGCGGGCCCTGCTGGGGTCGGCGCTGGGCGCGGGGCTGCTGTACCTCTTCGGGGCGGCGATCCCGATGAGCGTCGCGGAGCACGCGGGCGAGGCGCTGGTGCTGCGGGTCGCGCCGCTGCTGCGCGTGCTGCGCACGGTGTGCGCGCCGCTGATCGGCGTGGCGGGGTTCGTTGACGAGGTGGTCCGCCGCCTGGCGGGCGTGCCCGAGCTCACGGAGGAAGAGGAGCTCGAAGAAGAGATTTTGTCGGTCGTCTCGGAAAAGCGCGAAGAGGGTTCGCTGGACGAGTCCGGGCGCGACATGATCGAGGCGGTCGTCGATTTCCGCACGAGCACGGTCGAAGAGATCATGACGCCGCGGACGGAGATCGAGGGCATCCAGATGACGGACGACCTCGCGGCGGTGCGCGACTTTATTGCTCAGGCGGGGCACAGCCGCATCCCGGTGTACGAGGAAAACCTCGACCAGATCGAGGGGCTGCTCTACGCGAAGGACCTGCTGCGGTACCTCGGGAGCGACGCGCCGGAGTTTGATCTGCGGTCGATGCTGCGTGAGGCGCGGTTCGTTCCCGAGACGAAGCGGCTCGACGAACTGCTCGCGGAGTTCCAGCGCGACAAGGTGCACCTGGCGATCGTGCTCGACGAGTACGGCGGGACGGCCGGGCTCGTGACGATCGAGGACGTGATCGAAGAGATCGTGGGCGAGATCTACGACGAGTACGAGCCGGACACGGACACGCCGCCCGAGATTCGGGTGCTGCCGCGGGAGCGTGCGGCGGTGATCGACGGGCGGGCGTACATCGACGACGTGAACGACCGCCTCGAGGTGCTGGGCGCGGAGCTTCCCGAGCACGAGGACTACGACACGCTGGGCGGGTACGTCACGACGAGCCTGGGGCACATCCCGGTCGCGGGCGAGAGCTTCCGGCACAACGGGTTCCTCGTGACGGTGCTGGAGGCCGAACCGACGCGCGTCGCGCAGGTGCGCATCGAGCTGGTCGCGGACGTCGGCGAGCACGACCGCCCGGTCCCGGTTGAGGCGCCCGAGGAATCAGACGGTTCCGAACCGGCCGCGGGGAAGCAACCCGGCTGAGCGGGTACGCTTCGGGCATGTCGCTGCATCTGTACAACACGCTCTCGAAGCGCAAGGAAGCCTTCGCCCCGGCCGATCCGGCGCGGGTGACGTTCTACTCCTGTGGGCCGACGGTCTACGACTACGCGCACATCGGGAACTTCCGCTCGTTCCTCGTGGCGGATCTGGCGCGCCGCTGGATCGCGTCTCCCCTGTGCGAAATCGCCGGTCAGCCCGGGCCGCGCGAGGTCGTCCACGTGATGAACATCACGGACGTCGGGCACATGACCGACGACGCGGCGGCCGACGGCGGGGGCGAGGACAAGATGGACGCGGCCGCGGCGCGAATGCTCGAGGCGAAGAAGTCCGGGACGCTCCCCGCGGGCGCGACAGGCGTGGACGCGTCGGACCCGCACGCGATCGCGGATTTCTACACGGCCGCGTTCCTCGAGGACGCGCGCACGCTGGGGTTGCAGGTCGCGGAGGAGCACGCGTCGGACGCGCGGGTGATGCCGCGGGCGACCGAGCACGTGCGCGCGATGCTGGAGGTGGTGGTCGATCTGATCGAGAAGGGCGCGGCGTACCAGGCCGGGGCGGCGGTGTACTTCCGCACGTCGCGGTTCCCGGAGTACGGGGCGCTCTCGGGGAACACGCTCGAGAAGCTGCGCGCCGGCGCGGGTGGGCGCGTCGACGACGCGAACCAGTCGGCGAAGGAGCATCCGGCGGACTTCCTGCTGTGGAAAGCCGACGCGACGCACAAGATGAAGTGGGACCCCGACGCGCTGCTTGGGCGAGAAACCGGGCTGGGCGAGGGATACCCGGGGTGGCACATCGAGTGCAGCGCGATGAGCCTCGAGGCGTTCCGGGCGATTCTGGATGATGAGAGCATCGACACGATCGACCTGCACTCGGGCGGCGAGGACAACATCTTCCCGCACCACGAGTGCGAGATCGCGCAGTCGCGGGCGCACACCGGCGCGGATGTGTTTGCGCGCTCGTGGTTGCACACGCGCCACCTGATGGTCGAGGGCGAGAAGATGTCCAAGAGCACGGGCAACTTCTTCACGATCCGCGACCTGCTGGGCAAGGGGTTCGAGCCCGCGGCGATCCGGCTGGAGCTGCTCAAGACGCACTACCGCAGCAACGCGAACTTCACGGAGCAGGGGCTGAAGGACTCGCAGCGGATGGTGAACAAGATGCGTTCACAAGCTTGGTATCTGATGAAGAACCAGAATGTACCCGTGTCTATTTCAAAGCCTGAGTGGGCCCGAGCAGAAGTAGAGCGAGCGAAAGATCAGTTTTCTTCGGCGATGGATGGGGATCTCAACGTATCTGGTGCGTTGGCCGCATTGACGCGGTTGCAATTACCTACAGCACCTATGGCACTTGATCGGAATCCGCTGCCGGAGAAGCCACACTCTTATGCCGAATGCGACGCTCTGTACAACGCTGGAGCAAACGAGATAACTGGTGCATTATATCTGAGCCTATACCACGCGTTGGATAATGTTCTTGGTGTGATTTTCACTCCTGCCAATACACATAATGCCAATCAGAACGACGACGCGGCGATCGACGCGCTCGTGAAGCAGCGCGACGCGGCGCGGGCGAGCAAAGATTGGGCGGAGTCGGACCGGATCCGCGACGAGCTGGCGGCGAAGGGGATCGCGATCAAGGACGGCAAGGACGGGGCGACGTGGGAGCGCACGGCCCGGCTTTAGGGCGCGGGGTCCGGTTCCGTCTCGGGTTTGAAGACGATTGATGGCAGATCGTCCGGCACGACCGGCTGGTACGGGGTGCGGAGAAGGTCTTCGAGTTCCCTTT
The DNA here is from genome assembly GCA_942490855.1 of uncultured Phycisphaeraceae bacterium. Taxonomy (GTDB): domain Bacteria; phylum Planctomycetota; class Phycisphaerae; order Phycisphaerales; family UBA1924; genus CALNYS01. Next base: position 626,534 of record CALNYS010000004.1, on the reverse strand, counting down.
CGAGGTTTTCCCATCGAAGTTGGGTCAGCAATCGCTCGTACCACGGCGTGTCGGGGAGGCGGAGCTCGTAGCCGGGGGCGTCGTCGCTGAGCGCGTAGCGGTAGGGGAGCCCGGCGTGGATGGCCGTCGCGTCGTCTGCGCTCATCGCGTCGAGGAGCGTCGCGGGGGGGTGGCCGTGTTCGGCTTGGTAGATCGCGATGCGGATCAGCGCGCGGCGCCAGTGGGTTTTGATTTCGAGGATGGCGTGATTCGTTCGGAGGCGTTTGAACAGCGGGCGGGAGTCTTCTGGGAAGAGCGCCGGGGCGGGATCGAAACGGGGGGGCGTGACGTGACGGTCGAGCTCGTCGAGGGGGAGAGCGAACACGTCAGTGTAATAGTCCAAGTACACGCTGTGGAATTCCAGCGCGTCTTCGTAGCGGAGGCGGCGGCGCACCCAGAGTGGCGGATCGTCCGCCATAGAGGGATCGGTGATCGAGACCCACAGTGATTCAGCGACCATTCCCATCGACGCCCTCTGCGTCGTGATGAACTGTCCCCACAAGTTCACCTCGCCGGCGATCTGTTCGGTGGCACGGAGCTGGGCGGCGTCGATCGACGGCGACGGGTATTTGTCAAAAGCCGCGAGCGCGGCGCGGAGCGTTTCCGGGGAGGCGTTTCTGGCGCTCGCGATGGCGGCGACGGCACGGGTCGCCGTGTCGTAGTGAGTGAACGAGAATACGGCACCGATCACTGTGCCGCGGCGGGCGCTGAGCTCTGAGAGGTAGAGCAATGCATCGAGAGACGCGATCGCGCGTTCGTGGTCGCCGGCCAGCTCGGCGCGCCGGAACTCGCCGGTCAGCATCTCGCTGCTGATACGGATGGGAGCGTGCGCGTCGGAGTAGTAGAGAGAGTTGCTGTACTCCATCCACTCGTCAAAGCTTGCAGGTGGCGGCGAGTCGATGGCGTAGCGGGCGGTGAGCGGCGGCTGGCTCATCGCGATGAGGCGATCGATGACGCTCTCCTGGGCGACGAGGGCTTCGGTCGCGTGGGTGCGCCACGGCTCGATCCACTCACCGTGGGCCGCGACCCACACCGCATCGCGGACGGCGTACTGCCTGTCCTCGGGGTTCATCGGCAGCCACTCGCCGGTCATCGCTCGTGCGATGCTCTGGCGTTCGTTGTCGATGTCGTTCAGCACCTCGAACGCGTCCACGGCGCCGTCGGGGAACTCGGGCATCAGCGCGTTCCAGCGCGCCGTCCAGTCGGGCGCGGGCGGGACGGAGCGGGGGGCGAGCATCCACAGTGCGCCGACCGCGGCGATCGCGAGCAGGGATAAGAAGATCAGCGCGATCTGGACGAGGGGGCTGAGCTTGCGGTTTGCGCCGGGCACGGCGCGCTAGGCGCCGATGGAGACCGTCACCGGCACGTACGTCGGCTTGAGCCTGCTCTCGAACTCGTCACGGTACTTGTTGATGATGGTGCGCACGGCCCAGTTGTTGCCGTCGGCGAGGCCGCAGATGGTGGTGCCGGGCATCGCGCCCATGCTGGTGGCGATCTCGAGGGCGAGGTCGAGGTCCTTGGTGTAGGCGTCGCCCTTTTCGATGCGCGTCATCAGTTGGAGGAGCCAGCCCGAACCTTCACGGCAGGGGGTGCACTGCCCGCAGGACTCGTGCTTGTAGAAGCGTGCGAGGTTGCGGGCGACGGAGACCATGTCGGTGTCTTCGTCGAAGATGGTCGGGCAGGCGGTGCCGAGGCCGAGGATGTTGTATTTGCGCCCGATGTCGAAATCCATCTCGGCGTCGAACTGGTCGGGTCCGAGGACGCCGGTGGAAGCGCCGCCGGCGATGGAGCCCTTGAACTTCTTGCCGTGGCGCATCCCGCCGCAGTGTTCTTCGACGATGGTGCGCAGGGGGATGCCGAGCTCGAACTCGAAGACGCCGGGCTTGTTCACGTGGCCCGAGACGCCCATGAGCTTGGTGCCGTAGGAGGGCGGGCCCCCGATGGAGGACTCGACGCCCTGGCCGCAGAACCACTCGGCGCCGTTCTCGATGATCGAGGGGATGTGGGCGAGGGTCTCGACGTTGTTGATGATGGTGGGCTTGCCGAAGGCGCCGGCGACGGCGGGGAAGGGCGGCTTGTTGCGGGGCCAGCCGCGCTTGCCCTCGATGGATTCGAGGAGCGCGGTCTCTTCGCCGCAGATGTACGCGCCCGCGCCGCGGACGAGGTGGCAGTCCACTTTCCACGGCGCACCGGTCTGGGTGTTGGAGCCTTCGAGGAGGCCCTTGCCACCGAAAATACCCTTTTCGTAGGCCTCTTTGATCGCCTTCTCGAAGACGCGGGCCTGGTGGTAGTACTCGCCTCGGATGTAGAAGTACGCCGTCTGGATCCGGCAGGCGTAGCAGGCGATGGCGATGCCTTCGAGGACGAGGTGGGGGTCGTAGTCGATGAGGAGCCGGTCTTTGAAGGTGCCGGGTTCGGACTCGTCGGAGTTGATGGCGAGGTAGCGGGTGCCGGGGTTGTTGATGTCCTCGGGCTTGGTGAGGAAGGACCACTTCATGCCGGCGGGGAAGCCGGCGCCGCCGCGCCCGCGGAGGGAGGAGTCCTTGACAGCGGTGACGATCTCGTCGGGGGACATGGTGAGGGCTTTGCGGAGCCCTTCGTAGCCGCCGGTCTTGACGTACTGGTCGTGCCAGACGGTGCGCCGGTCTTTGGGGTCGCCGAAGGGGGCGGTGGGGATGCGCTTGCAGAGGACGTGCTCGCGTGTGCCCTGGTAGGTGGTATTGCCCATAGGTGGCGGCTTTCGTTCTGGCCCCTTGCGGGAGCGGTTCGCTGAGGGCACGATTCTAGCGGGGCGGGCGGTTTTCGCGCGTGGAAGCGTCGGGCGCCGGGCCCGAACAACTGTCGTGGGGGTGTGGCTTTGAGGCAGCCAGAGAGCTATGTCGAGACGCAGGTGCTGGCCCGGACCGGGATCGGGGCGGTGGTGTTGATCTCAGGCGTGCTTGGCGTGACCCCGGCCGTCGCGGTTCTCGCGGCGAGGGGCGCCTCCAGCGTGGACTGGGTCATCATCTCGTTGGTGCTGGTGTTCGTGGTGGTGCTGCCGTGGTCGATCCGGACGCGGGTGCGGGTGCGGGAGGGGGAGCTGCGGGTGGGGTTCTGGTTCCTGCCCGCGGCGCGGATCGACCCGGCGGGCATCGAGGGGCTGGAGGTGGTGCGGTTCCAGCCGCTGCGGGACTTCGGGGGGTGGGGGTACAAGCTCACGCGGAAGCACGGGCGGGTGTACTGCATCGCGGGCGAGACGGGGGTGCGGTTCAAAGTGGGCAAGCGCCGGTACGTCGTGGCGTCAAAGGACGCGCCGGCCCTCGCGCTGGTGCTCGCCGAGGCGGGCGCGCCGGCGCCGGAGACGCTGGAGACGGTGTCGGTTCGGGAGCGTCCGCTCTACGACGCGGGCTGATCGGGCTCGTATTCGATCTCTTCGATGGTGGTGCGGCGGACGGTGACGCTCCCGCCGGGGGCGGGCTGGGTGTGCTGCTGCGTCTCTCGGCGAACGGTTTGCTTGGGGGTCGAGACGTCTTTCTTGACGCCGCCGTGCCAGACGTGCCCGAAGAACTCGCCGAGGGATCGTGCGATGGACTTGTCGCGCTTGGCGCTCACTCAGTGCCCGCTCTGCTGGGGCAGGGTGAGATCGCTGGTGGTCTTTTCGACCTTGGGGCGCTGACCGTTCTTGGCGTCGCGGATGATCTGTCGCATGCGTTCGGGGGTGACGAACTCGTGGAGGTCTTCGTCGAAGTGGGCGACGGGGGCCGAGCCGCAGGAGCCCATGCACTCGAGCTCGACGAGGGTGAACTTGCCGTCGTCGGTGGTCTCGTGGAGCCCGATGCCCAGCTCTTCTTCGCAGACCTTGGTGACGGCGGCGGAGTCGCAGAACTCGCAGGCCATGGATCGGCAGACGGCGACGATGTGCTCGCCTCGGGGCACGGTCCAGAATTCTTCGTAGAAGCTGGCGGTGTCGAGGACGGAGCCGGGGTCGAGCTCGAGGAAGTCGGCGAGCTCTTCGATGGCCTGGGCCGGGATCCAGTTGTAGGCGTGCTGGAGGAGGTGGAGGCCCGGGATGGTCGCGGCGCGCTTGGTCTCGAAGCGCGGGAGGACGACGTCGGTGAGGTGCGCCTTCATCTCGTTGGTGAGGTAGGGCTCGGCGCGTCGTTCGACGGTCGCGGTTCCGGAGGGCTTGGCGGTCCAGGACATGACGGTTCCTTATTCGCGCGGGGCGCCGGTGATCTCGGTCGGGACCTCGCCGGGGCTGAAGCGTCGCCCGTCGATGTCGATGTGGGGGAGCATCGCGCCCCACGGGCCGAGGCGCTGGAAGCTGAAGGCGACGTCGGTGGGCAGGTGCTGCGTGCGCAGGGCGTCTTCCGGGACGGGCCCGCGGGGGGCGCCCCACTCGAGGAGCTCGATGACGTTCCCGTCGGGGTCGCGGAGGATGCAGACGTCGCCGTCGTTGGTGAAGGCGCGGGCGCCGGAGATGTTCTTGAGTGAGTAGACGATCGCGCCGGCGAAGTGCTCGTTGGGCTCGTTGCAGAGGGTGCGCAGGTCGCCGTAGGGCTCGGGCATGTGTTCGGTCTGGCGGTAGCCGTTGAAGATCACCATGCACTGCCCGGGCTGGAGGACGGCGCCCTCGGGGACGGTGAATCGCATGATGTAGCGGTCGTCGGGGTAGGTGTCGCTGACGGAGTAGCCGCCGAGGTCGATGGGTCGGTCGTGGGGGTTGTAGAGCTCGATGAACTCGTCGCCGAGGCTGCTCTGGGCGCCGTCCTGGTTGACGTCGCCGCCGAGGGCTTCGGAGGGGACGTCGTACAGGAGCTCGGTGATGACGGGGTGCGGGTAGGGGATGGGGGTCTGGTCCGCGAGGACCGTGCCGCACGCCGCCAGGACCGCGAGGAGCGCCGCCGGCTTCATCGGTCGAGCTCCGCGGCGACGATGTTGAGCGAGCCGAGGACCGCGGGGATGTCCGAGAGCAGGTGCCCTTCGGTGAGGCGGGCCATGACGGAGTAGTTGATGAAGCTGGGGGGGCGGGTCTTGACGCGCCAGGGGCGCGGGCCGCCGTCGCTGACGATGTAGTACCCGAGCTCGCCGTTGGCGGTTTCCTGCGCGTCGTAGATCTCGGCGATGGGGGCTTCCCAGCCGCGGTTGGTCATGATCAGCTCGAAGTGCTGGATGAGCCCTTCGATGGAGCCGTAGACCTCGCTCTTGGGGGGCTTGACCATCTTGGAGTCGGAGTCGGCGTTGGTGGGCCCGCCCGGGATGGCGTCGATGAGCTGGTTGATGATCTTGATCGACTCGCGGATCTCGGCGAGGCGCACGACGAAGCGGGCGTAGCAGTCGCCGGCCTCGGCGATGGGCACCTGGAACTTGACGCCCTCGGCGCCCTGCCCGTCCCAGTTGTCGGCGTAGCAGAGGTAGGGCTCGTCCTTGCGGAGGTCGCGGCGCACGCCCGAGGCGCGGGCGATGGGGCCGGCGAGGGAGCAGGCGATGGCGTCTTCCTTGGTGAGCACGCCGACGTCGACGGTGCGGTCCATGAAGATGCGGTTGCGCAGGACGAGCTTCTCGAGGTCGCCGATGGCGGGGGGGAGGGTCTCGCGCACGAACTTCTTGATCATGCGCTTGAAGACCTCTTCGTCGGGCAGCTCCTTCATGATGCCGCCGACGCGGGTCCAGTCCGGGTGGTAGCGCTGCCCGGAGACGTAATCGACGATGTCGTAGATGTCCTCGCGCGGGTTGAAGGCGTAGAGGAACCCGGTGAACGCGCCGAGGTCGAGGCCCGTCGCGCCGACACACAGGAGGTGGTCCTGGATGCGGGCGAGCTCGGCCATGATGGTGCGGAGCACCTTGCAGCGCGGCGTGAGATCGATGCCGAAGAGCCGCTCGACCGCCCCGTGCCACGCGATGTCGTTGGCGATGGGGGAGAGGTAGTTCATCCGGCTGACGATGGTGACGTACTGGTTGTAGTCGAGCGCCTCGCCCAGCTTCTCGAAGCCCGAGTGGAGGTAGCCGATGTGCGGCGTGCAGCGGACGATGCGCTCGCCGTCGAGTTCCAGCACGAGGCGCAGCGTGGTGTGCGTCGCGGGGTGCTGGGGGCCGAAATTGAGCACCCAGCGGTCCCCGGCGTCGACGCGCGAATCGAGGTACTCGGTGGTGTCGGCGTCGACTTCGGTCGCGGACGCGGGCTTGAGGGTGTAGGGCATCGCTCCCCCGGAAGCGTGTTCGGGTCGGGTACGGATCGCGGAGACGGGTCCGCGAGGGGCGTCAGTATAGAGACGCGGGAGGCGAGGCGGGGTTCGCGGGTGGGTCGGCGGGAGTTGGCTTCCACACGCCGCACTCCGGGCAGCGGTCGCCCGTGATCCCCTCGAGCTCGTACTGGCAGCGCCAGCAGCGCTTGCCGAGCGTCGCGTCGCAATGAGTGCACGCCTTGCCGGGGGGGCGCTTCGAGAAGCGTCGGCAGCGGTAGCAGAGCTGCCCGACGGCGTAGCACGTCGTGCACAGCCCGGTTTTGATCGAATCGGGGGTTCGGCACTTCGGACATACGCCGCGGAGATACAGGCGGAGCGTGGTTCGTCGGCGAAGGGCGCGCGAGTAGAAGATCGCCGGCGGGACGACGATCCACATGACGGCGACGGCCGGGCCAGTGAGCGACTGCGCCCACGACCAGGGGAGCACGGACGCGACGATCGCGAACAGAGCCAGCGCACCACCCGCGATGGACATCTGCGCGATCACCCCGGGGAGCACCGCCATGCGCGAGAAGATCACGCCGAGGATCGCCGACCCGCCGGCCAGGAACGACGCGCTCCAGACCGCCGCGAGCATGAGCGCCAGCTGGGTCCCGTTCCCGCTCCCCTGCGAGACGGCGAACAACGGGAACACGCCCAGAACAGCCGTGCCCATCCCCACGATCGCGACGATGATGCACCACCCCGCGTAGGCGGGGAGATCCGCGCGGGCGCCGCCGGATACTTTGTACGCGGGGTACAGCACGGCTCCGACCACCAGCACGGGCAGAACGAACTGTGCGAGCATCTGCAGGAGCGCGAGCGCCACGCCGGCTTACTCGTCGATCCCGAGGTCCGATTTCGTGAAGAGCGCGTGGAAGGGGACGCCGGCGGCTTCGACGTTCTCGCGGGCGCCCTCTTCGCGGTCGATCGTCGCGATGACGGCGAGGACCTCGGCGCCCAGCTCGCGCAGGGTGTTGACGGCCTCGACCGCCTGACCGCCGCTGGTCGCGACGTCTTCGAGCAGGACGAGGGTGTCGCCGGGGTTGATCGCGCCCTCGGTCTGCTTGGCGGTGCCGTAGTCCTTCTTGGCGTTGCGCACGAAGACGCAGGGGAGGCCCGTGGCCATCGACGCGACGGTGACGAGGGGGATGCCGCCCAACTCGGCGCCCGCGAGGCGTGCGGGGCGCACGGGGAGGGCGTCGATCACGTCGGCGAACATGGCGCCGAGCTGGGTGAGCACCTCGGGCCGGGTCGTGAAGAGGTACTTGTCGAGGTAGTAGCTGCTCGTGCGTCCGGAGCGGAGTGTGAACGTGCCGCGGAGGAGGGCGGCGTCGGCGATGAGAGCGGCGAGTTCCGGTTTCGATGCGTCGGTGGTCATGCGGGTATCTTCGCGGAAATGACGACGCCTGCCATCCTTTTCGGGATCGATCTCCAGACCAGCACGCCGATCGAGGCGATCCCGCCGGGGGGGGGCTACTGGGTCCACCTCAACCGCGTGGACGAGCAGGTGCAGCGCTGGACGATGGAGGAATCGGGGATCCCCGAGGCCGCGGCGCGGGCGCTGCTTGCTGACGAGACCCGCCCGCGCGTCGGGTACTTCGAGCGCGGGACGCTCATCAACCTCCGCGGCGCGAACCTGAACCCCGACGTGGACGAGCACACCGTCGTGCTGCGCGCCTGGATCGAGGAGGGGCGCCTGATCACGTACGAGAAGCACCCGATCATCGCGGTGCGCGACATCGCGAGGCGCGTCAAGGAAAAGGGCGGGCCCCGGAGCCCCGGCGACGTGATCAGCCGGGTCGTCGTGCGCCTCATCGAACGTCTTGAACCGATGATCGACGAGCTCGACGACACGCTCTACGGGCTCGAAGACCGGGCGATCAACGTGGACACCCACGTCGATCGGGCCGAGCTCGCCACGCTCCAACGCAAGCTCATCGCCCTCCGGCGGTACTTCGCGCCCCAGCGCGAGGCGATGCTCAAGCTCGCCGCGGGGGAGGGGCACGCCTTCACCCCCGCGGACCTCGTGCGCCTGCGCGAGGCCTCCAACCACCTCTCGCGGTTGCTCGAGGATCTCACCGCGGCCAACGAGCGGTCCCTCGTCGCGCAGTCGGAGCAGGCGGCGCAGACGAGCGAGGCGCAGAACCGGCGCCTCTACGCGTTCACGCTCGTGACGATCATCTTCCTCCCGCTGTCGTTCCTGACGGGCGTCTTCGGTATGAACGTGGGCGGTCTGCCGTGGGTGAATTCCTCGCAGGGGTTCCTGCTCGTGTCCGCGCTGATGATCGCGCTGGCGATCGTGGCGGCGGGCTGGATGGTGTGGAAACGCTGGGTGTGAAGATCGCTAGGGTGCGGCCCATCGGGCGCTCGAGTGAGCGTCCGCAGACCCACACCCACGCACGCGGAGTCACCCATGCCCAGCCTCGCCACCCACGACATCTCCCTCGAACAGGCCCAGGCGATCGTCGAAGCCGCTAGGGCCAAGGCCGTCGAGATCAACACGAAGATGGATATCGCGGTGGTCGACGCCGGCGCGAACCTCAAGGCCTTCGCCCGCATGGACGGCGCGTGGCTTGGTTCGATCGACATCTCCATCAAGAAAGCCCGCACCGCGCGCTTCTTCAACATGCCCACCGGCGATATCGGCGGCCTCTCCCAGCCCGGCGGGGCGCTCTACAACATCGAGCACTCCAACGGCGGCCTCATCACGTTCCCCGGCGGCGTGCCGATCATCGTTGACGGTGAAGTCATCGGCGCCATCGGCGTGTCGGGCTCGAGCGTCGAGGACGACCACGCGGTGGCGACGGCCGGGGCGGCCGCGGTGGGGTGAGGGCGGTCTCATATTCGAGAACAGTGGCACGTGCCGTCGGCGGTAACATGTAGGGCTATTTGTTTATAGCTAGCCAAGTTAGCGGTAGGCAGGGCGTAGGTGATGTTGAAGAAGCTGGCTTAAGTAATGCCATCGAGAATTGTGCTGCACCCAATGCTCCTTAGGACAAGTCGGCCTAAGTGTGTGAGATCATAGCCGCTGGCTTTCATCATCCCTGTTGCAGGGTCAAACTCGGGAAGTTCGTCTCGTCGAGGTCGCCGGAATGATGGCTTGAGTAGGCCAAGCGAGGCAAGCCTAGGTTTGTAGCTGTTGTGCACAGCATTGGCAGCGATATCGTCGAGCGAGGCGTTTCTGGTTATGCCCAGACGGGGCCCGAGAAGAATGTCTTGGTGCGTTTCTGCAAACGTACGGTTTCCTTGTTCATTCTCGCTATACATCTGCAGAAGTAGTACTTCGATCTCGGACACTTGTCCAAGTAAATCAAGCATTCGCCGGTGGTGAGCAGATTCAAGTTCTTCGTCAGTCAGTCCGTTCTTGACTATTTCGGCAAGCTTGCGGTGACGTTCTTCTGAGTCGGTCTTGGCGGCTTGGTGCATGCTTTCTTCTACGAGATCCACAAACTCGGGCGATCTGCTTCTCTGTTCATCAATGACTTGTTCGCATTCCGAAACACGGTCGTGGAGTATCCGGAGATAGTCCACAATTCGATCCGTGCGTTGATTAGGAATGAACGTTGTTACGATCTCGCCTACAAGCGAGCCCGCGATCGGAATTGCTCCGGCCAAGGATCGGGCGACAACCATGGTGTGATCTGTTTTGTTCGCGTCTAGCCGGTCTTCTGCAGTCATGATTCCTCCACTCGCCGCATAAACGGGAACAAAATCACATCCCGGATCGACGGCTGGTTCGTCAGCAGCATCGCCAAACGGTCGATCCCCAGCCCCAGCCCGCCGGCCGGGGGCATGCCGACCTTGAGGGCTTCGATGAAGTCAGCGTCGAAGGTGCGGAAGGTGGATTCCTCGTCGTCGGCGCCCGCGAGCTGCTCGCGGAACTTCTCGGCCTGGATGTCCGGGTCGTTGAGCTCGGTGTACGCCGGGCCGATCTCCATGCCCGCGATGAAGAGGTCCCAGCGCCCCGCCAGCTCCGGGTTGTCGGCGAGGGGGCGCGTCAGGGGCGAGAGGGCCGAGGGGTAGTCGAGCACGAAGGTCGGCTTCGCGGGGTCGATCGTGGGCTCGGCGATCTCTTCGAACAGCTCGTTGACGACGAAGACGTCCGCCATCGCGTCCACCTTGTCGGCGACCTTGGGGATGCGCTTCTTGGCTTCCTCGCGGGCGCGTGCGGTGTCGGTCATCGGGAAGCCGAGGGCTTTCTCGAACAGCTCGGCGTAGGTGATCTGCGCGAAGGGGGCGCCGTAGTCGATGGTGAGCTCGCCGAAGGGCAGCTTCACATCCGCCGGCGCGGTCCCCTCCGGTGCGCACGTGTGGGCGAGCTCGCGGATGAGGTCCTCGGTGAGGGCGCGCATGTCGGTGTAGTCGGCGTACGCCCAGTACACCTCGAGGGCGGTGAACTCGGGGTTGTGCGAGCGGTCCACGCCCTCGTTGCGGAAATTGCGGTTGATCTCGTAGACCTTGGGCATCCCGCCGACGAGCAGGCGCTTGAGGTACAGCTCCGGCGCGATGCGCATCGAGACGGTCATGTCCAGCGCGTTGAGCGTGGTGACGAAGGGGCGGGCCGCGGCGCCGCCGGCCTGCGGCTGGATCATCGGGGTTTCGACCTCGATGAAGCCGCGGTCGTCGAGGAACCGCCGGACGCGCGAGTTGAGGCGCGAGCGCGTCAGGAACGTCTGCATCGACTCGGGGTTGGTGTAGAGATCGACGTAGCGCTTGCGGTAGCGCGTCTCCTTGTCCTGCAAACCCGCCCACTTCTCGGGCGGGGGCGCGAGGCTCTTGGCGCCCTGGCGGATGGCGGTCGCCCAGATGGTCGTCTCGCCCTTGCGGGTCTTCATGATCGGGCCGGTCGCGATGAGCAGGTCGCCCAGGTCGGCGGCCTTGGCGAGGTTGAAGCCCAGCTCGTCGCTGTCCTTCTTGGAGACGGCGATCTGGAGGTCGCCCGTGTGGTCGCGCAGGTTGAGCCAGACGAGCTTGCCGTTGTCGCGGTGGAGCATGACGCGCCCCGCGACGGTCGCGGTGGGGCGGCGGTCGACGAAGCCGTCTTCCTTGCCTTTTTCCTGGTGCTCGGTGTCGGCGTCTTCGTCGTAGCGGTCGCGGGCGTTCGAGATGGGCTCGACGCCGGGCGTGCGCACGCCGTAGGGGTTGACGCCGAGCGCGCTGACGCTGTCGCGGTTGGCGCGGCGCTGGAGTTCGAGGTCGTGGAGCGTCTCGCCGGGGGCGTCGCTTGGGGTCTGGGGGGTCGCTTCAGGCATGGGGGCATCCTACCGGGGGCGGGCTACACTTGGACGCACCAACGCAGGGAGAACGCCGCATGAGCAATGCATCTGACAAAGTGGTGGTCGTCACCGGGGCGTCGAGCGGGATCGGGCACGCGACGGCGCTCGAGCTCGGGCGGCGCAACGCGAGGGTGGCGTGCATCGCGCGCCGGGCCGACCGGATCGCGGACCTCTCGAAAGAGATCAAGGACGCGGGCGGGCGGGCGCTGGCGCTCGAGTGCGACGTGACCGACCGGGTCGCGGTTGAGGGCGCGATCGAGACGGTCGTGGACACCTTCGGCCCGGTGGACGTGCTCGTGAACAACGCGGGCGTGATGCCCCTGTCGTACATGGACGCGGTCGACGTGGACGGCTGGGACCGGATGATCGACGTGAACATCAAGGGCGTCCTCTACGGCATCGCGTCGGTCCTGCCCTCGATGCTCGAGCGCCGCAGCGGGCACATCATCAACGTGTCGTCGATCGCGGGGCGCCGGGTGATGCCGAGCGCGACGGTGTACTGCGCGACCAAGCACGCGGTGCACGCGCTGAGCGAGGGGCTGCGGGCCGAGATGGCGCCGCACGACATCCGCGTCACCATCATCGCGCCTGGGTTCGTCGAGACCGAGCTCCAGAGCCACGTGAAGGACGAGCGCGTCCTCAAGCGCTGGACGGACCGCTCGAAGGACAACCCGCTCCAGCCGCTCCAGAGCGAGGACATCGCCCGGGAGATCTGTCACGTGATCGAGGCGCCCGCGCACGTGTGCGTCAACGAGGTGCTCGTGCGCCCGACGCGCCAGGACGTGTGACCCCGCCGTGAACCTGCTCGACCGCTACATCGCGCGCCTCTACATCGCCAACATCGCGGCGCTGGCGCTTGCGCTGGCGGCGTTCATGGTGGGCGTGGACGTCATCCTCAACATGAAGCGGTTCGTCGAGGCGGCGCGGATCGTGGTGACCGACGGCGGCGCGAAAGAAGCGTCGTCGCTCGCGATCGCCGCCGCCACGGCGCTGGGCGTGATCGACATCTGGGGGCCGCGTCTGCTCCAGCTCATGATCTACCTCTCGAGCCTCGTGCTCGTCGCGGGCATGGGCTTCACGTGCGCGAACCTCATCAAGCGGCGCGAGCTGGTCGCGGCGCTCGCGAGCGGCGTGAGCCTCCACCGCCTCGCGCTCCCGTTCGTCGCCGTCGGCGCGGGCGTGCTGCTCTTCTCGGCGGGCGTGCAGGAACTCGCGCTCCCGAAGGTCGCCCACCTCCTGCCGCGCAGCGCCCGCGAGGCCGGGCAGCGCACGCTCGACTCGGTCCGGGTGCCGCTGCTGACCGACGGCTCCGGGCGCCTGTGGTACGCGGCCGAGTACGACCCCGCGAGCGAGACGATGCGCCACGTTTCGGTGTGGGAACGCGATAGCGAAGGCGTGGTGCTCCGCCGGATCAGCGCCGACACCGCTGGGTGGAACGGGCGCCTGTGGGAGTTCGACGGGGCGCGTGTGGAGACGGTCGATCGCCCGACGGCGGCGGCGCTCCCCGGCGGCTTTGCGATCCAGACCGACCTCGACCCGACGTCCGTGCTGGTGCGGCGCGTGCGCGGCTACGGGCAGAACCTCTCGTGGAGCACGATCGCGCGGACGCTCAGTCTGGGCGGCGAGAGCATCGACCCCGGCGAGCGCCGCCGCTTGCAGACGATCCAGTGGGGACGCCCGGCGCTGCTCGCGGCGAACATGCTGGGGCTTGTGATCGCGCTCCCGTTCTTCCTGCGCCGCACGCCTGGGAACATCGCGGCGCAGGCGCTCAAGTGCGCGCCGGTGGTGCTGGCGTCGATGGTGGGGGGGGCGCTGGGCGCCGCGGCGCCGTTGCAAGGGGTGCCGGTGCCGGTAGGCGTGTTCCTGCCGACGCTGGTGCTGCTGCCCGTGGCGATCGCCGCGGTCTCGCTCGTCAGGACGTAGGGTCTTCGGGCTCGTCGGTCCGGGGCGGGTCGGGCGTGGGGAACGCCGGGGCGCCGTCGCCGGGGGCCGGGAGCTCGGGCTGGATGACGTCCGTGTCCCCCGTCATGCCCGAACGGACCGCCTTGGCCGCGGCCGGGCCGTCGTGGCGCAACGCGACGACATCGCCGTTGGAGAACAGCACGAACACATCGACCATGTTGGGGGGAGAGACCTCGGGGTCGTCGAGCGAGTCCTCGTCGAAGATGACCCAGACGAGGACCGACTCGTTGGCGCACTCGAGCGCGACGGGGATGACGTTGTCGTTCCCGTCGTCCTTGACCTGGAAGTTCGGCCCGGCGTTGCCCTGGTTGTGCCCGCCCTGCCCGAAGACCTCGCCGAACGCCTGGAAGATGGTCCCGACGGACGTCGCCGCCTGCTGCACCTCGCCGGCACGGGTTTCGACCTCGCCGATGAACCACGCCATCTGCTCGTCGGTGAGTTCGAGCGCGGCGTTCTCGGAGAACTCCTCGCGGGCGGCGTCGTAATCGTGGGCGGACGCGGCCTGGAAGAACCGGTCGGTCGTGGGGACCATGTGCTTGGAGTAGAAGGTCCAGACCTGGAGGGCGCCCATGAACCCGGCGCCCCAGAGCACGGTGGTGATCAGCCCGAGGATGATGCCGCTGATCGCGGCGCCGCGGCCCTCGAGCGCGCCCTGGGAGCGTCCGATCGCCGCCAGCGCGATCGCGCCCAGCAGGATCGCGAGCAGCCCGGTCCCCGGGACGCACAAGATGGCGATGACCACCGCCAGCACAGCGAGCACGCTGGTGCGCGCGGGGGGCATGGCTTCGAAGCCCGAAGGGCTGCTCATTCCGGCGTAAGGGCTCTGGCTCATCGGGGCACCGTACTCCGCGGGGCGCGCGCTCGCCACGCGCACCGAAACCTTGTTCGGGGGGCCCCGGTGTGGGTTTCAGGCCCCCGTCGCGTTGCAGCCGCCTGTTCCGGCCGCCGGTAGGATAGAGGTATCACGTTTCAATCCTTCCGAGGGGGAACCGCCTCATGCTCCGCCGAGCCAGCCTTATCGCTTCCATCGCCCTTGTCAGCGGCTTCGCGCCCGCCGCGCCCGCCGACACCGACCCCGCGCTCTACGACCAGCGCCTGGAGAACCGCGACGACATCCTGATCGGCGAACTCGACAACGGGCTCCGCTACATCATCAAGCAGCACCAGAACCCGCCCAACCGCCTCAACATGATCCTGCACATCTCCTCGGGCTCCCTCAACGAGACCGAGGCCCAGCGCGGCATGGCGCACTTCCTCGAGCACCTCGCCTTCAACGGGTCGGAGAACTTCCCCGCGGGCGAGACCATCAAGCTCTTCGAGAAGCTCGGGCTGACGTTCGGTCGCGACCAGAACGCGTTCACCAGCTTCGACCAGACCGCATACACCCTGCAGATCCCGGACACCACCCCCGAGCTCGTCGAGCCGGGGATGCTCTTCCTCTCCGACGTCCTCGGGCGTCTGCTCCTGCTCCCCGAAGAGGTCGAGAAGGAGCGCGAGGTCGTCCTCGAGGAGTACCGGCGCGGGCAGGGCCCCGACCGGCGCGTCTTCGACAAGCTCATCGAGCGCATCACCCCGGGCTCGCGCCTCTCGCAGCGCCTGCCCATCGGCACGCCCGATCACATCAAGACCTTCAGCGCCGACGACGCCCGCGATTACTGGGAACGCTGGTACACCACCGGCAACGCGACCCTCATCATCGCCGGCGACATGGACCCCGAAGCCGTCGTCCCCTACGTCCAGAACGCCTTCGGCGCGCTCCCCGCCGGCGCGCGTCCCCTCGACGAGGACGCCGGCGTCGAGTTCTACGACGCGCCCTTCGGCGTCGTCATCACCGACCCCGAGCTCACCGAGACCGAGTTCTCGCTCTACACCCTCGCGGCCCCGAACGCCCCCGCCACCACGCTCGGGCACATGCGCGAAGAGCTCGTAGAGCAGATCGCCGGCTTCGCGTTCAACCGACGTCTCCAGGAACGCGTCGCGGCGGGCGACGTGGCGTTCCGCGACGCCAGCGCCGGGGCGCAGGACCTCTTCAACGCGATGAAGTTCGCTTCCGCGGGCGTCACCGGCGACCTGGCCGACTGGCGCCCGATGCTCGGCGATCTCGTCACCGAGCTCAAGACCGCGCAGCAGTTCGGGTTCACCGAGCGCGAGATCGAGGACGCCCGCAAGTCGCTCCTCGCTCAGATCACGCAGTTCGCCCGCATGGAATCCACCCTCCCCGGGCGCTTCGCGGTGCAGCTGATGCTCCAGTCGGTCAACGAGGAAGAGCCCGTGCTCTCGGCGCAGCAGAACGCCGACCACATGGCCGAGCTCCTCCCGACCATCACCGCGGAAGAAGTCTCCCGCCGCTTCAGCGAGCTGCACCGCCCCGGGACGGCCGCCTTCGTGCTCACCGCACCCGCGGGCGAGGGCGTGCCCAGCGAGTCGGAGCTGCTCGACGCGGCGCTCGACGCGCTGTCGGCCGAGGTCATGGCCCGCGCCGACGAGGACCGCCCCGAGGCCCTGATGGCCGAGCGTCCGCAGCCCGGCGCCGTGGCGCAGATGCAGATCCACCCCGAGAGCGCCGTGTTCAGCGCGTGGTTCGAGAACGGCGTGCGCTTCCACCACCGCTTCATGGACTACCGCAAGGACGCCGCGACCGTCGTCATCAACGTCGCCGGCGGGCGCATCACCGAGACCGCCGAGACCCGCGGGCTCTCGGCCGCCGCCGGTGTCGCCCTGCGCACCCCCGCGACCAGCGAGCTCACGAGCGTCGACATCCGCGACCTGCTCACCGGGCTGAACGTGAGCGTCTCGGGCGGCACGACCAACGACACCACCAGCATCGTGGTGTCCGGGGCGCCCGAAGACCTCGAGGCCGGGATGCAGGTCGCGCACCTGCTGCTAACCGACGCGGTCCTCGAACGCCCGGCGTTCGACCAGTGGAAGCAGGGCACGGCGCAGGCGATCGAGGGGCGCAAGACCCAGCCCGACCGCGTTTACCAGGAGATCCTGCGTCAGGAATGGTTCCCCGAGGGCGACCCGCGCCACGCGCTCCTGACCCTCGACGACCTCGACACGCTGACGCACGAGCGCGCCCAGGAGTGGCTGGGGACGTGCCTCCACGAGGGGGCGATCGAGGTGTCGGTTGTCGGCGATATCGAACGCGACAAGGCCTCGGACCTCGTTGCGAGGTACCTCGGCTCGCTCGAGCCGCGCCCGCGCATCTCTCCCTCGACCCTCTCGGGCCTGCGCGCGATGGAACGACGCGAGGGCCCCGTCTCGATCGACCGCACCATCGCGTCGCTCTCTCCGACGTCCTTCGTCTTCGGCGGCTTCTACAACGTTGACGACTCGGACGTGGACGGCGTGCTGAAGATGCAGCTGGCGTCGCAGGTCCTCCGCTCCCGGATGATCCAGGTCCTGCGCGAAGAGCGCGGCTTGGTGTACTCCATCGGCGCGGTCAGCCTGCCCGCCGAGAGCTACCCCGGCTTCGGTCGCTTCTACGCGGCGTCGCCCGCCGAGCCCGAGAAAGCCGACGAGCTCGCCGACGCGATCCACGAGATGTTCGCGGAGTTCGCCGCCGATGGTCCCACGGACGAGGAGCTCGACACCGCGCGACTCCAGCTGGCGAACCTCGCCGACGAGACGATGAAGGAGCCGTCCTTCTGGACGCAGCGCCTCCAGGACCTCACCTACCGCGGGCGCCTGCTCTCTGACGTGGTGGAGATGCCCCAGCGTCTCCAGACGTACTCGGGCGAGGAGATCCGCAAGGCGTTCGCCCAGCAGTACGCCCCGTCGAACCGCTTCACGTTCATCGTGCGCCCCGAGGCGCCCGCGAGCGAGTAAGCGTCGCCACAACCGATGACCCGCCACCCGCCCCGCCCCTATGCGGGGCGGGTTTTTTCTTGGAACGGCCCGCCCCGGGGGCCGCGGGCGCAGAGGTACACTGGCGCCATGACCATGCTGAGCATCATTTTCTTGGGCCTCTCGCTGGCTCTCCTTGTCCTCGTCGGGTGGCTGCTGATGGACCGCTCCTGGCTGCTCGCCGCAAAGACGGCCGCCGAGGCCCAGGCGCAGGAGCACGAGCGCGCGATCGGGCACGAGCAGCAGGAACGCCAGGCGGTCGCCGAGCGCGCGACGGCCCTCGACGAACGCGTCCGCGAGTTGGAGATCGAAGCCGCGACGCTGGCCGAAAAGGCTGCCGGCGCCGAGCGCGCCCGCGAGGAGGACGCCGAGAAGCTCAAGCAGCTCCGCGAGGCGTTCGACGCCATGGCGGGCGAGGCGCTCGACAAGTCCACCAAGCGGTTCCTCGAGCTCGCCGGGCAGTCGTTCGAGAAGCACCGCGAGACGGCCAAGGCCGAGCACGAGGAGCGCGCCAAGGCGGTCGCCCAGCTCGTCGCCCCGATCGGCGAATCGCTCAAGAAGACCGACGAACAGCTCAAGAAGCTCGAGGCCGAGAACCTCAAGAGCAGCGCGAGGCTGCACGAGAAGTTCGAGCAGGAAGAACGCCTGCGTCTCTCGCTCGTGACCGAGACGCGCCGCCTCTCAGACGCCCTGCGCAAGCCGGAGGTGCGCGGGCGCTACGGCGAGATCCAGCTCCAGCGCGTTGCCGAGCTCGCGGGCATGGCGTCCTACTGCGACTTCAGCACGCAGAGCACCGTGCGGGACTCGGGGGGCAAGTCGCTCCGCCCCGACATGGTCGTGCGCCTGCCGAACGACCGCATCGTGGTCATTGACGCCAAGACGAACATCGACCCCTACATGCGCGCACTCGAAGCCGAGAACGCCGACGAGCAGGAATCGTTCCTCGAGCGCTTCGCCGAAGGCGTGAGCAAGCAGGCGAAGGACCTCTCGAAGAAGGAGTACTGGGCGCAGTTCACCGACTCGCCCGAGTTCGTGGTGATGTTCGTCCCGGGCGACCAGTTCGTGGACGCGGCGCTCGCCCGCCGTCCGAGCCTGCTCGAGGAGATGGCCGCCCAAGGCGTCATCCTCGCGAGCCCCTCGACGCTCATCGGCCTGCTCCGCGCGGTGCACGTCGGGTGGCGCGAGAAGGCGGTCTCCGAGAGCGCCCGCGAGCTCCTGACGCTCGGGCACGAGCTGCACGAACGCAGCGCCGTGCTCGTCGATCACGTCGCGAGCGTCGGCAAGGGCCTGACGACCGCGGTGAACTCGTACAACAAGCTCGTCGGCTCCGTGGATCAGCGTCTCATGCCGACGCTGCGGAAGTTCGAGGACGCGGGCGCCAAGTCCGCCAAGACGCTCGAAGAACCCGCCGGGGTCGAGATCACCACGCGTCCGCTCCGCGCGGGCGCTAGCGAGACAGGCGATACCAGTCGGTCAGGGTGATCGAGACCCGCCCCGGGGCGTCCTCCCACGGCAGCAGCGCGACGGGCCAGGCCCAGCGCCGGCGCGTCTCGCCGACGCCGCGCTCGCGCGTCAGCCCGATCAGCAGCGTCCCGTCGGGCTCGATCGCGCTCGCGGGGATCGCGACGCTCGCCGACCAGCGGTCGTCGCGCACGCCGTGCGAAACGAGCGCCGCGCTCGAGCCGGCGCGGTCTGATTCAAAGCCGCCCGCGCGGGTGATGGTCAGCGCCTCCGCCGGCGCGTCGCGCGGCCCGAGCCAGACGCGCACGGCGTCGCGTTCCTCCCCACGCGCCGTCTTGCACTCGACGTACAGCTCCCACTCGTTCGCGTGCGCACGGCGCTGGAGCAGCGCGGCCGCGGCCGCCCCGGGCTCGACCGCCCCCACGTGCCCCGAGAGCCACTGGGCCATCGAGAGATCGGGGAGGAGCGGCCCCAGGCGCGCGCCGGGGGGCTCGGCGGTGAGCGACTCGGTCGGCCGCGGCAGGCGGATCGAGCGCAGCCCCGCGCTGGCGATCAGCAGCGGGTCGGCGCTCTCGTGCTGGGCCGGGGCGGGGAGCAGCGCGCTGCGTCCGGCGCGGAGCAGGAGCTCGGCGCCCTCGCGCCGCCCGTCGCTGACAGACGCCTCGGTGGTGCGCCCGGAGAGGTCGGTCATCTGGACGGCCAGCGCCCCCGCGCTCGCCGGGTCGCGCACGCGGGCGGCGAGCGCGGGCTGGGCGTCGAGCCACGCGCGGGCGCGTGCGCTGATCGCGGCTTCGCTGAGCGCCGAGTCGAGGAGCTCGCGGCGCAGGCGCTCGTCCGCGGTCGTGTTCTCGACCCACGCCGGGGCGCGCACGCCCGACGCCTCGCTCGTGCGCGTCAGCGCGGTCATCACCCGACCCGCGAGCCAGCGGTCGGCGCGCTCCAGACGCGTCAGGGCGAGACGCCACTGGGCGGCGAGCGCGAGCGCCGCGGAGCGCTCGGCCGGGTGGCGGTCGGTGAGCCCGCCCGCGCCGACGCCCAAGAGCCGGAGCCGCCAGAAGTCGTTCGTTGACGCGTCGGACGCGTGGTAGAGCGACTCCTCGGCAGCGAGCGACGGGGCCGCGGCGGGGGCGGCGTCGGGGCTTAGGCGCACGGCGCGGCGCAGCCCCGGGGCGCGCAGCTCGCCCGAGACGGCGTGGGGCGGGACCTCGACGTGCAGGAACGTCAGGGCCGAGGGGTCGCCGATCTCGGCGCTGCGCCACTCGGGGGGGAGCGCGCGCCAGCGGTCGCCCCGCGGTCGGCGTTGGCGCAGGATCACCCGGCTGACCCACGCGGGCACTGCTTCTCCCGCGAGGCGGACGTCGATGGGGCCGGTCGGCGCTCCCGCGAGTTCGGGCGCGCTCAGGACGAGCGGCTGCCCCGCCACGGCGCGCAGGGCGTCCGGCGGGAGATCCGCCCGGGGGCGGCGTTCGGTCGCGGCGCAGCCGCTGAGCGCGACGAGCAGGATGAGGAGCGATCGCTTCACAGGCGCAGTCTAGCCACGGGCGTTACGGCGCCGGGAGCGCGTCCTCGACCTTGTACCGGCGCTTCATCAGGTACGCCTCGTTGGGCCCGCCGGGGATCGCCTCGATGACCTCCCACCCCTGGCTCCCGACGCGGGTGAGATGGCGCACGCGAGCGGGCTGGCGCACGCGGAGGCGGTCGTTGTTGAGCTTGACGAACTGGCGGGCTTCCCGGTCGTCGAGACCCTCGAGGAACTGCGCGTCGCCGCGGGTGATGATCACGGCGTCGTTCCCGACGATCCGCAGCTCCGCGTACTCCCACGCCTCGCGGTCGAGCGAGGTCCGCAGCCGGTCCTGCGCGGGCGCCGACCGCGGCGCCATCGTCGCCAGCACCGCCACGCCGATCACCCCCGCGAACGCCAATGCCTGTCGCTTCATCTCGGTCTCCTTCACCATGGGTATACGCCGGTGGGGGCGTGCCGATCCACCAAACCACGCCGACCGCGTCCCCCCGCGTTGAGTGAGCGCAAAAGAAAACCCCGCGTCGATCGGACGCGGGGTTCGTGATGCGTGCTGAGAGAGAGTGGTTAGCCCTCGGCCATCCGCTTGGCCTTGTCGCGGGCCTCGTCGAGCGTGCCGACGTACATGAAGGCGCCCTCGGGGAGGTCGTCGGCCTCGCCGGCGCAGAGACGCTCGAAGGAGTCAATCGTCTGCTCGAGCGAGGTGTAGATGCCCGGGAAGCCGGTGAACTGCTCGGCGACGAAGAAGGGCTGGGAGAGGAAGCGCTCGATCTTGCGGGCACGGCCCACGATCTGCTTGTCGTCCTCGGAGAGCTCGTCAACGCCGAGGATGGCGATGATGTCCTGCAGGGCCTTGTAGCGCTGGAGGATCGACTGCACGGAGCGGGCGACCTTGTAGTGGCGCTCGCCGAGAACGTTCGGGTCGAGGATGCGGGAGGTGGACTCGAGGGGGTCGACCGCGGGGTAGATGCCCTTCTCGGCGATCGAACGCGAGAGCACGACGAACGCGTCGAGGTGAGCGAACGTCGTCGCGGGCGCCGGGTCCGTGAGGTCGTCGGCGGGGACGTACACGGCCTGCACCGAGGTGATGGCGCCGCGTTCGGTCGAGGTGATGCGCTCCTGCATCTCGCCCATCTCGGTCGAGAGCGTGGGCTGGTAACCCACCGCGGAGGGCATACGCCCGAGGAGGGCGGACACCTCGGAACCGGCCTGCGTGAAGCGGAAGACGTTGTCCACGAAGATCAGCGTTTCCTTACCGGAGGCGTCGCGGAACTCCTCGGCCATCGTCAGCGCCGAGAGGGCGACGCGGAGGCGGGCGCCCGGGGGTTCGTTCATCTGACCGAAGACCATCGCGACCTTGTCGAGCACGTTGGCCGTGTTGCCCTCGGCGTCGGTGTACTCGGCCTCCTGCATCTCGAGCCAGAGGTCGTTGCCCTCGCGGGTGCGCTCGCCGACGCCGGCGAACACGGAGTAGCCGCCGAACTCACGGGCGACGCGTGCGATCATCTCCTGGATGATGACCGTCTTGCCGACGCCGGCACCGCCGAACAGGCCGATCTTGCCGCCGCGGACAAACGGGCAGAGGAGGTCGACGACCTTGATGCCCGTCTCGAGGATCTCGGTCTTCGGGTTGAGGTTGCTGATCTTGGGGGCGGGGCGGTGGATGGGGAGGCGCTTGCCGGTGTCGACCGGGCCCCGCTTGTCCACGGGCTCGCCGAGGAGGTTGAAGACGCGACCGAGCACGCCCTCGCCCACGGGGACGTCGACGGGCTGCCCGTTGTCACGGCAGTCCATGCCGCGGACGACGCCGTCGGTCGAACCGAGCGCAACCGCTCGCACGCGACCGCCGCCCAGGTGCTGCTGCACCTCGCCGACGAGGTCGATCCGCCCGGACTTCGAGTTGCCCTCGACGAAGACCGCGTTGTAGATGTCCGGGAGCTGGTCCTCGGGGAACTGGGCGTCGAACGTCGAGCCGATCACCTGCGTCACTACACCTGTCGCGGCCATGTCGAGAGTCCTCTCTAGTGAGTCGTTGCGAACCCCGCCGAGGAACCGCGACCCGTGCCCCACCGGCACGTTCCGCGCGACCCTTCCGCGAGGGGCAAGGAGGATAGCGAAACGGAGCGAGGGGGGCCAGCGGTCGAGGAGGGGCAGGGGCGCTCTATTAGTAGTCCGCGCCGTGAGCCCCCCTGGGGGTGTCGTGGAGGCGTGCCGCCCGCCCCCCGGCGAGCGGGTTCGGGGCCGGGTCGGTGCTCTCCGAGACGCGTTCGATCGCCGCGTGCCCGTCCACGAACCCCACGGGCCTCGCGTCCTTCTCCTGCTCCGAAGCCAGCGGGTCCATGTGGGCCATCTCGGCGTCGTAAAACAGGACCTTGCCCGCCGGCGAGCGGACCTCGTGCGGGCGGACCGGGCGGAGGAAGGCGTTCAGGGCTTCGGGGTCGCTGGGCGGGTCCGGGTACCAGAGCCGCGGGTCGGCGCGGAGGGCGTCCGAGAGGGCGTAGGAACACCGCCCGTCGCCGATCGAGCGCGGGTCGTTCGGGTCCGCGATCCACGGTTGGCCCGCGGTGCGAGGCGAGCCGGGGCACACCCACGCCGCGTAGTGCTCCGGCCATGGCGCCACGTCGATCAGGGCGGCTCGGCCACAGCGTCGCGTGATCCCAGTGTTGGCCTGTGTAGATGCGTCCGCCGCCGGGGGGCGGGGAGAGGGCGTACCACTCATCCGCGGGGAGGAACGGGTACTCGCCCTCCGCATCGAGATACGCCTGCATGTCCGCGCAGCATGTCTTGAGGTTGACGAGGCACACCGTCTCCCGCGCCGCCCCGCGGGCGCCGCGCAGCGCCGGAGCGATGATCGCGATGAGGATCCCGATGATCCCGATCGCGACGAGGATCTCGATGAGGGTGAACGCTCGGCGCATCGGGCGCTCCTTCAGAAGATGTCCGGCGTCGGGATGCCGCCGGCCTCGTCGTCGGCGTGGAAGAGCACGCTGCGGATCGGGCGCCAGAAGCCGTCGGCGTCGTCCCACGCGAAGACAAACCCGACGAGCGTCGCGGTCGGGCGCCCGGTCACGTCCGTCGTGCGCATGGGGATCACCGCTTCGACGAGATCCTGTCCCTCGTAGTCGTAGTACGGGTGGGTTGAGCGGTGCTGCATCGAGGTGACCCCGAACCCCTCGCGCCGCAGCCCGCCGGGTTCGTCGAGCATCTCCGCTGACACCCGACGGATCTGGATGTCGTCAACGCTGATGGGCGCGGGCGGCTCGTTGCGGCGGTGCTGTTCCCAGATCGCTCGGCGTTGCTCGAAGCGTTCCTCGTCGGGCATGGGCCATCCGAGGGCGGCGAGCTCCGACGCGTTCTCGTCGAAGTCCCCGCCGAGCAGGTACGCGAGACGCGACTGGAACGACGTCCCGAGCGCGCGCGCCTGCTCGGGGCGGAAGCGATCGTCCGGGGCGAGCGTCGCGGCTCGGAAGCGCGTCATCTCGCGGATTACCCCGAGCGTCGTGGACAACTCTTCGCGCGTGGGCGCGCGCAGCGCCGCGTCGAGCGATTCCATGTGCGCGGCAGCGGCGACGCGGACGGGATCCTCGGTGATTGTGTCGCTGACGTCGGAGCGAGAAGGAGCAGGGCGGTGCAGCGTGCGGAACGCGAAGAACGCGCCGGCGCACGCCACCGCGACCGCAACCCCGAGCTTGATCCCGTCTGTGTGCACGTGTCTCTCCAACCAATCGCTCGCAGGCCATTCTCGTGCGCGAACGGCGCACGCGGCCGTGCGTCGTGGTTGGATTGTCACAAAAAACCGTCGAAATGCATCACCCGATCAGGGTGCGCCGAGCGCGTGCACGATCGGTTCGATCGCCGTCGCGTCCCCTGTGATCGGCATCGACAGCAGCATCCCGCGGTGGTTGCCGCGCACCTCGACGATCTCCGCGCCGTCGAGCGTCGCGGAATCCACCGCCACGACGCCGTCGCCCAGGGCTTCGATCGCCAGTGAGCCGTCGGCCCACTCGGGGGCCCAGCGTCCGACGATGCACACCAGACGCACGCCCGGCGGGTGCGGTCGCAGGTTGAGATCCGCCAGGAACGCGGAGCCCGGCGTGAGGTCCCGCCCGGCTTGCCCGCCGCCGTCGGAGGCGAAGTCGAGGGATTCCATCAGCGTCGCGTCGCCCTCGCTGTATCGCTGGAAACGGTCGCGCAGCTCCGCGACGCCGCGCAGCGGGGCGAGCACCGACCCGAGATGGGGCGTCCCGACCATCACGAGCGCGCGCACGGGCGCCCATCCTGCGCGATCGACGCCCGGTCGCGTCAGCGCGTCGCGCGAGACGAGCCCGCCCATCGAGTGCCCGACGATGTCGATCCTCGGCACGCCGGCTTCGCCGAGCGCCGCGAGCACGGACATCAGCTCGTCGCCCGAGTCGGCGACCGCCTGATCGTTGGGGTACTCGAACCGCGCGACCGTGTGCCCGGCGTCGTGCAGGGCGGGGGCGAGCTCGTCCCAGATGTCGCCGGGCTCGTCGAGCCCGTGGATGAGCAGGACGAACGCGCCCGCGATGTGCCCGGGGTTCGTCGGCGCGACCCACGCGCCCCCGCCGCTGGGGATGTAGAAGCGCACGCCGCCGATTGCGACGGGCGCTGGTTTCAGTTCGGCACGGCGCTCGGCGATGCTCATCGCCGAGAGACCGAGCCCGCCGAGCGTCACGCCGAAGAGGATCGCGACCACGACCCGCCGCGCCGACGCCGCGAGCCATGATGATGTGCCGGGTTCGCTCATCGTCCGTTCTTCGGCGGTTTACGCCGGCTGTTTCGCGTCCGAGAGCATCCGGCGGAGCACCGTGTGCAGGATCCCGCCGTTGCGGGCGTAGTCGGCCTCAACGGGGGTGTCGATGCGGCACGTCGCGCTGAACTCGGTCACCTTGCCCGACGGGTGCGTCGCCTTCACGGGCACATCGCAGCCCGGCGTGATCGAGCCGGGCAGGTCGAGGTCAAACGTCTCGGTCCCGTCAAGACCGAGGGTCTCGCGGCTCTGCCCGTCCTTGAACTGCAAGGGGAGGACGCCCATGCCGATGAGGTTCGAGCGGTGGATGCGCTCGAAGCTCTGCGCGATGACCGCACGCACGCCCAGCAGGAACGTGCCCTTGGCGGCCCAGTCGCGCGACGAGCCCATGCCGTAATCGATGCCGCCCAGCACCACCAGCGGGATGCCGGCCTGCTTGTAGTTGAGAGACGCCTCGTAGATGGACTTGACCTCGCCGTCGGTGAAGTCGGTCGTCCAGCCGCCCTCGGTGCCCGGGGCGAGCTGGTTCTTGACGCGCACGTTGGCGAAGGTGCCGCGGGTCATCACGCGGTCGTTGCCGCGGCGCGAGCCGTAGCTGTTGAACTGGCTCTTGGGGACGCCCTTCTCCTTCAGGAAGCGCCCGGCGGGGGAGTCCTCGCTGATGGCGCCCGCGGGGGAGATGTGGTCCGTCGTGACCGAATCGCCCAGGCTCGCGAGGCAGCGCGCCCCGCGGATCGCCGCGACGCCGGGGGGTTCCTCCGTCATGTCGTCGAAGAAGGGCGGGTTCTGGATGTACGTGCTCGCGTCCTTCCAGTCGTAGAGCTCGCCGCCCGACACCGCGACCTCGTTCCAGGTCTCGTTGCCGGTGTACACCGCGCCGTACTCGCTCTCGAACTGCTCGCGGCTGATCGCGCAGTCGCGCGTCTTGATGACCTCGTCGTGCGTGGGCCAGATGTCCTTCAGGTAGACGTCGTCGCCCTCGGCGGTCTGCGCGATCGGGTCGTTCACCAGGTCGATGTCCACCGTGCCCGCGATCGCGTACGCCACGACGAGCGGCGGGCTCGCGAGGTAGTTCGCCTTGATGTGCGGGCTGATGCGTCCCTCGAAGTTGCGGTTGCCCGAGAGCACCGAGCACGCGACAAGATCGCCTTGCGTGATGCCCTTCTCGATCGGCTCGGGCAGCGGGCCCGAGTTCCCGATGCACGTCGTGCACCCGTAGCCCACCGTGTGGAAGCCCAGCGCCTCGAGGTGCTCGGTCAGCTGCGCCTTCTCGTAGTACTCCGTGACGACCTTCGAGCCCGGCGCCAGCGAGGTCTTCACCCACGGCTTGGCCTTGAGCCCCAGCGCGTTGGCTTTCTTCGCGAGCAGGCCCGCGGCGATCATCACGTCGGGGTTGCTCGTGTTCGTGCAGCTCGTGAGCGCCGCGATGACCACGTCACCGTTGTGCAGGGAGATGTCCCGGTCGTTGTAGTGGATCATCACGCCGTCGTCGCTGCACGCGGCGTGCCCGCTGTCGCCGTTCTCGGCGGGCGTCCCGCCCTCGTTCGCCCAGCGATCGACGCGCACGGATTCGCTCGGCACGCGCTTCCCGAAGGTGTCCACGAGGTCCTTGCGCCACTGCGGCTTCATGTTGCTGAGCGTGATGCGGTCCTGCGGGCGCTTGGGGCCCGCGAGCGACGGCTGCACCGTGCCCATGTCCAGTTCGAGCACCTCGGTGAACTCGGGCTCGGCCTCGGGCGTCCACCACAGGTGGTTCGCCTTGCAGTACTTCTCGACGAGGTCGATCTGCTCTTCGCTGCGGTTGGTCAGGCGCATGTAGTCGAGCGTCTTGTTGTCGATCCCGAAGAAGCCCATCGTCGCGCCGTACTCGGGCGCCATGTTCGCGATCGTCGCCCGGTCGGGCACGCTCATGCTCGCGACGCCCGGGCCGTAGAACTCCACGAACTTCCCGACCACGCCGTGGGCACGCAGCATCTGCGTCACCGTCAGCACGAGGTCCGTCGCGGTCGTCCCCTCGGGCAGCTCGCCCGTGAGCCTGAAGCCCACCACCTCGGGCGTGAGCATGTAGATCGGCTGGCCCAGCATGCACGCCTCGGCCTCGATCCCACCGACGCCCCAGCCCACCACGCCCAGCCCGTTGATCATCGTCGTGTGGGAGTCCGTGCCCACGAGCGAGTCCGGGTACGCGACTTTCTCGCCGCCCTCGGTCTCGAGCTCCAGCACCGCGCCCGCGAGGAACTCGAGGTTCACCTGGTGGACGATGCCCGTCGCCGGCGGCACCACGCTGAAGTTGTCAAAGGCCTGCTGCCCCCACTTGAGGAACTCGTAGCGCTCGCGGTTGCGGTCGAATTCTTTCTCCGCGTTGATCGTCAGCGCGACGTTCGACGCGAACGCGTCCACCTGCACCGAGTGGTCGATCACCAGATCGCAGCGCACCAGCGGGTTCACCGCGTTGGGGTCGCCGCCCATGCGGTCCATCGCCGAGCGCATCGCCGCGAGGTCCACCACCGCGGGCACGCCCGTGAAGTCCTGCAGCACCACGCGACCGGGCATGAAAGGGACCTCGCCCTTGGTCTTGCCCGTCGAGTCCCACGCCGCCAGCGAGGCGACGTCGTCGTTGGTCACCACGAACCCGTCCACGTTGCGGAGCAGGGCCTCGAGCAGCACGCGGATCGAGAAGGGCAGGCGGTCGATCGACCCCAGCCCCTGCTCCTCGAGAGCCCCGAGATCGAAGTAGGTGTACGTCCCTTTGGCGGTTTCGAGGGACTTTCGGCTGTTGAACGGGTTGCCGCTGGTGGTAGGCATGGTCGGGCTCCGGGGGCTACGAGGGCTGATTCGAGGCGAAACAGCAGTGTAGACCGCCGATTGAATCGGAGCTATCCGCCTTGTACTCCAGCGAGGTCCCGAGTCTCCCACGCTCTCAGGCCTCGACTCAGGGCAAAGGCTCACCCAGCCGGCCCCTCCCACCCGCACTCCGGGCAGCGGGGCGCGGGGAGGCCGCGCATGTCGTAGCGGCAGCGCCGGCATGTCCCTCGGTATTCCCATGTGCTCCATATCGCCTGGTGAACGAGGCATGTAGCAATCGGGTAGGCGAGGGAGACGGCAGAGATCAGCATGTAGTACGACCCGAAGTACGTGGTTCTTCGGCACCCGGTTGACGTGAAGAGCACTCCCGCGAAGGGCGCCCAGAAGACAATTGAAAACAGCGCGCTGATCAGCACGAATGCGGTCGCGCACGAGCCGAACCTGGGCGTCCCGAGCATCCGCTGGCCGCCGTAGGCGACGAGCGAGCAGGCGCCGAGCGTTGAGACGGACGCGGTGTTGAGGAGCGCGTGGTTGCAGGACAGATACGCGCGCAGACTTCTTGTTACATCGGTAAACAGGGAGAGCGCAAGCAGGCAAGCGCACGCACCGAAGAAGATCACGAGTCCGTACGGGAGCTTTTGCGGGATATCCGACCGCGTCCGCCCGTTCGAGGTCTTCGAGCGTTGTACCCTCCGCCCCGTCGCGACGCCCGCCGCGCCGGAGATGCCGAGCGACAATGCCGACCAAGCCAGCGCCGGCCCGATCACCGTGGCGCCGTACGACTCCTTCGCGAACAGGATCACGAGCACCGCGAGAACACCGCCGAGCGCGCCCGAGAACCCCGAGGCGGAAGCGAGCAACCAGGCATTGAGTCCGCGGCATCCACCGAGCGAACCGAGAAGAAATACGGGCATCGCGGTAAACATCGTGGCGAACAGAAGCATCTCCGGGACGCCCGACGGAAGCATCGACGGGTACGCCGTCCACGTCTTCGCTTCCATGTACGTCCACATCACCACGATGGGACACGCGCCCACGAGCGTCGCGCCCACCGCTGTCCATCGGGTCGATCCGTCTGCAGGTAGGCGCTCAAGCACGACTCGCCTCGTTTCCAAGGCGATATTCGCAGCAGAGCGCTCCGCGGTTCGGATTACCTCGCCTCGATGATCGCCCCGAGCACGTCAAACGCGCCCTCCCGCGGCACCATCCGCGGGTAGCGCACGCCGCCGTCGTACAGGATCGCGCGCGCCTCGACGCGGTCGTCGAAGCGCACCACGAGATCGATCCGCCCCGTCTGCGCCGTGTGCTCGAGGCGTTCCTTGAGCAGCCCGGGCGTGAACGCCCAGCCGTCGACGCCCAGCACCGTCATGCCGTAGCTCAGCGACGCGGTGTCCGCCGGCGTGCCCGCGAGCACCGTCGTCACGACGCCTTCCTTGTCCGTCGCGAACCCGAGCGTGCGCTTGAGGAGATCGGCGTACGGCGCCTTCTCGTCCTTTTCCTGTTTGGGCGTCGGCTCGGTGTCGTAGCCCCACTCGCGGTTGAGCAGGTTCACCACCGGGTGCTCGAGCGTCTCGGCGGGGCGCTCGATGTACGCGCGGATCATGCTGTCCCAGTCGGCCTGCGGGTACACGTCCGTGAGCCCCGCGACCACGTCGTCGCGCGTGTACGTCACGGGCGTGCCCGTCGCGATGGGCGTCACGCCGAAGAACGCGCGCGCAAAATCATCGAGCGAGCGCTGGTTGTTCGTGCCGGTGCGGATCGTCGCGTCGGCGCTCATCCAGAAGAGCGCCCCCTCGCTGTAGTAATCCTGACGCCGACGCAGCTCTTCCCATGACGGGCTCGCGGTGCGCAGGTGGCGCTGCCCGCTCGCCGTGTCTTCCACACTGCGCCACAGGCGCCCCGCCTGCTGCTGGTAGCGCTCGACCTGCCCCGTAAGCGCGTCCTCGTACTGCTCGGGCGTGTACATGCCAGAGCGAGCCATGATCACGTCGTCGTAGTAGCTCGTGAGCCCCTCGTACACCCACAGCAATTCCGTGCGCCCCGGGGTGTGGTAGTCGCGGTGCAGCAGCCCCTCGGGGACGCGCAGCTTGCCGTTCCACGCGTGGATGTACTCGTGCGGGAACGTCCCCAGCGCCGACGCGTCGTCGTTCGCGAAGCGGTTGTCCGGGTACGAGATGTACGTGCACTCCGTGTGCTCCAGCCCGGCGCCGGGGATCTCGTTCTCGAGCACCGTCAGGAAGTGGTAACGCGTGTACGGGAAGGGCCCGAAGATCTCCTGCGTCTGGACGAGCATCTCGTCGAGCGTCGCGCGCACGTCGTCAGACAGCGTGAGCTTGCTCGGCGCGCTCGCCACGGCGTCCGTAAAGTGCGGCACGCCCCCCGGAGCGTTCATGGGCCACGTCGCGAGGTACTCGCCGTAGATCGCCGGCGAATCCACCAGGTACGCGAAGCTCACCGGCTCGAACTGGTAGTGCCCGCCCCGCGCGAAACGCTGGGGCAGCGGCGACGCGAGGATCCACGCGCCCGGCAGCGTCACCGACGCGTCCACGCTCAGCTCGTCCTTGTCCGCCCCGGCGGGCTCGAAAAGGAGCGTGTTCCAGTTGATCACCCCGAGCCCCCGCAGCCCGTAGCTGTCGGTGGACTTGGAGTTCGTCGTGGGCTGGTTGAGGATGTAGCTGTACGAGAGCGTCACGCCCGTCGCGCCCTCCGGGACGACGAAGCTCGTGCGCACCACGTCGGTCGGATCGCGCTTCCACTCGAGATCGACCCCGCGGTCGTCGGTGACGCGGAAGTTCACGACGTTCTGCACGGGCCCCGACGGGTTGTGGTTCCCCGGCGTCCACTCGACGTAGTACACGTCCATCGGGCCGGGCGACGCGGGCATCGCGAGCTCCGCGTGGAGCAGGCGGCGCGCGGCCTCCGTGGCGTCAACACGCAGGGTCATCTGCGCCGTCGCGGTCGCGGCGAGTGTGAGGAACGTGACGAGCAGGGCGGCGGTGCGGTGCGTCGGCATGAACGGTCCTTTCCGTGGACCAGAGCATAGTGCCGGCGGCTCGCGGGGGCTGCGGGGTCAGCGCAAAGAAAGAGGGCGACGGCCGGTGCGTGTAGCCGTCGCCCCAGATGGGGGCTTGAGGAGATGCTCCCTTGTACTTCTACCGAAAACGCGAGCGTTAGTTCCGCACGCCGCGCGGACGGTCCATCTTTTTGACGAGCTGCTCGATCATCGCTTCGAGTTCTTCGATGCGGTTCTCGAGACGCTCGATCTGAAGCTCGGCGGCGTCCTCAGCGTGCTCGTGCTTCAGCTTGTTGTGCTTCATCTCGATCTCGCGACGCTCGAGGGCCTCGTTGCGCTCGTGCTCGCGGAGCTTCTGAAGGTGCAGCCGCTCGTTCTGCATCGCGTGACGCTTCGCCTTCTCGTGGAGCTTCCGCTCGAGCACGACGGCGCGGTTGCGGTTCTCGTCGTCGAGCTCGATGAACTGGAAGTGGGGGAACGCTTCGGCGTCGAAGTCGAAGTCGAAGTCAAAGTCGATGTCGTACTCGGCGAGCGCGTCGTTGAGCTGCTGCATCGCGGCCTCGAACTCTTCGCGCGACTGACCGTCAAAGCGGAGCGCCAGCCGTTCGCCCAGACCTTCAAGCTGCTTCGCCTGGCCCTCGATCTTGCGGGTCCATCGCTCGGCTTCCTTCTGGGCCTGCTGGCTGTACTTCTCAGCAAGACGCATGGCCTTCTCGACCTGCATCTGCTGCGACTCGTCGAGCTCGCCGCCGAAGAAACGGGCACGCGGCGCCCGCGCGGCCTCGGGGTGCGGTTCGGCCGGGCTGGCGGTGAAGTGGCCGATCCCGCCGTCGAAGACCACTTCGAAGTCTTCCTCGTCGCCGTCGCGGAGCACAACCACCCCGACGCCGCCGCCGGGCTTCTGCTTCGCGATGAGCTTGCGGAGCTTGTCAACGTTCAGCTCGTCCTCGCCGTCGAACTCGACGAGCACGTCGAAGGACTTCAGCCCGGCGCGGGCCGCGGGGGTGCCGTCGATGACGCGCTCGATGAGGATGACCTCTTCGGCGTCCACGTCGAGCTTCTCCGCCAGCTCGCCGCTCACGCTGCCGAGCACGACGCCGAGGCGCGGCTTGGGCGACGCGACGGCCTCGGCCCTGGGCGTTTCCTTGATACGCGGGAGCGTCGCGACCGCCTTGGGCGTGCTGACGTTCCCGGAGATCACGACACTCCCGCCGGCTTCGGTGAACGTGGCGCGATCGACCTCTTTGCCGTTCACCCAGTAGCGGGCGTTGCCGTCGGTCACGACGACCTTCAGCTCCTTGGACGTTGTCTTCGAGTGGGCGTCGTGGCCGTCATGCCCGACGAACATCACGCTGGGCGCCGTGGGCGCGGCCACGAGCTGCGTGGGGGTGGTCGAGCTCTCGCACGCGGCGGCGGCGCCGGCCACGGCGAGCGCCGCGAGGGTTGTCAGTGTTGCGGTCGTCTTCATTGTTCGCTCCTGTGAATCCGTTGGGGGTGTTCGTTCGCGGGCCGCGTTACAGGGCGTCGTTGGCCCGGCTCCCGGTCAGCTGCGCCGGCATCAGCGCCGGGCGTCCTTTCGTATCGACGCCCGGCTCGTACACGTCCGTCACCAATCGGCGCTCGAGCACGCGGCGCAGGTATGTCACCTCCGCCTGACCGCTCTCGAGACGTTCAACCTGGATCATCATTTTGGGCAGCTCGCCGAGCACGCGCCCTTCCGCGAGCCCCATCATCTGGTACTGGTCGAAGGCTTCGTCCGTCGTCACGGCGGGCGACCACCCCGCGACGGTCGATGTCGTGGTGTTCGGGCGCAGCACGCCGCCCGCGGTGAGCCACGCCAGCGCGATCGCCGCTGCGGCCGCCCACCCCGTCCACACCTGGAGTCGGTTGCGGAAGGTGTAGACCGTCGCCGTGTGACCGAGCGGGAGATCGATCTCGTCCGCCTCGTTGAGCGCCGCGCCGAGCGCCTCGCGCAGGTCCGCCTCGCGGCGCTGCGCCCCGGCAAGACGCAGCAGCGCCTCCGGGTCGTCCTCCGCGAGCGTCTGCAGCTCCGCCCAGTCCGCCGGCTCAGAGGAGCCGTCAACAATCCGGCTAATCAGGATGTCTTCGCGGGTCAGGGTCATGCTCGGCTCCTCGGCTTCGCGATCGTCAGGTCCTCCAGATCGGTCTCGAACGCCATCTCTTCTCGTAGCATCTTTCTCGCGCGGGCGAGCCGCGTCTCCACTGTCGTCTCGGGCACGTCGAGCGTGCTCGCGATCATCCGTTGGCTCATCCCGTGCAGGGAACGCAGGAGCAACGGCTCCCGGTAATCAGGGTGGAGCCGCATCGCCAGCTCCAACACCCGCTTGGCTTGCCCCCGCGCCGTGTCGCGCGCCCGGGCTCGCTCTTCGCTTCTGTCCGCGTCCGTCGCGGTCGGGGCCAGCTCTCGCATCGCCCTCCGACGCACGCTCTGTTTCCGCCCGGCCGTCCGCGCGGTGTTGATGGCCACCGATCGCAGCCACGCACGCAGACGCTCTGGCTTGCGGACCTCCGAGATCCGCTCCACCACGACCGTCGCCACGTCCTGCAGCAGGTCGTCGAGCTCCGCCTCGGCGGGCATGTGCGACATGATGATCGCCGCCGCCCACCGCCGGTGCGTTCGCCAGAATTCACGCAGCGCCTCGGGGTCTCCCTCGATCGCCGCACGCGCCGTGACTCTGTCGATCCCCATAGCCATCTGCTCCATTACGACGCACGACGCCCGCCCCTCCGGCGGGTTTCCGTCTTCTCTGGCACATTTTCAACCGCCTCGCCCCCCGGCGGACGCCCCTCCAGACCATACACTCGGCCCTCACGCCGGCCGGCCACCATTCCCGGACCCTGACGCACGCCCATGAAACCCTTCGACACCACGATGAGCTTCGGCGAGCACCTCGATGAGCTCCGCAAGCGCCTCATTCTGGCGCTCCTGGGGCCGGTGCCCATCTTTCTCGTCGCGCTCGCCTTCGGCGGGCCGCTGCTTGCTCTCCTCATCGCCCCCGCCGAGGACGCCCTCCGCGACGCCGGGCTCCCCGCCAAGCTCCTCGCGACCAGCCCCGCCGAGCCCTTCATCGCCTACCTGAAGGTCGGCGCCGTGGCGGCCGTGGCCCTCTCGGCCCCGTGGATCCTCTACCAGGCGTGGCTCTTTATCGCCCCCGGGCTCTACAAGAACGAGCGCCGCTTCGCCCACCTGCTCTTCCCGCTCTCGGGGGCGCTCACCCTCGCCGCCCTCGCGTTCCTTTACACCGTCCTCCTCCCCGTCACCCTCCGCTTCTTCATCGCCTTCGGGGCCGGCCTCGCGACGAGCGACGTCGCCACGGCCCCGCTGCCCGAGGGCGTAGCGCTCCCAAGCGTCCCCGTGCTCCGCGCCGACCCGCCGGCCCCCGAGATCGGGGAGATGTGGATCAACGAGCGGATGAAAGAGCTCCGCCTCGCCGTCGGCGTCGCGGGCGAGGAGCCCGTCGTGATGTCGCTCCCCATGAGCGCCGGCAACGGGACCATCACCCAGCAGTACCGCATCAGCGAGTACGTCTCGCTCTGTTTCAACCTCGGGATCGTCTTCACCGCCGCGTTCCAGCTCCCCGTGGTCATGCTGCTGGGGGGCTGGACGGGCCTGCTCGAACCGCGGAGCCTCGGGCGCTGGCGCCGACACGTGCTCTTCGGGTGCGCCGTGGTGAGCGCCATCGCCACGCCCGCCGACCCGATCTCGATGCTCCTGCTCATGTTCCCGCTCTACGCGCTCTTCGAGCTCGGGCTCATCCTCATGCGCTTCACCACCCCGCCGGTCACAACCGACGGCGATCAGGGCGAGTGACGTGTTCGCCTGGCTGCGACGCACACCGACTCCCCCCGCGGCGCGCACCGCGCCGCCGCGCTCGGCCCCCCGCGGCACGCCGGCCGACGAGCGGATCATGCGTCGGGCGCTGGAACTGGCGTCGGCCGCGGGCGAGATGGGCGAAACGCCCGTGGGCGCTGTCGTGGTGCGCACAGAGTCCGGCGAGGTCCTCGCCGAGGCCCACAACCTCCGGGAGTCGGAGAACGACCCCGCCGGGCACGCCGAGCTCATCGCGATGCGCGCCGCCGCGAAAGCGATCGGCGACTGGCGCCTCTCCGCCTGCACCCTCTACGTGACCCTCGAGCCGTGCCCGATGTGCGCCGGGCTGATCGTGCAGGCCCGGGTGGGGCGCGTGGTCTACGGCGCGACGGACCCCAAGGCCGGCGCCGTCGATTCGCTCTACCGCCTGTGCTCCGACGAACGCCTCAACCACCGCATCGAGCCGGTGGGGGGCGTGCTCGCGGATGAGTCGGCGGCGCTGCTCAAGGCGTTCTTCAAAGAGCTGCGCCGCAAGAAGAAGTAGGGCTTAGATCGCCGCCGCGTGCGCGATCGCCCGGGCGATGAAGGCGTCGGAGATCAGCGGCTCGGGGGCCGAGTCGTCGAGCCCGGCGTTCTCGCGCTTGCGCCGGGCGGCGTCCTCGTGCGCGTCCCAGAAGAACTCGTACATCGCGTCGATTGTGCGCGGCTCGACCCGGCGGCGCGCCGACGCGCCCATCTGTGCGCGCAGCCGCTCGTCGTCGAGCAGCGTGACCGCGGCGTCCACCCACTGACCGGGGTCCGTCGCGGGCAGGGCGTACCCGGTCACGGCGTGCTCGATGATCTCGCGCGGCCCGCCGGCGGTGCTGACGATCGCGGGGAGCCCCGACGCCTGCGCCTCGAGCACGACCTGCCCGAGCGTGTCGGTGATCGAGGGGAAGAGGAAGAGGTCCGCCGAGGCGTAGAGCGTCGCGAGCTCGTCGCCGTGGCGGTAGCCGAGGAAGCGGGCGCCGAAGGGCGCGAGCGACTTCTCGAGCCTCGCGCGGTCGGGCCCGTCGCCCACGACGATGAGCTCGACGTCCATGCCGCGGTCCTCGCAGCGCCGCCGGATGATCTTCCACACGCTCTCGAGCAGCGTGGTGTTCTTCTCGACGCTCACGCGCCCGGCGTAGATCGCCTTGACCGAGTCCACGCGGGCGAGGCCGTTCCAGACGCCGAGGTCGCGCCGCTCGGGGGCGAACGCGGCGCTGTCCACGCCCGCGGGGATGGTGGAGATCCGCGCGTCGTCTACGCGCAGGCGGCGCACCGAAGGCAGGTAGCTTTCTGACCGCGTCATCACGCGATCGCAGCGCCCGTAGAGCTGACGCAGCCCGCGCTCGCACAGCCGGACCATGGACGTGTCGCCCAGGAGGCGCTGGATGTACGCGGGGAAATCGGTGTGGTGCGTCGCGAGCAGCGGGGCGCGGACCATCTCCGCCGCGATCGCGCCCGCCATGCCCAGCGGCCCCGGCGTGGACACGTGCACCGCGTCGGGCTGGATCTCGTCGATCTCGCGCAGTACCGAGAGCAGCGGCGGCAGGTGCAGGCGCAGCTCCTCGTACCCGGGCGTCGGCGCGGTAAGGACGGGCGTGACGCGGTGGATGTTCGGCGCGTCGGGCA
This sequence comes from uncultured Phycisphaeraceae bacterium, assembly GCA_942490855.1. GTDB lineage: Bacteria > Planctomycetota > Phycisphaerae > Phycisphaerales > UBA1924 > CALNYS01. The sequence continues at coordinate 590,148 of CALNYS010000004.1, read as the reverse complement.
GGCCCGGGTGATCGAACGCGAAGATGTGCAGGTCGCGCCCGGTCCGCTTCCCCCACTCCGAGAACTGGCGGATGTACCGGCTGACCCCGTTGATGTCGCCCAGCGTGTCGGTGAAGAGGGCCAGGCGCATCGGGCGCTCGTGGTCGGTCTGCCCGAGCTCGTGCTCGATGCGCCGGACGCCCCAGCGGTCTTTGTTGTTGAGGAACAGGCTGACGAGGTAGGGGGCCTGCGCGAACGCGAGGGCTCCGGCGTCGCGCGCGAGCTGTTTCAGACGGGCCCAGTCGCGTGCCTGCCAGGCCGCGAGCGCGTCGCCCGCGACGTCCGCGGTCAGCGCGGTCAGGAGCTCCTCGGCGAACGCGCCCATCTGCTCGTGCTCGGCCAGCGCAGGCCCGTCGGCGCGTCCTTCGGGCGCGAGGCGCTCGGCGAGCGCGGGGTAGCGCTCGAGCGTGGGGGCGAAGCGCTCGGTGAGCGCGCGCAGCAGGGGGGACTCCGGGGCGCCGCGCCGCGACAGGCCGCCGAACGCGGCGTCGGTGACGAGCGACGAACGCTTCGGCTTGGGCAGATCGACGCCGGCGAACGCGGCGATCTGGCGCGCGACGACGTGACGCGTCGGGCGGAGCCGCGCCGCGATCGGCGCCGCGTACCGGTTCATCCCGACGGACATGAACTGGTGGGCGAGCAGCTCGGGCGATCCCGACTGCCCGCCGAGGGTCGCCTCGCCCGCCATGACGCGGTCGATGAAGGCGCGCGCGCCGAGGGTTTCTCCCTCTCGCGCGGGCACGCCGGCCCAGGTCTTGCCGAGGTTGAGGAGCCCGTGGTCGTCGCCGCCGGCCGTGACGGCGCGCGGGGCGTCGCTGGGCCAAAGCGGGGGGAGGTGGTGGCGTTTGCTGATGCTGATGAGGCGGTCGGGCGTCAGCGAGCGCACCCAGCGGTTGACGGTGGCGTAGTGACCGCCCGCGTGGGCGCCGTTGAGGAGCTCGAACCCACGGAAGAGGAGCGCGAGGCGTTCGAGGCGCCAGACGGCGCGGGTGTCGCCGATGCCGTCGAGCGGGTGCGCCACGGCGTGCGCCAGCCCGCGGTCGCGGAGCCACCCCGCGAAGCTGTAGATGTCGTCGCGCAGGCGCAGGGCGCCGAGCTGCTCGTGCTCGGCGGGGCTCAGCCCCCACACGAGGCAGTGGATGGAGCGCCCGTCCTCGGGGAAGCGGACGGTGACCTCCTCGCCGATGACCACGCCCTCGAACCCGCGCTCGACGAGTTCGAGCGCGCCGGAGATCACGTCGTGGTCGGTGATGGTGACGAGGTCCATGCCGCGCGCGCGGGCCTGCTCGTAGACCTTCTCGGGGGGCGAGCAGCACTCGGGGCAATCGATGAGCCCGAGGGCGGCGATCGCGGGGCCACTGCTCGCCCAGGAGTGCGCGTGCATGTCCATGCGCACAAGGGCGGCGTTGCCCGGCTCGCAAACGACGGACGGGCGGTACACATCCGTGGCGTGCTGTCGGGTCATGGGGAGCGTCTCCTCGCCGCGGGCGGTCCGTCGGGCGGCGTCCGCAGAGTTTCCCACGGACCGACGCCCGGGGAGGGTCGAGTCCCTATGATGACGCGCAAGTCGTCGGTTGCGACGAATTGAGCGTTAACGTCTGTATAAGACTGGACTAAGAGCAGTTCAGCCAGCGGAGGCCCCGACGTGCCCAACCCCGCTCCCGGCGCGAGGCTCGCGGTGTACCCCGGCTCCTTTGACCCGATCACCCTCGGGCACCTCGACGTGATCCGTCGGGGGCGTCGCCTCTTTGACCGGGTGGTGGTCGCGGTGGGGCGGAACCCGAGCAAGGGTCAGCTTTTTTCTGACGAGGAGCGGGTGGAGATGGCCGAGACCCTCGTCGCGGAGATCGTCCGCGAGGAGCCCGACGCGTCGCCGGTGGACGTCGAGGCGTTCCACGCGCTGACGGTGGATTTCGCGCGACAGACGGGGGCGACGGCGATCCTCAAGGGCATCCGGAATCTTTCGGATCTGCAGTACGAGATCCAGCAGGCGGTGACCAACCGCGAGGTGGCGGGGCTGGAGACGGTGTTTATCGTCGCGGGGCAGAGCTTCGCGTACACGTCGTCGAGTCTGATCAAGCAGATCGCGGCGATGGGCGAGGACCTCTCCGCGCTCGCGACGATGTGCCCGGAGCTGGTGATCGAGCGTTTGCGTGAGAAGAAGGCCGAGGGCTCCCCGCTGTTGCGGGAGATCGCCGACGCCGACCAGAACGTGGTGGAGGACTGAGTGGCCCACGAGTGTGACATCCGGGTGATCAGCATCGGGGCGCTCGCGGCCCACCCGCTGTGGGACGAACGTGCGGCGGTGCGGACGGGTCACGCGACGACCACGCTGGTGCGCAAGGGCGACGTGGTGGTGATCGTTGACCCCGGGCTCCCGCCGCAGGCGCTCGCCGCCCGTCTGCGCGAGCGCGCGGGCATCGGGCCCGAGGGCGTGACGCACGTGTTCCTGACGTCGTTCCAGCCGGACACGACGCGCGGGCTCGGCGCGTTCGGGCACGCGACGTGGCTGGTGTCCGAGTCGGAGCGCGAGGCGGTGGGCGTGCCGATCGCGGCGCACCTCCAGAAGCTCGCCCAGGAGGACGCGGACGAGGAGGTCATCGAGCTGCTGCGGCGCGAGGTTTCGCTGCTCAAGCGCTGCACCGCGGCGCCCGACTCGCTCGCGCCGGGCGTGGACCTCTTCCCGCTGCCGGGCGTCACGCCGGGGATGACGGGGCTGCTCGTCAGCGAGCCCTCGCGCACGACGCTGATCACGGGCGACGCGGTGGCGACGGTCGAGCACCTGGCCGCGGGCAAGGTGCTGCAGAGCTCGATCGATGTCGAGACCGCGAAAGAGTCGTTCCAGGAAGCGGTGGAGATCGCGGACTGGCTGGTGCTCGGGCGCGACAACATCGCGACGAACCCGCTGCGCCGCCCGTTCTAACCCGAGCGTGAAGGAGCTCCCGTGCGTCGAGTGCTGTTCGGAGTTCTCGCGATCGCGGCCGCGGCGCCGGCGCAGAACAGCGCGGTCCCGCCCGAGGTGCGCCTCGGGGGTCGCGTCGAGACGCTGCGCCGTGCGTGGCCGGTCGCGCCGCTGGTGGTGATCGCGGATTCACCCGGGGCGTACCTCGATGCGATCGGGCGGTGGTCGCCAACGCGCCGGTTCCCGGTCCTGCTCGACGACGGGACGGACGCGGCGCGGGAGGACATCGCACGCTTTGTGCGCGCGTTCGCCCCCGAACGCGTCCGCGTGCTTTCAACGCCCGGGAACTCGGGGTACTCGCGGGAGGCGATCGAGCGTGCGGCCGCGGCCGCGTGGGGCGCCGAGGACGAGATCGGGCGGCGCGCGCTGTGGGAGCAGCACGGGTTCACGCCGCCGGGCGTGGTGGTCGCGGACGAGCGCGACGACGCGTGGCCGGCCGCGGCGGCGCTGGCGGCCGGGCGCGGCGAGCCGATCGTCTGGGTCCGTGCGCCGAAGGGGCGCGCCGGATCGAGGATGAGCGCGATCGAGCAGCGGGATCTCTCGGACGCGGTGGAGGCCGCCGTGCGCACGTGGGGGTGGTCCTGGGACACGCTCGGGGATGATCTCGACGCGGTGACGATCTGCCTGAACGCGCCGACGAAGACGAGCGGGGGCGACGGCGAGATCCTGGCGCTGACCGACGTGATCGGGCGGTCGTTCTCGGGCGAGCGCTGGGCGTTCGCGGGGGCGATCGTCGGGAGCGAGAGCGAGTCGGCGTACCGCGCGATGTGCGCGCTCTTCTTGCAGCCGTCGGACGCGTGGCTGTTCAACGGGTACACGGGCGGCGGGGCGTTCCAGGCGTACGACACCGGGCCGGCCGGGGAGCTGCTCGAGCAGGCGGGCCTGATGCTGCAGCGCGACGGGCGGACGCCGACGGGGGTGACCGAGTGGGCGCAGGACGCGGCGGGCGGCGTGCGCGCGGGGCTGGTGTTTGTGAACACGTCGGGGACGCGCCGCCGGTTCGACCTGGCGCCGGGGCGGTCGTACGGCGTCGATATCCCGCTGCTGCACGCGCCGAGCGCGGTGCATTTCATCCATTCGTTTTCGGCGCAGAACCTCGACGACCGTTCGTCGATCGCGCGGGCGTGGCTCGATCAGGGCGCGTTCGTGTACGTGGGGTCGGTGGACGAGCCCTTCCTGCAGGCCTTCGTTCCGCCCGCGCTGCTGACGCGCCGCCTGCTTGCCTCGGCGCCGGTGGGCGCCGCGGCGCGGGTGAGCGGCTCGGCGTGGAAGATCAACGTGCTGGGCGATCCGCTCTACACCCTCGGGCCGCCGGCGCCGGCGTTCGAGGAGGCGCTCGATTTCGAGGGGCTGCGATCGGTCGAGCGCACATTAAGCACAGCGCTGGAGTCGAGAGACTTCGACAGCGCGGGGCGGCTGCTGGCGCTGCTCGGGCGCGACGGGGACGTCGTGGATCTCGCGCGGGCGGTGCTCGCGGATGAGGCGCAGCGCGTCGGCGCGGGCCTCGCGGGCGCGGCGACGCTCGCGGCGGTGCGCGCGGGGGATCTCGAGCTTGTCGGGCGCCTCTGGACCGCGCTCGACCCGACGCAGCGCGAGGACCCGCGGCTGCTCAACCCCGTGTGGCATCTGATCGAACCGGCGCTCGCGACCACCACGGACCCGCGGCTGGTCGGGCTGGCGAGCGCGAGCGTGCGCCGCGGGCGGTACGCGCGGGACGCGACGCTGGCGGCGCGGGCGACGGCGCGGGTCGAGGGGAACGCCGCGGCGGGGGCGCTGCTTGCCCGGTTGATCGAGGACGCCCCGGACAAGCGGTCCGAGAAAGAACTGAGAGAGCAGCTCTCGCGCTACTGATTCCCGCGCCGTCGCCACGCGGTTTCGAGCGCGGGGTCGAAGATCGTGAGCGACGCCTCGCGCAGCAGGCGCCGGGCGAGCGCCGTCATCAGCACGCGTTCCTGTTCGGCGCGGGCGTCCTCGAGCAGGACGGCTTCGGCGCCGCGCGGCGTGCGTGCCGGGAGGACTTCCTCGAGACGGAGGACGGCGTACCCGCCTTCGATCGCGACGGCGGCGCTGACGTCGCCCGGTTCGAGCGCGCCGGCCGCGTCGCGCACCGCGGCGGGGTAGGAGGGGTCGGCGAGGCTGAAGGGCTCGATGAGCCCGCCGCGCGGGGCGCTCGCGTCGGTCGAGAGGCGTGCGGCGACCTCGGCGAAGGGCTCGCCGCGCTCGATCGCGCGCAGCGCTGTCTGCGCCTCGACGAGCGAGGGTGCGGTGATGAGGCGCACGCGGCGCTTCTCGCCGAACCGGATAGCGCGGGCGAGATCGAGCGTCTCTTGGTTGATGTTCACGCTCGGCGCGACGAGGGCGCGCATGGTCGCGGTGCGGTGGAGGAGGGCCCGGTAGCGGGTGGGCCCGAGCCCGCGCTGACGGCGGAGTTCTTCGAGGACGGCTTCCTCGGAGGTTGTCTCGGCGGCGGCGGCGAGGGAGCGCAGCAGGGAGCGTTCTTCTTGTTCGAGATCGACCTGTTCGACGCGCACGCCGTGACGCGCGGCTTCTTTCGCGAGCAGGCGATCGAGGACGGTTTCTTCGAGTGCGATCGCGCCGGCTCCCTCGATGAGCGCGTCGTGGAGGTCGTCCCAGACGAGCGGTTGGCCGTCGAGCGCCGCCGGCGGCGCGATGCGCGTGCGTCTGGACGACGGCGTGGGGGAGTCTGAACGCAGGACGCGCTCGGCGGGCGCGTCGCGCGGGGATGCGGACGAGGAACACCCCGCGAGCAGGGCGGCGAGCGCGAGGGGGGCGTGGCGATGCATCGTGCGTCTCCGGGGATCTTGGAACCGCGGACGCTCGTGTGCGGATGGTGCGCGGTGGGAGGTATAGTTTACGAGATGGGGACGACAGACGATATGAACGAAGCCGGGACCGGCGCGCCGCCCGCGAAGGGTGGCGACGCGTGGTTCCCCTGCCCGTACTGCGGGCAGACGCAGAGCGCCGGCGCGGCGGAGTGCTCGTCGTGCTCGGGGCTGTTCGAGCCGCTGTCGCGCCAGGCGACGCAGAACCACATGGGCCCGTGGCAGGTGCGCGACCCCGGCGCGCCGTTTATGCCCGGGCGCTCGTACACGACGATCCGTCGGATGGCGCAGCGCGGGAAGATCGCGCCCGAGGACGTGCTGCGCGGGCCGACCACGCGCCAGTTCTGGATGGCCGCCGCGGAGATCCCGGGCGTCGCGCACCTGCTTGGGAAGTGCCACGCGTGCAAGCACGACGCGAAGCCCGACGCGTTCTCGTGCACGTACTGCGGGGCGGCGTTCCCGAACCCGGAGGACCGCCAGCACCTCGGGCTGGCGCCGGTGCGTTTGCTCCCGGGGCAGGCGCCCGCGACGCTGGTGGCGCAGTCCGCGGCGCCGGCCGAACCCCCGTCGGCTCCGCCGTCTCCCGGGGCGCCGCCCACCGCGTTTGCCGCGTTGGCCCGCGCCGCGGCGCCCGCGCCCGCGCCGCGTCCGACTGAGCCCTCGGAGCTTGCTCCGGCGGCGCACACCCGGGCGCCCGTGGTGGTCCGCGGGTCGGAGGGGCAGGGGGCGCCGCCCGAGTACTCGCGCGCGCTGCGCGCGTCGAACCGGCGTGTGTCGGCGCTCAAGGGGGCGGTGATCGTGCTGGTCGTGGTGAACGCGACGCTGCTGGCGATCGCGGTGATGGCGCTTCTTAGCGGCCCCGGGCCCGGCGGCGAGCCTGCTTCTCAAGAGACTCCCGCATCGTCTGAATGATCGCGTTTTCTTGTTCCGCGTCCCCCCACAGCCCGTACGCGACGCGCAGGTCGATGGTGGTCGGCGTGTCGGCGTCGTCCGGGTTCGGGGTCTGGGCGCGGATGACGACGCGCTCGTCGAGGTTGGTCAGCAGGGTGATGACGCGCACGCCGGGCGAGGGGGACGAGCGGCTGAGGACGGCCATCTCGTGTTCGCGCTGGGCGGCGACGAGCGCGCCGGCGAGGTCATCCCATCGCCCGGGGGCGCTCCCCTGGGCGGCGCTGGAGAGATCGGGGGTGGCGCCGGGGGGGCTCTGGCAGGCCCCGATAAGAGCAGGCGTGGCGAGGGCGATCGCGAGAAAGACGAGTCGTGCGGCGCCCGCGTGCGTCCGGCGGGCGAGCGTGTGCGTAGAATGACCGATGGCGGCTTGTGAGAAAGGACGCCCATCTATGACGGAGTTGGTCATCACATTGCCTCCCGGCTCGCGCCGCCTCGAGGCGCTCGGGCCCGGCGAGCGCAACCTGAAGATGGTGCGCGAAGCGCTCGGCGTCAACGTGACCGCCCGCGACGACGTGGTGCGCGTCTCGGGCGAGGAGCGCGCGGTGGTGGCCGCCAAGCGGGTCATCGAGCGGTTGGTGACCACGTCTTCGGGCGGGGTTGTTCTGTCGAAGCGGGACGTGCTCGAGGCGATCGGGCAGGGCGTTGATGAGGCGGACGGGCACGCGGGGCTGCTGGGCGAGTCGGGCGATCTCGACCGCATGAGCGTCTACGTCTCGGGGCGGCGCGTCGAGCCCAAGAGCGAGAACCAGAAGCTGTATCTCGATGCGATCCGCGACAACGACCTGACCTTCGGCATCGGGCCGGCGGGCACGGGGAAGACGTACCTCGCGGTGGCGGCGGCGGTCCACATGCTCAAGGCGGGCTCGGTGCGCCGGGTGATCCTGGCGCGCCCGGCTGTCGAGGCCGGCGAGAAGCTCGGGTTCCTGCCCGGCGATCTCGAGGCGAAGGTGAACCCGTACCTGCGCCCGCTCCTTGACGCGTTGCAGGACATGGTGGACTACCAGACGCTCAAGCGGTTCATGGCGAGCGACGTGGTGGAGGTCTCCCCGCTGGCGTTCATGCGCGGGCGGACGCTCAACGACGCGGTGGTGATCCTCGACGAGGCGCAGAACACGACCCGCGGGCAGATGAAGATGATCCTCACGCGCATGGGGCAGCGTTCGAAGATGATCATCACGGGCGACACCACGCAGATCGATCTCCCGACGCCCAACGAGAGCGGGCTCATCGACGCGGTGCGTCGCCTGCGCCGGGTGAAGGGCGTGTCGGTGGTGGCGCTGTCTGGCGTTGACATCGTGCGTCACGACCTCGTGCAGCGGATCGTGGAGGCGTACGGCGAGGAGGACCGGGAGCACGCGGCCTCGGCGTATACTGAGCCGCAGGGATCCGATGGCTGACAAGCAGACTCAATCGCGCAACGCGGCACGACGTCGCGGCATCCGGAAGACCCTCGGCCGCCAGAGCGCGCCGTGGCGCGAGCTGTGGCGGCGTCCGCGTTTCGGGTGGGCGGTGCTGATCCTGATCGGGTACACGCTCGCTGGGGCGTTCTTCATCGGCGCGGCGCGCGAGCTCCCGACGGAGACGCAGGGACGCATCGCCGACGAGACGCGTCTTGCGCGCGTTGATTTCGAGCTCGAGGACCTCCAGGCGACCGAGCAGGAGCGGGAGCTCCGCCGTCGTTCGACGCCGCGCTGCTACACCGCCAACCGCGCAGCGCTCGACACGGTGCAGCGCTCGCTCGAGGGGCTTCCCACCGCGCTGGCGGACGCCGAGTCGATCGACCAGGTCGCCGAGGGGATCCGCGAGGAGTTCCGTCTCGACGAGGCCCGTCTCGCGGCGATCCGTCGCGAGGCCGAAGAGGGCGAGGCGAGCGCCCGCTGGCGCGAGCGCGTGCGCGAGCTCACCGCGGAGCTGCGTCTGACGCCGCTGGTCAGCCGCGACGAGTTTCAGTTCGAGATGCAGGAGGCCAACGCGCAGGTCGAGCTGGAGTTCTGGGACGTCGAGGCCTCGACGCTCGTCGCCAAGACCGATCTGGTAAACGTCGCCGGCGCTCAGCTTGCGCCGGAGCTCAACCGGATCGCGCAGCGGGCCGGGTTCTTCGGCGCCGCCCGGGAGCTGGTCGTCGACTGGCTCTCCCGCAACGCGCAGCCGACGTTCACGTTCGACGAATCGAAGACGAACCTCCGCAAGGAATCGCGGGCCCGCGACGTCGCGGTGCTCACCACCCGGCGCGCCAAGGGCGACGCTCTGTTCCGGCGCGGCGACCGCCTGACGCTCGAGCAGCTCGAGGCCGCGACGAAGGAGCGTCTGGCGTACGCCGCATCGCTCTCGCCCGCGGAGCGCTGGGCGCCGCGACTCGCGATCGCGGGCGTTGTGCTGCTCGCGGCGTTCGCGGTGGCGGTCTACGTCTCGGCGTTCTGCGCCAAACTTGCGCGCAACACGACGCGGGCGTTCGTGCTCGCGTGCCTGTCGGCCTCGCTCATCGGCCTCGTGACGCTGGGCGTCGCGGGGGCGCCGGGGATGACGACCCTCTGGTCCGTCGCCGCCACGGCGTTCTTCGCGATGATCCTGTCGGCGGCGTACGACCAGCGCGTGGCGCTCGCCCTGGCCCTGGTTCATTCGCTGCTCACCTCGATCGCGCTGAGCGGCTCGGCCGGCGAGTTCAGCGTGATGCTCGTGACGGCGGGGGCGGCGGTGTGGCGCCTGCGGGAGATCCGCCAGCGCAACGCCCTGGTGCGCGCGGGCGCTCTGACGGGGTTTGTCGCCGCCGCGACGAGCGCGCTCATCGGCTTCGCGTCGCGTCAGCCCGGCCCGGGCGTCACCGAGGACCTTCTGCTGATCGCGCTCCAGGCCGGCGTCGGCGCGGTCGGGGCGACGGTCGTGCTCATGGCGGCGCTCCCGACGATCGAGAAAGTATTCAACGTCACGACCGGGATGACGCTCATCGAGCTGCGCGACCCCAAGCAGCCGCTGCTCCGCAAGCTCCAGCAGAAGGCGCCGGGCACGTACAACCACTCGCTGACCGTCGCGACGCTCGCCGAGACCGCCGCCGACGCCGTCGGCGCCGACGGGCTTCATCTGTACGTCGGCGCGCTCTACCACGACGTCGGCAAGATGAACAAGCCCGACTACTTCGTGGAGAACCAGCCCCCCGGTTTCAACCGCCACGAGAAGCTCAGCCCGACGATGTCGCTGCTGGTGATCCTCGGGCACGTCAAGGACGGGGTGGAGCTGGCGAAGGAGTACAGCCTGCCGCGCTCGCTGTTGCACTACATCGAGAGCCATCACGGCACGACGCTCGTCGAGTACTTCTACCGCCAGGCGCAGCAGCTCGCGGACATCCAGGACGAGGACCGCCCCGCCGAGACGGAGTACCGCTACCCGGGCCCGAAGCCGCGCACGAAGGAAGCCGCGATCCTCATGCTGTGCGACGCGGTCGAGTCCGCGACGCGTGCGCTGACCGACCCGACGCCGAGCCGGATCGAATCGCTCGTCCACGAGCTGGCGATGAAGCGCATGACCGACGGTCAGTTCGACGAGAGCGGGCTGACGTTCCGCGATCTTCGCAAGATCGAGCAGCGCATCGCGAAGACCCTGACGTCGATCTACCACGGGCGCATCGCCTACCCGGGCGAGAAACCCCCGAAGGAAGACAAGGGCGAGACCGCGGAGAAGGAGCCCGCTCGGGCGCCTACGACAACGCGCTGAGTCGGCGTTCGCCACGTTCCTGATTGAGTTTCACCATCGCCGGCGGGTGCTCGCGCAAGAGCTTGAGCATCTGGCTGGCGGTCACGCCGAGGCGGAGCGCGGCCTTGGGCGGCTTCCACCCCGAGTCGGCGATGACGTCGAGTGCCTCGGCGAGCAGCGACGGGTAATCGCGGTGCTTTGGGTTGCAAACGATCTTGTCGCCGCTGCGCCGCGAGCGCCAGAGCTCGGACGCGATCTCGTCGAGGCCTTTGGGGGGCGCGACGGGCGTGCGGTAGTCGACGGCGAGCGCGAGGCGCAGGCGTTTGAGCGCGACGTGCTTGTTCTCTTCCTGGCTCCGGCGCTCGCCCGCCTGGGCGCTGACGCCCGTCGGCTCGTGGTGGAGCGCTGCGCCGGTCTCGACCTTGTTGCGGCGCTGCCCGCCCGGGCCCGAGCCGCGCGTGCGCGTCCAGGTGCACTGCTTGAGGAGCTCGTCTTCGTCGATCGTCGCGGGGTGCGTCATGGGGTCATGCGGTGGGGGAGGCGCAGAGGTCGAGCGAGTCCGCGTGGCCCTGCGTGAGCTGGTGGTAGGCGAGGCCGGCGATCATCGCGGCGTTGTCCAGACAGTAGCGGAGGGCGGGAAGACGGAGCGAGAGATCTTCGTCGGCGGCGAGGGACGCGAGCTCGGCGCGCAGTCGCTGGTTGGCGCTCACGCCGCCGCCGACCAGCAGCGTTTTGTACGGGACGGGCGCCCCCTGCGCGGCGCGTTGGGTCTTGACCACGACCGCCCGGCACGCGGCGCGCTGGAACGACGCGGCGATGTCGGCGCGCTGCGCGTCGTTAAGTTCGTCGAGCTCGCGCTCGAAGCGCACGCCGTCATCGGTGCGTTCGGGCACGCCGCGGATGGCGTAGAGCACCGCGGTCTTGAGCCCGCTGAACGAGAAATCGAGCGATCCCGGGGAGAGGCGGCTGACGGGGAACTCGTGGGCGCGCTCGTCGCCGGTCTGCGCGAGACGGTCGACGCGGGGGCCAGCGGGGTATTCGAGGCCGAGCATCGCGCCGACCTTGTCGTAGGCTTCACCGACGGCGTCGTCGATCGTCGAACCCAGCTCGCCGATCTCGAGCGCTGACTCGCAGCGGTACAGGCTCGTGTGCCCGCCCGACACCACGAGGCCCAGCGCGGGGTAGGCGATGGGGTCGGCGTCGAGCGCCCCGGCGTACAGGTGGGCGCGGACGTGATCGACCCCGACGAGCGGCAGCCCCAGCGACCACGCGAGGGCCTTGGCGCCCGCGACGCCAACCAGCAGCGAGCCGATGAGACCAGGGCGGTTCGCGACGCCGATCGCATCGAGGTCGCTCGTGGCGCAGCCCGCGTCGCTCAGGGCGCGTTCGACCACGGGGACGAGGCGCTCGGCGTGGGCGCGGCTGGCGATCTCCGGGACGACCCCGCCGTACTCGCGGTGCAGTTCGTCCTGGCTGGCGATGACGTTGGAGCGCACGCGCACGCCGTCCTCGACGACGCTGGCGGCGGTTTCGTCGCAGGTGCTCTCGATGCCGAGAACGAGCACGTCAGTTGGTCTCGTTGGGCGTGACCGCGGGCTCGAGCGGTGCGTCAACGAGCCAGCGTTCGAGGCCGTCGCCGACGATGTTCAGCGTGCGCACGAGGTTGCCGGCGGCGTCGCGGACCTCGATGACGCCGCCCTCGAGCTCGACGTTGTCGGGGAGGAGGGTGAGTGCGTCGGCCTCGTCTTCGCTCGCGACGGTCGCGAGGGCGCCGATGCGTTCGTTGGCGCGCTCGAGCTCGCGGAGGAGGTAGTCGCGTGCGCGCACGGCGTAGAGGAGTTCCTGGCGGGCGGGGGCGGTGGTGTCGCCGGCGTCGGAGACGGGCGTCCACTCGTCGGTGTTCAGGCGTGTGCGCACGGCCTCGATGGCCCGCGCGAGCGGCTCGTCGCCGTAGCGTTCGCGGACCCACGTCTCCGGGGCCTCGCCGGCGGCCGGCCGCGGCGTGGAGCCGTCGCCGGGGCGGATCACCGAGTCCTGAGCGCGCGTGCGCAGGGCGCGGGAGATCTCGCGGTTGGTCATGGTGACGAAGAAGCCCTCGGTCGGGTCGACGCCCCAGTCGGCGGAGTCGTCCTCGCGCTGGATGAGCTTGTCGGAGGGCCCGTAGTAGCGCTGCTCGGTGATCTTGAGCTGCCCGGCGCCCGATGGGAGCTGGCGGATGTCCTGCACGAGGCCCTTGCCGAAGCTGCGTTCGCCGAGGACGACGGCGCGGTCGTGGTCGGCGAGGGCGCCCGAGAGCACCTCGCTGGCCGAGGCGCTGCGCCGGTTGACCATGACCAGCAGCGGCATGTCGGGCGCCAGCGTCTGGGACGTCGCGTAGTAGGTCTGGTCCTCGTAGGCGCGCCCGCGGGTGGTGACGATGGAGCCCTCCTCGAGGAACATGTCGGCGATCTCGATCGCGGCGCGGAGGAGGCCGCCCGAGTTGTCGCGGAGGTCGAGGATCAGCCCCTGCGCGCCCTGGTCCTGGAGGGAGACGATGGCCTCGCGCACCTCGTCGCTCGCGGTGGCGCCGAAGCTGATGAGGCGGATGTAGCCGATGCCGCTGTCGGGGTCGGCCATGAAGTCCCAGTGGGCGTCGTCGCGGACGAAGCCGGCGACGGAGCGGGTGACGATGGGCTGGCGGGCGATGGGGATGGTGAGGCGTTCGCCTTCGCGCTCGAGCGTGAGCGTCACGGTGCTGCCGCGCTCGCCGATGATGCGGTCGATGGTGTCGTCGAGCTCCTCGCCCATGGTGGTCTCGCCGTCGACCTCGACGATGCGGTCTCCGGGCAGGACGCCGGCGGCGAGGGCGGGGGAGTCGTCGAGGGGTGAGACGACGGTCGCCCACCCGTCGGTGATGTTGACCGACGCGCCGATCCCGACGTACTCGCCGCGGAGGGCCTTGTCGAAGTCGCCGAGCGATTCCTCGGGGATGAAGACGGTGTAGCGGTCGTCGAGGGCGTCGAGCATCCCGGCGATCGCGCCGAGCTGCATGGCGCGGAGATCGGGCTCGGTGACGAACCGCCCGGTGACGAGCCGCTGGACGTCGATGATGGGGTCGAACCACGCGTAGGGGTCGTCCGCCCAGCTTTCGCTGGAGGTCCCGTCCTGCGCGACCACGAGGGCGGGGGCGAGGAGGAGGGCGAGGGCGGCGGTGGTGAGCGTGCGCATGGGCGGGTCTCCTGGGCGTTCGTGCATACTAGAGGCGTTCGCGGGCTCCCGGTCGTCTATACTCAACGCCCTGCGCGAGTTTCGGTTTCACGATGCCCACGAATATCGACCAGCGAACCAGTCTGAAAGTCGCCCGCGAGACCGCCGTTCTCGCCGCGGTGCACTTGCCGGAAAGCCGCTTTGACCCCGCGGACCCGCTGGGCGAGCTGCGCGCGCTCGCCGAGTCCGCCGGCGCGACGGTCGTCGCGGAGCTGACGCAGAAGAAGGATCGCCCGGAGTCCGGGACGTACATGGGCGTCGGCAAGGTCGAGGAGCTCAAGCGTCTCTGCGAGCTCCAGGGCGCGGGGATGGTCATCTTCGACCACGACCTGAGCCCGTCGCAGATCGGGAATATCGAGAAGATTCTCGAGCGCAAGGTCATCGACCGCTCGGAGCTGATCCTCGACATCTTCGCCAACCGCGCGACCACCAAGCAGGCGAGGCTCCAGGTGGAGCTGGCGCAGCTGGAGTACACCTACCCGCGCCTGAAAGCGATGTGGTCGCACCTCGAGCGCATTGTGGGCTCGGGCGGCATCGGCGGGATCGGCACCCGCGGGCCGGGCGAGCAGCAGATCGAGATCGACCGGCGCCTCGTGCAGAAGCGGCGCAGCCAGCTCCAGCGCGAGCTCGAAGAGATCCAGACGCGCAAACGCCGCGAGGTCGCCGCCCGCAAGCGCGACCACTTCACCGTCGGGCTGGTGGGGTACACCAACGCGGGCAAGAGCACGCTGTTTAACCGCCTGACCGAGGGCGGCGCCTACGCCGACGACCGCCTCTTCGCGACGCTGACGACCCGCACCCGTGCCTGGGACCTCGGCGGGGGCGAGACGGCGCTGCTGTCGGACACCGTCGGGTTCGTGCGCGACCTCCCGGCGCACCTCGTCGCGTCCTTCAAGGCGACGCTCGACGAGACCGTCCACGCCGACCTCCTCCTGATCGTGCTGGACGTCGCCGACCCGGCGGCCCGCCTGCACTACGAGACGGTCATGGCGACGCTGAACGACCTCTTCGACAAGGAGCGGGCCGCGGCGGAACGGGCGGGCGAGGAGTGGACCGAGCCCCGCTGCGCGCTGCTGCTGAACAAAGTGGACAAGCTGCGCGACAACGTCGAGACGCTGCTGTGGCGGGCCGAGGTCGAGGAGGCGGCCGAGATCTCGGCGTCGTTCCTCAGCGAGGCGCAGGAGCACGAGCTGACCGCGCTGGTGCGTCGGGCGATGCTGGGCGAGGTCCGCGAGCGGCTCCTGACCCTCCCGATGTCCGAGTCCCGCGTGGTGTCCTCGATCGAACGCAAGAGCGAGGTCCTCGACCGCGTGTACGACAAGGGTTCGGTGACCCTGCGGGTGCGGATCGGGGACCGTCAGGTGGACCGGCTCGTGGCGAGCGGCGCCAAGCTCAGCGTGGCCGACGCCTAGCTGGACAACCCCCGCCGGGCGAGGCTATTCTGCTCGCTTCGCCACCTTAGCTCAGTTGGTAGAGCGAAGCTTTCGTAAAGCTTAGGTCATCGGTTCAAGTCCGATAGGTGGCTCTGATCGGACACCCCGGCCCGCGGGCGACGGGGTCAGGCGCACGCGGCGTTGGGGTTCTCGTCGTGCGTCCAGCGGTAGAGCTTGGCAACGAGCTCCCGCTGATCGATCGGCTTGGTCATGTAATCGTCGCACCCGGCGTTGAGGCAGCGCTCGCGCGCTCCGGCCATCGCGTGCGCGGTCAGCGCGATGATGGGGAGCGAGTAGCCTCTGCTGCGCAGGATGGTGGTCGCTTCGTACCCGTCGGTCACGGGCATCTGCATGTCCATCAGCACAACGTCGAAGGGCTCGGGCCCGCGTTGCCTGGCTTCGATCAGCTCGATCGCGAGACTCCCGTTCTCGGCGTGGCTCACCGTCGCCCCCGCCCGTTCGAGCACGAAGCTGACGATCCGTCGGTTGTCCTCGCCGTCCTCGGCGAGCAGCACGCGAAGACCGTCGAGACGGAGCGCGGCGCCGTCCGTTTTCGCGCCGGGGCGCCGCGCGCTGGCGCCGGGCGCCGTGTTGTGCGACACCGCCGGCGCGCGGCAGATCAGCGAGAACGTTGACCCGATCCCGATCTCGCTTGTCACGGAGATCTCGCCGCCCAGCAGGTGCGCGATATGGCGGGAGATCGTCAGCCCCAGCCCGGTGCCGCCGTACTGTCGGGACGTGGTGGAGTCGCTCTGCTGGAAGGGATCGAAGAGTCGCTCGAGCGCGTCGGGCGCGATCCCGATGCCGGTGTCGATGACGTCGAAGCGCAGGGTGTCCTCGCGGGGGCCCGCGGCGACAACGAGCCGGACGGACCCGTGCTGGGTGAACTTCACCGCGTTGCCGAGCATGTTGACGAGCACCTGATGGAGGCGCGTCGGGTCGGAGACGACGTGCGCGGGCACGTTGGGGTTGATCTCCAGCGCGAGCGTGATGTTCTTCGCGTCGGCGGCGACGCGCAGCAGGTCCGCGGCCTCGTGGGCGACGCCCGCTGGCGAAACGGCGATCTGCTCGGCCTCGGTGTTCCCCGACTCGAGCTTGGAGAGGTCGAGGATGTCGTTGATGACCGTCAGCAGGTGATCGCCGTTGCGCTTCATGGTGTCGACGGCGCAGGCGATGTCGATCTCGTTCTCTTCGCACGAGGCCAGCAGGTCGGCGTAGCCGAGGATCGCGGTCATGGGCGTGCGGATCTCGTGGCTCATGTTCGCGAGGAAGTCCGCCTTGCACCTGTTCGCGTGCTCGGCTTCTTCGCGTGCGAGTTCGAGCTCGTGCGTGCGTTGCTTGACGATGGCTTCCACATTCGTTTTCGCGTTCTCGAGCTCGGATTCCCGGCGCGTGCTCTCCCGGAGCTCGCGCAGGCCGCGCCGGATCGAGTAGAAGAGCACGACGTCCTCGAAGACCACCCACGCGGCGTGCTCGAGCCATCGCCAGTTGCTCGGGGTGAAGATGCCGAAGACGGACTGCGGCCAGAACATGCTGCGCAGGAAGTGGTCGGCGATGACCACGCCCGTCGCCGTCGCGAGCACGGAGTAGTCCCGGTAGAACGCGATGAACGCGAGCGACCCGAAGACGTGGAAGTGCGTCTCGATCCGCCCGCCCGTCACGTGGATGAGCAGCGAAGAAAAGAGCATCTGCGCGATCGCGATGACGTGGCGCGTGAGGCGCTGGCCCGGGTGGCGCACGGCCATGTACACCGGGGCGAACGCGATCACCGCGCCAAGAACGATCGACGCCCAGACGTGGATGTGGATGACCCCCGTGCCGCCGATCCACGTGCGGGGGAGATAAGCAGCGCGGCGCCGACCGCGGCGAGCCACTGGACGATCATCAGGCTGACGAAGGTGCGGTCGGTGTGTCGCCAGCTCCGCTCGCGCTCGCTCAGGAGCAGCAGCGCGGCCCTGCGGTCAACATCGAAGCTCGGCGCCTGGCTCATTCCTGGGCCTCGTCGTCGTCGCCGCACGAGATCGCACAGCCGTAGACGGGCGTCGAGCTGACGGGCGCCGGGGCGCCGCGGAGCAGGGCGGAGAGCGCGAGACGCCCGGGGTTGTTGCCCTCGTGCGCGCGTGCGCCGGTGACGCCGCCGCGGAACCGGCGCACCCCGGCGCTGTCGAAGTACATCACGTCGCCCGAGGTCGTGACGCCGAAGCGCTCGGCGATGGCGCCGCCGGGGTCGAGGTGGACGGCGGCGCCGCGCACGCGCTCGGCGCGCCGCCAGAGGTCGCTCTGGGCCCACCCGTCGGTCTCGCCGGGTTTCCCGTAGAAGACGAAGTGCACCGTCGGCGTGCTCGCCGCGACGGCCAGTGCGCGCTCGAACTCCGTGAACGATGCGCGCGTGCACGGGCAGCGCGGGTGGGCGAAGAACACGATCGCCGGCGTCCCGTCGAGCGGGGCGAGGTCGTCTTCACCGGGCCATGTCGCGGGGGCGTCGGCCGTCGGGCCGGGGGCGCCCGCGTACCCGCTCAGCGCGGCGAGCCCGCCGACAGCCGCGGCGAGCCAGACGACCATCGGGAGCGCCGTGGTCAGCGTGATATGTGCGATGCGCAGTGTCATGTGGGGCCCATCGCCAATGTCGGCGAGAACCCCAGCGCGGTTGACGAGCGCGCCCCGTAATGCCGGCGCCGCCCGTTGGGTGTAACGGTGTTCCGGAACGTGCGAAGCGCTCCCGGGAGGTGTCCGATAAGCCCGGGTGTGAGGCCCGCTCCGTTAGCCGGCGCACGGGCCCCAGTCGGCGAGCAGCGTGGCGAGATCGGCGGCGTCGACGGAGCCGCTCGCGTCGAGGTCCGCCGCGCCGGGCGTCCCCCACCCCGAGAGCATGATCGCCAGATCGCTCGAGCCGACGGTCCCGTCGTTGTCGAGATCGGCCGGGCACGCCGAGCCGACGGCGCCGGACACCCGGATCGTCAGCGGGACGCCCTCGTTGAAGCCGTCGATGGCGCGGTCGTCGAAGACGCGGTAGACGATGTCGGCGGTGAAAACGCCAGCGACGTCGTCAGAGAGGGTGACGATGATCGGCAGGTCGTCGAACGCCCCGACGGCTTCCTCGCCCGTGAGGTCGGTGGTGAACCGGCCGTCGTCGCCGATGGCGGTGTCGTAGACAACATCGAGGTCCGCGACGAGCGCGCCCGGTCCGCCGATGTTGTAGATGACGACCTCGGCCGCCGCGTCGCCGCCGCCGAGTTCGATGGCGCCGAGGTCCAGCTCGTAGAGGTCCACGTCGCTGAACTCGTCGAAAGAACCCTCGGAACGGTCAAAGACCATCAGGTCGATCATGACGACGTCGTCGGCGTCGTTGGCGCCGCGGCCCGCGCCGCCGCCCGTCGTGACGTCGAGGTTGTCGATCAGAACGGCCGCGGTCGCGAGGCCCGAGGCGTCGGTGGCGCCGGGGGCGAAGCCGACCTCGATCATCGCGGCGTCGCTCCCGTTGATCGCGAACGCGTTCGAGTCGCCGGCCTGCGGGCTCGTGGCGCCGGGCTGCGGCTCGACGCGGAAGTACACGCCGTCGTCACCGTCACGGGTGAGGGTGAAGCTCGTGTTCGAAGGGGCGTCGCCGGTAAAAACGGGATCGGCGTCGAGCACGAGCGTGGAAGAGCCATCGGGGTTCGGCGCGCCGCCGACGAAGAGGCGCGCGTCGTTGGCCTGATCCACGTAGACGGACCAGACCGTGCCGGGGAGGTCCACGTACGCGTTGCGGTTGTTGGTGAAGTACGAGGGGTTGTGCGCGGGGCTGGAGATCGTGTGGTTGCGCCGGCGCTCGAACTCGTCGGGGGTGTCGAGGTAGTGCCAGGCGAGGAGCGATTCCAGGTCGCCCATCTGGTTGCCCGAGGGGAAACCGTTCACGAGCGCGAGCCCGCGCTCGGGGCCCCAGCGGGTGTCGGAGTACATCAGGCTGCGGGCGATGTCGCCGCGGTCGGCGTCGCCCACGAAGTAGTACGTCCCGAGGCTGCGGTAGGCACCGATGGTGTCGGGGAGCCCGAAAGGCTTGTTGCCGCGCGAGCTGTTGATCGACGGGTTCATCGGGCGGAGCGCGTGCGGGTCGCCCAGGTTGCCGCGCGTGCTGTTGGAGGCGTCCCCGGGCTGGCGCGACTGAGGCCACACGTGCTCGCGGTTCCACGTCGCGCCGGAGTTCCACGTGGCGCTCACGGAGGCACGGTTGTACGCCAGGTAGATGTTCCCGCTCGCGTCGGGGTCCGCGTCGTGGATGGCCGAGGAGAAACGGAAGTCGCCGTACGAGCGTTCGATGTGCCCGGCGCGCATGCGGTCGTAGAGCTGCGTCTTGAGGGTCGTCCCCGTCCCGGTCGCCGCGTCGTAGTACCCGGCGGGCGGCGCCCACGGGTCCGCGCCGCCGGCGCCAGCGAGCGAGGCGAGCACGAGGGTGACGGCAGCGACGGCGCCGCGGCGCATGGCAGCGAGAGGCATAGGCGTGTCCTTTGGTAGGGCGGATGATGTCCGCCGGGCGGGCAACGACTGTAGCTCAGAGCGTACACGCCGTACCGCGTTTCACCCTGTATTTACGAGTGTTTCGCAAACCGGATCGGTTATCGGGAGAGGGGTTTGTTTGTGTTAGGGGATCAGCCGGTGCGATGCGGACTTTGTTCGGATGCGTCCTGTCTCACACGGCGACAAGCAGCGCCGCGAGCACGCACCTCGCCGACCACGCGCCGGTGCGGACCCAGTTGGATCGCACCAGCAGGCGAACGTCGCGCGGGTCGTAGCCGCGTTTGAGGCGATGGTGACACGGCGCCTGCACCAGCGCGGTCGAGACCCAGACAAGCAGCAGCAGGCCCCCGCCGACGAGAGGGAGGGCGGCCCCGGGCTCGCGGATCACGAGCCAGAGCGCGGTTCCCGCCTCGGCGAGCATGACCGGCGCGACGATCAGGGTGATGCGGAACGTGTGGCGCCCCTCGTACGCGACGAACGACTCGCGCCCGACGCTCGCGAAGAGCGGGTAGTGAACAACCTGGACGAAGCAGATCAGCCCGGTCATGAACGCGGTGAGCGCGAGGTGGAGAGCGGCGAGGGAGGCGTCGGTCATCGGGGGCTCGCGGGGTCGGGCGATCGTGGGCGGGCGTCGCGCCCGCGTCATGACTAGTATCGCGTCTTACCCGAAACGGAGTCACCCAATGTCTGAATCAGCCCCGAGCCTCCTCGCGTTCGCTGGGAGTTCACGCGCGGACTCGCTCAACAAGAAACTCGCCCGCGCCGCGTCGGCGATCGCCGAACGCGCCGGCGCCACCGTCACCTTCGCGGACCTCGCCGATTACCCGATGCCTCTTTACGACGGCGACCTCGAAGACGCGGGCGGCATCCCGGAGAAGGCGCTCGCGTTCCGCGCGCTCCTGAAGCAGCACGACGGGTTCCTCATCGCCTCGCCCGAGTACAACGGCGCGCTCTCGGGGCTGCTCAAGAACGTGATCGACTGGGCATCGCGCCCGCTCGAGGGCGAGAAGCCGCTCGCCTGCTTCGAGGACAAAACGTGCGCGCTCCTGGCGGCGTCGCCCGGGCGTCTCGGCGGGATCCGCGGCCTCCCGGCGCTGCGCGTCATCCTGAGCGGTATCGGGACGAACGTGCTGGCGAAGGACTTCTGTCTTGGCGGCGCGGGCGGGGCCTTCGCCGACGACGGGTCGCTCGCCGACGATCAGCAGCGCGCCCACCTCGAGCGCGTGGTGCAGAACCTGGTCGCGGTGACGACGAAGCTGCGCGCTTAGCGGTCGGCGCGGATGAGGCGCGGGTCGATGTAGCGACCGACGAGGCGCTCGGCTTCGAAGAGCTCGCCGAGCGACGCGCGCGGGCGCTGGAGCACGCCGTCGAGGGTCGGCTCGACGATCGCGCGCATCTGCGCCTGCTGCTCGGAGATGGGCTGCGTCGCGTCGATCGTCGTGAGCCCGAACTCGCTCGTCATGCGTTCGTACTCTTCGAGGATGCGCCCCTGGAAGATCTCGAAGCTCTTGTACGGGTCTTCTGAGAGCCCGAGGTCCATGCCGGCCTCGTACCACTTGAGCTCCGGGCGCCCGGTGAGGATGCGCCGCAGCGCCTCGCCGAGCGGCACGCGGAAGTAGAACGACGCCGTGGGCTTGACCGCCATCCGGTACATGCGCCGGACGAAGTCGCGGTTGATCCCGCGCGCCGCGTCGCGCGCGAACGCCGTGTAGATGTACCGGTCCGCCAGCACTACCGCGCCGGCGCGCAGGGGCGGGATGATCGTCCGCTCGAGCCGGTCCGCGAAGTCCGCCGCGTGGATCAGGCTGAACGTCATCGGGCTGAGCAGGCGCTGCTTCTTGCCGAGGCGCGTCGTGTCGCGCACCAGCGGCGAGGAGTTCCACTCGCTGAACGAGACGGTGTACCCCTGGCTCTCGAGGTACTTGCGGAGCAGGTCGAGCTGGGTGCTTTTGCCCGACCCGTCGATGCCCTCGACGATGAAGAGCTTGCCCGGGAGCTCGTCGCCCTCGGCGTATTGCTGGTAGTCGCTCATGCGGTCGGGCTCCTCTGCGTTGCGACGTCGGGTGCGGGCGGCGCCCACTCAAACGAGACGTCGAGGCCGAAGTACTGCTCGAATAGATCGGATTTCCGCGACGCGCCCCAGAGCTCGACGTGCGGGTCGTCGGGCGCCTCGGCGACGAAGCGGGCGCGGTCCTCGTCGATCGCCACCCGCACCGACGTCACCCGCTGCACGTGCGTGCGATCGAGCCCGCCCGCGACGCGCAGGATGCCGGCGAGCGCGCGCACCACGTCGCGGTCTTCGGCGCTCATGCGCGAGAACGATTCGTGGCGAAGCTTGGGGACCGCTCGGCGGTGGTAGCGCGCGAGGTTGGCGATCATCCGCGTCTGCCTGGGCGTAAAGCCCGGGAGGTCCGCGTGGAGGATCAGGTGGTGGCTGTGCTTGTGGTGACGGGTGTAGTTGATGTGGTAGCCCACGTCCTGGAGGATCGCGCCGGCCTGGAGCAGCAGGCGCGACTCGTCCGTCAGCGCCGCACGCTGCATCGCGGTCAGGCGGGCCCCGAGCGCACGGAGCTGGTCGAAGATCTGCAGCGCCAGGCCCGCGACGTGCTCGCAGTGCGTGTGGTCGTACCGGCACGCCCGCGCAAAGCGTTGAACAGAGCGCATCGCGTCCGTGGACCCGCTCTCCGGCGCGCCGCCGCGCGCCCGGTCGGCCATCTCCAGCAGCAACCCGTCGCGGATGCCGCCGTCGTGGACGCGGAGCTCGTTGACGCCGAGCCGCTTCATCAGGAGGTCCGCGATCGCGACGCCCGCGACGATGATGTCCGCCCGCTCGGCGGGGAGCCCCGGCACCTTCGCGCGATCGCTCACCGGCATCTTGCGCAGGCGCTCGAGCAGATGACGGAACTCCGAACGCTGGATCTCCTGCCCGCGCACGCCCGCGCTGCCCTCCTGCGCCCACAGCGGGCCGCGCTGCTGGTGCAGGGTGATGCCCGCGAGCGTCGTCAGCGTGCCGCCGGTCCCGACCATCATCTGCGGCGTAAACGGCGGCTTCCCGACGACGCGTTTGATCTCCGCGCGGATCGCGTCGCGCATCTCGCCCCAGCGCGGGCCCGAGCATTCCTCGGGGCCGCCGAACATCTCCGTCAGGCGCACCGCGCCCATCGGGATGGGGTACACCGCTTCGATCAGGCCGCGCGAGCAGAGCACGACCTCCGTGCTGCCGCCGCCGATATCGACGATCGCCGCGGACGTCTCGCTGAGGTCGAACGCCGAGGCCACGCTGCGGTACGCGAGCTGCGCCTCGCGCTGCGGGCTGATGACCTCGAGCTCGACGCCCGTCGTGCGAAGGATCGCGTCGCGCAGCACCGCGGCGTTCGACGCGTCGCGCGCGACGGCCGTCCCGACCGCGCGCACCGCGCCGGCGCCGAAGCCGTCGGCGATCTCGCGCATCCGCTTGACCGCTTCGACCGACTTCTCCATCGCCGCCTCGCTCATACGACCGGTCTTCGCGAGGCCGGCGCCGAGGCGCGTGATCTCCTTCTCGTCGTCGAGCACGCGGTACGAGCCGTCCTCGTTGAGTTCTGCGATGATCAGGCGGATGCTGTTCGTGCCGAGGTCGATCGCCGCGAGCCGGTTCGGGTTCGAGCCCGCGCGCACGCGGAGCGCGCTGGCCGCGGGCGCCATCGGCCCGCCCTGGGGTTCTTTCGCGGAAGGGGTCAGCGCGTCGTGCGCCCGGGCGATCAGCTCGGCGCCCTCGGGGCCGCCCCACGTCGCCCGCGCCGTGTCCGCTAGGCGCTCGAGATCGTTCTCGAACCGCGCCAGCAGCGAACGCAGCCCGCGCTCGGCCGGCTCGTTCTCGCGCAGCCCACGCTCGAGCTCGCCGTAGTAGCGGCGCAGGCGATCGACGATCGACGACTGATCGTTGAGCGCCCCCAGCACGTCCTGCAAGCCGCGGAGTTCGGTCAGCACCGCGCTCACGCCCTCGTCGGGGGTGTCGCCGCCGATCATCTCGAGCGCGTAGCGCAGGCTCTTGGCCCGCTTGCGCACGGTATGGATGTTCTCGATGTCCGACAGGTCGGCCCGCGCGGCGTCCTCGAGGGCCGCGAGGGTTGCGCGTCCGTCCGGGACGATCTCGTCGGGGCTCGTCGAGGCGATGCCCTTCGCCTCGCGGCGCGCTTGCTTGAGCGCGCCCGCCACGCCGGTCCCGTGGAGCTCTGCGAGCGAGCCCTGCGCTTCCTCGCGCTCTTCACGCAGGCGCTCGAGCGCGTACGCGACGGCGGCGCGCTCTTCGGCGCTCGCGGGTTCGGGCAGCGCCTCGAACGCCAGGGTGTGCACGTCCGCGTCGCGGGCGTCGCCGGCGGCCCGGCGCACGGAACGCAGCAGTCGCTTCGATTCCTTGCGCAGCTTCGACGGCAGGTCGGCGCGGTGCAGGTCGAGCGCCGCCTGCGCGCGCCGCGTCGCGACGCGCAGCTTGTGCACGTGCTCGATGTCTTCTTCCGGGCGGAGCGCCGCGGGTTCGATCAGATCCTCAACACGGCGCAGGCGCTTGAGGAGCATCTGCGACGACCCGGCGCCGGTGGTGGTGCTGTGCGTGCTCATGCCCGGGCCGCGGTTTCGGCGGGCTCGACCACGCGCATCACCGCGTCGCGCAGGTCGCCGAACACACTCGACACGTCGCGGGACGCGTCGATGGTCGTGAACCCGTGCAGGTCCGAGAGCTGGTCGAACGCGCTGAGCATCGACGTCTGGTAGCGCACGAACGAGCCGTAGACATCCGTTTCTTCCTGGAAATCAAGGCCCGATTCCCAGTAGTCGAACCCGCCCTTGGTCAGCACCCTGGCCGGGAGGTCGTCCACGCCGATCTTCAAATACAGCACGGCGTGCGGCTGGGGCGCGAAGCGGTACACGTCCTCGATCCACTCGAGCGTCCCGCCCCGCACGATCGAGCGCGCCATGAGCGAGTACACGTAGCGGTCGGTCAGCACGACAAACCCGGCGCGGAGCGCGGGGACGATCTGGTTCTCCAGCCGGTCCGCGAAGTCCGTCGCGTAGAAGAGGTCCATCGTCGTGCGCAGGAGCGTGTGCCCCTCCTTCGCCGAGCGGAGCCCTTCGGAGACCAGGCGGCTCCGCGTCAGCCCGGTGTGAGCGACGCCGTAGCCGCGCGTCTCCAGCCACTCGCGCAGCAGCGCGATGTGCGTGCTGCGCCCGGCGCCGTCCGTGCCCTCGAGCACGATCAGCTTGCCGGGCAGCGCGCTGATGTCCACGGCCTTGGAGCCGTCTACCAGCACCGACGGATCGTGGCTCGAGCGCCCGGGCGTGTTCGCGGTCGCGGGCAGGTCTTCGCTCTCGATCGGCGGCAGGGGGTCTTTCATTGGCATCCAATCAGTATAGCCCGCCGTCCCTCGACCCCGGCGCGTCAGTCCCCCTCGGGGCGGTGGTCGTTGTGCTTCGCGAACGATTTCACCTGTTCTTCACTCGGCTCGGACGCTTCCCACGCCGCGCGGTACACCGCCCCGAGCATCGCGCCCCCCGCGGCGAGGCGCTCTTCGAGGAACGCCTTGCCCGCGTCGTCCTCGAGCGCGCCGGATTTCTCCATCGCGTAGAGCGGCTCGACGAGGCGGAACGTCTCGCCGAGGTACGCCAGCACCGCATCCCACGGGTCCGCGCCGTCAACCTCCGGCGTCGCGCTCGCTACGGCGCGCACGCCCGCGAGGTCGATCGCGTGTCGGTCGATCGCGCCCCCGTCAATGTCCGCGTGGAACGTGTGATCCGTCGTGTACCCGGAGGGGTTCTCGCCCACCCAGCCGTTGAAGTGCTCCGTCAGGTGCAGCGGCTGGGCGCCGTCGCCCACAAAGTGCGCCAGCACGCCCATGTGGTACACCGCGTTCGACCGCGCCTGCGCCAGCTGCGCGGCGCGTGACGGGTCGTCGAGCGACTCGATTATCCGCGCCGTCTGGAAGCTCGAGCACAGCTTGTCGTAGTGCTCCATGATCTCGTGCGGCAGAAAACCCGGGTATTCGTAGGCCCGGTCGGGGTCTTTCGCGGGGTCGTACGTCGTGGGCGTGGCGTCGGGGTCGCCGGCCCGGGCGAGGGCGACGTCCCCGATGTAGACGCGCCGCAGGCGTGGCATCTCCTCCAGCGTCATGCCCATCAGCCAGAGATGCTCGACGTCGAGAAAGTGGTCTGGCTTGTTCTCGTGGCTGATCGCCGGGGTGCGCGTCGCGCGCCAGCGGTCGCACTCGTTGGACTGGTACGCCGCGCGGTCGCGCATCTCGGGCGTCAGCAACCACGCGGGCGCCGTGTCCTCGAAGTGCTCGATCGCCAGCAGCGTGACGACGCGGTGCCCGTGCGCGCTCCAGCCGAGCGCGACGGACGAACAACAGGCGGCGAGAACGCAGGCGGGCGTGAATCGCATGAGAAGGCTCCGGAACGCGCGGTCGGTCTCCTCGACGAAGAGAGCGCCGGGGTGTGCACAGAGCCTAGAGCCCGACGCCGCCGTGATTCAAGCGCCGGCGTCGTGACCCGCCGGCTCGGCCGCGGGCAGCAACCCCACCAGCACGCACACCGCGCCCAGCACGATCATCAGCGAACGCCACGGGCGTCCGGTCGCCAGGCGCGCCAGCAGCGATCGCGGCTCGGCATCCGGGGGGGCGCCGTCCGAGGCGAGCGCGACCCGCGCAGGGAGCGCCTGCACCGGGAGCGAGATCGCCCGGCTGCCGGCGGGCGCGAGGTTCAGGTGCGTCTGCGCGAGCGACGCGAGCAGCGCCTCGCTCGGGGCCGCCAGCGCCGCGAGCCGTTCGCCGGCGTCCTCGCGCATGTCGCGCCGACGCTCAACAGCCGTCTCGGCCTTCTGCTGGATCACCCGTGCCCGGTCCAGCTCCTCGTGCGCCGGGATGATCGCGACCGCGGCCAGCAGCACGACCCCCGCCGTGAGGTACAGCCAGCCGCTTAGTCCGATAAGCGCCACGCCGAGCCGTGATGTCTGTCGATCGCCGGGCATCGAACCACCATCGGCGAGCTACACTCGGGCTTCGCAAAAACGACCCTCCCCGCCGGAGACACCCCAATGCCGACCGCCCCCGCCAGCCCCTTCCACACCCGCGCCGCCGAGCTCCTCGCCGGCCTCGATTTCGGCGGGCAGATGAAGCATCTCCAGATGATCGAGGGCCCGATGGGGCCGACGATCTCCCTCCGCGGCCACGGCGAGGTCCTCTGCTTCTGCTCCAACAACTACCTCGGGCTCGCCAACCACCCCGAGGTCGTCGAGGCGGGCATCAAGGGCCTGCGCGACTTCGGCGCCGGCACCGCCTCCGTCCGCTTCATCTGCGGCACGTTCTCGCCGCACGAGATGCTCGAGGCCCGCGTCGCCGAGTTCATGGGGACCGAGGCGAGCTACTCCTTCGTCTCCTGCTGGAACGCCAACGAGGCCATCTTCCCCACCCTCTGCGAGCCCGGCGACCTCATCCTCTCCGACGAGCTCAACCACGCCTCCATCATCGACGGCGTGCGCCTCGCGACGGTCATCAAGAAGGGCCTGCACAAAGGCGTCTTCAAGCACAACGACATCGACAGCCTCCGCGCCAAGCTCGAAGCCGCCAAAGCCAACCCCGACGTCACCGGCGCCGTCTGGGTCGTCACCGACGGCGTCTTCTCGATGGAAGGCGACATCGCCGACCTCCCCGCCCTCCGCGCCGTGTGCGATGAGTTCGGCGCCCTCCTTGTGGTGGACGACTCCCACGGCGCCGGCGTCATGGGCGAGACCGGGCGCGGCGTCCACGAGCACCAGGGCCTCAGCGGCTCGCAGATCGACTTCTTCACCGGCACGCTGGGCAAGGCCCTGGGCGGCGGCGCCGGCGGCTTCATCGCCGGCCCCAAGGACGGCATCGACCTCATCGTCCAGCGCGGGCGCCCCACCCTCTTCTCGAACGCCCTGCCCGTCACCGTCGCGTGCTCGGCGACCAAAGCCATCGAGATCATCATGCGCGAGCCCGAGCGCGTGCAGAAGCTCCGCGACAACGTCGCCTACGCCCGCGCGGGCATCCGCGACGCCGGTTTCGACGTCCTCGAATCGCCCACCGCGATCTGCCCCATCATCATCGGCGACACCGCCGAGGCCATCGCCAAGAGCAAGCGCCTCATGGAGCTGGGCGTCTTCGTCATCGGCTTCGGCTACCCCGTCGTCCCCGAGGGCGAGGCCCGCCTCCGCGTCCAGATCTCCGCCGCCCACGAGAAAGAACACCTCGACGGCCTGCTCGACGCGCTCAAGAAGCTGTGAGCTCCCCCGGCAGATCCACCACCAACCCCCGGTGATCGCTCCCCGGGATCCCGAACGTGCGCACGAGCGTGGTGTTCTCGGCGAGCGTGGGGCAGCCCATCGCGTGGTCGAGCGCGACGGGCGCCCACAGTCGCCCCAGCGGCCACGTGCCGCGCGATCTCCCGGGGCCCGGGCCGCTGACGGCGCAGTCGAGGCGTCGCCACGGGGCGACGGCGTTCTCGTAGCGCTCCCACGCGGGCTCGAAGTCCGCGGTGTTGAAGTCGCCGATGGTCAGGCCCGGGCGCTGGTCGCCGACTGTCCCCATACGCCGCGCGAGCGACGCGAGCTGGCGTTCGCGGCGCGGCCAGCGCCATGGCAGGTAGGGGGCCACCGCGTGGACGACGAACAGGCGCACGCCGCCGACCACGGCTTCGAGCCAGCCCGCGCCGTCTTCACGCGTCTCGCCAAGCGGGACGTCGCCACGCGCGTGCAGCGTCACGGGCATGCCGTCGGGGCGGGTTCTCCCGCACAGGCGACGCTCCGGGAGCAGCTCGTCGGCCAGGCGCTGGAAGCGATTGACCGACTCGATCAGCACCACCACGTCCGCGTTCTGGGCGGCGACAGCGTTCATCGCGGCCCGCGGGCGGGGGTTCAGACAGAACAGGTTGGCTGAAACGATGCGCATGAAGGTCCGAGTATCGTATTCACGCCAGAGCCCCCGGGAATGAACCGATCATCGCAACGGTTGACCCCACGTCGGAAGGAGACGCGGCATGACGACGGTGAAAACGAGGGACATTGGTTCGTGGCTGCTTATCGCGGCGATCGTCGCGGTCGGAGCCGTGGTGTACCTCCGCCCGACCGCCAGCGCCAACACGCCCGCGCTCTTTGACGGTTCGCCCGCGACGCTCGACGCCGCGATGGCCGAGGCCAGCTCGAACGGGCGCGTCGTCTTCGCGTACGCCACAGCCGACTGGTGCGGCCCCTGCCAGTCCTACAAGAAGAACACGCTCTCCGACCCTCGCGTCGAGAAGTGGGTCGCTACCAACGCGGTCCCGGTCTACATCGATGTGGACCACGCCCCCGCCGACGCCCAGCGCCTCGAGGTCCAGGGCATCCCCGCGACGCTCATCATCAAGGACGGCATGATCGTCGACCGCCAGGTCGGCGCCGTGCCCCCCGGCGCGTTGCTCCCGTGGCTCGAGCAGGCCGCGGCCGAGGCGAAGAACTAAACCCGTTCGTTACGGCGCCAGATCGACGATCTCAGCGACCCACACCTGGCTCGACCCGTCGCCGGAGCGCTGGCTCGTCCACATCATCAGCTCGCCGTCGTTTGAGATCACGGGCATCCCGTCGAAGCCGCGCGCCGTCGTGATGCGCCGCTTCGCAAGCTCCTCCGGCGCGACGTCGGGCGACCCCGCGGGCGGGACGCTGATCGAGAACACCTCGTAATTCCGGTGTCCTTCCTCGCTCGTCGTGTACACCATGAACGAGCCCGTCGGGTCCCAGTAGGGGGCCCAGTTCACGTGCGCGTTGTCGGTGATCGCCCGCTCCTTCACCAGCCGCGGCGCGCCGTCGCTATCAAACGCGAGGTCTGCGACAAAGAGCTGCAGCTCGTCGTTGCCGCGACGGTCGGAGCGGTAGCAGATCCGCTGTCCGTCGGGCGAGAAGAACGGGCCGCCGTCGTACCCGGGCGCCGCGACGATCGCGTGCTGCTCCCCGGTGCGCGTGTCGAAGATGTAGATGTCCCCGTCGCCGGACGAGGGATCGACCTGCGTGTGCACGATGTAGCGCCCGTCAGGGGAGTACGCGCACTCGGCGTCGTAGCCGTCGCGCTCCCACAACGGGACGGTGTGCTTCGCGTCTTCGCCCCACACCGTGCGCGGGCGATCGACGCCCTCGGGGAGGCGGTCATAGAACATCGCTGGGACCGTGCGCGTCACCACTTCCATCGTGCGCGGGAAGAGCCACGCGTAATCGGACGAGTCGCGCTGGTACCCCGCGGTCTCCTCGCTCGAGAACGACGTGGTCGTCGAGCCGAAGATCACCGTCTGCGGCGCCAGCGGGTGGAACCACCCGCACGTGTTGGCCGAGCCGGGCTCGCTGACCATGATCGGCGCTCCCGTGCCCGTCACGCGCCCGTCCCCGTCGCGCTCGAGCTTCGCGACGTACATCATGTAGTGCGTGTTCTCGGGCAGGCCCTTCGGGACCGCCTGGAAGATGATCCACGACGCGTCGGGCGAGAAGTACGCCTCGCCCGCCTTGGTGAACCGCTCGGCGCTGGTGAGCGCGACGTGGCGCGTCAGCGCGCCCGTTTCGGCACGCTCCCAGCCCGCCCCGCTCTGGGCGAGCACCGGCGCAGAGAGAGCGGCAACGACAAGCACGGCGGCGCGGGGATCAGCGTTCATAGCGGCCTTTCAAGGAGAAGTGAGCCCCGGATGATACCCCGCCCCCGCTACACTGCACATCCCACTGTGTTTGAAAGGAATCCGATGCGCCTCCTCTTTCTAACCGCGTGCGCCGCGTTGTCTCTTGCCACATCTACCCCCGCTCAGGACGCCCAAACGCAGGCCGAGGCCCGCGAGCCCGCCCCGCCCGTGATCACCGCGCACTCGGCGCGGGTCGGCGGGAGCGTCCTCCGCTACAGCGCCACGGCCTCCTCCACGGTCCTCGACGACGAGAACGGCGAGCCCCGGGCCGAGATCTTCTCCGTCGCCTACACCCTCGACGGCGTCGAGAACCCCGCCCGCCGACCCGTCACCTTCGTCTTCAACGGCGGCCCCGGGTCCTCCTCCGTCTGGCTGCACATGGGCGCCCTCGGCCCGCGGCGCGTCCTCATGAGCGAAGAGGGCGAAGCGCTCCCGCCCCCCGGCAGCGTGCAGGACAACCCCGACTCGTGGCTCGACCTCACCGACCTCGTCTTCATCGACCCCGTCGGCACCGGCTACTCCCGCCCGCTCGGCGACACCGAGCAGGCGGAGTTCTCCGGCGTGCGACAAGACGCCGAGTCCGTCGCCGAGTTCATCCGCCTCTACCTCACCCGCAACAACCGCTGGCTCTCGCCCAAGTTCCTCGCCGGGGAGTCCTACGGCACCACCCGCGCCGCGGCGCTCACCGGCGTGCTGCTCGACGAGCACAACATCTCGCTCAACGGCGTGTTCCTCATCTCGTCGATCCTCGACTTCTCGACCGCGCGCTTCACCGCCGGCAACAACCTCCCCTACGCCCTGTTCCTCCCGACCTACACCGCCACCGCGTGGTTCCACAACCAGCTGCCCGAGGATCTCCAGCGCCGCGATCTCGCCGACCTGCTCGAAGAGGTCCGCGGCTGGGCGCTCAGCGAGTACCTCCCGATCCTCACGAAGGGGTCGCGCGTTACCCGCGCCGAGAAAGACCGCTTCGCCGACCGCCTCGCGCGCTACACCGGGCTGTCGCCCGCGTACTGCCTCGAGAACCACCTGCGCGTGCCCATCCAGCGCTTCGTCAAAGAACTCCGGCGCGACGAGCGCCGCACCGTGGGGCGTCTCGACAGCCGCTACACCGGCATCGACCGCGACGCCGCCGGCGAGCAGTACGACCGCGACCCGAGCTTCTCGGCGATCCTCGGCCCGTACACCGCCGCGCTGCAGGCGTACTTCCGCGCCGAGCTCGGCGTCACCCGCGACGAGCCGTACCACATCCTCAACTGGAACATCGGGCCCTGGGAATGGAACCTCGAGGGCGGCTCGAACAGCTACGTCAACGTCGCCGAGACCCTCCGCGACTCCATGACCCGCAACCCGCACATGCTCGTGCACATCGCCGCGGGGTACTACGACCTCGCCACGCCCTTCTTCGCCGCCGAGTACACCATCGATCAGATGCTGCTGCCCGCCGAGCTGCGCGCCAACGTCTTCATCGACTACTACCGCTCGGGGCACATGATGTATGTCCGCGACAGCGACGCCGCCAAGCTCAAGGCCGACGTCGCCCGCGTCTTCGACCGCGCCGCCGCCCAGCGCGGCCCCGCCGCCTCGATCTCCACGGAGAGCCTCAACCGATGAACGCCGCCGACGTCGCTTCACGCATCGATCACACCATCCTCAAGCCCGACGCCCTCCCCGAGGAGGTCGACGCCGTCGTGGACGAGGCCCTCCGCTACTCCTGCGCCTCCGTGTGCGTCAACGGCGTCTACGCACCCCGCGTGCGCGAACGCCTCGACGCCGCGGGCGCCGATCACGGCGTGAAGCTCTGCGTCGTCGCCGGCTTCCCCCTCGGCTCGACGCTCCCCATGACCCGCGCGATCGAGTCCGTCCAGCTCGCGAAGATGGGCGCCCAGGAGGTGGACGTCGTCGCCTACCTCCCGCGATTGCTTCGCCTCGATCAGGACGGGCTCCGCGACGACCTGCTCGAAACCACCCGCGCCGTGCGCGCTGTCTCCAGCGCCGTGTGCGTCAAGGTCATCATCGAGAGCGCCCTCCTCCGCCTGCGCGCCGCATCAGACGACGAGTTCGAGGCGATGATCGCCTGCGCCTGCGCCGCCAGCGCCCAGTCCGGTTGTGATTTCGTGAAGACCAGCACCGGCTTCCACGCGGCCGGCGGCGCCACGATCGAGGCCGTCACGCTCATGAAGAAGCACGCCGGCGGGCTCAAGGTGAAGGCCTCCGGCGGCGTGCGCACCTACGAGGACGCGGTCGCGATGATCGACGCCGGGGCCGACCGCCTCGGCTGCTCCTCCACCGCCGCCATCGTCGCCGGGGCGCCCGCCGCTGTCTGATCGCCGTCGGCGCGCAGCGCGTCGAGCACCCAGCGCACGGCCGGCACGCACACCGCGTCGCCGAGCGCAAAGAGCAGCTCCGTCTCGCTGAACCCCTCGGGCAGCGTCTGCGTCACGCCTTGTAGGCGCGCACCCTCGAGCGCCGTCATGAAGCGCACGCGCGACGCGCCCCGCCCCGCCTCGAACACGATCTGCTTCGCGCTCCC
This sequence comes from uncultured Phycisphaeraceae bacterium, assembly GCA_942490855.1. GTDB lineage: Bacteria > Planctomycetota > Phycisphaerae > Phycisphaerales > UBA1924 > CALNYS01. The sequence continues at coordinate 557,277 of CALNYS010000004.1, read as the reverse complement.
GCCCTTGGGCGTGCGCAGGCACCCCGCCAGCCCGTCGTCGCGCAGCTCGATCACGCTCCGCTTCACGCCGTCAAACGCGCGCACCCGCCGGAACGCCGTGCGCCGCTCGATCCGTTCCCCGCCCGTTAGGCGCTCGGCCAGCGCGCGGTGCCCCGGGTGGATCTGGTTCAGGAAATAGGTCCGCCGGTCCGCCGGCCACCAGCGGGGATCATCGGGAGGGAGTGATTCGAAGATGTTTTCGAGCCCGCCCCCGCGCGCCGGGAGCGCCGGGAGACGGCGAGCGTGCCACGCGAGGTCCGGGTTGGCGCGCACCACGCGCTCCACGCTCTCGGGGCGGGCCGGGTGCGCCGGGGCGAGCGCGCCGCCGGCCGCCGGCGCGTCCTCGTGTTTCGTCGCGATCAGGAACACCCGCGCCCGCGACTGCGCCGTGAACCGCGACGCGTTGACCACAAGCGGGTCCACGCCGTAGCCGACGTCGTTGAGGGCGCGCACCAGCGCGCGCACGTCCGCGCCCCCGTGGCTCGTCAGCAGCGCCGGCACGTTCTCAAAGAGCACCCACCGCGGTTTCCGCTCGCCCGGCGTGTCGCCAAGCAGCCCCAGCAGCGCCCACACCGCGCCCGATTGCCCCGCGTGGATCCCCGCGCCGCGCCCCGCGAGGCTCAGGTCCGTGCACGGAAAAGACGCCGTCCACAGCTCCGCCGCCGGGATGTCCGACGCGATCAGCCCGCCGATATCGCCCTCGCGCAGCCCGTCGCCGCCGAACCATTCCCGGTAGACCCGGCACTTCGACGGCGCGAGATCGTTCGCGAAGACCGTCTCCCAGCGACCGCCCGCGGGCCCGCTCTCGAGCGCCCGGCGCACCAGCCCCATCCCGGCGAAGAACTCCGCCGCTCTGCCCGCCCCCGGATGGACCCGTGCCGCCATCCCGCCAGACTACCCGCTCGGGAGGAATCCCCGGAATCGGTCGAACCCACGCCCCTCTCGGCCGATAGAGTTGATGCCATGCTGAAGACGCCCACCATCCTGCTCCGCGCCGAGCTCGCCCTCTCGGCCCTCGCGCTCCTCAGCGCCCCCGTCTTCGCGTTCGTCGCGCTCCGGGGGGAGCACTTCTTCATGCTCGCTTCCGAGGCCCTCATCCTCGTCGCCGGCGTCTTCGGGGTGCTCGCGGGGCGAGGCCGCTTCTCGGCCGGCCCGGCGATGGCCGCGATGTGCGTCGCCGGCTCGATCTTCACGGGCGCCGTCCTCGGCGGCTTCGAAACACAGGTGCTCCCGAGCATCAAGACGCAGGACCCCGTCCTCCTCGGCGCGGTCTTCGGCCGCATCGGGCTCGCGGGACTCATCGCCGCCCTCGGCTCGCTGATGATCCTCTCCCGCACCCCCGGCGCCTCGACGAAGAAGCTCGTCTGGGCCGGTATCACGATCGCCCCGGTCGTGGCGCTCGTCGCCGCGTGGAAGCTGGGCTTCGTCGCCCGCGCCGCCGAGTCGCTCCCGGAAGCCGCGTTCCAGATCGGCGTCCTCGCCGTGGGGATGCTGGTGATCGTCCTGGTGTCGATCGCCGCCCACTGCGCCATCCGGGCGTTCGAGATCGGCGTCAACGCCGGCGAGGCCGCGTCCGAGAACGCCAGCGCCTAAGCCCTCTCACGCCCCGTAGAATCGCTGACGAAACCCGCGCGGGATGCTTCCCACGAAGACAGCGGTGGGGGACGCAGAAGGGAATCGCACATGGACTCGTTGGTTTTCGCAGGCATCGCGGTCACGCTGGGGATGCTCGTCGGCGCGCTCGCCGTCTGGTACCTCTCCAAGCCGTTGCGGCGGAAGAAGGACAGAAAACCCGCCGAGATCCACGCGGAGTTCGTCATCCAGCGCGTCCGCGCCGTCGGGCGCCTCGTCGGGCTCGAGGTCAGCGCCAAAGAGATCGCCACCAGCACCCGCGGGCTCTCGTGGCTGCCCCCGCTGATTCTGTCTCAGGCCCGCGTCGCAATGATCTTCCGCTTCGAGAAGCAGTACTCCGTCGACCTCGCCAAGATCGCCACAGACGCCGTCAGCGAGCTCGGCCCCGACCGCTTCACCATCACCCTGCCCAAGCCCGAGGGTCGCCTCCGCCTCCTCGACGTCGTCCCCTACGACATCCAGGCCGGCAAGGTCCTCGGCCTCCTCGACGTCCTCCCCGTGGGCGCCGCGACCCAGAAGGAACTCATGAGCCGCGCCCAGGAACAGGCCGCGACGCTCTACGAGCAAGCCGACGAACGCTACGAGGCCGAGGCGATGCACTCGATCGAACGCCAGCTCCAGTCGCTGCTCGCGATGTTCGGCGTGACGGTGGGGGTGGAGTGGGCGGGGCGCGAGCCCGTCGAGCCCGAGACCGTCGCGAGCTGATCGCATCTCTACTGAGACCACAAAAACAACAAGGCCGACCCGGTGAGGTCGGCCTTGGTGTTTGGAGAGAGATAGAGGAGAGCAGTCGTTCGTGTGGGAGCCCTCAGGAAAGGGTTGAGGCCCCGGTTGGGGTGGCTCCGTCGGTGGTACGGGGCTCGAAAACGAACTGTTCGCCCTCGACGGATATTTTCACAACATTTTCTGGTCCGATAGCCCCGGCAAGCAGCTCCGCCGCGAGGGGGTTTTCCAGGCGGCGCTGGATCACCCGCTTGAGCGGGCGGGCGCCGAACGCCGGGTCCCAGCCCTCTTCCGCGAGCTTCGCCAGGGCCTCCTCCGAGATCTCGATCTCGATTTCCTGTTCCGCCAGCCGCTTGCGCAGCTCGCCGAGCTGGATCGTCACGATCGACGCGATCTGCGACCGCTTGAGCTGGTGGAAGACCGACACCTCGTCGATGCGGTTGAGCAGCTCGGGGCGCAGGGTCTGCTTGAGCTCGTCGTTGACGGCCGCCTCGATCTCCCAGTCCTGGGCGCCCTCGTTGGCGAGGTCGAGCAGCTTGCCCGACCCGATGTTGCTGGTCATCACGACGATGGTGTTGCGGAAATCGACCGTCCGCCCCTGCCCGTCGGTCAGGCGCCCGTCGTCGAGCACCTGGAGCAGGATGTTGAAGACGTCGGGGTGGGCCTTCTCGATCTCGTCGAGCAGGATCACGCCGTAGGGGCGCCGGCGCACGGCTTCGGTCAGCCGGCCGCCTTCTTCGTACCCGACGTACCCGGGGGGCGCGCCGATGAGCCGCGCCACGGCGTGGCGCTCCATGTACTCGCTCATGTCGATGCGCGTCATCGCCTCTTCGGTGTTGAAGAGGAACGACGCGAGCGCCTTGCACAGCTCCGTCTTCCCGACGCCCGTGGGCCCGAGGAAGAGGAACGACCCGATCGGGCGCGAGGGGTCGCCGAGGCCCGCCCGGCTGCGCCGCACCGCCTCCGACACCACGCGCACCGCGTCGTCCTGCCCCACGACGCGCTCGCGGAGCGCGTCCTCCATGCGCAGGAGCTTCTCGCGTTCGCCCTCGACGAGGCGGTCAACCGGGATGCCCGTCCACGCCGCGACGACCGCCGCGACCTGCTCGGCGTCCACTTCTTCCTTGACCATGAGGTCGCCGCGGCGCGCCCGTTCGCTCAGGCGCTCGCCGGCGTCCTCGAGACGCTGGTCGAGGCTCGCGCAGCTCGCCGTACTGGATGCGCCCCGCGGTCTCGAGGTCGCCTCGACGCTGGGCCTGCTCGAGCTCGGTCTTCTTCGCGTCGATCTCGCGCTTGATGGTCTGCACCGCGTCGAGGTCGGCCTTTTCCTGGTCCCAGCGCGACGTCAGCGCGCCGTCGCGCTCGCGCAGCTCCGCCAGCTCGTGCTCGACGCTCACTAGGGATTTCTTCGAGGCCTCGTCGCCCTCGAGTGACAGCCCGGCCTTCTCGATCTCAAGCTGCATGATCTTCCGGCGCAGCTCGTCGAGCTCGCGCGGCATCGAATCGATCTCGATCCGCAGGCGCGACGCCGCCTCGTCGATCAGATCGATCGCCTTGTCGGGGAGCTGGCGCTCGGTCACGTAGCGGTTCGAGAGCTTCGCCGCCGCGACAACCGCCGCGTCGAGGATCCGTACGCCGTGGTGCGCCTCGTAGCGTTCCTTGATCCCGCGCAGGATCGTGATAGCGTCCTCCACGCTCGGCTCGGCGACGTAGACCGTCTGGAACCGGCGCTCGAACGCCGCGTCTTTTTCGATGTGCTTGCGGTACTCGTCGAGCGTCGTCGCGCCGATGCAGCGCAGCTCGCCACGCGCCAGCGCCGGCTTGAGCAGGTTCCCCGCGCTCACCGCGCCCTCGCTCTGCCCCGCGCCGACGATCGTGTGCAGCTCGTCGATGAACAGGATCACCCGCCCGTCCGAGGCGCTCACCTCGCGCAGTACAGACTTCAGCCGTTCCTCGAACTCGCCGCGGAACTTCGCCCCCGCCAGCAGCGAGCCGACGTCGAGCGCCATGATGCGGGCGTCGCGCATCGACGCCGGGCAATCGCCCGCCACGACGCGCAGCGCGAGCCCCTCGGCGATCGCCGTCTTGCCCACGCCGGGCTCGCCGATCAGCACCGGGTTGTTCTTCGTGCGCCGGCTCAGCACCTGCACGCAGCGGCGGATCTCGTTGTCGCGCCCGATCACCGGGTCGATCTTGCCCTGCTGGGCCTTCTCGGTCAGGTCGATCGCGTACTTCTTGAGCGCTTCGTACGAGCTCTCCGCGTCCGCGTCGTTGACGTGCTCGACCCCGCTCGCCGCGCGGATCGCCTTCACCGCGCCCTCGAGCGCCGCGCGCTTCAGCCCGACCGCCTCGATCGCGTTCTTCGCCGGGGAATCAACAGACGCCAGCGCCAGCAGCAGGTGCTCGCTCGAGAGGTACGAGTCGCCCATCTTCGCCGCGTCCTGCTCGGCCCGCGCCAAGACGTCCGTCAGCGCACGGCTCGCCTGCGGCGCGCCGCCGCCCTCGACCGTCGCGTGCCCGGAGAGCTCCGCGCCGATCACGCGCGACAGCGCCGAAGGCTCCGCCCCGGCGCGCGCCACGATCGACGCCCCGACGCCGTTGGGGTCGTCCAGCAGCGCGACGAGAAGATCCTCGGCGCCCACCTGCGGGCGGTGCGCCCGCGTGGCGGCGCTCTGCGCCTCAGAGAGTGCTTGTTGGGCGAGTGTGGTCATCCGGTCGAGTCGCATACAGGCTCCTTACGCCTGTCACGAAACAACACCGGCGCCAACCGCAAGCCCCCGCACACGCCCGTCGCGGGCGGTCAAGCTGCCGATACGGCAGCCGACCGTCACGCCAGCAGGTTCAACCGCGTGTTCTCGTCGGCCACGCGGCGCTCCGCCCGGGCCAGCGCCTGCTCGGCGCCCTGGAGCACCAGCCTCGCCGGCGCCTCGGCGAACCCGTCTGGGGCCATCTCCATCGCCCGTCGCGCCTGCGCCGCCAGCACCCGCGCTGTCTGCGCTTCAAGGCGAGCGAACAGCAACCGCTGCACGCTGATCACCGAGCTGGATGAGCCAAAGGCGCTCACGGGGACACCTCCTACGCAGAGTGTCCGATCCCGCGGGGCGACGGCAACTCCCGGGCGGGGTCCGTTTGCAACGGTTGAGCGGGTTACGCCGACGCGCGAGCGCCGCGCGCCCGCTCGACGAGACCGACCGCGGTGCGCACCGCCTCTTCCAGATCGTCGTTGACGATCATCGCGTCGTACGCGCCCGACGCCTTCGCACGCGCGATCTCCTGCTTCGCGGCGCTGAACCGCTTCTGGATCAGCTCCTCGCCCTCGCGCTGGCGGTCGCGCAGGCGGCGCAGCAGTTCCTCTTCGCTCGGCGGGAGGATGAACATCGCCAGCGCCTCGGGCATGTGCTCTTTCACCGACTCCCCGCCGCGCACGTCCACGTCAAGGATCATCAGCCGCCCGTCGCGCACGATCTCTTCCACCGGCTCGCGCAGCGTGCCGTAGCGCTTGCCCGCGTACTCGACGTGCTCGAGGAACGCGCCGTTCTCGATGCGATCGACGAACTCGTCTTCCGTCAGGAAGTGGTAGTCCTCGCCGTCTGTTTCGTTCGCGGTGCGCGGGCGCGTCGTTGCCGACACGCTAAACGACGCGTCGGGGAACCGGTCGCGCAGCCGGCGCGTGATGGTCGTCTTGCCCACACCGCTGGGGCCCGAGACCACGATTAACAGCCCGCCGCCGTCGCCCATCACGCTGCTCCCCCCAGCGCCTCAGTCAGCGCCGCCATCCGCACCAGCACGCCCACGCTCACCTGCCGCTCGATACGGCTGCGTTCCCCGTCCGCGACGTCGGGGTGGATCTCCACCCCGCGGTTCATCGGGCCGGGGTGCATCACGATCGCGCCGTCTTTCATCCGCGCCTCGCGCTCGGGCGTCAGCTGGTACGCCGCGGTGTACGACCGCAGCGACCCCGTCGCCCCGCCGCGCTCGCGCTGCACCCGCAGCATCTGCACCGCGTCAACGCCCTCGACTTCGCCGTCGAAGTCCTCCGACACCTCGCACCCGAGCGCCGCGAGCGACGCCGGCGCCATCGAAGGCGGGCCCACGACCACCACGTCCGCGCCGAGCTTCGTCAGCGCCGCGACGTCCGACCGCGCCACGCGCGAGTTCGCCGCGTCGCCGACGATCGCCACGCGCAGCCCCGTCAGATCGAACGACCCCAGCAGCCCGTGCGCCTCGGCGATGGTGTACGCGTCGAGCAAACCCTGCGTCGGGTGCTCGTGACGACCGTCCCCGGCGCTGATCACCGGGCACGCGACCGCGCGGTCCACGATCGCCGGCCCGCCGGGCTCGCGGCTCCGCACCACCATCGCGTCCACGCCCATCGCCGCGATCGTGCGCGCCGTGTCGTCGAGCGTCTCGCCCTTGCTCCGGCTCGAGCTCTCCATGTCCAGCTCGAGCGCCGTCACGCCGATCCGGTGCGCCGCGATCGAGAAACTCACCCGCGTGCGCGTCGAGTCCTCGAAGAACAGGTTCGCGACCGTCAGCCCGGTGGGGGGCGCGGGCGGCGCGCCCGTGTCGAACCCGCGCGCCGCCGACAGCAGGCGCACGATCCGATCGGCTCGCGCCGAACGCAGATCAAGCAGGGATGGGGTGTTCACGCTCACGGTGGAGGCTTCCGGCTCGGCGTCGATCGTCGTCACGCCGCCATCCTACCGACCGCGGGCGACCGGCTCGGACGCCCGCCCCGGGGCCCCGTCTACCGCACCGGCGCCGGGCCGATCAGCTCCTCGTCCGCCACCACCAGGATCGGCAGCACCGTCTCGCTCGTCTGGCGCGTCGCCTCGTCCCGCAGCGTCACCTTGAGCTGGTATTTCCCCACGCTCAGCGACGCCGGGAGGTCGATCATCTGCACCACGAAGAAGTCGCGACGACGGTTCCGTGACGTGTCCCGCACGTCCTGCGGCGGCATCCGCCACGCGAGCAGCCCGTCCGCGTCGTGGTACAGCTGGAGCTCCTGCGTCAGACGCACCTCGTACGTCTCGCTGCCGCTCGGCGCGCGCACCAGACGCGAGGCGAAGTGGTCCACCTCCGCGTACACGATCGTGCGATGGGCCCGCCCCGCGAGCCAGGTGGCGCTCATCGGGGTGTAGTTGCCGAAGCCCTCCACCCGCGAGCACAGCGTCGCGGTGGTGATCTCCAGCGGCTCGAGGCTCTCCGCGGACGCCGCCGCGTCGCGCATCGCCATCGCCAGCGCCCGCGCGTCGCCCGGCGACGAGTCCAGGCGGTCGCTCGCGCCGCGCATCAGGTCCGCCCACGACTCGAGCACCCGCGCGTCCTCGGGCGTCAGGCCCTCGATCGACGACGGGTTCATCATCACGCCCGGCGCCACGACGTCCAGCGCCGCCAGGGCCGCGTACACCCGCACCGGGTCCGCCTCGCCGGCGCGCAGCGCCGCGACCAGCGCCTTCGCCGCGTCGCCGATCGATGTTTCCGTGGTCGTCAGCGCCTGCGCGGGGGCGCGCTCGGGCGACGGCTCCGTGCGCACGACTTCCTCGCGCGCCGCGTCCGTGGTCTCGACCGCGAGGGCGGGCGACGTGTTCGCGCGCACCGGGCTCGGGGAGCCGACGGTGGGTTCAAAGGGGGAGGCGTCAGAGGGCTGGTCCGGGGGAGAGTCGCTCAGCGCCCGCAGGTCCGCCGCCGACTGCTCGATCTGTGCGAGCAGGTCGCTGTCCACCGCCACCGGGCGTTCCGGGGAGCCGACGACCGCCGGGCTCTGCGTGCGGTTGCCGTCCGCGCACCCCGCCAGGGCCGCCAGAGCGATCGCCCATCCGTACTGCTTGCGCATACCCGCCTCCTGCGTGCGCGCCCGGGCTCCGCCGGGGCCGTGTCACCCGACAGCATCGGCTCAGCGAGCCAAAAGCCTTGCAAACTCCATCGCGGCCAGCTCCGGGGCGATCTCCGGGCGGATCGTCCCCGATTTCGCGTCGCGGTCGAGCCCGATCACCCGGCGCAGCGCCGCCGCGGCCGCGTCGGGCTGAACCGTCCGCGCCGCGCCCATCACCGCCCGCTGCGAGTCGCCCCACAGCTTCAGGGACTTCCCGATCTGCTGAGGGGGCGTCCCCTGCGCCGCCAGGCGGGCGGCGCCGTGGATCTTCCGCAGCAGGTCCACGCACGCGTACATGACCATCACCGGGGGCTGACGCCACGGGCCCAGCGCCTCGCGGACCGCCCCGAGAGCCGCCTCGGGCCCGTCGAGCAGCCTCGCCTGGATCGCCCAGACTTCTTCTTCCCGCGTCCGCCCCACCAGCTCCCCGACGAGCTCGATGGTGATCGTCGCGTCGCCGCCGGCCGCGGCCGCGGCGGCCAGCTTGCCCAGCTCGGAGTCGATCCGCCCGAGGTCGCAGCCCAGTCGGTCGATGAGGGCCGCGGCGGCGCGGGGGTCGAGCGTGGCCTCGTGGCGCTTAACGGCGCGCGCGCACGCCCACTGTGCGGCGTCGCCGGGCCCCAGCTGATCGCACTTGACGACGGCGCCGATCTTCTTGATCAGCTTGTCCAGGTTGCCGGCGCGCCACGCCCCCGAGCGCAGCACCAGCGTCGCGCTGTCGGGGGGGGATTCCGCGTACCGCTCAAAGAGGGCGCGGGACGAGTCCTTGACCACCTTCTCGGCGTCGTCCACGACGACCACCTTCGGGCGCATCATCAGGTCGAAGCTGCGGCACTCGTCGAGGATGTCGGCGGGCGCGTCGCTGGCCCCGTCGAAGCGGATCGTGTCGATCTCGCCGTGGGCCTCGCGCAGCAGCCCGACGAGGCGTTCGGTGTGGATGGCGCGCAGGAACTCGTCTTTGCCGTGGAAGACGACGACTTTCGCCGAGGCGTCGGGGAGCCCTCCCCCGGCTTTCTTGGTCGATGTTTTGCGCGTCGCGGCCACGACGAGAGCCTACCGCGCGTAGAGTCCGCGCTGCGATGCCCGTGACGCCCGAATTCAACCGCGCCGGCTACACGCCCCTCGCCCTCCGGCGTCTCCTCCGCGCCCGGCGCGACCGGGGCGAGCGCCTCGTCGCCTGGGGGGTCGCGGAGGTCCGCCCCGCCAAGAGCCCGGGGGAGCTGCTCGGGCTGCTGGGGCCACTCGGGTGGATCGCCGGCGCCGTCACGTCCTCGGGGGCCCGGCGCGTCGTCGTGCTCACCGACCAGCGCCTCCTCCTGCTGCGGACCGGGCCGCTCGGGCCCAGCCCCGAGGGCCTGGGCGTGGTCGTCGACGCGGCTCTGGGCGTCCTGCGGGTGTCGGTGAAGGAATCCACGTTTGAGCTGCTCTCGCCCGAGCTGGGCAAGCGGGTCTGGCTGGTCGTCAGCGAGCCCGGCTCCCGCGATGGCTCCCGCCTGAGGGAAGCGCTCCTGGCGCTCGCCAGTGATTCTCCTTTGTGAAACCTTCACAGATCCCGGGCGTCTCACCTAGAATGCCGGTTCGGGACGCCGGGCCGGCGAGTCTCCCGCGAGTGGGCGGGGCATACCGCCGCTCTCGCTCCCCGCTGGAGACCCCGTTGCCATGAATGAGTACACCACCGCACAAATCCGGAACATCGCCCTCGTCGGTCACGGCGGTTCCGGGAAGACGACCCTCGCCGAGCAGATCCTCTTTAAGGCGGGCGTCATCACGCGCGCCGGGACGGTCGAGGACGGCTCGACGGTCTGCGACTACGAGCCGGAGGAGAAGAAGCACGGGCACAGCCTCTCCGCGGCGCTCGTTCACTTCGACCACGAGGGCAACCACGTCAACCTGATCGACACCCCCGGCGACCCCGACTTCCTCGGGCAGTCGCTCCCCGTGCTGCCCGCCGTCGAGACGGTCTTCGTCGTGATCGACGCCGTCGCGGGCATCCAGACAGTCGATCGGCGGATGATGAAGGTCGCCGCGGAGCGCCGCCTCCCCCGCGCGATCGTCATCAACAAGATCGATCACGAGAACGTCAGCCTCGAGGAGATCCTCGAGCACATCCGCGAGACGTTCGGCGACGTCAGTGCCTGCCCATCAACCTGCCCGCCGACGGGCGCGACGGAGGTCCGTGATCTCTTCGAGCACGAGGAGGGCGAGACGGACGTTTCTCGTCCGGTCGCCGAAGCGCACACGGCGATCGTCGACCAGATCGTCGAGGTCGACGAAGCCCTGATGGAGGTCTACCTCGAGACGGGCACGGTCGAGAAGACGCGTCGTTCCGACGCGTTCGAGAAGGCGCTGCGCGAGGGCACCTCGTGCCGGTGCTGTTCTGCTCGGCGCGCACGGCGCGTCGGCGTCGAAGAGCTGATGCGACATCATCGCGGCTCTGCCCGAGCCCGCTGAGGGCAACCCGCGTCCGTTCGAGACGACCAACGAGGCGGGCGAGACCGTCGAGTGGCACGCCGACCCGTCCAAGCCCGGCCCGACGGCGCATGTCTTCAAGGTCACCAGCGACCCCTTCGTCGGCAAGCTCGCGGTGTTCCGCGTGCACCAGGGCGTGGTGAAGGCCGACACGTCGCTGCACCTCAACGACGAGAAGAAGCCCGTGCGCGTCGGGCACCTGTTCATGCTGCACGGCAAGGACCACATCGACGTCGACCAGGCGATCGCCGGCGACATCGCGCCGTCGCCAAGGTCGAGGAAATCCAGCTGCAACGACGTGCTGCACGAGGCCGCGCATCTACGAGAACCTGCACCTCCAGCCGCTGCCGCTGCCCAAGCCCATGTACGGGCTGGCGATCGAGCCCAAGAGCCGCGGCGACGAGGCCAAGCTCGCCGGCGCCATCAGCAAGCTGATCGGAGGAGGACCCGACCTTCGTCGTCGAGCGCGTCGCCGCGACCACCAGACCGTCGCGCGCGGCCTCGGCGAACTGCACCTGCGCATCATGCTCGAGAAGCTCAAGAACCGCTACGGCGTCGAGGTCGACCACGGACCCGCCCCAGAAGGTCGCCTACAAGGAGACCATCACGATGCAGGCCGAGGGCCACCACCGCCACAAGAAGCAGACCGGCGGCGCCGGGCAGTTCGGCGAGGTCTACCTCCGCGTCGAGCCCCTCCCGACCGACCACGAGCACGGGTTCGAGTTCGTCAACGAGACGGTCGGCGGCTCGATCCCCCGCCAGTTCATGCCCGCGATCGAGAAGGGCGTGCACCAGGTGCTCGAGCACGGCGCCATCGCCGGCTACCCGCTCGAGGGCGTCAAGGTCGAGGTCTACGACGGCAAGCACCACCCGGTGGATTCGAAGGAAATCGCGTTCATCGACGGCCGGCAAGCAGGCGTTCATCGACGCCGTGCAGAAGGCCAAGCCCGTCCTGCTCGAGCCCTTCGTCGAGATGGAGGTCACGGCGCCGCAGGACAACATGGGCGACATCTCCGCCGACGTCAGCGGCAAGCGCGGCCGTATCCAGGGCTCCGACATGCTCCCCGGCAACATGTGCCTCGTGCGCGTGATCATCCCGCTCTCAGAAGTGCGCAACTACTCCAGCCAGCTCAAGAGCATCACCGCCGGAGCCGGGAGTTTCACGATGGAATACAGCCACGACGAGCAGGCCCCGCCGAACGTGCAGGCCGACGTCGTGGCGGCCTTCAAGCCCCACGAGGACGACGACGACTGATGACACACCACGCCCGCACGCTGCTTCTCGCTCTCCTGCTCGCCCTGACGCCCGCGCTCGCGCGCGAGGCGTCGGCCGAGGACGTCGCCATCCCGGACACCCCCGCCGGCGCCCTCCTCGAGTGGTTCCTCGAGACCGCCGCGGCCCCGAGCGAGGAGGCGTTCCGGGAGCGTCTCGGCGAGACGATCAACGACACCCCGGCGCCCGAGCCGTCCATGCTCGTCACCGCGATGCGGAGCTACCTCCAGGGCACCGGGGGCGGGTTCGTGGTCGCCAAGGTGACAGAGATCGACGCGCTCGAGCTCGATGTTCTGCTGCGGGCCAAGAACGGGCGGAGCTGGTGGATCGCCAGCCTCGGGGTGGAGGAAGCCCCGCCGCACCGCATCAGCGTCTACCGCCTCAAGCCGCTGGTGAACTCGCCCCTCGACGGCGACGACACCTGGGGCGACCTGACGTGGATGCTGGGCAACCGCCCGATGCCGCCCGGCGTGTCGATCCGCGTTGAGCGCATCCTCGACGGGCGAACCAAGCCCTTCCTGCGTTTGAGCGAGAGCGAGCGCGTGGCGACGGGCCCCGCGTCGAAGATCTTCCCCATCGCGCTCTTCGCGGAGCAGGCGTCCAAGGACGCGACGTTCCTCGAGCGTCTGGTCCCGCTGCGCGACGGGCTCGTGAGCCTGATCAGCCCGAACCTCCCCGTGGTCCGCGAGGGGGATATCTACTCCGCTGCCGAGCTTCTGGACTTCGCGCTGCGCGGCGATCTGACCGCGGTCGATCAGCTGATCGGCTGGCTGGGGCGCGGCGAGGTGGAGGCGTTCGTCGCGGACGTGCAGGGCGACGACTCGCCCAACTTCCCGTTCCTGACGACGGGTGAGTTCTACAAGCTCAAGCTTCTCGAGGGCGACCTGTACGACGCGTACGCGTCCGCGGAGAACGAGGACGAGCGGCGCTCGGTGCTGGTCGATCTCGACTGGCGGAAGCTCCCGACCGAAGAAGAAGCCGGCGCGATCGTCACGCCCACGCGCGTGCGCGAGGTCGAGTGGCGCGCGTCGGCCGACGAGCTCTGCGACGTGCTGGGTCGGATCGAGGCCGCGATAGACGCCGACGAGACGGGCGCCGTCCGCGCCGCGCTCAACGAGGTCACGGAGCGGAAGCGTCAGCTGGGCATCTGGTCGTTCGTCTTCCGCGTCAGCGGCGGCGAGCCCGGCGTCTTCGCCGAGGCGTACCTGCTCGAACGTCTCGACGGCGCGCGGTTCCGGTTCGTGCTGCTGGCCGAGGACCCGGACGAGGAAATCGACTACAAACTCTTCGGCTCGCTGTCGGACGGGATCATCCGGCTGATGGCGATCGAGCCCTAACCACCCGCGCCGCCACCCCGCGACAAGGACGTCGCCCATGACGACCCCCTCCGCCGAAGCCGCCATCGACACCTCATCGCCCGAGACCGGACCCACTGATCACGCGTGGCTCGCCTCGCTGGGCGGTCGCTTCGTCGTGTTCGACGGGCCCGACGGGTCGGGCAAGTCCACGCAGTTCGCCCGCTTCCTCGATCTCTGCCGGGGCGCCGGCCTGACGGTGTGCGACGTGCGCGAGCCCGGGGGGACGGCGATCGGCGAGAACATCCGCCGGATCCTGCTCGACAAAACCGCCGGCGACATGTCGCCCCGCTGCGAGATGCTGCTCTACATGGCAAGCCGGGCCCAGCTCGTCGAGGAGCGCATCCGCCCGGCGCTGGGACGGGGCGAGCTGGTGCTCGCCGACCGGTTCGTCTCGAGCACGCTGGCGTACCAGGGCGCCGGGGGCGGGTTGTCGCGGGAGGACATCGAGAACGTCGCCCGCGCCGCGTGCGAGGAGCTGCGCCCCGACCTCGTGGTGATCTTCGACGCCGACGAGGCGACGGCGGCGTCCCGCATCTCGGGCGAGCCCGACCGCATCGAGTCCCGCGACGCCCGGTACCGGGCGCGGGTCCGCGAGGGGTACCTCGAGCAGGCCCGGCGCGACCCCGAGGGCTGCGTGGTGATCGACGCCGCCCCGCCCGCGGACGTCGTGGCGTCCGAGCTGCTCGCGACGATCCGCCAGCGCCTCGCTTGAGAGCCCGCCCCAAACGACCGATAGCCATGGGGTGACCCCGCTCCGCGCCATCCTGCTCGGCGTCGCCCTCGTGCTCTGCGCCGGGTGCTCGGACCGCGAGGTCCTGCTGTCCCAGCACTCGGAGTTCAAGATCACGGACCTCAAGACCGGCAGCGGCGTGCCCGCCAAGCTGGGCGACGAGATCACCGCGAAGTACACCCTCGCGCTCCCAGACGGGAAACTCCTCGTGAACATCACGGGGTACAAGAGCCACACCTGGACGCTCGGGGACGAAACGGTCATCGCCGGCGTCGAGGAGGCGATCCTCGGGATGCGCCCCGGCGGGGTGCGCGACGTCGTGCTCCCCCCCGACATGCACTACGGCGAGGACGGCTACGCCGACGGCGTGGTCCCGCCGAACACGACGCTGACGATGCGCGTCACGCTCGTCGCGGTGCGTTAGGCGCCCCGCGGGTACGATCCGGCTATGGCAATCGTCGGACACGGAGTGGACCTCGCGCCGGTGGCGCGGATCGCGTCGATGCGCGAGCGCCACGCCGAGCGCTTCCTGACCCGCGTCTTCACGGCGTCGGAGCGGGCCTACGCCAGCGATCGCCCGCGCCGGATCGACGAGCACCTCGCGGCGCGGTTCGCCGCCAAGGAAGCGACCCTCAAGGCCCTCGGGACGGGGCTGACGGGGGGCATCCGCTGGACGGACATCTCGATCGAGCGGGCCGAGGGCCAGGGCCCGACGCTGCGGCTGAGCGGGGCGGCCGCGGCCGCGGGCGAGCGGATCGGCGCGCGCCGCTGGGTGGTCTCGCTGTCCCACGCGGGGGGGATGGCGATCGCGTCGGTGATCGCCGAGGGCTAACCCCCGTCTGGGGCGGGTTTGAACCGCCGCCTTGCCCCCACGGAAGAAACCGCGGACAATCCGCTTATGTCCCCGCGCCGCTCGGGCCCCGTGCTCCTGGAACTTGTCCGTAACTCCCCGCGCCCGAGCGCGGGCCCCGCTGACGCTTCCGCGCCGAGCGAGGGCGGCGGGGGCGGTTCGATGCTCAATTGGGCCGGTCGCACCATCCGCGTGCCCGCGGGGTACATCTTCGTGGTGGCGGCGGTGATCATCGCGGCGGGGATCTTCGGGTACGTGATCGGCTTCGGGCGGGCCGAGCGCGTGGCCCAGCACGCCGCGGCGCAGGAGAAGGCCCAGCTCTCGGTGACCGACCCGCTCGACTCCGGCCCCCCGACGCTCAACCTGACGCCCCGCCACGAGGGCCCCCGGATCGAGTCGGCTCTCCCCACGGCGGCCTCCCGCGAGGGCGTGAGCGGGGCTGAAGAAGCCAGCGAGGAGACGCCCGACGACGCCCCGACGGTGGGGGGCGAGACGCGGGTCGAGGGGCTGAACTACTACGTCCTGGTGCGGGACCTGCCCGCCGAGGGCGACCGCCTGGTGGCGTGGCTCGACTCGCGGGGCATCCCGGCGATGACCGAGGCGGTCTCCGGCGGGCTGGTGAAGGTGATCGTGCTCGACGGGTTCGAACGCGGGCAGGCGTCATCGGCCCGGGCGCTTTCCTTCAAGCAGCACCTGCGGGAGCTGGGGTCGCGCTGGAAGCGGGACCACAAGGGCAGCTCCGACTTCAGCGACCTCTACCTCGAGAAGTTCCGGGGCTAAGGCCCCGCTCGACTTCGCCCGGGAAGCTGGTACACTGGTCGGCCCGGGTTCGAGCGGAAGCCGGGGTGTCTTTTTTGACCGGGAGCAGACGGATGAGCCTCCATTCAAGCCTCAAGGTGACCACTGGCGCCCTCAACACCAAGCGGAGCGTGCTCAAGCGCGCCGAGCGGATCGCGAAGCTGCAGGACAACTCCAGCTACGACCCCAAGAAGAAGCCGGTGCTCGGTCTCCGCAAGACCAAGTCCACCTGAGACGACGCCAATCGGTATAGGCTGAGCGCATGAACGTTCAGTCACTGCTCTCTGCGCGCACGACAGGCATCGACGGCTCCGGCATCCGGCGCATCTTCGAGCTCGGCGCGAAACTCGACGACCCCATCAACCTCTCCATCGGGCAACCGGATTTCCCGGTGCCTGAAGTCATGCGCCGCGCGGCCGCCGAGGCGATCGAAGCGGGCGCCAACGGCTACACGCTCTCGCAGGGCATCGCCCCGCTGCGCGAGCGCACGGCGGCGCACCTGAGCGCTGACCTCGGGTGGGACGTCCATCCCGACCTCCCGCCGCTGGACGACCCCGAACGCACGGCGCTGATGATCACGAGCGGCACCTCGGGCGCGCTGATGCTCGCGGCGATGGCCCTGCTCGACCCGGGCGACGAGTTCATCATCCCCGACCCGTACTTCGTGGTGTACCCGAACATCGGGAAGATGATCGGCGCGACGAGCGTGCTGTGCGACACGTACCCCGACTTCCGCATGACGGCCGAGCGCGTCGAGCCGCTCATCACGGCGCGCACGAAGTTCGTCCTCTTCAACTCGCCGGGCAACCCCAGCGGGGTGGTCCCCACGAACGACGAGTGCCGCGAGCTGCTCGAGCTGTGCCGCGACAAGGGCGTGATCCTGCTCTCGGATGAGATCTACGACGAGTTCGTGTACTCCGACGCGCTCGAGCCCTCGCCTCGCGGCGAGCCGGGCGCCCGCTGCCCGTCGCCCGGGCGGTTTGAAGGCGCGGAGGAGAACGTGCTGCTGGTGCGCGGCTTCGGCAAGACCTACGGCTGCACGGGCTGGCGGATGGGCTACGCGGCCGGCCCGGGCCCGATCCTGCGGGAGATGGGCAAGCTGCAGCAGTACTCGTTCGTGTGCGCGCCGTCGATGGCGCAGGCCGGGTGCGTGGCGGCGTTCGACGCGGACGTCTCGGCGCACGTCGCGGACTACCAGAAGCGGCGCGACATGGTGCTGGAGATCCTCTCGCCCGTGACCGACGTCGCGACGCCGGGCGGGGCGTTCTATGTCTTTCCCAAGGTCCCCGAGCGCCTCGGGCTCACGGGCACGCAGCTCGTGGAGAAGGCGATCGAGCAGAACGTGCTGTGCATCCCCGGCGGGGTGTTCTCCAGCCGCGACACGCACGTGCGCCTGAGTTTGTCGGCCTCCGAGGAGAAGCTGCGCCGCGGCGTTGAGATCCTTGCGGGGTTGATGAAGGGGTAAGAGCGAGATGTTGATCTCTTGCCCCCTCTCCCCTTTTGAAGGGGAGAGGGTTGGGGTGAGGGTTGAGCCTCGTCTTGCGAGCGGAGCGAGCGTTTCCGTTGAACCCAGACCGGTAGGAGTGGGAGCCCCTCACCCTGCCCTCTCCCCATCGGAATGGGGAGAGGGGGGGATCAATTCTTTGGCTTGGCGACGTGCTGGTCGAGCATGATCTGGTTGCCGTCGGGGTCCTGGAAGACGATGTGGGCCGGGCCGTCGCTGGCGGGGTCGGCTTCCATGAGCAGGGCGACGCCGGCGTCCTTGAGGCGCGCCTGGATGTCGCGCACGTCTTCGAAGGACTCGAGCGGGTTGGCGTCGTCGTCCCAGCCGGGGTTGAACGTCATGATGTTGTCTTCGAACATGCCCTGGAAGAGCCCGACCTTGGTGGAGCCGTTGCGCAGGATGAGCCAGTTGTGCTCGGCGTTCCCGCCGACGACGGTGAACCCGAGCGTTTCGTAGAACGCGCGGGAGGCGGCGAGGTCCTTGACGGCGAGGCTGACGGAGAAGTTGCCGAGCTGCATCGGTGCGTGCTCCTTGGGGGCGTGGGCGCCGACGACGGCGGCGAGCCCGAGAACGGCAGAAAGAACGACGAAGAGAACAGGGGTCGTGAACCCGGCGCGTGCGGTCATTTATGATCTCCTTGTTGGGGAGTGTCGCGGATCACAGGGTGTGAGGCTTGGCATATCTTGCGAAACGACGCGGAAAACACGGGCGGGGCGGCGCCCCCGGCGGCGTACGTGGACCGGGTGAACCGGGCGATCGATCACGTCGTCGCGAACCTGGCGGAGCCGTTGCGGCTTGAGGATCTCGCGGGCGTCGCGTGTTTCTCGCCCTTTCATTTCCATCGGGTCTTCGGAGCGATCGTCGGCGAGACGCCCGCGCAGTTCGTCAAGCGGCTGCGGCTCGAGCGGGCGCTGTCGATCATGTTGCGCACGCCGGGGCGTTCGCTCACGGACGTGGCGCTCGACTGCGGGTTCTCGTCGTCGGCGGATTTTTCGCGGAGTTTCAAGAAGAAGTACGGCGTCCCGCCCAGCGCGTTCGATCGCGACGAGTGGCGGCGCACGAAGCGCGGCGAGATGGACGCGCTGGTGGAGTCGGGGGACGCGTCGCTCCGCGTCGAGCGTTTGCCCGTGGGGGAGAACCCGGACGGGTTTGTGGTGGAACTCCGCGACCTGCCGGCGCGCACGATGGCGTACATCCGCGTGCTCGACCCGTACCGGGCGAACGTGGTGGTCGAGGCGAGCGAGCGCCTGGTCGCGTGGGCGGAGCGCGAGGGCGTCGCGGACCGCCCGTGGTACGGCTACATGTGGGACGACCCGGAGGTCGTCGAGCTGGCGGACTGCCGGTACGACGTGGCGGTGGAGGCCCAGGGGGTCGCGCCGGAGGGGGAGGTCGGGCGGTACGCGTTCCCGGCGATGCGGGTGGCGGAGGTGACGATCCGCGGCGGGATCGAGCTGGAGATGCGGGCGCTCGACTGGCTCTTCGGGACGTGGCTGCCGACGAGCGGGTACGTCCCCGACGACCAGCCGTGCTTTGAGGCGTGGATCGGGCGTCCCTTCGCGCATGGGCTCGAGCACTTCGAGCTGCGGGTCCAGCTGCCGGTGCGCCGGGGGTAGGGTCGAGCGCGGGAGCCCTCACCCCGGCCCTCTCCCCGAGGGAGAGGGAGGGGAGCATGATGGCCCGGGTCAATGTTGGCGGCTACCCTGCCTCTCCCGCGTCGGCGGGGCCCGACAGGGAGTCGGGCGAGCAGCAACGAACGCAAGAAGGAGCGTGCGCTATGGCCATTCGTGTGGGCATCAACGGGTTCGGTCGCATCGGTCGTTTGGTCTACCGCGCGATGGTCGAGCAGGGCGGTTTTGAGATCGTCGGGGTCAACGACCTCGTCGAGAACGACTCGCTCGCGTACCTCCTCTCGCGCGACACGGTGCACGGCGGCTTTGACGGCGTGGGGATCGAGGGCGACTACATCACCTGCCGCGGGCAGAAGACCAAGGGCCTCGCGGACAAGGACCCCGCGAACCTGCCCTGGGGCGACCTGGGCGCCGACTACGTGCTCGAGTCCACCGGGTTCTTCACGGACAAGGCCGGCGCAAGCAAGCACCTCACGGGCGGCGCCAAGCGCGTGCTGATCTCTGCGCCCACGAAGGACCCGGACACGGTCAAGACGCTCGCCTACAAGGTGAACCACGAGACGTACGACCCCGCGACGGACACGATCGTGTCCAACGCGTCGTGCACGACCAACTGCCTCGCGCCGATCACCAAGGTGATCAACGATTCGTTCGGGCTCGAAGAGGGTCTGATGACGACGGTGCACGCCGTGACCGCGACGCAGCCCACGCAGGACGGCCCGAGCAAGAAGGACTGGCGCGGCGGGCGCAACGCGTACATGAACATCATCCCCGCGAGCACGGGCGCCGCCAAGGCGGTCGGCCTGTGCATCCCCGCGGTCAAGGGCAAGCTCACGGGCATGTCCTTCCGCGTGCCGACGGCGGACGTGTCGGCGGTGGACCTCACGTTCCGCACCGCGAAGGCGACGAGCCTCGACGCGATCCACGCGGCGATGAAGGCGGCGAGCGAGGGCCCGATGTCGGGCGTGCTGGGGTACACCGAAGAGGCGGTCGTTTCGAGCGACTTCATCGGCGACCCGCGCAGCAGCATCTACGACGCCGGCGCGTGCATCGAGCTCAACGACCGGTTCTTCAAGGTCGTGAGCTGGTACGACAACGAGGCCGGCTACGCGAACCGCTGCGTGGACATGATCCGCATGATGGCGGAGAAGGACGGCAACGCGTAAGCATCCCCTCTGGTCCCCTCTCCCACAGGGAGAGGGCTAGGGAGAGGGTTCGTTTAACGCCGCGATTGAGCGAGGCGATGCGCGATCAGTGCGCCCCCGCCCTCTCCCCCAACCCCTCTCCCTCGGGGAGAGGGGGGCAGATACACTTTGCGCAACGCGAAGGAGATGTGTCATGCGCGGTGTGCTTGCGGCGTTGGTTGGGGTGTTGGTGTTTGTGAGTTTCGTTGCGGCAGAGCCAGCGGCGCACGCGACTGAGCGCGAGGGGTACTCGTGGTACGAGTGCCAGCTGATGATCGATGACGAGCGCGGGATCCCGTTTTACATGACGGTTTCTGATGCGCAGGGTGAGAGCGACGCGTACGTCCATAACGCCGACGAGGAAATCCGGGTCGACGCGATGCGCGAGGGCGAACGGATCACGTTGTCCTTCCCGCACTACGACTCGGAGCTTGAGATGCGCCCGGGTGAAGCACCGCGTCGCGGGCAGCCGGCGCCGTACGAGGGCACGTGGACGAAGCGGCGTGCCGACGGCCCGGTCGAAATGCGTTTGAAGGCGCGTCGGATCGACAGCGCGCCTGGTTTTTACTCGGAAGAGGCTGCTGGCCCGCCTCATACCGTTCGCTTTGAGATGGACTTTGAGAAAAGCGGGGCGGCGATCGGCGATTTCCAGATACATCAGACACCCGGCGTGAAGGGTGCGTCGGGAACGATTCTCACGCCGACAGGTGACTATCGATACCTGGGCGGCGCGATCTATCGGTTTGGGATGAAACTTGGCCTCTCTGTCTTTGACGGCGCCCACGCGTTTGTTTTCATGGCGGACATCGACCCCAACACCGGCGACCTCACCAACGGCCACTTCTACTCCGGCAACCACTGGCACGAGACGTTCACCGCGCGCCGTCTCGCCGAGGGTGAGGAGTACAAGCTGCCGGATCCGTTTGATGAGGTGTCGCTCAAGCCTGGCGTGACACGGCTGGGGATCGAGCGGCTCGACGAGGCGCCGTACGCGGGGAAGCCGACGATCGTGCAGGTCTTCGGCACGTGGTGCCCGAACTGCCACGACGAGGCACCGGCGCTGGTGGATCTCTATGAGAGGCACCACGACGAGGGCTTGCAGATCCTGAGCCTCGCGTACGAGTACACGGACGACGCGGAGCGGAGCCGCCAGCAGATCGACCGCTTCAAGGAGCGCCACGGCGCGACGTGGGAGTTCGTGGCGGCGGGCGTGAACGACAAGACGAAGACCGCCGCGACGCTGCCCGCGCTGAGCGCGATCAAGAGCTACCCCACGACGATCTGGATCAACCCCGACGGCACGGTGCGCGCGATCCACTCGGGTTTTTCCGGGCCAGCGACGGGGGAGGCGCATACGGAAATACTCGCTGAGTTCGAGAAGCTGACGCGGGAGATCGTCGAGGCAAAGTGATCCGGCCCCCTCTCCCTCGGGGAGAGGGTTGGGGTGAGGGGACGGGCTGAACGGATGCCCCGGCACAAGCACGCTGACGCGGGGATCGAAGCGGCGCGCGACCTCCGGCAACGGCTGTCGCCGCCGGAGCGTGCGCTGTGGTCGCGGCTGCGCAGCAGCAAGCTCGGCGGCCTGAAGTTTCGTCGTCAGTACCCGCTCGGTCCGTACGTGTGTGATTTCTACTGCGACGAGGCTCGGCTGGTTGTTGAGGTCGACGGGCGCGTGCATGAGTCTCGCTCGGTGCGCGATCACGCGCGCGATGTGTATTTGCGCTCGCAGGGGGTGAAGGTGGTGCGCGTGAGCGCGTCGCTTGTGAGCGCTGAAATTGAGACGGTGTTGCGGTTGATTTTGAAGGAGGCTGGGAGTGGGGAGTAGGAGGGGGAGCCCCTCACCCCGGCCCTCTCCCGGTGGGAGAGGGGGCAGAAGGAGGTCTCGCTTCGCTCGAGTGTGACTTGGTCCCCTCACCCCAACCCTCTCCCCGGGGGAGAGGGGGCGGAGCGGCGCGCGTGAAAAAAAGCCCCGCGTGGTGCGGGGCTTTGGGGGGGCGATTGGGTTGCGTTGCGTTTTACGCGCTGAAGCTCGAGCCGCAGCCGCAGGTGGCGCTGGCGTTCGGGTTGCTGAACACGAAGCCGCGTCCCATGAGTTCGTCCTTGAAGTCGATGGTCACGCCGCCGAGGTAGAGGAGGGACTTGGGGTCGCAGATGATGTTGATGCCGTGCTGCTCGACGAGCTCGTCGGTGTCCTTCTGGTTCTCGGTGAGATCGAGGATGTAGGAGAACCCGGAGCAGCCGCCGCCCTTGACGCCCACGCGGAGGCGGACGTTCTCGGTGTCGAGCTCCTGCTGCTCGATGATGCTGCGGATCTCGCCGGCGGCTTTTTCGGTCAGGGTCAGTTCCATGGGTGCGGTCTCCAGAAGGGGGAGGGATTCTAGGCCCTTGTCGCCCCGTCTTCCATCAGTGGGCGTGATCGTGGGCCGGGGCCTCGATGCCGTTCTTTTCTCGGTAGTCCTTGATCGCGGCTTTGATGGAATCCTCGGCCAGGACGGAGCAGTGGATCTTCACGGGCGGGAGGCTCAGCTCCTCGACGAGTTCCGTGTTGCGGAGGGCCTCGGCCTCTTCGAGGGTGCGCCCCTTGATCCACTCGGTCGCGAGGGAGGAGGAGGCGATCGCCGAGCCGCAGCCGAAGCACTTGAACTTGGCGTCCTCGATCTTGCCGGTGGCCTTGTCGACCTTGATCTGGAGCTGCATGACGTCGCCGCACTCGGGGGCGCCCACCATGCCGACGCCGACGTCGTCGCGGGTCTTGACCTCGGAGCCGGTGCCGAAGTTCCCGACGTTGCGCGGGTTCGAGTAGTGGTCGATGACTTTTTCGCTGTATGCCATTGGTGTTCTCCCTTCGGAGAGTTGTGCGTTCGGGTTAGTGGTCGGCCCACTGGATCTGGGAGATGTCGATGCCCTCGTTGTGCATGTCAAAGAGGGGGCTGAGGGCGCGGAGGTGGAGGACGGCCTTGCGGAGTTCCACGATCGCGTACTCGATCTCTTCTTCCGTCGTGAAGCGCCCGAGGGAGAGGCGCAGCGAGGAGTGGGCGAGCTCGTCGCCGACCCCGAGGCTCTTGAGCACGTAGCTGGGCTCGAGGCTGGCGCTGGTGCACGCCGAGCCCGAGGAGCAGGCGATGTTGCTGATCGCCATCATCAGGCCCTCGCCCTCGACGAAGCCGAAGGAGATGTTGGTCAGGTGGGGGAGGCGCTTCTCGGCGTGCCCGTTGACCTCGCAGACCTCGATGTCTTCCATGAGGCCTGTTTCGAGGCGGTTGCGCAGCTTGAAGAGGCGTTCGCCCTCGGCTTCCATCTCCTGGGCGCACAGCTCGCAGGCCTTGCCGAAGCCGACGATGCCGGTGACGTTGAGCGTGCCCGAGCGGAAGCCGCGCTCCTGCCCGCCGCCCTCGATGATGGGGGTGAGGCGGACGCGGGGGCGACGTCGGCGCACGTAGAGCGCGCCGACGCCCTTGGGCCCGTAGATCTTGTGGCTCGACCAGGACATGAGGTCGATGTTGTCGCGCTCGACGTCGGTGGGCATCTTCCCGACCCACTGCGTGGCGTCGGTGTGGAAGATGACGTTGTTGTCTTTGCAGAGCTTCCCGATCTCGGGGATCTCGTTGATCGTCCCGATCTCGTTGTTGGCCCACATGAGCGTGACGAGGATGGTGTCGTCGCGCATCGCGTTCTTGACCATCTCGGCGGTGATGATGCCGTCCTGCCCGGGCTCGAGGAAGGTGACGTCGAAGCCGTCCTTCTGGAGGCGTCGGCAGACGTCGAGGACGGCCTTGTGCTCGTGGACGGCGCTGATGACGTGCCCGCGCCCGGTCTCGCCTGCGGGCTTCTTGGCGTACATGCTCGCGGCGCCCTTGATGGCGAGGTTGTTCGCTTCGGTCGAGCCCGACGTGAAGATGATTTCCTTGGGGCCGGCGCCGATGAGATCGGCGCACTGGCGGCGCGCGATGTCCACGGCTTCCTCGGACTCCCAGCCGAACGAATGGTTGCGGCTTCCGGGGTTGCCGAAGGTGGTGGTGAAGTAGGGGAGCATCGCCTCGACCACGCGGGGGTCGCAGGGCGTGGTGGCGGCATGGTCCATGTAGACCGGGAGCGAAAGGGACATCTGGTGGTGCTCCAGAGGAACGCGGCCGTCGGGGCCGCGGTGAGTGACACTTAGAATCATTCCATTGTAGCCGGGACGGGCGTCCGGGTCGCGTGGAAATCAGGCCCGGGGCGGTGTCGGCGGCTCGCCGCCCGGGGGCGTGGTGGGCGTGTCGTTGGGGCGCTGGGCGCCCATCAGGCGGAGCTCGTCTCGGAGGATGGCGGCGAGCTCGTAGTTCTCGCTGTCGAGGGCCTGGCGGAGGCGGCTCTGGAGCTCGGTGCGTGCGGTTACGGGGAGCTTGGGGGCGAGGGCGTCGCGCATGCTGCGCAGGAGCTGGGCCTCGCTGGACTGCTCGAAGGCGTCGGGCTGGTCGTGTTCCTCGAAGTGGGCGCGGATCTCGTCGAGGCCGAGGTCGATCGCGAGGAGGGCGGCCTTGGCCTCGTCGTCCTCCATCGCGGCGCCCGAGAGGGCCCGGGCGCGCATCATCAGGACGTAGGGCTTGAAGGGCTCGAGGGCCTCGCGGTCCTCGTCGCTCCCGGCGTGCTCCTTGCAGAACTCCATCAGGCGGAGGTTGCGGGAGGTGTCGCGTACGACGAGGTCGAACTCCTCGAGCACGAAGAGCGCGACGTAGCGGTGGTAGTACTGGACGGCCTCTTCGCGCAGGCGTCGGCACATCTCGTCGTCAACGTTGAAGTCCTCGGGCTCGCCGCCGGTCGCGACGTGCTCGTCGAGCATGGTCTCGCAGAGCTCGAGGAGGCTCTCGCAGCCCTCGGGGCGTCGCCCGTCGGGCCTGCCGGCGAGCTCCATCTGGAGGATCCCCAGGTCCACCCGGAGCTGGAGCTTGGGTCGCCCGTCGTCGCCCTGGATCATGCGGACGGAGAGCTGGCCCGGTTCATAGGGCCACTCGCGCAGGATCTGGCGGAGGTCGTAGTGCATCGCTGGTTTGGGTTCTCGGCTCGCCACGGTGTGGACTATAGGTCCGTATCGGGGGATCGCGCGGGCCGTCGGGTCCGGGTAGGTCCGAAGCGACTGGGATCGGGCCAGACCGGGCGGAAGCGTAAAGGCGGTGCAACCGGAGGCCGAAAGTGAACGAACAACCGTTACGGCGTCGGTCGCACAGGGGGCGACGCCGTAGCCCAGCCGCGGGGCCCCGTCCACTGCAGAGTTGCGCAGTCGGGGTGATCGCGTCGTCGGGGGGCAAGGCTGTTATGGCCGTTCGAGAAGTCAAGAACGAGCTCCAGCTCTACATCCGCGAGATCAACCGGTATCCCCTCCTCACGGCCGAGGAGGAGAAACTCAACGGCTGGCGGATCATCAACGACAGCTGTCCCGAGGCCCGGGAGCTCATGGTGCGGAGCAACCTCCGCCTGGTGGTCTCGATCGCCAAGAAGTACGCCAACCGCGGGCTCACGCTCTCGGACCTGATCGAAGAGGGCAATATCGGACTCATCCGCGCCGTCGAGGGCTTCGACCCGGCGCAGGGGGCCCGGTTCTCCACCTACGGCTCGTGGTGGATCAAGCAGGCCATCAAGCGGGCGCTCATCAACGCCGTCCAGCCCATCCACGTGCCCGCCTACATGGTCGAGCTCATCGCCAAGTGGAAGCAGGCCCAGCGCCGCCTCCACGAGGAGCTGGGGCGCCAGCCCTCGATGCAGGAGCTCGCCGAGCGCCTCAACGTGCCCGTCAAGAAGGTCAAGATCATCCAGAGCGCGGTCAAGGCGTACCACTCGCCGACGCAGGCGCCGCTGGGCGAGGACGGCGAGGTCGCGGACTTCGCGGCGATGCTGTCTGACACGAAGATCGCGATGCCCGACGAGCGGGTCGTCCAGGACGATCAGCTCGAGACGGTGCGCCGCCTGCTCGAATCCATCGACGACCGCGAGGCGAGCATCCTGCGGATGCGCTTCGGGCTCGACGGGCGGGCGCCCAAGACGCTCAAAGAGATCGGCGAGGAGATCGGGCTGACGCGCGAGCGCGTGCGCCAGATCGAGATCGGCGCTCTCAAGAAGCTCAACACCCGCCTCGGCGACGACAAGCCCAGCCGTTTCTTCCGCACCGAGGAAGACGAGCCGCGCGACCCCGCCGGCAGCAAGGGCGTGCGGCGCACCGGGCGTGGGCGCGGGCGTTCGTCGTCGGTCCGACGCGCGAGTTAATCCGTTCCCGGGTGGCACTGGCAGCGAGCTGCCAGTGTCTGCGCACTCGACCAACCACTGGCAGCGAGCTGCCAGTGCCACCCCGTTGCATTACTTCCCGGTCTTGTAGAACGGCAGGGGCGTCATCGCGCCCTCGATGAACCGGTCCGCGCCCGCTTCGACGCGCACGGCGGCGTTTTCTTCGATCTTTCCAGTGTCAACGAGCGCGATCGCGATGGGGCGCTCGAGCGTGGGGCTCACGCAGGCGCTGGTGACCTCGCCCACGACCTCGTCGCCGATGCGCACGGGCATGCCCTGTCGCGCGCTGCGCCGCCCGTCCAGGAGCAGCCCGGTCAGCACGCGGGGCACGCCGTGTGCCGCGTGCTCGCGGAGCGCTTCCATCCCGATGAAGGGCTCGCCGCGTTCGTCGTCGGCCTTGTCGAGGTTCATCGCGAAGGGCATCCCCGCGGCGACGGCGCTGAGGTCTTCGTTGAGCTCGTGCCCGTAGAGGGGCATGCCCGCTTCCATGCGCAGCGTGTCGCGGGCGCCCAGCCCGATGGGCTTGACGATCTCGTCGGCGCCCGAGCTGTCCTTGAGGAGCATCTTCAGCGCCGTGCTCGCGAACTTCGCCGGCACGATGACCTCCACCCCGTCCTCGCCCGTGTACCCGGTGCGGCTGACGATGAGCTTGGCGATCATGATGTTCTTGACCGTGAACCGGAAACGCTTGAGGGTCGGGACCTCGCTCGAGACCTTCGCGATGACGTCCATCACCCGCGGGCCCTGCACCGCGACCATCGCGGTGTCGAGCGTCGTGTCCTTGAGCTTCACGGTGTAGCTCTGGTCGGCGATGACGCTCTGGAAGTGCGCGACGATCTTCTCGCGGTTGGCGCCGTTGCAGACGACGAGGAAATCGTCCTCTTCGAACCGGCTGACGATGACGTCGTCCATCACCCCGCCGCGCTCGTTGCAGACCATCGTGTAGCGGCACTGCTTCTCCTGCATGTCGGAGATGCGCCGGATGCACACGCGCTCGAGCAGGCGGCGCGCGTGGCGCCCGCTGATGCGGAGGCGCCCCATGTGCGAGACGTCAAAGAGCCCGCCCGAGGAACGCACCTGGTGGTGCTCCTCGATGATGCTCGTGTAGCGGATGGGGAGTTCCCAGCCTGTGAAATCGACCATCTGCCCCCCACGCTGGGCGTGGAAGGCGTGGAACGGGGACTGGCGGAGGGCGGGCGTCGTTGTCATACCCGGAGCATAGCCGGGGGCCACGCGGCGTTGTCGATCAGGCGGACCTCGCCCAGACGCGCCGCGATGAGCGCCCGCGCGGGGCGCCCCGCGACGGGTTCGAGCAGCGTCTCGGCGTCCCGCACGACCGCGTACTCCACCTTCAGCCCGGCGCGTTCCATGTGCGCGCGCATCGCGTGCTCGGCGTCCGGCGCGTCGTCGATCTCCGCGGCGAGCGTTAGCGCCTGGGAGATCGCCGCGGCCGAGCCACGGTCGCGGGGCGGGAGAAACCGGTTGCGGCTGCTCATCGCCAGCCCGTCGGGCTCGCGCACGGTGGGGGCGGGGAGGATCTCGAGGGCCTCGCTCGCCGCGGCCGCGTGCTGGCGGGCGACCGCGCGGGCGAGCAGGAGCTGTTGCCAGTCTTTTTCGCCGAAGACCGCGACGCTCGGGCGGGCGAGCTCGTAGAGACGCCAGAGCACCTGGCAGACGCCCGCGAGGTGCCCCGGGCGGTAGGCGTCCTCGAGCCCCGGCCCGTCGGCGACGGGCGGGACGACCACGGGCGACGGCGGGGCGTCGTCGGGGTAGACGGTCTCGACCTCCGGCGCGAAGACGACGCTGACGCCCAGCGGCTCGAGCATCGCGGCGTCGCTCTGGACGTCGCGCGGGTAGCGGTCGAAATCGACGGCTTCTTCGAACTGTTTCGGGTTGACGAAGACGGACACGACGACGGGGCGCCCGGTGCTGGCGGCGAGGCGCGCGAGCGCGAGGTGCCCGTCGTGGAGTCCGCCCATGGTCGGGACGAGCGCGCCGCGGGCGTGGGGCGCGAGTTCCTGCGGGGTGCGGAGGATCTTCACGTCAGTCGAGCAGGTCGTGCTCGCCCCGGAGCGTGAAGCCCTTGCGCCGGAGCACCATGCCCGCGAGGTGCAGGTCGTCCACGGCCAGGGCGATGCGCGTCGCGTGCTGGGACTCGGTCATCAACGGGTAGGCGAACTTGATGTTCAGCTCGGCGTTGAGCAGGTACAGGCAGAGCTGCCCGAGGGTGTGCCCCATCTCAAGCTCGACGACGAGGACCTCGGTCTCGCAGAACGCGCAGCTGCGCATGCGGATGATGCGCTTGGCGGCCTCGGTGTTGTTGGAGATGAGGCGCACGACCGCGAAGTCGGAGGCCTCGTGCACCGAGAGCGCACAGAGGCGGCAGTCCGCGGAATCTTCGAACGCCTCGACGAGATCGAGGAGTTTGCCGACGCGGTTGTCGAGGAACACGCTGAGCTGGGTGACGCTGGGCGGGCTGTGGCCCTGCATGGTCTCGAAGGGGGAGGGGGAGTGGCTCATGCGGGAGGAGGCCCCTGAAAGATGAGGTTGAAACGCTGAGCGTAGCGGAACCCCCCGGAGCGCCAACAGTTTTTCCCCCGATTCACCCGCGGGGCGTCAGGCGGGGCGGACGATGTCCACCGGCCCGGGGTCGGGGAGCAGCCCGGCGCCCGCGGCGCGTCCCAGGAGCTCGCGGATCGCGCGGGCGCCCTCGTCGCCCATATCCAGCGTGCGCGGGCTCACGTACATGCGGACGAACTCGCGGGTCTGCTCGAGGGTGACGCCGCGACCGAAGGCGTGCGCGGCCTCGATGCCCTCGTCGAGGCGCTCGACGCCGTACTCGATCGATCGCTTGAGCACCCCGGCGACGTCGGCGAGCGAGCCGGGCCCGAAGCGCGTCTCGATGTCGCGTCTGACGACGTTGGCGCCGAGCGGCAGGGGCATCTTGGTCTCGCGCTTCCACCACGCGCCGAGGTCTTCGACGAGGGTGAGCCCGGCCTCGGGGAAGGTGAGCTGGCCCTCGTGGATGACGAGCCCGCAGTCCGCGTCGCCGCGGACGACGGCGTCGATGACGTCTTCGAACGAAAGATCCACCGAACGGGGCTCGGCGCCCAGCATGAGGCGGAGGGTCAGCGACGCGGTCGTGAGGCGCCCCGGGCGGGCGACGAGCAGATCGCGGGCGAGGATGTCCTCGGGCGCCAGGGCGTCGCGGGCGACGAGCTTGGGCCCGTAGCCCTCGCCCATGCTCGAGCCGCAAGAGGTGATGGCGTAGCGGTCCTTGATGTGGGGGTAGACGTGGTAGGAGACGGCCGAGAGGTCGAGATCGCCGGTCGCGACGGCGCGGGCGTTGAGGGTCTCGATATCCGCGGGGACGGCGCGGAAGCGGAAGCGCCCGGTGTCGATGAGGGGCTCGACGCCCGCCTCGGCGTCGCCCAGGGCGCGCCACATGAAGGCGTCGTCGGGGTCCGGGGAGTGGGCGATTGTGAGGACGGGGCGGTCGTCTGGCATCGTGATTCCGTGGGTCTGCGTTGAAGCGAGGGCTCGGCTCTCGTAGCGTAGCCGGTCTGGTCATGGCCAAGCGCAAGAAACACATCACGAACGAGCCCGAGATCGCCAACCGGCGGGCGCGCCACGACTACGCCATCAGCGACACGCTGGAGGTCGGGATCGTGCTCACGGGCTCGGAGGTCAAGAGCATCCGCGAGGGGCGGGCCTCGATCGCCGAGGGGTACGTGCGGGCCGAGATGGAGCCCCGCCCCGTCCTCATGCTCCACAGCACGACGGTGCAGGAGTACGGGCCGGCGGCCGGCGGGCACAACCCCAAGCGGGTGCGCACGCTGCTGGCGCACAAGCGTCAGATCCGCAAGCTCTTCGCGCAGACGCAGACGAAGGGCGTGACCATCGTTCCGCTGAAGATGTACTTCAAGGACGGGATGGTGAAGGTGCAGATCGGGCTGGGCGTTGGCAAGGCCAAGCACGACAAGCGTCAGGACATCCGCGAGCGCGAAGACGACCGGGCGCTGCGCCGGGCGATGTCCAAGCGCATGTGAGCGGGGTTACGCGGCTTCGGAGCGGAAGGGCTGGGCGGACTGCCCGCCGGGTTCGCAGAGCATGATGCGGTGCTGCTCGTTGCCCTTGGCCTGGTAGAGGGCGAAGTCGGCGTGCGCGAGGAGTTCCCAGGGCTGTGTGAAGCGGTTGCCCTCGGTCGTCGAGACGCCGACGCTCATGGCGCAGCGTGCGGTGCGCTTGGTGATCGCGAGCGCGCCGTGGACGAACTTGGCGGCGAGGCGGTCGGCGAGGCGCGCGGCGGCCTGCGCATCGGTGTGCGGCATGAGGATGACGAACTCGTCGCCCCCGTACCGGGCGCCGACGTCGGTCGCGCGGATCTCACGCGCGACGAGCTGGCCGGCGAGTTCGAGCATCTGATCGCCCACGCGGTGCCCCAGCGCGTCGTTGACGCCCTTGAAGCCGTCGAGGTCGATCATCAGGCAGGTGAGCGGGTGCTCGTAGCGCTGGGACTCGGCGAACATCTGGACGAGGCGCTCGTCGAGCACGCGCCGGTTGGCGAGGCCCGTGAGGGAATCGACCGCGGCGAGCGACTTGTAGCGCTCCGCCGCGAGCCCGAGTTCCTTGTTCTTCCGCTTGAGCTCGGCGAGCGAGCTGGCGAGCGCGGCCTGGAGCCGGTTGTTGTCGCGCCGCACGCGCGCCGCCTCGAGTGTCTTCGCGGAGATGACCGGGAGGAGCGCGAGGAAGCTGTGTGATTTGGGGAGGTAGTCGCTGGCGCCGCGCCGGATGGCCTCGGCGGCGATCTCGGCGTCGTGCGCGCCGGTGACGACGATCACGGGGAGATCGTTGTTCGAGCCGTTGAGGTACTCGATCGCGTCGAACGAGGTCCCGTCGGGGAGGTTGTGGTCGCACAGCGCGAGGTTGTAGGTCGAGAGGTCCTGTTCGTTTAGGGCGCCGAGGGTGGTGACGACGGTGATCTCGGACCCCGGGAAGGCGCGCGACAGGGCCGCCGTGACGAGCGCCGCGGTGTCGGGGTCGTCTTCGATCGCCAGCACCCGGAGGGGCGAGAGATCATCCGAGTTTGGGCTCGGGGCATCCGTGAACATCTGGAAACGCAACTCCTCGGGTTCTCGAATCAGGTCTATCGGAACATCCGAGGCGGCTGTTCAGCCGGAAGTGGGCTGGGCGGCGCGGGCTGGTGCGGTCGCGCGGGCGACCACCCGGTCGGGGGCGAGGGTGATCTCGAACCGGGCGCCCTCTCCGGGGGCCGAGACGACGCGGGCGTCCCCGCCCCAGCGCTCGGCGGTGGTCTGGACGACCGATAAACCGACGCCGGAGCCGGCGAGCCCCGCCCCGGTCGAGGCGCGCTGGAACGCGCGGAAGAGGTGCTGCTGCTCGTTGTGGGGGATCCCCGGACCGGTGTCGCTGACGATCACGCCGCGGGTCGCGCCGTCGCGCACGAGCGGGGCGATGGTCACCCGTCGTGTGTCGCTCGCGCCCATGTACTTGATCGCGTTGTCGGTGAGGTTCTGGAGGAGCATCCAGAGATCGGTGCGATCGACGCGGAGGACGGGGAGATCGTCGGCGATCTCGAGCGTGATCTTCTCGCGGGTCAGGTCGGGCGCGAGGCTCGCGGCGAGTTCGTCCGCGACGGTGCGCACGTGGATGTCTTCGAGACGTTCGGTGCGCTCGGCGGCGCGGCTGAGTTCCACGAGCTCGCTGAGCATGTTGGATTCGATCCGCACGTTGGCGCCGATGCGCTCGAGCCAGTGGACCGCGTCGTCGGGGAGGGCGTCGGCGTGCTCTTCGAGGACCATGGTGGCCATGCCGGCGATGTTGCGGAGCGGGGCGCCGAGGTCGTGGCTGACGGAGCGGATGAAGTCGTTCTTGTCGCGCATCTGCTGCTCGAGCAGCGTGTTCATGGTGCGGAGCTGTTCGGTGCGTTCGTGGACCTGGCGTTCGAGATCCGCGTTGGACTCTTCGAGTCGGACGCGGGCGTCGCTCAGGGAGCGGTGCATTGCGTTGAAGGCGTCGGCGAGCTCGCGCGTTTCGCGCGGGCCCTCGTGGGGGATGTCGTCGGGTGTGCGCCCGGCGCGGAGGTCCGCGGCCGCGGCGGCGACCTGGCGGATCGGCTTCATGAGCCGGGCTGCGCCCCAGATCGCGACGAGCCCCGAGATAAGGAGCGAGAGCGCGCCGGCGGCCGCGGCCGCGCGGGGCAGGGCCGCGGCGAGGCGCGTGTCGCGGTCGTTGCTCGCGGTGACCGTCACGTACCCGAGCAGCCGGGTGGGGGCGTCCTGTGACCACACGGGCGTCCGGCAGGCCCACCCGAGGTGGCGCTTGCCGGCGAGGACCGCTTCGGCGGTGCGGAGCGTGGTGGGGGAGGCGGAGATCGCGACGGCGCGGGCGTCGCCGAGGCGCGACGGGTCCTGGCGGAGCTGGAGGGCGAGGGCGCGCCCGTCTTCGTCGGCGATGCGCACGCTGGCGATGACGGTGTGGGTGAAGGCGTCGGCCGCGATCCGCTCGAGGTGCTCGGCGCGGGTGAAGGCCAGCGGTGTGCGCAGTTCCTCGGCGATGCTGGCGCCGACCGCTTCGAGCTCTACGCGGGTCTGGGCTTCGAGTGCGTACCCGAGCTCGCGCTGGGTGAGCCCGCCGAAGAGGACGAGCGTTAGCGCGACGAGCGTCACGGCCGCGGCCGCGGCCTGAGCGCGGGAGCCGATGCCTCGGGCGGGTTGTGGGGGCGCACCGTCCACGCGACCTCCTCTGTGGGGGACACGTGTGTTCTCGGTCGGTTCCGGGGGCGGGATCAGTCGGCTTTGGCGCCGAGGTGTCCGCGGAGGTCGTCGAGCAGCGGGCCGTTGGCGGGGAGGAAGGTGTCGCGGTCGAGCCCGTCGAGGGTGATCCATCGCCACTCGGCGACCTCGACGGCGCGGGGCTCGGGGGTCTCGGGCGTCGGCAGGCAGATCAGGGGGTGGAGGCGGACGGTCGCGTGGGCGTAGGTGTGGGTGCGGAGGGGGAGCTTGGTGAGGACGCGTGCGTCGATGGCGACTTCTTCATATAGTTCTCGGACGACCGCTGAGGCTGGCGTCTCGCCCGCCTCGATCTTGCCTCCGGGGAACTCCCACCAGCCCCCGTAGACGGTGCTTTTCCGGCGCCTCGTGACGAGGAACGGGCGGTTTATCCCCAAAATCGGCGAGCCCTGGAGAGGGTCCGGTCGCAGGACGATGCCGACCGCGACGTCCACGAGTTTTCCACAGTCGGGTTCTGGCGCGGGATCGACTTTAATGGCTTTGTTTGCAGGCTTTTGTAGCGAAGACACGTAATCGTACCTCACCCCTGTTGGACCCGCGACGGGAA
Source organism: uncultured Phycisphaeraceae bacterium (assembly GCA_942490855.1). Lineage (GTDB taxonomy): Bacteria > Planctomycetota > Phycisphaerae > Phycisphaerales > UBA1924 > CALNYS01. Next base: position 523,600 of record CALNYS010000004.1, on the reverse strand, counting down.
GCGGATACGCTACCCTCAGAAGCCGGTTTCAAGCCGATTCGTACACAGCTTATCCACGCGGGCTTGCCCGCGTCAGCCGCCGGTCGAGAACTCGGAGCCTTGATCGGCGGTTTTCTCGTTTTGGGTCCCGTCTTTCGGGCCGCCCAGCCGCCCTGAGCGCAGGCGGATGACGAGCTCGGCGACCACCCACGCTTCGACTGCCAGCATGAAGACGCTGACCCCGACGAGGGTCCACTGCCCGCTCTCCATCCACGAGTCGAGGTTGGCGCTGCCGGTGAACGCCTGGAGCGTGAGGGCCCACGCGGGGAGGGCGAGCATCAGCACGGCCGGCGGCACGATGAACCACCACGGGCGTTTGTTGGCGATGAGCCACGCGGCGATCACGATGAAGGCGAGCCCGCTGAGGAGCTGGTTGGTCGCGCCGAAGAGGGGCCACAGGAGCATGCCGCCCGAGCCCGCGGTGCTGAGCGACCACGCCTGACCCGGCGCGGGGAGGAAGGCGAGGGCGGCGGCGGTGAGCACGGCGAAGGCGGTGGCGCCGTGGGTGGTGGCGAGGAGGCGGAAGGGGAGTCGCCAGACTGCGAGTTGGGTACCGGCCCCCTCTCCCTCGGGGAGTGGGTAGGGGTGAGGGCGTCCCGCGGGTTCTGTTGTGTTGGGGCGATCTGTTGATGCGCGCGTGCCCTCACCCCCGGCCCCTCTCCCCGGGGGAGAGGGGGGCAGGAGTGTGCGCGCGAGTTCTTGGATGACGTAGCGCTGGAGTCGGCAGGCGGTGTCCATCGACGTTCCTGCGAAGGAGGCGACGAGGACACCCATGAGGGCGAGGGCGATGGTGTGCGGGACGCCGAGGGCGGCGATGAGGTTGGCGGCGCCGTCGACGAACGCGCCGACCTTGGCGCCGAGGGAGCCGGCGGCGGACCAGGAGGAATACTGCGCTTGGAACGCGGACTCGTGGGTCAGGCTGACGACCTGCGCGACGTTGTCGAGCGTGGTGTGTTTGTCGATCCCCAGCCCGATCCCCGCCGCGCACGCCGCGATGACGAGTGTCGCGAGGAAGGACTCGGTGAGCATGGAGCCGTAGCCGACGGTGTGGGCGTCGGTCTCGCATTTGAGTTGTTTGCTGGTGGTGCCGCTGGAGACGAGGCAGTGGAAGCCGGAGATGGCGCCGCAGGCGATGGTGATGAAGAGGACGGGGATCATCGGCGGGGCGCCGGCGGGGTGGAGGTTCATCACGGGCGCGACGAGCTTCAGGGGGACGCGCTCGGCGCCGGGGGCGAGGGGTTCGCCTCCGAGGAACGCGGCGCCGACGAGCCCGGCGACGAGGAGCGCGAGCGCGGTGACGAGCTGGAGGGCGTTGATGTAGTCGCGGGGCTGGAGGAGCGTCCACACGGGGAGGACGCTTGCGACGTACGCGTAGCCGAGGAGCGCGAGGACCCAGAGCCACGTGGGCTGTGCGGCGGCGACCTCGTTGAAGGTGTGCAGGAACCCGGTGTCGCCCCAGATGACGCTGGCGTACATGAGCGCGAGCGCGACGAGCGAGGGCAGGACGATGGAGCGCCCCTTGCGGTGGATGAAGACGCCGATGGCGAGCGCGAGGGGGACCTGCACCATGACGGGGAAGATCGCGCCGGGGTACTGGCGGAGGACGGCGGCGATGACAAGCCCGAAGATGGCGAGAACGATCCAGAGCGCGACGATGAGGATGACGAGGAAGAGGGTGCGCACGCGCGGTCCGAGGAGATCGCCCGCGATGTCGCCGACGGTTCTTCCCTTGTTTTTCAGTGAAACGGCGAGGGAGCCGAGGTCGTGGACGGCGCCGATGAAGATGGCGCCGAAGACGACCCACAGGACGGCGGGGAGCCATCCCCACATGACGGCGATCGCGGGCCCGACGATGGGTCCGGTGCCGGCGATGCTGGTGAAGTGGTGCCCGAAGACGACGGATTTTTTGGTGGGGACGAAGTCGCGGTCGTCGCGCAGAGAAACGGCCGGGGTCGTCGCGTCTTCTCGGAGCGTGAAGACGCGGAACGAAAGCCACCGGCCGTAACTGAAGTACGAGATGATCAGGAGCGTTGCTGCGGCGAGCACCAGGAGCAGCGCGTCCATGGACAGATGATGCGCTATCTGGAACGTTGTGCCAAGCGCGATGCCTGAGATTTTTTCGGCGCGCCGCGCACGGTTTAGCGGAGGCCGTATTCCTTGAGCTTGCGGTAGAGCGTGCGCTCGCCGATGCCGAGCATCTTCGCGGCCTTCTCGCGGTTGCCGGCGGTGAGTCGGAGCGTCTCGCGGATGGCGCGTTTCTCGATCTGTTCGAGGCTGGCGCCGGCGAGGGTTCCTGCGCCCGGCGCTTCGTCGGGGACGTCGGCGCTGGTGATGTCGGCGGGGATGTGCGCGACGTCGAGGGTGTTCTCGGCGCGTCCGATGGCGGTGACGACCATGTTCTGGACGACCGAGAGGAGCTGGCGGACGTTGCCGGGCCAGTGGTAGCTGGTGAGTCGCATCATGGCGGCGTCGGAGACGTCGGGGATGCTCGCGTTCATCTCGCCGGCGAAGCGCGCGACGGCGTGGCGGACGATGCGTGGGACGTCGTCGCGTCGTTCTCGCAGGGGCGGGAGGTGGACGTGCGCGCCCTTGATGCGGAAGTAGAGATCCTCGCGGAAGGAGCCGTCTTTGACGGCGGCTTCGAGGTCTTTGTTGGTCGCGGAGACGAGGCGGACGTCCACGTTCTTGGGCGCGTTGGCGCCGAGGCGGACGACCTCGCCGGACTCGAGGACGCGCAGGAGCTTGGCCTGCATGGCGGGGGGCATGTCGCCGATCTCATCGAGAAACAGCGTGCCGTTGTCGGCGTACTCGAAGACGCCGTCGCGTTCTTTCTCGGCCCCGGTGAAGGCGCCGCGGACGTGCCCGAAGAGTTCGTCCTCGAGGAGCGACTCGCTCTGCCCGGCGCAGTTGAATGCGACGTAGCGCTTCTTGGTGCGGGGGGAGTGGTCGTGGACGGCGCGGGCGATGAGTTCTTTGCCGGTGCCGGACTCGCCGGTGACGAGGACGGGGATCTTGGCGGCGGCGACGGTGCGGACGGTGTCGAGGATGCGGCGCATCGCTTCGGAGCCGGCGATGATGCCCTCGAAGCCGTCGTGCTGGACGAGGTCGTCCATGCCCTCGGAGTGGTGGCGGAGGAGGACGGTCTCGGCGGCGCGGTCGACGACGGCGCGGAAGAGCTCGAGGTCGATGGGTTTCTCGACGAAGTCGAAGGCGCCGTCCTTGAACGCGGAGCGCGCGACGGAGACGTCGCCGTGGGCGGTGACGATGATCGTCTCGGCGCTGGGCTGGAGGTCGCGCGCGGTGCGGAGGACGATGAAGCCGGCGTCGCCTCCGTCGGGCGCGGCGCCGTGGCGTCCGCCGGACTCGGGCATGCGGAGGTCGGTGACGATGACGTCGAATGCGCCGCCCTCGAGTTCTTCGACGGCGTCGTCGAGCGTGTTGACGACGGTGGAGACGTGCCCGAGCTTGCGCAGGGCGTCGGCCATGACATCGGCGTGGTCGGGCTCGTCTTCGACGATGAGCACTTGTGCGGCGGGCGTTTCGCTCATGAAGGTGAGTGTACCGCGGCGGTCGTGTGCGCCTCGGCGCGCGTGCCGGCGGCGAGGGCGACGGCGAGGGCGTCGCTGACGTCGGCGGGTTCGAGCGGCGCGTTCGGCGAGAGGAGTTGCTCGACGGCGCGGCGCACCTGGTCTTTGCTCGCTCGCCCGGAGCCGGTGAGGGCTTTTTTCACCTCGGCGGGCGGGAGCTCGACGAGCTGGGCCTTGGCTTTTTGTGCCGCGAGGAGCACGACGCCGCGGGCGTGGGCCATCGTGAGCGCCGAGGCGGGCCAGCTGGAGTGGCTGAAGAGTGACTCGACGCCGATGAGCGCGGGGCGGAGGCGTTCGATGGTCTCGGCGAGATCGGTCTCGAGGGCGAGGAGGCGTCTGGGGAGGGGGGCGTCGCTGGAGCCGAGGCGGAAGACGCCGGCCTCGACGATGGTCTCGCCGCGGGTGGTGATCTCGATGCAGCCGTAGCCGGCGAGGCGGGAGCCTGGGTCGATGCCGAGGACGCGCACGCTCAGGTACCTCTGGGGCGCACGAACTCGTCGGTCTCGATGTTGCCGTCGCGGAGGCGGACGACGCGCTGGCAGCGTTCGGCGACGCTCTCGTCGTGTGTGACCATGACGATGGTCATGCCCTTGGCGTGGAGCCCGTCGAAGAGGTCGAGGACGGCGTCGCCGGTTTTGGAGTCGAGGTTGCCGGTGGGCTCGTCGGCCATGAGGACGGCGGGTTCGGTGACGAGGGCGCGTGCGATGGCGACGCGCTGCTGCTGCCCGCCCGAGAGTTCCTTGGGGCGGTGCCCGAGGCGGTCGCCGAGACCGACGAGGTTGAGCTTGTCGATGGCGCGTTCGCGCCGGGTGTGCTTGTTGACGTGCTGGTAGAAGAGGGGGGTCTCGACGTTCTCTTCGACGGTCAGCTGGCTGATGAGGTTGAACGCCTGGAAGACGAAGCCGATCTTGCGTCCGCGGTACCGGCTGAGGGTCTCGTCGTCCATCTTCGCGGCGTCCTGCCCGTCGAGGAGGTACACGCCCTCGGTGGGGCGGTCGAGGCAGCCCAGGACGTTCATCATGGTGGATTTGCCCGAGCCGGAGGGGCCCATGATGGCGACGTACTGCCCGCGTGGGATGGCGACGTCGACGCCGCGGAGGGCCTCGACGAGGACCGCGCCGTCGGGCTTGTAGTAGATTTTTTTGACGCCCTGGAGCTCGACGACCGCGGCGTGGTCCTGTTCGAGGGGGGCGCGGGGTGTGGCGGGGGCGGTGGTCATGGTTCCGATGGTACCGCTGTGGGGCGGTGCGGAGGCGCCGGGGTCTCGGCGAGCCGGCGGAGCTCGGCGTCTGAGCCGTAGACGAGGATCGTGTCGCCGGCGTTGATCGTGGTGTCGCTCTCGGGGGCGGCGTCGTACGCGCCCGAGGCGCGTGAGACGCCGAGGACGGTGACGCCCGAGTCGCGCGGGCGCGACTCGGCGAGGGTTTTGCCCGCGAGCGGGCTGTCGGGCTCGACGGCGATCTCGGCGATGCCGTAGCCGGCGTGCGTGCGCAGGATCTTCTCGTAGTCCATCGCGGCGACGATGCCGGTGCGCCGGATGGCGCGCTCGATGCTGATGTCGATGAGTCGCATGAAGATCGACGAGCGCGAGAGGAGGTAGAACAGCGCGAGCCCGCCGGCGATGATCCCGACGCGGGTGAGGGCGTCGGCGCGGTCCACGCTCGCGGTCGCGGTGACGACGCCCGTGGTGAGCAGCGAGATGACGCCGATGTTGCCCACGACGATGAGGTCGCGGATGACCTTGCGCCGGACCGGGTGGTTGACGACCAGCTCGGACTCGCCCGTGGTGAAGCCCGCGCCGAAGAACGCGGAGAGCGCCTGGAAGCGTGCGGCGTCGCGGGAGAGCCCCGTGTGTTCGAGGGCCGTGGCGCCGGCGCGGATGACCAGGAACGAGACCGCGGCGATCAGGAGCAGGGCGATGACGGGGGCCATACGCGCCAGCCTACCCGGCGTCGCGTCCGGGTCACCACCCGGGGGGCGGGAGGACGATCGCGGTCCACGCGCCGAGGAGGATCGTGAGGTCCCCGCCGTCGACGGAGGCGTCGTCGTTAAAGTCGGCCGGGCACGGGGCGGGGCACGGCCCCCACATGGAGAGCAGGACCGTCAGGTCGCTCGGGCCGACGACGCCGTCGCCGGTGAGGTCCGCCGCGTCGTTGTGCGAGGTGGCCCGTTCGACGGCGCCGGCGTCGGGGGCGGGGCCGTCGGCTCGAGCGGCGGCGAGGTAGTCGATGGGGGAGGGCTCGTACTCTTCGCCGTCGTGGTCGAGGTCGAAGAGGTCGCGGGGCAGGTCGGCGGTGTCGCCGGCGTCGATCGCGGGCGAGTCGTCGAGCAGGACCGGGACGGGCGTCGTGCCCTGGGTGACGATCTGGACGCGCGGGTCGTCGGGTCGGTTGGTCCCGTCGGCGTCCCACGACTGGATAAACGATCGCAGGGCGGGGATGGGGCGCCCGCTGGTGAGCTGGGCGTCGGCGCTTGCGCCCGTGGCGTCGGCGTTGTGGCGGAAGATCGAGCCCAGCGCGAGCGGGGTGAGGGCGACGGTCTCGTCGAGCACCCCGCCCGCGGTCTGCGCGGCGTTGCCCCACACGGTGCAGTGGGCGAGCAGCAGGGGTGCCTCGCTGAAGACGGCTCCGCCGGCGTCGGCGGCGTTCTCGATGAGCACGCAGCTGACGAGAGTGGCTTCATCGAAGGAGGGGCGGAGCTGGATGGCGCCGCCCTCGTCGTCGGCGATGTTGGTCCAGAAGAGCGTGGCGACGGCGTCGAGGCGCCCGCTGGACACGCTGACGCCGGCGCCGTCGTCCGCGGTGTTCCCGATGATCCGCGAGCGGAGGAGGGCGGTCTCGCCGCTGTAGATCTCGAGCCCGCCGCCGCGGGTCGTGGCGGCGTTGTGGGCGACGCGGGTGGAGACGAGGGTGACGTCGCCTGCGAGGAGCGCCGCGCCGCCGCCGCGGTCGGCGGAGTTCTGCGCGATGTCGCAATCGGTGAGGGTGACGCGGGTGTTGCGGAGCGAGAGCCCGCCGCCGCGGGTGCTGCGGTCGGGTTCGTGGCGGGTGTTGCGGATGAAGTCGCACGAGCGGATCGCGGCTTCCCAGCAGCCGTCGGCGTCCATGCCCCCGCCGGTGTTTCCGATGACGGTGACGCGTTCGAGGTGCAGCGGGCCGCAGAACTGGAGGCGCAGCGCGGCGCCGTCAACGGAGCGGTTTTCGCTGATGACGCAATCGACGAGGGTGAGGTTCGCGAGCTCGAAGCGTGCGGCGCTACCCTCGTCGCCGTCGTCGCCGACGCCCCCGCTGATCGTGAGGCCGTCGAGGGTGATGGGCTGATCGACGCCCCACTGGCCCGTGAACGCGCACACGCGCCGGGCGTTGTCGTCCCTGCTGGCGGGGTCGGCGCTGTCGTTGGCGAGCAGGTCGCCCGAGAGGACGGTGCGGTGGCGGTGCGGGGCGCGGAGGTCGGGGTCGGCGCCGTTAGAGCCGGCGAACCCGCCCACGAGCGCGACGTGCGGCACGAGCTCGAAGACGGCGTCGCGGTCGCCCGTGGCGCGGTCGGGGGTGTAGACGCCGGCGGCGAGGCGGATCTCGCTGACCGCGCCCGGGTTGGCGCGGGCGGCGTCGAGGGCGTCCTGGAGATCGGTGTACGCGTCGTCCCACGTGGCGCCGGCGCCCGGGAAGGGGGCGGCGGGGTCGACGTGCAGCGTCTGCGCACCGGTCACGCCGGGGAGCGCGAGCGCACCGATCAGCACAAGGAACGTCCGGGTCACACGAGATCCTCCCACGAGCCCCCACCATCGGCGAACCCCCATTGAGGGGTCAAGCCGAAAGCCGTGAAGAATCATGGGGAGCCTGTCCCGCGGGAGCAAGGAGGGATGTGGTGGTGCGGGTGTTTCAGCCGTCGATCTGGATGGATGCGATGGCTGTGGCGGGGTCGGGCGTGAAATCGAAGACCTTATCCAGCCCGGTCAGGAGCATGACAGACCAGACGGGGTCGGGGATGGAGCAGAGGCGCATGCCCTTGCCGGCCTCGCTGAGGCGTCGTCGGATCTTGAGAAGCTGGGCGATGTTGGAGGAGTTGAGGTAGGTGACGTCGGCGAAGTTGAGGATGACGGCGGGGGTGGCGCCGGGCTCGGTCTCGTCGAGTCGTTCGCCGAGCGCGGTGAGCTCGTCGGAGAGGCCCGGTTCGTCCTCAAGGGAGGCGATCACGATGTCGGACGACCAGTCGGTGGCCACGTTCAGTCTCCCTCGGGTCCCGGCGCGTCCGGAGCGGGTTCGCCGTCTTCCTTTTCCATGACGCGCGCGGCGGAGATGAGTCGGTCGCCGGGCTTGAGGTTGATCACGCGGACGCCCTGCGTGGCGCGCCCGATCTTGGAGATCGAGTCCGCGGGGATGCGCACGAGCATGCCCTTTTGCGTGATGAACATGACGTCCTCTTCGGGCAAGACGGCGCGGACGGCGACGACGCCGCCGTTGCGGTCGGAGGTGCGGATGTCGATGCGCCCCTTGCCGCCGCGGGACTGGGTGCGTCGTGTGACGGTCCCGTTCTCGTGCTCGCTGGTGACGAGGTACTCGTTGAGGTCGGTGCGCTTGCCGTAGCCGGACTCGGTGACGGTGAGGAGGGCGGCGTCGCGGAGGGGCGTCTGGTTGCCGTCCTCGTCGGGGGGGGACATCTCGATGCGCACGAGGCCGACGACCTTGTCGCCGTCGCGGAGATCGATGCCCTTGACGCCGGCGGTGGCGCGTCCCATCGGTCGGGCGTCGTCCTCGCCGAAGCGGATGGACATCCCGCCGGTGGTGCCCAGGAGGACGTGGTCGTGCCCGCTGGTCCAGACGGCGCCGACGAGCTCGTCGCCCTCTTTGAGGTTGATGGCGATGAGGCCCGAGCGGTTGACGTTGCGGTACTGGTGGAGCGCGGTGCGCTTGATCTGCCCGCTGGCGGTCGCGAAGGTCAGGTAGTTCTCGCCCTTTTCAAAGTCCGCGATGGGCATGAACGCGACGCACTTTTCGTCCTTCCGGAGCTCGATGACGTTGACGAGCGAGCGTCCCTTGCTGGTGCGCGACATCGACGGGAGCTCGTACACCTTGAGCTTGAAGACGCGGCCCGAGTCGGTGAAGCACAGGAGGTCGTCGTGCGTGCTGGCGGCGAAGAGGTGCTCGATGAAGTCCTCGTCCTTGGAGTCGGACGCGATGACGCCGCGCCCGCCGCGGGCCTGCTGGCGGTAGGTCTCGAGCGGCACGCGCTTGACGTACCCCTCGTGCGAGATCGTGACGACCATCTCCTCTTCTTTGATGAGGGCCTCGATGTCGATGTCGATCTCGGACTCTTCGATCGAGGTCTGGCGCGGCGAGTCGTAGCGGGCCCGCATCTCGGCGCAGTCGGACTTGATGATGTCCAGGACGAGCGCGCGGTCGGCGAGGATCGCCTCGTAGCCCTCGATCTCTTCGACGAGCTTGCGGTAGTCGCCCGTGAGCTTCTCGATCTCGAGCCCGACGAGCTGGATCAGGCGGAAGGAGCCGATCGCCTCGGCCTGCACGCGGGTGAGCGCGACGCCGCCGTCCTGCGAGGCGGCTCTCATCATGCGCTCGGGGATCATCGGGGCGAAGGGGTGGTCCGCGGGGACGCGGAAGTTGCGGGCCATCAGCTTCTCGATGGCCTCTTCGCGGGTCTGGCTCGCGCGGATGAGCGCGATGACCTCGTCGATGTCGCAGACGGCGTAGATCAGGCCCTCGAGAACGTGGGCTTTCTTCTGCGCCTCGCGGAGCAGGTGACGGGTGCGCCGCTCGATGACCTCGATGCGGTGGGTGATGTAGAGCTCGATGAGCTGCTTGAGCGTCAGGGTGCGCGGCTGTCGCCCGACCAGCGCGATGTTCATGATCGAGAACGTCTGCTGGAGCGGGGTGAACTGGTAGAGCTGGTTCTCGACGACGTCGGGGGAGGCGCCCTTCTTGAGGTCGAGCACGATGCGCGTGCGCGCGTTGCGCCCGGACTCGTTGCGGACGTCGGAGATGTCCTTGATCCGCTCGTCCTTGATGCAGTCGACGATCTTCTCGACGAGTGTCTTCTGGACGAGGTTGTAGGGGATCTCGTCGATGACGATGGACTCGCGCCCGTTCGGGAGGGCCTCGACGTGCACGTTGCCGCGCACGTAGACCTTGCCGCGACCGGTGGAGTAGCCGTCCACGATGCCGCGCCGCCCGATGATGCGCCCGCCGGTGGGGAAGTCGGGGCCCTGGACGATCTCGAAGAGCTCGGCGAGCTCGATCTCGGGCTTGTCGATGGTCGCGACGATGGCGTCGAAGATCTCGTTGGGGTTGTGGGGCGGGAGGCTGGTCGCCATGCCCACCGCGATGCCGATGCCGCCGTTGATGAGCAGGTTGGGGAACCGCCCGGGGAGGACGGTGGGCTCCATGAGGCGGTCGTCGTAGTTGGGCTGGAAGTCGACGGTGTCGAGCTTGAGGTCGTCGAGGAGGTCGACGGCGGCGGCCGTCATGCGGGCTTCGGTGTATCGCATGGCGGCGGGGGGGTCGCCGTCGATGGAGCCGAAGTTGCCCTGCGGGTCGATCAGCGGGGTGCGCATGCGCCAGGGCTGGGTGAGCCCGACGAGGGTGGGGTAGATGACCGACTCGCCGTGGGGGTGGTAGTTGCCCGAGGTGTCGCCGGCGATCTTGGCGCACTTGAGGTGCTTCTTGCCGGGGCGGAGGGCGAGGTCGTTCATCGCGACGAGGATGCGTCGCTGGGAGGGCTTGAGCCCGTCGCGCACGTCGGGGAGCGCGCGGTCCATGATGGTGCTCATGGCGTACGTCAGGTAGTTGACGTGGAGCTCGCGCTCGATGTGCTGGTCGAGCACGCGACCGCCGCCGATGGGCGTGGGGTCGGATTGAGCGGCGTCGATGGGGTCGGGCATGCGGTCCTCCGTGAGCGGCCATTGTAGAGCAGATGGCCCTCCCGCGAGGCGTCCGAACCCCTTTGGATCAGGGGCGTTTCGGCGTCGCCCGGGCGGCGATCACGGGCAGCGCGACCGCGAGCGGGATCGCCCACCACACGCCCAGCAGGGCGCCCGCGCCCATCGCCGGGGTCGCGAGCCCCACGCTCGCCCAGAACGCCGGGCCGAGGCGTCGCTTTGTCAGCAGGAACCACGCCGCGGCGGGGAAGGGGAGGGCGTAGAACCAGATGAACGACTCGTACAACACCCGGGTCGCGGGCTTGTCGAGGATCACCCCCGCGCGCGTCGAGAGGGGCACGAGCCCCACGCACGCGAGCGCCAGCACGACGAAGAGGATCGCCCGCGGCGGGGGCAGCAGGCGCGGGAGCCCGTGCTCGCGCAGTTCCCGCATGTGCGCGCCGACGGTGAACGTCCCCTGCACGAAAAAGTGCAGCAGGAGGTAATAACTGAACCAACCGAGGAGGATCCCCCCCGCGTAGAACGCGGTGAAGGTGATCATCATCAGGAAGAAGCCGGCGAAACCGAGGATGAACGCGCTGTCGCCGCCGGCGTCCGGCGTCTCCCGGCGCACGCGCAGGATGGACAGGTCCAGGTGCGGGCACAGCAGGAACCCGAACGCCAGCCCGACGCTGTAGAGCGGGAGCGCGGCGGCGTCGGTCACGGTGCCGGTGAGCGGGGGGGGCGCGAGCCCTTGCCCCGACGTCGTCACGAGGGCGGCGAACATCAGCAGCGGTGCGACCGGGAGCGTGAGCATCGCCAGCCAGCCCCACGCGCGCGAGCCCAGGAACGAGAGCGCCGCGCCGATCGCGAGCATCAGCGGGGCGACGCTCAGGGCGGCCCACTCGGGCGCGGGAGGCGGGAGGTGTTCGCGGACCATCCACCCGAGAAAACCAAGGTGAAACAGGATCGTGACGACGCTGAACCAGCGCATGGGCTCGATGCCGCGCGCCGTGAACGCGTCGACGGCCCCCCGGGTGCGGTGGACGAACCCGACCGCGGCGGCGCCGATGACGTTGGGGACCGCGAACGCGATCCACCCCCACGCGCCGAAGTCGCTGATGAGGTAGACGGGCAGCCACATACCCACGCACCACGTCCACGAGCACGCGAGGAAGGCGGCGCCGGGGAGCGCGCGGAACAGGCTGGGTGAAGAGGGGGCGGGTTCGCTCACGCGTCGGGTTTGGCCGCGCGCTTGCGCTCGCGCTCGCGGTGCTTCCTGGCGCGTTCCTTGGCCATTTCCTTGGGCGTGACGTGGAACGTCGCGGTGCTGGTGCCGACGCGGCGCTCCGTGCGCCCGTCGCCCGCGGGCTTGAGCGCCTGGTAGATCGAGATCTCGACGTTGATGTTGAACTCGCCGCCCTCTTCGACGAGCGAGTCGAGGTCGTCCTTGGTCGTCACGCGGTAGACCGCCGGGCCCGAGCAGGGGAGGCGGAACTTGTAGTGCAGCTCCTTGCACACCACGGTGTAGTCGCCGCCGACCACGTCGAAGACGTACATCCCGCCGGCGATCTCGGAGTTAGCGAGCAGGGCCGCCCCGGCCATCGCGCTGTACCAGTTGCGGTTGAAGCGCCGGAAGGGGAGCAGGGCCACGAAGGGCTCGGGCTCGCCCTCGGCCGCCTCGCCCCGCTTGACCTTCTTGATGCCCGAGCGGTACGCGATGGGCAGCCAGATCAGCGAGCAGACCTTGTGCCAGAAGTTGTTGCGGGCGCTGAGGCGCTCGAAGAACGCCTCGAGGCGGTCCCAGAAGGAGGTCTTCTCGTGGCGCGGGCGCTCGACGCCCTCGGGGCCGTCGACGTAGACGCCCTCGGCGGGCTTCTCGCTGGTTTCGGGTTCGGGCGGGCTGTCGATGGCGGTAGGGGACAACAGGATCACCGGTGTCTGGGCGCGGGGGTGTGAGGACGAACAGTCACGGGATTGTACGGGGGCGGGGAGGGTCGGGCGAGACGCCCCCGGACGCTCAGCGCGTCATTCGGCGGGCGTCAGGGCGAACTGCCCGGGCTTGTCCGCCGACGGGCTAGCGCGGTAGACGGCGTGCCCGGGCTCGTGATCGAGCGCCAGGCGCCAGTCGTCCTTGGCGGCGCGGGCCAGCAGGGCGGCTTTGGAGGCCATGTTCGTGTAGGGCTCGACGTCGTAGGCGAGGTTGAAGGTCAGCCCCGCGTGGTTGGCGGTGGGGAGGACGTCCCCGGGGTAGCACACCGTCCCGCCGTCGGACGCGTCGAAGACGATCCCCTGCTGCCCCCAGGTGTGCCCGGGGGTGGGGATGGACCGCACGCCGGGCAGCAGCTCGGCTTCCCCTTCGACCAGACGCACCCGCTCGCGGATGGGGTCGAGGTGCTCGCGCAGGTAGGTCTTGTGCATCGTGGACTTGTTGGCGAGGGCGTCGTCCCACTCGAGGCGCTGCGCGACGACCTCGGCGTTGGGGAAGCAGAGCTCGGGCGTCTGCCCGTCAGAACCCCAGCGTGTCAGCCCGCCGGCGTGGTCGAAGTGCAGGTGCGTGACGATGACGGTGGAGATGTCCGCCGGGTCGCAGTCGATCTCGTGGAGCGCGTCAACGACCGTGCGCTCTTCCTGGCAGTAGATGTCGCGGAGCTTCTTGGGGAACTTGTCGCCGATGCCGCACTCGATGAGGACGAGCTTCCCGTCGCGCTCGAGGAGCAGGCAGTTCTGCTGGAGAGGGATGCGGTTCTTCTCGTCGGGTTCGACGAGACGCGCCCACAGCGGCTTGGGGATGATGCCGAACATCGCGCCGCCGTCGAGCTTGAACCCCCCGGCGCGGAGGAGCGTCCAGCCCCAGGCGCTCACGCCCCAGCGCCGGGACCGCCCGGCGTCTGGTTCTTGCCCTCGCCGGCGATGTGCTCGCGCATGTCGGTGTCCGCGATGACGTTCTTCATGCGGTAGTAGTCCATGATCCCCATGTGACCGGCGCGGAAGGCCTCGGCCATCGCCTTGGGCACCTCGGCCTCGGCGAGCACGACGAGGGCCTGGTTTTCCTGGATCTTCGCCTTGTTTTCCTGCTCGAGGGCGACGGCCATCGCGCGGCGCTTCTCGGCCTCGGCCTGGTAGCGGCGCTTGTCCGCCTCGGCCTGGTCGGCCTGGAGCTTGGCGCCGATGTTCTCGCCGACGTCGATGTCCGCGATGTCGATCGAGAGGATCTCAAACGCCGTCCCGGCGTCGAGCCCGCGGTTGAGCACCGCCTTGGAGATGCTGTCGGGGTTCTCGAGGACCGCCTTGTGGGAGTCAGCGGAGCCGATGGTCGAGACGATGCCCTCGCCGACGCGGGCGACGATGGTCTCTTCCGTGGCGCCGCCGATGAGGCGCTGGATGTTCGCCCGCACCGTGACGCGGGCCCGGGCGCGGAGCTGGATGCCGTCCTTCGCGACCGCGTCCACCGTGCCGCGACCCTGGCTGGGGTTCGGGCAGTCGATCACCTTGGGGTTCACCGAGGTCTGCACGGCGTCGAGGATGTCGCGCCCGGCGAGGTCGATCGCGCACGCCTGGATCCACGGCAGCTCGATCTTCGCGCGGTCGGCGGCGATCAGCGCGTTGACGACGTAGGGCACACGCCCGCCCGCGAGGTAGTGGGCCTCGAGGTCCATCGTCGAGATCTCGATCCCGGCCTTCACGCCCTTGATGCGGCTGAGCACGATGACCCGGGGGTCCACCTTGCGCAGACGCATCCCGATGAGCTCGAAGAAGCTGACCTTGGCGCCAGAGAGCAGCGCCTGGAGCCAGAGGTTCGCGAACTGGGCGAGCACCGCCACGATGATGAGGGCGACGACCCCGAGGACAATGAGGAGGCCGATCAGGACGGGTTGAGGCATGGTTGGACAGCTTCCTTAGGGGGTGAACCGGTCGCGTCACACTACCCGCGCCGGACCGGCCCGTCACTCTCCCCCGGGGAACCGGCGTCAGGCGCCGCGCCGGCGCGGGCCCCCGCTCGGCGGGGGTGGAGCGCCGAGCGGGTGAAACGCGAAGGGGTCGAGGGTTACGCCGTCGTCCTCGAAAAAGCGCCGCTCCACCAGATTCAGCGCGGCGACCTCCTGCCACGTCGTCTCGATGGCGGCCTCGGACGCGGCGATCATCGCCCGCACCGCCATCGCGACATCGCAGCCGGCGAGGTGGTGCGCCTCGAGATCGATGAGAGGTATATGGAGCCCGGCCTCGTGCGCATCGAGGAAGCCCCCCACGACCACCCGTGGGTTGACCTTCCGCAGCGTCATCCCGGGGAACTCCATGAGCGCGATGGGAGTCCCCGCGCGCCGGGCCCGAAGCCAGAGGCCCGTGTGCTGCGACAGCATCACGAGAAGAATCAACGCGACGAGACCGAGGGCGATCAGGACACCGATGAGTGCGGGCGTGTGCATTTTGCGTGATTCGTCGCGAGGTTCAGATCTGTCGCACTTTCAACGTGGAACCATCGACGTCCATCACCCGGACCGCGGCGCCGCGTTCGAGCGCCGGTCCGAGGGCGATCGCTTCGTGGCGGGCGTCTCCGATGCGGATCTCGCCCACGGGGCGGAGGTCGGTCAGGGCTTCGCCCTGCTGCCCGACAAGCGCTTCGAGATCGAGACGTTCTTGTTCGCGGGCGAGGGCCTGGGCGCGCGCAAGCTCGGCGCTCTCGCTGCCCGGCGATCCCAAAATCATGCGTCTCCCGACCGGCGTGTAGGGCCAGACCTTGAGCAGCAGGGAGATCGACACCGGCGCGAGGATGATCAGCGCGCCCAGCGAGGTCAGCCCCCAGCTCGTCGAGAACCGGAAAAAGGAGACCACGCCCGCGATCGCCGCGACGCCCGAGAGCGCCCCGAGCAGCCCGCCCGAGGGGATGAAGAGTTCGAGGACGAGGATCAGGCCCGCGAGCGCGAAGAGCCCGAACCCCCACAGCAGGAAGACCTCGTTCACGCGTCCTCCTCCGCGTCGACCACCACGCGCACGCCGTCGACCTCGCTGACGCGCACGCGCTGCCCGGAGTCGATCATGCCCAGCCCCGCGACGACGTCGACGAGGCGCCCGTCGAACTCCGCGGTCCCCGAGGGGCGCAGCGTCGTCGTGGCGACGCCGGTGTCGCCGACCGCGACGCTCGGCGCGTGGGAGCGGCGCGGGTTGGCGGTCAGGAGTTCTTCGGACTCGAGTGTGTCGCCGCTCTGTGCGGTGAGGACGAGCTTGTTGAGCAACGGGAGCGAGCCGTGGTAGCGGGTGATGTAGAACATCGCGACGCCGGCCGACGCGCCGCTGACGAGGACCGTCGCGAGCCCGTGGAGCAGGTCCTGCGAGCGGTCGGGGGAATCGGGGAAGAGCGGGCCGGGGCCGATGACCGCGCCGACGAGACCGACGAAGAGCGCGATCAGCCCGGCGATCCCGAAGAGCCCGAACCCGGGCAGGATCAGCACCTCCGCGAGCAGCAGGAGCACGCCGCCGATGACCGCGACGAGCGCCCACCACGCCGCGGCGCCGACCATCGCCGGCGGGCCGAACAGCAGGGCGAGCGCCCCGAGCGCCACCAGCCCGGGGAACCCGAACCCGGGGGCGATCAGCTCGACGAACGCCGCGACGAGGAAGATCGCGATCAGCACGCCGCGCACCCACATGCTCGTCATGACAGAGACCATGCGCTCCGACCACGTCGGCTCGACGCGCGTCACGTTGACGGCGCCGTACCGGGCCGCGAGCGCCGCCTCGTCGGCGATCACGCCGGCCGCGAAGCCGAACCGCTGGAGGTCCTCGGTCTTGAGCGTCAGGAGCGACTCGCCGTCGGTGGCGTACTCCACGAGCGTCCACTCGGCGGGGTTCTCGCCCGTGAGGTCGGGGACGGTCGGTGGGAGTTCCTGGGCTTCTTCGACGGCGCGGCGGATCTCGGGGTCGAGCGGGTCGCCGGCCGCGGCCTCGACGCCGGGCGCGGCGCCCGAGGGCGCGCGCACCGCATCACGGGGGGGTTCGCTCCCGAAGAGCGCGGTGTACTGGCGCTCGCTCACGAACACGCGCCGCCCGCTGGGGGTGTGCTCGATGAGCCACAGCTCGATCCCGAGCGTCAGGAACGCCTGCACGAGACGCTCGTCATAGCCGCGCCGGCGGGCGGAATCGACGACCTCGCTGATCAGCGGCTGGAGGATCTTCTGGCGTTCGGTGCGCTGGAGCCCCTGCGCGAACGTCACCGGGTTCATCGAGATCGGCGCGGCGTCGCCCATCGTCGCGTAGGGCGCCACGACGATCTCCTCGCACGCGAGCGCGATGATCGCCCCGCCCGAGTACGCGTCCTGGTTCACCCACGCGGTCGTGCCCAGCGTCGTTGACTTCAGCGCGTTGCAGATCTCAAGGACCGCGCCGACCTCGCCGCCCGGGGTGTCGAGCTCGATCACGACGGCGTCGGCGCCGGACGCCTCGGCCAAACGCAGGCGACGCTTGATCGAGAGCGCCGTGTACGCGTCGATGGGGCCCTCGATCGGGAGGATCGCGAGGTTGGTCGCCTGGCGCGCCGCGGCGACGGCCGGGGCGGAGGCGGTCTGGTCGATGGGCGTCTGCGCAACGCACAGCGCCGCGGCCGCCAGCATGAACACCAACGCTCGCAGGAAGGGGCGCATGCAAAAAGTATAGGTGTATCGCGGCCCCGTCGGCGCGTACGGACGCTTAGTAGGACGCGGCCCGGTACTCGGACGGTGAACGCTCGAGCATCCGGCGGAACGTCGCGGTGAAGTGCGCGTGGTTGGAGAACCCGACGCGATCGGCGATCTGCCCGATCGGTTCGCGCCCGCAGCGGAGACGCCAGCGCGCCACCTGCAGCTGCTTGAGCAAGCTGGTACTGCTTGGGCGAGACGCCGACGCTCTTGGCGAACACGCGATGGAAGTGGAACGCCGAGACCCCGGCCTGCTCGGCGAGCTCGTTGAGACGCGGCCCGTCGTTGTAGTGGTCGTGCAGGTACCCGAGCGTGCGCGCGACCCGCGCGTCGTCGATCAACCCCAGCGCGGGGAGCTCGCCTTCCTCGATCGGGCGGACCTCGATGAGCGTTTGGGGCGTCGCGCCGCTGAAAGCCGCGGCGCGCGGGCGGACCGTGGCCCACAGCGCGTCGTCGTCGAAGGGGATCGCGGCGTCGTAGAAGCCGCCGGGCGCGAGCGTCTCCCAGCGCTGGGCCGCGATCTGCATGAGGTCTCGCACGAAGTCCCGCGGTTCGACGCCCGCGCGGAGCATCCGCAGCGCGCAGTCCGGGTCGGTGTGGATCACCCGCTCGTCTTCCCCTACGAGCATGTAGGAAAGACCGGTTTCCTCGGGACGATTGAACCGGGCCTGCCACAGGCGGACGGTCGCGATCAGGATCTCCCGCTCCTCGGGGGTAAAGGGCGACCCGCCTCGCAGGAACGCCGCGCACCAGCGCAGCCCCCCGTCGATTGATTCGGGGCTCGAGACCCACAGCGCGTGCACGCCGCCCTTGGGCTGGCGCCCCTTCAGGCTCAGCCCCGTCTTCCCGGCGTCGCCATCGCTCCAGCCGTTCTCGCGCGCGGCGCGGAAGATCCGGTCCTGGCGCGAGCCGCCGTCCGTCCACGCGCGCAGCGAGGCCGCGTCGATGCCTTCACACAGAAACCACGCGTCGGGCGCGGGGGTGTCTGTGTTCAGCAGTCCCGCGGCGACGCCGCTACACCCGAGTGTCTTCGGCGTGACGTCGTCCGCGAGCGCCTGAGTGCGCCACGCGACTGGCGCCGCGCCAACGCCGCTATTCGGCGAAGCCATATGTGTGATCCTTCTCGTCTACCGTGCCCCGACAGGTTGACGTCGGGACTGGCGAAGAATGAGCCCCCAGAACAGGTGGTATTATACCCGATTATCGGCCGGCCCGGTGGATGTGGACTGCTCGAGCGTGCCGCGGATCGGTTCCGACCGGCAGTCGATGTGCAGGGTGGCGAACCCGTCCTCGTGGGCCCGCAGCGCCGGCCAGATGAACTTCGCGTCTGTCTCGGGCATCGGGAGGCTCGCGAGCTCGTCGGGCGTCCGCCACTCCAGCCGCCCCTCGTCGAACGCACGCTCGGGGACCTCCACCGCGCCCTCGACCCTATAGACGAACATCAGCCAGTGGGTTTTTCCCAAGTACGCTTGCTCGCTCACCACGAGGCGGAGCGTGAGACGCTCGATCGGGACGTCGATCCCGGCCTCTTCCATGATCTCCCGCCGGGCCGCTTGGGCGGGGCTCTCCCCGATTCCGGTCTCGAGTTTGCCGCCAATGGGGGAGTAGAGGCCCTTGTTGGGCTCCTTGGCGCGGTGGATGAGCAGCACGCGCCCCGCGGCGTCGCGGAGGTCGCAGAGGACGGCGATTTTGTACGGGAGCGTGTGGTCCATAGCGCCTATATAGCTCGGGCGGGACGCGTCTGTTGCACCCGGCGCGCGGGAACGCCCGATACCCTTGTGATGGTGAGCGAATCACGGTCTATCTCTGCGCCGACCTGGGACGTCTCCGGTCGGCGGGCGCATCTCATCGGCGTCGGCGGCTGCGGCATGTCGGGGCTCGCGCGCCTGCTGTGCGCCCGCGGCGCCCGACTCACCGGCTCCGACCAGACCGCCTCTGTCGTCACGGCGGCCCTCGAGCGCGAGGGCATCCCCGTCGCGATCGAACCGTCCGGGGAACTGCCCGACGACGCCGAGCTCCTCGTCGTTTCCGCCGCCGTCCGCCCCGACCACCCCCAGTGGGTCGCGGCCGAGAGCCGGGGCCTGCCCGTGCTGACGTACGCCCAGGCGCTCGGTCGCTGCATGGAAGGGCGCACCGGCGTGGCGGTCGCGGGCACCCACGGGAAGTCCACCACCGTCGCGATGCTCGGGCACACGCTGATCCAGAGCGGGCTCGACCCGTCTGTCATCGTCGGCGCGACGTGCGCGCAGCTCGCGCGCGAGGGGGGGGCGCCCACCGGGTTTCGTCTCGGCGCCGACGCGGTCCCCGCGGGCGCGCTCGCGGACCGCCCCGGGCTCCTCATCGCCGAGGCGTGCGAGTTCAACCGCTCGTTCCACCAGCTCGTCCCGACCGTCGCGTCCGTCAGCGCCGTCGAGGCGGACCACCTCGATATCTACGGCTCGCTCGACGCGGTGATCGAGGCGTTCAACGTCTTCGCCCGCCGGCTCCCGCACGAGGACGACGGCGGGCGCCTGCTCATCGGCCACGACGGCGCGCACCGGCGCGAGGTCGCGGCCGGCGTCGTCGCGCGTGTCGAGACCGTCGGCTTCGCGCCGGGCGCCGACTGGCGCGTCGGCTACGACAGCGCCGCGAGCCGCGTCACGCTCGAGACCCCCGACGGCGCGTCCGTCGAGTGGACGATGCGCCTGCCCGGGGAGCACAACGCGCTCAACAGCGCGTTCGCCGCGGCGCATGCGATCACCGTGGGCGCCGACCCCGCCCGCGTCGCCGACGCGCTCTCGACGTTCAGCGGGCTCTCCCGGCGTCTCGAGAACCTCGGCGAGACCGCCGGCGTGCGCGTCTACGACGACTACGGGCACCACCCCACCGAGATCGACGCCACGCTCCGCGCCCTGCGTGAGCACGACCGCCCGCAGGACCGCGGCGGGCGCCTCGTCTGCGTCTTCCAGCCCCACCAGCACAGCCGCACGCGCTTCCTCCTCGACGAGTTCGCCCAGTCGTTCTCGCAGGCGGACATCGTCATCGTCCCGCACATCTACTTTGTGCGCGATTCGGAAACCGAGCTCACGCGCGTGCAGGCGGGGGATCTCGTCGACAAGCTCCGCGACCGCGGCGTGCGCGCGATGCACCTCTACCCATTCGAGGCGATCATCGAGCAGCTCGAGGTCTCGTGCCGGCCGGGCGATCTGCTCGTCGTCATGGGCGCCGGCCCCGTGTGGAAGGTCGCGCGGGGGTTCATCGAGGCGCTCAACGCGCAGCCGGCAGGGAGCGCGACGTGATCAGAGCCGCCACGCCCGCCGCGGCGCCCATCGAGACCTGGTTCGGCGTGGGCGGGGGCGCCGACGCGCTCGTCACGCCCCAGTCGGTGGACGACCTGCGCGCCGCGATCCGCGAACACGACCCGGCGCTGGGTCCGGTCCGCGTGCTCGGGGACGGCGCGAACCTGCTCGTGTGCGACGACGGCGTTGACGGGCTCGTGATCGACACCTCGGCGCTCGCTTCCGTCGAGTGGATCGACACGGGCGTGCACGCGGGCGCCGGCGCGGGGCTTCCCAAGCTGGTCACCGAGGCGTGCCGGCGCGGGCTCGGCGGGCTCGAGGGCCTCGGCGGCGTGCCGGCGTCGCTGGGCGGCGCCGTGCGCATGAACGCCGGGGGCGCCTTCGGCGAGATCGCCGAGACCATCAGAAGCGTGCGCGTCGTGGACATGCAGGGCAACGAGCACACGCTCAAGACGAGCGAGCTCGAGTTCGGCTACCGGCGGTCCAACCTCAGCGGGCTGATCGTCGTCGGGGCGGAGCTCACCCTCCCGTCTGCCGACCCGCAGGCCCTCCGCTCGCGTCTGAAAGAGGTCATGGCGCACAAAAAAGACGCCCAGCCCCTCGCCGCCCGCAGCGCGGGGTGCGTCTTTAAAAACCCCGATGTTGACGGCGAGCGCGTCAGCGCCGGGCGGCTGATCGACAAGGCGGGCCTCAAGGGCGAGCGGATCGGCGGGGCGAGCGTGTCGGAACGCCACGGGAACTTCGTCGTCGTAGAAGAGGGCGCCACCGCGTCCCACGTGCTGGCGCTCATCGACCGCGTCCGCGCCCGCGTGCTGGACGAGAGCGGCGTCGAGCTGGAGCAGGAGCTGGTCGTGTGGAAACGCGGTGAACCCGATGAATGAGCCCCGACGCGAGGTGCTGGTCCTGGGGGGCGGCCCCGACGCGGAACGCGAGGTGAGCCTCGCGAGCGCCGCGGCCGTCGCGGGCGCGCTGCGCACCGCGGGATACACCGTCCACGAGCGCACGATCGGGCGCGTCACGCTCGACGAGCTGCGCGCCCTGCCCGGCGACGTGATCGCGCCGATCCTCCACGGCCCCTTCGGCGAGGGCGGCCCGCTCCAGGAACTGCTCGAACGCGACGGTCGCCCGTACGTCGGCGCGCCCCCGCGCGCCGCCCGTCTTGCGATGGACAAGGTCGCGAGCAAGCTCATCGGCGCGACGCTCGGCGCCAGCGTCACGCCCTCGGCGGTCTTCGACCCCGACGACGGCGTGTGCCCGCTGGAGCTGCCCGTGGTCGTCAAGCCCGTAAAAGAAGGCTCGACGATCGGGCTCTTCGTGTGCCGGACGCGCGACGAGTGGGACGCGGCGCACGCGGCGACCGCGGCGCGCGCACGCCCGGCGATGGTCGAGCCGTTCATCCGCGGGCGCGAGATCACCGTGGCGATCGTCGCGGGCGAGGCGCTCCCGATCATCGAGATCGCCCCGGCCGACGGGCTCTACGACTACGACGCGAAGTACCAGCGCAACGACACGCGCTACACGCCCCGACCAGAGCTGCCGCCCGGCGTCGCCGAGCGCGCCTCGCGCGACGCGCTCGCGCTCGCCGAGGCGATCGGCTGCGCGTGCCTGTCGCGCGCGGATTTCCTGCTGACGCCCGACGGGACCCCGTGGCTGCTGGAGATCAACACGATGCCCGGGTTCACGGACCACTCGCTCGTCCCGATGGCGGCGCGGGCGACCGGCGTGGAGATGCCCGCGCTGTGCGCGCGGCTGGTCGAAGACGCCGCGGCGCGCCCGGCGTCGAGCCGAACCGCAGAGGGAGCCCTCGCATGAGCGCCGCGAAGAAGAAGACCAAAAAGAAGAAACAGGACGAGAACCTGTCCTTTGCCGAGATGGGCGAGTTCGCGGCGCGGTACGTCGGGTGGGCGGCGCTGGTGGCGGTCTTCGGCGCCCTGGCCCTCTCGGCCGGCGCGCTCGAGGCGCGCGTCGCGGAGATCCGCTCCGACCCGATCGAGGCGGACATCGCGTGGCCGACGATCGGGGGATCGGACGCGACGTGGATGCCCGCGCGCGTGCGCGACGGGCTGACCCGGCGTCTGCTCGCGAGCGTGTCCCTGGACCCGAGCGACGGGGCGAGCCTCGAGTCCGCCCGCGCGCTGCTCGAAGGAACGGGGTGGTTCAGCGAGGGGCCGCTCCTGGCGCGCCGCCCGGGCGGGATCATCGAGGTCCGCGGGACGTGGCGCGAGCCGGCGGCCGTCGTCGAGGCGGGGGGCGAGGCGCACGTCGTGTCGCGCGACGCCCGGCGTCTCCCGCTGTCGTACGCGCCCGGTGAAACGGGCGAGCTGCGGTTCATCCGCGGCGTGTGGGGCGACACCCCCGAGCCCGGGCGCGAGTGGGGGGGCGACGACGTCACGCTCTCGATCACGCTGCTGCGCGACCTGCGCCGCTCGCCCGCGTGGAGCGGCGTCGCGGGCGTGGACGCGACCAACTTCCTGCGCACGCGCGTGCTCACCGTCATCACGAAAGAGGGCGCCCGCGTCGTGTGGGGCTCGGCCCCCGGCGACAGCGCCGTGGGCCAGGTGGACCAGGCGACCCGCGTGGCGCGCCTCGAGTCGCTGCTGAAAGACCCGGCGTGGATCGGCGCCGGGCGCCCGCGCGTCGAGCTGCACCTCCCGCGCCCTGTGATCAACGAGAGCGCCGAGGGTGGCTGAGACGCCAAGCGAGAGCGGGCGCGACGACGCGCCCCGGCGCGGCGTGCTCGACCCGATCATGAGCAACCGCGACGGGCTGTTCTCTGCGCTCGAAGAGCGAGGGTCTCGGACGCGCGCGCCGGGCCAGGCGTGGGACCACCGGCGCGGCGAGCCCCGTCTGCTCGTCCTGTGCTGGGCGATCTACCTGTTGGCGGCGTCGGGCGCGACGATCATGCGTCTGCCCGACATGGGCTTTGCCGACCCGCGCTTCGTGCAGACGGCGGCGCGGGTGCTGATCGTTCTGATGGGCGTGGGGCTCATCGTGCTGTGGCCGATGGTGCGGTTGTCGCAGGCGTCGCCTCGCCGACCGGTCGTGGCGGCGCTGGTGGATCTCACGGCGCTGCTGCTCCCGCTGACGGCGGTGCTGTGGCCCGTCACGTGGCTAGGGCGCTGGCGCTGGGAGGTCACCTGCGGGCTGCTGGCGATGCTGGCGGCGTGGGGGGTGGTGATCGCCGCGATCACCGCGATGGGCACCCGGCGGGAGTCGAGCGCGTCGCGGACGCTGTGGGCGATCCTGCTTGTCCTGGCGATCGCGGGGGGGCCGGCGATCGCGGCGGGCCTCGCGGGGATGAGCGAAACCGGGTGGGCGCTGTACGCCTCGCCCCTGACGGGCGTGTACGCGCTGACGACCGAGGCGTCGGCGCTCGCGCCAGTGATGACCCCGAACGAGTGGTGGGCGGCGTTGGGCCCCCTCTGCGCGGGGTGCGTCCTGTGGGCGGTCGCGGCGATCGGGCGTTCGCCAAGGCGCGCGTGAGCGTTTAGGCTGTGGGGCCTGCGCGCGGGAAACCGTATGCGCCGACTAAGGAGCGTTTGACGATGGAATTCCTGACCCCCGAAGAGAAGATCAAGCTCGAAGAACGCCTCGAGGAATTGGTCTCGAACCGCCCCGTGATCTCCAACCGGATCGCGGAGGCTCGTGCGCTCGGGGACCTGAAGGAAAACGCTGAGTTCCACGCCGCTCGCGAAGATCAGGGCGTGCAGGAAGCCGAGATCCGGCGCATCGAGGAACGCATCGCCCACGCCAAGGTCATCGAAAAGGGTGATGTCCCCGACGACATCGTCTTCCTCGGCGCCACCGTGAAGCTCCGCGAGGAGGGCGACGACGAGGAGGAGTTCTTCCGCCTCGTCGGCGAGCCCTCGGGCGATCTGGAAGGGGATATCGTCGAGGTCTCCGTCTCGAGCCCGATGGGCGAGGCGCTCCTCAAGTCCCGCGTCGGCGAGATCGTCCGCGTGGACACCCCCCGCGGCATCAAACGCTTCGAAGTGCTCCAGATCGTCTGATCACGCCTCCGCCCACGGGAACCCCTCTGGGATCATCTCCGGGCGGTCGTTGAGCCATCCGACCAGCCATTCTTGCGCGTCAACGAGCCGCGGCCCGGGCCGGCTGAGCAGCTTCCCGCTCACCGCGGCGACCCGCTCGACGCCCAGATCGCCCCACCACGCTTGTTTTCGGAGCTTCCGGGCGGCGTGGCGTGCGGTGTCGAGGTCCTCGCCGCAGGGGGCGATAACGATCGCGTCGAGCCCCGCTCCCGCGAGTTCTTCGGGGGTGATCTGGCGGGAGGGGGGCGCCGAGCGGTGCGCGGCGTGGGCCCCGGCCCCGGCTCCCGCTCCGGCGAGGGGGGCGGTGGGCAGGAGGGGGTGCTCGGCGCCCGCGCGTTCGACGAGCTGCGGGACCCAGCTCCCCCCGACGAAGAGGGGGTCTGTCCATTCAAGGACGGCGACGCGGGGGCCGGCCGCGTAGGGGGTGACCGCGTCCAGGGCCCCGTGGAGGCGTTCGCGCCAGGCGGTCACGGCCTCCTCGGCGGCGTGTTCGAGCCCGACGGCCTCTCCGATCGCGATGGCGGCGTCGAGCATGCCCTCGACGGAATCCGCGTTGAGGGTCAGGATCTCGGGCAGTGGGTCGAGGCCGGCGATCGCCCGGCGGACCCCGGCGTCGTCGGTCGAGCAGACGGCGCAGCGGTCCTGAAGCAGGATGAGATCCGGTCGCAGGGAGCGGAGGAGCGCGCCGTCGAGCGCCTCGACGGGTTCCCCGGCGTCGATCAGCTCCCGGGTGGCGCGGTCGGCGTCGGCGGGATCGTCCGCGCGGGCGCGGGGTCGCGTGACGGCGGGCAGATTGCCGATAACGGACGGGTGATCGCAGTCGGCCGATCTTCCGACCAGCAACCGCGAACCGCCGATGGCGACAAGCGTCTCACTGGCGGACGGGATGAGGCTGACGACGCGCATAGATAGATGCTAGGTTCACGCTCGCGCCGCGGGCGTTGACCCGGCGGAGCTGAAAGGGCACAGGGTTTTGCGGAAGACATCACACCGACACACCGCGACGCTCATCGCCGCCCTGCTGCTCGCCACGGGCGGTATCGCCGCGGCGCAGGACGCCGCCGCGCCGCCCGAAGCGCCCGGCGGTGACGCCGAGGCCCAGCGGATCGACTTCACACGGTTCTCCGAGCCGATCAGCCTCGTGGCCCTGCTCGACTACGTCTCGCAGGAGCTGAGCATCAACTTCGTGCTCGAGGAACCGGGTCTGGGCAACGCCCAGGTCGAGTTCCGGGCGCCGATGTCGATCCCCCGCGACGAGCTGCTGCCGATCTTCGAGTCGATCCTCTCGATGTACGGCTACGCGATCGTGCAGAACCCGCAGGGCGTGTACATCGTGACGCAGGGCGCCAAGCTGCCCGTGCAGTTCGAGGGCGACCTGCCCAGCACGCGGATCTTCGCGACCCCGCTGATCAAGCCCTCGGCGCTCCAGCAGGCGATCAACAACGCGCTCAACCAGGAGCAGTCGGCGTCGGCCCGGATCTCGTCGATCGACGACCTCGGCGTGCTGATCTCGACGGCGCCCGGGCCGATCAACCGGACGATCGAGGCGATCATCAAGCAGCTCGTCTCGAGCCGGGACGGGTGGACCTTCCACCGCATCGACCTGACGCACATGGCGGCGTCGCAGGCGCAGCAGCGTCTCGTGGAACTCGCGGGGCAGGTCGCGCAGGCGAGCCCGGCGCAGGGCCCGCAGGCGCCCGGCGCGGTCCGCCAGATCAGCGGCGCCCTCGTGGCGCTGGGCGAGCGCCTCCTGCTCGACCACGCGTCCAACGCGATCATCTTCCGCGGGACGCTCGACGAGGCGGCCCAGGTGCGCGACCTCGTCGAGATGATCGACTCACCGAGCTCGCTCGTCGTCAAGCGCTACAGCGCGGGGGCGATGTCCGCCGCGATCGCGAACATGGGCGAGCGCAAGGGGCTCGGGAGCGTGAACCAGTCAAGCGGCGGTCGCCAGTCGAACGCCGGGACGATCATGGGCTCGGGCTTCGAGCTCCCGGCGCAGGACGCGGCGTTCTTTACCTACTACGGGACGACCCAGCAGCACGCGGTGGTCAAGGGCCTCGTTGACGAGTTCGCCGACCAGGCGCGCCTCGAGGCGATGGTCGTCGAGTTCTACAAACTCGAGCACGCCAACGCCGAGGACGCGGCGGGCCTGCTCAACGAGCTGCTGGAGCTGGACACGGTCGACGACTTCGCCGACTCGCCCTTCCTCCCGCCATCGATCGAGCAGTCGAGCCAGCGCGGGATCCAGCGGACCGAGGACATCATCGGGCAGACCGGCCCGACCGACCCGTCGCTCGATGGCGAGCAGACGCTCACGCCCGTCGAGGGCATCCAGATCATCGCGGACGAGTCGGCCAACCAGCTCATCGTCCGCGCCCCGGTGCGCCAGCAGGGTGAGATCGAAACGATCATCCGACAGATCGACACGCGCCGCCCGCAGGTCTTCCTCGAAGCGCGCATCGTGACAGTCAACGCGTCCGACAGCTTCAGCCTGTCGGTCGACACGTCGCTGACCGACCCTGACAGCGATTTCCCGACCTTCACGAACTTCGGGCTGCTCAGCGACCCGCGGAACACGAACATCACGCCGCTGCAGGGCTTCACGACCGCGGTGATCAACAGCGACTACGTGCCCATCATCATCAACGCGCTCGAGACCGAGGGCGACGGGCGCGTGCTGTCCACGCCGACGATCCTCGTCAACGACAACGAAGAGGCGTCGCTCGACTCCACGCAGAACGAGCCCTTCGCGCAGACGACGCAGACGGTCGGCACGCCGTCGCAAACGAGCCTCGGCGGCACGATCTCCGCCGGTACGCGCATGACCGCGACGCCGCAGATCTCCGCGGGCGGGTTCCTCAAGCTCGAGTTCAACATCGAGCTCTCGAGCTTCCTCGAGCAGACCAACCCGGACCTCCCGCCCCCGACGCGCAGCGACGTGATCTCGAGCGTCGTGACCGTGCCCTCGGGTTCGACGGTCGTGCTGGGCGGGCTGACGTTCCAGTCGGAGAACAACTCGGTCAACCAGGTCCCGCTGCTGGGGGACCTCCCGCTGATCGGGTGGATGTTCCAGAACCAGAGCGAGCGGACGAGCCTCCGCACGCTGTACGTCTTCATCACGCCGCGCATCCTCCGCGACGAGAGCTTCACCGACCTGCGCCTGCTGACCGAGGGCCCGCTCGCCGAGGCCGACGCGGACCCGATGGTCCCGGCGCTCGAGCCGGCGACGATCCAGCTCCTGGACATCTACCCCGAGACGGACGGGGAATGAGTCGCGCCGGGGGAACAGAACGCAACGGGGCGGCGCCCACCGACGACGCGGCCCGCTGGGTGCGCCTGGCGGAGCTCTTCCGCCCGCTGCCCGTGCGCCCCGAGCAGCTGGCGGTCTTCGCGAAGACGCCGGGCGCCGACGAAGAACCGTGGGACGTGCTGCTCTCGACGCTCGGGCTCGAAGAGCACGTCGCGCTCGAGAAGCTCGCCGAGTGCGTCGGGCTGGAGTTCGTCGCCGAGCCCAAGACCGAGGAGAGCGCCGAGGTGTTCTTCGAGCGCGTGCCCTCCTCGGCGGCGCGCCGCCATCAGATCGTCGGGCTCTCGGCCGACGGCTCGACCGTCACCGTCGCGACCAGCCAGCCTCTCGCGCCCGGCGCGCTCACGGAGACGGAGCGCTTGCTCCGCTTGCCCGTGAAGCTCGTGCTGAGCCCGCGCGCGCAGGTGGGTGATCTCATCAACCGCGGCTACGAGCAGCGCCAGGACCTCGTCACCGAGATCGTCGAGGACCTCCCCTTCGACGAGCAGGCGTTCGAGACGGCCGCCGGCACCATCGGCAAGGCGACGGACCTCTTGCAGCTGGCCCGCCAGACGCCGGTCATCCGCCTCGTGAACATGATCCTGTTCGAGGCGATGCGCCGGCGCGCCAGCGACATCCACATCCACCCGCTCGAGGAGCGCCTGCTGATCCGCTTCCGCGTCGACGGGATGCTGATCGACGCGTTCAGCCCGCCGCTCTCACTCGCGCCCGCGATCAGCTCACGCCTCAAGGTCATGGCCGAGCTGGACATCGCCAACCGCCACAGCCCGCAGGACGGGCAGACGACGGTGCGCGTGGGCTCGCGGAAGATCGACATCCGCCTCTCGTGCGTGCCGACGATTTTCGGCGAGCGCCTCGTGCTGCGCCTGCTCGACCAGACGCAGACCAAGCTCTCGCTCGACTCGCTGGGCATGGACGCCGACATGCAGGCGCGACTGATGTCCTTCGTGGACCGACCGACCGGGATGATCCTCGTCACGGGCCCGACGGGCTCGGGCAAAACCACGACGCTCTACGCGGCGATGGAACGCATCGACCGCCACTCGCGCAACGTGATGACCATCGAGGACCCGGTCGAGTACCACCTCGACAACATCGCGCAGGTGCAGGTGAACCCCAAGCGCGGCGTGACGTTCGCGTCGGGCCTCAAATCCCTCCTGCGCCAGGACCCCGACGTCATCCTCGTCGGCGAGATCCGCGACGCGGAGACCGCGCAGCTCGCGGTGCAGGCGTCGCTCACGGGCCACCTCGTGCTCGCGACGCTGCACACCAAC
The DNA here is from genome assembly GCA_942490855.1 of uncultured Phycisphaeraceae bacterium. Classification (GTDB taxonomy): domain Bacteria; phylum Planctomycetota; class Phycisphaerae; order Phycisphaerales; family UBA1924; genus CALNYS01. Next base: position 494,521 of record CALNYS010000004.1, on the reverse strand, counting down.
GACGCGCCCAGCGCGATCTCGCGCCTGCAGGACATCGGGATCGAGCCGTACCTGATCAGCTCGTCGGTGCTCGCGGTGCTGGGGCAGCGCTTGCTGCGCAAGAAGAAGGCGCCCGATTCCGACGAGTACGAGGGGCGCATCGCGATCTACGAGCTGATGGAGATGACCGACGAGGTGCGCGCGATGACCATGAAGTCCGTGGACTCCGTGCAGCTGATGGCGCAGTCGATCCGCGACGGCATGGAGCCGATGATCATCGACGGGCGCAAGAAGATCTCCAAGGGACTCACGAGCGAGGTCGAGCTCCGGCGCGTGCTGCACGACGCGGGCTCGCCGGCCGCCGAGGCGGGCGCGATCGCCGAAGAACTGACCGAGTAAACCGATGAGCGTGCAGGCGGCCCCGAAACAATTCCTCTTCACCGCGGTGACGGCCACGGGCGCCAGACGGCGCGGGCTGCGCGCCGCCGCCGGGCGCGCCGCGCTCGCCGACGCGCTCGGGGACGAGAACCTGCTCCTCCTGCGCGCCTGGCAGATCCCGGCCTGGGCGTCGGGCGGCGGCGAAGAGAAACTCTCGCTCAACGATTACCTCTCGCTCAACGAACAGCTCTCGCTCCTCGTGAGCCGCGGCGTCCCGCTCGTCGAAGCGCTGGAGGTCGCCGAGAGCGTCGTCGGCGCGAAAGCCCAGCGCAAGGTGCGCCTGCTGCGCGAGCGCGTCGCCGCGGGCGACTCCTTCGCCGACGCGTGCATCGACGTGGGCGGGTTCGACGACGTCGCGATCGCCGTCTACCGCGCCGCGGAGCGTTCGGGCGACCTCGCGCCGGCCGCGAAGCGCCTGTCGGAGTCGGCGAAACGGCGCGCGAGCGTCGCGTCGCGCGCCAAGACCATGCTGATGTACCCGGCGTTCGTCGCGGTGATCGGCGTCGGCGTGCTCGGGCTCATGCTGCTCGTCGTCGTCCCCACGCTGGGCGATGCGCTCACGAAAGCCAACGCCGAGCTCCCGGGGTACTCCCAGCTCGTGATCCGCACCGGGCTCTGGATGCGCGGCAACCTGCTGCTCGTGATCCTCGGGATCGGCGCGGTGCTGATCGGCGCCATCGTGGGCCGGCGCTCCTTTGTCCCCGCCGCCGGCGCGCTCCTGCGGCGCATCCCGGTCGTCGAGCGCGCCGGGATCTCGGGCGAGTGCGCCTCGCTCTTTGCCGTCCTCGCCGCGATGTCGCGCTCCGGCGTCCCGCTCGCCGACTCGCTCAGCGTCAGCGCGATGACCGTCAAGCACCCCCGCCTGCGCGAGCAGCTCGAGAACCTCCAGAGCGGGCTCGTCGACGGCGGCGTCTTCGCGAAGCTCGCCGAGGAGGTCGACGCCCTCCCGCTCGCGACCCGCAAGCTCCTCGTCGCCGCCGACCGCGCGGGCGACCTCGAGCCGACGTTCGAATCGCTCACGCAGGAGTACGCCGAACGATCCGAGGAGGCGTCCAGCCGCCTGCTGTCCCTCCTCGGGCCGGCGATCCTCGTGCTCGTCTTCTTGTTTGTGGGGGCTATCGTTCTGGCGCTGATGATCCCCCTGATGAATCTCTCGAGCGCCGTCGGGTAGGCGAACCGCCGACCGACTCGCGCGTCTGATCCACCACGCACACGCACTCTTCTCGATGGGACCGAACCGATGACCACCCGAACAACCCTCACCCGCCGACGCGCCTTCACGCTCCTCGAGATCCTGCTGGTGCTCGCCATCCTGGGCGTCCTCGCCACGGTCGCGGCCGTGAACCTCATCGGCGCCAGCGACCGCGCGATGATCAAGGCGACGTCCAACCAGCTCGTCACCTTCAAGACGCAGCTGCAGCAGTACCGCCTCGACAAGGGCAGCTTCCCCACGACCGCCGAGGGGCTCGCCGCGCTCGTGCCGTCGTACATGGAAAAGATCCCCGGCGACGGCTGGAACAACCCCTTCAACTACCTCTGCCCCACGCAGGACCCCAACCGCCCCTTCGATATCAAGAGCTCCGGCCCCGACGGGCAGTGGGGGACCGAAGACGACCTCAGCGTCTGGGCGCTCTAAGGCAGCTCTGATGCGCCGCCCGCGCCGACATCGCGGCATGACCCTGCTCGAGGCGATGCTCGCGCTGCTCATCCTGGGCGCCGCGACCACCATCGGGCTCGGCGGGATGGGCGCGATCCAGCGCATCGCGGCGATCGAACAGGAACGCCTCAACGCGATGGAGGTCGCCCACCGCCTCCTCCTCAACCACATGATCGACCCGGGCTCGCTCCCCGACCCCGAGGGCCCGCCCATCTCGCAGGGACGCGGGGTGTTTCGCTTCGAGCTCGACGAGGCCGTCCTTGAGGAGGACGCATCCAGTTCGGGCGTCTCCCGACGGCGCTCGCGTTCGATCCGGGAAACAACGGGCAACCAGCGCCTCGCGGCCGGTCTCGTGCAGGTGACGGTCAAGGTGTACGCCGACGCGGGCGGGGAGCCCGACATGGTGCGTGGCCAGATCGCGGAGCTCACGCGCATCTACGACCCCTTCGACACCGACGAAGAAACCATCATGTTCAACCAGCTCGAGGAGCTGATGGGCATCCGCGCGCCGGGGAGCACGCGATGACCCGCGCCTTCACGCTGCTCGAGCTGCTGCTCGCGATGGTCATCGGCTCGATGGTCCTCGCGGGCGGGTACGCGCTGCTGTCGTCCGTCTCGCGGATGGACAGCGGGTTCGCGACGCGCCTCGACACGACGATGCGCCTCGCGTTCGTGCAGCGCACGATCGCGCGGGCGACGCACTCGATCGTCGCGGCGCCCGAGGGCTACGACCCCGACGAGGCCGCACGCGCCGCCGTCGAAGAACGCACCCAGGCCGACCTCTTCGACAGCCTCCAGGACCGCGATGAGTTCTTCGAAGCGCTGCGCGACCGCTCTGTCGAAGACCGCGCCGAAACGACCGAAACACTCGTCGAAACCCGCCCCATCCCGCCCGCCCCGCCGCGCGTGCGCATGGGGCACCTGTCCGAGGAGGGCGAGTGGGAATACCGGGGCGACGATGCGGCGCTCGGCGTTCGTCGTCTTGAGTTCCTGCTCGCGCGGGCGCCCTTCGGCGACCAGGCCCGCGCCGAACCGATCCGCGGCGCCTTCGACCTCGTCCCCTTCGACTCCCGCGCCGGCGAACGCTGGCGCCTCCAGTGGACGCCCATCGACCCGCCCGGCAAGCCGACCGTCCTGCTCGACCGCCTCACGCTCGCGGAGTGGTCGCTCACCGACAGCGAGGGCGCGTTCGATGACTTCGCGGCGTACGTCGCGACCGACCTCCCGTGGGCGCTGCGCGCGACGCTGTGGACCGAGAGCGGCGAGAAGGTGGACTGGATGTTCGCGTTCGGCGCTTCCAGCACCAGCCGGGAGCCGCGCTGATGCACGCCGCCCGACGAGCCTTCGCCCTCCCGCTCACGCTGATCGTGCTGCTGTCGGTGTCCCTCATCGTGACCGTCGCGCTCCAGCGCCAGGACGCGCAGACCCGCCAGATCGAGCGCCAGCTCAACGAGTACCGCCGGCGCCACGACATGTACGGCGTGCGCGCGGTCGTGCTGAAGTGGATCGAGGACCTCTCCCGCTCCGAGCTCGCCGAGCAGGCCGATAACTCGGAAAAAACCCACGTCTTCGAGCTGCCCAGCGGCGCGCGCGCGGTCGCCCGTGTGTTCAACGGGCAGGGCTTCCCGCTGCGCGGCACGGTCGCGGTCGAGAACGAGCTCAAGCCCCAGTACTTCGCGATGCTCACCCGCCTGCGCACGCGCCCCGATCTCACCCGGAGCGTGGGCCCCTGGCAGATCAGCATGAACGGCGCCCCGCGCGAGGTGCTCGAGGCGATGACCGAGGAGAACGGCCCCTCGTTCGCCGACGAGGTGCTGCGCCTTCGCCGGAACCAGGGCGGCGTGGACCGCGCGGAGTTCTCGCGCATCGTGTCGACGATGCAGATGGACCCGCAGGACCGTCTCTTCATCACGCGCGCCGCCGTCTTCGACTCGACCCTGTGGAAGATCACGGTTGAAACGCAGGACTGGGCGGGCAAGCGCCGATACGACATGTTGCTGGAACGATCGCCCACAGAGGCCGTCGTACACGAATGGATCGAGTACGCTGAAGACGAGTTGCGCGCGATCGACGACGCGCGCACCGCACGCGAGACAGGGTGACCATGGGACTGACCGCCGACCAAGCGATACGCATGACGCCGCTGCTGCTGGCCGGGGTGATCCTCGCCGGCGGGTTCGCGGTCGTCGCGCACCTTGCCCCGGGACGCAGCGTGTCCAAGCCGGTGATCGAGCCCATCGGGCCCTTCGAGGGCGAAGAGGGCGTCGATATCGACGCGTCCTGGCCCCAGACCGACTGGCTCGCCCTCGCGGACACCCTGCGCGGGCTCAACCACAACGTCGTTGACGACGAGACGCCGAGGCCAGAGAACCCGCCGAAAAACCCCGACGATCCCGAAGACCCGGGGAGCGAGGGCGAGGGGCCCGCGACCTACACCGCGGGCAACTTCCAGTACCTCGGCGCCATCCTCGGCTCCTCGGCCCCGGCCGCCCTCATCGAGGTCAACGGGCGCCAGCGTTTTGTGCGCGAAGGCGAGGAGATCGCCGATCTCCTTGTCGTGAGCATCTACGCCGACCATCTGATCGTGGAAGTCAACGACGAAGAACGGCGCATGCCGCTCGCCGAGCCGGCGCGTTCCTCGCTCGACTCCGCGGCCCGCTACCGCCGCGACCTCGACCTCGCGGCCGAGCAGCAGCGCGCCCGCGCCGAGCGGGACCGCCGGTCCCGCCCCGAGGCCATCGTCCCGGACCGCGACCGGTGAGCGCCGCCTGCCTGATCTCCACCGATCTCGCGTCCGTCCGCCTCGTCGCCGAGGGCGTCGACGACGTGTGGACCGCGCCCCCTTCTGAGGACCCGGACCAGCCGCCGCCCCTGCGCACCCTCGCCGAGGCCGCCGCGGGCTGGATCGCCGACCGTCTCCCCGGGCGCCGACTCGACGCCGCGTGCCTCGACGTGGACGAGGCCCGCTGCCTCTGGATCGCCGCACCCACCCGCGAGGCCGCCGTCATCACCGCGGCCGTGCGCCAGCGCCGCGCCGACTGGGGCGACGACGACGGCGCGGGCGATCTCGTCCAGCCGCTGGTCGAACCCCGATCGGGCGGGCGCGCTGGCGGCACGCCGCCCGAGCCCTTCGCGGCCGTGCTCGAAACGCCCGACGCCGCCGTCAGGCTGCTCTTTGACGCGCTCGACGCCCGCGGCGTGCGCGTCGGCGAGGCGCTCTCGCTCTGGCACGCCCTGGCCCGGCGCGTCGAGGGCGGGCTCGAGTGCATCGTCGCCGCCGACCGCCCCGACCGCCTGCTCTGGGCGTGGGGGCACGAGGGCGGGCTCGTCGCCGCGGGGATGTGCCGACAGCCCTCGGCCGACTCCCCCGGGAACCCCGCCGCCGGCCGCCTGGCCCTCGACTGGCTCACCTGGTCCGCCCAGCTCGGGCGCACCCCCGACCGCTTCACGCTCATCGGGGAGGTCAGCGACGTCCCCGACGCGATCGCCTCCGTCTGGCCCTCGGCGAAAACCGAGGTTGTCACCACCGCGGACCCGCTCCGCGAGCTGCTCCAGGGCGCGGCCCAGGCGGTCTCCCCCGAGAGCGACCCCCGCCGCTCGACGCCCACGCTGACCCGGCGCCCAAGCCGGTCGCACCGGCGCGTCTACCGCCTCGCGGCGTTCTCCGTGGTGCTGCTCGCGATCGGGATCGCGGGCCTCGGCGTCCGCGCCCAGCGCGCGGCCGGCGCGTACCACGACGCCCGCGCACAGCTGCGGACCGACGCCCGCGAGCTCGTCCGCGTCGCGTCGCCGGGCAACGAGAACAACCCCGACCTGGTCTCCGCCCTCGATTCTCACTTCGCGACCATCAAGCGGGACCACCCGAGGCTCGAGCCGCCCCCGACGCCCAAGCCGATCTACTCGGAGCTCCAGCGCCTCCTGGACGCGATCGAGAAAGTCGACGGGGCGGCGATCAACCGCATCAGCATCGAGGACCGCACCGGGTCCGCCCAGCTCCGCATCGCGACCTACGCCGACGGGGAGAAGCTCATGTCGCTGCTCGACGCGCCGCGCGACGACGGGGCCGAGCACCCGATGGACTGGTCCGAACGCGTGAACGGGGCGCCCCCGACGCTCATCTTCCGCCTCTCGGGGCCGTGGAAATGATCTCCCGCACCGCCGATCGCAAGCGCCGCCTCGAGGCGAGCGTCGAGGCCGTCGCCGCCGAGCGTCGCAACCGCCCGGTCGCGCTGGTCGCCGTCGCGGCCGCGATCCTGATCGCCTCGGCCGCGTTCGCGCTCTACGCGTCCACCCAGCGCGCCCGCGCCCGGGCCGGGATGGTCAGCTCCCAGTACACCATGCAGAGGCTGGTCAATCTCCGCGAGGAGATCGACGCCTACCAGAACAGCGACGCCCAGCGCGAGCTGCAGCGTCAGTACGCCCCGATGATGCGCAACATCCGGTCGCGCCTCGAGCACATCGCCGACTCGCTCAACATCGAGAAGCGGGCGCTCCAGCTCGGGCAGATCAGCGACCGCCGCATGCTCGGGCTCGACTCGCCCCTGCTCCTGCGAACCATCGAGGCCACCATCAACGAGGGCGAGATCGAACAGACCCTCGAATGGATGCAGGCCGTGACCGATCAGATCGACGGCATCTTCGTCAGCGGCGTCACGCTCAACCCGTCCTCTGAAGGCTGGCGCGTCAACGTCCGTTTTTCCCGCTGGGAGATCGAACAGTGAAGACCCCTCTCGCGTCCGCTCCCGCGGCGCTCCTCCTCTGCCTCGCCGCCCTCGCGGGCTGCGCGTCCGATTCGTCCAACCGCCAGAAGGACGTCACGACGATCACCATCAACGAGGGCGAGCGCATCGCCGAGGCCCGGAAACTCGCCGCCAAGGCCCAGCAGGCCCGCGACCCCGAGGACGCCGCCCGCCTCTACCGCGACGCGGTCACCGCGTGGTCCGATTTCCCCGGCGCCTGGAACAACCTCGGCGTGCTGCACCTCAACGCGGGGCGCTACATCAACGCCGCCGACGCGTTTGTGAACGCCTCCGAGCGCGCCCCCGGCGACCCGAGGCCGCTCTACAACCTGGGCCTCACCTGGGAACGCACCCGCCACCTCCGCGAGGCCGCCGGGTTCTACGCCGACGCCCTCGAACGCGATCCCCGCTACCTCCCGGCCCTGCGAGGCGTGATCTACGCCCGCGCCCGCCTGGGAGAGAGCGACGAGGCCACCCTCGACCGCCTGCGCATCGCCCTGTTTCAGGAGACGGACCCCGAGTGGCGTTCGTACTTTGAGCTGCGGAAGATCGAGGTCGAGGCCGAGCTCAGCGAACAATAAGCGAACAGGCAGCCCCAGCGCCCCTGTTTTCGGGCCCCCGGGGCTGTCCCGGCTCCCGTGCCGCCTTGCGCTCGCCCGCGGGCTGCCGATAAAGCCGTGAAGATCGGCAAGAAATCGCCCGAAAAAGGCGTTTCTTGCGGCCCAGAGCGCGTTGTGCGGATCGGGTGAAGAGGGCGAAAATGTCCGAGGAAATCTATAAGGAGGTCTTGGACGGTTCTGCGGGGCGGGGTACACTTTGGGTGAGCAACGTGTGATTCGTCGGGTGTCGCAACCGCAGGCAATGGCCTGTTGACGCCCGTCAGAACCATCTTCCAGTACTGTGAAAGAGGAGAGATTTACATGATCCGCACTCTGACTGTTATCGCCGGCCTTGCTGCTGCCGGTGCTGCCAACGCTGCCTTTGTTGGCGGCCTGCTCGCTGAGAACGCCACCAACTCGGCCGCGTCCTCCGCGACCGCGAACGGCGCTTCCCGCGTCTACGAGCTGTTCATCGTCTTCGACGAAGCCGACGACATCCTCAACTCCATCGGTAACGCCAACTTCGCGTCCACCGACGGTTCCAACCTGATCCAGACCGGCGTGTTCGGTTCGGTCCAGGACACCGACGGCGACCTGAACCCCGGCGCCTGGGGCTTCGTGCCCGAGTCGCAGTGGGACTCCTACGTCGGCATCGGCGGCCCGTTCCCCGGCGCTTCGGCCACCACCACCGACCCCGACTTCGCGTTCTCCGCGAACGGCGTCGCCGGCGGCTGGTTCGATGTCCCCGGCACCGGTGGCTCCCGTCAGGGCGTCGCTGGCAACGGCGTTGACCTCGGCGGCGGCCTCTGGGGCGTCTTCGCTGGTCAGTTCGTCCTTGAGGGCGCCGGCGGCGTTCGTGGCGACGGCACCATCGGTGCTGGCTACATCCACTCGCTCGGTTTCGAAGGCGTCCTCGACGTCAACTGGATCGACCAGGCCGGCGGCAACAACAACGCTGTCAACGGCGTTGTGGTTGGCGTTCCCGCCCCCGGCGCTGCGGCGCTCTTCGGCCTCGCCGGCATCACCGCCGGTCGTCGCCGCCGCTAATCAGCCCCGCTGACTAGCTACGAGACGTAATCTCGCACCGGCGGGTTCCTTATGGGACCCGCCGGTGTTCGTTTTGGGACCCGTGAGCCCACATATTTCTTGGCGATATCGAAGAAAAGACTAGGCGAGCCCATCCGCCTCGGTTATGTTTAAAAGTGACCATGGGGCGTGCACTGCCCCAGCACAGGGAGGTCAAGAGATGAAGATCCGTACTTTCGCTGGTATTTCTGCGCTGGCTCTTGCCGGCGCCGCTCAGGCTGCCTTTGTCGGCGGCACCCTTCTCGAGAACACCGACAGCTCGGCTCTGTCCACCGCGACCGCCAACGGCGCGTCCCGCGTCTTCGAGCTGTTCATCGTCTTCGACGAAGCCGACGACATCCTCAACTCCATCGGCAACGCCAACTTCACCAGCTCCGACGGCGCCAGCCTGATCCAGACCGGCGTCTTCGGCGCTACGCAGGACACCGACGGCGATCTGAACCCCGGCGCCTGGGGCTTCGTGCCCGAGTCGCAGTGGGACTCCTACGTCGCCATCGGCGGCCCCTTCGCCGGGAACTCCAACACCACCACCGACCCCGCCTTCAGCTTCTCCGCGACCGGCGTCGCCGGCGGCTGGTTCGATGTCCCCGGTGAGGGCGCTTCCCGCCAGGGCGTCGCCGGCAACGGTGTCGACCTCGGCGGCGGCCTCTGGGGCGTCTTCGCTGGTCAGTTCGTTCTCGCCGGCTCGGGCGATGTCCGCGGCGGTTCCAGCGAAGTCGGCGACGGCTTCATCAACTCGGGCGCCTTCACCGGTCAGCTCGACGTGAACTGGATCGACGCCGCCGGCAGCGCCAACATCCCCACCAACGGTGTGGCGATCCGCGCGGTCCCCGCTCCGGGCGCCGCGGCCCTCCTCGGCCTCGCCGGCATCACCGCCGGTCGCCGTCGCCGCTAAGACTCCACCAGCGAGTCATTCCGTGTCAATCTCGCACCGGCGGGTCCCTTGGGGCCCGCCGGTGTTTGTTTGTGGCCGGCGCTAGAAGCTGAAAATCTGCTGGGCGGTTACCGGCCCGGGGGGACAGTGAAAACAGGGCGGCGTGACGTGTCCGTTGGAGAAGACCCATGCATGCCGGAATCAGCACCGCGACCACGTGCGCCCTGCTCGTCACCGCCAGCGCGGCGCAGGCCGCCCTGTACGGCGGCTATTTATCCGAAAACACGACAAGCTCCGCCTTGTCCTCCGCGACGCTCAACGGCCCATCGCGCGTCTACGAGCTCTTCGTCGTCTTCGACGAGGCCGACGACATCCTCAACTCCATCGGCGACGCCTACATCTCGTCCAACGACGGTTCCAACCTGATCCAGGCCGGCGTGTTCGGTTCGGTCCAGGACACCGACGGCGACCTGAACCCCGGCGCCTGGGGTTTCGCGCCCGAGTCGCAGTGGGACTCCTACGTCGCCATCGGTGGACCCTTCCCGGGGGCTTCGGCGACGACCACCGACCCCGACTTCGCGTTCAACGCGACCGGCGTCCGAGGCGGGTGGTTTGATATCCCGGGCGACGGCGGCTCGCGTCAGGGCGTCGCCGGCAACGGCGTTCGTAGCGACATCTCGATCGGCCATCGCTAGATCCAATCAACAGCGTTCGACGTCTTTCTCGACGCCAATTGGATCGACGCCGCGGGCGGCCCCATTATCTCAACCCACCTAGGCTTTCCGGCGCCCGGCGCCGCCGTGTTGTTCGCGATTGCGGGGATCTGCGCGGCGCACCGGCGCCGATAACATGGTTTATCCGATGGACGCTGATACTCGCGTCACGAGGATCAGCCGTCCGATGAGCAAAACACACAACGTGCGGCAGGCGATCTGTTGGCGCGGATTCGATGAAAGCGACCATACGATATGAGCACCCCCTCTCTGATCGGTGTTGTTGGGTTGGCGGTTTCTGCGGGCGCAGCGTCCGGTGCGTTCCAGGGCGGGGTCGTCTTGACCAACGACGCGTGGAACACGGCGGCGACCTCTGCGATCGGGCAGGCTGTGACCGTGACGCGCATGTTCGCGCTCTTTGATGAAGCAGACGACATCGCGCTCCAAGCCGCGGGGGACAACACCGGCGCGGGGCATGAGTTTGTCCGGGCCCGCGGTGGCGCCGAGCTGTATCAAGACATCTTCGGCGGCGCGACCGCGGGGCGGATCCAGAGCGTGATGTTCGGGCAGGCGCCCGCCGTCGAGTGGGACTCGTATCTCGGCTTCGGCGCGATCACCGACCCGCTGACCGACGTCGTGCCGGTGTACATGGAGTTCAGCGATAGCGGGCTGATCAGCACCTACGTTCGGAACACGGCTTCCTGGTTCGGTATGCCCGGGGCCGCCCCCGAGGACACGCCGGGCTTCTTCCCGGGCGAGGCGGGTTCCTACGGCGAGTACGATCCGGTGACAGGGCTCTACGCGGTGTTCCTCGCGCAGCTCACGGTGCTGGGCGAGCACGACGAGTACGAATCGATCACGGAGGCGCAGATCGAGGTCGGCTCGATGCGCTCCGAGCTCTTCGAAGGGCAGCTGCGGATCGACTGGGAAGAGGCGGATACGGGCGGCCCGGTGGTCAACAGTTCCTTGACGTTCTCAAGCCACAACCCGACGCCCGGCGCCGGCGGCCTCTTCGCGATCGCGGGAGTCTGCGCGGCGCGCCGGCGGCGATAAGAGGCGTCCCGCCGCGACCGCAGGCGCGGCGCGCGCGACGTTCAAATTGCTTTCACTTGCCGCATGACGCGGATCCGACAGAACGGGTCTGCGTAATGACCTTTGAACAAAGCGGCCCGCTGGATGTTGCGGGCGCCGCCAACACACACCGCACACGCCCCGGGGGGAATCGGAGCGCGTGCCGGCGAGGAGAAGAACACGTCATGTCCAGAACGCTCATTGCAGCAGGTCTCGGGGTCGCGTTGTGCGCCGGTTCAGCCCTCGGCGCGTTCCGCGGCGGGGCGGTCCTCACGAACGACGCATGGAACGCCGCGGCAAGCGCCGCGATCGGCCAGACCGTCACGGTCACCCGCCACTACGCGCTCTTCGACGAGGCGGACGACACGGCCCTTGTTGCTGCCCTCGACCGGCATACATCCGAGGCGTATAGCTTCGTTCGAACCATCGGCGGGCACTCGCTCTACCAGCACGAGTTCGGGGGCGACACCGTCAACAGTGTGAGCCAGGCGAGCATCGACCTGCTCCCTGATATCGAATGGGATTCGTTTCTTACGCTCGGGCCGACCATCCGGTCCGAGGTCTTTACGAACTTCTTGCACGGGGGTGGTCCGGTCGAATTCACCGACGACGGCATCCAGCTCGCTCCCGACGGCCTCGACAACGCCGGCTGGTTGTTGGCCCCGGTCGGGATCGATCCTCCGCCTCCAGGTGGTGGTTCGTTATACGCAGGGACCGCGGGTATGGGGCACAACGTGTTCGACGAAGCTACCGGCCTCTACGGTGTCGCGATCGCGCAGATGACCGTCCTCGGTGCGCACGATGAGTTCACTTCGTTTTCCGAGGCAGGGGCGGATACAGATATCTTCGCGTCGCGCCTTTTTCGCGGGGGCGCGTGGGTGCACTGGAACGATTTTCTCTTCGAAAGTTCCACGAAGGAAGAGCTGATCTACAGCGTTCCCGCCCCCGCCGCCGGGTTGCTCTTCGGGCTCGGTTTCGCCTCTACGCGGCGCCGTCGGCGCTAGCGTTTGACGCGCATCGCGACGATCGTGATATCGTCGGACTGCTCGGCGAGGCCCGTGTAACGGCGCACGGCCCAGAGCATGTGCTTGCACACGCTCTTGGCGCTCGCGGTGGGGTGCTCGCCGAGGTACGCGAGCAGCTCGTCGCGCGCCCGCTCGCGGGTGAACTTGCGCATGTCGTAGTTCATCGCCTCGGTCAGCCCGTCGGAGAACGCCAGCAGCACGTCACCGGGGCGGAGCTCGCACACGCCGGTCTGGTAGCGCTGCGACGGGTCCACGCCGACGACCATCCCGCCGATATCGAGCTCATCAACATCCGCGCGCGTCGGCGCGCGGTGCTCGGGCACGCGCACCACCAGCGGCGGCTCGTGCCCGCCGTTGCAGTACACCAGACGCCCGCTCGCCGGGTCGGCGTACCCGAGGAAGAGCGTGGCGAACTCGCCCAGCATGCTGTCGCGTGAGAGGGCCCGGTTCGTCGCCGCGACGACCGACGCCGGCTCGTCGTCGCTCTCGGCGTACGCCCGCAGGGCGCCGTGCAGGTTCGCCATCAGCAGCGCCGCCGCGACGCCCTTGCCCACGACGTCGCCCACGATGAACGCGGCGTGCCCGTCGCGCACGAAGACGTCGTAGAAGTCGCCCCCCACGTCGTAGCTGCTCTCGCAGACGGCGCCGAACGACAGCGGCGGGAGATCGGGCAGCTTCGTCGGCAGCATGCGCTTCTGCACCTGCCCCGCGAGGCGCACCTGTTCGCGCACCGCCACCGACCGCGCCTCGAGTTGCAGCAGGCGCGCGTTGGCGACCGCGGTCGCGATCTGGCGCGCGATCGAGCGGAAAAGCTCCTGGTCCGCCTTCGTAAACTCGCGCCGCGTGCGCGTGTAGATCCGCAGCACGCCCAGCGCCTCGCCCTGGAACACCAGCGCCACGCTCAGCATGCCCGTGAGGTTCTCGTCGCGCACCGCGAGCGGCTGGTGCATGCGTTCGTGAACGTCGTCGAAGTCCGCGACGGCGACAACCTTGCCCGCGAGGATCGCGCGGTCGAGCGCGTTGTCCGCCGGCAGGGGGCCCGCCTTCTCGAGGTACGCCTCGCTGAGCCCGTACGCGGCGCGCGGGAGCAGCATGCGCCCGGACGCGTCGAGCAGGCGCAGGGTGCCGGCGTCCGCGCCCAGCAGCTCGATCGCCGTGCGCAGGCCCACGTCGATCGATTCCTGCACGCCGCCGGCGCCCACGAGCGTCGAGGCGATCGTCTGGAGCGCCTTGAGGCGCCCGATCTGTTCGCTCAGCTGCACCTCGCGGTCGCACAGCTCGCTGACGATCGACGCGAGCAGCGTCAGGAACCGCTGGGTCTCTTCACGCTTGTCGTTGGCGAGGTCGGCGCCGAGCGTGAGCGCGCCGATGGTGTGCTCGTCCACGCGGATGGGCGCCGAGAACCCGCCGAAGTCGCCGCCGCGATCGAGCGAGACCCCGCTGTCGCTGCTGGCGATGACCTGCCCGATCCGGTCGCGCAGCGCGACAGGCGCGCCGATCAGACCTTCGAGCGTGGTGCACAGCTGAGCGAGGGAGCCGTCGGTCAGGAACTCGGTGATGGACTCGGGCGCTTTCACTCGCCGCCCGTTTTCCACGCCTGCTCGAGCACGTCGATGAGGGAGTCCGGCTTGCGCGACCGCGCTTTGTCGATCTCCCGTGCCCGCGTCAGCCCGCGCTCGACCCACTCATCGTTCTTGGACTGGAACCCGAGGTACGCCTGCACCAGCGCCGCGCCGCGCGAGAAATCGTCCTCGCCGCGCAGGCGCGTCAGCAGCAGCGCTTCGATCTCGGTGAGCCGGTCGCCGAGCGGGAGCAGCGTCTCGTTGTAGCGCACGCTCACCAGCTCCGGGTGCGCCCGGAACAGCTTCTGGAGGTTCATGCCGCCAGAGAGGAACATCCCGCCGCCGATCTGCGCGTGGACGCGCCCCACCGCCGCCATCGGGTCGCCCGGGCGCAGACCAAGCGCGCTGGTAAATCGTTCCTCCGCGGCGAACCACTCACCGCTCGCGAGCTGTTCCTGCCCGCGGCGCATGTGCGTCGCGAAGATGCTCGCGTCGTCCCGCGCGGGGGGAGCGATCGTCTCGACGTTGATCACGCCGCCCTCGAAGATCCGCTGCGCGTCCGCCGCGATCCGCTGGCGCATCGCCTCGACCGTGGCGTTGGGTTCGTCCTCGTTCGCGCCGCCGTACTCGGGCGTGTCCTGATCGGGGCGCATCAGGTCCTCGCGCAGCTCGCGCAGGCGCGCCAGGAGATCGGACTCCTCGAGCATCCCGTCCTCCGGGGCGACGGCCGGCGCGTCGTCCTCGGGCGCGGCCTCGGCGGGCGCCTCGTTCGCCACCGCCGGCGTGCGCGCAAGCAGTCGCTCGAGGATCGCGGCGTGCGCGCTCTCGGCGGTTTCCGCCTCGACGCGCGTGCTCGGCGCCTGGTTGGATTCGCGGTTCTCGATCCGCTCGATCTGTTCGTAGAGATCAGACAGACGGCGCGACGGGCGCACCTCCGTCTGCTGAGAGAGCGAACGCAGCGGCGTCGCGACGGTGTACACCGTGAGCTGCGCCGGGTCCTCGGGGTCGGGCGGAGTGACGCGCAGCAGGACGGGCGCCGACGCGGCGTGCGCCACGTACTCGCTCGTCGCGCGCAGGGCGCCGCGCCGGTGCTCGAGAGGATCGTTCGAGCCGTAGCGGTCGCTCAGCCCGCCGGACCCAGCGACGTCGCGCGAGAGGGCCGGGCTCTGCGAGCGGTCCACGATCGGCTCGGGGAGGAACTCCCCGTCGCCGATGAACCCGCCCACCGTCAGCTGCATCTGCATCTGCAGCGCGTCGGCGCCGCGCACGCCCTGCCCCGCCACCGCGGAGAAGTACGAGTCGCGGTCGAACGCGAAGAGGTCGTCCTCGGCGAGCTCGCCGCGGAAGTCATCCACAGAGCCGTACCCGACGTCGCCGCGGAAGCTCATGCCGCCCGCGGCGTGCCCCGTGACGATCGCGTTGCGCAGGCGCAGCTCGCGGTCGAAGTTCCGCGCCGGGGCGTTCCGCCCGTTCGAGCCCTGCCGAAGGTTGTTGTCGAGGGCCGAACCGTCCCCGAGCGCGCGCTGGGCGCGGGCGTCGGCCGCGGTCAGAGCGAGGAACGAGCACAGAGCGATGGTCAGATACGGGCGCATGGGACAGCCTCCGATCGGCATACAACTGTATCGACGCCGAACCCGCCGAGTTCGTTCTCGGTTCGAGAAAAGGTGGTTATGGGCGGTGACGCCGGACCGTCAGAGCGAGACGCGGTCCCCGGAGAGGGCGTAGGCCGCCTCGGCCTTCTCGCAGCTCACGGGGCACTCGGTCACCATGTAGTACACCACGCTGCCCTCGCGCCACACGCGCACGAAGGGGGGCGTGCCCGCCCCGCTGGTGTACACCGTGCCGTTGGTCATCCAGTCGTGCGTCGAGGACGCGTGCTGGATGAAGAGGGACACCGGGCGCGAGGCCCGAGGGTCAACCGGCTCGTAGAGGAGGTGGACCGACTTCCCGCCGGGCACGTGGCACCCGCCGAGGCCCTTGAGGGCGTACCCGGCCTTGCCGAGCGCGAGCTTCACGGGGAGGTCGCCGATCTGCTCGGCGATGAACGCGGCGGGGGTCGCCTCGCTCGCGGGAGCGCCGGCGTCGGCCATCTTGTTCTTGAAGTGCGCGGCGTCGAGCGTGCACCCGTGGTGCTCGCCGCTGACGTGCTGGGCCGCGGTCGCGAGCAGGGCGCTCGGGTCCGGGCTCGGGGCGGACGAGGGGGCCAGCACCCACACGACGGCGGCCAGCGCGATCGCGGCGGCGACGCCCATGAGGGCACGCCCCTGCGTCCAGAAGGAACGGTCCGTGCGGCTGATCACCTCGGGGGTCGCGGGCGTTTCGCCCGCGGCGGGGGCGCCGTCGCTCTCGGCGCGCATCGCCTCGAGCACGCGTTCGCGCAGCCCGGCGGGGGCGCCGCCCGTGTCCATGCACGACGCGCAGCCGCGGCGCAGGGCGCGCTCGAACGAGTCGGCCCGGGCGATGGCCTCGGCGTCCATCTCGTTGCGGAGATCGGCGGCCTCGGCGGGGGGGAGCTCGTTGTCGGCGAGCGCACGCAGGCGCGAGGCGACCGGTTCGCGGGACCAGTCGATCGCGCGCTCGTTGGCGCCGGGCTCAGGGATGGGGGCGTAGTCGTCGTTCATGCGTCGCTGGTCCTGCCCGGCCTCACGCCGAGCTCGTCGGAAAACTCTGTCAGTTGGTCGGCGAGGATCTTTCTCGCGCGGTGCAGTCGGCTCATCACGGTGCCGATCGGCACGCCGGTGATATCGGCGATCTCACGGTACTTCAGCCCTTCGATGCCCCACAACAACAGGGTCACGCGGTGCTCGTCCTTGAGCTCGTCGATCGCCGACTTCAGCCGGTCGTCCACGTGCTCCCAGTCGAACGCCGCCAGGTTCCACGCGGCCGGCGCCTCGCCCGGGGTCGTTTCCGACGACTCGGCGCCGAAGAACTCGTCCACCGCAATCGGCGCCCGCTTCTCCCGCTTCACCCGCGTGTAAAAGGTGTTGTGAAGGATCGTAAAGAGCCACGCCCGGATCCCGCCCCCACGCTCCTCGAACCGGCCAGACGCCCTCAGTGCCCGGAGATACGTCTCCTGCACGAGGTCGGCGGCTTCCTCAGGACGGCGCGTGAGCTGCAGCGCCATGCGATGCAGGGCGTCCAGGTGCTCAAGCGCCAGCGATTCGAAACGGGAACGCTCCAACAAGGAGTCCCTTCGCCATAGGGGTGAACGGGCCGCCGGTCGGCGGTATTCCGTATCGAGACCGCATGCGCGGCTTTTTCAAACTGCTCGGCGCGGATTGTACGGGTCAGGACGCCTCAGGTCTCATCGAGTTCGTCGAAGCGCCGACTCGCACGCCGTTTCGCCGCTAGGAGCCCGCTGCGGGCGTCCTCCTCGCCCGCGGGACGGGCCGCGTCGGGTTCTCGGACCGTCCCCTCGTCCCCCGTCTGGCGGATCGCGTTCTCCACCCGACGCCGACGCGCCGCGAGCTCGACGGCGCGCTGTCAGGGGCCTCCGCCGCGACGCCGGGCGCCGGCTCGGGGGGCGGCGCCGCGGCGCGCGACTTGGCGGCCTTCCACGCCGCCGCGGCCGAGCCCTCGGGCGTCTGCGTCAGACGCCGCGCCGTCGCAACCTCCCGCCGGAGCAGGCGGTCCCACGCCACGCGGCGCGTCGCGATGTCCAGCATGTACACGCCCATGGCCCACAGCAGCAGCAGGGGCCACAGCGGCTGAGCCGCCTCCACCGCCTCGACGCTCGAGCGGTCCCATAACTCCGCCGCGAGGCTCGGGTCGTCCAGGTCGTACGCCCGCCCGCCCGTCGCCTCGGCGATCTGCTCCAGACGAAGCGCGTTCGATTCCAGCGATCGCAGCTCCAGCCCCGCCGCCTTGGAGATCCCCACGAGCGTCGGCGCCAGGGGTCGGTTGCCCTTCTTGGGCATCGCCGCGATCACGTACGAACCGCTCTCGCCCGCCGCGACCCGCGCCTCGTAGAGCCCCGGCCCCGTCTGCGCCAGCCGTGCCGTCACGCTCTCCCCGCTCGGGGTGTACACCACGACCGGGACGTCGAGCAGGTTGATCGGCGCGCCCTCGTCGTCCGCGGCGTCGAGGCGCAGCACCAGGGTGTCGCCCTCCTGCGCGACGCTCAGCTCCGCGTCGCGCGACATCGGCGGGCGCGCCGCGTACCGCGCCGCCTGCGTCCACATCGAGCGGAACCCCGCCCACGACAGCCACCGCGCCGCCCAGTCGTTCGCGTCGGACGTAAACGCCGCCACGCGACCCAGCCCCGTGTTCCAGTGCGCCAGCACCGGCTCGCCCGACTCCGTGGACATCGCCAGCGTGATCTCCGGCTCCGGGCGCTGCTGCGTCAGCACCAGCCCGCCCAGCGTCGGCGCCCCGCTCAGGCCCGACGTCACGGGCGACCCGGACGCCAGGATCAACGGCGTAAAGGGCAGTTCCCGCACCAGAGGCTTGCGCACGATGCGGATCTCCCGCACGAAGATCCGCGGCAAGAGGTTCGGGTCGATCACCCTGTAAAACTGCCCGCCGCCAGCGGTCGCGATCCGCGAGAGCGTGAAGCTGTCGGCCCCGTCGCCCACCGCGATCGTCGTCACCGAGATTCCGTCTGCCTGCATCTGCTCCGCGTCGAACACGCCCCGGTCCGCGTCGCCCATGCTCTGCCCGTCGCTCAGGACGATGACGTGCTTGACCTCCGCCTCGACCGAACGGAGCCACTCGCCCGCCCGGCGCACAGCCGGGTACATGTTCGTCCCGCCGCCCGAACTGATCGAGCGCAGCCTCTGCCCGTTCCGCACCGGGTCGAGGTTCGGGCCCAGCTCCAGCACCGTGTACGGGTCGTTGGAGAACCCGATCGCGCCGACGAGGTCCGTCCGGTCGAGCGTCTGCACCGCCAGCGCCGCCGCCTCGTTGGCGACCTGCTGCTGCGTCCGCGACCCGCCCAGCACCCGCGACGACATCGACCCCGACGAGTCCAGCACCATCACGATCGCCGCCGAAGGGACGATCAGTTCTTCGGGGAGATCCAGCTTTACCGGGAACACGGGCTCGAGGTCCGTCCCGTTCCACCCGCCCGCGCCGTAGGAATCGGGCCCGCCCACGACCAGCAGCCCGCCGCCGATCTGCTGGACGTACCCCGCCAGCGCGCCGTGCGCCGCCCGCGGGGTCTCGTCGGCCGCCGTGTCGTGCAGCACGACGAGGTCGTACGCCTGGAGCTCGAGCAGGTCGGTCGGCGCTTCCGCCGGCGCGATCGTCGTCAGCTCGAACCCCGCGTCGCGCAGCACGCCGGCGAGCGCCGCCCCGCCCCCGTCGGACCCGTCGATGTGCAGCGCCCGACCGCGACCGGGCGTGATCACCACCGCGCTGGCGCTGTTGTTGGCCCCCACGGCGTCTGCGCCCGCGTCGTCCGGCCGGAAGACCGCTTCAAGCCGGTGCACGCCCCCGTCGCCCAGCGCAACGTCGAACACGCGGACGTTCTCCCCCGCGCGCAGCGAGACGGGCGCCCCGAGCCCGTCGCCGCCCGGGTTCAGGTCCACCCACCCGTCGCCCATCCGCAGGAGGAGGGTCCCGTCGATCTCGCCCGACGCGCGCATCGTGACGCGCACCGGGACGCTCGCGCCGCGCGAGGCCTGCGCCGGCGCGTCCACCCGCTCGACGATCACGTCGCTCCCGACGCGGTACTCCACGGGCACGACGTCGGTGCGCACGGGCGCCAGCGACGTCGCCGCCGCGAGCGCGTCGCCCGTTGTTTCCACCCCGTCGCTCAGGATCACCAGGCGCGTCACCGCGTCGGGCGGCGCCATCGCCCCCGCCAGCGCGATCGCGCCGGCGAGGTCGGTCGCGTCCCCGAGATCGAGGTCCAGCGTGAGGTCCTGCGCGTCAAACCCGCCCCGCGTCGGCGCGACCACCGCGGCGCTCCGCCCCGCGAACGCCACGACGCCCAGCGAATCGTCCGTCCCCATCGTCTGCGCGAGCGAATCGATCCACGCGCGGGCGCGCTCGAGCGCATCACCCGCCGACCCGCGCCGCAACGAATCGGAGACGTCAACGAGCGCGATCACCGCGATGCGCTCGCTTGTGCGCACCGCGCTGGCGCCCGCGAGGGCCGCGGCCGTCAGCACCAGCAGCGCCGCCCGGGTCAGCCCGCAGCTCCACGCACGCCAGCGGCTCATCCCGCGGAACCAGCGCAGCGCGAGCACGAACGCCGGGATCGCGAAGAGCGCGACCAACAGCCACAGCGGCTGGTCGAAGCGCACGCTCACGACGGATCGTCTTGTTCAGGGGCCAGCGCGGGCGCCTTCGCCGTGTCGGGCTGACGGAAGTAGCGGCGCACCAGCTCGCGGTACCGCGCCGGCACGCCCTGGCTCTCGAGCGCGCGCTCGGCCCCGGGCGCCGCCTCCTGCAGCGTGCGGGTGGCCTGCTGCGCGGTCGTGCTCCGCTCCGGGAGCGCCGGGCCCTCCGCCTCGACCTCCGCGCGAACTCGCGTGCTGTCGGCGCCCTGGCGCGCATCGACCGCGTCGGTGCGCAGCGCGGTGTTGGGCGCGGCGGGATCGACGCTGCGCGGGGGCACGCCGGCCGAACCGGCTTCGGGGCCGGCGCCGCCGTCGGGGGTCGGGTCGCTCGCCATGCGCGACGCGCTCTGGCGGAGCTCATCGGCAGCCGACTGACGCTGCGCCGCGCCCTCCCGCTGCTCGTTCATCTCGCGCGCCATCCGCTGCGCGTTCTGGAGGCCCGAGCCATCGCCGGGCTGCTGGGAGTCCCCGCCCGGCTCGCTGCCCTCCTGCCCCATCTGCTCCTCGCCCGGTTCACCGCCCGATCCGCCGGGCTGTTGATCGGGTTGCTCTCCCGGCTGCTCCCCGCCTTGGGGCGAGGTGTCTGATGGAGGAGGCGACTCGCCCCCGCTCTCGCCTTGCCCCGGGTTCGAGCCCGGGTTCTCGCACTCGCCCGCGGACTGCTCGAGCGCTTCGCGGAACTCCTTCGCGTTGCGCTGGGCCTGCTGTTCCGCCTCGCGCTGCTGCGCGTCCTGCTGGAGCTGGTCGGCGACGCGCTGCGCCTCGAGCGGGTCGGCGCCCTGTTCCTCGAGCGCCTCCCGCACCGCGTTGGGGTCCTTCTGCCGCGCGAGCTCCTCGGCGAGCGCCGGGTCAACGCCCTGCTCGCGCAGGCGATCCTCCGCCGAGGGCGTCTCGCTCGCTTCTTCTGTATTGATCGACTCGGCGACGGTGCGCAGGCGCTCCGCGATCTGCTCGCGTTCCTCGGGCGTCGCGTTCTCCAGGCGCTGTTCGATCGCCGCGAGCTCGTCGGCCGCGGCCTCGTAGTCGCCCTCCGCGAGGGCCTGGCCCAGCGGGTCCTCGTTGGCGCCCGCGTTCTCGAACCGCTCGCTCGTCGATCGCGCGGCGCGGTCCTCGGCGGCCGCCTCCGCTTCGAGCTGCTCGGCGGCGTTGCTCAGCGCCTCGGCGGCGCGGGCGCGCGCTTCACGCGGGTCGGTGTCCCGCCCCGTCAGCTCCTCCTCGATGCGCTCGAGCGCCTCGAGCTCGCGACGGGTCTGCTCGTTGAAGAGTTCGGGTTGTTCCTCGACGGCCATCTGCGCGTCGTCGAGAGCGCCGGCGACCTCGGCGTGCGTCTGCTCGCGCTCCTGACGCTGCGCGGCCGTCTCGGCGCGCGGGGCGACGCCGCTGGGCGTCAGCGACGGGAGCCAGACGGCGAGCGCCACGGCCGCGGCCGTCGTCAGCGGCCACCAGCGGTAGACCCGCGTGGCGCGCACGGGGACGCCCTCGCGCAGCCGGGCCGTCGCGGCGGCCTCCTCCGCGTCGCGCAGGGCCAGCGTCTCGAAGGGGCCCGCGTGCTCGAGCGAGGCGAACGCCACGCCCGTCGTCACGCGGTCAGAAAGCCCGAGGTTCCGGTCGAGCTCGATCGTCGCGTCCTCGAGCCGCTCGCGGCGCAGGAGCCCGGACGCGAGGAACGCCAGGAGGGTGAGCGTCCCGGGCGCCGCGAGGGCGGGCCAGGCGAGGCCCAGGGCGAAGCCGCGGTCGACCAGGACCGTCGCGCCGCTCACGAGCGAGGCGAATAGCATGCCGAGCCCGAAGGTTCGGATCAGCGTCCGCAGGCGTCGCCGGCGGCGCGCGGACCGAGCGATGGTCAGCGTTCTCGACATCACTCTCATCTTACGCCCCCAAAGGCCCGTCGAGCGGGCAGGCGCCCCCCGGAGACCTCCCCGTGAGCACCACGACCGTCCATCCTGTCGTCGAGGCCATCATCCCCACTGTCCACATGGTCAAGGGGTACTACCGCAACATGTTGGACGGCGTGACGCCCGAGACGTTCGCGCAACGCCCCGAAGGCGTGCTGATGAACCACCCGGCGTACATTTTCGGGCACGTCGCGTTCTACTCCAACAAGATCATGAACGCGTTGGGCGCTGGTGACGATCTCTTCAGCGACGAGCACGAGGCGGTCTACCAGATGAACGTCGAGTGCTCGGACGCGGCCGACGGCGCGACCTACCTCTCTATGGATGAGAGCCAGCGGGTGTTCGAGACCGTGATGGATCTGGTCATCGAGCGTTTGCCCAAGGTGGAGGCGTCTGCTCTCGACGCCCCGCCCACCGGGTCGAGCTTTGAAGGGCTGATGCCGACGATGGGCGGGGTGGCGAACTTCGTGCTCGTCGCGCACCCGATGGCGCACGCGGGGCAGTTCAGCGCGTGGCGGCGCTGCATGGGCCTGGGCCCCTCGGCGCTCCGCTAACGCGTCACTCGGGCGCGGGCAGATCGTCGAGAAACGCCGCGAGCGCCTCGCGCTCGGGCGAGCGTCCCGTGCGCACAAACAAACCGCTGCACCCGACCCCCAGCGCCAGGCGCGCAGGGGGCGCAAGGCCCAACGCCGCGCCGGCGCACACCCCGGCGTTGAAATGATCGCCCGCGCCCGTTGTCGCGACGGGATGCTTGAGGAAAGGTCCGTCGATCGCCCACGCGCCCTCCGCGGTCGCGAGCGCCGCCCGGGGGCGGGTGTGCAGCGCGAGACCCGCGAGGCCTGTGCGCTCGCGCAGGGCGGCCGCGGCCGCGGCGAGGTCCGTCGCGTCGCTCCGCACGGTAAAGAGGCTCGCGAGGCGTTCGCCCTCCGCGACGTTGAGCCCGAGCGTGACCGGGGCGTGGGCGTTCATGGCGCGCATCGCGTCGAGCGCGTCGCGCAGGTCGTCGTCGGAGCGTTTGGCCGGGTCCGCGAGGTCAACGAACACCCCCGCGCACGCCGAGTTGGGGAGGACGTCGCAGGCGAGGCGCCGCCAGATGTCCGTCATCGCGGGGGTCATCGTCCAGTTGCCCATCGCCAGCATCGCGCCGGGGACCTCTGCGCCGAGCGTGGGCGCGACGGCCTCCCAGGTGACGGCGCGGAGCGTGGCGGGCTCGCCCAGGAGGAGCTTCCCGTCGTCGAACTCGAGGGCCTCTGTTTTGCCAGGGGGCCCGATCGCGACGGCGCGGTTGGCGCCGGCGCTGAGCGGGGCGAAGGGCGGGTCGGGCGCGCCGGTCCCGATCGTCCCGACGAAGACGGTGCGCACGCCGAGGGCGCCCGCGGCCGCGGCGAGGATCGCCCCGTTCCCGCCGGGCTTGGTGTCTTTTACGACGAGCTCGAGGTTGGCGCTGCGACCGGCGGCGGCGCTGATGCGCGCGCCGAGGGCCGCGAGGGTGGGCACGCGGGTGTAGGCGTCGGGGGAGCGTCGGTCCGAGACCACGTCGATGACGCGGTCGATGAACCCGTCAAAGCCCGCGACGAGTGTCGGGGTGTCGGGCGACGGCGGGCGTCGGAGCGCCGCCGCGGCCGCGGCGCAGGCGTCGTCGCGTTCGGTGGGGGTCATGCGGGCATTGCACGCCCGCGGGTCGTGCGTCGCAAGCGGGTCAGGCGGCCGAAGGGGGCCAGTCGTCTGTACCGGGGAGATGGAACACCCTGTCGACCTCGTCGCTGAGCGAGTCGAGGTCGTGCTGGACCCGCGCGAAGGCCTCATCGATGCGTTCGCTCAGACGAAGGTCCGCGGGGCGGGGTTCGTCATGGCGCGCAAAGCGGTTGAGGTCTGGGAACGGGATGGGGTCGAGCGCCTGGCGCTCATCCGGTTTTCGCAGCCGAAGGTCAGGCATCGTTGCCTCGCTTCCACGCGGTCTTGCCACGTGGAGAGAAGGATCGGATAACCGGTTCCGATGATGAAGCAATCCTCGACGATCTGAGGTGGAATCGTGCGGTTCGTGCGGGCGGCGCTCTCTCGGCGCGGGCTTATCGCCCGTTCGCTGAGGTATCAGACGCTCGCGCCGGGGCGCCGACCTTGGGTTCCTCGCCGCGAAGGGTCCGTGAAAGGTTGCCCCGGTGACGCCAGATCACCAGAACCGCGAGCAGGGCGGTCAGCACGAGGACCGGGAGCAGCGCCCGCTCGCCCCAGACGGGCGTCTGGCTCGCCCCGAGCACCAGCAGCGGGAGCGCGGCCGCGGCCGCGACCGACGAGACCCCCACGTAGCGGGTGGTCTTGAGGCAGACGATCCAAACGGCCAGAGCGCCCGCGGCGGGGAGGGTGACGATGGGGTAGAGCGCCAAGAGAGCGCCCAGCGAGGTGGCGACGCCCTTGCCCCCTCTGAATCGCAGCCAGACCGGGAAGACGTGCCCGAGGATGGCGGCGAGGGCGACGGCGGTCCACAGAGTTTCGCGCTGGGGGCTCAGCGCGGCGTCGCGGATCGCGCCGCTCCAGAGCCCGGCGGCGAGGGTGGGGAGGGCGCCTTTGAGGACGTCGAGCGCGAAGCACAGGAGACCCCAGCGTTTCCCGAGGACGCGCCCGGCGTTGGTGGCGCCGATGTTTTTCGAGCCGTGCGCGCGCAGGTCGATGCCCTTGAGGCGCCCGAGGAGGAGGCCGAAGGGGACGGAGCCGGCGAGGTAGGCGCCCGCGATAAATAGAAACCAGCCCAGCACGCAGTCTCTCCCGATTGGTGGGGACGAGGCTGGATGCTGGGCTGGCGGGTGCGGGTCGTCAAGCGCCGCGGGTTACTTGGGGCAGGGGCCCCACGAGGCGAGCAGGATCGCGAGGTCGCCGTCGTCAACCACGCCGACGCCGTCGAGGTCCGAGGGCGAGCCGGAGATTTCCCAGTCCGCGAGCAGGATCGCGAGGTCCGTCGAGTCGACCATGCCGCTGTTGTCGAGGTCGGCGGGGCAGGGGTCGGCGGAGGCGGGGGAGACGCCGCCGCTGATCACGACCGCGAAGCCCTGGGTCTCTTCGTTGACCGCGGTCCCGAGGACGCGGACGGTCCACTCGCCGGTCGTGGGCGCGGCGATGTGGACCTGCTCGACGTTGTTCAGGATGTCGGCGCTCCCGCCGGTCGTGGAGACGCCGCCGGAGAAGACGTTGCCCTTGTACGTGTCGCCCATGGGGGAGACGACTTCGAGGTCGAGGTCGTTGACGGGGACGAAGACGGCCGAGGGGGCCGCGGGGACGTCGGTGTACACGAGCGTGACCTTGAGCTTCTCGGTGTTGAGGGTGACGTTGAAGGTCTCTTCGTGCGACTCGCCGGTCGAGAGCGACTCGGGGGCGCTGTTGCGGACGTCGGTGACGAGCATGGTGCGCGCCTCGCCGGCGAAGTGGAGGGCCTCATCGAGGAGGACGCGTCCCCAGCCTTCGAGGTTGGCGGGGTAGCCCGCTTCGCCGGTCATGTCGACGCCGGAGTTCATGAGTGTGGCTTTGAGGAGCGCGCCGGTGGGTGTGAAGGCGTCGGCGGGCTGGGGGGCGCCAGTGGGGTAGTAGCCGTCCATGTAGTACTGACGCATGAGCGCGCCGCCGGCGGCGATCTGGGGGCAGGCGAACGAGGTGCCGAGCCCGGAGCTGGTGTCGCTGCAGCTGTTGGGGGCGGCGGCGCGGACGCTGCGCCCGGGGGCGTAGAGCTCGGGCTTGCGTCGCCCGTCGCCGGTGGGGCCGATGCCTCCCGAGGCGTGGTCGGTCTGGAGGGGAGTGTCCCAGCTCGCGCCGGTCGCGACGACGTTGCGCGAGTTCTCGGGGGTGCGGAGCACGGAGAGGTTGGTGGAGGCGAAGACGACGAGGTCGTCCTCGTGGGCGCGGGTGAAGACGTCGATGGCGCGGGCCCAGACGTTGTAGAAGTTTCGGCTCGACGCGTCCTCGCCCCAGCTGTTGGAGTGGATGCGCGCGCCGACGGCGTGTGCGTCTTCGAAGTCGGTGACGAGGGCGGACTCGCTGAAGCTGGGGATGCGGTTGAAGACGAGGCGTGCGTCGGGGGCGATGCCGATGAGGTCGGGGTTCTCGGATCCGGCGACGCCGCCGTCGCCGGCGATCATGCTGCAGACCGCGGTGCCGTGCCCGCTGGCCGAGCCGTTGTCGAGGATGGCGACCCATTTGTCGAACTGCGAGCCGGCGGGCGCGGTCTCGTCGCGGAAGACGCAGTTGTCGTCGTCGACGGGGAGGTCGATGACGCTGACGATCTGGCCCTCGCC
This sequence comes from uncultured Phycisphaeraceae bacterium, assembly GCA_942490855.1. GTDB lineage: Bacteria > Planctomycetota > Phycisphaerae > Phycisphaerales > UBA1924 > CALNYS01. Next base: position 468,319 of record CALNYS010000004.1, on the reverse strand, counting down.
CGTGAGCCCGTTGTCGTGGAGCGGGAGGAAGTCGGGGACGTTGCTCTGGACGACCCAGTTGGAGGTCGCCATGCGCGGGGCGGCCTCGGGGGCCTCCTCGATCGCGAGGACGTCTTCGAGGTCGGTCAGCTGCGCGACGAGGCCGCGGGGGATGATGACGGAGATGGTCGGGTTGTCGCCGACGCGGGCGGCCTCGGCGACGATCACGCCGGGCATCGCTTCGAGCGAGGCGATGGTCTCGGCGGGGTCGGCGTGCTCGAAGAGGGACAGGACCATGACGCACTCGCCGCGGTCGGAGATGAGCTGGCGTTCCGGCGTGACGTAGACGCGGTCCTGGGGCTCGGCGACCATCTTCCACGCCTTCTGGTACGCGCCGTGCCAGCGGACGAAGTCGAGCTGGTCGAGCTTGTGGGCGTCGATCCCGCGGGTGCGGACGAGGTAGGCGTTGGTGGGGAGGTACTGCCCGAGTCGCACGCCGGCGTCGCGGAGCTGGGCGGCGCGCTCGCGTGTGAGGGGGCCGTCGAGCTGGAGGATCATGCGGCGCTGGGTGTGCGCGAGCGTCTCGGCCGCGGCGGGGCGCGACCCGGTGCGGACCTCGCCGCAGCGGAGGTAGAGGCAGCCGTTCTCGGGCTTCTGCGTGACGTGCTCGCCCGGGGCGAAGGGGCGGAAGCGCGTGGTGGCGTCGTGCATGCGTTCGCGCGGCGGGGCGGCGATGGCGGAGCCGGCAAGGAGCGCGAGGACGCACACGGGCGCCACGGAACGGCTGACGGTCTTCATGCTGTAACTCCCCCGCGATCCCGCAGAGCGCGTGTCGCGTCGTAATCGTCTCAAAAGTAGACCCTACCGGCCCCTGAAGGCAAGAAATGCCTGCCAAGGTGGAGGAAGTCCGCGAAGATGACGGTTCCAACGGCGCATCTGGCTGGTTTTTGGACGGGGGCGGGCGGCCGCGGGGGGCTTATTGGAGGTTCACCGGCATCACGACGTAGGTGAAGTCGGCGCCCGAGCGGAAGACGCCGGGGCGGTTGGGGGCCTTGAGCTCGACGAGGATCTGCGGTTCCTGGATCACCTTGAGGGCGTCGGTGATGAACTGCGGGTTGAAGCCGATCTCGATCTCGTCGCCCTCGTACTTGGGGACGGCGAGGTCAACGGAGGCCTCGCCCATCTCGGGTGCTCGGCTGGAGAGGTGGAGGGTGGCGTTGTCGCCGTCGCGGGCGATGCGGAGTCGGACGCCGCGTGATTCTTCGTTGGTCAGGAGCGCGGCGCGCCGGACGGCGCTGCTGAGCGTGGAGACGTCGAAGGTTGCCTTCTTGTCCTGGTCCTTGGGGATGACGTCCTCGTAGGGGGGGAAGGCGCCCTCGACGAGGGAGCCGGAGAGGACGGCGCGGGGCGGCTGGTCGGGCTCGCCGAGCGCGAAGACGGCCTGGTTCTCGGTGACGGCGAGGCGGACGGTCTCGTTGGGGTCGCCCAGGAGCTTGGCGACCTGCGAGAGCGCCTTGGTGGGGACGATGGCGGAGACGGCCTTGTCGTTGTGGTTCTCTTTGACGGTCCCGGTGGCCATGGCGAGGCGTCGCCCGTCGGTGGCGACGAGTTCGATCTTCTTGCCGTCGATGTTCACGAGGACGCCGTTGATGGCGTAGCGCGAGCTTTCCTTGCTGGTGGCAAAGAGCGTGCGCGCGATGAGGGACTCGAGCTCGCCGGCCTCGAGGATGATGGCGGGGCGGTCGGAGGGGAACTCGGCGGTGGGGGGGAACTCGGAGGCGGGGAAGCCGAAGATGGTGAACTTGGCGTCGTCGCCGCGGATTTCCATGGCGTTTTCGGAGGTGGTTTCGAGGACGAGGCTGGAGTCGGCGTCCTCTGCCTGGACGATCTGGCGGAGTTTGTCGGCGGGGATGAGCGCGTCGCCGTCGCGCTGGACGTCGATGCGCGTCGTGGAGAGGCTGATGGCGACGTCGGCGTCGGTGGCGGCGAGGGTGAGGATGCCGGCGCCGTCGCGGGTCTCGGCCGAGAGCTTGATGCACGAGAGCTGGGGGCGCGGGGAGCGGACGGCGACCACGGGCGCGACCAGGTTCACCGCGTCGAGCAAGGCGGCGCGATCACAGACAACCTTCATCGGGAGTTCTCCTCGCTTGCCCCTGGGGGCCGTTCTGGCCCCGCCGGGAAGGGGGGTGAGTGTACCGGATCCGGGGTGCGTTCGACGGGGAAACTCCGTGGTAAATGCGGGATGGGGGCGTCTGGCGGGTTGTGGTGTCCGGGCGTCTGGCTGATACTGGACGGCCGAACCGGGGGCGTCCGACGCGGGCGTTCCCCGGCGCTATCGCCGCCGCGCCCGCCGCCTACTTAAGGTAAGGAATCCGCCCATGTCATTCGAAGCTGCCGTCCACGCTCAGGCCATCGACCTCGACAAGCTGGCTCTTCAGATGTGCGCGGAGGCTGGGAGCGGTCACCCGAGCACGGCGATGAGCATCGGGCACCTGGTGACGGTGCTGATGTTCCATTCGATGCGCTGGAGCCCGGAACACCCGGACTACCCGACGTCGGACCGGCTGGTGCTGAGCGCGGGCCACGCGGTCCCGGCGGTGTACGCGGCGTACGCGCGTTTGGGCGGCGTGATCGTCGACCGCGACGGGACGCGCCGCTCGATGACGGTTGACGACGCGATGAGCCTGCGTGCGGGCGATTCGGTGATCGAGGGGCACCCGAACCCGGGCGAGGGGTTCCCGTTCTTCGACGCGGCGACGGGCTCGCTGGGCCAGGGCCTGTCGGTGTCGGCTGGTATCGCGGAGGCGGCGCGGCTCGACGGGACGGACCGGCGCGTGTTCTGCATCATCGGCGACGGCGAGGCGCGCGAGGGGCAGGTCTGGGAAGCGGTTGACGCGCTGGTCGAGCGCGGGCTGCGTTCCGTGCTGCCGATCTTTAACTGCAACGGCTTCGGTCAGGCTGGCGCGGTGAGCGAGCAGCAGTCGCCCGAGCGTCTGGCGGCGAAGCTCGAGGCGTCGGGCATGACGGTCGTGACGATCGACGGGCACAACCCCGCGCAGATCATCGAGGCGTTCGAGAAGTTCGACGCGGTGGCGTCGTCGAAGACCGACGCGCCGATGGCGGTGATCGCGAAGACGGTCAAGGGCTGGGGCGCCGAGACGGCGCTGACGGGCAACTGGCACGGCAAGCCCGCGACGGGCGCGACGCTCACGGCGGCGATCGAGGAGCTCGATCAGCGCGCGGTGGAGCTGACCAGCTCGCTCGCGAGCGCGGACCACTTCGAGATCCGCCCCCCGGCCGAGGCGCCGGCGCCGTCGGGCCCGGCGGGCGACGTCCCGTCGATGAGCCAGGCGATGCGGGCGCGCGACATGGACGCGGTGCTCGGCGGCGGTCGTCTCGCGACGCGCAAGGCGTACGGCCTGGCGCTGCGCGAGATCGGGATGGTGAACCCGGACGTCGTCGTGCTCGACGCGGACGTGAGCAACTCGACGTTCGCCGAGACGTTCGGCAAGGACCCGGCGCTGGCGTCGCGGTTCGTCGAGTGCAAGATCGCCGAGCAGCACATGGTGTCGGCCGCGGCGGGGATGGCCGCGGGCGGGAAGATCCCGTTCGTGAGCACGTTCGCGAAGTTCGTGGCGCGGGCGTACGACCAGATCGAGATGGCGATCCTGAGCGGCTCGAACATCAAGGTGGTCGGGTCGCACGCGGGCGTGACGCTCGCGGCGGACGGGCCCAGCCAGATGGGGCTGTCGGACATCTCGTTCTTCCGCTCGTTCACGACGGTTAAGGACCGGCGCGGGAACCCGGCGGCGTACGTGCTGCAGCCCGCGGACGCGTACGCGGCGTACTCGCTCACGCAGGCGATGGCCGAGTACGAGGGCTTCTGCTACATGCGCACGCTGCGCCCCGAGACGGAGTTCCTGTACTCCGACGATCAGGTCTTCAACCTCGGCGGGTTCGAGGTGCTCAGCGAGGGGCGCGACCTGCTGCTCGTGGGTTCGGGCGCGACGGTGCACGAGGGCAACCGCGTGATCGATGCGCTTGATAAGGAAGGCGTGTCGGCGTCGCTCGTCGATCTGTACTCGCTTCCCTTTGACGGCGACGCGCTGCTCGATGTCGCGGCGGCGAACAACGGGTACGTGGTGACGCTCGAGGACAACTACGGCGCGTCGATCGGCTCGGCCGTCGCGGACGTGTTCGCCGAGTCGGGGGATGCGTTCACGCTCAAGCAGATGCACGTGAACCAGTTCCCGAAGTCGACGCGGACGGCCGACGAGGCGCTGGCGATGGCGGGGCTCGACGTCTCGACCATCACCCAGCAGTGCCTGCAGCTGCTCGAAGTCGGCGCCGTCTGAGGCGTGACTTTGCGGGTTTTGCCGGGATAACCAGGGGTCGGACGTTTCTTTTGGGGTCCGATCCCGAGAAGAAGCTGTTCGCGTAAAAGTCTAAATCCGAGATAGTTACGCCATAAGCCGCGACGGGAGTCGTGGTTTTTTTCATTCTAGTTGGCGTGGATCGCGGGCGGAAGCCGACGAATATGCTGAGCGACGTGTTTGCGATCGCTTACCGAGCGTGGTAGAGTTAGTAAGTACTCGCTGGCAGGATGCCCGCGTTTCGGTTCACACAAGACGTCAGCCGCCCGGTGCATGCGCACCTGCTGAAGGACTACGGCCAAGGGCGGGTAAGTGAAACGGTTGGACGGGCCAACTCCACAGCAGCCCGCCAGAAGGAGACGGATTCATGTTTAAGACGACGCTTTGCCTGATGGCCGGTGTTGCGGCTGGTATCAGCTCTTCCGCTGCGAACGCGGACACCACCACGAGCTCGGACGAAGTCCGCGCTATTGTCGCTGAGATGCTCAACGATGCCGAGACCCGATCGAGCCTCCTCCAGGGCGGCGGTTCCGCCGGCTGGGATGATGGCTTCTTCATCGAGTCCGGCGACGGTTCCCACCGTCTCAACGTTGGCGCTCTCATCCAGTTCCGCTACGTCGCCAGCTTCCGCGACGACGACGCGGTCGGTATGGAAGATGACTTCGACGGCGATTTCCAGTCCCGCAACACGCGCCTGACCTTTAACGGCACGCTGTTCGACAACTGGTTCTACAAGATCCAGGGCAACTTCTCCCGCGCCGGCGGCGCCAACTTCCTCGAAGACGCCTACGGCGGCTACAAGTTCGAGGACGGCAGCTGGTTCGGTTTCGGGCAGGGCAAGACGCCCTTCTCCCGCGAAGAGCTCGTCGATGAGGGCCACCAGCTCGCCATCGAGACCTCCCAGGTCAACCAGTACTTCGGCGCCGGCCGCACCCAGGGCCTCGTCTACGGTTGGGACAGCGATTCCTTCCGTGGCATGGTCTCCCTGAACGACGGCATCAACCGCGCCAACACCGATCTCGGCGCGGGCGGCCTCGGTGACAGCGACTTCGCGATCTCTGCTCGCGGTGAGTTCCTCCTCGAGGGCAGCTGGGATCAGTTCGAGGACTTCACCAGCCGTCAGGGCTCCGAAGATGGCTTCATGCTCGGCGTTGCCGGTCACTTCCAGACGGGCCCCGGCGACGTCATGGGCGCTGAGGCTGATGTCTTCGCGTACACCATCGACGCCTCCTACGAGAGCGACGGCTGGAACCTCTTCGCCGCCATCGTCGGCCGCGACATCGACGTCGACGGCGGCGCCGACGGCCACGACTACGGTGTCGTCCTTCAGGGCGGCGTCTTCGTCTCCGAGGACACCGAGCTCTACGCCCGCTACGGCCACATCTTCCTCGACGACGATGCGGTCCCCATGGGTTCCGAGGACGAGTCGGCTGAGTTCGCCATCGGTGTGAACCACTACTTCGAGGGTCACAACGCGAAGTTCTCCGCGGACATCGTCTACTACCTCGACGAAGCCACCTCCGGCATCGGCGGCACCGTCGGTGCTGACACCGCCATCGGTCGCCTCGGCGACAACGACGACGGCGAAGTCTCCTTCCGCGCTCAGATGCAGCTCGCCTTCTGATCAGCTCTGCTGATCGGGGATCCTGCATCCTCTGAGTCTGAATTGACTGCCGACCGGCCTCTTCTGGGGCCGGTCGGTTCTTTTTTGCCCCGAGAGGGCCGACACGCGCGATCCGGGGCCGAGCGTCGTGCGGATATACTGTTGAGCCCGCCCGCACGAACGAGGAGATCCCCTTGAGCCTGTACCACCCGATCGCTGTTTCGCGTCCCGCCCGCCGGGGCTTCACGCTCATCGAGCTCCTGGTGGTGATCGGGATCATCGCGCTGCTCGTCGGGATCCTGCTCCCCGCGTTATCGGGCGCCAAAACAGCGGCGCTGCGCAGCACGGCGACGGCGCAGGCCCGCGACGTCGGGCGCGCGGCCGCGGCGTTCCGGGCACAGAACGGGCGCACCCCGGGGTACTTCCCCGAGACCGCGATGGGCGGGATGGACAACGAGACCGTCGGCTTCACGCAGATGGAGAACCTGCTGCTGGATCTCGCGGGCGGGCCGCTCGACCCGCTTGCGGATTACGACGGCAACGGGCAGCCCGGGCCGCTTCCGAGCGAGGGCGATCGCCCGGAGTACATCCTCGTCGGGCCGTACGCGGAAGGCGACGACCGGAACATCCTCGTGGACACGAACACGATCGGCTCGAGCGATGGCCCCGGGTTCCTCCAGCTGGACGCGGAGTCGCTGGTGGCGATCTCGGGGCAGGTCGCGACGCAGGACGACTACGGCGACGCGTCGCTGGATGGCAGCGGGCCTCTGGGCATGCTCGATGTCCTCGACCCGTGGGGGACGCCGCTGCTGGCGTGGCGTCGCGACCCGGGCGCGTCGCTCCAGGCGCCGGCGTACAGCGACAACGCGTCTGATTTCGACTACTTCGCGCAGCGGTCGTACGACCCCTCGAACGGTCGCGCGGCGTTCTACTGGGCCTCGAACGCGGGGATCCTGAACGCGGGCGTGACGCTCACGGGTAGCGATCGGATGACACAGGGGCTGGGGTCGGACCGCTCGGCGGTGTACGCGCAGTCCATGATCGGCGGCGGGATGCTCTCGTCGGACGAGGAGAAGGTCATGCGCACCCTGTCGGCGGTGCTCGGGAGCCAGTCGTTCCCGGTCGAGCGAGGGCAGGGGCAGACGTCCGAGTCTTGGCGCCCGGCGCAGGCCCGCGGCGAGGTGGTCGTGATGTCGGCCGGGCAGGACAGGATGTACCTGCGTCCCACGACGATCGTGGCCGGGCAGAGCGTGGCGACCGACATCGTAGACGAGCACCGCTGGATCGCGTACATCCCCACCGGGTCCGACGCGCCGGCGGCGGACGGGATGTCGGCGACGCTGGACGGGATGGACGACATCATCGAGGGCGGCGGCTGAACCGCCGCGGCGCTCGGCGGGCTCCCCGGTAAGCTCTTGGCATGAAGAATCTGCTTTACCGTGGGGTGTGCGCGGTCACGGCGCTGTGCGTGATCGCGAGCGCGACGTCGCTGGGCGCACCGGTTACTGAACCGACCAACGGGCCCAAGCGGGTCGATGCGCGCTGGCACGCGCTCACGGGCGCGACGGTCGTCGTGAAGCCCGGCGAGGTCGTCGAGAACGCCACCGTCGTGATCCGCGACGGGGTGATCCGCTCGGTCACGCCCGGGGGCGCGCCGCCGGCGGGGGCGCGGGTGTGGGATTACACCGGCCTGACGGTGTACGCGGGCTTCATCGAACCGCACAAGGAAGTGGAGACGCCGGCGGTCGAGTCGGACGCGCCTGGCGCGCACTGGCGCTCGAACGTCACGCCCGAGCGCTCGGCGCTCGACGGGGCGGGGCTCGACGAGAAGGGACGCGAGGCGCTGCGCGGGCTCGGGTTCACGGCGGCGGCGATCGCTCCCGACAGCGGGATCTTCCGCGGGACGGGCGAGCTGATCGCGTTGTCAGAAGACGCGTCGGAGATCAGCGCTGGCTCGACGCGTCTGATCCGCGCCGGGGTGTACCAGTCGGTGTCGCCCGAGCGCGGCGGGTGGGGGGGCACGCCCCCGACGTCGCTGATGGGCGCGATCGCGGTGATCCGCCAGGCGTTCCTCGACGCCGGGTGGTACGCGCAGACGAAAGCCGTGGAGGCAACGCGCAGCGAGGGGGTCGAACGCGTCGAGCGGAACGCGGCGCTCGAGGCGCTCGGCGAGAACGACGCGGACGCGACGCCGATCCTGTTCGACGCGGACAGCTCGCTCAACGCGCTGCGCATGGCGAAGATCGCGCGCGAGTTCGGGCGCACGGCGATCCTGCTCGGGTCGGGCCACGAGTACGAGCGCGTCGACGCGGTCGCGGCGCTGGGCGTCCCGGTGATCGTCCCGGTGAACTACCCGGACAAGCCCGATGTTTCGACGCGGGCGCTCGCGGAGAACGTCTCGCTCAAGACGCTGATGGCGTGGGAGCAGGCGCCGACGAACCTGCGTCGCCTGGACGCCGCGGGCGCGGCGGTGTCGCTGACCACGCACCGGATGAAGAAGACGAAGGGGTTCTGGTCGAACGTGCGCTCGGCGGTGACGCACGGGCTGGCGGCGGACCGGGCGCTCGCGATGCTGACGACGCACCCGGCGCACCTGCTCGGGGCGGGCGACCTGCTCGGGTCGGTCGAGGCGGGCAAGCTCGCGCACCTGGCGGTCTTCGATGGCGACCCGTTCACGGACGAGGACGCGACGCTGCGCGACGTGTGGTCGGGCGGGCGGCGGCATGAGATCAACGCGGCGAAGGACGAGCGGTTCGACGGGGACTGGGACGTCCGCGCGGGGTCGCTCTTCTCGGGCACGCTGAGCGTGGACGGGTCGAAAGTCACGCTCAAGACAGACGACGACAAGGCGAAAGCCGGCGGCGTCGAGATCAGCGACGACCGGATGAGCTTCGTGGTCGGCGGGACGCTCTTCGGCGAGACGGGCGCGTACCGCATGAGCGCCGTGCACACGGGCGTGTCGCTGCGGGGCGAGGGGGTCGACGCGGGCGGCGAGCGCTTCGCGTGGTCGGCGTCGCGCGCCGCGGACGACGAGGCAGAGGACGAGACGGACGACGAGGCAGAGGACGAGACGGACGAGGCGGCGGACCTCCCCCCCGAGCGTCTGCCGATCCCGTTCGGCGCGTACGGTCGGCTGGAGGAGCCGCGGCAGGAAACGCTGTTGGTCACGGGCGTGACGCTCTGGACGTCGGGCGACGCGGGCGTGATCGAGGACGGCGCGCTGCTCGTTCGCGGCGGGACGATCGTGTACGCGGGCCCGGCGGCGCGCACGCCGCGGATGGGCGTGCAGCGCACGATCGACGCGCGCGGCAAGCACGTGACGCCTGGTCTCTTTGACGCGCACTCGCACATGGGGATCTCGAGCGGTATCAACGAGGGCGGGCAGGCGGTGACCGCGGAGGTGCGGATCGCCGATGTGATCAACCCCGACGACGTCGCGTGGTACCGCGCTCTGGCGGGTGGGCTGACCGCGGCGAACCAGCTGCACGGTTCGGCGAACCCGATCGGCGGGCAGAACTCCGTCGTGAAGCTGCGCTGGGGGCAGAGCGACCCCGAGGCGTTCCGCATGGAGGGCGCGAGCGAGGGCATCAAGTTCGCGCTGGGCGAGAACGTGAAGCGTTCGAGCGGGCGGTACCCCGACACGCGCATGGGCGTCGAGGCGATCATCCGTGATCGGTTCACGACGGCGCGCGAGTACGAGCGGGCGATGAAGGAGTACGTCGGGCTCAACCGGCGTCAGCAGGGGCGGGCGTTCCCGCCGCGGCGCGACCTCGAGCTCGACGCGCTCGTCGAGATTCTTAACGGCGAGCGGCTGATCCACTGTCACAGCTACCGCCAGGACGAGATCCTGATGCTGTGCCGGGTGGCGGCGGACTTCGGTTTCACGATCGGCACGTTCCAGCACGTGCTCGAGGGGTACAAGGTGGCCGAGGCGATCCGCGAGCACGCGATCGGCGGCTCGTGCTTCTCTGACTGGTGGGCGTACAAGTTCGAGGTGTACGACGCGATCCCGCAGAACGGCGCGCTGATGCACGAGACGGGGGTGGTCGTGAGTTTCAACTCCGACTCCAACGAGCTGGCGCGCCGGATGAACACCGAGGCGTCCAAGGCGGTGCGCTACGGCGGCGTCGAGCCCGCCGAGGCGCTCAAGTTCGTCACGTTGAACCCGGCGATACAGATGCAGGCAGACGACAGGGTCGGTTCGCTTGAGGCCGGGAAGGACGCGGACTTTGTGATCTGGTCCGGCGACCCGCTGAGCTCGCTGTCGCGCTGCGAGGCGACGTTTATCGACGGGATCGAGTACTTCTCGCTCGAGCGGGACGCGATGCTGCGCGAGCGCGACGCGGCGGAGCGCCGACGACTGATCCAGAAGATCCTGAGCGAGGGCCTCGACGGCGCCGAGCCGGATGACGACGACGACGAGGAAGAGACCGACGGGCCGACGACGCTCGCCGAGGCGCGTCTCGAAGCGATCGGCTTCGAGATGCTCCGCGCCGGCCTCGCCCCGGACGCGCCCACCTGCGGCGAGTGCGGGTTCATGGACCGCATCGGCGCCGACGCGGCGCACGCCCACGAAGGAGCCTCCCGATGATCCGTACGCTTTCTTTCATCGCGACGCTGGCTCTGGCGGCGCTCGCCGGCGCGCAGGACCTGCTGCCCAAGGCGCCCGCGCAGGACACCCCGACCCTGATCAGCGGGGCGACGGTGCACCCGGTGTCGGGCGAGCCGATCCCCAACGGCGCGGTGTTCTTCGAAGACGGCGTCATACGCGCCGTGTTCACCGCGGACGAGGCCGACCGCTGGCGGCGCACGAGCAACCGCCCGGTCGATCTGGAAGTGATCGACGCGCGCGGCTTGCATGTGTACCCGGGGCTCATCGGCTCCAACACAGTGACGGGGCTGATGGAGATCGGGGCCGTGGAGGTCACGATCGACGTTGACGAGCAGGGCGCGATCACGCCCGAGGCGCGGGCGATCGCCGCGGTGAACCCGGACTCGACGCTGATCCCCGTGACCCGCGCCGCGGGCGTGCTGACGACGGGCGTGATGCCCTCGGGCGGCGTCGTGCCGGGGCGGGCCGCGGTCGTGCGCATGGACGGGTGGACGTGGGAGGACATGGCGGTGGAGGCCGACGCGGGGTTGATCGTCGCGTGGCCGAACTCGCTCCCGTCTACCGCGTGGTGGGTGACGACGAGCGCCGAGGAGCAGAAGAAGAAAGCGCGCGAGAACCGCCAGCGGGTGATCGATCTCTTCGACGCGGCGTCGGCGTATATCGCGGCGAAAGCCGCCGACGCCGCGGTGCCGACCGACCTGCGCTACGAGGCGATGCGCCCGGCGCTGGCGGGGGAGAAACCGGTCTTCGTGCGCGCGCAGGAGCTGGGGCAGATCATGGACGCGGTGAGCGTCTGCTCGGAGCGCGGGATGCGGGTGGTGATCGTGGGCGGGCGGGACGCGCCGTTGTGCGCCGATCACCTGCTCGCCAACGACGCGGCCGTCATGGTGACGGGCACGCACCGCCAGCCCCGCCGGAGCGATTCCCCATACGACGAGGCGTTCACGCTCCCGGCCCGCCTCGAGGCGGCGGGGGTGCGCTGGTGTTTGGCGACGAGCGGCGGGACGTTCGAGACGCCCCACGAGCGCACGCTGCCGCACCACGCGGCGACGGCCGTGGCGTACGGGCTCGACCACGACGCGGGGCTGCGTTCGATCACGCTCTCGGCGGCCGAGCTGCTGGGCGTGGACGACCGCCTGGGCTCGATCGAGGTCGGGAAGCTGGCGACGCTGATCGTGACGACGGGCGACCCGCTGGAGATCACGACCCGGGTGGTGGGCGCGTACATCGACGGTCGCGCGATCGACCTGCGCTCGAAGCACACGCAGCTGTACGAGAAGTACCGCGAGAAGTACCGCCAGCTGGGGATCATCAACGACTGAACGCGGTCCGTTAGACTGCGCGCATGACTGATCCAAAGATGTTGCTCACGTGGTCGTTCGGTCCTGTCGGCGTTGACGCCGCGTGGCCCGCGCTGTCGTCCGGCGGTCCCGCGCTCGAGGCGACCATCGCCGCCGCCACCGCGATCGAGGACGACCCCTCGATCGATTCCGTGGGCATCGGGGGGCTCCCCGACTACGACGGGCTGGTGTCGCTCGACGGGTGCGTGATGACGGACCCCAACCGCGCCGGCGCGGTGGCGTTCGTGCGTCACTACCCCAACGTCGCGCAGCTGGCGCGGATGGTGATGGAGAAGACGATCCACGTGACGCTCGCGGGCGACGGCGCCGAGGCGTTCGCGCAGCGCGAGGGCCAGCGCCCCGCGAACCTCCTCACGCCCGAGGCGCGGCGCGTCTGGGAAGGGTGGCGCAAGGACCCGTCGAACATCGACGTGGACAAGTACCGCGGCTGGATCCCGCCCGCGAACATCGAAGAGCTCCGCGGCGTGGGCGACGGTTCGGGCGAGCCGCACCACGACACGGTGGGCATCCTCGCGCTCGACGCGCAGGGGCAGCTCGCGGGCGCGTGCTCGACCTCTGGCATGGCGTTCAAGGTGCCCGGGCGCGTGGGCGATTCGCCCATCATCGGGCAGGGGCTGTACGTGGATCAGCGGGCCGGCGCCGCGAGCGCGACGGGAACGGGCGAGCTGATCACCGGCGTGTGCGCGACGTTCCTCGTGGTGGAAGAGATGCGCCGCGGGTCGTCGCCATCAGACGCGATCCGCGTGGCGCTCGAGCGCATCGTGGACCGGTTCTCGCCGCTCGCCGAGGAGCACCAGGTGGCGCTGACGGCGATGGCCCCGACGGGCGACTGGGCGACGGGCGCGATCCGCAAGGGCTTCAAGCACACGATCGCGGACAAGAACGGGGTGCGGGTGGAGGAGCCGACGTTTGTGTTGTTGAATCCCCGCGACTAGTCGAGGTTCAACTGCCACGACACGCCGAAGCGGTCCACCACCCACGCGAACCGCTGGCTGAAGCCGTAGTTCGCGAGGGGCATGAGCTCGCTCCCGCCCTCGCTCAGCTGCCCGTGCAGGCGTTCGATTTCGTCGTCTGACTCGCACACGACGAACAGCGACATCGAGGGTGTGAAGGTGAAGTCGTGCATCGGCGGGCTGTCGGTGACGATGTAGCGCCCGCCGGCCAGCGTGAAGTCCATGCGGAGCACGTCGCCCACTCGCTCTTTGCTGAGGATCTCGGCGTCATCGAACAGCGAGACGTAGAAGTCCACCGCTTCCTCGCCCTCGCCCTGGAACATCAGAAACGTCGTGATTTTCTGTGCCGGGACATCCTCTCGGTCCGCGCGTTCAGCAGTATTGGCACACCCGAACGAGAGAGAGGCGACGGCGGCGAGGAGCAACGTGGGCATCGGTCTCATGGGCGTCTCCATCCCGGGGCGTGCGAGCAGAATGAACTTACCCCACCACGTCCGGCAGGTTTTCAAGCTCTTTTGTCAGCGTGATCGCGCCGTCTTCGGTGACGAGCACGTCGTGCTCGTAGTGGGCGCTGAGCGAGCCGTCGGCGGTGAAGATGGGCCAGCCGCCGGGTTCCTGGCTGATGCGGTTGGTGCCGACGGCGAGCATCGGTTCGACGGCGACGAGGTCGCCGGGCATGATCTCGCGGTTGGCGTCGGGCCACTCGCCCTTGTACTGCGGCACGACGTTGGAGATGTAGGGCGGCGCGTGGAGCTTGCGCCCGTAGCCGTGCCCGCCGAGGCCGCGCACGAGGTGCAGGCCCTGTTCCTCTTCGACGACGCGCTGCACGGCCTTGGCGAACTCGAGCCAGACGCCGCCGGGTTTGATCGCGGCGACGCCCGCGGCGATGGATTCGCGCCCGGCTTTGGCGAGTTTCGCCGCGTCGTCGGTGAGCTCGCCGATCGCGTACGTCCACGCGGCGTCGCCGATCCAGCCGCGGTACGACACGCCGATGTCGATGGAGAAGAAGTCGCCCGACTTGAGCGGCGCGGTGTGCATCCCCGCGGTGCCGTGGACGACGCAGTCATTGAGCGACAGGCACGCGTAGCTGGGGAACGCGGGCGTGCGCGGCACGCGGTAGCCCTTGAAGCAGCTCTTGGCGCCGAGGTCGTCGAGCTGGTCGGCGACGAACGCGTCGGTCTGCGCGAGCGTCACGCCCTCGCGCAGCCACTCGGCGAGGCGCTGATGGATGATGACGACGCGCTCCGCGGCGGCGGCGGCGTGTTCGAGCTTGGACTGGACGGTGAGTGGGCGCATGGGGCGATTATAGATTGATTAAGCGGAAAAAACCTCGTCCACGGGGTTCCCGCCGAACTCGTAGGCCAGCATCCGCTCGTCGGTGTGGCGGAGCAGGATCATGTCGGCCCGCTTGCCCGGCGCGATGACGCCCCGATCGTCGAGTCCCAGGAGTTTCGCGGCGTTGACGGTGCAGGCGGCGAGGGCCTCGTTGACCGTCAGCCCGAGCTTGCGGGTCGCGAGGGCGATCGCGAAGGGCATAGACGAGGTGGGCGCCGAGCCGGGGTTGCAGTTGGTCGCGATGACGGGGAGCCCGCCGGCGTCAACGAACGCGCGGCCGTTGGCGTAGCGGTCGTCCACCTGGAAGCCCGAGCAGGGGAGCATGACGCCGAAGGTGTTGGACTGCGCGAGGAATTCCAGGTCTTCGGGCGTTGTCGCTTCGAGGTGGTCCACGCTGCGCATCCCGTTCTCTGCGGCCCAGCGCGTCAGGCCGAGGGAGTTGAACTGGTCGGCGTGCACGCGGCAGGGGTGCCCGAGCTCCATCGCGCGTTCGAAGAGTCGTCGGCAATCGTCGAACGACCACGCGCCTTCTTCGCAGTAGGCGTCGATGGTGACGCCGGGGAACTCGGCGTGCACGGCGTCGAGCGTCTCGGTGATGGTCGTTTCGATGAAGTCGGGCTGATCGGGGTCGATCGCGTGGGCGATGAGCGCGGTGGGGACGACGGTGACGCCGAGCGGCGCGATCGATTCGGCGGCGCTGGCGATCGCGCGGAGCATCTTGAGTTCGTCGCGGGTGGTGAGCCCGTAACCGGACTTGACCTCGACGGTGAGTGTGCCCTCGTCGAAGGCGTTCTCGAGGCGGTCGGCGAGCATGTGTTCAAGGTCGGTTTCGTCCGCCTCGCGCACGGCGCGCACGGTGGACATGATCCCGCCGCCCGCTTTGAGGATGTCGAGGTACGTGGCGCCCTTGAGTTTCATATCAAACTCGTCGAGGCGTTCGCCCGCCCAGCAGGCGTGCGTGTGGCAGTCGATGAACGCGGGCATGAGGACCCTGCCGGAGGCGTCCTCTTCGCCGGTCTTCGCTTCGACGGGGGCGCTCTGCGCTACGACTGACACGATCACGCCGTCCGCGACCGTGACCGTCCCGAGCGGGAGGGGGGCGCCGTCCATCGTGACCACACGGGCGTTGACGATCGTGGCATGTTTCATTTCATGCGTCCTTGGAAGCCGCTGAGAAACGTCAGAATCAGCAGCGCCGCGATGCGCGCGGTGCGTCCGCGATCGTCGTGCATCGGCGAGAGCTCCATGATGTCGAAGTGGCGCACGCTTGCGCGCGTGCCGGCGTGGCGCGCGACCTGCACGGCGTGGCGTACGCTCAGGCCCATCGGGTTGAGCGCGCTCACGCCTGGCGCCTGCGACGCGTCGATCGCGTCGAGGTCGATCGTCACGAACGACGGCGCGTCGGGGGCTTCGCCCGAGGCGAGGCGGGAGAAGGTTTCCTTGATCGGAACGTCGCTGCGCAGCACGACCTCGGCGTCGATGATGTGCGCGCCCTGCGCCGTGAGCCAGCGCGAGTGCTCGGCGGAGTTGGCGAAGCGCCCGGAGCCCAGCACGCTGAAGCACCGCGGGTTCACGTGCCCGCCTTCGATCAGCGCCCGGAAGGGCATGCCCGAGCCGGGCTCGGCGCGGACGTCCAGGTGCGCGTCGAGATTGACGCCGCCGATGGAGTGCCCGTACTGCTGGGCGAGGGCGCGGACGGCGGGGAAGGTCAGGTCGTGCCCGCCGCCGAGGCAGATCGGGATCAGCCCGAGGTCGTGGATCGCGCGGGCGGCGCTGGTGACGCGTTCGTGCGTCTCGTGCAGCGCCTCGGCGGGGTCGCTCAGCGTCGAGGGGATCACGTCGCCGGCGTCGTACACCGCGACGTCCAGGTCGCGCTCGTGGAGACCGTCGTAGTCGGAGCCGAAGGCGCTCAGCGCCGCTCGGATGGCGGCGGGGCCGTCCTTGGCGCCGGGGCGCCCGTGGTTCATCACCACGCCGCGGTCGTCGGGCAGGCCGAGGATCGCGACGGCGCACCCGTCGTGGGAATCGGTGCGGATCGTCGAAGAAAACCGACCCGGGCGTGGCGGCGCCCAGGTCGGGGAGGTCGTGTGCGGGATGGGTCGTTCCATGCCCGCACGGTAGTGGTTTTAGAGGCGGTCGCGCTCGCGCAGGAGTGAGAATCCGATCGGGTGGAGCTCCGCGGTGAAGACGCCGGAGGCGACGGCGGGGTCCGCCTCCATGATCTCCCGCGCCTCGGCCTCGCTCGACGCCTCGAAGAGGACGATCCCCGGGCCGATCTGGTCGGTGCACGGGCCCGCGAAGAGGACGACGCCCGCCTTCGTCAGCTCGTGGAGGCGCGTGAAGTGCTCCTGGATCTTCGCGCCCTCTTCGGGGGTCGGGCTCTCGAAGAAGTCGTCCCGCGCCGGGTTGAGAAACATGACGTACCCGCTGAGGTACGGGGGCGGCGAGCCGAGGTGCTTGACGAACTGGTCCAGCACCCACGGCCACGCTGGCTCGAAGTACTCGCGCACGCTCTGCCACGCCTCGCCCTCGCCGAAGCCGGAATGACGCAGCGTGACGCGGGTGAGCGTCTCGCCCAGCGGCTGGAACTCGACCACGACGAACGAGTGCTCGTCGCGCATCGCGCCCAACTCGGGCGGCGCGTTCCAGGTGAACGAGAGCATCCGCTCGGGGACGAACGACAGCACGGTGCACGTCTCGCTGCCCCGCTCGCCCTCGGGCGCGTCGGGCTTCCAGTGGATGACGAACGGGCCGCCGGGGCGCAGCTCGATCTCATCGAGGCGCGGCCCGTCGAAGCAGGCGTCGAACCCCTCGCTGGTGGTCCACGCGTTCCAGACGTCGCCGACCGGCGCGCCGACAAGGCGGGTGACTTCGATCATCGGAAGGGCCTCCGCGAGAACGCTGCAGGACGCGACGAGCGCGCACACACAAGAGATGAGGTATCGCATGAATCTGCTCCTTTACTTGGCGTTTTCATCTTCGAGCCACATCCCGAAGAGGATGCCGGCCGGGTCCGTCACGTACGACACCCAGCCCGCGCCGGGCACCGCCATCTGGTCCACCACCACCCGCCCGCCCAGCTCGGCGGCCTTCTTCGTCGCGGCCTCGAGGTCCTCGACGCCAACGACGTTCACCGTGCGCGGCTGCCCGTCCTGCGAGGGCATGAAGCCCCCGTTGATCCCGGGCTCGTCCTTCCCCGTGATGCACAGGCGGTAGTCCATCGGGCCGCCCCAGTTGTTGAACTCCCAGCCGAAGAGCTTGCCGAAGTAGTCCTGCGACGCGTCGGCGTCGGGAGAGTTGAACTCGAAGTGAATGATGCGGTTCATGCGTGTGGTCCTTGTAAGTGGGGGAATCAGCGGACGGCTTCGGTCGGGAGGGAGGCGGATCGCTTGTCGGTGTTCTTCTTAAGCAGGCGCTTGGGGAGCATGAACGACATCGCGCTCATCATGCCCAGCTTCATGCGGTCGCTCAGCGGCAGCTTGCCGTCCTCGATCTGCGCCTTGAAACGCTTGAGGATCGTGGGCCACCCGCCCGACACGTCGCGCTTGGTCTTGGAGCCCGCGGGCAGACCGATGTGCGTGACGGTCACGCGCGTGCGCTCCGCGCTCAGCTCGTCGAGCTCCCACTCCACGCGCGTCGGCGGGTCGTCGTAGAACCCGAACACGAACGTGTGCACGAAGCGCGTGGGGGGGTGGATCTCGAGCACGTCGCCGAACAGGAAGCAGCGCTTGCCCGACTTGTCGGTGTAGTCCATCCGCGACCCCGCCTCGAGCGTCGAGTGCAGCACGCAGTTGAACATGGGCGGCGTCACGCCCGTCGTGTTCGTGATGGCGCTCCACACGGTCTGGATGGGCGCGTCGATCTCGATCGAATACACGGCGTCGGCTGGTGCGTTCATGCGTCGGGGTCCTCTTCGGTTGGGTGCGAGGGAAGCGAGTCGTCGAGCGGCTTGCCCGGCGCCTCGATCGAGTGCTTCAGCATCGCCAGCGCCTGCGACCAATGCCCGGCGTACTGGCTCACCCAGCGGTCGTACACCCGCTGGATCGGGACGGCGTTGAGGTGGTTGTACCGCACGCGCCCCTTCTTCTGACTGACCACCAGCCCCGCGGTCTCCAGCACCCCCAGGTGCTGCATCACCGCATACCGGGACAGCTCCGGGAACGCCGCAACGAGATCCCCCGTCGAGAGCGCCCCCCCCTTGAGCAGGTCGAGCAGCTTCCGGCGCGGCGAGCTGGCGAGGGCCTTGAAGACGGGATCGAGCGGGTCGTCGGTCATTAGGTGATATATTTATCACCTATTCGGGCTCGGCACAAGAGCCTTATTCAAAAAAACACGCCGACCGCCGATCGGGTAGCGTCCAGAGGCCCGCAAGTGCGATTCCGGAGCGGCGTGGAAATGGCTCATCTCTTCCAAATCGAGCGCACCGACGAGTTCTACGACTCCCTGCCCCCGCTGGTGCCCAAGGGCGCGTCGCTGGAGGAGCGCGATCGGATCCTGGACGAGATCGTGGAGGCGTGGGCGACGCCGTTGCCGGAGGGGATCGATCTGAACGAATGGGATACGGTAGCCAGCGTGACGCTCGACCGCGTGGTGCTGTGGGACGCCGAGCGCGAGGAGCCGATCGACCTCCGCGTGCTCGTGCGCGCAGTGCTCGACCGTGTTGATTGCGCGAGCGACAAGCAGGAAAAACCGACCCGCGCGATCACGCTCCGCGGTTGCCGCGTGACAGCGTGCGATCTCTCGGACGTTGATTTCGCGGGAAGAAACATACGGTTTCAAGCGGTCGCCACGAGCTTCGGCGAGCGGGCGTCCTTCGGGGGCGCGAGCTTCGGCGAGGGGGCGTCCTTCTGGGCCGCGAGCTTCGGGAAGGGGGCGGTCTTCGTGGGCGCGAGCTTCGGCGAGCGGGCGTCCTTCGTGGACGCGAGCTTCGGCGAGCGGGCGTCCTTCGTGGGCGCGAGCTTCGGGGAGGGGGCGTTCTTCGTGGGCGCGAGCATCGGGGTGCGGGCGTTCTTCGTGGACGCGAGCTTCGACGAGCGGGCGTCTTTCCGGGGCGCGAGCTTCGGGGAGGGGGCGTCCTTCCGGGGCGCGAGCTTCGGCGCGGGGGCGTCCTTCGGGTTCGCGAGCTTCGGCGCGGGGGCGTCATTCGAGGACGCGCAGCTCAACGGCAACGTGCTGAGAAACGTCACCCTTCACGAGTCCGATCTCCGTATCGCCGACGGGCAAGGCGGTTGGATCAGCACGATCGAGCGCGTGCTCGAATCTCCTTACTCTCTTTTTGCTCCCCCGCCCTTCATCCTCGACAACACCGGCATCCGCAACACGGTGATCCATTCTCGCTCGCGCGACCCGTGGTGGGTGCTGCGGCGCACGTACACGGGCACGGGGATGATCTTCATCCTCTTCTTTACGCTGGCCGCCTTCGCGGTCCCGGCGGGGCGGGCGCTCTTCTGGGGCGGCGTGAGCGCCGCGCAGCGCCACGCGGCGCCGACGCTCCTCGACTCGGCCGACCGCACACACCAACTCCTCGCCGCGGCGCCCGGCGGGGCGTGGGACGCGTGGGTTGCAGAATCGCAAGAAGCCCTCCGTTCACTCCGCGGCCCCGAGCCGTCCGCTCCCACCGACGCGAAGCGCCGCGTGCTGGAGATCGAAGATGTCGAGCACGTCTACGACCTCTACATCGGAAGCCGCGTAGCGCTCGAGTCGTTCCGCGAGGCGAACCCAACGCCGGCGGAGACTGTCCGCGACGCGCTCATGGAGCTCGCACAGCGTTCAGAGCGCGCGGAGATGATCGCGCAGAGCATGGAGCGCAGCGGCACGTTCTCACTCCGCGAGCGCCGCGTGTTCGGGTTGGTGCTGGGCACGGAGCGTGGCTGGATGTGGGGCGGCCTCTCCCTGATCCTGATCGCCTACGGCTCGGTCCGCGCGTGGATGACCTACCTGATCGGTCCCATGCGGGACCACGCCGACCAGATCGGACGAACGCCGGCGTGGGACGAATACCGCCTGTTGTGGCGAGTTCATCGCGTGCTGTCGGTGGTGCTGTTCATCGCGTTCGTGAAGTTCGCGCTAGGGCTGGCCGAACTGCTCTGGCGGCCGTTGCTGATGCCCTCGTAGCGCGATTCAACGCACCGCCTACTCCCGCTCCCCCACCAACCTGAACGCGCTATCCGTGTCCTGCACGCCCTCCCAGCGCTTGCGCGCGTAGGACCAGCTCGCGCTGAAGCCGTCGCTCGTCTCGCCGTCCTGCCACTGCCAGTTGGCGGCGCTCGGGTCGATCAGCTCCGCCGCGACGACCAGCAGGTAGTCGCCCGCGTCCAGCTCGACCGCCGGCTCCAGCGCGACGCGGTGCGTGAACTCGCGGGCGGCGCTAGACTCGTTGGCGCCGCTGCCGAGGCGCCCGGTGGGGGAGGGGTGCGTCTCGTCCAGCGCGAATCGCCGCTCCGCGACGGGCTCGCCCGGCTCGTTCTCGGGGAACGGGAGGAACCGCACCACGAACCCGCGGACGTTCTCGAGCCCGGCGCCCGCGGGGCCGTCCACGAGCCCCGCCCACTCCAGCGCCGTGAGGCGCGCGGGCGCATCGAGCGTGAAGTTGTCCGCGTGGAAGTAATCCCGTCGCGCCCCGGCTGCCGCGTGGCTGAAGAACCCCAACCCGACGCGCGAATCGTCGCGAACGCGGGGGTGTTCGATGAGCGTCGAGCGCGCGGCGCAGCCCGTCAGGAGCAGCGCGCCGGCGCCGAGCGCCAGAAGAAACCGTGTGGTGCGGATTGTCATGGCGCCAGACTACGCGCTCGCGGCGCTCGCGAAAAGAAGGCTTACGGCGAGCCCCACGCGGCGAGCATCACGGCGAGGTCGCCCGCGCCGACGGTCCCGTCGTCATCGATGTCGGGGTACGCGGCGTTGGGCCCGCTCTGGACGACCGTCGCGCCGTCCTTGCCCCAGCTCGCCAGGAGGATCGCCAGGTCGCCCGAGTCCACGCGCGCATCGGCGTTCAGGTCGGGGGCGCGGACGATCGAGGCAACGTCGATCGGGGCGACCGCCGTGCCGGGCTCGCTCTCGTAGCCCCACGCGAGAAGGTCGGCGTTGGGGTGGAACGTGCCCGGGACCTCGAACTGCAACCAGCCGTAATAGGTCTGCCCGTTCTTCTCGAACCGCACACCGACGACCTCGGGCGAGTCGAGGTTCGTCTGCGGGTACCCGTCGAGATCGATGAGCGTGGTGGAGTTGCTCCACGCGGTCCCGGCGGGCAGCGTCCCCGCCCCGACCATCCCGCCGGCCGCGAACTCGTAGGGCAGGAAGTACGGCCACTCGAAATCCTGGTCCTCATCGTCCGGGCAGGGGATGAGTATGACGGGGGTCTCCATCGAGACGATCGCGTCGGGCAGGAGCGCGGCGTCGCGCCTCCCGGTGTAGATCGCCCAGTCCCCTCGGCTGCACGAGCTCGTCGGCGGAGCAATCCCGAACCTGATGAGCCCCTCGCCGTCGTCAGCGCACGTGCGCGCGAGGTTCTGCGCGGGCGTCTGGGTGAGATCGAGTCGGGTGAACGGGTCGGAGTCGCCGTTGTCGTCGCACCAGCTGGAGTTGGGCGGGAGCCCGTCGTTCGGGAAGCCGTTCGGGCCACGGTTGTCGTGAACGATGACGTCGCCGAGCACGGGCGCGGACACGGCCAGAAGGAGAAGCGCAGCGGTTTTCATGGTTGATTCCTCCGCGGGTAAGGGTACAAGAAGCGGGCAGGGAATCAAAACTAATCGCGTAAATTTAACGTAAGCGAGTGTCTAGAGAAGACGCCCGGCGCGGCGCGATCGCACACGTTCACGCCCGCCGGCGGCGAGCGGCGGCCAGCGCGCCGAAGCCGAGCAGCGCCGCGCCGCCCGGCGCGGGGATGGGGACGATCGTCGCTCCCACGTTCGCCTCGGTTTCGTACGCCCACGCGAGCGGGAGCCCGAAGCTGTCGTTGGGATCCCACAGCACCCACCCGTAGTGGGTCAGCGAGTTCATCCGGAACGAGACGCCCGTGTAGAACGGGCTCGTGTGCGCGGTGCTCTCGTTGAGGAGGTCGCTGTCGGTGAACTCGAGGTGCGTCGCCGCGGTTGTCCGGTATGAGCCCGAGGAGGCATCGACCACGTCGCCGGAGTTCATCGCGAGCGCGAAGCGCGCGGTGTTGCCGCTCGACGGGAGCACGCGGTCGACGTCTTCAACCACGAAGCGAACGAAGCCGTTGGCCCCGGTCGTTTCGCCAGAGCCCTTGAACCAGTCGTTGCGGGAGTACTCGTTCGAGTCGCTGGACGCCGAGTAGACGGTCGAGATCGCCCACGGCGTATCGGCGTGGTGTTCGAACGGCGGGTTAAAGGAGTTCACGAAATTGGTCGCGTTCTCCGCGGCGGTTTCCGTGATATCCAGGAACGAGTAGTAGGAGTGATCCGGCTGAAACGAATCGACCTCCCACGAATCAAGCTCGCCGGTGTTGACGTGCACGATCAGCTCGCCCGGGGCCACGGCGGACGCCGTGCCAACACAGAGAAGAAGCAGAGTCAAACGCATGGTTCGGGTCCTCCTGCATGAGGCACCGTGTGCCGGTCCCGCCTCGGCTTCAATGTAGCCGCACAGAAGAAACAATCAAAGACAAATTATAGTGATCGGCGTGGGGCGTCGGGAAACGCCGCTCTCAGCGAGGGATATCGACGCTCCGCTCGTCGGCGCACGCGAGCGCGTCGTCGTACCCCGCGTCCGCGTGGCGGAAGACGCCCATCATCGGGTCGTTGGTGAGCACGCGCTTGACGCGCTGCCCGGCCTCGGGCGTGCCGTCCGCGACGACCACCTGCCCGGCGTGCTGGCTGAAGCCGATGCCCACGCCGCCGCCGTGGTGGAAGCTCACCCACGACGCGCCCGACGCGACGTTGACCATCGCGTTGAGCAGCGCCCAGTCGGACACCGCGTCGGTGCCGTCCTTCATCGATTCCGTCTCGCGGTTGGGCGACGCGACGGAGCCGCAGTCGAGGTGGTCGCGCCCGATCGCCAGCGGCGCGCTGACGGCGCCCGACGCGACGAGGTCGTTGAAGATCACGCCCGCCTTGTCGCGCTCGCCCAGCCCGAACCAGCAGATGCGCGCCGGCAGCCCCTGGAACCCGAACGACGGCGCGCACGCATCGAAGTCCCCCGCGCGCAGCGCGTCGGGGTTCGCGTGGCACGAGAGGATCCAGTTATGCAGGCGCTGGTTGTACCCGCCGCCGTCGGCGGGGAACGCGTCGAGCAGCGCCTTGTCGGTCACGAAAATGTCCCGCGGGTCGCCCGAGAGCGCGGCCCAGCGGAACGGCCCGCGACCGAGGCAGAACTGCGGGCGGATGTACGCCGGGACGAACCCCGGGAACGCGAACGCATCGGCGAACCCGCGGTCGAACGCGCGCTGGCGGATGTTGTTGCCGTAATCGAACGTGACGGCGCCGCGCTTCTGGAGCTCCACCATCGCGCGCACGTGCGCCTCCATCGTGTCGAGCGAGCGGCGCTCGTACTCCTCGGGGTCGGCGCCGCGGAGGACGTCCGCCTCGTGCATGGTCATGCCCGAGGGCACGTAGCTCATCGCGTCGTGCGCGCTCGTCTGGTCCGTCAGCGCGTCGGGGGTGATCTCCCGGGCGATCAGCTCGTTGAGCAGGTCCACCGCGTTCACCGGGACGCCCACCGACACGTTCTGACGCTTCTCGGCGTAGTCGAGCGCCGCGTCGATCGCGCCGTCGACGTCGTCGATGATCTCGTCGAGGTAGCGGTCGTGGGCGCGGCGCGCGAGCTTCTCGCGGTCCACGTCGGCGATCAGGCACACCCCGCCCGCGAGCGTCACCGCCAGCGGCTGCGCGCCGCCCATCCCGCCGCAGCCGGCCGTCACGCACAGGCGCCCGCGCAGGTCGCCGTCAAAGTGCATCCGCCCGCACTCGGCGAACGTCTCGTACGTCCCCTGCAGGATGCCCTGCGTCCCGATGTAGATCCACGAGCCCGCGGTCATCTGCCCGTACATCATCAGGCCCTTGGCGCACAGCTCGTCGAAATGCTTCTGCGTCGCCCAGTGCGGCACGAGGTTGGAGTTCGCGATGAGCACCCGCGGCGCATCCGTGTGCGTGCGCACAACCCCGACGGGCTTGCCCGACTGCACCAGCAGCGTCTCGTCGGGCGCGAGGCGCTTGAGCGTGGCGACGATCGCGTCGAACGCCTCCCACGAGCGCGCCGCCTGCCCGCGCCCGCCGTAGACCACCAGCGCGTCCGGGTCCTCGGCGACCTCGGGGTCGAGGTTGTTCATCAGCATGCGCATGGCGGCCTCGGCCTGCCACGTCGCGCATGTCTTCTCCGTGCCGCGGGGGGCGCGGACGGGGCGGGGGCCGGACTGGGTGCTCGTCGCGGTGCTCATAAGGGAATCTCCGTTCCGGACGCGCCACCTTAGCGCACGAAAAAGCCCGACGCCAGAGCGCCGGGCTTTCAAACGAGAGAGATGAGATCAGGGGGTCAGTTGAGCCCGCGCACGGTCTCCAGGGCGTCCTCGTGCCCGACGCGCTCGGTGTAGTCCCAGTCGGCGTTGGCGTAGCGGATCACACCGGTGGTGTCCACGACGTACACCGCCGGGGCGGGGAGCTCCCACGAGGCGTTGGCGTTGTGGGTCGCGAGGTCGATGCCGTAGCCCTTGTAGCGCGTCTTGGTGGTCTCGTCGAGCTGGAACCCGAGGCGGAAGCCACGGACGACGTCGCCGCTGGGATCGACGAGAACGTCGTAGGAGAGCCCGTGGGTGTCGCGGGTCTCGAGCGCGTGCTCGGGGGTCTCGAGCGACACCGCGACGACGCGGGCGCCGGCGTCCGTGAACTCGGGCAGCGCGCCCTCCCACTCGCGCAGGTCGCGCGTGCAGTAGGGGCACCAGCCGCCGCGGTAGAAGATCAGAACGGTCGGCTGGTCCGCGTAGAGGTCCGCGACGCGGACCGCGTTGGAGTCGGAGTCAAGCAGCTCGCCTTCGGGGGCGTGGTCCCCGACCGCGAGCCCGGGCGGGTCGCTCGCGGGGTCGAGGAGCCCGGCGTTCGGGTTGGCGACGCCGGAGTCGGCCGTCGCGCAGGCGGACATCACGTAGACGGGCGTCGCGGCGACGGCGACAAGAGCGGCAGAAGCGAGTCGGGACAGGATCGTGCGGGGCATTGGGTTCTCCGTTGTGGCGCAGTGATACCCCCGCCGAACCCGTCGGTCGCACCAGATATTCAGGAAGCGGGAGAAAAGGCGCCGGCAGCGATCAGACGCTCGACGCTTGCGATATCGGGCGCGACCGGGCGGTCCTCGGTGTACGGGGCGACGACCGTGCGGATCGCGCGCAGCGCGCCCGCGGCGCCGGTCCCGCTCACCAGCGGCTCGTGGCGGCGCAGGCCCTCGTTGCCCACCAGCAGCTCGACCGCGACGACCGTGCGCGCCCGCTCGTACGCCTGGCGCGCCTTGGCCGCGGCGCGGGGCCCGAATGAGTTGTAGTCCTCCACCCCGGCGCTCGTCGAGATGTTCGCCACGCTCGCGGGAGTCGAGAGCCCGATGATCTCGTTGCAGCACGCGGCGGACGTGTACTGCGCGATCATGAGCCCCGAGTGCAGCCCGGGGCTGGGGGAGAGGAACTTCGGGAGGTCGGCGTGCTCGTCGAAGCCCGAGAGGATGTGGTACGTCCGGCGCTCGCTCGCCCCCGCGAGGTGCGCGATCGCGATGGTGATCGTGTCGAGCGGGATCGCGACGGGCATCCCGTGGAAGTTGCCCGCCGAGACGATCTCCGCGCCCCCGGGCCCGTCGAAGACGAGCGGGTTGTCGGTCACGGCGCCCAGCTCGCGCTCGAGCGCGGCGCGGGCGTCGTCGATCGCGTGCAGCGCCGAGCCCAGGATGATCGGGGCGCAGCGGAACGAGTAGGGGTCCTGCACGCGCGGGTCGTTCTCGCGGTGCGACTCGGCGACCGTCCCGCCCGCGAGCAGCGCGCGCACGCGCTGGGCGACCCGCGCCGGCCCGGGCTGGTTGCGGGCGTCGTACACCCGCGGGTCGAGGAACCCGTGCGAGGCCTTGGCCGCGTCGATCGACAGCGCCGTCGCGACGACCGCCGCGTCCGCGAGCCGCGCGAGGTCCACCGACAGCAGCGCGAGGCGCGCCGTCATCAGGTGCGTGCCGTTGATGAGCGCGAGGCCCTCCTTCGCGGCGAGCGCGACCGGCTCGATGCCAGCGGTCGCCAGCGCGTCCGCGCCCGTCACGCGCGCACCGTTCACGTCCGCCTCGCCCTCGCCCAGCAGCACGAGGCACGCGTGGGCCAGCGGGGCGAGGTCGCCCGAGGCGCCCACCGAGCCGATCGAGGGCACGGCCGGCGTGATCCCGGCGTTGAGCAGCGCGACGAGACGCTCGATCAGCTCGACCCGCACGCCCGATCTCCCCCGGCACAGGGAAGCGGCGAGCAGCAGGAGCATCGAGCGGACGACGTCGCCGGGAAGCTCGGGCCCGGCGCCGGCCGCGTGCGAGCGCAGGAGGTTGCGCTGGAGGTCCGAGAGCTGGTTGTCGGGGATGCGGGTGCGGGCGAACGCGCCGAAGCCGGTGTTGCACCCGTAATGAGGTTCCCCGTCCGCCATGGCGCGCACGAGCGCGTCCCGCGCGGCCGCGGCCGCGTCCCGGGCCGGGGGGCCGATCTCCACGCGGGCCCCCCCGCGTGCGACGGATTCGACCTGGGCGGGGGTGAGCGGGGCGGTGGTCAGGGTGACGGTGGGGTGGGGCATCGGCGGAGTGTGGCGGGGCTCGGCGCCCTCGGCAAGTTTGCTTCAGAGGGTGGCGCGGGGTATGAAGCGGGCGATGAAAGTGATCCTCCAATGGGTGTTCGCGGCGATCGCCGCTCTGGTGGTCGGCCCGCTCGCCGGTCTGGCGACGGCCGCGAACACGGGCGTTGACGGCTCCCCCGACGCGACGATGTTCCTCGGCTCGAGTCTGGCGGCGGGCGTGCTCGGGCACGCGGCGGCGCTGGCGCTGGCTGGCGGGTTCGGTCTCCTGACGGCTCGGGTGATCAGCGGTCGGTTCGGGCTGTTCACGGCGGGCGTGGTGCTGACGTGGGCGGCCGCGCGCACCGGGCGGGTCGAGGCGATCATCACGGCCCAGCCGGACGCCTCGACGCTGACCACGCTGGCGTTTGAGGGGGCGTTGCTCGCCGCGGCCGCGGCCGGGCTGGCGTGGCTCGTCTGCCGCGATGCGCACCAGGAGAAGCACTCGGCGTACGAGAAGCCGATCAGCGGGGAGACGGTCCTGGCGCTGGCGGCGGCGCTGGTCGCGGGCGGGATCGGCGCGTGGCTGGCGGCGCGGGACGACCTCAAGGGGCAGACGATCGCGGCGGCCTGGGTCGCTGGCGCGCTCGGGGCGACCCTCGCGCGGGTGCTGGCCCACCGGTCGGCGGGGTGGGTCGTGGTGCTGGGCGTGTGCCTGTGCGCCGTGGCCGGCCCGCTGCTGGCCTCTGGGGCGAGCATCGAGGCCCTGCGCCTTCATCTCTACAGCGGCACGATCAACGGGTCGCTGGCCTCGCTGGTGCGGATCGCCCCGCTCGACTGGATCGCGGGCGCCTTCATGGGCGTTCCCGTCGGGATGAGCTGGGCGGGTTCCATGGTGGAAAAGCGGGTCGAAGAGGCCTCGGCGCCCGCCAAGCCCTCGGGCGCCTAGACTCTCGGGATTCCAGCGACGGGCGCCCACGCGGGCGCTTCCGCCACTTCCAGCCCCGGAGTTACCGTGAGCACCAAGACCTCCCCGGCGGGGATGCCCGATGTGCAGGCCTCGCGCGATGACCGCCAGATCGCGATCGACAAGGTCGGCGTCAAGGATGTCACCTACCCGCTGACCCTGCGCACCCCCGACGGCGGGGAGCAGACGACCGTCGCGACGATCAATATGTACGTCTCGCTGCCGCACCACCAGAAGGGGACGCACATGAGCCGTTTCCTCGAGGTGCTTAACGAGAAGTCCGCGGGCGGGCTCACGCCGGGCGGGATCATGGGGATCGCTCGGGAGATCAAGACGCGTCTGAACGCGGCTGATGCGCACCTGGAGCTGAGTTTCACGTACTTCGTGCAGAAGCTGGCGCCGGTGACGAAGACGCCCGGGCTGATGGACTACCGGGTGCGGTTCGAAGCGACGGCGAACGGCGACGAGGACTTCGTGATGGAGGTGACGGCGCCGGCGACGAGCCTGTGCCCGTGCTCCAAGGAGATCTCGAAGTACGGGGCGCACAACCAGCGGTGCGAGATCACCGCGCGGGTGCGCACGACCGAGTCGATGTGGATCGAGGACCTCGCGGTGATCCTCGAGCGTGCGGCGAGCGCCGAGGTGTACGCGACACTGAAGCGTCCTGACGAGAAGCACGTGACCGAGGTGGCGTTCGAGAACCCGAAGTTCGTCGAGGACATCGTGCGGGACCTGGCGATCGCCCTCGACGACGACGCCCGGATCGCGTGGTACTCGATCGAGAGCGAGAACTTCGAATCGATCCACAACCACAGCGCCTACGCCCAGATCACGCGGGATAAGCGCGAGGGCTGACCCGGACGGGTGGGCGTGGCGGGCGGAAGGCCCGATACTGTGCGCGTGGGGGGACTGGCGGCCCGATTGGGCCGATAAGGGACCCCGGGAGGGCGCGCGTGCCCGGTTTACGTCTTGAGAGCATGTTCCACCGGCGGCTGCTGGTGCTTGTGGCCCTGACCCTTGGGGGGATGCTGCTGCTGAGCGGTCAGCTTGCGCGCCTGACGCTGGCGAGCGGGGCCGAGCTGCTCGCGCAGGCCGAGAAGCCGCTGGTGTCGCGGCGTTGGGTGGAGACGCAGCGCGGGCGGATCCTCGACCGCACGGGGCGGGTGCTGGCGCTGGACCGCCCGAGCTTCGACGTCGAGGCGCACTACAGCGTGATCTCGGGGTCGTGGGCGTACTCGGAGGCGGCGCGGGACGCGCGGCGCGAGCACGGCGAGGACTGGGCGAAGCTGAGCGACTTCGCCCGCGACGCGCTGGTTCGCACGTATCTCCCGTCGCGGGTGAACGAGCTCGAGGCGATGTGGGACGGGCTGTCGTTGCTGTCGGGCGTGACGCGCGAGGAGCTGGAGGAGCGGCGCACGGCGATCGTGGCGCGGACGCAGCGTCTGGCGTCGAGCGTGTGGGAGAAGCGCCGTCTGGCCCGTCATAAGGAATGGGCCGCGTCGCGGGACCGCTCGCTGGAGCCGCCCACGCTGGCGGACGTGGCGCGTCCGATCCGCGAGCAGGCGGCGCCGCACGTGGTGCTGCGGGGTGTGAGCGACGGGGCGGCGTTCGAGATGCGCAAGCTGGCGTCGTCGTACCCGAAGCTGCTGCGGATCATCGACGGGGGTCGGCGGTCGTACCCGTTTGAGAGCGTTGATATCGCGGTGGATTTGAGCACGTACCCGCGTCCGTTGGAGCTCGAGTCGTTCGAGACGGTGCGGGCGGACGGGGTGGCGACGCACGCGCTGGGGTGGATGCGTGAGCGGGTGTTCGCGGAGGACTTGGCGCGCCGCCCGAGGACGGACCCGCGCACGGGTCGGCTGGACCTCGGGCACTACCAGACGGGCGACGCGGTCGGGAACGCGGGCGTGGAGATGGCGTTCGAGGACACGCTGCGCGGCGAGCGCGGGCTGCGCCGCGTGCGGCTCGACACGGGCGAGCTGGAAGAAACGCTGCCCGTGGCGGGCACGGACCTGACGCTGACCCTTGATGTGATGCTGCAGGCGCGGATCGCGGCGTCGATGGACCCGGCGCTCGGGCTGACGGTGGTGCAGCCGTGGCACGGGAACCGGACGGTGGCGCTGGGCGAGCGGCTGGCGGCGTCGGCGGTGGTGCTGGACGTGTCGTCGGGCGAGATCCTGGCGATGGTCAGCGCGCCGTCGTTTACGCGTGACGACATGCAGGCAGACAGCGATTCGGTCTTCGCGGACCCGCTGCTGTCGCCGTGGGTGAACCGCGCGGTGGCGCGCCCGTTCCCGGCGGCGTCGATCGTCAAGCCGTTGG
This sequence comes from uncultured Phycisphaeraceae bacterium, assembly GCA_942490855.1. Taxonomy (GTDB): domain Bacteria; phylum Planctomycetota; class Phycisphaerae; order Phycisphaerales; family UBA1924; genus CALNYS01. Next base: position 438,092 of record CALNYS010000004.1, on the reverse strand, counting down.
TGCTGGTGGAGGCGGTGACGCGCGGGGCGCACGATCTGTCGCACGCGATCGAGTGCACGGGTCACTTCTTCCCGAATTCGCCCGGGAAGTTCCGGTGCTGGATCTACAGGGCGCGGTACGGGATGTCCACGCACACGACGGTGACGGGGCACGCGCTGGGGGCGGCTGAGGCGCTGGCGCGCTCGTGCAATATTTACTTCTACACGCTAGGGCAGAGCCTGGGCGGCGCGCGGATGCGGGCGTTTTACGAGTCGCTCGGCGTGGAGCGCCCGTACGACCTTGGTTTGCCCGGCGCGAGCGCGGGGTTTTTGGGGTACCGCGGGCGCGAGGTGATCGAGCCGAACGAGGCGATCATGATGGCGATCGGGCAGGGGCCGATCTCGTGGACGCCGCTGCACGCCGCGGACGCGTACGCGACGCTGGCGCGGCGCGGGCTGCGGATCGAGCCGTCGCTGGTGCGCGGGCGCAAGCGCCCGGACTACGAGAACCTCGGGTGGGACGCGGCGGCGGTGGCGGCGGCGCTCGAGGGGCTGCGCCAGGGCGTTGCGGAAGAGTTCGGGACGGCGCACCACATCGCGTACGACACGCAGCGCGAGTCGATCTTCAACGCGACGGGCGTGACGGTGATGGCGAAGACGGGCACGGGGCAGGCGACGAGCACGCGGGGCGTTGACCCCGACGGGGACGGTCCGGAGTCGGCGCCGGTTCTCCGCACGGGCGACCACGCGTGGACGGTGGCGCTCGTGGGGCCCGAGGGCGGGGCGCCGGCGTACGCGGTGGCGGTGGTGGTCGAGCACGGCGGTCCGGGCGGGCGCGTGGCGGGGCCGATCGCGAACCAGGTGATCCACGCGCTGCAGGCGGAGGGGTACCTGCCGGGCGGTTCGGTTGAAGCTGAGGAGATCGAGCCGCGATGACGGGCGCTCCGACGCATCACGAGACGCCGATGGAACGCGTGCGGCGCGAGCCGGTGATCGGTTCGCCGCGGACGCTGACGGAGACGGCGCCGGCGGCGCAGATCCCGAAGGTGTCGCTGCGTCACCCGGCGTGGATCACGCTGGGGGCGTCGGTGGGTTTGGCGCTGCTGGGGATCTACTGCATCAATCTGACGGCAGGGGTGAGCGCGGAGGGGTTGAGCTTTCACGCGACGCGCCAGGCGGTGTTCTTGCTGCTGGGGCTGGGCGCGGGGGCGGTGGTGGCGGCGCCGCACTATGCGCGGATCCGCGCGATCACACCGTTGCTTTCGGTCGCGGCGATTTCGCTTCTGGTGTTCGTGCTGATCCCGTCGGTGCCCGAGGCGATTGTGAAGCCGCGGAACGGGGCGCGGCGGTGGATCAGTCTGGTGGTGACGGATTTCCAGCCGAGCGAGCTGGCGAAGATCGCGTACGTGCTGGCGATGGCGAGCTACTTCAGGTTCCGGAAGAACTACAGGACGCTGAAAGGGTTGATCCCGCCCGCGCTGATCACGCTGGTCCCGATGGGACTGGTGCTGGTGGAGCCGGACCTGGGGACGGCGTTGCTGTTCGGGCCGATGCTGTTCGCGATGCTGATCGCGGCGGGGGCGAAGCTGTGGCACCTGGCGCTGATCGTGGTGGTGATGGGGGCAGCGGCGCCGGCGATGTACCCGGCGCTGCGGCCGCACCAGAAGGCGCGGGTGCAGGCGCTGATCAATCAGATCAAGGGCGACGACCGGTACAACGATTCGATCAACTACCAGGGCGACCGGGCGCAGACGCTGGTGGGCGCGGGCGGGCTGGCGGGGCTGGGTGGCGACAAGAGCCGGGCGGTGGTGGACTTCAACGAGCTGCCCGAGGACCACAACGACATGATCTTCGCGGTGATCTCCAACCGCTTCGGGTTCCTCGGCGGGGTGGGGACGATGGGGTTGTACTTGTTGTGGGCGGGCGGGGCGCTGCTGACGGCGGCGGGGTGCAAGGACCCCTACGGCAGGCTGGTGTGCGTGGGGCTGGCGGGGCTGGTGACGGCGCAGGCGAGCGTGAACATCGGGATGACGATCGGGGTGCTGCCGATCACCGGGATGACGCTGCCGTTTGTGAGCTACGGCGGGTCGAGCCTGATCACGAGTTTCCTGATGGTGGGGCTGATCTTCAACGTGGCGATGCGGCGCCCGGCGTATCTGCAGCGGAAGAGCTTTGAGTTTGGGAAGGGTGGGTGAGTCAGTATTCTGTTGGCATGAGCAAACTCAGATTTGTTGCGGTTGGGTTCGTCTCAATCGGGATGGTGCTTCTCATGGTTGGCGGGGGATATTTCTACGCCGACTATGCCAATCGCGAGGGTGGCTGGATGGAGCTGCATTATTCGTCCAGCGAGCTATCCGATGCCGAGCGGGGTGCGATTCACCGGCGATGGCATGACCGATCGCTTGGCTATAACGCTTTCGGGTTTGGTGCAGTCGGGATCGGGTGCGTGTGTGCCGGCTCGCTGACGTTGTTGCTCACGCGGCCCCCAAGATTTCGCGGCGACTAGAGAACGCTTTCCTTTGGCGCCGTCAGCTCGTCGTGCTCCACATTTCCCGTGTTCCGCAGGCCCTGACGCTCGAACAGCAGCGCCACGGCTTCCTCGTCGGCGACGGGGCGGTGTTCGATGCCGGCGGGGACGGTGAGGAGATCGCCCGGCGAGAGTTCGACGGCGCCGTCGCGGAACTCGATGCGGAAGGTTCCTTCGACGCAGAGGAACATCTCGTCGGCGTCGTCGTGCTGGTGCCAGACGAAGGGGCCCTTGAGTCGGGCGAGCTTGGCGGCGTGGCCGGAGACCTCGGCGACGGTGCGCGGGCGCCAGTGGTCGGTGAGGGTGGCGGCGGTTTCATTCAGATTGATCTTCGCGGGCGGCATGTCAGTCGCCCCCTCACCCCGGCCCTCTCCCCCTGAGGGGGAGAGGGAGGCGGAGTCGGCGGCTTCATTGTTCGCTTGGATGGCTTCGACGACGGCGGGGGCGGCGTCGTTGGGGACGAGGAAGGTGAGGTTGTATTGGGCGATCTTCCAGCCGTGCTGGTTCACGAGGACGCCGGAGCCGCGGAGCGTGCCGTAGCGGTCGTGGGTGAGGATCTCGTCGAACCAGGCGACGTCGTTGCCGTCGCTGAGGGTGATGTGGCGGTCGCTGGGGGTGTAGACCCATGCGGGGGCCTCGTCGAAGGCGCCGCGCTCGCGGCAGTAGGCGAGGAACTCGGGCTTGGGCCAGCGTTCGCTGGCGTCGGTGCCGAGGAAGCGGGAGTGGTCGGACATGAGGTCGAAGTAGGCGTCGAGGCTCGGCGTCGGCGGCGGCCTGGTGGAAGGCGTCGATGGTTTCGTTGATGGCGGTGCGGTGGTCGTCGGCGCTGGGCGAATAGATGATCGCGAAGATGACGGCGAGGATGGCGAGGCCGGTGAAGGCGGCGGCGATGGCGGGGTTGCGGTTCATAGGGACAGGATAGGGGGATTGGTTGGGGGTCCCGTGGTTGACGGCGTGTGTGCGACTCAGTTGATATCAGGCTGGTAGGGGTGGGAGCCTCTCGCCCTGCCTTCTCCCCAAGGGAGAGGGTGGAGAAGGATGCTCGCTGCGCTCGCGGTTGTACTTGGTCCCCTCACCCTGCCCTCTCCCCGTGGGAGAGGGTGGAGGTGGATGCTCGCTTTGCTCGCGTTTGTTTTGGGCCCTCATCCCCGGCCCCTCTCCCCGGGGGAGAGGGGGGCGGTATAACGCTTTGATGGTGATCGAACCGACAGCGGCGTTTGTGGAGCAGGCCGGGGCGCAGGGGATCTCGTTTGACGACGGGGACCTGGAGCGTTTCGGGCGGTACCTGGCGCTCCTGGTGGAGGCGAACGCGTCGTTCAACCTGACGCGGATCACCGAGCCCGAGGCGATGTGGGAGCGTCACATCCTCGATTCGCTGACGCTGCTGTCGATGCTGAGCGAGCTTCCCGCGGGGGCGAAGGTGGTGGATGTTGGGAGCGGGGGCGGGGCGCCCGGGATCCCGCTGGCGATCGCGCTGCCGGAGCTTTCGTTCGTGCTGGTGGAGTCGGTGGGGAAGAAGGCGGCGTTCCTGCGCGAGACGGTGAGCGCGATGGGGCTGCCCAACGTCGCGGTCGTGAACGAGCGGGTGGAGACGGCGGGGCGCTCGAAGGAACACCGGGAGGCGTACGACGCGGCGACGGCGCGGGCGCTGGGCGCGATGCGTGTGGCGGCGGAGCTGGTGACCCCGCTGGTGAAGGTGGGGGGCTCGGCGTATTTCATCAAGGGGCAGAAGGCGCACGAGGAACTCGAGGACGCGAAGAAGGCGCTGCACATGCTGCACACGCCGGTCGCGGGGGTGGTGGACACGCCGACGGGGAAGATCGTCGTGCTCGATAAACCGCGGAAGACGCCGGGGCTGTACCCGCGCCGGGCGGGGGAGCCGAAGCGGGACCCGCTCTAGGGCGTAGACTCGTTTCGTGTCTTCTGGCGTACGCGACATTCTGAGTTCCGGCGGGGCGATCGCGGCGCGCCTGGGCGATCACTACGAGCCGCGGGCGCAGCAGCTGGAGATGGCCGAGGCGGTCGAGCGCTGCATGGCGGACCGCGGTCGCCTGCTGGTCGAGGCGGGCACGGGGGTCGGGAAGTCGTTCGCGTACCTGCTGCCGGCGATCCGCCGGATCGTCGAGCACGGCGAGCGGGTGGTGATCGCGACGAACACGATCGCGCTGCAGGAACAGCTGCTTGAGAAGGACGTCCCGTTGTTGCGCGCGGCGACGCCCGACGAGTTCTCGGCGGTGCTGGTGAAGGGGCGCGGGAACTATCTTTCGATCCGTCGGCTGCAGCTGGCGAGCAAGCGCCAGGAGCGGTTGTTTGCTGATACGGCGAGCCGGGGGAGCCTGCATCAGATCGAGGACTGGGCGTACGGCACGACGGACGGGACGCTGGCGACGCTGCCGCAGCTGGAGCGCCACGGCGTGTGGGACCGGGTGCGTTCTGATAGCGGGAACTGCATGGGGCGGCGCTGCCCGAGCTACGAGGCGTGTTTCTACCAGCAGGCGCGCCGGCGGATGGAGCACGGGCAGCTTCTGATCTGCAACCACGCGTTGTTCTTTAGCGACCTGGCGCTGCGCTCGGCGGGGGTGGGGTTCTTGCCGGCGTACGACCACGTGGTGCTCGACGAAGCGCACGGCGTGGAAGACGTGGCGACGGAGCACTTCGGCGCGTCGGTGTCGGAGTCGCGGGTGCAGCACGTGCTGTCGATGCTTTTGCACGAGAAGACGGGCAAGGGGTTCCTCGGGCAGCTGCAGACAACGGGGGACGAGAGCGATCTGAAGGGGCGGGCGATCGCGCGGACGGAAGACGCGTCGGGCGCGGCGCGGGTGTTCTTTGATGATTGGATCCGCTACGCGGGGGGCGGGACGCTGCGCGCGCTGACGAAGCGGGTGCGCGAGGCGGGGGTGGTGGAGAACGTGCTGTCCCCGGCGTTCGCGCAGCTCGCGACGTCGCTGCGCCGGCTGCGCGAGGTGTGCGCGAGCGAGGAGGACGCGTTCGAGCTGAGTTCCTACGCGGAGCGGGCGCAGGCGATCGCGGTCGAGGCGCAGCTGGTGGTGGATCAGGACATCCCGGGGTGCGCGTACTGGGTGGAGGTGGCGCCGACGTCTGGCGGGCGGACGGTGCGGGCGACGGTCGCGGGGTCGCCGATCGATGTCGGCCCGGTGCTGCGCGAGAAGCTGTTCGCGGGCGATCATTCGGTGACGCTGACGAGCGCGACGCTGACGACGGGGACCAAGGGCGGCGGGGACTTCCGGCACATCGCGTCGCGGGTGGGGTTTGATCTGGAGGCGGAGAAGTCGCGGACGCTGGCGCTGGGGAGCCCGTTCGAGTACGCGTCGCAGGTCGAGCTGCACGTGGAGGCGGGGATGCCCGACCCGCGCGACCCGGCGTACGACGACGCGCTGGCGGCGAAGATCATCGAGCACGTGAGCGCGACGGGGGGCGGGGCGTTCGTGCTGTTCACGTCGCTGCGCACGCTGTCGCGGGCCGCGACGCTGGCGCGCGGGGCGCTGGGGGAGCAGGGCATCGAGGTGTTCGCGCAGGGCGAGGACGGGCCGCGGTCGTTGCTGCTCCAGAAGTTCCGGGCGAGCGAGCGCGGGGCGCTCTTTGGGGCGGCGTCGTTCTGGCAGGGGGTGGACGTGCGCGGGGCGGCGCTGCGGAACGTGATCATCACGCGGCTGCCATTCGAGCCGCCGGACCGCCCGATCGTCGAGGCGCGGTGCGAGGCGATCGAGGCGCGGGGCGGGAACGCGTTCATGGAGGACAGCGTGCCGCGGGCGGTGATCCGGTTCAAGCAGGGGTTCGGGCGTCTGATCCGCTCGTCGGGGGACTCGGGGCGTGTGGTGGTGCTGGACCCGCGGGTGGTGACGAAGCGGTACGGGTCGCTCTTTTTACGCGCGCTGCCCGAGGGGGTCGTGGTGCGGGAAGCGTGAGCGTCGATTAGGGTACCGGCCTCGAAAGGGGCGTCTCCTATGGCAGATGCATCTACCAATACGTTGCTGCTCGTGATCATCGCGATCCTGATCCCGCCGTTGGCTGTCGGGCTGAAGAAGGGGATCGGCGGGGCGCTTCTTCTGAGCATCATCCTGACGTTGCTCTTTTACCTCCCGGGTCTGCTGCACGCGCTCTACGTGATTCTGAACTAAGTAAGGACAGACGATGCTCGGCAATGTGTTCAAGGCGTACGACGTGCGCGGGGTGTACGGCTCGGCGCTCACGGACAAGATGGGGTGGCAGATCGGGTACGGGGCGTCGGCGTTCCTGCGCGGCGACGCCGAGGCGGCGGGCGAGACGCACCCGATGATGGGGTACGTCGTGGTGGGGCGCGACATGCGCGCGAGCAGCCCGACGCTCGAGGACCAGCTGTGCGCGGGCATCACCAACCAGGGCGGGAACGTGATCCGGGTGGGGCTGGTGGACACGCCGTTCCTGTACTTCGCGATCAACACGCTCGACTGCGCGGGCGGGATCCAGGTGACGGCGAGCCACAACCCGCCCGAATACAACGGCTTCAAGATCTCCAAGCGTCTCGCTAAACCTGTCGGGCAGGCGACGGGGCTCGACGACATCCGCCAGCTCGCTGCGAAGGCGAACCCCGACAAGCATCAGGCCGCGGAAGGGGAGAGGGGGCGTGTCGAGGACCGCGACCTGTGGAAGGCGTACGCGGAGCACGTGCTGTCGTTCCTCGATCGGGACGCGCTGACGGAGCGCCCGCTGAAGGTGGTGATCGACGCGTCGAACGGGATGGCCGGGACAGCGCTCCCGCGGATCTTCGGCGCGGGCGGGGCGGGGATCGACGGGCTCGAGATCATCGAGATGAACTTCGACAACTCGAAGAACGAGTTCGTGCACGAGCCCAACCCGCTGTTGCCCTCGGCGATCGCGGACCTGCAGGCGGCGGTGGTCGAGCACAAGGCCGACCTGGGCGTGTGCTACGACGGCGACGGTGACCGGTGCGTGCTGATCGACGAGACGGGCGCGGCGGTCGGCTGCGACCTGATGACCGCGTGGCTCGCGAAGGGCTTCCTGAAGGAATCGCCCGGCGCGGCGGTGGTGTACGACCTGCGCTCGAGCAAGGCGGTCGAGGAGGACGTGCTGGCGGCCGGCGGCGTGCCGGTGCGCGGGCGCGTCGGGCACGTGTTCCTGAAGCAGGCGCTGGCCGAGCACAAGGGCGTCTTTGGCGGCGAGCTGTCTGGGCACTTCTACTTCCGGGACAACTTCAACGCGGACTCGGGGGTGATCGCGATGGCGGCGGCGCTCTCGGAGCTGGCCCGCTCGGGGCAGCCGCTGAGCGCGCTGATCGCCCCGGTGGCGCGGTACGCGCAGTCGGGCGAGCGGAACTTCGAGGTCGAGGACAAGGACGGCGCGATGGCGGAGATCCGTCGGACGTACGCGTCGCGCGGGACGATCGACGACCTCGACGGGGTGACGGTGGATTGCTTCGAGAGCGAGGGCTGGTGGGCGAACATCCGCAAAAGCAACACCGAGCCGTTGCTGCGGCTTAACCTCGAGGCGCGGGATCCCGATCTGTGTGCGAGGATGGTGGAGGAGATCGCCCCGTTATTGGGCGAACCCGCGGCGCACTGAACCCGCGTAGAATGAACCTTAGGAGGCCCGGGATATGAACATCGCGCGGTTCTTCGAGCACTGGTCGATCGTTGAAAACCCGTTCCAGGCGGAGGAGGCGCGCCACGACCCGGTGTTCCAGCGCCTCGGCCCGCAGAAGGTGCGCCACCCCGACTTTGACAAGATCCTGGGGGACCCCTCCCGCCCGGCCTCGTCGATCGTGTTCGGCGAGAAGGGGAGCGGGAAGACAGCGATCCGGTTGCAGATCGAGAAGTGCGTGCGCGAGCACAACGGGCGGTCGTCGGGTTCGCGGATCCTTCTTACGCCGTACGACGACCTGAACGCGGCGCTCGACCGCTTCGTGGACGCCGCGCGCAAGGGGGACAACGAGAGCGATCTCAAGACCCTCCAGCGGTTCACGCTGAGCGACCACATGGACGGCATCCTGCACGCCGCGACGGTGCGGGTCGTGGACGGGCTGCTGGGCGACGCGCGCTGCGACGGTGAGGCCCCGGTGGGGCGCGAGGAGGCGAAGTCGCTGCGCGGCGCCGCTCTTTCTGTCCGGCGCGACATGATGGCGTTGCAGGCGATCTACGACCGTCCGAGCGACGCGCCGGAGCGCACGCAGCGCCTGCGCCGTCTCATCCGGGCGCCCCGCGGACGCGGGCGCACGATGTGGGACGCGATCGCGGCGATCGGGTGGCTGCCCGCGGCCGGGGCGTTCTGGCTCGACCACGAGGGCTACATCCCGTCGTTCGGGTTCGAACTCGGCAAGTGGATCTTCTTCGTGCTCGCGGGCGCGTGGGCGCTGGCGTTCCTGAAGTGGGCGCTGGTGGACATCGCGCTGCAGCGCTGGATGCTCGGGCGTCTGGCGCGCCGGGTGTCGGCTCAGCTGCGGGTGATCGGTCGGGCGCCCGAGTCGCTCGCGGCGTCGCTGGCGCAGATCCCCAAGGAGGACCGCAACGCCCAGGGTCTTCCCATGACGCCCGACGACGACGCCCGCTACGCGATGTTCGCTCGCCTGCTGCGGGTGCTGCGGGCGATGGACTACTCCGCGGCGATGGTCGTGATCGACCGCCTCGACGAGCCGATGCTGATCTCGGGCGACGGCGAGCGCATGAAGGCGGTCGCGTGGCCGCTGATGAATAACAAGTTCCTCCAGATCCCGGGCTTCGGCCTAAAGATGCTCCTGCCGATCGAGCTGCGCCACGCGCTTTTCCGCGAGTCGAGCGCGTTCTTCCAGGAAGCCCGTCTGGACAAGCAGAACCTCATCGAGCAGCTCAAGTGGACGGGCGCCACGCTGTACGACCTGTGCAACGCGCGCCTGAACGCGTGCCGGACGGCCGACGAGGCGTTGAACCTTATCGACCTCTTCGACGAGAGCGTGACGCGCCAGGACGTGGTGGACGCGCTGGATCAGATGCAGCAGCCACGCGACGCGTTCAAGCTGCTCTACCGCTGCCTGCAGGAGCATTGCTCGAACGTGACCGACGAGGCGCCCGAGTGGCGGGTGCCGAGGCTCACGCTCGAGCACGTGCGCAAGGAGCAGGCCGAGCGCGTGCAGCAGCTCTTCCGTGGGGTTCGTCCGGCTTAGCGCGATTATGCGGGCGTTCTGCCGCCTAGGCGACGAAAATCGCTTCCTTCGACGTGCCACGGCTCCTGTGTTTCTGACACTGTCAGCGGCAGCGCAAGGAGTCCAACCATGAACAGGTGTTTCCTCATCGCTTCTGCGATGGTTTTCGTTTCGTCATCGGCGCACGCCGCCATGATCGGCGTCGTGGGTGAGTTCGCTGGCGATGCGCACGAGGGCTTTGAATCCGGTCCGGCGATCGTTTCCACTCAGCCCTTGAGCGCGTTTGACGGCGTCGCGACGATCCGCGACGGCGTGACACAGAACGCGCCCACGGTGATCTCGGGGTGGGACGTCGGGTGGATGGGGACGACGTCGAGCGCGAGCCCGCACTCGGGCGACTACTTCGCGGGCAGCCTCAATGCCGGAACGTCGTACGAGTTCGATGTCGATATCGATCGGTTCGGCGGGTGGTTCGCGGGGAACCAGGTCGTCGGCGGCGGCGAGGCGACGTTCTACGGCGCCGACGGGAGCGTCATCGGACAGGCCGCGATCAACATGCAGAGCCCGGGCGTGAACGAAGCGAGTCAATGGTTCTGGAACGGGTGGGAGTTTGACTCCGCGGTGCGACGGGTCGTCGTTGCGAGCGACTACGCGAACGGCGCGTACATCATGCAGGACGACATCCAGATCGGAGTCCGCAGCCCGGTGGTGCCCTCTCCCGGATCGACGCTTGTGTTCGCGGCTTCGGTCGTCGGCGCTGTCCGGTCGCGCCGGCGCGATCACTCGCCCGGGATGTAGCTGATCACGCCATCCCACGGGCTGCTGGCGGTGGCGTACTTCTTCTTGGGGATCCTGCCGGCGTGGTAGGAGCGGTACCCGGCGATGGTGGCGTGGCGCATGGCGCTGGCCATCAGGACGGGGTCGTCGGCGTGCGCGATGGCGGTGTTGCAGAGCACGCCGTCGGCCCCGAGTTCCATCGCCGCGGCGGTGTCGCTCGCGGCGCCGACGCCGGCGTCAACGATGACCGGGAAGAACTCACCCGAGTCCTTGAGCAGCTCGAGGCACAGCGCGATGTTCGCGGGGTTGAGGACGCCCTGCCCGCTGCCGATGGGCGAGCCGGCGGGCATGACGCACGTCGCGCCGGCTTCCTTGAGACGCACCGCCGCGATGGGGTCGTCGCTGGTGTACGCGAGCACTTCGAAGCCGTCCTGCACGAGCTCGCGGCACGCCTCGAGCGTCCCGGCGGGGTCGGGGAGCAGGGTTTTTTTGTCGCCGAGGACCTCGAGCTTCACCCACGACTGCCCGGGGTTGCCCAGCTGGTCGAGCAGCTCGCGCCCGAGACGCGCGACGCGCACGGCGTCGGCGGCGTCGAAGCAGCCGGCGGTGTTGGGGAGGATGGTGAGGCGCGACAGGTCCAGCGCGTCGAGGAGGCTGCGCCCGTCGGCGTTGACGAGGCGCTCCCGGCGGACGGCGACGGTGACGATCTCGGCGCCCGACGCGTCGATCGCGCGGGCCATGGTGTCCTCGTCGGGGTACTTGCCGGTGCCGACGATCAGACGGCTCTCGAAGGAGCGCGAGCCGAGCTTGAGCGGGAGCGTGCGGGGGTCGGCGAGGAGCTGGTCGGCGTGATCGGTTTCGGGCATGGGCTGGGGTCCTGTATGCGGCTCAGCCGCCGCCGACGAGCGTGACGACCTCGATCGTGTCGCCCTCGCTGAGCGATCGTTCGGCGTGCTCGGCCTTGGGCGCGAGCTCGCGGTTGATCTCGACGGCGCACGGGCGTCCCTCGAGACCGAGGTCGCGCAGGAGGCCCGCGACGGTCAGGCCGTCGTCAGCGGTGAATGGGTCGCCGTTTACCACGAGGTTCATGCCCGTATTTTAGCGGGGAAGACGAGGGGCCGCCTACACTGCGGTCCTGGAGGGTCGCGTGTGCGCTGGACGCTGATCGGGTGCGTGGTGGCGGGGGTCGCGCTGAGCGCGGGGCTCGCGTTCCGGCTCGGGGGAGGCCCCCCGGCGGCGCGCGCGTACCCGCAGGCAACGCCGGACGCCGCGATCGAGGCGGCGTTCGAGATGATCGAATCGGGCGACGCCGGGCGCCTGCCGGACCTGCTGCACGCGGAGTCCGACGCGATGCGCGCCGCGTTCGACGAGCTGGCGCTGCTGTGCAACGAGCTGCAGGAGGTCGCGGAGGCGGCGCACGAGGCGTTCCCCGAGGAAGCGGCGCGCCTGCGCGACGCGTTCCGCGACGACCCGGGCGGCACGCTCGCGGCGCTGCGCCCCGGGCGGGGCTCGATCGACCCCTCGGGCGGGCCCGGGCGGGAGATGATGCGCGCGATCCTCGCCGACCCCTACGGCTGGCTCCTCGCGTTCCGCGGGCGGTTGAGCACGGCGACGATCGACGATTCCCGCGCGGCGGTGCAGTTCGACAACGCGCCCGTGTTCGGCGTCGGTCTCCTCATGCGCCGGGGCGACGACGGGCGGTGGCGGGTCGAGCTCCCGCTGCGTTTCCCGGGGTCGTCGGCGTTTACACCGCAGAACGACGACGAGTGGTCGATCGTCGGCTCGATGCTGCGGGTGATCGCGAGCGCGGTCGATGAGCTCGAGGCGGACATCCGCGCCGGGCGGGCGCGGGACACGAGCCACGCCGCGATCCTCGCGGGCGAGAAGGCGCTCGCCCCGATTGTGCTCTGCGGTATCGCGTACCGCCAGGCGATCGAGGCCCGCGAAGGGGGCTAGACCGCGCGGGGTTCAATCGATCACGGCGTGCGCTGGGATGAACTCGATGCGGACGTTGACGAATTCGAAGTCGTCGTAGTCGGTGTCGCCGCGCCGGATGCTCTCGATGCCGAGGGTGTTGAACCCTTCGCGGAAGAAGCGGATGGGCAGGTCGATGACGACGTCGCCGAAGGAGCCGTCGCGGGGCGATTCGGGGAACGTGACGTTCAGTCGCCGCCCGTTGAGGTAGAAGCGGTTTTCGAGCTGGACGCCCTTTGCGAGCATCAGCAGCGTGGCCGATCGTGTGTTGGGCGGGAGCTGTTCGTCGGCGAGCGCGAAGGGCATCTCGATCGTGAGGCCCTCGGCGCGGCGCTGGAACTGGCTGTTGACGCGCCCGGTGAAGGCGTCGTTCCCGAGGTGGTGGACCTCGGGGTCGTCTTCGAGCGCGACGGTCAGTCGGCTCTCGGGCCACAGCAGGATGACCGCGGTCGCGCCGGCGCCGAGTTCGTCGGCGGTGATGTTCGCCGAGTAGGGGATGTACCCCGGGGCCGAGGCGCTGATCGCGGAGTTGTCCGGGATGTCGAACGCGCGGAGGACGAACGACCCCTCGTCGTCAGAGGTCGCGCTCGCGTCGTCGGCTTCCGCGAGATCGAGGCGGACGCGGGCGCCCGCGATCGGGGCGCTGGTGACGGCGTCGATCACGGACCCGCTCAGCGTGTCGGGTTCGGGCTCGGCGGGGACGGGCATCTCGACGGGGAGGCGGAGGTCGGGGACCGCCGCGAGCGTGCTGGGGAGTTCGGGCGCGTCGCGTCGAGCCGAGTCGGGCGTCGGCGCCGGGATCGGAGCGGAGCGCCGGCGCTCGTCGCGGATCGTCGCGGTCGGCTCGGGGAGCGGGGGCGACGTGGGGATGACGGTGGAGGCGACCGGCGCGTCGTCCACGCGGCGCTCGTTGTACGAATCGAGGGCGAGTTCGAGAGTCGCTTCGTCGGCGCTCGCTCGTGCGTCATCGGCGCCGGGTGTGGGGATCGCCAGAGCGCTGAGCGTCGTGGCGGCAGGCGTCAGCGACTGCGCGAGCGTCGTGCGCGGGGAGGTGTTCAGCTCGGCGGGCGCCGGGCGCGTCATACGTGGGGTGTCGCCGGTGCGCGCCGAGTCGGGGAGGGGCGCGGGGAGGTTGATGGCCTCGGTGGGCGCCGCTTCGAGCGGGCGTTCGGCGATCGTATCGACCGCGAAGCGCACGTCGGCTTCCTCGGTTCGTGCCGCGTCCGGCGCGCCGGGTGTGGGCAGCGCGAGCGCTGACTGGGCGCGGGGCGTTTCGGTTGCAAGCCGGGTGCTGGCCGCGGGGGCTGACGCGCTCTCGCTCGGACGGGTGCGCGCCATGCGCGGGGCTTCGCCGGCGCTTGCCGGTTCGGGGGTCGGCGCCGGGAGGGAGTCGGTGTGTGCTGGCGACGGCGTGATGCTGAGGGAGGGGGTCTCCACACCGCGCAGCGCGAGGCGGGATTCCGGCTCGGCGACCGTGCGCGCCTGCGCGGGGGCCGGGGTCCCGATCGCGAGCGCGGGCGCCGACTCCAGCGGCGCGGGTATGGGCGCCGTGCCCGCGGTGTCGGACGTGGCGGCGACGGCGGCCTCGCGGACGGAACGTTCGACCGGGGCCTCGTCGCCGTCGCGGGCCGCCGGCTGGGGGGCGGCGCTGTCGGAGGAGAGCGCGTCGCGGGTGCTCGTGGCAAGGTCCGGTGACGCCGAGCGCGGCGCCTCGAGCGCCTGGTCGATGCGCGTCTCGGCCTCGTTCACGCGCCGCGCGGCGGCGGCGACGGGGGTGTCGAGCGGGAGGTCCGCCGCGGTGACGGCCTCGGGCGCCATCGCCGGCGCGGCGCTGGGGGAGGGCGCGGACGTGGCGGCGTCGGTCTGCGCGACGGCGCGCGTGTGCGGGTTCTCGCTCAGCTGCTGCGAGGGGGCGGGCGCGGCGCTCTCGGGCGTCGCGGCGACAGCGTCAACGGGCGACGGCGCCGTGCGGTCGGCGATGTCCTCGGCCGTCACCGCGACCGGGTCCCCCGCGCTGTCGCGCACCTGCGACTCGAGGCTCGAGCGGATCGACGACGAGGTCAGCGACACGCGCGTCCCCGAGTCCGCATCCGCGAGCTGGCCGGCCTCGGGCTCGACCATCCACAGCGCCAGCAGCGCGAGCAGGATGGCGTGCAGGATCAGGGACACCAGCACGCACTTGGCCATCAGGCTCAGCGCGCCGAGCGACGCCCCGGCCGCCCCGCCGGCGGACAGGCGGCGCAGCAGCGACAGCAGCAGGACGATCGCGAGGACGAGCAGGATCCACGGCAGCAGGCGCAGCAGCGCGCCGAGGTCGCCGTACTGCATGTCACGCGCCAGTTCCACCTCGCGCGACACGGTGCGCCGGAACCCTGTCGGCTCGTCGGCGCCCGCGACGCTCGTGTAGAACAGCTCGAAGCCTTCGGACGCGGGCGCCGGGTCGAGCTCGTCGCCGACGGTGTTGACGGGCGGCCCCAGCGAACGGGCCTCGCCCGGTTCGCCTGCGCTAAGACGCGAGCGGTAGAGGTCCAGCCCCCCCGCGCCGCCCTCGCGCGCCGAGGAGAAGTACACGAAATCGCCCACCGGCGAGAAGGCCGGCGCGACGTCGTCTTCGATGGAGGAGAGCGCCGCGACCAGCTCCGTCCGGTCGTGCCGGACGCGGTAGAGGTCGAACCCGGCGTCGGGGTCCTGGGGCTCGTCGAGCGTTTCATCGACGGGGCGCGGGCGGTCGGACGCGAACCAGAGCTCGCCCGTGCCCGGGTCGATCGCGGGCTGGGCGTCGTTGGCGCGCGTGTTGATCGCGGGCCCGAGGTTCTCCGCCGTTCCCCAGCCGCCGCTGGTGCGCGGGGCGCGCCAGAGGTCGAGTCCCCCCTCGCCGCCCGGGCGGTCGGAGGAGAAGTACAGCCACGCGCCCTCGGGCGAGAGGCGGGGGCTCTGTTCGTTGTGCAGCGTGTTGAGCGCGGCGATCGGGCGAGGCGGCGACCACACGCGTCCGACGCGCTCGGCGGCGTAGAGATCGGTGTCGCCGTCGGGCGAGACGCGCGCAAAGAGCAGCTCGTTGTTGGCGGTCGGCCCGCCCGCGGGGACGGAGGGCTCGAAGCTGTCGGTCTCGCTGAGTAGGGGGTCGCCCAGCGTCTCGGGCGGTCGCCAGAGGATGTCGCGTGCCTCGAACTCAGCGGCGCTGGCGTTCTGCACGCCCGCGCCGGTGTAGAACTCCAGGCGGTCCGCGGACGCCCACCACGCCAGCGCCGCGGCGGCGCAGACGACGGCGCCCACGCCCAGCGCGATCGTGGCGAGGCGCGAGCGCGTCACGGGAGCGGCTCGGTGTCGAGGAAGGGCTCGTTGATCCCCGACGCTTTGCAGACGTCGAGCACGCGGGCGACGGCGCCGTAAGCGGCTCCGCGGTCGGCGCGCACGGAGATTTTCTGCCTCGCGTTCGCCTCGACCGCGTTGGTCACGATCGTGCGCAGGTCTTCGAGCGAGACGCTGCGCCCGCTGACGATGACGGCGCCCGCCTCGTCAACGTTGATGATCAGTTCGCGCAGCGCGAGCGAGATCGGTTGCCCCGTCTCGGCCTCGGGGAGCGCGATCTGCATCTCCCGTTCTTCCTGCGTGAACGTCGTCGCGACGAGGAAGAAGATCAGCAGGAGGAAGACGATGTCGATGACCGGGGTCAGCTCGACCATCGGGCCCGCGACGAGTTCTTTGCGCTTGATCAGCACGGGCGGGCCTCAGAACGTCTCGGCGAAGCCGTTGGCGGTGCGAGACGATGCGGGCTCGGCCGGCTCGAGCACGCGCGTCTCGATGAACGCGACGCCCAGGCGGTCGAGGTCGCGCGCGAGAACCGTTCGATGCGACCCGAGAGCCAGTGGTAGATCACCACCGCGGGGATCGCGACGACGAGCCCGGCGGCCGTGGTGATCATCGCTTCGTAGATGCCCTTGGCGAGCAGCTCGGTTTTGCCCAGCGCCTCGGCGTTGGTCGCGACGGTCTGGAACGCGGTGATCATGCCGAAGATCGTGCCCGTCAGCCCGAGCAGCGGCGCGATCGCGGCGACGACGACCAGCGCCCGCAGGCGACGGCTCATGAGGTAGACCTCGTCCTCCCCGGCGGCGCCCATGTGCTTCTCGACGACCTCGCCCGAGTGGCCCAGCTTCTCGAGACCCGCGAGGATCAGGTTGGCGGCGGGGGAGGGGCGGTCCTTGCAGTAGGCGCGCCCGGCGCGCCGCGCGTCGGTGTCGTCGTCGGCGCTGTCCATCGCGCGGTCGAGGCCCTTGCGGAACCCCTTGGGCACGATGCGCCCGGGGCGGAGCACGGCGGTGCGCTCGACGGCGACCGCGACGACGATCAGCGAGCAGAGCCCGATGGGGATCATCATCACCCCGCCCTTTTGCATCATCTCAAGGACCGAGTTGATCTCGGCGCCCTCGCTCTGGGCCAGGAGTTGTGTCGCGAGACTCAGCATCACCTACCTCCTCGGCGGGCGTCTCGCCCGGGGGTCGCGGCGCGGGCGAGGGCGGTCAGGCGTTCCTGCGCCGGCCTCGTCCACGCGGAATCGGGGAACCGTTCAACCGTTTCGTGGTACTGCGCGCGGGCCTCGCCGGCCTTGCCCATCGCCTCGAAGCAGCGCCCGGCCTCGTACAGCGCCGCGGCGGACCACTCGGGCGACGCGTGCAGGATGTCTGTCTTGAGCAGCTCGCCCACCGCGTCCTCGTGCTCGCCCATCGCGAAGAGGCACTCGCCGATCTGGAACTGCGCGCGGGCCGCGGTGTCGCCCTCGTGCTGGTCGGCGACCATGCGGTAGGACGCGATCGCCTCGTCGTAGCGCCCGAGGTTTTCCATCGCCCACGCCTCGCTGAAGCGCGAGCGGAACCACAGGTCGCTCCCGCTGAAGCGTTCGAGGTGGCGGCGCGCGGTGCGCAGGCTGTCGTCGAACCGCTGCGTCTCCGCGAGCGCCTCGGCTAGCAGCAGCAGCGCCGGCGCGAGCTGGTCGTCGGGGGGGTCGGCGTCCACGACGCGCTGGAGGTGAGCGACCGCCTGCGCGAAGCGCTCGAGCTCGACGAGCGCGCGCCCCGCGATGAGGTCGGCCGAGACGCCGGCCTCGCTGTCCGGGTACGTGTTGCGGAACCCGTCGAGCAGCGCCGCGGCGCGGGTCGAGTCGCCCGTGCGGTGCGCGACAACGGCCCGCCGGTAGACCGCGAGCTCGGCGACGTTCGGCGTCAGCGCGGCCCGCCTGGCCAGCAGCCCGTCGAGCGCGCCCGCGGCGCGGTCGAGGTCGCCGTCCTCCATCGCGAGGGCGGCCAGCTCGAGCGTCGCCCGGTCGCCGAGATCGGACGAGCCCTCGAGGGCGCGGAGCGCCTCGGCGGCCTCGTCCTCGCGTCCGGTCGCGCGGAGCGACAGCGCCCGTTCGTAGGAGAGCGACTCAGCGGTCGTGTCGTCGAGGTCGCCCGAGGCGAGCAGCGCGTCGATCAGACGGACCGCGGCGCGGTGGTCGTCGGTTCGGGCGCGGGCGATCGCTTCGACCACGCGCCCACGTGTGCGCACGTCGTCGGGCGCGGTGCGCAGGGCGGCGTCGTCGAGCGCGCTGAGGGCGCCCTTGGCGTCCCCGCCGGCGAGCGCCGCCTGCGCGAGGTTCACGAGGTCGCTCGGGTCGGACCCGTCGCCGCCGGAAGCTTCGCCGAACCAGCGGCGCGCGTCAGAGGAGCGCCCGTCCGCGAGCGCGATGGCGCCGAGCGCCCGCTTCGCGTGGGGGGTGAAGCGATCGGCGTCGTCGCGAGCGAGGAGGTCTTCGAACAGGCCCTCGGCCCCGACGTCGTCGCCCGTTGCCCGCAGCGCCGACGCTTTGCCGTACATGGCGTGCGCCGTGTGCGGGCCGTCCGCGTCGTCGAGGAGATCGTCGAAACGCCCGATCGCCTCGCGGTGCTTGCCGAGCTCGGTCAGCGCGAGGGCGATCTTGAGCACGGCGTCGGGGGCGCCGGGCTGGTCGTCGCCCCAGCTCAGGTACCGCTCCGCGTGGTCGATGACGCCGGCCCAGTCGCGCCCGGCGTAGGCGATCTCGGCGAGGGTCAGCGACGCTGAGCGCAGGCGTTCGTCGCCCGCGGCGTGCTCGGCGGCCGCGGCGAGCACCTTGGCCGCGTCGTCCGGGTGGCCCGAGCGCTGGAGGGCCATGCCGAGGCGGTACGCGGTGTAGGGGGGCTCGAACGTCGGCGCGGACGCGCGGAGGGCGCGCAGGGTGCGCACCGCCTCGTCGTAGCGCCCGTCGAAGTACTGCGCGTCGGCCAGGAGCAGCGCGGCGTCGGCCGCGAGCTCGTGCCCGGCGTGGGCGGCTTAAGAGGTTCCCGGCGAGGCGCGCCGCGTCGTCGAACTCGCCCGTGTCGAGGGCGATCGCGGCCTCGGCGTACTGCGAATGGGGCGCGAGGGCGTGGCGCGGGTGTGCGCGCCGGAGGCGTGCGAAGACGTCGGAAGCGAGCCCGTCCTCATCGGCGCTGCGCAGCGCGACGCCGAGGTCGTAGAGGGCGTAGGGCGCCAGCTCGTGGTCGGCGTGGTCGCTCGCGGCGGCGTCGAACGCGGCGATTGCGCCGCGGGTGTCGCCCGAGGCGAGCATCGCTTTGGCGCGCCAGTACGTCCCGTCGGGGCCGTCGAGCTGCTGGGCCGCGTCGGCGAGCGGCGCGAGCGCCTCGCGCGGGCGCCCGTCGTCGAGCAGCGCGCGCCCCAGCTCGAGCTTGGCGCTGGGGGCGAGCGCCGAGTCCTCGTGGGCGTCGAACCAGTTCTCGAGTGCGGCGACGGCCTCGGCGGGGTCGCCCGCTTCACGAAGTCGGCGGGCGATCGCGAGCCCGGCGTGGGCGGAGGTGGTCTCGTCGCCGCCGGCCGCGGCGAGGGCGTAGAGCGCATCGGCGCGCGCGCCGTCGGAGGCTTCGATAAGACGCGCGAGGCGGAGCGCGGCAGGCGGGGCCTCGTCGGCGTCGGATTCTGCGAGCTCCTCGAAGGCCTGGATCGCCTCGTTGGGGCGACCGAGTTCGGTGAGGGCGATCCCGGAGAGGAGGCGGACGCGCGGGGCGCCGTCGTCGTCGGGCCAGTTGCGCAGGAACGCCCCGGCCGCGGCCGCCTGGGTGCGGGTCTCGCCGAGGGCGCCGAGGGACTCGACCAGCATCAGCGCCGCCTGGGGGGCGGAGGGGTGATCGGCGTGGCGGGCGAGGAAGCTGTCGAGCGTGTCGGCCGCGGCCTGGTGGTTGCCCATCTCGTAGCGGCAGGCGCCCTGGAGAAGCAGGATCTCGGCGGCGAAGGGGTGCGTGGGCCCGGGGCGGGCGTTTTCGAGCGCCGAGAGCGCGCCCTCGCGGTCGCCCAGGCGGTGGAGGCAGACGCCCAGCCCGTAGGCGGCGGTGGTGCGGTCGTCGTCGGAGGCGTCGGCGTCGGCGAGGTCGAAGTAGCGCCGGTATTCGTCGGCGGCGAGCTCGTAGAGGCCCTTGCCGAGCATGCCGTGGGCGCTCTGGAGGACGCGTGCGGGGCGTTCGGTTGATGATTGGGCGTGTGCCGTGGCGCCGGCCGCGAGGGCGAGGGCGATGAGTCCGGCGCGGAGTCGTGCCGCGGTGCGTCCGTTGGTCGTGCTCACGAGGGGGCTCTCCGTTCCCGCGGGGTGGTGTACTCAGAGACGCGCCGCCCGGCGGGTTCCGGCGATCGTACAGGACACGCCGGGGCGGAGGCGCATTTCTTACCGATTGTGGCCCGTACGATTGCGTGCCGCAGGAGGTAGTCTGGCGGCTCTCAGAGAGGATCCGCTTTGCCTGCCCGGACGACCACCGACGCCCACAAGCGCACCCGGCGCGATCACGCCGAGGAGACGGCCGAGGACTACGCCGAGGCGATCGAGGACATCGCCGAGGCGGAGGGGGTGTGCCGGGTGCGGGATCTGGCGGAGCGGTTCGGGGTCAGCCACGTGACGGTGGTGCGGATCACGAAGCGGCTCCAGGGCGAGGGGTACGTGGTGACGGCGCCGTACAAGCCGGTGGAGCTGACGGCGAAGGGGCGACGGCTGGCGAAAGCGAGCCGTGAGCGTCACGACGTCGTGTACCGGTTCCTGCTGGCGCTGGGGGTCAGCGAGAAGGTCGCGGCGATTGATTCTGAAGGCATCGAGCACCACGTGAGCGCCGAGACGCTGGCGCGGTTCCGAGCGATCGCGGAGCGCGGCGGGGTCTAGCCCGGCGGGCTGGTCGCTTGCCGTGGGGGCTCGGGGCGTGTATTGTAGCATAAGCTACGAATAGGGAGCAACCCGTGACGATCACTCTTGCAGGCTGTCTTGGTGTGCTGGCGTCGGTTCTGGCGGTCGCGTCCGCCCCGGCGGGCGCTGAGGGGTACGCGGTGGTGGCGACGACGGGGATGATCGCCGACGTCGCGTCGAACGTTGCGGGTGAGCGGGCGGAGGTGGTCGGGCTGATGGGCTCCGGCGTCGATCCGCACCTGTACAACCCGACGCGGAGCGACGTGAAGCGTCTGATGCAGGCGGACGTGATCTTCTACAACGGGTTGCTGCTCGAAGGGAAGATGACGGACTCGCTGATCCGCGCGGCGACGGCGGGGAAGAAGGTGCACGCGGTCACGGAGCTGCTCGACGAGGGGTTCCTTCTCGAGCCGGAGGAGTTCGCGGGGCTGTACGACCCGCACGTGTGGATGGACCCGACGGCGTGGGTGCAGACGGTGTCGGTGGTGCACGAGAAGCTCGTGGCGCACGACCCCGCGGGCACGGCGGCGTACCGGGAGAACGCGGCGGCGTACGCGGAGGAGATCCGCGCGCTGGACGCGTACGCGGAGCGTGTGCTCGCGAGCGTGCCCGAGGGGCAGCGGGTGCTGATCACGGCGCACGACGCGTTCAACTACTTCGGTCGCCGGTACGGGTTCGAGGTGGTGGGGATCCAGGGGCTGAGCACGGACTCGGAGGCGGGGGTGAAGGACATCGAGCGGCTGGTGGATCTGATCGTCGACCGCGGGGTGCGCGCGGTCTTCGTGGAATCGACGGTGTCGGAGCGGAACGTGCGGGCGCTGGTGGCGGGCGCCGCGGCGCGCGGGCACACGGTGACGATCGGCGGGAAGCTCTTTAGCGACGCGATGGGCGACGCGGGGACGTACGAGGGGACGTACGTCGGGATGATCGACCACAACGTGACGACGATCGCGCGGGCGCTCGGGGGCGAGGCGCCCTCGGGCGGGATGAATGGAAGGCTCGGCAAGTGAGCGCTGCGACGCGCACACCGCCCACGTCGACCACTCTGGCGGCGCGCCCGGAGCACTCGCCCGACAGCCCGCTGTCGGTGCACGCGATGACGGTGGCGTACCACCGCAAGCCGGTGCTGTGGGACGTTGATTACGACGCGCTGCCGAACACGCTGGTTGCGATCGTGGGCCCGAACGGGGCGGGCAAGAGCACGCTGATCAAGGCGTGCCTCGGTCTGACGCCGCGGGCGTCGGGGCAGGTGGAGTTCTGGGGCAAGCCGTTCCGCGCGGCGCGCTCGCGGGTGGGGTACGTGCCGCAGCGGGAGTCGGTGGACTGGGACTTCCCGGTATCGGTGCTCGACGTGGTGTGCATGGGGCGGTACCGGAAGATCGGGTGGTGCCGCCCGGTGACGCGTTCGCACAAGGACGCGGCGCTGGCGTGCCTCGAGCGCGTGGGGATGCGCGGCTACGCGAAGCGGCAGATCAGCCAGCTCTCGGGCGGGCAGCAGCAGCGGGTGTTTCTCGCGCGGGCGCTGGCGCAGGAGGCGGATCTGTACTTCATGGACGAGCCGTTCGCGGGCGTGGACGCGGCGACGGAGCGGGCGATCGTGGAGGTGCTGCGCGAGCTGCGCACGCAGGGGAAGACGGTGATCGTGGTGCACCACGACATCCAGACGGTGCGGGAGTACTTCGACCAGGTGCTGCTGCTGAACATGCGGGTGGTGGCGGCGGGCGCTGTGGACGAGGTGTTCACGCAGGAGAACCTCGTTAAGACGTACGGCGGACGGCTGACGCTGCTGTCGAAGGCGGCGGAGGCCGTGGCGCGGGCGGAACGCGGATGAGGCTGTTGGCTCAGGCGACATCGCTGACGCAGGTGGCGGACGAGTGGCCCACGTGGGGCGAGATCGTGCGCACGCTGACGCTGCGCGCCGGGTACAACACGACCACGGTGATTCTCGGGACGACGCTGCTCGGTCTCGCGGCGGGCGTGGTGGGGGTGTTCGCGCTGCTGCGCAAGCGGGCGCTGATGGCCGACGCGGTGAGCCACGCGACGCTGCCGGGGATCGCGTTGGCGTTTCTGGTGGCGACGGCGCTGGGGATGAGCGGTCGCTCGCTGGCGGTGTTGCTCTTCGGCGGCGCGGTGAGCGGGGTGGCGGGGGCGCTGACGGTGCAGCTGATCCTGCGCGCGACGCGCCTGCGGGAGGACGCGGCGATCGGTGCGGTGCTGAGCGTGTTCTTCGGGGCGGGCATCGTGTTGTTGAGTTACATCCAGAAGAACGCGCCGAGCGGTGCGGCGGGGCTGAACCACTTCATCTACGGGCAGACGGCGGCGATGAGCCGTGACGATGTGGTGCTGATGGGGGGGCTGGCGGTCGCGGCGACGTTGTGCGCGGCGCTGCTGTTTAAAGAGTTTGGTTTGACGTGCTTCAACGACGCGTTCGCGCGGGTGGACGGGTGGCCGGTGGGGGTGATCGACGCGCTGATGATGGCGCTGGTGGTGCTGGTGACGGTCGCGGGGTTGCAGGCGGTGGGGCTGCTGTTGGTGGTGGCGATGTTGATCATCCCGCCGGTGGCGGCGCGGTTCTGGACGGAGCGGTTGTGGCTCTTGGTGGTGCTGGCGGGGGTGATCGGGGCGCTGAGCGGCTACTTCGGCTCTGGCGTGTCGGCGCTGTTCCCGCGCAAGCCGGTGGGGGCGGTGATCGTGCTGACGGCGGGGGCGATCTTTGGGGTGAGCCTGCTGGCGGCGCCGCGACGCGGGGTGGTCGCGACGGGCGTGCGCCGGCTGCTGCTGCGCCTGCGGATCGCGAGCGATCACGCGCTGGAGGCGGCGATTCTCAAGGGGGGTCTCGACCGGGAAGCGTGGCGGACGCTGGGGCGGAAGCGTGGGTGGCCCGGGTGGTTCCGGGGGATCGTTGGCGCCTCGCTGCGCCGACGCGGTCTTGCGCGCGCCGAGGCGGGCGGGCTGACGCTGACCGACGAGGGGGCGCGGGGCGGGGCGCGGGTGGCGCGGAACCACGCGCTGTGGGAGCAGTACCTCGTGAGCTACGCGGACGTGGCGCCGAGCCACGTGGATTGGTCGGTCGATCAGGTGGAGCACGTGCTGTCTGACGAGCTGGTGGCGGAGCTCGAGGCGGTGCTCACGGCGCGGGGCGTCGCGCCCGCCGGCGGTGTCGCGTGAGCTTCTTCGACCCGATGCTCGATCTCTTCCCGCTGGCGGCGGCGGTGTTGGCGGCGGTGGTGTGCGCGCTGCTCGGGAACTTCCTGGTGCTGCGCCGCCTGAGCCTGATGGGGGACGCGATCAGCCACAGCGTGCTGCCGGGGCTCGTGATCGCGTTCTTGTTGACGACGTCGCGTCACCCGGCGGCGATGTTCGCGGGGGCGGCGCTGGCGGGCGTCGCGACGGTGGTGCTCGTCGAGCTGGTGAAGAAGCTCGGGCGGGTCGAGCCGGGCGCGGCGATGGGGGTGGTGTTCAGCGTGCTCTTTGCGCTGGGCGTGCTGCTGATGCGTCAGGCGGCGGCGGACCAGATCGATCTGGACGCGGATTGCCTGCTGCACGGGGACCTCGAAGGGCTTCACTGGTACGGGGCGCCGGAGTCGCTGTCGGGGCTGTGGAGTGTGGAGACGCTGGAGGCGGCGCCGCGGCAGGTCCGGGTGTTGATCGCGATGACGCTGTTGGCGACGGGGTTCGTGGGGGTGTTCTTCAAGGAGCTGCGGATCTCGGCGTTCGACCCGGCGCTCGCGACGGCGCAGGGGGTGCACGCGGGGGTGATGCACTACGCGCTGATGTTGTTCGTGGCGGCGGCGACGGTCGCGTCGTTCGAGGCGGTGGGTTCGATCCTGGTGATCGCGATGTTGATCTGCCCGGCGGCGACGGCGCGGCTGCTCACGGACCGGTTGGGCGCGCAGGTGCTGTTGAGCGTGCTTCTCGCGTGCGCGGCGGCGCTGATCGGGTATTTCGGTGCGACGCTGATCCCGGCGCAGTTCGATCTGGATTCGGTCAACGCGGCGGGGTCGATCGCGGTGGTGTCGGGGGCGTTGCTCGCGGCGGCGGCGGTGTTCTCGCCCTCGCACGGCGTGCTCAGCGCGGCGCTGCGTCGTCGGGGCGTCGCGCGTGAGGTGGCGCTCGATGATCTCCTCGGGGCGATGTACCGGGACGAGGAGTCCGGCGCGGGATTGACGGCGCCGGGTGGGGCGGCGCTCGCGCTGGCGAAGAAGCGGGGCTTGGTCGCGGCGAGCGGGAACGACCTGAGCGAGACCGGGCGGACGCGGGCGCGCGAGCTGGTGCGCCGTCACCGCCTGTGGGAGCGGTACCTCGTTGACGAGGCGGGGTACGCCGCCGACCACGTGCACGAGACGGCCGAGGAGCTCGAGCACACCCGCCTCGCGCCCGATTCTAGCGCCACGACGGACCCGCACGGTCGTCCGATCCCGGACGCGGGCGACGACGCGTAGGACGCCCGCTCAGCAGCGGTACTTGTCGTGGAGCCCGACTCCAGCGGCGATCATCGGCAGGATCTTCTCGAGGCGGCGCTGCTTGGTGTCGTTCCGTTTCGCCTCGGCGATGTGGTCGGCGTACTCGCGTCGCTTGCCCTTTGTGAGCGCGTCGAAGCCGGCCTTGGCGGCGGAGTTGGTCGCGAGTGCGTCGCGGAGCTCGGCGGGAACGACGAGGGGCTTGGCGCGGTCGGCCTTGATGGCCTTGCCCTGGGTCTCGATCGCGATGGCTTCCTTGACGTACGCCTTGATGACGCGGGGCTTGATGTCTTTGGCGGACGTGAACCGCCACTGGCGCATCGCCTTGGTCTTGCCGGACTGCGCGTTGATGAGGACGCCCTCCGGGTCGCTCAGCTGCGCGCCCTGGTGGAACCAGAGGCCGAAGTACGCCTTGAACGCGGCGATGCCCACGACGTTCTTGCCGTCGCTCGTGTAGCAGGGGGCGCCCCACTTGATGGTTTCGTCGAGGCCGGTCGAGCGCAGGATCTCGCGGAGGCGCGCGAGCTCGTCGTTCCACTGCGTGGCGTTCTCGATGTACTCGTCTACAGAGGTCGGGGTGGCCATGACCGGAGCGTACCCCCGCACCGGGGGGTATGCGAGAGCTTTTCAACATGACGGGCCGGACGGGTATCCTGCGGGCGAGGGGGTCTCCATGCCGGGTGGGTACACACGTCGCGAGGTGCTTCGGTTCGGCGTCGCCGGCGCCGCGGCGTTGTGCGCGCCGCGCGTGCGGGGGCAGGCTCGCCCGCGTCTCCGGGTGATCGGGACGCACACCACGCTGCAGGAACCGATCCGTCGTCGAGCGGAGCAGGACCTCGGGATCTCGATCGAGTTTCGTTCGATGGGGACCGCCGCGGCGCTCCAGCTCGCCTCGACGCGTCCCGAGTCGTACGACGTGTGCGAGTACGGCGTCGCCGGGCTGCGGATGCTGTGGCACGCCGGGGCGATCCGTTCGATCGATCGCTCGCGCATCGAGCTGTGGGGCGAGATCAACGATCTGACGAAGACGGGGCGTCTGACGCCCGACGCGTCGCTCGGCGCCGGTGAAGCGCCCTTCCGGATGTTGTACGTGCAGCGCGACGGCTCGCTCGGTTCGACGCCGACGGGCGAGGCGAGCTTCGTGCCGTACGTGCACAACGCGGACTCGTTCGGCTACGACACGCGGGCGATCCCGAAGGGGCGCGCGTACGAGGACGAGTCGTGGGGGTGGCTGCTCGACCCGGCGCACAGCGGGCGGGTGGCGCTGGCGAACGAGCCGGCGATCGGTCTTGTGGACGCCGCGCTCGCGGCGCGTGCGCGGGGGCTGATGTCGTTCGACGACATCGGTTCGATGACGCGCGCCGAGACCGAGACGCTGGTTGATCTGCTCGTGGAGCGGAAGCGTGAGGGGCACTTCGCGGGGTTCTGGAACTCGACGCCCGAGGCGGTGCGGTTCATGCGCACGGGGCGCGTCGTGGTTGAGAGTCTCTTTGCTCCCAGTGTCGCGACGCTCAACGGGCTGGGGACGCCGGCGGTGTACGCGGCGCCGCGTGAGGGGCACCGCGCGTGGCACGGGGCGATGTGTCTCTCGGCGTCGGCGGGCGACGAGGCGACGGAGGCGGCGTACCGCTACATGAACTGGTGGCTCTCGGGCTGGCCCGGCGCGCACGTGGCCCGTCAGGGGTACTACGTCTCGGTCCCGGCGCGTGCGCGCCAACATCTGTCGGAAGCGGAGTGGGCGTACTGGTACGAGGGCGAGCCCGCCTCTGAGCCGCTGCGCGGGACGGACGGTCGCGTGATCGTGCGGCCCGGCGCCGTGCGCAACGGCGGGTCGTACTCGCAGAGGCTGAGCCGGATCGCGGTGTGGAACACGTTCCCCAAGGCGTACGAGTACACGCTCGAGCGCTGGGGTGAGTTGTTGAGCACCTGATGGGACGACGGACGAACGAGACTGACTCTGCTGGTTCCGGGCCCCGTCGCCCGGGGCGTCGTCACGTTTCGATCGGAACGAGCGTGCGGCGCGGGCTGTGCGTTCTGATCGCGCTGCACCTTCTGCTCGCGGTGGTGGCGCATTTCGGGTTCGCCGGCGCGTGCGACGCGATCGACGAGTACGAGCGCGCGGAGCTCGACGCCGCGGAAGCGATGGCGATCGACAGGCTTGGGTCCGAGCTGCAGCGCGCGGTCTCGATGTATCTTCGGACCGGCTACGCGAGCGCGGAAGGGCGCACCCGAGAGATCTCGGGGCGGCTTTCTATCGTGCTCGACGACGCGGCCGAGCGGGCGACGGAGATGCACACCCGCGAGACGCTCGCGCTTTTACAGGGTCTGCTGGGCACCTACACGGAACATTTCGAGAAGCTGGTGATCGACCGCGGGGCGCAGGATCGCGTGGTGGACGAGCGGCTCTTCGGCGTTGGCGACTCGATCCTTGCCGCGTACGCGGCGCTGGGCGAGCCGGCTGCGCCACGCCGCGTGGCGTTCGTGGGCGCGATCGGGCAGGCCGAGCACGCCGCGATGCGCTACGTTCTCCGCCCGGATTCCGCGGAGATCCTCGCGTTCGAGCGCGCGCTGGGAACGGCGCGGGAGGAGGTCGGCCGGCTGGACCCGCGGGCGTTCACCCCTGAGCAGCGCGGGGTGTTGCTTGCGCGGCTCGATGAGTACGAGGCGGCGTTCGTGAAGGTGTATCAGCTCACCCGCGGGCGCCTGTACCTGATGAATGTGGTGATGGCGGGCGAGGCGGCGGAGTTTCACTGGCTGTCGCGGGACCTGCGTGAGCGGGGCGTGGAGCGGTCCGGGGCGCTGCTCGCGCAGACGAAGCGCCGGCTTCTTTCATCGCAGGTCCTCAGCGGCGCGTTCTCGGGCGCGACGATCTTGGCCGCGATCGTGGCGTGCTGGGTGATCGTCAAGAGCGTGACGCGCCCGATCCTGCGGATCGCGACGGTGTTCGGCGAGATCGCGTCCGGGCGTCACAGCGTGCGCGTCCCGTACCTCGAGCGCGAGGACGAGATCGGGAGCATGGCGTCGGCGGCGGAGGTGTTCAGGGACCAGTCGATCGAATCGCAGGAGCTGGTGTCCGAGACGCGTCGGCTGGCGGCGGACGTGGAGAAGAAGAGCAAAGAGATCGAGTCGTTCGTGTACTCGGCCTCGCACGATCTCAAGTCCCCGCTCGTCTCGCTGATGGGGTACCTGGGGTATCTCAAGGACGACATCGGGAGCGGGCGGTACGACCGGGTGGATCGGTTCCTGGTGCAGATCGACGACGCGAGCCAGCGGATCAGGCGGAACATCGACGATCTCCTCGAGCTGAGCCGGGCGGGCACGGCGCCGATGCAGACCGAGCGGTTCCGCTTTGCTGAGATCGTGGAGACCGCGTTGGCGGACTGGCGCGCCGACATCGCGCAGCGCGGCATCGCGTGCACGGTCGGGGGCGGGGACACGGTGCTGGTGGGGGACCGCGACCGGTTAACGGATCTGGTCGGAAACCTGATCGCGAACGCCATCAAGTACGGGTGCGCTGATAACTCGCCGGCGGTGCGCGTCGCGGCTGAGCGCGACGGCTCCTGGGTCGTGCTGCGCGTGAGCGACGACGGGCCGGGGATCCACCCTGAAAACCACGACCGGATCTTCGGTATGTTCGAGCGGCTGAGCTCGAGCGAAGAAGGGACTGGACTTGGTTTGAGCATCGTTCGTAAGATCGCAGAGGCCCACGGCGGGCGAGTGCGAGTGGAGTCAACGCCCGGGGCCGGTGCGACGTTCACGGTGCACCTCCCGATCGCTGACGCCGGAGGAGAAGGATCATGACGAGCGTCTCCAGCGGCAAGCACCCCTACGGCATTCGGATCCTGCTGGTCGAGGATGACCCCGCGCAGGCGGAACTCATCCGCATGGGGCTGGTGAACGGGTACTGCGACGTCGAGGTGCGTCACCTCAACGACGCGCAGGTCGCGCTCGACCACCTGGAGCGTGTCGCGGAGGTCGGAGCGCCGGGGCGCCCTGATTTCGTCGTGGTTGACCTCCGGCTCCCGGGTATGAGCGGGCACGATCTGCTCAAGGCGATCAAGGCCGATAGCCGGATGTGCACGCTGCCGGTGGTGGTTCTCTCGACGTCCGCGAGCGACGCGGACCGGGTCGAGGCGTACCGCAACGGCGCGAACAGCTACCTCGTCAAATCGCTCGATCACCTCGAGTTCCGTGAGATGCTCCACGATCTCGTGAAGTATTGGTCGAACTGGAACCAGCCGATGCCCGTGGCCTGAGCACGGGGCATCTCTCGCGCGCCGTCGCGCAACAGGGCCGCAACGCCAGAACCGCGCCGGACATACAGAGGTAGGCGGGGCGGTCTCCGCCGGGCCTCGCGGGGGTGGTGCGGAACTGGAGGGCGGTTGGCTGGTACCGTGGCATTACGGATGAGTGACACGGCGCACGAGCGTGGGTTGGATCGGTCGCGCCGCGGGACGGTCGGCGCGGAGGAGTCGCGCGCGATGAGCAAGGCGGAGTTCGAGGCCGAGTTCGAGTCCAGCTACCCGTCGCTTGTAGTCCTCGCGGCGGCCTCGGCCGGGCGGAGCGACGCCGAGGACGTGGTCAGCGACGCGGCGATCGTCGCGCTCAAGAAGCTCGAGACGTTCGAGGCGGGCACCAATTTCGGCGCCTGGATGGCAACGATCGTGCGCTACGTCGCGTCCAACACAACGCGGGGCGAGAACCGAAGGCGCCAGCGTCTGCGCCGGTTCGCGGTGCTGCGCCCCGGTCTCTCGCGGGGCGGCGCCGGCTCGCCCCGGGGGGACGAACGCGGGTTTTCGGGGGAGATCCAGCCGATGCTCGATCGTCTGAGCCCGGCCCAGCGCGAGTGTCTCCTCTTGCGTGTTGCGCTGTCGCATTCGTACGAGGAGATCGCCGCGATCACGGGCATCTCGCCGGCCACGGCGCGCAGCCACGTCTTGCGCGCGCGCCGGCAATTGATGGGGATGTGCGCCCCGGGGGAGTCCGGCGATGAATGAGCTTTCAGACCGGATCCTCGGGCTGGTTTCCAAGCACCTCGACGGCGAGTGCGCACTCGACGAGCGCGCCGAGCTCGAGCGGGCGATGGGGGAGCACCCCGAGTTGCGCTCGCGGATCGAGACCGCGGCCGCGGCCGAGCGGGAGATCCGCGCCTCGTTTGCGGTTCCCGGTGCGCATCCGAACAAGAGCCCGTCTCGTCAGCTGGCGGTCGCCGCGATGCTTGTGCTCGCGGTGTGCGCCGCGTGGTGGTTCGGTGTTCGGGGGAGCGGGGGCCCCGATCCGGTCAACGCGTGGCAGGCGCACGGGCTGTTCGTGAGCGATCCGGAGCCGCAGATCGTGTGCGACACGCCGGAGAAATTCCTCGCGTACACCACGGAAAAATTCGACGAGCCCGTGACGGCCGACTTCGATGGCGGCCCGCGGCTGGTGGGATGGCGTGGGCTCGGCGCCTCGTACGGG
This sequence comes from uncultured Phycisphaeraceae bacterium, assembly GCA_942490855.1. GTDB lineage: Bacteria > Planctomycetota > Phycisphaerae > Phycisphaerales > UBA1924 > CALNYS01. The sequence goes on along the minus strand of CALNYS010000004.1, from coordinate 407,572 downwards.
CAGGGGCACGTGCGCGGCGTTGAGCCGCGACTGCTGCTGGCGCTGACCGACGGGGAGACGCCCGTGGTGGTGCTCTTCCAGAACGCCCGCGATCCCCGGCCCGAGCTGGACCCGCGCAGCGGGCTGCGCGTCTTCAAGAAACGGTTCGGGCGCGTCACGGCGTGGGAGATCACGCCCGACGAGCAGGCGGAAGTGCTCCCGCTGCTCACGCGCGGGTAGCGCGGGACAGCCCGCGTCCTAGAGAGCCGACGGCCCGGCGTAGCGGACGCCGGCGAGCTCGGCGGTGGCTTTCTTCCAGCTTGTCAGGTCCTTCGGGCGGAACCCGGCGATCGAGTCGTGCCCGCACGCGCGGGCGAGCACGCGGATGAGGTCGGTGGACGCCTCGAAGAAGTTTTTCAGGCGTTTCGCGGACTCTTCGACGATGAGGCGGGCGCGCAGGTGGTCCTTTTGCGTCGCGATGCCGACCGGGCAGTTGTTCGAGTTGCACGCGCGCATCCCGAGACAGCCGATCGCTTGGATCGCGGCGTTGGAGACGGCGACGGCGTCGGCGCCGAGCGCGAGCGCCTTGGCGAAGTCCGCGGGCGTGCGCAGCCCGCCGGTGATGATCAGCGTGGTGTCGGGGCTGACGCGGTCGAGGTGTCGTCGGGCGCGCGCGAGGGCCGGGATGGTTGGGACGGAGATGTTGTCGCGGAAGAGCGTCGGCGCTGCGCCGGTGCCCCCGCCGCGACCGTCGAGGATGATGTAATCGCCCGATGCCTCGAGCGCGAAATCGATGTCGTCCTCGATGTGCTGGGCGCTGAGCTTGAAGCCGATGGGGATCCCGCCGGACGCTTCGCGCACCTCGTCGGCGAGTGCCTTGAAATCGGCCGGTGTGTGCAGGTCGGTGAACGTCGCGGGGCTGATCGCGGGCGTCCCGGGGTCGATGCCGCGGACGCGGGCGATGGTGAGATCGACCTTCTCGCCCGGGAGGTGCCCGCCCGTCCCGGTCTTGGCGCCCTGCCCGCCCTTGAAGTGGAACGCCTGACATTTCGCTGCTTTTTCGAGGGCGTATCCGAAGCGCGCCGACGCGAGCTCGTAGAAGTAGCGCGAGTTCGCTTCCTGTTCCTCGGGGAGCATGCCCCCTTCGCCCGAGCAGATGCCCGTCCCGGCCATCTCGGCGCCGGTCGCGAGCGCGACCTTCGCCTCGGCCGAGAGCGCGCCGAAACTCATGTCGCTCACAAAGAGCGGGATCTCGAGGCGGAGCGGTTTCTTCGCGCGCGGGCCGATCGTGACCGACGCGTCCACGGGGTGATCGTCGAGCAGTGGCTTGGTCGCGAACTGCGCGGTGACGATCTGCAGGTCGTCCCACGTGGGGAGATCCTGACGCGCCACGCCCATCGCCGCCGAGGGGCCGTGATGCCCGAACTTCGAGAGCCCGTCCTTCGCGAGCGACTGGATCAGACCGACGTGCGGTTCTTCCGGGGCGCCGTGGACGTCCGCGTACGCGCCGAGGTACTCGTCGCGCTTGAAGGGCTGGGGGTTGCGGTCTTCCCAGGCGGCGATCTCGTCCTGATCGACGACGACAGAACGCACGCCGTCGAGGACCTCGACCCACGCGTTGAATTTGTGCAGTTTCTCCTTGTTGTTGTATTCGGAGATGCCCGAGTCGATGCGGTAGTCCCAGCCGTGGAGCCCGCAGATGAGGTTGTCGCCGTCGATGTGCCCGTCGGACATCAGCGCGCCGCGGTGGAGACAGCGTCCAAAGAGCACGGAGACCTCGTCGTTCCCCCCGCGGTCGTAGCGGATGACAACAAGGTCAACGTTCGCGACGATCGCGTGGACGGGGGTGTCGGTTGTAAGGTCGTCCCATATCGCTACTGGCGTTTTGTTCATCGGGTGCGCTCCTTCGGGCTGGCGCGTGCTGCCAGTGGAGTATCCCATACCGGGCGATGCTTCGTGATCCCCCCTGTGTGCGCGACATCCCGAGCCAGCTCGATCGCGTTGACGACCCGGACTACGGACGAGCCGAGGGCCGGGCGGCGCTCGGCCCCGAGGTTCTCGGCGTGCGCGCTGCGAGAGCCTGCGTTGAGCGGTGATCGGTGAACGAGGCCGGAGTGCAGCACGAGCGGACAACACGGTGGATCCGCACACGTCGCATGGCTGGCGGCTACCCGGCACACGCTGAGCAGCCGAGCCCGAGGTGAGAACCGGCAGCAACACCGGGTGGCGACTATCGCGGTGGCTTGGCTTGAGCTCGGGGGGGGAGGTTTGGTTGCAACGCCGAGGGTCTTGATCCACGACGGAAGGAGTGAGCGCTCTGCGCATCAACCCAGAGCGTATGCTGCGAACGTTCTGCAGCCTTTCGTTGGCCTGTCAAAGACGGTGCGTATGGCCCAGCCGACCAATATCCGAAGCCTGTTCTGGTCGGTCCTTGATCTGCCGGCGGCTCAACGTTCCGCGCGGCTCGGTGCCCACCCGGACCGCTCGCTCGCCGACGAGGTCCGGTCGCTGATCGACTTCCACGAGACCACGCTCACCCGATCCAGTCCCACGTCCGCTGTCACGAGTTCGTTGTCTGGCAGCAGCCTCCGGCGCGTCGGTGGCTGCGAGCTCGAGAAGCCTCTCGGTTTCGGCGGGATGGGCATTGTCTATCTCGCGAACCAAGAACGACCGAAACGCCAGGTGGCGATCAAGGTCATCCGGACCGATACCCGCTCGGAGATCTCGGAGTCCCGGTTCTCGCTCGAAGCAGAAGCTCTGGCCCGACTCAACCATCCGGGCATCGCCAAGATCTTTTCGATGGGAACGGAATCCATCGAAAACCAACGCTTCCCGTATATCATCATGGAGCTCATCGAGGGCGCGTGTTCCATCGATGAATACGTCGAAGCGGAACGGCTCTCGCGCCGCGATCGGTACGCCCTCTTCTGTGATGTGTGCGACGCTGTCCAGCATGCGCACGACCGGGGTGTGTTGCACCGGGATCTCAAGCCTTCGAACATCTTGATAGACCGAGAGGGAGCGCCGAAAGTCATCGATTTCGGGATCGCTCACTTCCAGGATCCCAGCACGAGGCCGGATCTCCGCCTGACCAATTCGGGCTTCGTGGGAACCCCCGCGTTTATCGCTCCCGAGCTCTATGGTGATCCGAGCCATCCGTACGATGTGAAATGCGACGTGTTTTCGCTCGGTGTTGTGCTCCACGTCATGCTGACTGGGAAGATGCCCAGGCGAGAGGGCACGGCCGCAGCGGTCGAAGCCATCGAGCGCTGGGACCATCACGGTCGGGATGATCGCACTGTCGATTGCATCCTCCGCAAGGCCATCGCGTGCGACCCGATGGAGCGGTACACGTCGGTCGCGGAGTTGCTTGCCGACGTTTCCCGCGTCCAGAACCACCACCCTGTCGCCGCGGCGCCACCGAGCCTTCTGCAGAGCGCGGCGCTCGTTGCCAGAAGGCACACGGCGATCGTGTGCCTCGTCGGGGTCATCCTGCTGTCGCTCCTTGTCGGCATGACAACCACCACGGTCTTTGCGGTTTGGGAGTCTCGCGCCCGAAGCAGGGCCGACCTGGAGACCGAGCGCCTCAATCAGACAATGTCGTACTTGGTTGATGACGTCTTCTCGCTGGCGGACCCACGGCTCGCCGGCAGGGGGGATCGGACCATCGGTCAGGCGCTCGACACCGCCAGCGGAACCGTGCAACAGATCCCCGACCGACGGGTCCGGGCGACGGTGCACAATCGGTTCGCGGAGATCTACGCCGCGATCGGGGAGCAGGAGGACGCCCTCGCGAACTCTGAAGCGTCGATCGAGCTGCTCACCGGATCGAACGCGACCTCGGATCGGGCTGAGCTCGCCCGCGCGCACCTTGCGCGCGGGCAAAGCCTGAGTCACCTTGGGCACTACGACGACGCGTATCTGGCGGTCGAAACTGCTCTCGCGCTCTTTCGGAGCGCAACCGGGCCGGCGAGCTTCGAGACGGCGGAGTCGTTGGCCGCCCTCGCGAGTCTGTGCACCGTCCGGGGCCAACCGGGACAGGCGCTCGAGTACGCCGTCAGCGCGGTCGAGATCGCGAGCGGTCATCTTGCGCCCGGAGACCAGGACTTCGTCCGGATGCGCTGGTACCTGGCGCAGTGCCAGGAGAACGCCGGTCACGTCAAAGCGGCGCGCGAGACCCTGGAGCGAACCCTGCACGACCAGCGCGCCGTGATGAACGGGGACAGCCCGTACATCGCGACGACGATGAACAACCTCGGGCTGCTTTGCCTGCGTGACGGCGCCGAGTCCGAGGCGCTGACGCACCTCGAGTCGGCCCTGGCCCTCCGGCGGCGCGCCCTCCCCGCGGCTCATCCCGATATCCAGCAGAGCATCGCCAGCCTCGGCGTGCTCTCACTGCGGACGGGGAAAGCCGATCAGGCCGTGCTACTCCTCGAAGAAGCGCTCGGTCTCTACGAGGGATCGTTCGGGCCCGACCACCCGTATGTCGGGCGGATGCTGATCTCAACCGCGGCGGCGCACCTCGCGGTCGGGAACCCGCGCCAGGCCAGCGCCTCGGCGGAGCGGGCTTCCTTGATCTTCCGTGGCCCGGAGCACAACGACCCGGTGCGAGAGGCCGCCGCGCTGAGTGTGCTCGGCGAAGCGCTCACATCTCTCGGTCGATTCGACGACGCCGCCGAGGCGCTCGACGCCGCCGAACGCTTGCTCGACGATCGGGTCGGTGTGAACCCGCGCGTGCTGGAGCAGCTCGAAGAACGCCGTGCCGCGCTCCGAGAGGCGCGGGGGCGTTCCGATGGTGATGATTAGAAGTCGTCGACGATCGAGTTCAGTTGGTTCATCCAGTCCCACAATGGCTCATCCCGCACCTCTGGATCCTGCGTAGTTGGCGGGGGCGGGTCGATTGGGCCCGAGGCCACCGCGGTCAGGTAGCCGTAGATGTCCGGCGGGACCTGGTTCGGATCAACCTCCCCGATACGTCGCGTCCGCGCCGCGTTGGCAGCCTTGGCGACCGGCGCGGCGTGTGCCGCCCCGTAGGGCGTTGCTCCGGGCGCCCGGGATCCCGCCCATTGCAGATAGAACCCGAGATCCACGTGGTTGGTCGCGGGGTGATCGAGCCACTCGTAATCCCACGGGTTCACCTCGATCTCGAGTAAGCGGAGTTGTTCAAGAACGACCTCTGCCCATCGGACGACGCCGCAGGGCCAGTCCTTGTCGGACGCCGGCATCTGTCGGAGGAACCAGTCGGCGAGTGTCTGCGCGTACCACGCGATGGGGACGACGACCGGGTTCGGCGGGTCCTGCTTCGCCACGCAGTTCAGCCCGTGGACCTGCTTCTCGATCCTGGCCTGGCCCGAGGCGCTCTGCAGAAACCCCATCCCGCTCGCGGAGGCGTAGGTCGCGAGGTTCGTCCCGAAGAACTTGCCGAGGAACGTGATAAGAACAGGGGAGGCGGTCGCGATGTCCTGCCCCTTCGCGATCTTGACGATGCCCGGCAGCGGCCAGGCGTCATAGACGGCGATCAGCCTCGACATTCGGAACCACACCCAGAACCGGACGGCTTCGTGGGAGGTTGTGGGCGGATCGATTGTCGTTACTGCGGCCTTTTTGTTTGAAGGCGTCGTCATCGTGTGCCTTTCTGAGCAGGGCGCTCGGAGAACCGAATCAATCCGGTGCACGGTCCGGTGAACCGCTCATGCTCTCGGCGAAACGCCGACGCAGCCACGCCTTGGCAAACGCCCACTCCCGATCGACTGTCGATCCTGAAATACCCAGCGCCGCCGAGATCTCCTCGCGGCTCCGCCCCGCGAGCAACCGGAACGACGCCACGTCAGCGGCGCGGTCATGCGCTCCCCGGAGCGATCCCAGCGCGTCCTCAACCAGCAAGGTCGCGGCATCGCCGGTCCGGCACTTCAGTTCGGCCGCGGTGTCGAGGGAGATGCGGGCGCCGATCTGCTCGCCGCCGCGCTTCTGGGCGTTCTCCCAGCGGATGGAATCGACCACGACGTCGCGCATGGCCTTGCTGGCGATCCGCAGCAGCGCCGTCTGATGCTCTGCCCGTTCGGGCGGACGCTCGAGGAGCTTCATAAATACGTCATCTACGAGAACCGTGGTTTGGAGCTGCGCCCCGCGCTGGACGCCCCGGAGCCGTTGCCTGGCTAAGTTGCGGAGCGACTGCTCGATCTGTCGGTAGAGACGCTCGGCGGCGTGGATGTCCCCGTCGCTCGCCTTCGCGAGATCCGCGAGCGTGTCGTCGGGGGTTGATCCTTCTGTGGGTGTCGGATCAGAACCACGTGCCGAAACGAAACTGCTTGGGTCAGCGTGCATCGTGGGTCAGCGTGCATCCTTACAAAAGGAGTTCTTCTCTTTGATGCGCGGCATGATACCCGACGGGCCATGTTTGCAGTCTTTTTTCTGATTCTGTGATGAGCGAGGCGCGGCGTTCCCGGATCTCTCCGGGGGCGGCCGCTGTGGTCGGCCTCGTTGAATCAAACTCAGTATCAGGAGGACTCGTGATGATGAACGGCACAACGACCCAGGGCTGCGGACGGACCCGAGCGCGGCGCGGGGGCGCAGCAGCGGCTGTTGCAGCGTTTACTATTGGCTCAGCAGTCTCTTGCGTCGCTTCACCCGCGTTGGCGCAAGGCTCGCGTTCCGACCAGATGAACGCCTCCGCCACCGCGTTCTTTCACGCGCTCCAGGTCCAGGCCAACGACCAGGTGGGGAATCAGATCGGACAGTCGACGCTTCAGGCGATCCAGGCCGGCGACGCCGGGGATTTCCCCTGGTTCTACGAGAACGGGAACGGTGACTTCAACGCGTCGACGTATGACTTCATCAACCGGGTTGTCGTCCCAGGGGAGGCCGGGACGCCGACGCTCAGCAACAAGTCCTTTAGTGCGGCGTACGACGACACGCTCGCCTCGATCAGCTACGAGCTGAGCCGGAACGATAAGGCGAAGCTGAACAAGGCGATCCTTGATAACGCGACGGTCACGAACTCGCTGGTCCAGCTCTACGAGCAGAACGTCGAACGGATCTCGAGCGACGATATGAAGCGGGACAAGGTCAAGCAGAAGATCGACTACGTCGTCAACGTCATCAGCCTGGACTGGAGCGGGTTCAACCGCGACCCGCAGAAGTTTGATCGGTTCAACTTCAACATCGCGGATGTGAAATCGATCACCAAGTCGCTCCCGTTCGCCCCCGCCTCCGGGCATCCCGTGATCGGCGCGTTCAGCCGATGGCTCCAGCCGATGCAGGCCTCGCTCCCGTTGGTCGATGCGACCCAGCGGTACACGGCCGCGCTCAATTCGATGATGAGCGCGATCGAAAACCCAGAGCCCGGCGTGAACGCCATCGTCGTCGGTGACAAGCACGGCGTGACGCGGGACCTGCCGGGGTACGTCATCTCGAGCTCGATCACCAGCATTAAGAACGATCTCGAGAGCAAGTCGAGAAAGATCCGGGTCGGGATGCAACTCACGGATTACAGCGCAAACTCCGCTTCGATGAGCATCAATGGCGGCGCCTCGGTGTCGGTCCCCCTTGATTTTCTCACGTTCCGCGCCAGCTCCGGGGCTTCTTATAACTCGAGCTCGTTCAGTAGCCAGAGCTCGGCGATGGACATCTCCATCAGCTACGAGGGCTACGCCTACGTGCCTATCGCCCCGATGCCGTACAACCGTACCACCAACGAAGGCTGGTACGACCCCTCGCCCATCGATGAGGCGGCGAACTACAGCGAAGACCGGTCCGGGTACCGCTTCGCTCTTGATCCGGGCGAGAAGTTCGGCCCCAACGGCAGCTTCGGTCGCCTCTCCGGCGTCCTGATCAGCAACTATCCGACGATCTCGATCACCTACAACCATGCCGATTACGAGTCCATCCAGAAGTCGTTCAGCACACAGAACTCGTTCAGCATCGACCTCTTCGGGATCATCCCGCTCGGCGGCGCCGACCAGTCGTCGTACAACGGCTCGGTGAGCCGGGGTTCCGAAGCCGGCTCGGTGACCATCACGTTCAGCGCCTCAGACGACGTGAACGGGGACAACCCGATCGACCAACGCGCCACTCTCATCGGCGGCGTTGTGGACTACCCGGGCTGGTCGAATGAAGCGCTGCCCCTCCGGCGGTGAGCCACTCGGACTCGAGCGGCGAGCGCAGTGTCGCCGCAAGGAACTGAGCGTTCTCACTCATCAAGGCCCTCCTCACCATGCGTGGGGAGGGCCTTTGTCGTGAATCAGGAAAGGCTGAGGATGACTCCGAGATGAAGATTGGCACAGTGAGCAGAAGAGATCCGTTGCGGGCGTGGGCATAGTGGTCAAGGCGTGAGAGCGATTGCCCGCGAGCGTCACTCTTCTTCTAGCCGACGGCGACGTGCAGCGCGCACAAGCAAAGGCACGCGCTCTGCGGTTTGACCTTGGCGCTGAATCGCGGGAGCGCGCCCGAGTGTGTGCTCGGCGTCCTCGCGATCAACGAAACGAGCGTGTCGGTGCTCGCCCTTGAACACATGAGTCGGACTCGGACGTCGGCGTTGGGTTCGTGCGCGTGACCCGAACGCGGAGCCGAAGCCGGTCATGAAGTGCTCGTGTCAGAACAGTTCGGTCGCCGAGATGGCTGCGGGGTTCGATCGAGGCACGGCACCGCCCTGAATGTGGAACTCGTTCCTTATCAATGATCAAAAAACGCCCCCGAGAGAGTCTCGGAGGCGTCGATTCGGTTCAAAGCGGAGAGGACGGGATTCGAACCCGCGGAACGGGTTAACCCCGTTCACCGGTTTAGCAAACCGGCGCCTTCAGCCGCTCGGCCACCTCTCCCAAGGTCGCGTCTGCACGCGAGCGGACGCCAAGTCTATACCGCGCCGTCCACGCCCACAAACCGACACGAGCGCGCGTCAAAAAGCCGGTGGCCACCCCTGACCACCGGCTTTTCACATACCCCTACGGAGCCACGCCCGGAGTGCGACGGGCGAGGCGAGATCTGGTGGGGAGGGTTTAGTCGGCGCCCTCGGCGTGCTCGTCGCCGCTCTTTTCGGTCAGCATCGAGCGGAGGTACTTGTTCTCGCGGCGGGTCGCTTCGAGGTCGAAGACGAGGTACTTGACGCTCAGGCGGAGGTAGTCGAGAGACTCCTGGAGCTGCGCGACGCAGGCCTTCATCCGCCCGTGGCGCTCCTTGGTCTCTTCGACGAGGGCTTCGATCTTCTCCCGGTCGCCCTCGGGAAGGTCGTTCATCTGGTTGGTGAGCTCGGCGAGTTTGCTCTGGAAATCCTGCTCGTTCATGGTGGAACCCTTTCTCTCCTCTGGACTTGTCGCCCGCGTTCGCACACGGACACCAGGAGAGAAACAACCACCGCGCCGCGATGACGCCGGCCCCGGCGCCATGGTCGCCCGGCGCCGATAACACCCGCGTTCTGAGGTCGCGAACGCTGAAAATGGGGGGTTCGAAGGGATCCGTCGGGGCTCGGCGCCTTCGCTCAGCCGCCCCGTCTGTGCCGGATGTGGCGTGGGGTCAACCCCGACCGTTCAGGCGCTTCACCGCGTTGCGGGCGTCGGGGGGCGCCGCGGCCGTCAGGCGGCGGAGGGCGGCCGGGTCCTGGCGTCGCACTTCTCGGACCATCTTGCCCAGGTGCGCGTCGAGGTTGAACCGGAAGCGCTCAAAGAACGCTTCGAGCTCGTGGCGGTTGAAACGCTCCATCGGGTCGGCGAGCCCCGTCTGCATCGCCGCCCAGTCCAGGAGCGAGGCCCCGTGGGCGGAGTACTTGTAGAGGTCCAGCGTGGCCTCGAGGCGCTTTTCGGGGGAGGAGAAGGGGTCCTGGGCCGCTTCGGGCACGCCGCCGAGGGTCTCCTGCGGGTCGGAGAGGTCGATCGGCTCCTCGGCCGCGGCCGTCGCGACCTCCGCTCGCACCGCGTTCGCGGGCCGGAGATCGGCGATGGCGGTGGAGATGGTCTTGAGCCCGGCCCGCTCGAAGCGGATCTGGAGCCGCTGGCAGTCCACGCCGTTCTGCTGGACGCTCTGAGCGGCGACGACCTCGCCGACACCCCATTCGGGCTTGGCGGCGTGGGTAAGACGATCGCCGAAAGCGTACGCTTGCGGGTGCATGACAAACTCCAGCTGGTGAGGGTGCGGGCGGAGACCGCGCGGGCGGATTGCCGCCCGCTCGTGGGCATGATAGACTGTTGGGCTCGCTTTGTCCCCCCAGCGCCCCAGACGGAGCACTCCCCAGATGATCGATGCCCTTAAGAGCGAAGAGATCTTCGACATGGTCGGCGGCCGCTTCCGCGCCTGCGCCCTCATCCAGCGTCGCCTTGTCGAGCTGATGGACGGCGCTCGCCCGCTCATCGAGCGCGAGGGACGCACCGACCTCGAGATCGCCGTCGAGGAGATCATCCAGGGCAAGATCGAGCCCGCGACCGAGGACGAGATCATCGCCGAGATGGCTGAGAACCAGCCCCGCTCCTGATGTCCGCGCCGTCCGAGCTCGACGGCGCCCGCGTCGTTGTCGGCATCACCGGCGGCATCGCCGTCTACAAAACAGCCACGCTCGTCAGCCGACTCGCGCAAGCGGGCGCCGGGGTGACGGTCTGCATGACCGAAGCCGCGACGCGCTTCGTTGCGCCGCTGACGTTCCAGGCGCTGTCGGCGAACCCGGTCTACACCAGCCCGTGGCAGCACGTCGAGTCGAGCGACCCGCAGCACATCTCGCTCGCGACCCGCGCCGATCTCGTGATCGTCGCCCCCTGCACGATGAACGCGATGGCCAAGCTCGCGCACGGGCACACCGACGACGTCGTGTCGCTGGTGCTCTCTGCGATCAGCCCGAAGACCACCCCCGTCCTGCTCGCGCCCGCGATGAACGAGGTGATGTGGTCCCAGGCGTCCACGCAGCGCAACCTCGAAACGCTGCGCGCCGACGGGTTCCGCTTCATCGGGCCGGCCGAGGGCTGGCAGGCGTGCCGGGCTGTGGGCCCCGGTCGCATGAGCGAGCCCGAGGACATCCTCGCCCAGGCGCGCGTGATCCTCGACGCCGGGTGATCGCGCCCGCTGGTAGGCTCTGCCCATGAGCGAATCTTCGACCGAACACGCGGCGCTGCACCCGCGCCGCCCCCGAGAGGGCTGGGCGCTCCTGTGGAGCGCGTCCCCGCTGGCGCTCGCGCCCCAGCGTCTGGTGATCGCCTTCCTCGCCGCCAGCGCCCTGATGGTCGTCGGGAGCGTCTTTGACGCGATCGTCGGCGACGTCCCCGACCTCGGGCACGGCGTCTTCGAGACGCTGTCCGGTTCGCTGATCCGGGGCGTCGGCGAGACGGCGCAGGGGCTGGTGCGCCTCGACCTCCCGCGGGCGTCGCGCGGCTTCGTCGAGGGGATGATCTACGCGCCCATGGCGCTGGTGCGCCTCACCCCGTGGCGCTGCGCGCTGCTCATCGCGGTGCTGCTCCCCGTATGGACGCTCTTCGGCGGCGCGGTCTCGCGCTCTGTCGTCATGGACGCCGCGCGCGGGCGCGCCCTCAGCGTCCCCGAAGCGATCGCGTACGCCCTCACGCGCTGGAAGTCCTCGATGGGAGCGTACGTGCTCCCCTTCGGCCTCATCGCGATGTGCGCGGGGCTCCTTTGGGTGTTCGGCACACTCCTGCTGTCGCTCCCGGGCGTGGACGTCGCCGGCGGCGTGCTCTACGGCGCGGCGCTTCTCATCGGGCTGGCGCTCGCGACCCTGACGCTCGGGCTGGCGGTGGGGTTCCCGCTGCTCATCCCGTCTGTCGCCGCGGATTCCGCTGACACGACCGACGCGTTCCAGCGCGCGTACGCCTACCTCATCGAACGCCCCTTCTCGCTGCTGGTGTGGGCGGTCGCCCTCATCGCCCAGGGCGCGGCGGGCGTGTTCATCACCGCCATCATCGTGACGACCGCGATCAACTGGTCGGCCGAGCTCACGGGCGCCGCCGACGCGGGCCTCGCCGGGGACGCGCGGCTCTTTGCGCCGCTGCCGGAGCGCGACGGGCTCGAGGGGACGGCGGGCGTCGCGTCCGGGGCGATCGGCGTGTGGGAGCGGGCGGCGATGGCGCTCATCGGCGCGCACGCGCTGAGCTTCTTCTTCGCCGCCTCGTCCGTCGTGTACCTGCGCGTCCGCCGGGCGTGCGACGGGCAGGCGATCGACGACGTCTGGCCCCGGGTCACGGCCGTCGAGTCCGTCCGGCGCGGCGATATCGAGGCGATCGCCGACACCCACGATGCCTGAGTCCGGCACGATCGTCGGCGACACCCCGCGCGAGCGGGCCGTACGCCTCGCCGGCTGGCTCGCCGAGCAGGGGGTGGGCGGGCTGACGCTCGACGGGAAGCCGCTCAGTGTTCGAGAAACGGACCTGCCGGGGGCGGTTGAGGCCGCGCTGGCCGCGGGCGAGCCCGTCGAACTCGTCGCGGAGGGCGTGACAGTGACCATCACCAAAGAGGCGTGCGCGTGGTCGCGGACGCCCCGCAAGGCGGGCCCCGATCGTGCCGATAACGACGATATGACGAACCGTCCGCTTACCGTTGCTCACGTTACGCACGAGGCCGTCGTCCACATGGGCGGCATCGGGACCGTGCTCCAGGGCTTGCTCACCAGCCCGGTCTACCGCTCGGCGGTGGGCCGCTCGATCCTCGTCGGCCCACTGTGGGACACACGGCGGACCGACGACGTAAACAGCCGGCTGGGCGGAGACGGCGCGAGGGTGATCTACTCGTCGCTGGACGCGTACGACCCGACAGGCCTCGCAGCGAAACTCGCGCCCATCGAGCTCGCGTACGGCGTGCGCGCCGTGTACGGCACGCGCGTGTTCCGCGACACGGTCGATCCCGAGCGCACGGCCGAGGCAGAAGTGCTGCTCTTTGATCTCTCCCGTGCGACGGCCGCCCCCGTCAACGCGTTCAAGGCGACGCTCTTTGAGCGCTTCGGGATCGAGTGCCACCCCTTCGACCACAACGACGACTTCGAGCAGTGGGTGCGCCTGGCGTCCCCGGCGTACGCGGCCCTGGTGGCGCTCACGCAGGACGACGAGCTCCCCGGCGTGCTCATCAGCCACGAGTACATGGGGATGCCCGCGGCGCTCGCCGCGACGCTCGACCGCGCCGGCCGGTTCCGCACGCTTTTTCACGGGCACGAGTGCTCCACGGCGCGCCACGTTGTCGAGCACCACCCGGGGCACGACGCGGCGTTCTACCCCGAGATGCGCCGCGCGCTCGAGCGCGGGGAGACGATCGAGGACACGTTCGGCTCCCAGCAGGGCAACTACCGTCACCAGCTCGTCAGCCGTGCGTGCGCGCTCGACGGGGTGATCGCGGTGGGCGACGACACGGCCGACGAGCTCCGCTACCTCAGCGCCGACATGCGCGAGACGCCCGTCGGGCTCTGCTACAACGGCGCGCCCGTCCCCGATGTCGGGATCGAGGACAAGCTCGCCTCGCGCGCCCGAGTGCTCGATTGGATCGAGCCGCTCCTCGGCTTCCGTCCCGACTACCTGTTCACGCACGTCACGCGACCGGTCATCAGCAAAGGGCTCTGGCGCGATATCGAGGTGTGCCGCGGGCTCGACGCGATGCTGGCCCAGCGCGGCGAGCGGGCCGCGTACCTGTTGCTCACCTGCGGCGCCCGCCCGCGCTCCTTCGACGACGTGACCCGGATGAACCGCGAGTACGCGTGGCCGGCGCACCACCGCGAGGGCTACCCCGACGCGGAGGGGCCCGAGGTGGGGCTGTGTCACGACGCGGCCGCCTTCAACGAGAGCGCCGCAGCGGTGCGCGCCGTGGTGGTCAACCAGTTCGGGTTCTCGCACGAGACGCTCGGTGAAGCATCGCCCAAGGGGCTCGATCTCGCGGATCTCCGCCGGGCCGCGGACGTTGAGTTCGGTCTGAGCGTCTACGAGCCCTTCGGCATCGCCCCCGTCGAACCGCTGCACGCCGGGGCGATCGCGGTGGTGACCGAGATCAGCGGGTGCGCCGGCTTCATGCGCCGCGCGGCCGACGATCTCGGGCTCGACGCAACGACGCACCCGAACGTTGTGCTCGCCGACTTCACCGACGGCGGCCGCTCGGGGAAGGAAACGGGGGCCAAGGAGCTCGCGGCGATCGAACACGACGAGTGCGCACGCGTGGCGCGCCTGCTCGACGAGCGGCTGCCTCGCAACACCAGCGACCGCAACGCGCGGCTCGAGTCAGGGCGGCGTCTCGCCCACGAGATGAGCTGGGACCGCGTGTGCGAGCGGGAGTTCCTCCCCGCGCTGCACGGTCTCTTCACCCTAGCCGGGTGCGCAGCACGTTGAGCAGCGAAGCCGGGTCGAGGTAGTTCTTGGGCGGGCGGTAGTAGACGGGGGCGAGGTCGCCCTTGACCCCTGCCGTCACGACGCGGACGGTGCCGTGCGCCGGGCGCAGTTTCTCCGCCAAGTCCTTCGCCTTGGTTGTCTGGAATATCACGTCGGGCTCGCGCACGATGACGGAGCGCACGCCCATCTCGCCGAGCGCGATGCGCAGCCTCGCGAGTTCGAGGAGCGTTTTGACGGCCTTGGGCGGTTCGCCGTAGGCGGCGGTGAGGTCCCGCGCGACGGTGTCGAGCTGCTCGCGCGACGAAGCGATCGCGAGCCGGCGGTAGGCCTCCATCCGGCGCGTCTGTGAGGGGATGTACGCGCGGGGGATCAGCCCGGCGACGCCGATCTCGATCGAGATATCCGGCTTGCGCGCCGGGGCCTCGTTCTTGAGGGCGCGCACGGAATCTTCGAGCAAACGGCAGTACATCTCGTACCCGACCGTCGCGATGTGCCCGCTCTGCTCGGCGCCGAGGAGGTTGCCCGCGCCGCGGATCTCGAGGTCGCGCATCGCGATCTTGAAGCCGGCGCCGAGCATGGAGTACTCCTCGACCGCTTTGAGGCGTCGCTGCGCGTTGGGCGTCATCGCCCGGTCCTTGGGGAGGAGCAGGTAGCAGTACGCGCGGTGCTTGTAACGCCCGACGCGTCCGCGCAGCTGGTGGAGGTCGGCGAGCCCGAAGCGGTCGGCGTCCTCGATGATCATCGTGTTCGCGGTCGGGATGTCGACGCCCGACTCGATGATCGTGGTGCTCACGAGGATGTCCGCCTGACGCCGGATGAACTTGAGCATCACTTTTTCGAGTTCGCCCGCGCCCATCTGCCCGTGCCCGACGACAACCTCGGCGCCGGGCGCCATCGCGCGCACCTCGTCCGCGACGCGGTGGATGCTCTTGACGCGGTTGTGCACGTAGAACACCTGCCCCTCGCGCGAGAGCTCGCGCTCGATCGCCCGCTTGAGGCGCTGCGCGTTGTAGGGGATGACCTCGGTGACGATCGCGCGCCGGTCCACCGGCGCCGTCGTGAGCGAGCTGATGTCGCGTAGCCCAAGAAGCGACATGTGCAGCGTGCGCGGGATGGGCGTCGCCGAGAGCGTGAGCACGTCGATCTGCGTGCGCAGCGCCAAGAGCGCCTGCTTGTGCTCGACGCCGAACCGCTGCTCTTCGTCCACCACGACGAGCCCGAGGTCGGCGAACCCGACGTCCTTCGACAGGATCCGGTGCGTGCCCACGAGCACGTCCACCTGCCCCTTGCGCACGCGTCCGAGGATCTCGCGCTGTTCGCCGGCGGTTTTGTAGCGCGACAGCGACTCGACGGTGAACGGGTACCCCGCGAAGCGTTCGCGGAACGTGCGCTCGTGCTGCTCAGCGAGCACCGTCGTCGGGACGAGCACCGCGACCTGCTTCCCGAACTCTGCGGCCTTGAACGCCGCGCGGATCGCGACCTCGGTCTTGCCGAAGCCAACATCGCCGCAGACGAGGCGGTCCATCGGGCGTCCGGAGGACATGTCGCCCTTGATCGACGCGAGCGCCGAGAGCTGGTCCTCGGTCTCGTCGTACGGGAATTCCGCTTCGAACTCGCGCTGCCACAGCGTGTCGGAGGGGTAGCGCACGCCGGGCATCGCGGCGCGCGCGGCCTGCACCTGGAGCATCTCGGCGGCGAGGTCGCGCGTCGCCTCGGTGACCTGCTCTTTCTGTTTCTTCCAGCGTTTCCCGCCCAGCGTGGAGAGGGGGGGCGCCCCCTTGTGCCCGCCGACGTACTTCTGCACCTCGTCGATCTGGCGTGCCGGGACGTGCAGCTTCGTCCCGCCCGCGAACTCGAGCGTGAGGAACTCTTCCTCGACCGTCTCCCCGCTCCGCTGCGCCGCGACGGAGCGCGAGGCGAGCGTGGTCAGCCCGACGAACTTCGCGACGCCGTGGTCGGAGTGCACGACGTGGTCGCCCGGGGCGAGATCGAGGAACGCGTCCATCGCGCGCCCGACCTTGAGGCGCCCGCCGCGCCGGCGCGCGTAGAAGCGCCCCAGCAGTTCGTGGTTGGGCGTCACCGCGAGCGCGCCGTCCGCGTCGCGCCACACGAAGCCGCGGTGGAGGTACCCCGGCTGGGCGCTCACGCGCGCCGCGAGGTCGTGCTCGGTAATCAGCTCCCGGGTGCGCGACAGCTCGCCGTCGTTCTGGCAGAGGACGACCGCGGCGTCGCCGGTCCCCGCGAGCTCGCGCAGGGCCTCGCCGGCGCTGAGCGGGAACTCGGGCAGCGGTTCGGCGGGCATGTCCACCCGGGGGCTGTCCGGCGCGGGCGTCATCCGGGTGATCTCGACGACGCAGGACGAGCGGTCGCGCAGGCTCTTGATCGCGGCGGGCGGGCCGAGCAGGCGCCCTTCGCTGGTCGTGCGCTCGTAGTACCCGCGGGCCTGCTCGATGATCTCGGTCGGCTCGAGCAACGCGACGATCAGCCCGTCGGGCAGCCACGACGCCAGCGTCGCCCGGTCTTTCGCGTCGGCGAGCGCGTCAACGCTCGCGCCGACGAGGTCGATCCCGTCGAGCTTCCTGCCCGAGCCCATCGTGTCGAGGTCGATCTCGTGGAGGCTTTCGAGCTCGTCGCCGAAGAAGTCGAGGCGCACCGCGCCGTCGCCGTCTTGCGTGGAGCCGGGCGCGAAGACGTCCACGATCCCGCCGCGGACGGCGTACTCACCGGGCTCTTCGATGGTCTCGGCGCGTTCGTACCCGGCGTCGTCGAGCCAACGCACCAGCCCGCCGGGGTCTTGGCGGTCGCCGACGCGGAGGGGCTTCGAGCAGCGGTCCATCGCGCCCGGCGCAGGGGCGGCTTGCATGACGGCGTGGATCGGCGCGAGCAGCACGCCGCCGGCGCCGAAGCCGCCCGATGAGAGGCGTCGCAGCGCGCGCAGGCGTTCGGCGACGAGTTCCAGCGACGCCTGCGTCTCGCCGGGGAGCGTCTCGAGCGCGGGGAGTCGCATCGCGCTCGCGCCGCGGTCGCTGAGTTCCGCGAGCGCCTCGTCCGCGTCGTCGAGGTGCGCCGTGACGAGCAGGACCGTCTTGCCCGTTCGCGCGCCGAGCGCTTGGGCCGCGATCGCGGGCGTCGAGCCGGCGTGCCCGACGAGGCTGACGCTGTCGTGCGCGCTGACGAGCCCGGCGAGCTCGTCCCACACGCCGGCGCCGAGGAGGCGCGCGACAGCCTCGGCGCACACGTCGGCGCCGCCCGCGGGTTTTTTCGGGGCGTTTCGCGTTGAACGGCTCGTCACGGGATGATCTTACGGCGGGTCGGACGCGAGCGAGACATCGGGGGCGATGCTCCGCAGCGTGCGTGGCCCGATCCCCGGCGTCCGGTCAACGTCCGCGAGATCGCGGTAGGGGCCGTGCTCGCGGCGGTCGGCGAGGATCGCCCCCGCGAGCGATGGCCCGATGCCCTCGAGGAGGCGGAGGCGCGCGGCGGGCGCCGAGTTCAGATCGACCAGGTGTGTCGGGATTGTTGCGGTCGATGGCGTGTGCGCCGCCGCCATCACGCTGACCGCGAGGGCGGCGGCGGCGAGGAGGATCGCCGAGAGCCGCCAGGCGCGTTCACGCTGATCTAGACGCTCGCGCACGGGGAGACCCGCCCGCCGGAACGCAGGCTCTTGCGCGTCTCGGCGGCGCCGGTGAGCGCTTCCTTGGGCTGCCCGGACTCGGTGATCAGCCCGCCCGTCGCGGTCTGCGTCGAGCGCCGGGTGTCGTAGAGCTGGTTCCACGCGACGCTCGTGACGAAGGGTTTCGAGAGAGCGACCTCGGTGACGCGGCGCATCCACTCGGCCTGGGTCGTTTCGGTCCAGGGCCCGCGCCAGCCCGGCCCGTTGCCGCCCGAGGGCGCGCCGAACGCGGAGATGCACAGCGGCTTCTCAAAGACCGCGAACCGGTCGAGCGCGTCGGAGATCTGCATGAGGTCGCGCGTGGGGCGCCCGCTGAGGTCGTCGCCCACCTCGAGGCGCAGCCCGAACGCGTCGCACGCGATGCCCGACTGCGCAACGAGCTCGGCGTACAGCTCGGGCGGGATCGCTTGCGGACGCCCGTTGACGGGCTCGCCGAGCGGGCGGTCGATCTCCACGACGATCATCGCCTTGGGGTCGAGCTTGCGGGCGACGAGCGCCGCGAGGCGCGTGAGGTCGATGCTCTCTTCGAGCGAGAGCGGCATCGTGGCGCCGAGGTTCAGCCCGGAGGCGACGGTCCACTTGTACACGGCGCGCCGGTAGCGCGTGACGACGCGCTTGACGTGCTCGTAGACCATCTCGCGGATCGTGTCGTAGTCGTTCTCCCACACGAAGAACCACTCGGGCGTCGCGTCGGAGGAGAACTCCACCACCGGGCCCGCGGCGACGGGCATCTTCGCCTGGCGCACCGCCCACTCGATCCAGCGGTCGGTCTCGGTGAACGTGTACTTGCCCTCTTCGGGCTCCAGCTCTTTCCAGCGCAGCGGCGCGAGCATGTAATCGAACGCGCCCGAGAGCACCTTCTGGAGCGGCTCGGCGAAGCGTTCGGGATCGACGGAGCAGCCGAAGACCGCGCCGGCCGAGGAGATCGGGGCCTGCTGCTGGCGCCGGGACAGCTCGCGGTCCGCGTGCTCGCTGGTGAGGCGCTCGCTCGCGGCGATCGCGGTCTCGAGCGCTCGCTGGGCCAGCTCGTCCTGCTCGTCGATCTGCTCGGGCGTCTCGGCGTGCAGCGCGAGGGCGTCCATGAAGAGGTGGCGGGCCTCCGCGGCCTTGGCCACCACCGGGTCGTCGAGCGGGCGGGCGAACTCGCCCCAGTCCTCGATTTTCACGAGGTAGAGCATGATGTGACGGCGCGCGAGTTCGAGCGTGAGCACGTAGGGCTCCTCGCGCGGCGGGAGCAGGCACGTTTTGAGCAGGAGGCGCCCCTGGGGCCCGCAGTCCCACTCGAGGGCGAGCGCCGCCGACCCCCGCTCGTCGGTCACGCAGCGGACCGCGCCGTCGTCGCAGGCGATGTCCGCCGGGATCACGGCCCCGTCGCCCGCGGTCATGTGGGCGTGGCGGAGCTGGAAGTCGCCCGTCGAGGATGGGATCCGGTAAGTGAACATCAGGTCGCCGGCCATTGTGACGGGGCGATCCGGGGTAGCAAGCGCCATACGCATTTGGTGGGAGACGGGGCCGCTCGATTCCGCTCCGCTACGATGGACGCCCCATGCTCAACGTGTCTCACACCGACCTGCCTCTGCCCGCGAAACGATCGGGGAAAGTGCGGGATCTCTACACGCTGCCCCCCAACGGGGGGCGTCCCGAGCGGCTCCTGCTCGTCGCGACCGACCGCCTCTCCGCGTTCGACGTCGTGCTGCCCACCCCGATCCCGGGCAAGGGCGCCCTCCTGACCTCGATGGCCCGGGAGTGGATGCGCTGGATCGAGCGCGAGGGGCTCTGCCGGACGCACCTGACCGGGGAATCCCTCGCCGAGGCCGCCCCGGATCTCCCCGAGGCCCTCGCGACGGAGATGGAGCCCCGCAGCGTGGTCGCCCGCCTCACCGAGGTCTTCCCCGTCGAGTGCGTGGTCCGGGGGTACCTCGAGGGCTCGGGTTGGAAGGACTACCAGCGCGAGGGGGCCGTCTGCGGCGTCGAGCTCCCCGCGGGCCTGTCGCAGTGCGACCGGCTCCCCGAGCCCGTCTTCACCCCCGCGACGAAGGCCGAGGCGGGCGAGCACGACGAGAACATCAGCTACGAGCGGGCGTGTGAGGTGGTCGGCGAGCCGATCATGAGCCGGCTGCGCGATCTCAGCCTCACGATCTACACCCGCGCCGCCGCGTACGCGCTCGAGCGCGGCGTCATTATCGCGGACACCAAGTTCGAGTTCGGGCTGCTGCCGGGCGAGCGCGGCCCCGACGCCATCATCCTGATCGACGAGGCGCTCACACCCGATTCGTCCCGGTTCTGGCCCGCGGAGGGGTATGAGCCGGGGCACGCGCAGGCCAGTTTCGACAAGCAGTTCGTGCGCGAGCACCTCGAGTCGCTGGTGGAGCAGGGGGCGTGGGACAAGTCGGCGCCCGGGCCGGCGTTGCCCGATGACGTCGTGCACGCCACGATCGAACGCTACCAGGAGGCGCACCGGCGCCTGTTCGGCGACGCCTGAGCGTCCCGGCACTGTTGGAGCATGCGCGGGTCAGCGGCCGATACCGTCTGGGCCGCACGTACGAAGGGCGGCTGACGGATGGAACAGGAGGACCGCGAGAAGATGATCGCGACGCGCCAGACCCTCCCCCCGACCCGCTCCTCCCTTACCCACAAGTTTTCCGTGGGCGGGCACGAGGGCTACCTCACCATCGGGCTCCACGAGGACGGGCGCCCGGGCGAGCTGTTCCTCAAGATCTCGAAAGAGGGCTCTACCGTCAGCGGGCTCTGCCAAGCGTTCTGCCGGGCGTTCAGCCTCGCGATGCAATACGGCTTGCCGGTCGAGGACGCGGTGCTCCGCTTCAAGGGCATGCGCTTTGAGCCGCAGGGCATGACGTCCAACCCGAACATCCCCGAGGCATCGAGCATCGTCGATTACATCGCCCGGTTCCTCGAGCACGAGTACACCGACGCCGGGCGTCGCTGACGCGCTACGCCGCCGCGTGGACGGCGATCGCCCAGAACTCGAGCACCTTCGCCGCGGCGCCCCTCGGATCGCCCGAGAACGCTGACTTGGGCACGTACGCGTTCGCCCCGGCGCGGAGGCACTCCCGCACGTCCTTGTCCTGGTCCGACCCGCTCAGCACCAGCACCGGCGCGGTCATCAGCGCCTTCGTCGCGCGCATGTAGCGCACCAGCTTGATCCCCGAGTGCTCGGGCATGTTCAGGTCGGTCACCACCAGGTGCGGCACGTACGCGTTGTCGCCGGTCGAGAAGTGCAGCAGCTTGACGGCCTCGGTCACCGTCGTCGCGGTCCGGACCTCGGCCGTCCCCGTCGCTTCGAACGCGGTAGTCAGCAGCTTCAGGAGAAGCGGGTCGTCGTCAACCACCAGCACCCGGAGCTTGCCCTCGGGCGTGGCGGGCGGCGTTGCCGGTGCGCTGTCATCGTCGGCCTCGTACAGGCACGTGCGGTTGCGCCCGCTCTCCTTCGCCCGGTACACCGCGTCGTCGGCGCCCTTGAGGATCGCCTCGGCGTCGGCGAACTGGTCCCGCGTGTCGTCGTTGTACACCGCTACACCGATGCTCAGCGTGACGAGGAGCTCGTCGGGGACGTCAGACAGCCCCGCCATCGTGAAGGGTTTCGCGGCGATCGCCTCGCGGACCCGCTCGGCGATGTTGACCGACTCGTCGATCGAGAGGTCCTGGCACACGAGCGCGAACTCCTCGCCCCCGTAGCGGAACACCCGCCCGGAGTCGCCCACCGCGCGTTTCATGCGCGTCGCGAGCTCGATCAGCACCGCGTCGCCAGCCTGGTGCCCGTGCGTGTCGTTGAGCGTCTTGAACTTGTCCGCGTCTGAGAACGCGACCGTGAGCGAGCGCCCGCTCTCCTGCGCGTCGCGGTACGCCCCCGCGAGCGCTTCGTCGAACGCGGCGCGGTTCTGGACGCCGGTCAGCCCGTCCGTGAACCGCTGCTTCGCGAGCTCGCTGTTCGACTCGCGGAGCTGCTGGGCCTCGCGCTCCTGCGAGATCTGCAGCTGGAGCTTCTGCTCCTCGGCCGCCTCGAGCAGACCGTCGATGTCCGGCGGCGCACCCGTGTCGATGTTGAAGAGACGGGCGAGCTCGCCGCCTCGCTGCTTGAGCTCTTCGAGGAACGAGTTGAGATCGTCGTCTTCCATCCGGAACCACGCGGCGCTGAGCTTGCGCAGGCGGTTGGCGGCGCTCTTGGCCTCGATGGGGTTCTCGGAGATCGATTCCGCCGCGAGACTCGCGAAGTACACGGCGCGCACGAGCGGGGTCCCCGGCACGCTCCCCGGCGCGTCGTGATGGTGCGCGATCGATTTCACAAGCTGTTCGGGGATCTTCCAGCGCGACGCGAGCTCGGCGCCGAAGCGCGAGTGATTCGCCCCGAGCTCCTTGGTTTCGACACGCCCGAGCGCGTCGTGCGTCCCTTCGGTCTGCGCGAACAGCGCGGTGTAGCTCTCGCCCAGCGCGATCGTCGCGGCGAGGGACCCGACGTCGCGAAGCATCGCCGCGATAAACGCCTCGTCGCCGTCGCACGCGCTGATCTGCGCGCTGATCAGCCGCGCCGCCACCGCGCCGTACATCGCGCGCCGCCAGTGCGCGACGAGATCAAACCCCTCGGCGCCCTCGGGCGCGCCGAAGCTATCGACGAGCGAAAACCCGAGCACCAGCGAGCGCACCGTGTTCATGCCCAGGTAGTTGATCGCGCGGGAGATCGTCGGGCAGGGGGTGGTCAGCCCGTAGAAACTCGAGTTGATCGTCTTGAGGATCTTGCCCGAGAGCGCCTGGTCAAGCTCCACGCACTGCGCGATTTCAGCGGACGTCGCCGACTGGTCGCGCGTCAGTTCAAGGATCTGCATCGCGACCGACGGGAGCGACGGGAGGGCCTTGCACCCGACGATGTGTTTGATCACGTCTTCGGTGGACAGCTCTTCGACCGGAACACTCATGCGCTTTGCCCCTACGTGGTGAACACACAGCCGGCGACAGCGAGAGCCCGGGAGGGCCTCCGCCGGCGACACCTACCAACTCATCGGCCCTCGAGGGCGGGGCCTTGATGAGGCCCGGCGAGGCCCCCCCGTTTGGTGTGTCTCGCCCGCGGGTTATCGCCCGTTCCACACGAAATACAGGCCCCGGGTGCATCCGATGCCCGGTCCTCGGCGAAGCCCACCCCGACAAGGCCGCGTCCCTCGCGTCCCGCCTCCCGCCGCTACACACACCGGAGAATCTCACATGCAACGCCTCCCCATCTTCCTCTCTGCCGCCGCCCTGATCGCCGCCTCTTCCGCGCTCGCGACGTCCTGCGGGGACACCGAGCAGCGCGCCGCGCAGGCCACGACCGTCGGCAACCAAACCGAACGCGACATCGTTGACACCGCCGTCAACGCCGGCTCGTTCAACACACTCGCCGCGGCGCTCGACGCCGCCGGCCTGATCGACACGCTCAAGGGCGACGGCCCGTTCACCGTCTTTGCGCCGACAGACGCCGCGTTCGCCAAGCTGCCCTCGGGCACGGTCGAGACACTCCTGCGTCCCGAGAACCGTGATCGCCTCCGCGCCATCCTGACCTACCACGTCGTCCCGGGCGAGGTCTCGGCGAAGACCGTCATCGGGCTCAACTCCGCGACGACCGTCAACGGGCAGCGCGTGGACATCAAGGTCACGAACGGCAGCGTTTCGATCGACGGCGCGAAGGTCGTGACCACCGACATCAACGCCACCAACGGCGTGATCCACGTGATCGACTCGGTGATCCTCCCCAGCGAAAAGAACATCGTGGACACCGCGGTCGCCGCGGGGTCGTTCAAGACGCTCGCCGCGGCGCTCGACGCCGCGGGCCTGATCTCCACGCTCCAGGGGGACGGGCCCTTCACCGTCTTCGCGCCGACCGACGAAGCCTTCGCGAAGCTGCCCAAGGGGACCGTCGAGTCACTGCTCCTCCCCGAGAACCGTCAGCAGCTCGTTTCCATCCTCACCTACCACGTCGTGAGCGGGCGGATGTTCTCTGACGACGTCGCCGGGAAGCGTTCGCTCACCACGCTGCAGGGCTCCAAGGCCCCGATCCGCGCCCGCAGCGGCGGGCTGACCATCGACGGCGCCGGGATCGTCTCGCCCGACATCGACGCGTCCAACGGCGTCATCCACGTCATCGACACCGTGATCCTGCCCGACTAACGCAGAGTCGCCCGCGACCCTCGTGGGGGATCGCGGTCCGGGTGCGCGGGGAAACCGCGCACCCGGATTTTCACACACGGAGGAGCGCCGGTGAGACTGATCGCTGCACACCCGGCTTGCTCTCTCAGCGGGTCCGAACATAATGCGTTCCCTCGCAGGCGCCACAGCACCTCGAACAGGTGGAGCACCGTGCCCGAACGTACGCTTCTGCAACGCATCGCGGACCGCGACGAGAGCGCCGTCCAGGAAACGATCGACCGCTACAGCGGGCTCGTCTGGTCGCTCGCGCGCCGTCTCTCGCCCACCCGGGCCGACGCCGAGGACGCAGTGCAGGAGATCTTCGTCTCCCTGTGGAAGAGCGCCGACCGCTTCGACCCGCGCACAGCGCAGGAGTCCACGTTCGTCGCGATGATCGCCCGACGCCGTCTCATCGACCGCCTCCGCAAGAGCGGACGCCGCCCGACCGTGAGCGAACCCCTCGCCCCGCTCGCCGACCCCGCCCCGCCCGCCGACGAACCGGCCCGCGAGGGAGACGCCCGCGCCGTCGCGCTCGCGTTCACTGAACTCAGCGAAGAACAGCAGCGCGTGCTCCGTCTGAGCATCCAGCACGGGCAGAGCCACACGCAGATCGCCCAGAGCACCGGGATGCCGATCGGCACCGTCAAAACACACGCCCGCCGCGGCATGATCAAGCTCCGCGAGCTCCTCGGCGATCTCGCTGGCACACCCGTTACGGAGGCCTCGGCATGAGTACACCGACGCCTGGAACCGACCGTTTCCACGAACTGCTCGCCGCGCGAGCGCTCGACGATATCCAGCACGACGAGAACGCCGAGCTCGCGCGCCTCATCGCCGCTGAAGGGGACGACGAGAGCTTCGACCTGCTCGCGGCCCGCCTCGATCAGGCCCTCGCGCCCATCGACGACGAGCCCGTCCCCGCGTCCGTCCTCTCGTCGCTCCACGCCGCCGGCGAGCGCTTCCTCAGCGAGAGCGAGCCCGACGTCCTCGCCAGCATCGCGCCCCCGGCGCGCATGTTGGGATCCCTCGGCTGGCTTGCCGCGGCCGCGTGCCTGCTCATCGCGGCGCTCGCGTGGTTCCCCCAGCGGACCGCGACAAGCCCCGTCGGGTTCGACGCCGTGGCCTCGGCCCCCGGCGCCCTGACCGTCGGGCTCTCGGCCGACCTCGCCGGCGAGAAGCCTATCGGGAGCCTGGTCTGGGACGCCCAGAACCAGCGCGGCGTCATGCGCTTCGAAGGGCTCGCCCTCAACGACCCCTCCGTCGAGCAGTACCAGCTGTGGATCTTCGACGCCTCCCGCGAGTCCTTTAGCGAGAGCCCCTTAGAGATCCGCCACCCCGTTGACGGCGGCGTCTTCGATATCGCCGCCGACGGCGTCGTCGAGGTGCCCATCGACGCCAAGGTGCCCGTCGGGCAGCCCGTCCTCTTCGCGGTGACCATCGAGCCCCCCGGCGGCGTGGTCGTTTCCGACCGCAGCCGCATCGCCGCCGTCGGCATCCCCGGCTGACGCCTACCATCCGGGCGTCATGCCCACATCGCCCTGCTCAGACCGCGCCGACCTCGCCCTCCTCCCGGACCGCGAGCCCACCCCCGCCAACCGCCTCCGCCTCGACTACCGGGCCGAGGCCGAGCGCCTCGGGGACCCGCCCGTCCCGATCGTGGACGCCCACTCCCACATCAACGGCGCCCAGGCCACGCCTGTCTTCCGCGACGTCTGCGACCTCTACCACGTCGACCGCGTCTGGACGATGACACGCCTCGAGGACGTCCCCACCGTCAAGAGCGTCATGGGCGACCGCGTCGAGTTCATCGCCGTCCCCAACTGGATGGCCAAGGACAAGGCCCACGCCTTCCAGCAGGGGTACCTCGACGACATCCGCGCCTACCGCGACCACGGCGCCCAGATCGTCAAGTTCTGGGCCGCCCCGCGCGGACGCGACCTCGCCAAAGAACTCGGCGACCCCGACGCGATGAGCCTCGAAAACCCGTGGCGCCTCAAGGCGATGGAGCTCGCCAGCGACCTGGGCATGTTCTTCATGGCCCACATCGCCGACCCCGACACCTGGTTCCAGACCAAGTACGCCGACGCCTCCTTCTACGGGACCAAGGCGCAGCAGTACGAGTCCGTCGAGCGCGTCATAGACCGCTTCACCCAGCCGTGGATCCTCGCGCACATGGGCGGCTGGCCCGAAGACCTCGCGTTCCTCGACGGGCTCCTCGAACGCCACGACAACCTCTACCTCGACACGTCCGCGACCAAGTGGATGATCCGCGAGCTCTCCAAGCACCCCCGCGCCGACCTCCTCGCGTTCCACGAGCGCTGGACCGGGCGCCTGCTCTTCGGGTCGGACATCGTCACGACCGACCAGCACTTCGAAACCGAGCACGAAGACCGCGGCATGGGGCACCTCGCCACGAACGCCGAGGAGGCCTTCGAGCTCTACGCCTCCCGCTACTGGGCCCTGCGCACGCTGTGGGAGACGGGCTACGACGGCGAGTCCAACATCGCCGACCCCGACCTCATGCTCGTGGCCCCCGACGCCCACGACGCGATGTCCGCCCCGCGCCTCGCGGGCAAGTGCCTCCCGCCGGCCCTCCTGCGCGCGTTCTACCGCGACGCCGC
This sequence comes from uncultured Phycisphaeraceae bacterium, assembly GCA_942490855.1. GTDB lineage: Bacteria > Planctomycetota > Phycisphaerae > Phycisphaerales > UBA1924 > CALNYS01. The sequence goes on along the minus strand of CALNYS010000004.1, from coordinate 380,837 downwards.
GACGAACCTGATGAACAGCTGGCGCGCCCCCGACGCGTAAGCGCGCCGCGCGGTAGCGTTGCCCCGATGGGCTGGCTGCTGAACATCCTCTGGATCCCTCTGCTCGCAGCGTGCGCCGCGACGGTCGCCTACGCCGTCGCCGTCACCGTGCGCGTGCGCCGGGGCCTGCGCGCCGCGCCGCCCGTCGACACCTGGGCCGACGCCGCGCCGCCCCCCGCGGGCTGGCCCTCCGTCTGCGTCGTCGTCCCCGCGCACAACGAAGAAGACGTCGTCGCCCGACTCGTCGCCTCGCTCCTCGCACAGGACTACCCCGGCCTCTCCATCGTCTTCGCCCTCGACCGCTGCACCGACGCCACCCGCGACGAGATCGAACGCGCCAGCGCCGACGACCCGCGCGTCGAGATCGTCGAGATCGACGCCTGCCCCGACGACTGGGCGGGCAAAACCCACGCGGCACACCAGGGCGTCACGCGCTCGACCGCCGCCCCCCGCGCCGAGCTCCTGCTCTTCACCGACGCCGACACCTGGTTCGCGCCCTTCTGCGTGCGCGCCGCCGTCAGCGCGATGCGCACGCGCGGCTCGGACATGCTCAGCCTCCTGAGCACCCTCGACGCCCACGCGCTCTGGGAGCACGCCCTCCAGCCCGCCGCCGTCATGGCCCTGCTGCGCCAGCACCCGCTCGACCGCGTCAACAGCCCGCGCACCCGGCGCGCCTTCGCCAACGGGCAGTTCATGCTCTTCGACGCCGACGCCTACCGCGCCATCGGCGGGCACGAGGGCGTCAAGGACGAACTGCTCGAAGACATCGCCTTCGCCTACGCGCTCAAGAACGACGGGCGCGCCTGGTCCGTCCTGCCCGCGGGAGGCGCCCTGCGCTGTCGCATGTACGACTCCCGGCGCGCGTTCCTCGACGGCTGGAGGCGCATCTATATGGAATCGGCGCGCCGCATCCCCAAGCGCCTGCGCAAGTGGGGGGCGGAGTTCGCGCTCACCGGCGCCGTCGCGCCGCTCGCGTGCGCGCTCGCGGTCGTGCTCGGCTCCGTATCGCGCGGTGCGTCGGGTTGGACCCTCCTGGGCGCTGGCGCAGCGGCGCTCGCGTGCTGGCTCGTCGCGACCACACGCGTCTGGCGCGCCCAGGGCGCCCCCGCGTGGGCAGTCCTTTTCGCGCCCTACGCCTCGTGCGTGATCGCCGGCGTCATGTTCGCCGCCGCGCGGGACCTCGCGCTCCGGCGCACCGTGCGATGGGGCGGGCGCTCCTACACGCTCGAGCCCCGCTCTCACGGCTGACGGCTACCATGCGCCCGTGAAGATCCTGCTGACAAACGACGACGGCGTCCGCGCCCCCGGCATCATCGCCCTCTACGACGCCCTCGCCGACCCGCGAGGCGTCTTCGGCGGCCCCATCGCCGACGTCGTCTGGCCCATCGCCCCGCTCACCGTGCAGTCCGCGACCAGCCACGGCGTGACGTTCCACACCCCGCTCATGGTCGAGGACGCCGACGTGCCCCTCGAGGGCGACGCCATGATGCCCGGGCTCGCGGTCGACGGGCGCCCCGCCGACTGCGTGAAGCTCGCGCTGACCAACCTCTGGCCCGACCGCTTCGGCGAGGGCGAGCGCCCCGACGTCGTCATCAGCGGGATGAACGCCGGCGCGAACGTGGGCGTCAACGTGATCTACTCGGGAACGGTCGCCGCCGCGATCGAAGCCGCGTTCCTCGGCGTCCCGTCCATCGCCGTGAGCCTGCACCTCGGACGCGGGCGCCCGCGCTTCGACCTCGCGGCGCTGCGCGCCCGCCGCGTCATCGAGTCCATCCTCGATACCGGCCTCGAAGCGCACGAGTGCTTGTCCGTCAACATCCCGCGCACCGAAGAACCGGGTGTCGGTAAGCCGCCGGCCCCCGCCGCCGTGCTCGCCAAGGCCGACGAGGGCACGCCAGGCGACCCGCACGCCCAGCCCGAGACGCGCGTGTGCCGCATGAACACCCACGGGCTCGTTGACGTGTACGAGAAGCGCACGAACCCCTCGGGCGAGGTGTACTACTGGGCCGCGGGGCACGGGCTCGATTTCCGCGATTCAGACGAGGACACCGACGTCGCCCACCTGATGGCGCGCCGTATCACCGTCACGCCGTTGAAGTACGACCTGACGCAGGCGGGTTCGGTGGATCGGTGGAAAGAACGCCTCGAGACCGCCGGCGTCGACGCCTAGCAGTCATCCCGTCCCGGGCCCTGGCAACAGGCGACGCAACGGGGAGTCGCGCCGCCCGGAGGGAGAAAGAGAGCATGGCGGCGTGCCTCTGAGACCCGTCGCCAAGGTGACTCTCGGCCCGCGGCGCGCGCGGGCTTGATTTTTCAGGGGGCCGACGCCGTTACGACATCAGGTGCTTGACGTCCTCGATGTGCTGCGGGAGCTGCTCGCGGATCTTCTCGAGCTGGTCCTTCGAGATGCTCAGCTCGTCGAGGACGGCCGGGTTGATCTCGAGCGTCTGGAGGTCGAGGCGGAAGCCCTCGTCCTCGATGCCCGCGGCGAGACGGTCGGCGACGTGGATCACGCACGCGAGCGTGCGGTTGCCCGGCGACAGCTCCATGGGATCGTGGTGGGCGCCCGTGACGTACGAGAACGACTTGGGGAACTTCCAGCGTTCGCACAGCGCGTGACCGAAGTCCTGGTGCGTCGCGCCGAAGATCTCTTCCTCGACCGCGAGCATGTCGTGCGTGGGCACGCCGCCCTTGACCTCGAGGCGACCGACGACGTCGATCAGCTTCTGACGGTCGTGCTGCATCTCAACGATGAGCCCGATGTCGTGGATCAGACCGGCCAGGAACGCCTCGTCGGGGAGACCGAGCTTCATCGCGTCGGCGATGAGCTTCGCGGCCGCGGCCGTCGAGATCGAGTGGACCCAGAGGTCCTTCGCAGAGAACTCGGGGGCAAGCTGCCCGCCGCGATAAAGCTTGGAGAGGCTCGCCGCGATCGCGATGTTCTTCACCGCGTTGAGGCCGAGAAGGACGATGGCCCGGTTGATCGAGCCGATCTGACCGGGCAGCCCGTAGAACGCGGAGTTCACGACCTTGAGGATGCGGCTGCACAGCGCCGGATCGTTCGAGATGATCTTGTGCAGATCCTGAGCGGTGGAGTTCGGGTCCTCGACGAGCTCGATGATCTTGACGGTCACCTCGGGGAGCGTCGCGATGTGGCTGATCTCTTTGACCGCGTTGTCGACGATCTGCTTCTTGTCTTCGGGCGTGACTTGGGCGCTCATGTCTGCTCTCCGCCGTAATGGGGAATGGTTGACCGTTGCTTGCTGATCGGTCGCGCAGCCGCGTCACTTAGCGCCGACCGACTGTTTTCTTGCGAACGCTCGGTCCTCAATAACCGTTGCGCTTCCGCAGCAACGCCGGCCCCGCGTGCGTCCGCTGGGCCCACGCGATCGCTTCCGCGGCACGCTCCCCGGCCTTCCCGTCCCCGTACGGGTGCGTGAGAGCGTCCCGGTCGATCGCTCGGGCGATCGCGAGAGCGTCACCAACCGAGCCGGGGTCCTCGGCGCACGCCGTCACGTTATCGGGCGATTCCCGCCCGCCCTGGCGCGCCCCAACGCTCACCGCGGGCAGCCCCAACGCCGCGCACTCGATCAGCCCCGCCGAGCTGTTCCCGACGATCACCCCGCCGTCGCGCGCCAAACGAGCGAGCAGCGAGAGAAAATCGGGGCGTTCCATATGAGGCGAGGCGAGCACGCCGCTGTCGCGGATCGCCGCGACGATCCCGGCGCGCCCGGGGTCGTGGTTCGGGTGCAGGGCAAGAACGCGCCGCCCGCTCAGCGCCGCGAGCACGCCGCCCACAGCCGCCCGCTCCGCCGCGTCGTCGCGCCCCACAGGGTGCATCAGGAACAGCGTGTCGGGCGAGCCGCACGCGCTGTGTTCGTCGTCGCTCATCGGCGCCACGCCCGCGAGCGCGTCGATCGCGGGCGAACCGATCACGCGCACGAGCGCGTCGTCCTCACCCATGCGCACGAGCCGGTCAGCCGATTCCCGCGTTGCCGGAAGGTGCAGATGGGCCAGCTTGCTGATCGCGTGGCGCATCGCCTCGTCCGCAATGCCCTCTGCACGGTCCCCGCCGTGCAGGTGCGCGACCGGGACGCCCGCGACGCTCGCCGCGGCCGCCGCCGCGAACGCCTCGATCCGATCGCCCAGCACCACGACCCATCCCGGGTCGAGAGCGCCGATCGCCTGAGCGAACCCCGACACGCCGCGGCCGAGCGCCCGCGCATCGGCCAAACGCCCGACCTCGCCCGCCCGCTGCATCTCGACAACCGCGTCCACGCGCACGCGTTCGCGCACGGTTTCGATTGTCATCGCCGGCGGGAGCAGGTGCGCCCCGCCCGCGCCGACAAGCAGGTCCAGCTCCTCGTGCGCATCGATCGCCCGCATCACAGGCTCAAGCAACCCGAACTCGGCGCGAGTCCCAGTGACAACGAGCACGCGCGCGCTCACGCGAGGTCTTCTTCAGCCAGCACCGTGCCGGGCGCCAGATCCCGCGCCGCCGCACGCCCGACCACCGCCTCGGGCGCCGCGGCCGCGAGCCCGCTCCCGGGGCGGCGCGTGGTGAGCGCCGCCGGCGTGATCCGGTCACCGCGTGCGATCTCGTGCAGCAGCGCGAGCGACTGACGGGCCAGCGCCCGCACGTCGCCCTCGATCGCGCGCACCGTCTTTTCCCCGCCGCCGAGCATCGTGTACGCCCGCTGCGCAAGGCGCACGTACTCCGCGAAGCCAGCGGGTTCCAACGACGCGCTGTGGTCCGGCCCGGTGGCGGCGCACGAGTACGTCAGGTGTTTCTCGAGGAGGCACGCGCCCGCGGCCACCGCGAGCGCCCCCGTGTCCGCCGCCGCGGTGTGATCGCTGTACCCCGCGGGGAGCCCGAAGCGGTCGCCCAGCGTGCGCACCGCGCCGAGCGTCGCCTCGTCGTCCGGCGTGGGGTACGCGCTCACGCAGTGCATGAGCGCCAGTCGCGTCCCGGCGCCGCGGGTCCACGAAAATGACCGCTCGATCTCGTCGAGCGTCGCGGCCCCCGTGCTCAGGATCAGCGGCCGCCCCGTCGCCGCGAGACGGTCGACGAGCAAGCGGTTCACCACGTCCGGCGAGGCGACCTTGTACGCGTCGAACCCGATTGCTTCGGCCTCGTCAACAAGCTCGGGCGTGAAGACCGTGCACACGGCCGCGACGCCGCGTTCCCGCGCGTGCTCCGCGATCTCTCGCAGCTCGTCGTTCGTAAGCTCGAGGCGTTCGAGCATCGCGGCGGCGTCCGTTTCCCCCGCGTCTTTCTGATACGCCGCGAGCCCCGCGTTCTCGCCGAGCAGCAACGCCGTTCGGAAAAACTGCACTTTTACGGCGTCGGCCCCGGCGTCGCACGCCGCGTCAACCAGCTCGTGCGCACGTCGGACGTCGCCGTCGTGGTTCACGCCGATCTCAGCGATCACAAACGGGCGTTCGCCCTGCGCGATGGACTGTCCGTTTAGGTTCACGGCGCGTACCCCCCGATCCGTTCGCGCAGAACGAGGTCCGCAAGGACCAGGTCGTGCGCGCAGTCGATGTCCACCACGCTCGATTCTCCGGTCTCGACGCCGCGCCGGTCGCGCCCGAAGAACGCGTGCGGCCCCGTCGGGACGCCTTCGATCTCTCGCATGAGCGCGCGCCTCGTGACGACGAGCACGCCCCCGTCGGGGACGTGCGCCGGGGGTAGGTCCTGACGCCGGTGCACGCCGTGGTTGAGCTCGCCGCCGTCCCACGCCGAGACCCTGCCGTCGCCCGCGTCGAGCTTCGCGGTCCACCACGGGTGGTGCTTGCCCACACGCGCGTAGCTCTGCACGGAATCGGCGCCCGTCTCCGCGAGCACGCCGATGGCCCGATCGATCAGCCCGGGCGGGCGCACCGGCACGTTCGCATAGAGCAGCACGATGGCGTCGGGCGCCGGGCCGTCGATCACGCCCAGCGCGTGACGCGCGGCGTCGTCAACCGTCGCGACGTCTGTCGCGTGTTCAGGCGGGCGGGCGACGACATCGATGCCGCTCTCGAGCCCGATCCGCTGGATCTCCGCATCGTCCGTCGAAAGCACAACGCGCGAGACCAGCCGTGCCTCGCGCGCGTCGTCGATCGTCCACATCACGCACGGGCGCCCGGCAACGGGCGCGCGGTTCTTGTGCGACACGCCCTTCGAGCCGGCGCGAGCGAGGATGAGCGCCAGCGTGCGCACTAGCGCTCGCCCCTGGCGCCCCGCACGCTCGCCCATACATCGTGCAGATCGCCGTTACGCGCGTCCACCACTCGCTCGCCGGGGACGCGGTCGCGCCAGCCGGTGGAGGCGTGCCCGCCAACGTCAAGGAACAGCGTCCGCCCGATCGCCCGGTCGCGAGCGATCGCGGGCGTCGTCAGCGGCGCGATGCGCCCGTCGCCGTCGTCGTTTGGCAGGGGGTCGATCACGGCGGCGCGGCAGCGCAGGAGCCAGCGGTCGTAGAACCCCTCGATGTCGCCCATCGCCGGCGCACAGCGCGTGAGCCGTGGGACGATCCACGGGAGGACGCCCTCGCGGTCGGTGATCAACCGATCGACGCCCTCAACGGCCCGCTCGAAATCATCCCTCCCCGTGAGGGTCTCGTACGTCTCGGCGGTGTTGGCCAGCAGGTCGAGGCTGATGACGTCGGCGTGCTCGCGGAGCTGCGCCAACGTCGCGTGGTCGTTACACGGATCGGTGCGCACGTGCACGAACCGGAACCCGGCGGTGCGAGCGTGCGCGAGGATCTCAAGCGCGTCCGGGTGCGCGAGCGGGTCGCCGCGCCCGGCGAAAGACACACACGCGTCCGGGAACGCCTGCGCGCTGCGTTCGAGGATGGCGGTCCACTCGCGTGCAGAGAGCATGGCGTGTTCAGTCTCGTTGCACCACACCGCGCGCAGCCCACCCGTGTTCGGTCGCGTCGCGCTCAGTTCAACGATGAGGTGCGAAGGCACGCCCGTCGCCGAATCGCTCGGCGCGTCGCGGAGCGCCGGGTCGATCGTCACGCACAGAGGCTTGGAGATGGGGTCGGCCAGCGGGTGGAAGGGCATGTACCCGAGCACGCTCCCCACGCTCGACCACGCCTGCGCCGCACCCTTCGCGGAAGCGAACTCTTCGACCAGCCCGCGGGCCAGCGCGATCCCCGCCCGCCCCGGCGCGGCTTGCGAGAACACGACGCGGTGGTTTTCGGGGTCCTCGCCCCGGCGGCGCACGATCTCGTCGGTGACCCCAGGATCGAGCGCCGTCCAGTCGTCGCCGACGAGCAGCGCCGTGTCCAGCCCGTGCTCGTTCATCAGGCGCGCGAGCGTAGACGCGTCGTACAAGCCGTCGTAGACCGTCGCCCCGCCCAGCCCGCCCCGCCACGCGTCGGGCGACCACACACGCGCCGCGCTGACCGTGCGTCGTGCGTCGCGCAGCGCGCACAGGTCGATCTCGCTGTGCTCGATCCGGAGCGTCGCCGGAGCGTCGACTGTCATCGCCCGCGTTCGCGCGACGTCGCCAGATGCAAGCACGACGCGCTCGATCGTTCGGCACGACGCGACGCGCCCGAGCACGTCGCGGAGCGTCTGGCCGTCGAGCGTGCGCGCCCGCCCGTCGTGATTCTGCTCGTGATCGACGCAGATCACGCACGCGGTGCGATCGGTCTGGAGCGCGACCGTCTCGGGGTGATCGTTGCACGAAGAACGTGTGATCTTCTCTGCGCCTTCGAGCGCTCGCTGGGCCGCATCGAGCAGGCGTGCGGTCTCGCCGGCGGCCTCGCCCAACCAGCGCACGTTGGTCTGGTCGCGCTCGATCTGACGGCGCTGGCGTTCGAGAGGCGTGTCGTCTGCGAGATGGATGTCGCGGTCGGCGCGGGCGCGGTTGAACGCGCCGGTCTGGTTGATCTTCTGCACCAGCTCGTAGCCGGGCTGGAGCGAGCGCGTCTCGTCGCGCATCGCGTGGAGTTCCTCGATCAGCGGGTTGAGCCGGCTCTGGTCGCCGTCTAGCCCGTGCATCCGCTCGAGGATCTTCGCCGAGCGCTCGCACAGCAGCTCGACGCGCCCGACCTGCTGGCGCACCTCCGCGAAGCGGCGCGACAGCGCGGCGCGACGGTCAGGCGCGAGAGCCGCGCGGGGCGGGACGGGGATCGCGGGGAGGTCCGGCGCGTCCGCCCCGGCGTGCGCGTCCAGGGCTTCACGCAGCGACACGGGATCCGCGTTGGCTTTGACCGCACCGCCCTCGCTCGCGTCGAGCGTCGTGAAACCGCGCTCGGCGTCCTCGGCGAACGTGCGCTCGAGCTGGACGCGGTACGTCGCCATCTGTTCGTCGGTGTAGAGGCGCTCGCCGTCGCGGTCGCGGACGGCGCGGAGCGATCGCTTCGAGCGGGCGATGCGCTCCCACTCCATCATCTCGAGCGTCCGGAACGGACCGAGCTCAGCCGCCCAGACCTGGTGGATCGCGGCGCCCTCGCCGTAGTACACGCCGTCGGTGAACGCGAGGTCCTGCCCCGTGAGGATCACCGGGTCGCACCCGAGGTGACGCGCGAGGTAGTAACAGAGGTGCGCGACCGTTGATCCCGCGCGGATCCGCCCGTGCTCACCGCGCAGCGCGGGCGGGAGCAGGAGATCGAGCGTCTCGTCCGCGGCCATGCGCACCGGCCCGGGGTACGCGTCGAGCACGGCCGCGTTGACCTTGCCCTCCGCGACGAGCGTGACGCCCGCGACATCCTCGGCGGTCAGCCCGTCGTAGAAGCGCTTGCTGATCTCGTGGTAGTCGAGCGCGCACACGAAGTGCGGCTTGATCCCCTCCGCGAGCAGCGTCTTGAGCGCCGTCTGCACCGCGATGATGACGCACTTCTCGCGCACCGCCGGGTCGCGCAGCAAATGGATGTTCCGCCGCAGGCTCGGGCCGGCCGAGACCACGATTGCCGGGCGCCCGGCGCACAGCCCTTCGAGGTCGCAGATTCCCTCGTCGCCGCGCCCGGCGCCGGCGACGTAGTGCTCGGCGTTCATGAGCCCGTTGCGCACCGTGACCTCGGTCTGCACCATTGTCGTGACGACGCTGGTGCGCACGGCCGCGACGGCCTGCGCGACGGTGTGGCTGAACGTCCCCGCGCTGGCGCCGAGACGCACGGCGCTCGGGCCGTGTTCGACGAAGCGGACCCCGAGCCCGAAGATCGCCTCCCGCTGGTGCGCCGCGCGGGAGATCGCCGCGGTGTCCTCCGCGTCGTCGAAGATGATCACGTTGCCGCTGCCGAGCCACGCGGTGCAATCGACCCGCTCCAGCACGGCGCGCAGGAGCGCGAGGTCGGGCTCGAAGACGCAGATCAGCCCGGTGCGCCCGAGCCGCTCGGCGATCGCCCGGACGTGGTGCCCAAGCCCGAAGCCCATGACCACGAAGACGGCGTGCTCGCGCACGTCGATGCTGTCGGCGACCCGCGATGCCTCCTCGCGCGGGCGGCGCTTGCTCGCGAGCGCACGACCATCGCGCGTTGCGGTCAGCGCGCCGTCGGGCGCGACGCTGAACGCGAGGGCCGGGTCGGCGGGGGATTCGGCGATCCTCACGGCGAGGTCGGGGCGGATCGCTCCGATCGCGCGGAGGTTCGCGTCCAGGCGCTCACGCGCGGGGAGCGGGACGGCGGCCGCCTCGGTCGGCGTGCGTCCTGCGGGTGCGGTGGGCATGCGGCGGTCTCCCTCGGTCGGAACCGCGCCCTCGGCGCGCACGCGTCGCCGTCGGCGGGCTCCGCCCGTCCTTCGGATTCATCGGAACCAATCGCGCCCACGCTGCAACAATGGAGGGATGCTCCACCTCATCGCCCAATCGGTCTTCTCCGCCCCCGCCCCCCTCAGCGACCCCGGGGGTGTCGAGCTCTGGCTCAACCAGCGGTCCCTCGTGACCGGGATCGCCCTCGCCTTCGTCGGGCTGGTCCTGCTGGCCGGCCCGGCCCGCTCCATCAAGCGGGGCAAGACGGCGGCTCTGGGGGTCATGGTGCTGGGTGTGGCGGTCTGGGCGGGGGGGCGGCTGTACGTCTCCGATCACGAGGAGGTCCAGGCGGCGGCCGAGGCGTTCTTCACGGCGGTCGAGCAGGGCGATCGGAACGCCGCCGACGCCCTCATGGCCCCCGACGTCGGGGTGGCCGCGGCCGGCGTCCAGCTGCCGGGCGCCGGCCGGGCGTTCGTCCTGAGCGGTGTTGACCGCGCCCGCGAGGGCGGGCTCAATGGGCTGGCGCGCGAGGAGCGCCAGACAGAGGTCTACACCGACGTCTCGGCGAAGACGCAAACCTTCCTCCGCGCGTCGATCGCTGGCGCCGGCCCGACGCTGACGTGGGTCGCGATCGACTGGCGGAAAGAGGGTGAGTCCTGGCGGGTCCGCGGGATCGACGTGCTGCTCATCAACGGGCAGGCGCCCGGGCGGGCGTTGCTGAACGCGATGCGCTAAGGACGTCGTGAGCGCCCAGCGGTCGGACGGGTTTTATTCTGGAGATGAAACGGGCGGAGGAGCAGTGAGCAGCTCGCGCCGCCAGAGGTAGGTGCGTTTGCCCTCGTAGTCTTCGGCGTAGATCGCGTCGATCGACGCTGGAGGGGCGTCGGAGTAGGCGTCCTGGGGTCTGCATGAGACCCACCAACCCTTCGGGTCTTCGAGGAGTTTTCCGAGCGCCGCGTGGATTGATCGGCGCTCAGAACGTGGAACGCCGGCTTCCTCTAAGAGCCACACGAGCTGGCTGTGGCCGTCCTTCGCTCCCCAGTTCGGCCCACAGCCGACGCGGGTGACGTCGGTTGAAAAGAACGAGCTGCTGCGACGGCATCCACCACGTTTCCAAACGTGCTCCTCGATCGGCACTGAGTTCAGCGGCCAGCCTGCGACCTCGGTCGTAGTGGTCTCGGTCGGTATCCGGTAGCGGTAGATCGTGGTCCGGATCGCTCCGGTCTTCAGCTCATACTCTGATGAGCGTTCGTACGCGGGGATGCACGCGGTAACGATAAAGAACGCGGGGACGAGCACGCCGAGAATCAATATGAATCGCATAGCACCGGCTCCGTGGGCTTCGCGTTGAGACTGATCGTCTCGCGGTTGTGCGCACGAAGATGCGGGTCGGTTCCGCTCGCCGGCCTTACATCTCTTCGAGCGGCACGAGCCCCAGCGTTTCGAGCCCTGATTCCAGCACGCGCCCTGTCAACGCGGCGAGGCGCAGGCGCGAGGCGCGGGTCGTGTCGTCGGAGGCTTTCAGGACCGGGCAGTTCTCGAAGAACGCACTGAACGCGCGGGCGAGGTCTTGCAGGTAGGCGCACAGCCGGTGCGGCTGGAGGCTCTCGGCGGCGCTCTCGACCGCCGACGGGAACCGCAGGAGCTCGAGCGCGAGCGTCTTTTCCTGTGGTTCGTTGATCGCGAGGCCGGCTGAGGCGTCGAGCGTGATCCCTTCGGCCGCGGCCTTGCGCAGGATGCTCTTGATGCGCACGAGGGCGTACTGGAGGTACGGACCGGTGTCGCCCTCGAACGCGAGCATGCGGTCGAAGTCGAAAACGTAGTCCTTGACGCGCTCGGTCGCGAGGTCGGCGTACTTGATCGCCGTCATGCCGACGGCCTCGGCTACCTCGGCGCGCTTGGCGGCGGGGAGGTCGGGGTTCTTCTCTGCCACGGCCGCGGCCGCGCGCTCGATCGCCTCGTCGAGGAGGGCGCTGAGCTTGACGTTCTCGCCCGAGCGGGTTTTGAAGGGCTTGTTGTCGGGGCCGAGGATGGTGCCGAAGGCGGCGTGCTCGAGCGTGGCGTTCTCGCCGCTGGGGAGCGTGGCGTACCCGGCTTTGGTGGCGCCGGCGAAGACCTGCTTGAAGTGCAGGGCCTGGCGCGCATCGACGCAGTAGACGACGCGCGACGCGCCGAGCTTCTGCACGCGCCGGCGGATGGCGGCGAGGTCGGTCGTGGCGTAGAGGAACCCGCCGTCGGACTTGCGCACGAGGCAGGGCTCTTTGATGCCCACGTCGGTCAGGTCGATCACCAGCGCGCCGTCGGATTCCGTCGCGACGCCGCGGGATTCGAGGTCCGCGACGATCTCGGGCAGTTCCTCGCGGTAGGAGGACTCGCCGGCGGTGTGCTCGCTGGTGATGTTCGCGCGGAGGGTCGCGCACGCCGCGAGGCACTCGGACATGGTGACGTCCTTGAGCGTCTCCCACACCGCGACGGTGGCGGCGTCGCCCGACTGCATCTTGATGAGCGTCTGCTTGGCTTCGGCGAGCGCGTCCTCGGCGGAGGCGACCTGCTCTTCGAGCTCGGCTTCGGCCTTGGGCCCGAGGTCGAAGCGGCGGACGGCCTCGAGGCCCTTGCGGTCGGGCTTGCACTCGCGCTGCGCGGCGCGGTAGAGGCGGTCGAGGTCGTCGAGGGTCTCGGCGTTCCCGCCACGCTGGACGGCGCGCACGACCATGGCGATGGGGAGGCCCCAGTCGCCCAGGTGGTTCTGGCGGATCGCGGTGTGCCCGAGGCGCTCGAAGAGGCGGGCGACGGCGTCGCCGATGACGGTGGCGCGGAGGTGCCCGACGTGCATCTGCTTGGCGAGGTTCACGCCGCAGACGTCGACGGCGATGGTCTGCGGTTCGGCCGGCGGCTCGATGCCCAGTGCCGGGGTGTCGAACGCGGTCAGCAGCCCCGAGAGGACGCCGGGGGCGAGGCGGATGTTGATGAAGCCGGGACCGGCGATGGAGGCCTCGCTGAGCGGCTCGGCGACGCCGTCGAGGTCGGCGTGGGCGACGATCTGCGCGGCGATGTCGCGGGGCTTGGCGCCCAGGGCCTTGGCGAGGGGCATGGCGGCGTTGGACTGGAAGTCGCCGAAGTCGGGGTTGCGTGCGGCCTGGATGAGGGGGTCGGCCCCGGCGGGGAGCCGGTCCGAGAACGCGGCGCGCATCGCGCGGAGCAGGCGGTCTTTGAGGATGGCGACGGGGTCGAAGTCGGCTGTTGGCATGGGAAGGGGAGTGTAGCGGGCAGGGGCGGCGGTCCCGGGTCGATGAAGCACTGACCAGGAGGCCTTATGAGCAATCACCACCACGGTTCGGGCGGGTCCCGCGGCATCGGCGGGTTTTTGAGCAAGCTGTTCTGGGGTTCAGGGAGCGAGTCCGCCGGGCCGCCGGCCGTCGAGCCGAGCTCAAACTCACCCCTCCTGCCCACGGACGGGACCGAGGTCTACCGCGACGACGACACGCTCGACGCGGAAACGCTCGGCGAGGTGCTGGCGCAGCTCGAAGCGGGGAAGAAGATCGAGGCGATCAAGATCTACCGCGAGGCGACGGGCTCCGGGCTCAAGGACGGCAAGGAAGCCGTGGAGCGGTTGCAGAGCAAGCGCGCGGCGTAACGCCCCTCACTCGTTTCCTCACTCCCCAATCGATGAGCGTGGCGATCTCCTTGGACCGTTCCGGGTGCTTGGTTCTTGCGTGCGCCGGGGACCGAGGGATTGGGATCCCTCGGCTTTGGTTCCGCGGGGTCCTAGAGTCCGCCCACGCGCCTGACGCGTGGGGAGGGCTCTGCACATGAGCGAAAGCAGATTTGAGATGCTCGTCGGCCTCGAGGTGCTCGACGAGGAGCGCTACGCGGAGTACCGGGCGGCGATGAAGCCGATCCTGCACCGGATGGGCGGGCGGTTTACGTGCGACTTCCGGGTGAGCGGGGTGCTGACTGAGGATGTGACGGGCGCGGCGGGGGAGGAGGCGATCGACCCGCGGATCAACCGGGTGTTCGTGCTGAGCTTCCCGGATGAGCAGACCAAGGAGGCGTTCTTTGGGGATGCGGGGTATGTCGAGGCGCGGGAGGAGTGGTTTGAGGGGGCGGTGGGGGTGGTGCGGGTGCTCTTCGAGCGATAATTATTTGGCTACAAACATTTGAATCGGTTCTACTAGGGCGCATACTCACGTAGACGGGAAAACGCCATGCTCAGCACCCTCCTCCTCCCTGCCATGCTCATGAATACCGCGTGTGGGCCGTCTTGCATCACTGTTCCGACGTTCGTCCGGGCGGAAGGGACACCCCAGCATGTCGCAGAGACCTTCGTCCATGCGTACACGCAGTTTGAGACGACAGTTGATCAGGTCGTGAATGTGTACGACACTTTTACGGATCAGTCGAGCAGTTGGACGTGGCTCCGGCTCTCAGAAGGATCTGATCTGATCTTGGCCCGCACTTCTTCGGGCGCTCCGGCTTTCATCGGGTCGGTCTACGTCGATTGCTATATAGGTGATGACTTCGTCTTCCTTTTGGAGGATGATCCGTCATTGGATCGCGTCACGTTCGACGGCGGTTCTGGTAACGACATTTTGTGGGCGGGTTCACAACCGGTTGTCTTCCACGGAGGGCCCGGCGACGACGTGCTTCTTGGCGGACCCGGGGATGACATTCTCAGGGGTGGAGGCGGGAGCGATTACGTGTGGGGCGGCCCCGGTGACGATGATATCGTCGCCCCTGGCCATATAAGTTATGTGTTCGGCGGCGAGGGGAACGATGTGATAGAGGGCGGCGACGCGGAGGACTTCCTCTTCGGCGGGGACGGCGACGATGAGATCGTGGGAGGCGCCGGGGACGATTTTCTCTACGGCAACGACGGCGACGACGAGATCGAAGGGGGCGAGGGCGACGATTCCATCGAAGCAGGGCTCGGCGCAGACAGGATCGACGCAGGGGATGGGGACGATTTTGTGCTCGGGGGAGACGGCGACGACATCATTCTTGGGATGGGTGGTACGGACGAGTTGTACGGGGGGCCGGGCAACGATGTGTTGCGAGACGCCGGCGGGGACAGCCGGCTGTTTGGCGGAGCTGGTGATGATCTGCTCGACTGCGTAGACGGGATCTATCACATCTTCTCGGTGGACTCGTCTGTCTATCTCGATGGCGCGCGGGCGCCGATTTTTATGTCGTCGATCTAGGCGGCGACGTGTATGTGCAGATTCGTGACGAGCCCGATGATGCGTTTGATGTGCTCTGGATCCTTGGTCCGTTCTTTGGTTCGCTCGCACGAGATGGGGACGATTTGGTGATCGAAACGCGCTACGGCGCTCCTCCGCACCTTGTGCCTACCCCGCACCGGTTGCTCACCATCATTAATCAGTTCGCGGGTGACGGCGCGGGGATCGATGAACTTTGGTATTACCCCAGTTGCACATCGTGGGACGATGACAACTGTATCGATCGCGGGCCGTCATTCATGACTGATCTCCGAGCGTTGATGCTTGAGCCGGGCGACTTCGTGAGTACGTGCCTCGCTGATCTTTCGAACGACGGGGTTGTGGGCAGTGCGGATCTTGCCAGGCTACTCGCCGTGTTTGAGACCACGTCGCCTGCTGAGGACTTCGACAATGACGGGTTTGTGAGCGCGAGCGATCTCGCCACGCTGCTGGCGGCGTGGGGCGACTGTCCCGGTATGGAGTAGCAGGGCCGCTCTTACCCCGGCAGCTTCAGATCCCCGAGCCCGGTGCCGAGGGCGCCGTTGTTGCCCAGGCCGGTCTTGAGGCCCTTGCGCTTCTCGCGGCTCTTGGCTTTGTCCTTGAGCTTGCGCATCGCGGCGGTCTCGACGTACTCGGGGAGCTCGTCGCCCTTGGGCTTCGTGCCGGCGGGGGCTTCCTTGGTCTGCTTGATGGACAAGGAGATGCGACGCGAGCGGGGGTCGACTTCGAGGACCTTGACGCTGACGACCTCGTCCTTCTTGACGACGGATTCCACGCGGTCGACGCGTTTCCAGTCGAGCTCTGAGATGTGGACGAGGCCTTCGACGCCCGGGGCGACCTCGACGAAGCAGCCGAACTCGGCGATGTTCGTGACCTTGCCGGTGACGGTCTCGCCGGGGGCGAGGCTGCTGGAGGCGGCGGCGTAGGGGTCTTCGGTGGTGGCCTTGAGGGAGAGGCCGATGCGGTTCTTGTCCCAGTCGGTCTTGACGACCTTGACGGTGACCTTCTTGCCGACGTCGACGACGTCCTTGACGTTGCGGACGCGGTCGTGGGCGAGGTCGGAGATGTGGATCAGGCCGTCGACGCCGGGGGCGATCTCGACGAAGGCGCCGAACTCGGCGACGCGCTTCACTTCGCCCTCGATGGTGTCGCCCTCTTTGAGGGTGCTCTTGAGGGTGTCGCGGGCGGCGTCGCGGGCCTTCTCGAGCATCTTGCGCCGGGTGAGGACGATGTTGCCCTTGCCGGCGCGGTCCACTTTCTGGACCTCGCACTCGATCTTTTTGCCGTGGTAGACGGTGAAATCTTCGATGCGCCCGAGGTCGACCTGGCTGGCGGGCATGAAGGCGCGGTGGTTGGCGACTTCGAGCTCGAGCCCGCCCTTGTTGGAGCCGGTGACGGTGGCTTCGACGACCTGGCCGGGGGAGAGGAGCTCCCAGTCGGCCTTCTGGACGGAGCCGGGGCGGGAGCAGACGTAGAGGGATTCGTTGGCGTTGTAGCGGTCCACGACGACCTCGACGACCTCGTCCACCTTGGGGAGGTCGGCTTCGTCGGGCCACTGGGTGCGGGGGGCGACGCCGAGTTCCTTGGGGCCGAACTCGATGAAAACGTCGGCGGGACCGACGGAAACGACGCGTCCCTTGCGGTGCTCGCGCCCGCCCTGGACGACGCGGGGGCCCCGAACCTTCTTACGCGGGGCCTCTTCGCTGTCGAGCTGGGCCATGGCGGCGTCGATCTCGGCGTTGGTTTTGTCGTCGATTTTGACCGACGGGGCCGACTGCGGGGCGGGGGCCTTGGCGGGGGCGGGGTCCGGTTCCTTTTTCGCCTCGTTCGCGCTCGCGTCGTGCTGCGCGGCGATGGCGTTGGGGTCCGGGGTGTTGGCGGGGTCGGCGGGGGTGTTGTCGGTCATGGGTGAGGGCCGGGGATCGCGGGGGGGGGTTGGGGTGGATATCCGCAGGGGTGCGGACCGCGATTCTACAGGAGTCGGCGCGTTTGGCGCGAGGAACCATGAAGAACGTGAGGTCGTATAGACAGTGAGGGCCGGGAGGGTGCGGGTGCGGTATGGTGACCGCCCGCCCCGAGGAGGCCCGAGGGGCGATCAGTTCGCGCAGAGAGGAAGCCCGATGGCGTCATCAAATGTCTGCTGGGGCGTCGAGGTCGGCGCCGGGGGGCTCAAGGCCCTGAAGCTCGCGCGCGAGGGCGATTCGCTCCGCGTGCTCGAGTTCGTGGAGGTGCCGCACCCGCGGCCGTTATCGGCGCCGGACGTCGACGAGGCGGACGCGATCCGTGTGGCGGTCGGGACGCTGGCGAGCCAGCACGCGATGTCGGGCGACTCGATCGCGATCTCGGCGCCGGGGCAGGCGGGTTTCGTGCGTTTCGCGAAGCTGCCGCCGACGGAGCCGAAGCAGGTCGCGAACGTGGTGAAGTTCGAGGCGGCGCAGCAGATCCCGTTCCCTCTTGAGGACGTGGAGTGGGCGTACCAGACGTTCGTGGGCGAGGACGACCCGGACATCGAGGTCGGGATCTTCGCGATCACGCGCGAGCGGGTGATGGAGCGACTGGCGGTCTGGGAGGAGCTCAAGCTCGAGCCCGGGATGCTGGCGCTCTCGCCTATCGCGGCGTTCAACGCGATCGCGTACGACCACGAGTTCGCGGACGACACGCCCGGGACGGTCATCCTGGACATCGGCACGACGGCGACGGATCTGATCGTGGTTGACCACGGTCGCGTGTGGATCCGCACGTTCCCGATGGGGGGGCACAACTTTACTGAAGCGCTCGTGAGCAGCTTCAAGATCGACTACGGCAAGGCCGAGCGGCTCAAGCGCGAGGCGGAGCGGCGCAAGGAGAAGCGCCACATCTTCCAGGCGATGAAGCCGGTGTATTCGGACTTCGCGCAGGACGTCCAGCGCTCGCTGGCGTACTACAAGCAGCTGCACCCGGAGTCTGAGCTCAAGCGGATGATCGGGCTGGGCTCGACCTTCAAGCTGATGGGGCTGCGGAAGTTCCTGTCGCAGTCGCTGCAGATGGACGTGGAGCGCTGCGAGAAGTTCAACAAGCTGAGCGTGGACGGGCCCGAGGCGGCGGACTTCCAGTCGTCGGCGCTCTCGTTCGCGACGGCGTACGGCACGGCCCTGCAGGGGCTCGGGCTGGCGTCGATCGACGCGAACCTCGTCCCGACGAGCGTGGTGCGCGCGGCGGTCTGGCGGAAGAAGACGCCCTGGGTCGCGACGGCCGCGGTGGTGTCGATCATCGCCGGTGCGGCGGGGTTCCTCCGCCCGGTCCTCGACGGGCAGGCGGTGGAGACGGCCAAAACGTCCACAGCGATGAACCGTGTGAGCGCCGCGGAGCGCCAGGGGAAAGCGGCGAAGCGGGCGTGGGAAGACGTCGCCTCGTCGGTGACGATCGGGTACCGCGCTGAGAACGTTCGGCGGATCCTCGACCGGCGCGACGTGCTCCCGGAACTGCTCTCGGACGTGCGCGCGATGCTGGCCTCGGGCGGCGCGAGCCCGGAAGCGCCGATCCAGGCGCCCGACTCGTGGCGCGGGCTGAGCCTGCACGCGATGAACGTTGACTACCTGACGCCCTCGGGCGCCTCGCCGAAGGGCCCGGAGGCGACGCCTCTCGCGGCGGCCGCGGCGAGCGAGTCCAGTGATCGCGGGCGGAGCCGTTCGCGCGGGCGCGGTGAAGAAACGGCGACGCCCGGCGGGACCCCCAACGGGGCGCTCCGCGTCACGCTGGAGATCGACGCGACCAACAGCGGCTCGCGCGCCTTTATTGATGAGACGGTCCTCGCGTGGCTGCGCGATCACGCGGAGCGCGAGGACGCGTCGTACACCCTCTCGGCGCCGGGGATCGACGAGGTCTCCGCGGTGACCGTGCGGGCCGGGCAACCGGCGGGGGGCGAGGGCGCCCCGGCCGACGACCGCGGCGGGCGGTCCCGTGAGGGCGAGGGCGCGAAGGATACGTCGGATATGGCGGCGCTCGCGCCGCTCCCGGCGGCGCCGAGGTCGTTCCCGGCGACGGCGACGGTGCAGCGGTACACGGTGCGGTTCACGGCGACGCTCAAGGGCGCCGACGCGACGCGGAACAACACGGGCGACGCGCCCGCGCAGGCCTCGGCCGCGGGGACGACGGGAGCGCAGGACTCATGAAGCGTGTACTGGCTTGGGTCAAAGGGCATCTGATAGTGGTGATCAGCGTGGTGCTCGCGCTGGCGGCGCTGCCCGCGCTGCTGTTTGTCAGCAACGGCATGAACACCACGCTGCGCGACGACGTCGAAGAGGACATCAGCGGCAAGCAGCGGAACCTGCAGCAGATCAGCGTGCAGTACAAC
The DNA here is from genome assembly GCA_942490855.1 of uncultured Phycisphaeraceae bacterium. Lineage (GTDB taxonomy): Bacteria > Planctomycetota > Phycisphaerae > Phycisphaerales > UBA1924 > CALNYS01. Next base: position 361,564 of record CALNYS010000004.1, on the reverse strand, counting down.
GTCGAGCCGCTCGACCCCACCGCGGAGGTCGAGGGCTTCAGCGCGACGCCCAACGAGGCGACGACCAACGCGGTCAAGGCGGTGATCGAGGCGCACGACCGCGACGCGACGCGCGTGCTCGAAGCCGCCGCCGCCCGCAACCGCGCGGGCAAGACGCCGATGCTCGACGGGCTGTTCCCGGCGCCGCTCCCCGCGGAGACGACCGCCAAGCGTCAGGGCGCGGCGCGCGCGTGGGTGGACGCCCACGCCGCGCTGCTCAGCCGCGTCGGCGCGGGCGGGCCGGTCAGCCACGACGACATGCTGGTGATCCTCCAGGCCCGCTCGACGCAGGAGACCGAACGCCTGCTCACGACGCTGGGCGTCGAGGAGCTCGACGACGAACAGAAGACCGAGGTGCGCAAGACGCTCGAGGCCCTGCGCCTCGACCGCCTGCGCGTGCGCGCCGGGGACGTGTCGTTCTACGCGACCCCCTCGATCTTTGATGGCGTCGAGATCCCCGAGGGGCCCGGCCTGCCCTCTCTCGAGCAGATCTGGGATTGGCAGCACCGCTACTGGGTGCACGAGGACATCATCGAGGCCGCGGCCGCGGCGAACTCCGACCCGGTGACGGGTCTTGTGCACCGCCCCGGCGAGCGCCCGGTGAAGAGGCTCGTGTCGGTGCGCACCACGCCGTGGAGCTACGAGTCGAGCAGCGAGGCGAACGAGCAGCCTCAGCCGGAACGGCGTTCGACGCGCCGGCGTCAGGCGGACACGGCGATGCCTTCCGGGGGCGCCAGCGTGGCGCCGCTCTCGAGCGAGATCCGGGCGGACTTCGAGGCCTCGCTGACCGGGCGAGCCGGGTGGCCGTACAAAGCCAACGCGCTCTACGACACGCGGTACGTCTCGGTGACCGCGATCGTTGACGGGGCGGGGATCGACCGCTTCATCGACGCGATCGAGGCGGACAACTTCATGACCGTGATCGACCTGGACCTGGTGTCCGTCTCGCCGATCGATGGGCTGTCGCAGGGCTACTACTACGGCCCCGGGTCCCTGATGCGTGCGGAGATGGTGGTCGAGACGCTGTGGCTCCGGGAGTGGGTGGGCGAGTTCGCGCCCGACACGGTCCGTGAGCGGATGGGACTCCCCAAGCGTCCGGAGCCGGGCAGCGGGGGCGTGCAGGCGAACGAGGGGGATATGCAATGAAGCCCAAGGGCATCAGTCTGATCGAGCTGCACTGCGAGAAGATCTTCCTCGCGGTGCTCGCGCTCGCGGCCCTCGGGGTCGTGGCGATGCAGTTCACCGGCGAGGGCAACACCGTGCGGGTCGGGTCCGGGGGCGACTACCGCCTGGATCAGGCGTACGAGCAGGTGGCCTCGCTCGCCGAATCGAAGCTGGGGCAGCTCGAGTCGAACGCGCCGAACCCGCAGGCACCGACGGCCGACTCCGCGTTCGCGGACCGGTTCGTCGCGGCGCTCGAGTCGTCGCCGGAGTCCGAGCCGGGCGTGGCGTTGTCGCGCCCGTTCCCGCCGATCGGTGGCGACGTCGTCGCCGCCGGGAGCGAGCTCCGGGTGGCCGAGGTGGACCCGGGCGCCCCCACGGCGCCGATCACGGGCGTGTTCCTGGGCACGATCAACCCGCGCCCCGAGACCCGCGATGCCTACGCCGCGATTTACGGCCAGGGCGAGTGGCCCCGCGACGTGCGCGCGATCAGCGTCGAGACGTCCTACGACGCCCTCGGGCTGCGCAACCGCCTGCAGGAAGACGCCGACGGGCCGGGCCCCATCGAGCCGGCGCCGGGCGGGTTCTGGAGCAACCGTCACCTCATCGCCGGCGTGTACGTCGAGCGCCAGGAGCGCACCGACGAGGGCGGCTGGTCCGCCGCTGAGCTGATCGAAGCGCCCCCCGGGGCCCTCGACACCCGCGGGCTCCTCGACGAGGCCGAGCAGCAGGGTCGCGTTGGCGACACGCTCTCGCTGGTCAAGGGCGACCGCGGCTGGGAGATCGTCGCGCCGGCGTTTGCGCCGGCCCCGGCGGGCTGGTGGCCCCCGAGCTTCCAGCGCCGTCTCGAGAACGGCGAGAACGCCGAGCAGCTCGCCAGCGAGCTCCAGGGCCGGACCGATCGTGGCGCGAACATGCGCGGCGTCGAGACCGAATCGATCTGGACGCACGATTACAGCGTCAAGCCCGGGAAGACCTACCGCTACCGCGTGCGGCTGGCGATCCCCAACCCGTACTTCGGGTTCTCGCTCGCTCTCCACGAGGACGTGCGCGGGCTGGCGGACGCGGGCTTCCTCTACACCGACTACTCCGACTGGAGCGACCCCGTCACGGCGCCGCGCGAGACGTACTGGTTCGCGTTTAGCGCGACCGACGGGCGCGGCGACGCGATCGTGGGCGAGGCCAGCTGCCGCCTTGACGTCTACGGGTTTGTCGACGGGCGCTGGCGCGTGAAGCAGGAGCGTTTCGAGCCCGGGCAGCCCATCCGGGTCACGCTCGCGGGCGAGAACGGCGTCGAGCGGGTCGTCGACACCGGTGCGAGGGTCGTAGACGTCGTCAGGGCGTCGCTGACCGAGCCCGGCGTGCGAGGCGGCAGGCAGACCCCGATGCAGGTCGTGGCGTCCTCAGCCGAGGGCCTGGCCCTGCGAGAGGTATGGCGGGACCGTGCGTCGACCGAGCGGCGCGAGCTCGCCGAGTCGATCGAACGCCCTGCGCTGCCCGAGGCCCCGGCCCCGACGGCGCGTGAACGCCAGCCGCGGACGGATCGCGACGCAGATCGCTCACAGAGCGAGAGGCGTTAGCCGTTGATGGCTCACTGGTTGTCCACAATGGGGCCCTCGGGGCCCCATTTTTTTTCGGATGGGCACACGTCATCGGGTTGACAGGTTCCGGGGCATCCGTAAACTTGCCTCTCGCCCTTGAGCGAAGGGCGTGGCACGAATCAAGACCCCGGGGGGCCCGAAAGGGACCAGTCGGGGGCAACGAAAACCGGCCAAGATCTTTGACAATTGGATAGTTGTGATTGTCGTCTTCGTACGGCCGAGACGCGCAGTTTTCTGTGTGTTGAGTGCGGTGCGAGGCGAATACCGAGTGATTTGTCTGAGGCAAAAAGATAGAAGATCCAAACGTGGTGTATTCAAGTCATCGGGGTTGTCGGGAGCGGGTTGTGCAGGCGTGTAAGCGTTTGTGTGGCTCTGGTCCGGCGGCGTCCGGTGAGCATGAATAAGCCAGCAAGAGCGTATGGTGGATGCCTTGGCGTCAAGAGGCGATGAAAGACGTGGCTACCTGCGAAAAGCCTAGGGGAGTTGGAAGCAAGCTGTGATCCTAGGATGTCTGAATGGGGAAACCCGGCCCGTTGAGGGTCATCCCGTCCTGAATGCATAGGGGCGGGAGGCGAACCCGGAGAACTGAAACATCTCAGTACCCGGAGGAAAGGAAAGCAACCGCGACTCCGTTAGTAGCGGCGAGCGAAAACGGATACCACAACGTAAAGCGTGAGTCGGCTGGAAAGTCGGACCAAAGAGGGTGATAGTCCCGTAGCGCTGGTGTTGTGTAGGCCTAGAGTAGATTCGGTCCCGTGGAACCCGGATTGAACATGGGGGGTCCACCCTCCAAGCCTAAGTACTACTTGACGACCGATAGTTGACCAGTAAGGCGACTGAATGGTGACAAGAACCCCTGTTAGGGGAGTGAAAGAGTACCTGAAACCATACGCTTACAAGCGGTCGGAGCCCTTCGGGGTGACGGCGTGCCTTTTGCATAATGAGCCGGCGAGTTACTCTCTGCGGCGAGGTTAAGGCCTAACGGGCCGAAGCCGGAGCGAAAGCGAGTCTGAATAGGGCGCGCAGTCGTAGGGGGTAGACGCGAAACCTGGTGATCTACCCATGGGCAGGTTGAAGGGCGGGTAACACCGCCTGGAGGACCGAACCCACTAACGTTGAAAAGTTAGGGGATGACCTGTGGGGAGGAGTAAAAGTCTTATCAAACCAGGAGATAGCTCGTTCTCTCCGAAATAGCTTTAGGGCTAGCCTCACGCGGCAACTGTTGGGGGTAGAGCGACTGGATACCTTTGGGGCCCTCACGGGTACCCGGGGTAACCAAACTCCGAATACCAACAGCCAAGGCGTGGGAGTCAGACTGCGGGTGATAACATCCGCGGTCAAAAGGGAAACAACCCGGATCGCCAGCTAAGGTCCCAGATTACCGCTTAGTTCATAAGGAAGTCAGATTCCAAAGACAGCCAGGATGTTGGCTTAGAAGCAGCCATCATTTAAAGAGTGCGTAACAGCTCACTGGTCGAGGAGTTCGGCGCCGATAATGATCGGGAATAAGCGGTAAACCGAAGCTGCGGGCTCGAAAGAGCGGTAGGAGAGCGTTCCTGTCGGCGTTGAAGGTTGTCCGAAAGGGCTGCTGGAGCGTCAGGAAGTGAATATGCCGGCTTGAGTAACGATAAAGCAGGTGAAAATCCTGCTCGCCGAAAACCTAAGGTTTCCTGGGGAAGGTAAATCCGCCCAGGGTTAGTCGGATCCTAAGGCGAGGCCGAAAGGCGTAGTCGATGGACAGCAGGTTAATATTCCTGCGCCTCTGTGGAGATCAAAGCGGAGTGCGGATTCGGAAAGTTGGCAGGGCGACTAGTAGTGCCCAGGCCCTTGAGGCCGTTGCCAGTGGACCGAGTCCCGAGAAAAGCTCCGTGGGCAAAGCAGAGTCCGTACCAAAACCGACACAGGTAGGTGTGGTGAATAACCTCAGGCGCTCGAGAGAATGGTCGTGAAGGAATTAGGCAAATTGACCCCGTAAGTTCGCGATAAGGGGGCCTTAACCCTTCGGGGAAAGGCGCAGAGAAAAGGCTCTGGCGACTGTTTATCAAAAACACAGCACTGTGCTAACTCCTATAGAGGACGTATACAGTGTGACGCTTGCCCGGTGCCCGAACGTCACGGAAGTGGGTTAGCTTCGGCGAAGCTCATAACCTAAGCGCGGGTAAACGGCGGCCCTAACTATGAGGGTCCTAAGGTAGCGAAGTTCCTTGTCGGGTAAGTTCCGACGCGCATGAATAGTGTAACGACTGGAGCACTGTCTCCACGACCAACTCGGTGAAATAGTAGTGGCGGTGAAGATGCCGCCTACCCGCAGCAAGACGGAAAGACCCCGTGAACCTTTACTGTAGGCTTTCATTGGTCGCGTGCATGCACTGCGTAGGATAGGTGGGAGGCTTTGAAGTCTGGGCTCTGGCTCGGATGGAGCCGTTGGTGAAATACCACCCTGTGTTCGTGTGTGACCTAACCCCGATTCCCATGAAGCTGGGCGAGGGACAGTGAGTGCTGGGCAGTTTGACTGGGGCGGTCTCCTCCTAAAGAGTAACGGAGGAGCGCAATGGTTTGCTCAACGCGGATGGAAACCGCGTGTAGAGTGTAAAGGTAGAAGCAAGCTTTACTGCAAGACCGACGGGTCGAGCAGTTACGAAAGTAGGCCTTAGTGATCCTGCGGTCCCGTGTGGAAGGGCCGTAGCTCATCGGATAAAAGGTACTCCGGGGATAACAGGCTTATCGCTCCCGAGCGTCCAAAGCGGCGGAGCGGTTTGGCACCTCGATGTCGGCTCATCACATCCTGGGGCTGAAGGCGGTCCCAAGGGTTCGGCTGTTCGCCGATTAAAGTGGTACGCGAGCTGGGTTCAGACCGGCGTGAGCCAGGTCGGTCCCTATCTGCTGTGGGCGTTGCAAGTTTGAAAGGAGTTCTCCCTAGTACGAGAGGACTGGGAGGGACCTACCCCTGGTGATCCTGTTGGCGCGCTAGCGCCACCGCAGGGTAGCTAAGTAGGGCAGGGATAACCGCTGAAAGCATCTAAGCGGGAAGCCCCCCTTGAGATAAGACTTGCTTGCGTAAGCGAGAGACCCCTGGAAGACCACCAGGTTGATAGGCCGCATGTGTAAGAGTCGAGATACTCTCAGCAGAGCGGTACTAACGGTCGAAGGCTTTTTCATGCTCACCAGGCGCCGGTAGCCTGTACTGACCTCATCGTCAGCACAGCCCCGACGCCCCGTGAGAGCACCACGGTGCGATCTTAGATCGTGCCTCGGGCATTCACATTCGCCGGGCTTGCCCCCGGGCGACAATCACATATCCAGTTGACGTGAGGCTGAGTCGAAAGGCTCAGCACTGCGTTTTCGGTGACCATAGAGGTAGGGTCACACCTGTTCCCATCCCGAACACAGCCGTTAAGCCTGCCTCGCCGATGATACTGCTTCGCGGGAAAGTAGGTTGTCGCCGGATCCTCGGGCCCCCTTGGGTAATACCCAGCGGGGCCCGCTTTTATTTTTGAACTCTGCGTTCGGGCCCTCGGTTCACATATACCGTTTGATTCCTGCGCCGCCCCCACAGCGTGTCGCGTCTTTGCACACGGCGCACGCCGACGCGAGGATGGAACCATGGACCTCCTCGACCGTCTCCTCGCCCACGACGCCTGGACCACCGCGCTCCTGATCGAGTGCGCCCGCGAGCTCGACGACAGCCAGCTCGACCGCGCCCTCGACATCGGCCCGGGAACCGTCCGCAACACCCTCGCCCATGTTGTCCGCAACACTGAGGTCTGGGCCGCGTTGATGTCGGGGGACGCCGTCCCGCCGGCCCTGGGCGATCGCCCGTCCCTTGGCGAGATCGAGTCTCGCCACTTGAAAGCCTCGGCGTCCCTTGCCCGCCTCGCCCGGCGCATCGCTGACGAGGGCGCCTGGGACGATCGCTGGCTAGACACCCTGGACGACCCTCCGGCGGAGAAGACCTTCGGCGGGGCGATCGCGCACGTCCTTACGCACTCCATGCACCACCGGGCGCAGCTGCTGAATATGTACCGCCGCCTGGGGCTCCGTGAGCTCCCAGAGGGCGATGTGCTGACGTGGGAGCAGGCCGCGAGCGGCTAACCGCCTATCGGTCAGTGCCCTGCGCTCATAACGCTCGGCTCGCAGTAGCAGCTGGAGCTCGGCGTGACGTCGGCTTGCGTCCAGACCCGATCGAAGCGCTCGCGGGCCGCCTGGGCCTCTTGCGTCTGACCCTGCGCCTCGAGCGACTGGCTCAGCCCGAGCAGGGCCCAGCCGTTCTCGCGGTTCTTCTTGAGATCGGCGCGGTAGACGGCCTCGGCCTCGCTGTGACGCCCGGCGGACATCAGCAGGGCGCCCAGCGCGTGGCGGACGGGGAGCATCCACGCCGGGGGCTCGTCGTAGACCAGCGCGTCTTCCCACTCGATGGCCTCACGCAACAGGTCGAAGGACTCGTCGTAGCGTCCTTCGCGGAAGAGCAGCTCGCCCCAGGCCATGTTGCGGGCGATGGGGAGGATGTCGCTCACCTTGTTGTTCATGACAAACCACTCGGGCGGGCACGCCGCGGCGGCGACCTCGAACTCCTCCATCGCGTCCCGGGCCTCGTCGGTGCGTCCGAGCGCCGAGAGAGCGATCACCCGTGCGTAACGGCGCACGGCCCGGCTGACGTAGCGCCACTCGGGGTAGTCGGGCTTCTCGAGGATCTGCTCCCATTTGCCGAAGCGGATCAGCACGTGGAAGTTCGTGACCATGATCCCGTCGATGAGGAACGCCATCTCGCGCAGGGCGCCCTCGGGGATCTCGTTCTTCGAGCTGTGTGGCGGCGGCGATGGCCTCCTCGTACTGCCCGGACATCATCGAGGCGAAGGCGAGGAAGTGGATGTTGTGCGCGTAGTAGATGTTGTAGAACGTCGGCGGGGGGGCGAGCTTGAAGTACCGCTGGTCGGCTTCGATCGCGTTGATGTTGGACGCCGCGGCGTCGGCGTAGCGCCCGACGCGGATGAAGATGTGCGAGGGCATGTGCACGAGGTGACCGGAGCCGGGCACGATCGACGTGAGGCGCTCGGCCGCGGCGACCGCGCGGTCGGGGTCCGGCGAGGCCTCGACGGCGTGGATGTAAAAGTGGTTCGCCCCCGGGTGCTGCGGGTAGTCGCGGAGCACCCGCTCGATGACCGCGACGAACTCGGGCGTGCGCCCCTTGGGGTCGCCGTCGCTTGTCCAGTAGTCCCACGGCTGGAGGTTCATCAGCGACTCGGCGTAGAACGACGCGACGTCGGGATCGCTCGGGAACGCCTTGTACGCCGCCTGCATCGCGTCGGCGTAGGCCTCGTCGAGGCTGGAGCGGTCCTCGGGGATGGGCCAGGCGTAGCGTGCCGCGACCGCGTTCACGAGCGCACGCTCGACGGGGGACGCGTGGGACAGCCGGGCCACGGCCGCCCGGGCGGCGCGGTAGGCGTCGGTCGAACGCTGCTCGTTCATCTGCGGGTCGTTGATGTTGATGCCGTTGGCGTAGGCGATGCCCCAGTAGGGCATGGGGGCGTCGGGGTCGAGGGCGGAGGCCTCTTCGAAGGCGCGGATGGCCTCGTCGTGGTTGAAGCCGTAGAGAAGCTGCATCCCCTGATCGAACCAGCGCTGAGCCTCCACAGACGCGGTTGATATTTCACGGTGAAAGTCACCAAACCCCGGGTAGTGCAGGGCTCCCGAGGAGCCGGCGGATCTAGGCGATAGGTTCTGAGCGACGGGAGCCGGTGGTGGCACAGCCAGAACCGGCGGCCACAAGAGCCGCAGATCACGACGAAAACGTGGTAGTCTGCATAACAAGCTCCTTCGGGGGTACGATACCCCAACACGCGGCACAATTCGCCGCAGCCTTCGGAGGCACACCATGAGCCAGACCGACACCATCGACAACCCCATGCTCTACGACGACGACGGCGACGCTCTTATGCGCGCCGACCAGACGTCCGACCGTGTGACGCTGCTGCCCCAGACGACGGGGACGAACCCCGGGGTGCGGGCGCGCATCATGTGGGGGCAGGACATGCTGCGCGACCTCCTCGACGGGCGCTACCGCACGCTCGTCTGCGGGGTCAACGCCGAGGACAACGGCCGCGGCATCATCTCCCAGCTCGTCGACCTCTCGCCCACCAGCCAGTGGACGCCCCAGAACGTGACGAGCTACGCGAAGCTCTTCCACGACTCGATGGCTTCCCACGACGGGCAGAGCCGCGAGCCCTACGTGCTGAAGTTCGACCTCGACAACATCCTCGTGCTCGGGCTGCTGCGCCCCAGCGGGCAGGACCACTTCACGCCCGACGATCTCGCGCGTGGGTTCAAGACCGTCACCAGCATGCTCGACGAGCGCCACGACCGGCGCCCCGTCGCGAGCGTGTCGTTCCTCGGCGCGCGCTCGAACCGGCTGGTTGATCCGAAGATCGGGCGCGAGCCCAGCTTCGAGTCCGTGCTGCGCCTCATGCACAACGCCGGGTTCTCCGGCGACGTCTACCCGTCGCCCAGCATGTGGCGACGCGCCGGCGTCGGCGTGTTCTCCGCCTACCCGTTCCCGGCCGGCCTCGACGCCATGCGTTCGGGCAGTTCCTGAGCCGCGAGCGCCAGACGTTCTGACGCGATGCGCACGGCGTCGGCGCTCGCGTCGCCGCCGGCCGCACGCCGACCGGTGCGCACCGCGGCGACCAGCGTCGTGCCCGAGCCGCAGCAGGGGTCGTAGACCAGCCCGCCCGGCGGGCAGCACGCGTTGATCAGGAGCTCGAGCAGCGCGAGGGGTTTCTGGGTCGGGTAGCCGACGCGCTCGTGGGCCATGTTGTTGAGCGCGGGGATGTCGAGGACGTCGGTGGCTTTCTTGTCCTGCCCGGCCATGCGCCGGCTGGTGGCGGGCACCATCGGCGGGTCGAAGTAGCAGCGGTCGGGGTCCGGCGCGTAGTAGAGGATGTCGTCGTGCTTGCGCGCGAAGCGCCGCGGCGACGAGCCCCCGAGGCCGTAGGTCCAGACGAGCTGGTTGATGAAGGACCCGGCGCCGAGCAGGTCTTCCAGGATCACCCGCGCGTGGTGGCTGGTGCGCCAGTCCAGGTGCAGGAGCAAGGCGCCCGTCGGCGCGAGCGCCGGGAGCGTGGCCTCGAGGCGGGCGCGCAGCCACGTGAGGTAGGCGGGGAGGTCGGGCCAGGCGTCGTCGAAGGACGCGTCCCCGGCGCGGTGGGTGCGACCGGTCGCGAAGGGGGGGTCGGTGTAGAAGAGGTCGACCGAACCGGGGGCGAGGGCGCCGGCGGTCTCGAGCCAGTCGGCGCGGGCGAGGCGAACGCCCGGGGCGGGCGCAGTCCAGACGATGGGCTGGTCGTGGCTCGTCACGACGGGGAGGCTACCCGCTCGGGGCGGAGGCGACGCACGGGCGACCCGGATCGGGCCCGGAATCGCCCGATGTCCCGCGTTCCCGCGAGCCCGAAGCGTCGGTACACTCGCTCGGATGAGCACTGCCACGACATCGTCCGAAGGGGTCCACGTGAAGAAGATCGCTGCGCGCGCCGGCGGGAAGGGGGCGTCGCTCGCCGACCGCGCCGACCGCCATGTCCTGTACCAGCTCTCCGTGCAGAACGTCGAGAGCGAGATCGATTTCGTTGACGCGACGTACAAGAAGCTCCGCGGCAAGAAGGCCAAGGTGCTCCGCGAGGACTTCTGCGGCACCGGCAACACCAGCTGCGAGTGGGTCGGGCGCCGTCCGTCCAACCGCGCTTACGGGGTGGACATCGACGCCGCGACGCTCGCGTGGGGACGCGAGAACAACGTCGCCGAGCTCGAGGACGACGGCTTCGAGCGCATCGAGCTCGTCGAGGGCGACGTGCTGGACACCGAGACCGAGAAGGCCGACTGCCTGCTCGCGATGAACTTCAGCTACTGGCTGTTCATGACGCGCGAGAAGATGATCCAGTACTTCCGGCGCGTGCGCGAGAACCTCGCCGACGACGGGATCTTCTTCCTCGACTGCTACGGCGGGTACGACGCGTTCCGCGAGTACCAGGAGAAGCGCAAGGTCGAGGGCGAGGACTTCACCTACATCTGGGACCAGCACGACTACGACCCGATCACGGGGCACATGCAGTGCTACATCCACTTCGCGTTCCCCGACGGTTCGAAGCTCGACCGGGCGTTCGACTACCGCTGGCGCCTCTGGACGCTGCCCGAGCTGCAGGAACTGCTCGCGGAGGCGGGTTTCTCGCGTGTGGGCGTGTACTGGGAGCAGACCGACGAGGACACGGGCGAGGGCAACGGGGTCTACGAGCGGGCGACGCGCGGCGACGCGGACGCCGGGTGGATCTCCTACATCGTCGCCGAGCGCTGAGCGCGCGTAGGCTTGTGAGATGACGACCCTCCTCGAGTTGACCGCGGGCGATGCCGATCTCGGGGCCGAGCTGCGCGCTTCGCTCGAGCGCGTCGTCACGATCTTCGACGGGCACCTCGAATCGGACCTCGCGTGCGTGCGCGAGCTGGCGGCGCTCGTCGAGCGCTACCGCGGGAAGCTGCTGCGCCCGACGCTGACGCTGCTGTGCGGGCTCTCGTCCGGCGGGCGCTCGATCGGGCGCGAGCACGAGACGCTCGCGGCGGTCGTCGAGATGATCCACATGGCGACGCTCGTGCACGACGACGTGCTCGACGAGGCCGAGACGCGCCGGCGCGGGCGCACCGTCAACACGCTCCACGGCAATGAGGCCGCGGTGATCCTGGGCGACTACCTGATCTCCTCTGCCTTCCACCTGTGCTCGACGCTCGGGCGTCCCGAGATCGCCGAGCGGATCGGGCGCGTGACGACCACCCTCTGCGCCGGTGAGCTGCTCCAGCTGACCAACCGCGGCAACGCGGCCCTCGACGAGGCGACCTACTTCGACATCATCGACCGCAAGACCGCGTCGCTGATCGGGCTCGCGTGCGAGCTGGGCGCGCGGGCGTCCGGGGCGAGCGACGAGGAGGTCGAGGCCCTGCGCGGCTTCGGCGCCGACGTCGGGGCGGCGTTCCAGATCCAGGACGACCTGCTCGACCTCACCGGGGACGAGCGGGTCGTGGGCAAGAGCGTGCAGAAGGACCAGGAGAAGGGGAAGCTCACGCTGCCCCTGATCCGCCACCTCGCCCAGATGACGTCGGCGGGGCGGGACGACGAGGCCCGGGCCGCGTTCGAGGCGGCGGGCGACCCGGGGCGTCAGGCCGAGCTGATCGCACGCCTGCGGGCCGACGGGTCGATCGCCTCGGCCGCCGCGACGGCCCGCAGGCTCGTCGAGCGGGCCCAGGGGCGTCTGGCGGGGCTGCCTGAGTCCTCCGCGAGGGGGTTGCTCGCGGCGATGGGCGAGGCCGCGGTCGCGCGGGAGTTCTGAGCGAGGGCGTCTTGGCGCCTGTCGGGGCATCGGCTACACTGCTCGGCTCACCGTCGCCTGGGGATGGACCCGGGCCCAACCGACCACGACGGAGCTTTGACGCATGAGCCAGTTCAGCCGTTTCCCGGGGCGCAAGCCCGACATCGTTCAGACGTCCGCCAAGGGCGTGAACTACATCGATTACAAGAACGTGGACGCCCTGCGTCGCATGATGAGCCCCAACGGCAAGATCTACGGACGCAAGCGCACCGCGCTGACCGCCCGCGACCAGCGCCTGCTCGCCGCGGCCGTGAAGCGTGCCCGCTTCATGGGCCTGCTGCCCTACACCTCCGCGACCCTCTGATCGCGGACGCCATCGTGCATCCCAAAGCGACCGGCGACGGTCGCTTTTTTTATGCGCGGTCCCGGAGCGCGTCGAGCGTCAAACGCGCGTGGCGGAGGTGGGGGATGACGATGGAGCCGCCCACGACGAGAGCGATGTTGAGCGCGTCCTCGATCTGCTTCTCGCTCAGCCCGACCTCGACGCAGCGTTCGAGGTGGTAGTCGATGCAGTCGTTGCAGCGCAGGACGCTGGAGGCGACAAGGCCCAAGAGTTCCTTGGTGGGCTCGTCGAGCCCGCCCTGCCCGGTACGGTCGGTGTAGGCGTCGCTGTCGAGGCGGAAGAACCGCTTGATGCCGATGTGATCGGTGTCGAGCACACGGGCGTTGCCGAGCTCGCGGCGCGCCTTGAACGCTTCGAAGTCGTGTGGTGTCATCGCCCGAGGATAGGGCGTCAGACGTGCGCGGGCTCGTCGGTCGTGGTTGGGGCGACGGCGGGCGGCTTTGTCGGGACCGTGCCGGGGCGCGTGAGCGCGAGGCGGTCGGCGGCGTCGCGCTCGATCGCCTGGCGCCGTGCGACCTTGATCGCGGTGACGCCGATGAACGAGACCGCGACGATCGCGAGGGTGTACGAGTCGCGGGCGCGCCCGAGCGTCACGAGGACGCCGAGGGACGCGAAGACGCCGCCGAGCGCGTACATGACGAGCACCGCGCCCTTGACGCCCAGCGAGCGCTTGAGCATGTGGTGCAGGTGCTGGTCGTCCGCGGCGCTGATGGGCTTGCCGGCGAGCTTGCGCCGGAAGATCGCGAGGATCGTGTCGATGATCGGGATGGCGTAGATGATCATCCCCGCGACGACCAGCGGGGTCTGCCCCGTGTCGCCCATCGAGAGGATCACCACGACCGAGACGAACCCGAGCAGCAGCGACCCGGCGTCACCGAGGAAGATGGACGCCGGGTTGAAGTTGTGTGGGAGGAACCCGAGGCAGGCCCCGAGCAGCGCCATGCAGAGGACGAGGCGGGCGCCGTCGAGCGGGCCCGAATCGGTGACGGCCATCCCGATCGCGATGAACAAGAACCCCGCGGCGGCGATGGACGTGACGCCCGAGAGCAGCCCGTCGAGCCCGTCGATCAGGTTGCTGGCGTTGCAGAACCCGAGCACGAAGAACGCGATGATCGCCGTCCCGACCCAGTACATCAGCTGGAACTGGTACTCGCCCTCGATGAAGGGCAGCGGGATCATGAAGACCAGGTCCTCGTTCCCGATGAAGCGCCCGATCGGCCCGAGGATGCCCTTGGCGACGTTGGTGCCCATCTTCTCTGACGCGAGCGCGGCGGCCGCGATGAGCTGCCCCGCGATCTTGAGGCGCGGGTCCACCCCCACGACGTCGTCGAGGACGCCGAGGAACATGATGATGGTCATCCCGACGATGATCGAGATGGGCACGGGCGAGAGCGCCCGGACGGACTCGTGCCCGCCCAGCAGGTCCTGCGGGGCGAAGTAGCTAAAGAGAACCGCGGCCATCAGCCCGGCGTACACCCCAACGCCGCCGAGGTACGCGACGGGGATGCGGTGGGCCTTGCGGGGGTCGTCGGGGCGGTCGATGACGCCGTTGCGGATCGCGAGACGGCGCATCAGCGGCGTGACGAGGAGCGTCACGAGGAACGCGACCAGGAAGACGCCGAGGTAGCTGTGGAAGATGTCCAGCGGGGTCCGCGCGAGTTCGGGCGCACTCTGGGCGATCTCGCTCGCGAGGTCGGGCGCGAGGTCCTCGCCGGGCGCGGGCCCGGACGGGGCAAAGATCGAGTCGAGCGGGTCCAGCGGTCTCTCCCTCTGCGGTTAGTTTACGACGCGTCGTCGTCGGCGCCCGGGGCGTCCTGGGCGTCGCTCACTCCCGCGTCCTTTTTCGTACCGCCTTTGGAGCCCTTGCGCTTGCGAGGTTCGCTGGGCGCGAGAGCCGCCTTGCCGGACGAGTAGCGGTGGGTCTCGAGGTAGTTCTTCTTGAAGTACCCGCCGGCCGCGGAACGCACACCGTTGACGATGACGCCCATGAACTCGGCGTGAGCCTCGTCGAAGCGCCCGCGCAGCCTCGTAACGAGGCCCCGCTTCTCGGCGTACGCGCGGATCACCAGCAGCGACGCGTCGCATTTGGCGGCGAGCGTGTACGCGTCGCTCGAGACGATCGACGGCGGCGCGTCGAGGATGACGATGTCGTACTGCTCCTTCACGTCGGCCAGGAGCCGATCGAAGGCCCGCGAGATCAGACGCTCCGGCTGGCGGTGCACCGCGTCGCCGGCGGCGAGCACGTCGAGACCCGGGGCGTCGCCGCTCTGGACCGCGACCTTGAAGTCGGACTTGCCCGCGAGCACCTCGCCGAGGCCGGGGCTCTCGTTCACGCCCGCCGCGTTGTGCACGCCGGGACGCCTGAGGTTGGCGTCGATCAGGAGCGTCTTGAGCTCGCACGAGGCGCAGCTGCGCGCGAAGTTCGTCGCGAAGGACGTGGCGCCGGACCCGGGCATGCCGCTGGCGATCAGCAGCGTCTTGTGCCCGTTGCGCCCGAAGCGCTTGAGGATCTCGGAGCGGGTGTTGCGCACCGCCTCGGTGATGACGCCGTCGGGGCGGTCCAGGACCGCCGTCTCGATCGCCGCCGGGTGCGAGGGGTCTTCCGAGAGATCCGGGATGACGCCCGCGATGCGCAGACGCGGGATGAGCGCGAGGTCGGCTGGCCCGCGCACGCGCTGCTCGAGCAGCTCGCGCAGGAAGATCAGGCCGCCCACGAACCCGACGACGAGGATGGTGACGCCGGGGACGACGATGATCAGCTTGGGGAAGACGGGGCGCTCGTCGGCGCGGGGCGCCTGCGCCACGCGCATGCGTTCAGAGTTCAGGCGGTCGCCGAGGGCGGTCGCTTCCGAGATCCGCGACTCGAGCTCCGTCTCGCGGTCGCCGAGGCGGTCGAGGTCGGACGCGAGGGTGTTGTAGTCCTCGAGGATCGCCTGCAGCTCGGACTGGCGGGCCTCCGCGGTTTCCAGACGCGCCACGGCCTCGGCTTCGATCGTGCTGAGCGTGCGGATCTGGTTGCGCATGTTCTCGATGTACTCGACGAACTTCTCGGCGTGGAGGGCCTGCTCCTGGGCGGCCATCTCCTGCTCGGTCGAGTTGATGCTGACCTCGAGCTGCTTCACCGCGCGGTGGTTGGGCCCGAAGGTGTCGCGCGACGCGCGGAGCGAGGCCTTGAGGTCAGCGATCCGTCGGATGAACGTCTGGATGACCGGGTCCTGGCGGACGATCGAGCGGATGAGCTCCGGGTAGTTGGCGCCGCCCGGCGCGGCGAGCTGCTCCTCGTAGATCGCGAGCTGCTCGCGGATGTTGCCGAGGTTGTAGCGCGTCTCCTGGAGGACCGGGAGGATGCTCTGGATCTCGAAGCGCTCGCTGGTGAGCTTCTCGTCGAGCGTGGTGAGGTTGTTGTCGCGCAGCAGGCGGCGCATGCGGTCCTGGATGAGCAGGTTCTCTTCCTGGATCGAGTTGAGCTGGTTGGTCAGGGTCTGCGTGATGTTCAGCCGCCCCTGCTGCTGCTCGCGCCGGAGCTTCTCCTGATACTCGCCCGAAACGACGGCCGCGAGGGTGACCGCGTCGTTCTTCCGCCCGGCGGTGACAGAGAGCACGATGAAGTTCGTCTCGGGCAGCGCGCGCAGAGACGATGTCCTTGAGCGAGAGGTACGCCTCGACGGGATCGAACTCGCCGCTCTTGCTCGTGAACTTCTTGCTCCAGACCGTGTCCGAGCGGACGCGGGGGTTCTCGGCGGCCTTGCGCAGGATGTCGTCAGAGATCATCAGCGCGACCTGCGACTGGATGAACCGCTCGATCTCGTCCTCGGACGTACCGATGGAGTTCACCTGGTCGTCAACGTTCTCGTACACGCCGATCGCTTCGTAGTAGGCGCGGGCGGCGAAGATCGGCGTGGTCTTGAGCAGCGCCACGTGCGCGACGATGCCGAGGCCGATGCCGAACACGCCGGCGAGCCCGAGCCACAACCAGTTCTGACGCAGCAGCTTGATCGGATCGATCGCGACGTTGAGCTTGCTCGCCGTCGGTGTGGGCGCGGGCCCAGGGGGCCTCTGCCCCGGCGGGCTCATCGGTGGTTTGGTCGGTGCGCTGCTCATTCGGGCGTTCCTTGCTTCTCCGGGCTGTGCGTGGCCGGGGCGCGTCCTATAAGCGCCTGTTGGGTTCGGGCTCCGACGGGTCTCATTCGGCTTGATCCAGACGCTCCCTGAGCGATTCGAGGCTCTCGCCGTACAGCGAGGTCAGCCCAGGCGAGTCGCTCAGGCGATCACGCGCGGACTGGTAGAGCCGGACCGCCTGAGAGCGGTCGCCCTTGGAGAGGAAGACCTCGCTCAGGTGGATCTCGATCGGGATGTACTCGAGAGGGCGGGAGGCGTACTGACGGGCGGACTGGAGGGCCTGCTGGGCCTCTGACATGCGTCCGGCCTTGAAGTAGACCCACCCGAGCGTGTCGAGGATGTTGGCGTTCTGGGGCGCAGCGGTCGCGGCGGCGCGGGCCGGGGGGATGGCGCCCTCGGGGTCGTCCAGGAACTCCGAGCGGATGTACGCGAGGTTGTTATTGAACTCGAGATCGCCCGGCGCGTACTCCAAACCCTTGACGAACGAGGTCTCGGCCTCGCGGTGACGCCCGAGCTGGAACTCGATGCGCCCACGCTGACGGTAGTAGTCGAGCAGCTCGAAGCGCTCGCTGAGCTTCCCGTCGAGGGCGAGCAGACGCTCGTAGAACTCGCTCTGGCGGCTGGGATCGCTCCCCATCGCGACGATGAGCTGCATCTCGAAGCTCGACTCGAGGCCGGCGGGGGGGGTGAGGTTCTCGGCGAACCGTCCCGCCTCGGCGGGCGACCCGAGCATCTGCTCGACCTGGTTGAACCACACCCGGAGCTGCAGGGCGAAGTCCACCGTCTCGAGCGCAGAACGCGACGCGGCGAGCGCCTCGGTGGTGCGACCGACGCCGTAGAGCGCGCGGGCCCGCAGCGCGGTGATGTCGCCGCGCGCCAGTGATTCCTCGCTCATGGACTCGATGAGGTCGAGCGCCTTCTGCGGGTCGGGCTTCTTCTGGAGGAGGCGTGCGTTCGCGAGGCGGAGCTTCGAGGAGTCGTTCACCTCGGCCTCGTAGAGCTGCTCGTAGCGGTCGCCCGCGGCGCGCCAGTGCTCGAGCGCCCGCGGGGAATCACCCGCGAGCTCGGCGGCCCGCGCGTTGAGGTCGCCTGAGATGCGGATCCAGGAGAGATCGTCGCCGCGGTCCTTCACGGTCCGGTCGGCGACGCTGATCGCGCTGGGGAAGTCGTCCACGCTCACGAGGAGCTGGATCAGGAGCGTGCGGAGCTCGTCGTTCTCGGGGTCGGCCTCGACCGCGCGCCGGATCTCGGCGACCGCCTCGTTGGCGCGCCCGCGTGCGGCGAGCATCTCGGCCTTCATGCGGCGCGCGACGACCATGTCGGGCTGGAGGCGGATGGCCTGCTCGATGTCGGCCAGCGCGTCGTTGAACTGCGAGTCGTCGCTCGAGTTGAAGTCGGCGCGCTGGAGGAACGGGTTCGGGTCGTTGGGGGCGAGCTCGACCGCGCGGTCGAAGAGCTCCCGCGCGCCGGCCCGGTCGCCCTGAGCCGCGAGGCCCCGGGCGCGGATCAGCACCGACGTGAGATCGTCGGAGCCGTCGCCATCGAGCTGCGAGATGATCGCGTCCGCTTCATCGAAGCGCTCGAGCTTGGTGTACGTCTCCGCGAGGCGCATCGCGACGCGGGAGTCGCGGTCGGCGCCGCCCTCGTGGACCGCGATGTAGTGCGTCAGCGCGGTCTCGAAGTCGCCGGAGTTAAAAGCGTAGTCGCCCAGCTGGCGATCAACCTCCATCAGTTCGGGCGACTGCCTGCTCCGCGCGTCCTGGAGCACCTCGATGGCCTTGTCGCGCTCGCCGAACTCAAAGAGGAAGTCCGCGAGAGCGAGCTGCAGCATCGCGTTCGAATCGGCCGGCTCGTTCTCCGCGAGGAAGTCAGAGATGATCTTCTGCCCGCTGTCGACGTTGTCGCGGAGCGCCGCGAGGCGTGCCCGCATGAGCATCGTGGAGACGCTCGCGCCCTCGTTCTCGAGCGCGTCGATGAGCCCGAGCGCCTCGTCCCAGCGCTCGGCCTTGATGAGCAGGCCCGTGAGCGCGAGGGTGTTCTGGTTGTCGCTCGGGAACACGCTGTGGATGCGCAGGCGTTCGTTCAGCGCGACCGCGGGGTCGCCCGTCGTGTCTTCGAGCTCGAGCCACGCGTTGATCAGCGAGAGGTTGAGCGGGTTGAGGCGCGAGGACGCGCGGGCCACCGCGAGGGCGTCCTCGTCGCGCTGGAGCTCGCGGAGGGTGCCCAGGTAACGCAGCGCGACGTTCGCGTCGTCGGGGCGCGACTCGTACGCGCTCGACAGGGCGCGGAGCCCGTCGCTCACGTTGCCCAGACGCAGCTCCGTCTGCCCCAGCAGCAGCAGCACGCGCGGGTCGAAGGGGAGGATGTCGCGGGCCTGACGCAGCGAGCGCGCCGCGGCCTCGTGGTTGTTCTCGAGGAGCTCGAGACGCGCCTGGTACATCAGACCGTTGGCCTGGTCGGAGTTGAGCTTCACCGCACGGGACACGAGCCTGCGCGCCGCGTCGACGTCGTTTTCACGCAGCGCCTGGCTGAAGAGAAGGTCGATCACCATCGGCTCGTCGGCGTACTCGGAGCGGAGCCGGTTGAGGTAATCCTCAGCGGCGTCGGGGCGTCCCTGACCCTTGGCGAACTGGTGCTGGCGCACGAGCTTCTGCAGCGGCGTCATGCCGGAGTCTTCGATGATCGCGATCGACGCGGCGAACGGATCGTCCGACTGCAGCGAACGACGCAGACGGGTCAGCTGCGGGTGGTTCGGGTGCGCCGTCAGGGCGTTGGTCACGAGGCGGCGGGCCTCGGCGAGCTCGCCGCTCATGGTCTCGACGTCGATGAGCTCGATCGTGAAGGGGATGCTGTCGGGGTCGTCCTGGAGCGCCGCGTTGAGGATCTCCCTCGCGCGGGCCAGCCCCTCTGGCGACTGGTTCGAACGCACCGCGCGGGCCTGCGCGATGCGCGTGCGCGTGGCTTCGAGCTCGGGGTTCACCTCAAGGAGCTCGTCGAGGCGCTGCTCGATCTGCTCGATCTCGGGGAGCTCCGGGTAGAGGTCCTTGACCGTGGCGAGCACGGCGCGGGCCTGGGCGTCTTCCTTCAGGCGCGCGTGGATGTCCGCGAGCGAGAGCATCGCGCGGAGGTTATTGGGGTCCTGGTCGAGGATCAGACGCAGCTGAGCGCGCGACGCGCCGAGCTGGTTCGCGGCACGGAGCGACTGCGCCAGACGCCAGCGGGTGTCGGAGTCGTTCTGACCCGCCTTGTCCACGAGCTCGGTGAAGAGACGCACCGCCTCGGCGTGGCGGTTCTCCGCCATCGCGAGCTTGCCGGCCACGCTCAGCGCCTCGGTGGACTGCTCGCCGCCCTGCGTCGTCTCGTTGAGCTGACGCTGGGCGTCCTTCGCGATCGCCAGCGCGGCGGCCTTCTCGTTGGGCTCCTCGGCCGACTCCCACTTCGCGAGCGCCTGGTCCGCGAGCCGCCGGAGCGCCTGCGGGCGGAACGCACGCTGCACGAGCCCCTCGAGGCTCAGCGGGCGGATCGGATCAGCGAGCCAGTCCTGGAGGATCGCGATCGAGTCGTCGTACCGGGCCAGACCGCCGAGGACCTCGGCGCGGAGCACCACGAGGCGCGGGTCCACGTCCTCGTTGTTCGCGATCCGCGTGATGATCCCGTCCATGACCTCGAGGCGGTTGGGGGTGGAGAGGCGCGCGAGAACGGTGTTCAAACGGACCAGGTCCTGCGCATCGAAGGAGTCCTCCGGCGCGGTCTGGAACGCGGTGATCGCGGGCTGTTCCTCGCCGGCGAGGGCGCGCATCGCCGCGCGCTGCTCGGCCTCGTTGGAGTACTCGGCGGCGATGCGGTCGAGGCGGACCTCGAGGATCGCCAGCGCGGCGCGCGGCTCGTTCGGGAACGCTTCCCGCATCGCCGTGACCTCGCGCTCGAGCTCCTGCTGCAGGCGACGCGCTTCGACCGTGCGCCGGTCGAGGTGCGCACGCCGCCACATCAGCGCG
Source organism: uncultured Phycisphaeraceae bacterium (assembly GCA_942490855.1). Lineage (GTDB taxonomy): Bacteria > Planctomycetota > Phycisphaerae > Phycisphaerales > UBA1924 > CALNYS01. The sequence continues at coordinate 340,905 of CALNYS010000004.1, read as the reverse complement.
TGCCAGATCACGATCGCGCGGGCCGACTCCACGTCTTCGGGCTTGGCTTCGAGCGCCGCGCGGAGATCGGCGAGGCCCTCGTCGCGGAGGACCGGGTCGACGTCGGTGAGCGCCATCTGCGACACGATCGCGATGCCGCGGTAGCGCCGCAGCGACTTGGCGTCGGGGTCGGACTGGTCGAGACGCTCGACGCGCTCCTTCGTGAGGTCCGCGATCGTCTGCCACGCGTTGATGTTGCCGCGGGCGATCTTGTACACCTGGTTGTACCGGGCGTCGATCAGCGTCCGCTGGCGCTCGGCGTTGTCCCACTCCAGCACGGCCATCTGCTCAAGGATGCCGAGGTAGTGGCGGGTGAAGCTGCGCTCGTACTCGGCCTGCGTCTCGGGCGTGAGCTGCACGAGGACCGAACGCCACTTCTCGAGCCAGTCGATGCGGGTCCGATCGTGCCCGACCGCGTCCTCGTAGTTCTGCGCCGCGAGTTCGAGATCGCCCTCGGCCAACGCCGCGTCGCCGCGGGCGATGTACTCGTCGCCGGTCTGGTTGATCGCGAGGTACGCGACCAGGATGCCGGCGCCGCCGATGAGGATCACGCCGACCGCGAGGGCGACGGCGAACTTGACATTGACGCGTGAGGCCATGAGCGGGTCTCGTTTCAATCGTGCGTGACGCCCGCGCCGGGCCCGGTGGCCTCGCGCTGGACGTCGGGGTGATCGCCTTCGACCACGTCCACCCAGTCGGGGACGCGGCGCATCAGGTCGGGGAACGTTTCATTCAGGAACTTCGCCGCGAGCTCGGCGAGCTCGTCGGCGCTCGCGACGTCGCGCGAGGAAAACTGCACCTTGACGTAGTACGCGTGGGTCGCCTGGTTGTTGAACGCCAGCGAGCGGACGTCGCCCGCGCGGGGCACCGTCCCGCCGTTGGCGATGAAGAAGTAGCCGGCGTAGAGCACCCCGCCGTTCTGATCGACGAACCGGGTCACGTTCATCCGCAAGCGTTCGAGCTCGCGGGGCATGCGCACCCGCACGCCCGGCGCTTCCGAATACGGGCTCGTGCGCCCGCGCAGGATCACGCCGTGGACGCCCGTGTCGATCCCGGGGTCCGTCGTGAACCGGTCGAGGTCGAGCGGGATCCGGACGACCTGCCCCTTGTTCCCGTCGATGCGGTAGTCCCCGCTGCCGACGAAGCAGCGCTCGGGGACGTGCGGCACGGTGTCGATGTCGCCCGTGTAGTACGCCGAGTGGAACTCGACGATGCGCGGGCGCCCGTCCTCGCGCGCGCCGGTCTCCTGGTAGTTCCGGGAGATGTAGTTCGTGGTGCCCAGCGACTTCTGGATCTCGGCAGAGAGCGGCGGGGATTCGTAGAGGAGCGTGAAGCCGTCAACCTCGCTCGGGAGCGAGAGCAGCGTCAGCCCGCTCGCCGGGTGGATCGCCGCTTTGTAGATGTGGATGTTGAACGCCTTGAGCGTGGCGCTCAGCGAGGCCGCCGCCGCCGAGAGGGCGACGATCGTCACGGCGTACGCGATGAGGGTCCCGCGGCTCACGCCTTGCTCCCCTCGGGGCGCACGAGCCGGTTGAGCGCCCACACGACCGCCATGTAAAGGAAGAACCCCGGGATGAGCCACAGGGTCCCGATGAACATGTGCGCGTCGCCGGCGGCGAAGTCGGGGTTCACGATGCTCGCGACGCCCAGCGACGTGATGCGCAGCACGTTGACGAAGATCGCGACCGGGACCGCCAGCAGCAGCACCGCGGTGCGCTGCCACCACTCGTTGCACGCGATGAACGCGACCGCGGCGCCCAGCGCCACGAACGCGATAACCATCCGCATGCCCGAGCACGCCTCGGCGATATTCAGCGGGATCTCGCGCCCCGACTCGAGCACGATGTTCAGCGTGTTCCCGCTGATCTCGGTCGTGTAGAGGACGCTGAGCATCCAGTGCGACCCGACCGCGGCGATGCGCTGGAGCGGGAACGTGATCGTATTCATCACGTCCTCGGAGATCGTCATGCCGAACCCGAGGTACGCGATCGGGACAAAGAGCACGCGCATCAGCGACGGGCCCGCGAAGAGCAGCACGATGCCAAAGAGCGTCAGCAGCATGCCCGCGCCCGCGAACATATGCACCTTCAGCGCGATCAGCGACATGTAGTAGAAGAGGATGCCCGCGAGCAGCGGGAGCAGCCCGGGCCAGTACAGCCGCGGTGTCGCCTTCAGGACCGCGTCCTTGTTCTGGTAGAGCATGTACAGGCTGACCAGCGGCACGAGGTAGACGTGCTTCCAGTCCTCGCCGAACTTCTCCGACGTGCTGAACATGTGCTGGCGGCGGAACCACTCGTGGAAGAGCCACACGAAGCACACCGCGATGGGCAGCGCGAGCAGCGCCGTGCGGGCCCGCAGGTGCGCGCCGAGCCCGACGCCGTCAAGGACGGGCGACGACGTCGTCGGCGATGTCGAAGGCGCCTGCGTCATACTGCGCGCGATCTCCGCTCGTGATCACGTATCGACTTGGCCCCCCGGGTCCCACCGACCCGGGAGAGGCGGGGCAAGATACGGGTTCGTACGACGACGTGTCCGCGCCGGTTCGCCAAGCCGACGAACCCGTTGAAAGTCCGATTACTGGCGGTTCGTCGGCGGCGCGCCGAACACGTCGTTGCCGAAGTTACGGTCCAGCAGGAAGCCGAACCCGTAGGAGGCGCGGAGCCCGCCGCGGATGACCGCAAGCGGGGTCGCCCAGAAGTTCGTCCCGACGTTCACCATGTCGTCCGGCTTCATAAAGATGTCCGGCTGCGTGCCCTCGGCGATCGCCCGCAGGTCCAGGCGGATCGTCGCCTGGCGGTCGTTGCCCACCATGCGGGTCAGGTCCACGCGGGAGGGGATCGCCACGCCGCTCAGCCCGCCGGCCGCGAGGACCGCCTTCGTCAGCGTCAGGCGCCCGGCCGCGGGGAGGTTGTAGATGCCAGGACGGGCGATGCCGGGGCCGGCGAGGTAGACGAGGCCCTGATCCGGCGACGGGACGCGGATGATGTCGCCCGGGCGGATCACGATGTTGTAGCGGGGGTCGCCCTCGAGCAGCGGCTTGGTCGGGATCTCGATAATCCGCTGCGTGACAAGGTTTTGTGCGGCCGTCGCGAGCGGGTCGTCGCCCTCGCCGAGGCCGTCGCCGCCGCGGCCGCCCTCGACGCGCACCCAGCGGTCGTTGAGGAACATCCACGACGCGGGCTCGGAGTCGCCCTCGATGGGGGCGATGTCCTGCGCCGAGCGGGTGTTGGGCGTCTGGGCCTCGATCAGGTCGATCGCGGGGGGCTGCTGAGCGCCCTGGGCCACGCGGGTGGTGGAGCCGGAGGAGAGCTGAGCGGGATCCCCGCCCTCGGGGGCGTTGAGACGGCGGATGAGCTCGTCGAGATCAACGCCCTCCTCGTTGCCCTGCGGGGGTCGCGGGGCGCCCGGGCGGGTCGACGGCGGGGCGCCGACGCCACGGGAGTAGTCGTCCGAGAGGGGGACCTGACGGATGACGAAGATCTTCTGGATGATCGGGGAGAGCCCGCCGGCCTCGGAGACCGCCTCGAGCAGGCGGTAGTCGGGGACGGGGACGAGGTAGCGCCCGACGCCGCCGATGGCGCCGTAGACGGAGAAGGTCGCCTGACGACGCCCGATGATCTGCACCGAGACGAGGGCGTCTTCGATGATGCCCTGCTCGCGGAGCTGCTCGCGGAGGCGCTCGCGGATCTCGTCGGCGGTGAGGTCGTAGACGTCGATCCGCCCCAGCTGGGGGAGGTCGATGGCCCCGCGGGCGTCGATGGAGCGCTCAAACGGGGTGGGCACGCCGGCCTGGAGGAAGTCGAAGATCTCCATGAAGATCGTGTCGCCGGGGCCGACGCGGTAGTCGTCCACCTCGGGGATAAGGTCCTCGGGGGAGACGGACGAGGTCTCAAGGAACTCGCCCTGGTCGCGTTCGATCACGTCGATGCGATCGAGGATCGGAACGACGGTGGGGGTGTGCTCCCAGCGACCCACGACGTGGGGGCTCAGGTAGGAGTCGGCGTTGCAGCCGCTGAGCAGCGCGGCCACAGTGAGGCCCGCGAGGGCGGCCAGTCGGGTCGTGCGGCGCATGGGGGTGTCCTTGCTCACGGCGCGCTCTCCTTGCGGTCGGGGGTGACCCCGAAAGCGGCCCGCGGCGCGGGCGGGCCTGTTGACTTCCTCTGGGTCCCTGCGACGTCCCAGAATGACGGGTCGCGCAGGCTACCACTCACTGACAACGTGTCAACGCCGAACTGGCGCGACGGATGCACCTTCGGGAATCGGTCGGCGGAACGTCCAAGTTGACCCACCTTGCCCCTTTTCATGCCTCAGGCAGCGATAAGACGACCCCGGAGATGCCAGAGTTCGCCAATATCGCCTCCCCGGGGCGCGTACACTGCCTTTCTCATGACCACGCCTTCCCCCAACGACGCCCCCGCCAGCCCCCGTCCCGGGCACAAGGGACTGGCCCGACACCCGCGGCCGGCCGGCGGCGACCCCGTCCGGCGGCTCGACGCCCCCACGCTCAGCCTCACGGGAATGGTCCTGAACAACTCCGGCGGGGCGAAGCAGATCCCCCAGGCCAAGCGCAAGCCCAAGTGGCTGCGGGCCAAGCTCCCCGGCGGCGAGGGCTTCGAGCGCGTCCGCAACGTGATGCGCGAGCACAAGCTCTTTACGGTCTGCGAGGAAGCCGGGTGCCCCAACATGGGCGAGTGCTGGGCCCGCGGCGTCGCGACCATCATGATCCTGGGCGACACCTGCACCCGCGCGTGCGGGTTCTGCAACGTCAAGACGGGACGCCCGCCGGTGCTCGACACCGACGAGCCGCGCCGCGTCGCCGAGTCCGTGAAGATCATGGTCGAGGACGCGGGGCTCAAGCACATCGTCATCACCAGCGTCAACCGCGACGAGCTGCCCGACGGCGGCGCGGGGCTCTGGGCCGAGACGGTCGTGCGCTCGCGCGCCGCGTGCCCGGGCCTCTCGATCGAGACGCTGATCCCCGACTTCCTCGGCGACTGGGACGCGCTGCAGAAGGTGATCGACGCCCGCCCCGAGATCCTCAACCACAACCTCGAGACGGTGCGGCGCATGTACCCCGCCGTGCGCCCGCAGGCGAAGTTCGACCGCTCGGTCGAGCTGCTCAAGCGCACGAAGGACGCCGGGCTCGTCGCGAAGACGGGCATCATGGTCGGCATCGGCGAGCGCGACGAGGAAGTGCTGGAGCTGATGGACGAGGTGATCGAGCGCTCGGGGTGCGACATCCTGACGATCGGGCAGTACCTCCAGCCCACGCCGAACCACCTGCCGATCGACCGCTTCGTCGAGCCCGACACGTTCAAGCGGTTCGAGGAGCAGGGGCTGGCCCGCGGGTTCAAGGTCGTCGAGAGCGGCCCGATGGTGCGCTCGAGCTACCACGCCGACATCCAGGCGAACGCGCTGACGGACATCGAGGCGCGTCGGAAGCTGGCGAGGGTGGAGTCGCTGATCGATGCCTCCCGCGCCTAACACGCGGACATCCCGTGAGCCGTTCCTCCGGGCGTTGCCCGCGCGATCGCGCTGGTTTTTCGCCGCCGCAGTGTTTCTGATGTTTGCACCGGTGATGCCGTTGTTCGTGGCGCAGTTTGCGCGTGACGGGCAGTCGGCGGTGTTTGTGGCGTGGCTGGCCCTTTCCGGTCTGGGCGCGGTGCTGTGGCTGGCGAGTTTTACGTACAGCGTGCGGTTGCTCTGGCTGACGGTCCCGTACCAGATCACGATCAGCACGGCGTTCGCCTTCCAAGCGAGCGACGTGATCGGGTTCGCGGTCGGGAACGTGCAGTGGCACAACCTGCTGGTAGTGGGCCTGCTCGTCGCGGGGTACGTGTGTTTCGTCTTCTTCGTCGTTGGCGAGGGTGCCAAGGCGTTCCGGATGCGCGTGGAATTAGGGCTCGCGCAGCGGTTGCATGCGACGTTGGCGCCCGAGATCGCCCAACGCGTGGGGGGGTATGAGGTCCGCGCCGTGTCGCTGCCGAGCGGGGAGATGGGCGGCGATCTCGTCGATCTGGTCTCGACGCCCTCGGGCGCGATCGCGGTTCTCGCGGATGTTTCGGGTCACGGCGTGCGTGCGGGCGTCGTCATGGCGATGCTCAAGAGCGCGCTGCACGCGAGCGCCCCGAGCGACGACCTGGGCAGGATCGTTCGCGCGATCGACAGCACGCTGCACGCGACGACCGAGAGCTCGATGTTCGCGACCGGGTGCGCGCTGAAGCTCGGTGAGCAGGGGCGCTGCTGGGTCGCGCTTGCCGGGCACCTGCCGCTGTACATCCTGCGCGAGGACGGCGGGATCGAGGAGGTCGAGAACGAGGCGCTGCCTCTCGGAGTCGTGGCTAATCAGGACGCGGTCGTCACGCCCTTCGAGCTGCGGGTCGGGGAACGCGCGGTGGTGTACACCGACGGCCTGACCGAAGCACAGAATTCTGACGGCCAGGAACTGGGTGTCAGCGGGGCGCTGGCTTGCCTCGGATCCGCTCGGGAAACATCGCTCGACGGGCTGATTCCCGCGCTTCTCGAGCGAGTGAGCGCACACGGTCCCGCTGCGGACGACCGCAGCGTGCTCGTCATCCAGCGCGTCGGCTAGGCCGGCAACCCCGCCATCTTGCGCAGCAGCGTGTCGAGCTTCCTCGGCACGGGCAGCGCGCTGAGACGGCCTTGTTTCACGAGTAAAAAATCGTCGAAGCGCTCGTCGGCCTTGATGTCTTTGAGCGTGAGTTCGTTCGTTGCCTCGGCGATCGGTTCGATGTCGAAGACGACGAACTTGATGGCGCCGGTCTTGGTGAGGTCGGGGCGTTTGGGGTCGGCGTAGGGGGCGCTGGTGATGCGGGCGAGGCCGGCGATGCGTTTTTCGTTCCCGGTGTGGTAGATGAACGCCTCGTCGCCGGGCTTCGCTTCGCGCATGTTCTGGCACGCGGTGGGGTTCGCGACGCCGTCCCAGATGGTTGATCCGTCACGGGCGAGGTCGGCGTAGCTGTAGTCGTCGGGTTCGGTTTTGAGGAGGAAGGTGGTCATGGGTTCATTGTGGGCAAAAGAACGCCCCGGCGGTGGAGGCCGCCGGGGCGCGTGAGCATCCTACGAGTTGGGGAGGGTTGGATCAGGCGTGGGGGCAGTTGGCGCCGCACTCGCCCTTGGCCTTGTCATCGCACTCCGAGGCGCACTCGCCCTTGCCGGAGTTGTTGACCATCTTGGCGACCCAGGCGTCCTTCTTCTCAGCGGAGGCGGCGTTGAAGTGCTCGGCGCACTTCTCGCCGCAGAGGGCGACGGCCTTGCCGTGGTGGAAGCCGACCATCTTGGCTTCCGTGGCGGGGGTGCCGCAGCAGTCGGCGTTGACGGTCTTGATGTGGTTGGCGACGAAGGCGGCCTGCTTCTCGGCGGGGGCGTTCGCGACCATCTCGGCGCAGGCGGACTTGCAGAAGGCGACGGGGAAGCCCTGGACGACGGCCATGGTGGAGGCGTCAACGGGCTTGTCGCAGCAGGTGTCGTCGATGGGGGAGACGACCTTGGAGACGAGCTGGAGCTTGGTGTCGGCGTCGGCCTTCTCGAAGCGGCCCTTGCAGCCGTTGCAGCAGAAGTTGACGTTCATGCCGTTGTAGGAGGAGACGACGTCGGCCTTGACGGCGTTGCCGCTGTAGGGGCAGGCGGTGTTGAAGGCGCCCACGGCGACGGGGAGGGTCGCGGTGCCTTCGGCGCACTCGCCGGCGCACTCGGAGGAATCGCCGACGGCGACAGCCTTGGCGTCGCCCGAGCAGGCGGTGGCGCAGTCGGTGGCGGCGGCGTTGACGGCGATCGCCTTGGCCTCGCCGGCGCAGGGGCCGGAGCAGTCGGCGTCGGCGGCCTCGGTGGCGCAGGCGCCGCCCTTGCAGTCGGCGTCGGAGGCGTTCACCGCGATCGCCTTGGCGTCGCCGGAGCACTCGGACTGGCAGGAGCTGGCGTTGACGGCGACCGCGACGGCTTCACCGGAGCAGTCCTTCGAGGAGGAGCACTCGCTCGAGGCGTTGACGGCGACGGCCTTGGCTTCGCCGGGGCATTCGCTCTTGCAGTCGCTGCTGGTCGCGCTCACGGCGACGGCCTTGGCCTCGTCGGAGCAGGCGGTGGCGCACTCGCTGGAGGCGGCGACCGCGGTGGCGGTCGTGCCGCAGGCGGCCTTGGAGGCGCAGTCGGCCTCGGCGGCGGTGTCGGAGACGAGCGTCAGGCCGGTCTCGCCGGCGCACTCGGTCTTGGACGAACAGTCTTCGGAGTTCGCGGCCTTGACGGTCTTGGCGTCGCTGTCGCAGGTCCCGGCGACGGTGGTCGCGACGGGGGCGGCGGCGGTGTCGCACGAGCCGACGAGGCTGCAGGGGGTGACGCCGGTGACGACGCTGAGGCCGGCGGCGCTGAGGCCGAGGGCGCCCGCGAGCGTGAGGAGGGTGGAGGAGATGGCTCCGTGTCGAGGTTTCATAGTGAGATGCTCCTGTGGGGTGTGTCGCGGGGGGGCGTCGCGGTCGCGCGGCGCGTAAGTCTCCCGCTAGATAGTAAACCGTCGTCTCTTGAAACACACGAACCGCCCGGGGTGTTCCCGGGCGGCTCGTAGTTTTTCAACGAAACGCGGCGGAGACCGCGTGGTTATCGGTGCTTGTTCGCTCACTCGCTCCAGTTGACGAGCAGGTGGGCGAGGTCCTTGGCTTCGACGACGCCGTTGCCGTCGATATCGCTGCCGAGATCGTCGGTGCCCCACATGGCGAGGAACATGCTCAGGTCGGACATGTCGACGCGGGTGCTGTTATCGAGGTCGCCTTGGATGTAGATCATCCCGAGGAGGCCGTCGAAGGTGGCGGACTTGAAGAAGTCGAGCTGGGCGGCGGTGAACTGGTTGGAGTTGGCGCCGACGAGGCTGTAGGGGTCGGAGAGGAGGAGGTTGGCGAAGGTGCGCTCGAGGATGTCCTGGCCGACGGGGCCGAGGAGGCCGTTGTTGAGCGTGGCCTCGGCCATGACGTAGGCCCAGAGGTCGGTGTTCTCCGCGAGGAGGTCGTCCATCATGGGGGCGTCGTCGGGGTTGTTGAACATCACGCCGCCGGAGGACCAGTTGAGGATCTGCTTGCCTCGGATGGTCTCGGCGCGGGCCCCGATGCCGAGCTCGTCCTTGAGGAAGTAGAGGTACTCCTCGCCGGAGGGGGTGGTCATCTCGCGTCCGCGGAGGAGGTTGATCTCGCCGAGGTCGAGGTTGACCTCGCCGACGCCGGGGATGGTGAGGCTGACGATGTCGCGGAGCTCGGCGCTGACGCCGGTGTCAACGCGGCTGGCGGGGGCGGCGCGGGGGCCGAAGAGGTAGCCCCAGTGGACGGTCGATCGGAGGATCGGGTCGATCGGGCTGACGAAGTCCTTGGAGCCGATCTGGATCTCGTTGGGGACGATGGTGTGCAGGCGGTAGGCGGCCTGAGCGAATTCGAGGGGGATCTGGGGCCCCCCGGGGAGGGCGCCGAGAGGCTCGGCCACGTCGTCCATCGCGTCAAAGAGCGAGCGTCCGGTGATGCGGGTCATGAAGTCGTTGCCGACGATGCCCTGGTAGTAGGCGGTGGTGAAGTTGCGGGCCTCGTTGAAGACGTTCCACCATTCGGGGGAGTCGGGGACCAGCGACATCTCGTCGATGGCGTCGCGCTCGAGGATCTTGTCCACGGTCGTGTTGTGGAGGAGCTGGAACGAGCGGTGGATCTGCCCGACGAGGCCGTTCTCGTCGTTGCGGTGATCGCCGATGAGGGCGCGGTTGGTGACGCTGTCGCGGTGGTGGTCGTGACCGCCGGAGGGGCCCGTCCCGAAGACGAAGCGGAGCCCGACGCCGGTGTCGAGGTCGTACCAGCCCTCGTCGGCGGAGAAGCCCTCGAAGGGGCCGTAGCCGTAGACGGAATCGAGATCGAGGCCGGGGGTGCGGAGGTTGATGAAGTCCCCGTCCACGATGGCGATGGACTTGACGAAGGGGGGGAGGAGGAAGGACTTCTCGTCCTCGAGCGTCAGGTCGACGTCGTGGTCGATGAACTGCCCGAAGTAGGCGAAGCCGGCGGTCATGCCCATCTCGGCGGCGACGACGACGTCCTCGGAGAAGCGATCGGGGAGCGCGCCGGGGTCGAGGTTGCGTTCCGAGACGCCCCGTTCACCCACGGTCGGGACGATCCGGGTGAAGCCTTCTTCCCGTGCCGTGGGCACGCCGTTGAACGGACGATCAAAGAGCGGGGCGTCCTGCGCGACGGCTGCTCCGGCGGTGAGCAGCAGCGCGGCTACGGCGATGGAACGGGTGTGCATGGAAAAACCTCGAGTATGCGTATTTACGCGTTTTATTCGGACCCAGACTGTCCTCGGCGTCCTAACCCTTTGACATACCACAAGGGCGCGCTCCGGACAAGACTTTCTCTTCCAGAAGCCGCGTCATCGCGGCTCAGGGCCCTCACGTCGCGCGATCCCTGCCGGTTTGGCAGCGTTCTCGGTCGCGACCGCCCACGAGGCTCCCGCGAGGCCCCTGTACGGGCGTGAGGGCCCGGTATCGCTGGCGCCGGGCTTGTAATCGGGTACCGAGGACGCCGGGCCCGCCCCGGCTCAGAACTCAGGAGTCAGAGCTATGCCCAAGATCATCGGAATCGACCTCGGCACCACGAACTCGGTGGTGGCGGTGATGGAAGGATCGGAGCCCAAGGTGCTCGTCAACGCCCAGGGGAGCCGCACGACGCCCTCTGTCGTCGCGTTCACCGAGAAGGGCGAGACGCTCGTCGGTCAGCCGGCGCGCCACCAGCAGGTGACCAACCCCAAGAACACCATCTTCTCCGCGAAGCGCTTCATGGGGCGTCGTCACAACGAGGTGGAGTCCGAAGAGAAGCAGGTCCCCTACGAGGTGACCGGCGGGGCGACCGACTTCGTGAAGATCATGGCCCGGGGCAAGGAGCTGACCCCGCCGCAGGTCTCGGCGTACGTCCTCCAGGAGCTCAAGAAGGTCGCTGAGGACTACCTGGGCGAGCCTGTTGAGAAGGCCGTCATCACGGTCCCGGCGTACTTCAACGACGCGCAGCGCCAGGCGACCAAGGACGCCGGCGAGATCGCCGGGCTGACGGTCGAGCGGATCATCAACGAGCCGACGGCGGCCGCGCTCGCGTACGGGCTCGACAGCAAGAAGAACGAGAAGATCGCGGTCTTCGACTTCGGCGGCGGCACGTTCGACGTGTCGATCCTCGACGTCGGCGACGGCGTGTTCGAGGTGCTCGCGACCGGTGGCGACACGCACCTGGGCGGCGACGACTTCGATGAGGCGCTGATCAACCACCTCGCCGAGGAGTTCCGCAAGAGCGAGGGCATCGACATCCGCAGCGACGCGATGGCCCTCCAGCGCCTCAAAGAGGCGGCGGAGAAGGCCAAGTGCGAGCTCTCGAGCGCGCAGGAGACGAGCGTCAACCTGCCCTTCATCACCGCCGACGAGAACGGCCCCAAGCACCTGCAGATGACGATCACCCGCGCGATGTTCGAGTCGCTGATCGGGAAGCTGCTCGACCGCGTGAAGGGCCCGTGCCTCAACGCGCTCAAGGACGCGAAGCTCGACCCGAGCAAGATCGACGAGGTCATCCTCGTGGGCGGCTCGACGCGCGTGCCCGCGGTCCAGACGATCTGCAAGGAGATCTTCGGGAAGGACCCCAACAAGAGCGTCAACCCCGACGAGGTCGTCGCGCTCGGCGCCGCGATCCAGGGCGGCGTGCTCCAGGGCGACGTCAAGGACGTGCTCCTGCTGGACGTCACGCCGCTGACGCTGGGGGTCGAGGTGATGGGCGGGGTGGTCGAGCCGATCATCGAGCGCAACACCACGATCCCGACGAGCAAGAGCAAGGTGTTCTCCACGGCGCAGGACAATCAGACCAGCGTCGAGATCAACGTGACGCAGGGCGAGCGCGAGTTCGCGAACGACAACCGCAAGCTCGGCAACTTCCAGCTGTCGGGGATCGCCCCGGCGCCGCGCGGGATGCCCCAGATCGAGGTCGAGTTCAAGCTCGACGCCAACGGCATCCTCGTGGTCACCGCGACCGACAAGGGCACCGGCAAGCAGGCCGACATCAAGATCACGAACTCGGGCGGCCTCGACGAGGGCGAGATCGAGCGGATGCGCAAGGAGGCCGAGCAGCACGCCGAGGAAGACAAGAAGCGGCGCGAGCTCGTGGACCTCAAGAACAAGGCCGAGGCGATGGTGCACCAGACGCGCAAGAGCCTCGAAGAGCACGGCGACAAGGTGTCGAGCGAATCGCGCGGCACGATCGAAAACTCGTTGACCGCTGTCGAGGCTGCACTTAAGGAAGACAACGCGAGCGCGATCGAGCACTCGCTCGCCGAGCTCGAGAAGAACTCGATGGAGCTCGGGAAGGCTGTTTACGAGGCCGCGGCGAGCGAGCAGCGCGCCGACGGCGCCGGCGACGCGCCCGCCGAGGGCGGCGACGATGTCATCGATGCCGAGTACTCGGTGAAAGAAGACGACGCGAAGGCGTAAGATGTAAACACCCAACCCCGCCTCACCGATCGCCCCGCGCGCCCCTCCCGGACGCGGGGCGGTCTTGTTTTTGAACGGCTAGTCCGCGCTCGACTCCACCAGCTTGCGGGAAAGGAAGCGCGTCGTGTGCTCGATCGCCGCACGACACGCGGGTGTGTTCTGTTCGACGTCGAACGCGTGCACCGCGTCGGGGAGATTGAGAAGGGTGAGGTCCGTGTTGCGTTCGAGCGCCGCGGCGGCGAACCGGTCGATTGTTTCGTTCAGGTGAGGCATGTCCTGACCGGCGCGCACGATCATGACAGGGAGATCGGGCGCGATGGTCTCGGGAGCGACCTCGATTACGCCATACAGCACCGCGACCGCGCTGAGTCGATGGGCGTAGCGGTAAGCGTCTTTGAGCCCGCGACGCGTGTTGGCCGAGCACATCCAGAACGCCAGCCGACTCGTGTCGAGTCCCCACTCGGCCGCGCGAGCGTCGAGCGCCTCGAGGACGCGGTCGAGATCCTCGCTCGCGAGGCTCATGGCCTCGTTCACATCGTGTGTTTCGCTGACGAGGGGGGTGTCGTAGAGGACCGCCGCCATGCCGCGCGAGGCGAGCAGGCGCGCCCACCCGTCGTAGGCGCCGGCCTTGTGTCCGTCGCGCATGCCGGCGGTCACGAGGACGACAACCGGCGCGGGCGCGTCGAGGTTCGTCGGTCGGTAGACGCGCAGGGATCGCGAGGGGGCCGAGCCGCGAGGCGGGGCGAACTCGTAGGGCTCGCTCGGCTCGATCCCTCGCATCCCTTCGGTCTGAACGATCAGTGGGAGCTCATACCAAGACGGGTACTGTTGACCCAGGGCGGGGGCGCAGAGGAGGGCGAATGACACGAGCAGACGAGTCAGCATGGGGGCATATACGCATGGCCACCGCTCCGGTTGCAGCCGTGCAGCGCGCGTTCAGGAGGCTTGTAACGCCCGGAACGCGTTGATCGCGCGCTTGCGCGCCGTCGCATGATCCACGATCGGCGCCGGGTAGTCGCCCGCGAAGAGCGACGCGTTGCCCGATGGTTCGTGGATCGTTTTCTTATCGAGCCCCGCGAGCTCGGGGACGAACGTCTTGATGAACGCGCCGTCCGGGTCGTGGCGTTTGGACTGCGACGTCGGGTTGTAGACGCGGAAGTAGGGGGCCGCGTCGGCGCCGGTGGACGCGGACCACTGCCACCCGCCGTTGTTGGAGGCGAAGTCGTAATCGACGAGGCGGCTGGCGAAGTGTTCCTCGCCGAGGCGCCAGTCGAGGAAGAGGTCCTTGGTAAGGAACATCGCGACGATCATGCGCAGGCGGTTGTGCATCCAGCCCGTTTGCTCGAGCTGGCGCATCGCGGCGTCCACGATGGGGTAGCCGGTGGCGCCGCGCCGCCAGGCGTCGAGGTGGTCGTCGCTGTGCGCCCACTCGATGCGTTCGGTGTCGGGCTTGAAGGGGCGGCGCTTCACGACGCGCGGGAACGCGACGACGAAGTGCTTGTAGAAGTCGCGCCAGAGCAGCTCGCTCACCCACTTGTCGCTGTCGGCGTCCGCGTTGCGCGCGGCGTGCAGGCACGTGCGCGCCGAGACGATCCCGGCGGCGAGATAGGGCGAGAGCGTCGAGGTCCCGTTGACGTCCGGCGTGTCGCGGTTGGCCTCGTAGGCGCCGAGGCGGTCGCGGCAGAACGACGCGAGACGCTGCTGCGCGTCATGCTCGGTCGCGGGCCAGCGATCGGCGTGGGTGTGCGCAGCGCTGTCGTACGCGTCGAGCGACGACGGGACGGCGTCGGGGGCGCCGACGATCTCGGGTTGCTTCTTCGGGCTCGCGTGCGGTTCGGGCGGGCCGTCGTCGTTCCAGCGTGCCAGCACGGTGTTTTTGAAGGGCGTGAAGACGGAGTAGGGCTTCCCCTCTTTGGTGAGGATCTCGCCCGGCGCCGTCAGCGTGAGGTCGGTGAAGGCGTTCACGCTCAGGTCGTTCTGGTCGAAGAGGTCGGTCACGCTCTCGTCGCGGTCGAGCTCGTTGATCTCGTACTCGCGGTTGTAGTAGAGCGCGTCGCAGGAGTGTTCACGCGCGAGGGCGAGGAGGGCGTCGGGGAGCTCGACGTACGTCGGCGTCTCGACGACGCGCAGCGCGATGTTGAGCGCGCGGAGTTCTTCAGAGAGCGCCGCCGCGGCGCGCAGGGTGAAGCTCGCCTTGGGCCATCCCCAGTCGTGCTTGTGCTTCCATTGCTCGGGGGTGACCGCGAAGACCCCGACGACGCCGCGGGATGCGTCGGCGCACGCGCGGTGGAGCGCGGCGTTGTCGCTGACGCGCAGGTCGGAGCGGAACCAGACGAGGGGGCGCACGGGTCAGCCGTCGAGGCGCGCTTTGGCCTCTTCGAGCGCGGCGCGAAGGTCGTCGGTGAGGGGCTTGACCTCTTCGAGGACGTTGGTCTCGTCGATCGCGTCGAGCAAGGCGTCGCTGTTGAGGATCGCGAGGAGCCCGTCGCGGGTGAGCCCGTGCTCGATCGACGCCCGGATCTCCGGGTCGTTCTCGAGGATCTCGACGGTGCGCCGGACAGCGGGGTGCTCGCGGACGCGCTGCATCGCCTCGCTTTCGGTGAAGATGCGCATCGCCTCGGGGTCGTTGGTCACGCGGATGTAGTCGTCCGAGAGCGTGAAGAGCTCGGCGTCGGCGAGGGGGCTCGTGCTCGCGGCGATCGAGCCGATCGGGTGCGACGTCGCGTCGTCGGCGAGGGCGAGGACGCCACGGGCGAGGCGCTCGCTCATGTTGGCCTCCGCCGGCGCGCCCCCGGCCTCGCGCGCCGCGGTGTTGACGTCCACGCGTTGCTGCGCGGTCGACTGGATCGCCAGAGCGCCCCAGAGGATGAGGAACGAGAGGAACACGCCCTCGATGAAACCCAGGGTCGCGCCGATGGGGCGGTCCGCGCTGGCCACGAGGGGCATCTTCTTTTTGATCCGCTTGGCGACAGCGCTCGTGATCAGCGCCGCGACAACGAGGACCAGGAGCGCCGCGATCCCGGCACTGGCCCCGCGTTTGGCGAGCCCGGAGAGACCGACCGCGCTGCCGACGGTGTCCTCGAGCACCCGCCCGAGCGGGAACGCGACGATCGCGCTGACGGCGAGGGCGACGACGAAGGAGGCCGTCTCGAGGGCGCCGCGCCAGGCGCCGAGGAGCGTCGTCAGGACAACGATGGTGGCGACGACCTTGGTGGTCGGCCCGCCCGCGAGGAGGGCGAGCGCGATGACCGCGATCCCGACGAGCACCGCGCCGAGGAAGACGGGCGCCGTCTTCTTCTTGGGTTCAGGGGTCGGTTCGGGCGCGGGGGCCTGGCTGGGGATGTACGGCGTGGTCATGGGGTGATCCTAGCGGGGTTCGGAGGCGCGAAAAAAAAGCGGAGCCTGGGGCCCCGCTTCGGATCGTTCGCTGTGGGACTCGTGTCAGACGAGTTCCTTGATCGCCTTGAGCGGGCGGATCTTGACGACGTTGCGGGCGGGCTTGGCCTTGAAGACGGTGGGCTCGCCGGTGAAGGGGTTGATGCCCTTGCGCGCGCGGGTCGCGGGCTTGCGCTGGACGGTGACCTTCATCATGCCGCCGAGGTTGACGACCTCGGGGCCGGACTTCTTGAGGTCCTTGGCGATGATCTGCTTGGTGACGTCGAAGACCTCGGAGACCTGCTTGCGGGTGAGGCCCGTGTTGTCGGAGATGATCGAGAAGACCTCGCTCTTGGTGCGGGTCTTGTCGGCCGAGGGGATCTTGTAGCTGACGGGCTTGGCGGCGGCGGCGCGACGGGTGGTCGTCTTGCGGGCCGTCGTCTTGCGGGCGGTGGTCTTCCGCGCCGCGGGCTTGCGGGTGGTGGTTTTCTTGCGGGTCGTGGTCTTCTTGCGGGTGGTTCGAGCGGCCATGTGGCGCCTCCTTGTTCCTGCTGGCTGATCCGTCGGATCGTGGTTCGTCCCGGTGTTTCCCGCTCCTCCGTTGAGCGGCGCGACGGTGTCGCGTGGGCCGGTTCGTTCGTGTTTGTACGGCTCCGGTCATCGGCGCACAAGCGAGATTCCCTGCAATAACCGAAAAAAATGGACCGCCTGCGCCCACGGGATCCGCCCGCGCGGCGTGCGCGCGGCGGGTACACTCCGCCCATGACGAGCCCCCTGACGCCCCCCGTCGTCCTCTGGGACGACGGCCTCGCCCGCCTCGGCCCGCTGACCCACACCCGCCCGGCGCACGGCGTGCGGACCGGGGCGTTCACCCTGCGTGAACGCATGGAAACCGCTGGAATAAAGACGATTCTGGCGATCGACGCGCCCGGGGACGCTGCTCTCGGCGCCGTCGAGGCGCGCCTGCCGCTGGGCACGAGCGAGGTCGTCGTCGTCGCGTCTTCCTGCGTCGCGCACCCCGCGGCGCTCACGGCGATCGGGATCGGGGCGCGCGTCGTCGACGCCGCGTCCGGGCGGCTCGTGGCGTGCCGGGTCGCGAGGGAAGAAATCTCCTCGATCTCCAGAAAATCCTTCCTCGAAGGCGCAGAGCGCTCCGAAGCGCCCTGCCTGCTCGAGCGCCCCTGGGACGTGATCCGCCACCGCGACGCCACCCTCGCGATGGACATCTCGCTGCTCCTGGCGTCCGACCGCTGGGCGCGCCAGACCCCACCCGGCGTCGTGGTCGTCGGCGAGGGGCGGGTCGCGATCGACCCCAGCGCCGACGTGCTCCCGAGCGTCGTGCTGGACACGACCGGCGGCCCGGTCGTCATCGAGCGGAACGCGACGGTCCGCCCCGGGGCGATTCTCTGCGGGCCCGTGTACATCGGCCCCTTCTCGACGGTCCTCGACCGCACGCTCGTCAAGGCGAACACCGCGGTCGGGCCCGTGTGCAAGGTCGCCGGCGAGGTCGGGGGGACCGTCTTCCAAGGCTTTGCCAACAAGGCGCACGACGGGCACCTCGGGGACTCGTGGGTCGGCGAGTGGGCCAACCTCGGCGCGGGAACGACGAACTCCAACCTGCTCAACACCTACGGCGAGGTCACGGCGAGGGCCGACGCGGACGCCCCGCGCGAACGCACCGGGCTGACGTTCCTGGGCGCGATCATCGGCGACCACGTCAAGACCGCGATCTCCACCCGCCTCTTCACCGGGACCGTGCTGGGCACGGGCGCGATGGTCGCCTCGACCGCTCCGCCCGACGCCAGCACTCCGCCTTTCGCGTGGGTGACCGACGCGGGGACGAAGACGTTCCGCATCGACAAGTTCCTCGACGTCGCGCGCCACGCGATGGGGCGCCGGAACGTCGAGCTCACCCCCGAGATGGAACAGACGCTCCGCGATCTGCACGCGAAGGCGCCGTCGTGAGCGAACAAAAAACGCTCTACCTGATCGACGGGTTCGCCCAGCTCTTCCGCGCCTTCCACGCGATCCGCACCGCGATGACCAGCCCGGTGACCAAGGAGCCCACGAACGCCACGTTCGGCTTCGTCGGCATGCTGCTCAAGACGCTCCGCGAGGAGAAGCCGGACTACCTCGCGGTGGTCGTGGACGCCTCGGGCGACCGCGGCACCTTCCGCAGCCAGCTGTACCCGCAGTACAAGGCCAACCGCGAAGCGCCCCCCGAGACGTTCCCGCCGCAGGTCCAGCGGTGCCTCGCGCTGCTCGAGGCGATGAAGATCCCGGTGCTGGCGGTCGAGGGCGTGGAGGCCGACGACACCATCGCGACGATCGCCGAGCGGTTCCGCGACGAGCACCCCGACGTGCTCATCCGCATCGTGTCCAAGGACAAAGACCTCCAGCAGCTCCTGGAAGACGGGCGCGTCGAGATGCGCGACGTGCACACCGGCGACACGACGAACGAGGCGGCGCTGCGCGAGAAGTGGGGGGTCGCGCCCGGGCAGGTCGCCGACATGCTCGCCCTCACCGGCGACACGGTGGACAACGTGCCCGGCGTCCCCGGCGTGGGCCCCAAGACCGCCGCCAAACTCATCAGCGAGCACGGCTCGCTCGACGCGCTCCTCGCCGCCGCCGACACGATCACCGGCAAGCGGGGCGAGGCGATCCGCGCGGCGGCGGCGGAGGTCCTCCCGCTCGCCAAGTCGCTCGTCGAGCTCAAACGCGACGTGGAGGTCGAGTTTGACCTCGCCTCCGCTGAGCGCGGCGCCCTGGAGCTGACGAACCTCAAACCGATCCTCAAAGAGCTCGGGTTCAACCGCTACCAGCAGGAGCTCGACGCGCTCACCGGCGCGGCGCCCGCGATCGAGACCGCGCCCCGGCGCGGGGCCGACCGGGGGCCCACGGGCGGGCTCTTCGACGCGATCGACCCGCCCCCGGTCGCGCAGGGCGACTACCGCGTCGTCACCACGAAGAAGGACCTCGCCGACACGCTCGCCGAACTCCGCGCCGCGGAACTCGTCGCGGTTGACACCGAAACGACCGGGCTGCGCCCGATGGAGTGCGACCTGTGCGGCGTTTCCCTCTCGGGCGGCGCGGGGTCGGGCGTGTACGTCCCGGTGCGCTCGCCGGAGCCGGGTTCGCATCTTTCAGAAGACGACGCGCTCGCGCTGCTGCGCCCGTTCCTCGAGGACGCGTCGGTGAAGAAGGTCGGGCACAACCTCAAGTTCGATTTGCTCGTGCTCCGGCGCGCAGGGGTGGAGCTGGCGGGCGTGGTCGCGGACACGATGATCACCAGCTACGTCGTGGACTCCGGGCGCTCGAGCCACAAGCTCGACGCGCTGGCGCTCGGGCTCCTCGGGCGCGAGTGCGTGCCGATCTCCGACCTCATCGGCACGGGCAAAAAGCAAAAGCGGTTCGACGAGGTCCCGCTCGATCTCGCCGGCCCCTACGCGGCCGAGGACGCCGACGTCTCGCTCCAGCTCCACCACGCGCTGTCGGCGCAGGCGCGGGAGGCGGGCCTGCTCGCGCTGCTCGACGACGTGGAGCTCCCGCTGGTCGAGGTGCTCGCGCAGCTCGAGTGGAACGGGATCCAGGTGGAGGCCGACGAGCTCGACCGCCAGGCCGAGCGCCTCAACGCGCGCATCGACGAGCTCAAGGACGAGATCCACGCCGCGGCGCCCCGCCCCTTCAACCCCGACTCGCCCAAGCAGCTCGCGGGCATCCTCTTCAACGCCCCCGACCACCAGGACCCCGGGCTTGGGCTCAAACCGCTCAAGAAGAACAAGACGGGGCCGAGCACCGACATCGAGGTGCTCGAGAAGCTCTCGGGCGACCCGTCGATCGAGACGCCCGTGCCCGCGCTGATCGTCGAGTACCGCCAGCTCACCAAGCTCGTGGGGACCTACCTCGTCGCGCTCAAGGAAGCGATCAACCCGCGCACGGGGCGCATCCACGCGTCGTTCAACCAGACCGTCGCCGCGACGGGGCGCCTGAGCTCCTCGGACCCGAACCTCCAGAACATCCCGATCCGCACGGAGATCGGGCGCGAGATCCGCAAGGCGTTCGTCGCGCCGGAGGGGCGCGTGCTGATCACCGCGGACTACTCGCAGATCGAGCTGCGCTTGCTCGCGCACCTCTCGCGCGACGAGAACCTGATCCGCGCGTTCGAGGAGGGGCAGGACATCCACCGCGCCGTCGCCGGGGAGATCCACGGGATCCCGCTCGAAGAGGTGACGAGCGAGCAGCGCAGCGGCGCGAAGATGGTCAACTTCGGGATCGTCTACGGCGTCACGCCCTACGGGCTCGCGCGCCGCCTCGGCGTGTCGGACAAGGAGGCCGCGGGGATCATCGACTCCTACCGCGCGCGCTTCCCCGGCATCACCACGTTCCTCGCCGAGTGCGTGAGCCAGGCCGAGACGCTCGGGTACGTCGAGACGATGCTCGGGCGCCGCCGCCCGATCCCGCAGATCAGCGGGCGCGGCGCGCAGCGGGCGCTGGGCGAGCGCGTCGCTATCAACTCCGTCGTCCAGGGGTCCGCCGCGGATCTCATCAAGCTCGCCATGATCGACCTGCACCGCCGCCTCACCGCCGGCGAGCTGGGCGACACGCTGATGCTCCTGCAGATCCACGACGAGCTGGTCTTCGAGACCCCCGCGGGAGAGGCCGACCGGGTCATGGAGGCCGTGGTCGAGCGCATGGAGCGGGCGATGGACCTGAGCGTCCCGCTCGTGGTTGACGCCGCGGCCGCCGGCGATTGGTTCAGCGGGAAGTAAGCCCGGGGGCGCCCCCGCCCCGCCCGACCGGGGCGCCCGGGCGGTCGCGCCTCAGCACCTTGACAGCCCCGGTGGGTCGGGTACCTTTTCTCTTCTCCCCGGTCCGCCGGTGGAGCCCCATAGGGGCGGTAGCTCAATTGGTTAGAGTTCCGGACTGTCGATCCGGTGGTTGCGGGTTCGAGTCCCGTCCGCCTCGTTTCTCAGCCCTCGCGTCAGCGGGGGTTTTTCTTTTTTTGTCCCCCGCCGCCCGCCGCCCGCCGCTCGCCCCGGGGCCCGCGTCGCCCGCCGAGGGAACGGATACGCTCCCAACACCCCAGTATGGAGAGCGAGAGCATGAACAACACTCCCGGCGCGACGCGAATCTCCTTTCTCGACGCCCTGCGCGTGCTCGTTCGCAGGGTCGCTTTCCTCTCTGCCGCGATGGCGCTCTCGGCGTGTGCGGCGCCCCACCCGTCCCTCCCCGGGGCTCTTGAGCCGCACCACCACCTGCGGCTTCAGAACGGCTACGTCCGCGTGATGGAAACCCGTCTCGCGCCGGGTGAAGAAACCCTCCTGCACTCGCACCCCATCGAATCGGTCGTGGTTTTTCTGACCGACTCGGAATTCAGGATCACCAACGACGACGGGACCACGAAAGACGAACGCGTCGAACAAGGCGCCGTTGCCTTCGGCGCCTCGGCCATCGTCCACCGCACCGCCAACATCGGCTCCACCACCGCCCGCGTGGTGACGGTCGAGATCTTCAGCACCCAGCCAGCCCTCGACGGAGCCGAACTCCCCGCCCCCGGCGAGACGCTCATCGAGAACGACATGGCGCGCATCGTGCGCGTCGAAGCGCTGCCGCGCGAGCCCGTCTCGCTCGACGCCCCGACGCCGGTGGTGGTCGTCGCCGAGGCCCCCGGCGCCCTGACGACCGCCGACGGCGTGTTCGCGCTGAAAGCAGGCGACGCCCGCTGGTGTGCGCCAGGCCCGATCGGGTTCCGCACCAGCACCGGAGCGTCGGCCAGCGCTGTCGTCGTGATGCTCAAGCCGCGCTGAGGCCCCGCGCAGAAGCGGGCCCAGCCCCCATGAGTAGGTGGCCCGGCCCTCTCTCCCGCCTCAATAACCCACTCGGACCGACGATTCCCACACCGCGCGTGCGCTCGGGCTGGACTCGGGCGCGGTCGTGCCCGATGGAACGACAGTCGATCTGCAAGGAGCCGTCTAGTGTCAGTCGAGCCCGATCTTGCTCCCGACGAGCCCATGCGTTTGCAGGCTCTTCGGGCCCTTAATCTCGTGGACACGCCGCTCGATGAACGGTTCGAGCGGCTGACCCGGTTGGCCAAGCGTCTCCTCGACGTGGATATCGTCGCGGTCTCGCTCGTCGAGGCCGACCGCCAGTATTTCAAATCGATCCAGGGCTCCAACAGGTGCCAGACCTCGCGCGGGGTGTCCTTCTGCGGGCACGCGATCCTTGAGGACGAGATCTTCATCGTCGAGGACGCGCGCGCTGACGAGCGGTTCAAGGACAACCCCCTCGTCACCGGCCCGCCGCACGTCGTGTTCTACGCTGGCGTGCAGCTCCGCTCGCCGGACGGTTTCAAGGTCGGCATGCTCTGCGTGAACCACAGCGACACCTACAACTTCACCGAGACCGACAAGAACCAGCTCCGCGACATCGCGGCGCTCGTCGAGCTCGAGATGCAGGCCGCGACCGCGAACGCGGTCCAGGCGGCGCTCGTCGAGGAGGTCTCGGCCGAACAGCGCCGCGCGCTCATCGACCAGCTCACCCGTGTGTGGAACCGCAAGGGGATCCTCGACCTCGCGGAGGAGACCCTCAGGCAGGCCAGGCTCGCGGGCGACGACTGCGGGCTCATGATGCTCGACCTCGACAAGTTCAAGCACATCAACGACACCTACGGGCACAACGCCGGCGACGAGGTGCTCCGCACCGCCGCCAAGCGCATGCTCTCGTCCCTCCGCGAAACCGACATGGTCGGCCGTCTCGGTGGCGACGAGTTCCTCTGCGTGCTCTCCCCGTGCGATTCAGAAAGCGTCGCGAAGGCGCTCGCCGAGCGGCTCGGCAAAGCGATCGCCGCCGAGCCCGTCCGCACCCCCGACGCCCACATCCCCGTCAGCGCCAGCATCGGCGTCACGCTCCTGCCCGCCGGGTGGGGGGGCGGCATCGAAGACGCGATGGAAGAGGCCGACAAGGCGATGTACGCCAGCAAGAGCGACGGGCGCAACTGCGTCAGCGTCAGCACGTCCGAGCAGAAGGCCGCCTAAACGCCCGCTCAGCCGTCCGAGCCCTCCGCGTCCACGCCCAGGCGCCCCCCGAACGTCAGCGTCCGCTGCGGGAACGGGATCTCGATCCCTGCGCCCGCCAGCGCGTCGTTGATCGCGGTGATCGCCGTCGTCTGGCGCTCCCAGTACTCCCGGCTCTTGCACCAGACGCGCACCTCGAAGTCGATCGACGAGTCCCCGAACCCGCTGAGCACGACCCTCGGACCGTTGCTCGGGTAGGGCGAGAGCGACGACGAGACCGCCGCCTCTTCTAGCACGCTGCGCGCCTGCTTGAGGTCCGTCCCGTACGCCACGCCGACCGGGATGTCGAGGCGCCTCGTGTCGTTGGCGGTGTAGTGCTCGATCTTCACGCCCAGCACCTGGCTGTTGGGCAGGATCGCCAGCTTGTTCGAGAACGTGTTCAGGTGCGTGTAGAAGATCCCCACGTCGGTGATCTCGCCGTACTCCCCGTCGATCTCCACCCAGTCCCCGATCTTGATCGGGCGCAGGATGAGCAGCATGATCCCGGCGGCGATGTTCGACAGCGAGCCCTGCATCGCCAGCCCGATCGCCAGCCCCATCGCGCCGATCACCGCCGCGAAGCTCGCCGTCTGGATCCCGAAGATCTCCAGCGCCACCGGGAGCGCCAGCACCCACACCGTGTACTTCGCGACCCGCGCCAGGAACTGAACGACGGTCGTTTCCAGGCGCACGCGCGAGAGCGCCATCCGCGTCAGCTTCTGCGCCCAGCGCCCGACGATCGACACGATCAGCAGCAGGACGATCAGCCCGATGATCGCCAGCCCGACGTCCACGAGCACCGGCCCGAGCGCCTCGACCGCGGTGTCGAGCGTCGGGTTCTCGATCACTTCGCTGATCCGGTCACCGACGGATTCGAAGCCCGTCGAGATCGTCTCACCGACCACTTCTTCGGGCGCCTGATCAACGCCCACTTCGCTGGTTGTCCCGGTCGTCGCCGGCAGCTCCTCGTTCACGGGCTACTCCTCCAGTTCCACCATCCACAGGTTGGTGTCTAAATAGTTCCGTGAGAGATAGACCTCGGTGCCGCTCTTTACCACGTGGAGCTGGTAGATCGGCCCGGCCGCGCCTTCGATCATGCGAACGGTATCCGTGCTCGTGTCGCCGATATAAAACGAGCCGCTCGACGCGTCCCACCCGAGGAACCGGTGGGTATCGAGCCAGTTCGGGGGCGCCGGGCTTGTGGTCACGAGGAGATGCCCGTTAGGGCCACGCAGCAGTGTCTCGCTCTTATCGCTGAGGTTCACGTACACGTAGCCGCGCGTGCCATCGGCTTGGACGGCGAACGCGAGGATCGCCGTGCTGTCCGGCGACCACTCGCACCCGTACAGTTCCGAAAGCGGCGCCTCGACCTCTTCATACGTTCCGTCGGGCGAGAGCGCATACAGTCTGTTCCCCGCGTTCATACCCGTCGCGTAGAGCAGCCGCCCGTCCGGGGACAAGCTCGGCACCGTGTGCCCACCGTCGTCTTCGTCCAGGATCATCGTCATGTCCGTGCCGTCGCGGTTCATGCGAAAGACCTTGTACGGGCCCTCGCGGTCGGAGTAGAAGATCAGCGAGCGGGCGTCAGATGTCCACACCGCGCCACGATCTTTGTACACGTCGTCCGTGAGCTGGCGTCGCCCGGTCCCGTCGGTGCGGAGCACGTTGATGTCTTCCTGAGCGCTGCCCGTGGTGAACGCGATCCACTCACCGTCGGGGCTGACATCGGTTTGGAACATCACCACCGAGGATTCGTGCACGATCTCGGGACGTCCTACGAACGTCTCCTGCTCGGGGTCGAAGCCGACCCGCTCGATCACACTGCGCACCCGCTTCTCGGTGACCACGAGACGCGACCCGTCGGGCGTCGAGGCGAACTCGACGATCGACGCCGGCCCGGGCATGAGCTCAACCGGATCGCCCGCCGCGCGCCCGTCCGCGCCGAGCGGCAGGCGCCACAGCCCGTCGCGACCGCTCCGGTCGCTCAGGAACAGGATCGAGCGCCCGTCGGGCGACCACACCGGGTTCCAGTCCGTCGGCGCGTCCTCCGTGAGCGCGACGCGATCCCCGCCCTCCGCGCTGATCGTGTAGAGATCGCGCTGCCCGTCGCGAAGACCCCAGAAAACGATCCGCGACCCGTCAGGCGACCACGCGGGCTCGACGGCGTCCCCCGAAAAGACCGAGTCGTCGTCCGGGTCCGCCGTGTCGAGCCGACGGCGTTCACGCGTCTCGACCTCCACGATCCACAGCGAAGCCCTCGCTGTTCGGCTCAGCGGGCCGATCACCATCTGAGTCGTGTAGACCAGCGAGCGCCCATCGGGCGACCATGCAGGATCAAACCCTACGTCGCTCACCCGGCGCGGGTTCTCGCCCGTCGCGCCCATCACGAAGACGCCACCGCCCTCTCGGGAGGACACGAACGCGATGCGCTCCCCGTCAGGGCTGAACGCGGGGTCAGTATTCAGGACACCAGGCCCGGGCGTCAGGTTGATCGGGTTCGACCCGCCCACCCGCTGCGCATAGATGACGCTGCCGCCGCCCTCGAACATGACATAGAGCAGGGTCTTCCCGTCGGGCGAGAGCGCGGGGCTCATCTCCTGCCCCGCCACGTCCGTGAGCTGCGTGACCGCTCCGATCCGGGGCATCGCGGTGGTCGTTGGTGCGGCGAGCGTCGGTGCGGCGGCCGACGGGCGCAGCAGGAGCGACGCGAGCAGCCCGCCGAACAGCAACGCGGCGACAAACGGCCAGGCCCACGACTTCCTGCGCGTCGCCGCCGCCGCGCCGACGGGCTCGTACTCCCCGGACTCCAGCAGCCGCGCCGCTTCCTCCAGCTCCACGCGCACGTCGCCGATCGCCTGCATCCGCTTGGTCTTGTCGCGCTCGAGGCAGCGGCGCATCACGTGGCGGACCATCGCCGGCGTCTGCGCGGGCAGGCGGTCGAGGTCCACGTCCTTGTGCAGGATCGCGCCGATCGAGTCGGTCGCCGTCTCGCCGCGGAAGGGGCCCTCGCCCGTGAGCATCTCGTACAGCACCACGCCGAACGACCACACATCCGTGCGCGAATCGACCCGCCGCCCGCGCGCCTGCTCGGGGCTCATGTACGGCGCCGTCCCGAGGATCGCCCCGGCGATGGTCGGCGAGTGCATCACGGGCGTCGTCATCGTCGGGCTGTCGAGCCCGGCGCTCGAGTTGCTCTGCGGATCGTCCGCGCGCGCGAGCCCGAAATCCAGCACCTTCGCGTGCCCGTCGGGCGTCAGGATCACGTTCCCCGGCTTTAGGTCGCGGTGCACCACCCCCGCCTCGTGCGCGGCCTCGATCCCCGCCGCGATCTGCCCCGCGAGTTCCACCGCGTCGTCGAGCGCCAGCGGCCCGCGGTCCAGCCGCTCCGCGAGCGTGTCGCCCTCGACGTACTCGAGCACGAGGTACCGGGCGCCGTCCTGCACCTCGACCCCGTAGATCGCCGCGATGTTGGGGTGATGGAGCTGCGCCAGCGTCTTCGCCTCGCGCTCGAACCGCTCAAGCCGCGCCGGGTCGGACGCCAGCTCCGCGGGGAGCGACTTGATCGCCACGTCCCGGTCGAGCCGGGTGTCCCGCGCGAGGTACACCACGCCCATCCCGCCGCGCCCGAGCTCGCGGGTGATCGTGTAGTGAGAGATCGAAGCCGGAGGGGAGTGGTCAGTCACACGCCGAGTGTAGCGAACACCCGCGCGTGATCAGCTTCCCGAGCCCATCGCGCCGACCCGCCCGAGGTGGTCCTGGTACCTGGCGTACCGCCCGATGGACGAGTCGTAGATGGGGCGCGAGACCTGGTCGTACGCCAGCGTCATCACGGTGCGCCCCGACTCGTAATACCGCAGGCACCGCTCGTCCCACCCCAGCCCCGCGAAGCCGACCACCCGCCGGGTCTGCGCCTCGTGGTCGCGCACCAGGTCCTCGTAGCGCACCACGCACGTCTGGTCCGGCAGCAGTTCCTGCCAGTGCGCCGTCAAACGCTCCGCCGCCTCCAGCGACGCCGCGATGTCGTCCATCCGGAACAGGTGGGGCATCGCCTCGGCGCGGAACTGACCGAAGAAACACGACACCGCGACGTCCCGCGGATCGCGCTGCGTCAGGATAAACCGCGCCTTCGGGAAGAGCTGCGCGATGAACCCCACGTGCAGCAGGTTCTGGAGGTTCTTGTTCACGAGCACCGGGGCGCCCGTGAAGCCGTGAGCGTGCATGGCCTGCTCGTACGCGCGGGCGATCTGCCCCAGCACCGGCTCGCCCGCGAACGCGGCGCACCCCGGGTACTCGACGAACGCGCCCGTCAGCGCCTGGAGCGTGCGGGTCGCGACGTCGATCTCCTTCGCCTCGCCCACGCCCACCGCCCCCGGGTGCGCGTCGAGGATCTGCTCGACCAGCGTCGTGCCAGAACGCGGGAACCCGGCGATGAACACGTGCGCCGCCGTCGCGGCGTTGTTGCGCGGGAACGACGCGAACGCCTCGGGCGTGTACGCAGCGATTACCGCGTCGGCGAGCTGCGCGTACGCCCCGCTCGGCGCGTTCTCGGGGAGCGCCAGCGCGTTGCCGGCTTCCCCCGCGTCGAACGCCTCGTCGTACCGCCCGAGCCGATCGAGCGCCCGGCTGCGGAGCATGTGCAGCTGGTACCGCTGGCGCCCCGGGACGTCCTCCCGCGCGAGCGCCGCGTCCGCCGCGGTAAGCGCGTCCTCGAACCTCCCCTCGCGCAGCCGCGCCCGGACTAGCACCACCGCCGCGGCGATCGGCGCCGCCGCGCCGAAACTGTCAACGATCGCCAGCGCCTCCTCGAGGCGCCCCGCCCGCTCCAGGAACCCCGCCTTCGCGCACCGCGCGCCCTCGTGCGCGCCATCGATCGCGAGAAGCTCGTCGCACCGCGCGATCGCCGCGTCCGTCTGTCCCATCGCGCCAAGCACCGACGCCAGCAGGAGCAGCGCCTCCGGGTCGTGAGCGCGGATCCTCAGCGCGTTCGCGGCGCACTGCTGCGCTTCGCTCCACAACCCCTGGAACTGCTTGATGTGCCCCAGCACGCACCACGCGTCGAAGTCCGACGGGTCGCGCTGCACGGTCTGAGCCGCGAGCTGGAACGCCTGCCCGAGCTGGCCAGACTCGAACAGGGTGCGGATCGGCGACGTCGTCGGGCTGGGTTCGTTCATGCGTGCAGCCTAGCGGCGTCCCTCCCGCCGCGGCGCGCAGCCCCGGGAGACGAACGAGTACACTCACCGCGTGACCGAAAATACCCCCGACAGCATCGCCCACTACTCCGTTTCGCACGAGATCGGCCGCGGCGGCATGGGTGTGGTCTACCTCGCGCGGGACACCCGCCTCAACCGCGACGTCGCGATCAAGACGCTCCCGCACGAGCTGTCCGAGGACGCCGCCAGGCTCGAGCGCTTCGAGCGCGAGGCCCGCACGCTCGCGAGCCTCAACCACCCCAACCTCGCCGGCATCCACGGCCTCGAGGAGCAAGGCGGAATCAAGTACCTCATCCTCGAGTACGTCGACGGCGAGACGCTCGAGGAGCGCATCGATCACGCTCCGCTCCCTGTCGAGGACGCCGTCGAGATCGCCTGCCAGATCGCCGCCGGCGTCGAGGCCGCGCACGAGGCCGGCGTCATCCACCGCGACCTCAAGCCCGCGAATATCAAAATCACCAGCGACGGCCAAGCGAAGGTCTTGGACTTCGGGCTCGCCCGCGTGGACGACCCGGCCTCGAGCTCCGCCTCGCTGAGCCAGAACCCGACGCTCACCAGCCCCGCCGCCCACTCGCCCACCATCGCCGGCGTCATCCTCGGCACCGCCGCCTACATGAGCCCCGAGCAGGCCCGCGGGCGGCGCGTCGACAAACGCACCGACATCTGGGCCTTCGGCGTGATCCTCTACGAGATGCTCACCGGCGCCTCGCCCTTCTGCGGCGAGACGGTCAGCGACTCCATCGCCGCCGTCCTGCACAAAGACATCGACGCCAGCGCGCTGCCCCGCACGACGCCCGCGGGCGTCCGGCGCGTCATCGACCGCTGCCTCGTTCGTGACAAGAGCGAGCGCTACCGAGACATCGGCGACGTCCGCCTCGACCTGCGCCGCAGCCTCGCCGAGCCCGCCCCCGAACCGCCCCGTCAGCGCTCCGGCGCCGGCGTGAAGTGGGGGGGCGCCGCGCTCGTGCTCATCGCCCTCCTCGCGGCCGTCTGGGCGGGCGTCGTCGCCACCCGCCCGATCCCGCAACGCCCCGTCGCCAGGTTCGACCTCAAGGTCGAGAGCGAGGCCGCGGAGTTCGACTCTGTCATGTCGATGATCTCCCCGGACGGGGCGCACGTGGCGTACATCCTCGACGGGGTCGTCCAGCTCCGTGACATCAACTCGTTCGACTCGCGCACCCTCACCGAGACGCACGACGCGATCGCCGTCTTCTGGTCCCCGGACTCACAGTCCATCGTGTACTACGACCAGCGGTACCTGTACAAGCTCCCGCTGGCCGGCGGCGCCCCGCTGCGCCTCACGACCGAACCGCTCTCGCTCCACGAGCATAGCGGTGGCGGCTGGACCGCAGACAACCACCTCGTCGTCGCGGACACCGAGCAGGGGATCATGCAGATCCCCGCGCGAGGCGGGGCCCCGACCGTGATCGTGCCCAACAATGAATCCATCGTCGATTACCACGATGTTTCGGTCGTCCCGGGCACAAACACGTTGCTCTACGTTGTCCATCAACTCAACTTCAGTTTCAACATCGTCGCGAGTGACGGCGAGCACACGGTCGATCTTGCGGGGAACTCGGATGACTTGCTCTCGCGCCCGACCTACGCACCATCCGGGCACGTGCTCTACGCCATGGGCGGCTTCGATCGCGACGTCTGGGCAGTCCCCTTCACTCCCAGCCGGATGGAGACGTCGGGTGAGCCGTTCCTCGCCGAACCCGGGGCGTGGACCGCGTCCGTTTCCAACACCGGGGACCTCGTGGTCCTGCGCGGGACGGCCACCGCGCCCTCCTCGCTCGTGTGGGTGACGTCCGAGGGCGACGTCGAAGTGATCGACAGCCGCCACGAGGTCTATTTCGGAGTCCTCGTCTCACCCGACGCCTCCAAGATCGCGTTCTCAACCGGCGTCTCGCCCAAGTTTGACATCTGGGTGCACGACACCGTGCGCCGGACCAACACGCGCATCACGTTCTCCGAGCAGATGCAGGCGCCGGTCGCATGGTCCCCAGATGGTTCCGAGATCGTGGTGATCGGGTTCGCCCCCGGGACCGAGAGCGTGCTTTTCACCAGGTTTCTCGCCGCTGATGGGAGCGGTGAAACCCGCCCGACGCTCCCCGGCGCTCTCTCAACGCTCAGCGCAGACTGGACCCTGGGCGCGTACGTTGATCAACCCGGCGGGCAAAAAATCTCGGTCAAAGCCGTGCCCCTCGACGACACCGAGTCGCGTTCGCACGTCGTGGATATGAGCGGCTCGACCTACAAAGCCTTCGCCCTCAGCCCCGACGGGTCCCTCCTCCTCTACACCACAAGGAGCGATGGCGAAGCGCAGATCTACTGCACCCGTTTCCCCTCGGGCGACGGCAGGTGGCAGATCTCCACCGATTCCGGCATCGAACCCACCTGGTCGTCGGACGGCACGCGCATCATGTACTGCGCGCTCGACGACAGCAGTGTGTACGCCGTTGACGTCACACGGGAACCGACGCTCACGTTCAGCTCGCCGCGACAGGTCCTCGACGCCGAAGCGGTCAACGTCTCGCTGGAAAACGGCTGGAGCATGGACCCGAACGGAGAGCGGTTCCTCGCGACTCGAACGATCGACGGCGAACTCCGCCCCCGCTCCATCTCGCTCATCCAAAGCTGGTACGCCCAGTTCAACGATCCAACCAACCGATGACCATCGCCCTCCTCGTCCTCGCCGCCTACGCCGCCATCGGCCTCCTCTTCGCGATCGTCTACGCGACGCGCCTCGCCCCCGCGCGCAGCCCCGCGCTGCGGACCTCTCCCGCGCACGTCCGCCTCCTCCTTATCCCCGCCGCCGCCGCGCTCTGGCCCCTCCTGCTCCGCCCGCCCCGCGAGGACGCGCCGTGAACGCCAACCTCCGCAGGCGACACCTCGCGCTCTGGGCCTTCATCGCCCCGATCACCCTCGCCGCACTCGCCCTCGCGCTCCTCCTCCGGAGCGCCCCGTGACCAACGCCTACCGCTGGGTGCAGTGGAACACCCACAAGAAGACTTACGACCTCCTCCTCGCCGGCGCGTGCGTCGCCTACCTCGCGGTCTTCGTCGCCGTCTCGATGCTCACCCACCCCGCGCCAAGCGACATCTCCCCGCCCATCCTCATCCTCCGCGCCCTCGCCACGCTCGCGCTCGTCCTCCTCCACGTCGTGCTCCTCATCGGACCCCTCGCCCGCTTCACCGACCGCCTCGCGCCGCTCCTCTACAACCGCCGACACCTCGGCGTCACCACCTTCGCCGTCGCCCTCCTCCACGCCCTGCTCGCCACGCTCTTCTACGGCGGCTTCGGCGACCGCTCCCCCCTCACCGCGGTCCTCGCGGGCTACGACTCCTTCGCCTCGATCTCCGGGTTCCCCTTCGAGGTCCTCGGCGCCGCCGCCCTGCTGGTCCTCTTCGTCATGGCCGCCACCAGCCACGACTACTGGCTCGCCACCCTCTCCCCGCGCGTGTGGAAATCCATCCACATGCTCGTCTACCCCGCCTACGCCCTCGTCGTCCTCCACGTCGCCCTCGGCGCGCTCCAATCCGAAACATCCCCCGTCTACGCCGCGCTCCTCGCGACAGGCGTCGTCTGCGTCAGCGCCGCGCACCTCGCCGCCGCCATCAAAGAACACCGCGCCGACGCCCGCCCCGCGACCATCGACGACGGCTGGATCACCCTCGACAACCCCCACGACATCGAGGACGGCGCCGCCCGCGTCGTCGTCTGCCCCGGCGGCACGCGCGTCGCCGTCTTCCGCGACGCCGACTCCTTCTCCGCCATCTCCAACGTCTGCGCCCACCAGGCCGGCCCACTCGGCGAAGGACGCATCATCGACGGCTGCGTCACCTGCCCCTGGCACGGCTACCAGTACGACGCGACCAACGGACAATCCCCGCCGCCCTACACCGAGAAGATCCCCACCTACGAACTCCGCGTCAGCGGGGGCGCGCTCCAGCTCAACCCCGCACCGAACGCCCCCGGCACGCCCGCCGCCCCCGCGCGCCTCCCGGAGCCCCGACCATGAGCCAGGGCGATCTCTACGTCGGCTACCTCCCGCTCCCGGCGAAGCACCGCCGAACCGTCCGCCTCGCCGTCGCGACCATCGCCCTCGCGCTCCTGCTCGCGTCCGCGGGCATCGCCGCGCTCCAGCGCGACCCCGGCCCCGCCGTCTGGGACACCACCCGCGAGCAAACCTTCACCGGGCTCGTCCTCGCCAACCCCTACCCCGCCCTCGAAACCAGCGACGGGACCTACCTCGTCGTCGAGATGGGCAAGCGCGGCGCGCAAGAACGCCTGGGCCCGCTGCACACCCAGACCGCCCGCCTCACCGGCTTCGTGCTCGAACGCGAAGGACGGCGCATGATCGAGCTCGCGCCCGACCCATCCGCCGTCACCCCGCTCGACGAACGCCGCACCAGCGACACCACACTCTTCGTCGGGGAGGAGATCACCCTCACCGGCGAGATCCTCGACGCCAAGTGCTACCTCGGGGCGATGAAGCCCGGCGACGGCAAAGCCCACAAGGCGTGCGCCACCCTCTGCATCGACGGCGGCATCCCGCCCATGCTCTACGCCACGCGCGCCGATGGTTCCAAGGGCTACTACGTCCTCACCGCCCGCGACGCGACGCCCGCGCCCGGGCTCGTCCGCGACTACCTCGCCGAGCCCGTCCGCGTCCGCGGCACGCCCTTCATCTCAGACTCCGGCCTCAGCCTGCTGATGATCGACGAGTACAGCATCCGGCGCGTGAACCCGTAACCGATCTCACATCCCCTGCACGGCGCGCCAGCGCGGGCACGTCACGAGATGGTCGTTCACCATCCCGCTCGCCTGCATGAACGCGTACACCGTCGTCGGCCCCACGAACTGGAACCCGCGCTTCTTCAGGTCCTTGCTGATCGTCTTCGAGAGCGGAGTCGAGGACGGGATGTCGTTCATCGACTTGTGCGCGTTGATCACGGGGTCGCCGTCAACGAACGACCACAGGTACGCGCTCAGCGCCCCGAGCTCGTCCTGCACACGCAGCACCGCCGCCGCGTTGCCGACCGTCGATTCGATCTTCCCGCGATGGCGCACGATCCCCGGGTTGATGAGCAGCCGCTCGATGTCGCGCGAGCGGTACCTCGCGACACGCTCAGGATCAAACCCGCAGAACGCGCCCCGGTACCCCTCGCGCTTCCTCAGGATCGTTGCCCAGCTCAGCCCGGCCTGCGCGCCCTCGAGCGTCAGCATCTCAAAGAGCAAGGAGTCGTCCGTGCGCACGGGCACACCCCACTCCTCGTCGTGGTACGCCGCCTCGAGCTCGCTCGTCGCCCAGGGGCACCGGTTGTCGCACGTTTCCATGCGCGCCAGCGTACGCGATCAGTCGCACGCACCCCAGGCGGCGAGCAGCACCGCGAGGTCGCCCGAATCGACGTTCCCGTCCTCGTTGAGATCCGGTGCGCACATCGGCGCGGCGAGCGGGCAGGGGGACCCCCACGCCGCGAGCATCACCGCGAGATCGCCCGAGCCGACCGCCCCGTCGCCGTCGATGTCAGCCGGGCACGCGACGAGCAGCCGGATCTGGAGACCGTTCATCGCCGCTCCGAGCGCCGCGTCCGCGCCCGCCGCGATGCCCGAATGCGTGCGCAGCCGACCGTCCTCGAGCACCTCGGCGGTGTGACGCGAGTACGTCACGCCCAGCTCGTGACCGCCGGCCCAGGCGCCGCCGACGAGCTGCCCCGTCCCCGGCGCCTCGTCCACCGTCGCCCAGCTCAGGATGCTCGGGGACTCGGGCATCCATGCGTAGATCGTCACCTCGTACATCCCAGGCGCAAGACCAGCGAAGAAGATGCACGACTCGAGCCCCGCATTCCGCGTGATGAGACAGTCGTTCATCAGCGACCGATCGTCCCCCTCGTTCGCGATCGGGCCGAGAAACGTCGGCAGCTCCGCCCCGCCGAGATTGACGATCGTCACTCCCGTGGGCGCGCCGTCGAGACCGCTCAGCGGGACCGTCGCCCCGAAGTTGGGCGGGTCCACCGCGTTCCAGAACCCCGCCTGCCCCGCGCCCGCGTACGACGCGCTGGGACCGTCGCCGTCGCGCGTGAAGTCGATGTTGAAGCTCTGCCCGAACGCCCCGCCGGCGCACAGGAGAAGAACGCCCGCGACGCAAGCCGTCTGGTGCATACCCATGGATCTGCCCTTTCGATTGTGCCCGGCGAAACGGCGAACCGCCGCCAGCGCTGGTGGAAAAGTCCGCCGGAGCGGTGTCCACAACCCGCCCCAGCGCGTCCAGCGGCCCTCCCCGCGGACACCACCAGGAAAGAAGCAAACCGCGCGCCGTTTACCGGGCGCTCAGCGTCCGCACGAAGAATTCCGCGATCCGCTCGTACATCGGGACCACCACCGCCGGGTCCGTCGGGCTGTGCGTCTGCCCCGCCAGCGGGAGGAACTCGAACGGGATCCCAGCCCGCAGCCACGCGTCCGCCAGCTTCGCCGAGTGCGTGAAGTACACGTTGTCGTCCGACGTCCCGTGGATCAGCAGCGCCGGGACCCGAAGCCGATCCGCGTACGTCAGCACGTTGCTCGCGGGATAGTCAGCGCCGTCTGCGCCCGGAACGCCCATGTAGCGCTCCGTGTAATGCGTGTCGTAGTCCATCCAGTCCGCGACGGGCGCGCCGATCACCGCCGACGCGAACACGTCCGGACGCCGGCACGCCGCCATCGCGCTGTAGTACCCGCCCCACGACCACCCGAAAATCCCCACGCGATCCGCGTCCATGTCGTCGCGCTGCGCGCACAGGAGCGTCACGAACTCCGCGAGATCATCCAGCGGCGCCGTGATGAAATCGCCCTTGACCTCCCGCAGCCACGCGCTCCCGCGCCCGGGCGTGCCGCGCCCGTCAAACCGCACCACGATCATCCCCTGGTCCGCGAACCACTGATCCAGCGCGATCGCCGTCGCCGACGGGCGCACCATCACCGACGTCGGCCCGCCGTACACCCGCACCAGCACCGGGTACGTCTTCGAGCTGTCGTAGCCCGACGGACGCACGACCGACGCGTGGTAGCGGCGCGCCCCGTCCGCCGTGGTCAGCTCGACGCGCACCGGCGCGTTCGGCTCCTCCCGCGCGTCACGCAGCGCCGCGACCCGAACCCCGCTCGCCGTGCGGACCTCGCTCACCCGCGTCCCGTCGAGACGCTCGCCTCGGTGCGCACAGAATTCTGCCCCGTCCGAGAAAACCCCGGTGTGCAGACCAACGCCCTCGCTCATCCGCCGCGGCCGGCCGCCCGCCGGATCCAGAGGCGCCCGCATGACGTGCGTCTCGATCTGATTCACCCGCGCCCGGAAGAACACCTCGTCGTCGTCCACCGCCAGCAGTTCCTCGTACCCGTCCCTCGGCGTCGTCACCACGCCGCGCAGCGACCCGTCCGCCTCGCGCACCTCCAGCTGGCGCCCGCCGTTCCGCTCCGTGCTCCACAGGAACGCCGAGCCGCCCTCGATCCACTCCGGGACCGACTGATCCAGGTCCACCCACGCCCCGTCCCGCTCGACGTGCAGCGTGTCGGTGGCGCCCGACGCCGGGTCCACGCTCAGGATCGCTGCCTCCCGCTGGTCGCGCGTCTGCACCACCAGCGTCAGCGGCGCGCCCTCGACCCACTTCACCGTCGCGAGGTACGGGTACCGCTCCCGGTCCCAGCCGATCGCGATCTCCCCGCCGTTCGTGAGATCGCGCAGGTGCAGCGTGACATCCGCGTTGGTCGTCCCGGCGCGCGGGTACGCCCACTCCCGCGGCGCCTTGCCGGGGTCCGCGGGGTCCATGATGCGGAACGTCACGACGTCCCGCGTGTCCGTGCGCTGGTACAGGACGGCAGACGAGTCCGGCGCCCACCAGTACCCCTTGTCCCGTCCCATCTCTTCCTGCGCTACGAACTCGGCCATCCCGTAGTGGACCCGCGGGTGCTCGTGGCGCGTCAGACGCCGCTCGTCGCCCGTCGCGACGTTCATCACGTAGAAATCCCCGTCGCGGGCGTACCCGATCCGCGTCGCGTCGGGGGAGAACCGCGCGTCGATGGGCGCCCCGCCCGGTTCGAGCGTGCGCACGCTCCCGGTGGATCGCTCGAGCAGGAACAGCTTCCCCGAGAGCGGCAGCAGCACGGTCTCGCCGTCGGGCGAGAGCGAGAACGAGGTCAGCCCGCGCCCCGCGTCGCGCCGGCGCTCGCGCCGCGCCAGCTCTTCTACCGTGAGGTGTTCCTCGCCGCCGTCGAGCAGCGCGTCGGCCGTCGCCAGCACCCGCTCGGCGCCGGTGGTCAGGTCCAGCTCGTAGAGATCCCGCACCGCGTCCCGCGCCCCCGAACGCAGGAAGAGGAGGGCGCCGCCGTTGGGCGTGAACGTCATCCCCGACGGCGCGCCGTAGCGGAACCGGTTCGTCCGGGCGTACTGCTCGAGCAGGGACTCGCCGGCGCGAGCGCCCGCGCCGACCGCCGGCGCGCGCTCGCGCGAGGGCCCGGGCGAGACGGAACAACCGGCGAGCAGCAGCAGGGGGAGCACGAGCGAACAGACGGCGTGGCGCATGGGGATCTCCTTCTCGGTCTGTCTATATAAAGGATGACCGCGCGAAAGATGCCCCGTTGAGAACTTCAGCGCACCCACTCCCCCGATCGGGAGACGTGCGGTAGGCTGTCCCGATGCCGCCCGGCACCTCCTTGCACCGGGTCGGCGGAAAGGCGATCGCATGTCCGACGAGCACCGCCCCGAAGACCCGACCGTTGGCAGCCAGCCGCAGGACGTCGAGCAACTGCAGTACGGCAAGGGCCCCGGCCCGACCGAACTCAGCCCTCCGGACTCGTTCCTCGGTCACCCCAAGGGTCTGTGGGTGCTCTTTATCACGGAGATGTGGGAACGCTTCAGCTACTACGGCATGCGCGCCCTGCTGGTTCTCTACCTGATTTCTTCCACGAGCGACACGCTCGCCAACGGCGACCCCAACACCAACCCAGGCTTCGGCTGGACCGAAGACAGCGCCTACAGCCTCTACGGCTGGTACACCTGGGCCGTCTACCTCACGCCCATCGCGGGCGGTTGGCTGGCTGACAAATTCCTCGGCACGCACCGATCGATGATCATCGGCGCGTGGGTCATATCCGCGGGCCACATCACGCTCGCGCTCACCGAGCTCTTTGGCATCTCTGCCGGCGAAGCGGTCACGATGCAGTCCAGCCCCGGCGCGCTGCTCACGTTCATGCTGGGTCTGTTCCTGATCGTCGTCGGCACGGGCTTCTTTAAGCCCTGCGTCTCCGTCATGGTCGGGCAGCTGTACTCCGAAGGCGACGTGCGCCGCGACTCGGGCTTCAGCATCTTCTATATGGGCATCAACCTTGGCGCGTTCCTGTCGCCGCTGATCGCGGGCACCCTCGGTGAGACCGTCGGCTGGCACTGGGGCTTTGGCTCCGCGGCGGTCGGCATGATCGCGGGCCTCATCACCTACCAGATCCTCCGCCCGAAGTACCTCAAGGGGATCGGCGACCCGCCCGCGAAGGACGAGGTCGACCCGTCCACGCTGAGCCCCGCGGAGAAAGCCGAGCACGAGAAGAAGGTCTACGAGCAGACGCGTCCGTTCGTCCGCCAGGACTGGGAACGCATCGCCGTCATCCTTGTCCTCGCGTTCGTGGGCAACATCTTCTTCTGGGCCGCCTTCGAGCAGGCCGGCACGTCGATGAACGTCTTCGCCGCCCAGCAGACCGACCGGTCCCTTTACGGGTTGATGGGCGAGCTCGGGCCGCGCATCCCCGCCGCCGCCGAGGGCGCGACCGCAGCCGAGATCCAGGCGATCGCCGATCAACGCGCCGCGGTCAGCACGGAGGGGTGGTTCCCCGCCACGTGGTACCAGTCCGTCAACGCGCTCACGATCGTCATCTTCGCGCCGCTCTTTGGCGCGATGTGGGTCTGGCTCGCGAAACGAAAGCTCAACCCATCCTCGCCCATGAAGTTCGCGCTCGGGCTCTATCTGCTCGGGCTCGCCTTCATCGCGATGATCTTCGGCGCGATCCAGGCGGACGAGGGCGGGCTCGCGGCGCCGCACTGGCTCTTCATCACTTACGTCGTCTACACGTGGGGCGAGCTGTGTCTCTCTCCGGTGGGCCTGTCGCTTGTCACGAAGCTCGCGCCCTACCGCCTCCAGAGTCTGATGATGGGCGTGTGGTTCTTTACCTTCTCGCTCGCCAATCTCCTTGCCGCCCAGATCGCGCGGATCTCAACCCGCCTCCAGTCGGGCGAGCTGGAGTTCATCATCCCCGGCATGCCGGGCTTCTATCTG
The DNA here is from genome assembly GCA_942490855.1 of uncultured Phycisphaeraceae bacterium. Classification (GTDB taxonomy): domain Bacteria; phylum Planctomycetota; class Phycisphaerae; order Phycisphaerales; family UBA1924; genus CALNYS01. The sequence continues at coordinate 302,435 of CALNYS010000004.1, read as the reverse complement.
ATGCTCGTCATCGGGCCTATCGCGGCGGGCGTGCTCATCATGGTCATCGCGCCGATCCTGAAGCGCATGATGCACGGCGTGAAGTGATCCCGCTCCGCGCCATCGCGGCGTCTCTCCTCCTCGCCCTCGCCGCATGCGAGTCGGCGCCCACGCGCAGCGACACATCCCCCGGCGCGGACGGGGCGCGCCCGGGTTTCGAGGCGATCTCCCTTTTCGGCGAAGAGCTCCCGCGCCCCGCGATCCCCGAGGAGCGCCGCGGGTCGCTCGCGAGCGACCTCCTCGCCGCGAGACTGGTGCTCGAGCGCCAGCCGAACGACCCCGACGCACACGTCTGGGTCGGGCGACGCCTCGGGTACCTGGGACGCTACCGCGAGGCGGTCGATGCGTTCACCGCGGGGTTGCGGCGCTCCCCGCAGAGCTACCGGCTGCTGCGCCACCGCGGGCACCGGAACATCACGCTGCGCCGTCTCGACGCGGCGGTGGACGACCTCTCCCGCGCCGCGGCGCTGTCCCGCGGCGTGCCCGACGAGGTCGAGCCCGACGGCGCCCCGAACCGTTGGAACATCCCGCGCAGCACCGACCAGTCAAACATCTACTACCACCTCGCCCTCGCCCACTACCTGCGCGGCGAGTTCCGGGCCGCCGAGCTCGCGTTTACCGAGTGCCTCGACTACGCGGCCGTCAACGACGACATGCTCGTCGCGACGCTCTACTGGCTGAGCAACAGCGCCGCGCGCGCCCGCGGCCCCGAGGCGAGCCTCGAGCAGGCCCGGCGCGCCCACCCCGAGATGCACGTCCTCGAAAACCACGCCTACCACCGCCTGCTCCTCGCCCGCGCGGCGGGGACCAGCGAGGAGCTGCTCGTCGAAACCGCCCCCGGCTCGCTCGACTGGCTGACGACCGCGTACGGCGTCTCCGTCTCGCGCGAGATCGCGGGCGACCACGACGGCGCCCGCGCGCTGCGCGAGGAGATCCTCGCGTCGTCAAACTGGGCGGCGTTCGGCTTTATCGCCGCGGAGGCGGACCTCGCGCGCGCACAAGGAACACCCCGATGACCCACGCCGTGACCGACCACGCCGACCTCCTCGCCTTCCGCGAACGGTTCCCGATTCTCGAAAAGATGACCTACCTCGCGAGCCACTCGCTGGGCGCCGTGCCGCGGGCGGCCGAGGGCGCGCTGCGTCGGTACTACAACGAGTGGGCGGAGCTGGGCATCGGCGCGTGGGACGGCCCGTGGTGGCAGGCGGTGCTGGATTTCTCGGCGGACATCGAGCGCGTGCTGGGCGCGCAGGGCGGGACGGTCGTGCCCATGCTCAACGTGACGCGCGCGATGGCCGCGGCCGCGAGCTGTTTCGAGTGGACCGGCAAGCGGCGTCGCATCGTCACGACCGCGATGGAGTTCTCGACGACCCGCCCGTTCCTCACGGCGCTCGAGCGACTGGGCGCGGAGCTGGTGGTCGTGCCCTCTGACGACGGGATGACGGTAGACCCCGCGCGCGTCGCGGCGGCGATCGACGAGCGCACGCAGCTGGTGGTGTGCTCGCACGTGTTTTTCCGCTCGGGGACGCTGATGGACCTGCGCACGGTCGCCCGCGCGGCGCGCGCCAGCGGCGCGTACGTGCTCGGCGACGGGTACCAGTGCGCCGGCTGCGTGCCGGTCGACGTGCAGGACCTGGGCGTGGATTTCTACGTGGGCGGGTGCCACAAGTGGCTCTGCGGCGGGCCGGGCGCCGGGTTCCTTTATGTCCGCCCGGAGCTCATCCCCGAGATGCGCCCGCGCCTCACGGGGTGGTTCGGGCTGGAGAACCCGTTCTCCTACGACCCCGGGCCCGCGGGGCTGGAGCTCAACACGGGGGTCCTGCGGTTCCTCGCGGGGACGCCCAACGTGCCCGGGCTGTACGCGGCGCGCGAGGGCGTGCGCACGGTTCTGGAGGCCGGGATCGACCGGATCCGCGAGCGGTCCAAGGTGATGACCACGCGGATCGCGCAGGACGCGGCCGCGGCCGGGATCGATGTGCGCTCGCCGAGCGACGCCGAGCAGCGTTCTGGCATGGTGTGCCTGCAGTTCGACGGGAGCGAGGCGGCGACGGCCGCGCTGATCGAGCGGGACGTGATGGTGGACTGGCGCCCGGACTGCGGGCTGCGCGTGTCGCCGCACTTCTACACGAGCGACGCGGATATCGACCGGTTCTTCGACGTGCTCGCGTCCGTGCGCGCCGGCGCGTGAGGCGTACACTGCGGCGATGACCCCCGCGCGCCAGGCAGCTGTCCAGATTGTCCGCGCCCTCGTCGAGCGGGGCCACGAGGCGTATTTCGCCGGCGGGTGCGTGCGCGACGAGCTGCTCGGGGTCGATCCTGAGGACTACGACGTCGCGACCGACGCGACCCCCGACGACGTGCGCGCGGTCTTCCGCAGCGTCAGCGAGGTGGGCGCCTCTTTCGGCGTGATGCTGGTCCGCGAGCAGAAGCAGACGATCGAGGTCGCGACGTTCCGGACCGAGGGCGCGTACAGCGACAACCGCCGACCCGACTCGGTCGCGTACGCCGACGCGCCGAGCGACGCGCGCCGGCGCGACTTCACCATCAACGCGATGTTCCTCGACCCGCTCGCGGGCGCGGGCGAGCGCGCGGGGCGGCGTGTCGAGGGGCGGGTGATCGATCACGTGGGGGGGCTCGACGACCTCGAGGCCGGCGTCGTGCGCGCCGTGGGCGACCCCAACGAACGCCTGGCGGAGGATCACCTGCGCGCCCTGCGCGCGGTGCGGTTCGCGGCGCGGTTCGGGTTCCGCATCGAGCCGGCCACGGCCGAGGCGGTGCGGGCGCACGCCGCCGAGCTCACGGGCGTCAGCGAGGAGCGGGTGGGCGACGAGATCCGCCGGATGCTGGCCCACCCGGCTCGCACGACCGCGATCGATCACCTCGAGGCGCTCGGGCTCGACGCCCCGGCGCTCGGCGACGGGCTGCCCGCGGGCGGGACGGCGTGGGTGGACGGCTCGGCGACGCTCGCGGGCGCGCTGGCGGGCTGGGCGGCCGGTCGGCTGGAGGCGTCGGGCGCCCGCGGGCCGGGGTGGGACGACGGGGCGATCGACCGCGTGGTGCGCGCCTGGCGGTCGGCGCTGTGTCTGAGCAACGACGAACGCGACGCCCTGTGCGGGGCCCTGGGCGGAGCGGGGGTGCTCGCGACGGGCTTCCTCGGCGCGGGCGCGGCTCGTCAGAAGCGATGGGCGTCGGCCCCGTGGTTCGCTGACGCGATGGGGCTGCTGGCGTCGCGGGGCGTCGGGTCGCCCGAGGCGGTGCGGGAGCGCGTGGGCGTGCTGGCCGCGACCCCGGGGGGGCTGGCGCCGCGGGCGTTCGTGGACGGGCGCGACCTGATCGCGATCGGCTTCCCGCCCGGCCCGGAGATGGGGCGGGCGCTGGAACGCCTGTACGACATGCAGCTTGAGAACGCGGTCGCCGACCGCCCGGGCGCTCTGGAGGCCGCGACGAGGCTTCTGCGAGAGTCGGCGGATTAAAAATCGTTCTCAACCGATTGGGAACTGGGGCGTATAATCGAAGGAGAGTGTTTGGGTACCGCAATCACACCGAACACTCACCAACCCCGAAAGGCGTCACATGCTCGTAACCCGTCTTCTTTGGTCGTCGCGCCGCGCCGGCACGGCGGTGACCTCTCTCGCGCTGCTCGCTGGCGCGTTGGCACTCGGCGTGGTTTCCACCGACTGGACCCCCGGCCCGGCCGCCGCGCACGCCGCGGAGAAGGGCGAGGCGGGCGAAAAACTCGACCGGATCGTCCTGCGGAACGGGCGTGTGATCGTGGGGCGGATCCTCGAGGAGAACGCCAAGACGGTGCGGATCATGGTGGTCCTCGCGGGGATCGAGGCCCCGGCGAGCTACCCCGCCGACGAGGTCGCTTCGATCGAGCGCGGCGTGATCACCCCTGCGGGCGCGGGCGCCGACACGGACGACGAGGATGACGACTTCGAGACCACACGCGATCGCGGCGCCGGCGACGGGCCCGTGGTGTTCCGCATCGCGCTCGAGGGGATCCTGATCTCGAGCGACGGGATCGGGCGTCCGCCCCGCGAGCCGGTCATCGCGCCGAGCACGCTTCGGCGCGCGCTCGAGAACGCGGCGTCGTACGACCCGGAGGTCGTCATCGTTGATTTCGACGTCACCGCGCCGAGCGGTCTCGGCGGCGTGCTGCTGGTCGAGGACTACGGCGCGATCGTCGAGCCCTTCGTCGAAGACGGGATGCGGATCGTGTTCTGGGTCGAGCGCGCCACGGGCGGCGCCGGCCTGCTTCCCTTCTCGGTCCCCGAGGTCTACTTCCGCCCTGACGGCGTGATGGGCGGTCTCGGCGAGGTCGGCGAGATCGACCGCGGCGACGAATGGGTGAACAAGAAGCTGCTCTCGGCGGCGCTCGGTCACGCGGGCGGCATGGCGATCAAGGGCGGGTACGCCCCCGAGGTGATCCGCGCGATGTGCGTGGAGTCCAACTGGCTCGCGGTCCGCTTTGACGGCGGGCGCGTCGAGTACATCGAGTACGAGCCCCGCGAGGCCGACGGCGACGGGTGGATCATCCTGACCGACAACGGCGAGGGCGCCAACGACGACGACGAGGACGAACTGGACCAGAACGACGTGCTGAACCTCGACGCGGACTGGGCGTACCGCCTGGGCGTGTCGAAGGGGCAGTTCGACAACTTCGACGACCTGGTGTGGGAGCTCGGCATCGATGACGACTACGTCGTCGAGACGGGCAAGGCGACCTCGATCCTCGAGAGCGCGGCCGACCAGGTGGAGCGCACGATCGACGCGCGGATCCGTCTCCAGCAGGAGATCGACGACCTCGGCGGGAACAACCCGGCGCGTCTGCTCAACCTGCTCAAGCGGCTGAGCGGGCTCCTCGCGGCGCAGTCCGAGGTGCTCGACCCGAACGGCACGCAGCGCGCGGGCCTTGAGATCCAGATCCAGCGCTTGCGCGAAGAGATCCGCGATCGGAACGAACGCGAGAACAACAGCCGCCGACGCCGCCGTTAATCGACCCATGGAGACCCGACCGATGCGAGCTATCCGATTCCTCATTCTGACCGTGGCGCTGCTGGCGTCGGCGACCGTGGCGCACGCCGAGCGCGTCCATCTCACCGACGGGCGCGTGCTCGAGGGCGAGATCATCCGCGAGGCCGAGGGGTTCATCTACGTGCGCGTGATGATCGGCGGCGTCGCGAAGGACGAGCTGGTGCTCCGTTCCAAGATCGAGTCCATCGAACGCGAGGAAGCGCCCGCGAAGAACACGGAGTCGGCGGACGACGACGACTGGTACGACGACGATGATGGCGCCGCCCCCAACGACGGGTCGGTCCGGGTCGCGTTCATCACGCTCGAAGAGATGGTCGGCCCGTACATGTTCGCCCCGGCGTTAAAGGAAGCGGTTGACGCGATCGAGGACGACGATGTTGACATCGTGATCCTGCGCCTGAACTCGGGCGGCGGGGCGCTGGTCGAGATCGAGCCGCTGATCAACGTGATCGAAGACGACATCAAGCCCAACTACCGCGTCGCCGCGTGGATCGAGTCGGCGATCTCGGCCGCGGCGATGACGTCCTCGATCTGCGAAGAGATCTACTTCATGAGCGAGGGCAACCTGGGCGCGGCGACCGGCTTCCGGACGACCTCCAGCGGCGCCGAGCGCATGGATGGGCGCGAGCTCGAAGAGGTGCTCCGCTGGATGGAAACGGTGAGCGAGCGTGGGCAGAAGAACCCGCTGATCATGCGCGCGATGCAGGTGCCCACGAACCTCTCGGCGGACTTCGCGGCCGACGGCTCGGTGGTGTGGCGCAACGACCTCGAGGGGCAGCACATCGTCGCGACCACGAACGACATCCTCACCTTCGATTCGCAGACCGCGATCAAGTACAAGTACGCGCAGGGCGTTGCTGACTCGAAGGACGAGCTGATGCGCGCGATGGGCGTGTCGGACTGGGTCGAGGTCGGGCAGGACGGCGACGAGGTGATGGTCCGCCACCGCGAGGAAGTCCGGCGAGGCGACGCCGAGGTCGGCAAGCTGTGGCGTCTCTTCTCGATCGCCGCCAACGAGGACGGCGACATCACCAAGGCCCGGCGGTACCTGTCCCAGCTCAAGGCGTGGGGCAAGCGGAACAAGGCGTTCGCGAAGTACGGCGGCGGCGGGTCGCCCCCGCTCAACGACGACGTCTTCCGCGAGATCGAACGCCAGATGGACCGCGAGCTGCGCCGTCAGAAGACCCAGCAGCGCGAGCGCGGCAACCGCCGGCGCTAAACGGAAAGCGAACGCGCGTTGACCCCTGACGAATTTCGGCGCGAAGGGCGCCGGATGGTGGAGTGGATCGCCTCCTACATGGAGCGCGTGGGCGACTATCCCGTGCGCTCCCAGAGCGCGCCCGGCGACGTGTTCGGCGCGCTCCCGCGCGAGGCGCCCGAGGCGGGCGAGGGGTGGGACGACATCTTCGCTGACCTCGATGGCGTGGTGGCGCCCGGGCTGACGCACTGGCAATCGCCCCGGTTCTTCGGGTACTTCCCCGCGAGCGCGAGCGGGCCAGCGATCCTGGGCGAGATGCTCAGCGCCGGGCTGGGCGTGCAGGGGATGCTGTGGTCAACGAGCCCCGCGTGCACGGAGATCGAGACGAGGGTGCTCGATTGGCTCGGACGGCTCATCGGGTTGCCCGAGTCGTTCCTGTCAGAATCCGAGCGCGGCGGCGGTGTGATCCAGGGCACGGCGAGCGAGGCGGCGCTGGTGGCGATGGTCGCGGCGCGCCGGCGGGCGCTCGCGACCGGGCGCGACGGGGAGCTCGTCGCGTACTGCTCGGGCCAGGCGCACTCGTCGATCGTCAAGGCGGCGATGGTGTCGGGGATCGGGCGCGAGAACGTGCGACTGATCGATGTGGACGAGCGGTTGCGCCTGCGCCCCGATGCGCTGGCGGAGGCAATCGGGCTCGACGCGGCGTCGGGGCGCGTGCCGTTCTTTGTGGCGGCGACGCTCGGGACAACGTCGTCGGGCGCGGTGGACCCGCTCGCGGAGATCGGCGCGATCAGCGCGGGCGCCGGCGCGTGGCTGCACGTGGACGCGGCCTGGGCGGGGTCGGCGCTGGTGCTGCCCGAGACGCGCTGGATGACCGAGGGCGTCGCGCTCGCCGACAGCTTCAACTTCAACCCGCACAAGTGGCTGCTGACGAACTTCGATTGCTCGGCGCTGTGGACGCGCGACGCGCGGGCGATCACGGATGCGCTCTCGATCACCCCGGAGTACCTCCGCAACGCGCCGAGCGACTCGGGCAGCGTGATCGATTACCGCGACTGGCAGGTGCCGCTGGGGCGCCGGTTCCGGGCGCTCAAGCTGTGGTTCGTGCTGCGGGCGTATGGCGCCGAGGGGCTGCGGGCCCACGTCCGGCGGGGGATCGCTCACGCGGAGCTGTTCGAATCGCTGGTGCGTGAGAGCGACGTCTTTGAGATGGCGTGCGAGCGGTCGCTGGCGCTGGTGTGCTTCGCGCACACGGGCGGGGACGCGCCGTCCCGGGCGGCGATGGAGCGGGTGAACGACTCGGGCGAGGCGTTCTTCACGCACACGACGCTGCCCGGCGCCGAGGGGGGCGAGCGGTTCGTGATCCGGTTCGCGGCCGGGAGCGCGCAGACGGAAGAGGACGACGTGCGCCGCGCGTTTGCCGCGCTCGAACGCGCCGCGCGTGGGGGGTGAAGCGCGCCCGGGGGGACTCGAACCTCCGACCTACGGTTTCAGCGGTTCCGCCGGTTTCCCGGCGGGCTGGACCATCTCATCACCGCCGGCGTCGTGTGACGCCGGGGCGCCGGGCGCTTCGGACGCGCGCCGTCGCGCGTCCTACGCGGTGTATCGCCGGGGCGGCTCACCCGCTGGTCTCTACACCTTCCGCCGACACTGTCTGACGACAGGCCCCGTCGGCGGCTCGGCTCGGGATTGCCCGTCTCGGCGGCGGGTCGCCGCGTCGGTGTGGGGTTCCCCGAATTCACCCGGTCCACCCGTCCCCGTTACCGGGGCGGGGCCCTCTTGCGAAGGAAACCGTTGCTCTATCCTGCTGAGCTACGAGCGCTCTGATTGTCGCGGGTAAGGTAGGGCGCCAGAGGACGGAACGCGACGCCATGACCCCGAAACCAGCCCCACGCCCGCTCTCCATGCTCGCGCGGCGCGCGCACCGCAAGGCGGTGCGCCGGCGGTGGGTGAAGCGCACGATCGTCGGCGGGGCGCTGCTGCTGGTGGTGGGCGCGGGGGTGCTCTACCTCGGCCGTGGGCGCCTGACCCGTTCGCTCGCGCTCTCGCGCCTCGAGTCGGCCCTCGGGTACGACGCGGTGTGCGCCTCGGCGCAGATCCTCCCCAACGGTCACGTCAGCCTGCCGGGGCTCGCGCTGCGCTCCCGCGGCGTCGCGGGACAGGCCGGGGAGATCCTCGTCGCCGAGCGGGTGGAGCTCTCGGTGGACTGGGCGAGGGCGGTCTTCGACCCGGCCTCCGCGGTGACGTCGATCCGTCTGATCGACCCGGTCTTCCGGGTGAGCGTGGACGTCGAGACGGGCGTGCTGAACCTCGGGACGGCCGGCGGCGGCGGGGCCGGGACCCCGGCGGCGCTCCCGCCGGTGTCGGTCGAAGGGGCGCGGCTTGTCTTCGGCGAGCACGGGCCCGGGTGGTTCGCACCGCTGCACGAGATCGCGATCAGCGGGTTCATGCGTCACGACCCCGACGAGGAGGGCGTGTACGCGGTGCGCCTGACCGAGGACGCGAGCGTTCGGCGCGCCCCGGCGGTCCTCGAGGGCGAGATCGATCTGCGCCACGGGACGGGCGAGCTGGCGCTGCGCGACGTGGACTTCGCGGCGCTGCGCGCACGCGCGGTGCGCCCGCGGGTGGAGACGCTCCTGAGGCGCCTGCGCATCGGCGGGCGTCTGCCCCTCGCGACGCTGACGTACGCGAGCGACGGCTCGTTCCTCGTGGCGGCCGACCTGACCAGCGTCGACGTGCTCGCGCCGGTTCCGGTGCGCAACCCGACGGCGGCGGGCGTGCCCGACCGGCTCATGAGCCTCAGCGGCGTGACGGGGCGGCTGGAGATCGACCAGGACGGGCTGCACGCGAACTTTGTCGGGCTGTTCGAAGACCTGGACGCGCGCGTCATCATCGAGACGGCGGGGCTGAGCCCGGACGCGGACGCCTCGGCGGAGATCGTGGTCAGCGACTACCACTGGGGGCCCACGCCGGGGCTGCTTCCCTTCGCCCCGCAGCTCGCCGCCGAGTTCGTGCAGCGGTTCTCGGGGCCCGAGGCGACCATCAACGGGCGCGTGCGCCTGGTGCAGGTCGACGGGGTGGCGGGCGCGAGCGGTCTGTTCACGTGGCAGGAGGGGAGCGCCGCGTTCGAGGACTTCGCGTACCCGATGCTGCAGGTCGCGGGGCGGATGACCTTCGATAACGACGGCGTGTACCTCACCGACCTGCGCGCGGTCGGGCCCACCGGGGCGGACATCCGCGCGGAGGTCACCGCGTTCCCGGCGGGGGACGACGCGGAGATCGAGGCGCGGATCATCGGGACGAACGTGCCGGCCGACGAGCACCTCTTCGCGGCGATCGGCGGCGAGCACGGCGAGGCGCTGGCGGCGCTCTTTACGGGCGAGACGAGCGAGGGCGTTGAGCCGGGCGGAACGCTCTCGATGGAGATCGACGTCTTCAAGCGCGGCGTCGGGCACGGGCCGTGGGGCTGGGGCGTGCGGGCGACGTCGCCCGAGCTGGGCATCAGCGCCGCGCGGTTCGGGTACCCGCTGCGGGCGCGCGAATTCGCGGTGACGGTGGACGAAGACGTCGCGGTGGCGGAGATCGGGCAGCTGCTCGGGCCGACCGGGCTGCGCGGGCGGGCGACGGTGGAGATCCCGATGAGCGGGACCAGCGGGCTGACGCAGACGGTGCGGTTTGACATCGACCACGCCCCGATCGACGACGTGCTGGTGGGGGCGGCGTCCGCGGCGTCTGCGACGCTGCGCGACGCGCTCGCGGGACGGCGCCTGACCGGCTCGTTCCGCGCCGACGGCGCCCTCAGCGTGGGCGACGAGGGCGCGCCGACGGTGCGGGACATGCGTCTGGATCTCCTCGACGTGTTGGTCGCCGATACCGACGGGATCGTCGCGGCTTCGGGGATCAACGGGTCGGTCGTCGCGGGCGCGGGCGGTGTTGATTTCTCGGGCGGCGCGACCGGGCCGGGCGGCGCGGGCGTCGTCTACACCGGGCGGTCCGACCGAACCACCGGGGAATGGTCGGCGGGGGCGACGATCACCGGCGCGGGGTTTGACGAGACGACGCGGCGCGAGCTCGCGGCGTTGGACGCCGACGTGGCCCGCGAGTACTCCGGCGTCGTCGAGGAGTGGGGGCTCGGGGGCGTTGCGCACGGGGTCGTGGAGCTCTGGGGCGGGGGGGGCGTGGGCCTCGGCTGGACGGCGCGAGTCGAGCGGTTCGATGAGGCGACGCTGACGCTCGGCGGGGAGCGCGTCGGGTTCGAGAACACGAGCGGCGAAGTGGGTATCTCTGACGCTGGGGTGCGGTTCGCGGGCGTGCGCGCGACGGCGGTCGTTGAGGGGACGCCGGTCGGTGAGATCGAACTCGACGGGCGAACGCCGGTCGCTGGGGAGCGCACGAGTCTGCGTGCGGCCGGCCGCGGCGTGGGGCTCGGGTCCGGCGCGGTGCGCGCGATCGCGACGCGATGGGCGGGGGAATCGGTGCGCGGGGCGATCGCCGACGCGGACCCGGCGGGTGTCGCGGACGTTTCGGTGCTGGTGGCCGGGGAGCCCGATGGGTCGGTCGCGGTGAGCGGTCGGCTGGAGCCTCGGCTGCTGGAGATCACGCGGGACGGCGCGCGGGCGACGTTCACGGAGGCGACGGGCGCGGCGCTCTTTGACGCGGACGGGCTGCGGTTTGAAGACCTGCGCCTCCACGCCGACGGGTGGGACCTGCTGCTCGACGGGGCGTACGAGGAGGAGGGCGGGTTCGCGGGCGAGGTGGATCTTTCTGCGCGGGCGATGACGCCGGGGCTGCTGGCGAGCCTGCCCGAGCAGGCCGCGGCCGCGGCGAGCGCGATCGGGCTGGCGATCGGCGAGGGGGGCGAGCTGTGGGTGACGGGCGACGTGGGCGGGGAATCGGAGCTGGTGATCGGGTTTACCAGGGCGTCTTTTGATCTGGGGGCGCCGGTGGATCGGGCGTCGGGTCGGCTGACGCTGCGCGGCGACGGCGAGGGGGGGCGTGTCGGCGAGCTGGAGCTGGAGTCGTTCCGTGCGGCGACCGTTCCGATGCGCGCGGGGCATGCGAGTCTGGTGTGGGACGACGACGCGGGGGTGGTGGACATCCCGACGCTGACGGCCGAGTGCGCGGGCGGGGTGATCCGCGGTCGGGCCCGGCTGTCTCCCTCTGAGGGGCTTGGCGACGAGCGGGAGTTCCTGGTGGACGTGCGCTGCGCGGACGTGCCTCTGGCGTGGATCGTGGAGCGTCCCGAGGGCGAGCCGCGGCCGGAGGACAGCCTGGCGTCGCGGGGGCTGATCGGCGGGCAGCTGCGGGTGCGCGGGATCGTGGGCGGGGACGGGTCGCGCCGGGTCGGGCGGGGGATCTTTACGATCAGCGGCGGGGAGGTGGTGCGGCTTCCGTTGCTGACGCCGGTCTTCGAGCTGATGAACCTGCTTCCGCCGAGGGGCGAGCGTCTGACCGACGCGGCGATCGAGTTTGGCGTGGCGGGGGATTTGTTAATTTTCGACCGCTTGTATGTGCAGAGCGATTCGTTGGTGGTGTCGGCTTCGGGCGAGGCGCGGCTGAGCGACGGGACGCTGGACCTGGCGGTGCGCACGCGCGGGCGGACGCGGGTGCCGCTGGTGAGCGACCTGATCGACGCGTTCAGGGATCAGCTGCTGGGGGCGCGGATCAGCGGGCCGATCCGGTCGCCCGAGTACGAGCTGGTGCGGCTGCCCAACGCGGGGCGGGTGCTGCTGGGCGTGCTGGCGCCGGGGGCGGGCGGGCGCGTGGACCGGGCGGCTCCGCCGGAGCGACCGGAGCTCGCGGACCATGTACCCTCCACTCTGGAGCCCCTCGATGAGTGAACTTTCTAGCGGCGCGTTCGGCGACATCCCCGGTCAGGAGCACGCGGGCGTCGGGCGTCATCGCCTGTACGACGAGGACGTGTCGGCGCGTCTCGATGAGCTGATCGCGGTGACGGGCATGGACCCCGAGGTGGGCGACGCCCGGTTCGTGCGCGATCTGATGCTGACGTCGCTGAAGCTGCACCCCGACGGTCGCGACCGCGGCGAGCTGAAGCTGATGAGCGCGGCGCTCAAGGAGCTGCGCTACGCGTACAAGGTGTTCAGCCAGTACCCGGACGTCCCGAAGATCAGCGTGTTCGGTTCGGCGCGCACGCCGGAGGATCACCGGGATTACACGGCGTGCGTGGAGTTTTCGCGGCGGATGGCGGAGCTCGGGTGGGGCGTGATCACGGGCGCGGGCGATGGGATCATGAAGGCGGGGCACGAGGGCCCCGGCGCGGAGTCGTCGTTCGGGCTGGCGATCAGCCTTCCGTTTGAGACGACGGCGAACACGGTGATCCAGGGCGACCCGAAGCTCATCACGTTCCGGTACTTCTTCACGCGCAAGCTGATCTTTGTGTCCCAGTGCAAGGCGGTCGCGGTGTTCCCGGGCGGGTTCGGCACGCAGGACGAGCTGTTCGAGGTGCTGACGCTGATCCAGACGGGCAAGAGCTCGATGGCGCCGATCGTGCTTGTCGAGGGCGCGGGCGGGGACTACTGGAAGCACTGGCAGAACTACGTCGAGAATTCCCTGCTGGGGTACGAGTTCATCAGCCCCGAGGACCTGAACCTCTTCAAGGTGTGCGAGACGCCCGAGGAGGCGGCGCAGCACGTGGCGAAGTTTTACAGCGTGTACCACTCGACGCGGTACGTGCGCGACGACATCGTGATCCGGCTCCGGGCGCCGCTCAGCGAGTCGGACATCGCGGCGCTGAACGAGGAGTTCGGCGAGCTGGTGCGCGAGGGCGAGATCGTGCAGCGCGGGCCGTACGAGGTCGAGCGGGATCATCTGGAGCTCCCGCGGATCGCGTTCACGCATACTCGGCGGAAGTTCGGGACGGTGCGTCGCCTGATCGACCGGATCAACGAGATGGGGCCCGCGACCTGAGGATCGGGCGGAACCCGCGGCGGGGCGAGTGCGGATTCTGGTATGCTCGCCCGACGTTCGAGGAGGCTCTTCGTGACCCACACACTCATCTCTCGCGTGGCTCTGATGGCCCTCGCTGCTCTTGGCGGGTGCGCGGTCGAGCCGGTCTCTCCGTCACTGCTGGCGACCGACGTTGACTTCGTCAGCCCGGTCGTGCGCGGGGCGGAGAACGGTCTGGAGATGCACTGGTGGGTGGTCGAGGGTTCTCCCGAGTCGCTCCGCGAGGCGGTGGCGCCGCACACCGGCGAGCCGTGCGGCGTGACGGACGAGACCCGTCGGGCGCTGGCCGATTCCGGTCTGCGTCTGGTGCGCGTCCCGCTGACTGAACTGACAACGATCCGCGAGGGGCTGACGCTCCGCGGTCGGACGGACCGGAAGTGGCTCGGTCAGGCGCCGTGGTGGGTCGAGGCCCTGCGCGGCGCGCTGAGCGGCGAGATGGTGACGCTCCAGCAGGGGCGTGTGATCACGCTGCCGAGCGGTCGGCTCCGCGTGCTCGCCCGTGCGTGGACGGCTCCGGGTGCTGACGCTCCTGTGATGCGCGCCGACGTGGCGATCCAGCACCTGCCGCGGCTTTCTGAGCTGCTCCCGCAGCTGACCCCCGGCGACGCCCGTCGCTCGCTCGAGCCGCAGAACCAGGGCCCGGTCTTCGAGGAGACGCTCGCGTCGCTCGAGATGGACGAGGGGTACGCGTACCTGCTGGTGTGCGATGCGCCGGACGCGGAGTGGCCCGGTGAGGAATCGCCCGACGTGGATCCGCTGTGGGCGACGTACGCCCCGTCGCGTGTCGCGGACGATGAGCTGGTCGGCCCGCCGACGCTCGCGCCGCCCTCGCTCGGCGAGCGGCTGCTGCGTCACTCGGCGATGCCCCTGACGGACGAGCGTTCGATGACGGCGGTGGTCGTCTTCGCGCCGCGTCTGCCCGAGCGGTATTCGCTGCTCCCGTAAGGCGCGGAGCGTTTCTTAATACAGGTAGGTGATCGTCGCGCCGGGGTAGTACCGGGCGAGGATGTCGCGGTGGTCGAGGCCTTGCTTGGCGAGGCCGTCGGCGCCGAACTGGCAGAGCCCGACGCCGTGCCCGAAGCCGCGTCCGGTGAGGCGGAGCGTGTCGCCGGTCTGGATGCAGCGGAGGTCGCCGCTGAGGACGCGGGTGGTCGCGGTGATGTCGGGTCGGTTCTTGGCTCGGGTGTTGAGCGCGACGCGGAGTTCTTCGGCGCTGAGCGAGAAGCGTTGGCCGGCGGCGTCGGTGACGCGGTAGCGGTTGGGGCGTCCGGTCTCGTTGCGGCCCTCGGCGTCGATGGAGCGGAGCTCGGTGAGTTTGCGGACGGCGTGCCCGGCCTCGTCGCCCCAGGCGCGGAGGCGGTCGGCAGTCTCGGAGGCGGGGCGTTCGAGCGCCCAGCGGTGGCGGGGGGAGGCGGCGCACGCGCAGAGGCGGGGTCGTGCCTGGAGGGGGGCGGCGGCGTTGAACTCGTAGCCGCTGGTGACGGGCCATGTGTCGCGAGCGGAGGCGGCGCGGTCGCCGCAGGTGCTGGAGTAGTAGGCGCGGAGGGTCTCGCCGCGCCAGGTGAGGACGCGTCCGCGGGTGGCGCGGACGGCTTCGGTGGCGCGGGGGTGGGCGCCGGCTCCGGCGTAGGCCTGGTCCATGGTGCTGGCTTCGACGTCGAAGTGCGAGCCGAGGGCGGCGCGCCGGGCGCGTTCGTGGAGGGCGTAGCTGCGCGCGGCGATGGCTTGTGCGGCGAAGGCTTGGGGCTCGAAGTGGTGGTAGAGCTCTTTGGCGAGGACGCCGGGGAGGTAGCGTTCGATCGGGATGGCTTCGACGACGTCGAACGCGCCGGCGGAGATGTCGGTGCGGGCGACGAGGTGGATCTCGCCCTCGAGCTTCACGCCCTCGGCGCCGGAGCCGAGCGTTAGGAGTCCCGCGTCGGCGACGATGCGGGCGCGCTGGTCGGGGAGGATGGCGCCGGCGGGGGAGAGGAGGAACCCGCTGCGTGTGCGGGACAGGAGCAGGGGCCCGCGTCCGCTCCAGCGCGGGTGGGCTTCGTCTCCGGAGTAGACGCGGAGGGTCCCGGGGGCGTCGAACGACGCGGCGTCGGTTTCCTTGCGCATGCGGATCCGGAGATCGGGGCCCAGCGCGCTGCTGGTTGGCGAGACGCGTTCGGGGTACGCGCGGGCGGGGCGCGTGGGGGTGACGCGGCACGCGGCGAGGACGGAGGTCAGCAGGAGCACGGCGGCGAGGAGCATCGCCAGCCATGGCGTGCGGCTGTGGAGATGGGGTGTGTCCACGGGGATCGCCTCCGTGCGAAGCCGGGATGGTCCCGCGGGGTCAGTCTACTTCGCGGAGGCTGAGCCCGAGGTCGTTGAGTCGTTCCTTGATCTCAACGAGGGAGGTCTGCCCGAAGTTCTTGACGCCCATGAGCTCGGCCTCGGTGCGTGCGCAGAGCTCGGAGATCGTGCGGATGTTGAGCATCTGCAGGGCCTTGCGGGCTCGGACGGAGAGGTTGAGCTCGGCGACGGACTTGTTGAGGTAGCCCTCGCGTCCCGAGGCGCGGGCGCGGTCGAAGATCTCGCGCTGGATGTGGCGCTGCTGCTCGTCGGCGCGCTGGCCGAGGCGGAGGTTCTTGGCCGCGAGCATCTGCTTGATCTCGGTGAGGGAGGTCTCGCCGAAGTTCTTGTAGGCGAGGAGCTCGGCCTCGGAGATGCGCAGCAGGTCGCCCAGCGTGCGGATGTTCATCTTCTTGAGGCAGTTGCGGGCTCGGACGGTGAGCTCGAAGTCGGTGACGGGCGTGTCGAGGAGGGCGTTGCGCTTGGCGAGGTCGCGGTCCTGCTCCTCGTCGAAGTACATGTCCTTCGAGGCGACGACGTCCTTCATGAAGAGGAGGGCGCGGGGGTGGTTGGGGTTGGTGTCGAGCACCTGCCGGAGGCACTTCTCGGCCTGGACGTACTCGCCGCGGTCTTCGTAGAGGACGGCGAGGTTGATCAGCGCGTTGATGGGGGCGCTGGGGGACTTGGCGCAGCGCTCGTAGAGCGCGAGGGCCTCGTCTTCTTCACCCACGAGGTCGAGCGCGAAGGCGAGCTGGAAGATCGCCTCCTGGTTGGAGGGATCGGCGGAGACGGCGCGCCGGAGCTCGGCGATCGCGCCTTCGCGGTCGCCTTCGTTCTGGGCCTTCTTGGCGGCTTCGAGGCGCTGTGCGGCGGCCTGAGGGTCGCCGGGCGCGGATTCCTCGGCGCCGATGACCACGTCCATCGGGTCGCTCATCATGCGGTGTCGCTCCTGCTGGTTGGCTCGCGGGCGTGAATGGAACGCAGCAGTGTAGGGAAAAGGGGGGGCGATCTCAAGGGAGGGGGTCGGGGAGCGGTTCGGGCGCGGGCTCGGCGGCGGGTGCGTGGGCGGTGATGTCGATGTGCTTCCATTTCCCAGAGCGCCAGCGCCAGACGAGGCAGCTCCCGAGGGCGATGATGAAGGCCGCGGCGGCGATCCAGGGCCCGAGGCTGCCCAGCTCGGGCCACTGGGTGACGATCAGCCAGCCCCCTCCCAGGAGGAAGACCCAGGCGCAGAGGGCGTTGAGGATGCCCGGGACGACGGTGTCGCCGGCGCCGCGGAGGGCGCCGGTGAGGGCGATGCCCAGGGCGTCGAAGATCTGGAAGACGGCGGCGCAGATCATGACGAGGCCGCCGATGCGGATGATCTCTGCCGCCTGCTCGGGGGTGTACTCCTCGGTGATGAAGAGGCGGATCAGCTGCTCGCGGAAGACGACCATGAAGACGGCGCAGACGGCCATGTAGGCGACGCAGAGCGCGACCCCGACGATCGCCCGTCGCCCGGCCTCCTCGCGGTCGCCTTTGCCGATCCAGCGTCCGACGACGGCGGTGATGCCGAAGGAGATGCCGACGGTGGGCATGAACGAGAGCATCATGACGCGCAGGGCGAACCAGCTGGCGGTGGAGTGGAGGGCGCCGAACTCGCCGACGAACTTCAGCATGAAGATCTTCCAGCAGAAGATCTCGTTGCCGGACATGAGCCCGGCGGGCCAGCCGACGCGCACGAGATCACGGAGCCTGTCGGCGTTTGGTTTCCATTGGCGCCTGGTGTCGTAGCGTCGGGCGTAGGTGGGGGAGAGGAAGAGAATCATGGGGAGGACGAGCTCGATGGTCGTGGCTCCGACGGTGCCGATGGCGGCGCCGGCGATCCCGAGCGCGGGCATGCCGAACTCGCCGAAGATGAGCGCGTAGTTGAAGACGACGTTGGCGCCCTGCGCGGCGATGGTGGTGGCGAGGACGACGCCGGGGCGGTGAATCCCGTAGAAAAACTGGTGGATGGTGCGCGAGGCCATCATGAAGAAGCCGCCGGCGAGGGAGATCTGCGCGTAGAGGATCTCTTGGCGGTGGACCTCGGCGCTGTGCTCGAAGAGGTGGAAGAAGAGTGGGGTGAGGGGGATCATCGGGAGCATGCAGAGGGCGGCGAGTGCGCAGACCCACAGCCCGTTCCACGCGTAGGCGCTGGTCTCTTTCGGGCGTTTGGCTCCGATCTGCTGGGCGACGAACGTGTTGACGACGCTCATGGCGCCGACGACGACGGAGCCGAGCCACCACACGGCCATGCCGCCGTTGCCCTGGGCGGCGACGGCGTCGGGCCCGAGCTCGCTGAGCATCCGCATGTCGACCAGCTGCATGATCGGGTAGGACAGCATGGTCGCGGCGCTGGGGAGCCCGACGGCGATAATCTCGGCGAGCGGAGAACGCTCGCGCGGCAGGGTGTGGTCGGTCTTGAGAGGCACGGGCGGGGGAGTGTACCGCCGTCGTGGCGATCGGTTCAGGCGGCGCGCTTGAGTCTGCGCGCGGCGCGTCGGGCTTCGATGGCGGCGTCGCGCGCCTCGCCGGCGGCGCTGAGCAGGGCCTTTGAGGTCTCCCGCTCGATCTTGAGGGAGGTCGCGGCGCGGCGGAGTTCCTCGACCATCCAGAGGACGATCGCGGCGTGGCTCGGCTCGTGCGCGAGTCGGGCGCGGTCGGCGCTGAGGATGCTCAGGAGGTGCGAGGCGTACGCGGCGTCGGAAGCGGTGCTCATCGGTGTCTCTCCTCCGCGGGCGTGGCCCGGCCCCTCGGGGTCGGCGATCGGCTGGGCGTGCTGGGGCTTGGACCCGGTGGTTTTTGGCGCGCGGGGTCAGGTCGCGCGGGCTAGGATGATCCGATGAGCCAAGCGGAAACGACCGAGAACCGAGCGACGGACGCCAGCGCCGAGGCGGTGGCGGGGGGCGTTGAGGCCGCGCTGCTGTGCGTGGACAAGGCCCTGAGCGCCGAGCGTCTGGCGGAAGCGATGAATCTCGGCGAGGGCGGCGGCGCCCTCGTGCACGAGGCCGTCGCGTCGCTGAACGAATCGTATGCCTCGACGGGGCGCTCGTTCCGCGTCGAGCGGGTCGCGGGCGGGTACCGCCTGATGACGCTGCCCGAGCACGCGGGGGTGGTCGCGGCGCTCCGCGGCGGCGCCAACGACGGCAAGCTGACGCGTTCGGCGGTCGAGACGCTCGCGATCGTCGCGTACCGCCAGCCCGTGACGCGGGCCGAGGTGGAGGCGATCCGCGGGGTGTCGAGCGGCGAGATGCTCCGCTCGCTGCTCGAGAAGCGTCTGGTGGATATCGCCGGGCGGGCCGAGGAACCCGGTCGCCCGATCCTGTACGGCACGACGAAGTTCTTCCTTGAGAGCTTCGGGCTCGCGAGCCTGCGCGACCTGCCGCGTCCCGAGGAGATCGCGGAGGAAGACGAATGATGGCGTTGCGCGCCTTGGCGCTGCTCGCGTGCGCGTCGCTGTTGTGCGCGTGCGGTTCGTACACGCTGCGCGGTCGGGTGATCGCTGGCGAGGCTTCGTACATCGTCGTGGTTGACGCCGACGATCCGGCGCTCGAGGGCGGGCCTGGGGTCGCGGGCGCGCACGTGACGCTTTCGACGGACCCCGAGCGGATCAACCGCGAGGTGGTCGGGAGCGCGGTGTCTGGTCCCGACGGGTACTTCGACACGCCCTTTGACAAGGTCGGGGGCGGGTTTCTGGAGTACGACGCGGGGGTGCGCGTGAGCCGATCGGGGTACCAGAGCGCGGAGCATTTCTTCCGCCTTCCGGGCAAGTCGAAGCGGCTGCTGGTGGTGCTGGCGCCCGGGCGCGACGCCCCGTCGTCGCGCGAAGAGGACCCGTACGAGCAGTACAAGCGGTACCGGCGCGAGTAGGAACCGCAGGGCGTCCGCGTGCGCATAATGGGGCGTGATGGACGAGCGTCCTACATCGCGGTTCTCGTACGACCGCTCGGCGTTCTTGTATGTCGCGGTGACGCTGCTCCTTGGCATCGGCTCGCTGCATTCTCAGAACAACCTGCTTTTCCTCGCGTTCGGCGTCGCGGTCGGGGTTCTGCTCGTGAACGGGACGTACGCGTGGGTCTCGATGCGCTGCCTGCGCTTGCGTCGTCACGCGCCGGCACGCGCCGAGGTCGGACGCGCGCTGACGCTGCGGTACCACGCGACGACGCGGGCCCGGCTGATGGCCGCGGTCGCGGTGGTGATCGAGGAGCGCGACGCGCCCGGTGCGGGGGCGGCGTGTGTGCAGTCCGTCACGCGCGGCGCCCCGGCGCGCGCGGTGGCGACGCTGGTCCCGGAGCGCCGGGGCGAGCTCCGCCTGCGCCGGATCGACGCCTCGAGCCGCTACCCCTTCGGCGCCGCGAAGAAGACGATGCGGTTTATCCGCCCCGCGGTGATTCTCGTTCGCCCGCGCCCGATCTACCCGGACGAGCGTTCGCTGCGGGCGGCGGCGACGGGTCGGGTCGCGGTCCCCGCTTCGCTCAAGCGGGCGGGAGCCGGGGACGAGGTGTTCGGGCTGCGGGAGTACGCGCCGGGCGACCCGCAGCGCCGGATCGCGTGGCGGGCGAGCGCGCGGCACGGCGACTGGCTGGTGCGCGAGCACGCGGACGCCGCGACGTCGTCGGCGCGTGTGGCGCTGCGCCTTGACCCTGATCTCCCCGAGGGCGTGAACGAAGAGGCGGTGTCGCTCGCCGCGGGGACGCTCGCGCTGCTGCGCGCGCGGGGGCGGCGCGCGGGGCTGTACGACCCGGCGCGCCCGGGCTCGCTTATCGAGAACCACCCGGCGGCGCTCGATGCGCTCGCGCGCCTGGACATCGCGACCGCGGCGCGCGCCGAGGAGCCCCGCGCGACGATCGTCATCGAGGCGGTTCCCGGCGGGGCGCGGCTGCGTTCGGCCGGTGCGGCGGTGGGGGCGGCGCTGTGAAGCGTTCCACGCTCGCGAAACTCGACCGCTCGCTGTTCTGGTTGTCGGGCACGGCCCTTGCGGCGCTCGCGGCGGCGCTCTCGAGCGTGTTCCTGCTCGTGAGCGCGGTCCCGTTGTGGGCGGTAGCGGGGTGGCGGCGTCGGCGGGGCGGGGAGCCGGTGAGCGCCGGGGCGTCGGCCGGGCTGGCGGCGCTCGTCTTCGCGATGCTGCTGATCGCGGTGACGAGCGACCCGACGAACTTCATCGAGTACTTCTCGATGTGCCTGGGCGGTCTTGTGCTTGTGAAGCAGTTCGATCTGCGCACGGTGGGCGACCGTTCGATGCTGCTGTGCATCTGCGCGGCGCTGGTGATCGGCGCGGCGTTGCTGCACAGCTCGCTGGTGATCGGCGTGGTGCTGCTGTCGTTCCTGGTCCTGGCGTTCCGGTGCGCGGCGCTGCTGCAGATCGCGATCGCGGAAGACCGGGCGGGCGTCGGCGGGCGTTCGCTGCGCTGGGCGTCCGCGTCGCGCGCCGTGTGGGTTTGCGGCGCGGTGAGCTCGGTGGTGATGGCGGCGGTCTTCGTGGTGATGCCGCGCGGGTTTATGGCGTCGCCCGTCGCGTTTGCGGGGAGCGCCGGGAGCGGTGACGTGACGGGGTTCGACCCCGAGATCGAGCTGCGGGCGAGCGGGCAGATCCGCGAGTCGTACGAGCCGGTGCTCGAGGTGCGCTCGGTTGACGGGGACCCTGACTTTGAGCGTCTCGAGCACGTGTACCTGCGTGGCTCGGTGCTCGATACGTATTCCGACGGCGGGCAGCGGATCTCGGCCGAGCGGGGGTGGCTGCCATTTCGTCTCTCGGAGCGGTCGGCGACGCTCGGGGAGACGAGCGACACGGCGTCGCGGTACGAGATCACGCTGGTCGGCAAGCAGCCCAAGCGTTTGTTCACGGTCGGCAAGACGGGGGCGATCACACTGGAGGACGCGGAGCTGGCCCGCCTGCGCGCCGACGCGCATACGCGGGAGATCAGGATCGAGAGCGGGCGGGTGCTGCGCTACACCATCGAGTTCGATCCGCTGTCGCGTCCCGGCCCCGACGTCGGCCCGATGGCGCCGGCGTTTTATGGGGACCGCATCGCGGCGCACGCGCGGGAGCTGGCCTCGGCGATCGACGTGACGCGCGACCCGGGCGTGCGTCACACCTCGGACGACGAGCGGCTCGTGCGCTACCTTGAGCGTCATCTGCGGACCAATTACGGCTACACGCTCGACCGCCCGGCCTCGGCGCCCGGGGAAGACCCGGTCGAGGCGTTCCTGTTCACGCACCGGGTGGGGCACTGCGAGTACTTCGCGACGGCGCTGACGGCGCTGGTGCGTTCGCTTGGTATCGAGGCGCGCGTGATCACCGGTTTTCTCACGACCGAGCGGACGGCGGACGGGGCGTTCGTCGCGCGGAACGCGCACGCGCACGCGTGGGTGGAGGCGCACGTGGCGCCGGGGGTGTGGATGCGGTTTGACGCGTCGCCCCCGGGCGAGGTGGCCGAGGCGCACAAGCCGCCGGGCGGCGTGCTGCTGGCGACGCGTCGCTCGTGGGCGTGGCTGAGCGACCTGTGGGTGCGTTCGGTGGTGTCGTACGACGGCGGCTCGCAGCAGGCGTTGCTCGGCTCGCGGTACGAGCGGTTCCTCGACGCGGCGGCGAGCCGTTCGGGTGCGGGGCGTCGGAGCGGTCTGGCGCGCAGCGTGCTCCGTGCGGTCGGCGCGGCGACGGCGGCGTTCGTGCTGACGATGGCGGTGGGGATGATGGCGCCGCTCATGGTCGGCGCTCTGGGCGGTCGGCGGGTTGGGTCGCCGCGGCGGGGCGGGCTGTACGCGGTGATGCGCCGGGCGGACCGTGCGGTGGCGCGCGCGGGCTTTGAGCGCGAGGAGTGGACGCCGTTCCAGGCGCACGCCCGGGCGGTGCGGTCCGAGCGGGAGGGCTCCGGTCGCCTCTACGGCGAGCTGGCGGCGCTGCACTATCGTGTCAGGTTCGGCGGTGAGGACGTGCCCGCGGGGCACGCTGCGGAACTCTTGGCGCGCCTGCGCGAGACCTTGCGGGAGGAGAACGCGTGACGCGTGACGCTGATGACTGGTTCCCGCTGAGCCCGGAGGAGCACGCGGCGCAGACGCACGCGGTGTTGTCGCTTCTGGGCGAGGCGGGCAAGCGTGTGGTCGATCTGGGCGCCGGGGGCGGTCGCCTGGCGGGGCCGATGATCGAGCGCGGGCACGAGGTGCTGGCGATCGACCGCGACCCCGAAGCGCTCGCGGCGTGCGCGGCGCTCGGCGCGCAGACGCGCGGGGGCGACCTGCTCGACGACGCCACGGACCTCTCGTTCGGGGACGGGGCGGACGCGGCGTTGCTGCTCGGCGGGACGCTGATGGAGATCGTGGACCCGCTCGCTGCCCTGCGCCTGCTCAGGAGGGCGCGGGAGGTCGTTCGCCCGGGCGGGTGGCTGGCGCTCGACGGCGGGCTGCTAGATGTGTGGGACGACGTGAGCGAGGGGGCGTGGGTCACGGGCGTGAGCGAGGACGGGGCGTGGCAGATGATCTGGGCGCCGGGGGACTCCGTGGTTGCGCTGCGGCGTGGCGACCGGGTGGATCCTGAGGACTGGGAGATCGGTGAGGACGATCGGCTGCTGCGCCTGTGGTCGGCTGGCGATCTGGCGCTGCTCGCGGAGGCCGCGGGGTGGGGGACGCCCGAGAGCGTGGATTTCCGGACGCTGCTCCGTCTCGAACGGCCGGCGGGGTAGAACGCCGCGGGACTTTTCTCGGGCTGGTCAAGGCGGGCTCGGGGCGGGTCGATGCTGACGCGTCGGCGCTTCGGACGCCGGCGGTCAGGAGAGCCCCTTGCCCGCGACACGATCACGCACTGAGCATTGGCGTCGGAGCCTGCAGCAGCTTCACGAGCGCGGCGGCAGCCTCGAGGTGTCCATCGCGCGTCCGGGCGAAGAGGTCCCGGGGCCGGACGCGTCCGGCGTAGACCTCATCTTCCGCTGCCGGGTGCTCGGGCTGAGCGACGAGGAGATTCTTCTCCAGCGTCCGGTGACGCTCGGGCAGCCGGCGCCGATCGCGCCGGGGATCGAGCTCATCGGTGTGATCGCGATCGGTCAGAACCGCTGGATGTTCCGGACCAAGTGCCTCGGTCCGGCGCAGGTGGACATCGATCATCACCGGATGGACGCGATCCGCATCGTGGCGCCGGTCAAGGTCGAGCGCTGCCAGCGCCGTTCCTTCTACCGCGTGCCGACGGCGGGCCTGATCCTGCCGTCTGTCGAGGCGCGGACGCTGCTTGATCCCTCGACGGCGGCTCCCGCGGAGTCGGCGGTCCAGGCGCGCATCGAGATGCTGCGCGAGGGGCAGCTCGCGGGCTATGTCGGCGACGCGCCCTCGCTGGTGACGCCCAGCTGCGGCCCATCGTTCGCGGCGAAGCTGATGAATATCGGCGGCGGCGGCGCGGGGCTTTTGATCGAGCACGACGAGTCGGAGCGTCTCGAACGCTCGCGGGCGCTGTGGCTGATGATCGACCTCGGGCCGCACGTCCCGGCGCCGCTTGGCGTCGTGGCGCGGGCGGCGCACACGCACATCGACAGCCAGCGTCGGGTGTACGCCGGCGTCGCGTTCGACTTCGGGCATCACCTAGCGTACCGCCAGTTCGTGACCAACACGCTGTGCCGGTACGTGCAGGACGTGCAGCGCTCACAGCTGCAGGCGCAGAACGAGCTGAACTCGTCCGCCTGACCCCCGCGATCTGATGGTTTAGTTCCCGGCGAGACGCCCCTCGAGGCGTTCCATCACCGTGCGCGATCGGTCGGCGTTCCCGAAGGGGGAATCGTTGACCTCGATGCGCACCTCGGTGCCGCCGTTTGCGAGCGCGACCATCGCGACGCGCCGGGTGCGGTCGCCGGCGCCGCGGGCGACGATGCGCGCGTTGGCGCTCCCGAGCGATGAGGATTCGACGGTCCATCGCATGTCGTCGCGCACGACGCGGTCGGCGGCGGCGTACACGGCGTCGAGGGAGTAGGGCAGCGTCGCGATGAGTTCGTTGACGCGGAACTGGTACGCGGTCCCGGCGCTGGTGGTGGGTGTCGAGCAGGCGGGAATCGAGACGAGCGCTATCGCGAGGGCGAGGGTGCGGAGCATGGGGGTGGTCCTCCAGGCGGCATCGTCGCGGCGGGGCGCGCCGCGGGCAAGCGGGTCAGAAGAGGCGTGATCCCTCGGCGTGGCGTTCTTTGGCCTGGGGCGTCGCGCGGAACCCGGTGAACTCGCTCCCCGAGGGGTACCACGGGACGGCGTCGGACTTGGATTCGTCCTCGCTCAGCCAGCCGAAGGAACCGTCGAAGCGCGTCGCGCCGAGGCGTCCGCGGTGGCGGTAGGAGAGGTCGCGGTTGTGCTGGGGGGCGTCTCCGGCGATCGCGGGCCTGCCCCCGCGCTCGGCGGCGGACGCGAGATGACGGCTGCGCCCGTACGCGGTCGACGCGATGTAGATCGGCCCGCTCGAGGTGAAGGACCCGAAGTACTCCGGCGCGACGTCGACGTCGAAATCGAGAAGCCCCGAGGCGCCGACGTAGCGGGTGCCGTCGGCGAGGAAGATCTTCACCGCGGGCTGCGCGCCGACGAGCTCGGTGCGCGGGCGGTAGTTCGAGGGGGTGATCGCCGGCCCGAGCCAGCCGTAGTGGCGCCCGTACGTCGCACCCCCGACGCGCCGTCCGAACAGATGGAACGCGACGGGGGAGAGGTAGCTGATCTGCGGGAAGCTCTGCGTGTCGAGGATGTTTTCGAACTCGGCGATGTCGGGCGACCAGCCCCAGAGCGTGTCGTTGTGCTGCCCGGCGGAGGGGCAGGCGAACTCGGTAAAGAGCTGGCGGGTGCGTTCGGCGCGGTTGGGCGAGAGCTCGGAGCTGGCGCCCAGCACCGGGCTCATCCAGTCGAAGAGGCTCGTGGGCGAGGCGGGGTGGGAGTCGTAGAGCATGTCCTCTTGCGCAAAGACATCGCCCAGCGCGTGGTGGGAGGAGGTGTTGATGCCCGGGATCTCGTCGTGGTGCTCGACGGACCACGCGGTCGCGGCGAGGAACAGGTGGTCCTGCATCGCGGCGCAGGTCATCTCGCGTGAGGCTTCGCGCACCGACCCGAGCACCGGGAGGAGCAGCCCCGCCAGCAGGACGATGGTCGCGAGCGCGACGAGAACCTCGACAAGCGTGAACGCGCGGCGTGTGTTCATGGCGGGATCGTACGGAAGAGAGTGAACAAAAACCGTACCCCGTTCGGGTGAACGGCGAGACACGTCGCTGTCAGTTGTGGTGTGAGGGGTTGCGCGTGTCGAAGAAGGGGGCGTGGGGCGCGGTATAGTCGCCCTTCCACCCGGAGGACCGCGCGATGCTGATGACCACCAAGCCCATGTTCGATCTCGCCTACGAAGGCGGCTTCGGCGTCGGGGCGTTCAACGTCAACAACATGGAGATCACCCAGGGCATCATCGAGGCGTGCGCCGCCGAGAAGGCGCCGGTGATCCTTCAGATCTCCAAGGGGGCGCGCCAGTACGCGAACATCCGCTTCCTGCGCAAGATCATCGACGCGTGCGTCGAGGAGTACCCCGAGGTCCCGATCGCCATCCACTGCGACCACGGCGACACGGTGCAGCTCATCCAGGACTGCATCAACGACGGCTACACCTCCGTCATGATCGACGGCTCGCATCACCCGTACGACGAGAACGTCGCGCTGACCAAAGAAGCGGTGGACCTCGCCCACGCGGCCGGCGTCGTTGTTGAAGCCGAACTCGGCATGCTCGGGGGCATCGAGGAAGACGTCGTCGGGCTCGACGCCGCGGAGTACGCGAAGAACATCGAGCAGTTCCTCACCGACCCCGACGAGGCGAAGGACTTCTACGAGAAGACCAACATCGACTCGCTCGCGGTCGCGATCGGCACCAGCCACGGCGCGCACAAGTTCGTCAACGAGCCCAAGCTCGCGTTCGACCGCATCGAGCAGATCATGAAGACCTGCCCCGGGCTCCCGCTCGTGATGCACGGCTCGTCGAGCGTGCCGCAGGAGTTCGTGAAGATCGTCAACGACCACGGCGGGAACCTGCCCAACGCGATGGGCGTGCCCGAGGAGCAGATCGCCCGCGCGGTGCGCACCTACGGGGTGTGCAAAGTGAACATCGACACCGACCTGCGTCTGGCGATGACCGCGAGCATCCGCGAGGTGTTCAGCACGAAGCCGGAAGAGTTCGACCCGCGCAAGTACCTCGGGCCGGCCCGCGACCGCATCCGCGAGATGGTGGTGCGCAAGCTCGAGATGCTCAACTGCCGCGGCAAGGCCGACGACGTGATCGCGCAGTGGAAGTCCCAGGGCGAACCGATGCCGGCGGCGTACGGCGCGGCGGTCTGAGCCTCAGTACTGCCACGTCGCCTGCAGGTCGGGCGCGTTGACGATCGTGATCGCCTGCGTGTGCCAGACGCGCTCCTCGGGGTCGTGGTACATGACCAAGTTGGCCGGGATCAACAAGCCGCTCGCGCTTTGCACGGTGAGTGAGACGGTCGCGCTGAGTACCTCGCCGTCGCGTTCCGCGATGGCTCGCGCGCTGATGGGCGGGCGCCAGTGGCGGTTTGCTCCCATGGCGGCGAATCCGATCCAGCGTTCGATCTCTTCGGGTGCGTAGAAGAAAACGGACGAGGTGTTCTCGCTCACGGCGGCGGGGCGCAGGCGGAGGTAGCGGATGCGCGATGTGTTTTCGGCGGTGCTCAGCGCCGCCGGCGTGAGCTGCCCGCCCGCGAACGCGAGCGAGGCGGGGAAGATCGCGCGGAACAGCGCCCCGTGCTCAGGTTCTAGGCTCGGTTCGTCGTCGCAGTAGTAGCGGAAGGCGGCGAGGGCATCGTCGCGCTGTTCCGCGTCGAGCGTGTAGCCGCGCGAGCGCGCCCACGCTTCGTACTCCGGCGCGGACCCGGAGGCGAGGAGTGTGAAGAACGTCGCGAGATGGTTGAGGAGTTCGTTGTGTGCGGCGTCGCTGGGTGGGGCGGTCCCGACGTCGCGCGGGAGCGCGCTCTCGTGGGGGAGTCCCGGGGGCGGGCCGTGCGGGGTGTTCGCGAGCGCGGTGAGCACCGCCTCGCGAGATGAGAACGGGACGGGCGGGCTCGCTGCGGAGTCCTGTGCGAGGCGTTGGTGTTCTTCATGGGCGTGCGCGCTACCGCTGTGCGCAGCGGGGCGCACGAGCCACACCCCGACAGCGAGACCTGCAGCAAGAACAAGGACCGCGGCGACAATGAAACGGGTGCGGCGCATGTCACTCTCCTTGCATTACCAGAAGCGTCAGGCGGTCTTCGACGCGGGCGTGCACAGAAGGTTCGGCACGTTAGAAAATATAAAATGATGAATGATTGAGGAACGCAAGAATCGCGTGCGCGTACGATCCTGCGATGAAACCCCCACGAGCCGCCTTCACGCTGCTTGAACTGCTCGTCGTGATCGGCGTGATTGCTGTGGTGCTGAGCATGCTTCTCCCGGCGATCAGCGGGGCGAAAGAATCGGCAAGGTTGCGCGCGATCGAGGCCCGGCAGCGCGACGGGTTCCTTGTGCTCTCGGCGTTCATGTCCGATCACCGGGACGAGTTCCCGTTCTATGGAATTGAGCGGAGTCTCGAAGCGCAGTATTCGTTTAACGGGTTCCTCTCGCCGGCCGCGTACCAATCGCAGTGCCACTGGTGGGCGGCGTACATCACCGACCTCGGGTACGACGCGACGGCGGTGGCAGATCGGATCGGTCCCCGTGAGGGCGAGACACCGAACGCGTCTCGTCCCCGCTACGCCTACGGCACACACTCGTGGCTCACATTCGCGGCGTACGCCGAGCCGAGTTACTTCGGCGAGATCGCTCAGCAGTCGATCGACAAGCACCTCGTGCAGAAGAGCACAACCGTCCGTCACCCGGCTCGCAAGGGGCTGCTCGTTCGCGAGAACTGGGGACAGCGCCCGGAGGACTACGATCTCCCCGGTTCACTCCGGATCATCA
Source organism: uncultured Phycisphaeraceae bacterium (assembly GCA_942490855.1). Classification (GTDB taxonomy): domain Bacteria; phylum Planctomycetota; class Phycisphaerae; order Phycisphaerales; family UBA1924; genus CALNYS01. The sequence continues at coordinate 273,919 of CALNYS010000004.1, read as the reverse complement.
CGCTCGCCGACGGGCACACTGTGACGCGCCGTTTGGATTCGCTGACGCCCGGCGTCGTGTTGTTCTATGTGCCGACGTGGGACAAGCCGGTGATCGCGACACCCCGCGGGTTGCTCGGGCGGGATTTCTAAAGCGGACGCCGTCTATGGGCGCCGCTACAGGCTGTTCCACCACTCCCTGAGATCGCGCGCCAGGTCGTCGTGCGCCTCGGGGTCCGCGTAGATGACGTGGCCCGCGGGGTAGTCCGTCACGGTGACGTCGGCGCCCCCGAACGCGCCCTCGCGCTCGAGGCGGCGGCTGATCGCGAAGGGTGTGACGAGGTCGTACCAGCCGCCGGCGATGAAGACGCGCGGGGAGAAGCCTGCGTCGCCCGCGTCGGCGATCATGCGCGTCGCGCGGATGTCCGAGCGGGATAGCCCGCGGCGTCCGCTTGGGCTCTTCCATCGCCTGTTCGCCTCGCGGTTTAAGAGCGTGTAGCGCCCGTCGGTCTCGATCGCGTGGGCGCGCCGCAGGAGGTGGCTGAGCGCTTGCCCCAGCCCGTCGATCTCGATGCCGTTCATCGCGTCGTTGGATTGCGGGAAGCGCGCGTCGTGCTGGTCCATGTCGTCGGTGTCGGGCCTGTCGGTGAACCGGTCGCGGAGCGCGGCGAGGCGCTCGATTGTCTCTGCGGACGGACGTCCGCTGGAGCGCAGCGCTTCGAGGTACGGGCCGTGTGCGAAATCGCACGCGTCTTCGATGAAGGAGCGCGGATCGTCGGCGTGACGGGCGCCGTTCGCGAGCGCGATCGCCGCGAGCGTGGGGAGTGTGTCGGCGCGCGCCGTGCGCGCTGGCGCGGTCTTCGGTCGCGGGCTGAGCGTGCGCGACTCGAGGGCGGGGGAGATCAGGATCAAGCCTTCGGGGCGGATGCCGGACGTGCGCAGCGGTTCGAGCATCGCGGCGACGCGGACGGCGCCGTAGCTCTCGCCGCAGAGGTAGACAGGGCGCACCGGCGGCCCGCGTTCGGCGAGGAACAGCGCGACGAACTGCGCGGCGGCCTCGGCGTCCTCGGTCACGCCCCAGAACCCCGCGGCGTCGCGCTCGGGGATCGCTCGGCTGAGCCCGGTTCCGACGGGGTCAACGAAGACGAGGTCGGTCAGGTCGATGAGCGTGAGCGGGTTGTGCGCGAGCTTGTCTGCGTGGTCGCGCTCGAGCGGCGCGGTGACGGGGCCGGCGAAGCTGGTGTGGAGGAGGGCGGACGAGGCGCCGGGGCCGCCGTTCCAGAGGAACGTCACCGGGCGGTCGTTCCCGTCGTCGACGGAGTAGGAGTACGCGTGCATGACCGCGCTCGGCTCGCCGTCGTCGTCGGCAAGAACAATCTCGATCGCTTCGCAGACCACGTCGCGCGGGCCCGAGGCGGTGGGGACGTTCGCGAGCAGCGACGCGGCGTGCGCCGAGAGCGACGTCGCGAGGGAAAGAACGAGTGCGATCAGGACGCGCATAGGGGGGGACTCCGTGGGACGACATAGACGTAGTCGCGCCCCGCCGGGCGTTCCTGCCGATTTCTTGGCACGTTCTTGCAGCGTCGCGGCGCGGGCGCAGATTTTCGGGGTGGAGTGCAACCACTGAAATCGATGGTGCGTATCTGAAGATCGTGGTGACCCCGGGGAGGTGTCGGGGCGCCACGGGACAGTGTGAACTGTTTTCTCTAGACCAGCGCTCCTGAGTTCCGCGCAGAAGGTCGACGGCATGTCGTTCCGCGGTAGTCGCCTGCGCGTGTGGGGCGCATTGCAAGAAGGGATGTTCGCCATGATGAACACTCAACTCCTCCTTCTTACCTGCGGCGCCATGATCGCCGCTTCTGGCGCGTCGGCGCAGCTCGCGAGCCACCAGGCCGATCGGACAGACCGCGAACGGGTGGTGGACGGCGCGCGCCGGACGCTCGTGAGCGGCGCGCGGGGCGCGCTCGGCCAGTTCGACGAAGCGGGGGATATCCCCGGGTGCCTGCTCGGGATGAGTTTCGGCCCCAGCTTCAGCGGCGCCGCCGAAGAGCACGCACTCTCCATGGAGGTGACGCCCGACGGCGGGACGATCGAGAACCTGCCCCTCGCGACGCGCGTCAACAACTTGGGCGCGATCGCCTCGGCCGGGTTCCAAGGGCCCGCGGGCGGCCCGGACCCGGGCAACGACCACGGGTTCATGCTCCAGATGGGCCGCGACGGCGTGGGCAGCCCCGGCTCGGCCGTCGAGCTGCTCGAGTTCTTCCACAACCGCTACGCGCCGGCGCCCGGACGCCCGCTCTTCGTCGAGTTCGATGTCTACAAGCACGACCACGCGACGTTCGCCTGGTGGCGCCCGGTCTCGTACGCCGAAGCGCTCTTTACCGGGAGCATCACGTTGGGCGGGCTCTACGACGGTGGGCTTTTCGCCCCGCTCGCCGCGGCCCGCGGCGACGTGAACGCCAACGAGAGCCTCATCTTCCTCGCCTCCAACCCCTCGGGCGCCGCCGCGAGCGGCGCGTTCTTCCTCGGCGCCAAGGATCTCCCCGAGAACGGGTGGCTCACCATCGGCCTCCTCCTGACGACCGACTCCATGTCGATCTGGGTGCGCGACCGCGAGACCTTCGGCGACGGGTCGATGGACGTGCGCACGCCCTTGCGCGACTCCGGCCCCCTCGCCGGCACGCGCATGTTCAGCGAGATGGGCCTCGGGCTCGAAGAGGGGTGGGCGCAGATCTACCCCGGGACGCAGGACGACCCGGCCACGACGGATATCGTCGAGGGGTTCGGCGCCGCGCTGTACGACGACGACGGCACGATCACTGAGGCCCCGTTTGTCACGGACGACAACGGCAACGTCGTCGCGGACGTTTGGGCGGGCGCCATGATCGACGCCTCGCGGTTCTACGCCGGCGGCGACCCCAACCCGGCCCTCGACCCGGGCTACGTCCCGCGCAACTGGTGGATCGACAACTATTGCGTCCGCGGCGGGCGTCGTGTTGACGCGTGCCCCGGCGACATCACCGGCGACGGCGTCGTGGACGCTCACGACCTCGCGTTTCTGCTCGCGTCGTGGGGCAACATCGGCGGGCTCGCGGAAATCGATGGGAGCAGCGGGGTCAACGCGGGCGACCTCGCGGTGATGCTCTCGTCCTGGGGCGCCTGCGAGTAACGGGTCTCCCTGAGCCGGTCGCGGCGGCCGGCCGCACACACATCGATGTCTGTGTAGACGGTCCTCGGCGGTGGAAACGCCCCCGGGGGCCTTGGCGCGCGCCCGATCGCGCGGCTCGCCCCGACACGCTCCCCGTTGGGACGCGCGTCAGGGCTTTCTTTGCGCGCCACGGACGCGCTGGCCTTTGGACTGGTCCTCCCCGGGCGAAGAGAACGGCGTCTTCATCTTGCCGGCCGAGGTGACGGGTCTGTTCGGAACGGCCGGGACGATCGCCAAGGCACTCAACGCCCCGCGGTGTTTTTGTGTCGGGACCGGCCGTTATGGGCCTTGTTTCGCTCATTTCTTAGCGGCCATGCACCGGAGCGCGGGTAGAGTGGTGTGGGGCGCCGGAGGACCGGACAATGATCCTATTACTCGTGATGGCAGGATCCGCCGTGGCGATGGGCGCGAGCCCCCCCGAGCCCGTGATCGTCGAAACCTTTGATACGCAGCAGAGTCTTGCGGCGCTCGTGATGCCCCCGGCGCAGACGCCGCCGGTGTACGACTCGCCCTTCGCGACCGGGTCCGACGCCGACGACCCCGGCGGCCCGGTGTACAGCCCGCTGATCCCGATGGGCGACGGCGGAGAGATCCTCGCGTACCCCGACGGGTTCGGCGTCGTGCGCAACGGCGTCGCCACCTCTTCCCCCGCCTACCACGGCCCGCCCCTCGGGCCCGACCCGGCCGGCGCGCGCGGCGGGATGCTCCACGTGCAGCGCGCCAGCATGGATAACTCCTCCCTCGTGACGGGCGTCGGGAACGTGCGTGTGATCTACCGCGGTCTGCACGAGCCCGTCTCGGCGGGCGAGGGCGAGGCGGTCTTTCTGACGATGGATATCTACAAGGGCTCGCACGCGCAGATGAGCGGGCTCGATGTCTTCCAGTCGCCCGCGCAGGGATGGCACGAACGCGTGCGTTGTTTCATTGGTGGCGACTGGGAGGGCACGATCCTGTTCAACCAGCTCGCCTCGCTGAGCGGCGATCCCGGTGTGAACGAGGGGCTCATCACGACCGAGAGGTTCTTCGCCGATCCTTCCTCGCCCGACATGTGCGTCTCGGCCAAGGCGATCCCCGAGCACGGCTGGATCACGCTCGGGGTTCTCTTCACGAGCGACGGGCGGCACTCGGTGTGGGTGCGCGACCGCGAGACGATCCTTGAAGCGGTCACGCCGATGCGCACGAGCGGCCCGTACGCGGGGCAGCGGATGTTCGCGGAGCTCGGCTTCGGGCTCGAACAGGGGTGGGCGCAGCACTACCCGGGGACCGACGACGACCCCGTGACGCTCGGCGCGATCGAGGGCTACGGGCCCGCGCTCCGCGCCGTCACGCCCGGGCCGAGCCCCGTCGCGCGTGAGCACGACGCCAACGGGAACATGACGTCGCACGCCGAGACCTACTGGTCGTCGGGCGCCTACGGGTGGTTCCTGCTCGCGGGCAACGACCAGACCGACGACCCGGCGTACGCCATTGAAGACTGGTGGGTCGACAACTACACGGTGCACCGCACGACCATCGAGCAGCCCTGCCCGGCGGATCTCAACCGGGACAGCGTCGTCGCTGTCGCTGACCTCGCGCTCGTGATCGCGGGGTGGGACACGCAGGACCCGTCGTCGTGGTCGCGGGGCGATCTCGCGGCGGCGCTCGCCGCGTGGGGCGCCTGCCCGTAACGACCCGGCGTTCTCCCGCCGGGCCCGCGCACAACAACGCCACGGAGCCGGGCCCCGTGGCGGAACAGATGTCGGCGGCTGGGAGGCGGTTAGCCCTGGGACGCGCTGCTCGGCTGCGACGCCGGGGTCGTCGCTCGCACGACCACCTCGGGCGCATCGAGGCCCTCGACGGCTTCCTTCATAAGGCGCCCAACCTTGAACTTGACCACGTGCTTGGCCGGCACGTGGACGCGTTCAAGCGTCTTGGGGTTCTGGGCGGTCCTCGCGGCCCGCTCCTTCACCTCAAAGACGCCGAAGTCTCGAAACTCCAGCCGGTTGCCCTTGCCGAGCTCCTGGATGATCGCGTCGAGAAAGGATTGGACTGAATCTCTCACCGCAACGCGCTTCTGACCGGTCGCGTCGGCGATGTGATCGATGAGGTCTTTTTTCGTGACGGTCGCCATGTTGTCTGCCCCCATGGAGCCCACGCCCCATAACGTCCCAGTATACGGGACTATGTAGGGGGCGACGTCGTGTCGGCGTCCCACTGCCCTTGGGATGCCATAAGGAATGCGTCCAGTATGCGAAATGCTTGTGCCTAGGTCAATAACGCATATCGGCCTGGGCCGATTCGGAGGGGACACGTCAGCGTCGGCGATGACTCAGCGAGCCCGAGTTGACCGACTCGCGGGAGCGCTCGGTGATGCGGTACCCATCGTCGGTCGCGACGACCCGCGTGTGCTCGGTGCGCACGACGGAGCGGTACCGGGGCGCGGGCGGGTAGAGATCGGCGCGCGCGCTGGTGCGACGCACGCCGGTCGTCGCGTCGCGCCGTGCGTACTCGGCGTGCTGGCTGCGGAAGACGTGGCCGGCCGCGGCCCGGGCGTCGCGGATAGTGGGGGTAAAGAAGACCGCGGCTTCGGTCGCCCCGCCGGGGACCGCCGGCGGGCCCTGTGCGCACCCGCCGAGCGGGAGGAGCGCCGCGCTCGCGGCGAGCAGGATGAGGGGTCTGAGGCGCATCGTCACGCCCCCGGGCATGCAAGCGCCGCGCCGTGACGCGTGGCGCTCGGTGCGGGGAGATTCTCGGACGGGGCGACCCGGGCGCTGACGTTCTGCGACGTTTCGCGTGGCGTTGACGCCACGCCGGGCTCAATAATCCTCGAGCTCGTCGAGCGCTTCCTCGTCCTCGTTGGGGTCGAGGGGCTTGGCTTCGAGGCCGAGCGCTTCGCGGATGAGCTTCTCGAGTTCGTGTTCGAGCTGCGGGGCGAAGCCGCGAGCGGTGAAGAGGACTTCGCCCTCTTTCCCGATGACATAGAAGGTGGGGATGCCCTTGACCTGGTAGCGCTTCGCGACGTCGTCGCCGTGGAGGAGGAGCTGGTAGTCGAGGCGCTGGGAGCGCATGTACCCGACGGCCATGTCGGGGCTTTCCTCCCAGGCGTTGATGCCGACGATGTTCAGGCCCTTGTTCTTGTACGTGGTGTGGAGGCGCTGGAGCCCGGGCATCGCGCGCTTGCAGGGGCCGCACCACGTCGCCCAGAAGTCCATCACGACGACCTCGCCGCGGTAGTCGCTCAACGAATGGGGCTTGCCCTTGGGGTCAGAGAGCGTCCAGTCGGGGGCCTGGTTGCCGACCTCGAGCCCGACAGGCGCGTCGCTCGCGGGCGCTTTCTTGGGATCGGATTTCCTGGCGCCGCCGCTGGAGGGCGCGCCGGAGTCCGAGCCGCTGGTGAAGCCGCGCGGGGCGGGCCTGATCGCGAACGTGGAGGGCGGGGCCTTCGTGTTGAGGCGGAGCTTGTTGATGCGGATGGTCGGGCTCAAGGCGCCGGGTTTGGTGAAGTCAAAGCGGACAGGCAGCCCGGAGTCTTTGGCGAGGTAGATCGCGATCCCGAAGTCGCCGTCCACTTGGTAGGAGATCACGTCGCACTCGTCGCGGCCTTCGCGTTCGGTGCGCACGCTGATCCCCGTCTCGTCGAAGGCCTGGGTGAGGTCCTTGCCGGGGAGCATGACGAAGGTGATCCAATCCGCCATGACCTCCTGGCCCGCGAACGCGTCCGTCTCGCTGATCGCGTCGAAGGACGTGCGGTGTTCGATCTTGGCGGCGTAGTTGATGAGCTGGGCGTCGGTCCCGTCGGTGGTGAGGAGGAAGCGGGCGCCGCGGGGCACGCCGTCGCCGCTGAGGCGTGCGTCGACCCGGTACGCGACGGGTCCGAGGTCGGCGTCGAGGTCCACCACGATGCTCGCGCGGCTGACTCTGCTCGCGGTGCGGAGGTCCGCGTGGTCGCTGAGGATGACGTCGGCGCGGACGACGTCGGCGGCGCGGAATTGTTCGGCCGCGCGAGCGTAGAGCTCTATAGCGGTGGGGGACGCGCCGGCGAGTGCGGCGAGTGCGAGCGAAACGAGGACGGCCAGCGTGCGCACCATCGGTGTCTCCTTCGTGAGATGCCCACATGATACGCCTCCGGGCGTGACGCTCGGGCGCAAAGTGCGGGATTTGAAGGGGTCAGGGCTGGAGGCGGGTGCTCGACCACGCGGACGCCTCGAAGCCGCCGGCCGGCCGCGGCGTGAGCGTGCGGGTCCACGCGGCGCGGTCGTGGAAGCGGGCGTCGCTGCCGGCCCAGAGCTCGACGCGCTCGGCGTGCAGGCGGTAGCCGCCCCAGTGGGGGGGGCGGGGGATGGGCGCGGTGGGGACGGGGTCGGCGGGGTCGATGCCGAAGCGTTCGCAGACGTCGCGGAGTCTCGCGGCGAGGTCCTCGCGGGAGACGACGGGGGCGCTCTGGTCGCTGGCCCACGCGGCGAGCTTGCTGGCGTCGCGCCGTTTGGCCCAGTAGTCGTCGCTCTCGGCGTCGCTGGTCTCGATGACGGGCCCCTGGGCGCGGACCTGGAGCTCGAGGTGGTCCCAGTGGAACAGGACGCCCGCGCGCGGGTTCTGGGTGAGGCTGCGGCCCTTGTCGCTGGTGCGGTTGGTGAAGAAGGTGAAGGACCCGGCGTCGGGGTCGATCCCCCGGCAGAGGACGACGCGGGCGCTGGGCTGCCCGTCCGCGCTCGTCGCGACGGTCATGGCGTTGGGGTTTGGTTGGGCGCCGAGTTTGTGCGCCTCGTCGTACCACGCGATGAGGGTCGGGAAGGGGCTCGTGGGGAGGGGGTCGGGGAGGGCGCGTGCGGGGTCGAAGGGGCTGGCCATGCGCTGAGGGTAGGCGGGGTGTGGAGAGGGTGTCGCAAACGAGCGGCGCGCGCCGGCGGGTCCGAGACAGGCGATACTGTTGGGGATCAGGGAGGATCGCTCAATGGAACAGGCTGCAGAACGCCGGAACGGCACATCTGGCGGTGACGATCGCAAGAAGTACAACTTCAGCGAGCGGGCCAAGCTGGAGCAGCTGTTCGATCAGCCGCCGCCGCAGGCGATCGAGGCGGAGATGGCGTTGATCGGGTCGATCATCATCGACTCGGACATCGTGGGCGACGTGCTGCCGATCGTGCCCGACGGTCGCGCCTTCTACAAAGAAGCGAACGCGGTGATCTACGACGGGCTCGTGAAGCTGTGGGACCGCAGCCAGTCGGGCGACCTCGTGCAGCTGGTCGATTACCTGCGCGAGAAGGACGTCTTCGACGACATCGGCGGGCATACGTACCTCGTCGAGCTGGCGGAGGCGGTCCCGTCGGCGGCCGCGGCGGTGCACTACGCGAAGATCGTGGCGAGCAAGTACAAGCTGCGCCAGCTGATCGACGTCGCGGGGACGGTGCTGTACGACGCGTACCACGTGGGCTCGCTGGGCGAAGAGGACGTCGTCAAGGCGCTGCTCGACAAGGCTGAGAAGCTCATCTTCGAGATCGCCGAGACGGAGCAGATGCTCCAGTCGGCTGAGCTGCGCGAGCTGTTGCACGAGACGTTCGAGATCCTCGAGAGCAACGAGGGCAAGTCGATCACGGGGACGAGCTCGGGGTACTACGCGCTCGACGAGATCACGAGCGGGCTGCAGCCGGGCGAGCTGATCATCGTCGCGGCGCGTCCGTCGATGGGGAAGACGGCCTTTGCGCTGAACCTCGCCGAGCAGATCGCGCTGGGCGGCGGCGCGGGCGGCGGGCGCGTGCCGACGGCGTTCTTCAGCCTAGAAATGAGCCGACAGACGGTGACGCAGCGCATGCTATGTGCGCACTCGGGCGTTGACTCGCACAAGCTGCGACGCAACCAGGTGGGCGAGGACGACTTTGAAAAGCTGATGCGATCGTCGGGGGTGTTGAGCGAAGCGCCGGTGTTTATCGACGACTCGCCGGGCATGACGATCATGCAGCTGCGGGCGCGGGCGCGCCGTCTGGCGGCGAAGCACGGGGTGCGCTGCATCATCATCGACTACCTCCAGCTGCTGACGGCGCCGGGCGCGGGTCGGGAGAGCCGCCAGGTGGAGGTGAGCACGATCTCGCGCGGCGTGAAGGCGCTGGCGCGCGAGCTGAGCGTGCCGGTGGTGTGCCTGTCGCAGCTCAACCGTGGCGCCGAGCAGCGCGAGGGGCACCGCCCGCGTATGAGCGACCTGCGTGAGTCGGGTTCGATCGAGCAGGACGCCGACGTGATCGCGCTGCTGCACCGCGAGGAGTACTACCACATCCAGAACCCGGAGTGGATCGAGGAAAACCCCGAGAAGCGCGGGCTGGCGGAGCTGATCATCGCGAAGCAGCGCAACGGTCCGACGGGCACGGTGGAGCTGACGTGGGACGCCCGCGTCACGCGGTTCCGCAACCACGACGGCTTCGGCTCGCACGGGTCGCACGGCGGCGGCGGGTACACGCCCGAGGTGAAGACGCGCTCGCCGGAGCCGGCGGTCTTTGCGCCGGGGAAGAAGAGCGGTCCCGAGGCGGGGTTCCGCGACGGCGGCGGGCCGGACGACGACTTCGGCGGGGACGACGTGGGCGGCGCGCCGTTCTAGGTCGTCACCAATCGTTCCCGTTGGCGCCGCGGTGGGTGGAGATGAACGGGATGCCGGCGTCGCGCCAGCGGTCGGGCTCCACGAGCGGGCGTTCGAGGCCGGTGCCCGCGGCGAGAAAGCCGTGTGGCTGGGTCGCGTCTTCCGGCGTCTTGGTGCTGACGTGCCCGTCGACTGCGAGCACGTTGTAGCGGGCGGCGGGGCTGCGGTGGATCAGGTCAATCGGGGTGTGGTCGTGGAAGCTCGTGCGCTCGATGAGGAGCGCCTTGGCGGAGGGGCGCCGGACGCTCGTCGTGCGGAGCGCGATCTGGACCCGGTTCACGTCCGGAGTTGACGAGCGATCGGACCACGCGGCGGGCTCGGTGAAGAGGGCGATGCTCTTCATGTAGCTCTTTTGCATGCTCGTCATCGCGTTGAGGGGGACGCCGAGCGATGCGTGCTGGGCCTCGTGGAGCTCCCACTCGCGGAACGCCGACGGGCAGCTCATGGTTTCGACGGCAAGGCGGTACTGCGCGACGGGGTCGTCGACGATGTACTCGCGGAGCTGATACGCCCAGAAGGTGGTTTCTGAGAACGGGAGGATGGTCCAGCCGCCCTCGTCGAGCCATTCGGGGACCGGGATCGCCTCGGCGAGACCGTCGGCGTACTTGGGGTACTTGAACGTCGGCAGCTCGCCGCGATGGCTCGCCGCGTAGCTCGCGACGGCGGTGTGGGTCTGCGACAAGCGGGTTGTGCACGTCAAGGAAACGGCGCGGCTGCGCGCGGTGGCGATGACAGGCGAAAGGATCGCGACGACGATCGCGGTAATCGCGATCACGACGAGCGTTTCGACAAGCGTGAACGCGGCGTTGTGCGTCGGGGCTGGGATGGCTACATCACAGTCATGAACGTCGTGACTGTTCGGGATCCCATGCTGACGACGACGAGTTCGTTGGTCTCCGGGTCCACGTACCACGTGGGGTCCCAGATGCCGAGTCGGCCGTCACGAAGCCGCGTGACGATTCTCGCGTGCAGCACCACGACAGAGCCGTGCTGGGTGATCGCGTCCTCGATGTGCAGGGTTGGGTTCGTAAAGCGCATGGGGGCGCTGGCGGCGGACGTCATCCAGTTCGTGCTGTCTTCCGGCGCGTCGGGGCCGTGGAACATCGTTCGCAGCAGGCTGGCTGAGCGGATTCGCTTCGCGATGAAGATGGCGCCGTTCGGGCCGTAGCCGACTTCGTCGTACAGGTGGTCGTGCTCCCGGAGGCCGTTCCAGACCTCGGCGAGGATGCTCTGCGTGGGCGCGCTGTAGTCGGCGGGTCTTTCTAAGAAGAAATCATAGAAGATTCGGATCTTGGCGACGTCGGAGAGGTCTGTGTTCCATTCGAGGTGCGGGTCTGATTCCACAAGCTGCTGGTATCGCATCGGCGTTGGCATCGAGCGGGCGATGGCGTGCTCGGCGATGTGGGTCAGGAAGCGTTGCTTTTCGTTCTCGTCGAGAACGTTATGCGGGTCGTGCACATTCTGTCGCCAGCGGTAGACAAGCTCGTCGGGCGGAAGCGCGAGGCTCATGAACGACGTGTCTCTTTCCCACTTCGTGTCGAGCTGCGCGCGGGTCTGGACGTCTTCGTCCATGTCTTCGAGCTTGGCGCCGTCTAGCTCCCAGATGTACATCTTGGAGCGGACGTTCTGCGGCGTGTATCTGGCCGGGTACGCCGTGCCGGAGGGCGACGTGTACTTGTTGTTTGATGTTGCGCTCGAAGGCGTGAGAGGGGGGGCGGTGATGTGGTCGGGGGCGATAAATACAATCGCGGCAAGGACGAGCCCGGAAACGAGAACGATGGGCACTGTCAGTGCGATTCGAGTCGTCATGGCTGGGATCTCCAATGCGGCTTCGCCGGTGCTACCCGGCGCGCCGCGTCGTGCGGGCGCTCAAAACTCGACGCAGTCGCTGCCCGCGTTGCACGTGCAGTGCTCGACGCCGGTGTCGCATGCCTTCTGGCACACATCCTTGCAGAGGTTGCTCGGGTGTTCGTTCGGGTCGTCGATCGGAGAGTCGGCGAACGTTGCAGCCGCGATTCCAAAGAGCGCCCCCGCGAGCATCGGGATGGCGAGTGAGCACGAGCATTTCATGGCTGGTCCTTTCTACGAGATACATGGTTTCGTGACAGATCGGGATGGGCGCCCGGTTGTTCTGTGCGAGCGAGCGCGAGCGATTGAACGAGTCGGTGTCCGGGTCCGGTGTGGGCGTTGCTTGGGCGCAACTCGATGACAGACTCGAGGGCCGTGGCGTTCGGCGGGGTGGTGATGAGGTAGATCGGGTAGCCACGAGTGCTCGTGGTGGTTTGCATCGGCAACGGGTCGGCCCCGCCAGCACTAAAGAACGCGACATTGCTTACATAGTCGTGATACATCGGATGAAGCGAGTAGGCGGCGTGGGCTTCGTCGGTTGGTGTGTCTGGAACCAGGGGGGAGACGAGCGTTGCGTGGATCGTGATGCGTCGCGATTGGTCGTTGGATCGCAGGCGGATGACGGTGTCGGCGAACTCGACGGTTGGTTCGTGTGCGCTCGTGCTCGCGACCGGGGTGTACGCGGTCTCGCGGAGCGAGAAGACGCCGCGGAGTTCGTGCGCTTCGCCCGCGGCGATCTCGAACGGCGCTTGATTTGTTGTTGTGCAGCTGCAGGAACTGGTAAGAGAATCGATTCGCAACGGGGCTGATTCGTTCGTGTTTTGAAGCGGTATGAGATAGGGCGCGTCTTCGCCGTATCGACGGAGCCCGACGTCGATCACTTCTGGGCTGCTCAAGTCGAGGAGAGTCGCGTGGGGCGGCGCGTTGTCGCGAAGAGCGATCCCTGCAACGGTCGCGGCTATCGCGGCGCTGAGCAGCAGGATGGCGAACGAGCGAAGCCGTGCCATTTATAAACGATACGATTTTGTCATTAGAAACACAATTACATTACTTCTTATTCTAGCGATTGCTTGTCAAAAATACGGGCGGCTAGCCCCCCGGTTGGGTGATCTTGAGGAGCCCGGCGCCGGGGTCTTCCTCTCTCATAAGCGACTCGCCGACGAGAACGATGCGGACGTCTTCTTTGGCGAGGCGTTTGAGGTCGTCGTGGGTCCGGATGCCTGACTCGCTCACGAGGATGCGACGGTCTTCGACCATATCCACGAGGCGGAGGGTGTGAGCGACGTCGGTGGTCATGGATGTGAGGTCGCGGTTGTTGATGCCCAGGAGCATGTAGCTGCGCGCGGGGAAGCTGACGTGGGGGCGCACGCGCAGGAGGTTCTCCATGTCGTGGACCTCGACGAGCGTGGTGAGCTGGAGCTCGTGGGCGAGGATCATGAGGTCGAGGAGCTGGCCCTCGCTGAGGCACTCGGCGATGAGGAGGATGGCGTCGGCGCCGAAGGCCCGGGCCTCGTAGACCTGGTAGGCGTCGAGGATGAAGTCCTTGCGCAGGACGGGGAGCGGGACGGCGTCGCGGATCTGGTGGATGTAGGCGAGGTCGCCGGCGAAGTAGGGCCCGTCGGTGAGGCAGGAGAGGGCGTGGGCCCCGGCGGCGTGGTAGCTTCGCGCGACCCGGACCGGGTCGAAGTCGTGTTCGTACTCGGGACGGATCCAGCCCGCGGAGGGGCTCTTGCGCTTGATCTCGGCGATGACGGCGGTGTGGCGGTTCTTCCCGGGCTGGGTGACGGCCTTGAAGAAGTTGCGCGGTCGTCCGAGTTCAGAGATGAGTTCTTCGAGCGCTTCGAGCGGACGCTCGGCTTTGCGGGCGATGATCTCGGCGCGCTTGGCCTCGACGATCTCGGCGAGCACGGGCGGGGTGTCGTTGGCGTCGGGCATGGCGGCTCTTGCGTTCCTTTGTTGCGTTCCGAGTGTACTGGCCCAGGAGGAGGCGTCGGTAGAGGCGTACGCGTCCGAGGCGACTGTTTCTGGGCCGGTTGCGCTCGCGGCGTGGGGGGGGCTCGCGCTCGGGTCGCTCGCGGCGCTCTGGGCTGTCGGCTGGTTTGACCGCGGCGCTCGGCGACCGGCGAGGGACGCGGCGGGGCTGCCCGCGGTCGGCTGGCTCTTGGTCGCGGTCGCGGCGTTCTTCGGGCAGGCCGTCGGGGCGGGGCTCGGGCTCACGCTCCTGGGGGCGGTGCTAGGCGAGGGGTTGGAGACGACGTCCGTCGCGACGATCTTCGGGGCGATCGGCGCCATCGTCGCGACGGCGGGGGCGTTCTCGGTGATTACGCCCAAGGCGTCGGTTGCGCGCCCGTCGGGGCTGACAGCGAGCTGGGGCGACAGCTGGATCGGCGCGCTGGTCTGCCTCGCGGCGCTCCCGCTCGTGAGCGTGGCGGCGCTGAAGGGGGCGGCGATGGCGGGGGGCGGCGACCCGCTCACGCACGAGACGCTGCGTCAGCTGGCGAACAACGACTCGACGGCGGTGTGGGCGCTGACGGCGCTGGCGGTGATCGTGGCGGCGCCGGTGGGGGAGGAACTGATCTTCCGCGGGCTGCTGCAGACGGGGCTGTCGCGGGCGGGGCTGGGGCCGGCGGGCGGGGTGCTGGTGGCGAGCGGTGCGTTCCTGCTGGTGCACGCGAGCGTCCTGGATGTCCAGATGATGCCGGCGCTGTTTGTGCTGTCGGTGGTTCTCGGGCTCTCGTACGAGCGGACGGGGCGGCTGGGGGCGCCGATCGTGGCGCACGCGTGCTTCAACGCGTTCAACCTGTGGGCGTCGGGCGTCTGACGCGGTACGGTGTCCGCCCTATGAGCGACACGACCAAACGCGAGCGGGTTCTGACCGGCGACACGCCCACCGGGCGCCTGCACCTCGGGCACTGGGTGGGCAGCCTCGAGAACCGCGTGAACATGCAGGACGAGTACGAGTGCTACTTCCTGCTCGCGAACATGCACGCGTTCACGACGCGGGCCGAGAAGCCGGCGGAGATCCGCCAGGACACCATCGAGATCGTCAAGGACTGGCTGGCGGCGGGCATCGACCCCGAGCGCTCGTGCGTGGTGCTCCAGACAGAGGTCCCCGCGATCAGCGAGATGACGTGGTTCTTTGCGATGCTCACGGGGTACGGGCGGCTGATGCGCAACCCGACGATCAAGACGGAGATCGAGGTGAAGGGGCTGGGCGACTCGTACAGCTTCGGGTTCCTGATGTACGCGGTCGGGCAGATCGCGGACATCCTCGCGTTCACGCCGAAGTACATCCCGGTTGGCGAGGATCAGATCCCGCACATCGAGCTGTGCCGGGAGGCGGCGCGCCGGTTCAATCAGATCTACTGCGGCGTCGACCCGAAGACGGAAGACGCTGATTACGTCGCGGCGGGCGCGGTCTTCCCGATCCCCGAGGCGATGGTGGGGCGCGTGTCGCGGCTGATCGGGACCGACGGCGTGAACAAGATGAGCAAGTCGCTCAACAACGCGATCTTCCTGAGCGACACGCCCAAGCAGGTGCAGAAGAAGGTCAACAAGGTCTTTACCGGGCGCCAGTCGCCCACGGAACCGGGCGACACGTCCAACGCGCTCTTCCAGTTCGTGGACGCGTTCATGGATGACGCGGCGCGCGTTGCGGATCTAAAGGAACGCTACGAGAAGGGCGCCGACATCGGCGACGGCGAGGTCAAGCAGGAGCTTGGCGCGGCGATCAACGCGATGCTCGACCCGATGCGCGCGCGACGCGAGGTGTACGACGCGCCGGGCGGGGACGACCTGGTGATCGACATCATCCGCGAGGGCACGAAGCGCGCGAACGCCACAGCGGAAGAGACGCTGTGGCGCGCCAAGGAAGCGATGGGGCTCGACTTCTACCGGCGCACGCTGGGCTGATTACTCCGGCGTGCCCTCGGGCGCCGGCGTGGTCGTCTCGTCTTCTTCGCTGGCGTCGTCGTCGGACGAGAGCTTGAGGAAGGGGATCGTGCTGTCGATGTTGCTGATCGTCTTGCGCAGCGAGGCGAGGTGGGCGTCAAGCTTCTTGAGCGACTCGTCGATGCTCACCAGCACCGCGAGCTGCTGGTTGATCGTGGCGAGCTCGCTGTTGATCTTCGTGAGCTCGCTGTCGATCGAGCCCATCCGGGTCGTGACGACCACGAGGTCCGCGTTGGTGCGCTCGACGTTCTGGTTCGAGGCGGCGATGCCCTCGTTGATCTCCTCCACCACGCAGGCGGGGAGGGGGGCGGCGAGCAGGGCGAGGGCGAGGACACGGGTATGGGGGCGCATGGGGGACTCCTCCTGTGGCGGGGAGGCATCCTAGGGGTATGGTTTGACGTTGCGGCGGGCCCGATTTACTCTGCGTGGCCGGACTCGGCGATCGCCGACGACGGGCCTGTAGCTCAGCTGGTTAGAGCGCACCCCTGATAAGGGTGAGGTCACAGGTTCGAATCCTGTCAGGCCCACTTCGATCATCTGCTCTCAGAAATGAGTGAGCGGTACGCCACGCACCACGCGGGCGCCCCAACACAACGCACACGTGTTTCCAAGCCTCACGGGCTCGCCCTGCGCGCACGCGGGCGGGGCGGGCTCAGGCCGCTTGGGTGGAGGTCTTCGACTCCAGCGCCTTGCTGATGGTGTCGAGCAGCTCGTCGTTCTCGTAGGGCTTAAAGAGCAGCGCGAACGCGTTCTGCGTTCTGGCGATCTCTTTGACCCGCTCGGAGTTTTCGCCGGTGAGGTAGATGACGGGGACGTCTTCGAACCCCTCCATGCGTCCGAGGCGTTCCTGCACCGTGAAGCCGTCGCCGGCGGGCATGTTGATGTCGAGGATCAGCGCGTCGGGCTTGACGGCCTGCGCCTGGTGGAGGGCCTGGTAGGAGTCCGTCGCGGTCACGACCTCGTACCCCTCGGCGCGCAGGCGCACCTGGATAGCGGTGAGATGGTGCTGGTCGTCGTCGGCGATGAGAAGTGTGTGTGCCACGGTCGGGCCTTTCAAACGAGGGAGGTGTCTTCGGGAGCGTGCGCCGTGCGGGCGGCCTGAGGCGTCGCCTCGGTCAGCGTGTGGGACACGAGATCGATCAGTTCCCGGCTCTCGAACGGCTTGCGCAGGAACCGCGTGTTCGTGTGGCGGGTGATGGTCTGCTTCCCGTTGGGGTAGGCGCTGATCAGGATGATGGGCGTCTCGGCGTGCGTGCGGATGTAGCGGACGAGGGTCTCCCCGTCGCCGTCGGGCATGTTGAGGTCGGTGATCACCAGGTCGGGTCGGGCGATTTCGAACCGCCGTGCCCCTTCGCTCCCCGAGCGTGCGCTCGTGCAGCTGAACCCGCTGTTTCGCAGCTGCGCGGCGATCAACGCGAGGAGCGACGGGTCGTTATCGACGACCAGCACGGATAGTTGAACCGGGTCGGGGCTCACGCCGCCTTCTCGGCCGGCATCGCCGCGCCGCTGATCGCCTGGTTGAGCGCCGCGACGATCTCGTCTGACTGGTACGGCTTCGCGAAGAACCCCGCGGCTCCGGCGCCGCACGCTTGCTGCTTCGCCGAGTCGAGCACGTTCGCGCTGAGGAAGATCACCGGGATGCTCGCGAGGTCGGCGTCGGCGTTGAGGCGGCGTTGCACCTCGAAGCCGTCGATGTCGGGCATGCGCAGATCGAGAAGGATCGCGTCCGGGCGGGCCTCTTTCGCCGCCTTCAAACCGGCGTGCCCGTCGCGCGCGGTGCGCACCTTGAACCCGCGGTCCGTGAGCCGGGCGCCGAGCGCCAGCGCGATCGCCCACTCGTCATCAATAATAAGAACGTCATGCGGCATGCCTGCGCTCCGTCCCCGCTAGGGTTCCAAGCAATTCGAACGCGTCCCGCGCATCGTCGGGGTACGCCCAGATGCCCTGGATATCGATCGAGAGCGGCGCGACGTTGAGCGGGTTCTCTTCCAGCAGGCTCTCGTGTCGTTCTCGGAGCCTGCTGACCCACGCGTTCACGTTGTTGGTGCGCCCCATAACCCACCATGCGTTGTGCGTGGCGATGGGCGACGTGAACCCGGCCGGCAAGATGAGGTCGGTGGGGAACGTGACCGACGCGAGGAACGAGGTGGACTCGAGCCCGTCCCAGGTCCTCTCGGCGGCGTCATGCGCATCAACCTCGACGCGCAGCACCGCGAGCTGACCCCCGAGGACTCTTCGCCCGTATCAAGAGCGTGCTCGAAGCTCGAGAGGACCGCGTGACGGTCGTGCTCCGGGAGCGTGAGCGTGAAGGTGGCGCCCTCGCCCTTGACCGATTCGACCGAGAGGCTCCCGAGGTTCAACCACGCGAGTTCCTGCGCGATGCTCAGCCCCAGCCCGAAGCCCTTCGCCGCGACGTTGCGCGACGTGGACACCTGACGGAAGCGCCCGAAGAGCTGCTCGACGTCCTCTTCTGAGAGGCCGGGGCCCTCGTCGCGCACCGAGAGGGTGACGTGACCGGGCGTGCTCGCACGCGCGGCGCTCAGGCGGATCGTCCCGCCCTCGGGCGAGAACTTGATCGCGTTCGTGGTCAGGTTGCTGATGATGCGCCGGATCTTCTCGTCGTCGGCGAAGATCGTGGGGAGGCCCTCCTCGATCTCTTCCTCGATCACGATCGACCGGCACGACGCCTTGCGCGACATGCCCACGCGCAGCGAGGCGAAGATGTCTTCGACGCGGTGCTCGCGACGGCACACGCGCAGCAGCCCGGCGCGGAGCTTGCTCGAATCCAGCAGGTCTTCGACCATGTGGTTGAGCTCGCTCGCGGAGACGTCCACGATCCGCAAGAAGCCGGCCTGCTCCTCGGAGACCGGGCCGGCGAGCCCGTCCGCGATGATGGACGTGAACTCCTTGATGACCGTGAGCGGGGTGCGGAACTCGTGAGATACGTCGTCCACGACCCGGTGCGCGCGGTCGGCGAGCACGAGGAGCTCTTCGTTCTTCTGGCTGATCAGGTCCGACGACCGACGGAGCTCGTCCGCGTGTTCCTTGAGATCGACCGTCATGCTGCTGGCGAGTTCCATCGCCCGGGCGCGGGAGCGCCCGAACACCCACACGAAGCAGGCGCCGATGGAGCTCAGCCCGAGACCGTAGAACGCGATCAGCGGGGCCTGAGAAGCCGCGGCGGAGGAATCAAACTCCGGGCTGCTCATCGTGTGGATCGTCCACGTCTGACCGCCCGTCTGGACTTTGCTCGTTGACGTGAACCGCGAGGCCTGCGCGTGACCTTCCTCGTGCGCGAACCCTTCCGGGGCGTCTTCGAACAGCTGAGCGTCGTCGGAGATCGTGTTGCCCACGTACACGCGGTAGGCGAGCCCGCCCTCGGCGACGTCGCCCACGCCTTCGAAGATCTCGTCGATCACCAACGCCGAGTACACGATCCCGAGGAACGCATCGATCCGTTCTTGCGGCGTGCTCGTCGGGAGCCCGTTGGTGTAGACCGGGACCAGGAAGAGGAAGCCCGCACGGGTCTGTTCGTCCTGGACGAGCGTCAGCGGCGGGGTCAGGGTCGGCTCGCCCGTGCGGATCGCGTGATCGACCGAGACGCGTCGGCTGGTCTCCGATCCGACGTCGTAGCCCCACGCCGGTCTGTTGTCCTCGATCGGATCGATGTACACGATCGGATACAGCGGGTCGTGGTCACCGCTGGTGCGGAGGGTGAAGTCGGGAGCGTCGTCCGCTCGCTCGGCGGCGAGGAACGCGTCGAGGTCGTCCCGGGCCACGCGCTTGATGAACCCCATGCCGATCGTGCCGGGGAACTCAGACGGGAAATGCCGGGACTGCACGTAATCACGGAACTCCAGGCGCGAGACGTGCTCGCTTCCGGCGTACATCCCGCGTGCGCCCTTGAGCCCGTACACCGGGAGGTAGACCCGGCGTTTCGCCTCAGCGATGACGCGTTCGGTCAGACGGTCGAAGCGGGCCTGGGCGATCTCGAGCTGGCGGGTCGTGGCTCGGCTGGAAACCAGTTCGGTCAGCCCGATCCCGCACGCGAAGACCAGCACGACGAGCGCGATCAGCAGCGCGCCGCCGCGGGTTTCGTACTGCTGCACAGACCGCTCTTCGAGAGCGCTGCGGGCGCGCACGGTGAGAACGGTCCCCGCGCCGAGCAAGAACACGATCCACGCGGTGTGCAGGGCCATCGTCGAGAAGAACGGGAGGCCAGAGATGTTCTGTTGCGTCGTGAGCATCGACGCGCCCGCGAGCGCGCCGATCACGGCGGCGCTGGCGGCGGCGAGACACGCCGGGGACGGGACGCCGGTGCTGAACCGGCGCGTCGAGCCCAGCATCAGCGCGAGGCTCAGGAGAAGGATCGAGACCGCTGTCGCCGGTGACATCTGCCCCGCGAGAAGGCTCGGGCCGGCGGCCGTGAAGTCCTCGACCACGAGTTCGTTGATATGGAACGAGACGCCCAGCAGCATCTGCAGGAGCGTCAGAGCAGCGATGAGCCCGGCGATCGTCGAGGCCCCCCGCAACGCCCAGGTTCTGGTGCGCGCGCCGCGACGATGCAGCGTCAGGGTCAGCAGCGCCAGCGCCAGCAGCGCGAGGCAGAGCGCCGTGTTGAACGTCATCGAGGGCAGCCCGGGGATCAGCGACGTGACGGCGGACCATCGCATGACCCAGCCGAGCATCACGGTGCACGCGATCAGGAACGCCGTTGAGCTGATGCACTGAACCCCCAAGAGCGCCCAGGCGCTCTTCGAGACGACGTCGTTCGGGAGCCTGACAGGCGGAACGATCCCGGCGCCAGGGGTGGGGGACGGTGGATTCATACCCGTCGGTCGGCGGATTCAATATTGGACTGAACGCGGAGGCCCCGAGTTCCAGCGGTTCCCCCGCCCGGTTGGGGGTTCGTCCGGCTGTCCGGGCTGGGCGAAGGCGTTGCCTCCCTATTCGGCGTGGGCGGTGGTGGGTCAGACCCGCGCGATCACCCGGGGGGCGGGGGCGCCTGCTCGCTGGCGAACTGGTCCTGGAGGGCGACGGCGCGAGGGTCGTCGGGCGGGAACAGCCCGATCGCCTCGCTCGCGCGCGCCTCGGCGTCGTCGTGACGCCCGAGACCTCGGAGCGTTCGGACCATGCGGATGAGCAGGGGGGCCTTGTACGTCAAGGGCGCCATCTCTTGCGTCTCGACGATCTCGAGCGCGCGCTCGAGGATGGCGAGGGCCTCCTCGTAGCGCCCGGCCTGGTTGAGCACGATGCACGTGTTGTTGTAGAGCGTCACGATGTAGGGGTGCTCGGGGCCGAGCAGGCCCGTCAGCAGCGCAAGCGCCTCGTCGTAGAGCTCGAGCGATTCGTCAACCTTGTCCTGCTGGGCGAGGACCTCCGCGAGCGTCGCGATGGCGATCGCGGTCCCGAAGTGCTCGCTGCCGAACAGCTCGCGGTGCATCGCGACGGAGCGACGGATGACGTCCGCGGCCTCGTCGGTCTTCTGCTGTACGACCAGCGCTCGGCCGAGGTTGTTGAGGATCGCCGCGACGCCGGGGTCGGGGCGCGGGTCGAGCGCGAGGCGGATCGCGAGCGCCTCCTTGTACATCGCCTCGGCCTTCGGGTAGTCGTCCAGGTATCTGTAGACGACCGCCATCGAGTTGACGAGGTCGGCGTACTCGATCGTGTTGGTGATGCCGCTGCGGATGTAGATCTCGCGGGTGCGCGCGTACTCGGCGCGGGCCTCGTCCACGCGGTCGAGCCGGCGGAGCGCGTTGCCCCGGATCATCCGGACCCGGGCCTCGTCGAGCGTCCCCTCGCTGTCGCCAAAGAGCGCGAGCGCGCGGTCGGCGTGCACGAGCGCGCCCTCGAAATCGCCCTGGAGGACCGCGATCATGCCCCGTTCGAGCAGCTGGTCGGCGTGCCCCGCGTCGTCGTCCCCCGCTGATGTGTCGTACACCCGAAGGGAGTCGTCGAGAACCCCGGCCGCGGACTCGAGGTCGCCCGACATCCGCAGGGTCCCGCCCAGAGCGTAGACGGCGCGCATGCGTGGGGGGGAGGACTCGCCGTGCAGCTCACCGAAGATGTCGATCGCGCGCCGGAGGTACGCGACCGAGAGATCGAACTCGCTGATCTTGCCGTAGGCCTGCCCGATGAGCGCGAACATCTGCGCCTGCAGTTCCGGCTGGTCGGCGAGCTCGCGCTCCACGTTCTCCGCGGAGCGGTCGAGGATGGTGCGCATCAGGCTCGGTGTCGAGACCGGCGGCCTCGGTGGGGGTCACGCTGAGGAGTGTCGACTCGAGGAACCCGACCGCGGCGCTGGCGCGCACGAGCTCGGCCTCGGCGCGCGCGCGCTGCTGGGACTCCCGCGAGAGCGCGACGCCCGTGGCGCCCAGCCCGACGAGCAGCGAGAGGAAGATCGCCGCGGCGCTCGCGACGAGCAGGCGGTTCCGTTTGGCGTACTTCCTGATCTGGTACAGCGCGCTGGGCGGGTGCGCCGCGATGGGGCGGTCGTCGAGGTGGCGCCGGATGTCCTCGCCCAGCTCGCCCGCGGACTGGTAGCGCCGGCTCTTTTCCTTCTCGAGCGCCTTGGACACGATCGTTTCGACGTCGCCGCGGAGCTGGGGGTTGACCCCGCTCAAGCGCGAGGGCGTCTTCTCGCGGATCGCGCTGAGCAGATCCAGCAGCGAGGCGCCGCTCCCGTGCGGGAGCTCGCCCGAGAGCAGCTCGTAGAGCACGGCGCCCAGCGAGTACACGTCGCTGCGGGTGTCGATCTCGCTCGGGTCGCCCGCGGCCTGCTCGGGGCTCATGTACGCGATCGTCCCGACGATCTGCCCGACCTCGGTCTCCTGCGTCACGAGCGTGTCGGCCTGCGTGATCCGGGCGATGCCGAAATCGAGCACTTTGGGCTGCCCGGATGCCTCCACGAGGATGTTGTCGGGCTTGAGGTCGCGGTGGATCACGCCCCGCTGGTGCGCGTGCTCGACGGCGCTGCACACCTCCGCGATCAGGCGCAGGCGGTCGGCGAGCCCCAGGGCGTTCCGCTTGGCGTGCTCGTTGAGGGGCAGCCCGTCGATCAGCTCCATGACGATGTACGGCGTCTCGCGCCCGTTGGCGGTGTCGACCCCGACGTCGTAGATCTGCGCCACGCCCGGGTGCTTGAGCATCGCGAGCGCTTCGGATTCGCGCTGGAAACGCCGTACGACCGACGGCGTGGCGATCCGCCCGAGCACCTTGATCGCCACCCGCCGGTGGGGGCTGAGCTGCTCGGCTTCGTAGACGACGCCCATCCCGCCCGTCCCGAGCTGGCGGATCACCCGGCACCCGGCGATGACCTCGGGCTCGCCGCCCGCGACGCCCCCGAACTGGAGCCCGTCGTCGACCGCGCTGTCGCTGAGCGGGTCGTCGTCGCGCTCGGCCATCCGGAGCAGCTCGAGGACTTCCAGGCGAAGAGCGTCGTCCCCGGCGCACTCCTCGTCGAGCACGCGGTCGACCTCGTCGCCCGAGGCGTCGCGCGCGCGTTGGAAGATGGCGTGGAGCCGGGCGTAGTGCTTCTGCGTGCTCATGCGTCGTCCTGCGAGAGGCGCCTGCGGAGCCACGCCCGCGCGAAGCTCCAGTCGTCCGCGACGGTGCGCCGGGACACCTTAAGGAGCGCGGCGACCTGGTCGAGCGTCAGCCCCGCGAAGAACCGGAGCTCCACCACCGTGGCGTGACGCTCGTTGAACGCGCTCAGCTCCTGGAGCGCCGCGTCGATGTCGGCGGCGTCGTACTCCACGTCGCCGGTATCCGACGCGAGGCCCGTCAGCGTCACGCGCTCGAACTCCCCGCCGCGCTTGAGACGACCCTTCGCGCGCGCGTGGTCCGCGAGGACGTGGCGCATGGCCTTGGCGGCGATCGCGAAGAAGTGCTCCTTGCTCGTCACGCGGAGATGCTCGCTCCCGGCGAGCTTCATGTACGCCTCGTGGACGAGGGCCGTGGGCTGGAGGGTGTGCCCGGGCGGGCGGTCGCGCAGGTACGACCCCGCCAGCGCCCGCAGCTCCTGGTACACGACGGGCAGCAGCTCGGCCGTGGCCTCGGGCTGCTCGTTCCCCAGCAGATTGACCAGCTCGGTAATGCGCCCCGCTCGGTCTTCCACGACGCCTCCAGGCCCACATCGTACCCCGCGGGCGAAAAAATTCGCCTGAAATCTGCACGCTCCACGAGCAGACGGCGAGGTCCCTTCCAGCGGGACGCCGGCGTCGTTCACACGGGCGCGTACGTCCGAGCCGAGGCCCCGCGCGTGTCCATCACGGAGAGACATCATGCTTCACACACGCCTTACCGCCGCCGCCGCCCTCCTCGCCGCCTGCGCGACCGCCGCCAGCGCCGATGTTCTCGGACATCTCAGCGAGAACGCGATCATCCTCCCCTCGCCGCCGGCCGACGTCACGCTCGGTGCTCACGAAGACAACGCGAGCGTGTTCGTGTTCCACGAGTCGGACTTCACGGTCAGCGGGGGCTTCGCGGTTGACCACGCCGCGGTTGGCCTGGTCGACGCCGTGGCCGAGCTGGCGACCACTCCCCTCGTCGACGGTCAGCGGGCCTCGTCGTACCACGTTCACTTGGACCCCGTCGGCAACCAGCTTGCCATCGTCGACGCGTCGATCACGTTCTCGACCGATATCCTGGGCGTCCTCGTCCGCGATTCGTCTCTTACGGACACCAACAGCTCGCTCGGGGCGCCCGAGACGCTGTACGCGCCCGGCGGCGGCCCCGAGCTGAACCCCGACAGCTTTGAGATCTCCGCGGATCGGCGCACGCTCAGTTTCACTGGCTCCGTGAGCGTCGGCGTGGACCGCCTGCGCGTCATCGTTGCGAAGCCGTTTGTAGGCCTCGTGCACGAGTACGACTTCGAGGGCAGCGGGGTCGACAGCGTCTCGAACGCGGACATTCTCATGGGCGACAGCGCGCAGTACAGCGCGGACGGCGTCCCGTTCGCCCTCGGGCAGGCGTTCCGGATCAACTCGGGGGAGAGTTCCAGCAGCGGCGGGGAGATCTCGACCAGCGAGTTCCTCGACCTCGGCACGACCGACTTCACCATCGCGTTCTCAATCCGCCGGCTCGAGGAGGGCGACACTCCCGAGCACTACACGGTCATCGACGCGGTGGACAACGCAGGGTGGAGGATCGTGATGCCCGACGACGGCGGCATCCGCTTTGATCAGGGGGATGAACAGGGTTTCGCGGCGACGCCGCCTCTGGCGTTCGGCATTGCCAACGACGAGTGGCACCACGTCGCCTTCACGTGCGACCGCTCGGAGACCGACGGCGCCCGTTGGTACTTCGACGGCGTGCTCGTTTCTGCCGACGACGCGACGCTCTACGGGAGCCTCACGCCCGATCGCGACGACATCTACTTCGGGGTCAGCACCAGCGAAGGCGAAAACATGGGGGCGATGATGGGGCGCATGCAGGTCTACAACTTCTCGCTGGACGCCGAGCAGGTCCGCTCGATCGCCTACGACACGGGTTCTGTCGCGGAGCCTGTGACGTGCGACGCGGACTTCGACAACGACGGCGTCGTGAACGCGTCGGACCTGGCGATCATCCTCGCCGCGTGGGGCATGTGCCCGTAACACGCCTCCAGCATGCGCATCCGGGGTGATGTCGCTCCGTGAGCCGGCGTCAGCGAGAGCTGGCGTCGGCTTTTTTCGTGCGCCGAGCAGAGAGCAGCGCCGCGGGCGAAAAAACCCGTCAGTTTTCTGCACTCTGCCCCGGCAGACAGCGAGGTCTCTTCCAGCGGGACGCCGGTGTCAATCACCCGGGCGCGTACGTCCGAGCCGAGGCCCCGCGCATGTCCATCACGGAGAGAAATCATGTTTCACTCACGCCTCACCGCCGCCGTTCTCCTCGCCGCCGCCTCGACCGCCGCCAGCGCTGATGTTCTCGGGCATCTCAGCGAGAACCAGATCACCTTCCCCTCGCCGCCGGCCGACGTCAGGCTCGGCGCTCACGAAGACGACGCGAACGTGTTCGTGTTCCACGAGTCGGACTTCACGGTCAGCGGCGGCTTCGCGGTCGACCACGCCGCGGTTGGCCTGGTCGACGCCGTGGCCGAGCTGGCGACCACTGCTCTGGTCGACGGTCAGCAGGCCTCGTCGTACCACGTTCACCTTGACAGCGTTGGCAGCGGTGGCGCCGACGTCACCGCGTCGATCACCTTCTCGACAGAGATCCTTGGCGTCCTCGTCCGCGATGCGTCTCTGACCAGCACCAACAGCTCGCTCGGGGCGCCCGGGACCATGTACGGGCCCGACGGCGGCCTCGAGCTGAGCCCCGACAGCTTTGAGATCTCCGCCGACCGTCGCACCCTCACGCTGAGGATGAACGTGAGCATCGGCGTGGACCGCCTGCGCGTCATCGTTGACAACCCGGTGGTCGGCCTCGTGCACGACTACAACTTTGAAGGCAACGGCATCGACTGCGTCTCGGGCGCGGACATCCTCATGGGCGCCAGCGCGCAGTACCGCACGGACAGCGTTCCGTTCGCCCTCGGGCAGGCGTTCCGGATCGGCGCGGCCTCGGGCTTCGACGCCGCCGGGACGATCTCCAGCAGCGAGTTCCTCAACCTCGCCACCACCGACTTCACCATCGCGTTCTCGATGCGCCGGCTCCAGCTCGACATCGAAGACAACGACGTGGTCATCGACGCGGCGACCAACAACGGGTGGGTCATCGTGATGCCCCAGGGCGGCTTCATCCGCTTTAGCGCATCGGGGCAGGACGTGTCCGCGGATTCGCCGTCCCTGGCGTTCGGGTCCGGCGACAACGAATGGCACCACCTTGCCTTCACCTGCGACCGCTCGGAGATCGACGGGGCCCGCTGGTACTTCGACGGCGAGCTCGTCTCTGCCGACGACGCGACGCTCTTCGCGAGCCTCGCGCCCGATGTCGACGACATCCTCTACGCGACCAACACCAACAGGAGCGAGCCGATGGATGGCCAGATGGGGCGCATGCGGGTCTACAACTACGCGCTCGACGCCGAGCAGGTCCTCGCGCTCGCCAGCGAGGCCGGGCTTGTCGCGGAGCCGCCGGCGACCTGCGACGCGGACTTCGACAACGACGGCGTCGTGAACGCTTCGGACCTGGCGATCATCCTCGCCGCGTGGGGCATGTGCCCGTAACACGCCAACGGCATGCGCATCCGGGGTGATGTCGCTCCGTGAGCCGGCGTCAGCGAGAGCTGGCGTCGGCTTTTTTCGTGTGTCGAGCGGGGATCGGCGCCGCGGGGTTCGATCAGAAATCGTGCCCGTGCACGCCCGAGGGCGTGTCGTGCAGGAGCTGGGGCGGGCCGTCGCGCAGCGGGTTCTCGCCCGGGGGCGTGGCGTCGCCCGGGTCCCTGCGGCTCGCGTGCCCGTCGGCGAACGCGACGGGGAGGCGCGACACAACGTCGCCCTCGATCACCGTGGCGTGCGCGAGCTCCGAGTCAAACAGCAGGGCCTTGGCCGACGGCGTGCGGACCTCGCTCCCGCGCGTGGGCGCGAGCAGCGCGCCGTCCGCCGTCCCGCCAACGCTCCACAGGCGGGGGCGAGCGACGAAGCTGTTGGAGTACGAGTACGAGGGGTATCCCGACAGGCTGATC
Source organism: uncultured Phycisphaeraceae bacterium (assembly GCA_942490855.1). GTDB lineage: Bacteria > Planctomycetota > Phycisphaerae > Phycisphaerales > UBA1924 > CALNYS01. The sequence continues at coordinate 246,725 of CALNYS010000004.1, read as the reverse complement.
GTGCCGGGCGACTGGAGCCTCCACGCCTCGCCCTGCACGCGCGGCGATCCCGGGCACACCCACGACGCGAAGTGCTCGCGCCACGGCGCGACGCGCTGCACCACGCCGGTCCACCAGTGAGAGAGGTCCCAGTGGCTCGAGGGGGAGATCACGCCCGACCCGTCGGGGGACGCGGGGATCGAGGCGCCCGGCTCCGCGAAGGGGTACCGGTCCCGCTGCTCGCCCCGGTACGTCGCGAACGTCTGGCCGATGCCGTGGAGGTTGGCCAGGCACACCGTCTCCCGCGCGGCGTCGCGGCTCGACCCCAGCGCCGGGAGCAGGATCCCGACCAGCGTCGCCATGATCCCGATCGTGACCAGCACCTCGACGAGCGTGAACGCGCGCGCTGCTTTAGAAGAACACGGCGGCGTGCGTGTCGCCCGGGTCGCTGTAGATGACGTTCTTCCACGGGATCCACATGCCGCGCGAGTCAGACCACGCGAACTGGTAGCCGACAAGCGTCGGCCGGAGCTGGCTCGTGCGCACATCTCGTTTCTCCATGGGGAGCTGGACCTCAACGACGGTCAGGTCGCCGGCCTCGGCGTCGGCGGGCACCGGGAAGCGTCCCGCGTTGGGCGTGGTCGTCGAGGTCGAGAACCCGAGCTCGACGGCGTCGGGGGCGACGCGCGTGCCGCGCCTGTAGATGACCCGCGTGTCGAGATCCTTGAGCGACACGCGCGCGAGGCGCGTCTCCTGCGACTGGCGCAGCCAGCGGTCCCGGTCCTGCTCCGCGAGCTCGGCCGAGAGCGTGTCGCCGCGGGCGCGCAGGTACGCGATGTTCTGGTCGTAATCGCCGCTGATCGTCATCTCGAACCGCTGGCGGAAGGCCTCGACGAGGTCCTCCGCCGATGACGCCGGGACCGTGTCGAGCTCGCTCAGCGTCGCGGCCGCGGCCGACGCCGCACGCTCCGCCGCGTCGACGAGCACCACGTCGAGCGTCAGCAGCTGCGGCGTGGTGTCGAACTCGGCCCCGATCACGAAGTCCCGGACCAGCTCGGTCGTGGGCTTGTGCACGACCTCCATACCGGCCGGGTTCGAGCGCACGTACGCGCGGTACGCCACGACCATCCCGCTCAGCGCGATCGCCCCGGCGACCGCCAAACGCTGTTTCTGGCTCATCGACATCCCACGTCTCCTTCCGTGCGAGATAACCGTGCGAGAAAACCCCGCCGTCCCGGGCACGGGCCGGCGGGGGGGAAGCACGCTCAGGGCGTATTAGTGGAGCCCCTGCCCGATCCCGATGGCGACGGGACGTCGGATGCAGTTGGCGTCGGCCCACGCGGGGTCGCAGCCGCCGCTGCCGGAGCAGACCTCGTTCGAGGCGCAGCCGGAGTTGCAGTCGGTCACGGCCTGGTTGCCGCACGTCTGGGTGAAGCAGCACTGGCTGCCGTTGGCGGGGCCGCCAATATCAATGTGGGTAAGCGACTGGTCGACGGCGAACGCGGCGCCGCCCACGGCGAGCACGCACCCGAGGGTCATGAAGGATGAACTGGATCGCATCGGAAAGCCTCCATCTCTATGCGTGAGGCCGCGCCCGTGCGCTCCCCACGCGTGTAAATCGTCGCGCTCACAAGCGCGGCGAGGGTCCAAACAAAGAAGACGCCTGTGCGCACAAGCGCGGCCGGCAGATCGTCGTTGACGATGCCAAACAGCGAAGCCGTGCCGCACCCGCAGGACACCGGGGCGTCCGTCCGGATCAGGTAGCCGATCCAGACGAGAAAGGCGCCGAACGTGAGTGCGGTCGCGGACAGAACAAGCCGCGGACGAACGAGCGAGACGAGCAGCGCCGCGAGGCAGAACTCGAGCCCGATCAACACAACAAAGAGCGGCTGGGCGGCGCTGCCGCCGAACACCCATTCGAGCGACGTGATGGTTTCGGTGGGGCGGATGGCTTTCACGACCGCGAGAGCCAGGAGCAGCAGGCCGAGGAGCACCGCCGACACACTGTGAAAGCGAGCGAGAGACGAACGGAAGACTGTGCGCATCATGATGTCACCCCCACTGATGCACGAACGTAACAACTCGTGAAATAGAAGAAAGAGTCAGTTGGAAAAAACTCGTATATATAATTCGTGCGAAAACTATATAATTCTATGTTGCGCGGAGCGGTCGGCGTGAAACACCTGTTCGGGCGTTGAGGGCGCGGCCGCGCGTAACGCGTTGGCGTGACGGCAGATGATCGATCGCGTTCTGGCGAACGTAGAAACATCCGGAAATCCAGTGTGGCGAACATGTATCACCCGTTCTGGTGAATTCGCGCCGCGGACGCTGTTGGCCAGGCGCCCGGCGCGTGCTGCTATCGTGCGCCGATGCGCATCGCGGTCATCGGGAGCGGGCCCTGCGGGCAGGCGGTCGGGGCGTTCCTCGCTCGCGACGGTCACGAGACCACGCTCTTCGAGCGCGCTCCCGAGCTCGGGCCGGTGGGCGCGGGGCTGCTCATCCAGCCGACCGGGCTCGCGGTGCTCGCGGATCTGGGCGTGCGCGCCGAACTCGAGACGCTGGGTCGCCGGATCGACCGTCTGCACGGCGTCTCGGCGACCGGCCGGGTCGTGCTCGACGCGCGGTACGAACACCTCCGCCCGGGGCTCTCGGGCCTCGGGCTCCACCGGGCGGCGCTGAGCGCCTCGCTGAACGCCGCACGCGAGCGCGCCGGGGCAGGGCTCCGCCTCGGGGTCGAGATCGTGCGCGTCCGTGAACGATCAGAGGGGGCCGAGCTCCTCGACGCCGAGGGCGGTTCACGCGGGGTGTTCGATCTGGTGGTCGCGTGCGACGGGGCCCGTTCGACCCTCCGCGGGGCGCACGCCGCCGTGCGCCGCGATCGCCGCTACCCCTGGGGCGCGCTGTGGTGCGTCGTGACGAACACCGACGACCCGCGCTTCGAGGGCGTCCTGAGCCAGGTCTACCGGGGCACGCGCGAGATGATCGGCTTCCTGCCCTCGGGCCGCCCGGCGCCCGACGCGGCCGACACTCTCAGTGTGTTCTGGAGCATCGAACACGCGCAAGCGGAGCGCGGCGTGACGCTCGACGGGTGGCGAGAGAAGGCCCTCGCGCTGGCGCCGCACGCGTCGGCGCTCATCGAGCAAGTGAGAGCGGTCGAGGATCTCATCTTCGCCCCGTACCGCGACGTCGTTCTGCGGCGCGCATCGAGCGGGCGCGTCGTGTTCCTGGGCGACGCCGCGCACGCGATGAGCCCGCAGCTGGGGCAGGGCGTGAACCTGGCGCTCATGGACGCCGCGGCTCTCGCCGGCGCGCTCGCGCGTCCTGCGCCGCTCGACCGGGCGCTGCGCGAGTTCGACCGATCCAGACGTGCGCACGTGCGCTATTACCAGTTCGCGTCGCGCTGGCTGACGCCCGCGTTCCAGTCGCGCCTCCCTGTGGTGGGCACGCTGCGCGACGCGTTCTTTGGTCCGATGACCCGGGCCCCGTGGTTCCGCTCGCAGGCCCTGCTGTCGCTCGCGGGGGGGAAGACCGGGATCCTGAGCGCCGGCCCGCCGCCGTCGCTTTAAGAAGGATCCCGGGATCGGGCCGCTCGGCCGCGGCCGCGTGGGGCCGTGGGCCTGTGTTGATGGGTTTTCGGACGGGCCAATGCCCTTCTTTTCCCTCGATTCTGCGGGGCGATGGGTTATGGTGTCCTGACGCCGAAGACTGGCGGGGAGAACCGAGAGATGATGATCCGTACCTGGGCGCCGATCGGCGCTGCTGTTGCTGCCACTATCCTGTCCGCGAGCGCCTTTGCGGTGACGATCAACGTCCCCGCAGACCAGCCCACGATCGCGGCAGCGGTCGCGGCGGCTGCCAGCGGCGACGAGGTCGTCCTCGCGGACGGCGTGTACACCGGCGCCGCCAACCGCAACGTCAACTTCTCGGGCAGGGCCATCACGGTGCGCTCCGCGAGCGGCGACCCGTCGACGTGCATCATCGACGTGCAGAACGCGGGCTTCGCGTTCGCGGTCACCGGGGTCACGGTCGGCGAGGGCGCCGTCGAGGGCCTGACGATCCGCAACGGCACCGGCACCAGCGGGCGCGGCGGGGGCGTCTTCGCCCAGAACGCCAACACGGCGGTCCGCAACTGCGTCTTCGAGTCCTGCGACGTGACGACCGGCGGCGGCGCGATCTTCGCGACCCAGCGCAGCCTCACGGTCGAGGACTGCGTCTTTGACACCAACTCCGCGACGTCCTTCGGCGGCGCGATCGAGGTGTTCAACGGGATCAGCGTGACCATCGACCGCTGCGTCTTCCTCAACAACTCCGCCAGCGTCGGCGGCGGCATCGAGTTCGGGCAGGGCAGCACGTCCCAGGTCGCCAACAGCCTCTTCGTCGGGAACACCGCCTCGGGCGCCCGCTTCGGGTTCGCTGGCTACGGCGGCGGGGGCATCGTCGTCGTCAACGGCGCTGTCTCGACCATCTCGAACACCACCTTCGCGGACAACACAACCGACCACATCGCCGGGAACGACGGCGGCGGCGGCGTCTACTCGCTCAACAGCACGACCAACGTCCACAACTCCGTGTTCTGGGACAACAGCGACCTCACCGGCGCCAACGAGAACGGGCAGCTCAAACGCTCCGGCGGCGTCCTGCGACTCGAGAACAGCCTCGTCATGGGCCTCACCGGCGCGCTCGGCGGGTTCGGCAACATCGACAGCGACCCGCTCTTCGCCGACGCCGGCGCGGGCGACTACCGCCCGACCGCGACCTCGCCCATGATCGACGCCGGGAACAACACGCTCGTCGCGGCGTTCGCCACGGGCGATCTCGACAACGCTGCCCGCTTCGACGACGTCGCGTCCGTCCCCGACACCGGCGTCGGGGTCGCGCCCATCGTTGACATGGGCGCCTACGAAGCCCCCGCGAACATCGACTGCGCCGCCGACTTGAACGGCGACGGCACGGTGGGTTCCAACGACCTCGCGATCATGCTCGCCGGGTGGGGGGGCAACGGCCCCGCGGACCTCGACGGCAGCGGCAGCGTCGGCTCCTCTGACCTCGCGATCCTGCTCGCCGCGTGGGGTCCCTGCTAAGCCGGGGCCATCACGGTCTGGAATAGTGCTGACACGAGCGGTGTTTCCTTCCCGGCGATCACGCATCGCCTGGAAGGATTTCACCATGCATCAGGACACGACCCGTACGTCCTCGACCGCCGCGACGGCTCCCCGTCTGATCGCGTACATGGGCATCTTCGCTATGTACCCGCTGATGATGGGGGCCGTGATGCTCGTGTCACTGGCGTGTGTGCAGCTCTTCTCGTGAGCGACCGAACCGTTCGACCACAGCCCGCGGCGCCCCGATGTCGCCGACGGTGATAGCGCCCGTGTAGCGCTGCGCGCGCGGGTTCGCGAACCCGAGCTTCATCCCGACAAAGGTAACGGTTTCGTCCGCCCGCACGCACGCGCCCAGGGGTTCGCCGGTGTCGCAGTCGAGCCCGCTGGGGAGGTCCACCGCGAGCGTCGGCGCGGGGTGCGCGTTGAGGAGATCGATGAGGCGCGCCGCGCCCTCGCGCGGGGCGGAGGTCAGGCCCGTTCCCAGGAGCGCGTCAACAACCAGCGCCGCGCCCGGGAGCGCGGCGCCGGCGTGCGCCGTCTCGATCGTCATCCCCATGCGCTCGCACACCCGCGCGTTGATCCCGGCGTCGCCCGTCGCGCCGTCAACGGGCGTCGTGCACACAAGACGCACCGCGACGCCCAAGTTGTGCAGCAGGCGGGCGAGCGCGAAGCCGTCTCCCCCGTTGTTGCCCGGGCCGCACACGATGACGACCGGGCCGCTCGAGCCGGCGAGCATCGCGACGGCGCGCCCCAGCAGCGCCCGTGCGGCGTTCTCCATGAGGACGATGCTCGGGAGGGCGTAGTCCTCAACCACCGCGCGATCGACAGCGCGAACGCTCTCGCGTGAGAACCAGAGTCCCATGCGGTTACTTGGTCTCGGCGCCCGCGGTTAGGCGCGGGGAATCGGGCGTCGCGGGCGACTCGGGCTCGGCCGGCGAGGCCACGCCAACGCACGCGAGGGAGTCGCGCTCGACGAGGGTGCGCAGCGACTCGCGCGGCACCGCCGGGAGCTCCGTCCCGCCGCGCATCGAGTTGATCGTGTAGATGCGTTCGATCGCGGTCTCGGGCGTCTCGGCGGGGTAGCCGGAGCCGAAGAGGAGCTTGTGCAGCGCGCCGCGTTCGTGGGCGGCGATCATCGCGGTGTAGAGCGTCCACGGGCGGTTGACCGCGCCCGAGATCTCGGCGAAGACGCGCGCGTGCTTCGCGACCATGAGGAGCGTCTCTTCGAGAAAGATCTTGCCGAAGTCGCCGAGGATGATCGTCAGCTCGGGCAGGTCGCGCACGACCTCGTCGAGCAGCGCTGGCGAGGCGAACTCCAAACGGCTGCCCGGGTGGCGCAGCTGCGGGTTGGCGACGAGCACCGGGCGCCCGCCCTTGGCGCAGCGCTCGAAGACGTCGAAGGCGCCCTCGTGCGTCGGGCGGTAGCCCTGGTCCGCGGGGGAGAGCACCACGCCGGCGAACCCGAGCCCGAAGGCGCGATCGAGATCGTCGCTCGCCGAGTCGCGCATCGGGTCGATCGCGGCGAAGCCGACGCGCGTCTCGGGCGACTGCGCGACGAAGCGCGCCACGTCGTCGTTCGTGCTCGGGCGCCCCAGGCGCTCGCAGTCCGACGCGACGACCGCGGAAACGCTGACGCAGCTCATCGCCTCGTCGTAGACGGAGGCGAGACGCTCGGCGTCGGTCTCGTCGGTTGTCGTCGGCGCCAGGGTGCGCAGGTCGATGATCACTCGGTGTGCTCCTCGTGTGGCCTCTTCGCGTGCGGGCCTTATCGTATCGACGCGGAAGGAACCGCGTCTCCGGCAAAGACGGATGGTATTTCGTTCATACGCGTGAAGGAGCGTCTGAGATGCAAACAATAGGCTTGGTCGCCGCGGCTTCATGTTTGTTTGTACTAACGCACGACGCGCTCGCGCAGGAGCGTCGGCGCGTGGTGTACGAGATCGAACTCGACGTCGCGCTCGCGATGGGCCCGCGCGTGCGCACCGAGATCACGCTCGAGCCCGCCGACGGCGCGCGCCCGGGCGGCGGGGTGAATCTCGCCCGGCGCGCCGGCGCCGCGTACTGGAACCGCCCCTACATCTACTGGACCCGCGGCACCTACGACGCGGGCACGATCATCGGATCGCCCGCGATGGTCGCCGACGCCCCGGTGACCCTCGCCGCGCGCCCGTCTGCCCCGACGGTCGAGGAGATCGCGGTCGAGGCGCTCCGCGACGGGCGGTACGACGTCGCCGCGGCGCACGAGGACGCGCTGCGGGCCCCGGGTTCGTCGCCCAGCGACCGGCTGATCGTCGCCACCGAGGGCGCCGGGCGCACCGGGCGCGCGGCCGCGCTGCTCGTTGAGCGGGTGATCGCGGCAGGGGAGGAGTCGGCGCTGCGGGTCGAGCGTGACCGCTGGCTCGGGGCGGGCGAGGGGCGGCGGGCCCAGCGTCTGGCGGCCGCATACGCCGCCGACGCCCCGGACCCCAATTCGTGGGTGCTCCTGGCCTCTCACCTGCTGGGGCGCGGGCAGCGGGAGGCGGCGTGGGGGGCGATCGAGAAGGGGATCGCGGCGGGGCTGGACCCCGGGGCCGCGGCGGCCCTGGAGAGCCTCCGCCCGGCGTCGCCCTAACCCCCTGACAGAGCCCGCGGTGGGCTTGCGGGGGCGGGGGTTTCCGCTATCCTCTTCGATTCGCGTCGCCCGCACGGTGGGTGCGGCGGCGGTACACACACCGTATGAACCACCACCCGGACGCGGCCTTGGCCGGCCGCTTCAAGGGGCGTAAGCCCTCGGGACGTGGGAGGTAGGAGCGATATGGCCGTCAAAGAAGTCACAGCGCAGTTCAAGATCCAGGCGATCGGGGGGCAGGCGACGCCCGCCCCGCCGCTCGGTCCCGTTCTCGGCGCCAACGGCGTGAACCCTGGGCAGTTCATCCAGCAGTTCAACGCGTTGACGCAGGACAAGAGCGGCAAGCTCGTCGCGGCGGTCGTCACGGCGTACAAGGACCGCTCCTTCGACATCACCCTCAAGTCTTCCCCGGCTCCCGCGCTTATTAAAGAAGCCGCGGGCATCCCCAAGGGGTCGGGCGAGCCGCACACGAACAAGGTGGGCAAGATCACCTTCGATCAGTGCCGTTCGATCGCGCAGGAGAAGCTCGAAGACCTCAACGCCGTGGATATCGACGCCGCGGCCCGCATGATCGCAGGCACCGCCCGTTCGATGGGCGTCGAGGTGGAGGGGTAACCATGGGCGCAACCACACGAGCCAGCCGTAAGCACCGTGATTCCCGGCGTGTCCGCGACAACGCGGCCAAGCGCCACGAGGATCCGAAGCCCGTTGACGCCGCGGTCAAGGCCCTCAAGGGCTACACCACCGCGAAGTTCGACGAGACCGTCGAGATCTGCATGCACCTTGGCATCGACGCCAAGCAGGCCGATCAGGCGATCCGCGGGTCTGTCGCGCTGCCCAAGGGCATCGGCAAGACCAAGCGCGTGATCGCGTTCTGCCAGCCGGACAAGGTGGACGCGTGCCTCGCGGCGGGCGCCATCAAGGCCGGCGGCGTTGATCTCGCCGCCGAAGTCGAGAAGGGCTTCTTCGACTTCGACGTCGCGGTCGCCAGCCCCGACATGATGCGCGACATCGCCAAGCTCGGTCGCGTCCTGGGCCCCAAGGGCCTGATGCCCTCCCCCAAGGCCGGCACCGTCACCCCCAAGGTCGACGAGGCGGTCAAGGAATACTCCGCGGGCAAGGTCGAATACCGCAACGACAAGAGCGGGAACATCCACGCCCCTGTTGGCAAGATGAGCTTCCCCGAGGGCGACCTCGTCGAGAACATCCAGGCCTTCATCGACATGATCGAGAAGGCGCGCCCCTCGAGCGTCAAGGGCAAGTACGTCAAGAAGATCGCCCTCTCGGGCACCATGACCCCCAGCGTGCTCGTCGAGTACCTGGTCGTCGAGTAACCCCGGATCTGGAGACAGTCATGAGCAAGACAGTCAAAAACTTCCTGATGCGGGACTACACGGAGAAGCTCGAGGGCGTCGAGGACGCCGTCGTCGTTTCGATCCGCGGCATCCCCGCTAACGAGAACAACGAGCTGCGCACCAGCCTCGCCGCGAAGAACATCTCGGTGATGGTCGTGCGGAACTCCCTCGCCAAGACCGCCTTCAAGGGCGGGTCGCTCGAGAACCTCGAGCCCGTCTTCGAGGGCCCCTCGGCCCTCGCGTTCGGCGGCGAGACGGTGATCGACGTCGCCCGCGAGATGGTCGCGTGGGCGAAGAAGGTCGAGAACCTCGAGCTCAAGGGCGCCGTCCTCGACGGCGAGCTCTACGCCGGCGACGCCGGCGTCAAGGAGCTCAGCAAGTTCCCCACCCGCGACGAGGCCCTTTCCAACGCCGTCACCCTCATCCTCAGCCCGGCGCGCAACCTCATGGGGTCCGTTACCGGCCCCGGGGCGAAGCTCCTTGCTGTGGTCGAGGCGATCAAGACCAAGCTCGAAGACGGCGAAGAGATCACCAAGACCGCGTAAGCACCAACGCGGGCGAGCGCCCGCGCGACACAGACAGCACCGGTCTCAGACTGGCCCCATCCAAACAGCCCCGCCTGAGCGGGGAACCACTGGGGGTTAAAGGGTGAGCGTTTCGCCCCCTCTCTGAGCCGCCTGAGCACGCGGGCAACCGCGTGCGAGATACGAAAGAGACACCACCATGTCCGACGAAGCCACCGCGACGAAAGAGTTCTCCGCCTCCATCAAAACGCTGGGTGATTCCCTCGCCGAGCTGTCCCTCAAGGACGCCGTCGACCTCAGCGACTACATGAAGGACGCCTACGGCATCGAGCCGGCGGCCGGCGGCGGCGTGATGATGGCCGCGGCTCCCGGCGAGGGCGGCGGCGGCGCCGCCGAGGAGAAGTCCTCCTTCGACGTCGTCCTCACGGGCGCCGGCGACAAGAAGATCCAGGTCATCAAGGTTGTCCGCGAGGCCACCGGCCTCGGTCTGAAGGAAGCCAAGGACCTCGTCGACAGCTGCCCCAAGCCCGTCAAGGAGGGGCTCAGCAAGGACGACGCCGAGGCGCTCAAGACGCAGCTTGAGGAAGCCGGCGCCAGCATCGAGCTCAAGTAACAGCTCCCGCACAGCGAATCCAAGCCGCCCCGGGGCGTGTCCCGGGGCGGCTTTTTTCACGCAAGGTGTTTTTCTGTAACGGGTAACCGCCCAGTACAGACGTCTGTCCCGCAGTGTTCTGGCCCGCGAGTTGCATAGGCGGCTCCGCGGGGATACACTGCCGGGCTCGGCGCGAACCCACCATGAAGCTCTCTCCCGCTCTCTGAACCAACCCGACCCGCACCCGGACGGCGCCTGCGTTCGGAGTGTGGTGGCGGCAAACCATCGCGAGGCTCCCGATGGCTGCATCACAAGTGCGCGATTTTTCCAAGCGCGGCGACGCGATCACGATCCCGGACCTCACCCAGGTCCAGCGCGTGTCCTACGACCGTCTGATCCAGAAGGATCTGACCTCGGACCGACGCGACACTACGATCGGCATCGAGTCCCTCCTCCGTGAAGTCTTTCCCATTGTTTCCTACGACGAAACGATGCGGATCGAATACCTCCACTACGGGCTCGACGAGCCGCGCTACACCCCCGACGAGTGCCGCGAACTCCGCCTGACCTACGGGCGTCCGTTCCGCATCGGCGTGCGCATGACCCGCGAGGGTCACCCGGACGTGGTCGAGGAAGACATCTACATCGGTGAGATCCCGGTGATGATGGGCGGCGGCGAGTTCATCGTGAACGGCGCCGAGCGCGTCATCGTCAGCCAGCTCCACCGCTCCCCGGGCGTGGACTTCTCGGTGGTCTCCGCCGAGGCCGACCGCCCGCTGCACTCGGCCCGCATCATCCCGGAGCGCGGGTCGTGGATCGAGCTCGAGGTGTCCAAGAAGGACGTCCTCACGATGAAGATCGACCAGTCGGCCAAGCTGTCGGCGACGACCTTCCTCCGCTGCCTCGACGAGTCGATCGCCAGCACCGAGGCGATCCTCAGCCTGTTCTTCGAGATCAAAGAGGTCTCCGTCGAGAGCCTCCGCGAAGAGCACTACGCCGCCGCGACGATCGTCGACACCGAGACGGGCGAAGAGCTCGTCCACGTCGGCAAACAGATCGGCGAGGCGCTCGAGGCGATCCAGGCTTCGGCGCTGGGCTCCGTGCGCGTCATCCAGAACCCCTCCGACCCGCTGATCCTCAACACCGTCGCCGAGGAACGCCTCGAGCAGTTCGAGGGCGCGAGCGAGTACGAGGCGGCGCTCCTGAAGGTCTACACCCGCCTGCGCCCCGGCAACCCGCCGCAGGTGGACAAGGCGAAGCAGCTCCTCAAAGAGAAGTTCTTCGACGACGCGCGCTACCGCCTCGGCAAGGTCGGCCGCTTCCGCATCAACCGCAAGTTCGACCTGAGCGTCCCCGAGGACGAGATGTTCATCCGCGCCGAGGACTTCCTCCGCGTGGTGCAGTACATCCTCGACCTTCGCTCGAAGCGCCCCGACCCCAACACCGGGCGCCCCATCGCGCAGCTCGACGACATCGACCATCTGGGCAACCGCCGACTGCGCACGCTCGACGAGCTCGCGGTCGAGGAGATGCGCAAGGGCTTCCTCAAGCTCCGGCGCACGGTCCAGGAGCGCATGAGCGTCAAGGACCCCGACGACATCACGAAGATCGCCGATCTCGTGAACTCCAAGGCGGTCTCCAGCGCGATCGAGTTCTTCTTCGGTCGCTCCGAGCTCTCGCAGGTGGTGGACCAGACCAACCCGCTCTCGACGCTCGTGCACGAGCGCCGTCTCTCGGCCCTCGGCCCGGGCGGCCTCAACCGCAAGCGCGCCGGCTTCGAGGTGCGCGACGTTCACATCTCGCACTACGGGCGCATCTGCCCCATCGAGACGCCCGAAGGCACCAACATCGGCCTGATCTCGTCGCTCGGTCTCTACTCGACGATCGACGCGTACGGCTTCATCCAGACCTCGTACCGCCAGGTCAAGGACGGCACGCTCACGGGCAAGGCCGTTCATCTTCGCGCCGACGAAGAGATGCGCGCCGTGCTCACGCCCGTCGACTCGCTCGACGAGGACGGGAAGCTGCGCTCGGGCATGGTTCTGGCGCGCGTCGACGGCGAGCTCGCCCAGGTGGACGCGTCAGAGGTTGACTACGTCGACATCGCGCCCAAGCAGATCGTCGGCGTCTCCGCTTCGCTCATCCCGTTCCTCGAGCACGACGACGCCAACCGAGCGCTCATGGGCTCGAACATGCAGCGCCAGGCCGTCCCGCTCATCAAGGTGGACCCGCCGCTGGTGGGCACCGGGATGGAGCAGATCGTCGGCAAAAACTCCGGCATGGTCATCAAGGCCGGGCAGGACGGCGCGATCACCTACGTGGACTCCGAGCGCATCGTCATCAACGACGCCGAGGAGCACGTGCTGCGCAAGTTCGTGGGCCTCAACGAACGCACCTGCCTGAACCAGCGACCCATCGTCGAGCTCGGGCAGCAGGTCAAGGCCGGCGAGATCATCGCCGACGGCGCCTCGACCGAGCTCGGCCAGCTCGCGATCGGCAAGAACTGCATGGTCGCCTTTATGACCTTCGACGGCTACAACTTCGAGGACGCCATCGTGCTCTCGGAGCGGCTCGTCAAAGACGACCACATGACGAGCATCCACATCGAGTCCTTCGACGTGGAGATCCGCGAGACCAAGCTCGGGCGCGAGGAATTCACCCGCGACATCCCGAACGTCTCCGAGAAGATGCTCAAGAACCTCGACGAGCACGGCGTCATCCGCACCGGCGCCCGCGTTGGCCCCGGCGACATCCTCGTCGGCAAGGTCTCGCCCAAGAGCAAGTCCGAGCTCACCCCGGAAGAGAAGCTCCTCCACGCGATCTTCGGTCGCGCCGGCGAGGACGTGAAGAACGATTCGCTCGAGGCGCCCGCCGGCGTCGAGGGCATCGTCATCGGGGCCAAGCGCTTCAGCCGTCGTCAGCACATGACCGACGACCAGAAGAAGCGGCTCAAGACCGAGATGAGCGCCTACTCCGCGGAGATGGACCAGAACCGCATCGACCTCTTCGTGCAGATGATCTCGCGCATCAACGAGATCACCGGCGTCGAGATGGTCGACCCCTCCACCCGCCAGAAGGTCGCGGCCAGCGACATCCCCGAGGTCGTCCTCGAGCAGATCCAGACCTTCGATATGAAGTGGGTCAAGGGCTCGAAGGAAGTCCGCGAGCAGGCCGCCGTCGTCTACTCCCAGTTCTGGCCGCGCATCGACGCGGTTGAGAAGGAGAAGGAGCGCAAGCTCGCGCACATGAAGCGCGGCGACGAGCTCCCGTCCGGCGTGCTCGAGATGGTCAAGGTCTATCTCGCCACGAAGCGTCCCCTGTCCGTCGGCGACAAGCTCGCCGGCCGTCACGGGAACAAGGGCGTCATCGCCCGCATCGTGCCCGAAGAAGACATGCCCTTCATGGAAGACGGCACCCCCGTCGACGTGCTCCTCAACCCGCTGGGCGTGCCCTCGCGCATGAACGTCGGGCAGATCCTCGAGGTCCACCTCGGGTGGGCCGCCGCGGTGCTCGGGTTCCAGGCCCTCACGCCCGTCTTCGACGGCGCCAGCGAGAGCGAGATCCACGACGCGATCGCCGAGGCCAACGCCCACGTCGAGAAGCGCTGGAACGACGTCGAAGAGACCTCCGTCCCCGCCGGCCCGCGCGAGCTGCTCGCGCACATGCCCCGCGGCGGCAAGGTCCAGCTCATCGACGGGCGCACCGGCGAGCCCTTCCACCAGAAGACGACCGTCGGCTACATGTACATCCTCAAGCTCCACCACCTTGTCGACGACAAGATCCACGCCCGCGCCACCGGGCCCTACTCGCTCATCACCCAGCAGCCGCTGGGCGGCAAGGCGAGAACGGGCGGGCAGCGTTTCGGCGAGATGGAAGTGTGGGGCCTCGAGGCCTACGGCGCCGCCTACATCCTCCAGGAGCTCCTGACCGTCAAGTCCGACGACGTCGAGGGGCGCACCAAAATCTACGAGTCCATGGTCAAGGGGCGCAACACGCTGGAGGCCGGGATGCCCGTCGCCTTCGACGTGCTCTGCAACGAGCTCAAGGGCCTGGGCATGAACGTCACTCTCGAGAAGCGCGCCGTCGAAGGCGGCTCTCTCCTCTAACGCGTCACCACACGACACCCCTCACGGAGATCACGCCGTGCGCGACTTCCGCATCCTTGTTCTGACATGCGCCGCCCTCACGCTCTTCGCGGGCTGCGGCGAATCATCCGACCCCCAGGCCAGCGCGCCCGCCACCGGGCACGACGCCGCGCCCTCGACGGGCGGCTCCAACGCCGCGGCGATCGAGCAGGCCCGTCGCGACGCCGAGGCCGCCACGGCCGCCGCCGGCGATCTCGACCCGCTCGCCTCGCTCGGTGATTCCACCGCGACCCAGGCGCTCGAGTCGTACCTCGCCGCCTGCACCGCCGGCGACTTCATCCGCGCCGCCGAGTTCTGCCACCCCGACTCCCCGTGGACCGCAGAGCTCCGCAAGCTGGGCGAGAACTTCCTCGCCGCCAGCAACGACCCCGCGACGGCCGGCATGAACCTCGGCGCGCTCATGACCGAAGGGTTCGACCAGATCACCTTCACCACGCTCGAAGAGAGCGAGAACCGCTGGGCGTTCGAGGTGACGGTCCCCGGCAAGACCCCCACCCGCATCGAGGTCGCCAACCTCGACGAGGGCTGGCGCGTCCTCCCGCCCGAGGGCACCGGGCTGCCCATCTCGTAACGCGACCTCACCGCACCGCCCCCGCGTCCCCGCCCGACTCCCTTGCGCTTGATCTCCCGACCGATCGGAGCCACCCCCATGGCCGAAGCCGTCTACGACCGCATCAATGATTTCGCCGCCGTCAAGGTCACCCTCGCGTCGCCCAGCGACATCCGCTCGTGGTCCTACGGCGAGGTCAAAAAACCTGAGACCATCAACTACCGCACCTACCGCCCCGAGAAGGACGGTCTCTTCTGCGAGCGCATCTTCGGCCCCGAGCGCGACTACGAGTGCGCCTGCGGCAAGTACAAGGGCACCAAGTACAAGGGCATCATCTGCGACCGCTGCGGCGTGAAGGTCACGCACTCGCGCGTGCGTCGCAAGCGCCTCGGGCACATCAACCTCGCCGCCCCCGCGGTCCACATCTGGTTCTTCAAGAGCCTGCCCTCGCGCCTCGGCACGCTCCTGGGCATGAAGACCTCGGACCTCGAGAAGCTGATCTACTTCCAGGACTACGTCGTCATCAACCCGGGCGACACCGAGCTCGAGTTCAAGCAGGTCCTCACCGAAGAAGAGCACCGCGCCGCCGTCGAGAAGTACGGCACCGCCTTCACGTCCCTCATGGGCGCCGAGGCCGTCCGCGAGCTCATCGAGCGCACCGACCTCGACGAGGTCGCCGCCGAGATCCGCCAGGGCCTCAAGGAAACCCGCTCGAAGCAGAAGATCAAGGACCTCTCGAAGCGCCTCAAGCTCGTCGAGCAGATCCGCAACTCGGACAACAACCCCGGCTGGCTGGTGATGGACGTCATCCCCGTCATCCCGCCCGATCTCCGCCCCCTCGTCCTCCTCGAGTCGGGCAACTTCGCGACGAGCGACCTCAACGACCTCTACCGCCGCATCATCAACCGCAACAACCGCCTCAAGAAGCTGATGGACCTCAACGCCCCCGAGGTCATCATCCGCAACGAGAAGCGCATGCTGCAGCAGGCGGTCGACGCGCTCTTCGACAACGGGCGCTGCCGCCGACCCGTCCTCGGGTCGTCCAACCGCGCGCTCAAGTCGCTGACCGACATGATCAAGGGCAAGCAGGGCCGCTTCCGCGAGAACCTGCTGGGCAAGCGCGTCGACTACTCCGGTCGCTCGGTCATCGTCGTCGGCCCCGAGCTCAAGCTCAACCAGTGCGGTCTCCCCAAGAAGATCGCCCTCGAGCTCTACCAGCCCTTCATCATCCGCCGACTCAAGGACCACGGGCTCGCCGACACCATCAAGAGCGCCAAGCGTATGCTCGAGCGCCGCGACCCCGAGGTCTGGGACATCCTCGAAGAGGTGATCTACCAGCACCCCGTGCTCCTCAACCGCGCCCCGACCCTCCACCGAATGGGCATCCAGGCCTTCGAGCCGGTCCTCGTCGAGGGCAACGCGATCAAGGTGCACCCGCTCGTCTGCACCGGCTTCAACGCCGACTTCGACGGCGACCAGATGGCCGTCCACCTGCCCCTCTCGGTCGAGGCGCAGACCGAGGCCCACGTGCTGATGATGAGCACGCACAACATCTTCAGCCCGGCTCACGGACAGCCCATCATCTCCCCGTCCCAGGACATCGTCATGGGCGTCTACTTCATGACCGTCGGCTCGCCCGACAAGGCCGCCGACGGCGAGCCCAAGGTCTTCAAGGACCGTCAGGAAGTATTCCTCGCCTACGACGCGGGCAAGGTCGACATCCTCGACTACATCCGCATCCGTCTCGACGGGTTCACCGAGCAGGTCACCACGCAGAAGGGCTCCCCCGAGCCGCTGCCCAAGGGCCTCATCGAGACCACCGTCGGGCGCGTCCTGTTCTCCGACATCCTCGCGCCGGGGATGCCCTTCTACAACTGCGCCCTCGGCAAGAAGGGCGCCGCCCGCGTCATCGATGACTGCTACGCCTACTGCGGTCGCGCCGAGACGATCGACCTGCTCGACCGCCTCAAGGGCGCCGGCTTCAAGTATTCCACCCTCGCGGGTCTCTCGATCGGCATCACCGACATGCGCGTCCCCGACGCCAAGCCGGAGCTGCTCGCCGAGTCCGACAAGCGCGTCAAGCGCGTCGAGAAGAACTACGACCGCGGCATCATCACCGAGCGCGAACGCTACAACCAGCTCCTCGACATCTGGGCCCACTGCCGCGAGCAGGTCGTGACCCACCTCATCGAGACGCTCAAGACCGACCGCCGACACCCCGAGACCGGCGCGTACGGCGCGCTCGACGGGTCCGACGGCTCCGTCGCCTACCTCAACCCCGTCTATCTCATGTCCGACTCGGGCGCTCGAGGCAACGTGTCGCAGATGCAGCAGCTCGCGGGCATGCGAGGCCTCATGGCTAAGCCCTCGGGCGAGATCATCGAGACGCCCATCCGCGCGAACTTCCGCGAGGGCCTGCACGTTCTCGAGTACTTCTCGTCCACCCACGGCGCCCGCAAGGGTCTCGCGGACACGGCCCTGAAGACCGCCGACTCCGGCTACCTCACCCGCAAGCTCTGCGACGTCGCCCAGTCGGTGATCGTCAACGAGCCCGACTGCGGCACCAGCCAGGGCATCCGCAAGCGTGCGATCTACCGCGGCGAGAAGGTTGACGTTCCGCTGCGCGACCAGGTCATCGGGCGCACGAGCCTCCAGTCGATCGTCAACCCCGTCACCGACGAGACGATCGTCAAGTCCAACGAGGTCATCTCCGCGGAAGCCGCCGGGAAGATCGACGACCTCGGCATCGAGGCTGTCCTCGTCCGCTCGTCGCTCTCGTGCCAGTCCAACCGAGGCATCTGCGCCAAGTGCTACGGCCTCGATATGTCCACCGGCTCGCAGGTCGAGCTCGGCATGGCGGTCGGCATCATCGCCGCCCAGTCCATCGGCGAGCCCGGCACGCAGCTCACGATGCGTACGTTCCACACCGGCGGCGTCGCGACCACGCGCCTCGTCGACACCGACCTCCGCTCCAAGGTCGCCGGCACCGTTGAGCTGCGCGACTGTAACGAAGTCCCCATCACCGACGACAACGATCGCGAGTGCCTCACCGCCCTCAAGCGCAACGGCGAGATCGTCATCCTCGACGCCAAGGGACGCGAGCTCGACAAGCACAAGGTGCCCTACGGCGCCAACATCTACGTCTCGCCCGGCGCGAGCGTGAAGCCCGGCGACGAGCTCGTCCAGTGGGACCCCCACCGCGTGCCCATCCTCGCCGAGAAGCCCGGCGCCGTGAAGTTCGTCGACATCGAGATCGGCGAGACCGTCCGCGAAGAGGACACCGGCACGGGCGAGAAGGCCCTCGTCGTCATCGAGCACAAGGGCGAGAAGCACCCGCAGATCGTCATCGAAGACGCCGACGGCAAGATCCTCGACTTCCACTTCCTGCCCGCCAAGGCGCGCATCGAGGTCAAGGAAGGCGACAAGATCAAGGCCGGTCACATGCTCGCCCGTCAGCCGCGAGGCTCCGAGGGCTCGCAGGACATCGTCGGCGGTCTCCCCCGCGTGACCGAGATCTTCGAGGCCCGCAAGCCCAAGGACCCCGCCGTCATGGCCGAGGTCTCCGGGCGCGTCGAGCTCCTCTCCGACAAGCGCAAGGGCAAGATGACCATCCGGATCATCTCCGAGTCCGGCATCGAGAAGGACCACCACGTCCCGCAGGACCGCCATCTGCTCGTCCACGCGGGCGACGCCGTCAACGCCGGCGACCCGCTCATCGACGGGCCCCTCGTGCCGCACGACATCCTGCGCATTAAGGGTGAAGAGGCGCTCTACAACTACATGCTCGACGAGGTCCAGAACGTGTACCGCGCTCAGGGCGTGCCGATTAACGACAAGCACATCGAGGTCATCCTCGCGCAGATGACCCGCAAGGTCCGCGTCGAGAACATCGGCGACACCGAGCTCCTGCCCCACGACGTCGTCGACCGCCCCGTCTTCCGGATTGCCAACGAGCAGCTCATGAAGTCCGGCGTGGTCACCGACTCGGGCGACACCGACCTCCCCCTCGAGGCCGTGGTCACCAAGGACGCCCTCAAGGAAGCCAACGCCAAGGCCGAGGCCGACGCCAAGGCGCCCGCCAAGGCACGCAAGGCCAAGCTCGCCACGGCGCGCACCCTGCTCCTGGGCATCACCAAGGCGTCGCTCCAGTCCGAGTCCTTCCTCTCCGGCGCCTCCTTCCAGGAGACGACCAAGGTGCTCACCGAGGCCTCCCTCCGCGGCGCCGAGGACGAACTCGTCGGCCTCAAGGAGAACGTCCTGCTCGGGCACCTCATCCCCGCCGGCACCGGCTTCAGCGCCCACCAAGAGGTGCGCGTCCGCCGTCTCGCCGAGCCGCCCGAGTCCGAGATGATGGACGAGGAAATCATGTACGCCGAGGCCGCCGAGGCCGCCGAAGCCCTGGGCGCCGCGCCCGAGGACGCCGGGGTCGTGCAGATCGGCGAGGCGCTCATCGGCGAGTCCGCCGGCGCCGGCCAGGAGTCCGCCTCCTGATCCCCGCCTGATTTCCCGCGTATATCGAACCTTCCAACGCCCGCGGCTCACGCCCGGGCGTTGTTTTTTTAGCCGCCGAACTCGTCCCGCGACCAGCTCCACAGCGTCCGGGTGTGCGCCGGGTCGCCCATCTCCCCGGACGCGCCCAGCGGCGGCGCCGCGAGCCGGCGCGCCCGCGCCGCGTCCGCCTGTGCGCACGCGCTCGGGATGTCGCCCGCGAGCGGACGCTCCACCGCGCGCATCGCCTCCGTGACGTTCGACACCAGACCGATCGAACGCCGGATCTCCGCCAGCGCCTCGTCGACCGTCGGGTCGCCCGAGGTTTTGTCATGGGCCGCCGGCGCCGCGGCGCGCTCCAGCGCCGTCGCGACCCGCCCCTCGACCGCCTCCATCACCCGGCGCGCCACCTCGCGCACGATCGGGTCGAGGTCCGGCTCGGGAGCGCTCACCCGCCCGGCGTTCTCCTCGGCGCGGGCGACGCGCTCCTCGGCCAGCGCGATCGCGCCGTCCGCCTTCTTCATCAGCGTCGTCAGCCGGTCGAGCCGCGTGTCCGCAGCGTCGCGCGCATCGGCGCACTCGAGGAACGTCGAGCGCATCGCGCTCAGGAGCGATTCTGTCTGTTGCTTGAGCCCGTCGAGCTGCGCCGCCGTGTCCTGCACGCGGCGCACCGCGTTCTCTGCGCGCTCGACCAGCGCCGCCAGGGCCGCGTCGTCCTGCGCCGTTCGCGCGCTGCTCGCGGGCGCGGCGTCGCCGGTCTTCTCGAGGATCGTCGCGGCCTCGCGCTTCGCGACCTGCACGCTCAGATCGACCGCCGCGCGGGCGCGGTCGGCGTTCTCGACCGCCGCGGCGCCCGCGCGCGTGATCTCTTCGAGCATCGCCGACATCGCCCCCGCGTCGAACGCCCCGATCCGACGCTCCGACGCCTCGATGCTCTCGCGGATCTCACGCGCCCGGCGCGTCTGCGTGTGCGCCATCGCCTCGAGCGAGCTCAGCAGGTCACCGCCCCGCCCGGCCGTCGTCGCCAGCGTCTCTTCCGCCTTCTCGGCCCGCTCGACCAGCTCGCGCAGGCGATCGCCCAGCGAACGGAACGCACGCTCGTCCACCACCCGCGGCGCCAGCAGCACCTCCAGCTTGGGCTCGGTCTCGGTCTCGCGGGAAGGGGCGGTCGTCGTGCTCATAAGTGGGCCTCGGTGCTCGTGTGAACCAACTCTGAATCGGCTCCGACGTCCCCGGTGCTGCACTTGTGCGATCCCCGTACCATGACGCCGATGGCCGAGACCCCCGAACATTCCGATCCCCTGCGCCAAAAAGACCGTGGCGTCCGCCTCCAGAAATTTATGGCCGACGCCGGGATCGCCTCGCGCCGCACCGCCGAGGAACTCATCGGTGAAGGGCGCGTGAAAGTGGGGGGCGCACCATCACCGAACTCCCCGTCTGGGTTGATCCCACGCACGACATCATCGAGGTCGACGGGCGCCGCATCTCCGGCGTCCCCGAGAAGCCCGTCTACGTCATGCTCCACAAGCCGCGGCGCTGCGTCTGCACCCTGCTCGACCCCGAAGGACGGCGCACCGTCGCCGACCTCGTCAAGCACCCGTCGAACGCCCGCCTCTACCCCGTGGGGCGCCTCGACTTCGACACCTCCGGTCTCGTCCTGATGACCAACGACGGCGACCTCGCCAACCGACTCACCCACCCCAGCTACGGCGTCCACAAGAGCTACCGCGCCACCGTGCGCGGGCGCCTCGACGAGGCCTACGTCAAAGACCTCGAGCAGGGCGTCTACCTCGCCGAGCGCAAAGCCGGGCGCACCGACGGCGCCAAACGCACCCTCCCGGTCCAGATGAAGATCGTCTCCCGCGACCAGGACCGCACCATCCTCGAGCTCGTGCTGCGCGAGGGTCGCAACCGACAGGTCCGGCGCATGCTCGCCGCCGTCGGCTGCCCCGTGAAGCGCCTCGTGCGCGTGCGCATGGGCCCGCTCAAGCTCAAGGGTCTCAGCGTCGGCGAGTGGCGCGAGCTCTCGAAGATCGAGCTCGGCTCGCTCAGGCGTGAGGCGGGGATCCCGCAGAAAAAAGCGAGCAAGGCGTGAGCGCTATGCGCGCCGCGATCGACCGCTGGCTCGACGCCCCGGACGACTCCCTCCCCGCCTGGGCGCGCCCCGCCCGCTTCGGGCTGCGCCTGGTCATCCAGGCGACACGCCAGCTCCGACGCGACCGCGCCACTCTCATGGCCGCCGCCATCACCTACCGCACCGTCTTCGCGCTCGTCCCCGTGCTGATCGTCTCGCTCGTCGTGCTCCGCTTCTTCCTCGGGACCGACGCCATCTCCGAAGGGCTCGACACCCTGCTCGCCCAGTTCGGCCTCGCCGATCTCACGCTGGGCGACTCCGCGTCCGAGGGCGAACCCGCCACCGTCGCCGCGTGGCTCCAGACGATCGTCCAGCGCGCCGAGGGCATCAACTTCGGCGCGATCGGCGCCGTCGGCGGCATCCTGCTCATCTACGCCGCCGTCTCGATGCTCGCGCAGATCGAACAGTGCTTCAACGTCGTCTACGCCGCCCCCGCCGGGCGCAAGGTCGCCGCCCGCCTCACGACCTACTGGACCATGCTCACACTGGGCCCCGTCGGCATCCTCGCCTCGCTCACGCTGGGCGCCCGCC
The DNA here is from genome assembly GCA_942490855.1 of uncultured Phycisphaeraceae bacterium. Classification (GTDB taxonomy): domain Bacteria; phylum Planctomycetota; class Phycisphaerae; order Phycisphaerales; family UBA1924; genus CALNYS01. The sequence continues at coordinate 224,717 of CALNYS010000004.1, read as the reverse complement.
TCGGGAACGCCGCACAGCCCCTGGGCGGGTTCGCCGCGGGCGTCATCGACGTCGCGCTGGGCGTGGGCATCTCCTGGCTCATCCTCCTCGTCGCCTACCTGCTCATCCCCAACACCAAGGTCAAGCTCCGCCCCGCCGCGATCGGCGCCCTCCTCGCCGCCATCCTCTGGGAACTCGCCAAGCAGGGCTTCCGCAGCTACCTCGGGTTCTCCACCGGGTACGCCGCCCTCTACGGCTCGCTGGGCCTCGTGCCCGTCTTCTTCCTCTGGGTCTTCATCACCTGGATCATCGTGCTCCTCGGGCTCGAGGTCAGCCGCTCCCTCCAGGTCCTCAACGACCCGCTCCAGGCCGACCCCTCGGCCGGCCCGCCCGCCGACCCCGCGTGCGCACTGGCGATGCTCGTCTGCGCCGCCGGCCGCTTCGGGCAGTCACGTCCGATGCGGCTCAGCGACGCGGCCGCGGCCGCCGCCCTCCCCCCGCGCGCCGCTGAGGGGATCCTCATCGCCCTCGTCGAAGCCTCCTATCTTCACAGGGTCGAGACCCCCGCCGACGAGGCCAGTTTCGTCCTGGCGCGCCAAGCGGGCGAGGTCCGCGCCGCCGACGTCGCTCACGCGCTCGCGCCCGACGAGTCCGTCGCCACCCCCGTCCGCCGCGTCCTCCGCGACCGCTACGAGGGGCTCACGCTCGCCGATCTGGCGCGCGACGCGTTCCCCGACGCGTCTCTCTAGACTGGCCACATGGTCTTAGAGAACCCAGACAACACTCTCCACCTCCTCGCGATCAGCGTGGGCAACACGCGCACCTCTTTCGGCGTCTTCGAGGGCGACCTCCTCGTCCGAGCCGACAGCGCGCCCAACGCCGATGAACCCGCGCTCCTCGCCGCCCTCCTCAAGGAAGCCGGCTCCATCGAGAACTCCGAGCTCCGCGCCGTCGTCGCCGCGACCGTCAACCCCGAGTTCTCCGAGCGCCTCATCGAGTCGCTCGAGAAAGAACTCGACGCGCCCGTGCGCCGCGTCGAACGCGACCTCCCCGTCGCGATCGAACACACGCTCGGCGACCACCACACCACCGGGCAGGACCGCCTCCTCGCCGCGCTCGCCGCCTTCGAAGGGCTCAAGCAGGCGTGCGTCGTCGTCGACGCCGGCACCGCCATCACCGTTGATTTCGTTGACGGGACGGGCGTCTTCCACGGCGGGGTCATCGCCCCGGGCGTCCAGATGATGCTCGACGCGCTCGCCAAGGGCGCCGCCGCGCTCCCACACCTCGACGCCACCGCGCCGGCCACGAACGAGCCCTACGCCAAGACCACACCCGACGCGATGCGCGCCGGCGTCCTCGCCGCCGGGCGCGGCCTCGTCCGCACCATGCTCGACGCGTATTCCGAGAACTACGGCGCCTACCCCGCCGTCATCGCCACCGGGGGCGACGCCGAGACCCTCTTCCGCGACGACGACATCGTCGAGACGATCGTCCCGCACCTCGTCCTGCGCGGGCTCGCCGTCAGCGTGAAGCGCGCGCTCAAGACCGATGACGACGACTGAACCCCTCGCCCGCGCCGCCCTCGCCACGCCGCGCGCCCCGGGCGCCATCGCCGTCATCCACCTCGCGGGCGACATCGACGCCGTGCTCGCCGCGCTCGGCGCCGCCCCCGTCGCGCCCAGCGCCCTCGCGCTCCGCGACCTCGCCGGCATCGACACCGCCGTCGTCGCCCGCCTCGACGAGCGCCGCGCCGTCATCACACCCCACGGCGGCCCCGCAGTGACCGACGCCCTCCTGCGCGCGCTCGCCCGCGCCGGCGCACCCGCTGACCACGACGACCCCGTCCTCCTCTACCCCGAAGCCGACGACGAGTTCGAAGCCCTGGCCCTGCACACCCTCGCCCGTGCCGCCAGCCCCCGCGCCGCGGCGCTCCTGCTCGACCAGCCCCGGCGCTGGCGCGCGTCCTCCGACGCCGACCCGGTGATCTCCGCCCAGCTCGACCGCCTCGTCACCCCGCCCGTCGTCGCGTGCGCGGGGGCGCCCAACATCGGCAAGAGCACCCTCCTCAACGCCCTCGCCGGGCGCACCGTCAGCGTCGTCGCCGACGAGCCCGGCGTCACCCGCGACCACGTCGGCGCCCTCCTCGAGCTCGACGGGCTCACCGTCCGCTGGCTCGACGCCCCTGGGCTCCGCGCCGCGACCTCCGACGCCGAGGCCCGCGCGATCGAACTCGCCCGCGACGCCATCGCCCGCGCCGACCTCGTCCTCCTGTGCGCCGACGCCGCGGCCGCGGCCCCCACACCAGAGGAACTGGGCGTCGACCCCGCCAGCACGATCATTCTCGGGCTTCGCTCCGACCTCGGCCCCGCGCCGGCAGCGGACCTTTCGGTCTCCGCCGCCCGCCGCGAAGGGCTTGCCGACCTCGCGCTGGCCGTCCGCCGACGCCTCGTGCCCGACGCCGCCCTCGCCTCGACCGCCCCCTGGCGCTTCGACCCCCGCCTGCCCCGCGTTGCTCGCTGAGGGAGGCGCCCCTATCCTGCACGGTTCGCAAGCCGCTGAGAGAGGGCCGACCGCTATGGACGAACGTCAAACGAAGATTGTCGAGGGCGCCGGCCTCGAGGACTCCCGGATCAACAAGGAGTTCATCGACCTTCTCCAGAAGTGGTCGACCCCCGTGTTGCTGGTCATCCTCGTCGTCGCGTGCGGCTACGCCGGGCTGAAGTACCTCGAGCGCCAGCGCGTGCGCAACCTCGACGCGGCCTTCATCAGCTTCACCGAGGCCGAGCTCGACCAGCGCCCCGAGCGCATGATCGAGGTCGCTAGCCAGAACGCCGGGCAGGGCGCCGTCCCCGCCATCTCCCGTCTCAACGCCGCCGACCTCTACCTCCGCGCCTACCACCTGCGCAGCCGACCGGGCACGCTCGGCGTCGCGGAAGAGGACCAGCTCGACGACGCGCAGGCCGGCGAGATGCTCGTCAAGGCCGGCGAGCTGTACGCCGAGGTGTTCAACAAGGCCAAGGGCGCCGAGGGCCAGGAACTCGTCGCGCTCGGCGGACGCTGGGGCATGGTCGCCGTCGCCCTCTCGCAGGAGCGCTACGACGCCGCGGAAGCCGGCCTCAACGAGATCATCCCGATCGCCGAGTCCCAGGGCTTCGACACGATCGTCCGCGACGCCCGCGCCCTGCTCGCCTCCATCCCCGACCTCCGGACCCAGCGCGAGCCCGTCGCGCGCACCGCGACGCCCGCCGCCGCCGACACGACCCCCGAGCCCGAAGCCGAGACGCCCGAGGGCGACGCGCCCGCCGACCCCTCGGACGGATGACCGACCCGTCCGAGCGCCCGCTGATCAAGCCCGGCGGCGCGGTGGACCCCGACGTCCTCCGCGCCCTGGCCGAGGACGAGGGCGCCGACGAACCGGACGGTTTCGACCCGGATTCCAAGCGGAAAGTGGTCTTCGAGATCTCCCGCGACCACGGGCAGCGCCTCGATAAATACCTCCGCCAGCGCCTCACCCACATGAGCCGCACGCAGATCCAGTCGCTCATCGAGCGCGAGATGACGCGCGTCAACGGGCGCCCGCCCAAGGCGTCCACCAAGCTTCGCCCCGGCGACCTCGTCGAGGTCGTCGTCCCGCCGCCGCCCCCCAAGGACATCCAGCCCGACGCCATCCCCCTCGACGTGCTCTTTGAAGACGAGCACCTCATCGTGCTCAACAAGCAGGCGGACCTCATCGTCCACCCCGCGCGCGCGCACAACCGCGGCACCATGCTCAACGCGCTCGTCTGGCACCTCCAGAACCAGTCCGCTGTCGGCGGCGCGCTCTCAGGCGTGGGCGAGGGCGAGGCGCGCCCCGGCGTCGTCCACCGCCTCGACCGCGACACCACCGGCGTCATCGTCTTCGCGAAGTCAGACGAGGCGCACTGGAAGCTCGCCCGCCAGTTCGAGCTCCGCACCACCGACAAGCGCTACCTCGCGCTCGTCGCGGGCGAGGTCGAGCCCCTCGCCGACGTCATCGACCTCCCGCTCGGTCCCTCGCCCAGCACCATCAAGGGCCACCGCGAGAAGTACGTCGTGCGCTACGACGACCAGGGCAAGGCGTCCGTGACGATCTACCGCGTCATCGAGCGGTTCGACGGGTTCAGCCTCGTCGAGGTCGAGCTCAAAACCGGGCGCACCCACCAGATCCGCGTCCACTTCTCCCACCTCGGCTACCCGCTCGTGGGCGACGACATGTACGGCGGGCCGCTCCTTTCGGGCGAGGGCGCGGGGCTCCCCGCGACCCACCCCGACGCGCGCAAACGCCAGGAACAGCAGTGCCTGCACGCGGCGCGCCTCTCCTTTGTCCACCCCATCACCAACGAGCCGATGACCTTCGCGGCGCCGCTGCGTGGCGACATGCGCCGTCTCGTCGGTATCCTGCGCAAGAACCGCCCGGGCGCCGGCCCGACGCGCGTCGCGGGCGCCGAGCTCGACCCGCACCACGTCGCCCCGCCAGACAGCGCGCCCTAGGAGACCCTCCCGTGACCACCCGACGCACCGCCGCCCTGCTCGCCTGCTGTTCGCTCGCCGCCCTCGTCGGCTGCGCGTCCTCCTCGACGGGCGGCTCCGGCGCGTCCCGCGAAGGGGTCACGGGCGACGCAATCCTCACCCTCGAGGACGCCCGCGGCGACCGCTCCGCCCGCGAGACCCTCACCATGCTCAACCTCCCGCTCCCGGGCCTGGGCGGATCGGACTCCGAGCCCGTCGAGTGGTCGCAGCTCGAGACCCGCGGGACGGCCGACTGGGCCACGTCCCCCGTCGCGATCGACTCGCGCCGCGGCCTCGCGCTCGTCGCCGGCGAAGAAGGCGTCACCCTCGTGCGCACCCGCGGCAGCATCGAACGCGTCGGCGAAACCATCACCGGGCACGCCATCGCGTCGGTCTCGCTCGCCCCGGGCGGCATGGGCGTTGCGCTGAGCGAGGACGGCACGACCCTCCACCTGTTGAACACCAGCGACGGGACGCTCACCCACGAGGGCGCGCTCCCGCTCGGGCTGACGCTGGGCGCGGGCGCACACGCCGGCGTCGCGCTTCTGAACCAGCACAACGAACTCGCGATCCTCGACGAGGGACGCTCCCGCGTCGCGATGATGCGTCTGACCCGCACCAACGACGGCGCGATCGCGCTCGAGGCGCTGTGGGAACAGCGCACCGGGAACGGCCCCGTCGCCGGCGCGTGGACCAACGACGGGCGCACGCTCGTAGTCGCAGAAAAGATGCTCGCCGACGAGATCGCCAGCGAGGTCGAGATCCTCGCCGCGAGCGGGCGCGTCTCGTTTTTCCCTTCTCGCGGCGGGCAGCCCGCTCGCGTCATGCTCCCCGGGCGCCCCACGGCGCTGACGGTGAGCCCCGACGGGGCGCGCATCGGCGTGGTGATCGAGCGGCGCGAGGGCGCGACGCTCGCGCTCATCGCCAACGGGCGCAGCGGGGCGGCGCTGCTCGACTCCGTGCGCATCGGTGAGCCCGCCGCGGGCGTCGCGTTCGACGCTCGCGGGCGTCACCTGCTGGTCGCGCTCCCGAACATCGGCGCGCTGGGCGTCTGGGCGGTCGAGGGCACGACCCTCCGCGACACGGACATGCGCGTCGAGACCGGGCCCGGCGTCAGCGCCGTGGCGATCGCCGGGGATTGATCTGTTAGGACAGGTGGGGCGTCTCTTCGGTCGCCAGCATGTCGCTGTAGCTGCCCGAGAGCGGTTCGCCCAGCGCGGGCCCCAGCTTGGCGCGCAGCTGCGCGACCAGCTCGTGGCACTTCCCGACGTTCTGCTTCGGGCTCACCAGCGCTTCGATCTCGAGGAACCGCCCGAGCGATTCGACCTCGTCGAGGTGGATACGCACGGCGCCGAGCAGCCACAGCTCACGCGTCTTCTTCACCGTCAGCCACACCGGCAGCGGGCGCGTGCCGAAGCGTTCGTGCGCCGCGGGCTCGTCGTAGATCGTGAACCGGCTGAGCTTGGGGAGCGTGTGATCTTCGCGGTCGTAGAACACCCACTCGGTGGGCTCGCCGGCCGTCTCGCGCTTCTTGAGGCGCCCGTCGGCGACGCGGAAGTAGGTGTCGGTCTGCTCGAGCACGCCCGCTTCGAGCGCGCCCATCGAGCGGATGGCGGCGCGCGCAAGCATCGGGTCCCGCAGCTCGGCTTTGAACTCGACGTTGATCATCGCAGGGTCAGTATCGGGTGTTCCCGGACCCGTGTTGACACCGATCTCACCCATCGAGCCGCTCCCGCAGCGCCGCCTCGTCCCAGACCTCCACGCCCAGCCTCGTCGCCTTCTCGAGCTTGGAGCCGGCTTTTTCGCCCGCGATCAGCAGGTCCGTCTTCGCCGAGACCGACCCGGTCACGCTCGCGCCCAGCCCGCGCAGGCGCTCGGCGAGCTCGTCGCGCTTCCAGTGCTCGAGCGTCCCGGTGATGACGACCGTCTTCCCAGCAACGGGGGAGTCCGCCGCGGCCGCGGCCGGCCGCGCGGGGGCCGAGGCCGTAAGCGAGACGCCGGCGGCGCGGAGGGCGTCGAAGGTCTTCTTCGCGGCGGCGGAGTGCAGGTACGCGCGCACGGCCGGTGCGGTGTCCTTGCCCAGCCCGGTCGCGACGCGTTCTTTCGGGTCGCCGGGGAGGCCGCGGGCCTCGGCTTCTTTCTTGGTGAGCGTCTTGGGGCGCAGGTCGGGTTCCTCGGCGGCGAGGAGCGCGTCGAGGGTGGGGAAGAGCGCCGTGAGCGTGCGCGCGGTCGCGGCGCCCAGGTGGCGGACGCCGAGGGCCGCGAGAACCTTCTCGAGCCCGCGCGTCTTGGAGGCCTCGATCGACGCGAGGAGGTTGTCCACCTTCTTCTCGCCCATGCGGTCGAGCGTGATCAGTTCGTCGCGGTGGTCCTTGAGCGCGTAGATGTCGGCGAACGCGTCGAGCGGGATGGTCCCGGTGGCGCGGATGAGGTCGATGGATTTCTCGCCCAGCCCGTCGATGTCCATCTGCCCGCGGGCGGCGAACCAGATGAGCTTCTCGCGCACCTGCGCCGGGCACTCCGGGTTGATGCACATCCGGGCGGTCTCGGCTTCGGACTCGAAGTCCTGGGCCTCTTCGAGCTCGGGGGGCTGGAGTTCGACAGGCCCGGCGCAGACGGGGCACTCGCGCGGCGCTTTGACTTTGCGCGCGCCCTTGGGGCGCTCGGCGGTGACGGCTTCGATCACCTGCGGGATGATCTCGCCGGCCTTTTCGACGATGACCGGGTCGCCGACGCGGATGTCCTTGCGCCGGATCTCGCCGAAGTTGTGCAGCGAGGCGTGCTGGACGGTGGTGCCGGCGAGGAGGACGGGGGCCATGACGGCCCGCGGTGTGATGCGCCCGGTTTTGCCGACCTGGAACTCGACGTCGAGGAGCGTGGTTTGTGCGCGCTCGGCGGCGTACTTGTAGGCGATGCACCAGCGCGGGCTGCGGGCGGTGGAGCCGAGTTGTTTCTGATGTGCAAAGCGGTTTATACGGATTACGACGCCGTCAGTAGGTATATCAATGCTTTTACGTTTGTCGTCAAATGATTCGATTGAAGCGAGGATCTCATCCGCACTCGTCAATATGTCCGAGTGCTCTCCTGTGGGCAGGCCCCAGTCGGGAAGCATGTTGTGCGCGTCGCTATGCGCGCCGAACCAATATTCGGGTGCAGTGACGATTTCCCCGTAGCCATGCGCGATGAACGCGATGCCGCGCTGCGCGACGATCTTCGGTTGGAGCTGCTTGAGGGTCCCCGCGCAGGCGTTGCGCGGGTTCATAAATTGCTCATCACCGGCTTCCGCACGACAAGCATTAACCCGCTTAAATTCGGAGAGCGGGAAGTACGCTTCGCCGCGGACTTCGAGTACCTCTGGTAGTTGAGTATGCGGGGTTAGGACGAGCGGTATTGAGTGGATGGCGCGTGCGTTCGGTGTGATGTCGTCACCGCGCTCGCCGTCTCCTCGGGTAAGCGCCTGCACGAGTACGCCATCTTCGTAACGCAGGGATAGCGCGACGCCATCGACCTTCATGTCCGCGACAAATGTAGTTGGGCCGAGTTCTTTCTCGACGCGTGCGCACCAGGCGCGGACCTCGGCTTCGTCGTAGGTGTTGTCGATGGAGCGCATCGGCACGCGGTGGGGGGCGGAGGGGAAGCCGCCGACGACCTCGTCACCGACGCGCTGGGTCGGGCTGGAGGGGTCGACGAGTTCGGGGTGGGCGGCTTCGAGGGCGCGCAGCTCGGCGAGGAGGGCGTCGTAGGCGGAGTCGGCCATGATCGGCTCGGCGGCGACGTAGTACGCCCGGTCGGCGCGCCGGATCGTTCGGCGCAGCTCGGCGGCGCGTTTCGCGATGTCGGCGGGGGCGCTCACGGCGCGATCGTACCGCGACGCTCCCCGCGGTACATTGACGGCATGAGCAGCAGCGGAGCCCCGGGGACGGGGCGGATCATCGACGGACGGGCTTTGGCGGCGGCGCACCGCGAGGCGATCGCGGCGCGCGTGGCGGCGCTTCGGAACGAGGGTCGTGCCGTTCGTCTCGACGCGGTGATCGTGTGCGACGAGGACGAGGCGGCGCTGGTGTACGCCCAGAGCCAGGGGCGGGCGTGCGAGGAGGTGGGGATCGCGTACCACCTCCACGAGATCAAGACCGGCGCGAGCTACGACGACGTGGCGGGGCGGGTGTTGCTGCTGAGTTCGGATAAGTCGGTGAGCGCGATCATGCTGCACCTGCCGCTGCCCGAGGCGGTGGACGCGTACGAGGTGCAGCGCCGGATCGCGCCGGAGAAGGACGTCGAGGGCGTGAACCCGGCGAACATCGGGAACGTGATCTACGGGCGCGAGTCGCTGGCGCCGTGCACGGCGCTCGCCGCCCTCACCATGATCGAATCGACGGGCGCGTCGCTCCGGGGCGCCCGCGTGGTCGTGGTGGGGGCGTCGAACATCGTGGGCAAGCCGCTGGCGGCGCTGCTGATGCAGCGCGAGGCGACGGTGATCTCCTGCAACGAGTACACCGCGGATCTGCCCGGGCTGGCCTCTGGGGCGGACGTGTTGGTCTCGGCGTGCGGGGTGCCGGGGCTGATCACCGCGGACATGGTCAAGCCGGGGGCGGTGGTGGTGGACGTGGGGACGACGCGGGTGGAGCAGCCCGACGGTTCGACGAAGCTCTGCGGGGACGTGGATTTCGAGAACGTCCGAGAGAAGGCGTCCTGGATCAGCCCGGTGCCGGGGGGCGTCGGGCCGATGACTGTGGCGATGCTGCTCCAGAACGTGGTGCAGGCGGCAGAACGCGGGTGAGAGCGGCGGAGCGATTGACTCTGCCCCGCGGCCCGGCTTCAATGGTTGACTGCCCTTTCAGGAGACGCCCGTGATCCATCACACGACACACACGCTCGCCCTCAGCATGCCCGGCGGCTGGGAGTGGATCATCATCCTGGCGATCGGCCTGCTGATCTTCGGGCGTCGGCTCCCCGAGGTCGGGCGCAGCCTGGGCAAGGGGATCGTGGAGTTCAAGAAGGGCGTCAAGGGCATCGAGGACGAGCTCAACGAGGCGTCCGAGGAGCCCGCGCGGTCGAAGCCGTCGATCGAGGCGCCGGCGAACAGCGCGGGCGAAGACCTGCGCGTGAGCCAGGGCGAGCCCGCTTCGACGCAGCCGGGCACGCCTTAAGCGAACGCCTCGCGCAGCGCGTCGGCGCTATCGAGCAAAATCAAACCGCTGAGCGAGTCGGGGACGCCGTGCGTCGTCTGGCAGTTGTGGACGAGCGTTTCCGCGTAGAGGCGGGCGCTCGGGTTGTCGTGTTCGAACGAGAGTTGCAGGAAGACGTGGGCGGCCCAGGGTCGGTTCGTGGCGTTGTCGGGCTGGGTGTGCTCGACGTGCCAGCGTGCGGTCGCGGCGAGGCGGCTTTGGACGTCGGCGCGCGCGCGCCGGCGGGCGATCCACGAGAGGGCGTGCATCCCGGAGAGTTCCCGTTCGGTCCAGACCTCGATGGTTTTGCAGGCCCCTTGGTTGAAGAGGGGGCCGTCCTGGGCGGGCTCGAGGAGGGGAAGGGGGTCGATGGCGTCGTCGAGGACGCCCCACCAGAGGGCGTCGTCGAGGGCGGCGTCGGTGGGGGCCGCGGCGGGGGAGCGGTCGGCGGTCCAGCGGGTGAAGGCGGCGGGCGCGGCGGCCGGCGGGGCGTCCTGGCGGGTCCGGGCGAGGGCCCGGAGGTGCGATTCCCAGCGGGCGGGGCCGTTATCGGGGGGGCGCATGGCGGCTCCTTGGCGGCGAGGCGGGGAGGAATCGGTTCTCGATTCGGGGCGGGGACAGCACTAGTATGAGGGTATGCCGAGGCTCGAGCCGAGTTCAGGTCGCCGGATGCTCGCGAAGACGTGCCTCTCGTGCGGCTACCGCGGCCCGGCTCTCCAGGGCCCGGCGCGGGCGCTGCGGTGCCCCGGGTGCGGGGCGGATCTGTACGCCCGCCCGCCGCGGAGCTACGCGGAGCTTGAAGGTTTTCTCCCCTCCGAGGACACGATCGATCTGCACGTGTCGGGCTCGACGCGGCGCGGGCGTGGGCAGCGGATGCGCCGGGCGCGGTCGCTGGCGCTGCGGGTGCTGGTGATGGGGATGATCATCACCCCGCCGCTCGTGGTCGTGGCGGCGGCGGGGGCGCTTGCAGCCATATGGATGCTCCGCGGGTAGGCTTCAACACTCAGCAACCCGAACCGGAGTGAGTCCATGCCCACCGCGACCGACGTGGCCGATCATCTTTCCTCGAACCTCGACGCGGGCGTGCAGCGCCTGATCGAATGGCTGCGCATCCCGAGCGTGGGCACGGACCCGAAGCACGCGCAGGACACGCGCGACGCCGGGCAGTGGGCGGTCGATCGCCTGCGTGAGATCGGGATCGACGCGGAGCTGCGCGAGACGGGCACGAAGGAGAAGCCCGGCGCGCCGATCGTGTGGGCCGAGCACGCGGGGAGCGCGGGCTACACGGGTCCTCATGTGCTGTTTTACGGGCACTACGACGTGCAGCCGGCGGACCCGATCGACCTGTGGGAGAGTGCGCCGTTCGAGCCGGTGATCAAACCGGCGGTCGCGGGCGGTCCCGGCGAGCGTGTGGTGGCGCGCGGGGCGTCGGACGACAAGGGGCAGGTCGCGATGTTCCTCGAGGCGCTGCGGGCGTGGAAGGAATCGACGGGCGAGGTCCCGGTGAAGCTGACGATCCTGATCGAGGGCGAGGAGGAATCGGGGAGCGTGAACCTCGAGAACTTCATCCGCGACAACGCCGAGACGCTCAAGAAGGCGGACTTCTGCCTGATCTCCGACACGGGGATGCCGAGCGTGGAGCAGCCGGCGATCACCTACGGCGTGCGCGGGCTGGCGTACACGGAGGCGATCCTGCACGCGAGCGACCAGGACCTGCACTCGGGGATGTGGGGCGGGCGCTGCCCGAACCCGATCTCGGAGCTGACGAAGATCCTCGCGCAGCTGTGGGACGAGAACTACCACGTGACGATCCCGGGCTTCTACGAGGGCGTGGGCGAGCTTGAGCCGGAGATCCAGGCGCAGTGGGAAGCGCTGGGGTTCGATCAGTCGGCGGCGCTGAAGAAGATCGGGCTGGGCCCGGAGGCGGACGTCGGCGAGGCGGGCTTTAGCGCGGTCGAGCGCGAGTGGGCGCGCCCGACGGCGGAGATCAACGGGATCTGGGGCGGGTACCAGGGCGCGGGCGCGAAGACGGTGATCCCGAGCCACGCGGGCGCGAAGGTGTCGTTCCGGTTGGTGGACGACCAGGACCCGAAGAAGGTCGCCGAGCGGTTCTTCGCGTGGCTCGAGGAGCGGACGCCCCCGGGGTGCCGCTGGGAGTTCGACGATCACGGCGGCGGTCCCCCGGCGACGACGCCGACGGACTCGCCCTACCTGAAGGCGGCGTCGCGGGCGCTCGAGCGGGCGGCGGGGACGTCGCCGGCGCTGATCAAGACGGGGGGCTCGATCCCCGTGGTCGGGCTGTTCAAGGCGATGGGGCTCGAGACGGTGCTGATGGGCTTCGGGCTCGACGACGACCGGGTGCACTCGCCCAACGAGAAGTTTGAGCTGAAGTCGTTTGCGCTCGGCGCGCGATCACACGCGTTGCTGATCGACGAGCTTTCTCAGATGTGAAGCGGGCCGGGTGGGGTCAGCCGACGATTTCGATGTCGTCCTCGTCGCCGTAGACATCGATGGAACCGCCGCCGAGCTGCTTGAGTCGGCGCATGTGATCGAGGCGCATGGTCTGGCACTGGTGTGCGAGATCGTGGAGGGCGCACTCGTCGCGGACGCGCGCCGCGATGACGTACAGCGCGCCCAGCGCGAGGGCGGCGGAGGTCCCGATCATGGACAGGGTGAGCATGGGGGGCATGGCGGGTCCATCGGTCGGTGCGCGGCGTGACTCAAGGGCACTAGAATCCCGTCGGTGAAAACGCACCTTTTGGCACTCCTGCTCGCGGTTCTCTGCGTGGCCGTCCCGGCCCGCGGGCAGGGGGCGGCGCCCGTCGAGATCGAGCTGGAGTTGTTCGGGGCCGGCGGGGTGGTGCGTCCGGGGGACTGGGCGGGGGTGCGTCTGGCGCTGCGGGACTCGGGCGCGGAGGTCCGCCCGGTGCGGGTAGCGCTGGAGCTGCCCGACGCCGACGGCGACACGGCGCGCTGGGAGCGCGAGGTGACGCTGAACCCGGGCGGCCCGCAGGGGGTGTGGCTCTACGCCCGGTTGCCGTTCACGCTGCGCGCGGGCGACCCGGTGCGGGTGAGCGTGCGGGACGAGGGGGGGGAGATCGCTTCGAGCGTGGTGGCGGCGCAGACGGTGATCGACCCGTCGTCGGCGCTGGTGGGTCTGATCGGGCGCGCCGCGGCGGGGCTCGATCGGTACCGCGTGCCCTCAGAGCCCGGCGCGACGACGCCGGCGACGGGGCACGAGTGGATCGAGTTTGCGATCCTCGATCCGGACCAGCTCGGCGCGTCGGTCCCCGACGCGTGGACGGGGCTCAGCGCGATGAAGACGATCGTGTGGACGGAGGGGCGCGCCGACGCGCTGCGCGCCGCGGGGGCGGAGGCGATCGCGGAGTGGGTGCGCCGCGGCGGGCACCTGGTGGTCGTGGTCCCCGCCGACGGCGGCGGGTGGCCCGGCGCGGGCGGGGCGCTGGGCGGGTTGCTGCCTGACGTGGAGTTTGTGCGGCGCGAGGGGGTGGACCTGGGCGCGTTCCGCCCGCTGCTGACTTCGAACGACACGACGCCGCTGCCGGCGAGCGCGATCCTGCACGAGCTGCGCCCGCGCGATGAACGCGACGCGACGCCGATCCTCGTGGGGCCCGCCGGCGCGCCGGTCGTGGTGCGCCGTCAGAGCGGGGCGGGGGCTGTGACGCTGGTGGGGATCGACGTGGCGCAGCGCGACGTCTCGGCGTGGCTGGAGCCGCAGCGGTTCTGGCACCGGGTCCTGGGCGAGCGGTTCGACGTGCTCTCGAGCGCGGAGCTCGACGAGCTGCGCCGTGCCGATCCGCCGGCGAATTTCCGCAACCGCACGCGGGTGTGGCTCGACGACGCGATCGAGCCGCTGATCAGCAAGACGGGGCGCGCGGGCGTTGGCGTGCTGCTGGGGTTCGTGGTGTTCTCGCTGTACTGGCTGGCGGCGGGCCCGGGCGGGTTCGCGTTGCTGAAGTGGACGAAGCAGGCGCGGCACTCGTGGGTGGTCTTTGTGGGCGTGTCGGCGTTGTTCACGGCGATCGCGTGGGGGGGCGCCGCGGCGCTGCGCCCGGTGCGCACGGACGCGACGCACCTGTCGTTCGTGGATCAGGTGCACGGTGAGACGGAGATCCGCGTGCGCTCGTGGATCGGGGTGTTGCTGCCTCGGTACGGCGAGACGCCGATCGCGGTGGAGCCCTCGCCCGGGTTGCGTCACGCGCTGGCGCCGTGGGACGCGCCGGGCGCGTCGCGCGACTCGTTCCCCGACCCGCGGACGTATTCGATCGAGGCGCGGCGCGCCGAGGGCGCGTCGTTCCCGTCGCGCGCGACGGTCAAGCAGGTGCGACTGGACTGGCTGGGGGCGTCCCCGTGGGGGTCGATCGAGCCGGCGGGTCGGCTGTCGCTCAGCGACGAGGGCAAGCTGTCGGGGACGCTGCGTCACGACCTGCCCGGCACGCTCGAGGACGTGACGATCATGCTGGTCCTGCGCCAGCAGGCGTTCCGCACGCTGCCGGGCGGGGGGCTGCAGGCGCGGACGCTGGCGTGGCGTCTCGCGAGCGGCTGGGAGGCGGGGGAGGCGATTGATCTTGGGGCGCTGGGCGGGTCGGGCCTGCGGACCGAGCAGGGGGACGCGTACCTCGACCGTTTGAGCGACCGGGCCCGCGCGTGGTCGGGGTTGCTGGTGACGGACGATCGGCGCACCGCGTACGACAAGCTCGAACTTCTAACGTGGGGCCCGATGATCGGTCCCCCGGCGTACATGCTCCAGCCCACCTCGAGCGGGTTGCCCGCGCAGGTCAGCAGCCGGGTCGGGCACGGGCTGGACCTGGCCCGCTGGTTCACGCAGCCGTGCGTGATCGTGACGGGGCGTTTCGCGTCGGAGACGCCGGCGCCGTTGCTGGTGGACGGGCGCACGCCGCCGTCGAGCGGGGTCACGATGCTGCGCTGGGTGTACCCTCTCCCGGCGTCGCCCCCGGAGCCGGTCGAGGACCGCCCGTGAGCGGCGACACGAGGAGGGACGCGCTGACGTGCCGATGATCGAGACGGTCAACCTGACCAAGCGCTACGGCGAGTTCGTGGCGCTCGAGGCGCTGAACCTCTCGATCGGCGAGGGGGACTGCTTCGGGTTCATCGGCCCCAACGGCGCGGGCAAGACGACGACGATCAAGATCCTCGCGACGCTGCTCAAGCCATCGAGCGGGCAGGCGACGGTGGACGGGCTGACGGTGGGGTTCCAGAACAGGCAGATCCGCCCGCTCATCGGGTACGTGCCGGACTTCATGGGCGCGTACGACGACATGCTGGTCGAGGAGTACCTGCAGTTCTTCGCGTCTGCGTACGGGATTCACGGCGACGAGCGCGCGAAGGTCGTGGGGGACGTGCTGGAGCTGACGGACCTCGGGTACAAGTCGGGGTCGCAGGTGAACGCGCTGTCGCGCGGGATGAGCCAGCGTCTGAGCGTGGCGCGGGTGCTGCTGCACAACCCGAAGGTGCTGCTGCTCGACGAGCCGGCGTCGGGGCTGGACCCGCGGGCGCGGATCGAGATGCGCGAGCTGCTCAAGGAGCTCAAGCGCATGGGCAAGACGATCCTGATCTCGAGCCACATTCTTCACGAGCTCGCGGAGCTGTGCAACACGGTGGGGATCATCGAGCGCGGGCATCTGGTGTTCTCGGGGACCGTGGCGCAGGCGGTCGAGCGGGCCGGGCTCCAGCGCGTGGTGCGCCTGGCGGTGTCGGAACGCGCCAAGGAGGCGGCCGAGCTGCTCACGGGCGTGCGGGGCATCAAGCGGGTCGCGCTGGTCGAGGGCGAGAACGGGTCGCCCGAGGTGCAGCTGTCGCTGGAGCAGGACGCGACGCTGGACGTCTCGGATCTGCCCAGCCGGCTGATCACCGCGGGGTTCCGGCTGCGCCGCTTCTCGGAGGAGCCGGTGAACCTCGAGACGGTGTTCATGCGTCTGACCAAGGGGCTGGTGCAGTAGGGCGGGGCCCGCAGCCGATCGGTCGTCGTCCGGTATGATCCTCCCTTAGCGCCAAAGAGGAGCCAGCCGAATGATCCGAACCCTCACGACGTCTACGCTACTTGTCGCCGCGACCGCGGCGTTGCTCGCTACGCCTCTGGGTTGCAGCAGCACGGGCTCCGGCGCGGCGCCGCAGACGGGCCCGTGGCAGTACCCGCACGCGCGGCGCGACGGCACGGTCGAGACGCTCCACGGGGTGCGGGTCGCGGACCCGTACCGCTGGATGGAGAACCAGGAGTCGGCGGAGCTGTCGGCGTGGATCGACGCGGAGAACGAGGTCACCAACGCGTACCTCGAGCGGATCCCCGAGCGCGAGGAGATCGGCGAGCGTCTCACGGAGCTGTGGAACTACGAGCGGTGGGGCCTGCCCTACAAGGAAGGCGACCGCTACTTCGTCACGCGCAACGACGGTCTCCAGAACCAGAGCGTGCTGTACACGATGCGCTCGCTCGACGACGAGCCCGTCGTCCTGCTCGACCCGAACGCGTTCAGCGACGACGGCACGATGGCGCTGTCGGGCACCGCGGTGAGCCCCGACGCGAAGTACATCGCGTACGGCGTTTCTGACGGCGGCTCGGACTGGCAGCGCTGGCGCGTCCGCGACATCGAAACGGGCGAGGACCTCGCGGACGATCTCCGCTGGGTGAAGTTCTCCGGCGCGTCGTGGACGAAGGACGGCGCCGGGTTCTTTTACAGCCGCTACCCCGCGGCGGACTCCGGGGACGAGAGTCTCGCGGAAGCGAACTTCAACCAGAAGCTCTACTACCACCGCGTGGGCACGCCCCAGTCGCAGGACGAGCTGATCTACGAGCGCCCCGACAACCCGCGGATGGGCTTCGGGGCGGGCGTGAGCGAGGATGGTCGGTACGTCCTGATCAGCGTGTGGGAGGGCTCGAGCCGGAACAACCGGTACTACTACAAGGTCCGCAACGGCGGGGACGTGGTGCGTCTGCTCGACGACAACGATGCGCAGTTCGCGTTCATCGGGAACGACGGCCCGGTGTTCTACTTCCGCACGAACCAGGGGGCGCCCAAGGGGCGGCTGATCGCGATCGATTCCCGCGACCCCGGGCGCGCCAACTGGCGGACGATCATCCCGGAGACGCGCGACAACCTGCGCAGCGTCAGCTACGTCGGCGGGCGTTTCGTCGCGTCGTACCTCCAGGACGCCAAGAGCGCGGTGAAGATCTTCGAGACCGACGGCGCGTACGTCCGCGACGTCGAGCTGCCCGGCATCGGCTCGGCGGGGGGGTTCGGCGGCGACTTCGATCGCAGCGAGACCTTCTACTCGTTCTCGAGCTACACGACCCCGAGCACGGTCTACCGCTACGACGTCGCGACGGGCGAGAGCAGCGTGTTCAAGGCGCCGGACATCGACTGGGACCCGAGCCAGTACAAGACGGAGCAGGTCTTCTACCGCTCCGCGGACGGCACGCGGGTGCCGATGTTCATCAGCTACAAGAAGGGCACGCGGCGCGACGGTCGCAACCCGACGTACCTGTACTCCTACGGCGGGTTCAACATCCCGCTGACGCCCCGGTTCAGCGTGCCCGACGCGGTGTGGATGGAGATGGGCGGCGTGTACGCGGTGCCCAACATCCGCGGCGGCGGCGAGTACGGCAAGGAATGGCACGAGGCGGGGACGAAGCTCCGCAAGCAGAACGTCTTTGACGACTTCATCTCGGCGGCGGAGTACCTGATCGACAACCGCTGGACGTCGACGCCCCGTCTGTCGATCGGCGGGCGGTCCAACGGCGGGCTGCTGGTCGGCGCGGTGATGACGCAGCGTCCGGAGCTCTTCGGCGCGGCGCTCCCGGGCGTGGGCGTGATGGACATGCTCCGCTTCCACAAGTTCACCATCGGGTGGGCGTGGACGAGCGACTACGGGTCCCCCGACGACCCGACCGAGTTCCGCGCCCTGCACGCCTACTCGCCGCTGCACAACCTGAAGGAAGGCGTGTGCTACCCGCCGACGATGGTCTACACGGCCGATCGCGACGACCGGGTGGTCCCGGCGCACAGCCTGAAGTTCGCGGCGCAGCTCCAGCACTGCCAGTCCTGCGTGAACCCGGCGCTGATCCGGATCGAGACGCGTGCGGGCCACGGGGCCGGGAAGCCCACGAGCAAGCGGATCGAGGAGTGGGCCGATCTGTGGTCGTTCCTCGTCGAGGAGCTCGAGTTCACGCCCAAGTGGGATCGCCAGAGCGCCCTGGGCCGCTGAGCCGGGCTGGACGGTGCTGTAACGCTGGGGTGAAAGTTCCGGGCCGGCGAGCTTTTCGGTTGACCAGACGGGGCCGCCTGCTATCGTTTGTGGTTCAGAAGCGGCCGGCCGTCAGGGTGTTGTTCCATCCCGACACGCCAGTGCCTCGAGCCGCACCGGTCATCTTGGAGCTTCGCAAGGAGCGTCGTCATGGACAGCACCTCTGACGAGGACGACGCCCCCGGGCCGAGACACCCGCAGGCTTAACGCCGCGGCTCCCGGCGCAGGGGGCTCGGCGAGCCACCCGCTCGCGTGATCACAACTTTTCTCGCTCGCCGCCGAAGGGCGGCGGGCCTTCGCCAGTCCCGCCGACGCGCCCCGGGCCCGTCGGCCGAACCGCTGCCTCTCACCCCACGTTCAGGATTTCCACCATGGACCTCAGACTCGTTCGCAACATCGGCATCTGCGCTCACATCGACGCGGGCAAAACCACTGTCACCGAGCGCATCCTGTACTACACGGGCAAGAACTACAAGATGGGCGAGGTCCACGAGGGCACCGCGACGATGGACTTCCTGCAGGAAGAGCAGGAGCGCGGGATCACGATCCAGTCTGCGGCGACCACCTGCCCGTGGACGCACAAGGGCATCGATTACAAGATCAACCTGATCGACACCCCGGGTCACGTGGACTTCACGATCGAGGTGGAGCGTTCGCTCCGCGTGCTCGACGGCGCGGTCGCGGTCTTTGACGGCAAGGAGGGCGTCGAGGCCCAGTCCGAGACCGTCTGGCGTCAGGCCGACCGCTACGAGGTCCCCCGCATGTGCTTCATCAACAAGATGGACAAGCTGGGCGCCAACTTCGAGTTCTCGTTCCGGTCGATCATCGAGCGCCTCGGCGCCAACCCGATCGCGGTGCAGATCCCCATCGGTTTCGGCAACGAGCTCGAGGGCATCATCGACCTCATGGAGATGAAGGCCTTCTACTTCGACGCCAACGAGCTGGGCGCGAAGGTCGAGGAGCGGGAGATCCCCGAGTCCATGGCCGACGAGGTCGCCCGCTGGCGCCACGAGATGGTCGAGAAGATCGCCGAGCTCGACGATCAGCTGATGGAGAAGTACCTCGGCGACGAGGAGATCAGCGTTGCGGATCTCAAGGCCGGCCTGCGTCGCGGGACCCTGGCCCGCGCCTGCAACCCCGTCTTCTGCGGTTCGGCTCTCAAGAACATCGGTGTGCAGCGTCTGATCGACGGCGTCATCGACTACCTCCCCGCCCCGACCGAGGTGGACGAGGTCCGCGGCGTGGACATCCACACCCGCGAAGAGAAGCTCACGCGTCCCCACACGGACGACGCCCCTCTCTCGGCGCTGGTGTTCAAGGTCGTGTCCGACACCCACGGCGACCTGACCTACTGCCGCGTGTACTCGGGCAAGCTCAAGAAGGGCGAACGCGTCCTCAACCCCGCGAACAACAAGCGTGAGATCGTGTCGCGCATCTTCGAGATGCACGCCAAGGACCGCCTGGCGCTCGACGAGGCCGGCGCGGGCACGATCGTCGCGGTCATCGGGCTCAAGGACTCGGGCACCGGCGACACGCTCTGCTCGACCGACGACCCGATCATCCTCGAGATGATGACGTTCCCCGAGCCCGTGATCTCGATGTCGATCGAGCCCAACACCGCCGACGACCGGCGCAAGCTGGGCGAGGCGCTCGTGGTGATCCGCCGCGAGGACCCGTCCTTCCGCTCGCAGTACGACGAGGAAACCGGGCAGACCATCATCTCGGGCATGGGCGAGCTCCACCTGGAGATCATCAAGAACAAGCTCCTGCGCGACATGAAGGTCGGCGTTGAGGTCGGCAAGCCCCGCGTGTCCTACCGCGAGGCCGTCAGCCGCAGCGCCGAGAACGTCCGCGGGAAGTTCGTCAAGCAGACGGGCGGTCGCGGTCAGTTCGGCGACGCGACGATCAACATCGAGCCCTTCACCGCGGCCCAGGCCGAGGAAGAGGGCCTGAAGTTCGACGGCAACGTCGCGTTCGAGAACAAGGTTGTCGGCGGCTCGATCCCCAAGGAGTTCATCCCCTCGGTCGAGGTCGGCGTGCGCCAGACCGCGGCCTCGGGCGTGCTCGCGGGCTACCCGCTCATCAACATCAAGGTCTCCCTCGTGGACGGCTCGTACCACCCGGTTGACTCGTCGCAGGTCGCGTTCGAGCAGGCGGGGCGTCTGGCCCTCAACGAGGCGTGCCGCAAGGCAGGCATCGATCTCCTCGAGCCCATCATGAAGGTGGTCGTGACGACCCCCGAGGAGTTCATCGGCGCCGTCACGGGCGACCTCAGCTCCCGGCGCGGCCTGGTGGTCGGGCAGGAAGAGCGCGGCGTCACCCGCATCATCACCGCCGAGGTCCCCCTCTCGGAGATGTTCGGCTACGTCACCACCCTCCGCAGCCTGACGCAGGGGCGTGCGGCGTCCTCGATGGAGCCCCTCGAGTACCGCCCGCTGCCCCCGAACCTCGCCAAGGAAGTGGTCGAGGCCAACTGACCCCGGGGTCGCCGCGACGGCGATCGGAAAAAAGTCGGGTCCGAGGCGGGAATCTTGACTTGATTCCTGCGTGATTGCCCGATAATGGGGACGAATCTCCTCCCGGCGGCCCGCGCGTCCTCTGAGACGTCGCGGGCCGTCCCTTTTTTGGCAGCGAGCCGTATCCTGCGTGGCGAGGAGCCCTGATGGTCCGGCTGAGCAAGATCTACACCAAGACAGGCGACGGCGGGCAGACGATGCTCGGCGACGGTTCCATGACGCCCAAGACCTCCCCGCGCGTCGAGGCGATCGGCGCGGTCGACGAGGCGAACGCCGCGATCGGTTCGGCCGGGGTGGTGGGGGGCGACCTGGGCGACCTGCTCCGCGCCCTGACGAACGATCTCTTCGACGTGGGGGCGGACCTCTGCACCCCGATCACGCCGGGTGAAAAGCCCGGGGACCGTCTCCGCATCAGCGAACGAGACGCGGAGCGCCTCGAGCGCCTGATCGACGAGCACAACGAGCGGCTCGCGCCGCTGACGTCGTTCGTGCTGCCCGGCGGCACGGAGCTGGCGGCGCGCCTGCACACGGCGCGCGTGCTGGTGCGGCGCGCCGAGCGCCGTGTCGCGGAGCTGCTCTCGGCCGAGCCGGACGCGACCAACCGCGCGGCGTTCGTGTTCGTGAACCGGCTGAGCGATCTGCTCTTCGTTCTGGCGCGCCGCGCCAACGACGACGGCGCGCTCGACGTGCTGTGGGCGCCCGGCAAAAGCGCGGGCGCGGGGGATGGATGATGCTGAGCGTCACGACCGAGTTCCACGCCGAGTTTGAAGCGGAGCGCGAGCAGTGGCTCCGCAACCGCTTCGTGTGGTACTGCGGGTTCATGGCGGTCCTAGGGCTGCTGCTCTCGTTGCAGGCGATCTTCACACTCGAGGGCGCTTCGGACCTGCTCAGCGGCGAGTTCATCGCGCGGATTCTCGTGCGGGGCGGGCAGGTCGCGCTGTTCGGCGGGGCGATGGCGTACGCCTCCACGCGCCGGCGCGACCTGTCGCGCGAGCGCGTCCTGCGCATGGCGTTCTGGTGCGTCGTTCTCCTCGGGCTGATGAGCCTGGTGGTCGCGCCGCTCGCCTCGAGCGCGCTCAACGCGGCGTTCGGCGACGCCGACAAAGCGTGGCAGATGGGCCCGGGCGTCGCGTGGTTTTTCCTGCTGTTCGTGACGCACTTCGCGGCGTCGCTCTTTATCCCGTGGTCGCCGTCGGAAGCGATGCGCCCGATGACGCCTCTGCTGCTCCTCGCGAGCGGGCTGATCCTGCTCTCGGCGATCGTCGGGTGGGACTCGTGGTCCGCCGCGGTTTTCGCTGTCCTCGTGGCGTGGGTGCTCCCGCTCCCCGGGCTGGTGGTCGCGTGGTTCCGCCACTCGCGCCACCGGAGCCGGTTCCACATGCGCGCGCTCACCGGGCGCTACGGCGCGATCAAGCGCGAGCTGGTTGACGCGCGGCGCATCCACGAGTCGCTCTTCCCGTCACAGGTGCTCGACGGGCCCGTGCGCTTCGCGTACCGGTACGAGCCGATGCTGCAGCTCGGGGGCGATTTCGTGTTCCTCCACCCGCGCCCGCGCGTGGTGGACGGGCCGCCCGTCAGCCGTCACGACGAACCGATGAGCGTCGTGCTCATCGACGTCACGGGGCACGGCATCGCCGCCGCGCTGACCGTCAACCGCCTCGACGGCGAGCTCCACCGCCTGTACGCGGAAGACCCCACGATCTCGCCGGGGACGGTCATCGAGGCGCTCAACCGCTACATCCACCTCACGCTCGCCGAGCACAGCGTCTACGCGACCGCGTTCTGCGCGTGTGGATCCCGTCCGCGACGAGCTCACGTGGGCGAACGCCGGGCACCCGCCGGGCATGCTGCGCGACGCGGCGGGGCGGATCGAGGAGCTCATCTCCACGACGTTCGTGCTCGGGGCGGCCGCGGGCGACGACTTCAGCGCGGGCGAGGAGTCGCGCCGGTTCGGCGCGGGCGACACGCTTCTGCTCTACACCGACGGGGCGTTCGAGGTGCGCAACTGCGCCGGGACGATGTTCATGCTCGACGGCCTGCGCCCGCTCGCTCGTGCGCGTGCGCCGCGATCGGGCGCCGGGCGAGGGCACTCGCGCAGCGGGTGCTCGACGACGTGGACGGCTACCGCGCCGGGCCGCCGTCAGACGACACGCTCATCCTCGAGGTCTCGCGGGTTGTCGGCGACGGCGGGGCGAAGCCCAACGTGCGCGTCGCCCGGTCCACGCCGTATGCCGGGACCGGCGGCGCCTGATTACTCGTCGTCGCTGGCCGGCGCGTCGGGCGTCCGGTCGCGGATCGACTGCACCATCGCGATGTAGTACAGCGTCGAGTTCGGGGGGATCGGGCCGAGGCCTGTTTCGCCGAACGCGATGTCGGGCGGCATGATGATCTTCCGGATCGGCTGGAAGGCGATGGACTCGTCGTTGATCGAGGTCGGGCACTGGATCCCGACGAGCCCGCGGGCCAGCTCGGGGTGGATGCCGCCGGGGAACGCGCTGGCGTACATCGAGCGTCCCTTGAACTGCGTCGAGTCGAAGCGTCGCCCGTCCTGGAGGACACCGATGTAGTCGAACGCGATCTGGTCGCCGTCGGCGAGCGAGACGCCCTTGCCCTCGCGGATATCGATCGTGACGAGCCCGTTGTCGAACCGCGTGACCGGGGACTCGAGCTCGACGCGATCGAGGACGACGTCTTCGTTCCAGAGCTGCTCGCCGAGGCGGTCGCGCCCGTTGCGCTCCCAGTCCACATGGTCGCCGGCGAAGAGGATGTCGCAGTCGAGGAGCTGGGCGCCGTAGAGGACCGCGGGCCCGTTGGTAAACGCGAGACGGACGCCCTCGCTTGAGTCTTCGACGCGCACGTCAACGACGGGGTCGAGCTGGTTGGGCAGGAGCTTCGGGAACATGTCCGGGGCGGCCCAGAGCCCGAGCGTGAGAACGCGGAGGTCCTGGACGAACTCCTCGCCGATCTCTTCGTCGTAGATGTTCACCCGCGCCTCGACCTCGTCGCCGCGCTGGAGGAACGTCAGGACCATCTGGCGGACCTGTGTCTCGGCGCCGCGGACAATCAGCTCGATGTAGACGGCGTCGTCCGTGTGGTCGAGCGAGACCCGCTGGGCGTGGAGGCTGGTGGCGGTCTCCTGGTAGTCGCCGATCATCCGGTCGATCACCTCATCGACCGTGACCGCCTGCGCGGCGGCGCCCATCGAGAGGGCGATCCCTGAAACGAGTGTCTGCAGCATCTTCACGTCACGTCTCCTTCGCGTCTGACCGCCCGACGGGGCGGTGCTCCGAGATCGGCCCGGCAGCCTACCGCCCCAAGCCCGATACTGGAATCTGAGTTTCTGAGTCCGAGCGCCCGGCCACACGCCGTATACTCTGTACGCCGACTTCTCAAGGGCTGGAGCACCGATGTCTGGTGGCGATCTGACGTTTCATTGTTATTCGTGTTCCAAGCGTTTCCATTGGCGGGACGACTTGGCCGGACGCACCATCCGCTGCAGCTGCGGGGTGAAGTTCCGCTGCCCGGACCTGACCGCCGAGAGCCGCGTCGCGAAGGAATCCCTCGAGGACACGGTCGCGGACGTCTCCCTCAACGAGGCCTTCGATAACCTCTCGGACCCCCACGGCGATGAGGACAAGTACGAGGTGGGCCCCGTGGCGCTGAAGCACAAGGGCATCCTCGGGCTCTCAGCCGCCGGTGAGACGATCCTGTGGGGCGTCGGGGTCCTGCTCGGCGTGGCGTTCGGGCTGCTGGCGATCATCGTCGGTGCGTGGCTATACATCGTCTGCGCGGTGCTGCTGTCGATCAGCGTGCTGAAATTCCGCCGGGCGTGGCAGGCGTGGACCAACGGGCGCCCGTGGATGGCGTGCCTGATGGAGTCGCTCGGGGAGCCGCGAGTCGGCCTGAGGCCCCGCGTCGGGCGGTTATTGGACGACAGTCTGGGAAAGCCTCATCACCAGCGAGGGGCGCGGGGTCCGTTTGTGCGGGCGCATCGGGCGGCGAAATCGGTCCGTCGTGCTCAAGGGTGAACAGACCCACGCTTTAAGTCGATGTGCTTCGCGTCCCCGTGTTGGGGACCGGTGTGAGCGCTGCCCGTGATGGTCGGTGCCGCGCCGATTTCACCCCCGTATCGGGCCCCGGCTCATGCGGTTGATCAGGCGACGCCGGCTCGTGCCGGTTGATCGGGAGCCGCCCTCGTCTGCTCACCCGTTCCGGCCACAAGGGCCTGCGACATTGAAGGAGTGCACTCCATGTCGACGCTTCGTAAGGGCTTCACGCTCGTTGAGATTCTGATCGTGGTCGTGATCCTCGGGATCCTCGCCGCGATCGTCGTGCCGCAGTTCGCCTCGGCTTCCCAGGACGCCATCAAGAGCGCTCGCTCCAGAGCCAGATGCAGACGGTTTCGGCTCAGATCGAGCTCTACCGTGTGCAGAACGCGGGCCAGCTCCCGCACCAGGCCGCCGCCAACGCTCTCGCTGACGGCGCCAACGGCGGGGCGAACAACTCCGGTTGGGGCGTCATGGTCGCCAACCAGTTCCTCAAGGACACCCCCAACAACGGCTACACGGGCACCGACAACGTCGTGACCCAGGCCGCTGCCCAGGGCGCCGCTGTCGCTGGTCTCCTTGCCGCGGGCGCTGCCCCGGCCGGCACCACCGGCTGGCACTACAACACCACGCTCGGCACCGTCCACGCCGGCGGCCTCGACAACGTGAGTGTCAACGGCCCGTTCCTCGCGAGCGAGGTCGGCTACACCCCCGCGAACGTCCTCTGGTAAACAACACCACAGCGTTCTGATCTGATTGATCTGGCGGCCGGCGCTCGGGAGGGCGCCGGTCGTCTTTTTGCGCGCGCACAACGAACGTCGCAGGCACGCTCCAGTCCGCGCCCGATGACGCCGACGCTACGGGCATGCTCAAGCCCCTTGCTTTTCCGTCGGGATCGTCGTACGCGCCGAACTCTTCATCACCGCCCTGATCACGGCGGTCGTGGGGGTGGGGGTCTGGGTGACGCCGATGGCGATCCAGGCGATGACCCCGGAGCCCGAGCCGCTGGGCGTCGTGCGCGTCGAGGGCGCCCAGCCGCTTGACCGCACGGCGGTGATCGACGGGCTGCGCCTGACGCTCGAGAACTGCTTCGCGCTCGTCGGCGTGGAGAACGACGCGCTGGTGCTGTGGGAGTCCGATACCCACGACCACGGCGCGATCAACCCCGACGAGATCCTGGTGGTGTCTCACAGCGAGACCCTGCGCACGCTCAGCGCGGTCTTCGCGACGGGCGGCGCGGGCGACGAGGCGGTCGATCCGACCGAGCTCGTGTCGGCGCGCGGGCTGCGACGTTTCCGGACATCGCTGTCCTCGTCGAGCCGGGTGATCGCGACGGGTGTGTCGGATGTGTCGGTCGCGACGAGCCCGGGCGCGCCGGGCGAGGCGGAAGTGGCCCTGACGCTCACCTGGTCGGCCCCCGAGGACGATGCGCTGGGAGAAGCCGGGGCGTCCCGGACCACCCTGCGAGTGCGGCTGCGCCGCATCGAGGGTCTCGGACGCTAAGCCACCGGCCTCGGAGGCGTCCAATGGACCGCGCAGCGCACAATACCAACCACACGGCGCCGACCCGCGCGGGGAGCGGGCGTCTTGCGCTCGCGATGCTCGCCGGGGCGGTGCTCTCGATCGCGGGCGGGCGACTGCTCGCCCCGCAGGAGGCCGAGGCTCAGCGCTCGGTCCGCAACGCCACTGGCATCCTCAACCCCGCCGACCAGCGGAACGAGATGATCCAGGAGCTCAAGAAGATCGGCGCGAAGCTCGCGGAGCTCGAGAAGAGCTTCGACACCACGCTCGACGTGAACGTGCTCACCATGCCGGCGTCGTTCAACGCGACGGCCAGCAACGGAGACTGACGATGACGAAGTCGCGGAGGATCCGCGGCTCAAGGTCTGCGCGCGCAGGGATCACAATTATTGAAGTCCTGATCACCGTCACGGTGATGGGGATCGCCGGGGCGATGGTCATCCCGGCGATGAGCCAGGTGGACGTGCTCAAGGCCCAGGCCGCGGTGCGCACACTGGTCGCCGACATCACCTTCGCTCAGGCGGACGCCGCGGCGACGCAGGAGCGACGGGTGATCCTGTTCGGAGCGGTCGGGAGCGTGAACAACGACGGCGACTGGGCGATCGGCGCCGGCGCCGGGTACTCGCTCATGGCGCCGCCCTTCGGGGCCAACCAGGTCAGCCTCCTGTTCGACGGGATGGCCAACCCGACCGACCCCGGGACCACGATCACGCGTGACTACATGAGCGAGACGCTCTCGGGCGGGACGCTCTTGAACGTGAACTTCGATTGTGAACCTCAACAGGGTTATCAGTCGCTCATATTCGACGAATTCGGCGGACCCGTGCGCGATCTGACAAGCGATGCCCCCAGCGACGGTGGTTCGCTCGTGGTGCAGGGACGGGTGGCCGACTACCGGGTCGACGTGCAACCGGTGACGGGGCGCGTCGTCGTGACCCGGACGCTCCGGGACGACGAAGAGCCCGAGGAGCCGGCCGAACCGTAAGCCGGCCCGCGGGCGACAGGGGGGGTGGTCCGTCGCACGAGCGACAGCGCCGAAGAAACGAAGAGGGGAAACGGGCGCGTTGCTTAACGGGTTCATCAATCGCGGGACAGCACCGATCGGTCTCGATATCGGGACCGGGGGCGTTCGTCTGGTGCAGCTGCGCCGGACGGGCTCGGGCATCGAGGCCACGGCCGCGGTGCGCCTCGAGAAGCGCCCCACCGACGACCCCGAGATCGCGCTCCCCGAACGGCTCATCGAGAGCCTCAAGCGCCGCGTGGAGTCGGGAGACTTCAGCGGACGCGAGTGCGTGATGACGTTCCCGGACCACTGGCTCTCGACGCTCCGTCCGCCTGCCCGTGATGCCCGCCGAAGAAACAGACGCCGCGCTCGCGCTCGAGGCGGGCGATCGTCTCGGCTTCAGCGACGAGACGCCCGGCGAGGTCTCCTGGGTGCGCGGCGGACGCGTCCGCCAGGGCGACGACTGGCGCGAAGAGATCATCCTCGTCGGCGCCGAACGCACGCTCCTTTCAGAACTCGTTGACGCGGTGAGCGAGACGGGGCTCCAGCCGATCGCTGTTGAGCCGTCGTTCCTCGCGCTCGGTCGCGTCTACTCCCGCCGGTTCCGCCGGGAGGGCGACCGCGAGAACGTGCGCGTCGGGCTTGATATCGGGCACCGGAACACGAGCGTCTTCGTGCTCGCGGGACGGACGTCGCCTTCTACAAGGCGCTGCGTCTCTCGGGCCACGACTTCACCAAGGCCGTCGCCGAGCGTTTGGACCTGAGCATCGAAGCCGCGGCGGACCTGCGCCGCCAGCGCCTGCGCTCGTCCGGCGCCGGGTTCGACGAGAGCGTTGACCGCACGGTGTATGAGGCCGTCGCGCCCGCTTATCGAAGAACTCGCCAAGGAAGCGGCGCTGTGCCTCCGGTACTTCACCGTCGCGTTCACGGGCGACCGCCCGAGCGAGGTGTTCACCACGGGCGACGAGGGGGTGCGAGCCGCGCTCGCCGAAACGCTCGGCGACGCTGCGCCTCGACCACCGCATCGGTGACCCGTTCGAAGGAATGACCATCGGGCCGCGCCCGCGTCTGGGCTCCTGGTCCGGGGCGCACTCGGCGTGGTCGTCGGCAGTCGGGCTCTCGCTGCGCGGGCTGCCCAAGGCGAACCGCCGGAACATCGTCAAGGAAGAACGCCCGATCGCTGAGCCCGACGCGCCGGTCGCGATCGAGACGCCCGCCGTGGCGGAGGACGCCGCGTGAGTCAGCTGATCGACCTCATGCCGGAAGCGTGCCGGATCAGGCTCGGGCGACGGGCCTGGGTGCGCGGGTGGATCGTGCGCTACACGATCGCCGCGGTGGCGCTGGTCGTGGTGATCATCGGGACCGAGATCCGCGAGCAGGCGAAGCGTTCGCACGTCGCGGCCCTGCAGAAGCAGGTTGATTTCTCGGTCGAACAGAAAAAGAAGGCGGAGGCGCTGCAGGCGAAGATCGCGGCGTTCGAGGCCGCGCTCGACCAGCACGACGCGCTCGCGCTCCCGCTTACGGTCGGGACCGCGCTGCAGACGCTCGCGTCGTGCACGCCCGAGAGCGTGACGCTGACGTCGCTGGCGATGCTCCCGAAAACGGTGCGCGACCGCACGGTCAAGCCCGGCGAGCAGGGCAAGGAGAACCGCTGGCTGCTCTTTGAGCTGCGCGGCGTCTCGCCGTCGGACACCGATCTGGCGCAGTTCCTCGCCGCGCTCGAGGACGACGTGATCTTCTCGCGCGCCACGTGGACTACACGACGCAGAAGGACATCTACGGCATCGAGGCCCGGGAGTTCGGCATCACCTGCGAGATCGACCTCGAACGCGACTTCGTCTTCGACGAGGGGGTGACGCCGTGAAGGGTCACGAGAACGGCAAGCTCGTCGTGGGTCTCGCGGTGCTGATCCTTCTGGGGATGGGCGTGGGCGTCTGGCCCAACATGCGCTCGGCCGACCGCTTGGACGCGCTGGCCGCGGACCTCGCGTCGCGCGTCGAGCGTTCTGACGACGGCGAGGCGGCGCTCGGGCGACTCCGGACGACGCTGGCCCAGCGCACGCAGGAGGCGCAGGCGACGCTCAAGGACATCCCGCGCGACGGCGACGTCGGCGGGTTCATCCGCGCCGTGAGCGACGAGTTCGGGCGCCTCGGCCTGGGACGCCCTGAGATCAAGACCGGGCGCCCGATCGAGAGCGACGTGGCGCAGGCGCTGCCCATGACCGTCGAGGTCCACGGCGGCTTTCTCCAGCTGATCAGCGCGATCGACTGGGTCGAGTCCATCCAGCGGCTGGTGCGCGTGCGCAAGATCACGTTCACGCTGGCCACGACGCCGTCGCGCGAACCGCTGTTCGGCGACCCGCTCGAGGGCGAGCTCGTGCTCGACGTCTACTACGACCCGCGCACCCTCTCGCCGCTCGCCGACGCCGGGGAGGGCACACGATGAAAGCCACGTACCAGAAGCTGGTGATCCTCGCGAAGGCGGAGCCCAAGCAGTCGATCGCGCTCGGCGTGGTGACCGTGTTGGCGGCTGGGGTTCTGGGCGCGCGCCGCGTGCGGAGCGGGTCTGACGCGTTGGCGCAGAACCCGGAGACGTCAACGGCAGAGGTCCTCGAGGACCGAGAAGGCGCTCCGGCCAAGCCGCGTCCGAAGGTCATCGTCGCTAGCGCGGACCCGATCACCAGGGACTTGTTTGTCCCCCGACCGGAAGACTTCCCCCCGCCTGTGCAGACGGAACCGATCAGCACGGAGACGTCAAAGTCCGCCACGCGAAGCGACGACAAGACGAACAGGGCAAACATCTTGCCCCAAATGACAGCAGAGGCGCGGGTGCTGGCCGAGTCCAGCGACCTGACGCTCAGGAGCACCGTGGTGGGAAACGATCCGATCGCCGTCATCGAAGTCCGCCGCACGGGTACGCCCGGGCGCGTGGTTCTTCGCGTCGGGGAATCGGTGCTCGGGTTTCGCTTGGTCCGGGTCGTCAACCGGCAAGCGGTGTTTGAGAAGGATGGGGTAGAGGTCGAGCTGGCCCTCCCCATGCACTAAAGCAAGAGAAGAGCAACGCCGCGCCGAGGCGCCGGGAGCGATACGAGATGTCCAACGAAACGCGTAACACCCAGTCCCGATTCCTTCCGCCCTTCCTGGCTGCGGTCTGCGGGTTCGCGCTCGCGGCGCCCACGCTGGGTCAGGACTCGAGCCCCTTCGCCACGGGCGGGGTCGACGACGTGGACATGAACGTCCAGGTCAGCGAGCACCTGACCGTTGACCTGCACGTGCAGGACGAAGAACTCGCCAACGTTCTCCAGATCCTCTCGCTCCAGAGCCAGAAGAACATCCTGGTCTCCGGCGACGTCTCCGCGACGGTGAACGCCAACCTCTACAACGTGACGTTCTACGAGGCGCTCGAGTCGATCCTCAACGTCAACGGCTACGGCTACGTTGAGAAGGGCAGCTTCATCTACGTGTACACGCTCGAAGAGATCGCCGAGCTCGAGCAGGCCGCACGCCAGCCCGTGACCCGCGTGATCCGCCTGAACTACCTCAACGCCAACGACGCCGCCGAGTTCGTCGCGCCCCTCCTCTCCGAGGTCGGCTCGATCAAGTCCAACGGCGACGTTGACAGCTTCTCGATCCCCGACGGCAGCCCCGTCGGCGACGAGACCTTCGCGCTCTCCGCGACGCTCGTGATCTTTGATTACCCCGAGCACATCGACGAGATCGAGCGCCTCATCGTCGACCTCGACACCCGCCCCTCGCAGGTGCTCGTCGAGGCCACGATCCTCGAGACCTCGCTGCGTGAGATGAACGGCTTCGGCATCGACTTCTCCTTCATCTCCGACCTCGAGTTCACGGACTTCATCGACCTTGGCGGCCCCCTCGGCGCCACCCAGGGCATCATCAACGGCGGCGACGGCACCTCCGGCGGCCTCACCCCGGCCGACAGCAGCGCCTTCTCGAGCACGTCCACCGCGGGCAACACCGCCTCGGGACCCGCGACCTTCAAGCTCGGCGTCATCGACGACAACATCTCCTTCTTCCTGCGGGCGCTGGACGACATCACCGACGTCACGGTGCTCTCGCGTCCGAAGGTCATGGCCCTCAACAGACAGCCCGCCCGCGTCCTCGTCGGTCGTCGCATCGGTTACCTCAGCACCACGAGCACCGAGACGTCCACGACGCAGACCGTCGAGTTCCTCGACACCGGCACCCAGCTGAAGTTCCGTGCCTTCGTCGGCAACGACGGCTTCATCCGCATGGAGCTGCACCCGTCGACCTCGACCGGTGAGACCCGCGACGCCTCCGGCGCGTCCGGCGCCGCCGTCACGATCCCCGAGGAAGTCACCCAGGAGATCACCACCAACGTCCTCGTCCGCGACGGGTCCACCGTTGTGCTCGGCGGCCTCTTCCGCGAGTCCACCACGCTCTCGCGCCGTCAGGTCCCGATCCTCGGCGACATCCCGCTGCTCGGCGCCGCCTTCCGCGGGCACGACGACGACACCCGACGGTCCGAGATCATCTTCATGATCACCCCGACCATCGTGAACGACCAGATCCTCACGCAGTCGGGCGACCTCGCCACCGACTACGTCGAGAACGTGCGCACCGGCACCCGCGCCGGCCTCCTCCCCTGGAGCCGCGACCGCCAGTCCGCCGAGCTCAACGTCAGCGCCGAGAAGGCCGCGCTCAACGGCGACCCCGCCAAGGGCCTCTTCCTCATCCGGCGCTCGCTCGAGCTCAACCCCAACCAGCCCGACGCGATCCGTCTCCGCGAGCGTCTGCTCCAGCAGCAGTCGAGCTTCCCGTCGCGCTCGGTCGTCCAGGACATCTTCGACGAGGAACTCAACGACCGCATGTCGGCGATCGAGCCCCTCGAGGTCTACAAGGCCCGGCTCGCCGCCGAGCGTCTCGAGGCCGAGCGCCTCGCCGACGTCAAGGAGATCGACGAGGTCGGCTCCGCGACGACGAGCTTCGACAACGCCGGGTTCGACGACGAGTTCATCAGCGACGAAGTGATCGTCGCCGGCCCCTCGCCGGACGGCGCGACCGAGCTCACGCTCTCGCTCCCGCCCGACCAGGCCCAGTTTTTCACCGACCCCTCCGGGATCGAATCCTCCGAGGCCACGGTCGAGGTTGACGACGAGTTCTCCGAGCTCGACCCGCCCGCCGCGGACGCCTTCCCTGGCGACCGCGCCGACGCCGGCGACGTGTTCGACACGCTGATCGAGGAGACGTCCGCCAACGGCGTCACCCGAGGGACCACCACGTCCCCCGCGATCAGCCGGGCCCGCGACGAGCTGAGCAACCTGCGTCTGACCGTCACGGTCGCGCCCAGCGACGACGAGATCGTCGAGCCCTCGCGCACCAGCGTCACGCTGACCCCCGAGGCTTCCTACAGCGACTCCTACCCCGAGCCCACGCCCCGCTTCGACGAGCGGATCCAGGGCCTCGAGTCCGCGGTCTCCAACACCGCCAGCGACTTCGACTCCGGCTTCAACGATGACTTCGAATCCGGTTTCGGCTCCGAGTTCTCCACGCCCCAGACGGGCGAGGGCGAGGACGGGTTCACCCCCTCGCGCTACACGGGCTCCACGCTCGCCGGCCTCGAAGCGGCCAACGACGCCGACACCGCCCCGCGCTTCGGCGGCACAACGACCGGCCTGATCGGCCCCGCGTTCGCGGGCGAGACGGCCACGCTCGGCGGCGCTTCCACGCCCGTCATGGGCGGCTTCTGGGTCTGGTTCCGCGACTCGGTGGTCCTCGACAAGGGCGAGGTCGACACCGAAGCGGCGATCGCCGACGCCGACTCTGACGACGACGAGAACTAACCAGCGGTCGCCCACGAGGCGACAGCTTGAAAGGAGGACGTGCTATGCGTCCCATCAGATCAGCTCTCCTCGCGATTTCCGCGGGCAGCATCGCCGCACTCAGCGGGTGTCAGGGGCACGGCAACTACACCGCCTCCGCCCTCGACGACGCCACCGCTCGCATGTCGAGCATCCAGGCCGGCACCCGCTGGGACCTCGCGCACCAGCAGTTCCTCGCCGGCGACCTGAACAAGGCGCTCAAGAACGTCGAGGCCTCCATCCAGCTGCACGACGCGGTCGGGCAGAGCCACGTCCTGCACGGGCGCATCCTCATGGAGCTCGGGCAGCTCGAGCCGGCGCTCGACGCGTTCGACGCCGCGATCGCGCTCGACCCCTCCGTCGCCGATCCGCACTACTACCGCGGCATCGTCTTCGAACGCTTCAGCGAGTTCGTTGACGCGCACGAGTCCTACGAGACCGCCGCGCTCCTCGAACCCTCCGACCCGCAGTACGCGGTCGCGGCGGCCGAGATGCTCATCCAGCTCGACCTCCTCGACAAGGCCGAGGCGATGCTCCTCGAGCGATCCTCTCACCACCAGCACAACGCCGGCGTGAAGCAGACCCTCGGGCACATCGCGCTCCTGCGCGGCGACGCCCTCAGCGCGGTCGACTACTTCCGCGAGGCGCGCCTGCTCGCCGACTCGAACCTGTCCGTAGTCGAGGATCTCGTCACGGCGCAGATGCTCGCGGGCGACTGGGTCGAGGCGGAGTTCAACCTCCGCAACCTCCTCAACGATGAGGAGAACAGCGACCGCCGCGATCTCAAGCAGCTCCAGGCCCGGTGCCTGGTCGCGCTCGACCGTCCCGTCGAGGCGCGTTCGCTCCTCCTGGGCCTCACCGAGACGCCCGCGGGCGCCTCGGACGCGTCGGTCTGGATCGATCTCGGCAAGGTCGCCCTCTCGCTGGGCGACGAACGCCGCGTCACGATCTGCGCCGCGCGGGCGACCTCCATCGCCCCGCTGCGTCACGAGGGCCACATGCTCACCGCCGCGCTCGCGATGCGCGCGAACGACTACCAGAAGGCCCTCGAGTCCCTGGGGCTCGCCGCGCAGCTCGCGACCACCGACCCGCGACCGGCCATGCTCCGGGGCGTCGTGCTCCAGCAGCTCGGTCGTCACGACGAGGCGAGCGAGAGCTTCGCCGACGCCCTGCGCATCTCGCCGCAGGACGATCGTGCGCAGCGCCTGCTCGCCAGCGTTCCGCTCGACTAACCACGGCTCGTTTTAAGGGAGGAGGAAGCATGCTGCGTTCATTTTTGCCAGTCGCGCTCGCTGGGTTTACCGGCGGCGCCGGCGCTGCCGGCGCGGTGTGGTTCACCTCCGGATCGGTCGCCGCCACGGCGGCCGGGGCCATCGCCGCCTTCGCGGGCTCCGCGCTCGCGGGGGCGCCGCTCCTGCGCCAGCACAACGCGTCGCTCCGCAAGCTCGCCAGCGCCGTGCTCGACGCGGCGGACTCGGCCGACCCCGGGTCGATCTCGCTCCCGCCCACCGGCGCCCCGGCGCACCTCGAGTCCGCCGTACGCGACGCGCTCGAGGGGATGAGCGAGGCGGTCGCCTCCGCGGGCGCCCAGATCCGACAGCTCGAGCTCCGGCGCAAGATCGCCGAGACCGAGGTCCAGCACGCGTCGGAGGTCTTCAACAGCCTCCAGGACGCGGTGCTGGTGATCGATAATTTCCGCGAGCTCAAGATGGCCAACGCCCCGGCGGCGGAGATGATGGGCCTCAACCTCGAGAACGCGCTGAGCCGCTCCGTCGACGACCTTGTCGGCGACGAGCGCATCCGCACGATGATCGCCGACACCCTCGCGAGCGCCTCGCCCGCGCACCGCCGGCGCGTCGAGCACGAGATCGCCTCGCTCACCGGCGGCGACCCGCGCATCTGCGACGTGACCCTCGCCTGCCTGCCCGACCGCAAGAGCGAGGGCGTGGGCGGCGTGGTGACCATCATCCGAGACATCACCCGCGAGCGCGAGATCAGCCAGATGAAGTCCGACTTCGTCTCGAAGGCCTCGCACGAGCTGCGCACGCCGCTCGCGTCGATCAAGGCGTACATCGAGATGCTCCTCGACGGCGAGGCGAGCGACGAGGACAGCCGCCAGGAGTTCTACTCCGTCATCAAGAGCGAGTCCGACCGGCTCGGGCGCCTCATCGACAACATGCTCAACCTCAGCCGCATCGAGGCCGGCATCGTGCGTCCGTCCTACGAGGACGTGGACTTCACCGCGGTCGCGCAGTCCGCCGTGGAGATCATCCAGCCGCAGGCGGCGCTCAAGGACATCAGCGTGACGTTCCAGCGCGGCCCGCTGGCGTGCACCGCGATGGCCGACGAGGACATGATCAAGCAGGTCTACCTGAACCTGCTCTCGAATTCGGTCAAGTACACCCCCGAGGGCGGGCGCGTCACGCTCACGATCGAGAACGACGACTCCAGCGGGGCGGTGTTCTCGACGATCGCCGACACCGGCCTGGGCATCGCGCCCGACGACCTCGAGAAGGTCTTCGACAAGTTCTACCGCATCGACAACTACAAGCGGGTCGCCAAGGGCACCGGGCTCGGGCTCCCGCTGGTCAAGCAGATCGTGGAGACAGTCCACCACGGCGAGGTGAGCGTGACGAGCACGCTCGGGCTTGGCAGCAAGTTCATGTTCAGCATCCCGTACGAGGCCGAGGGGGCGTAAGGAGAGAGCCATGGCCAGAATCCTCGTCATTGATGATGAACCGCACATCGTGCACGTCGTGGCGCTCAAGCTGCGCAACGCCGGGCACGACGTGACGACCGCGGGCGACGGGGCCGAGGGCCTCGAACTCGCGAACGCGGAACACTTCGACGTGATCATCACCGACATCCAGATGCCGTATCTCACCGGCATCGAGCTCGCGAACAAGCTCGCCGAGAGCGAGAAGACGCGCGCCTACCCGATCATCGTGCTCACCGCGCGTGGGTACAAACTCGACAACGAGTCCCTCGAAGGGACCGGGATCCGAGCCATCCTGAGCAAGCCGTTCAGCCCGCGAGAGGTGCTCGAGCACGTCGAGGGCATCCTCAGCGAAGGGCAACGGGAGGCCGCATGAGTTTCGCCGCGGGCACGAGCAACGCGATGACAGCGCACCGTGCGGTCGAGGACCGCTGCGCCGAGATCGGA
Source organism: uncultured Phycisphaeraceae bacterium (assembly GCA_942490855.1). Lineage (GTDB taxonomy): Bacteria > Planctomycetota > Phycisphaerae > Phycisphaerales > UBA1924 > CALNYS01. Next base: position 188,675 of record CALNYS010000004.1, on the reverse strand, counting down.
CTCCCCGTCCTGCACACGGACGCGAAGGGGCGGGTGACGCGCTGCGCCTGGCCCTCCGGCGGAGAGCTCGGGCAGAAGGCCCTCCGCCAGATCGTCGAGTCCCCCCGGTTCGCCCGGGCCGTCGTCGATTCCGCCGGCGCCTGGCACGACGAGTACCAGCCCGACGCCTGCGAGGTCATCAACGGGTGGACGCTCCTCCCGCTCCCCGTGAGCGAGAAGCGCGCCCGCATCGGCTACGTCTGCGTCCTCCTGCTCGATTCCTCGGGGACCAAGGGCGAGCACTTCGCCTCGCTCTGCCAGTCCGCGGGCGTTGACGCCGAGCTCGTCGCCGAGCTCTTCGCCACGATCGCGCTCGGCTCGACCGAGGGCGCGAAGCGGTTCGCCACCCTCGTGCGCTACAGCCACAGCGACCTCGTCGAGCTCGCCTCCGCCGAGGTCGCGATCGAGGGCTTCTCCGCACAGCTCGCCGAGAGCTACGAGGAGATCAGCCTCCTCTACAGCATCGGGCGAGCGATGAAAGAGCTCGTCTCGGCCGAGGCGTTCGTCATGCACCTCTGCGAGCGCATGCACGAGACCCTCCCGTACCGCTGGATCGCGCTCCGCTTCCTGCACACCGTCCGCGCGTCCAAGCAGCTCTCGGGGCGCACCTTCATCGAGGGCTCGTCCGATTTCCTCGAGCTCGAGGGCGAGCTGCTCCTGGGCGAGATCACCCGGCGCGTCACCGACAGCGAGAAGAACGACACCATCGTCTTCTCCGCCGGGGACGACGGGCCCGAGGTCCTCTGCCACGCCATCTCCCGCGACGGCGAGACCGTCGGCGTCGTCATCGCCGGCGAGAAGAACGGCGACGACACCGCCGTCTCCAGCGTGGACATGAAGCTCGTCGACGGCTCCGCCCGCCTCGCCGAGGTCGCCATCGCCAACATCGCGCTCTACGAAGAGCAGCAGTCATTCTTCCTCGGGACCCTCGAGGCGCTCACGTCCGCGATCGACGCCAAGGACCCGTACACCTGCGGTCACTCGCAGCGCGTGTCCGAGCTCTCCGTCCGCCTCGCCCGCCTCGCCGGGCTCTCCGCGACCGAGTGCGAGACCGTCCGGATCTCCGGGCTCGTCCACGACCTGGGCAAGATCGGCGTCCCCGAGCAGGTCCTCCTCAAGACCAGCCGCCTCACCGACGAGGAGTTCGGGCTCATCAAGCTGCACCCCGAGATCGGGCACCGCATCCTGCGCGGGATCCCGATGTTCGACGAGGCCCTGCCCGGCGTCCTGCACCACCACGAACGCTGGGACGGGCGCGGCTACCCGATCGGCCTCGCCGGCGAGGACATCCCGCTCATCGCGCGCATCATCGGCGTCGCCGACGCGTTCGACGCCATGAGCTCCTCGCGCACCTACCGCGCCGCCATGCCGCGACACAAAGTCCTCAGCGAGATCCGCGACAACGCCGGCGCCCAGTTCGACCCCGAACTCGCCCCGCTCTTCCTCACCATCGACCTCGCGTTCTACGACGAGATGCTCGCGGACATCGCGCCCCAGAGGCCGTCGGAGGCCGCCTGATGAAGCTCAGCTTTCAGGAGTACGAACACATCTGCGTCCTGACGCTCTCGGGCGAGTTCACCGCCGAGGACTCCGGGCTCTTCACACGCGTCACCGGCGAACGCCTCACCGCCGGCGCGCGACACATGCTCCTCGACTGCGAGCACCTCGAGTTCGTCGACTCCTCCGGCATCGAGCACTGGCTCCGCCTCAGCGAGCAGGTCGGGCGCTCCAGCGGGCAGGTCCGCCTCGTCGGGCTCTCGGACAACATCAAGAAGATCCTCGAGATGACCCGCCACGACCGCTCCTTCGAATCCCACAACAGCGTCGAGGCCGCCGTGCGGAGCGTCCGATGATCGAGTCCTCCGGCACACGATCGCCCGCGCCCGCGGCGAAGATCCAGCTCGGCGACCTGCTCGTCCAGCGCCGCGTCCTCACCGACGCGCAGCTCAAGGAAGCGCTCGAGCACCAGTCCCAGAGCGGGCACGAACGCCTCCTCGGCGAGGTGCTCGTCGAGCTCAACTTCGCCAGCGACGAGGAAGTCATCGAAGCCCTCGCCGAGTGCTACGGCGTGCCCTTCGCCCGCCTCTCGCCGCGCATCGCCGACCCCCGCGTCACCGAAGCGCTCCCGCGCGAATTCATCGAGCAGCACTGCGTGCTCCCGCTGTTCCTCATCGACGGCGTCCTCACCGTCGCCGTCACCGAGCCCGCCAACCTCTTCCTCATCGAAGAGATCGAGCGCCTCAGCAGCAACCGCGCCCAGATCGTCGTCAGCACCCCCAAGGACATCCGCGCGACCCTCCAGACGCACCTCCCCTCCGCCAACGTCTTCGTCATCGACGAGATCTACGACGACTCCAAACTCGGCGACTTCTCCGTCGTCGAGCAAGAGCTGCACGACATCTCCAACCTGGAAGAGGTGTCCGGGCAGTCGCCCGTCATCAAGCTCGTCAACTACATCATCTTCCAGGCCGTCCAGGACCGCGCCAGCGATATCCACATCGAGCCCGACGACCACCAGTCGCGCGTCCGCCTCCGCGTCGACGGGCGCCTCGTCAGCAAGCTGACCCCGCCGTACCAGATGCACCCCGCCGTCGTCTCGCGCATCAAGATCATGTCCGGCCTCGACATCGCCGAGCGCCGCGTCCCGCAGGACGGCGACGTGCACGTCATGATCGACGGGCGCCCCATCGACCTCCGCGTCTCGACCATGCCCGGAAAACACGGCGAAAAGGTCGTGATCCGCGTCATCGACAACCGCTCCGCGATCGTCTCGCTCGACCGCGTGGGCTTCGGCCCCGACATCCTCCCGCTCTGGCGCGACGTGATCTCGTCGTCCAACGGCGTCGTGCTCGTCACCGGGCCGACGGGCTCGGGCAAGTCCACCACGCTCTACAGCGCGCTCGCCGAGCTCGCCAGCGACGAACTCAACATCTCCACCGTCGAGAACCCCGTCGAGGTCAACCTGCCCGGCGTGAACCAGTTCCAGATCAACACCAAAGCCGGGTTTACCTTCGCCGGCGCGCTCCGCGCCCTGCTCCGCCAGGACCCCGACATCCTCATGGTCGGCGAGATCCGCGACACCGAGACCGCGCAGATCGCGACGCAGGCCGCCCTCACCGGGCACCTCGTCTTCTCCACGCTCCACACCAACGACGCCATCAGCGCCGTGACACGACTCGTCAACATGGGCGTCGAGCCCTACCTCGTCGCGGCCATCCTGCGCGGCGTGCTCGCCCAGCGTCTCGTCCGCAAGATCTGCCCGCACTGCAAGCAGGAAGTCGAACTCGACGACCGCACACGCAAGCTCGTCGAAGAGATCGGCGCCGACGAAACGCCCTCACTCTTTAAGGGCGAGGGCTGCTCGCGCTGCCACGGCAAGGGCTACGCCGGGCGCATCGGCGTCTTCGAGCTCCTCACCCCCTCGGACGAACTGCTCGAGGCGGTCGCCCTGGGCGAGGACATGCGCGCGCTCCACCGGATCGCCGAGAAGGACGGGTTCCGTTCCCTCAAACGCGACGGGCTCCAGAAAGCCGCGCAGGGGCTCACGACCGTCGAAGAAGTGCTCCGCGTGAGTTCGCTCTAAGCCGCACGGAGAACCCGCCATGCCCGAGTTTTCATACAAAGCCCGCAACGAACACGGCGAATCCCAGCAGGGCGTCGTCGAGGCGCGCACCAAACCCGAGGCCGTCGCGCAGCTCCGTCAGCAGGGCCTGACCGTCGTCGACCTCGCCATCACGACCCAGCTGGTCAACGCCGACGCCGTACTCAACGCGCAGGCCGCCAAGCGCGTCCACCGCGACGATGTCGTCGCGTTCGCCAACCAACTCTCCGTCATGATCGACACGGGCGTCCCCCTCGCAGACGCCATCAGCGCGTACACCGAACAGAGCAACGGCGGGCCGCTCGGGCGCATCGCCGGCCTCCTCGCCGACCGCATCTCCGCCGGCGTGCAGTTCTCCAGCGCCCTCGCCGAGCACCCGCGCGTCTTCCCCCGACTCATGATCAGCCTCGTCCGCGCCTCCGAAGCCTCGGGCACCATGGGCACGATGCTCGAACGCGTCGCGACCTACCTCGGCGACGAGCAGCGCACCAAACGCAAAGTCCGCGGCGCCCTCACCTACCCGCTGATCATGCTCATCATGGGCGGCGCCGTCACCGGCTTCCTCGTCGCGTGGGTCCTCCCGCGCTTCGCGGGGATCTACGAAGGACGCGACGCCAGCCTGCCCAAGCCCACGCAGCTGCTCCTCGGGCTCTCGCAATGGGTCGGCGACAACTGGGTGCTCCTCGCGTTCGCCCTCATCGGGCTCATCGTCGGCGTCGTGCTGATCAAAACAACCGACGCCGGAAAGCGCATGATCGACCGCGCCCTGCTGGGCTCGCCCGTCATGGGCCCGATCTTCTGCAACTTCTATCTGACGCGCGTCGCGCGCACCCTCTCGACGCTCCTCGCCGCCGGCATCCAGCTCAAGGAAGCGCTCGAGATCGTCGCCGACCTCACCGCTAGCCCGCAGTGGGTGGAGCTCATCGAGCACATGGACGAGACCATCGCCGCCGGGCGACCCGTCAGCGACGCCGTGCTGGGCACGCCCCTGATCCCGTCCTCCTTCGGCCACATGATCGCCGCCGGCGAGCGCACCGGTCAGCTCGAAAAAGCGCTCGGGCGCGTCGCCGACGTCGCCGAGGAACAGTTCGAAGACTCCGTCGCCACCGGCACCCAGCTCATCGAACCCGCCATGATCGTCCTCATGGGCGGCGTCATCGGCAGCGTCGCCGTCGCCCTCCTCCTGCCCATCTTCACGATGGGCAAGACGATGTCGGGCGGCTAACGCCCTCGCGCACCACAACCCGGGGCTCGCCCCCGACACGCGCGTCAACCAGCTCGCACTCCGCGTTCACCCGCCCGCGCCACTCGTTGAGCGTCAGGCGCACCAGCGCGTCGATCCGGTCCCCGCGACGGAACAACGCCGCGCGCTCGCCCCAGTTCCACGCCAGCGCCCGCACCGCCGAACCGCCCGGACGCTCCAGGCGCATCTGCAAATGCCGGCCGTGCCCGCCCATCACCCCCGCGTGCTCCGCGACCACCGCGCCGGTGAGCAGCAGCGTCGGCCTCGGGTTCGAACGCCCGAACGGCGCCAGCCGCGCCAGCTCGCGCGCGTTCTCCGCCGTCAGCTCCCCCGCCGACACGCACGCGTCAACCCGCACGCCCGCGGCCAGCTCCTCGACCGTCAGCCCGGCGTTCGCGTGCGCCGTAAACGCGTCGCGGAACGCCTCGAGATCCCCACGCGCCAGCGAGAGCCCCGCCGCCATGTCGTGCCCGCCGAACGTCGCCAGGTGCGCCGAGCACGCCCCCAGCGCCGCGCAGATGTTGAACCCGTCGATGCTCCTGCACGATCCCTTGCAGACCCCGCCGTCCTCCTGCATCAAGATCACCGGGCGACCGAACTTCTCCACCAAACGCGAGCACACGATCCCGATCACCCCCGCGTGCCATTCCGGGTGCGCGAGCACGATCGCCCGCCGGTCGTCGCCGGTCATCCCGGCGCTCACCGCCATCTCCGCGGCTTCCTCCGAGATCCGGCGCTCCACGCTCCGCCGCTCCGTGTTCAGCGCATCAAGCTGCGCCGCCAGCTCCGCGGCCCGCGCGTCGTCCTCCGTCAGCAGCAGCTCCAGCGCGTCCTTCGCGTGACCCATCCGACCCGCCGCGTTCAGCCGCGGCCCCAGCCGGAACCCCGCCGCCTCCGCGTCCACGTCGTTCTTCCCGACCGACGACGCCTCCATCAGCGCGCGCACGCCGGGAAGCCGCGCCGCCGCCAGCCGGCGCAGACCAAACGATGTGATCGCCCGGTTCTCGTCAACCAACGGAACCACGTCCGCCACCGTCCCCAGCGCCGCCAGACCGAGCAGATCAAGCAACGTCTCCCGCAGCGCCGCCGGCACCCGCTCCCCGCCAGCGCGCAGCGTCGCGATCCGCCACGCCAGCTTGAACGCCACCCCCGCACCGCACAGCTCGCCGAACGGGTACGACGACTCCGGGTGACGCGGGTGCACCACCGGCGCGTCGGGCAAGTCCGCCATCGACGCCGGCGGGTTGTGGTGATCCGTAATAAAAAGCTCCAGCCCCAGCTCCCGCGCCAGCCGCGCCTCCGCCACCGCCGTCACGCCGCAATCGACCGACACCACCACCCGCGCCCCGCCCGACGCCAGCTCCCGCAGCGCGTCCCCGTTGAGCCCGTACCCCTCCTCGAGACGGTGGGGGAGGTACGCCGAGACGTCCGCCCCCGGCGCCACAGCCTTCAGCGCGCGCACAAGAATCGCCGAGGCCGTCACCCCGTCCGCGTCGTAGTCCCCGTAAATCACCACCCGCTCACCGCCCCGCGCCGCCTCGAGCAACCGCCCGGCGACACGGTCCAGGTTCGGGATCCCCGACGGGTCGTGCAGCCCCAACAGGGACGGGTTCAGAAACGCCTCACGAGCCGCCGCCTCGCCCAGCCCCCGAGCCGCGAGCACCCGCTCGACCAGCGTCCCCCGCCGGCCCGCGGCCTCCTCGTGACCGATCCAGCGTTTCGTCAGCCCGCGCATGGGGGCCGATCATACGGACCCACCGCCACCACCGGACCCGCGTGAACCGCCACGGGACACGCTACACTCGCTCCCCCGCCCGGCGCTCAAGTCCGGGCCGCCATCGGGCGATGCTGGCGACACCTCCGCACGGATTCCAAGGGGCCAAACACCGTGAGCGCAACCGTCTACCAGTCCGCACTCCTCTTCGGCGCCCCAGGTGTCGGAAAAGGCACCCAGGGCGAGATCCTCGGCAGCATCCCCGGGTTCCACCACTTCTCCATGGGCGAGGCGTTCCGCAACCTCAACCCCGAGTCCGATCTCGGGCGTGAGGTCCGCACCTACTCCTCCCGCGGCGAGCTCGTCCCCGACTCCATCACCATCGAGCTCTGGCGCCGCACCGTCGCCGACCAGGTCCTCACCGGCGACTTCGACCCCGCCACCGAGCTCCTCCTCCTCGACGGCATCCCCCGCAACGCCGACCAGGCCGGGCTCCTCCGCGACTCCCTCGACGTCCTCGCCGTCATCCACCTGACCACGAGCGACCAGCAGTCCCTCTTCGACCGCCTCGCCAAACGCGCCCGCCAGCAGGGCCGCGCCGACGACGCCAAGGACGAAGTCATCAAGCGCCGCTGGGACGTCTACCAGGACGAAACCCAGCCCGTCCTCGCCTGCTACCCCAACGAGGTCGTCCACGACCTCGACGCCCTCGGCACCCCCGCCGAAGTCCTCGCCAAAATCCTCGAGGTGCTGGCGCCGATCCAGGCAGGCCGCTTCGCGAGCGCGCTGGGATAATACCGCGGCGATGAGACAGAGATGCCGCGCGAACCGCTCTACAACATGCTTTGCCGTGACGTGCTTGGGCTCGCAAGAACCGAAGAGTTCCAGCCGATCGCGCTCGAAGCGCTCGATCACGATTGCGACTCACCGTCGCTCCGCGTGCTCGCCGTGCTTATTCCGGGCGAGTTCTACCAGTCCCGTGAGCGTTTCTATGCCGTCGTTTCCGAGTTCGGATGGGCGATCCCAACAAAGGACGAGGCCGTTCTCGTTCTCGTGCGTGATGTCGCGCAGCGTATAGTCGATCACGCGATGCCGCCTATCGAAGGTGCAAAACGCATCGAGAGGCTCGTCTTCTGCGGCGATGCGGTTCCTTACGACATTGAGCTGTACTGTTCAATCCTGCACATAGTCCATGACCTACTGGAATGGTGTACGGATGACGAGTGGAACGCTCGCGATATCCGGGCCGCGGCCCACGAACTCCTTGAGCAAACCAACGTAGCCTTCCCCTACGAAGGCTGAACTATTCCAGAGCCGGGTGCCACGACCCGCCGGAGGCGCGTCGTGTTCGCAGGCATGCACCGCTGCTCGATGCGCAACGGTGGAAGCGTGCACAGAGCTCAGCGCATAAAAAAAGCCCACGCCGGGCTTAAAGACGTTCTCACAAAGTACGCGTGACAGGACTTGAACCTGTAACCTCAGGCTTCGGAGGCCTGCGCTCTATCCAGTTGAGCTACACGCGCATACACCGGGGCCTCGCCCCGGACCCCTGATGCTACGATCCGCCGCGCCCCGTGGCAAACCAACCCGCACAATCCGCTCCGCCGGCGCGCACCGCCGCGCCACTCGCGCCCGTTCTGACGCTCACCGTCCTCGCCTCCCTCGGCACCGGCGCCGTCACCAACGGGCTCTTCTTCGTCACACACGAGGTCCTCGCGTTTTCCGAGGCGCGCAACCTCCTGCTCGCGCTCGTCATGGGCGCGTCCTACACCCTCGGCGCCTGGCGGGCCGCGCCGATGATCCGCGCCCTCGCCCGGCGCTCGGCGCGCCTCACCACCAAACGCATCCTCCTCATCGTCAACGCGCTCCTCGCGGGCGTGAGCCTCCTGCCCTACCTCGCGCACGGCGCCGAGTGGGCGTTCTGGACGATGGCCGCCGTCTACCTCCCCCTCACGGGAATCCTCTGGCCCGTGGTCGAGGCCTACGTCTCGGGCGGGCGCACCGGCGCGCCGCTCCGTCGCGCGACGGGCGCTTTCAACTTCGCGTGGTCCTCGGCCGTCCTCGCCGCGTTCTGGGCGATGGCCCCGCTCCTCCACGACAACCCGCTGGGCGTCGTCGCAGGCATGGCGATCGTCCACGCCCTCGCCCTCGTCGTCTCGCTCGCCCTGCCCGCCGAGCCCGCGCGACACCTCGACGGCGCGCACGAACCGCACCCGCCCGTCTACGACCGCCTCCTCCCCGTCTTCCGCGTCCTGCTCACCCTCAGCTACGTGCTCGTCAACGCGCTCGAGCCCATCCTCCCGGCGCGCTTCGCCGCGATGGGCGTCTCCGCCACCGCCTCGGCCCGCCTCGCCTCCGTCTGGGCCGGCGCCCGCGTGGTCATGTTCCTTGTCTGCGGCTGGTGGCACGGCTGGCACGGGCGCTGGCGCACCGTCGTCTGGACCGCCTCGGCCATGCTCGCCGGCTTCGCACTCGCCGTCGCCGCGACCAACGTCACGATCGCCGTCATCGGCCTCGCCCTCTTCGGCGTCGGCGCCGGGGGCATCTACGTCGCGGGGATCTACTACGCGATGGCCGTCGGCAAGGCGGAGGTGGACGCCGGGGGGACCCACGAGACCGTCATCGGCCTCGGGTACACCGCCGGCCCGCTCCCCGCCCTCGCCGCCCACGCGGCCGTGGCGGGGGGGCTGGTGGGCCCGGACACGCTCACGCCGCTCACCCTCGGGATCGTCGGCGTCGGGGTCGCGATCGCCCTCTGGTGGGCCTGGCGGCTCTCGCGACGGGCGTAAAGAGCAAAAAGAGAAAACCCCAGACCCGCATTGCTGCGCTGTCTGGGGCGTTGAGTAAGAGGGAAGCCTGGGTTGCTGACGCCGAAACATACGCGGCGTCCGGGCGGACGGATCCGAGAGTCAACTGATTTTCGGGTCCCACCGGCAAGCGCGCGAAAGCGCTGCCGACCACCGAGAGACACCGTACTTAGCAACCGATTGCCGGGCAAGGGGCTATGCGCGTCTTTTCGGGCCTGTCATGTCTCGAAACGACTCTAGGCCATTGAAGGCAAGAGATTTACGAGTAGTTAACCCTCGGCGTTGTCGTCGCGGTACAGGTCCATGTAGAACTCGAGCCGCTCGCCCGACCCCGTCGCGCGCGTGCGCGCCAGCAGGAAACCCACTTTTTGGAACAGCCGGATCGCCGCGGTCTGGTTGTCCTCAGCCATCAGCAGCGTCTTCAGGACCCCGTGGTCCCGGCAGTACCCCAGGCAGGTTTCCATCAGTCGCACGCCCACGCCGTGCCCCCGGCTCTCCGGGCAGACCCACAGGTCGTGCACCTCCGCCGCGTGGTCCTGCACCATCCGCAGCCCCACCAGCCCCGCGGGGATATCGCCCCCGTCGAGCTCGGCGAGCCACACCCGGCTGCTCGGCTCGAGCCCGTCGCTCGCCGGCGGCGGCACGTCGATCGCCCGCCCGAGCACCTTGGCCAGGGCCGGCGCGTCGTCCGCGCACGCTTCCCGGATCTTCAGCACCGACGGGTCGATATCGCGCGATGGGGGTGTCATGGGGCACATCGTGGAACCAAACTGTAGCCGCTACCGGGAAAGCGCGGCGGGGGGACGTCCAGTAACCACGTCGTCGCGGGCCCCGGCCACCGTCACGCCCTCGAGAAACCGATCGAAATCCCGCTGGGCCGTCCCGAGGTCGCCGAAGTACGCCTCGAAGTACGCGCGGGCGACGACCTCCTCGCCCAGGATCGTCTGGCGCGTGTCGCGGGCGTGGTGCTGGAGGGTCAGCTTGATCCGCCCCCGCACCGCGTCGTCGAGCATCCGCGCCAGCCCCGCCCGGCGCTCGCTGGCGACGAAGTGCGCCAGAGCCCACGCCTGCGCGTAGAAGTCCAGCCCGCTGTCCTCGCCCGCGTTCGCCACGCCCCGCCCGAGGATGAAGGTCTCCAGCGGCGCGATCGCCCCGGCGCTCTGCGCGACCCGCAGGTGGTCGAACCGCTCGAGGTTCGCCCACGGCAGGAAAACGGGCGTCGAGCCCTTCCAGCGGTGCCCCTCCATGTACGTCGCGAGGCCCTCCTCGAGCCAGGTCGGCAAGCGCTCGCGGAAGACGCGCTGGGTGTACTGGTGCCACCCCTCGTGCGCGGCGATCGCGAGGGTGTCAAAGGGCCCGAGGTCGTAGTAGACGCCGATGCCCCGCGTCGCGAACCCACCGCGACGGATCCGCAGGAAGGGCGCCGCCCGATCGCCCAGCAGGCGCTGCGTCAGGCGCGCCCACTGCGGGCGGTTGTCCATGAGGTACGCGTCGAGGCGCAGCTCGGGCTCGGGCAGTGGGGCGATCGCGGTGCGGTAGTGCTCGAGCGCGTCCTCGAGGAACGCGGGCAAGCGCCCGGCGAGCAGCGCGTCGGACTCGGTCGTGAAGATCCGGTAGTGGCGGGTCCGCACCACCTGCCCGCGGGCGCCCTCGTACGTCCAGGGTTCCGCCGAGAGGACGGCGCTGGCGCGTGGGGGGGCGGGGGTTTGTGCGCTCGCCGGTTCGTCCGCGGCCGGCCGGCCGGCGGGGGCCGACGGGCCCGACGAGCAGCCAACGAGGGCGAGCAGCGCGAGAACCGCGGGCGTGCGCATCAGCCCAGCGCCGCGAGCGCCGCTTCGGCCGCGGCGAGCTCGTCCTTCTGGGATTGCAGCTGCGCCCGGGTTTCGTTGACGAGCTTCTCCGGCGCCTTCTGCGTGTAGCCGGGGTTGTTCAGGCGCCCCTCGAGAGCCTTGATGGATTTGCTCAGGTCCTCGATCTGCTTGGTCAGGCGCTCTTTCTGAGCGCCCGCGTCCTCGGCGCTGGCGGCGTGACCGGTCAGCTTCAGCTCGGCGCCCTCGAAGGCCATCGTCAGCGCGGCGCCCTCGGCGGGGTCGGTGGTGACGCTCTCGAGATTCGCGATCGTCTCGACGAGCCCGTCGCCTTCGCTGATCCGGCGGGCGAGGTTGCCGTCGGCGTGCAGGGTGAGCGCGACCTTGTGCGAGAGGCCCTGCGCCGTGCGCACCTCGCGGATCGCCTCGACGAGCGAACGGAGCTGGTCGAAGCGCGCCTCGACGTCGGGGGCGAGGTGCGAATCGCCCACCTTGGGCCAGCCCGCGCGGCACAGCAGGGGGGCGTCCGCGGGCGGGTCGTCGAGTTCCATCGCGGCGATGGCGCCGGGACGCGGCGCGGCGCGCAGGTGCTCGTAGATCGCCTCGGTCACGAAGGGGCACGCGGGGTGGAGCAGGCGGAGGATGGCGTCGAGCGTGGTGCGCAGGATCGTCTGCTGCGTGCGGTTGGACTTGACCGTCGGCTTGACGGCTTCGAGGTACCAGTCGCAGAAGTCGCGCCAGAGCAGGTCGTACATCGCCTCGGCGTAGGCGGAGAACTGGTAGTCCTCGAGGGCGGCGTCCACGGCGCGTGCTGCGCCGGCGAGGCGCGAGAGCATCCAGCGGTCGGCGAGCGTGGGCTCCTCGTCGCTCGCGTCGGCGTCGCTCTCGGCGAGCATCATCATGGTGAAGCGCGAGGCGTTCCAGAGCTTGTTGCAGAAGCGTTTGCCGAGGTCGAACTTGGGTGAGGTGTTGCGCCCGGTTTTCTCGTCGTGCTCGACGGGCATGCGCACGTCCTGCGTCTGCGTGGTCATCTGGCAGAGCGTGAAGCGCATGGCGTCGGAGCCGTGGGAGTGGATGATGTCGAGCGGGTCGACGCCGTTGCCCAGGGACTTGGACATCTTGCGCCCCTCGCCGTCCTGGATCATCGCGTGGATGAACGTGTGGTGGAAGGGCACGTCGGCGACGCCGGAGTCCTGCTCCTTGAAGAAGCGGTTGAACATGACCATACGCGACACCCACAGCGTGATGATCTCGCGCGCGGTGGTCAGGACGTTCGTGGGGTTGAACGCCTTGAGCAGCGCGGTGTCGTCGGGCCAGCCCATGGTTGAGAGCGGCCAGAGCGCGGAGGAGTACCAGGTGTCGAGGACGTCGGGGTCGCGTTCAAGCTCAACGCACCCTTTTAATACACCTCCGATGATCCATGCGGGACGAGGCTCTTCGTTGCCGCCCCACTTTGCTGGTATGGGATCATTGTATATGAGGTGCGAGTTATCCTTCTCGGAATGGTACGGAAGGCTCCCGGCCTGAACGAGATACTTTTGGTTGTCGAGGTAGAAACGGCGCACTTGTTGAATGCGCTGATTCGCATCCTCGGTTTTTGCACAGATGGCAAGTACGCTTTCAGATTCCCACTTTATGTGTATGTCATCCTCGAGACCTCGCCCGCTTTCCGGAGGCTGAGGAAGGAGCGCTCTCGATGAAGAGCTCTTCCCAGTCCATGAGTAGATCAGACTTGTGCTGTTCTAGCGCTTGTTCGGGCGTGTAGTGCTCGCTGTAGCAGCTCTCGGGGTCAACGTTGCCGTTTTCGTCGAGCAGCCATTTTTCGGGCTCGAACGCGTATTTGATGCGCCACACCGGAATCCGATGCCCCCACCACAGCTGGCGGCTGATGCACCAGTCGCGCAGGTTGTCGTGCCACTGCTCGTAGGTCTTGGCGTAGCGGTCGGGGTGGAAGCGCAGGGCGTTGTCGCCGGTGGTTCCTGCTTGCGCCGGGAAGGTGTCGCTGGAGCGCTGGTCGGTTTCGAGGGCGCGCTGGGCGGAGCCACGGAGGCGGTCGTCGGTGACCTTCACGTACCACTGGTCGGAGAGGTAGGGCTCGATCATCGCGTGCGAGCGGTAGGAGTGCCCGACGGAGTGGGAGTAGTCCACGACCTTCTCGACGAGGCCCATCGAGTCGAGCTTCGCGACGGTTGTTTTACGCGCGTCTTCGCGCGAGAGGCCCACGAACTCGCCCGCGTCGCCCACGTCTTCCCAGCCGTGCTGGTCGGAGATGGAGCCGTCGGGCGCCATGACGTTGATCGGTTCGAGGGAGTGGCGGATGCCGATCTCCCAGTCGTTGGGGTCGTGCGCGGGCGTCACCTTGAGGAAGCCGGTGGCGTACTTGGCCTTGACGTCCACGCCCGGGGCGTCGGGGTCCTCGGCGGGCAGCACGACGTAGTCGTCCTCGATGATGGGGATGACGCGCCCGACGAGGGGGAGGGTGACGGTCTTGCCCACGAGGGCGGCGGCGCGGGGGTCGCGCTTGTTCATCGCGACGGCGGTGTCGCCCAAGTACGTCTCGGGGCGGGTGGTCGCGACGGTGACGTGTTCCCAGCGCGTGCCGTCGGCGTCGGTGAAGGGCTCGGTGAGCGGGTACTTCAGGTAGTAGAAGTTGCCCTGCACTTCCTTCATGTCCACCTCGTCGTCGGCGAGGGCGGTCTGGGTGACGGGGTCCCAATTCACGAGGCGCTTGCCGCGGTAGATGAGGCCTTCTTTGAACAGCCTAAAGAAGGACTCGCGCACGGCGCGGGCGCACTGCTCGTCCATGGTGAAGCGCCAGCGGTCGAAGTCGCAGGAGCAGCCCATGGCGAGGAGCTGCTGCTTGATCTCTTCCTCGTGCTGGTCTTTCCAGGCCTGGACGTGGGCGACGAACTGGTCGCGGTCGTAGTCGGTGCGCTTCTTGCCTTCGGTCTCGAGGAGTTTTTTCTCGACGACGGTCTGGGTGGCGATGCCGGCGTGGTCGGCGCCGGGCATCCAGAGGGTCTCATAACCTTGCATCCGCTTGCGCCGGGCGAGGACGTCCTGGATGGTGTTGTTGAGGGCGTGGCCCAGATGGAGCTTGGCGGTGACGTTGGGTGGCGGGATGAGGACGCAGTAGGGCTTTTTTTCGCCTGACAGAACCGCGTCCGCGCCTGCTGCGAATGCATTCGCTGCGGTCCAGCGGGCGCGCACGTTGGGTTCGTGGTCGGCGGGCTGGTAGGCGGAGGGCATCGGGGACGCCGAACCGCGCTGAACGTCGCCCGTCTGAGTTCCGATAGAAGAAGCAGTGGAGTCGTTCGCCATGGGGCGGTCAGTGTAGCGGGGCGGTATTCTGGGGAGTCTGATGAGCGACACAGGGACAAGCACTGGCGGCGGGACGAAACGGGCGGTGCTCGGCGCCTCTTTGGCGGTCGGGGCGCTGGTGGTCGTGCTGGGGACGGTCTTTGTGGTGCGCCAGGCGCTCCAGGGCGGCCCCGAGCAGGCGGGCGCGAGCGCGACGACGGGCGGGACCCCGCCCAGCGCGCTGGCGATCGAGGAGGTCCTGCGTTCGGCGCGGGTCTTCCTGAACCAGGGCGAGTACGGCAAGGCCGGCTCGCTGCTGCGGAGCGCCGTCGAGAACGCCCCGATGGATCAGGACCTGCGTCTGGCGTACGCGGAGGCGCTGCTGGGGCAGCGCGACGCGGCGGGCGCGCACGACGAGTTCGTGGCGGCGATCGCGATCGGGCCGGACGCGCCGGAGATCCGCTTTGACGCGGCGACGGTGGCGAACGTCGCCGGGCTGCTCGACGACGCGGAGGAGCACTACTGGCAGGCGCAGACGCTCGACCCGAGCGACGCGCGGTACCCGCTGTACCTGGCGCAGGTGCAGCGCAAGCTGAACAAGCCCAACGAGGCGAAGAAGAACCTGCTGCTGGCGGCGAACCTGGACCCGTCGCTGGACGTGGCGTGGGGCGTGCTGGCGGACTTGGCGCTGGAAGAGAACAAGCTGTCGGTGGCTCGCGGGCACATCGGTCGGGCGCGGGAGATCAACCCGGACTCGGTCCCGTGGCGGATCATCGAGGCGCGGATCGAGCGCCGGGACAACAACCCGGAGCGGGCGCTGTCGATGCTTATGGGGCTCTCTCCCAGCGAGCGTGCGCGTCAGCCGATGGCGCTGCGCGAGATGGCGCTGGCGCTGGGCCTGATGGCGCGGCCGGCCGACGCGGCGGAGCTGTACGCCGACGCTTCGGCGCTGGTCACGGGCGACCCGCTGGGTGAGATCCTGTGCGAGGCGGCGCAGTGGTACGAGCGGGCGGGGATGATCGACGAGGCGATCGTGTACGCCTCGCGCGCGGCGCGGGCGGGCGACGAGTCGGCGGGCGACCTGCTCGACCGGCTCGAGGCGAAGGTCCGGGCGGACGCGGCTCCCGGGGCATAACCCCGCGTGGGGCCTACACTGGCCCTATGGCCGAGACGCTGCGGGTCAACGAGATTTTCTATTCGATCCAGGGCGAGTCCACGTTCATCGGGCGCCCGTGTGTGTTCGTGCGCCTGTCGGGGTGCCACCTGCGCTGCTCGTACTGCGATACCGAGTACGCCTTCAAAGAGGGCGACACGCGGGAGATCGCGTCGGTGGTAGATGAGGTCGCGGCGCACCCGTGCGATCTGGTGGAGATCACGGGGGGCGAGCCGCTCTTGCAGCCGCGGGTCGCGGTGCTGATGAAGGAGCTGGCGGACCTGCGCAAGACGGTGCTGGTCGAGACGAGCGGCGCGTGCGACATCTCGCTGTGCGACCCGCGGGCGATCCGGATTATGGATGTGAAGACGCCCAGCTCGGGCGAGGCGGAGCGGATGGACTGGGCGAACATCGAGCGCCTGACGACGCGGGACGAGGTGAAGTTCGTCATCGGGGACCGTCAGGATTACGACTATGCGCAGGGCGTGTGCGCCGAGCACGAGCTGCACGACAGGGTGGCGGCGGTGCTGTTCTCGCCCGTGAACGAGCAGCCGCGGGGGCTGGAGATCCTGGGGATGCGGGGGCTCCCGATGCGGGAGCTGGCGGAGTGGATGCTTGAGGATGGTTCGCGGGCGGTGATGCAGCCGCAGCTGCACAAGTTCATCTGGGACCCGCAGACGCGCGGCGTGTGAGGAGTGACGATGCGGGTTCGGCTGGCGAAAACATTCGGGTTCGAGGCGGCGCACTTCCTGCCGTGCTTCCCTGAGGGGCACAAGTGCCGGCGGATGCACGGGCACTCGTTCAAGGTGGAGATCGTGGTCGAGGGCGAGATGGACCCCGCCAAGGGGTACCTGATCGACTACGGGGACATCAAGAAGGCGACGGCTCCGATCGAGGAGGCGCTCGACCACCGGGTGCTCAACGAGATCGAGGGGCTTGAGATCCCGACGAGCGAGGTGATCGCGGGGTGGATCTGGCGGAAGCTGGCGCCGGAGCTCCCGCTGTTGGCGGAGGTGGTCGTGTACGAGACGTGCACGAGCCGGTGCGAGTATCGCGGGGGGTGAGGGATCCCAGGGATTTCAATACCTGGCTTTGGGGTGCGCTCGCTGGGTTGTGTTGACGCGGGGCGGGTGAGGGATGAGTATTTCGCCATGACTACCGCCACTGTCCACACCGCGTCGTCCTCTCTCGCCCGCCCCTTCGCGCTTGCGCTGACGGGGAGCCTGTTCATCGCGGCGTGCGCGCAGATCGCGGTGCCGGTGGGTCCGGTCCCGATGACGATGCAGACGTTCGCGGTGCTGCTGGTGGGCGCGGCGTTTGGCGCCCGCCTCGGCGCGGCCGCGGTGGTGCTGTACCTGCTTGAAGGCGCCGTCGGCTTGCCCGTGTTCTCGGGCTTCCTCAGCGGGCCTGTCGCGTTTGCCGGGCCCACGGCGGGGTACCTGCTGGCGTTCGTGCCGGCGGCGTGGCTGGTCGGCGTCGCGCGGGACCGCGGGCTGATGGCCCGTGCGTCCACGGTGGTGTTCCCGATGGTCGGCGCCACGGCGTTGATCCTCGCGGGCGGCGGCGCGTGGCTGGCGCTGGTGTTCGGCGCTGACGCCTGGGCGGTCGGGGTGCTGCCGTACCTGTTCGGCGGCGCGCTGAAGATCGCCCTCGCCGCGGTGCTGGCGCCGAAGGCGATCGACGTCGTGCGTCGTTTCCGGATGTGAGCGGGTTGGCTTAGGCCAGGCGCGGGCGCTTGTAGTTGATGATCAAGCGGATGCGCCGGGGGACCAGGGTGCGGTCGGCCAGCTGGGTGGACGCGTCACCGGCGCCCTCACGCGCCGGGGCGTCCGTGTGAGCGGAACCCGGGGTCATGGCCAGGGCCACTGCGATCGCCGTGAAGGCGATGGTGCGTTTCAGGTTTGCGGTTGTGCGTTCGCTCATCTCATATACAGAGTACCCCGTGTCACGCGGACGCCACGCGAGAAACAGAATGTTCTGACACTCGAGACGGGCGACCCGCGTTGGTTGGGCCTGTTGCCCAGACCGTATAACCGGACCCGCCCCCGATAACCGCCCGATGGACGAGGCGGTGCAATACCCGCGGGGCGGGCGCGTTCAGCAGAGGATGACCACGATCGCCACGACTCCCCGAAGGCTCGACGAGGCGCCCCGCGTGGGCCCCGGGAGCGCGGACCCCTCGCTCGCGGCGCTGGTGGCCCGGGCCGGGCACGGCGAGGTCGACGCCTGGGAGTCGCTCGTCGAGCGGTACTCGCGCCGGGTCTATGCGCTCGGGCTGTCGCGGCTGCGGTCGCGCGAGGCGGCGGAGGACCTGACGCAGTCGGTCTTCGCGACGCTGAGCGAGCAGCTGGGCAAGGGCGCGTACCGCGAGGAGGGGCGCTTCGAGGCGTGGCTCTTCCGGATCGCGAACAACCGCGTGCGCGACGAGGCGAAGCGGGCGGCGCGGCGGCCCGTCGGCGGGGACGCGAGCGAGGTCGTCGCGGCGACGTCTGAACGCGCGAGCGACGACGACCTCGACGCGCTGCGCCGGGCGGTGGCCCGTCTGGGCGAGCGGGAGCAGGAGCTGCTCTCGCTGCGTCACCAGGCGCAGCTGGCGTTCGCGGACATCGCAGAACTCACGGGCGAGCCGCTGGGCACGCTGCTGGCCCGTCACCACCGCGCGCTGGCGAAGCTGCGCGCGATGCTCGATCCCGAAGCCGGAGCAGACGCATGACGAACGAACACAACGACATCCTGGCGGCGCTCGAGCGCCTCGGCTCCGACGACCGCGCCGCGATGCCCCCCGAGCTTGCGGGCACGCTGGGCGGACCGGTCGTTTCGTCCCGGGGCCCGGTGCTGGCGCGGATCGCGCCGTGGGCGCTGGCCGCGGCGGCACTGGGCATCACGGCGACGCTGGTGCTTGTGCAGTCGTCCCCGGCGCCGGCGCACGACGACCACGCGGCGATCGAGGCGGCCCTGGACCCGTCGTGGCTGTTCGGCGACGAGTTCAGCGAGCTGGACTCGGAGCTGACGCTGCTGGCGCGTTCGCTCGACGACGACACACTCGAACCGTTTTCACTGGACATGATCGGAGACGACCTATGAAGATGACACTCACCACCGTTGGCCTGGTGCTGCTCGTTGGCAGCGCCCTGAGCGTCGCGCAGCCCGATTCTGATCGGGCCCGGCTCCGCGAACGTCTCGACGCGCTGCGCGCCGAGCAGGCGCAGGTCGAGTCTGACCTGGCGGCGATCGACGAGGGGGACCGCGGCGAGCTCCGCGATCTTCCCCCCGAGCTCGCCGAGCGGTTCGATCGTCTGCGCCGCGAGCACCCGGAGCGCGCCGAGGGCGTGCGCCGGCGTCACGGCGAGCGGTTTGACCGCCTGCGCGAGCTGCGCGAGAAGGATCCTGAAGCGTACCGGGCGCGGATGGAGACGATGCAGGCGCTGCGCCGTTCGAGCGAGCTGGCGGCGGAGGTCGCGGCGCTCGAGGACGCGGGGAAGCAGCCCGAGGCCGACGCGGTGCGCGAGGACCTGCGCCGGGAGGCGGAGTTCATCTTCGAGCGGATGCTCGAGCAGCGCCGGGCGGAGATCGCGGAGATCGAATCGCGTCTGACGGCGGCGCGCGAGCGTCTCAAGGAGATGGAAGAGGGCGGGCCCGCGCGGATGGACGAGCGGATCGAGCAGGCCATCGACCGGGCGCGGGATCGTCAGAACGGCGAGGAGCGCCCGCGCCGACGCCGGCGCTGACGCGCGCCGGTACGCTGGGCGAGTGAACGACGCCCCGCCCAACACGACCCGCCGAGGACGACGGCTCAGCGCCGGCGCTCTCGGCGGGTTGTTGCTTGCCCTGATCACGCTCCCGTGCCTGGTGACGCTGCCGTGGACCCTCGGCTGGACCGGGGCCGCCCCGGCTCCGTACAAGCGGGCCCTGCTCGACGCCAACCTGCTGCCGCCCGCGTTTGTCGCGATCGACGGCGGCGACCCGGTGGCGACGCGCCGCCAGATTCTTCTTGAGCACCCCGATTCGCTCCCGCTGCACGACGCGCTGGGGACGGACGCGCTGGGGCGTTCGCTCGGCGTGCGGTTGCTCACGGGCGGGGCGGTGTCGCTGGGGGTGGGGGTGTCGGCGGCGGCGGTGGCGGTGGTGATCGGGACGCTCTACGGGGCGATCGCGGGGTACCGCGGCGGGCGTGCGGACGCGGTGATGATGCGCATCGTGGACATCCTGTACGGGCTGCCGTACATCCTGCTGGTCGTGCTGCTGGCGGTGGCGATCGATGCGCTGATGCAGCGCCGGAGCCTGACGGAGGAGCAGCGCGTGGCGGTGAACGTGCTGACGCTGCTGGTGGCGATCGGCGGGGTGTCGTGGCTGACGATGGCGCGGGTGATCCGGGGGCAGGTGCTGTCGCTGAAGGAGCGTCCGTTTGTTGAGGCGGCGCGTGCGGTGGGGGCGTCGCCGGCGCGCATCTTTGTGGTTCATCTGCTGCCCAACCTGATCGGGCCGATTGTGGTGTACGGGGCGCTGACGGCGCCGCAGGCGATTCTGCAGGAGTCGTTCTTGTCGTTTCTGGGGATCGGCGTGCAGCCGCCCTTGCCGAGCTGGGGGAACCTGGCGGCGGACGGGCTGACGGAGCTCAACACGGTGCGGCCGCGTTGGTGGCTGCTGCTGTTCCCGTCGGTGCTGCTGGCGGCGACGCTGCTGGCGCTGAATTTTCTGGGCGAGGGGCTGCGGGAGCGGTTCGACCCGCGGGACGAGGGGGCGGGGTCGTGAGCGCGCTGCTGAGCGTGCGCGATCTGCGGGTGTCGTTCGGTTCGGTCCCGGCGGTGAGCGGGGTGTCGTTTGAGGTCTCGGCGGGCGAGTGTCTGGCGCTGGTGGGGGAGTCGGGGTCTGGCAAGTCGGTGACGGCGATGAGCCTGATCGGGCTGCTCCCGAAGAGCGCGACGCGGACGGCGGAGTCGATGGTGTGGCGCGGCGGTCGAGGGGAGATCGATTTGTCGCGCGCCGATGCGCACACGCTGCGGTCGGTGCGCGGGTCGGGGATCGCGACGATTTTCCAGGAGCCGATGACGTCGCTGAACCCGGTGCTGACGATCGGGGAGCAGATCGGCGAGTCGCTGCGGTTGCACAGGGGGTTGCGGGGGCGTGACGCCGCGGCCGCGGCGGAGGCGGCGCTGGACGCGGTGGGGATCCCGGAGCCGCGCGCGCGCTTACGGGCGTACCCGCACGAGTTCTCGGGCGGGATGCGTCAGCGGGCGATGATCGCGATCGCGCTGGCGTGCGAACCGCGGATGCTGATCGCGGACGAGCCGACGACGGCGCTGGACGTGACGGTGCAGGCGCAGATCCTTGATCTGATCGACGGGCTACGGGCCGATCGCGGGCTGGGGGTGTTGCTGATCACGCACGACCTGGGCGTGGCGCTCCAGCGGGCGCAGCGGGTGTGCGTGATGTACGGGGGGCGGGTGGTGGAGACGGGGCCGATGGCGGAGGTGCTGCGCGCTCCGGCGCACCCGTACACGCGGGCGCTGCTGAGCGCGATCCCGCGGGTGGGGGTGCGTGCGGAGCGTCTGGCGGCGGCGCGGGTGGACCGGGAGAGCGTGGAGCTTGGCGGGGGCGTGCGCGCGTGGTGGGCGGGTCACGAGGCCCCGCGCGGGTCGTCGGGTACGATGTTGCGTTGTCTCGGCGGTGGTCGGGCGGTCCTGGTGTGGGACGCCCCCGCGCCGGGTGCGGGGTGAGAGGGGGCGACACGTGCGGGTGCTGATCATCGCCGACCGGGCGTTCGCCTCTCGCGAGCAGCGGATGCTGACGCGCCTCGAGGTGGCGCTGGCGGACGAGGGCGTGCGCGCGGCGCGGGCGGTCCCCGAGGGCATGGGCGGCTTGGGGAACGAGTCGTTTGCGCCGCGGGTGGAGTACGAGGGGCGGTCGCCGCTGTTGTCGCTGCACGCGCGGGCGGCGCGGCTGCTCGAACGCCTTGGCTCGGCGTCGCCGGACTGGTCCGGGGCGACGCCAGATCTTGTGCATGTGTGGGGCGAGGGGGCGTGGGGCCTGGCCGCGGCGACGGCGCGCCGGGCGGAGTGCCCGCTGGTGGTGGAGATGTGGTCGCACCGGCTGTTGTCGATGGCGCGTCGGTTCGAGCGGAAGGCGGGGCGGTTCGGCGAGCTGGTGTGGATCGCGCCGGGGGACACGACTGCGGAGGCGCTGCGGCGCGCGGGCGTGCGTTCGCGTTGTCGGGTGGCGCCCTGGGGGGCGCACGCGGGGGACAAGCCCGCGGCGTTCTCTGACCCGGTGCGTCCGGTGTCGGCGTCGGTGCTGGCGACGGGGCGGGACCCGGGCGCGGTGTCGGCGGCGCTGGAGGGTTTGGCGCTGGCGGCTCGTCGTCACGAGGAGCTGATGATCTTTTTGGACGCGGTGGCGGTGCGGAAGTCGCACGAGGTGTGGCGACGTCTGCGCGCGCTGCGGGCGCTCGATCGGGTGTCGCTGATGCCGGACCTCGAGTCGCGCCGGGAGCCGGCGCTGCGGGCGGATCTGTTCGTGCGCCCCGAGGCGTCGGGGGAGCACCGCTCGGTGCTGCTGGACGCGATGGCGTCTGGGATGTGCGTGCTGACGGCGAAGGACCCGGTGGTCGAGGCGCTGCAGGACGAGCGGACGTGTCTGGAGTGTTCCGAGCCCACGGCGCTGGGGTGGGAGCGAGCGGTGCTGCACGCGCTGGAGGAACCGCAGCGGGCGCGGGGCGCTGGGTGTGGGGGCGCAGCGGTGGATCCGCGACTCGCAGTCGGTCTCGGCGCAGGCCACGGCGCTGATGGACGCGTACGAGCGGTTGCTGGCGGACGCGAGCACGGCCGCGGCGTAAGCGTTGGCACGTACGCGCTTGTGATGAAAACAACTTGATGCCGGGCTGGTTCCGTCCCATAATCGGGTGGATACTCTCCCCTCCAACCCCGCCCCGGTCCCAGATAGCCGGGGCGGGGTTCATTTTTGGACGGTGACGGGGCGGGGGATCGGCAAAGACCACCCAATCGTCATGGTTTGCCTTGATTCGCGCAAGTGTTCGTTCATTCTGTAGTTGCGGCAATGGACGCCGCACGCGCAACGGAGGAAACCCATGAAGATCTGTCTTGCTGTCGCCGCGGTTGTCGCCTCGGCTGCCCCGGCCTTTGCCGCCTCGTGCTGCGGGGTGTACCACCCCGGCACGGCGAGCGCTCGCGATCAGCTTCTCGCGACGCCGGCGCCGTACCCCTCGAACCGTGTGGACTCGCCTGATCGTGTCCAGAACGGGCGGGTGTGGGTGTCGGGCGAGCGGTACGGCGGCGCCGCGACGCGGTACGGCGCGGAGATGTACGACCACCGCGGGGTGATCTACGCCCGGCGCGACCACAAGGTGGTGGCGCTGAACCCGTGGTGCGATGTGCGCGGCGCTTCTCGGATCGGGTTCGACGACCTCGAGCGGGCGCGCAACCAGTGGCTGCGCGAGCAGGGGTATGTGTTGCGTGTGCGCACGCACGTGAACCCGGCGCGGTTCGATCAGGCTGACGAGGCGGCGGCGAGCGATTTGCCTGAGCCGCGTGCGACGATCAAGCGCGTCAAGCAGGTGCGCACGCCGGAGAAGCCGGTGGCGTATGTCGGCGCGACGACGACGGATGAGATCCGCGAGCGGCTGGCGCACGAGGCGGAGATCGCTGACGCGGGGTGATCGCGTCAGGAGCTGATTTGATTCTGTGAACGAGGCGGGTTTCGGCCCGTCTCGTTTTTTTTGCGCGCTGGGTGTGGTTCGTTTGGTTGGGTTGCCCTCTCCCCGGGGGAGAGGGGGCGGGAGGGGGATGCTCGCGTTGCTCGCGTGCTGGTTTGGCCCCTCACCCTGGCTCTCTCCCGGGGGGAGAGGGGAGTGTTTGTGTGGAGGGGGTCAGGGGAGGATGAGCATGGCGTCGCCGAAGGAGTAGAAGCGGTAGCGCTCGCGGATGGCGGCGTCGTAGATGGCGTGGAGGTCGGTCATGCCGGCGGGGAAGAGGGCGGCGACCATGGCGAGGAGGGTGGAGCGGGGGAGGTGGAAGTTGGTGAGGAGGGCGTCGGTGCGTTTCCAGGTGTAGCCGGGGGCGATGAGGAGGCGGGTGTTGTCGGACCAGGCGTCGGTGTGGTCGGCGGGGACGCTCTCGAGGGCGCGGGCGCTGGTGGTGCCGATGACGAGGCTGCGCGCGCCGGCGGCGCGGGCGCTGTCGATGGCGTGGAGTGTCTGGGCGGGGACGCTGACGCGTTCGGCGTGCATGGGGTGCTCGTCGAGCGTTTCGGCGTCGATGGGTTTGAAGGTGCCGGCGCCGACGTGGAGTGTGACGGGGTTGACGCTGGCGCCGCGGGCGCGGAGGGCGTCGAGGAGTTCGGGGGTGAGGTGAAGCCCGGCGGTGGGGGCGGCGACGGAGCCGGGGCGCTGGGCGTTGGCGTAGACGGTCTGGTAGCGGCGGGCGTCGTCGTCGGGGTTGTGTGATTCGTTGCGAGCGCGCCGGGCCTGGAGGATGTAGGGGGGGAGTGGGACGGCGCCGAGGCGGGCGAGGGTGTCGTGCGCGCTATCGGGGGCGTCGAGGCGTGCGGTCCATTCGCCGGCGTCGTGCTTGTCGAGGAGGACGAGGGCGGCGGCGGGGGCGTCGTCGGGCTGGGCGTTTGGGTGGAGGAGTTCGAGGCGCTGGTCGGGCCGGAGCTTGCCGTTGGATTTGAGGAGGACGCGCCAGAGGGCGGGGTCGCGTGGGTCGGAGTCGAGGTAGAGGCCTTCGACCTTGCCCCCGGTGTCGGCGCGGCGGGCGCGGAGGCGGGCGCGGAGGACGAGGGAGTCGTTGAGGGTGACGGCGTCGTGGGGGTTGATGTAGTTGGGGAGGTCGCGGACGGCGCGGTGCTCGGGGCTGGTCGGGGTGTGTCGGCGGACGACGAGGAGGCGGGCGTTTTCGCGGCGCTCGGGGGGGCGGGTGGCGATGAGGTCGGCGGGGAGGTGGTAGTCGAGTTCGTCGGTGCGCATGTGGCGGTCGGTGTACGGGGGTGTGTGGCGTGGGCGCGACATCGGCGTGCGGCCGCGGCCGGCGTGGGGCGGTGGGTGGGGACGCGGGGCGATGTTATCGGGCGCGGGGCGGGTGGCTCGGCGCGTGCATGTGTGTGGGCATGGAATCGGGGTGGCACGAGATAGCGGCGTTTCGGTCCGGCGGGGTTCTGCCGGTGGCGCCACGGTTCTCGGTGTACCTGATCGAGCAGGCGCTGGAGCGTCCTCGCGAGACGGTGGATCTCGCGGCGCCGGTGCGTCCGGCGCGGTGTGACGGCGACGTCTTTGAGCCGAGCGAGCGGGCGCTGCGTGAGATCGCGGAGCGGCGGCCGGCGGCCCGGGCGGAGACGGTCACGCGGGTGCGTGTCCAGCTGACGAGCCCGGCGGGTCGTTTTCTTGATTTATTGATCTGAAGGGGCGGCGCCCCGGGTGGCTACGCCTTGCAGCCCTTGGGCGGTCTGGCGGCGAGGAGTCGTTCGCCTTCTTCGGGGCTGATGGAGCCCTCGGCGATGTAGGCGGCGATCTCGCGGCGCGAGCGCTCGAAGTTCTTCTGCTTGGCGTGCTCGAAGAGCAGGCCGCCGGTGATGGCGACGAAGCCGATCGAGATGCCGGCGAGCGGGATCAGGACCCAGATGTCTTCGGCGATGGAGTTGATAATTGGCTGCATGTTGGTAACCCCCGGTTGTCGTGTGATGTTATTCGGAGAGAGGGAGGTTGGCTTTCACGGGCTGTTGGCGGCGTCGGGGTGGTAGCCGAAGGGGACGGCGGCGGCGGTCTGTTCGGGGCTGGTGAGCCAGCGGGCGAGTTCGATGCCTTCGGGGGTCATGACGAAGACGACGTAGGCCCGGCGTGAGGAGTCGGTGACGGTGAGCACCTCGCGGGGGGCGAGCGCGGGGGCGTCGGCGTTGAGGCGGGGGGCGAGCTGGGAGGAGTAGACGGCGGCGATGTCGGCTGCCCCGGTTTCGACGGCGTCGAGGAGCTCGTCGGGGCCGGTGTAGCGGAGGGCGCGGTCTTTGACGAGTTCCCAGCGGTTGAGTTTGCGGAGGCCGAAGCGGGTGTACTGGCCCAGGGGGTCGGACTCGTGGGCGATGGCGACGCGGGTGGCTTCGTGGATGAGGAGGTCGTCGGTGGGGCGGTCGTCGTCGGCGCGGGAGACGAAGAGGATGGGGTCGGCGATCCAGGGGCGGGAGGAGATCGCGGTGTGGCGCCCGTCGGGGGGAGGGGTCTGGGCGGTGATGATGAGCACGTCGGCGGGGGAGCGGTCGGAGGCGGCGCTGAGTGTGATGGAGGTGGAGCTGTCGGGCTCGAAGCGGACGCGGGGCTGGTCGGCGGGCCATGCGGCGAGGACGGCGGAGAGGGGGGCGTCGAGGGCGGAGTCGTAGGCGAGGGTGAGCTCTTTGGACTCGGCGACGGGGAGTGGCGGCGGGGCGTCCTCGGCGCACGCGGCGATCGCGAGCGTGGTGAAGAGGAGCGCGACGGAGTGGGCGAGGCCTCGGCGGTGCATGGGTTCATCTTCGTCATGCGGGGGCGGGGACGCCAGCGGGTCCGCTGGTCCGGTATTGTGTTTGTTGTGAGTTGAAGGGGGACCGATGCGGCTTGAACACTTTCTGCACCCTGACCGGACTGTGGTGTTGTCCGGAGTGACAACGGCTGATGAGTTGCTGCGGCAGCTCGCGGAGACGGCGTCGTCTGCCGGGGTGGATGCTGACGAGGTGGAGACGGCGCTGCGCGAGCGTGAGTCGCAGGCGGCGACGTCTACGCCTGAGGGGGTCGCGTTCCCGCACGCGCTGCTCGAGGGCGTGACGGAGACGATCGTCGTGGCGGCGCGGGCGCCGGACGGGGTCGTGATGGGCAAGGGGGATCATCCTCCTTCTGACATCGTGTTCTGCATGGTTGGCGCGGCGTCTGCGCCGTGGGACCACGTGCGGCTACTGGCCCGTTTGGCGCGGATCGCGCGTGGGGCTGGGGCGCTCGAACGGATCCGCAAGGCCGGGGACGGCGCGGAGCTGTACGAGTTGCTTGTGAACGAGGACCGCTCGCATGGCTGAGCCGGGCCCCGGGGCAAAGAACGACGAGCGTGTGCTGCTGGTTTTGATCAGCGCGGACCCGAGCCAGCTGGACGCGCTGATCACGGCGCTGCTGGACATCGGTCTGACGCGGGCGACGGTGGTCGAGAGCAAAGGGATGAGCGCGCTGCTGCGCGAGGAGATGCCGATCTTCGCGGGTCTGGCGTCGCTGATGCCAGAGCGGACGGGGAGCAAGGTTCTGCTGGCGGCGACGTCGTCGGACATCGCGGCGTCGGTGTTTGGGTATATCGAGGAGGAGCTGAAGCCATCGGAGCGTCCGGTGTGCTTCACGACTTCCATCTCGCGTTACGCGGGGCCCGGTCTGTAACCAGCGCGCGGGGGGCGGATGCAGACTTTTTTAGCGATTCTGCTGGTCACGGTTCTGGCGCTCCTGGCGTCGAGCTCGACTGGTTTTCGTCTGCGCCGGTCGCGTTGGACGGTGGCGCTGTTCGGCGGCGGGTGGGTGGCGATCGGGGTTGGCGCGGCGATCGGGCCTCAGGGGTTGGGCGCGGTGACGCTCGAGACGATCCGGAGCGCGACGCCT
The DNA here is from genome assembly GCA_942490855.1 of uncultured Phycisphaeraceae bacterium. Taxonomy (GTDB): domain Bacteria; phylum Planctomycetota; class Phycisphaerae; order Phycisphaerales; family UBA1924; genus CALNYS01. The sequence continues at coordinate 161,402 of CALNYS010000004.1, read as the reverse complement.
CTTGTTGTGCTGGGGTTGGGTTGGATCGGTTTGATGATCGGGCTGCAGGCGCAGCGGACGGTGCTGACGTCGCTGCCCTCGTCGGTGGTGCGTGTGTGCGGGATCGACGCGGCGCTGACGCTGGGCGTGTTCGGGCTGGTTGGGTGGGTCGGGTTGCGTGCGTGGCTGGGGGCGGACGGCGGGGCGCTGTGGACGATGACGGCGCTGCTGGCGTGCGCGTCGCTCGGGTGGACGATGGAGACGCGGTCGCTGGCGTCGGGTGACGCGGAGGACTCGCGGGAGCGGGCGTTGATCGTGCGCGGCTCCGGCGGGCTGGCGGCGATTGTGACGGTGGCGGTGTTTGGGGTGGTGTACTCGTTTGCGCACCCGGCGCCCGGGACGGAGCTGTCGGCGGCGTCGCTTGGTGTGTCGCGTTTGGTGATCGCGGCGGCGCTGGGTTTGGCGGCGGGGTTGATCGGGCGGTACGCGCTGCGGGAGGCGGCGGGCTCGCGCGGGGCGCAGCTGACGGTCGTGCTTGGGCTGGTGGCGATCGTGGGCGGGCTGGCGTTTGAGATGGATCTGTCGTCGCTCTTTGTGGCGGGCACGACTGGCGCTGTGATGACGAACCTGGCGGGGAAGGAGCTCCGGTCCTTTGAGCGGGTGATCCTCAAGGCGGAGCACGCGGTGGCGGCGGTGTTTGCGATGCTGGCGGGGGCGCTGCTTGATCCGGCGATCGGGTGGCCCGGGTTGGGTTTGGCGGCGTTGCTGGCGGGGTTGCGTTTGATCGTGAAGCCATTGGCGCTGCGCGCGGGCGGTGTGCGCCGTGAAGGGGCGGGGGCGCTGAGCTGGGCGGTGGTTCGTCAGAGCCCGCTGGCGGTGGCGCTGGGCGTGAGCGTGGTGGTGAGCGTGGGTGACGCGGCGCCCGCGAAGCTGCTGACGGTGATCGTGCTGGCGGGGGTTCTGGCGGAGCTGACGCCGCTTGCGGCGGCGTGGGCGATGCGCGGGGCTCCGATGGAGACGCCGGTGGAGCCGGAGACGACGGCGGAAGGGGCGTCTGAGAGCGCGACTGAGAGCGCAACCGAGAACGGGGCTGGCACGGAAGGGGGCGCGTCGTGAGGTCATCGGTGCGTCTGATCGTGGCGGTGGGGGCGGTGCTGGCGTTCTTCGCGGTGTCGCGCGCGTGGGAGACGCGGATCATCAACGACGATTCGCTGCCCGAGGGGCTGCGCGGCGCGGGGGCCGGGCTCGGTCTGCTGCTGCTGGGCTCGTACCTGTTCGGGCTGCTCTCGAAGCGGGTGAAGCTGCCCAAGCTGTCGGGGTATTTGATCTTCGGGATGTTGGTGGGCCCTTCGGCGCTGGCGATGGTGACGAAGCCTCAGCTGGAGTACCTGCGTCTGGTGAACGGTTTGGCGATCTCGGTGATCGCGCTGACGGCGGGCGGGGAGATCGACCTGCACGTGCTGCGCGCCCGGTTTGGGGCGATCGCGAGCGTGGCGTTCTCGGTGACGGCGTGCGCTGGGCTTGGCGTGTTTGCGGTGGCGGCGACGGTCCCGGGGGTGTTCGGGTTTGACGGCGGGAGCTGGGAGATGACGGCGCTGGCGGCCGCGGCGCTGCTGGGGACGCTGTCGATCGCGAACTCGCCCGCGGTGCTCGTGGCGATGATGAGCGAGCAGAGCGCGCACGGTCCGATGGCGCAGACGGCGCTTGCGGCGACGGTGCTCAAGGACCTGGTGCTGGTGACGCTTTTTGCGGTGGTGTTCGCGTGGGCGGGGCCGGTGCTGGGCGGGGCGAGTCACGAGGGGGCGGTGACGGCGCACCTTGCGCGGGAGATCGGCGGGTCGGTGCTGTTCGGGGCGGTGGCGGGTGTGCTGATGGCGCTGTATCTGCACCGGTCGGGGGCGAACCTGGCGGTGTTCGTGGTGCTGTCGGGGTTTGGGATTTCGCTGTTGTCTGATGCGCTGGGGCTGGAGCCGCTCCTGGCGGGTCTGACGGCGGGGATCCTGATGCGGAACCTGTGGGCGGAGGAGGCGGAGCCGCTCTTTGAGGCGATCGAGCATCTGAGCCTGCCGGTGTACTGCGTGTTCTTCGCGGTGGCGGGGGCGAAGCTGGAGCTGGCGCGGCTGCCCGAGGTGGGTGTGGCGGCGGGGACGCTGGTGGCGACGCGCGCGGTGCTCACCTATATGGGGGTGCGTGCGGGGGCTCGGTTGGGTCGGTTGGATGCGCGATCGCGGCGACGGCTGTGGACGGCGTTTATGCCGCAAGCCGGTGTGGTGCTTGCGCTTGCGTCGATCGTGAACGAGTCGCTCAAGGGTGAGGCGATCGGGGAACGGTTCTTCATGGTGGTGGTGGTGGCGATGGGCGCGCACGAGATCATCGGTCCGGTGCTGCTGCGCTGGGGGCTTGATGGCGACGAGGCCGAGCCGGCGGACGGTCCTTAAATAGGACCGTTGCGGGGAACACGGCTGTACCGGACCGATAGAGAAGCCGATAGGGCGACGTGACGCGCCCGGGACGCCGGGTGCGCGGAAGGACGTTCACTCATGGAAACGACTGGGCTCTGGCATCTGCTGATCGCGGTGTTCGCTCCGGCGCTGGCGGGGGCGGCGACGCTTCTTTTGCCGCGGCGGTCGGTGACGCTGCGGACGCTTACGGCACTCGGCGGGATGGTCGGCGCGGTGGCGGCGTTGCTGCTGTTGCGCGACGCGCACCCGGGTCTTGGCGCGGGGACGGGGTTCCCGTTGGCGCCGAGTCTCGGGTTGAACGTGACGTTCAACCCTGACGGTCTCGGGCTGTTCTTCGGGCTGCTCGTGTCGGGGATCGGTGCGTTGATCGTGCTGTATGCGCGTGGGTACTTCGGTCCTGACGCGAAGAGTCTGCGGCGTTTCCTCCCCACGCTTGGTTTGTTCGCGACGGCGATGATGGGCGTGGTGCTGACTGACAACCTGATCGGGATGCTGGTGTTCTGGGAGCTGACGAGCCTGAGCTCGTTCCTGCTGATCGGCTGGTACCGGGACAAGCCGGGCTCGGTGAAGCTGGCGCTGCAGGCGCTGGCGACGACGGGCCTTGGCGGGATGGTCCTGATGGGCGGGTTGGTGGCGCTCGGGGTGATGACGGGCGAGTGGACGTTCTCGGGCGCGAACGCGGTGCTGGCGTCTGGGGAGCTTGGGCTTGCGGCGTGGGCGTTGCCCATGGTGTTCGTGCTGGTCTTCATCGGCGGTGCGACGAAGAGCGCGCAGTGGCCGTTCCAATACTGGCTGCCCGGCGCGATGGCGGCGCCGACGCCGGTGTCGGCGTACCTGCACTCGGCGACGATGGTGAAGGCGGGCGTGTACCTGTTTGCGCGGCTGACCCCGGGCGCTGTGGCGTTCGAGTGGTGGGGCCCGACGCTGACGGTGTTTGGCGCCGCGACGATGCTGCTGGGCGGGTACTTCGCGTTGCGGTCGCACGAGCTGAAGAAGATCTTCGCGTACACGACGGTGAGCCAGCTGGGCTTGCTGACGTGCGCGTACGGGCTCGGCGCGTGGGAGTACGTGCACGACGGGCATCACGAGATGAACCTGATCTGGCCGGTGACGCAGATCTTCAACCACGCGCTGTACAAGGCGCCGCTCTTTATTGTGGCGGGCGCCGTGATGACGCTGACTGGGAAGGCGCTTCTTCCCGAGCTGCGCGGGTTGTGGCGTTCGCACCGGGTGCTGGCGTTGGTGATGCTGGCGGGGGCGTACGCGATGGCCGGCGGGCCGTTCACGCTGTCGTTTACGGCGAAGGAAGCGTTTTTCTACCAGGCGTACCACGCGGCGCACGAGGCGTCGTGGGTGTGGGCGATCGCGGTGATGGGCGTGCTGACGGCGGCGTGCAACGTTGCGATCTTCGTGCGTCTGCTGACGACGTTCTGCGCCGGCGGGCCGGGCCTCGCGAACGCGAAGGAGCCCGAGAAGGGGTTCTGGGGCGCGTGCGTCTGGTGGCCCGCTGCGGCGATCGTGGTCTGGCAGTTCGTGGGTGGGATCGCGCCGGGATGGTTCGGCGGGATCCTTGCGAATGTCGAGACGCACGCGTTGTACTGGGATCACCTGCCTGGCTTCCTGTACGCGCTCGGGCACCCGAGCGCGCCGCTGGCGATGACGGCGATCGCGGTTGCGCTTGGCGTGGTGGTGGGCGTTTCGTCGCTGTGGCGCGGCACGCTCGCTGACCCGCACAACGCGCTCTTCCCGGCGGCGGACCGGGCGACGGAGCGGGTCGGCTGGCTCGCGCTGTCGCGATTGCAGCACGGGAACTTCCGGACGTACGCGTGCCTGACGCTGGGGGCGTTGCTTCTTGGCCTGATCGGCTCGGCGTTCTACAGCCCTGAGCTGCTGCGTCTGCCGCGGATCGCGTCGCTCGGCGATGCTGGTTTCGCGGCGGGTTCTGCGGCGGTGATCACGACGGTGATGATCTGCGCCTCGGCGCTCATGATGCCGTTTGTGCGCTCGCGTGTGAACCGCGTGCTGATGCTGGGCGCGACGGGCATGGCGGTGACGATGATGTTCCTGCTGTATCAGGCGCCCGACCTGGTGCTGACGCAGCTGATGTTTGAGCTGATCTCGATCATGCTGTTCCTTCTGGTGCTGCGGATGCTGCCCGAGGAGCCCAAGCAGCGGCCCAAGGGTGGTCGCGCGGGGCGTGCGGTGATCGGCGGCGCGGTCGGGTTGGTGATCGGTTTCCTCGTGCTGCACGTGGCGGCGACGCCCGACTTCAACCCGGGGATCCGTCTTGGCGACTGGTTCACGGCGCACAGCTACGAGGGGCTCGCGGACACGGGCGGACGCGGCGGCGGCGGCGCGAACGTGGTGAACGTGGTGCTGGTTGACCATCGCGGGTACGACACCCTGGGCGAGGTGACGGTGCTGGGCATCACGGCGCTGGCGGTGCTGTCGCTTGTGGGTTCGGCTCCGGCGCGGAAGCTTCGTGCGATGTTGTCGCACGGGCTTGACGATTCGGGCGAGCAGTTCCACCCGGACGATCCGAAGGCGGTGAACATCGGGCCTCAGCCGACGCTTCGTTCGTCGCTGTTTTCAACGGGCATGCGGCTGATCCTTCCCCTGGGGTTGATCTTCGCGGCGTACGTGTTTTTCAAGGGTCACAACGAGCCGGGCGGCGGGTTTATCGCCGGGCTGACGGCGGCGGTGGCGCTTGCGGTGTTCCGGATGGCGCACGGGCCCGAGGCGCTCAAGAGCCTGATCCCGATCAAGCCGGCGCCGATGGCGGCGATGGGTTTGGCGGTGGCGCTGTTCTCGGCGTTGCTGCCGATGTTGCTCGGGTACGACTTCATGCGTTCGTTCCACGGCGTGCTGAAGCTGCCGGGCGAGGGTTCGTACCACTGGGCGAGTGTGGCGCTCTTTGATCTTGGCGTGCTGATCGTTGTGGTCGGCGTGAGCGTCGGGATCATCAACCGTCTGTCCGAGGAGCTTGAATCATGACGCTGCTGCTTGCGATTTGTGTGGCGTGCGTGCTGGGCGTGAGCGTGTATCTCATCCTGGGGCGCGAGCTCAAGGAAGTGGCGATGGGCGTGTTCCTGTTCTCGCACGCGGCGCACCTAGGGATCATCGCGATGAGCGGTCAGCCGGTGGCGCGGATCGCGGGTGAGGCGGTTGGTCTGAAGACCCCGCCTGTGCTCGGCGTCGGCGCCACGGCGGGCGTGGACCCGCTGCCGCAGGCGTTGATCCTGACGAGCATCGTTATCAGCTTCGCGGTGACGGCGTACCTGCTGACGCTGCTGGTGGTGACGTACCGGCGCACGGCGTCGCTGTGGGTGGACGATCTTGCGCAGGAGGGTCGCCCGAGCGAGCCTGTGTGGACGGACGGCGCTGGCGAGAAGGGGGCGGCGTGATGATGCTCGACTCACGGTGGATTGTTCTGCTGATCGTGCTCCCGATGGCGACGGCGATTGTTACGACGTTCGTCCGGCGGCGGTTTGCGCTGCAGCGGGTGATCGGTCTGACGTCGTTGCTCGCTAGTCTGTCGCTGAGCGTGATGTGGCTGATCCCGGCGGCGGGCGGCGAGGTCATCACGGCGCAGATGGGGGGGTGGCCTGCGCCCTTTGGGATCACGGTGGTGTTCGACGCGATGTCGGGCTTGCTGCTGACGTCCACGCAGTTCGTGGGGCTCGCGGCGCTTATTTACGCGTCGGGGGCGCTGTCGCCGCTTACGGAGCGCCGCTGGTTCCACCCGCTTGCGCACCTGTTGATCATGGGCGTGAACTACAGCTTCCTCACGGGCGATCTTTTCAACCTGTTCGTTGCGTTTGAGGTGATGCTGATGTCGAGCTACGCGCTGTTGTGCGCGGGGGGCTCGCGGCGTCAGCTGGCGCAGGCGTACAAGTACGTGGTGCTGAACCTGATCGGTTCGGGCTTCTTCGTGCTCGGGGCGGGCTTGGTCTACGGGATGATGGGGACGCTGAACTACGCGGACCTGGCGCGGCTGGTGGCGGCGAGCGCCAACGGCGGCGAGGCGCTTCCGCCGGCGTTCCCGGTGGTGGCGACGATGCTGCTGTTCGTGTTCGCGCTGAAGGCGGCGGTGTTCCCGCTGTGGTTCTGGCTTCCTGACACGTATCACACGACGCCGATCAGCGTCGCGGCGCTCTTTGGCGGGTTGCTGACGAAGGTCGGCGTGTACGCGATGCTGCGGCTGCTTCCGATGGTGTTCGCGGCGCCTGCGGTGCAGGGAGACAGCCCGATCGTGGCGATCGTCGCGGTGGCGGCGGGTCTGACCATGACTGTCGGGATTCTGTGCGCGCTGGCGATGCGGAGTGTGCGGCGTGCGCTCGCGATGACGCTGGTGGCGCACATCGGGTTCCCGTTGCTGGGGATCGCGCTGATGACGCCCATGGCGATGGGCGGGGCGCTGGTGTACTCGGTGCAGTCGATGCTGGTGGTGGCGGGGATGTTCCTGTGCTGCGGCATCATCGAGCGGCTCGCCGGGACGGACGACATGGACAAGCTCGGCGGGTTGCACCGTCGGGCGCCGTGGCTGAGCGTGCTGATGCTTGTTGGGGCGATGAGCACGGTGGGGCTCCCGCCGTTCTCGGGGTTCTACGGCAAGCTGATGATCCTGCGCGAGGCGTTCGATCCTTCGCTGGGCGTGGCGTGGCGGGTGCTCGCGATGGGTGTGATCGCTTCTGGCGCGCTGACGCTGGTGGTGATGGCGAAGATGTACGCGCGGGTGTTCTGGATCTCTCCTGAGGGCGAGCCGGCGCTGCAGAGTCATCTGTCGTTTCCCGGGCGGACCGGCGGGCTTCGCGGGGCGTACGCCTCGGCGTGGTTGCTGATCGGCGGGTCGGTGCTGATCGGTCTGGCGCCTGAGGGGTTGGTTTCCTCGGCGCTGGTCGCGACGCGTGACGGCGGCGAACCGCGTGCGTATGTCACGGCGGTGCTGGGCGACGAGGCGTGGACGGAGGACGGGGCGGCGGCGACGCTGCCGATCTACGACGCGTTGGCTGACGCGAAGGAACACGGCGGCACGGATCACGGAGCGCACTGATGAAGAACTTTCTCTTTAACGTGGGTCTGGCGGCGGTCTGGTGCAGCCTGACCGCGAGCTTCTCGGCGTGGAATTTCGCCGCGGGGCTGGTGGTCGGCGCGCTGGTGATCGAGGCGTACACGCTGGCGACGCCGGGGACGGACTACCTGCGGAACGGTCTCCGTTTGGCGCAGTTCGTGGTGTACTTCCTGGGGCTGCTGATCAAGTCGAATCTGCAGGTGACGGGGGCGGTGCTGCGCCCGTCGCGTCTGGCGCCCCGGATCGTTCGGTACCCGGTGAAGGGGATGAGCGACATCGAGCGTGCGACGCTGGCGAACGCGATCACGCTGACGCCGGGGACGTTGACGCTGGACGAGTGCCCGAACGGGGAATGGCTGTACATCCACACGATGTTCGGCGCGGACGCCGACGCGGTGCGGAAAGACATTGACGAGCTTCGCGCCAAGCTGCGCTGGGGGGTGTTCGCGTGAATCTTCTGCTGGCTGCTGCGACGAGCGGCGCGGCGACCCACGCCTCTGAGGGCGGGTGGGGCCGCGACATTCTGTGGACGGTTGTGGACATCGGGATCTTCGTGCTCGGGATCGGCTTCGTGCTGTGTCTCGTGCGGTTGGTGAAGGGGCCGACGCTGGCTGACCGCGGGATCGCGAGCGATCTGCTCGCGATGCAGGTGGTGGGTCTGGCGATTCTGCTGACGATCCGGTTCGAGACGCTGGTGTACTTCGACGCGGTGCTGATCGTTGCGATCCTTGGGTTCGCGAGCACGGCGGCGTTTGCGCAGTACATCGGTCGGCGAAGGGCGGTGGTGTGATGGCGACGATGCTCGCGTTGGAAACCAGCGTGCAGGACGTTGTCGATGTGACGACGGCGGTGGTTCTGCTGATCGGTTTGTTCTTCATGTTGATCGGGGCGGTGAGTCTTCACCGGTTGCCCGACGCGTACAACCGTCTGCACGGGGCGTCGATCTGTGTGACTCTCGGTCTGACGTGCATGCTTGTGGCCGCGGCGCAGGAGCTCGGCTCCGCGGCGGTCGTGAGCAAGGCGTTGATCACGCTGGTGTTCTCGTTTGTGGCGTCGCCGATCGGCTCGCACCTGCTTGCGAAGGCGGCTCACCACGGCGGGCTCGAACAGTGGGAGAAGACGCTCGGGGACGAGCTGGCGGAGGACAAGGCGAACCCGGCGATGGGGTGCACGGACGACGCCGGGATCCCGCGCGCCGAGGACGTTTCCAGCGCGGCGTGAGTGTGGGGGGCGGCGGATCGGCGAAAATTGCGCCGTGTGATTGTATGCGCGATATTATTGGGCGTTGTTTAATTGATTGATGCCTCGCTATTTATGGTGCATACTCTCGTTATCCGGGGTGAGCCCGGGGAGAGACCAATCAAGGAGAGAGCGATGTTTTCCCGACTTCTCGCCGCCGGTGCGGCGTTTGTTGTGGCTGCTACGGCTTCCGCGGCTTCCACGTTTTTCTCGCTGAGCGATCACCCTGACGGCAGCGCCAACCCCCCGGCGTACGGCATGCGGTTTGATGGCTTGTTCGCGGACGAGGCCGGCGCTGCCGGCGGCATCACCACGTTCTCGTTCAACACCTTCGGGAACACGGTTCTCGAGGTTGTCGACAACGGTGGCTCGCTCACGATCAACATCACCGGCACGCTGTACGGCGGCGAGGACACCGGCGGTTCCTACGGCTTCGGCGAGGGCTCGTACGAGCTGGCCATGTCGTACACCGTCGGGGTCGTGACGAACGGCACCGGCTACCAGGTCACGGCCTCGAACGCCGCGAACGCCGGCACGCTGACGGCGCTGTCTGGCGACGTCGCTGGCGACGTCTACGACATCGCTGACTTCAGCAGCCCCTCCTTCCTGTTCCTGCAGGACGAGCACCGTCTCGCGGGTCACGCCGAGGCTGGCCAGGGCTACTGGGTTGGCCGCGGCTGGCTCCAGAACGACGATGGTCGCCCGCTGACGCGCGACTTCCTGTTCCTGGGCGAGAAGCTGCCCGGTCCCCCCGCGGTTCCGATGCCCGCGCCTGCCCTCCTCGGGCTCGCTGGTCTCGGCCTCGTCGGGACGACCCGTCGTCGCTGATCTGAGCGGCTGACGAGCGATCTGAACTGAAACCGCCGGGTGTGTACGCCCCGGCGGTTTTTTCATGCGCTTCGGCTGCTCGTCTGGCGGCGTGGCGAGCAGGGGGTATGATGGCCTCCCCGCTCGGAGAGGTGGCAGAGCGGTTGAATGCGCTGGTCTCGAAAACCAGTAGTCCCTTCGGGGGCTCGGGGGTTCGAATCCCCCCCTCTCCGCTTTCTTTTTTCGTATGTAGAGACGTGTCCCAGGGAACGCCGCGGTATGCGGCTGGTTCTCGGGGATTCGTGCGTTGGGGTATTCGCGAGACGCGTTGAGTCGTGTTGAAGCGGCCCGGTTGGGCTTTCCGAGTGCTGGTCTTTGGTCGTCTAACGACTGCGTAAAAAACGCCCCGCCGGTAGGGGCGGGGCGCATCAGCGAGACCACTGCTTTCACGGACGGCTTACGGGCAGGCGCCCCAGCCCGCGAGGAGCGACGCGAGATCGGCGCCGTTGACGATGCCGTCTTCGTTGAGATCGGCTGGGCCGCTGGCGTCCCAACCCGCGAGCAGCGAAGCGAGATCCGTGCCGTTGACGATGCCGTCGCCGTTGAGGTCCGCCGGGCAGGCGGAGGCGGCGTTTGGCGTCACCAGCACGACGACGGTGGCGGGATCGCTGTTCACGAAGGGCGAGCCGCCGCCGATGCCCACGCCGGCCGTCGTTCGGTAGGTGAAGCTGTCAGCGCCTTCGAAGCCCGGGTCGGGCGTGTAGGTGAAGCCGCCGTCGGTGTTCAGCGTCACGGTTCCGTTCTGGGGCGGGGTGTACATCGGGTCGTTGATGTACCCGGTGTCTACGGTGATGGTGCGGAACGGCTGATCGGTATCGTTGGCGGTGACTCCGTTCGCGGCCGCGACCGTGAGCACGCTGCCCGGCGCGACCTGATACGTGTCATCCACGGCGAGACGGAACGCGTTGTCGCGCAGCGAGCGTAGTTCAGCGAGCGTCCAGTCGATGTACGAGTGCCCGGCCTGCGGGATCGCGAGCCACGCGTCCACCTCGTCGCGGGCGACGGTGAGGCGCTCGGACGCCATGGCCTCAACGTCGAGGTACGCGCCGCCGTCGCCGCCACCGAGCAGGCTGTTCATGAGCGTGTCCCACGACTCGGAGAAATGCATCGCGAGCTCGCCGGTCGTCGGGTCGGATCGCAGCGCGGCTCGGATGATCGCGCTTTCTTCCATCGCGACCGGCATCGAGAACGTGAGATAGGCTTCGATGAGCGTCGTGTAGGCGAGCGCGTTCGGGATCCAGAACTCTTCGAGATCCGTGTCATCCGCCATCGCGGTCCAGACCGCGTCCTGCAGGCCTTCGAGTGCGCTTGTGACGGTGCTCGTCGTGGAGTACGGGAAACCCGCGTCGCTGACGAACTCCACGCTGATGAGATCGCTGTTGATATTTGGGATGACGTGGGTTTGGCCTGTGAGGTTCTGGCCGTTCTGGAGAATCTGGACGAGCCAGATCCAGAACACCGGGTCGTCATCGATGAGCGACTGGGCTATGGACGTGGTGTTGATGGGGACGGGTGTCCCAAAGCTGGTGAGCGCCATGACGAGACGCCGTTCGTATACGAGCGTGCTCGTGGAGGTCGATCGGAACTGGATGCGCATCTCGATGTCGTTGTTGTAGAAAAAGCCGTTGTCGGTGACGTACGCCAGGTGCTCGATGGTGGGGCTGCCTTGCGCTTCGGTGACGATCTCGGTCAGGGCGGGCACGGTGGTGTCGCCGTAGATGTTCCAAGACGTCGCGGCGTTGACCACGAGGTCGAGCAAGCCGTCCCGACCATCGAGTCTGTTGAAGGAATCCGCGTGTTGATTCGCGTTCTGCGTCAGCCCGCCCCACGGGTCGATAGGCGGGTAGCCGGTGAGCGCAAGTGTGGAGTCTCGTACGGTCGCCATGCGCGTCACGACATCTTCCATCGCGAGCTCGTAGCCGTCGAAGAGCGCGTCGTAGAGCGCCGAGCTGCGCCCGTTCGCGGCGGCGGCGGCGAGGTCCTCGCCTTCTGCGATGATCTCGTCGAGGTCGGCGGCCGATCCGCGGCTTGTGAGCTGCTGTTCGTACATGTAGGCGAAGTACCACGGGTTCTCTTTGGCGAGCTGCGCGTAGGCGGAGGCGGCCTGTGTCCACGGCGCCGGCGCGGCGATGCGGGTCGGCCAGAGCGTCGGGAGGCCGAGCTGCGCCGGGAACACGCGGAGGTCGTTGATCTGACGACCGATCGACGGGCCGTTCAGGCGGTCGTACGCGTTGACGATCGAGAGGGTCGATGACTGGTCGCCGGCGAAGGTGGTGTTCTTCGCGATCGTCGTCGCCCAGGAGAAGAAGTCAGAGGCGCCGGAGACGAAGTTCGGGTTGGTCTGGCTGTAGGGCAGATCAACACCCGCGTCGTCGCGGTAATCCAGGAGCTCGTTCGTCAGGAGCGTTAGGTCGAGCAGGAGGACGTCCTCGGCGACACCCCAGAGCGCGTCTTCGATGCGCTCGAGCGAGGCGCGCACGATGACCAGCTCGCGGGAGATGTCAGCGACATCCTGTGTGAGATCGCCGATCTGCATGCCGAGCGCGTTGAAGCCGTCGGCGACGGCGGTGTAGATCACGTTGATCTGTTCTTCGATGCGGTCGAAGCGCTGGTTCATCTCGACACGCACGTCTTCGAGCTGGTCGCGCATCTCGATGATCTGATCGAACATCTGCTCTTCGGGGCTGGGCGGCCCGGCGTCGCCGAAGGTGTCAACGATGCCCGCGCTCGCGGTCACGACGTCGAGGAAGCCGGTGATCGCGTCGACCGGGTTAAGCGTCGCGGCGCCGCCGATGAACGTGGCCGCGCCGCCGAGGTACTGGGCGCCGAGCTCGATACCGGCGATCGTGTTGTTCGTTTGGAGCTCGAGCGAGCCGAATTCACGCGCCTGCTCGGCGAGATGACGGACGCCCGGGTCCTCGCTCTGGAGCAGGAGCAACGCGTTTGCCGCGATGAGCGTGCGCGGCACGGCGACCTGGTCGATGCGGTCGCGGTAGTCGGCGATCAGGTCATCCATGAACTGCGGGTCGTCGGTGGCGGCGATGCCCTCGAGCAGCGTTGGTTCGTCGTTCATCGTCGTTTGCAGTTCGCTAAAGCGCTCTGCGGACTCGTCTGCGATGGTCCCGAACGCGCCGTTGACCGTGGTCCACAAGGACGACGTTTCCACCGGTTGTGCGAGCGCGGCGGTGTACGCGTCGAAATCGACCGGCAGCTGGGCGAGCGCCGCGTTGACGTGTACGAAGCGGTCGTCGTCCACGCCGTCGGGAACGGGCTCGAGGCCCTCAGACTCGAGATACGTCTGCAGGACGCCCGCCAGGTGTTCGTTTGGCTGGCCGTTGAGATCGCTGCCGGAAAAACCGACGACGAGCAGGCTCGACCACTCAACCGATTCGCTCAGCGAGCGGGTGCGCGCCATGTCGTACTGAACCATGCGGGTCTGCATCGATTCGAAGCTGTCGGGCGGCGGCACGGAGAGATCGAGCAGCTCGAGCGCCGCTTTGCCGATGTCTGAATCTGTCCCGGTCAATCCGGGCGCCCCTGTCAGCGGGGCGCTGAACCCGACCGCCGCCATCAGGTTGGACGACCGGAGGAGGTCGGGGTCACCGGGCGCAAAGGCGCCAAGCGCAGAATCGAACGCGTTCACAAACGACGAGAGTTGTGCGGCGTCGGCGAGGGGGTTGTTCGTTGCGAAGACGACAAGCGCCGCGGCGGCCCCGACGACGCGCGGGCGAGGCTGGTTCACGAAGTCGTATCGCGCGTACTCGGCGGCGGCGATCGCGTCGCGGAAACGCATATAGGACGCGTCGTCCACAACCTGGAAGTCCAGGACAGGGGGCGCCGCGCCGGCGCTGGACGCGAGCGCTGAGATGGTCGCGGTGATCGCGAGAGTTGCGTATCGGATGTTCACGAGGGTGCTCCAGTGGTCTGCATGGGCCGTGACGCCGCGGTCCACTCGGAGGGAGGCGTCTTCCTCTATGACCACGCGGTCCGGCCTTGAACCCTGAAGTCGTCTTGCAATACATCTTTGAGGGGGTGTAGGATGGCTCTAATCCATTGTCGCGAGCGGAGAGTGTGAAGATGGGCGAGGCCCATGACCAGCCGGCTGATGGCGGCGGCCGTTTCGACGAGGCTTATGGGGCGCTCCTTTCGCTGGCGCGGGCGCACTTCCGGCTCCAGCCTGTCTCACACACGTTGCAGCCGACTGCGCTCGTGCACGAGGTGTACATCCGGCTGGCCAATGCAACGAGCAGCCCGCCAGCGGATGGCGAGCATCTGCTGGCGTTGGCGTCGCGTGCCATGCGGCAGGTTCTTGTCGATCATGCGCGGAAGAAGAACGCTCTCAAGCGGGGTGGCGGCGCTGGCGAACGCGTGACGCTGTCGGGTGTCGGCACGGGCGACGGCGAGTGGGATGTCCTCGCGCTGAACGATGCGATCGAGCAGCTTGCGCGCCTCGAGCCCAGGCAAGCGCAGATCGTTGAGTTGCGGTTCTTTGGAGGCCTGACAGTGGAGCAAACTGCACAGGTGCTGGGTGTGAGCGATCGGACTGTGTATCTCGACTGGCAGATGGCCAAGTCCTGGCTCTGGGCGGAGCTGAGGATGGGTCATGAGTGACGCGGCCTACGCTCGCGTTCGCGACGTGTTTCATCGGGTGTGTGAGCTCTCACCGCCGGAGCGCGACGAACGCATTTCGGCGCTTTGCGGCGACGACAGCTCCTTGCGCCGGGAGGTCGAGCGATTGCTGGCGGCGCTCGACGAATCGGTTCATGCAGACTGTGACCTGAGCGGCTCCATGGTGGTCGATCATGCGATGCCAGAGATTGCCGGGTATCGAGTGATACGGCTTCTCGGCGAGGGCGGGATGGGCGTTGTCTACGAGGCGGAGCAAGAGCGGCCCAGCCGGCGCGTGGCGCTCAAGCTGATCCGTCCCGGGTTCGTCACGCCCTCGGTCACGCGCCGCTTTGAGCGCGAAGCGGATGCGCTGGGCCGGCTGAAACACCCCGGCATTGCGCAGGTGTACGAGGCGCAGATCGGCGAGATCCACGGTCGCCGCACGCCCTATCTGGTGATGGAACTGGTCGAGGGCGCCGGGCTCCTCCGGCACGCGCGCTCCGCGCGGCTTTCAACGCGAGAGCGCCTCTCGATCGCGGCCTTGCTGTGCGACGCTGTTGAGCACGCGCACCAGCGCGGCGTGATCCACCGCGACCTCAAGCCGGCCAACATCCTCGTAGACGGAGCGGGGCAGCCAAAGATTCTCGACTTCGGCGTCGCGCGGATGACCCAGGGCGACACCCGGGCAGCGACCATGCGCACCGAGGCGGGGCAGATTCTGGGCACCGCCGCGTACATGAGCCCCGAACAGGCATCCGGCGACCCCGATTCGATCGACACGCGGAGCGATGTGTACACGCTCGGCGTCGTGCTCTTCGAGTTGCTGACGGATCAGCTGCCGCACCGTGTCGATCAGCTTCCGCTGCCCGATGCGATACGGGTGATTCGCGAGGATGAGCCAACCCGCGCGAGTTCGATCGTGACGAGTCTGCGAGGCGACGTTGACACGATTCTTGCGAAGGCGCTGGAGCGCAGCCAGGATCGCAGGTATCAGTCCGCTGCGGAGCTAGGGGCGGATATCCGTCGGCTGCTCCGGAATGAGCCTATCGAAGCGAGGGCGCCAAGCACCGCCTATCAGTTGCGCAAGTTCGCACGCCGCAACCGAGCGCTCGTGGGTGGGGTGTGCGCTGTGATCGTGGTGTTGATCGTCGGATTGATCGCGACAGGCGCCACGTTGTTGCGAGAGGCGGAAGCGCGCCAGAGGGCGGAGATCGCCTTGGAACGCGCGAGCGCGTCGTCCGCGTTTCTCGAGCAGATCTTGCTCGGTCTCGATCCGCGGCGCGCACAGGGTCGCGACACCGAGTTGCTTCTCGAGTTGCTCGACGGCGCGGCCGACTCGCTCGATGTCCAGGTCGAGGAGCCGATTGTTCGAGCGGCCATGCTCTCGGTCATCGGGCGCGCGTACATCGCCATCTTTGCGTATGAACGCGGCGCCGACGCTCTTCAGGAGGCGGCTCAGCTCTATGACGACGCAGGACCTGAGCACGAGGCGGCTGCGATTGACGTGAAGCTCCCGTTGTCTGACGCGCTCGCCAACCTCAATCGGCTTGATGACGCTGAACGCCTTGTGCTCGCCATCATTGAAAGCGCCGAGCGCAGGCGTGACATGGCGGACCTTCTGGACGCGTACCGTCATCTGGCGGAGCTGACTATGGATGCTGGTCAATGGGATCAGGCCATTGATCACGCTGATCGGGCTCACGCGCTCGCAGAGGAGTCCGATGCGCCGCCGATTGCGCGGGGGCGCGTCGCGATGCTGCGCGGCGCGATCCTGAGGCGACTAGGCCGCCGCGACGAGGCCCGCGAGTCGTACACGCTCGCGCTAGGGTTGTTCCAGGACAGCGGCGCATCGGTCGAGGCGTCGATCGTGCTTAATTCATTGGCCGTGCTCGCGCGCAACGAAGGCCGTCACGATGACGCCGAGCGGTTCTATCGAGAGTCGATCGAAGCGCGATTGGCGATCGATTCGCGACCGAATCCGGATGTCGCCGCGTCGCTTGCGAATCTCGGGCGACTTCTGGTTGCGCAGGATCGTCTTGATGAAGCGGAGCCGATTCTGAAGCGGTCCGTCGAGATGCACCAGGGATTCTTTGGCGATGATCACTTCGCACCAGCGCTGCCGATCCTTACGCTGGCTGAACTGGCGAGCAAGCAAGGGCGCCATGCCGAAGCGATCGGGATGATCGATGAATCGCTGATCATTCTCCGGGCTAACCTGCCTCCGATGCATCCGATCACGGCGACGGCGCTGCTCTCTCGCGGTGAGGCGCTGACGCTCGCCGGGCGCATGGCCGAAGCCGAGGCGTCGTGTCGTGAAGCGTTGGGTATGGCGGTGACGATGGGGCTCGACGGGCGTGTGTACATCGGGCCCATACAGATGAGCTTGGCGGAGGCCATCGGTGAACAAGGTCGCGCGGCGGAGGCGGTTGCGCTGCTGCGCAAAGCGTCAGCGCACTTCGATGACGGTGATCCGGCCGCCAGTGAGATCCACGAACGGATTCAGAGCCTCTTGCCACTCACGGGCGTGGGTGAGTGAACGATGACGAATCCATTGTGATGGCGTAGCTGAGGACGAGCTGGATGATGGGCTCTGTTCCTCCGCTCTGCGCGTGCCTGGGGGCGGGTGATGGCTCTTTCCGATGCGGGGGCGTCCGGTGGGACGTTCGGTGTGGTCTCGCAGAAGACGCACGTCCTCGGGGTGCTGTGGAGGATGATGGTCACGGCGTTTAGGGTCTCTCGCTCCTGAATCGCGTATCGAGCTGGACACGCAGGAGCTGGCCGTGCATATCGACAGTGTCGGCAGTGCGCTCCTCACCAGGGTGTTGCTTTGGGTTTGTGTCAGCGGGGGACGTACGGCAGGGGCGGCTAGGCGTCTGGCAACGCTCTGGCAATGATCCCCATCGCCATGTGCTTGGCGAGGCGGACTGATGTGCCGGGGTCTTTGCCGCCGTCGACGACTTGGCCGACGACACGCGCGGTGACGATCGTTCCCTCGATGATGATGTTGAGCTGTTCGGCAATGGTGCCGGGGTCGTCGCACCCAGCAGCTTCGCACAGCGCGTGGAGGTAGCGCACGATCTCTTGCTTGTGCTCCGCGGCGATCCTGCGCGGCGCGGATTCGGCGATCGAGAACTCGGCTGATGCGTTGATGAACATACAGCCGCAGAACTCGTCGCCCGTGAACCAGTCCTCGTGGAAGTCGAAGACGGCTTCGAGCCGCTCGAGCGGCGTCTTACCCTTTGACTCGACGTGCTTCATCAGCCGGTTGCGGAAGATCTCGTCGCGTCGGCGCATTGCTGCGACGATGAGCTCGTCCTTGGATTTGAAGTGGTTGTAGAGCGTCGGTCGGCTGAGGCCGCCTTCTTTGAGAATGTCATCGAGGCTCGATGCGTGGAATCCGTGCTTGTAGAAGACACGCATCGCGGCATCGATCAGATCGTCTCGGCGGCTTGGCGGCACGGGTCGCTCCCCTCGGCGGCTTAGGCGGCATCATAACTGACTAGACAATACGTATACACGGCGGATTTCATACCGCTCGGGATGCTTATTTTGATCTATTGACGTCCAAATGAGGGTTCAGTGCGGCGCAGGGAGATTTTTCGGCGTATTCGAGCCAAGAGGGTTGACGCATACTTACTAGTCAGTAAAGTAAGGCCGTCGCAGCCTCTGCCGCGGTGGCGAGGGCTGGGACAGCCAGTTTGAGACCGCATCACCCGACTCAGGGGCCCCGGCGAGCGTTTCGCCGGGGAAGACATCGCATTGCCAGAAGGAGGTCCGCCATGTCCCGCTTCCCGCTCCACACCGCCGAGACCGCGCCCGACGCCAAGCAGCTCATCGAGACCGCGCAGGGAGCGTTCGGGTTTCTCCCGAACCTGCTCGCCACGATGGCCGGGTCGCCGGCGCTCCTCGAGGGGTACATGACACTCTCGGGCATCTTCGATACGAGCGACCTGTCGCCGACCGAGCGTCAGATCATCCTGATGGTCAACAACCGGCTCAACGGCTGCGCCTACTGCATGTCCGCGCACACGGGCATCTCGAAGGCCCAGGGCGTGCCGGACGAGGTCATCGAATCGCTCCGCGACGGCACGGCGCTCTCGGACCCGAAGCTCGAGGCGCTTCGCGTCTTCGCCGTCACGATCAACGAGACCCGCGGCTGGCCCGAGCAGAGCGATATTGATGCGCTGCTCGCCGCTGGCTACTCAGAGCGAACCGTTCTTGAGGTCATCCTCGGCACGGCGCTGAAGGTGATGTCCAACTACACCAATCACGTCGCGGGCACGCCTCTTGACGACGCGTTCTCGGCTGTCGTGTGGACGCCGGCAGAACTCGCTGGGTCTGCTCACTAACCCATGCGTTGACGGTGAGCCGCAGAAGCCGGACACCGTCCAAGGAGCATGACATGAAACCTGAAACAGCGCCTAGCGCCTCGGCGTCTGCGCGATCGCCTCGCCCACTTCTTCCGCCGTTCACCCTCGATAGCGCGATCGCGAAGGTCCGCGCCGCCGAGGATGCGTGGAACAGCCGCGACCCGGAGCGCGTCGCGCTGGCCTACTCGCCAGGCAGTGCGTGGCGCAACCGCGACGTGTTCCTCTGCGGGCGAGACGAGATCCGGTCCTTCCTGCAAGGCAAGTGGGAGAGGGAGCTCGACTACCGGCTCGCCAAGGCCCTCTGGGGTTTCCGCGAGAACCGTATCGCCGTGCGATTCCAGTACGAGTGGCACGACTCCGACGGGCGGTGGTTCCGCAGCTACGGCAACGAGCTGTGGGAGTTCGACGAGGCCGGGTTGATGCGTCGTCGCGAGGCCAGCATCAACGACGTCTCGATCACAGAGACAGACCGCCGCTTCCGGTGGCCCGCTCCCGGGGCGAGACCCGCGTCGCACGAGGGCATTCCGGACGTGCGATGAACACCGATTCGTCGTCCGCCCGGGACGCGCGCATCACATCGATACCCACAGGCACACGATTCGAACCGTACCCCGGAAAGGGATACACGATGAACCACTCCAGTCGGACAGCATTGCATCTCCGTACAGCGTTCGGCGTCGGCACCGTTGCGTTGTCCGCGGCCCCAGCGAACGCCGCGCCGCCCGCGGTGCGCGCGGGAACCGTCGCCGAGCGCGTGCCGGTCTACACACGCACGATGGAAATCGACGGCACAACCATCTCCTACCGTGAGGCGGGGGCTGATCAGCAGGACCCGGGCAAGCCGGTCATCGTGCTGCTGCACGGCTTCCCGACCAGCTCGCACATGTTCCGGGACTTCATCCCGCTGCTCGCGGGTGAGTATCGGGTGATTGCGCCCGACTACCCGGGATACGGGCTCTCGGATTCCCCGCCCGCTGAAGAGTTCGAGTACACCTTCGACACCATCGCCGGCATGATGGAAGAGCTGCTCGATCGCGTCGGCGCCGAGCGCTGGGTGCTCTACCTGCAGGACTACGGTGCGCCCGTCGGGTTCCGGCTCGCGAGCGAGCACCCGGAGCGCGTCGCCGGGCTCATCATTCAGAACGGCAACGCGTACGAAGAGGGTCTCCCCGATTCGTTCTGGGGGCCGTGGCGCGACTTCTGGAAGAACCCACAAGACCCGAAAGCCATCGAGCACCTCGGCAGCCTGCTGACACCCGAAGCCACGAGATGGCAATTCACGCACGGGACACGGATCCCCGAGGCGATCAGTCCCGACAACTGGATGGTCGTGCAGCCGCTGCTTGAGCGCCCCGGGAATGCGTACGTCCAGCTCGAACTCGCGTACGACTATGGGAGCAACCTCGCGCGGTACCCGCAGTGGCAGGCGTACCTCCGCGAGCACCAGCCGCCGACGATCATTACCTGGGGTCGCCACGACGAGATCTTCCCGGCGTCCGGCGCGCTGCCGTACCTGCGTGATCTGCCGGACGCCGAGCTGCACCTGCTCGACACGGGGCACTTCGCGCTCGAGGAGGACGGCGACCTGATCGCTGGACTCGTGCGTCGCTGGCTTCTGCGCGAGGTCGTTGATCAGGCTTCCGCGGCGGGCGAGCAAGCCCCCGCAGAACCACAGCAGTAGCGCAACAACCGTTCGTAAGCGTTTCTCTCGAAGAGTCTCAACAAGAAAGGATCCACGATGAACCGCATGACCATGACGATCGCCACCCTCACCGCCACCTCCGTTGCTTCACTGACGGCTTTGGCCGAGCCGGCAAGCCACGGCGACCACGCCGGGCATGATCTTGCCGGGCATGTCCACTACATCGACGGCCCGCGTGTCGACGCGCCGATTCCCCGTCCGGGCGTTGATCTCGACTTCGGCGCCTACGCGCTTGTTGTCATTGATCCGCAGAACGACTTCCTGAGCACAGACGGTGTGGCGTGGGGTGTCGTGGGCGAGAGCGTGACGGAGAACGGGACCGTTGACAACATCGAGCGGCTGTTCTCCGCCGCCAAAGGTTCCAACGCCCGCGTGTTCGTCAGCCCTCACTACTACTACCCGCACGATCACGGCTGGGAGTTCGAGGGCGCGCTCGAGACGCTGATGCACAACATCGGCATGTTCGATCGCCAGGGGCCGCTCGATGCATCGTCCGTCGAGGGCTCGGGCGCCGACTGGCTCGAACGGTACAAGCCGTACATCAACGATGGCGCGACGGTCGTGGTCGGTCCGCACAAGGTGTACGGCCCCGAGTCCAATGACCTCTCGCTCCAGCTGCGCAAGGCCGGGATCAACCAGGTCGTCCTTGCCGGTATGTCGGCCAACCTTTGTGTGGAGTCGCACATGCGAGACCTCGTCGAGGAGGGCTTCGAGGTCGTGGTCGTCTCCGACGCGACGGCCGCCGCGAAGCTGCCGGGATACGACGGGTTCGAAGCCGCATTTGTGAACTACCGCATGATCGCGAGCGACGTGTGGAGCACCGACGAGGCTGTTGCGAACATCGCCTCCGCTCGCGGCTCTTTGGTCAATGTCTCGGGCGCGAGCGGGATCGGGCTTGACGGCTTCGACCCCGTCAGCTTTTTCCAGAGCGAGACGCCGCTCAACGGCTCGCCCATGATCCGCGCCGAGCACGCCGGCGCGACGTACCTGTTCGCAACGGAAGAAAACAGAGCCGCTTTCGTCGCCAGCCCGGAGCGTTTCGCGCCCCAGTACGGCGGCTTCTGCTCCTACGGCGTCTCCATCAACATTCTGTTGCCGGTGGACGTCACCACCGCGCAGGTCCGAAACGGGAAGCTCTACCTCAACGTCAACTCGGACATCCTGAAGAAGTTCAACGCCGACTTTAACGGCAGCGTCGCTCGTGCGAACACGAACTGGCCGGGGTTGTTCGAAGTGCATGCCGAGTAACCGCGCGGAAGCATCGATCCTCCAAATACATCTACTCCATGTCCCGTCTGACCGGCGTTGACCCGGGCAGGCGGGGTTTTCGCCTGAAATGAGAGCGTTCCTGTTCGCGTCAGCCGTCCCCGCGTGGGTTCCTGCGCCCAGCGGCCTCACGGGTTCGCTGCCTCCGGCATGTTGAAGGCGCCCTCTGCCGCGGCTTTGGCAGCAAACTCGGCGAAGCTCTTCGGCGGCCGCCCCAGAACACGCTCGACATCGCCAGTGGGCGCTTCGTTCACACCGCTCCGGGTAACGTCGAACAGGTACACCAAGAGATCGATGTACTCAGCCGGCGTGCCCATGTCGCCCAGCGCTGCGCGGAACTCGTCGGTCGTGATCGGGGCGTAACGGATCTGCCGACCGGACGCCTTCGAGAGTTCGTCTGCGATCTGGTCGTGTGTGAGCGCCGCTGGCCCGGAGAGGTCGAGCGTCTCGCTGTTGAGACGTGTGTCGGTGAGCGCGACGGCGACGACCTCGGCGATGTCGTCCGCGTCGATGATCGGCTCGGCTGTGTCTCCCATCGGCAGCGCGATCACGCCGTCTCGCGCCATGGTCGCAAAGTCACCCTCGCTGAAGTTTTGGTTGAACCAGGCGGCGCGGACGAAGGTCCACGCGAGGCCGGATTGTGCGACGATCTGCTCCGCGACCTCGGACTCCTTGACGCCCCGCCCGCTCAGGAGAACGACCTTGCGGACGCCCTGTTCCTTCGCGATCCGCGCGAATGCACGGATGTCGTCGTCGGCGCCCGGGACCGCGAGGTCCGGCTGATAGACGACGTACGCGGCGTCCATGCCCTCCAGGGCGCCGGCCCACGTGCTGCGCGATTCCCAATCGAACGCGGGGGTGCCGGATCGCGACCCGCGGCGGACGGTGGCGCCCCGCTGCTCGAGAAGCGGAACGACCCTCCGCCCGGTCTTGCCGTTTGCGGCGATGACGAGGACGTTCTGATACGCGAGGTTCTTGGTGCTCATGGCGTGCTCCGATCGGTTGTGGGCTCGGTGATCCTTTGCGGCGCCACTGGCGACCGCTACTCTTCATGTGTCTAGTGTTGTGGCGGTATCGTGTACGAACAATGATTTATAATCCGTATCTTTTGCCCATTCGTCCAAGAAACTGGGCATCATAGAGATCCCTGATATAGTCGGGTATGACTCCAGCCTCAGCCCGCACTCCGTCCCAGCCGACGACGTCTGCATGGGAATCCGCCGATCCGCTCGGCGAGACGCTGCACTCCTTCCGCCTGGAGGGGGTCGTCTATGCGCGGTCTCATCTCAGCGCCCCGTGGGGGGTCGTGATGCCGCCCATGCCGGGCTGCCTGATGTTTCACATCGTGACCTCGGGCGAGTGCCGGTTGGAGTTCGAGGACGGCGAGCCGGCCGCGCTCCTGCCCGGCGAGTTCGCGCTGATGCCGCGCGGAGAGGGTCACGTCATCAAGCACGCCAAGGGGGCGCGCACCATCAACTACTTCGATCTCCCGATCGAGCAGGTCACGCCGCGGTACGAGGTGCTCAGCTATGGGGGCGGGGGGGATGAGACAACGCTGATCTGCGGCGCTGTGCGCCTCGATCACCCCGCCGCGCGCGACCTTGTCGAGTTGCTTCCGAGTCTGATCCACATCAAGACGTGGAACACCCCGAGCGCGGAGTGGATGCACAGCACCCTGCGTCTGATGGCAGCAGAAGCGAGTGCCCGGCAGCCTGGCGGCGAGACCATCGTGACCAGGCTCGCGGACATCCTCGTCATTCAGGCGATACGCGCGTGGCTTGTAGAGAATCCGGAGTCGCGTCGCGGGTGGCTCGGCGCCCTCAGCGACGAACGCATCGGGCCGGCGTTGCTGAGTATTCATCGCGAGCCGACAAAGGACTGGACGGTCGCATCGCTGGCTTCGTCGGTGGCCATGTCACGTTCTGCGTTCTCGTCGAGGTTCACAGAGCTCGTCGGGGAACCCGCGATGCGGTATGTCACGAGGTGGCGGATGCACACCGCAGGCGCGTGGCTCCGGGACGCCGAGATGACCGCCGGCGAGTGCGGGGTCAGGCTCGGCTACAACTCAGAGGCGGCGTTCAGTCGAGCATTCAAGCGGATCATGGGTATGCCGCCGGGGGCGTGGGCGAACGCGCAGCGGTCGGGAGGCGGGGCAACGGGTTAGTCGGCTTCCGCAAACGCACCGTGCCGCCGATCACCACGCATGCTGGGGAACACGAACGTCCAGGCTCGAATCGTTGGCGCTGAAACGTGCGGCTCTCTATACAAACAGACGGCCCCGGTGATTCGGGGCCGTCTGTCAAAGATGTGCGTACGTGGAGAGAGAGTGGGCTCAGCGGCGGCGACGGGTCGCGGTGAGGCCGGCGAGGCCGAAGAGCGCCGCCGTCGAAGGGGCGGGGACGAAGGTGAGGTCGAACGTCACAGACGCGTTGCCTTCGATAAACGGGCCAGAGTCAAAGATGAAATCGATGATGGTGGTGGATGTCACGACAAACCGGTAGTCGCCGGCAAGAAGCGTGCCGCTCCCCGCGAAGGTGGTGTACAGGTCGTCTTCCTGCAGGAACACCTGGGTAGCCGTCCCGCCGCCGAGGCTCTCGATCGCAACGTACGAGTGCGACCTCAGGGCGCCGTTGACGGTGCCGAAGCCGCCGCCGTTGCCGGAGAGGTCGAACTCGGTTGTTCCGGTGACGGTGAACTCGACGTAGAGCTCGGAGCTGGCGTAGCCGTTAACGATGTCGAAGCCGCTGGAGCCGGGGTCGGCGCTGGCGATGGCTTCAACGACACCGCTGTAGGCGCCGGCGCTGATGGTGGTGTTCTGGTACGCGAACCCGTTGCCGTAGGCGCCGGCATCGCCGCTTTGGAAGGAGCTGACATCGTCGTTCATGACGCCGTAGATGCTGGGGCCGAAGATGGTGTGGACGCCATCCTGCAAGCCGGTCGCGACGGCGTCGGTGCGCACGAGACGTGTGCTCGCGGTTTCGATGAAACCGGCGTGAGCGAAGGTCGCGGAACCAACGGCGGCGAGCGCAGCGATAACGATCGGTGAAGTGCGTGTCATGGATCTCTCTTCCCTTTTCGGATGTACCGAAGTGACGTGTGTGAGCACCGTGTTTCGCGGTGCGTGTTTCCTACCAGTCCGCGTGGTGATCTGGCTGGAAGCACGTGGGCACTTCGAGCAGAGCATCGGACCGTGTGGCCTCTCCATCATGTTCTATGCGCTCGCCCGGAGAATCTTACGGGCTGTTTTACCTTTTCTTGCAGTAATTTTTCGCGTCCCAGTAGAGCCCGAGAGACATGGTCGGTTGTGCGAAAACAGCATTGCTTCGGCGTTCCTGAGTGATACGCTGGGATGGTGGTTGGAAGTACGAATCGGGAGAGACCTGGCCAATGAGATTCCCGGAAACGCGCCCGTCACTCTTGACTTCGCTGAGCAACGGCCGGAACGGCCAGCTCGCGTGGCGTGAGTTCTTTGAGCGTTACGCGCCGGCCATCTACCGCGTTGCGCGCATGCGCGGTTTGTCGGGCGATGATGCGGACGACCTGGTGCAACAGACGATGGTCTCGATCCTGTCGCACATCGGAGACTTTGAATACAACCGCAGCCGCGGTCAGTTCCGCAACTGGGTGCGCACGATCGCGGAGAACAAGATCCGCGAGAACGCCCGGCGACGGAAGTCTGAGGTCTCGATCGAGAACCTGCTCGCAGAGTGCGACGATGACGGGCCGACTCTCGATGAGATCTGGGAGGAAGAGTGGCGCCTGCAGGACATGCTCTGGAGCATCGATCAGGTCGCGAAGGATGTGTCGCCTCGTCGGATGGAGGCGTTCCGGCAGTACGCGCTCGAGGGCATGCCAGCGGAGACTGTGGCGAAAAACACCGGGATGAGCGTCGGGAACGTGTACGTCACGCGCCACATGGTGCTCAACAAGGTCCGTCAGAAGATCGATGAACTGAACAAGACCGACGCGGCCGGCGGTACGACGCTCGCTCCTGGCGCTCCCGAATGAAGAAGACGACTCAATGCCGAGGGCGTGAAGAGATCGAAGCGGTCTTGTTGTCGGTGAGCGACGACGGCACGAAGGGCGAGCTGGCGAAACACCTCGACGAGTGCTCGAAGTGCCGCGCGATCGCGGACTCGATCGATCAGCAGGCGCTGCTGGAGGCGGACCTGTCCTGGGCGTCGAGCGTTCGAGCGCAAACGCCAGTTGATATCAAAGAGCCATTTCGGCGTCTGAGCGCGATCCTTAGCGATTACGAGATCATCGGCGAGCTCGGCCGCGGCGGTATGGGCGTTGTCTACAAAGCGAGACAGCCGAAGCTTGATCGCATGGTCGCGATCAAGGTACTCCCGACGCTGATCTCGCTCTCGCGTCCCGACGCGCGCGAGCGGTTCCGGCGCGAAGCGAAGCTCGCGGCGGGGCTCGAGCACACCGGCATCATCTCTGTCTATGACTTTGGCGAGATCGACGGGACGCTGTATTTCACGATGCAGCTGATCAACGGGAAGTCGCTCAGCCGTGTGCTCGAAGAAATCCAGGAAGCCGGTTCGTTTGAATCCGTGACGGATGCTCGCGGCGATCGTGCCTCGCGGTCGCATTCGGATTCGGCGCTGTATTCCAGCACGAGCAGGCAGAGCAAGTCATCCGTGGAGTACTACCGCATCGTTGCCAACTGGGTGGCGGATGTTGCTGACGCGCTCCAGTACGCGCACGAGCAAGGGGTCACGCACCGCGACATCAAACCGTCCAACCTTCTGATCCGCGATGACGGACGGATCATGATCTCTGATTTCGGGCTCGCGAGATCACAGGAGGAAGAATCGATCACCGCCAGCCGGACGCTGCTCGGAACGTGCCGGTATCTCTCGCCTGAGCAGGTCGATCCCATGCGCGGTCCGTCCGACGTGCTGGTTGATGTGTACGCGCTGGGCGCGACGCTTTACGAGATGCTGACGCTCCACCCGATCTTCTCTGGGAAGAACGACAAGCAGATCTTCTACAACGTCCTCAACAACGAGCCGACGCCGCCGCACCGTCACATCGCGTCTATCCCTCGCGAGCTCGAAACGATCTGTCTGAAGGCAATCGAAAAGGACAGGAATCTTCGGTACACGAGCGCGGCGCAGCTCGCCAACGACCTACGCCGGTGGTTGCTCGACTTGCCGATCGAAGCACGCCGGCAGTCCCCGGTCCAGCGAGCGTTACGTGTGATGCGTCGTCGGCGCGTTCCTATCACGATGGGGGCGGTGATTCTCGCGCTCCTCTTGCTCAGCGCGGCGCTGTACGTCGCGAACGACAGCATCCAGCTGAGGGGGCGAGAATCAGAAGCACGCGCGATCGTCCAAGAATCGCTGCTGAGCGAGCAAGAAGCCGTCGCGGCGTTCCGTCTCGAGAACTTCGAAGCGGCGCTCCGGTCGGTGAACCACGCGATCTCGCTTGCGCCAGATCGTGCAAGCCTGGTCCATCTCAAGGCGCGGATTCTGCTTCGGGACAGCCGGCGTGACGAGGCGGTTGCCTTGCTCGATGCGCACCTTGCAGCCGTGCCGGACGACGCCCAGGCGCATTTCATCGCCGGGCATGCGCTGCATTACACGTTCGGGCACCCGCCGAGGCTGCCGGTTGTGCAGGAAGGCGAGCCGGTTGATCCCGAAGCCCAAGCTGTTCAGCGCAAATGGAAGCAGCTTCTGGATCACCTTCACGCGATCGAGCGGGCCGATCTTGATTCCGCGGAGGCGTTGTGTCTCAGAGCCGCGGTTGAACCCGACCATCAGGCGGCGATCGATCAGCTCTCGGCGGCGATCGAACGTGCCCCCGGTCTGACCGAAGCGAGCGTTGAGCGTGCGGTGCGGCTCGGGCATCTGGCCAAATGGGGGGCTGCTCAGATCGATCTCGCCCGCGCGATCGAGCTCAAGCACGGCGGGCACCGTGTGCACGGCTTGCAAGCGATCGCTTACTACCAGCAGGGTGAGTATGAAAAAGCGGAGGCGTCGTTTGCCCGCGCGATCGAGCCTCAACCCGAACGAGATCGATTGGTGGTACGACCGTGCCGTGACCCGTGTCTACCTTAAGAAGTACGAGCTGGCGATCGAGGATTCGACGCGCGCGATCGCGATTGATCCAGGCTACGCCTTTTCCTACGTCACGCGCGCACAAGGGAAAGACGGCCTGGGCGATCCGGCCGGCGCGCTCGACGACTACAACCTCGCGGAGTCGATCGACCCTGCAAACATGGACATCTACGCCGAGCGGTGTCAGCTGCATCTCACGCTCGGCAACGTGGCCGAGGCGCTCGCGGACGCGAACACGCTCATCGAGATGGCCCCCGAATCAGCGCGTGGCTATCTCCGTCGCGCCGAGGTGTATCTGGATTCGGAGTTCTGGGATAAAGCACTCGAGGACCTCGCCCGCTGCGAGCTGCTCGAGCCCGACGACGAGACCACGTGGAGGCTCCGCGGGACGGCCTATTACTTCTCGCACCGACTCGAGCAGGCGGCGGAGGCGTTCGACACGGCGTCGATGCTCAACCCGGAGGAGCACGTTAACTATCTCTACCGGGCGCAAGCGCTCGTGCACCTCGAGCGCCGCCACGAGGCGATCGCCATGCTGACGCGGTGGATCTCCACGGCCAAGCCTACGGAGATGGGCTACCTCCGCCGGGGCGCTGTGTATCAGGAGATCAACGAACCATCCTTGGCGCTCGCGGACTACCGGGCGGCGGCGGAGATCAACCCTGCCCTAAAGGGGTACGCGGATCTCTGGTCGGCGATCGTTCTTCGCGAGCAGGGGGACGCCGCGAATGCGACCCTGCTCCTCGGCCAGCTCGCGGACAACCACGCTTCGTGGGAAGCCCGCCTCGCCGGCTACCTGCTCGGGCGCCCGATGAATCAGGCGCTGTACGAGTACGCGGCAACCGACGAGCAGCGCGCCGAGGCGTACTACTACACAGGCATCCGTGCGCAGTGGGTTGACGAGCACGCCGCGGCGCGTGTCGCGTTTGAGGAATGTCTCGCCACGGCCAATCATGATCTCTTTGAAAGAGAGTTCTCTCGCGCGCGCCTCCGTGCCCTCGCGGTAGACAACGCGGCTGAGCACCGTCGCGTAGAAAACTGACCCGAGCAACAGGTTGGGGCTCTCCGTGGTGCTCGCGAGCGCTGTGCCGCACAGGGTCTCTCGTTGCGGGGCTGCGGTTGGAAATGAGGACTAGCGTTCCTATCGGGCCCCGG
This sequence comes from uncultured Phycisphaeraceae bacterium, assembly GCA_942490855.1. Taxonomy (GTDB): domain Bacteria; phylum Planctomycetota; class Phycisphaerae; order Phycisphaerales; family UBA1924; genus CALNYS01. The sequence goes on along the minus strand of CALNYS010000004.1, from coordinate 132,615 downwards.
GGTTCGTGCCGTGTCTTCGCCAGGGCGAGCGTCTTTTTCCTTGTGCTCTGCGCGCTCTTGCGGTCAAGTACCCGTAGGACTCTTCCGGTCAGGCCTCAGGCGGGGCCTGTGGGGCGTTCAGGATTCGAGAAGACGGACGTGGAAGGGTGCAAGCCTTGAGACTATTTCCTTTGTGGGGCGCTTGGCTGTGCGCCGGTGCGGCGCTCGTGGCTCAGGTCGGTGCGCAGGCCCAGCCGCGGGATGCAGCGGACTGGCTGACGCCCAAACAGATCGCGGCGCCTCCGGAGGATTTTCTCTCGGGCATGCTGCGTCTGCCTCGCCCTGAACTTCTGGGGCGAGAGTCGGGCTCGGCGGTGCTTCCGGTCGAGCTCGCCGCCGCCGCCGATGGGCGCTTCGCCTGGGAAACGGTTGTCCAGATCGGCGGCCGCGGCGACGTTCGCCTCATGCTGCTGGGGCCCGAAGCGGAACGCTGGACGCTCGAGGTGGCGACGCCTGACGGCGCCGCGCTTTCGCTCAGCGACGCGTCGCCGCCGGCGGGCGTGACACGGACCCGAGACGAGAAGGGGATCCACTTCGTCATCGAGGGGAAGCAAGCCGGGGCGTGGGGGGTCCGGGTTCGCTCGCCCGTGCGCGCTGCCGCGTCCGGTGCGCACCATCTGCTGATCTCCGACAGCGCGCCGTACCGCGCGTACACCCATCTGAAATCACTCGACCTGGTCGTCGGTCACGACATCTCATTCGTCACACAGATCCGCGGCGCGCAGCTTCGCGGTGAGCAAGGGCTGATCCGGGGCGCGGTCTCCAACGCGGTGATGCGTGTGCGTCGCCCCGACGGCGAGAGCATCGTTGTCCCGATGACCGACGATGGCTCCGGGCAGGACGCTCGCCGAGCTGATTCGAGATTCACCGGTTCGCTCCGGGCGGAAATGCCTGGCGAGTATCTCGTGCAGGTCGTCGTCGATGCGGCGACACCCGAGGGGCCACGCGTGCTGCGGACGAGCCAGCACCTGGTCGTTGTCTCACCTGACGGCGCCGAGCTCGGCCTCTCCGCGATCGCCGTAGAGGCTGATGACGATGCGCTGCGCGTCGAGATCCCTGTTCTCGGGGTCGATTGGACTGACCGCGTGAAAGTCTCGACAGAAGTGTGGGGGCGCGGGGCCGATGGGAACGCGGTTCCGGTGTGCTGGCTGGGCGGCATCGTCGGGAACGACCCGGCGGCTCGGTCTGCGACGGCCTCGCTCCGATTGGATAAGCGCTGGATCGCCAGGGCCCACGCGTCGGCGCCCTTTGAGCTCCGCAACACCCGTGTGCAGGACCTTGGCACGCATGTCCCGCTCGTGACGCGGGACACGATGCCGTTGCTGGTCGAGAAGCTCGACCTCCGCGGCACGCCGCGCGACGCGCGGATCGACGAGGTGATGCGCAGCGGGCGCATCGCTGAGGCGGAACGCCTGCCGATCCGTGTGAACACCCCGTCGTCTCGCGCCGCGAGATCGTTCGGCGCCCACAACCTGATGCTCATCCACGGGTACTGCTCGCAGTTCCCGCTGTGGCCTATAGGGGACTTCGATGGGTTCCTCGAGCTATTCGAGGACCCGGGGCAGAACCGGAGCCATGACGAGTTCGCCCAGCTGATAACGGCGCTCGGGAATCAGTCGAAATCCTTCGGCGTGATCGCGCACAGCCAGGGAGGCGCCGCGGCGCTGCATCTGTACACCTACTACTGGAGCGGCCTGGACTGGGCGACCGGGCCCAGGCTGATCCAGTCGCTCGGGACGCCCTATCAGGGCACGCCGCTCGCGAGCGATATCGCTTTTCTCGGCGAGATCTTCGGCAGCGGGTGCGGGACCAACTTCGACCTGACGCCGGAAGGCTCAGCGCTCTGGCTCGCAGGGATTCCTTCTGCGAACCGAGCGGAAGTCTCCTACTGGACGACCTCGTTCGAGGATGGCTTCGGCTTCGACTTCTGCAACTTTGTGACCGACTTCCTGCTGAGCGACCCCGACGACGGGGTCATCGAGCGCGCACGCGGGCAGCTCCCGGGTGCCAACAACATGGGACACACCGAAGGACAGTGCCACACGACCGGCATGCGCGACCCCGCCCAGTACACCGATGTCAGCCGGAATATCGAGATGAACGCGAACGCGGCGCGATGATCGCAGGAGCTCTCAACTTATGAACACACTTCAACGCTTCATCGTGCAGCCCGCTCTTTGCTTCTCGCTGGTCGCCTCGGCCCAGGCGGGCGTGGTCACCCTGTCCGACACCGTCGCCCGCCCGATCGCGGACGCGGATCCGTCGCCGGCGCCGCTGGTGTCGCTCTCGGCGCCGGCGTCTCCTGGCGTGCTCGTCGAGAGTGTCACGGTGGGCATCGACGCGACCCACCCGTGGGTCGGAGACATCGTTGTCATCGTCCGACACAACGGTCAGGAGGCGACGCTCATCGAACGCCTGTCGATGAACGACTACCCGTTCGGCTGCGGCGGGGACAACATCGACGCGACCTTCACTGACGGCGCGAGCGTGAGCCCCGACGAGCAATGCTCCGCGTCGATGACGCCGACGGTCAGCGGGGACGTCCTGCCCGTGACGGCGCTGTCTGTCTTCAGCGGTCTTGCGCTTGACGGGGCGTGGGACATCGTCGTCGCGGACGCGGCGCTCTACGACACGGGGACGCTCGAGGGCGTCAGCCTGACGATCACCGTCGCCTCGCCCTGCCCGGCGGACTTCAACGGCAACGGCGTGGTCGGGAGCGATGACCTCGCGGTTCTCCTGGGAGCGTGGGGGCAGACCGGCGTCGCGGCGGACCTCGACGGCGGCGGCGTTGGGTCCTCGGATATCGCTCAGCTCCTCGGAGCGTGGGGCGATTGCGACGGCGGAGGCTGAGGCGACGCGGCGGGCACGTGGTGATGGATCGCGCTCGGGCGCAGAGGGATCGGTGCGTTCGTCCGCTCGGCAGGCACACAAAGTAGAGTTACCGCCCTCCCCGGGTCCGCCAGAGGCCTGGGCTGTTCGCCATGTGCCGTTGAGAGCTCCCGAGGACTGCATGCCTGAGATCACGATCCGCTTGCCGAAATTCCTATCGCTCGGTCACCCCGTCATCGATCTTCGCTCGGGGCTGAGCGGGTCGCCCAAGTCGGATGTCCTGTCGGGGTTGACCGTGGCGCTGGCGCTCGTGCCGGAGGCGATCGCGTTTGCGTTTCTTGCCGGCGTGCCGCCGCTGGTCGGTCTGTACGCGGCGTTCATCATCTGTCTGATCACGTCAATCTTCGGCGGGCGCCCGGGGATGATCTCCGGCGCGACGGGCGCGATGGGCGTGGTGGTCGTGTCGCTCGTAGCGGACCACGGGATCGGGTACCTCTTCCCGGCGGTGGTGCTGTGCGGCGTGTTGCAGATCGGGGTCGGGCTGTTCAAGCTCGGGCGGTTTATCCGCATCGTGCCGCACCCGGTGATGCTCGGGTTCGTCAACGGTCTCGCGATCGTCATCCTGATCGCCCAGTTCGGGAGTTTCAAAACGCTCGGCAGCGACGGCGCGATGACCTTCCTGACGGGCTCACGGCTCTGGCTGATGCTCGGTCTCGTCGCGGTGACGATGGCGATCATCGCGTTCCTGCCCCGCCTGACCCGCGCGGTGCCGGCCTCGCTCGCGGCGATCCTGCTGGTCTCGCTCGCGGCCGTCGCTATCAACGCGTCGGCGCCGGCGGATCAGGACTCGGCGGGGGAGCGCGCACCGCGCCAGCTGCTGACGGTGGGGGACATGCTGCTCGACAGCACCCACGCCGCGGCGGTGAAGAAGGCGCAGCTCGAGAAGGACGCGGCGCTCCTCAGCGCCGCCGGGGCCGGGTTGCCCGACGGCGTCGCGGCGACCGCGCTCACGCAAGGCCCGGTCGCGCCGCTGACGCCCGAGGAGATCGAGGCGGCGATCGCATCCGTTGACGCCGAGTCGGTTGGTATCGCCGGCGGCTTGCCCCGCCCGGCGTGGTGGGATTTTTCCCTGCCCCCCATGACCCCGGCGACCCTCTGGATCATCCTGCCCTACGCGCTGATCCTCGCGGGCGTAGGGCTGATCGAATCGCTCATGACGCTCACGCTTATCGACGAGCTGACCAACACACGCGGACGGAGCAACCGCGAGTGCGTGGGGCAGGGCGTCGCGAACGTGACGTGCGGCCTGTTCGGCGGGATGGGCGGGTGCGCGATGATCGGGCAGTCGCTGATCAACGTGAAGGCGGGCGGGCGCGGACGCCTGTCAGGGATCACGGCGGCCGCGGCGCTGCTGCTCTTTATCCTCTTCCTGTCCCCGTACATCGAGGCTATCCCGATGGCCGCGCTCGTGGGCGTGATGTTCATGGTGGTGATCGGCACGTTCGAGTGGACGACCCTGCAGACGTGGCGCCGGATCCCCGCGCCCGAGGTCTTCATCATGCTGACCGTCGTCGCGTACACGGTGCTCATGCACGATCTCGCGTCCGCGGTGATCCTCGGGGTGGCGCTCTCCGCCCTCGTGTTCGCGTGGAACAAGAGCAAGTACCTGATCGCCGACACAACAACCAACGAGCACGGCAGCAAGATTTACCAGCTGCACGGCGTGCTCTTCTTCGGGAGCGCGACGAGGTTCGGCGAGCTCTTCTCGCCAGAGGACGACCCCGACGACGTCGTGATCGATTTCTACTTCAGCCGCGTCTACGACCAGTCCGGCCTCGAGGCGATCAACGCGCTCGCGGAGCGGTACCAGAAGCTCGACAAACGCGTGCACCTGCGCCACCTGAGCGACGACTGCCGGCGGTTGCTCGACCGGGCCGGCGAGTTGGTCGAGGTCAACATCAGCGAAGATCCTCACTACCACGTCGCGACCGAACGGGCGTGATGAGCCGCGCGGGTCGCAGCCCGGTCCGCCCCGTCCGGCTCGGCTGAGCGGCTGGGGACCGGGGCGCCGCGGCCCGTCCAGGGATACGGAAACCGAACCCCGCCCGGTGTGCGCGTGTGCTCACGGGCGGGGTGAAATGCCCAGCGGTTTTCGGCCAAGAAGCGGTACACGTCGTTGCGCCGTTCCGACGCCCAGAGTCGTCGATCGGCGCCTGGTGCGTCGTGAGTGTGCGTCAGAGTATTCGCGGCATCAACCGGTGAATCCGCAGCGGCCGAGACGTATGCTGTCATCCTGATCCATCCGACCGCACGCAAGGAGAGTTCCTATTACCACGCGAACCAACCGTTTCTTCACCGGCGCCCTTCTTGCCGTCGCGGCGTCGGCCGCGACCTCCGCGGGGGCAGCGGATCGAGACCCCAACGCCGGGATGCTCCGGTACCCCGACGTCAGCAAGGACTCGATCGTCTTCGTGTACGCCAACGATCTGTGGACCGTGCCGCGTTCGGGCGGGACCGCCTCGCCACTCGCGAGCCCCGCGGGTCAGGAGCTGTACCCCCGCTTCTCGCCGGACGGGCAGCAGGTGGTCTTCCAGGGCAACTACGAGGGCGACCGCGACCTCTACACGATCTCGCTCGAAGGCGGGGCGCCGACGCGCGTCACCCACCACCCGGGCAACGAGACGCCGACCGACTGGGTGGACGCGGGCATCGTGTTCCACATGTCGGGGACCGCGGGACTCGGGCGTCAGGAGCAGATCTTCACCGTCTCCCCTGACGGCGGGCTCCCGACCAAGCTCCCGCCCGCCTACGGCGCCAACGGCGTCATCAGCCCCGACGGGAAGTGGCTCGCCTACACGCCCAACCAACGCGACTTCCGGACGTGGAAGCGCTACCGCGGCGGCATGGCGAGTGACGTCTGGATCATGAACCTCGACACGCTCGAGTCTCGCAAAATCACCGACCACGAAGGCACCGACACCCTCCCGATGTGGCACGGCGACACCGTCTACTACCTGTCCGACGGCGGCCCGGAGCACAAGCTCAACATCTGGTCGTACGACGTGTCGTCCCGCGAGCGCGAGCAGGTCACCGACTTCGACGAGTACGACGTCAAGTTCCCTTCGATCGGGCCGGGCTCCGATCGCCGCGGTGAGATCGTCTGCCAGAACGGCTCGGACATCTATCTCGTCAACCTCCGCAACGGCAGCACACGCGCTGTTGAGGTGAAGATCCCCGGCGCCGCCCCGAACATCCGCGAGCAGCTCATCGATGTCTCCGAGAACATCGCCGGCGGCGGCGTGAGCGCGACGGGCAAGCGGGCGGTGATCGAAGCCCGCGGCGACATCTGGACCATGCCCGCCAAGAACGGTCCGGCGCGCCAGCTCACCGACACCTCGGGCGCCGCCGAGCGATCCCCCGCGTGGTCGCCCGACGGGCGCTGGATCTCCTACTTCTCCGATGAATCCGGGGAGTACAACCTGTACGTCACGCAGTCGGACGGCAAGGGCGAGACGCGCCAGCTCACCGATCTCGAGGGGCTGTTCTTCTTCCAGACGCACTGGGCGCCGAACTCCGAGTCGCTGCTCATCACCGACCAGACCGGCTCCATCCACCACGTCGCCCTCGAGCCGGGCGAACGCACGCTGATCGACAAGGACACCTGGGCCAACCAGCCCTCGCTGAGCTGGTCGGGCGACTCGCGCTGGATCGCGTACTCCCTGCTCAACAACGCCAGCGGCACCTCGACCATCTTCATCCACGACACCGACAGCGGCGAGAAGCACCAGGTCACGTCCGGGTACTTCAACGACACCGAGCCCATCTTCTCGATGACCGGTGAGTACCTCTACTACTCGTCGAACCGTGATTTCTCGTCGCCCCAGTACGAGGACATCGGCACCACGTTCGTCTACGCGCAGACCGCACGCCTCATCGCCGTCCCGCTCAACTCTGAGGTCGAGAACCCCACGCTCCTTGAATCCGACGAAGAAACGTGGGACGAGGACGCGGACAAAGAGGAAGAGAACGCCGACTCCGACAACGACGAAGACGCTGATGACGAGGACGCGGGGGGTGACGACGCCGACGTTGACGCCGACGCGCTCGTCGGCACGTGGGCCGGCAAGGCCACGGGCCTCGCGGCGCTGGGTCTCCCGACCGACGAGCTCGAGTACACCATGTACTTCAATAAGCTCGAGGACGGCGCCTACGTCGGCGCTTCGGAATCACAGGGAGAGGTCAGCGACTACGACTCCGTCGAGTTCGACGCGGAGACGGGCGAGCTGATCCTCAAGTCCAGCCAGGGCCCCATGAGCACCGTGAGCACCATCAGCGTCAAGGGCGAGAAGATGACCGGGACCTGGAAGATCTCCGGGCCGATCACCGGCTCCGGCGACCTGACGGCCGAGCGGTCCTCTGAGGAAGTCCCCGACGACAAGGTCTCCGACAAGAAGTCCGGCGCGTCGGACGATCCCGTCGAGATCGACTTCGAAGGCTTCGAGGCCCGGGGCGTGCAGCTCCCTGTCGCCGCGGGGCGCTTCGGCAACCTGCTCGGGAACGACGCCGGGCAGCTCCTCTACAACAGCTTCACGCCCGGCTCACCGCCGGCGGTCAAGCTGATCGACGCCGCGGCCGACGACCCCGAAGAAAAGACCGTGGTCACGGGCGCGCGTCTGATCGACATCTCGGGCGACGGCAAGAAGATCCTCCTCGCGGGGCAGAACAACCGCTGGAAGATCGCGGACGCGAAGTCCGGGCAGTCGATGGAGGGCGCGAGCTCCCCGAGCAACCTCTACAAGACCGTCAACCCGCGTGAGGAATGGAAGCAGATCTTCACCGACGCGTGGAGGCGTCACCGCGACTTCTTCTACGTGGAGAACATGCACGGCGTCGATTGGGACGCGGTGTACACCCGCTACGCCGCGCTGCTCGACGACGCGGTTTCGCGCGAGGACGTGTCATTCGTCATCGCCGAGATGATCTCGGAGCTCAACGTCGGGCACGCCTACCTCCGCGGCTCGTTCTTCGAGGACCAACCTTCGAAGAACGTCGGCATGCTCGCGGCGGACTTCGAGCTCGCTTCGGAGGAGGCAGACGGTGAATCCGTCAGCGCCTATCGCATCGCGAAGCTCTACGGCGGCGCCCCGTGGGAAACCGACGCGCGGAACCCGCTCGTCGCCCAGGGCATGGACATCGAGGCCGGCGACTACATCACGCACGTCAACGGCAGCACGATCGACACGAGCAAAGACCCGTGGGCCGCGTTCATCGGGACGGCGGGCAACGAGACCACCATCACAGTCGCCGACGCACTCGTCGGCGACGACGAAACCCGCAACGTCCGCGAGTACACCATCGAGCCCATGGGCTGGGAGGGCGCGCTCCGCTACCGCGACTGGGTCGAGCACAACCGACAGGTGGTCGAAGAGGCCTCCGACGGTCGCATCGGGTACATCTACGTCCCCAACACCGGCGTGCAGGGCCAGAACGAGCTCTTCCGCCAGTTCTACGGGCAGATCGGCAAGGACGCGCTGATCATCGACGACCGCTGGAACGGCGGCGGGCAGATCCCGACCCGCTTCATCGAGCTGCTCAACCGCCCGCGCACCAACTACTGGGCGCGCCGTCACGGTCGCGACTGGGCCTGGCCCCCCGACTCCCATCAGGGACCCAAGGCCATGCTGATCAACGGCTCGGCCGGCTCCGGCGGCGACATGTTCCCGTGGCTCTTCAAGTTCAACGGGCTCGGCAAGCTCATCGGGCAGCGCACCTGGGGCGGCCTCGTCGGCATCACCGGGATGCCGCCGTTCGTCGACGGCACCTCCACGAGCGTTCCCAACTTCGGGTTCTACGAGAAGGACGGGACGTGGGGCATCGAAGGCCACGGTGTCGACCCCGACATCGAGGTTGTTGACGACCCGACGGACCTCGCCAACGGCATCGATACGCAGCTGATGGTCGCGGTCGAGCACCTGCTCGAAGAACTCGCGACCAACGCGTACTCGGCGCCCCAGCAGCCCTCGCCGCCAGACCGCAGCGGGTTCGGCATCACGGACGAGGACAGGTAGTCGGGACAACGCCCGATGACGGTTCACTGGCAAGCCCGGAGGGACATCCTCCGGGCTTGCTGTTTTTCAACGGATCGGGGTCGTGAGGGCGCTCGCCACGCCTTCCGGTCGGCGCTCGCCTCGGTAGGATCTGCCGATGGGCACGCGTTTCGTCGCAGGGTGTATGACCGGGACCAGCCTGGACGGGGTCGACGCTGCTCTCGTGGAACTCCGCGGGCGGGGGAGCTCGATAGAGGCGTCGGTTCGCGCCGTTGCAACGGGGTCGTTCGGAGACCTCGCGCCGCTCCTGCGCGCCATCGCGAGCGGAGAGCGCGTCACAGCGGCCCAGATCGCGCAGGTCGCGCACGGCTTCGGGATGGCGGTCGCCGAAGTGCTCGCCCAACTCCCAACGCCATCGCTGGACCTGTGCGCTATCCACGGGCAGACGGTCTACCACGCCCCGCCGCTCTCGTGGCAGCTCGTGAACCCGTGGGTGATCGCGGAACGCCTCGGCTGTGAGGTCGTCTACGACCTGCGCGGGGCGGACCTGGCGGCCGCCGGGCAGGGGGCGCCGATCACGCCCCTCGCGGACGCGGTGCTCTTCGCCAGTGAACACGAGGACCGGGTGATCCTGAACCTCGGCGGGTTCTGCAACGCGAGCGTCCTGCCCGCCGGGGAGCGAACGCACGCGCGCGGGGCCGACGTGTGCGCATGCAACCAGATACTCGACGAGGTCGCGAGGACCGCGCTCGGGCAGCCGTACGACCCAAGCGGCGAGGCCGCGACGCGTGGGCGCGTAGACGCCGCGGCCCGCCGCTCGCTCGTCGCCATCCTCGAAACACAGGCGAACGCGGGGCGTTCGTTGGGGAGCGGCGACGAGGCCGGCGCATGGGTTCGAGAGTCCCATGCGCTGCTCACGGGCGACGATCTCGCTGCGACGTCGGCCGCGGCCGTCGGCGACGTGATCCGAGCCTGGCTCGAACGCCACGCGCCCGGTGCGCGTCCGTTGCTCGCCGGCGGCGGCGTGCGGAACGCCGCGCTCGTGCGCGCGATCGGCGTCGATGAAACGACAGCCGTGCTCGGTGTTCCGCCCGGCGCGCGGGAGGCGGCCGCGATGGCGGTCCTCGGCGCACTCGCACAGGACGGCGAGCCCGTCACGCTCGCCGGCGTTACCGGGCGACGAGAGACGCGGGTGCTCGACGGCGCCTGGATCCGCACGAGGGGGCCGCGATGAAGAACCTCCCGCCCGACCGCGGCGACGCGCCGACCGAGGCGGTGCTCGACGGGGCGCCGATGCTCGATGCGGTGAGCGTCGAGGAGCGGCTTGCGCTCATCAACCGGGAGGACGCGCGGGTCGCGGCCGCGGTGGGGCTGGCGATCCCGCAGATCGCCCGCTTCGTGCGCGCCGCCAGCGCTCGAAGCGCTGCCGGTGGGCGATTGATCTACGCGGGCGCGGGGACGAGCGGGCGTCTGGGCGTGCTCGACGCATCGGAGTGCCCGCCGACGTATATGACCGAGCCGGGTGAGGTGGTCGGCGTCATCGCGGGCGGCGACGACGCGCTGCGCACCTCGAGCGAGGGCCTCGAGGACGATCCGGCCGGGGCCGAGGCGGAATTCGAGCGCCTCGGAGTCGGCGCAGGCGACGCGGTGCTGGCGATCACGGCCGGCGGCACGACGCCGTACGCGCTCGGGGCGATCGAGTGTGCGCACCGGCGCGGCGCGTACACCGGGCTGCTGACGTGCGGCGTGGTTCCCGGGGCGAGTTCTGCCGATGTCGTGATCCGTGTTGCGTGCGGCGCAGAGGTCGTGACCGGGTCCACGCGCATGAAGGCCGGCACCGCGACAAAGATGATCCTCAACATGATCTCGACGGCGGTGATGGTTGAACGCGGCAAGGTGTATGGCAATCTCATGGTGGACGTGCGAGCGAGCAACAACAAGCTGCGTGATCGCGCGGCGCGGGTGATCACGCGGCTCACCGGGCTGGCGCGTCCAGATGCTTTTGCGCTCCTGGAGCGCGCAGGCGGCGAGGTCAAGCCCGCGGTGGTGATGCACGCCCGCGGGGTGTCGCATGACGAGGCGGCACGTCTGCTCGCGTCGGCTGGCGGACGCCTGCGCGGCGTCATCGGCGGGGCGCACCGATGACCGGGCTGGCGGCGCTCGATTGGGCGGTTCTAGGAACGTACCTGGTGATCGTGGGGGGGCTCGGTCTCCTGGCGTCTCGCCGGGTGGCGTCGGCGAGCGAGATGAGTTTGGCGGGGCGTTCCATGCCGGCGTGGGCGGTGTCCGTGTCTGTGCTGGCCACCTCCCTCTCCGCGGTGACGTTCATCGGGGCGCCGCAGGACGCCTATATCGGCGACATGACGTACCTCTCGCTCTCGATCGGGACGGTCCTCGGGGCGTTGATCGTGGCGCTGGTGTTTCTGCCGAGGTATTACGCCGCCGGGGTGACGTCGGTGTACGAGGTCATCGGCGCTACCGGCTCGCATCGCGCGCAGCGGGCGTGTTCGCTCGTCTTTCTCTTCGGGCGGATGCTGGCGAGCGGGGCGCGCCTCTACGTCGCGGCGATCCCGTGCTCGTTGATCGTCTTCGGCACGATCGATACGCAGCACCTCCTCGCGTCGATCGCGATGCTGACCGCGGTGGCGCTCGTGTACACCTCCGCCGGTGGAATCCGCGCGGTGATCTGGACCGACGTGCTGCAGGCGGGCGTCTTCGTGCTCGCCGCGGTGGTCAGCATCTGGGTGCTGCTCCGCGCAATCCCGCTGGATCTCGCCGGGATCGTCGACGAACTGAGAGAGAGCGATGACAAGCTGCGGGTGCTTGATCTCTCGGCGGATCTGGAGAAGACGTACACGCTCTGGTCGGCGCTCATCGGCTTCACACTGCTGAGCGCCGCGGCGTACGGGACCGATCAAGATTTGGCGCAGCGCACGCTGACGTGCCGTTCGTCGGGGAGGGCGGCGGCGTCCCTCGTCGCGGCGTCGGTGGCAGGGATTGGGATGACCGGGGTCTTCCTGATCATTGGATTGCTGCTCTACGTGGCGCACAGAACCGGGGCGATCGGCGGGGAGGGGTCGGGCGACACACGCCGGGTGTACGTGGACTTCATCCTGCGCGAGACGCCGGTGGGCGTGCGCGGTGCGATGCTGGCGGGCGTGTTCGCCGCGGCGATGAGCAGCCTCGACTCGGCGCTCAACGCGATGTCCACGGCGGCGCAGGCGGAACTCAAGCGCGAGGTCACACTGCGACAGTCCCGGCTTCTCAATAGTGGATTCGGCGTTCTGCTCGCGCTGACCGCTGGCGTCTTCGCGATCTCGCAGGGCGGACGGGAATCCGGTCTGATCCCTTTCGCCCTTGGCGTGATGGTGTACGCGTACGCGGGATTGCTCGGGGTGTTCGTTGCGGTGCTCGTGTTCCGACGCGGCTCGTCGGTGAGCATTATCGCAGCGCTCGCCGCGGGGGCTGGGGTCGTCGCGGTGTTGCAGTGGGGGCACGAGTGGGTGGGCGTTCCGGTGCGGGTCTCGCTCGGGTGGAGGATGCTCGCCGGCTCGCTGGTCAGCCTCGCGTTCGCCCTGATGGGCTCGCGTGGGAGCAGGGAAGGATCGACTCGTGAAGGGTGACGTTCGAGAGATCGGCGCGCGGATCATGGTCGGCGTGCGCGGCGGCATCCCTGGTGATGCGGCGCTGGAGACGGATCTCGACGCGTGCGAGCGCGTTGGCGTGGGCGGTGTTGTTTTGTTTGATCGCGACGTGCGCACCGGCGAGCCGCGGAACGTCGTGACACGAACGCAGGTGGCAACCTTGGTCGGTCATATCCGTGAGCGCCTCGGGGCCAGCGTGTGTGTCGCGGTGGATCAAGAGGGGGGGCGCGTCGCGCGGCTGCGGGGCGAGCACGGGTTCACAACGCTCCCGGCGGCGCGGGAATTCAGCGGCATGAGCCCCGACGCGCAGCGCAGCATCGCGCGCGCCATGGCGCAGGAGCTCCGCGACGTCGGGATCGACATGAATTGCGCACCGTGCGTGGATCTGGATCTCGGCTGCCCCGTGATCTCCGGGCTGGGGCGGAGTTTCGGCGGTATCGCGGAGGTGGAGCAATCAGCGAAAATCGTGATCGAAGAGCTCCAAGGCAACGGCGTGATGGCGTGCGTGAAGCATTTCCCGGGGCACGGGTCGGCGCGGGTGGATTCGCACGCGGAGCTTCCGGATATCACCGACGACCATCTGAAGGTTGAGCTGGCGCCCTACCTCGCGCTGCTGCGCAGCAGCGCGCCGCCGCGGGCGCTGATGACGGGACACCTGCTGCACCGCATGATGGATCCAGAGCACCCGGCGAGCGTGTCCCGGCTGATCACGACGGGGATGATCCGCGACGAACTCGGGTTCGCGGGGCTCGTGGTGACGGACTCGATCGACATGGGCGCGCTCCGGCTGCGGTACAGCCTCCCGGGGGCGATGGCGCTCGCGCTCGAGGCCGGGGCGGACATCGTCATGCACGCGTGCAACAGCCCGCTCGGGGAGACAGCCGAGGATGTAGCGCGCGCGGTCGAACTGCTCGCGCAAGGCTGAAACGTCGCTATGAGCGTGGGCCGTTGAGCGCGGCGATCGCGGACGTGCAGTGTTCGATGGAATGGCTTGAACGCTCGAGTTCTTCGGTAAGGGCGGCGTGTTCGCCGCTGCGCTCGCGGAGCTGAACGAGGTGCGAGGCGCCCTCGGCGAGTTCTCTCTGGGCCTGCAGGAGGCCGGCGCGTCTGCCTGCTGCATCGTCTGAGTTGTTCTCCGCCAAAGCAATCCGGTTGTCGGCGCACGTGCGCAGGGCGACCGCGAGTTCGAGGCGTGTGCCGGCGGATTCTGGGTTGATCTCCAGTGCCTTCCGCTGGGATTCGATCGCGCGTGAGTGCCACTCGAGCGCGTCTTCGATCTGCTCCATCTCTTCGTAGGTCGCGGCGATCGTCATCCGCGTGGAGGCGACATCGGTCAGCGCCCGCGTATCGCTGGGGTTCTGGTCGACAGTCGCGAGCGCAGCGTCGTGGGCGGCGAATTGGAGCGCGAGCGCTTGTTCGTACTGCCCGTTGAGCGCGTACAGCGTGCCGAGTCGGCGATCGAAGAACGCTGCGGCGCCCCGTGCTCGCGCGTCGCTCGGGTCCGCGCGGACAAGCCGGTCGATCATCGCTCGCCCGAGTTCGTACTCGCGAACGGCGCCGGCGGTGTCTCCGATATTGGAGTACGTCGGGTAGCCGAGCACTTCGCCGAGTTTCGAGTGCGAAACCGCGACGCTGAAGAGGTGGCGAGAATCGTTCGGTTCGATCGATGCCAGGCGTGTGTAGATCTCGTGCGCGTCGCGGTACTGTTCGAGTGCGCGTGCGGCATCGCCTCTGCGTTCGCTCACATCGCCGAGTTTCTCCAGCGTGACAGCGAGGTTTCGGAGGTCGACCAGGCGGCCGGGGTCGCGCGTGACGATGTCGGAGTTCATCGCGTGTGCCTCTGTGAACGCGGTCTCGCACGCGTCGAGGTTGCCGCGCATCTGCTCGGCGATCCCGATCTTCGTCAGCGCGACCGCTCGGCTGTGGAGGCCGTCGAGCTCGTCGATCACGCCCGAGTCGGCGGCGCGCGCCCAGCGGCTTTCGCCCTCGCGGTAGGACTCGATCGCTCCGGCGATGTCGCCCTGGGATCGCTTCATGTCGCCGACGCGTATCGCGCTCGTCGCGAGCCCTTTGAGCGCATCGGGGTCGTTCGGGCGCAGCGCCAGCACGCGCTCGCGGAGTTCCTTTGCGGCGAGATGGTTCTGCGTCGCGCGCTCGGTGTCCCCGAGGTCGGAGGAGATCATGTTGCGCTGGAGGTCCGCGAGCTGCTCGTAGGACGCCGCGACTTCGAGCAGGAGATCAGGTTCATCCTGCACGTCGCGCGAGAGCGAGTCGAGGTACGCCGCGGATTCAACGATGATCGCGCGCCGCGCTTCGATGGAACCGGGAAGATCGGCAAGGCGTTCATCGACCTGCGTAACCAGCACGTTCGTGAGCCTGCGGAGGTCCTCGAATCGCGCTTCGGCACGGCCCCGTTCGCGTGTCGCGGCGGCGGCCTGCCAGGTCGTTCCCACGACACCGCCCGTGAGCGTGAGTGTCAGGAGCACCGCCGCGCCGACGGCGTACCGGTTTCGGCGGAGAAAGCGAGACGAGCGGTAGGCGAACGTGTCGGGCGCCGCGTAGACGGTGCGCCCGTTGAGGTGACGGCGGATATCGTCCGCGAGAGCCGAGGGTGAGCTGTAGCGATCCGCCGGGTCTTTCCGCATCGCCTTGAGCACGATCATGTCGAGATCGCCGGCGAGCCGACGTCGCAGCCGTGCGGTGGCTTTCGCGTCGGGTTCCTGGCCGGTTGAGCACGCCGCCCCGCTCGGTGGCGTCGGCGGCTTCGAGAGCATCGTCTCTTCGATGCGCAGACCCGCTTCGCTTTCGGTCGCGAACGGTCGCACGTTCGCGAGGAGGTTGTAGAGGACCGCCCCGAGAGAGTAGACGTCGGTTGAAGCGCTGAGCGCCGTTCCTTCGACCTGCTCAGGCGCGGCGTACGCGGGTGTAAAGGCTCGGGTGGCGTTCGCGGTGTGACGTGAGTTCAGCAGCTGCGCGACCCCGAAATCGACGAGCTTCACGTGACCATCGGGCGTCACCAGGATGTTGCTCGGTTTCAGATCCAGGTGCGCGACCAGCGCGTTGTGCGCCGCCTGCACCGCGTCGCACACGCTGAGGAAGAGCCGGAGCCGGTCGTCCACGCTCAGCGAACCGAGCCGGCAGTGCTCGTCGATCTGGCGACCCTCGACGTGCTCCATCACGATGTACGGGGCGCCGTCGTCCGACACGCCGGCGTCGAGCAGCATCGCGATGTTCGGGTGCTGGAGCGGTGCGAGGAGACGACGCTCGCGCTCGAACCGCTCCTGGATATCCGCCGAATCAACGGATTGGCGCACGAATTTGATCGCGACACGCTTCTCGTACTGATCGTCCGAGCGACGCCCGCGATAGACCACGCCCATCCCCCCGGCGCCGATGCGTTCGGTGGCCTCGTACGCACCGAACCGGCGCCCGAGGTACGGGTCGTCGGGCTCATCGTCTTCCAGCGAAGCATCAAGCCGAGCGGAACGCGGGGTCTCAAGGAAGTGCCCGGCGCCGAGGTGGGCGTCGAGCAGCTCGCGCACCCGCTCGAGGACGACCACGTCTCCACGGCACGCATCTTGAATGAGCGTGTCCCGCTGGTCGGCATCCGCGTCGAGCGCGCGGGCGAAGACCGACTCGACCAGCCTGAATTGCTCGGGTTTCACGGCGCGTCAACCCCCGATGTGAGTTCCCGGAGTAGCCAGGCTCGCGCAAACTCCCAGTCGCGCTTGACGGTTGCCGGAGATGTGCCGAGGAGTTCCGCGGTCTGCTCCACGCTCAACCCGGCGAAGTAGCGAAACTCGACCACGCGTGCCTTGCGCTCATCGAGTTCGTCCAGAGCCGCGATGGCCTCATCGAGAACCAAGAGGGCCTCGTCGCTCAGGTTGCCCGGGGCGGCGAGGTCGCTGAGGGCGACGCGCCGCATGTTCCCGCCTCGCTTGAGGCGGTTCCGATCCCGCGCATGGTTGATGAGGATCCGTCGCATGCACATGGCGGCGACGGCGAAGAAATGCGTCCGGTCCTGCCAGCGCACGCGGGTCTGATCCACGAGCCGCAGGTAGGCCTCGTGCACGAGAGCGGTCGGCTGGAGGGTGTGCCCCTGGCGTTCGTTATTGAGGTACGCGCTCGCGAGGCGCCGGAGCTCCTCGTACACGAGCGGCAGCAGATCGCTCTCGGCAGGGGGGGCGCCCTCGTTCTGCCTGATCAGCAGCGTCGTCACTTCATCGCGTGAGACTGCCGACACGTCCGTACCTCCGTCCGTGCCTCGTGAAAAAAAACGAGCACGGTGAGCCCCGGCGCTGTCAAACGGTGCGTTACCGAGTGAACGCCTGCGCCGCACACGAGTGTATCCCTGTTCCTGCCATCTCTAAAGGGAAAACGCTCCGCGGGGCTGGGCCGGGTGGGTCGGTCTCCCCGGTTCGTTGGAACGCCGCATCTTGCGGCACAGTTGGCGACCCATAATGAACACGTTGCTACAAACCTCGCTCGCCACCGCCCTGCTCGTCACGAGCGGGGTGGTGCTCGCCGGCGATGTCAACCCGCCGGCGGGCCCCATCGGTCCGACGGGCGTCACGCTCGCCGAGATCCGCGCAAACCTCGACGCGATTGAAGACCAGGCGATCGACGCCTTCGACACGCTCGTCGGCATCCACACCGCGACGCCAATCGAGAGCCTCCCGGGCGACGTCGGCGCCGAATACGTCATCTCCCAGCCGGGGGCGTACTTCCTCTCGGCGAATCACCTCGGCGACGGGGCCAACACCGTCATCGAGGTGCGTGCTTCAGATGTCGTGATCGATCTCCGCGGCTTTGCGATCCTCGGAGATGGCCTCTTCGCCGGAACGGGCTCGTACGGCATCGACACCGTCGGGGGCGTGAACAACGTCACCGTGCGGAACGGCTCGATCGCGACGTTCGGCGACTCCTCCGGCGGCGGCGTGCGCCTCAACGGTGAGGGCAACCGCGTCGAGGACGTCAGGGTGGTGACCACCCAGGGCTCCGGGATCCGCACGGGCGGGAACTCGATCGTGCTCCGCTCGGTCGTTTACAACGCCGGGTCGGGGATCTCGGCCGGGTTCGCGAGCGTCCTCCGCGACTGCGCCGTGCAGTCCGCGGCCGGGAACGGGTACACCCTCGACAGCGGCTGCGTGGTCGAGAACTGCACAGCAGACCAGAACGGCAACGACGGCTTCTCGGCCAGCGAGGGCGTGGTGATCGAAGGCTGCGCGTCGTCGCGGAACGGCGACGACGGCTACGACCTCTTTAGCGCGACGGTCCGAGAGAGCGCCGCGTACCAGAACGACAACGCGGGCTTCCGAGCGTTCGGCTCCTCGATCTACGCCTGCAGCGCCGGGTACGGCGCGGGGATCGGATTCGACCTGTCTGCCGGGAACAGCGTCACGCGCTGCTACGCCATCAGCAACACCATCGGTGGCTTCCGTCTGACGGGCGTCCGCAACCATGTCGCGTCCAACTTCGCCGGCTCGCATTTTTCCGGGTTCGGGTACCAGGTTCTGGCGAGCGCGACGGACTGCTTCGTGACCGCCAACTTCGCGAGGTCGAACGCCCAGTACTACGACTTCCAGACCACGAACGGCATCCTCGGAACCCGGCGCGTCAATCTCACCGGCGCGACGATATGGGACAACTTCTCGCACTGACACCCCCGGCGCTCGCGCACGAGCGCGGCGCCGTGCACGGAACGGACACAGCTATGCTTCTCACCCGAATCACCACACTCGCAAGCCTTCTCGCCGCGGCGTCGTTCGCGCTCGCCGGACCGCTCGACCCGCCCCCCGGTCCCGTCTCCTCATCGGGACCGTCGCTCCTCGATGTGCACGACAACGACCGCCTCGCCGACACCGTAGACGACATCGACGAGCTCGCCGACGAGCTCGCGCTGCTCGAGACCCGCACCGACGTGCTGTCGCTCCCCGGCGACGCGATGAACCGCCACATCATCAGTGAGCCCGGCTCGTACTACCTCAGCGACACGCTCGTTGTTGATGAGAACGAGGTCACGGGCGTCTTGATCACGGCGGATCACGTGACCTTGGACCTCGCCGGAAACAGCATCGTGTTCACGGCGCCGGGGGACAACCCGGCGGTTCCCGGGCCCTGGGGTGTGTACGCCGAGTCTGGCGTGAACGTCGTGGTGCGCAACGGCAGCGTGTCTGACTTCCCAATTGGGCAGGTGCGCATCAACGGCGACATCGGCCGCTTCGAGAACATCTCGGCTCATGGAGGCGGGGCGAATTCCGTCGTTCTGACAGGTCAGGTGTCGGGGATGATCATCGGGTGCGTGGTCGATTCTCCGACCGGTTCAAGCTACGGGGTGTCATGCTCGTTCTCTGGGTACGGTTACGTGCTGGCGGATACACACGCGAGACTGACGACAAACATCGGCATCTCCAGCTCCCAGGCGTCCGTGATGCGCGACTGCACGGTCGTCGGGAACAGCTTCAACACGGCGTATAGCGTTTCACAAGGAAGCGTGCTGCGTCGTTGCACGTCGCAGAACAGCGCCGGAAACGGTTTCAGTACAGGGCCCATCAACAACGGCGGCGCGATCTTCGCGGACTGCTCCGTCTACAACGCGGCCCTGAACTCCTTCAATGTGTATCAGAGCGCTCTGTTTCGGTGCTCCTCCAACGCGGCCGGCGGCAACGGTTTCTACTTACGGTCGAACAACTATGTCTACGGCTGCACGGCGCTCGATAGCGACGACGACGGGTTCTTCATCGACAACCCCGGTAACCGAGTGGAGGAATGCCACGCGGAGTCCGTCGCGGCGATACCCGCGAACTACGGGTTCAGGACCGATGCGTCGGCCTCCGGGTGCTTCATCGTGAGGAACACCGCGGTGAGTGCCTTCGACACCTTCAACAACGGCGCGGTGAACACGTCGATCTTTGCCCCCGACTGGTTCGTCGTCACACAGGCCGGACCCTGGGACAACCTCTCGCAGTAAGCACCCGAGACGAAAAGGACGATGACATGCTCCGCACTCTCGCCATCGCCGCGCTCGCCGCGACGCCCTCGCTCGCCGACACCAACGTCGACCCCGATCACAAGTACGCCTGGGGGGAGAACATCGGCTGGACCAACTGGCACGATGCCGACTCCGGCGGCGCCGGGGTCAAGCTCGCCCAGGATGCAGAGTTCCTCTCGGGATACATCTGGGGCGAGAACGTCGGGTGGATCACGCTCGGGACCGGCGCCGGGCCCTACCCCAACCTCGACGGCTCGAACCACGGCGTCAACGTCCTGACCTCCGGGGCGCTCGACGGCTACGGGTGGGGGGAGAACGTCGGGTGGATCAACTTCGGCACCGAGCCGACCATCGGGCTCCAGGGCGCGCGCTACAGCGCGTCCGAGTACCGCTTCAGCGGCTACGCGTGGGGCGAGAACGTCGGGTGGATCTTGCTCGGCGACGAGACCCACTACGTCGCGATCGTGAACCGTTGCCCAGCGGACCTGAACGGGTCGGGCGAGGTTGAATCGGGGGATCTCGCGTCGCTCCTGGCGATGTGGGAGTTCCCCGGCGGGCCGTCAGATCTCGACGACTCGGGGACGGTCGATTCCGGAGATCTCGCGATCGTGCTGGCGGCGTGGGGACCGTGCCCGTAGAGCATCCTTGGCGGGTGGCCCCTTCACGTGCCCACGCGCTGCGAGCGAGTGACTCCCCGGTTTGAACCTCTGTATCGTAGCGCCCGTGGCATCGACCCCGGTACACAACGACGCGGAGCTTGACCGCCTCGCCGGCGAAGGCGCGCTCTGGCCGCTCGTGGCGGCGTGCGAACGTCTCCTTGAGAACGATCCACTCAGCATCGCCGGGCGGACCTACCGGGGCGCCGCGCTCGTCGGGCTGGGGATCCGAGAACTCGCTGCCGAGTCGGTCGAAGGGATCGAATCCGAAGACGCCGACGCGATCCGCGCCGCCTGTGCGTCGGTAGCGCCGAGCCGGCTCGGTGCACGCGAGGTCGAGCGTTCCTGCGAGCGCAACCTCGCCGCCATGGGGCAGCACGCGCGCGACCTCAACGCCGCCTTCGGCTCGTGGCGCGAGGACGTCCGTCAGGGGGGTGTGCGGTTCTTCCGCGCCGGAGACGGGAACGTCCTCTGCGAGCGAGACGGCTCCCTGCTCTCGACGGTCGATGAGCAGGCCGGCGCCGCAGCGTGCGATCTGGGATTCACCCCGCCGGCGAGCGACCCGACCGCGAGCGACCTCCCCGGTGTGCTGGTCGTCGAAGGATTCACGGCGCCCTGGCTGCTCCAACGCGTGCTCACCTCGCTCCGGGGCGGAGCGCAGGGGTACACGCCGCGGGTCTACGTGGTCGAACGCCGCGGCGCCGCCCGAGCGCTCGACGCGCTCGCGATGTGCGACTTCAGCGCGATCCTTGAGCAGGCGTCCGTGCGTTGGTGTCTAGGCGATGACGCAGTTGAATGCCTGCGTACCGAACTCCACGCCTTGTGGGAATGGAAACTCCCGCAGCGCGTGATCGCCCCCAACGAGAGCGCGCCGCTGCGTGACGCGGTGCTCTCAGCGATTGAGGCGCAGCACGAGAAACACGCGGCGCTCTCTGCGGCAACGTCGCGCCCCGATCGGTCGCGATCGCCACGCGAGTGGGGGGACCGTTTTCGAGAGGCCTGCGATAACGACGGCCCGCCCCTGCGTGTGCTCCTCCCTTCGACGCGTTACACGAGCTACGTGCGCCACGCGATGCAGGGCCTCGCCGGGGCGATCCGGCGCTCGGGTCACCACGCGGTCATGCTGGAAGAACCGTCGTCGGACCTCCGCCCCGCCGCGACGTTCGAGCTGGCGGCGCACGACCGCGAGCGCCCGGACCTGACACTCTCGTCGAACTGGCCCCGGGCCCTTCGCGCCAACGCGTGGCCGCAGGGCGCCCCCGCGATCTGCTGGGTGCAGGACATGCTGGGCCCGTTGCTGGACCCGGCCCTCGGAAAAGCCCAGGGTGAACTCGATTTCCTGTGCGGGCTGATCAACGCCGAGATCGTCAACGAGTTCGCTTACCCGCGCGAGCGCGCGGTGTTTCTCACCACCCCGGCGTGCCCGGAGAGGTTCCACGACGGGCCCCCCGCGAAGTCGATCGACGCCGTCGATGTCGCGTACATGAGCCACCAGAGCGAGGCTCCCGGTTTATTCCTGGAACGCCTCTGCCGCAGCGCCTCCAACCAATCAGAGCGCCAACTCGTCGAGAAAATCGGGCGCGCGGTGCAGGGCGAGCTGGGCGATCGTGACGGCGCGGACGCCACGCACGCGCATCTCCGGGCGCTCACGCAGTCCTGTCTCGAAGACGCCGGGCACACACCCGACGCGGCGTCATTGAGCAGGCTGACGCAGATGGTGACGGTCCCGCTCGCCGAGCGCTGGCGACGACACACGATGATCGCGTGGGCCGTCGCGATCTGTGAAGACCATGACCTGCGCCTCGGGCTCTTCGGAGACGGATGGGAGCGAACGGCGCACGCCGCGCACGCCCGAGGCCGACTCCCGCATGACGAAGCGCTCCGCGCGTGCTACCAGAGCGCGGCGTGCCACCTGCACGCGTCGCTTTCGAGCAACGCCCACCAGCGCGTCTTCGAGTGCGCCCTCTCCGGCGGGCTGATGCTCAGGCACGGGCCGTCGCCCGACGCGTGGGCGATCCAGATGGTCCAGCACTATCTCCTCAGCCAGTGTGAGCCCGACTTCGAGAAGGACGGGTGCCAGGGGTATCTGGTCAGCACGAGCGACGAGCCGGCGCCCCCCGCGTGCGCGGAGTACGACCCCATCCGTCTCGCGTCCGTCCTCGGGTGCGAGGCGAGGCCCGCGTACGACTACTACGGGACCATCATCCGCCCCGCGTGGATCAACCGCGCAGACGCACGCGAATGGGGCGCGAGAACCCCGCGCCTGCCGCTCGAGCAGTTCCCAGACTGGTCGTTCGACAACGCGCGTGAGACGTTGTTCGCAAGCAGTGACGAACTCGAAGCCATGATCCTGCGTGCCGTCCGCGACGACGACTGGCGCCGCGAGACCGTTGCGCATCACCGCGAGCGAGCACTCGCGTACAACACAACCGACGTCTTCTGGTCGAGGCTGCTCGCTGCGATCCGTGACGCCCTCGAAAACTCGGACTAAGCGCGCACTCGTGGGGCAATGCGGGTGGAGAAATCAGACGCGATGACAGGTCCGGCGTGTGATGGTGTCGCGGTGCTCTACGGCTGCCGCGGGCGGGTCGATCAGTTTCGCGGCGTTCCAACGGAACTCCACGCGCACAGGATTACTACACGATACGAACGCCTCTGGGGAGAAGAGATCGCGTGGGGCGGTCACGCGCACCCGTGCGCGCTCCGCGATGCGAGCGTTGTAGCGTGCGCCGATCTCACGCACAACGGACACACCCGCGTGGTGCGCCTCGCGCGTCACCTGGAGGTCCCGTCCGCGCTCCTCGTCGACGGCGTCGTCGAGTGGGCGCACACGATGCGCAACCCATGGCTCGGCCGGCGGCACCTCCGCCAGGCTCCTGAAGACCTCGTGCTGGCGATGGGGGAGATCCAGGGTGACATCCTGCGAGCTCTGGGGAACAAGGTCGTCGTGTGCGGGCTGCCACGACTCGACGGGTTCAAGGAGCGCGTCGCGCACGCGCGTGAGGGGATAGAGCGCGCAGGCCCCCCGCGGGTTGTCGTCGCGACGGCCAACTGCCCCGCGATCGGCCGCGTGGCGCGTACACGGGTCGTGCGATGTTTGCTCGCGCTCCGCGATTCCCTGAACCAGGCGGGCGTACACGCCGTGTGGCGGCTGACCGACGGGCTCTGCGAAGAACTCGGCGTCCGGCGAGACGCGGAGAAACTCGAAGTATCGCTCGCCCACGCAGGCGCCCTGATCAGCACCGCTTCCACGATCGTGGTGGAGGGGATGCTCGCCGGCGTTCCCACGTGCGTGCTCCACCCACACCCTTGGCCCTTGTGGGTGCCCGGCGCGTGGGAATGGCGCCACTCGCTTGAAAGCGAATGCACAGACTTTGATCCCGCCACACTGCGCGAGAGCGCCGCCGCGAGTGATGCCGCCTCCGCATCGGCAAACCGATACCGCGGCGATACGGACGCTTCCGTCGTTACCGCCGATGAACCGTTAAGCCAACAAGCCGCGGCGGTACTCGCCGCCTTGCTGACGCCTGACGTATCGCGTCGCGCCGTGCAGGACCGCCTGCTGACCGGCCTGCACACACCAAACGCGGCGCAGCGGACCGCGGTGGCGCTCGCGGATCTCGCGAAGGACGGGCGCCCTCAGGCAGAGCCACCGCCCATCGAAGAGATCGTGTCGTCTCGGCTTACCGTCCCCCCGTCCTCGGGGCGCCCTGTAGTCGTGAGCCTCGTCGTCTCGCGCGACTGGCCGGCGCGGGCCGTGGCGTCCTGGTCGCGCACGATGGGGCGTACGTACACGGACGAACCCGAGCGTGGGTACGCCTTCCACACGCTCCACGTCACGACCGATCCGATCGGCTACGCCCACGTGAACGAGGCCTACGACCCAAACGACCCGTGCCAACACCTCGTGACGCTCGACCCCACCGAGGGGACCGACGCGCGTCTGCGCCGAGTTGTGTCAGCGTTGGCATCGCTCTCCCCGAGCATCGTGATCCCCAACGAGTCCGACCTCGCCTTCGCCGCGTGCGCGCACGCGCGCAATCACGGCGCGCGCACGCTCGTCGTCGCGCATCACGACGCGGAGTCGATGCGCCACGAGCTCGGGATCTACCGCGGGCGTGACGCCATCGTCCACGCCGGCCCGCCGAACGCGACGGCGCCTGACTGGTTGCGCGCCGTTGCGGGCGATCAACCAATCCCACACATCCCGTACGGCGTCCGTGTGCTCGACGAGCGAGCACGCGTGAGCGATGGAGTCCTCCGCCTGATTAGCGTCGGCGCCGTGATGCGCGAGCGGATGCGTTCCTTTGACCTCATCGAACTCCTCCTCGAACTCCGCCGTCTCGATGTCCCGTTTCTTTTCGATCTCGTCGGCGCCGGGCCCGATTTCGCGGAATGGCAACGAGAGGCGAGGTCGGCCGGCTTCGACGCGGGCACCGTCACGGTGCACGGCAGCCTGCCGCCGTGGGAGATCGACCACCTCTACGCGAACGCGGACGCGAGCGTCCTCGTCTCCGAAGCCGAAGGCGCGGGCATGGCCATGCTCGAGGCGATGGGCGCCGGTGTGATCCCGTGTGTGACCCAGACGGGCGGGGGCGCGTCGCGCCTCATCGCCGACGGACGGGACGGGGTCCTCGTCCCCGTCGGCGCGATGGTGCAGATGGCGCGCCGACTCAGCGACCTCGCGCGTAGCGCCGAGCTCCGAACCGCGATGTCACACGCCGCACAAGCCCGCGTCAGCGACGCCGGGCTCTCGGCGTCGCGTATGACGGAACGCTACGCCGAACTCTTTGACGCGATCCTCAACTCGGACGCGCCGAGAGCGCCGAACGACGACGCGGTGCGGCTGACCCCATCGAAAACAGTCCGGCACGCCGACGACCCCTCAGCCTGCGATGATTGGCTCCGCGCTGCGCTCGCCGAGAGCGGGTACGCCTCGGTCGCGCTCGGCGAACCCGGAGAGGGCGCCGACGCCGTGCTCGTGCGCGCGGGCGACCCCCGCCCCACGCCATCGCAGATCGACGAGTGGCGAGCGAGCGGACTGGGCGTCGCGGTGTCGCCAAATCTCTGCGTCGATCCCGAAGATGCGCGTGTCGAACGGGCGCTCCAAACGCTCATCGAGCGCGGCTGCACCCGCGTCGGCGTCTGGGCCGAGCCCGGGCTGATGCACCTCTGCGCGAGGCTCGTGGAGCACGGGACCACGATCGTTGGGGTGATCGACGCCGCAGCCGAGCCCGGCGACACCCACCTCGCCCTTCCAGCCATCCGTGACCGTCAGGCCCGCGCGTCGCTCGGGATCGACGGCGTGCTGCTGATCGGCGGCGCCGGGAACCCCGACCGGGACGAGCTCGTCGCGGAGCTGCGCGACGCGGGAATACCCTGCGAAACGGTCAAGCCGGAGGGCCCACGCCCGGGCGCGTAGAGCGCCGCACGGATCAGGTACTATCCGGTCGCCACATCATCCACGGAGGGCAAGCGATGGAAACAGTGTCTCAGGCGGGTTCGATCGTCGAGCCGAACATCACCGCAGGGGGAGCGCCCGAGCACCCGCTCGTCTCGCCCGGGCCCCTCGTCGCGGACGATCCGGTTGAGCACGTGAAGTACCGTCTCGCGAACACCGCGAAGCGCACGTGGCCGTTCCCGCACTTCGTCTGCGAGGACGTGTTCCCCGAGGCGTTCTACCGTGAGATGGTCGCCCGCTTCCCCGCCGACGAATACCTGCCGCCGCTCAACGACATCTACCCCAAGCGGCTGAGCCTGCGCATCGGCGTGCCCGATCAGCTCGACGCGCTCCCGGACGACCTGCGCGGGTTCTGGCGCGCCCTGGGCCGCAGCCTCGGCTCCCGTTCCTTCATGCGCCACGTGCTCCGTCTCTACGATCCGATCCTCGAGCAGCGTTTCGGCGAGATCGCCGAGCCCCACATCTACCTGCACAGCGACGTCGATTCCTACGGCATCGGCCCGCACGTGGATATCAACTACAAGGTCGTGAGCATGATCTTCTACATGCCCGACGAACCGCGCGACGACCTCCACGCCGCGTCGGTCTTGGCGAAGACCGACGACGAGCTCGACGTGCCCGCACCCTACGAGGAATCGTGGGAAGGCTTCCGCGCCGTCAGCACCGTCCCGTTCAAGCCGAACATCCTGTTCACGTTCGCCGTGACGCGTGAGAGCTGGCACGGCGTGCGCCCCAACCCGCAGGGCGTCCCGAGGCGCAGCCTCCAGTACTTCATCATGCTGCCGCAGGACGCGAAGGGATAAACCAGCGCATCAGGCGCGGGCCGACGTGTTCGACGGGTTCACACGCGCCACCGCGTCCTCGAGTTCCCGCGGCGGGCCGTGCCTTGTTTCCCACGGTTCGACGACCAGCCCCAACAGGAACACGACAGCGTCCCAGCGGTTCTCCGGCATGCGGATCGCGCCGATGTTGTTCAGCGCCGCGTCCGGGTAGCCCGGTTGCACCTTGTCGAAGGGCCAACGCTTAAAGAGCCGTTCGGCCCCGGTGACACACGACCAGTCCGGGCGATCGATCGAGTTCCCGAGCGCCGTCATCTCGATGTCGTGCAGCACGACCCACGCGCCGGGGCGGAGCGCATCGATGAGCGCGAGCAGGTCAAACGTCGGCGCCGGGTGACGGTGGTCGCCGTCGATGAACGCGAGATCGATCTGCCCTGGGACATGGCGCCTGCACGCGTCAAACGCCGTGCTGCGCGGATGAATCTCGACCCGCTGCAAAAGATCAGGCGCCACCTCGCCAACAGCCGAGCCAACGTCGCGCGTCTGATCGAAGTAACAGTGGGCCGAGATGTCGAACGTGTGGACTGAGGCAGGCTCGCCCGGCTCATCGAGCTCCGAGCAGAACAGCTCCAGCGCCGCAGCGATAGACGCCGCGGACACACCCGACGCGGTCCCGACCTCAACAACGCGCCGCGGCCGAACCGCCTCGATGACGTCCCAGAGGAGCAGTGTGTCGCGGTGGTTCACATAGCCGCTCGACCACGAGGGGGAGGCGTACGTGTCAGCGAACCGTGACGTCCACGAGCGATCCATGGGCAGCCCGAGCGCCGCGCGCTCAGGAGCGATCGCGGGCACGTCGTCTGCAGCGACGCGCGCGAGCGCCTCCGCCGGTTCGACGCTCTCGTCCGCGGCGTGCCGCATCGCCGACTCCACCCGCGCGGGCGAGGTGTACAGCTTCGGTATGAAATACCGGCTCGACGGGAAATGCGCGTGCGCCCGATCGAGGATCCCCGCCTCGTGCGCATCAGACGAGGGCAAGATGGCGCTGACGCCCCCGAGCAACTCGCCCGCCTCGCCCGGCTCAACCACCGGGACGCCTTCGATCGCCGCCTCCCGAGGGTGATCGTCCAGAACGCACACAACGGTCTGGTCCCCGCCAAGAAGCCCTGAACCAAGCAACCAACGGGTGTGTGCGCCCGCGCCGTAGAGCGCAAGCCGTGTATGCCCATGCTCCCGCAGTTCGCGGAGCGCCTCGCTCCAGACCCGGCGTCGGACGTGGATCGGCTGGACACGTTCGAGGTGCGGCGCGACCGCTCCACGTGTTTGCAGCGTGCGGACGATGAGTTCCGCCGCGAGCGCGCGCGCCCGTGTGGTCGTCTCGTGCGGGACGTCCCGAGACGCGATCGCACCCGCGATCATCCCCTCGAGATCGCCGCGCCACGCCGGGGAGCGGTATCGCCCGCGCGCAGAAACAGAATTCGCCCACGCGTCGTAGCGCTGCGCCGCATCGATCGCACCGGTGAAATCGCCGGCGCTCGCAGCGTGCGATGCCTCGTGCCCGTACAGCGCGTCAGCGGCGCGGGGCGCACGCACGCTCCAGTACGCGCGCACGCGGTCCCACATCTCCCGACGCCGCGGCGCATCCGCGCAGTCGGAGGCTTCCCACAGCCCGTCGAGCAGCCCGGGATCAGGCGTCGCGATGCACCGGAACGCCAGCGACGCGGACTGAGCGAACCCGTCGATCGGCTCGAAGACCGCACGCAGCTGCCACATCAGCAGCGCCGCCCACGGCGCGCTCGGCTCCGCGAACTCGTGCTGGACCAACACCGAGCCGGGCCGCAGCCACCCGCCGAGCTGACCCAGCACCCACCGGTGCGCCCCCCAACCGCCCGACGCGTCGGTGCACAGCAGCTCGATGGGTTCACGTTCCGGGTACAGAGCGTCAACGCCGGCGCACGCCGACGTCCTCCGGGCGAGCATCTGCCCGTTCGCGTGGTCCTGCGCAGGCGCGGCGCCCGCGCCGAGCGTGTACCGGAGGAGCGGGAACCGGGGGGGAGACGCCGATTCGCTCAGCCCGCTGAGAATCACCCCCGCGGCGCCCTCGGGAGCCGACCCGATCACCACCACCCGACCCTCGCCGGTCGTGCGCGCCGCGAGACGCCTCAACCCGCCCGGGTCCGCGACCCACTCGCCGGCCGGCCGCGCGTCGGGTGGGCTCACGCGGACTTCCACGGCGTTCGTTACGCCCTGCTCAAGGATGGGGACGGGTGCAGAGTCTGCCGGCATCGGGCGTCCTCACGATCGGTGAACGACGAGCGCGGCTCGCCGGGGCGGCCGGGGCGCACATCCCCCGATCACAGGACGTGAGCCTACCTCCGATCGCGCACAGCGGCGCTCCCCGATACGCTACCATCGCGCCGTGACCACGGTGCGCACGCCCATCGGACTCCCGTCCCTCACCCCCGAACACGGCGCGGCGGACACCGACACGCTCCGAGTACGGGTCTTCGAGTGGACCGCGAGGTCGCTGGCGGCCGAGGGCAAAGAACGGATCGCCCTCTTCGGCGGCGGGCGTCATACCAGACCACTCGTGCGTCAGCCGTGGGCACGGGTGGGGCTCTCCGTCGTTGCGATCTTCGACGAGGCGCCCAGCGCCGGGTTTCTCGGCGGCGTCCCCGTGCTCCGCCCCGAGGATTGGCTCAACGCGGGCACAGAGCCCGCGCCCGGCTTCGACGCCCTCGTCATCAGCTCCGCCGTCTACGAGAACGCGCTCGCCCAGCGGGCCGAAGCCACGCTGGGCCCCGCTCTCGAACGCCTCGGAATTCCGATCGTGCGCCCGTACCGCGGGGGCGTGACCTCGCCGGACAACGAACAGCTCGTGCAGAACATCATCGAGTGTGGGGGCCGATCCGAAGACGAGGCGCGCTGGCTCGTCGCGAACAAGGACGAACGCCACGACGCGACGCTCCCGATGATCGCGCCCGACCGCACAGAGTTCCACCTCCGGCGCTACGAGTTCGCCGCCGAGTACCTCTCCGCCCTCGAGCGCCGCGTCGTCGCGGATATCGCCTGCGGGCTCGGGTATGGCGCGCGGTTGCTCGTCGGGCAGGGGGGCGCCGAGCGGTACACCGGCGTGGACATCGACCCGCAGGCCATCGAGTACGCCGCGAGGCATCACACGGTCTCGCCCTGCGTCTCGTTCCAGGCGAACCCCGCAGACCGCACGTCGATCGAAGCGGGGAGCGTGGATCTCATCGCCAGCTTCGAGACGATCGAGCACGTCGAGGGGACCGATTCGCTCCTGCGCGAGTTCGTGCGCGTGCTCCGCCCGGACGGGACGCTCATCGTCAGCACGCCCAACGCTCTCGGGCTCACCCCGTACCACGTCCACGACTTCGACGTCTCGTCCTTCGAACGGGCGCTCTCGCGCTGGTTCACCATCGAGGCCTGGTACGGCCAGCTCCCGGTGGACGAGGTCTACGACGCGCCGCTCCCGCCGGGCCTGTTCCCGCTCGATCTCCCCGCCGCCCGCGCCCACGAACCCGACCGCCTAGGACGCACGCCGCACGTGCTGCTCGCGGTGTGCAAGCCGCACGCCGGCGCGAGCGAGAACGCCGATGAGTGTGTCGTCTCGACCGTCCACGGCCCGCTGCGCTTGCAGTGCCCGTCCCGCCTCGCCCGCTGGCGCGCCGAGACGTTCTTCGACAAGGAACCCGAAACGCTCGAGTGGATCGACGCGTTCGCCGACGGCGACGTCTTCTGGGACATCGGCGCCAACATCGGGCTGTATTCGCTCTACGCCGCCGCGGGCAAACGGGTCTCGCGGGTCTTGGCGTTCGAGCCCTCGCCGTGGAACACCGCGCTGCTCGCCGAGCACATCCGCATCAACGACCTCGCCGACACCATCGCCGCCTACCCCCTCGCGCTCTCGGACGCGACGTGCCCGGGCACGCTCTTCATGCGCCACACCACACCGGCCTCCGCCGGCTCTAGCTTCGCGGAGCCTGTCGGCGAGTTCGGCGAGCAGTTCTCCCCCGTCTTCGAACAGGCCGCGCTCGGGGTCCGCATAGACGACCTCGTCGCGTGGGGCGCCCCGCTCCCCAACCGCATCAAGATCGACGTCGACGGCGCAGAAGAACGCGTCCTGGCCGGCGCCGTCCAAACGCTACGAAACCCGGCGATGCGCTCGCTCTCGATCGAGCTCGACGCGTCGCGAGAAGACCTGATCGAGCGCGTCACCCGGACCCTCGCGACCGCGGGGCTCGAGCTGACCGCCCAGCGCCACGCGCCCGAGTTCGCCACGGGCATCAACGAGTCGATTTACAACTTCCAATTCACCCGCCCCGGCTAATCGTGCGCCGAAGTAACCCGGCGATCGCCGCGGTATTCTGAGCGCGTGCGAACCTCGGTCATCATCCCGACCCGCGCGGGCGACTCCCCCGTCCTCCGCCGGACACTCGAGTCCCTGGCGAGCCAGACCGCGCCGCCTCACCGCGTCATCATCTCGCTCGACGACGCGTCGACGCCCGAGCCGGACGTCGCCGCGCTGGACAAGTCGCCCACGCATGTGCGCATCGTCCGGGGCGAGAACGCCGGCCCCGCGGCCGCGAGGAACCGAGCGTTCCAGCACCTCGACAGCGGTCTCGTGCTTTTCCTCAACGACGACGCTGTGCCGGCCGCGGAGTGCCTCGAGCATCACGCGCGCGCACACCAAGTCGATGACGCCCCGTCGCTCGTGGTCGGCTCCGCCCCGTGGTCGTTCGATCGCACCCCGCTCCGCGTCATCGACCGCCTCGTCGCGGAGACCTCGCTTGTCTTCTTCTACGACCAGATGACCGACCCGTCCCCCTCGCGGGACTGGGGCTACCGCCACGCCTGGACGCTCAACCTGTCCGTCCCTTGCGAGGCCCTGCTCGCGTTCGACGAGCGGTTCGATGGGCCGATGTTCGACGACCTCGAATGGGCGCACCGGATGACGCGGACGGGCGCCGCGGTGCGCTACGCGCCGCTCGCGCGCGTCGAACACGCGCACCGCCCCCGGTACACCGTAGAACGGTTGCTCGAGCGCGAAGCGCGCGTCGGACACGCGGCGCACACGCTCCGTGAAGCAAACCAGGCGTGTTTCGCGGACACGTTCGGCTCTCCCGATACCCCGCATTTTGCTGAGCAAGACGTATCCGAAGAAGCCATCGCCGGCGCGTGTCAGGCGTTCGGTTCCTTCTGCCTCCTCGCTGAGCAGAGCGGGGAGGGCATCGACATCGGGCAGGTGTACGCCCGGTGCCGATCGTGGCGAGACACGGCGCGAGCCATCGGGTGGGACTCGGCCGCGCAGGGCGTCGATTTCACGACAACCGCCGCTCGCGTGCGCGAAGCCTTTCTAACCAGCTCCAGGCGCGTCCCATGACGCCCGCCGACACGAGGCCGCTCGTGCTGAGCATCCACGGTGCGCACGCGCTCTCGGGCGTCTCGACGTGGGTCTCGCGCCTGCTCCTGCGCCCCGAGGGGCGCTACAATTGGCGCGTCCTGATCGTCGGCACGGAAGCGGAACTCGAATGCGCTGCCGAGTTCCCAGCGTTCGGGACCGATCGTGTGGACACACTGAGCTGGAGCGCCGACGGGCGAGCCGCGACGGACCGCGTCGACACGCTCCGCGCGAGGCTGCGCACGCTCAACCCCGCCGTCGTGGTCCCGAACTACGTCCCCGAGGCGTACGCGGCCGCCGGCCTCGAAGCGCCCGCCGGGGTGCGCACGCTCGGGGTCTGCCACTCCCGGGATCACTGGTACCTCGAGCTGTTCCAGAGCGCGGCGCCGCTGATGCACGCGGCGTGGGCCGTCAGCCGCGAGTGCGAGTCCCTTGTGCGGTCCACCCTCACGCACGAGCTCCCGCTCGTCGGGGCGCCGTACGGGACCGAAATCCCGGACTCCGTCGCACCGCTGCCGCGCGGAGCGACGCCAGACGCCCCCATCCGGTTGCTCTACAGCGGCAGATTGGAATCGCTACAGAAGCGCGCCGGCCGTCTCGCGGCGCTTGCGGTTGCGCTCGATCGCCAGAGCGTGCCGTTCGTCATGACCATCGCGGGCGACGGCCCCGAGGGCCCCCGGCTTCGCGAGCGGCTCACCAGCTTCATCGACGACGGGCGTGTGCGAATGCCCGGGAGAGTGAGCCACGAGCGGATGAACGCGCTCATCATCGAGCACGACGTTCTTGTGCTCGTCAGCGCGTTCGAAGGAACCCCGCTCGCGGCGATCGAAGCGATGGCGCAAGGCCGTCCCATCGTGGTCACCGGGGGGTGCGGCGGGGCGACCGACGCGGTGCGCGAGGACGGGGGGGGCGTGATCGCCAGCGGCGACGATCTGGACGCGATGGCGAGCGAGATCGCCACGCTGCAGAAAGACCCCGCCGCGCTCGGAGCGCTCGCGCGGCGCGCACGTGCCGTCGCGATCGAACGCTTCGGCTACGAGCGCCACCTCGCGGAGCTCGAGTCCGCCGTGGATGCTGCTCTCGAGCGCCCGCAGGTGCACGACGTCACGGCGGCGTGGGACGCGATCGGACGCGCGACCGCCCTCGCGATCGGCGGATGGCACACCCACATCGACCGCGCCGCGATGAGACGCTGGCGTTCGCGGTACCTACGGGAGCACGCGGCCTCGATCGGACGCGCCGGCGGCGTGCGCGCCACCGCCGCGCGTGCGTTCGGCTGGCCGGCCGGCGGCCCGCGGCTGGCGGTGCGAGCGCCCGCGGTCGAGCGTCTTGGCTCACGCCTCCTCGCCGCGGCGGTTCAGGAGCTCACGATCGAAGGGTGCGAGCGCATCGCGGTCTTCCCAGCCGGGCGTCACTCCGATCGCTTCGGGTTCGTGCTCGCGCGTTTTCCCTCCGCGTTCTGCTTCGTAGACGACGGCGCCGACGATGGGTCGCCCCGCGTCCTCCACGGTCTCCCGGTGTTCGGACCGCGCGCGGCGCTCGAGCAGGACATCGATGCGGTGATCGTCTCGTCGGATCAGTACGAGGAAGCGCTCGAGGAGCGCGCACGAGAGTGGGCGGGGAACCTGCCCGTCCGCACCCTCTACGTCCCTGTCCGTATCCCGGGTCAGGCGGCGGGCGCACCGATCTGAACCGAGCGTCCAGTGTCCGCTGGACTCTCAACCCCAGCGTCTTCAGTCGTTCTCGCGCGGCGGATACAGACGGTGCACGCGGAGTCCCTGTCGGCTGTACACCTCTCGACGCTCCCAGATGGACGCCTCGTGCAGGTCGCTTGAGATCAGCACGTCCGTGGCGCCGAGCGCGGCTGCCCGCGAGGGGTCCACGATCGGGCGCCACCCCTGCCACTCGCTGCCCCACAACGACCGCTCGTCGTCGGTCAGCGCCACGATGCGGTCGTCGTATGCGCGCAGCGTGTCGAGCATGCGGCGCGTGTGCCCGCCCGCCCCGTGGACCACGAACTGGCGTCCGGGATGCTGAAGCAGAATGGACTCGGCACGCCGCGCCGCCGCCGCGTCCCCGTCGCGTGCGGCGCGAGCGAGCAGGGGGCGTTTCGGCGGCCACGCGCGCGGCGTCTCCAGCACCAACCGATCACAGAGCGCCGCGACCGCATCACAATGCGCCGCGAGCGAATACCGCTCCCGGACGCGCTCGTGGGCAGCCTGCCCGAGGCGAGGCAGGCCCAGATGCAGGGAACCCTCGACCCCGTCCGCGAGCGCCTCGCCGGTCGCGATGTCGTCGCCCGTGGCGTCAGCGAGCCACCCGCTAATGCCGTGCTCGACCGCCTCGTCGCTCCCAGAGCGGGTCCGGGTCAGCACCGGGACGCACCCGCGCGCCATCGCTTCGAGGAGAGAAAAACTCAGCCCTTCATGGCGCGAGGCAAGCACGAAGACGTCGGCGCGTTCGAGCTCGTGCTGCACGCCGGGCTGATCGAGCGCGCCGGTGAGCGAGACCGACGCCCGCGCGCGAGCCAGCGAACGAAGCTCCTGCAGCGCGGGCCCATCGCCGACGAGACGAAGCTCGTGCGCGATGTCGCGGGCAACAAGCGCGTCGGACAGGTGTATCAGCGCCATGACGCGCTTCTGCTCATGCTCGAGCCTCCCGGTGTACACCAGCCGGATCGCCCGTCCGTCGCACACGTCGCGTTCGGGAACTGAGCGTGGGACATCAACAGCGTTCGGGATGCAGGCGATGTCGGCGTGCCGGTGGGCGAAGCGATCGGCCAGCCCGCTCTCGAGGTGCGCGCTCGCCCCAACGAGCACCGAAGCGCCGGGCTCGAAGTGTTCGAGAAGAGCGTCCTCGTAGCGCGAATCGACCTGTTGCCACAGCGCTACGCGGAGGGACTCGGGAGCCCGCGCGGCTGCCCACATGCTCGCTGCGAAGCACGCGTCGTGGCGGGTTGGAACGAGGACGCTCGGCGCCCCGCTCGTTTCGCTGCAGCGCTGCAGCGCGTCCGCGTAGGCGAGCCCCCACGCCGCGACGCCGTCCGCGTCCTGCACACTCTCGGCGGCGGGGAGGTCGAGACGGATCACGCCCTCCGGGTCGGGCTGGGTGATCTCGCGGTGCTCGCTGTGCCCGCCGTGGACGATCGCCCACGCGGGGCGCCCGCGTACGCGGAGCGTGCGAACGACGGAGAGCGCCCACGTGTTGACGCCTGTCACCGTCAGCCCTTGCGGGAGCAAGAAAACAAGGCCCGCGGGAGCGTGGGCGTCAGTGCGAGGCGGCCCGTTCGCCGCCGGTTGGTTCGTCCGCTGAGGCACGCCGCGATCGTATCCGCCGGATCGCGGCGCTGGGGGGGAGCGAAGGTATCATCCGGTTTGTGAGCAGCGATCGCCCCCAACACGACTGGCAGCCCGCCCCCGGCACGGCGCCGAAAGCCAGACCGTGCCAAGGGCCGCCCACGCAGCCGGGGAGCAAGATCCTGACGCTTCAGGCGACGGTCGACGCGATCGCCGAGGCACGCGCGGCGGGCAAAACCGTCGCGCAGTGTCACGGTTGCTTCGACCTCGTCCACCCCGGTCACGTCAGGCACCTCAAGCAGGCGGCCGAGCAGGCGGACTTGCTCCTGGTCTCTCTCACCACGGATGCCTCCGTGGACAAGGGCGACGGGCGCCCGCTTTTTCCTGAGCACCTGCGCGCTGAGAACCTCGCGGCCCTCTCGTTCGTGGACATGGTCTGCGTCAACAGTGCCCCGACGGCGGAAACCCTGCTCGAGCGCGTGCGCCCGGACGTGTACGTGAAGGGGCGCGAGTACGAAACCAACGAAGACCCACGCTTCGCGGCCGAGCGCCGCGCGGTGGAGCGCCACGGCGGGCGCGTGGTGTTCACGTCTGGCGATTTGGTGTTTTCGTCCTCTGCGCTGATCCACGAGATCGCCCTCGGCGCGGCGTCCGAGATCGCCGAGGACCCACGCGCGAGCGCGCTGCGCCGGCTCCGCGTTGTTCACGATCTCTCGAGCGAAACGCTCGAGCCGCTCGTGCAGAGCTGCCGCGGGGCGCGTGCGGTCGTGGTGGGGGAGGTGATCCTCGATACCTACGTCTCGTGCGACAGCCCCGAGGTGTCTTCGGAGTCTCCGTGTCTCTCGCTGCGGCCGATCGAGCAGGCGTCGTTTGACGGCGGCGCCGCGGTGATCGCGCTCCACGCCGCGGGGCTCGGCGCCGAGGTCACGCTCGTGACGGCGCTCCCCGATGATGCTGGCGCTCGCGCGTTCGTCGAACGCATGAACAGCGCGGGGGTGAACGTGCGGTCGATCCCGCACGAAGGCCCCATGCTCGAGAAGCAGCGGTTCCTCGTCGGGCACGACAAGGTGGTCAAGCTCGACCGCGTGCACCCGCTGACGCTCGACACCGAAGCGCGCGCTCGCCTCCTCGGCAGCGTTCGCGAAGCCGCGGCGGGCGGGGTCGACGCCGCCATCGTGTCGGACTTTGGCAACGGCTTGCTCACGCGTCACTCGCTCGAGGGCGTTTCGGAGATCCTGCGCCCCTTGGCGCGGGTGCTCGCGGGCGACGTCTCCGGGCGCCGGTCGTCGTTGCTCTCGCTCCGCGGCATGGACCTTGTCACGCCGACGGAAATGGAACTGCGCGACGCGGTGCGGGATTATGACTCCTCGCTCAACTCCGTCGTCTGGGATCTCATGCAGCGATCCGGCGCCGAGGCGGTCGTGACCACGCTCGCCGACAACGGGCTCATCATGTTTACGCGCCTCGAGGGCGCCGGGGGCGCCGGGTGGAAGACACGCGTCGCGGCCGAGCACGTGCCGTGTCTCGAGGCCCGCCCGCTCGACACCCTCGGGTGCGGCGACGCGCTCCTGACGGCCTCGACGCTCGCGCTCGCCGGCGGGGCGTCGCATGTGCAGTCGGCGTACCTCGGCGCTATCGCCGCGGCGGTGGAGTGCTCGCGGCTCGGGAACATCGCGGTGCACTCCCAGGAAGTCGTGACCCTGCTCCGCTCGTTGTCCCAGGCCCACATGCGTGTCCTTTCGCGCCCGCTCCGCCTGCCCCGCGGCGAGGCGGCGAGCACCCCGCGCGTCTAAATGTTCGCGACCATCGTGATCCCGACCCGCTCACGCCCGGCCGAGCTGGCACGCACGCTCGCCTTGCTCGCTGAGCAGGACGCCGGCGAGCATGGGTGTGAGATCATCATCGTTGACAACGCGTCGGATCCCCCCGCGCTCGCGCCCGATGAGCTCGCCAACGGCTGGGGCGTGCGCACCGTGCGACTGGCCCGCAACGCCGGGGCCGCCGCGAGGAACACCGCCGCGGCGCACGCGACCGGCGAGTGGTTGCTGATGCTCGACGACGATTCGGCCCCGCTCGATGACGGGTGGGTCGCGGCCGCGCGGAACGCGCACCGGGACACGCTCGCGATCGGCGCCGAGGTGCTGCTCCCCGACGGTCGCCACGAGGCCGGCGGTCTTCCCGAGGTGGTGGTCGGCTGCGGAGCGCTCGTCCGTCGCGAGGCGTTTCTCGGGTGCGGCGGGTACGACGAGAGTTTCGAGTACTACGGCGAAGAGACGGATCTGTGCGCACGCCTCATCGGTACTGGCGGGCGCGTTGGGTACGACGCCGGGTTCCGGATCCTCCACCGGAGGAGTGAATCGGAGCGCGATCTCTCGCGGATCATCGAGCGCCTGACCCGCAACGAGGCGCTCACGATCTGGCGGTACGCGCCGGACCACGAGCTTGATCAGTGGCTGGAGCGCACGCTCGCGCGCCGCTGTGCGGTCGCGGCGCGTGAGGGTGTGTCGGCTGCGTACGAGAAGGGGGAGGGTGCGTTCCGGCGCCGCGCGGCGTCCGAGCCCCGGCGACCTCTCGCGCTCGATCACTGGGACCGGCTCACCGGGATGGCGTTCGTTCTGGGCTGGCTCAGGGAGTCACGCGCCCACGCCTGCGCGGTCCGGATGCCGACCGGCGCCCCTGGCAAGCACCCGGAGGTGATCGCTGCCGCGCTGAAACGTGAGGGCGTGTACGCCCAGGAGGTCAGCTCGGCGGACGCGGTTGTCGCTGGCACGCTGGCGCCCGGTCTTGCGCTCGATGCGGCCGCCGCGCTGCGGGCTGAAATCCAGACCGCGCCGATCGTCGCGATCACGCCCTTGCTGCAAACGAAACTCCGCGACGCCAGCGGTGTGCCCACCACCCGCTCCACGAACCCGGCGGATCCGGTCGCGTAAACGGCGTTGCTCTTTGCCTCGCGCCCGTGGCAGCGTTCAGGATGGTGTCCCTGTCGTCGTTCTTCGAAGCGGAGCGATCGGTGGCGAGCTCACGCGGAACGCGGCGCTGGGTGCGTGTACTCGTCCATCTCCGTGAACAGGCTCGCGATATCCAAGATGAGCGCGACGCGTCCGTCGCCGAGGATCGTCGCGCCCGAAACGCCCTTGATCCTCCCCACGCTCTCCCCCAGCGATTTGATAACAACCTGCTGCTGGCCGAGGATCTTATCGACCACAAGGCACATGCGCGAGTTGTTCGATTTCACAACGACGAACAGGGCGTCATCGATGTCGTGCGTGTCTTCGACGACGCCGAAGAGCCAGCCGAACGGGAACACCGGGAGCAACGTGCCGCGCACGGAGACCACGCGCAGCTCGCCCATCACCGTCGAGACCTGCCCCGCCTCTGTCCTGAAACTCTGCTCGATCGCGAGCGTCGGAACAACGAAACGCTCGTTCCCGATCCGCACCACCATCCCGTCGATGATCGCCATCGTCAGCGGCAGGCTTAGCACGAACGTCGAGCCCTTGCCTTTCTCGGAGCGGATCTCGATCGACCCGCGCAGCGCTTCGATGTTCCGCTTGACGACGTCCATCCCGACGCCGCGCCCGGAGATATCGGTGACCGAATCAGCGGTCGAAAACCCCGGCTCGAAGATCAGGTCGTATACCTCAGCATCCGAGAGCTCTGCGGTGTCGGTGGTCGAGAGAAGCACGCCGCGATCGAGCGCCTTGGCGATCAGCTTCTCGCGGTCGAGGCCCTTGCCGTCGTCTTCGAGCTCGATCACGAGCGAACCACCCTCATGGAACGCGCGGAGCGTCAGCCGCCCTTGCCTGGGCTTGCCGGCCGCGCGGCGTTCTTCCGGTGATTCGATCCCGTGGTCGCACGCGTTGCGCACCATGTGGACGAGCGGGTCGCCGAGTTCCTCGACCACGTTGCGATCGATCTCGGTCTCTTCGCCCTCGAGGCGGATCTCGATGTCCTTCCCGGACTTCTTGGAGAGATCGCGCACGAGGCGTGTCATCTTCTGGAACGAGCCGTGGAGCGCCACCATGCGCAGTGAGATCGCGTTCTCCTGGAGGTCGCGGATGATCTTCTCCATCTGGGCCAGCGTTCGGTGCGTTTTCTGCTCTTTGAGCGACGCGATCGCCGGGTCCTGCACCAGCATCTGATGGCTGATCACCAGCTCGCCGACCATGTCAACGAGTTCGTCGAGGCGCTGCGTATCCACCTTGACGGTCTTGTCCGAAGTCTCGGGTCGGGCCTGCTTCGTCTGCACCGTGCGGCCGGCGCCGGGCTCGCGCGATGGGGGCGGTGCCGGCCGGTTGACGTTCCGCGCGGCGTCACATCCGTTTCGCGGAGCCAACTGAGCCGTGGTGTTTGTCGCGGCGCCCTTCGCTCGGGCGTCCTCGAGTTCCTCGAGCAGTCGGTCGTACATCGACTGCAGCGGCGGATCACTCTCTTCAAACGACCCCACCAACTCTCCGAGCACGTCCGTTGCGCGGAGCACGAGCTCGATAAAGCCGGCGTTGACCTCGACGGCGTTGCTGCGCGCGGCGTCGAGCAGGAACTCGGCGCTGTGCGAGAGCCTCACGATGGGCGAGAGATTCAAAAACCCCGCGACCCCTTTGATCGTGTGGAACGCGCGGAACACCGTGTTGATATGGTCCGTGCTAGAAGGGTCCGACTCGAGTTCGAGCAGCGCGGTCTCCGCGAGTTGCAGGTGGTCGCGGGCCTCGCTTATGAACTCACGAAGCGTCTTGTCAAGCTCAGCGTCGATCACGACCCGCACGGCGCCGTCGCAGTCGCTCGTGTCTGGCGCCGAAGCAACGCACGGTACGAGCTCGTCGCCCGCGAGCACGGGCACAGGGATCGTCTCGACATCGCCCCCGTGCTCGAGCGTCTGGGCCATGCGCTGCAAGTAATCGAGCACACGGTTGACCTCTGCCATCGCGGTCTCAGCGCTATCGATCTCCCGCATCACGATCGACTCGAGCGACGCCGACGCCTGATCGATGAGACGAACGGAGGGGGATTCCGCCGGGAACTCTGCGACGCTCGGGAGTTCCAGCAGGCCGTCGCGCAGTCGGAGAATCGACGGCAGATCGGTCGTCTCGACACCGACAGCCAGGCGTGCGAGCTCAGCTATCCGATGGTTCAGTGACACGCCAAGGCTCCCCGTCCCGCTCAGCGTTCGCGACAGCCGTGTCCGGATCGGATCGGAGCGGACGCACAGGGTTGGTATCGACCCGCCCGCACGGCGACTGGAGCACGGGACGGGACTGGAACGGCCCTTGCGGTGTCCTCGAGCGTTTTAGCACAAGCAGACCGATGTGTTCGATAACCGTCGACGCTCGGCGACGGATCAGCGGTGCTCACGCGGCCCGTTCAATGTCCTCGCCGCGCACGTGCGCCCGGCACGTTCTGATCAGCATGGCCCGGTCGAT
Organism: uncultured Phycisphaeraceae bacterium; assembly: GCA_942490855.1. Lineage (GTDB taxonomy): Bacteria > Planctomycetota > Phycisphaerae > Phycisphaerales > UBA1924 > CALNYS01. The sequence goes on along the minus strand of CALNYS010000004.1, from coordinate 92,034 downwards.
CGGCTTCGTCAGATAATCATCGCAGCCCGCTTCGAGGCACTTCGCGCGATCGTCGCCCATCGCGTGCGCCGTCAGCGCGATGATGGGAATCGACGCCCCGACGGCGCGCAGGCGACGGGCCGCGGCGTACCCGTCCATCTCCGGCATCTGCATGTCGAGCAGCAGCAGGTCAAACCGATTGCTTCCCCGCGACTGTTCGACCGCTTGCACCGCGAGCCGGCCGTTGCCGACCACGCTCACTTCTGCGCCGGCTTTAGAGAGATGGAACGCGATCAACCGCTGGTTGTCTGGCCCGTCCTCGGCAACCAGGACCCGCACGCCTTCGAGCAGCGTCCCGTCGGACCCGACGTCGCTCAGGAGCCCGACAGGTTCGCACTCCGCCAGCTCGGCGAAGCGTTCCGCGTCCACCATCTCTGTCTCGTTCAGCGGCCCCGTCGCGATCTCAAAGGCGATAGCCGTGCCCGCGGGGCCAGAGGATTCGATGCTGAGCCCGCCCCCGAGCATCGCGGCGAGCGAGTGAGAGATCCGGAGCCCGAGCCCGGTCCCCCCGTAGCGGCGCGTCATCGAGCTGTCCGCCTGGTGGAACGCCTCGTAGCGTTCGATCACCTTGCGCTGCTCCGGCGTCATGCCGATGCCCGTGTCCTCGACCACGACCCGGAGGGTTTCACGATCGGGGTCGCACGAGGCCCGCAGGGTGATGGCGCCGTGTTCGGTGAACTTCACCGCGTTACTCATGAGATTGAGCAGGATCTGCTGCAGCCGGGTGGGGTCCGAGAGGATTGTCTCGGGCATCGCCGACTCGTACGACAAGCGCACGTCGAGCCCGCGCTCGGTCGCCTGCGGTCCGATCAACGACACGACATCCCGGATCGCTTCCGCGGTGTTTGTGGAGATCCGTTCGACCGTCATCCGCCCGGCCTCGATCTTCGAGACGTCGAGGATGTCGTTGATGATCGTGAGCAGATGGTTCGCGTTGCGCTGGATCGTGCGCACAGCGTTCGCGGCCTCCACCGGGTTCCGCGCGATCTCGTCGTAGCCACCCAGCAGATCCGCGTAGCCCAGGATCGCCGTCATGGGCGTCCGGATCTCGTGGCTCATGTTCGCAAGGAACTCGCTCTTGGCTTCGTTCGCGGCCTCGGCGGCGTCCTTCGCCTCGCGCAGCGCCTGGATATCAACGTGCACACCGACCATGCGCAGCGGTCGCCCGTCCTCGTCGCGCTCGACCACCTCGCCGATATCGCGGATCCACATCCAGCTCCCGTCCTTGCGACGGACCCGGTGCTCGTTGACGTACACCGCGGATCGCCCGCCCAGGTGTTCGTTGATCGCCCGACGCTCCTCGCCGAGATCGTCGGGGTGGCAGACGTCTTCCCACGAGTCGTTGGTGATGGTGATCTCGCCCGGTTCGTACCCGAGCATCTGGTAGTACGTGTCGCTGAAGTAGAAGCCGTCTTTCTCGAGATCCCAGTCCCACAGCCCGATCTGCGCGGAACGCATCGCGAGGTCCAGCCGGCTCTCGGCGGTGTGCTGCTCGTGGATATCGCTGATCGAACCCGACACGAGCACCGGCGCGCCCTCTGCATCGCGCGTCGCTTCCCCGCACACGCGGAACCAGCGGAACTCGCCCGTGCTGGTGCGCAGCCGGAACTCGACGCGCAGCGGCGCGCCGTCACAGAGATGCGCCTGGAACGCCTCGCGGGCCATGACAACGTCATCCGGGTGCAGGTGGCTGAGCCACGTCTGCGCCCCGCCGACGAAAAGCTGCTCCTCGCCCGGGTCGAGCCCGATAAGTTCCTTAAACCGAGGCGAAAACCACGCCTCGTGCGTCTGCAGGTTCCATTCCCACAGGCCGTCTGAAGACCCATCGATCGCGCGCACGAACCGCTTCTGGAGCTGCTCGAGGTCCTGCCGTGTTCGCGTGAGTTCCGTGATATCCATCGCGACCGCGACGAGGCGGTCGAACTCGCCGCTCGGCCCGCGGAGTGGGATCTTGTCGGTGCGGATCAGACGACGGTTGTTCTCTTCCGCCTCGTACTCCTCGACGATCCCCAGGCGCGGCTCCCCGCTGCGGATCACCAGGAGATCGTCCTCGAGGTACGCCGCCGCGTCCTCGCGCGGGAAGAACTCTTCCGTCGCGCGCCCGCGGATCTCTTCCTGCGGGAGCCCGAGCGTCGCCGCGGCGGGCTTGTTCAGATCGAGAATCGTGTTGGCGTCGTCCTTGTAGTACACGAGCACGGGGAGCGCATCGAGGATGGTCTGCAACTCGGCGCGCTTCTTGTCCAGCCGTTCGCGGTGCCGCACGGCTTCCGCTTCAGCGCGCTTCTGGCGCGAGATCTCGAAGCGGATCGAGATGTATTTCTCAGGGGCGCCGTCTGCGCCCAGCGACGGCACGATCGTGGAGTCCACCCAGTACTCCGAGCCGTCCTTGGCGCGGTTGCACACCTCCGCGCGCCACCGCCCGCCGCCGCTCACCGTCGCCCACATCTCCTTCCAGAACTCGGGCGGGTGATGCCCCGAGTCCAGGATGCGATGGTCTTTCCCGATGAGTTCCTCGCGGCTGTACCCGCTCAGAGCGCAGAACGCCTCGTTGACATCGATGATCCGCCCGTCGCGGTCCGTGACAGAAAAGAGCGTGTGGTGCTCGAGCGCCTGACGGAACGCATGCAGGTTGGACGACGCGGCCGCCGCGAGCGTCGTCGAGCGTCGGCGTTCGAGCTGCGCCGTGACCTGGCGCCCCAGCGCCTCGAGCGAGGAGATCTGCACCGGGCTGAGCTCGCGCGGGCGGGTGTCGAGAACGCACAGCGTCCCGACTACCTCGCCCGTTTCCAGGCGCAGCGGCACGCCGGCGTAAAACCGCACGCCAGTAGGCCCCGTGACCACGGGCTGGTCGCACATCCGCGGGTCCAGCAGCGTGTCAGGGACGATCACGGGCCCGTCGCTCAGCAGCGTGTGCCCGCAGAGCCCGTCCGAGCGCGGGATCTCCGAGACGTTGAGCCCGTAGCGGCTCTTGAACCACGCGCGTTCGCCTTCGATCAGCGTTACCAACGACATCGGTGTCGCGCACCACTCGGCGGCGAGCCGGGTCAGGTCGTCGAAGTCAGCTTCCTGCGCGGTGTCCATGACCGCGCACTCACGCAGCGCGGTCACTCTCTGGGTCTCGTTCTGTGGATGACGTGCCTCAGGCACCGCTCTCCCTTCCCGACAAGAGGGGCGATCGTGCGCGCCAGACGCGACCGATCCCGTCCGATCATCGGCCCGCGGATCACCGCCCTAAACGTGGATCGCCCGTACAGGGGGCGACTCTTCGCGATGGGCTAAAACGCATGAAGGTTTTCGGACCACGCGGCGCGGTCGCCCGGATCCGGGACGTGTCCAATTTCTGTTGTGACGACGATTTGAGTCAGAAATCTCTGGATTTTATTATGGGCTCTTGTGCGGTTTCGGTACGGTGAGAGGTCTGTCGGCGCGGTTGCGCCAACAGCGTTCGGAGCAAGTACGCGCGGGCAGCGCAGAGGAGGTGGACTGTGTTCCGTCCATGGCATGCATTCGGGATCGTGGCCGCGATTGTCGTCGGCACGACGCACGCGGAACTCCCGCTTATCGATCACAACGCCGACGGCGTGAGCAACGTTCTCGACGTCGCGATCGAGCGAGGGCTCACCGGTCCCGTCGACCCCGACGCCGAGGTGCGCGCCCCGACGGGCAACGTCTCGATCACACCGATGGATTCCACCATCGAAGCGGGCGACGAGGTCCGGCTCCTTTACGTGATCCAGCCCGCCGGCATCCCGTTCTTCGGGTACTCCCTCGACATCGATATCTCCCCCGTCGGACCGACGACCGGCTCGCTCGTCCCCAACGTCTCGCTCACCAACTTCTTCGACGCTCAGAACCTCATCACCGCGGGCGGCGCGACCCGCGACCCGTTCTTTAGCGTGATCCTGGGTGCGCCCGACGGCGGCGTCTTCGTCTCGACCAACACCGCCGACGGCTCGGGCGTGCTCCCCGTCGTCGGCGTCAACGACGTGCTCGTCGAGCTCGTGCTCGACGCGAGCGCCGACGCTTCGGGCGAGTTCCGGATCGAGTTCGGCCTCGGGACAGCCTTCGCCGACGTGAACGGGCAGCCGATCCCCGTCGGGCTCTCCTCCGCTTCCGTGGTCGTGGAGTCCGCGCAGAACACCGGCGACACGCACTACGAGCAGGGGGACTGTCTCGACTCCAACAACGTCTTTAGCGCCCGCGAGAGCGTGAGCGTCTCGGACGCGTACTGCTCCTACATCTCCGGCGAGCTCCAGGAGAACCGGGACCCGGGCCGCTACCCCGACACGTACCTGTTCATGTTCGACAAGGACGACAACGTCGTCTGCGAAGACAACGACTCGTCCGCCAAGGGCAACGGCAAGGCGTCCGCGTGCTACGACGTCGCCCCCATCGACAGCGGCGGGGGGGAAGCCACCATCCGCCTCGGCATCACCGGTCGTCCTGACGGCGTTGACAACATGTTCAACGGCCTCTTCTTCAACGCGCCGCACGGCCAGCTCGGCGAGGCCGAGGTCTGCATCACCTACTACAGCAACGGCGGCGCACGCGGGATCGGCGGCGACATACTCGACGTTGACACGTACCTCTGCACGTTCGTTACGGGCGCCGAGGCGTTCCGTGTGAACTTCGTCGTCCCCGCGGGCACGGTTTCCGTGGACGTCGAGATTGACAACACCACCGAGACCTTCCCGGTCTGCAACGACGTGGACTTCTACGAGATCACCGGCCTCGAAGCCGCGTGCGACTACGCCCTGACCGTCATCGGCGGGACTGATCACGCCGGCGAGCGTCCCTGCGCGAACCTCGGGTGGTACGACAAGAACGGCGGGCTGGTGAGCGTCGCGCACGATGACCCCAACCGCAACGGCGGCGGCGGGCAGGGCGCCCAGCTCTCTGTGATCTCCGACGCGAACGGGCGCGTGCGATTCGCCGTCTCCGGCGCTTCCGACGACGATTTCGACGGCTGGCGCGACGAGAGCGATTCCGAAGCGCCCCGCACCATCGAGACCCCCGGGTACGAGCCGCCACCCGCTCACGGCTGCTGCACCTGCTACACGATCAAGGTCGAGCAGAACAAGCACACCGACGGGCAACCGACCGAGCCGTGCGACGACAGCGCGACCCTGCAACTCGCCAACGGTGATCTCAATCTCGACGGCGGAGTCGATGTCGTCGACCTCGCGATCTTGCTCAACAAATGGGGTTGGACCGCGCCGTAAGCGCCGCCCCGAAGGATAGAGACGATGCGTTCATCTACGTTCACGCTCGCGCTGCGCTCGCTAGCGCTCGCCGGGATCTCCGCCGCCTTCGCGTCCACGCCCGCCCTGGGCCAGGTCGCCAACGCACACGCCATCGGCGACGCCTCGCAGGCCCTCCCGCAGGACGGCCCCCTCGGCGGCCCGCTCGGCGCGTACCCCCGCGTCAGCGCGATCGGCCCGGTCGATGACGGCTGGGTCACCCAGGCCGGCGGGCTCTCCGAGATCGAGATCCACTTCGACCGCGCCGTTGATATCCCGCCCTCCGCGGTCCGCGCCTACCAGACCCCCGGCGTCGAGATCACCGGGCTCCAGCTCGCCTCGAACGCCGACAACACCGTCTACACCGTCACCCTCACCGGCCCGCCGATCACCCTCGACCGCGTACGCTTCGTGCTCGACGCCGAGAACATCATCGCCGCCGGTCTCCCGCTCGACGGCGAGGTCGCCAACCCCTCGCTCCCCGCGCTCCCGTCGGGCGACGGACGCGCGGGCGGGCAGGCCGTGTTCCTCTTCAACGTCATCGCCGGCGACGCCAACCGCGACGGCGTGGTCGACGCCGCCGACGCGGGGATGATCATCGCCGCGATCGGTTCCGCGCAGGGCGACCCGACTTACAACCCGCTCGCGGACTTCAACCGCGACGGGTTCATCAACGTCCTCGACGTCGCCGCGTGGTCGATGGGCAACGGCGGGGCCCTCCCCGTGCGCGACGGGACCGCGCCCAGCGTGACGCTCGTGTCCCCGGACCCCTCGCTCCCGCTCCCCCCCGGCGCCGACACCCTCACGTTCGAATTCTCAGAACCCGTCGCGTCCGAGGGGATCACCACCGGATCGCTCGCGATCGTTGACGCGTTCGGCGCCCTCGGGCACGTTGACGCGGTCACCATCGTCAGCCCGACCGTGGTCGAGTACCGACTCGATTCCCCGTTCGTCCCCGAGCTCTCCTACTCCGCCACCCTGAGCAACGCGATCGCCGACCTCTCGGGCGAGCTGCTCCCCCTCATCAAAAACACCTTCACCCTCGCCCCCCCGAGCAACACGTCGATCTTCCCGCCCCGCACCTTCCCCGTCGGCTTCGGCCCGGAGTACGCGGCGCACGCGGATATGAACAACGACGGGGAGATCGACTTCGTCGTCTCCAACGCCGCCGACGGGACCATGTCCGTCCTCCTCGGCAACGGCGACGGCACCTTCCTCCCGCACATCGTTTCCTTCGCCGGGAACACGCCCCGCGGCTTCGCGCTGGGCGACTTCGACAACGACGGCAACACCGACGCCGCCGTGGCGCTCGAGGGCGAGGGCGCCGTGGCGGTCCTCTACGGCGACGGCGCCGGCAACCTGGGCCTCGGCGTCAACGGGGCCACCTTCGCGGTCACCGGCGCGGCGCCCGTCGCCGTCGCGAGCGGGCGTCTCGACAACGACGTCATCCCCGACCTCGCCGTCGTCAACTCGGGATCGCAGACCGTCAGCATCCTGCTGCCGCGCGCCGACCGCACCCTCGGGATCTCGCCCGTCGTCACCGTCGGCGGCGTGCCCTCCTCGGCCGCTATCGGCGAGCTCACCGGCGACACGCTCCTCGACCTCGCCGTCACCAACGAGGCCGGGAACACCGTGACAATCTTCGAAGGGCTCGGCGACGGCACGTTCTCCGCCCTCTCCCGCGGCGCCGGCGTCCTCCCGACCGGCGACGCCCCCGTCTTCGTGGGTATCGGCGACCTTGACAACGACAAGGACTTCGACCTCTACACCGCCAACAAGGGCGGCGGGTCCACCACCGTCTTCACCAACCTCGGCTTCACCCGCGGGGCGGGCTTCGCCGCGCAGGAAGTCGGCGTCGGCGACGGCGCCGTGTTCGTCGGCATCGGCGACCTCGACAACGACAAGGACCTCGACCTCGCCACGGCCGACCGCGCCGCCGACAGCGTCACGCCCGTGAAGCAGGGCCCCGCGGGCAACTACGCCTCCGACCCCGCGATCGACAGCGGCGACGCCCCTGTCTACGCCGCGATCGTTGACGTCAACAACGACGGCGAAACCGACGTCGTGACCGTCCTCTCGCGCGACGGGTCCGCACGACGCGGCGCGCTGGTCGTCCGCCTCGGCGGCGCCGACGAGGGCATCGAGGGACAGCAACAGTTCGCCGCGCCCTCCTCGCCCTCCCACATCGTCATCGCGGACATCGGTTCCGGCGCCGCGCTCGACATGATCATCGCAGGCGGAGGCGACACCCCCGAGGTGCGCATCCTCCGAGGCCTCGGCGACGGCGACTTCGTCCAGGACACCGGCGTCTCGCTCCCGAGCACCGCGCTGGACCTCGCGGTCGCGAACGTCGTCGACGAGGGCCGCCGCGACATCCTCGTGTCGGTCGGCGGCGAGCTGAACGAGACCCTGATCTACTCGAACACCGTCAAGGGACTGGCGCTCGCCGAGTCGCTCCCGTTCACCCGACGGGTCGAGGCCGCGAACATGTTCCCAGGCGTCGCCGGGACCGAGATCATCACGGCGCCCTCGTCGAACGCCAGCGATCCGGCCATCTCAGTCTTCAATCTCTTCGGCACGCGCGGCGGCTTCTCGCCGCTCGCCACCGCGGACGTCCAGAACGGCGTCGTCGCCGACATCACCACCGCCGACTTCAACGACGACGGCCTCCGGGACATCGCCGCCATCGGCTACGGCGGCGTCTTCGCCAAGCCGATCCTCGCGCGCGGCGCGAGCGACGCCGGGCTCGTTGTCTTCTTCGCCGAGTCGCTCGAGGGCGTGATCGAATACACCGACAGCGTCCGCGTCGATCTCCCAGACGACCTCGTCTTCGTTGACATGGACACCGCCGATCTCGACGGAGACTCGCTCCCCGACCTGATCGTCAGCGCCAACATCTTCACCAGCTTCCGCGGTGAGTTCGGCAGCGTCGGGTCCTTCACGACCATCCTCAACAACGCGCAGTCGTCCTTCGCCGAGCCCGAGGAGGTCTTCATCGGCCAGCGCGTCGGCGGGGTCGTGGGCAAGGACTTCACCCACGACGGTCTCGCGGACGTCGCCGTCACGAGCGTCCTCGCCGACGAGGTCGCCGTCTTCGTCAGCGCCGCGGGGGGCGGCTTCTTCGAGCCCCAGTTCTTTGAGACGCACGTCGCCCCGGGCGATCTCCACGCCGCCGACGTCAACGCCGACGGCGCGATGGACCTCGCCATCGCCAACACCGGGAGCGACGACGTGACGCTCCTGCTCGGGCAGGGCACGCCCCTCGGGCCCGACGACGCCAGCGAGCTCAGGCTCGAGCTGGGCTCCCTGATCGTGCAGGTCTTCCCCGTCTCACGGGGCGGCTTCTTCGGGCTGGAGTTCACGGGCGGAATCACCATCGAAGACGACGGGGACTCCGTGCTCGCCGATATCTTCCTCGACGCCATCAGCGCCGACCCCAACGCCGAGCTCATCGATTTCGTCGGCTCCATCGCGTTCATCGGGGGCCAGGTCATGGGCGGCGCGTTCGCCGCGACCGTCTCCGAGGGCGACGAGAGAGGCGTGGGCTTTACCGTCTACTCCGCGACCATGGAGAAGGGCTCGGGCTCGATCGCCTTCGTGAGCGGGCAGGGCTTCGAGGTCACTGGACTGACCGTCTCGAACCTCTTCTCGTCGTCGAGCTTCGCCGGGGTCGACATCAGTGACTGGACCGAGGAAGGCCCGCTGAGCGGTCTGTTCCTGCTCAAAGGGCTCGACCCGGACGGGTCGGGTCTGGACGCCGGCGTGGATCTCGAGCTCGTCGTCGCCGAGCCCGTCGCCATCGAAGCCCGCTAGCCCTCGACCGCCTTTAGCAGGTGCTCTTTCGCCGCGCGCCAATCGCGCTCGACGGTCGCGAGCGACACGTTCAAAAGCTCGGCGACGCGCGGCAGCGTGAAGTCGCCGACGATGTGCAGCGTCACCACCTCCGCGGCCCGCGGCTGCGACTCGTGCAACGTCGCGAGCGCAGAAACCAGACGCGAGGTGTCCTCGTCGTCGAACCCGGGGTTGGTCGCCAGGGACGCGAGCTCGGCCTCCTCGAGCGGAGCGGCCTGCGCCCCGCCGCCGCGCTTCGAGGCCATCCGACGCCGCTGCCGATCGACGATCACCCGCAGCATCAGCCGCGTCGCGATCGCGAAGAAGTGGTCGCGGTTCTCCCACCCCTGGCGCTGCTGCAGCAGAAGCCGCACGGTCTCGTTGACCAGCTCGGTCGCCTGGATCGTGTCCGGGGCTTCCCGCTCGTTGAGCCGCTTGCAGGCGAGCCCGTGAAGGTCCGAGTACACCAGCTCGATCAGCTCCGCGAAGGCGCCCGAACGCCCACCGCTCACCTGGTCCAGTACAGACGTCGCTGACCGCCGGGCGTCTGCGGGTTGATGGTCATACGCAGGTCCTCTCTCTGGGGGTAGTCTATGGAGATCGGGTGAGGGGCGATGTGCAACACTACGCGTAGATCAGCGGGAAAAGCCGTAAGGTCGAGGTGTCCCTATGCCTGATTCTGATTTCCACGAAGAAGACGTCCCAACGCTCCCCAGCAAGCCGGGGCTCGGCAGCAGCGATGTCCTGCGCAAGGCCTTCGACAAGGCCGCCGGCCCCGCGGAGTCCGAGGGGGCGGGCCCCGAGAAGATCGGCCCCTTCCGCGTCCTCGGGCGCGTCGGGCGCGGCGGCATGGGCTCCGTCTACAAGTGCACCGACGAGCGCGAAGGCAGCGCCGGGCGCGTCGTCGCCATCAAGCTCATCCGCAAGGGCCTCGACACCGAGGACGTCATGCGGCGCTTCAAGCTCGAGGGCCAGCTGCTCTCGGCCCTCAACCACGCCAACATCGCCCGACTCCACGAGGTCTCCGAGACCGAGGACGGCCAGCCCTACTTCGTCATGGAGTACATCGAGGGCAAGCCCCTGGACGTCTACTGCGACACCCAGCGCGTCCCCATCGCTAAGCGCCTCGAGATCTTCCGCAAGGTCTGCGCCGCCGTCCACCACGCCCACACCAACCTCATCGTCCACCGTGACCTCAAGCCCGGCAACATCCTCGTCACGCCCGACGGCGACCCCAAACTCCTCGACTTCGGCATCGCCAAGCTCCTCAACCCAGCCCTCGGGCGCGTCGAGGTCCTCACGCGCCCCACCATGCGCATCATGACGCCCGAGTACGCCAGCCCAGAGCAGGTCCGCGGCGAGGTCGTCGGCACCCGCAGCGACGTCTACTCGCTCGGCGTCCTCCTCTACGAGCTCCTCTGCGGGCGTCGCCCGTACCACTTCGCCAAGAGAATCGAGGCCGAGGTCGTCCGCGTGATCTGCGAGAGCGTCCCCATGCGCCCGAGCACGGCGATCACCAGCGTGGGCGACGCCAAGACCAGCGCCCGCGAGACGCCCTCGACCATCACCCCCGCCAGCATCGCCGAGAGCCGCGCCGCCGAACGCGTCGAGTCCCTCCGCCGATCCCTCTCAGGAGACCTCGACGACATCGTCATGATGGCGATGTCCAAGGAGGCCGAGCGGCGCTACGCCTCGGCCGAGCACCTCTCGCTCGACCTCGAACGCTACCTCGGCGGGCACCCCGTCGAGGCCCGCCGCACCGGCGGCAGGCGCGTCTACCTCATGCGCAAGTTCCTGCGCCGCCACCGCACCGAGGTCGCCGCCGCCGCCATCGTCACCCTCGCCCTCCTCGCCGGCGGGACCGCCACCGCGCTCCAGTGGCGCCAGTCGTCCATCGCCAACGAGCGCGCCGCTGTCGCCGCCAAGGGCGAGGCCGCCGCGCTCGAGCAGGCGCTCGGCGCCCAGCAAGACCTCGTCATCGCGTCCGCGTTCGGCGACGCCCTCTGGGAGGTCGCGCACACCGACCTCACCTTCACCATGTCCCCCGACGAGCGCGGCTCCTTCTGGCAGGGCGTCCAGAACAAGTTCGACGACGTCTCCTCGCGCTACCCCGCCGAGCACCCCCAGGTCATGCTCGCCCGGTCCCGCGCGCTCCTGCAGGCCGGGCACGCGATGGGGGGCATCCGCTCGGGCAACCAGGGCGAGTTCGAGCAGGCGCTCGAGGCCTACACCGCCTCCCGCGACGACCTCGTCGCGCTCGTTGAGAGCGATCCCGCGAACCTCACCTACTGGACCCAGGCCGTCGAGGCCCAGCTCCGCGTCGCCGATTCCCTCCGGCGCACCAACCAGCCCAGCCTCGCCCGCCAGGCCTATCAGCGCGCGATCGCGATCGCCGACGCCGGCGACTTCCCCGACGCCGGCCTCCAGGCCGAGCGCCAGCGCTCCAAGCCACGCTTCTCCCTCGGCCAAACCGCCGTGCACCTCGGGGACGCCGCGCTCGCCGCCGAGATGTTCGACGCGGAAGTCCAGAGCCGCCGCGACCGCGCCGCCCGATACCCCGACAACCCCAACACCCGGCGCGACCTCGCCGTCGCCCTCGTCAGCGCCGGCGAACTCGCCCTGGAACGCAACGACCCCGCCCGAGCCCGCGACATGCTCAGCGAAGCCCTCACCGTGCGCCGCGAGCTCCTCGACGCGTTCGGCGAGAGCCGTTTCCGCCCGTCCCTGCTCCGCGATGTGGCGCTCAACTCCATCGGCCTCGCGCTCCTCGAAGCCGACCAGGGACGTGCCGCCGAGGGGCGGTCGCTCATGGACAAGGCAAACGCCATCCTCGCCGGGCTCGCCGAGGACTCCCCCGACGACGCCCGCGTCGCGCTCACCGCCGCCAGCGGCTACGTCGAGTACGCCCTCGCGAGCCTCGGCGCAGAAGAAATCGACGAGGCCGCGTGGGCCGCCGCGGGCGCACAGACCGAGATCCGCCGGCTCGAATCCGTCGCCCCGCTGCACCCTGGCCTGCTCTCCCTGCGCGCGCGCTACCGGCTCGTGACCGCGCACGTCGCGCACGCCCGCGCCGACCTCGTCGCCGCCCGCGACGGCTACGAAGTGGCGCGCGACCAGTTCCGCGCCCTCCTCGGGCTCGACCAGGGCAACGTCGTCATGACCCGCCTCCTCGGCGACGCCCTCGTCGGGCTCGCCGAAACGCGGCGCAGGCTCGCGGAATCAGGCGACGGCGACCTCGCCGCCGCGGCCGCGGCGTACAACGAAGCCCGCGAGGTGTACACCCACTGCGCCGCTCCAGGCGAGGCCTTCGGCCCCGCGCCCGAACGATGGGAACTCATCGAAGCGCACGCGACCGGTCGCTAGCGCACGGTCTCGACGCACGCCAGCGTCAGATCGTCGGTGATCTCCGAGCCCGCCGCGTACGCCAGCACCCGCTCGATCAGCCCGCGCACCCGCGTCTCGGGATCGCACGCCGTACGCAGCATCTCGAGCACTTCCTCCACGCCGTGCAGTTCCCCCGCAGGGTTGCGCTGCTCGACGAGCCCGTCGGAAAACAACACCACCTGATCGCCCGGCGCCAGGCGCACCTTCGCGGACTTCCACTGGTGCGTGTGGCTAATGCCAAGCGGGGGGCCGCCGCCCTCTTGCATCAGCGCCGGCGCGCCGTTCATCGGCGCCAGCGCCACGAACCCGTGCCCCGCATCGACGTACTCGAGCTCGCACGTCCCCGTGTCGTACAGCCCGATCCACAGCGTCAGAAACTCGCCGGACATCGAACGACCGTCGAGATACGCGTTCAGCGCGCGCACAGACGAGAGCAGATCCTCAGAACGCCTGAACTCACCGTTGAGAAACGCCTGCGCCGCCGTCATAAGGACGCCCGGCCCCGCGCCCTTCCCGGTGATGTCGCCGAGCAACACAACGGTCCGCTGCTCGTCCACCCGGATGATGTCAAAGAGATCCCCCGCCACGCCCCGCCCCGGTCGGCTGTGCATCGCGTAGCGCAGCCCGGGCGCCGCGCCCGTCTCGTCGGGCATGATCCGTTCCTGCGCCTCGCGCGCCGCGCGGATCTCCCGCTCCAGCCCCCGACGACGCAGGCTCGCGTACGCGATCTCCGCGAGGCGCACCAGCGCCACGCAGAAATCCACGTCGTCGCTGTTGTCCTCCCGGGCCTGCTCCCGGATCAGGTACAGGTACACCGCGTTGCCCATGTCGGGCGTCACCGGGACGCACAGCACGTCGCGCACGCTGTCGATCATGATGCTCTGCGCCTGCATCAGCTCGGGCGTGTCCTGCAAGCGCACGACCTGCCCCTTCTCCGCCTCGCGCAGGACGCTCCGGCTGATCCCGCCGGGCTCGCCCTCGCGCGCGAGCGTCTCGGCGACCCGCCCGCCACTCCCGCCGCGCACCACCGCGCCGCGCTCGTAGTGCGCGCCCCGGCACGCCGCGTCGAGCATCTCCTCTGCAAGATCGATCTCGCTCGTCGCGTGGTGCAGCCGCTCGGCGTACTCGAGCAGCAACGACAACCGGCGCGCCGCCAGCGGCTGCGCGATGCGCCGGTCCCGCGTCTGGAGGCTCGACGCCGCGGGCGGTTCGTCCGTCAGCACCAGCGTCGAGTCGCTGGGCATCCCCATCGTGATCACCAGTCGCCACGGCCCGATGCCGATCTCGTCGCCGTCCCACAGCCGCGTCAGGCCCTGCACGAGCTCGCCGTTCACCGCCGTGCCGCCCCGGCTGCCCAGGTCCTCGATCGACCACGCCCCGTTGTCGTACGACAGCACCGCGTGACGGCGCGACACAGTCGGGTCGTCCAGGCGACACGCGAGCGTGCTCAGACGCCCGATCTCCACGGGGGAATCACTCGTCGTGAACGAGAAATCACGGCTCTCCGGGCCGGCGACGACCGACAAGAACAGCGTGTCGTCGCTGGAGTACGCGGGCAGGCCTGAGGCGGTTCCGGGCATCGCGTCAGCGTAGCCGATAGGGCACACCCCGGAACACGGCGCCCGGGGTATCGTGTCCGGAACGCCGGCGGGGGAACGCCGACGACGCACGCACCGACAGGAGCCCGTTATGCGATCAATCGTCCTTTGTACATCCTTGCTTTTCGCCCTCCTGATCCTCCCCGCCTGCGCCGCCCAGCGCGTCGGCTCCGCGGAAAAACGGGCCGACATCGAACGCGAGGTCCGCCTCGCCATCAACCACTTCACCGACGCCGATCCCGGCATCAAGCACTGGCTCGAGGATTCCTACGGCTACGCCGTCTTCCCCACCGTCGGAAAGGGCGGCGTTGGCATCGGCGGCGCCTACGGCCAGGGCATGGTCTACGAGCAGGGGCGGGCCATCGGGACCACGGCCCTCTCCCAGGGCTCCATCGGCTTCCAGCTCGGCGGGCAGGCTTACAAGGAACTGATCTTCTTCGAAGACGCCGACGCGCTCGACTCCTTCACCTCCGGGCGCTTCGAGTTCGCCGCCAACGCCTCCGCCGTCGCCGTCGAGGCCGGCGCGAGCGGCGCCGCCGACTTCTACGACGGCATGGCGATCTTCACCATGACCACCGGAGGCCTCATGTTCGAGGCCTCGATCGGCGGCCAGAAGTTCACCTACCGCCCCCTCGACAACTAACACGCGCCCCCCGCACCTCCCCCCTCAGGCCCGCGCCACCCGTGCGCACACGCCGAGGGGCCGCTCGGCCCGGCCGATAACACACCGCGAAAAAAACCGGGCGCCCGTGGCGCAGTCTGTCCCCGGTTCCCGCGTGGGGGGAGAGACCGCGTATTCGAGGGAACGCGACACATGAACATCCAAGCAAGCGGTAGCCGCACCCCCAGAACCCAACGACACGCCGCCGGCCGGCGGGCGCCCGCGCCGCGCCCCCCGCGTGTGAGCGAGGACGCCACGCCCGTATACTCGCGGCGCGACGCCGCGCCAGCCGCGGCCCGCCGAGCCCCGCTTATGCCAGACGCCGATGTCACGCAGCTGCTCCGCTCGGTCGCGACCGGCGACCAGCGGGATCTCAACGCGCTCATGGCCGCGATCTACGACGACCTGCGCCGACTCGCGGTCGTCCACATGCGCGCCGAACGCGACGATCACACCCTCCAGCCCACCGCGCTCGTCCACGAGGCCTACATCCGCCTCATCGACCAGCGCTCCACCGACTGGAACGACCGCGTCCACTTCTTCTCCGTCGCCTCCTGCGTCATCCGTCGCATCCTTGTGGACCACGCCCGCTCACGCGCCGCGGACAAGCGCGGCGGGGGCAGCCGAGGCGTGCCCCTGGGCGATATCGACCCCGCCGCCCCCGTCTCGCCGGTCGACCTCGTCGCGCTCGACGACGCCCTCGAGGGGCTCAAAGAACTCAGCCCGCGCCAAGCGCAGATCGTCGAGCTCCGGTTCTTCGGCGGGATGACGCTCGACGAGATCGCCGAGGCCCTCTCGCTCGGGCGCCGGAGCGTGGACCGCGACTGGGCCGCCGCGAAGGCCTGGCTCTTCTGCCAGCTCGACGAGACCGGCGATGTCGGATGAACTCGCCCGCCGCGCCCACAGGCTGCTGACCGAGGCGCTCGAGATCGACGACGCCGCGCAGCGCCACGAGCACGTCTCCACCGCGTGCGCCGGCGACAAGGAACTCACGCGCCGCATGGACGCCCTCCTCCGCGCCGCCGACGAATCAGGCGTGTTCCTCGAACAGCCGGCGCTCGAGACCAGCGAGCTCCCGCCGACGCCCCTGCCGACCTCGATCGGGGGCTACCGCATCGAACGCGCCCTCGGCGCGGGCGGGATGGCCACGGTCTACGAGGCGGTGCAGATCCGACCGAGCCGGCGCGTCGCGCTCAAGGTGATGCGCCTCGCGCTCACGCACACCTCGGCCGTCGAACGTTTCCGCTTCGAGACCGACGTCCTCGCACGCCTGCACCACCCCGGCATCGCGCAGATCTACGAGGTCGGCGCGCAGGACGACGGGCACGGCGTCTCCACGCCCTTCTTCGCGATGGAGTTCATCCCCGACGCCCTGCCCATCACCGTGTTCTGCGACCGGCGCGCCGATCCCATCGGCCAGCGCCTGGACCTGTTCCTCGACGTGTGCGACGCCGTCCACCACGGGCACACCCTCGGCGTCATCCACCGCGACATCAAGCCCGGGAACGTGCTCGTCGGGAGCGACGGGCGACCGAAGGTCATCGACTTCGGCGTCGCGAAATCAACGGACCCGCAGCGCACCAACCTCACGTTCGATTCCGGCACGGGTCGCGTCATCGGCACATTTAACTACATGAGCCCCGAGCAGCGCGACGGCGGCGAGATCGACACCCGCTCGGACGTCTACGCGCTGGGCATCCTCCTCTACGAGCTGCTCTCCGGGCGCCTCCCGCACGACCTCTCCGGGGTCTCCCTCGCCGACGCCGGGCGCGCCGTCCGCGAAAAAGCGATCAAACGCCCGAGCGCCCTCGACCCGCGCCTCGCCGGCGATCTCGAGATCGTCATGCTCAAGGCGCTCGAGCACGACCGCGAGCGCCGCTACCCCACGGTGAACGCGTTCGCCGACGACCTCCGGCGTTACCTCGACCGCGAGCCCATCCTCGCGCGCCCCGCGAGCACCTTGTACCAGGCGCGGATGTTCGCCCGCCGCCGCCGCCCGCTCGTCGTCGGCGCCTCGGCCGTCCTCGCCGCCCTCGTCGTGGGCATCGCCGCGACCTCGTACATGGCCGTCGTCGCGACCACCGCGCGCCGGGCGACCGAAGCGCGGGAACGCGAGCTCGAGCGCGTCGTCGAGTTCCAGAGCGCGCAGCTCGCCGCCATCGACGTCCCCGCCATGGGCGCCAGCCTGCGCGAGGATCTCCTCCGCCAACTCCCCGACCCCGACGCGCTCCCGGCGTCGGCTAACTTCACCTCGCTCGCGCTGCGCATGCTCGAGCAGGGCGTCCTCGAGCGCACGCACGGGGCGATCCTCGAGCAGTTCGCCGATGACCCGCTCCTGCGCGCCCGCATGCTACAGACACTCGCCGGGACGATGAACACGCTCGGGCTCCCCGAGAACGCCGAGCCCGTGCTCCGCGAGGCCCTGCGCCTCCGGCTCGAAGAACTCGGCGAGCAGCACCCCGACACCCTCACCTCGCGCCATTCGATGGGCTCGCTCCTCGGCGTCCTCGGGCGCCACGACGAGGCCGTCGAGATCCTCCGCGACGTCCACGCCCAGCGCGCGCGCACGCTGGGCGTCGACCACCCCGAGACCCTGCGCACCGCGAGCACGCTGGGCGGCGCGCTGCGCTACCAGGGCGAGTACATCGAGGCGGCGCGTGTGTGGGAAGACGCGCTCGCGGCCCGCCGGCGCGTCCTCGGGGACGACGACCCCGACACCCTCGCCACGCTGAACAACGTCGGCGTGATCCACGCCCTCAGCGGCGACCTCGAGCGCGCCGAGCAGGCGTGGAAAGAACTGCTCGAGCGGCGCGCCCGCCTCGTCGGCGAAGACCACCCGCTCTACCAGGCGTCGCTGACCAACCTCGGGCTCCTCCTTCACGAGCGGGGCAAGCTCGACGAGGCCCGCGACGCCCTCGCCCGCTCGCTCGTCTCCCTGCGCGCCAACCTCGGCGACGAACACCCCAGCACGCTCAGCACCATGGGCAGCCTCGGCGTCCTTCTCGCCGACATGGGCGAGCTCGAAGCAGGGCAGGACCTCCTCCGCGAGTGCCTGACCGGGCGCATCAAGGTCCTCGGGAGCGAGCACCCGCGCACCCTGCGCACCCGCGCCGAACTCGCGACCTACCTCGCGGCTGAGGGGCGGTCAGAAGAAGCGCTCCCCGAGCTCCTCGCCGTGCTCGACGCGCAGGAGCGCGTCGTCGGCGAGGACCACCCGCTCACGCTCGACCTGCTCCAGCGGATCGCCAGCGTGTACTTCGAGCTCGCCGACCACGAGAACAGCACGAGGTACGCGGGGCAGGCCGTTGCTCGCGCGCGCTCGGCCGGCCTCATGGAGCAGGCCTCCAGCGCGTGGTTCCTCACGCTGTACGCCCGGGCGCTGAGCGCCTCGGGCGAGCACCAGATCGCTGTCGAAACGCAACGCGAGGCGTACACGATCCTGACGGCGGCCCTTACCCCCGACGATCCCAGGACGCTCGCGGCGGCGGGCGAACTCGCCGACTTTTACGACGCGTGGGACGCGCACGACCCGGCGCCCGCGCGCGCCAGCGAAGCCCTGCGCTGGCGCGCTCTCAGCCGCGCCGCCGACTCTGCGCTCGACAGGTAGCTCACAAAAAAATCGAATCAGCGCGGCGCGTTCTCCGGCGCGTTCTCGCCTAGCAGTGTGAACCGGTCGCGAACGGCGGTCTGGTGTGCAAGCGGGTGTTCCGCAGCACGAACCAGCGTCGATCACCCGCGGCCTCTCCTGCTAAGGACAATGCAATGCGCACCCTTCCCACCATCGTGCCCATCCGTTTCTCGAAGCCCAGAGCCATGCTCACCCCTGCGATCCTGGCGCTCGCCGCCGCCGGCGCGTGCTCCGCGGGCATCGTCAACCCCGGCGGCGGGACGCACATCTGGACCGGCGACGTCAGCTCGACCTGGGGCGTTGGCGGCAACTGGACCACCGGCTCGGCTCCCGGCGACGGCGACGCCGCCATCATCAACGGCGGCCCCGCCAACATCTTCCTTACCGCCAACTCCGAGTCCCTCGCCTCGCTCTACGTCTCGGGCGGCCTCGCGCTCTCGAGCAACGGGCACCAGATCCTCGTCACCCAGGGCGACGAGCGCACGACCGTCACCGGGCTCGACACGCGCCTCTTCGTAGCCGCGGCGCCCGGCGGCGTCGCCGCGCTGGCGACCGGCGATCTCGATCTCGAAGACGAGGCCCGCCTGCAGCTCTCCGGTGGACGCGCCCGGATCTACAACCAACTCACCATGACCAGCGGCGCGGGGATCACCGGGAACGGCTGGGTTGACGTGCTCTCCTCGTCGCCCGTCGCGCTCAACGGGCTCGGCGGCGGCTCCATCAGCGCGATCGGCGGCGAGCTCCTCGTCAGCGTCGACGGCGGCGGCGCGATCGCGGTCCCCCCGACGCTCAACGTCGTCGGCGCCGGCTCGTCCCTCGTGATCGACGCGCCCTTCTTTATCCCCATCGTTGATGTCAACATGGACGCCGACACCACCCTCGAAGTCGCTCAGCCGTGGGAGCTCGCCGGGACGCTCCTCTACGACGGCGCCGACGGCGTCTCCGCGACCATCGCCGGCGCCCACGCCGACATCGACGGGACCATCGACGTCAACAACGGCGTCCTCGAGATCGATTCGAGCGTCCTCTTCCGCTTCGGCTCGCACGCGGAGGTCGGGAGCAGCGAGATGCTGGTTCTCTCCGGCGCCCACGCCGCCGACCCGGGATCAACCACGACCGTGCAGCTCAACGGTGTGATGCGCATCGACGCCGAGCAGGGCGTCGGGCAGTGGGGGGGAGACATCGAACTCAGCGCCGGCTCACTGGAGATCAACGCGCCCCAGGACGGGGAGTGGGACCTCACCGGCGATCTCCTCATGGGGAGCATCTTCGGTCTCCGCTCGAGCCTCGACGGCTCGGCGCCCGTGAGCGTCTGGGGCCACGTGTCGCTCCCCGGGCTGGGCGGTGAATTCAACACGCTCGTGTACCTCCGCTCCGGCGCCACGATGAGCCTGGCGCAGGACCAGACCCGTCTCATCGTCAACGACTGGTTCTCGCCCTACCCCACGACCACCATCGGCGGCGACGGGCGCATCGATATCACCGAGCAGGGGACCATGCGCTGCGTTGAGCCCATGAACCTCGCGGTCGACATCCTCAACGCCGGCCTCTTCGAGTCCACCGGCTCGCCCCACGGCGTCGGTTACACCTACATCAGCGGCGACTACACCCAGACCACGACCGGGCGCCTCGACGTGGACATCGCCGGGCCCGGGAACATGGAGCGCGACATCTACGAAACCAGCGGCGACGTCGCGCTGGCCGGCGAGATCGTCGTCACCCTCGCCGACGGATACATGCCCATGCCGGGCGAGACCTTCGAGGTCTTCACCAGCAACGGCATGCTCACCGGCGCCTTCGACAGCGTTACGGGCGAGCCGGGCTTCGTCGTCTCCTACCCCGGCAACACGGTGGTGCTCACCTTCGTGGGGTGCGCCGCGGATCTGACCGGCGACGGCGTGGTGGACTCGTCCGATCTCGCGTCCATCCTCGCCGGGTGGGGCATGGCGGGTGAAACGGATCTCAACGCCGACGGCGTGACCGATTCATCCGACCTGGCGATCGTCCTCGCCGCGTGGGGCGACTGCATGTAACGCTGCACACACCGCACGCGTTGTCCCGCGGACCGGTCTCCTGAACCCCTCGAGTCGGGAGACCAACCCCAGCCCCGGCCCCATCGGCGTACCCGCCGGGGCCGGGGCTGTTCTTGTTCGTACGCCGCGACGGCGGGGGGCTATAACCAGCGCGGGGCTTCTCCAGACTCCCCACGCGTCAGCGCCCCCGCGCCCGTTCGTGCGCGAACGCTTGCGGGGCGATCGTCGGAACCGACGGTTAGCCGACACGACGGCGCGCCGGAGAGCGCGAGACGACCCCTAGCCGCCAAGGAGGATCCCATGGCGCCCGAACACGCCCCCGCCCTTCGTCGCGCCCTCGCGCTCGCCCTCGCGCTCGCCGCGGGGACCGCCGCCTCCGCCGACTACTCGTGGGGCAACCCGAACGTCGCGCAAGGACTCCTCGACCTGCTCCCCCCCGGGAGCGAGACCGCGACGGCTCTCCAAAGCGGCGCCTGGTCCGACCCCGCCACCTGGGGCGGCTCGCTCCCATCGCTCGCTGACGACGTCCTGATCCCCGCCGGGATCACCGTGATCTACGACGTCTTCGACGACAACGACGGCGCGGGCCCCGACCAGACGCGCCTCCGCTACCTCCGCGTCGACGGCGAACTCCGCTGGGCGACCGACCGCGACACCGCGCTCTACGTGGACACCATGTTCAGCGCTCCCGGCGGGCGCGTGATCATCGGCGACGAGACCGCCCCCGTCCCCTCCGGCGTCCGCGCCGAGATCGTCATCACCGCCGACGCCCCGATGGACCTCGCCCGCGACCCCGGGCAGGTCGGACGCGGGTTCATCCCCCACGGCACGACCCGCATCGTCGGCGCGGACAAAACCGACTCGGCCGCCCTCGCCCTCGACGTCAGCGCCGGCGCGACGTCCCTCACCCTGCGCACCGCACCGGTCGGATGGAATGTCGGCGACACCCTCGTCCTCGCCGGCACGTACTTCGATAGCGACGGGTCCAACGACGACAACACCCGTTTCCACGACGAGGTGCTCACCGTCACCGGCATCGCCAAGAACGTCGTGACGTTCACCGCAAACGCCACCGGCGCCGGGCTCCGCTTCGACCACGCGCGCCCCGACGGCGCCCACTTCGACCCCGGCGATCTGAATATCTACGTCGCCAACCTGACGCGCAACGTCGTCTTCCGCTCCGAGCTCGACCCCGCGTCGCCCCAGGCGACCGCCCCGCCCATCGCCTACCCGGCCGGCGGCGAAACGCCCGTCGACCCCGCGAACTTCCAGCGCGGCCACTTCATGGCGATGCACTCGCCCGACCTCATCGTGCAGAACGCGTCCTTCCTCGAGTTCGGGCGTTCCTTCAAGGACAAGCTCGTTGACGAGCCCGGTGTGAACCTCGACGGCTCCCCGGGCGCCGGCGCCAACCAGCGCGGGCGCTACGCGTTCCATCTCCACCGCAACCTGCCGCGCCAGGATCAGCCCGTCCCGCTCGCCACCGCGACCCCCGCGCAGGTCAGCGGGTGCGTCGTGTGGGGCAGCCCCGGCTGGGGGTTCGTGCACCACGATTCGTACGCCGTCTTCGAGGACAACGTGGCCTTCGACATCGTCGGTTCCGCGTTCGTGCAGGAAGCTGGCAACGAGATCGGCCTCTGGCGGGGCAACCTCTCCATCAAGACCACCGGCGACGCCAACCCCGAGATGACCGTCGAACCCTTCGGCGAGGGCGCCGGGCGCGTCGCGCGCTTTGACTTCGGCTTCAACGGCGAGGGCTACTGGATCCAGGGCGCCTCGCAGGTCGTCTTCGAGAACAACGCCGCCGTCAGCGCCGCGGGCGGGGGCGCGCAGATCTTCAGCCAGGTCGACGGCCTCGGCGACCAGCGCGACAAGCTCGACGTCCCGATGGAACACCTCCGCCCCGAGATCCAGCACATCGTCACCCGCGCCGACGGGCGCATCGACGTCTCGCACGCGCCGATGCAGACCTTCCGAGGCTTCGAGGTCTCCAACTCCGACTTCGGCCTCATCACCTGGGGGCACATGCGCAACCAGAGCGAGTGGATCGGCTTCACCTGCCCCTGCGACTCGATCGCCCACCGCGAGCGCTCGCGCATCGAGGACTTCGCGTTCTGGAACATCTACGGGCAGGGCGTCCACATGCAGTACTCCTCCCAGCTCGACCTCGTCGACGGGATCGTCGCGTCGTCCGATCTCGCGACGCCCGCCGACGATAAACCCGCCGTTGATCTGGGCATCAACGGCGAGGGACGCGGCTTCGGCGTCGGCATGAACGGCCCGACCAAGCGCCTCCTCCTCGACAACGTCGCGATCGAAGGCTGGCGCTACGGCCTGCGCACACCCCTCGAAGGACAGATCAACGAGCTCGACATGGGCGCGGGCACCGGCTCCGAGGGCGCGATCGGTCTCCCGCTCCGCGCGTCGCGCTTCGTCGACCTCCGCATGGCCAACAACGACCACCACCTCTACCGCCGCCAGAACGGCTTCAGCAACCCGCAGCCCTTCCCCAACTGGCTGCAGATCGAAGGCGGCGACTTCGCCCCCGACGTTCCCAACGCGCCGCCCGTCGCGGACTTCGACGCCATCCCCGCCGCCCGCAACGTCGTGCGACTCAGCGCCGCGTCTTCCTTCGACACCGACACCCCCGTCGGCGCCGCCAACCAGTTCAACGTTGTCGCGGTGGGGGACCCCAACAGCATCGTCGCCTACGCCTGGGACCTCGATGACGACGGCGTCAACGACCGCTTCGGCGAAGAGATCATCGTCGCCCTCCCCATGACCGCGCTCACCCCGATCACCCTTACCGTGTGGGACCACCAGGGCGCGACCGACAGCGTCACGCTCAGCGTCGCGCCCTCCGCCGTGGACCCCGAGGAACTCCTCGTGGACGGCGGTTTCGACGCGCCCTCCTTCGAGGGCGGGATCTACGCGCTCTCGAGCGCCGAAGCCAGCACCGGCTGGTTCGAGGCCCGCGCCGCGATCGTCGCGGGCGAGGCGCGCCTCACCGGGCAGTACCGCTTCTCGTCGATCGCACAGGCGGTCTACAACGAGCGCCTCAGCCGCGGCGCCCACACCCTGCGCTTCGACCTCGCGAGTTCCGAGGGTGACGACTCACCCAACCCCGCCGAGATCAACAGCGTCACCGCACGCGTCTTCGGCGTCCGCGGCGAGTTCGGCTCCGCCCACTCCGACGCTTCCCCGATCCCCTACAGCGCGATCCCCGTCGAGATCGAACTGCTCTACGAAGAGACCTTCACCGGAGACCTCCCGATGCAACGCTACGAACGGGCCGTCGATCTCGGCGCCGACGGCTACGACTACCTCTACGTCGGCTTCGAGGGCGAGGGCGTCACCAACACCCTCCCCGACGACTTCGCCGTCATCGACAACGTCTCGCTGATCGGCGCCCCCGCGTGCATCGGGGATCTCGACACCGACGGCGTCGTCGGCCCGAGCGACCTCGCCATGCTGATCGGTACCTGGAGCGGCAAGGGCCCGGCCGACCTCACCGGCGACGGGGTCGTGGACGTCGTGGACCTCGCCATCCTCATCAACGTCTGGGGCGCGTGCCCGAACTAAGACGCCGAGGCTTCCAGGCGCCCGGCCGCGACCGTCAGGTCATCAGCGAGATCGCCCTGCGCGTGGCGCTGCACCGCCTGCAGCACCGCCGCGGAGATCTCCTCCGTCGTCCCGGCCCCGGCGACCACGCCCAGCGCCGCGTCGTACCCGAACTCCTCGCCGGCCGGGTTCATCTGCTCGACGACCCCGTCAGAGAAGACCACGAACTGCGAGCCCGTGGGGAACCCGAGCGTCGTGGACTCGTACTCCCCGTCCTCGACGATGCCCAGCGGGAACCCGCCGCCGGTGTCGATCTTCGTCGCCTCCCCGTTCGGCGCGACCAGCACCGCGAACCCGTGCCCAGCGTCAACGATCTCGATCGTCTCGCTCTCGGGGTTGATCACCCCGGCGATCAGCGTGACGAACGTGCCCGTCGCCGTCCGCACGTTCAGGTCGCGCCCGACGGCTTCGACCGCGTGCGCGAGCGGCAGCCCGCTCGAAAGCTGCGTCCGCAGCTGCGACTGCGCCGCCGCCATCAGCACCGCGGCCCCGACGCCCTTGCCCGACACGTCCCCCAGCAGCATCGCCGTGCGCCCGTCGGGCAACGGGAAGATGTCGAACAGGTCGCCCGCGACCACGCGCCCCGCGCGTGACTCGTACGCGTACGTCACGCGCCCCACGCGCCCGGACGACGCCGGCATCAGCAGTTCCTGTGCGCGCCGCGCGGCGCCCAGGTCGCGCTCGAGACGCTCGTGGCGCGCCGCGAGCTCCGCGTTGATCACCCGCTCGAGCGCCATCCCCGCCAGCTCCGCCAGCGACTGGCAGAACGCCGACGCGTCGCGCGTCAGCGCCGACTCCGAACGGCGCGTGTCCAGATACAAAAACGCCCCGACGCCCTTGTTCACAAACACCGGGGCGCACACCGCCGCACGGATCTCGAGGCTCATGATCGAATGCGCCTGATCCCCGGCGTCGCTCATCGCCCGCAGCTCGACCAGGCAGCGGTCCGCCGCGGCCGCGTCCACCAGCGAACGGGACAGGCCCGACGGGCCGCTCGCCGTGCTCGCCAGCTCCGAGAACTCCGTCGCGGAGGCGCGCTCGATCATCATCACGCGCGCGCACCCCGTCGCCGAACGCACCGCGTTGACCGCCGCGGTGGCGACCTCCTCACGCGTCGCCGCCGCGTTGAACTCGCGCGACACCGTCAGCAGCGCGTCGAGACTCTTCTGCGCCACCCCGAGAAGATCCGTCCGGGACACGACCGACACCCGCTCGTCGCGCTTCGCCGGCTCGATCGGGGTCATCCCGCGCGTCGCGCCCGCGGGCTGGAACCGACAGACCCACTGACCGAACGCGACCAGGTCGCCGACGCTGAGCTGGACCCGCTCGTCGGCCCCCACGCCGCGACCGTTCACGCTCGTGCCGTGCCGCGACCCCAGGTCGCCCACACGCCACGCGCCGCCCTCGTAGGTGAACTCCGCGTGCCGGCGGGAGACCGTCTGATCCGTGATCGACCAGTCCACCCCCGACGAGCGACCGGCGACGTACGGGCCGGGCGCAGCCAGATCCAGCGACTCGAGACGCTCGCCCAGCTCGTTCGTGGTGACAGGGTGCAGCACGTACGTCGGGGAGGCGTCAGGCATGAGAGCAGAGTACCGGGGACCGCCCGTTCGCTCAGCGCAAGAAAAAACCGCATCCTGCGGCGCAGAAACGCGGTTTCTTCGCAAGCGGAGAGGGGGGGATTCGAACCCCCGAGCCGGGTTACCCCGACTACACGGATTCCAGCCGTGCTCCTTCAGCCGCTCGGACACCTCTCCGTGAACCGCGGCAGCGGGACGGAAAGCATACTCTCTGCGGCAACCCCTGTCAGCAGCCCGAGAACCACGGAGACGCCCCCTGGGACGCTCGCTCAAGAACCACCGCCCCGACCTCAACGGCGTCCTCGTCGTCGACAAACCCCTCGGGATCAGCTCGGCCGCAGCGTGCAACGCGGTCCGCAGACGCTCCGGCGGGGCCAAGGTCGGGCACGCCGGCACCCTCGACCCCCTCGCCAGCGGCGTCCTCGTGATCTGCCTCGGCGCCGCCACGAAGTCCATCGCGACGATCCAGGCGACCGCCAAGCGCTACGCCGCCGAGGTCGATCTCTCCGCCTTCACCACCACCGACGACGCCGAGGGCGAGCGCGAAGAAGTCAGCGTCCCCTCGCCGCCGTCTCGCGAGGACGTCCAGAGCGCGTGCGCACAGTTCCTGGGCGAGATCGAGCAGCGCCCGCCGATCTTTTCCGCCGTCCACATCGACGGCAAACGCGCCTACGACCTCGCGCGAAAAGGCGACCTCGTCGAACGCCCCGCCGCCAAGCGCGTGCGCATCGATTCGATCGACGTCACGGCGTACGACTGGCCCATCGCGACCCTCGACATCCGCTGCGGCAAGGGCGTCTACATCCGCTCCCTCGCCCGCGACCTGGGCGAGACCCTCGGGACCGGCGGCACCTTGCAATCGCTCCGGCGCACGGCGGTGGGGGAGTACACCATCGATCGGGCGACGCCGCTGGATGAGCTGCCCGAGACGTCAGATGGATGGACGCCGGGGATGCTCGCGCCGATCGGCGCCTAATGTCGTTATCACTTTCAGATTTCCGGCTAGAGTATTTCTGATAGGTCTGCCTGCGTATTCCCCCCTATGTATCGAGGGTTAATCGTGCCCGAAGAAACACACGAACTCGTGACGGTATGGCAGCGCCCGCGCCGGGCGACATCGAAGCGCACGCTCTGGGGCATGCCGCTCTACGACATCGTGATTCACCCCGAGCCGCCCCCCGCGACAAACTCCGCGCGCGGGATCGTGGCTGTCGGGAGGCACGCGACGGGCGTGTTCGCGTCCGGCGGAGTAACCGCACGGGGAGTGGTCGCGTTTGCCGGCGGCGCAGCGTTCGGCGTCTTCGCCTACGCCGGCGGGCTCGGCGTCGGTCTCGTCGCGTTCTCGGGCGGCGCGTCACTGGCGGGGCTCGCGTTGGCGGGGGGTGTCGCGCTCGGCGGGTATGTCGGCGCCGGCGGGTTCGCCTCTGGCGCGAAGGTCATCACGAACAGCCGCACGTCTCCCGACCTGACCGTCCCCGGGGCGCTGGGCGAATGGTGGGCGGTTGAGGGGGGCTGCGCAGTGGTGGATCGCCCTTGCGGTGCTCCTGCCGGTTGCGGTCGCGCTCGTCGTGTTCCTTCGCACCAAGAGCGCGGCGCTGCGAGAGAACGCTTAACGCCGCGTGTAGACGTACTCCGACTGCACCCGCCACACGCCGCCGGCTTCATCGCGCACGCGGATCGTCTTCACGAGCTGCCCGTCAGCGTTGAAGCGGTAGGTCCAACGCATGCCAGCGAACCCGAGGCCCGAGAGCTGCCCGTCCTCGGCGGGGGCGAGCTCCAGCGTCTTCCCGTCCGCGGACCAGAGCCCCACGAGCCACACCTGGCCGCCGGTGGAGTTGTCCACCTGGACCAGCTCGTAGCGCCCTCGGGTGGGGCTGAAGCCCAGCGTCGTCGTGCTGCGGAAGCCATCGAGCGTGAGCGTCTCACGGAGCGAGCGCCCATCGAGCGCCGGCACGAAGCGAGACTGCCCCACAAACCGCGCTGTCTCGCCGCCAGCAGGGGGGAAAACGCTCGCGCCGACCGTCCAGTCCCCGAGGAACGGCAGCAGACGGCGATCGCCGGGGACGTCGTCTGGCTCGTGGACGGGGGGCGGGGGCAGGACCGCGGCCACTGGTGTCGCGGCGGAGGTGCAGCCGCACAGGACGAGAGCGGTGATCCCGAGGGTGAGCGGGGACAGGGTTCGCATCGGTGGAGTGTACGGCGACAGCAGGGGGCAAAGTGCAAAAACAACACGAGCCCGACCATGGGCCGGGCTCGTGTGTATATCAGAAAACAGTCGGGAAAACCGAGTACTGCTGTCACCAGCAGGATCTCCACTTCACTCGCGTGAAGCAGAACGAGAGGACGTCAACAGTCCGATCGGCAGATCGCTCTGCACGGTCGGTCTAAGGAAATCCCTTAGAAAGGAGGTGATCCAGCCGCAGGTTCTCCTACGGCTACCTTGTTACGACTTAGTCCCAGTCACCGAGCTCACCGTAGGCACCCCTGAGATAGGGCGACTTCGGGCGCTCCCGGCTTCCATGACTTGACGGGCGGTGTGTACAAGGCTCAGGAACGTATTCACCGGAGCGTAGCTGATCTCCGATTACTAGCGATTCCAACTTCATGCAGGCGAGTTTCAGCCTGCAATCCGAACTGGGGCGTGCTTTTTGCGATTTGCTCCCCCTCGCGGGCTCGCGTCGCTCTGTACACGCCATTGTAGCACGTTTGCATCCCAGGGCATAAGGGCCATGAGGACTTGACGTCATCCCCACCTTCCTCCGGTTTGACACCGGCAGTCTCGCTAGAGTCCCCGGCATTACCCGCTGGCAACTAGCGATAGGGGTTGCGCTCGTTAAGGGACTTAACCCGACACTTCACAGCACGAGCTGACGACAGCCATGCAGCACCTGTGCACGTTCCACCCGAGGGCGTGGCTCTACTTTCATAGAGTTAATCCGTGCATGTCAAACCCAGGTAAGGTTCTTCGCGTTGCTTCGAATTAAGCAACATGCTCCACCGCTTGTGTGAGCCCCCGTCAATTCCTTTGAGTTTTAGCCTTGCGACCGTACTCCCCAGGCGGTGCACTTATCGATTTCTCTTCGACCCCGAAACCGTTGAAAGTCCCGGGGCCTAGTGCACATCGTTTAGGGCGTGGACTACCAGGGTATCTAATCCTGTTTGCTCCCCACGCTTTCGAACATGAGCGTCAGAATGGGCCCAGTCACCTGTCTTCACCTTTGGCGTTCCGATCGATATCTACGCATTTCACCGCTCCACCGATCGTTCCGATGACCTCTACCCACCTCAAGGCTCGCAGTTCACCCCGCAGTTCCCCGGTTGAGCCGGGGGATTTCACGAGATGCTTTCGAGCCAGCCTGCGTTCCCTTTAAGCCCAGTGATTCCGAATAACGCTTGGGCCCCTCGTATTACCGCGGCTGCTGGCACGAGGTTAGCCGGCCCTTCCTCTGGAACTGTTCAGTATTACTAGTTCCTGACAGTGGTTTACACGGCAGAGCCGATTCATCCCACACGCGGCATTGCTCCGTCACACTTTCGTGCATTGCGGAAGATTCGTCGCTGCAGCCTCCCGTAGGAGTCCGGACAGTGTCTCAGTTCCGATGCGGCGGGTCATGCTCTCACACCCGCTACCCGTCTTCGGCTTGGTAGGCCATTACCCCACCAACAACCTGATAGGAGTATCGCCGCTCCCAAAGCGCCGTAGCTTTGCTCCGGAGAGATCATGGAGTATTACTCAGCGTTTCCACTGGCTATCCTCCACTTCGGGGTACGTTCGATACCGTTCCTCGCCCTTTCGCCGGTGTCCACACCCGAAGGTGCTTTTCCCGCGACTTGCATGCTTTAGCCATGCCGCCAGCGTTTAATCTGAGCCAGGATCAAACTCTTCAGTTGTTGTATCGTTGCTACCCGACGAATCGAAATGACCCGCCAAGCATGCGTTGATGACTGATAAGTTGACCTGTTAAGCCGATCCTGAATCTCCCGAGGGAAACCCATGACCGACTCGGTCGACACGACGAACGGGGTTCGTCGTGTTTGTCCGCCCCGGCAAAAGGGCGGACATAGGCTGGAATTCTTCAGGTCGCGAAAATTCCAGCGTGCCTAGGCGCTGTGACGCCTAGACCAGCTTTTCGTGACCTCCACTCCCTTGCTACAGGGTCCACGCGAATGGATGTGGAGGCCTCGTCTTCTCGCGGCCTTCCCGACTGTTCACTTGTCAAGGATCGTGCCGATAAGGCTGGAAGGCCTGTCTCGGCTGGCCCCCGAAAGGGCCGTTTGCCCCCGTGAGGGGCGAGCTACGAAATGTAGCGATCTCTCCGAGGCTGTCAACCGACTCAGGTGTCGTCGTCCAGACTTTTTTCAGGCCGTCTCCGCAACCGCCTGCCCATCAATGGTTTGGGATGCGTCGCTTTCCTCGCCCCCGCTGCGAGGAGCCGACGCGAGCACCGCGAGCCACACCGCTCCCGGCCGCGAACCCTCCCCGCGCCACCGCATCAGCGCCCGCGCGGCCGCCCGGGCCGTCGATCCCGTCGTCATCACGTCGTCCACCAGGATTACCGTTGACCCCGCCAGCCCCGCCCGCCCCCGCCGCCTAAACGCCCCGCTGACGTTCCGCCTCCGCCGGCTCGCGGGCAGCTCGGTCTGACTCGGGCGGTGCGATCGGCTCAGCAGCCGCTCCATCGGGACGCCCAGCTCCCGCGCGACCCCATGGGCGATCGCCCCGCTGTGGTCGATGCCGCGTGCCACGCGCCGTCGCCAGCTTGTCGGCGCCGGGCAGACGATCACGCCCTCGCGGGGCGCCCCAGCCCGGCGCAACTGCCCGCCCAGGGCGCGTCCGAGCTCCGTCCCCAGCGCGCGGAACCGGGTGAACTTCACCTCGTGCACCCAGTCGCGCAGCGCGCCGCGGTGTTCGCCCAGGCGCACGGCGCGCGCCCAGGGCAGGCGCGACCCTCGGCACGCGGCGCAGCCGAACTCGTTCTCCTCGTGAGGGCCGACCGTTCCCGCGCACCGGTCGCACCACGCGCCGGGCGCGTCGGGCGACCAGCCGGCGTCGGCCATGCGCTGCGCGAGGCGCGGCGCTTGGGGCGCAAGCCACAGCTCGCTGAGCTCGTGCCACAACGACGCGCGGTGCGCGGGCGCGTTTGGTTCGAGAATCACAGGAGAAACGGGGTTGTCCGTCGGATCAAGCGGCGGCCAGGTGAACGGCGCGTCGCTCATCGCTACGCGCCCAGACGCTCGCGCACGTAGTCCGCCCGGGCGCGCCGGCGCTGCGCCTGATCGAGCGTCTCGCCGACCGCGCGCTGCAGATGCGCCGGCTGGGTGAGGAGCTGGAGCTCGGCGATGGTGCGCAGCTCGACGCCCTCGAGCACGCCCGTGAGGACGCCCAGGCGCACCTGGCTGAGCAGCTGCATCGTCTCCTCGGCGTTGAGCAGGCGGGCGTAGAGGAGCGTCCCAAGGGCCCGCTGCACGCGGTCCTCGAGCATCGGTCGGCGCCGGTCGAGCAGCGTCTCGCGCGACTGGCGCTCGAAGCGGATGATGTCGGGGATGATCGAGTGCTCGAACTCCTCGAGGATCTGCATCTCCGACTTGCCCAGCGTCGTCTGGTTGCTGATCTGGTAGAGGTCCCCGTTGGCCTCGGAGCCCTCGCCGTAGAAGCCCCGCACCGCCAGGGACATCGCCTTGGCGGCCCGACGGGCCTTGTCGATCTCGCCCGTGAGCTTGAGCCCGGGCAGGTGGAGCATCACCGAGACGCGGATCCCCGTGCCCACGTTGGTCGGGCACGCGGTGAGGTAGCCCATCCGGCGGTGGAACGCGTACCCCACGCGGCTCTCGAGCTCGTCGTCGAAGCGGTCGATCTGCTCCCACGCCTCCGAGAGCGCCAGCCCGCTGCGCATGAGCTGGATCCGCAGGTGATCTTCCTCGTTGACCATCACCGCGAGGCGCTCTTCGGGGAACGACACGCACAGCCCGCGCGGCTCGTCCCCCTTGGCGTGCTGCTTCGAGATGAGGTGGCGCTCGACAAGGATCTCCCGCTCGGCACGCGTCGCGGTCTCGAGGTCGAACCACTCCATCGTGTCGCCGACGACCGATCGGGCGGCGTGCTGGCGCACCAGCTTCATCACGTGGCGCCGGTCGTCGATCGTGGCTCGGGAGAGGAAGGGGAGGCCGTTGATGTTCCGGGCCAGACGCACGCGCGACGAGAGCACGACGTCGCCCTCGCGCCCGTCGGTGCGGAGCCACTGCACGCCGTCGATGGAGCCGAGGGGGTCGCTCACGACGCGTCGTCCGATGTGGCGGTTTCAACCGTGCGCAGGCGGTCCCGGAGCTCGGCGGCCCGCTCGTAATGCTCGGCGTCCACCGCCTCGAGCAGTTGCTTCCGCAACGCCGCGACCAGTCGGCGCCGGTCGATCAGCTCCGCGGAGCGCTTCGGGGCCTTCCCGCTGTGCTCGCCCGCGCCCTCGTGGGCACGCTCGATCAGCGGCGTCAGCTTCTCTTCAAAGACGTCGTAGCACTCGGCGCACCCGAGCAGCCCGTTTTTGCGGAACTCCGCCCACGTAGCGCCGCAGGAGGGGCACGCCTCGGCGCCGGGGGCCGGGGGCTTGGCGATGATCGACGAGGACATGACCAGCTTCGAGAGCGGCGCGGTCAGGGTCGAGCCCTTCACCGGCGCGAGGCCGTCCTCTTGCGCGCACGCGGAGCACAGGTGCTTCTCCACCTTCTCGCCGTTGACCACGACGATCTCATGCACCACGGCTTCGCTGTCGCATCGATCACATTTCATCGTTGGAACTCTCGGCTCACACGCGAGCAGAATCAAGCGCCGAACGGATGGCCGCCAGCGACGCCAGCACGCCGGGCGCGTCGGCCAGCGGGATCATGGTAGCGCCGTCCGACCACGCGATCGAGGGATCGGGGTGCGTTTCGAGGAAGACCGCGTGCACCCCAGCCGCGACGGCCGCACGCGCCAGCAGGGGGGCCCGGTCCGCCCGTCCCCCCGAGGTGGACCCCAGCCCGGGGAGCTGGGCCGAGTGCGTCGCGTCGTAGCACACCGGGGGCATCGCCCGGTCGGACCAGTCCGCGGGCGGGTCGATCAGGTCGCCCAGCCCGACAAGGTCCGTCACGAGGCGGTGGTACCCGAAGAACGTGCCGCGGTCGGTGACCATCAGCTCGTCGCAGCCCGCGCCCCGGGCTTTCCCGACGGCGCCCTGCATCTCGGCGGGCGCGAGGAACTGGCCCTTTTTGATGTTCACGGCGCCGCCGGCCGCGGCCGCGGCCTCGCCGGCCGCCACGAGCAGGTCCGTCTGACGCGATAAAAACGCCGGGATTTGCAGGAGATCCACGACCCCCGCCACCCGCGCGCACTGCTCGGGGGTGTGCACGTCGGTGGTGATCGGGACGCCGAGCTCGTCCTTGATCGCCGCCAGCTCGTCGAGCCCGCGCTCGATGCCCGGCCCCCGCTGGCCCGACGCGCTCGAGCGGTTCGCCTTGTCGAAGCTCGCCTTGAAGACGTACGGGAGCCCGAGCCCGGCGCACGCGTCGAGGACGCGCTTGCCGATCTCCAGACCGAGCGCCTTGGACTCGAGGGTGCAGGGGCCGGCGATGATCGCCAGCGGCTGGTCCGGTCCAACGGTGTGAACCCCAACGGTGCAGGTGCGTTTCATAAGGAGAGTGTAGAGCAGCGCTCCCCGGCGTTCTCGGACGTGGACGAAGGCCGGTAAACGCGCACACTTCACTCAGCGAGCGCCCCCCGTTCGGACGATACACCTCGGGGCCCCGTTGCCCGCGAGCAGACCATGTCCAGACTCCCCGAACAACGCGAAGCCTTTAGCGAGCACGTCGCCGCGCTGTTCCACCGCCTCTACCCCGAGGCGGAGGTGCGCCTGAGCGGCCCCGGCGTGCTCCACGTGGGCGGGCGTCGTCTCGACCTCGACAACCTCTTCCGGCTCGTGGCGCAGGACCCCGAACGCGGCGTTGAGATCGCCGAGCAGTTCATCGAGAGTCTCTTCGCCGGCGACGCGATCGCCGCCGACGGGATGCCCTTTGATCTCGCCAAGCCGATGGTCATGCCCCGCATCCACCCGGAATCCATCTTCGAGCGCCTCGACCGCGAGCTCGTCGCGCACGTACCCTTCGTCAACGGCACCGTGATCGTCTTCGTGCTCGACCTGCCCCAGATGACCGTGAGCGTCACGAGCGAGCAGGCCATCCGCTGGGGCGTCTCGGCCGACGAGCTGGAGCTCATCGCCCGCGGCAACCTCAAGGAAACCACCCCGGAGCTCGAGGTCCGCCTCGTCGAGTCCAAGGAAGGCGGGCGCGCCGCGCTCTTCTCCCACCACGACGGCTACGACGCGGCGCGGATCCTCCTCGGCGGGCTCTTCCAGACCCTCGCCCCCAAGCTGGGAGGCGACTTCCTCGTGGGCACGCCCTCGCGCGACGTCTTCGTCGCGATCTCCCGGGACCCCGACGATTTCGTCAGCCGCGTGCAGGACCGCATCCGCCAGGACTACGACAGCCTGCCGTACCCGATCACGACGGATCTCTTCTACATCACCCGTGACGGCGTCGCGGGCTCGGCCGCGGCCTGAGCGGGCTACTCTTCCGGACCAGCCCGGAGGCGCGCCCGTGATCCTGCTCATCGACAACTACGACAGCTTCACCTGGAACCTCGTCCAGCGGCTCGGCGAGATCGACCCGCACGCCGACGTGCGCGTGGTGCGCAACGACCAGATCACCCTCGACGAGGCCCGCGCGATGGCGCCCGAGCGCCTGCTCATCTCGCCCGGGCCCTGCACGCCTGCGGAGGCCGGGGTGAGCAACGACCTCATCGGCGCGTTCGCCGGCGTCATCCCGATCCTCGGCGTGTGCCTCGGGCACCAGTGCATCGGCGCCGGCGCGGGGATGACCGTCGAGCGCCACCCGCGCCTCATGCACGGCAAGACCAGCGAGGTGACCCACGACGCCAAGGGCGTCTTCGCGGGCGTGCCCTCGCCCTTTACCGCGATGCGCTACCACAGCCTCGTCGTCCGCCCGGAGACGGTCGACCGCGAGCGCTACGAGGTCAGCGCGACGTGCGTGGACACGCTCGATGACGGATCGACGGTCGAGGTCGTCATGGGGCTGCGCCGTGTCGCGGCGCCGGGCGACGCCCCGCTCGAAGGCGTGCAGTTCCACCCCGAGAGCTTCATGACCGACGAGGGGCCCAGGCTCCTCGAGAACTTCCTGCGCCTCCCGGCCGGCGCGTCCACGGCGTGATACATTCCCGCTCGTGAACCGGAAAAGGAGCCAGGCGTGAGCGAATCGGCGACATCGAGCGTGACGATCAGTGAGGGCGTGCTGCGCGCAAGCGGCAACGGGACCATCACCCTCGCCAAGCCCGGCACGGACTACGCGCTCGAGCTGGTTGTCGGCGAGGCCCCGGCCGCGCCCGTCGGCGGGAAGATCCGCGGCGAGATCCGCGTCAACGCGGCGCGCATGGACGTGATCGAAACCGGCGGCAAGTACATCGAGCCCGTCGCCGGGCCGCCGCGTCGCGTCGCGGGGCGGATCGTTGAGATCGACTCGCGCGTGAACCTGGTGGTGGTCGACGCCGGCCCGTTCACGGTGGTCTGCACGCCCCACGAGCTGCAGAAAGCGACGCGGTTCCGGGTCGACCAGATGGTGACGATGGGCGTGAAGCCCGGGGCGACCTTCAAGGCGATCTGAACGACGCGTCGGCCGCCCGCACCGCGGCGCCGAACGCCGCGATCCTGGCGTGGTCCTTGACACCGCGCTCGGACTCCACCCCGCTCGAGACATCAACCGCGTACGGGCGCACGGCGGCGATCGCCTCGCCCACGTTCTCGGGGGTCAGCCCGCCCGCGAGGATTAGGGGCTTGGCGCACGCGTCCTGCGCCTCGGCGAGCGCGCCCCAGTCGAGCGCGGTCCCCTCGCCGCCGTCGGAGCCGTCGACGAGCACCGCGTCCACCTCGTCGATCTCGCTCCAGTAGCGGAGGTCGTTGGCGATCGTCTTGGGGTTGAAGCGGACGGCTTTGATCAGGCGCGGGCCGCAGGCGCGGACGGTCTTCTCCGCCTCGCTGCCGTGGAGCTGCCCGAAATCGGTGGGGCAGAGCTGCTCGGCGTCGGCGTAGTCGTCCACGGACGCGTTGACGAACAGCCCGACGCTCATGACGAAGGGGGGGAGCGTCTGCACGATGGGCCACGCGTCCTCGGGCGTGATGTAGCGGGGGGACTTCTCGACGAAGACGAAACCCACGGCGTCGGCGCCGTGCTCGGCCGCGGCGTGCGCCGTGTCGGCGTCGCGGACGCCGCAGATCTTCAGGCGCGTTCTCACGTGGCGGTCTCCTTGCAGAGCGCGTCATAGAGCGCGCGCTCGTCGTCGCTGAGGCGGGCGGGGTCGAGCTCGGCGAGGCGTTTCGCGGCTCCCGGGCGGTCGTTCGTGTAGCGGGCGCGGATCAGGGCGCTCATCAGGCGCACGCGGTGGGACTCGCTCTCGCTCCCGTTGTGGCGCAGGAAGCGCTCGTAGGCGTCGTCGGCCTCGGGGTGCTCGGCGCGCTCGAAGAGCCAGCCCGCGAGGTCGAGCTGCACGCCCCGGGTCATCGCGGCCTCGGGGTTCTGGGACGCGAAGGCGTTGTAGAGGCGCAGGGCGGTGTCGCGGTCGCCCGCGCGAGCCGCGGCCGAGATCGCGGCGCGTTTCTGCGCGAGCTCCATGCTCGCGCCGCTGGGGCGGTCGTTCTTCTTGGCTCTGATGCGCGCGGGCGGCTCGTGCGCCCACGGGGTGTGCCCCGCGGCCGCGGCGGCTTTGAACTCGCGCCGTCGTTTGGCCTGCTTGCCGAGGGTGAGGAGGTCGTAGGGCTCACGCGGCACGACCTTGGCCGCGAGCATGATCATCGCGACGCTGAACCCGAAGCCGTAGCCGCCGAGGTGCGCCATGTGCGCGACGTTGCCGCCGCCGAGCCCGATGCCGAAGAGGTCGCGGGCGATCGCGAACCCGATAAACCAGACCGCCGGGATGTTGTAGACCCCGATCAGGAAGAAGAAGATCAGCAGGCGGATGTGCGTGCGCGGGAAGAAGACCATGTACGCGCCGGTGATCGCGGCGATGGAGCCCGACGCGCCGATGACAGCGGCCTCGTCGTACGCGACGTGCAGCGCGCCGGCGGCGATCCCGCCCACGAGGAACAGGCCGAGGTGCCCGATCCGCCCGACGCGGTCTTCGATGTTGGGCCCGAAAACCCACAGAAAAAGCATGTTCCCGAGCAGGTGCATGAAGCTGCCGTGGAGGAACTGGTAGCTGATGAAGTTCCACCACACGACGTCGTCGGGCCGGAGCATCGCGCTCTCGATGAGGTTTGCCCCGGCGGAGCTGTGCCCGATGAACACCTGGACGAGGAAGACGAGCACGCAGCCGCCGACGAGCGCGTGGTTCGTGAGCGTCGGGCGCTTGAGCGGGCGGTCTGTGCCGATAGGGAGGAACACGGGTCAGATCGTAGCCGGATCGGCGGGCACGCCCCCGACGATGCGCGCCGTGATGAGCGAACTCGACCAGTTGTAGAGCAGGCGCCCGACGAGATGCTCGTCCATCCACGCGTCCGGCGCGCGCAGCAGGAGCAGGTCGGCGTCCGCGCCAGCTTCGAGCCGGGCGGCGCGGGGCCAGCCGATCGCGTCGGCGTTGCCGCGGGTGATGAGGTCCCACGCCTCGCCGGGCGTGGGGATGGGCTGGGCGACGCCGGTCATGAGCTCGCGGGCCTTGGCGGTGTCGATCATGGCGCGCGCGACGCGGGGCATCGCGAAGTCGGGCCCGCCCGCGACGTCCGAGCCCAGCGCGAGGCGCACACCGTGCTCGCGGGCGGCGCGGAGGTCGAAGAGCCCGGCTTTGAGGAAGAGGTTCGCGGTGGGGCAGTGGACGACGACGCTCTCGCGCTCGCGGATGAGCTCCCACTCGGGGGGCGTCAGGTGGACGCCGTGTGCGAGGAGCGTGCGCGGGGTGAGGAGCCCGAAGCGGTCGTAGACGCCGGTGTAGTGCGGGTCGTCCGGGAAGAGCTCGCGCACGAGGGCGATCTCGGGGAGCGTCTCGGAGAGGTGGGTCTGGATGACCGGGGCGCCGCGGTCACGCGCGGCCCAGCCGAGCTCGGCGAGGAGTTCTTCCGAGCAGCTGACGGCGAAGCGGGGGTTGACGGAGATCTCGCCGCGGGTCGGCGCGGGCGGTTCGGGGAGGAGCGGGGAGGGGGATGGGGAGAGCTTGGCGCGCGCGCGGTCTTCGTTGGTGAGGTCGTCGGGGGCGTGGCGGTCCATGGCGGAGCGGCCGGCCGCGAAGCGCAGTCGCGGGAGGCCGACGCCCCCGGTCAGGGTGCGGATCGCCTCGCTGCCTCCCTGGGCGTGGCTGGAGAGGTACCCCGCGAAGGCGGTCGTTCCCTGGGCGAGCATTCTCGTGATGGCGGTGCGGGTGTCGCGGGCGGCGGCGCCGCGGCCCCACCAGGTCTCGGCGGGGAAGATCACGCGGTCGAGCCACTCGAGGAGCTCGAGCCCGTCGCAGCCGATGCTGTCGATCTGGGGGAGGTGGACGTGCGCGTCGATGAACCCGGGCGTGACGATGTCGCGCGGGCAGCCGAGGTCGGGGCGCGTCGGGGGCGATCCGTGGTGGATCTCTTCGATCCGGTCGGCGTCGAGACGGAGCCACCCCGGCTCGGGTGCGCGGGTTGGGTCAAGTAGGAGCAGTCCCTGGACGATCAACGGAGAGACCCTCGTGGTGTTGTGCTTGTCGCGGGGTAGGGGGGCTCTTATAGTCGCCCCTTGCCGACGGCGCCGTGGGGCGGCGGGTCGGTCGCTACTCAACCAGAAGAATCACGCCAGCGCCCTCAGGGCGGGCAGGAAAGGCCATGACGCAGATGAGCGCCGCCAAGGGTCTCGAAGGGGTTGTCGCCGCCGCGACGGAGATGTCATTTATCGATGGCGCCAAGGGCGTCCTCGAGTACGTCGGGATCGCGATCGACGATCTCGCGCGCAACTCCAGCTTCGAAGAAACCGTTTTCCTGCTTTGGAACCGCCGCCTGCCCACGCAGAGCGAGCTCGAGGCCTTCACCCAGGATCTCCGCGCGGGGTACGACCTGTCGGCGTCGACGCTCGACCGCATCGCGGCGATGCCCACCGACGCCCAGCCGATGCACGTCCTGCGCACGCTGGTCTCGGCCCTCGCGCTCGAGGACCCCGAGCCCAACGCGACGGATCTCGACGGCGTCCGCGCCCGGGCCCTGCGCATCCTCGCTCAGGCCCCCGCGATGGTCGCGGCGTTCGACCGCTTGCGGCGCGGGCTGGACGTCATCGCCCCCGACAAGAACCTCTCGTTCGCGTCGAACTTCCTCTACATGCTCAACGGCGAGACGCCCACCGAGACGATGGAGCGGGCGTTTGACGTGTGCATGATCCTGCACGCCGACCACGGGCTCAACGCCTCGACGTTCGCCGGGCGCGTCATCATCGCGACCCAGAGCGACATCTACTCGACCATCACCGGCGCGATCGGCGCGCTCCGCGGCCCGCTGCACGGCGGCGCCAACGAGGGCGTGATGCGCATGATCGGCGAGATCCCGACGCTCGAAGACGTCGAGCCCTACGTCATGAACAAGCTCGCGACCAAGTCCAAGATCATGGGCTTCGGGCACCGCGTCTACAAGGCGTACGACCCGCGGGCGACGTACCTCAAGACGCTCGCGAAGCAGCTCGCCGAGGACACCGACAACATGGACCTCTACGAGAAGTCCCACGCGGTCGAGCAGATCATGGAGCGCGAGGTCGCGGCCAAGGGCATCTACCCGAACGTCGACTTCTACTCCGCGACGGCGTACCACGCGCTGGGTCTCAAGCTCGACCTCTTCACCCCGATGTTCGCGCTGTCGCGCATCAGCGGGTGGGCCGGGCACGCGATCGAGCAGCTCGAGGCCAACCGGCTTATCCGCCCCAAGGCCGAGTACGTCGGCCCGCATGATGTGAAGTACACGCCGATCAGCGAGCGCTGAGGCGCAAGCAGTCACTAACTCAGTAAATTCTTCGCTGATTGCAGCAGGTCCCCTGAAGGGGTGCGGTACGCTTGACGCGTCTGCATATGTAACCCCTCAGGAGGTTCTACTATGCGCAGCACCCTCACGCTCCCGATGTCCTTCGCGGTGATCGTCGCTGCGTCGCTGTTCACCGCGCAGCAGGCCGCTGCGGGTGAGGGCGATTATTTCCGATTTGAATCGGTCCCGGTCTCCGGCGACTTTCCCTTCGCGATGGGCGGCGCGGACCTCGACGGTGACGGCGACGTCGATCTCGTCGTGCTCGACTGGACGCTCGACACCTACACGGTCTACGCCAATCAGGGTGACGCCTCGTACGGAGTCGCAGGGTCGGGCGCGCTCGGGGAGGCGCCTATCAGCGTCACGCTTGCCGACTTCAACGGCGACAACGATCCTGATCTGCTGATTGGGTATTCATCCGCGCAGGACCCCTCCATCCTGCTCGGCGGAGTCGGGGCGACGTTCGGGGCGCCGGCCAGCGTGACGGCGCCTCACGCTGTCACGCAGCTCATCGCGGCGGACTTCAACAACGATGGGCGTCTTGATATCGCTGCCACCGCGACCGACGACGACCTGGCGATGACGTTTCTTGGTGACGGCGGAGGTGGGTTCGGCGCCGCGGTCACGTTCCCGGTGGGCGACGCCCCTGTCTATCTCGCGGCCGGCGACCTCAACGGCGACGGCGATATGGACCTTGTCGTGTCGAACTCCGAGGACAAGAGCTTCAGCGAACTTCTCGGCGCGGGCGATGGGACGTTCACGGCTCTCCCGGCGCAGCCGCTCCCGTACGGCCCCAGTGATGCTCGTCAGGTCGCCATCGCGGACATGGATCTCGACGGCGTGCAGGACATCCTCATCACATACCAGGGGCAGAATCCGAACACCCCGCCGACCAACATCACCGGGTTGCTGCTGATCCATTTCCGCGGGGCGGACGGCAGTGTCGAGGACACGCTCTGGCGTTACGCGGGCCAGCTCACTCGCACGCTCCTCGTCGTGGATTACAACCATGACGGGAAGCCGGACGTGGTCACGAGTTCGAACGGCGGGGTCGGCCGTCTGCGCGGTGTGGCAATTCGCAACTTGATGATCCCTGAACCGTCGCTCGCCGACTTCGGGTCGAACACCGGCGTCGTCGTCGCGGATCTCGACGGCGACACGGAGACGGACTTCGCCGCGCTGCACCCCGTCGGTTTGTACCTCGCGGTTTGGCTCGCGACCTCTCCGGACTTCA
Source organism: uncultured Phycisphaeraceae bacterium (assembly GCA_942490855.1). Classification (GTDB taxonomy): domain Bacteria; phylum Planctomycetota; class Phycisphaerae; order Phycisphaerales; family UBA1924; genus CALNYS01. Next base: position 51,134 of record CALNYS010000004.1, on the reverse strand, counting down.
ACGAGGACGGCGTTGTTGATGTCTCGGACCTCGCGATCATGCTCGCGGGGTGGGGGCTGTCCGCGACGGACATCGACGCGAGCGGCGTGACCGACACCGGGGATCTGGCTTCTCTGCTGGCAGTGTGGGGTCCCTGCCCTTAGGGCTCGCCCAGCCAGCGGCTCATATCCAGATCATCGAGATCCAGCCGCCCGTCCCATTCGCGGAGCGCTTCTTTGAGAAGCGGGTCCGTGGGTGGGTCGGGCGGTTTGTTTGTGGGCTCATTGCCCGCTGCCGGCGGCGCGGGCGAGTTGGGGGCGGGCGTCTTCTTTTTGTTCTTCGCGAGCGGGTCGGGGGACGCGGGGACGTCGAAGCCCGCGAGCCCGAGGCGGTCGCGCCAGCGTTTGGTCTCGGTGGGGTCGAGCGGGACGTCGAGGGCGAACTCGGGGTACACGGCGTTGGAGCGCGGGTGGGCGTGGTCGTGGGCGAGGTGCGCGAGGAACGGTTCGCTGGGCATGGCGGCGCACTTGCGTTTGCGCGCGGCGGTGAGGATCCGTCGGTCCGAGCTGACGACGAGGAGTTTGCGGGGCGCGGTGTCGCGGGCGATGAGGCGTTCGATGAGGCTGTCGGCGTCGCGGTTGGGCCCGGCGTAGACGAGCTCGACGCGTTCGACGCCCGGCGCGGGCAGGCGGAGGATCCCGCCGGAGCGGCGCGAGCCCGGGGGGGCGCCGTCGCAGACGAGCCAGCAGCCGCGCCCGCCGTAGCGGCTGCGCGCGACGAGTCTGGCGAGTGCGAGGGCGTCGGGCCCGGCGATCTCCGGGGGGAGGATGCCCGTGACGTGGAGGACGTTGTAGGCGTCCACGAGGAGGGTGGGGCGCGGGGTGGGGGCTCGGCGGGACACGGTGCGTACAGGATCCTTACAAGCGGCGGTGGCGTGGCGCGGGCGGCCTCTGTTTGCGTCCCGGGCGCGGAGTCACCATACTGTGCGGCTCGCCCGGACCGGGCGTTTTCGAACATCGAACACGGCGGAGTCGGCCCGGCGTTGGGCCGCCACCGATAGGCCGCCCGCAGAAGAAGGCACCGACCCTATGGCGATCCGGATCAAGGCCCGTAACAACGAGTCCGTTCAGCAGATGATGCGCCGCTTTAAAAAGCTGTGCGAGAAGGAAGGTCTGAACAAGGACGTCAAGCGCAAGCAGTACTACGAGAAGCCCTCGGAGCGGCGCAACCGCGCGGCGCGCAAGTCGTTCAAGCGCCGCGAGACGATCTGAATTCCTCGCGCCCGACGCGGCGCGAACTGGTGAAACGCTGAACCTGAGCGGTTCCGCTTCGTGCGGGGCGCTCGGGTTCGTTTGTCTCCCGGGCGGGCGCGATGCGCCCCCCGTCCTCCCCGACGTTGACATCCGATCCTGAGCTGGAGTCCCGACGTGATCACTGAATCCGCACTGTTGCTGGCGAGCATCGGCGACCTGCCGTTGGCGTACTGGGCCGCCCCCTTGGGCGCGCTCTCCGCGCTCGTCATGGCGCTCGTCTTCTCGAAATCCGTCATGGCCAAGCCCGAGGGCGACGCCGACATGATCCGCATCGCCCAGGCGGTGCGCGACGGCGCGATGGCGTACCTCACCCAGCAGTACAAGATCGTGGCCGGCGTGTTCGTCGTGCTCGTGGCTGTCCTGCTCCTGCTCGCCTTCGGGCCGCACCTGCTCGAGTGGCAGTCGATCATCGGCGTGCCGATCGCCGGGCTCTTCTCGGGTCTGTGCGGTTGGTTCGGCATGAAGATGGCGACCAACGCGTCGGCCCGCACCACGCACGCGGCCAAGAGCTCGCTGAACGAGGGCCTCACCGTCGCGTTCCGCTCGGGCGCCGTCATGGGCCTGGTCGTCGTCGGCTTCGCGCTGCTCGACGCCTCCATGTGGTTCCTGATCATGAACACGTTCGGCGAGTCGCACCTGGGCCTGAGCGGCGGCATCGGGGAGTTCACCGCCATCATGCTCAGCTTCGGCATGGGCGCCTCGACGCAGGCGCTCTTCGCCCGCGTCGGCGGCGGCATCTACACCAAGGCCGCTGACGTCGGCGCCGACCTCGTCGGCAAGGTCGAGGCCGGGATCCCGGAAGACGACCCCCGCAACCCCGCGACGATCGCCGACAACGTCGGTGACAACGTCGGCGACGTGGCCGGCATGGGCGCCGACCTGTACGAGTCGTACTACGGCTCGATTCTCGCGACGATGGCGCTGGGCGCCGCGGCTGCGCTGAGCCTCGCCGACGACGGCGCGGGTCTGGCGATGAAGCTCGCCGCCGCCCCGCTCGCCCTCGCGGGCATGGGCATCTTCTGCTCGATCTTCGGCATCTTCACGGTCAAGGCGAAGGAGGGCGCGAACTTCGCGCAGCTCCTCAAGGGCCTGCACAAGGGCGTCTACATCGCGTCCTTCCTGATCGCCCTGATCTCCTTCGGCATCCTCTACATGCTCTTTGGGGACGAGCCGACCCTGCCCGTCGCGTGGTGGTCGCTCGGCCTCTCGATCCTCACGGGTCTGGTCGCCGGCAACGTCATCGCCTACGCCACGGAGTACTACACCTCCTACGAGCACGCCCCGACCAAGCGGATCGCCGAGCAGGCCCTGACCGGGCCCGCGACGGTGATCATCGCCGGCATCGCGGAGGGCATGAAGTCCACGTGGGCCGCGCTGGGCACCGTGGTCGTTGCGATCATGGGCGCGTACATCTTCGCGGGCGGCGCCGACAGCTTCCTCATGGGCCTCTACGGCGTCGGCATCGCCGCCGTCGGCATGCTCTCGACGCTCGGCATCACCCTCGCGACCGACGCGTACGGGCCCATCGCTGACAACGCTGGCGGCAACGCCGAGATGACCGGTCAGCCCCCGCACGTCCGCGAGCGCACCGACATGCTCGACTCGCTGGGCAACACCACCGCCGCGACGGGCAAGGGCTTCGCGATCGGTTCGGCGGCCCTGACGGCTCTGGCGCTCTTCGCGGCCTTCATCATGGTCGTGCAGCAGCAGATCGAGAGCCAGGTCGAGAACGGCGTCTCCGAGACCGAGGTCTCCGGGCTCGTCGCGTCCACGTCCGTGTACCAGGGTCACGGCAAGTTCATGCTCGTGATGCCCGCTGAGGTTGGCGAGTACGTCGATATCAACCCCGACGGCCCGGCCGAGGACGGTCGGGACTCCGACCGCGCGCTCGTGAGCGGCAACACCATCGAGGCCGGCATCATCGACTGGTCGCAGTCCTCTGACGAGGCCGTTGACGCCCTCGTTTCCGGCAGCTCCTACTCCTGGAGCTACGCGAGCGAGAGCGACATCCGCGAGCCCGGCGTCAAGCCCGCCCGCCTCACGATCCTCACCGACGCCGGTCAGGTCGAGGTTGTGCGCGTGCCCAAGGCCGAGATCAACGACATCCTCGCGTTCTACGACGTGACGTTGACCAACCCGCGCGTGCTCGGCGGCATCTTCATCGGTGTGCTGCTCACGTTCCTGTTCTGCGCGATGACCATGAACGCGGTCGGCCGCGCGGCGTACGCGATGATGAACGAGTGCCGTCGCCAGTTCGCGAAGATGCGCGAGGGCCTGCGTGAAGAGGGCGCCGACGAGGCGACGATCGCCGACGCGCTCAGCTGGCCCAAGGATCGCAAGATCAAGCATTCCGACGGCAAGGAGTACCCCGACTACGCCGAGTGCGTGGCGATCTCCACCACGGGCGCCCAGAAGGAAATGATCATCCCGTCGATCCTCGCGATCGTCGTGCCGGTCGCGGTCGGCCTCGTGCTGTCTGTCCCCGGCGTGATGGGCATGCTCGCGGGCGGCCTGACGTGCGGCTTCGCGGTCGGCATCTACATGGCCAACGCCGGCGGCGCGTGGGACAACGCCAAGAAGCTGCTCGAGTCCTACGGCAAGATCACCGCCGACGACATGGTCAACAACCCCGAGATCGCCAACAAGGTGCCGGCGAACATCCGCGCCGCGATCACCACCAAGGCCCAGGAGGCGATCGCTCTCGGCAACGCCGACCTGATCGTCTACGGCAAGGGTTCGGACGACCACAAGGCGACGGTCGTGGGCGACACGGTCGGCGATCCCTTCAAGGACACGTCCGGCCCGTCGCTGAACATCCTGATCAAGCTGATCTCGATCGTCTCGGTCGTCTTCGCCGGCCTGACGGTGGCGTACGGCCCGATCATCGGGTCGCTGCTGGGCCTCGATTGATCGGTGTGATCAACCACTGAGTTTCCAGGCCGCGCCGGTTGACGCCGGCGCGGCCTTTTTCGTCCCCCCGCGTGCTAAGGTGAATGAGTGATGACCGCGTCTCAACCCGATTCCGCGACCCAAGCCGACGCCAAGCGCGTCGCGATCACGATGGCCCGCGCCGCCGCCGATGCGCGATGCGAGGACGTTGTCGTTATCGACGTGCGCGGCCTGAGCCAGCTCACCGATTACATCATCATCGGGTCGGGCAGCTCCGACCGTCAGATGCGCTCGGCGGCGCAGGACGCCGAGGACGCGGTGAAGGAGATCGGCGAGTCGATCTTCGGCGTCACCTCCGACACCGGCGCGCACTGGATCGTGGTTGATCTGGTGGACGTCGTGCTTCACCTCTTCGATCCCTCGGCGCGGGCGCACTACGACCTCGAGTCGCTCTGGGGCGACGGCGAGCGCGTGCGGTGGCAGCGCGAGGAGGGCGCGGAGGACGAGGCCTGAGCGTCACTCGCTCCAAGCCGGCGCAGACCATCCGCGAGGTTGTCGAGGGCATCCCGCTCTCGCAGAAGTCGCTCCTCCTCTTCACGTTCACGATGACCCTCGTGGTCACGACCCTCGTCGCGGCGCCGTGGCTCGGGCAGTGGGCCGTCATCGACGCGGCCGCGTTTCAAACGCTCGAGAACGCGACGCGCGCCTCGGCCGCGCTCGCCCCGCCGGCCCGCACCCCGATTACGGATGACGCGCCGCCGGGCGCGCAGTTCTGGCGCCTCGACGCCGCGGGCTTTGACGACGCGCCCGAGGGGTTCGAGGCCTCCGCGCTTGGGGCGCTGCGCGAGGACGGCGAACGATCCATCCGTCGCGAGGCGTTGACGCATCCGCGCGGGCGCGTGTACCGCGTCGCGATCGCCCAGCGCGACGAGAACGGCGCGCTCGTGTCCGTCGCGTACGGGGAGTCGGTCGCGACGCGGCCCCAGGGGCGCCTGCTCGTCCTGCGCGTGTTCACCATCGCCGCCGCGTTCGTCGCGGCCGGCGTCGCGGCGCTGGCGTTCTACTTCATCACGAGCAAGCTGGTCCTGAGCCCGGTGCGCGAGCTCTCGTCCACGGCGGCGCTGGTGAGCGCGGGCGATCTCTCGTCGCGCGCACAGATCGAGACGGGCGACGAGTTCGAGAGCTTCGCCTCGGTCTTTAACGCGATGCTCGAGACGCTCGAGCGCCAGCACGACGAGCTCCGCGGCGTCACGGAGTCGCTCGACCTGCAGGTCGCGTCGCTCTCGGAGGCGAACGTGGCGCTCCACGAGACGGCCAAGCTCAAGGGCGACTTCCTCGCGACGGTCAGCCACGAGCTGCGCACCCCGCTGAACTCGATCATCGGGTTCGCCGATCTGCTGCTGAATATCGCGCACAAGGAATCCCCCGACGCGCAGGGCGTGGTGCGCACGGACCCCGAGCACTTTGCCAAGCGCACCCGGTACCTCGAGAACATCGTGACGGCGGGTCGTTCGCTGCTGGAGATGATCAACGACCTCCTCGACATGGCGCGCATCGAGGCGGGCAAGGTGGACCTCGATGTCTCGGAGATGAACGTCGGGAGCGCGTGCGAGGGGCTCCTCGCGATGATCCGCCCGCAGGCCCAGCGCAAGGACCTCGATCTTGTCTTCACGCCCTGCCCGGGCGAGGCCGGCGGCCCGACGATCGAGACCGACGCGCGGAAGTTTCAGCAGATCGTCTTCAACTTCCTCTCGAACGCGGTGAAGTTCACCCCCGACGGCGGGCGGGTGGAGCTGCGCGTGGAGCGCCTCTCCGCCGCCGACGGCGACCGGGTGCGGGTGTGCGTCCTCGACAACGGGCCCGGCATCCCGACGGAGGCGCAGGCGACGATCTTCGACAAGTTCACGCAGGTCGATACCGGGCACGAGCGCCGCCAGCAGGGGGCCGGGCTCGGGCTCGCGATCTGCAAGGAGCTCGCGTCGCTCGTCCAGGGCGAGATCCAGCTGGAGTCCGCGGAGGGGCGCGGGTCGATGTTCACCCTGATGGTGTCCGAGAACATGGACCCGAACGTCGCCGCCGACGCCGCTCTCAAGGTCGCGGGGGTGGTCTCGTCGACGCCGCTGGGCGGGCGGGCGGGAGAACCTGTCGAATCCGACGCACCCGGGGAGACTGAGCCGCGTATCACCGACGAGGAGACGTGAGATCGGAGATCGCGCCCTGAAGCCCACGCCCCGCCTGGTAGACGACCGGACGGACGAACGCCTGCTCGCGGACTACCGCGAGGGGGAGACGGCGGCGATGCGCGTGCTGATCGACCGGTACCGCGACGACCTCCTCCGCTTCCTGATCCGTTTTATGGGCGACCGACAGGCCGCCGAGGACGTGTTTCAGGAGACCTTCCTCCAGATCCATTTATCGGCCGGGACGTTCGACGTGTCCCGACGGTTCAAACCCTGGCTTTTTACGATCGCGGCGAACAAAGGCAGGGACCTGCACCGTAAGAACAACAAGCGCTCCACCCTGGAGCTCTCGGCGAACGTCGGGGGCGAGGACGGGGGGGCCAGCTTTGTCGATCTCATGGAGATCGAGACCACCCAACCGCTCGACGCGATGCAGTCGCGGGAGCGGGAGGAGCGGGTGCAACGGGCGGTTCGTGAGCTGCCCGAGCACTACCGGGAGATCCTGTTGCTCGCTTACTTCCAGAAGATGACGTACGCCCAGCTCGCCGAGGTCCTTGGCATCCCTCTCGGGACGGTCAAGAGCCGCCTGCACTCGGCCGTCGCGTCCTTCGCCCGGGAGTGGCAGCAGGTTCTTGACGCCGACGCGGAGGGCGACGCGTGAGCACGACCGACCCGCATCAGGACCGCCCGGGCGTCGCCCTCGGGCCCGACGACCAGCTCGCGCTCGATGCGCTGCTTGAGGCCGCCTTTGAACTCGACGCTGTCCCCGCGCCGCTGCGCGAGCGGGCCGAGCGCGTCGGGCGCCTCGTGGGTCTTCTTGACGCCGACCCGGCGGACAACGGTCTCAGCGAGCGCACGATGGCGCACATCCGGGCCGCCGGCGGCCGCGGCGGCCCGGCCCTTTCTCGCGACGACCAGCGCGTGATCGATCACCTCGCCCAGAACGACTGGGACCCCTCGGCTCTGCCCGAGGCCCTCCGCCCGCGCGCCCGGCGCACCGGGCGGTTGCTCGACCAGCTCCGCGTCGAGGGCGTCACCTCCGATGAGTCGGCCGACCTCGCCGAGCGGACGATGGACCTGATCGCCGTCCACGCGGAGCGTTCGCGGGCCGTGATGCTCGACGATCTGGGCGAGCGTCGGCGCGGGTTCCGCCTCGCGGACCTCGCCTCGGTCGCGGCGATGGTGCTCATCGGGGTCGCGATCTTCTGGCCGATCCTGGGCGGGATGCGTGCGTCTATCGAGCAGCGTGCGTGCGAGCAGAACCTCCACAACGCGGGGGTGGGCTTTGGCATGTACGCGAGCGACCGCGCCGGGCGTCTGCCGATGAACAGCGCCTCGCTCCTGCGCTTTGCGCCGGGCAAGGCGACGTGGTGGAACGTTGGCACGCCGGAGCGTTCGCACTCGGCGAACCTCTACCAGCTCATCGAGGGCGGCTTCGCGTCGCTCGAGGACCTGTCCTGCCCCGGCAACCACGCGGCGCCCATCTCGGAGCGCCCGGACGCCCAGGACTGGAGCACCGCCGACGAGGTGTCCTACAGCTACCAGCTCTTCGGCGGGCGTCGTCAGCCGCTCCTTTCTGACAGCACCCTCAACGTGCTGCTGACGGACAAGTCCCCCGTGATCGCCCGCGCCCGGCGCGGCGAGCGGGTGTACGCCGAGGAGCGCTCGCACAACCACGGCGGCGCCGGGCAGCACGTCCTGTTCGCCAACGGTTCGGTCCAGTGGCTGGTCCGCCCGGTGACGGAGGACGGCGACAACATCTGGCTCCCCGCGGAGCTCAGCGGCCCGCGCGACGCCCACCTGAGCGGGACCGAGCTCCCGGCCCGCCCTGGGGACGCCTTCGTCGGACCCTGATGTGCCGCTTGGCGCATCCCCTCAACCCGAGTAGACTTCTCGGCTCGCCTCGGAGCCCGAGCGCGATGTCTGGAGAGCTGGCGATGCCGAAGAACAAAGTCCATAAGGGACTCCTCAAGCGCGTTTCGGTGAGCAAGACTGGCAAGGTCAAGTACAAGACCTGCGCGTCGAGCCACCTCAAGTCGCACAAGTCCGCCAACACCCTCCTGCGTCTGCGCAAGCGCAAGGCCGCCCCGAGCGCCGAGGCCAAGCGGTTCAGCAAGCTGCTGCACCGTCGCCTGCGCGGGCGTGACCAGCCGATGAGCTCGATCCGTCGCAGCCCGTCGCCCGAGCAGAAGCGCGCGATGCGCGAAGCCGCCAAGGCCGAAGCCTGAATCACCCGTCCGTACTTTTTTCACCCGTCACCCGTTCTGCCGGGACCAGCGAAGCGCCGCACCACGGCCCCCGTCAGGAATCAGGAGAGTGACCCATGCCTCGTGTACGTAAAGGTTCCGCTCGCAAGCGCGCCCACAAGCGCGTCCTCCGCCAGGCCCGTGGGTACTACGGCACCAAGAGCCGTCACTTCCAGCAGGCCAAGGTTGCGCTGACGCGTGCTGGGCAGTACGCCTACCGCGACCGCCGGAACCGCAAGCGCGACATGCGCCGTCTCTGGATCACCCGCATCACCGCCGCCTGCCGCATGCGCGGCACGCGCTACAGCCGTTTCATGAACGGTCTGAAGATGGCCGGTGTGCTCCTGAACCGGAAGATGCTCAGCGAGATGGCGATCCACGACCCCAGCGGCTTCGACACGCTTGCCGAGCTGGCCGACGGCGCCGCGACCGCTCTTCCCTCCAAGAAGAACTGAGCGATCCGCACCGCCTCGTGCGGCGTAGGATGCCTGAGATGAAGCTGCTCCTCGTCAACCCGCGCGGGTTCTGCGCCGGCGTGCGCATGGCGATCGACGTTGTCGATCAGATCCTCGCGCTGTGCCCGGGCGAGGACGTCTACGTCTATCACGACATCGTGCACAACACGCATGTCGTGCGCGGGTTCGAGGACCGCGGCGTGCGCTTTGTCGAGGACGTCGCGGACGTCCCCGAGGGGAAGATCGTCGTGTTCAGTGCGCACGGGATCTCGCCGGCCGTCCGCTCGGCCGCGGCCGCACGCGGGCTGACCGCGATCGACGCGACGTGCCCGCTGGTGACCAAGGTCCACATGGAGGCGATCCGGTACGCCCGCCAGGGCTACGAGATCCTGCTCGTGGGGCACAAGAACCACCAGGAGGTCATCGGCACCAGCGGCGAGGCGCCGGGCGCGATGCAGGTGGTCGAGACGCCCGAGGACGTGTGGAGCGTCGAGGTCCGCGACCCGTCGATGGTGGCGTACCTCACGCAGACGACGCTGAGCGTCGACGACGCCGAGGCGATCATCGGGGAGATCCGCACGCGGTTCCCCGAAGTGAAAGCGCCCCCCAAGGACGACATCTGCTACGCGACGACCAACCGCCAGCACGCGGTGCGCGAGCTCGCGCCCGAGTGCGACCTCGTGCTCGTGATCGGCTCGCGTCACTCGTCCAACTCGAACCGCCTGGTCGAGATCGCCGAGAGCTCGGGCTGCTGCGCCTGCCTGATCGACGACGAGACGGACATCGACCCCGCGTGGTTCGAGACGGTCGGCACGCTGCTAGTCACGGCCGGCGCCAGCGCACCGGAGGACCTCGTTGCGCGGGTGTGCAAGTGGGTGGTCGAGCGCTTCGGCGCCACCATCGAGCTGCGCGACATCACCGAGGAGCGCGTCGAGTTCGACATCCCGGGCAACCTCAAGAAGATCATGCGCGCCCGCGGCGTCGATCCCGCGGAACGGCGGGTGCGCATCGAGCCGCCGCGCATCACACAAGAGGCCTACGGCGCGACGGCGCTGACGGTCGGGCGGACGTAACCCATGAAACCTCCCGCCCACCACATCTTCCAGTTCACGCCCGAGTCGCTCAGCGAGTGGTGCGCGGAGCGTTCGATGCCCGCGTACCGGGCGCAGCAGATCCTTGAGTGGGTGTACGAGAAGGGCGCCGCGTGCCCGGGGGAGATGTCGAACCTCTCCAAGCTCGACCGGGAGACGCTGGCGCGCGAGATGGTCTTCGAGTCCGGCGCGACCGTCGCGACGCAGGACGGCTCGGACGGGACGCGCAAGATCCTTGTCGAGTGGAACGAGTACGGTCCTGAGGCGCCCAAGAATTCGCTCCCGGTGCTGGGCCAGTGCGGCGACACCTCGCGCCAGACCGAGTGCGTGATGATCCCCGCGGTCAGCCCGGAGGGGCGAGCACGCCAGACCGCGTGCATCAGCTCGCAGGTCGGCTGCCCCGTCGGGTGCAAGTTCTGTGCGTCGGGCCTCGGCGGGCTCGACGGGAACCTCTCGGGCGGGCGCATCGTCGAGCAGGCGTGGCGGCTCGGGCAGCTGCCCAGCGGGCGCATCAGCAACATCGTCTTCATGGGCATGGGCGAGCCGCTGGCGAACTTCGCGGCGGTGAAGCACGCGATCCAGGTGCTCAGCGCGCCGTGGGGCATGGGCATCTCGGGTCGCAAGATCACGGTGAGCACCGTCGGGTTGCCCAAGGCGATCGAGAAGCTGGCGCGGGAGATCGACACGCCGGTAACGCTCGCGCTGTCGCTGCACGCGCCGACCGACGACCTGCGCCGCGAGCTGATCCCGTGGAGCAGCTACACGACGATCAGCGAGCTGACGGCGGCGTGCGACGTGTGGTTCCAGAAGACCGGGCGCGAGATCACGCTCGAGTACACGCTCATGGGCGGGGTGAACGATTCCGTCGAGCAGGCGCAGCGCCTCGCGGCGATCACGCGGCGCATGCGGGCCAACGTGAACCTGATCCGGTACAACGAGGTGGACGGGCTGCCCTTCAAACGCCCCGAGAACGCGGACGTCCGGAAGTTCCAGGATGTATTGCGCGAGAAGGGCGTGAGCGTGCACATCCGCGCAAGCCGCGGGCGTGACATCGCCGCGGCGTGCGGGCAGCTGCGTCACGAGAAAGCGGGGACGGCATGAGCGAGGCAACGGGCGAGGCAGCGCAGGAACCCAAACGCGGCGGCGGCGTGGTCTTCGTCGCGATCTTCCTCGGGCCGTTCATCGCGGTGGCGGGCGTGCTGCTGAGCCGCGTGCTCACGAGCGCCCCGGTGTGGGCGCCCATCGCGGCGCTGGCGATCGCGCACTGGATCGTTGTGACGGCGTTCGTGCGCTCGCTCAAAAAGGGAAGCGCGAACATGTTCGTGTGGAGCGCCGCGGCGGCGCTGGCGGACCTGATGTGGTTCGGCGTGCTGCAGTCTCTGGTGGACGCGTACGGCTAACGCCGGGCGCCGCTGGCAGCGTGCCTTCCAGTTGGGTGTGCGTCGCCGTTAGCACTGGCAGCGAGCTGCCAGTGGCACCCATCCCAGTGGTGTTCATCTTTAGTGATGCTGTTACGAGAGCTGGCCGAGCAATTCCGCCGCCCGCACCACGTCCACGTTCCCGCCCGAGACCGTCACGCCGACCTTGTCGCCGGGCTTGATGCCTTCGACGCCGCCCTCGAGGACGCCCGCGAGCGCGAGGGCTCCTGTCGGTTCGACGACCAGCTTCATCCGCTCCCACACGAGCTTCATCGCGCGGAGGACGGCGTCGTCGGGGACGCTGGTCATGTCGTGGACGAGGGCTTTGACGATCGCGAAGTTGCGCTCGCCGATGGAGTTCGTCGCGGCGCCGTCGCAGATGGTTTTCGGCGTGTCGATGCGGGTGAGCACGCCGGCGCGGAAGCTCCGGCAGGCGTCGTCGCCGGTCGCGGGCTCGACGCCTACGACCTTGCATTTCGGCGCCATCTCCGCCGCGGCGATCGCGCAGCCGGAGATGAGCCCGCCGCCGCCGACGCATACGAAGAGCCAGTCGAGGTCGGGGACCTCCTCGAGGAGCTCCATCGCGAAGGTTCCCTGCCCGGCGATGACGTGCTCGTTGTCGAAGGGGGGGATGATCGCGGCGCCGGTCGCGTCGGCGATAGCGCGGGCCTTGACCTCGCGGTCTTCTTCGCTGCGGTGGTACTCGACGATCTCGGCGCCGTAGCCGCGGACGGCGTCCATCTTCACGCGCGGGGCGTCGTGGGGCATGACGATCGTGGCGCGCACGCCGCAGAGCTTCGAGGCGAGCGCGATGGCCTGCGCGTGGTTGCCCGAGCTGAACGTGACGACGCCGGCGGCCTTCTCCGCGTCGCTGAGTTGCGACACGGCGTTGTACCCGCCGCGGAACTTGAAGGCGCCCACGCGCTGGAGGTTCTCGCACTTGAGGAAGACGGAGCAGCCGGCCCGCTCGTCGAGCGTCCGGCTGGTCATCACGGGGGTGCGGTGGGCGACGCCGGCGAGGCGATCAGCGGCGGCGCGGACGTCGGCGAACGAGACGGGGAGTGCGGCTGTGGTCATGGCGTGGAAGCATAGATATGTTGTGCGTGGAAGGTCGATGTTTGGTATGCTCTCGCGACCCAAGGAGGCCTGAGATGAAACGCATCGCCCCGCTCTTCGTGTACGACGACCTCAGCGAGCCGCTGGCGTTCTGGAAGGACCGCTTCGGCTTGCCCGTGGCGGTCGAGCTGCCGGTTGATCCTTCAAAAGCCCCCGCCGGGCAGCCGGTGGGGTTTGTGATGTTCCAGGGCGACGGGTTTACGCTGATGCTCCAGAGCCGGGCGAGCATCGAGAAGGACGCGCCGGAAACACTTGGGGCGTCGATCGCCAAGGAGGGGACCGCGCTGTACATCGAGGTGGGGGACCTCGCCGCGTACCGCGCGAAGGCAGAGGGGTGCGAGATGGTGATGGAGGAGCGCGAGACGTTCTACGGGATGCGCGAGTTCGGCGTGCGCGCCCCGGGCGGGGTGCTCGTGACGTTCGCGCAGCGGATCAGCGAGATCGCCGAGTGATCGTGTCCCCTGACCAGCTCGGCGTCGCGGAGCGCTACAAGCTGCTCGTGGGCGGGATCGTGCCGAGGCCGATCGCGTGGGTGTCCACGCAGTCGGGCGACGGGGCGCTGAACCTGGCGCCGTACTCGTTCTGCTGCGGCGTGGGCAGCGACCCGATGACGGTGCTCTTTTGTCCGGCCAACGGGAGCGACGGGCGCGAGAAGGACTCGCTGGTGAACGCCGACCCGGCCAACGGCGTGGGCGAGTTCGTGGTGAACATCGTGTGCGAGACGCAGGCGCGGGCGATGGCGGTGACCGCGGAGGTCCTGCCCTACGGCGAGAGCGAGTGGGAGCTGGCGGGGCTGGAGCCGACGGCGAGCGCCGCGGTGCGCCCGCCGCGGGTGACGGGGGCGCCCATCGCGTACGAGTGCGTCACGCACCAGATCGTGCGGATGAACCCCGGAGCGCCCAGCGGGGGGAACATCGTCATCGGGCGCGTCGTAAGCGTCTATGTCCAGGACGATCTGATCAACGAACGCCACCACATCGACCCAGAGAAGCTCGCCGCCGTGGGGCGGATGGCGGGGGTCACGTACTGCCGAACAGACGCCCGCTTCGACCTCCCTTGGGGTCGCGCGGCGTTGGAGGGGAAGTCATGCACACGCTGATCATCGAAACGCCCATCGGCGCACTCAAAGCGCTCTTTACGGATGACGCGCTGCGCGCGGTGCAGTTCCCGGGCAGCTGCGGGTGCGCCGGGGAGAAGCGGATCGCCGAGCTCGGGGAGCCCTCACCCCAGCCCTCCCCCCGAGGGAGAGGGGGCGGAGACCCGCACCGCTTATGCGAGCGCTTCGCGGCGTACTTCGAGGGCGACGCGGCCGCGTTCGACGGGCTCGCGCTCGACGCCGGCGGGACCGCGTTTCAGGAATCCGTGTGGGCGATCATGCGCGGCATCCCGTTTGGGCAGGTGCGCACCTACGGGTCGATCGCGGAGGAACTGGGCAAGCCCAGCGCGTCCCGCGCCGTCGGTGCGGCGAGCGGCGCGAACCCGATCCCCATCATCACGCCGTGCCACCGGGTGGTGGGTTCGAACGGCTCGCTGACGGGGTTCGGCGGCGGGCTCGAGACGAAGAAGCGGTTGTTGGAGCACGAGGGGGCGCTGCAAACACTCCTGTAGGGCGGCTGCTCGCAGCCGCCGGTACGGCACGGCGCGCGACGGAGACGGCGGGTGCGAGCACCTGCCTCACGGGATGCCGAACTATCGACGCGTACGGATTGGCGGTGGGAGGTACTTCTTCACGGTCGTGACGAAGGATCGGAAGCGTTGGCTCGGCTCGGCGGATGCCCAGCGCGCGTTGCGCGCTGCTCGGCGTGAAACCGCCCAAGAACTACCGTTTGTCGTTGAATGTGTCGTTGCCCTGCCGGATCATTTACACACGGTCTGGCGCTTGCCGCCTGGGGACAGCGGGTTCCCTGAACGTTGGCGGCGTATCAAAGCGCGAGTGACCCGTCGTTTAGGCGCTCCCGCCGGAGCTCTTTGGCAGCCTCGGTATTGGGAGCGATGGGTGCGTGATGATGACGAGTTTCGTCAGATCGCGGACTACATCCACTTCAATCCGGTCAAGCACGGGTACGTTGCTCGGCCGCGTGCGTGGCGGTGGTCGTCGTTTCGGCGATTCGCACGCTCCGGCGCGTACACGCCGAACTGGGGCGTTACGAACGATCCCGTTGCACCCGGCTTCGATCTCGGTGAACCATAGGGCGGCTGCTCGCAGCCGCCGGTTTGGCGCGGCGCGCGACGGAGACGGCGGGCGCGAGCACCCGCCCTACAGGGAGGCGTCTACGCTCGGCGCGTATGCAGTGCGTTTCGTACAGCCTTGTATGATAAGGGCGGTATGATCGCTCAATGGAGACACAAGGGCGAGCAGTCTCAGCTGGCTACGCAGACACCATTGCGCTCTGTCTTGTCACAACCGCGCTGGTGAACGTGGCGTTTATCCCCGTTGCATTCGTTGGCGTTTCGCTTCTCGGTTTTCAGGGCGAAACGTTCGTCCTCGCGCTTCCGATCCCGGCTGCGGTTGCGTACCTGCTCTATGTGCGGACCGGACGCTGGCTTCACAAATATCTTGTGAGCGAAAAGCACCCTGGTTTCCCGCGACGGCAATGCATCGCGATCTGCGTGGTGTGTGGGTTCGCGTGGCCACTTGGAGTGATCGGCGTGCTCGCGTCATGGAGCTTGTAGGGCGGCTGCTCGCAGCCGCCGGTTTGGCGCGGCGCGCGACGGAGACGGCGGGTGCGAGCACCCGCCCTACTGAGACGCTCACGCCTCTTCGAACATCGTCGGCTGGCGGTCGGTCAGCACGCCCTCGGCGTGGGGGTGGTCGACGTCGATGCGGTACTCGCCCGAGTAGCACGCGGTGCAGTAGTGCTCGCGCGGCGCCGACGGGCTCTCGGCCGCGTCGAGCAGGCCGTCGAGGCTCAGGAAGTGCAGCGAGTCCACGCCGAGGAAGACGCGGATCTCTTCGTTCGTGCGTTCGTGCGCGACGAGCTCGTCACGCTTCGCGAAGTCCACGCCGAAGTAGCACGGGTGCTTGATAGGGGGGCAGCTGATGCGCAGGTGGACTTCCTTCGCCCCGGCTTTGTAGAGCTGCTGCATCTTCGTCCGCGTCGTGGTGCCGCGGACGATGGAGTCGTCGACGACGACGAGCTTCTTGTCTTTTACGATCTCGTCCACGACCGACAGCTTCAGCGACACGGCGCGCTGGCGCTCTTCCTGGCTGGGCTTGATGAACGTGCGCCCGACGTAGCGGTTGGGCACGATGCCCTCGCGGTACGGGATGCCGCTGGCGCGGGCGTACCCGTTCGCGGCGCTGCGTCCGGAGTCGGGCATCGGCATGATCCAGTCCGCCTCCACCGGCGCCTCTTTCGCCAGCTGCTCGCCCAGACGCTCGCGCACGATCTGCACCGTCTGCCCGAACAGCCGGCTCGCGGGGTTCGCGAAGTAGACGTGCTCGAAGACGCAGTGCGCCCGCCTCGGCGCCGGGTCCGCGAAGCGCCGCGAGAACACCCCCTCGTCGCTCAGCGTGACGATCTCGCCCGGCTCGATCGAACGCACCCGCTTGGCGCCGATCGCGTCGAGCGCCACCGTCTCGCTCGCGACGATGGGGAACCCGTCGTCCGTCTCGCCCAGGCACAACGGGCGCCACCCCCACGGGTCGCGGGCGACCTCGATGCGGTCGGGGAAGAGGAACACCATCGAGAACGCGCCCTGCAAGCGCCGCAGCGCCGCCGCGAGCGGGTCGTGCGTCTGCTGCGCCTCGGGCGACGCGAGCAGGTGGAAGACGATCTCGCTGTCGCTGGTCGTGTGGAAGATGTGCCCGGCCTGCTCGTAGAGGTGGCGGATCAGCGCCGCGTTCACGAGGTTCCCGTTGTGCGCCACCGCGACGGGCCCGCCCGAGTACGACTGCACGATGGGCTGGCAGTTGGCGGTCTTGGAGCCGTAGGTCGAGTAGCGGGTGTGCCCGATCGCGCCGCGGGGCTGGGCGCCCTCGCCGCGTGCGGTCTCGTTGAGGTCGCGCAGGACGCGGGGGGAGAAGACCTCCGACACGAGCCCCATCCCGGTGTGCCCGTGGATCGCCCGCCCGTCCGATGCCGCGATCCCCGCCGACTCCTGCCCGCGGTGCTGCTGGGCGTAGAGCCCGTAGTAGGACAGGCTGACGCAGTCCGGCGCCCCCCACGAGCCGAACACGGCGCATTTTTCCTTCGGGGCGTCGTCGGGGCGGGGCTGGAGGACCGGGAGAGAGGTCGTTTCGGGCACGCGTGCGCTCCGGCGAGGGGGAGAAGGAACGGAGGGAGCACGCTAGCCGGGGGAAGGCGGGGGGGCAACGCGGGGGAGGGGGTTACTCGGGAGGGAGTTCGGCGAGCCAGCCTTTGACTTCTTCAATCTCTGACGCCATGCCGACGCGATCGAACAGCTCGAGGGCGTCGGTCCAGAGGCGGCGTGCTTCGGGGAGGTCGCCGCGGGTCTGGGCGACGTTGCCGAGATTGGCGAGCTGGATCCCTTGGCGTTCGAGGTTGCCATGTTGTTTTGCAAGTTCGAGTGCTTCATTGTAATAACGTTGTGCTTGATCGAGGTCGTTGCGCAATTTTGAAACGATGCCCATGTTGCCAAGGGCAATGGCTTGCCCATTTATGCTGCCTAGCTGCTTATAAATTCTAAGTGACTCGCAATAATGAATCATGGCATCGTCGTGGTTGCCTCGCAGGTGGGCGACCACACCCATGTTGCTGTACAGTGTAGCCTGCCCTTCGAGATTGCCTAGGCTCACATAGATTTTGTGCGCCTCCCGGTAAAGGCGCATAGCTTGGTCAAATTCTCCACGGGTCTTGGCGATCACTCCCATATTATTGAGCGTTTTCGCCTGCCCTTCGAGCCGGCCAAGCCGCGTGTAAATGTCAAGCGATTCGCTGTAGAGTTGCGTGGCTTTTTCTAGCATTCCGCGGATTTGGGCAACATTTCCCATGTTGCCGAGTGCGCTAGCCTGCCCTGCTGGATAGTCGAGTTGCTTATCGATCTCGCACGATTCCCGGTAGAGACGTAAGGCCTCATCGAGGTCTCCGCGAGTTTGGGCAACGAGGCCCAAGTTGCCGAGTGCGACGGCTCTGATACGGTCATCAGGATCGGCCTCAAGCAACTGGGTGTACTGCGCGAATGCAGTGTCAAGATCGCCGTGCAGATAGGCGATGACGCCGAGGCGGTTGATCGCGTCGGCGTCGTTCGGCTTGTGTGCGAGAATGCTCTTAAGCGAACGCTTGGCGTCATCGATCTTGCCGAGGCGGTATCCGATGACGGCTCGCTCGCGGTGAAGCTCGACAAGGTCGTCGCCCTGTGTCTTTATTTGTTCATCAATGAACGAGTAAAGCGTTTCAGGAGTTCCTTGGCGTAATTCATCGAGCAACTGCTGATACGTGATGCCGGCGTGCTTGCGATCGGATACATACCGCGTGCTTGCCCGTTCGAAAGTCTCGTCATCGCTGGTAATGTTCTGCACGGCCTCCGCTGCCGCGGGGCGATCGGCTTCGAACTTACGACGGAAGTCAGCGAGCTCCTCGCGAAGCAGCCGGAGTTCTTCGCTGCTGGCGCCTTCGTAGGTCACAGACGAATTGTCTCCTGTGATCACTGGCGAGTTTGGGCCCGTTGTATTGATGGGTGAGCCGCCGCCACCGCCGCCGGCGCCATCGCTCCCGCCGTTGCCATTGCCGCTGTTGTTATCGCTGCTGTGGCCTTTGAACTGCCACGTAAGCCACACAAGAGCAAATAGCGCCGCGCCGCCGATCGCGTTCACCGTGATCTCGCCGGACGTGCCGAGCGACCACGTCGCGCTGACCTCTGTCTTGTCGGCGAGCCAATAGCCGACGCCGAACGCGACGAGCGAGCACAAGAACCGCACAAGGTTGTTTGCGAGAGACCCGTCCTTCATCCCATCTCCGACCCACACCGATTCGCAGCCATCCTACAAGTAACTATTCCCTCCGACGGCTTCGCGTGGTTGGGCGGTAGGATGGGAGCCATGGCAAAGGTGAAAATCGTGCTGGCGGCGGTGCTGGCGATCGTGCTCTTCGTGGTCATCCTTCAGAACACCGAGACGGTCGAGACCCGGCTGCTCTTTGTCTCGATCGCCATGCCCCGGGCGGCGTTGCTGTTCCTGATGCTGCTGATCGGGTTCGTGATCGGGCTGCTGGCGGCGTTCTCGTTCTCCCGGCGTCCCAAGAAGGCGGCCTGAGGGGCCCGGCGGCGGGGGGCATCGCGGGGGATGGGGGCTTGACGGTTCCGGCCCCAGCGGGTTCAATATTCGACTCGACCGGATCCACCGGGTGAACGTTCACCCGAGGCCTGAGCCGCAGCCGCGGGGACCTCACGCCGGATCGCTCGCACCGCGACGCACCGTCCGATCTCTTGAGTGAGACGCGACGAAGACGGAGGACGCCACCCATGGCGCGCTACCTCGGACCCAAGGTCAAGCTTTCTCGTCGTGTCGGCGCCCCGATCGCCGACACCCCCAAGCACACCTCGAAGCGTCAGCTGACGCCCGCGGGCATGCACGGCTACCGCGGCCGTCGCCTGCGCGACTACGGCATCCGCCTGAACGAGAAGCAGAAGCTGCGCTTCCATTACCACGTGATGGAGAAGCAGTTCCGTCGCTACATCGACGAAGCCAAGCGTCGCAAGGGCAACTCGGGCGAGCTGATGCTCCAGCTGCTCGAGCGTCGCCTCGACAACGTGATCCGTCGCGCCGGGTTCGCCCGCACCATCTGGCAGGCCCGCCAGATCGTCAGCCACGGTCACGTGGTGGTGAACGGTCGCAAGACGGACCGCCCCAGCTTCAGCGTGAGCGTCGGCGACCGCGTCACGATCCGCGACAAGTCGCAGAAGTACGTCCGCGACAACATGGAGTCGATCGCCGGGCACGTGGTCCCCGCGTGGCTCGAGGTCAACCCGTCTGAGCTCTCGTCGCAGGTCGTCGGTCTGCCCACGCAGGACCAGATCCCCTTCGACGTGAACACCAACCTCATCATCGAGTTCTACCGCTAAACCGGCGACCTCTTACGGACGGGAGGCGCGGCGATGCTGAAGTTTCTCCGCAAGTACGACAAGTGGATCCTCGCGATCGGCGGCAGCATGCTGATGGTCGCGTTCCTGCTCCCGCAAGCGCTCCAGCAGATGGGGCAAGGCGGGACGGACCGCGTTGTGGCGACGTACGCCCACGGCGAGATCAAGGCGCGCGAGCGGCACTCGGCCAACTCGCGCCTGAACTTCCTGCGCAACACCGCGCCGCGCGTGCTCGCGCAGCTGGGCGTTGACGACGAGGATCACTGGCTGATGCTCGTCGGCGAGGCCCGTCGCGGCGGCTACATCGGCGGGCCCGAGGCCGGGCGCGCGTACTTCGACAACATCGCCCGCATCGAGGGCATCGACCCCGACGACGCGTTCCCGCGCCTGCTCGCCCTCATGGGCGCCAGCGAGGCGGGGGCGCTCGAGGCGTTCGCCGAGCTCGCTGGGATCGACCGCATGCGCCTCGTGCACCTCCAGACGCAGCGCGTCTCGATGCCCGAGGTCCTGCGTCAGCACTACCTCGACACCCCGACCGTCGGGCTGCACGCCGGGATCATCTCCGCCGACAGCCTGCTCGAGGGGATCACCCGCATCCCCGTCGAAGAGGAACTCCAGGCGTTCTTCGAGGAGCACAAGGACCGCTCCCGCGGCGCCGGGCGTCTCGACTTCGGCTACCGCGTCGAGGACGCGGTGAAGTTCGAGTGGATCGACCTCGCCCCCGAGCTGTTCGTTGGCGCTATCGAGCTCGACCCGGTCGAGGTCAACGCCCGCTGGCGCCGCACCCGCGAGATCTACACCGGCGAGTTCGGCGAGGAGCGCGAGCGTGTCGAGGACGACATGCGCCGTGAGATCACGACGCGCATCCTCGGCGACGCGCAGACCGTTGTCCTCTCTTCGATCTCCCGCGCCAATCGCGACGGGACGGAGCTCGACCTCCGGCAGATCTCCCAGTCCATCCGTGACTCGTCCCGCGAACGCTCGGGCGTCGAGCTCCCCGAGATCGCGTTCGACAGCCGCGACGAGACCTGGAGCACCCGCACGGACCTCCAGGCGACGCCGCGCGTGCGCAACGCCCGTCTCCAGTCCGACGGCCAGGCGACCTTCCCCGAGATCGCGCTGAACGTGCGCGAGCTCAACCCCGACGCGCCCTTCGGCGTCGGCGTGGGCGACATCATCGGCCCGCTGCGCAGCTCCTCCGGCTCGCTGATCTACGCCCGCGTCACCGACGTCCGCCCCGCCGGGGCGCCCGAGTCGCTCGAGAGCGTTCGCGGGCGCGTCGTCGAGGACTTCCGCCTCCAGCAGGCGTGGGACCAGCTCGTGGCGCGCGCCGAACGCTACCCCGATCAGGTCGCGGTCCGCGGGCTCGCGACCGTCGTCAACAACGCCGGGGGCGAGCTCGTCGCCGGCCTCCGCGCGACCCCTCGCACGCTCGTCCGCCCCGAGACACGCACCGTTGACGAGGCGGTCTTCGCCCGCGTGAACGACCCCGGCTTCGCCGCCGCGGTCTTGAGTGTCGCCGCGGGCATCGACCCCATCGGCGACGTGCGCGAGCTGCCGACCGAGGACCGCGTCGTCGTGACGCAGCTCCCCGAGGACGCGGCTGTCGCGATCGGCGAGATCATCTCGGTCGACCCCGTCACCATGGCGAGCTTCCGCCTCGGGACGCGCAACGCCATCTCCATCATCGAGCAGCGTCGCTACCCCATCATCTTCGGGGGCGGGCCGTACTCCTTCGAACGCATGAAGGAGCGGCTGTCCTACGAACGCGTCGGCGGACGCGAGGACGAGGACGAAGACCCGGACAGCGACGCGGTCGCCGCCGACATCGACTCATGACCCCGCGAGCGCGGCGCTGAGGCGTTCGCGGAACCCCGCGATCTCCCGCGTCAAGCGAGCGGCGTCGAGGCGTTCGGGCAGCTCTTGCTTCTCCGCGAGCGCGACGCGCACGATCGCCTCGGCCGTCACCGACGGCGCGATCGCCCCGCGGGTCCAGTGCTCGTGGTCGGCCCAGGAGAGCGTGAGCGTGTGCAGGCGGTCCACGCTGCCGCGACCGACTCGGACCGTGAACGACCACCCGCCCGCGTCCTCGTGCTCGTTGAGAACTTTCACTTCTGACATCCTCAGAGCGTACAGCCGGTAGACTCAAGCGTTCATGTTCGCATTCGAGATCATCAAGCTCGGCCTCAAGAATCTCCGCACGCACGTGCTGCGCTCGATGCTGACCGCGCTGGGCATCATCCTCGGCGTCGCGGCGGTCATCACGATGGTCTCCATCGGCGAGGGTTCCAAGCGCATGGCGCTCGAGCAGCTCGAACGCCTCGGCGCCCGCAACCTCATCGTGCGTTCGATCAAGCCCGCCGAGAGCGAGCAGGCCGGTGGGGGGCAGCAACGCTCCTTCGTCAGCCGCTACGGGTTGCTCTACGAGGACCTCCGCGTGGTGCAGGCGAGCTTCCCCGAGGCCGAGGCGATCGTCCCGCTCAAGAGCGTGGGCAGCCAGATCCTCAACGAGGACCGGCGGCGCACCAGCCAGGCTTTCGGCACGACCCCCGAGATGCAGGAGGTCGCCGGGCTGCGCCTCCAGCGCGGGCGCTACCTCACCCAGCAGGACATGGACGAGGGCACCCTCGTCGCGGTCGTCGGGCAGGAGGCGGCGCGCTCGCTCTTCCCGGAGAGCGACCCGCTCGGCTCGACGTTCCGCATCGACCAGCAGGCGGTGCGCGTCATCGGCGTGCTCGAGCCCATCGGGCTCTCGGGCGGCGCGGGGGCGGCGCTCGTCGGGCGCGACATGAACTTCGACATCCACATCCCGCTGACCTCGGCGCGCCAGATCTTCGGCGACGTCGTCGTCCGGCGCGAGAGCGGGTCGTTCTCCGGCTCCGAGGTGCAGGTGGAAGAGATCTTCGTCGCGCTGCGCACGCGCGAGGAGGTGCTCGTGCAGTCGAAGAAACTCCGACGCCTCATCGAGAGCCGCAAGCCCAAGATGGAAGACGTTGAGATCATCGTCCCCTACGAGCTCCTCGAGAACGCCCGCAAGAGCGCGATGACGTGGAACCTCGTCCTCGGCGCCGTCGCGGGCATCTCGCTCCTCGTCGGCGGCATCGGGATCATGAACATCATGCTCGCGACGGTGACCGAGCGCACCCGCGAGATCGGGATCCGACGCGCCCTCGGCGCGACCCAGCGCCACATCGAGACGCAGTTCCTCGTCGAGACCGGCGTCCTCAGCGCCGCCGGCGGCGTCGTCGGCGTCGTCCTCGGGATCTCCCTCTCGATCGGCGTCGAGTGGCTCGTCCCGCGCCTCCCCTCCGCACCCATCATCGGCTCGTGGTTCCCAGGCGACATCGCCCTGCCCACCGCGATCACCGGATGGTCGATCATTGTGAGTTTCGCCGTCGCCGCCGCGACCGGTCTTATCTTCGGGATCTACCCCGCGACCGTCGCCTCCAAGCAAGACCCGATCGTAGCGCTCCGCCATGACTGAACCCCCACGCACCTTCCGTCCGTCTCGTTCCGGTGGTCACAACCGCCCCCCTCAGCGCGGCGGCGGGGGCGGCCCCATGCGCGGCGGACCCACCCCGCACGACCCCGCACGCGACCGCGCGTACCGGCGCGTCGCGAAACAGGCGCGCCGCTACCCCAACGAGCTCCTCATCACCCCGCTCGGTGAAGAGAACCTCAACCCACGCGACGCGTCCTTCGCCCACGCGCTCTACGACGTCACCATGCGCCGCTGGATCACCCTCGAGTTCCTCATCGAGCTCGGGCTCAAGCGCGAGTTCCGTTCGCTCGACGAGCACGTCCGCGCCGCGCTCCTGTGCGGCTCGGCGCAGATGCTCCTGATGAACACGATCCCGCCGCGCGCCGCGATCAACGAATCCGTCACGTGGACCAAGCGCGTCACCCGCAGCGACCGCCCCGGCGGGTTCGTCAACGCCGGGCTCCGGCGCGTCTCTGAACTCATCGGGAACGAGCCGGTCGAAGCGGTGGACGAGGGCGGGCTCGAGCCCGTCGAACGCCCCGTCAAGCGCTGGCCCCCGCGCCTCGAACGCTACGAGCACGGGCAGGACGAGCTGCCCCTCCCCGACGGGCGCGCCATGCCCCTGGCGCACCCGGTCCTCCCCGAGGATTCGCTCCAGCGCCTCGCGGTCGCGACCGGGCACCCCCTCGAGCTCCTGCGCCTCTGGGCCAAATCGATGCCCCTGCGCGAGGTCCGCACGCTCGCGCTCCACGGCATCGTCCGCCCGCCCGTCATCCTCAACACGGCGCACGCCAAGAGCGAGCTCCCCGGCGAGCTCACCCGCGCCCACACCGTGCCCGGGCACCACGTCTTCACGGGCACGCGCCCCGACCTGCTCGCGATGCTCGACAAACGCCCCGACCTCTGGGTGCAGGACCCCGCCTCGTCGCTCGCCGTCGAGAGCGTCACCGACCTGACGCCCAAGCTCATCGTTGATGTCTGCGCCGGGCAGGGCACCAAGACCCGCCAACTCGCCGAGACCTTCCCCGACGCGAAGATCGTCGCGACCGACATCGACCACCAGCGCCGCGCCGCGCTCGCCGAGGCGTTCAAGGGCGGGCCCCACGCCTCCCGCGTCACGGTCATCGACTTCCGCCAGCTCAGCGACTGGGCGGGCAAGGCCGACCTCGTGCTGCTCGACGTCCCGTGCTCGAACACCGGCGTCCTGGCGCGCCGCGTCGAGGCCCGCTAC
This sequence comes from uncultured Phycisphaeraceae bacterium, assembly GCA_942490855.1. Taxonomy (GTDB): domain Bacteria; phylum Planctomycetota; class Phycisphaerae; order Phycisphaerales; family UBA1924; genus CALNYS01. The sequence continues at coordinate 26,694 of CALNYS010000004.1, read as the reverse complement.
CGCGCGAGCGAGGCCAACGTCGCCGGGCTCCTCGGCATGCAGCGCCAGATCATGGCCGACGCGGTCAAGCTCCTCGCCCCCGGCGGCGCGATCCTCTACTCCACGTGCAGCCTCGACCCGCGCGAGAACGAAGAGATCGTCGAGTGGGCCTCCCGCTGGCACGGCTTCGAGTCCAGCCGCGCCGACCGGCGCATGCCCTCGGGCGGCCCGGGCGAAGCCCCCGAGAACTACAGCGACGGCTCGTTCGCGGCGCTGCTGCGCTGAGGCTAGAGGCCCCACGCGGCGAGTAGGAACGCGAGATCCCCCGCCCCGACCACGCCGTCGCCATCAATGTCCGCGGGCGACCCCATTGTGCCCCACGCCGCGAGAAGAATCGCGAGGTCCGCCGCGTCAACGACGCCGCTGGCGTCGAGGTCGTAGTCGTTGCAGGGCAGCGGATCGATGACGATCAGGCCTGCCCGGCTGCCGGCCACGAACGCGAGACCGTCTCGGAACTCAAGCCCAGAAGCGTAGAACGGGGTATCGACCGAGTAAACGAGTCGCAGGTTGAGCGGGTCGGAATAGTCAAACCCGTGGATCCCCGCGTATGCGTCGGCGAGATACACCGTCTGGTTGTTCGCGACGCTGACGCCGACCGCGAGGCTCCCAGAGCGCGGGCTGTAGTCGCGGGTTCTGCTCAAAATGCCCGGGAAGGCCGTGTTGGTGAGATCAAACAGTGTGAGCGTGTCCTCGGCGGCTGCGAAAGCGATGGTGCCGCGAACTTCGATAGCGCGGAAATACCCGCCGGGGCTCCGGGCGCCGATTAGCGATGGGGCTGCGGGGTCCGATACATCGAGGATGCGGATTCCGGCAGCGCCGTCGGCGATGTAGACCCTTTTTTCAACGATGGTTACATCCTCTGCGGTCCCCGGTGTGTCGTGTGTGGCGAGCAACACCGGAGCGTTCGGTGCCGACAGGTCCACGGCATGAACCCCGGCGTCCCCGCAGGCGACGAACGCGAGAGCGCGTTCCGCGTCGAGCGCGACGCCACGCGATTCGCCGCTGAGCGCGAGCTTCGCCAGCAGGAAGGGAGAGGTCGGAGTCGTGGCGTCCACGATCGCGAGGCCGGAATCGCCGCTCGCGACGCACACGAGGCCGTCGTACGCGTCGACGCCGTACGCCTCTTCCATCTGCACGCTCCCGAGGAGCACCGGGAGCGCCGTGTTTGAGACATCAAGCACCCGCAGCCCATTGGATATGTCTACGACATAGGCGAGTGAACCGGAGAGCGCTGCGTCCTCCGAATCGCGGGGGAACTCGAGGCGCGAGAGTTCAACCGGCGCAGACGGTGACGAGGTATCGAGGAACAACAGACCGCTCACGCCGTCGGCCGCCACTGCGACATCTCCGCCGATCGGTTCGGCATCGTTTGTGGCCGCGAGCGCCGTCAACGACCCGAGCTCCGTCATCGCGCTCGGCTCACTGACATCGACGATCCTCACCCCGGTATGCAGCATGGCGACATATGCGCGAGAACCATCGGTCCCTACGTTGAAGGCGCCTTCGTCGAAGCGAAGCAGCCCGATCGGCTGAGGCAGGAGAGGGTCGCTAATATCGAAAGTCTCAAGCGACCCGTCCCCGAGCCGCGAATACGCGTGGTACAGAATGTCGTCTGTAATCTCAAAGCCACGATCCGAAAGATTAACCACGTCCGACAACCCGGACCTGATAACGCTCGCGAACTCGGGAGACGTCGGATCCGAGACATCGAAGACGAACGTCGCGGTAGTGGGCACGCTCACGTACACGTACCCGTTCGCGTATTCGATGTCCGTGGGGGCACCGTTGAGCTCGACGCTCCCGACAATCGACGCATCAGCAGGATCTGTGATGTCCGCGACGTAGATCGCGTCCGGCGTCGCGCCGACCGCGAGATACGCGTAGTCCCCGTCGGTGGTCACGGCGAGAACCTCCTCGCCGAAAGGCACCCCGACGTTGCCAATGACCGAGACCCGCGCTGGATCGCTTACATCGACGAGCAGCAACCCCTCCGAGCCGCTTGCCAGTAACGCCGTGTCGTCTAGAACCGTGACCTGCCACACGAATTCCTTCGTCGTGAGCGTGCTTAGCACCTCGGGTCTGGTTGGATCGCTGATATCGATGATCGACATCCCGCCGAACCCGTTGGCGACGAACGCCAGATCGTTCACAATCTCCATCTCTATGGGTCGCCCGCCCAGAGAACCCACCGTCTCAGGCGGACACGGCGCCGCGGGCGTGCCCGCTCGTGCGCCCGCCGGCGCGAGCCACAGACACGAAAGCCCGAGAAGTATGGCCCAGGCACCCCGTCGCGTCGCACCGTCGTCCATCTGCGATCTCCCTCTCGAAGGTCAGTCTGGCAGACTACTCCAGGTCCTTCGTTGTTCGAAGCACCGCTTTCCGGATCCGCCGGCAAAAGCGGGCTCATTCCCACGATCCGCTTCCGCCGCCCCCGAACCGCGGGTAGACTCCCCACTGCAGGCGGGTCTGACCCGCGGGAGGATGCGAGAAGAGATGAACCTGCACGAGATCATCTCGCCCGAGTGCGTGAAAGCGCCGCTCGAGCGCAACGACAAAAAGGGCGTCATCGACGAACTCGTCGCGATGCTCGCCGCCACCGGCGTCATCACCGACGCCGGCTCCTTCGCCGAGACCGTCTGGACCCGCGAGCAGGCCCGCTCCACCGGCATCGGTCACGGCCTCGCGATCCCCCACGGGAAATCCGAACTCGTGTCGACCCTCGCGATGGCCGTCGGCAAGCCCGCCGAGCCCATCGACTTCGGCTCCATCGACGGCAAGCCCGTCAAGCTCGTCGTCCTCCTCGCCTCGCCCATCGATCAGACCAGCGAGCACATCCAGGCCCTCGCCCGGATCAGCCGCCTGATGACCGTCGAAGAGTTCCGCGAGAAGATCTACGCCGCCGAGACCGGCGCCGAGATCCACGAGCTCCTCCAGCAGCAGGACTTCGCGACCGCGACGTAACGGCGCTACCGCGCCCGCCCCTGCTCCGCCGCCGCCGACAACATCTCCAGCCGACCCATCGCGCGCCGCAGGCTCGCCCGGTGCAGCGCGTACGGGAACAGCGCCACCACCGCGACGACCAGCCCCGCCGCCGTCGTGAGCAGCGCCTCGGCGATCCCGCCCGCGATCTGCGCCGGGTCCGACACCGCGCTCCCCGACCCGCCCAGCAGCTCGAAGCTCTCGATGATCCCCGTCACCGTCCCGAGGATGCCCAGCAGCGGCGCCGCCGTGATGATCGTCGAGAGCGCCGGCCCGAACCGCTCCAGGCGCGGGCGCACGTCCTCGACCAGCTCCATCGCCGCCGCGTCCGACCCGCCCCGATCGAGCAACGACCCGGCGAACGTCGCGTAAAACGACCCGCCCGCGGCGCACAGCCCGCGCACGCCCGCCTGGTTGCCCGAGCGCAGCGCGTCGGCGAGCTTCGTGATCCAGCGTCCCCGCCCCGGGCGGTGGGCGCCCGCCCAGAAGAGCAGGCGCTCGACCGCGAGCGCGACGGCCGCCACGCTCATCAGCGCGAGCGGCCACATCACCCACCCGCCCCGCTCCATCAGCGAACCCAACGTGTCCAGTGCACCATTCATAGGGGCGATGATACGCGCCCCCGCGTACCATCGCGGGATGGGCATGCCCGAGATCACCCCGAGCCAGTCGCCCCTCACCGAGGGGCTCGATGAGCGCCTCGCCGGAGCGATCGACCGCGCCGATCTGCCCGCCGCACTCGACGAGCCCGTGCGCTACGCCCTCCTGGCCGGGGGCAAGCGACTGCGCCCCGCGCTCGCGTGCGCCTCGTCCCTCGCGTGCGCCGGGAGCGCCGCCGACGCGCTCCCCGCCGCCGCCGCGATCGAGATGATCCACGCCTTCAGCCTCGTCCACGACGACCTCCCCGCGATGGACGACGACGACCTCCGGCGCGGCAGGCCCACCGTCCACGTCGCGTTCGGCGAGGCCGCCGCCATCCTCGCCGGCGACGCCCTCATGAGCCTCGCGTTCGCCGAGATCCTCCGCGCCCCGCGCGGCGATCTCCTCGCCGCCGAGCTCTCGCACGCCACGACCGCGATGATCGCCGGGCAGGTGGACGACACGCTGGGCGTCAGCGACGCCGAGCGTCCGGGCGCCGACGACGCCGTCCTCCGGCGCATCCACTCGCGCAAGACGGGCGCCCTCCTCCGAGCCGCGTGCCGGATGGGCGCCGTCTCGGGCGGCGCGAGCGACGAGGCCCTCGACGCCCTGACGCGTTGCGGCGACGCCGTGGGCCTGGCCTACCAGATCATCGACGATCTTTTAGACGTCGAGCAGCCCGCGGAGGTCGCCGGCAAGCGCACCGGCAAGGACGCCGCGATGGGCAAGCTGACCTACCCCGGCGTGCTGGGCGTGGAAGGTTCTCGGGCCGAGGCCCAGCGTCTCGAGCGAGCGGCGCTGGACGCGATCGCCCCGCTTGGCGAACCCGCCGAACCCCTGCGCTCGCTCATCCGTTCTATGGGCGGTCGCGACCGCTGAGGGCGTGCAATCCGGGAACCCGGATCGGAAGAAACCTATAGTGGTGCGATGGTCGGGCCTGACGCCGGGCCACCCGGGGGCGCGCGTGAAGATCCTGCCAAGCATCCAGTCGCCCGCCGACGTCCGGGCCCTGCCGATCGAACAGCTCCCCGAGCTGGCGCAGGAGATCCGCGAGGCGATCATCGATCAGGTCAGCCGCTCGGGCGGGCACCTCGCGCCGAACCTGGGCGTGGTCGAGCTCTCGATCGCTCTGCACTACGTCTTTGACTTTGCGCACGACCGCCTCCTGCTCGACGTCGGGCACCAGTGCTACCCCCACAAGCTGCTCACCGGGCGCCTGCCGCTGCTCGACCGCCTGCGCTGCCGGGACGGCATGGCCGGCTTCCCCGAGCCCGACGAATCGCCCTACGACCTCTTCCGCGTCGGGCACGCCGGCACCGCGATCTCCACCGCCGTCGGGCTCGCCAAGGCCGACGAGCTCAACCGCGAGAGCTTCGAGCCCGGCGAGCGCCCCGACGGGCGGCGCGTCGTGGCCCTCGTGGGCGACGCGTCCATCGTCAACGGGCTCGCGATGGAAGGCCTCAACAGCGCGGGCACGCTCAAGCGCCAGATGCTCGTCGTCCTCAACGACAACGGCATGTCCATCGCCAAGCCCCAGGGCGCGATGGCCAAGAGCTTCGACCGCATGCGCCTGAGCACCTTCTACGGCGACCTCAAGCGCCAGGCCAAGCACATGCTCGGGCGCGTGCCCGGCGGGTCGATGCTCGCCGACGCCTACCACCGCGCGGGCGAAGCGACCAAGCAGTGGATCCCCGAGGCCGGCGGGCGCTCGTGGTTCGAGCACTTCGGGCTCGTCGCCGTCGGACCCATCGACGGGCACAGCCTGCCCGAGCTCATCGCGTTCCTCCGCGAGGCCAAGCAGCACGACCGCCCGATGGTCCTGCACGTCAAGACGAAAAAGGGCAAGGGGCTCGAGGCCGCCGAGGGCGACGCCACCACGTTCCACTCGCCCGCGCCCTTTACCGTCAGCGGGTGCCGCGTCGAGTTGCACAAGAAGGGGCGCAGCTTCACCGCCGCTTACGCCGACGCGATGCAGGAGATCCTCGCCCGCGATCCCAAGGTCGTCGCCGCGACCGCCGCGATGCCCGACGGCACCGGGCTCGCCCGCGTCATGCCCGAGTTCCCCGACCGCGTGTGGGACACGGGCATCTGCGAATCGCACGCGATGGACATGCTCGCGGGGTGCGCCAAGACCGGGCTCCGTCCCTTCTTCGCGGTGTACTCCACGTTCCTCCAGCGCGCTTTCGACCAGGCGTTCCAGGAGGTCGCGCTCCAGGGCCTGCCGGTGCGCCTGTGCCTCGATCGCGCGGGTCTCGTCGGGGGCGACGGCGCCGTCCACCACGGGTTCTGCGACATCGCCCTCCTGCGCACGCTCCCCGGCGCGGCGCTCACCGCCGCGATCGACGAGCCCTCGCTCAAGGCGGCGCTCGAGTTCATGCGCACGTTCGACGACGGTCTCAGCGCCGTCCGCTACCCGCGCGACAACGTCTCGCCCCGCTTCCTCGAAGAGGACTGCCCGCCCTTCGTCCTGGGCAAGGCCCGCCTGCTCCGGCGCACCGGGCCCCGCGCGGGCGGGCGCCCCGACGTCGCCGTCCTCGCGTTCGGCGTCCCCGCCCTGACGGCGTGCGACGCGGCCGCGGCCGCCGACGACCTGAGCGTGGACGTCTACGACGCGCGGTTCGCCAAGCCGGTCGACGAGGAGCTCGTCCGCGACCTCGTCGCCGCCGACGTGCCGATCGTGACGATCGAGGAGCACTCGGTGGTGGGGGGCTTCGGGTCGGCGGTGCTCGACTGCGCGGCCGCGGCCGGCGGCGGGCGCGTCACGCGTCTGGGGCTGCCCGACCGCTGGATCATGCAGGGCGCGCGCGCCGATCAGCTCGCCGAGGCCGGGCTCGACGCCGGAGCGATCGAGCGCGCGATCCGCGACGCCGGCGCGGGGCGGGCCGGCTCGGTCCGCGTGGCGCGCACGGACGGCGTGAACGTCCGGAGCGGGCGGTAAGCGCGGCATGCCCAAACGGCGAGTGCTCCTGGTTGTGAACCCCGACAAGGCCGAGGCCTTCGACGATGTGGCGCGCGCGCGCGACGCGGTCGTCGCCCACGGCGCTCTGATCGGCGAGACCGACACCGACTCTCTGCGCAGCGAGGACGTCGAGAACGCCGAGGTGGTCGTCGCGCTGGGCGGCGACGGCACTCTGCTCGCGCTGGCCCGCACGCTCAACTCCCACGCCCGCCCGCTCCTGGGCGTGAACCTCGGGCGCGTGGGGTTTCTCGCCGAGTTCGACCTCGACGCGTTCGTCCGTCAGGCGGGGACCCTCTTCGACCGCGAGCACGCGCTGCAGATCAGCCTGCGCCCGCTGCTCGAGGCGAGCGTGCGTGGGTCCGACGGGGTCGTGCGCGCCGAAGGGCTCGCCCTCAACGACGCGGTCGTCACGGCCGGCCCACCCTTCCGGATGATCGAGGTCGCCCTGCGCATCGGCGGGGAGGACGGCCCCAAGGCCCGCGGCGACGGCGTCGTCGTCGCCACGCCCTTCGGCTCGACCGCCTACAACGCCTCGGCCGGCGGCCCGATCATCGTGCCCGAGGTCGACGCCCTCGCCGTCACGCCCATCGCCGCCCACTCGCTCTCGTTCCGCCCGCTCGTCGCCCCCAAGGAGGCGGAGGTCGAGCTGCGGATGCTCCGGGTCAACCAGTGCGAGGCGGGCGGCACGACGCTCGTGCTCGACGGGCAGGAGCTGATCCCGCTGACCCACGGCGACACCGTGACCTTCCGCCTGGGTGATCGGACGACCCCGCTCGTCCGCAATCCTGAGTGGAGTTATTGGCAGACGCTGATGGGCAAGCTCCACTGGGCGGCCGAGCCGCGCGGCGGCGGGCACGGCGCGTAACGCCCTCGATTATCAGACGTTATTCGTCCGGTCGGGTCGTGATGGTTTTTCCTCCCGATCCGATTCTTTAGGCTGGTCAGCCGGTCAGTGCGCTGGTATCGTCTTGCTGGGTAGGAGTGGAAGTCCTCTTGTTTCGGCAAGAGGCTGAGGGAAGAGCCCGCTTCGGCGGGTGTGACACGTCTCCGGGCTTGCCCGGAAGGAGGGCCGCCTTGATAGGGCTTGGCGGCCTGAACACGTCACTGTCGGAGCTTGCTCCGGCTTTGGGGGACTCGGTTGTTGAGCCCTACAACCGACTCTCGCACCTGAAAAGGTGTGGCAGAAGCCCGCACCGCTTAACGGCGGTTCGGGCTTTTTCTCTGCGCGGTCGGAACTGGCCTGAGTCGTTACGATCCCGCGGATGATCGATCTCAAGCAGCTCCGTGACGACCCCGACCGTTTCGCCCTCGGCGCCCGCCAGAAGGGGGTGGAGGTCGATATCCCGCGCGTTCTCGCCCTCGACGAACAGCGGCGCTCCCTTGTGCAGCAGCAGGAGGGCCTCAGGGCCGAGCAGAGAGCGATCGAGAAGGCGATGGGTCCCGAGATCGGAAAGCTCATGGGACGCCTCAAGGGCGCCCAGGGCGACGAGAAGGGCGCCCTGGAGAGCGCCCTCGCGGAGCTCAAGAACCGTCCGATCGCCCTGAAGGAACAGATCCAGTCGCTCGACGCGCCGCTGGCCGAGGCCGACGCGGCGCTGGCGGGCGAGCTCCTGCGGATCCCGATGCCGCCGGACCCGGACGTCCCGGTGGGGGCTTCGAGCGATGACAACGTCGAGCTCAGCCGCTGGGCGCCCGCGTGGTGGGACTGGGACAAGAGCTTCGAGGCGAACAAGGGCTTTGCTCCCAAGACGCACCTCGAGCTGGTGCGCGACCTCGGGCTCGTTGACTTCGAGCGGGGCGTGAAGGTCTCCGGCGCGCGCAGCTACGTGCTCACGGGCCTGGGCATGCGCCTGCACCAGGCGGTGCTGCGCTACGCGTTCGACTACATGGTTGAGGAGAACGGGTTCACGGCGGCGAGCGCCTCGGCGCTGGTGCGCGAGGAGAGCATGGTCGGCACGGGGTTCTTCCCCGCCGGGCGCGACCAGGCGTACGTGATCGACGAGACCGGTCGGGGCGGGTCGCACGACTACTTCCTCGCCGGGACGGGCGAGGTCGGGCTGATGTCGCTGCACCAGGACGAGATCCTTGACGAGAGCGAGCTGCCCCGGACGTACACGACCGTGTCGCCGTGCTACCGGCGCGAGGCGGGCGCCGCGGGGCGCGACACCGCCGGGCTGTACCGCATCCACCAGTTCGAGAAGGTCGAGCAGGTGGTGATCTGCAAAGCGGACGAGGCGGAGAGCCGGGCGTGGCACGCGAAGATGATCGGGTTCGTCGAGGAGCTCCTGCGCCGCCTCGAGCTCCCGCACCGCCAGCTGCAGTGCTGCACGGGCGACCTTGGCGTGAAGAACGCCGACATGATCGACCTCGAGTGCTGGATGCCCGGGCGTGGCGAGGAGGACGCAGAGGGGCGCCCCACGGGCGCGTTCGGCGAGACGCACTCGGCCTCGCGCCTCTACGACTACCAGTGCCGGCGATTGAACCTGCGGTACCGCGGGGAGAGCACCGGCGGGAAGCCCGCGGTGGCGCACTCGCTGAACAACACGGTGATCGCGAGCCCGCGCGTGCTGATCCCGATCCTCGAGATGCACCAGAACGCCGACGGCAGCGTGACGGTGCCCGAGGCGCTGCGCCCGCATCTGGGCGGGCGCGACACGATCGCCTGAGCCGGCGGCTCGTTTTCATCCTGCATGCGGCGCATGCCTGCGCATGAAAAACGCCCCGGCGTTGCGGCCGGGGCGTGGGGTGCTTGTGGTGTTGCGGGGTTTAGCGCTGGTAGTTGCGGAGCAGGATGGCGAGGTCGCTCGCGTCCACGACGCCGCTGTCGTTGATGTCGCAGTTCCAGTCGTCGCGTCCCCATGAGCTCAGCAGGACGGCGAGGTCGCGGGAGTCGACGCTCATGTCCGCGTTGAGGTCGCCGTGGAGCTGCCCGAGGGTGCGGGCGCCGGAGGCGTTCACTTCGAAGAACCGGTCGTAGGGGAGGTCGGCCCACCACGCGAGGCCGTACTTGACCTCGGCGGGGAAGAAGTCAACGAGGTCTTCGGGGTCGAGTTCCATCCCCGGGGCGGGGACGGGGACGGGCGGGACCTTGCGGAAGGGCGTGGGGCCCGTGGCGAGGAAGCCGCTCCAGTCGAAGACCGGGCCGTCCCAGTTGATGGCGATGACGTACTGGCCAGCGCGGACGTCGCGAGCGTAGAAGTGCTCGACGTTGTTGGCCGAGGCCGAGGTCGCGGTCGGGACCGGGCCGAACCCGCTGCCGCCGACGGTGGTGTCGCGGAAGAGGCCCAGGCTCAGGTTGTCGAACTTGAAGGCGGTGGTGAGGTCGAAGTGAGCCGAGCGGTTGCCGCCGAAGCCGATGGTCTCGGGCTGCTGGGGCGGGGCGTCCGAGAGGATGGCGTCGATGAAGCGGAAGTTGCCGTCGTCATCGAAGCCGGTGTAGCCGCTGAGGACCATGCCGAGGCCGCGGGAACCGAAGGTCGAGAGCTCGGTCGCGCCGGCCGGCACGTTCATGCGGGTGTTGATGCCGAAGAGGCTGAGCTCGCCGGGGTCGACGTTGCCGTCGAGGTTGATGTCGTTGTGGATGAAGGAGGGGCCGCCGGAGTCACCGAAGGTGATCATCGATTCGATGCGGTTCCCGAGAGAGTTGCCGGAAATGGGCTCGTCGAAGTCGAAGCCGAACTGCTCGATGGGGGCGTCGGGGTTGCCGATGTCGTCGTCGTCGTTGTCGAAGGGGTAGAACTCGACCACGTTCTTCCCGGCGCGGAGGACCGGCACCGGGGGGCCCACGAAGTTGAAGCCGGCGGGCACGTAGCCCGGGGGCGGGGAGTCGGTGGAGGCGTCGACGGGGACGCCGTAGCGTCCGTCGCCGGACTCGCCGTAGCCCGCGAAGATGATCTCCTGGGAATCGCCGAGGGCCGGGGGCGGGTCGCGGTAGATGGGGTAGACCTGGAGCTGGGCCCCGGTGTAGGGGAAGGTCCCGGGGACCTGTCCGTTGAAGAAGTCGATGAACTCCGAGAAGGTCCCGCCGACGTAGGTGATGATCGCGAGGTCGTCGGCGCCGTTCTCGATGATGTTGACGGGATCGAAGCCGTCGGCGATGCGGTCGCCCTCGTAGTTGAAGGAGGGGTGGATGTTGAACTCGCTGATGGTGCGTCCGGTGAGGCGTCGAGCGAAGTCGTCGCCGCGCGACATCGGGGAGAAGGCGACGGTGAAGCTGGCCGCGTCGCGGATGCCGTCGCTGTTCTGATCGAAGGGGTGGGCGGCGGTGAGGATGCGCTGCTGGTCGATCAGGACGCCGGTCGCCATGTCGTACTCGCCGTTGCCGCGGTTGATGGTCAGCGCGACGACGCCTGAGAGGGCGAGCGGGTCGATGTTCAGCGTGTCCTTGGCGGTGTTGAAGTAGTCGGTGGCGACGCGGCGGAGGCGTTCGGAGTCCGTCGTGGTGTCGGGGATCCCGGTGCCGAGGGTCTCGCAGAACATCTCGACGCTGGGCGCGCCGTCGTCGGTGTCGCAGGGGGGTCCGCAGCCGTCGTCGTCGGCGTCCACCTGCTCGGGGTTGTAGGAGTCATCGGTCGCGAAGCGGGGGGTGCCGATGTTGTTGAGGGGGACGGGGATGGTCTCGGGCGGATCGTTGGGCCCGGGGAAGGCCGGGTTGGGGATCATGTCGATGAAGCAGTTGTCGTTCTGCAGCGCGCCCATGAAGTCGATCACGCCGTCGCGGTCGAAATCCTCGTCTGCGAAGTCGGGGGCGGGGCCGAGGTGGGTCTCGCCGGCCATGACGAGGGGGTAGGTGGTGTAGTTGGCGCGTTCGCTGGGCCAGGTCTTGGCGGTGCGGGCGTAGGCGCCGAGGGGGGAGGGGCCGTAGGACGCGGCGTCGATGAGCTCGGCCTGGGCCGAGGCGTCGTCGGTGCGGGCGAGGGCCTGCATCACGGGCGACGCGGGGGGCGTCGAGGTGATCACGCCGTCGAGGAGGTTCTCGTAGACGGAGTCGTCGATCTCTTCGATGCGGTGCCAGACGAGCGTCGCGGTGATGTCGCTGTTCTGGGGGACGCCTCCGATGGGGAGGAGGATCGTGCCGACGCCGAGGCGCCCGATGTCCCAGCCGGTGCGCACGCAGCGCGACTCGACGGGGCTGGTGCAGGGGCGGAGCCCGCTGGGGGAGGTGCCCCCGCCGCCGCTGCCGTCGCCGCCGGTGCCGCCCGGACGCGCGGGGACGCCGGTGCCGGAGCCGCCGGTGCCGGTGCGTCCGCCCCCGATGCCGCCGCCTCCGATGCCGCCGAATCGTCCGGTGCTGCCGCCGCTGCCGGGGCCGCCGAGGTCATCGAAGCCGTAGCGGTCGCCTGCGACGGGCTGGGAGCTGTAGCTCCGGAAGCCGCCGTCGTCACCGCTGGAGGGGGGGAGGGTCGGGGAGGAATCGTTGGTGGGCGCGGTCGTGGGGGGGGCGATGATGGCCGTGGACACCGAGGTGGGGTCGTTGAAGAACGTCACCATGGCGATATCGGGGTCGGTGTAGAGGAACGCCCGGGGGGTGTCCGCGCCCGAGGGGTTCACGAAGCTGTCGAGGTAGCGCGAGTCGTTGCGCAGGGCGGGGACCACGGGGGTGAAGTCGATCGTGCCGAATTCGCCGGAGTTGGGGCCCTCGATGAAGTCGGGGCTGTCGGGGTCGCCGCCGATGTCGGGATCGCGGCGGAAGAGCGGGAAGATGGAGTTGCGGATGACCTCGGTGTTGGCCGGCCCGAGGTCGGGGTAGCCGCCGGGGGTCGTGCGGTACTGGAGGAGGAGGCGCTCGAAGTCGAGGATGCCGGCGCCGAGGAACTCGTCGAGCCCCTGGTCGGTGGAGGAGGAGAAGTCGTTGACGGTGTCGGGGCGGGCGCCGTTGTCCCAGGACTGGGGCTTCTCCGCGGAGTTCAGGAGGACCGCGCGCATCACGAGCGGGTCGATGGAGTACTCCCAGGCGTTGCCGTACTCCTGCATGAGCGCGACGGCGCCGGTGACGAGGGCGGTGGCGAAGGAGGTGCCCTCGAAGCCGCCCCAGGTGCGGGTGAGGCCGAGCTGCCCCTGGGGCAGGGTGAGGTCGCCGGGCAGTTCGATCATCGTGCCGGGGGCGACGATGTCGATGCCGGGGCGCAGGCCGTCGGGGTTGGACTGGCGGTCGTCGGGGAAGAGCTGGGAGGTCTGCATCACGGGGGCGCGGGGGTCCTGGCCCTCGAGGAAGTTGATGTCGCCGTAGTCGGTGCCTTCGAGGTCCTCGTTGCCCGGTGTGGGGGGGACCTGGAGGTAGAGGTTGCCGTCGAGATCCATGTGGATCCAGTTGAATCGGACCTGCGGGCCGAAGCTGCTGTCCTCGTCGGCGTCGTCCTGGTTGTCGGTGCCGCCGGTGCGCCCGACCGCGATGACGTTGTGCGCCGAGGCGGGGGAGGCGATGCGTCCGGTCTCGTCCTCTTCCTCGTCGATCATGCCGTTCTGGCCTTCGTCGCCGGCGGCGGCGATGATGACGGCGCCGGTCTTGCGGCTGATGATGTCGCAGATGCGGGCGAAGGCGTCTTCGCCGGCGCGCTGGTCGATGCTGCGCACGCGTCCGAAGCTGATGTTGATGACGGTGGCGGGTTCCCATGGCTCGACGCCGTACCAGTCGGCGAGGGGGGCGATGTAGTCGCCCTCGCCGTCGCCGTTGAAGTCGACGTCGGTCATCGCGGCGAGCGTGAAGAGGAACGCCTCGAGGGTGAGCCCTTGCTCGGCGCCGAAGGTGGGGTCCTGGGGGTCGGTCGAGGTGATGAGCGCGCCAGAGAGGAGCTGGACGTTGGGGGCGATGCCGGTGACGGGCCCGATGCTCCCGAGCCCGCCCTCGAGCGCCGTGTTGCGGGCGCAGATGGCGCCGGCGACGGCCGTCGCGTGCTGGTGGTGGCTCGTGGGGAACAGGAGGAAGCCCTGCGAGTCGCGCGGCGCGATCTGGCTGCGCACGAGGCTGACGTTGGTGGAGGTGCGCGTCTCGAAGGGGTACCAGATGCGCCGGTGGTCGAGCCCGTTGAACGCGGCGTGGTGTTCGCTGCTGGCCATCGGGTCGTTGGGGTTGGTGTTGATCAGCGGGTGGGCGGGCTCGATCATCCCGACGGTGACGCCGGCGCCCGTGATGGGCTGGAGGACCGTCTGCGTCTCGAACACGTCGCGCTGACCGTCGCCGTCGATGTCGGTCCAGACGATGTTGCCGTCCATATCGCGGGCGGGGACCGGGACAGAGCTCCACGCGCTGTAGTTGGAGCGCAGCTTGACGAAGGAAATCGCCTCGGCGCGATCCGCGGCGCCGAGCCCAATGGCCAGCCCGGCGAGCGTGATCAGCCCGGCGGTGGGGAGGGAAGTTCGGCGGCTCATGCGTCCATCGGTCATGGTTTCGTATCTCCTGCTGAAGCACCGCACCATACCGGCGCGGCGATCTCTGTGCCCGCCCCATGAGGGTCGGCTCACCTCATGATACGGGGCGTCCGGAGTCACGGTTCCGTAGCGTCCGGAAATGGAAAACGCGGCGTCCCAGGGCGGGACGCCGCGTTGAAGGGTCAGGTTCGAACCGCGTGGGTCAGGGGCAGCCGACCGGGTCCCAGGCGGCGAGAAGCACCGCGAGGTCGTCGGCGTTGGTCCGCCCGTCGCCGTTGAGATCGCCGCCGAGGTAGCCCCCGGCGTCCGTTCCCCAGCCGGCGAGAACGACCGCGAGGTCGTCGGCGTTGGTCAGCCCGTCGGACGTGAGGTCGTGCGGGCAGTCGATCGCCGCTGGGAAGAGCGCGAGGATCTTCACATCGTCGATGTTCCAGCCGCAGTAGGTCACGCTGCCGTCGGTGGTTCCGATGGTCCAGCGGAGGGAGAGCTGCTGCCCGTCGGCGATGGAGGAGAGGTCGTAGCGACGCGTGGACCACGCGCCCTCGTTCACGCTCGGGCCGTCGTGGACCCAGATATCGATCCAGTCGGTCCCGTTGGTGCTGACCTGGAACGACGCGTCGTCGTAGGTGGAGCTCTCGATGCCCAGCCAGCGCTGGTACTCGATCTCCACGCCGCTGAGCGAGGAGCAGTCGATCGGGTCGGAGGTCAGCGTGTAGACGGGCATGCTGTTGGTGTAGCCGCCGTTGAGGTTGTAGCCGTAGACGTTCGCGCCGGTGAACCCGCTGGTGGGGTCGGGGCCGCCGTTGGCGCCGGAACCGCCGGTCGGCGCGCCGAACGCCCAGAGGCCCTCGGTGGTCCACCCCGGGTCGGAGTCGTCGGTGAGGAACTCGTAGGCGGGCACGGGCACGCCCACGGCGAGGCTCACGACGCCGGTGTTCTCGGAGTCGCCGCCGTCGGGCGCGACGCCGCCGTCGTTGACCGTAAAGAAGAGCTCGTCCGTGCCTTGGTAGCCGGCGTTCGGCGCGTAGCGCAGGGCGACGTCGCCGGGCGCGAGCGTGTAGGGCGCGGTCTCGATGAGCCCGCCGTTGACGTCGGCGAGGAACCCATTAGCGGGCAGCTGCGTCACGGTGTAGACGAGCGGGCCGCCGGGGAGGCCGTCGTCGGTCGCGGTGAGGTTGAACTCGACCGAGGCGTTGCTGGCGAGATCGAGCGATCGGCTCCCGGCGATCGGCGGGCGGGGCCCGCAGGCGCCGTAGGACGAGAGATCGCTCTCGAAGAAGTCGGGGTCAACGCCCGTGCCGGCCGAGAGGCCGACGATACAGTCGATGCCGGCGGACTCGAGCCACGTCATCGCGACGCGCCCGTCGAAGAACATCTCGATCTGCCCGCTGATCTCGCTGTCGGAGTTGCGCTCACTGACCTGGTCGTAGGTCACGACGATGCGGTCGGAGAGCTGTTCCCAGCTGACCTGCCCGCCCTGCCCGGGGTGCAGGTCGTCGTAGGCGAGGGAGATCCGGGGGGTGTCGAAGTGCTCGCCGATGGTTTCGGTGTAGTCGCTGTCGCCGGCGCCGAAGGTCAGGTACCCGTTGGGCCCGACGTGCATGGAGCCGTAGGACACCCCGTAGAAGGAGATGGTGGCGCCGTCGAGGAAATCGACCTCGACGGACGTGTCGTCGCCGAGGGAGATCGGCGTGGCGCCGGCGGGCGAGACGGCGTAGTCAATGACCGGCTCGGCGCAGACGTCGTAGAACTCGAAGGTCCCGTTGGGCGTGAACGTGAGGCGCGAGCCGTCGAGGTCGGGCTCGTCGTCGAACTCCTGGGTGAAGAAGTCGGGGATCTCGGGCGTCATGAAGCTGAAGCACGCGCCGGCGTTGTCGTCGGTCGCGGCGTTGCCCGCGCCGTCGGTCGCGGAGACTTCGAAGTAGTACTCGACGTTGTCGACGAGCCCGGTGATCTCGATCGAGTGGGACGTGGCGAACGCGGAGGCGCTCGCCTCGCCGGCCCAGTCGCCGCAGGACGTGCCCCATCGCACGACGGGCATCGCGGCCTCGTCGGTGGTGAAGGTCACGGTCGCGACGCGCGGGCCGATGTCGGTCGCGAGCACGTCGGAGATCGCCGGGGGCGCGCAGTCCACGCTCGCGGTGACCTGGACGGTGTCGCTCGAACCCATGCCCGTGTCGGCGTCGAGGTACGTCGCGGTGATGGTGTCGCCGCCGGAGACGAGCAGGTCGCCCGACCCGTCGTCGGCGATCATCATCGTCGCGGTGAAGGCGGCCGACTCGGGGGCCGTCTCGGTGAGCAGGATGTCAAAGCCGGTCGGGTCGGAGTCCGACGCGACGTTGACCATGACGCTGTCGAGGACGGCGTCGGAGGTGTTGAGCCCGCAGTCCACGACGCGCACGTCGATGATGTCGAGGCAGGAGTAGAGGTCGCTGTTCATGCGCAGCGTGCCGGCGTCGGAGCAGTTCACGAGGAACGGCGTGACGACGAGCGAGAAGGGCTGGGGGCCCTCGGGGACGTTGAACCCGACGACCTCGATGGTCCAGGCGCCCGCCTCGGGGGAGCTGACGAGGACCTGCTCGATGTTGTTCAGGCGGTCTTCTGTGGTGCGTGACGCGTTCGCCGAGGGGTTCGAGGGGTCGAGCGTCCACGGGTAGTGGCGGATGCCCGACGGGCTCGTGACGACGAGGTCGAGGTCGTTGACGAGGGCGGCCGCGGCGAGCGGGGTGCCCGGGGCGTCGTCCCACGCCATCGTGATCTTCAGTTCGGGGTCGCCCGTGGCGACGACGGCGACGGCGCCGTAGGTCTCGCCCTGCCCGACGACGTCCTCGGCGAAGTTGCCGGTGCGCTGCTGGTCGACCGCGTCCTGCGCCCGGACGGAGCCGTAGCCGAAGGAGTAGTCGGGCCCGGGGTTGCCGAGATCGACGGCGGTGTGCGCGAGCAGGGCCTTGAGGTAGCTGTTGCGGAAGATCGGGAGCTCGGGGAACTGCGCCCGGTAGTCCTGGATGAGCAGCGCGCCGATGCCCGTGACGGTGGGGGCGGCCATCGAGGTGCCGCACTTGGTGTTGTAGCTGCCGGAGCTGTTGGTGCTGGTGACGCCGTTGTCGCCGTTGGACTGGCAGCCGGGGGCGGCGATGTCGGGGACGAGTCGCCCGTCGTCGGTGGGTCCCCACGAGGAGAAGCTGGTCATGGAGTCGTCGTTGGCGTTGAGGGCGCCGACCTTGACGCTGTTCTTGGCGCCGCCTGGGGGCGGGACGGACATGTAGTCGCCGAAGCCTTCGATGTTGCAGCGCGTGCCGGTGCGCTCGTTGCCGGCGGCCCAGACGACGCGCATGGGCGAGCCGGTGAGGTTGCCGCGCACGAGGCCGTCGATGACGGAGGCGGTCAGCCCGTAGTCGCCCTGCCAGGTGCAGTTGAACCCGTTGGGTTCGATGTTGGAGCCGATGGAGTTGTTGGAGATGTCGGCGCCGTGGTTGACGATCGCGTTGGTGTAGTCGTCCTCGATGTCGCCGGGGTTGGTGTAGAGGAAGGTGCCGGAGCCGTCGAACTCAAAGCCCGCCGAGAGCAGTGTGACGTTGGTCGCCATGCCTCGGTGGTTGAAGTTGCCGGTGCCGTCGCCGCCGACCGTGCCGCCCACGTGCGTCGCGTGATCGCTGACGCCGTCGGAGTCGATCACCGTGAGGCGGGAGCTGTGGTCCGAGTGCGACGAGAGCATGGAGCCGCCGTCGTAGATGAACGCGGTGACGTCCGTGCCGTCGAGGGAGTAGGGGGCGACCTGGAGGGTGTCCACCTGCGTGATCACGCGGTTCTCGGCGTTGTACTCGCCGAACACGGGGATGGGCGGCTCGATGTAGAGGACGCGGTCGTCCTTGGCGAGCTCGGCGACGCGGCTCTCGGGGAGGTGCACGACGACGGCGTTGATCGAACGCAGCGTCGAGACGACGCGCCCGCCCGCGGTGCGCACGGCCTCGGCGCCGCCGCCGGCCGCGTTGACGTCGCGGTGGAACAGCACGTTGACGGCGACGAGGACCTCGCCGGCGTCGCGCTTCTTGTCGCGCGAGCCCGGCTCGACGCCGATGATCGTGTGCGCGGGGGAGACGCCGTCCTTGAGCTGCGGGTGGAGCTTCCAGGCGGAATCGATGGGGTGCACGGCCGTCACGCTCAGGAGCGCGCCGGCGCGGGCCGCGGCGCGGTCGGCGTCGATCGTCGCGAAGTAGGCGTAGCCGCCCGCGTAGTCGAGCAGCGTCACGCCGTTGTCAGCGAGGCGCTGGCGCTGGGCTTTGGTCACCGGGGCGTCGAAGCGGAGGAGAGCGCGGGTCGAGCCGCTGTCGGCGATCGTGCGCACCGCGTCGGTCTTGGCCTCGGCGGTCTGGGCCGGGCCGTCGATCACGGAGCCGTTGCGGAAGGTGACGTCGGCAGACGCCGTCGCAGCAAGGCCCGCGGTCGCCGCGAGCACACAGATCAGGCGCCCGGCGGCCGGGGCCGCTGCGCGTGAACGGAACATCTTCATCGAGAGATCTCCCCATCAGTTATCGGCACGCCTCGACGCAGAGACGGGACACTGGAGTTGACCGGCGGGGGCGGGCGCTGTCAATAAAAGAGATGAGGTTTCTTCATCCGGTTTTCAGGCGAGCGGGCGTCACTTGGGGTTTGATCGGGGAGATAGGCGGTTGACGGCGACGGGGAAGGGCCCGAGGATCGGCGCGGCCCGCCGAGCGGGCGCCGGGTGGGATGGCAGAGCGGTTGAATGCGCCGGTCTTGAAAACCGGTGGGCCCTTCGGGGTCCCGCGGGTTCGAATCCCGCTCCCACCGCTTTCTCTTTTCGTATGCACAGACGCGTCCCAGGGATCGCCGCATGATGCGGCTAGTTCTCGGGGATTGGTACGACTTGGCGTACACGGGAGACACGCCGCGCGGCGCCGGATCGGGGCGGGGTCAGGCCGTGATTCGCGATCGTCACTGCGGGACGGCTCCTGGCTGTGCGTGTCTAGGGACGGCGAGGTTATGGGGCATTGCGAGGGCGTTGGGAGATAGATGGGGTTTTGGATAGGAGTCGGGCGGGTGGATTTCGAATGGGTTTGTGAGCGGTCGGGCAGACTCTCGCGAGGACGCGTGGGGCCCGCCGCTGACAACCGGCGAGGAGAACCGCCATGAACACGACGATGCATCGCCTCATCACCGCGGCCGCGGCCCTGTTGGTTTCGAGCGCCGCCTCTGCCGACGCCGTCCCGGTCATCACCCCGATCGGGACCCCGCTGATCTCGCCCATCGGCGATCCGACGACCTCCTACGAGTTCGGGCGTGATGTCGCTGCGAGCAACGGGAGGATCGCGGTTGGCGCCGTTGCACGGTCTGCGCCGGAAGGGCGTGTGTTTGTGTTCGACGAAGCCACGGGCGCGTTCACCCGCGAGATCGCGCCGCCCGTGTCCGCGCACGAATCGGCGGCCGATGCGTTCGGGAATCAGGTTGCTCTCGATGGCGATGTGCTCGTGGTGGCAAGCAATCCTTGGTATGCGCTCGACGATTTTTCAGAGGTGTATGTCTACAACGCTGACACGGGCGCGCTGGTCACCGAGCTCCTCCCGTTCGGCGACGGCGTGGAGAACTCCGGGAGCAGGGGCTTTGGCATGAACATCGCGGTCGGCTCGGGGGTGATCGCCGTGAGCCAGCCGACCTTCATGATTGAGCCTGGGGTGCTCGTCGGCGCGGTCTTCTTGTACGACGCCGAGACCGGCGCCCCGATCGACCGGCTCATCGGTACGGACGTGCCGTCGAGCGCCTTGGATTTCTTTGGGGCTTCTGTGGCGATCCACGGCGACACCATCGCCGTCGGGCGCGCGGTCGTGAATTTGAACGACGGAGTGGGGGCGCCGCAGGACGTGTTCCTCTTCGACGCCCAGACGCTGGCGATGCGGGCGCACGTGCTCCCGCCGGTGACGGTGAGCTTCGACGACGACTTCGGCGCTGTGATCGCGCTCAATGGCGACACGCTCGTGGTGTGCGCGCCGGGCGACGACTCGTTCGGGCAAGGCTCGGGCTCGGTCTTCACGTTTGACGCCGCGACCGGCGCGTACCGCAACACGCTCGCGCTCGTTCACCCCACGGGGCCGGGTGGGAGCAACCAGCGCATGAACGCCGAGATCAACGAGGCCGGTCTGATCGCGATCACGTCGCGCGCCAACGGCGCCGCGGGTCCCGCGGTGCGGGTCTTTGACGACCAGACCGGGGCCCAGGTCGCGTCGCTCGAGCTCGATTCGATGACGCCGGACCCCGAATTCGGCATGGGGCTGGCCTTCGTCGGGAACAAGGTCTACGCGGGGAACTCCTCGGTAACCCCGGGTGTGCTGGATTCCGTGTACGCGTTCGTGATCGGGTCGGTCATCACCCAGCAACCTGAGCACTACGCGACCGACGTCGAGAACGAGATGCACACGTTCAGCGTCGTGGCGACGAACGCGGTCGCCTATCAGTGGTTCCGGGACGGGGTCCCGGTCGCTGACGGTCCGCTCTATTCCGGCGCGACGACGGACTCGCTCACCGTTCTCGCACGCAGCGCCACGCAAGGCGTGTACGTGTGCGAGGTCACAGGCATCTCGGCGTCGCTCTCGGTGAGCGACCCGGCGTTCCTCCTGTATCAGGGCGTGGACGGCGAGCCGGCGTGCGTCTACGACTTCGACCGCAACGGCGTGGTCGACTCGACTGACCTCGCCAGCCTCATTGCTTTCTGGGGACCGTGCCCGGGTTGACTCGGCGCCTCGTTGATCCGGGAGCCGCGGTGTGTCGCGGGCGGTGTGCGGCGCTCGGCGTCAGGCGATCGGACGGAGCTTGACGCCTGCCGTGTTGAGCGACCGGGCGACGCGCTCGGCGATGACGGCGGCGTGGCGCGTGTCCGCGTGGATGCAGATGGTGTCGGCCACGAGCGGGAGGATCGCGCCGCCGGGAGCGCGGACCGTCCGCGTTGTGGCGATCAGGCACGCCTGTTCGGCCGCCGCGTTGGGATCGACGATGAGCGCGTCGGGCAGCTCTCGCGATCGGAGCACGCCGTCGGCGTCGTACACGCGGTCGGCGAACGCTTCTTCGGTGACCGGGGCGCCCCACGCCCGCCACCACGCGACGGCGCGTGAGCCGGCTTGGCCGACGAGCCGGAGATCCGGATCGACATCGGAGCAGGCGTGGCGGATAGCCATCGCGGTGGACTCGTCGGCGGATGCGGCGTGGTAGAGCGCACCGTGCGGCTTGCAGTGGGCCAGCGGAACGCCTTCGCTTTCAGCGATGGCGTGAAGCGCTGCGATCTGCTCGGCGAGTATCGTTCGGAGCGAGGCGGGATCGAGGCTCAGGTGCGCACGGCCGAAGTTGGCGCGGTCCGGGAACGATGGGTGCGCGCCGACGGTGACGCCGTGACGCGTGGCACGCTGGACCGCGCGGCGCATGGAAAAATCGTCGCCCGCGTGCCCGCCGCACGCGATGTTGACGGACGTGACGAACCTGACGAGCGCGTCTTCGACGGCGAGTTGTTCCGGCGTGGCGGCCTCGCCGACGTCGGCGTTGAGATCGATGACGGGTTGGCGGCGAGAATCATTCATGGGGCGGTCGCATTCTCGTTCGGGGGGAGAAGCGTATCGAGCGTGCGGCGCTGTTCGGTTGCGAGCTGGCGTGCGGCTTCGAGCGACACGATCTCAAACCGAAGGGTGTCGCGCGGGCGGAGCATCGCGAGCGCGGTCTGGTCGGTGCGGATGACGCAGGCGAGGAGCGGGTAGCCGCCGGTCGTGGGGCGGTCGGGGCCGAGGATGATCGGCTGGGCATCGGCTGAGATTTGAACGCCGCCGGTGACGGTCGGTTCGGACTCGAACAACGCGGCGTCTTCCGGGAGCGGGATCGCGGGCCCGCGCAGGCGGATACCGGTGCGGTTGGATTGTTCTCCTACGGTGAAAGACGCGGATGCGAGTTGGCGGACCGCGCCGGGCGGGAAGCGATCGGTGTCGAGCGAATGCACGATGCGGAGTGTGCGCCGGAGGAGGTGCGTTCGCAGCCAATCGTGGAGCTCGCCCGGTCGCGCGCGGGGATGGCATCCATCATCGATCAGCGGGAGCTCGTCGTTTGATCGGAGCGCACGTCCATCGCGTTCTCCGGCTGGCAGTCCAACGAGTGTCGAGCGGCTCCCGAGGACCGGCGGCGATCCGAGGCCACCGGAGAAGCACACGTAGGCGCGGGCGCCGTCGCGCAGCGCGCCGATCGTGATCTGCTCGCCTGCGCGGACATGGGTGGGCTCGCACCATGGCAGGGCACGCACGCCGGCGGCGCCCGTTACGCGGGCCTCCGGGCACACGCTCCCGGTGAGGCAGACCCAGGCGTCTGTTTCCAGCGTGAGGCTGGGGCCGGTGAGTGTGCATTCGAGAGCGGCGGCGTTGTCCGGGTTGGCGAGCAGCCGGTTGCCGATCGTCAGCGAGAGCGGGTCGGCGGCGCCGGACGGCGGCACGCCGGAGGCCGCGTGACCTGCGCGCCCGAGGTCTTGCACGGTTGTGAACATGCCGGGATCGGCGACGCGGAGCGTGCGCATCAGTTGGCGCCCGCCTCGAGCGCGTCGAATTCAGCGCGCTCGATGCGCCGGAACCGGACGCGGTCGCCCGGCGCGAGGAACGCTGGCGGCTGGTCGGTCGGGCTGAAGAGGCGCAGCGGCGTCGCGCCGATCAGGCGCCAGCCGCCGGGGGAGGGCTGGGGGTAGATCCCGGTCCGCGCGCCGGCGATGCCCACGCTGCCCGTGCGCACGCGCGGGCGGGGTGTGTTGAGGCGCGGCGTGTGCAGCGGCTCGGGCAGCCCATCGATGTATGGGAAGCCGGGCGAGAAGCCGAGGAAGCGAACGGTGTACTCGCCTGACGCGTGGAGATCCGCGGCGGCTTCTGGCGTTCGGCCGGCGGCGCGGGCGACCGACTCGAGGTCGGGGGCGAGATCGGGGTCGGAGCAGATCGGGATCTCGATCGTGCGCGCCGGGCTGGCGGGGGGCTCATCGCCCCAGCTCTGCACGAACGAACGGACGCGGGCGACGGTCGGTTCTGGGTCGGCGTCGTCGGCGATTCGGATCTGCACGGTGCGCGAACCGGGCGTGATCTCGGCGACGCCCTCGATGCGGGCGGCGAGGATCGCCGCGTAGCACGCCGTCGGTCTGGTCAGTCCGACGATGTGCGCCTCGTGCTGGCCGGCCCAGATGACACGGATCGCTTCCATCGAAAGAGCGTAGCCCGCGTTGATCGCGGGCGACACGGGCGAAGGCGCGATCGCGGGCGCCAACGCACACGGGCTGCCCCAGGCTTGTGCGCCTGGTGCAGCCCGCTCGAAACAGTGTGCGGTGTGTTGCGTGCGCCCTGGTCGCTCAGCCCCACGCGGCGAGGAGGATGGCGAGGTCGGACGCGTTCGTCACGCCGTCGCCGTCGAGGTCCGCGCCGGGGCCGCCCCACGACGCGAGGAGCGCGGCGAGGTCAGCGGAATCAACGCTGCCGTCGCCGTCGAGGTCGGCGCTCGCGATGGCGAGGACGACGCGGTCGCTGTGGTAGGTCAGCGACCACCGGAGCCCGTCCGGCGCCTCGGGGAAGCTCGTGCTGGCGAACGTGCCGGTGACGCTATCGCCGGAGACGATCGTGTACGTATCGCCGGCTTGCGGGGTGTACGCGTGCACGCCTTCGACCACGAGTGCGCCGGAGAGCGAGACATCGCCGAGGCTCACAAGGCGGTCGGACTCGGTCGCCCCGACGAGCTCGAGGCGGAGCGTGCCGGCGGCGCCGATGCCGACGTCCCCGCCGAACTGGGCGACGCCGACCTGGAGCGCCATACCGGGGATGATGTCGCCTTCGATGAAAACGTCGCCGCCCACACCGCCGCCGGGGCCGGTGACGCCGTTGCCCGTCAGCGAACCCAGAAGCGTGAGGCGTGAGTCCGGGGCGAGGACGAAGGAGCCGCTGTTGGCGAGGTCGTCGACAAGTGTGAGGACCGAGCCGTCCGAGGCGGAGAACACCCCGTTGTTTGTTATGGCGCCGTAAACGATCGCAGTGGAGGCGAGGAGGCTGGTCGAGCCGTCGTTGTCGAGGGCCGGGAAGCGGAGCTCGGCGTCGCCGAAGACGAGGATGTCCCCCTCGGCGTGGTTCACGACAGCGTCGGTGGTTTCGAGCTGGGACGCCGCGCCGCCGAGGTACTCGCCGAGTGCGATCTCGCCGGAGTTCGAGACGGGGGCGTCGATGAAGGCGGATGAGATCTCGGCGCGCCCGCCGGGGGTGATGGCGAAGGAGGGCGAGTCGGTGATGTAGGTCATGCCGTCCATGCGGACGACGCCCTCGACGCTGAGGGTTGTGCTGCGAACGATCCCCGCCCCGGCGAGCTCGGCGCTGGACGGGATGGTCAGGTCGCTGTCGATGCTGATGATCGAGCCGGGCTGGGTCTCGAGCGTCGTGCGACCGGCGCCGGCGGCGAGGGAGAGCTCGCGGATGAACAGCGCGCCGCCCGGCCCGGTGATCGTGCCGCCGAAGTTGGGTTCGATGATGACGGTCCCGCTCAAGGGGACGGCGCCGGAGCTCCAGTTCGAGGCGTTGTCGAACGCGCCGCCCTGGAGCGGCGTCCACTCGCTGACCACGGAACGCCCGAAGATGACGTACGCCTCGCCGGCGTTCTGTGCGCCGATGATGAGGTCGTCGATGCCGTCCTGGTTGATGTCGCCGGCGGGGGCAACGGAGTCGCCGATCTGGTCGCTGGCGGATATCCCGGTGACGATGAAACCGTTGTTCCCGTTGAGCGAGTTCAGCAGGACGCTCCCCGAGGAACCGACGGACGGGCCGCCGAAGATGATGTAGCACTCGCCGAAATCAGCGAACGGCATGATGTCGAGTCCGCCGGGAGCGGTGACCGCGATGTCGGCGTAGCCGTCGTTGTTCAGGTCGCCCGCGGCGGAAACGGTGGTCCCGCTAAAATCATCGGGATCCCGGCCGGAGATGCAGAAGCCGTCCGAACCATCGAGGTTGTTGAGAGAGATGGGCCCTTGTCCTACGGTGGGCCCGCCGAACACGACGTAGCTCTCGCCGGCGGAGAGAGCGCCGGCGGGGTTCACGCGCTCGGAGCCGATGATGATGTCGTCGACGCCGTCGCCGTTGACGTCGCCGGCGTCCGAGACGGTGTACCCGCTCTCGCCATCGAAGGGCTCGCCCCGGATGATGAACCCGTCGCTTCCGTCGAGGGAAAAGAGATCGTGTCCGAGGTGAGTGTCGGGCGTCAGCCCGGGGGCGCCGAAGACGACGTAGGTCTCCCCGGCGTCAGCGACCATGTCAACCTGCGCGAAGGGGGCGCCGACAAGGAAATCGGGAATGCTATCCGCGTTGACGTCGCCCGCGGCGGAGACCGAGAAGCCCGCCTGCGTGTCAATCGTCGCCCTGTAGAGAATACCGTTCGTTCCGTCGTCAACGGAACCGAGAGACAGCGACCCGCCCGCGCCGACCCCCGCGCCGCCGAAAACGAGGTACGCGGCTCCGGTCTCGACGACCCCGATGTGGGGTGAGTAGTGCGGCGCACCAATCAGGATGTCCCCGGCCCCGTCCTGGTTGACATCGCCGACGCTCGCGACCGAGAACCCGCTATCGAACATGGTGCTGATGCGGTACCCGTCGGCGCCGTTGAGCGCGTCGACGTCGATCACCCCGTCGGCTCCGACGCCGGCGCCGCCGAACACGACGAACGTGCCGTACCGAATACCGGGAGTAGACCCGGGCTGGTGGTCGCCGATGATGAGATCCGCCACCCCGTCCTGGTTAACGTCATGCCCGCCCGACACCGACACACCGAAGGGGCTGACGCCCATTGTAGGGCGCCCAATAATGAAGCCGTTCGCGCCGTCCAGCGTTGCGAGATCAAACTGAGCAGGAAAGAGCGGCTGGGCGTGGGCCGCGCCGGCGAGTGTGGCGAGGACGGCGATTGTGAGGGCGTGACGCGGGTTCATGGTCGATCTCCGATCGTGGTGACGGTGCAGAGCCGGCGGTGACGCCGGATCGCCGTCCAAAAGGGAGCGGCTGTACACTCATTCGAAATCCGCTGGTCCGGCTCCTAAGGCTCGACGGCGGTTTTCTTCAGGGCCACGAGATGTCTGAGCAGTCGCGTCTAACACAGGTCTTCGAGCGGGCCGGGACGGTCGCCGAGATCGACCTGGATTCGGTCCTGCCGGCGCTCTACGAGGAACTCCGGCGGCTGGCGGGGGGCTACCTGCGCCAGCAGCGCGCGGGGCACACGCTGCAGCCGACGGCGCTGGTGCACGAGGCGTATCTGAAACTGCTTGATCAGACGCGGGTCCCGTGGTCGGACGCGGGGCATTTCCGTGCGATCGCGTCGACGGCGATGCGGCAGGTGCTGGTGGATCACGCGCGCAAGCAGGGGGCGCTCAAGCGCGGCGGAGACCGGCTGCGCGTGACGCTCGATAGCTCGGTGGCAGCGCCCGAGGACGCAACCATCGACCTTCTCGCGCTCGACGAGGCGCTAACCGCGCTCTCGGCGCTCCACGAGCGGAAGGCACGGGTGGTAGAGCTGATCTTCTTCGGCGGGCTCACGCACGAAGAGGCCGCGCGAGTCGTCGGCATGTCGCAGAAGACCATCGAAGCCGACTGGTACATGGCTCGCGCGTGGCTGGGAGAGCGGCTTGGCGTGGGCGTGATGGATCTAGCAATACGTAAATTCGAACGGGCGTT
>CALNYS010000003.1:0-14305 GCA_942490855.1 uncultured Phycisphaeraceae bacterium | reverse complement strand
AGTAGACGTTGCTGCGGCTCGTGAGCGACTGCATGTCTCCGACGTAGCGCAGCGTCGAGGAGAAGTCGGCGTGCTCGATCGTGAGCAGCGCCAGCCAGGGTTCGGAGTTCTCCTCGGCGTAGAGTTCGGCCTTCGCCGCCGCAGACAGCCCGGCGCTCATCCGACCGCCACGAGCTCGAGCGTCCCGCGCCACAGCCGCGTCGCGGGCGTCGCGTGCGCCATGATCGGCCGCCAGGACGGCGCGGTGATGAACTGGTACGTCGCCGTCGTGCCGTCGGACGGGTCCGTGAACGTGAACGTCGCGGAGCCGCCCGAGAGCGACGTGTTGTAGAACGTGCGGAACGCCGCGAGCTCTGTGCCGGTCAGCAGCATCGGGACGCGCACGACGACGAGCTCAGCCGAGAAGCGCCGCCGGCGCTTCGGCGGGCCGGTCTCCATCTCCGTCGAGATCGACTGGTCGACGGGCGAGAACTCGAGCCCGTCGAAGAACGGAGCAGTGGGCAGCGTGCCGGGCCAGGCGGGCATGCCTCGAAGCCTGCTTCCCTGCTCGCAACGAAAGCAGCCCCCGAACGCAAGTCCGAAGGCCGCTGGCGTGTCGGCTGTGCATCCCGCAATCGCCGACGGCTACAGCCTACGGGATCGGGGGGTCGCTTGTCAGCCGCGGCGTCCCTGGCGCCGCGTCCCGTGCAGGCGCTGCACAGCGCGACCGATGCGGCCTCCGTCGAGGCTGCGCTCGACGACGTCCTCGATCAGGATGTCGATCTGCGGCCCTTCCGGCGAGTCCGTGGTGCGCGTCGTAGCCTGCGCGCTCGAGTAGTTGTGGACGCTCACGAAGACGCCGCCCGAAGCCGAAGCGACCTTGCCGGGCGTCGAGACCGACACGCGCTCGCCGGGTGTGGCCTTGAACGCCACCACCTGCGAGTCGACACCACCGTTGCCGCCCACCGTGAAGCTGCCGCCCGTCGCGAACCCGGCCAGCGTCGACGTTCCGACGACCGAACTCACGAAGCCGAGCGCGGCCTGCTGCACCAGCATCCGCCCGACGTCCATGATGAAGCTGCGGGCGAACTGCGACATCGCCTCCGACGCGGTCGCCGTGCCGTCGGCGAACGACATGAACGCATCGGTGAAGGAGTCGGTCAGCGACGCTGCGACGACGCGCCCCTTCTCCTCGATCGTCAGCATGTCGTCCTCGATCTGCTTGCGGAAACCTCCCATGAACGACGGCTCGGCCTTCTTGATCTTGGGCCGGCTGTCGCCGTCTTTGCCGAGGAGCCCCATCTCCTCGAAGATGCCCTCGAACGTGATCTGAGACCGGCGCAGTTCCTCGGCGACGCGGTTGCGCTCCGCGTCGAGCGCCTGAATGCGCTCGATCTCGGCGTCCATCGCATCCGTGATCGAAGTGTCCGGACCTCCCAGCCGGTTCGGGCGGTCCTCCAAGTCAAGCGGCGTCGCACGCTGCTGGAAACCCATCGCGTCGAACAGTTCCTCGCGCGTGAGCACGCGGGTGACTTCGGGGCCTGGGAGCCGCGGCCTGCTCGGCTCGAACTCCTTGTACGCGCGCCCGACCTCGCGCTCGACCTTGGCGACGTCCTTCTTCGCTTCCTCCAGAGCGCGCAGGAGCGACAGTTCCAAGCCGATCTGCTGGATGCGCTCGCGACGGGCCTTCCGCTCCGCGTCCTCGTTGAACCCGAGTCCATCCGCGTCTCTCGGGTCAGTGAGTTTGAGCGCGTCGAGCGGGTTGCGGCTCGACATCCGCAGCAGTTCTGCTCTCTCGCGCAGGAGATCGTTGATCTTCTGCGCGCGCTCGGCCTCGTCCTCCGTGATGATGATGCCGCCCCGCGCAGCCTCGCGGCGCACGATCCTTCCTCTTCCTCTCCCAGCCCTTCTCCTCCCGCACCAGCCCCCCTCCCCACGCGAGCAGCGACGAGACCGCGCCGCCCACGGCGTTGATCGGGCCGGCTGCCTTGGCTCCGAACGCGACGGCGGCGTTCGATGCCGCCGAGATCGCGGCGGGGGCGCCGGCGACCTGCTGGCCGAGCTTGCCCCACGCCTCCTCGCCCGGCTTGACGCCCTTCGCGATCTTGCCGCCCGCCGTGGCGCTCTTCGAGACGCCCTCCTGCACGCGCTGGCCGAACTCCTTCGCCTTGCGCGCGCCGGCCTCGAGCTCGGCCTGCATCTGCTTGGTCGTCGCAGTGAACTCGACATGGACAGCTTCAATCGACTCAGCCATCGGGGCCTCCATGCTGCGCCCGCACTGTGCGAGCCTGCTCCTCGCCGAGCGTGGCGAAGACACGGTTCCACGCGCGGGCGGCGCACGCGACGCGCTCCTCGCGGTCCTCCTCGGTCTCGGGCTCCTCGACCGGCATTGAGGATGCAAAGAGGGGCCGGATCACGTCATCGTGCTCGGGAATGTCCGCGACGCTCACGTGCGACCAGAGCGCGCCATGCCAGGCAGCCGACCGCGCCCGAGCGTCGCGGACGCGCTCGCGCCAGCGCGCGGCGTCGATCTCCTCTTGGAACTCGCGCGGGGTGAGGTTCCAGTAGCGGTCGCGCGAGATCCCGGCCCGCAGGGCGTTCCGGATCTCGACGTCCGGCCAGATCAGCCGGCCGTCGCCGGCGCTTTTCCCGCGCCGTCCGATGCCTCCGGGTCGGTCGTGGCGTCCGGCTGAACGCCTCCCAACGCGGAGCCAAGCGCGTTTACGCACGCGACGAGCGCTCCGGAGCACTCCTCGGGCGTCGCGTCATCGAGCAGGTCGATCACGACGTCCTGCGTCCACGGCCGCCGGCGCTCGGGGCGCTCCTCGCGCAGCCGCGCCCCTTCGAGGCCGGCAACGAGCAGCCACACGAGCTCGCGCGTGCTCGGCCGGTAGGCGTCTTGGAACACATGCAGCGCGGTGCAGGCGTAGCCCGCTAGATCCTCGAAGAGGAAGCGAGCGCGCGCCGTGAAGAGCACCGAGTAATCGGTGCCGCCGAGCGTCAGCGTGCGAGCGTCGAGCGATGGAGCGCGTCCCACGGGGCTACGTCCTCGTGACGGCGCCGGTCGGGCTGAACGTGACCGACAGCGTGTGCAGGCCGCGCACCGTCGCGCCCGGGGCGACGCGCGAGACGTACGCGGAGAATGCCCAGTTGACGAGGCCCGTGTCGGTGCCGACGACCTGGTAGAGCCGCACCTGACGCGCCACGCAGTCGGCGGTCAGCTGCTCGTGCGTCGCCTCGGCGCTGTCGTAGTGCAGCGTCACCGTGAAGTCGTTGAGCATGAGCAGCGTCGGCACCTGCTCGCGGTAGCCTCCCGAGGAGTCCATCGCCGTCGAGTCCGCCATCTCTGCCGCGATCTCGGGGAACTGGAGGTCCACGATCCCGGCGAGGTTGGTGAACGTCCCCGAACCGATCGACGTCTCGCGCCGGAGAATGGTGCCGAAGCTGCGGGTCGCGGCCATGAAAGCCTCCTCGTGACGAGATCAGGGGGTGAGGTTCCGTCCCTGCTTGGCTCGCGTCAGGCGTAGCCGATCTCCCAGTCCTGCGTGACCTGGTAGATGCCGACGGCGTCCTGCGCCACGGGGCGCTGGATGCCGAGGAACGCGGACTGGATCGTCGACGATCCCGCGGCGCCGCGGTAGCCCGAGAGCGCCGTGCGCACCGCTTCACCGAGCGCGCGCGCGGCGTGGTAGCCGTCGTCCTGGGGCTGATCCTTCGCGGCGAGCGCGTGCACCTGCAGCCGCGCCGTGGAAACGCCAGCCTCGCCGGCCATGTCGTACTCGGGAGCGTCGCTGATCAACTCGATGACCAGAGCCGGGAGCTTCGGGCCGGGTTCGCCCGTGGTCGGAAGGTGCGCAACGTAGAGCCGCGACCCGGAACCGCTGCCAACGATGCTCGTCACGCCCGACTGCGTCAGGAGGTACGTCCGGACGTCGTACTCGATCACAGCGGCACCTTGAACGCCTGCCGCGCGCCGCGCGACAGCTTGCCGCGCTCGGCCTGCCCGCGGTAGCGACGCGCCGTGCGGCGCATCTCGTCACCGATCAACTTGAAGAAGGTGCGCGTGGCCTCCTTGCCGTGCGTCGCCATGACAGGGCCCAGCACGGGGTGCGGCGGGACGTGCCCGACGACGCGGCCGACGGTGGCGTCGTCTGCGCGCTCGAGGATGACCCGACGCCGGATGCGCCCGCGCTTGTCGCGGATGATGTGCTGCTTCAGGATCGTGCCCTTGCGGGTCTTGCCCCGCACGAGGCGATGCCCGAACTCAACCAGGTGTGCGTGCGCCCGCGTCGAACCGACGAATACCTCGACGGGGTAGCGCTTCGGGCCGCGCTTGCGCTTCTGCGACCGCGAGAGAGGCCCGACGCGGAAACTGCCCTTGAGGCGCTTGTTGAGCGGCTTCGCGTCATCGGGGCCGCGGGGCGCGCGGATGTTGGCCTCGAGCGCGATCGGCTTCACGGCCTTGCGCAGCGCCGCGGTGAACGACGAGCGCGTGCCGATGTAGCCGAGCTCCTGCATCATGTCCGACAGCGAGTCGATCCCGGTGATCGTCACGCCCAGGTGATCAGGCTCGGGCACGGGGGCCTCCTCTACGGGAGCGCGACGACAGCGAACGTGACGGCCGCGTTCTCGAAGTCGAGGTACAGCAGGCCGCCCGTCTGCTCCCAGCCCGGACGCTCGAGGATGACCATCTCCGGCACGTCGCCGAAGTTCACGTCGTACTGCGTGAGGATGTCGGCGAGCCGGCCCCTGTCGTCCGCCGAGGACGTCACGGTGACGTAGTAGTCGGTGCCGGCGTCCGTGTTCTGCAGGATCAGCGCGACGCGGTTGCTCGGCCACGGGACCTCGTTCCCGTTCGCGACGTCGCCCGCCGTCATCGTGAGCTTGAGCGCGTCGGCAGCGATCGCCGTCGCGTAGCCGGTCTTCGGGGTCTGTGCTGCGACGGACGTGCGCGGCATGGGAAGCCTCCTGGTTCGGTGAGCGGACTGATCGTCCGAGCCTGCTTACAGGTTCGGGTTCTCCGCAGAGCCCGCTGTCGCGATGATCTCGATGTACTCGCGCAACTGCGCGCCGCCCGGACGGATCTCGTCGATGCCGAACTCCTTCCCGTCCCAGCGCAGGCGCCAGGACGGCTCGAGTTCGGCCGCGTCGTGGTAGCGAACGCGGAAGACGTGCGTGGAGTCCGCGACGCGACCGAGAACGACGTGCGCCTCGGTGCCACGCACGGGCGTCACGCGCGCCCACACCGTGCGGAGGGGGATGAAGCGCTCGACCGGGACGCCCGATCCCGTAGCACTCGGGCCGCTCGTCGGCTGCAGGAGCTCGACGCGGTGCTGGAGCTTCGCCCGGCCTGCATGTCACGCGCTCCGCAGGCCCCGGACGATGAACGGCGCCAGCAGGTCGCCCGCGCGCAGCACGTTCGGGCTCTGGCTTGTGCCGACCACGACCTCCTCGCGGCGCTCGTTCATCTCCGCGACCAGCAGCAGGAGCGCTGCCTTGATCGCGGACGGCACTGCCGTCGCGGATGCGTAGCCGGCCGCCCACGTGACCGTGACGGCGTCCGGGCGGTAGTACGTCGTCGGGAACACCTGCCCGTACGCGATCTCGACGCGACCGGGACGGCACTTCGGCCCGGACGGCGCGAGCACCAGGTAGTTCGACGACGACCACGTCTGCGAGGCGTTGTCGCCGTCGTAGTACGCGATCGACGTGACAGACGAGAGCGGGGCCCGCGGGAGCTCGAGGTACGGGCCGCACCAGAAGTCGGGGAGCCAAAGCTTCCACGTCGCCGGCATCAGCTGACGCCCGGTCCACGTCTCGGCGAACTCACGCGCAGCAGCGATCCAGCGCGTGAAGAGCGCGTCCTCGAAGTTGTGCGTGACGCGGCAGTGGGACTTCGCCTCGTCGAGCTCGAGCGGCTCAGCGGACGGAGGGGTGACGAGAGAGAGCAGCATCACATGGGCAGCGCGACGATGGAGAACGTGTGGGACTGGTTCGCGTCACCGGAGTCCGCGATCGCCCACCGCGCGCACCACTCGTCGCCGGCCAGGTTGCGCACGGCGGCGGCGCCGAGCGCCGTGCCGTTCTCGAACTCCGCCGTCGCCACGCCGGGGATCACCTTCGCGACGTATCGCTTCGCCGCTCCGACGTTGCCGGCGACCTGCGTGAAGTGGACGACGTCCACCCAGTTGTCGCCGATCTTCGTCTGCACGAAGGCGTCGAGCGTGTCGCCCGCGTCGGTCGCCGACGCCGTGACGTCGAGGACGAAGCCGTAGGCCTGAGCGACCGGCAGCCGCACCGAAGCGGACTGCGTGTTGCCGTCGGCGGTTCGAGCAGCGGAGGCGACGACCGTCGTCGTCTCCGCTGCCGCCTTGGCCGGGCGTGCGCTGGCTGACATCGCTCAGACCTCCCTGCTGCGACTAGGTCGCGATCGGGTCGAGGATGGCCGACAGGTCCTCGCTCACGACCCCGTAGTAGTTCTGCGAGATCGTGCACGCCGTGGCGGTCACGCCGTTCGCCTGGGCTGCGGCGCCCGCGCAGTGGTTGAAGCAGACGATGCCCGTGGCCGTCGCGGCGAGGTTGATGCAGCCGTCGACCGTGTTCGCCGCGTTGCGGATCAGGTTGGCCTCGATCAGGCAGTGCGTGATGACGCCGGCGCCGCCGATGCACATCGTGCCCCAGTCGCCCATGAGCCGGTTGCGCCGGACGATGTGCCCGTCGCCCGTGCCCGCGAAGTTCACGAAGTGCGTGTTCGCCGCGTCGGGGCAGATCGCGAGGCAGTCCTCGATCGTGATCCGGTCGGAGCCGCCGGCGGCGGCGTCCTGGACGCAGATCAGGAAGTTGAGGTTCGTGCCCTCGGTGAACCGGCAGCCGCGCAGCGTGAAGTCGTCCGCGTTCACGTCGAGCGCCGCGGCGATGTCCGCGAAGCCCGCGACGAAGTGGATGTTCTCCACCGTGATCCCGGCCGCGTCGATGTCGACGTCCGCGGTGTCCGCGGTGTCGAGCGTGACGGTGGGCTGCGCCGCGCCGGCGCCGATGCCGCGCACGGTGATGCCCGCGACGTCCAGGTCGAGCCCGCCCGCAGCGCTGACCGTCTCCGCGTGGTACGGCAGCACGAGGATCACGTCGCCGTTGCTGGCGACGCACTGGCCGACCGCGTAGTCGATGGTCGCGAAGGGCGCGTCGGGGCTGCGGCCGTGAGACGTGTCGTCGGTGCCCGTGCCCGAGTGCACGAAGAACACGTTGCCCGGGAAGCGGTCGAGCTCCGTGAGGAAGTACGCGCCGCCGGGCTGGTTGAACTCGCGCAGCACCGTCCGGGGGAAGGTCGCGGTCATGTCGGGCTCCTCGAGGTCGGGTCGTGTCGTGCTGGATTGAAGCGCCGGGTGAGCGGGCAGGTGTCAGTCCCCACCCGCTCCACGAAAGGGTCGTCTACGTGATGGCGGTCGCGGACAGGCCCGTGCGCGGGAAGCGCGGGTCCATGCCGATGAACGTGACGTTCGCCTCGTCGGTGTTCGTGGCCATCGTCAGCTCGACGGTGACGTAGCGGAGCTCGACGCCCGCCGCGTCCGCGAGCTGCGCGATCTCGGCCGCGCTCCACTCGAGGAAGACGTTGTCGTTGAGGCTGTCGCCAGCGACCGCTCCAGAGGTCTTGAGCAGCGTCGCGTCCGAGGCGCCCGCGACGTCCGAGGACGCGAAGACGCGCACGAGCGTCAGGCCCGAGCCGCCGACGATCGTCGGCCGCACGAGGACGGCGCCCGCCCCGAACAGGCTCATGTCCATGTACCACGGGGTCGTCCCGCCGTCGGGCGAGGCGAGGATCGCGGTGGTCGCGCCCGGGTCGTGATCGTAGCTCTTCACGAAGAGCCGGGAGCCGATGCGCTCGGTCGAGACTGCCATGACGTTCTCCTGTCAGATCGGGGTGCTGCTCGTGCTGTCGGTCGCTGCGCTCAGGCAGCCCGGTCGCTACCGGGCCGCGAGGTAGATGAACGGGCTGCGCGTGTCGCCGCGCTTCGGGGTGAGCGCCGTGCGCCACCAGCCGGCACCGGCGTTCGTCGTCCAGAACTTGAACGTCCGCTCGTGCTCGAGGAAGCGGACGTGCATGGAGTCGGCCTGCTGGATGCCGCCCTCCTGGCTCTCGAGGTACTCGGACGGGTTGACCAGGATCAGGTCGCCCAGGTCGCCCAGCGCAGCGCACCGCTCGTTGAAGTAGATCGGGCGGCCCTCGAGCGTCGCGATGCCGGGCGTGCCCGTCGCGAAGATCGGGATGGTCGATCCGGGCTGCGTCATCATGCGCAGCTGCGGGTAGCACGTCGGGTTCGCCAGCCACACCGCCGAGCCGTAGCCCCAGCAGCGCGCGATCATCTTCACGACGTTCTCGAAGACGATCGTGTCCGCGGCCTGGCCCGTCTCCTTCGAGATCGTGACCAGCGCGGGGCTGTTCGCGATGCCCTGGTACATGCCGACGCCGTTGCCGTTCAGGCGCTCCTCGAAGGTCTTTGCCGCGAACTCGTCGCGGAAGCCCTCGCCGAGGATGGACGCGAACGCCACGGCCGACTGCGCGAGGAGCTCCTCGGTCGCGTAGGTGACGCCCATCTGCTCGTTCTTCTGGAGCTCGACCTGCTCGAACTGCATCCGCTTGGGGGTGACCGTCTGCGTCTCGACGCGGCGGTAGACCACCAGCCCACCGGACACGCTCGTCGAGTGGTCCTTGTCGACGCGCGCGTTCACCTTGAGGGTGCGCACGCCCGTCATGTCGACCTGCGTCGTCAGGCCGTTCAGCGGGTCGGCGTCCGGAGACACGGTCTTGACGCCGCCGAGCAGGCCGGTCGGGATGAAGAAGCCGCCGTACGGGTCGGACTGCGTGCTCTGCTCGTCGGAGCCCGCGGTCGCCATCGGACGCGAGTCGTCGAGCGACGCGAGCTGCGGGCTCACGCGGCCCGTGAGCGTCGCGTTGTGGATGTCCACGATCAAGGACGCGGCGGTCCTGTAGCCGCGCTTCGGGTCGTCGAGCCACGCCTCGCGGACGCCGCTGGTGACGGCGGAGGGCGCGCCGGACTGCAGGCGCTCGAGGTCTGCCATGCGCTCGGCGTTCGCGATCGCGAAGTTGACGGCGTCGCGATCGTTCTTCATCGCCTCGAGGCGTCCGCGGATCGCGTCGAGCCGTGTGTCCTGCTCCGCCGTCGGCTTGCCGCCGTCGTTCTTCTCGGCGGCCTCGATCAGGTTCGCGGCCTCGGTGCGCAGCGTGCGCTCCTCGGTGTCGAGCGTCGCGAGCTTGTTCCGCAGTGCCTTGATGCCCATGTCGGTCCTCCGGCGTGCTGTTCCTGGTAGCGAGTCCAGATCCTTCGTCCCTGCTTGCGGTCAGATCAGGTCGATGCGTCGCCGCCACACGTCCGCGGAGACCACGCCCTCTTCGAGCCGCGCCGCCTCGCGCTCGACGGCGGGCTCGTCGAGCTCGACGTGCTCGGCCGCGATCGACGCGAGAACCGTGATCGGATTCGCTGCTGCGGCCTTGCGGCGCTTCGGCCGCGCGCCGCCTGCGTAGCGCGCGATGGTCTCGTCGAGCGTGGCGATGCGGTCTGCCATCCCGCGCTCGACGGCTTCCCGCGCACGGAACACCAGGCCGTCGCCGAACTTCGAGCGGACTGCTGCGCGCGTGACGCCGCGGCCCGAAGCCACCGCACCCACGAACATGTCGTGGTACTCGTCGACGGACTTCTGGATGTCGGCGAGCGCCTCCGGCGTCAGCGCCTCGTAGGGGTTCGCCGCGACCTTGTTCGCGCCGGCGCGCACGATCGTGACGCTCATGCCGTCCTGCGCGAGCGCCTCGCGCTCGTCGACGTGCATGGTGTAGACGCCGATCGAGCCGAGCTCCGCGGAGGGGCTGGCGACGATCTCGTCTGCCTGAGCGGCGAGCCAATAGCCAGCCGACGCCGCCATCGTGTTGACCTGCGCGACGACCGGCTTCCCGAGGCCCGCCAGCACCGCCGCAGCCTCCGGGATCAGCTCGACGCTGCCGCCCGGCGTGTCCATGTCGAGCACGATCGTGGAGATGCTCGAGTCGGCGTCGATGCCGCGCAGCGTCCGGATCAGCTCCTCCGCGGACGTGGTCCCACCGTGCGACGACTGCGTGAACTGCCAGTCGCGACCGAGGATCGTGCCGTAGACCGGGACGACCGCGACCGCGCCGCCCGTGCGCGTCCGGGCATCGCGTGCCGCCGCGCGTCGCTCCGCGTAGGCGTCGCGGTCGGCTCCGATCGCTTCGTCGATCTGCGCCTGCTCGAGGCGCTTGCCCTGGATGCGTCGATCGAGCACCGCGACCATGCGCTGCGCTGCCGGGTAGTGCAGCGCCCACGGCGTGCCCGCGACGTACGCGAGGATGCGAGAGAGGCGTCGGCTCATCGTCCGTTCGTCCTTCCGTTCTGGCCGCGAGCTCCGCGGTACATGGCAGCGATGCGGTTGATCGGGCTGAGCGCGCTGGCGTCGTCCGGGACGTCGTCGCCGGCGTCGTCGTCGTCGACCGGCTCGGGAGGCGGCTGGTCGTCCTCCGCTGCGGATTCCGCCGGCGGGGCTCCCTGCGGCTGCAGCGGATCGTCGCCCCACGGGACCGGGTTCAGGCCCTCGCGGTGCCGGACCTCGTTCGGCGTGATGGCCTTGAGGTTCGCGAGCAGCTGGTAGACGCGGGCCCGCGTGATCGAGTCGCCGCGCAGAAGGCCCTCGAGGTTGTACTCGACCTCGCGGTCGTCCTCCTCCTCGAGGAAGTCCCGCTCGATGCACTGCTCGTCGAGCGCGACCCACGGCAGCAGCGCGTGCACGACGTACTCGATCGACTGGTGCTCGATGTTCGAGAACGTCGCGCGCGTGAGCTCGCTGAGCATGTGCAGCGGCACGCCGAACCACCGCGCGACCTCCGCGATCTGGAACGTCCGCGTCTGCAGGAACTGCGCCTCGTCGTGCGTCATCCCGGGGATCGGCTTCACCGTCATCCCGTTCTTCGCCACGTAGGGACGGAACCACCCGTCCGGCCCCGAGTGGGCCCGCATGTACATGTCCTGCAGGGCGCGCTCGTCCTCGCCCTCGAGCCCGCCCGGGACCTCGAACGCGACCGAGGGGCGCGGCGCCTGGCTGAACTGCCGCGAGCCGTACTCCTCGGTCTGCAGCGCCAGCCCGAGCGAGCGCGACGCGAGGCCGACGACGGAGAGCCCGCACGGGTCTTCGGGGTCGGGGTTGAAGCCGCGGACGTGGTGAACCTCGTCCTGCGTCAGCCGCTCCTCGACACCGTTCGCGCGCTGGTAGAGGTAGAGCACGCGACCGCTGTCCAGGAGCTCCGCTCGCATGCGCCACGTGGTCAGCGGCTCGAGCGACGTGACGTAGCCGCGGTGCCCCGAGAGGATGCGCGAGAAGTGGTTGCCGCGCAGGAGCACGTGGTTCAGCTTCATCTCGCGGTACTGGAACGGCGTCAGCCTCGGGTTCGGCCGCTTGTTGAGAACGAAGTCCAGGTCGTCCTTGATCCGCTCCTTGCCGCCCGGGACCGAGCGCCCGTCCTCCGTTCTGCGCAGCGGAAGGATGCGCATGGTGTGCTGCGGCAGCGCAGCGATGTCGCGCGAGACGAGTTGCACTGCACGGAACACGGCGCCGATCGTCAGCGCGGAGTCGTGCGTGACGTTGCGGCCCGATGGGTACGCGAAGCCCGTGCGCGGGTCGCGGGTGTACCAGAAGGGCGAATCGGCCGGCGCGTTCTCGCCCCAGGACCCGCTTGCGCGAGCGCGGCGCATCGGCGCTCCGGTGCGCAGGGAGCGACGGAACTCGTGGCCGACGGAGTGGGGCGTGGAGGCGGGCTTGGTGCGCGGCACCGGGGGAGCGTCGGCTCCTGCTTGCACGCGAGGCTCGCGCTACGTGCTCGCCAGGCTCGGCGCGGTCACAGGATCGAGAGGTAGTCCGACGCGCGCATGCGGCGCTGCTCGGGCATGACCATCATGCGCGAGAGCGCGATGACAGTGGCGACGACACCGTCGATGCGTCGCGTCCCACGGTGCTCGCCGCCCGGCTTCACGGGTCGGATGTTGCCGTTCGCGTCGACCGCTACCTCGGCGTTGGCGAAGCACCAGTTCAGCACAGGGTTCCCGTCGTGCGTGATGCGGCGAGCGCGCACCAGGCCCTCGAGTAGCTTGCACGGAGCGGAGAGCGTGAGAGCGCCCTGCCGGACCTCGACGCACGGCACGCCGTCCGCGCTGAGCATGCGCGACGCGAGCTGCCGGCAGTTGTAGGGGTCGAAGCCGAGTTCGTGCACGCGGTAGCGCGACTGGCACTCGTCGACGACGGTGCGCCGGATCATCTCCTGGTCGATCATCGGACCAGGGACGATCGTCAGCCACCCGTCGCGCGCCCACAAGTCGTAGGGGACGTGGCCCCCCTTTGCCCGGTCGTGTACAGTCGCCTCCGGTATCCAGAACCACGCGCGCAGGTCAACCGAGAAGTCAACGGAGAGCACGCGACGCTCCGACTCGTCCGTGTCGCCCTCGACCTCGACCTCGTCGGCCGGTCGGTCATCGGGACGGCGGAAGGCCGCGACGAGCGCCGTCATGTCGAGCGTCTCGGAAAGGTCCAGGCCGAGCACGCACGGAAGATCCGGCAGGTCGATCGGCTCTCGCTCAGCGCGCTGGCATGCGGCCCATGACTCCGGAGCGATCCAGACCGTGCGGCTCTCGGTCCACACGTTCAGTTCGAGCCGTAGGAAGTCGTTTCGCTTGCGCGGCTCGCTCTGCGCATCGAGGCAGTCCGCGCGCATGTAGTCGAGGCTCTTCACCGTGCCGAGGCCCGGGTTGACTTTGTGCCATGTGGTCTCGTCGCGCCAGTCGTCCTCGGCGCCCAGGCGGAAGATGACCGGCAGCATCTGCTCGGACTCATCGGCGCCATCGAGCACGCGCAGCGCCTTCTCGTGTTCCTCGTAGCAGATCGACTCCCGGTCGTCTCCCGCGGTCGTGATCACCAGGATCACCGGCTGCGTGCGGGCCGACACGCCGCGCTTCAACGTCTCGAAGAGCGTGCGCGCCTTCTGCACGTGGAACTCGTCGAAGATCAGCCCGTGCACGTCGAACCCGTGCTTCGTCGCGGCCTTGGCGGTCAGCGGTTGGAACGCGGAGCCCGTGCGCGCCTGGTGGATAGATCCAGCCAGCGGCTCTACGCCCGCGTCGTGGATGAATTCCGGCGAGTCATTGACCATCTCCCGCGCGTCGCCCCACACGATCCGAGCTTGCTTCTCGTCGCCTGCCGCGACGTAGACCTTCGCCCCCGGCTCGCCGTCACAGAACGCCAGGTGGCATCCGAGCGCTGAGCAGAACAGCGACTTCCCGTTCTTCTTCGCGACCTCGACGAAGACATACCGGAAGCGCCGCAGTCCGTCGCGCGCACGCAGCCAGCCGAAGAGCGGACGCACGACGAGCTGCTCCTGCCAGTCGAGGTAGCGCATGGGCTCGTTGGCTAGTGCACCGCGACGCGGCTGGAAGTAGCCGGCCGACAGCAGAGGCCTCTGCGCGGCAGCCTCGTCGAAGTAGTAGCGGCCGCAGGGGGACTCCCAGCGCTCGCGCTCAATAATCCACTCTGCCGGCAGTTCGATCGATACGCCCGGCCAGCGCACCCACGGCGCATCGCCGTCGCCCCACCATCCACCGGGAGGCGACGCGGGCTCCGGCGTCCTGCGCTTGCGCGTTGCCCTCTTGCTGGACTTGCGTGCGGCGTTCTTGGTGGCCTTCTTCGCCGGCCTACGCGCCACGGCCGCCTCCACCAAAGAGCAGCGAGGCGCGCGAGTCCGGGTCGGGTTTTGCTGTCGCGGGCTTGCCACCGACCCGCGTGCGCGACGACGGTGTCAGCCCGAACTCCTGGCGCAGCTGACGGTCAAGTTGCTGCGCGGCGTGTGTCTCCTTCAGCCAGAACCCCAGGCTGCCCTCACTCAACCGCAGCAGCTTTGCGGCGTCCTTCAACTCGTCCGACGTCTCGGCCGCGGACATCCGCTGGCGAGCGCTCGCGACGCCGCTCCGCGCCTTCGCAACCTGACGCGCGCCGCGGATCATGCGGCACTCGGCGACGGCCAGCGACGAGAGCGCACCACCATCGACATCCGACACGGTCCCGAGCCGAATGACCTCGTCGGCCAGGCGATCGAAGTGCCGCAGCTCCATCTGATCGAGGCCGTGGAGCGGGTCCGGCCGCGCCACATCGAGCACCGGCTCGTTGGCGTTCGCCCGGCACGGCTGGAACGTGCCCTGGAGCTTCTTTAGCGCCGTCGGTTTGGGAATTGGTCCACGTCGTCCCATCAGGTCCCCGCTTTCAG
>CALNYS010000002.1:0-260335 GCA_942490855.1 uncultured Phycisphaeraceae bacterium | reverse complement strand
GCGTCGAGTCGCTCGACGGGGCGCGCGGTGGGGACGGTCTTGGTGAGCGTGGACGAGGGGGGCGCGTCGTGACGCCCCTCGAGCAGATCGGGTGGGGGGCGCTGGCGGCCGCGGGGCTCGCGGGCTCGGCGGTGTGCAGCGGGTTCGAGACCGGCTCGTACACGGTTGACCGCCTGCGTCTTGACGCGGCGGCGGCGGCGGGGGACCGGGCGGCGAAGCGGCTGACGCACGAGCTGTCGCGCCCGTCGCACCTGCTCGCGACGATCCTCGTGTCGAACAACATCGCGAACTACGCGGGCTCGCTGGGGCTGGCGGCGGTCCTGGCGGGGGCGGGGCTGACGGACCTGGGGGTGATTGTGGTCAACGCGCTGGTGCTGACGCCGGCGCTGCTGATCTTCGGGGAGATCCTGCCCAAGGAGATGTTCCGCGGCGGGACGGACCGGCTGACGATCGCGTTGGCGCCGGTCGCGGCGGCGGCGCGGCTCGCGCTGACGCTGACGCTGGTCGTTCCGGCGCTCGAGCTCTTCGGGCGCCTGGTGTCGCGGCTGACCGGCGCGGGGATGAGCGAGGAATACCGGAGCGGGCGCGAGCGCGTGGGGGCGCTGCTGCACGAGGGCGTGCGGGCCGGGGTGCTCTCGGAGAGCCAGTCGGGGCTGATCGACCGGGCGATGGAGCTGAGCGAGACGACGGTTGGGGAGGTGATGCGCCCGTGGCGCGAAGGTGCGCACGCTGCGCAGCGACTGGAACCTCGGGCGCGCCCGCCAGTACGCGGGGCGCCACGCGCGCAACCGCTACGTGGTGGTGAACGCGAAGGGGCGCCCGACCGGCGCGATCACGGGCGCGGCGCTGTGGACGATCGAGGGCGAGCACGTCGGCGAGCCGCCCGAGGGCGTGTCGCGCGTGGGGCACGACACGCCCGCGACGAGCGCGCTGCAGACGCTGCTTGACTCGGGGACGCGTGTGGCGGTGGTGGAGCGCCACGGCGCCCCGGTGGGCGTGGTAACGGTGCGATCCCTCGTCGAGCCGCTCACGGGTGAGCTGGGCGCGCTAGAGGTGTAATCGGGTTCCGAGCGGGCCGCGCCTTACGGGCGGTACATGAACTGTTCGAGGTAGCTGATCGTCTCGGTCATGACGGCGACCTGGGCGACGTTGAGGTCGCCGATGGAAACGATGCCGAGCAGGCGCCCGTCCTCGACCACGGGGATGTGGCGGATGCGCTGCGTGAGCATGACGTGGCGCAACTCGTCGAGTGTGGTGTCGGGACCGCACGCGATGACCGGCGAGCTCATGACGTCCTGCACGAGCACGTCGCGCGGGGAGCGCTCGACGGCGACGACGCGGGTCATCACGTCGCGTTCGGTGAACATGCCCACCACGCGCTGCTCGGCGTCCACGACCGGGACGGCGCCGATGCGCAGGTCGTTCATGAGCTTCGCGGCGTCGAGCACGGTGTCGTTCGGCGAGGCCGTCGCGACGGGGCGGTTGTTCATCGCCGTTTTGCGCTCGAGCAAAGAGGAAGCGATAGGCATTGCTGGAGTCCTTTCTCAGCACCATGCCGACGCCCGCGGCCCCAGCGTTCCACCACGAGTCGAAACTCAGGGTGGGAGCACCGGCAAGGGCCAGGTTGCCATCTCCCCTAGTTTCACATACCTCATCCAAAATAGCTAGAAAAAAATGATTTCCTCACACCCAACGCACCACATGCCACGCCTTTTTCCCCCTCCGCAGCAACGTCACCCGTCCGGGAAGAAAATCGCCCGTGCCTAACGTCCGATCAGCACCAACCTTCTCACCATTCACACTCACCGACCCTCCCGCTAAAAACTCCTTCGCCTCCCGGTTGCTCTTGGCAAGCCCCGTCTCCGTAAGAGCCTCAAGCATCCCCATCCCCTCAGCCCGATCCGCCGCCAATTCCGTCGACGGCGTCTCCGCGAACACCTCCGCCAGCGTCCGCTCATCAAGCCCGCTCACATCACCAGAAAACAGCGCCTTGCTCGCCGCCTGAGCACCCGCCAGCGCCGCCTTCCCGTGCAGCAACTTCACGAACTCCTCCGCAAGCCGGGTCTGCGCCACCCGTTTCCCCGGCACCTCGCTGTGTTCCGCTTCAATCGCGTTGATCGTCGGCTCATCAAGCACCGTAAAGATCTTCAAAAACCGAATCACATCCGCGTCCGCCGTGTTCATACACCACTGGTACAGCGCATAGGGAGACGTCCGATCCGCCGACAACCAGATCGCACCGGCTTCCGTCTTCCCGAACTTGCCGCCGTATGCCTTTGTGACGAGTGGTGCCGTAAGGCCGTATGTTTTGTCTGCAGGAAGATTTGGATCATCGTAATACTCAGACTCAAGTTGAATCCTTGTTCCATCTGCAAGCGTGTCAACTGACGCTACGTGCGCACTAGAAATTTTTCGTATCAGCTCAGTACCCGCAACAATGTTCCCCCACTGATCCGACCCACCAATCTGCAACGTCACACCGTAATCCCGATGCAGCACATGAAAGTCATAGCTCTGCAGAATCATGTAGCTGAACTCGGTGTAGCTGATGCCCTGCTCGCGGTTGTGCAGGCGCTCCCGCACCGAGTCTTTCTGCATCATCGCGTTGACGGAAAAATGCTTGCCCACGTCGCGCAGGGCCTCGATGTAGCTCAGCCCCTTGAGCCACGCGAGGTTGTTTTTCACCTCGACGGGTTGGAGCCCGTTCGCACCGCTGAAGACGCGGTCGAAGACGACGCTCTGCGCCGCGACGTTCGCGTTGATCTCGTCTTCGGTGCGCAGCTGCCGCTCGTCGGACTTCCCCGAGGGGTCCCCGATCAGCCCCGTCCCGCCGCCCATGACCACCACCGGCAATGTGTGCCCGGCCGCTGAAAATGGACCAGCATCATCATCGGGACCAGGTTCCCAATGGTCAGCGAGTCCGCCGTCGGATCGAACCCGATGTACGCCTTCCGCCCCGGCGTCTTGAGGTGTTCGCGCAGGGCGTCCTCGTCGGTGCACTGGTGGAGGAGGCCGCGCCAGCGGAGCTCTTCGATGAAGTCGGGGATGGTGGGCTCGCTCATAGGCGGGCGAGGGTACCAGCGCGCGGGCGGGTTCTCAGCGCGGGAGCAGCGGCAAACGCCAGTCGGGCGTGTCGGCGTGCGGCGCCCAGAGGCGCATGTCGCTTGAGAGGCGGTCCCAGTCGATGGCCTCGGCGTGCCCGTCGAGCATGACGCCGATGACGCTGCCGGCCCGGCGACGGGGCGCACGTTGCCGTTGGCGCCGGGGGAGTCTTCGGGCGACGGGGCGGCGAGGCTCGACCAGAGCGGGTGGGTCGAGAGGGCGCTGTAGTAGGGGGGCTGGACGCGGTAGTAGCCCTCGTAGAAGCCGCCGTCGGCGTTGGTCTCACCGGCGTAGCCCGATGAGGCCATCGCGAGGAGCCCGCTGGGGCGTGGGGCGTCGCCGAGGCGGCGGACCCAGAACTTGTCG
This sequence comes from uncultured Phycisphaeraceae bacterium, assembly GCA_942490855.1. Lineage (GTDB taxonomy): Bacteria > Planctomycetota > Phycisphaerae > Phycisphaerales > UBA1924 > CALNYS01. Next base: position 256,867 of record CALNYS010000002.1, on the reverse strand, counting down.
CCGTAGTAGTCGATGCTCTGATCGCGGGCGAAGGGGGGGAGGTCCGAGCGGTAGAACTCTTCGAGCCCGCCCACGAAGCGTTCGTTGATCCCGAAGCCGGTGTAGAGGGTGTAGCGGTAGTACTCGAAGTCTTCCTCGGCCGTGCGGATGGTGGCGCGGACGGTGGGGTCGCGGAAGAGGGCGCTGGGGTTGTCGTCGAGGTAGGGCAGCAGGCGCCAGAACCAGCGCCGTGCGGGCTCGCCCGTGATGGGGCGACCGAAGAGATCCTTGGGCGCCGCGCGCAGGGGGCGCGGGAAGCGCCGGCTGATCTCGATCTCGGCGGGCAGGACGAAGTCCTGGTGGTCCGACGCGAACATGAGGTAGGCGAGGGACGTGTCCCGCCCCCGGGCCAGCTCCCGGGCGACGACGGCCGTGTCGCGCGCCCGCCCCAGCGCCGGGAGCAGGATCCCGATCAGCACCGCGATGATCGAGACGACCGCCAGCAGCTCGATGAGCGTGAAAGCACGGCGGGCTGGATGGGACGCTGTGGAGCAGAGCATGGGGTGAGAGATGCGGCTGGGCGGGAATTATTCCCGTATGGCACGACTGTTTCGCCTTGACAGGATAGTATCCCGCCCACTAGCTTTCTGCAACTGAGACTCAGTCGCATCGACAGGCGACGTCTCGCAACGCCATCAGAGGAACCCCCGACATGCACCCCCGCCCCGCCGCTCTTGTGATTCTCTCGCTCGCCGCTGTCGCCAGCGCGGGACCGACCGTCGAGTTCTCCCGCGAGGTCCCGGGCCTCGACCGCTGGAACTACCCCTTCAACAGCACGCCCGGCGCGCGCGAGTCGGCGACGACGTTCGGCACGTTCGGGATCGGCTTCCTCGACAACCGCGACGCGCAGTTCCTCCTGGGCTTCGACACCGACGCCGAGTCGGACGACGGCGCAGGGGTGATCCCCTCGGGCCTGGGCGAGGCGCGCTACGAGATCGTCTCGGCGCGCGTGCAGGCGACGATCAGCATGGGCGGCGTGTTCAGCGTCGATACGAGCTACGACGCGTACACAACGTTCCTCGATGAGAAGGACGCGGAGTACACGCCCGACGCCGACCCGGCGGGGCGCCCGATCCTTCTCTTCGGCACGGGCTACCGCAACGGGTTCGGCGTCGAGAGCGGCGAGCAGGAGTACGTCGAGGACACGCCCTTTACCGTCGTCGGCGGTCCCCCGGCGCCGCGGGTGCGCAGCGCCTTCGCGACGGACTTCCTCGGCGGCGCGCGGCGCGGGACATCTCGAACAACGTGCTCGACCGCTTCGAGGTCGCGCCCTTCTCCGTCGCGACGTTCGATGTCGCGGGCGCCCCGCTGGCCGAGGGCGACCCCGTGCCGGCGGGGGCGACGCTGACGCTCGACGTCGATCTCTCGAACGCCGACGCCGTCGCGTACCTCCAGAAGGGCCTCGACGCGGGCAACCTCCAGCTGACGATCTCCTCGCTGCACTTTGCCGCGGGCGGCCCCGGCGGCGGCGAGGGCGTGACGTACCCGGTGTACTTCACCAAGGAGGACGCCCTGGCGGTCTTCCTCGGGCAGGCGCCGCGACTCGAGCTCGGCGTGAACATCCTCCCCGAGGTCAGCGCCGACCTCGACGGGAACGGCGTGGTGGATTCCTCTGATCTGGCGATCGTCCTCGCGTCGTGGGGGCCCTGCGCGGGCTGCCCCGCGGACTTCGACGGCAGCGGCGTGGTTGATTCAACAGACCTGGCGAGCCTCCTCGCCGAGTGGAGCGAATGACATGCAGCGACGAGACATGATCGTGACGACGCTCGCGGGCGTCGCCGGCGCAACGGTCCTGGGGCGCGCGGCGCGCGCGAGCGCCCCGGCGTCCGACACCGCGGCCCTCGCCGACGCGACGACGGCGGGCGTCCGCTACTTCCAGAAGCGCGCGAACGACCAGCTCCCGCTCGCGCGGGCGCTGCGCGACGCGATCGCTTCGCGCGACCTCCGCGCCGCGCAGCGCGCGTACCTCGAATCGCGCCCGCCCTACGAGGAGATCGAGACCACCGCGATCTGTTTCGAAGACTCCGACCGCGACATCGACGCCCGCCCCTACGCCTTCGAGCACGGCGAGACGGACGACGAGTTCCGCGGCTTCCACAAGATCGAGGCGCTGCTCTTTGGGTACGAGGATCTGGACGCGGCGCTGCCCTACGCCGATCGCCTCGTGCGCAGCGTCGAGACGCTGCGCCGCGAGCTGGGCGAGCGCTCGCGCTTCAGCGCGGCCAAGCAGTTCGACGGGATGATCGCGCTGGCGACCGAGGTCGCAGCGAAGAAGATCTCCAGCGAAGAAGAGACGTGGTCGGACCAGTCGCTGCTGATCTTCCGCCACAACTGGATCGGCGTGATGAGCCAGTTCGCGCCCTTTGCGCCGCATGTCGGCAGCGAGAAGGCCCGCGGCGCGGTCGTCGAGGCGCACGAGCGCGCGATGGCGCTGGTGGATCCGCACTTCGCCCCGGGCGAGGCGTGGGGCACGCCCTACAGCGCGATCCGCGTGCGCGAACGGCGCGCGATGGGCGACGCGAGCAACCGCCTCCGCGACGCGCTGCTCGCGGCGCGGGACGACCTGGGCGTCTGAGCCTGTCTTAGTCGGGGATCGTCACGCCGCTGGAGGTCAGCAGCGTGGTGAACGTCTCGCCGAAGACAAAGTTCTCTTCGGGGAGTTCGATGCCCGACATGTTCTTGTCGGCGTGGGAGAAGACGATCTCCGCCTCCCCGATGGGGACGGCGGGCGCGCCGGGCTCGGGGAAGAGATCGATCGCGATCGTGGTGAGCGCGCCGGCGTTGTCGAGTCGGACGAGCGTCGCGGTGTAGCGCAGCGTCTGCCCCGGCGCGGCCTCGCGGTCGAGACGCGCCTTGGCGATCTTGGCGAGCAGGACCTTTTCCTTGAAGTCGCGCATGTGCCCCGAGAGGAGCCCGGCGGTCTGCGCGCACCCTTCGAGGATCAGCGACGCCGGCATCACCGGCTCCGCGTCGCGCCCGCCCTCGCCCTCGTCGGCGGGGAAGTGGTCGTACAGATGCACCTCAGAGAGCGACACGCCCTTGATGGCGACCATGCGCTCGCCGGGCACGTGCTCAAGGATCCGATCGATCCACATCCAGCGCATGTAGGTGCTCAGGCGCCCGCGGTCTGCGAGAGTTTGCGTTCGACGAAGTTCACCAGCGCGTTGACGGTGAAGATGTCGCCGACCTTCGCGACCTGCGGGTCGGCCTCGAACGCCGTGAAGTCCACGTGGGGGAGGCGTTCCTTGAGGGTCGCGATGCCCTTGGCGGTCACCTTGCCGTCTTGCACGTAGTCGGGGTCCTGCGCGACGTTGTCGGGGAAGAGCTCGCCCTGTTCGATCTTGAAGCCGAAGGCCTGCTCGAGCTTGAAGACGATGTCGAGGAAGTCGATGGACTCCGCCTCGAGGTCGCGCGTGAGCACGGCCTCGGGGGTGACCTCGTCGTCATCGACACCGAGGGCGTCCACGAGCGTTTCCTGCACCTTGTCGAAGATTTCGTCGCGCGTCATCGGTTCACGGGCTCCAGGCGGGCGGTTTTCGGTGAACGGGGCAGTGTACCACGCTTCGTTCACCCTGCCCCGCGGGGGGCCAGCGCCGCGCGGAGGCGATCGGCCAGCGTCCCCGCCCCGTCGGGAGGGGTGAGGGCCGCCGCGGCCGCACGCACGCTGGCGAGGTCGCCGATCACCGTCTCGATCTCCTCGAGCAGGGCCGGGGCGGTCAGCGCGGGGTCGGCGCGGTCGATCACCGCGTACGCGGCGCCGTGCATCGGGGCGAGGTTCGCTAGCTGGTGGTTGTCCCCGTGGTGCGGGTAGGGCAGGGCGATGAGGGGCGTTCGGCTGGCCCACGCCTCCCCGACGGTCCCCGCGCCGCCCCGCGCGACCGTGAGGTCGGCCGCCGCCCACGCCGCGGGCATGTCGTCGATGAAGGGCACGATCGTCGCCGCCACGCCCGCGTCGTCGTACGCCCCGCGGAGCTCCTCCGCGTCGTCGCCGGTTGCCTGGTGCAGCGCCTGCCACCCCGCGAGCGCCGCGGGCTTCTCGCGCAGGACACGGGCCATCGCGAGGTTGAGCGAGCGCGCGCCTTGGCTCCCGCCCGTGACGAGCAGCGTGGGCATCGACGGCGCGAGCCCGAGACGGATGCGCGCGTCGCCGGGATCGGGAAGATCGTCGAACGCGGCGCGCACGACGGGGCGCAGCGCGGTCCACCCATCGGGCGGGTCGGCGCTGACGATGTAGCGCTCCTGCGCGACGCGCGCCGCGAATCGGCTGGCTTTCCCGGGCGTCGCGTCGAGGTTGACGATCGCCGACCACACGCCCTCGGCCTTTGCGGCCTGCATCGCCGGGGCGCTGACGAACCCGCCCGACGCGAGCACCGCGACCGGGCCGCGCGTCTTCGCGCTCGCGATCACGCCACGCGCGGCGCGCACGCTGGCGCCCCAGTTCTTCAGGAACCGCCACGCGCCGCTGGGGCGCAGCGAGAGGGGGGCGGCGGGGAGCGCGACGGCGTCGAGCCCGTGTTTTTCAACGATCCCCGCGTCCACCGCGCGCGTCGAGACGAGGTAGACGTGCGCCGCGTCGGGGAGGCGTTCTGCGACGGCCATGTTGGGGAAGAGGTGCCCGCCGGAGCCACCGCCGGCGAAGATCACCGTCCCGAGGCTCACGGGTAGAGGCCGAGCTGCTCGCCCCGCGCGGGACGCACCGGGCGGGTGACGATCTCGGGACGGATGGTCGGCTCGGCCGGCGTTTCGCTCGATTGCTCGGCGAACATGTCGCGCCCGGCGACGAGGCCCAGCATCCCCGCGGTCAGCACCCAGCCCGTGCCGCCCGCCGAGAGCAGGGGGAGGGCGATGCCCTTGGTCGGCCCGAGCCCGGTGACGGCGAGGAGGTTGATCGCGGCCTGCACGCCCAGGGTGGTCATCACCCCGAGGCACAGCAGCTTGGCGGCCGGCGAGACCGCGCGGCGCAGCACGCAGTAGACGCCCACGATCAGCCCGAATTCGAGCGCCAGCGTCAGGGCGGCGCCCGCGAGCCCGAGCTCCTCGCAGATCACCGCGAAGAGGAAGTCGTTCTGGTCCTCGGGGAGGTAGCCGAACTTCTGGATGCCAAAGCCCAGCCCGCGCCCGAAGACGCCGCCGCCGGCGATCGCGGCCATCGACTGGATCATGTGAAAGCCGGCGTCCTGCGGGTCGGCGAAGGGGTCGAGGAAGGTGGTCAGGCGGCGGATGCGGTAGGGCTCGATCAGCACGCCGATCGCCACCAGCACCCCCGCGACGGGCGTGAGGGACATCATCCGCCAGAACCCGACGCCAGCGCCCAGCAGCATCACGCCGGCGGTGACCGCGATCAGCACCGCGGTGCCGAGGTCTTCTTTCGCGACGATCATCGCGACGGCGCCCGCGCCGAGGAGACCGGGCAGCAGCGTGCGGGTGAAGGACTGTTCCTTCCCGGCCAGCGATGCGCCGTAGCGGGCGAGCATCAGCACCACGCCCCACTTGGCGAGCTCGGAGGGCTGGAGCCCGACGCGTCCGACGCCGGGGACGTCCACGCCGATCCAGCGCTGGGCGCCGTTGATCGAGCGTCCCACGCCGGGGACGTAGGGCAGCAGGCAGATGATCACGAGCGCGACGAGGACCCACCACGAGCGGGCCGTCCATTTCGCGTCCAGGAACCGCGTGAGGAGGCGCTGCGCGGGGGCGGTCTGGGCGACCAGCAGGGCCCCGATCGCCATGAGGGCGTACAGCGCGGGCTGGGAGAGGGCGATCGAGCGCAGGGTGAGCGGCACGACCGCCTCGGTCCCGGCGTCGAGGCCCGCGGACTGCACCATCACCACGCCCATGAGGAGCAGGGCGAGCGCGCACAGCGACACCGCATGTCGGGACGAAAGCATCTGGTGTGTATCGGCGCTGCCTTAGCCCATCGCTGCAACAATGCGCGCCGCGAGCGCTTCACCGTCGCTCAGCGCCCCCGGCGCCCACCCGACGCCCAGCCCCTTGCCGTCCACCTTGGGGATGATGTGGAAGTGGACGTGGAAGACGGCCTGGTGCGCGCCGGCGCCGTTGTTCTGGAGCACGTTGAACTCCGTCGCCCCCGTCGCCGCGAGCACCGCACGCGAGATCCGGGGCAGCACGCGCCCGATCGCCGCGGCCGAGTCGTCCGAGAGCGCGTCGAGCGTCGCCGCCGGCTCCTTGGGGATCACCAGCGTGTGCCCGGGCGAGAGGGGGTTGATGTCCAGGAACGCCAGGACGTGCTCGTCCTCGTAGACGCGCAGGCACGGGATCTCGCCGGCGATGATCTTGCTGAAGATGGTGTCAGGCATGGGGGCAGTGTACGGAGGCTCGCTGCGCTCGCGCCTGAACCGGAGCCCCTCACCCCTGCCCTCTCCCCATCGGAGATGGGGAGAGGGAGGCGGAGGCCGCGCCGTCGCGTTTCAGTGTGGTGATCCGTGTCGCTGCTCGCAAGCCTTTGAGACACGTCGTCCGGCCCCCTCTCCCCTTTCCAAGGGGAGAGGGCTGGGGTGAGGGGTTGTACGTTGGAACGATGGGATTGCGGCATCGAAAACCGGGCTCGGTCGAGCGTGCCCGTGCGCTGCGCAGCGAGTCATCCCCGCCCGAGCGCGTGTTGTGGTCCAGGATCCGATCGAAGCAGCTCGGTGGATTGAAATTCCGTCGTCAGCACGCGATCGGCCCGTATGTCGCGGATTTCTACTGCGCAGAGGCACGGCTGGTTGTTGAAGTCGATGGTCGCGTGCATGAAACGCGTTCTGGGCACGACGCCGCGCGGGACGCGTGGTTGACGTCGCACGGGTTCCGTGTCGTTCGCGTGAGCGCCTCCGACGTGTCGCGGGATCTCGAGGCGGTGCTGCGGCTGATTCTGAAGGAGGCAGGGAAGGGGGAGTAGCCCCTCACCCCGGCCCTCTCCCCATCAGAGATGGGGAGAGGGAGGCGGAGGCCGCGGTGTCGCGTTTCGGTGTGGTGATCCGTGTCGGCGCTCGCGAGCCGATGAGACACGTCATCCGGCTCCCTCTCCCCTTTCCAAGGGGAGAGGGTTGGGGTGAGGGGTTTCCGGTTCTTCTCCGCCTGAATTCGATGGAAGCGCTCGCTACGCGAGCGATTGGGAACGACCCCTCGCCCTGCCCTCTCCCCATCAGAGATGGGGAGAGGGAGGCGGAGTTGGTTTATCCCACCCCCGCTTCCACCGCGGCCGCGGCCGGCGGGTGGGGGGCGGCTCCGGTGGGGGGCGGGAGGCGCAGGTAGCGGGCCAGCCAGTAGCTCCCGGCGTAGAAGGGGAGCGTGTCGAGTGCGGCCATGAGCACCTTGAAGACGTAGCCCGTCGCGATGAACGCCACGAGCTGCGAGGCGAGAGCGGCGTCTTCGTTGATCGGCAGCGCGTGCGCATAGAAGTGCGTGATCAGGATGACGGCCGTTGTGTCCACGAGCTGGGACACGAGCGTTGATCCGTTGTTGCGCAGCCACAGGTGCTTGCCGTTGGTGACGCGTTTCCAGAAGTGGAAGACCTGCACGTCCACGAGCTGGGCGACGAGGTAGGCGACCATCGAGGCGGCGACGGCGCCGAACGCGAGCGTGCGCACTTCGAAGAACACGCCCGTCCCTTCCTGACCCGCGGGCTCGAAGCCCGGCCAGAGACCGCCGACCCAGAGGACGAGCATCACCCACAGGTTGAGCATGAACCCCACCGCAACGACCCAGTTGGCGCGCTTCCTGCCGTAGAGCTCGGAGATGAAGTCCGTGCAGAGGAACGTGATGGGGTAGGGGAGCACGCCGACGGCGACGGCGAGCTTGTAGTCCCACTCGCTCGAGCCCTCGACGAACCACGCGAGGTTCAGGAAGCGGGTGATGCCCAGGATGTTGAGCATCGCGAGGGACCCGAGAAAGATCCCGGCGAAGACGAGGAAAACGCGCTCGCGCCGCTCGTGGAGTCTCGCCTCGCTCAAGGCGGGGAGATCGTTGTAGGCGTGCTGCTGGGAGGGGAGAGGCTCGGCGTGCATGGGATCAGGATACGCGTGGCGCGGGCGGGCGTAGAATCGCCGCCATGCCAGCCCACACCGATGTTTCCGAGATCCGCGAGCTCTCCCCGCTCGTCGCGAGCCAGATCGCGGCGGGGGAGGTGGTGGAGCGCCCGGCGTCGGTCGTGAAGGAGCTGATCGACAACGCCCTCGACGCCGGGGCGACGCGGATCGAGATCGAGCTGGAAGCGGGCGGCGTCGAGCTGGTGCGGGTGACCGACGACGGCGGGGGGATCCCGCCCGAGCAGCTGGCGCTGGCGACGGCGCCCCACGCGACGAGCAAGCTGCGCGACCCGGAGGACCTCGACCGCATCGCGACGATGGGGTTCCGGGGCGAGGCGCTGGCGTCGATCGCGTCGGTGTCGCGTCTGTCGATCCGCTCCCGGCAGCCGAGCGACGAGTCGGCGTGGCGGCTGGAAGTCGCGGGGGCGACCTCGGGAGAGGTTCGCCCGGACAGCGGGCCGGTGGGCACGAGCGTGAGCGTGCGCAACCTGTTCTTCAACGCGCCGGCGCGGCGCAAGTTCCTGCGCACGGCCCGCACCGAGCAGACGCGCTGCGTGGACGTGGTGCGCGACCTGGCGGTCTCGCACCCGGGCGTCGGGTTCCGGGTGACGACGGACGGGCGCACGCCGATCGACCTGCCCAGCGGGCAGGGGCCGCGCGACCGGGCGCTGGCGGTGCTGGGCAAGGAGCTCGGGGACAAGATGCTCGAGGTCCACGCCGACGAGCAGGACTCGGCGGGGCGGGGCGTGACGCTGTGGGGGCTCGCGGGGCTGCCGGAGCTTGCGCGCCCGACGGCGCGCGGGCAGCGGTTCTATGTGAACGGGCGCCCGATCAACGACGGCACGGTGCAGCACGCGCTGCAGGAGGCGTACCGCGGGCTGATCGACCCGGGCCGGCGCGCCACGGCGGTGCTGATGCTGGAGATGACGCCAGAGGCGGTGGACGTGAACGTGCACCCGGCCAAGTCCGAGGTGCGCTTCCGCGACCGTTCGATGGTGCACTCGGTGGTGCTGCGCGCGGTGCGCGAGGCGCTGCGCGGGGCGGACCTGACGCCCTCGAACGCGGTGGAATCGCTGATCCGCGACCGGGCGCGGGCGGAGTTCGGGTCCGGCGCGATCGAGGTGCGCGTGCCCGAGAACGCGAACGCCCGCGACTTCGTCGAGGCGTTCAAGTCGCTCGGGCCGCAGCAGACGCAGCGGGTGTTGCAGGAGGTCGCGGAGGAGACGGGCGATCGGCGGTGGGGCGAGGTGGAGCCGGCGCGGCCGGCCGCGGCGGAGATGGAGCTGCCCGCACCTGTGCGCGCCAGCGGGTGCTGCAGATCCACTCGAGCTATCTCGTCGCGGAGGACGAGCAGGGGATGCTGATTATCGATCAGCACGCGCTGCACGAGCGGGTGATGTTCGAGAAGCTGCGCGCGCGCATCGGCGGGGGGACGCTGGAGTCGCAGCCGATGCTGACGCCGATCGTCGTGCGCGTGGGCGCGGAGCGGGCCGACCGGCTCGACGAGCTAGCGCCGTTGCTGACGCGGCTGGGCATCGAGGCGGGGCGGATGGGGCCCGAGGACGTGGCGATCCACGCGTTCCCGACGTTCCTGACGCAGCGGCGGGTCGATCCGGGGCCGTTCCTAACGGGGCTTCTAGAAGCGGCGTGCGCCGATGATCTGCCGGCAGGCGACGAGGCCGCGCTGCACGAGACGCTGGACATGATGGCGTGCAAGGCGGCGGTGAAGGCGGGGGACCGGCTGAGCGACGGGGAGATCGCGGAGCTGATCCGGATGCGCCAGACGGTCGAGCGGTCGTCGAGCTGCCCGCACGGGCGCCCGACGAGCGTGCGCCTGACGATCGGGGAGCTGGAGAAGCTCTTCGGGCGTCGGGGGTGAGTCAGGCGGCGGTGTCGGTGGGGGGCTTCTTCTCGCGGAAGAGCCCGAGGGCCCAGCCGCTGCCCATGATCGTGAGCAGGACGATCGCGACGACGGTGCACCCGGCGGTGCCGCCGAGGAGGGCGGCGAGGACGCTGATCCAGAGGGCCCAGCCGAGGACGCTGTAGCAGAGCCAGAAGACGAGGAGCGGCCCGCTCAGGAAGAGCGCGACGATGGCGAAGCGTGTGAACAGGCTGTCCCGGCGCAGGTGGTTCATCAACAGTCCTCGCGCTCTGTGATAACGGCTTCCGGGGCGGTTGTGGGGGTTGGAGGGGGCGCAGGCCCGGAAATCCCTTATCGCGTCGCTTCCGCGGGCCGATGGAGGCACTAGACTGTTGGGTCCGCCGGCGTTTTGGTCGGCGGTTCGCACGCCCGCAGCCCGTGAGCCCGCCCGATGACTACCCCCGTCAAAGCCGCGAGTGATTCCGTTAACTCATGGTCCGGTGAGTACTTGGATGAGCAGTACCGCGCCTGGAAGGCCAACCCGGCCTCGGTCGCGCCGGATCTCGAGTCCTTCTTCCGAGGCTTCGACCTCGGCGCGCGAGGAGGCGACGGCTCCAGCGGCGTGAGCGGAGGCGGGGGCGGGAGCGACGCGGCTCTGTCCAAGGGCATCGCGGTGGCGGACCTGGTCCGCTCGTACCGCGCGCACGGGCACCTCGCGGCGCAGCTGGATCCCTTCGGTCGCGAGCGTCAGCGTCCCAAGACGCTCGACCCCGCGTTCCACGGGCTGAGCGAGAGCGATCTCGACGCGGTGTACCCCATCCCGGACATGCCGGGCGGGGGGACGATGACCCTGCGCGAGGTGATCGGGCTGCTCGAGGACACGTACTGCCGAACGATCGGCGTGGAGTACCAGCACGTCTCTCGGCGCGACGAGCGGGAGTGGCTCGGCGATCGCCTCGAGCGCACGCGGGCGCGCCTGGACCTGACGTCGGCGCAGCGCGAGCACATCCTGCTGAAGCTGCACCGCGCGGAGCTGTTCGAGACGTTCCTGCACAAGCGCTACGTGGGGCAGAAGCGGTTTAGCCTTGAGGGCGGCGAGTCGCTGATCCCGCTGCTGGACGCGATCGTGCAGAAGTCGCCCAAGCTGGGCGTTGAGGAGCTGGTGATGGGCATGCCCCACCGCGGGCGCCTGAACGTGCTCAAGAACATCCTCGGCAAGACGTACGAGCAGATCTTCACGGAGTTCGAGGACGCGTGGAGCAAGGACTTCGACGAGGGCGGCGGGGACGTGAAGTACCACCTCGGGTACTCGGGCGACCGCGAGACCATCGACGGCGACCCGATCCGCGTGGTGCTGAGCTCCAACCCGAGCCACCTCGAATCGGTCAACGGCGTGGTGCTGGGGCGCACGCGCGCCAAGCAGCGCCTGCGCTCTGACGATGCGCGTCTGAAGACGGCGCCGGTGCTGATCCACGGCGACGCGGCGTTCATCGGGCAGGGCGTCGTGCAGGAGACGCTCAACTACAGCCAGCTCCCCGGGTACACGGTGGGCGGGTGCGTGCACGTGATCGTGAACAACCTCATCGGGTTCACGACCGGTCCCGACGACGCGCGCTCGAGCCCGTACTGCTCGGACATCGTGAAGATGATCGAGGCGCCGGTGATCCACGTGAACGGCGAGGACCCCGAGGCGGTGGTCTTCGCGGCCGAGCTGGCGCTCGAGTACCGCCAGACGTTCAAGCGCGACATCGTCGTGGACATGTGGTGCTACCGGAAGTACGGGCACAACGAGGGCGACGACCCGTCGTTCACGCAGCCGATCATGGCGGGGCTGATCAAGAAGAAGCCCAGCACGCTGAAGGTGTACGCGGAGAAGCTGCTCTCGCAGGGCGTGATCAGCGAGGACCGCGTGCGCGAGATCCGCGACAGCCTCGAGGCGCAGATGGACAAGGCGCAGAACAGCGTCGCCGTCGAGCCGCAGGACCCGACGATCGACCCGGGCTCGTGGCGCTGGCAGGGGTACGGGAACGACTACTCGCACGAGCCGGTGGAGACGGGCGTCGCGACCGAGACGCTCAAGGAAGTCGGGCGGGCGCTGTCGGTGTGGCCCGAGGGGTTCACGCCGCACAAGCTGCTTGCCAAGCAGCTGGCGAAGCGGACGCAGAACGTGCTCGACGAGCAGCCGCTCGACTGGGGCACCGCCGAGGCGTTGGCGTTCGGCACGCTGCTGATCGACGGGAACTCGGTGCGGGTGTCCGGTCAGGACAGCCGGCGCGGGACGTTCAGCCACCGCCACGCGGTGCTGCGCGACTCGAACACGGGCGACGCGTACGTCCCGCTGAACAACCTGCGCGAGATGGGGCGCCCGGGCGTCGAGGGGCAGGGCCCCTGCGACGTGGGCAGCGACGGTCGCACGATGCAGGCGCGGGCGTGCATCTACGACTCGCCGCTCTCGGAGTACGGCGTGCTCGGTTTCGAGTACGGCTACTCGCTCGCGGACCCGAGCATGCTGGTGATCTGGGAAGCTCAGTTCGGCGACTTCAGCAACGGCACGCAGATCATCATCGACCAGTACATCGCCAGCGCCGAGATCAAGTGGCAGCGCTGGAGCGGTCTGACGCTGCTGCTGCCGCACGGGTACGAGGGGCAGGGCCCGGAGCACTCCTCGGCGCGTCTTGAGCGCTGCCTCGATCTGTGCGCCGACGACAACATCCAGGTGGTGAACCCGACGACCCCGGCGCAGATCTTCCACGTGCTCCGGCGTCAGGTGGCGCGCACGTTCCGCAAGCCGCTGATCGTCATGAGCCCCAAGAGCCTGCTGCGTCTGCCCGAGGCGACGAGCGAGCTCTCGGAGCTGGCGTCGGGTTCGTTCTGCGACATCATCGACGACCCCGCGTACGCCAACGACGCGACGGCCGCGGGCGCGTCGCGCCTGATCCTGTGCTCGGGCAAGGTGTACTACGACCTCGTGAAGCGCCGCGCTGAGACCGGGCGGGACCACGACGTCGCGGTGGTGCGGGTCGAGCAGCTCTACCCGCTCAACACGCTTGAGCTCGAGCGGATCGTCGCCCGGTACCCTTCCGCCGAGCGCGTGTGGGCTCAGGAAGAGACGAAGAACGCGGGCGCGTACAAGTACTTCGACCACGCGGTCCGGGACGAGCTCGGGTGGGGCCCGCTGCCCTACATCGGACGCGAGGCGAGCGCCACCCCGGCGACGGGGTCGAAGAAGCAGCACACCAAGGAAACCGAAGCGTTCCTGAGCGCCGCGATCGGGGCCCCGGCCCCGGCGGCCGCACGCTAAGAACGGGTAGACTCTGCGCACGGACGACGCACCAGCCGGGCGACCGGCGACCAAGTAAGGCGACCACCCATGGCGACGGATATCGTCATCCCGCAGGTTGGAGAATCGATCACCGAGGGCGTCATCGCGGCGTGGCTCGTGGGCGAGGGCGAGCACGTTGACCGTGACGCGCCCGTGCTCGAGATCGAGACCGACAAGATCACCGTCGAGGTCCCCGCTCCCGCGGCCGGCGTCGTCTCGCACAACGCGAGCGAGGGCGACACCGTCGAGATCGGCGCGACCGTCGGCTCCATCGCCGAGGGCGAAGCGCCCTCCGCGCCCGCGGCTGCCCCCAAGGCCGAGGCCGCGGCGGCCGAGTCGGCTCCCGCGCCGGTGAAGCCCGCCGCCCCCGCGCCGTCCACCGCGACGGCGCCCGTCCCCGCGTCGAGCAACGGCTCGGTCAACGCGACCCCGCTCGCGAAGAAGCTCGCGAGCGACCACGGCATCGACCTCTCCAGCGTCACGCCCACCGGCCCCGCCGGTCGCGTGCGCGAGCAGGACGTGCTGGCGATCATCCAGGGCGGGCAGCCCGCGTCGTCGGGCGGCGGCGCTGCCGCGCCCGCGAGCGCCGCTCGCGCCTCGACCGTCAAGAAGATGTCGCCCCTGCGTCAGCGGATCGCGCAGCGCCTCGTCGAAGCGCAGCAGACCGCGGCGATGCTCACGACCTTCAACGAGTGCGACATGAGCTACGTCATGGCGCTCCGCTCGAAGCACAAGGACGCGTTCCTCGAGACCCACGGCGTGAAGCTGGGGTTCATGTCCTTCTTCATGAAGGCCGCGGTGAGCGCTCTTGAGAAGTACCCCGCGGTGAACTCGTACATCGTCGAGGAGAACGGCTCCCCGGCGGTCGAGGAGCACAGCTACTGCGACATCGCGGTCGCCGTCGGCACGGAGAAGGGCTTGGTCGTCCCCGTGCTGCGCAGCTGCGAGACGCTGGGCTTCGCGGGCATCGAGTCCGGGCTCGCCGACCTCGCCGCCCGCGCCCGCACGGGCAAGCTGGGCCTCGACGAGATGCAGGGCGGGACGTTCACGATCTCCAACGGCGGGGTGTACGGCTCGCTGATGAGCACGCCCATCCTGAACCCGCCGCAGTCGGGCATCCTCGGGATGCACAACATCGTGAAGCGCCCGATCGAGCACCCGGAGAAGCCGGGGGAGATCGCGCTGCGTCCGATGATGTACCTAGCGCTCTCGTACGACCACCGCGTCGTGGACGGCGCGGGCGCGGTCGGCTTCCTCAAGCACGTCAAGGACTGCATCGAGGACCCGGAGCGGCTGCTGCTGGACGTGTAAAGCCCCTGTCGCGTTCCGGCGCGGCTCAGCTAGTTAAAAATCATTTATTTATCGTTGCTAGCGACCGCTAATCGCTTTGGTCGTGGTATCGCTGTGTTATCGGGCGTTATGTCGCGCCTTTTTCCTGTATTTCGAAAGGAACCATCGCATGAAGCACATCGTTGCACATGGTGCATGCTCGCTCGCGCTCGCACACGCGGTAGCGGCTGGCACGGTCCCGCACGCGCCTGGGCCGGAAGCGCCGCCGTCTGCCGGGAACACGGTCGCGCTGAACGAGTACTACCCCGGACAATCCACGTTTCTCGTGCCGGGCGGCTGGCCCATCCGCGGCGAGGTGAACGAGTACTACAAGACCCTCCCGGAGATGGGGACGCGCACGCACGAGATCCTCAAATGGGACGGGGATCGGTTGGGGTACGCGGCGAACGGGGCCGGCGACGTTGACGGCGACGGTTATGAAGATCAGATCGTCAATTACTACTACCGAGCCCTCGATATCACGGCGGGTGCGAGCGCCTACGACGATGAACTCGAGGCGCGAGTCGGTCTCGTGGAGATCATCTCGGGCAAAGACGGCTCGGTGATCGGCGACGCGATCGAAGGGGATCAGGCAGAGCTCTGGCTGGCGCATTCGGTCGGGCATATTGATCTCCATATGCCGTACGAGTACGAGTCAGACGGCATGGGCGGGTACACCCGCGTGCGTCATACCAAAGAGATCGTGCTGCTCGCGAACAGGGCGAACTACGTCAACCTGACAGCGTCCGGCGCGGTGTACATCTTCGCGTTCTTCGACCCCGATCATCCGACTGATCCGACGCCGACCAACGTGTTCGGGCAAGACACTCGCGAGTGGGTGAACGTCATGACCATCTGGGGGAACGACGGGATGGATGGCGGGAGCCCCGCGCCGGAGGCAAAGAACTTCGGGTTCGAATACGAATCGGCGTCGCATACGAGCTTGAACGATGATGCGGGAGCGCACGACACGCCGGATCTTCTGATTCGCTCTCGGCGCTACGACGACGACAAGGGCGCGCTGTGGGCGTTCTGCATGCCGGACCGCGATGTCCTGTCGGAGCTGGACTGGGCGAATCTGCCGGTCGAGCTGAATATCGAAGAGCACGCTTCGCTGACGATCCAGAGCCCCGCGAAGTCGTTGCTGGAGGACTTCGCGAAACGGTCGATCGACCTCGGCGACCTCGACTCGGATGGCTACCTGGACATCCTCGTCGGCGCGACGGAGCCGAGCGCCGGCGTGGTGTACCCGCACAAGCACAACTCCGGCGACGGGAGACTCTACGGGTTCCTGTCGTCGGTTGATCGCGGGTCGGGGTTGGATTTCTCGGATCTCGAACCTTGCCTTGAGATGGGGATGACGTACGCGCAGCCCAACGTGCCGACGGTGAGCTTCCAGCTGGATTGGGACAACGCGGACTTCGAGATCGAAGGCACGTCTACGTACCCGTTGGTGGAGGCTGTTGCTGGCGACTTCCGCGGTGTGGGCGAGATCGATCTCATCGCTTCCGGCGACGGCGTGATCCACTACATCAAGCTGCAGGAGCGGTATGAAACACTTGACTCGATTGACACGAGTGACAGCGTGCTTCTGGGCGAGACGATTGTTCTCGGCGCCGATCCCGTGTACGCGGTCCTCGAGCCGAGCAAGAACGTCGGGCTTGGTTCTGAAGGGACTCTCGGGTGGAGTGTCGTTCGCCCGGCCGGTCATGTGAACGTCAACGGCTCCGAGGACGTTCTTGTCATTGGCACGAGCGTGACGGGCCCTCCACGGTACAAGTCCATCATGGTGCTTGACTTTGCAAGCATCGAAGAGGTTGCTGACAGCATGGACCCGGGGCCGGGGTACGAGGTCTTGCACGAGTACATAGGCGAGAAGGCCTGGCTCCCATCGAGAATCATGGGTGAGAACGACGACTGGCGCCCGGTCATTGGGGTTACTCCCGAGACGCTTGACGGCGATCCCTCGCCGCTGGTCGGGACGCCGTTTACCTTCAACGTCTGGCCGGCGTGGGACGCGAACGGTGATGGTCTCGACGATGTCCTCATCTCGTCGTTGGCGTACCCGTGGCCGATCCCGCCCATCGAAGAAGAGAACTCCGAGGGCGGCATGAGCTGGAACACGTCCATGGATGGGTACACCGGAGGCGGGTGCACGGAGAAAGAAGAACTCGAGAACATCGGCAGCAGCGGGACGATCGACCTCTGCGAGCACATGTGTCTCGTGGCGGAGCCCGACGGCAATCCTGCGACGGACAACGAGCCGTATTCGTCGTGGGGGTGCTCGGCTGGGACGATCACGACCTGGACCGACTACGCCCAGGACGCCGTTGGTCTGGATGACTCGGGCGCCGAGAACACATACCACTACACCGAGCCCAGCAGCACGCCGCCTCAGGTGCACGATCCCTTCGCGAACGTCGGGAAGATGTACCTGCTTTTGACGCCGGCGTTCGTTCACGATGACACCCCGGCCGTGTGCGAGGACGGGAACGGCGACGTTGTGTTCACCGTGACCGGAGGTGGGTTTGGCGAAGGCGGCGAGTGTGTCGATGCTTCGGATATCACTATTGAAGAGTTTTTGGGCGACTCGAACCCGACGCTTCCGTCGATCGTCAGCGTCGTGACCAACTCAGGATGCAGCAGCGTAACGCTCACGATTACGCCTCAGAGCGGCATGCTCACGACTCCGCGCGAGGTGACAATCTCAACAGCGTCGGGTGACCTTATCGTGACGGCGCCGATTCACGACTCTGTCGGAACGGGCTGCGGTTCGTTGCGAGCCGACATCAACATGGATGGCGTCATCAACGTTTCAGACATCGCCGAGCTGATCCGCAGGCTCGGTGAGGCTGAGAAGGGTTCGGCCGCCGACCTCAACGACGACGGCGTCGTGGACGGGGACGACCTCGAACTGTTCCTGCGGGAGTACTAAGCGTTCATCCGCCGGGGCGTGCTACCGCGCGTCCCGGCGCTTGCTCTCGAGCTCGTCGAGCATCCCCGTGCACGCGCGGTGGATCATCTCGTAGACCTCGTCGAACCCGCCCGCGGCGCCGTAGTAGGGGTCGGGCACGTCGAGGGAGCGCTCGGGCATGCCGGCGAGCAGCGGGTCGAAGGAGCGGAGCAGGCGCACGCGCTCGCGCGGGGCGCCGCTTTCGATCAGGTCGTCGCGGTTGCTCGCGTCCATCGGGATGAGCCAGTCGAACGCGTTGTCGGTCCGCGGCTCGTACTTGCGGGCGCGCCCTGGGAGGGTCACGCCGAACTTCTCCGCGACCGCGAGGGAGCGTGGGTCGGGGCGTTCGCCGGCGTGCCAGCCGCCGGTGCCGCAGGAATCGACGTCGAACCGTGCGGCCGCGTCGCGCTGCTGCGCGAGGTGGAGGAACACCCCCTCGGCGAGCGGCGAGCGGCAGATGTTGCCCAGGCAGACGAAGAGAACGCTTGTGCGCGAGTCGCTCACGACCGGATCCTCCCGCGCGATGATACGGCGTGGGGGCGTACACTGGCGTGATGCCGACACACACCGCCGCCGACCCGGGGTTCATGGAAGCGCTCTCGCCCGCGCAGCGCGCGGCGGTGACGTACGACGGGGGCCCGCTGGCGGTGCTCGCGGGGCCGGGCGCCGGCAAGACGCGGGTGATCGTCAGCCGCGTGGCGCGTCTGGCGCTGCCTCGGGAGCTGGGCGGCGGGGGGGCTGATCCCGCCTCGATCGTCGCGCTCGCGTTTACCAACAAGAGCGCCGAAGAGATGCGCCAGCGCCTGAGCTCGATGATCGGTTCCCGCGCGGCGGGGGCGATCACCGTCGCGACGTGTCACTCCTACGGGCAGCGGCTGCTGCGCCGCTTCGCTGATGTTCTCGCGCTTCCCGTGCGCACGCGGGTGATGGACTCGGCCGCCCAGCGCCGTTTGCTGCGTCGCCTGGCGCTCGAGCACGACCTCTTCCGCTCGCGTCAGGGCGAGGGGGTGGAGACGCTCGTGAGCGACGCGATCGCGTTCATCGGCGAGTGCCAGAACGGGGCGGTCGAGCCCGGCGCGGCGCTTGCGCACTTTGAGCGGGAGCTTGAACGCCTCGCGGCGGGTGAGATCAGGGGCGACGCGGCGACGCTCGACGGTCTCGCGGCTCGGCTGCCCGTGGCGCGCGACATGGCGCGTCTGTTTCAGCTCTACGACGACGCGCGTCTGAAGGAGGGGCGCGTGACGCTCGACGACTTTGTCGCCCTCCCCGTGCGCATCCTGCGCGCCAGCTCGCACGCGGCGGCGATCGTGCGCGACGAGGCGCGGCACATCGTGGTTGACGAGTTCCAGGACTGGAACCCCGCGCAGATCGAACTGCTGCGCCTGATGGCGCCCGAACTCCCCGGGCGCCCGGCGCCGGACGTGTGCGTGGTCGGTGACGACGACCAGGCGATCTACGCGTTCCGCGGGGCGGACGACCGCGCGTTCCAGCGCTTCCGTGAGCTCTGGCCCTCTGTGCGGGTCGAGCGGCTGGCGACGAACTACCGCAGCTCGCCGTTGGTGGTCGAAGCGGCGGGAACGGTCATCGCGCGCGCGACGGAGCGGTTCGACCCCGACAAGGAAATCACGGCCTATGAGAAGTGGGAGGGCGACGGCGAGGCGAGCGTCGAGGGTGTGATCGTGGACGACGACGCGCACCAGGGGGCGACGATCGGCGCGATGATCAAGGCCGACCGCACCGCGACCGGGCGCGCGTGGGGGAGCTACGCGGTCCTGACGCGCACCGGCAGGGTGCAGCAGGAGATCGCGGCGGATCTCGAAGGCCTCGGCGTCCCCGTTTCGACGAAGCGCCGCGAGACGCCGCTCGATGAGCCCGCGGTCCTCGATCTGCTCGCGTGGATGCGGCTGCTCTCGGGCGACAACCCCGGCGCCCACGCCCAGCGGCTCCTCGCACGCCCGCACTGCGGGGCGACGTACGACGAGGTCTCGCGCTGGCGTCGGGACTGGCGGCGCGAGAGCGGACTCGGTGGCGGTGGGGGCACGGGGTTCGTCGAGTGGGTCGAGCGCGAGCGGGGCGAGGAGCCGGCTGTCGGGCGCTTCGTGCGGACGCGAGACGCGCTGCGCGAGCGCGTCGAGGGCGCGCCCGCGAGCGAGGCGGCGCTGGGCATCATCCTCGAGGGCGGGCTCGTTGAGGATGAACCGACGGACCAGCGTTCGCGCGCGACGCGTCTGGCGCGCCTCGGCGCCGTGCGCAAGTTCATCCGCGACTGTGCGCCGGATCTCGACCCGCCCGGCGGCGTGCGCGAGTTCCTCGAGTATTACGAGGATCTTTCGGAGCGCGAGCAGGCGTTCTCGCGCGTGTCGGCGGATCTCGTTGACGCCGAGACGCCCGAGGACCTTGGCACGGACGCGGTCGCGGTCCTCACGGCGCACTCATCGAAGGGTCTCGAGTTCGACACGGTGTTCATCGCCCGCTGCCGGCCCCGGGGGTTCCCGCAGGCGGGCAGCAACGACGACCCCGTGCTCCCCGCGGCGCTCAGCGGGCGACGCCCCGGCACGCTCGAGGACGAGGAGCGGCGCTTGTTCTACGTCGCGTGCACGAGGGCGAAGCGTCGCCTGGTGCTGCTCGCGAAGCGGAAGAAGTCGCGCGACAGCTCCAAGGACTACTTCCTGCAGCTCGAAGAGGATCTCGGGCAGCGGTTCCCGATCGTTGACGCCCAGCAGTGGCTGGAGCGCGCCGAGATGGTTCTCCCCGAGCCGATCGACGACGCCGAGGACCGGGCCGAGCGCCTCGATCGCGCCACCGCGGTCGCCCGTCGCGCCGGGATGCTCGCCCTGCTCGACGCCGAATCGCCCTCGCTCGACGCCCCGGCCCTCGATGCGTTGCGGGCGCGCCTGAGCGACGCGGCCGAGCGCCTCGCGATGATCGCGCACCTGCGCGCGACGGGCGAGCCGCACCCGGCGCTCAGCGCGGCCGACCCCGAGCGCGCCGACGCGCTCCGCGAAAGCACCGAGGCGAGCGGCGGGAGCGCGATGGCGCCCCTGACGCCGCCGCTGCGCCTGTCGTTCTCCATGATCAACGACTACCTGCGCTGCCCCGCGTGTTTCTACGTCACGCGCGTGCTCGGGTTCGAGACCCCGTCGTCGCCGCACCTGACCCTCGGGAGCGCCGTGCACGGGGCGCTCGAGACGTTCTACGTTGAGGTGCGCGATGCGGACGCCGACGGCGGTGAGCTGCCCGGGCGCGAGCGGTTGCTCGCCCTTGGCGACGAGCTCCTGCGGCGCGAGTGGCCCGACGCGACGCCGGTCAGCGACGGCGCGTTCGAGAGGGTGCGCGCCCAGCTCGGGCTCTTCTGGGAGAACCTCCACGAGCCCAACGCCGAGATCCTCCTGCTCGAGGGCGAGGGGCGCGGCGGGGCCCGCGTGCGTCCGTTCCCCTACGAGCACCGGGGCAAGCACACGATGATCGCCAAGCTCGACCGCGTCGATCGGCGTCCCGACGGCGGGTTCCGGATCATTGATTACAAGACCGGCGCCGCGACGAAGAAGCTCCTCGAACCCGCGAAGAACGACCTCCAGCTCTCGATCTACGCGATGGCGCTCCAGCATCATCTCGAACTCGAGGAACCGCCCGACGGCACAGCCGAATACTGGGTGGTCGCGACGGGCGAGCGGGGGGTGATCCCTCTGGCCTCCCTCAAGCTCGACAAGGCCCGCGAGCAGATCAACGCCGCCATCGACGGCATGCTCGACGGGCGCTACGATCGCAAGGCGGGACAGTCCTGCGGCGGGCACTGCGCCGTGCTCGACTAACCGACGGAGTTCACATGCGCACCATCGCTACGTTTCTCACGCTTCTCTTCGCCGCGGGCGCGCTGGGCGCGCCGGTTCCCTACGAGATCAAGGTCCTCGACCGCGGCGCGACGCCCCGCGCGCTCTACGAGTACGCGCCGGTCGCCGGGACCGAGGAGAGCGTGAGCGTGCGGGTCGAGCACGATCAGAAGATCGCGATGGGCGTGATGGAACGCGAGATGATCCTGCCCGTCACGATCGCGCGCGCCGATATCGCCGTGGACGCCGCCCCGCTCGCGACGGGCGTGAGCGCGAGCGTCACGCTCGAAGAGATCGCCGTCGAAGACCGCGACGGGGTGCCCGAGGGCCTGCTGCCCGTGATCGAGAACGCGCTCGCGGCGTTTCAGCCCGTCTCGGGGCGCTTCGAGGCGTCGGCGTCCGGGCGCGTGAGCGACTTCACGCTCGACGCCACGACGACCGTCGCGGGCGGGCTCTTTGACGGCGCGGCGCAGGTGTCGGGCGCGCTGCAGTCGATGATGATCCAGCTGCCCGAGGTCCCGATCGGTGAGGGCGCCGAGTGGACGGTCACCAGCCAGATCCCCCAGGCGCAGTACACCATCACGCAGGTCACGACGTACACGCTGTGGAAGGTTGACGCCCACCGTCTCGCGGTGCGCGTCACGATCACCCAGAGCATCCCCAGCGACACCCCCGTCAGCGACGTCTCGGGCGGCTGGGAGGGCAAGGTGATCGAGTTCTACGGCGAGGGCTCCGGCACCATCGCGGTCGCGCTCAACCAGCTCAGCCCGCTCCTGAGCGATCTCTCGATCGCCAGCCGGATCGTGATCGAAGCCGAGATGGACGGCGAGAAAGCGCGCAGCGCGATGGCGAGCACGACGAGCGTGAAGCTCGAGGGACGGGTCGTGAAGTGATGGACTCTGGCGGCGCCCGGCGGCTTACGCCTGCGCGCCGGCCGGCTCGTTGAGGATCCGCTCCGCGTACGAGTTCATCGCGTCGCGCAGCTGTTCGAAGCTGTCGAGGACGTAGAGGATCGGCTGGTAGTGGTCGATCTCGAACGTCGTCTCGCACACACGCTTGAGATCGAACGGGCGGCGTTCCACCTCGTCGGACTTGAGCGAGTGATGCCCTTCGCCCTCGCTTGAGATGAGCCCCGAGCCGTAGAGCTTGGTGCGCCCGTCCTCGCGGATGAGCCCGAACTCCACGGTGAACCAGAAGAGACGCGCGAGGCGTTCGGTGTGCGTGTCGTCGTTGGTGTGCAGGGCGGCTTTGCCGTAGGTCTGCAGGAAGTCCGCGAAGACGGGGTCGGCGTGCAGGGGGACGTGCCCGAAGACGTCGTGGATGATGTCGGGTTCGGGGAGGTAGTCCATGCTCGTCTTGGGGCGCACGGAGATGGTCGTTGGGAACTTGCGGTGCGCGAGGAACGCGAAGAACGCCTTGGAGGGCAGGTAGCCCGGGACGCCGTGGCTGGACCACCCCGTGAGCGGGGCGAGGCAGGCGTTGACGTCGCTGAGCTTGGGCACGCCGTCGGGGGTGAGCTTGATCGCCCGCATCCCGTCGAGGAAGACGTTGGAGGCCTCGGTCTCGAGCTGCTCCATGCGCTTCTTGAAGAGGATGCGCCAGACCTCGTGGTCTTCGTCGGTGTAGCGGTCCCAGTTCTGGCTGATCGTGAGGGAGTCGATGTCGATCTGATCGCCCGGCAGGTCGGCCGCGGCCTCGCCTGCGGCGATCGCCTTCTGCGCTTCGTCCGAATCGATCACGTGATGCCAGATGCTCGCCATGGGGAACGCCTCCTGTTGCGTCCCCTCATTCTACCGCGTTCACCACCCGCGGCCTCGTCGCCCGGTGTTGGTGCTGAACCCGAAGAGGCGGGCCAGCGGCATCATCACCAGCCCGACGGGCACCGCAGCCACGGCGGTGTAGAGCGCCGAGACGAGGCGAGAGAAGAGCTCGGGCACGGCCTCGAACGCGACGGACGGGTCGTAGAGCCCTTTGAACGCGAAGCAGAAGACGACCACCAGGTGCGACAGCACGCACAGGACCAGGACCATCGCCGGGAGGGCGAGCACGTTGGCCCGCTCGACCATCGCCCGCGCCGTCAGGACGGTGAACGCGCCGAGCGCGGCCCCCAACGCCGTCGGGCCGAGGGTGGTCGCCGAGGCGGTCGCGCCCGGGGCGAGCTGGGCGCCCAGCAGATCGAGGCACACCCCGGCGATCAGCGCGGCGTACAGCGCATGCAGGCGGGGCGCCCACATGGCGACGTACGTCACGAGGATCAGCGTCAGGCTCGGTGCGGAGTTGGGGCCGAACTGGATCGAGTCGCGCAGCCCCATGTCGAGCCCGACCGCGAGCCACAACAACGCGATGAACACGGGCCAGATCACGGCGTGCCCTCCGACGTGGGCTCGGTCGGTATCCGGAGCACGACCTCGCTGACGCGGGCGACGTCGAAGTCGGGGCGCACGGTCACGGTGATGCGCTGGTTGTCCTTGTGCCCCACGCTCGTCACGCGTCCGATCACGATCATCTGGCTCGACGCGGGCCAGGCGTCGTCGGCGAGGCGCACGGTCTGTCCCTCCGCGACGCCCTCGGCCGTCGCGACGAGCTCGCCCGTGAGCGTGCCGTCGCCCTCGGCGATGAGCTGGGCCGCGAAGCCCGCGACCGGGTCGTCGGTCATGACCATCGCGTTGATGAGCCCGGCGCGGGGGTGGGAGATCGGGATGATGCGCGAGCTGCGCGCCGACACGCTCACCACGCGCCCCACGAGGTGGACGCCGCGGGCCACCGCGACGGTCTGCCCGGCGAGGACGCCGTCGCTCTCGCCACGCCCGGCGACGATGATCCCCTCGCGCGGGTCGGGCGAGACGGCGATGATCGAGGCCCAGACCGAGCGGGCCGGTGCGTTGGGCGCGATGGTGAGGCCGGCCTGGAGGTCCGCGACCATGGCGCGGAGGCGTTCGACACGCTGCTCGGCCTGCGCGCGCAGGAGGAGTTCCTGGTCAACGCGTTCTTGCAGGTCCGCGATGCGCGGGTCGGAGGGGCGGTCGATGGGGGCGGCTTTCGCCGCGAGCTGGCGCACCGGGTGGGCCACCGGGCGGAAGAAAAACTCGAGCGGGTCGCGTGCGTTTTCTACCCAGCCGACGACAGACGTCGGCGCCAGCGCGAACACCACGAGCACCATCACGATGAAGGGGAGCAGTCGTCTGGGGCTCAGGGGGCCGCGTTGCATGGGTCGTCCTTGCGGCGCGGGGGGTCAGAGCTCGTCGTTGGAGTCCAGCGCCTCGGAGTCTTTCCACTCCTCGAGGTTCTCGAGGTAGATGCTCGTCCCGCGCGCCACGCAGGTGAGGGGGTCGTCGGCGATCACCACGTCGAGGCCCGTCGCGGTCGAGAGCACGATGTCGAGCCCGCGCAAGAGCGCCCCGCCGCCGGCGAGGGTGATCCCGTTCTCGACGAGGTCCGCGGCGAGCTCGGGCTCGGCCCGCTCCAGCGTCCCGGTGACGGTCTCGGCGATCGTCGTGATGGGGTCCTGGAGCGCCTCGCGGACTTCTTCGCTGGTGATGGTCATCTTGCGGGGCAGCCCGGAGACCATGTCGCGCCCGCGCACCTCCATGGTGTGCTCGCCGCCCTCCTGGGGCGCCGCCGAGCCGACCTCGATCTTGATGCGCTCGGCGGTCTGCTCGCCGATCATCAGGTTGTAGCCCTTTTTCATGTGGTTGATGATCGCCTCGTCCATGTCGTCGCCCGCGACGCGGACGGACTGGCATTCGGCGATCCCGCCCAGCGACATGATGGCGACCTCGGTCGTGCCGCCGCCGATGTCAACGATCATCGACGCCGTGGGCTCGATGAAGGGCAGCCCGGCGCCGATCGCGGCGGCCATGGGCTCCTCGACGAGGAAGATCTTGCGGGCGCCGGCGCGTTCCGCGGAGTCTTTCACGGCGCGCTTCTCGACCTCGGTGATCCCCGACGGGACCGAGATGACCACCCGGGGGTGGACGAGTCGGCGACCGCTGACCTTGCGGATGAAGTAGGCGAGCATCGCCTCGGTGATCTCGAAATCGCTGATCACGCCGTCTTTGAGGGGGCGGATCGCCTGGATGGAGCCGGGGGTCTTGCCCAGCATCTCCTTGGCCATCCAGCCGACGGCGTCGCCGTTGTTCAGGACGCGGTTAGTCCCCTTGCGCACGGCCACGACGCTGGGTTCGTTCAGAACGATCCCCTCGCCGCGCACAGAAACGAGCGTGTTGCAGGTGCCCAGATCGATACCCATATCGATACTGAACCATCCCATCAGACGGTCAAAGAGCTGCAACGAACGCCTCCTGTGCCGGGCCGCGGCGTGGGCCGAGTCTGGCCACTCTATCGGCCGGAGTCTCGCGAAGCCGCAATATTATCGGGAGAGAGCACGCTTCGCTTGAACACGATCCGCGCATGAAAAAGCCGCGGGTGCTTGTGCCGCGGCTTTGAACGATTCAGACGTGTGCCGGTCTCAGGAACCGAACGTGATCTGGCCCTCTTGCTGCACCGCGAAGGGCGCCATCAGGCCCTGCTCGGGCGAGAGCTTCACGCTGGCCTGCCACACCACGCCGCAGGCGACGGCGAGGATGATGACGGCGATAAACGCGAGCGCGGTGTACACGTTGAGCTGGGGTCGGCGGACCGTGCGGGCCCCCGGCATCTGCAGTCCCATCTGGCTCATGGATCGGATCCTTTCAGTCAGCGGGGATCAGCGGAGGCTGGTGACGACCAGATCGCCCTGGCGGACGCTCGCGTTGCGGTTGCCGAGCATGTCCACGCGCCCGACGGCCTCGTTGAGGTCGACGGACTCGAGGGTCAGCTTGCCGATGAACGTGTTGCCGCGAACGATGGAGAGCTCCATGTTCGGGCGGAGACGGTCGTTGGAGCCGGCGTCGATGGACGCGAGCGTCGAGCCCGAGCCGGGGTCGCGCCGGAGCTCGGTGATCTGAGCGCGGATGGGGCCGCCGCCGAGCGTGCTGTCAGCGACACGCCCTCCGGGGCTGCGCACGCCGCCGTGGGTGACCTCGGCGAGCTGCTCCTGCAGGGCGCGGTTGGTCTCCTGGGCGACCTCGAGCTGACCCGTCAGCTCGCTGATCCGGTCGGCGAGCTCGATCTCCCGGCGGGAGTAGCGCAGCTCGTTGTCGCGGAGGCTGGTGACCTCGGTGCGGTAGCTGGCGATGAGTTCGGTCTGGGTCGCGACGGTCGACGCGAGCTGGTCGATCTTGGCCTGCACGGCGACGGCCTCAGCCTTGGCGGCCTCGGCGTCGGCCATGTGGCGGGCCATGTCCTGCTGGAGGGCGATCTGCTCGCGTCGGAGCGACGCGATCTCGTCGTTCCGGGCGCGGAGCTCGTCGTTCGTGCGAACGACGGCCGACTCGGCGGTGGATTTGGCCGCCTTCAGCGTCATATCGGTCGCGGACTCCATCGTGCGGAGGCGCTCGTTTTCGCTGCGGACTCGGTCGGCGTTAGCGGTGAAGGCTACGGACATCGCCGCGAGCAAAATGCTCATGACGGTCGCCAGCACGACAAGGATTTTGGTGACGACGTGCACGCTCGAAAGTCCTCCTCGGGGAGGGTCCGGGAAGGACGGGCTCGTTGCCCGCCGGGACCACTACTTACGCAGCCCGCACCGGTGTGGTTGCAGGGCGATGACGACCTTGGTTCAGGTGGCGGAAACCCACCGCCAGAGAGGCATGGTGTCCCATCCTCGCCCCGCCGTCAACCGCCCCTCAGGGCGGTCTCACGAATCCTTCGCGGTCTCAGTCCCGGGGAGGACCCTTCGCCTAGCGCCGCAGGCGCAGGACGCCCGCGCCCGCCGCCAGACGGACCAGCGGATCGGGGTCGTTCATCAGTTCTCGGAGCTTGCCCGTGTTCGCCGGGTTGCCCAGTTCCCCGTACACCCCGGCGGCCTGCGCCCGCAGCACCGCCTGCTCGCTGGAGACGTACTCGTCGGCGACGAACCCGCCGCCGCGCTCGCCCAGCTTCGCCAGCGCCGCGGCCGCGGCGAGCCGCACCTCCGCGGGCATCCGGTCCACGCCCGTGCGCTCGATTAAGTAGATGAGCTGATCGGCGCTGCGCCGGTCGTTGATCTCGCCGAGGATCTGCACCGCCAGCGCGGCGGCCTCGAGTTCCTCCGGCCGGCTCGGGTACAGCCCCGCGCGGACCGTGGCGATCGCGGTCTGATCGCCCAGCTTCACCATCGCCTCGGCGATCTGCAGACGCAGGAGGCGCAGCTCCGCGAGCGTGGCGGTCGCCGGGTTCCGGCGCGCGGCGTCGCGCAGCAGGGGGAGGGCCGAGTCGTTGCCGATCTCGCCGAGAATGAACGCCGCCTGCGCGCGCTGGCGCGCGTCGCCCGCGTCGAGCAGCAAACGCCCGAGTGGCGAGGGGTCGGCCGTCCCGCCCAGCGCGGTCGTCGCGTAGATCGCCGCGGCGCGCACGACGGGCGACGGGTCGCTCAGCAGCGGGCGGACGGCGGGGAGCAGGTCGCGCTGCCCGAGGCGCCCGCAGGTCATGGCGGCGACGTAGCGCACCGCGAGGTTCTCGTCGGCCAGCCCGGCGCGGGCGGCGTCGGCGGCGCGGGAGGGCGCCGCGGCGAGGGCCTCGATCGCGTTGGCCCGCTGCTGCGGGTCGTCCGACGCGGCGGCCTCGGTCAGCATCGCCAGCGCGTCCTCGCGCAGGGTCGAGAGCTCGACGGCCGTCGGCGGCGCCGGCGGGGTCTCGCGCTCGGGCTGCGAGGCGCAGGAGGCGAGCGTCAGCGTGGCGGCGAGCGAGAGGGCGAGCGGGGCGCGGGTCATGCGGCGGTCTCCGGGGCGGGGTCCGATTCGGGGTCCGGGGCGGGGTCCGATGTGGGGGGCGTCTTCTTCTTTCGGAAAGACACGAGGACGCCCGCGAAAGTTCCGAGCAGGGCGAGCCACCCGAGGGCGTCGCCGAGGTAACGGCCGTAGATGGTGCCGGCGCCGATCTGGAAAGGGATGACGTTGTGCAGGACGCCGTCTCGTCGCAAGGGCACTGATCCTTCGCTGGAAGTCGAGATCCCGGTGTTCGCGGCGCGGATCACCGGGACTCCGAGCTCGGTCGCTCGGCACATCGCCAGAAGCAGGTGCGTCTCCCGCCCGCCGTCGTAGTCGCCGAACCACCCGTCGTTGGTGAGCTGAATCAGTGCGTTGACGCGCCGCCCGTCCTCGCCGTACGTGAGGCGGCGGCAGACGCCGGGCATCGTCGCTTCGAAGCATATCGGGGTGGCGAACCGGAACGTCAGCTCCACGCCCGTCGGCCCGAGCAGGTCCAGTTCGAAGACCGTAGCGCGGTCGCCCGCTTTGAGGCTAAACGCCATCCCGGGCGCGCCGATCGAGAGCAGCTTCGACTCAAGCCAGTCGGACCACGAAATGTACGGCATGACCTCGCCGAATGGGGTGAGCTGGAGCTTGTCGTAGCGCTCGGGCTGCGGCTGTCCGTCGGCGATCAGGATCGCGCTGTTGTATTCCGCGCCGGGCTCGAACGAGACGCCCTCGGGGGTGCGCTCGATACGCAGGTCGTCGTAGGCGATCGCGCCGACGAGCATCGGGACGCCGAGCTCAAGCTGGACATTGAGCAGGCGATCGGAGAAGTACGTCAGCGGTGTGCCGTCGGCGTAGGTGAGGTTGGCCGCCTCGAGAGTCGCAAGCGATTCGGCGTCGAGCGCGAGCCCGGGGAACATTGTCTCGGGCCACACGATCAGATGCGGCGGCGGGTTGCTCGCTGCGGCCTTGCGCGTCAGATCGATGAAGCGGTCGAAGTCGCTCCGGCGCTGTTCGAGCGTCCAGCCGGTCTTGTTGTCCTGCGGGACGTTGGTCTGGACCACCGCGACGCGCACATCGCCGATCCATTTGTACGCCGACCAGAGCGCCCCGACGAACAGCAGCGCGAGCAGGGCGGCTCCACCGTAGATCAGCACACGGAAGCGTCGGGTGATCAGCGTGGACGCGATAAGTGCGACGAGCCCGCCGGTCGCGTAGACGCCGATGGTGGGCAGAGGGAGGGCGAGCCACGTCGCGACCAGCGGCTGCGCCGTCAGGTACCACGGGTACCCGTCGAACGCGATCTGCCCGCGGAAGAACTCGACCGCGGTCCACGCGAGGGGGGCGGCGATCCACCACGGCATGACGCGCGCGGCGCGGCGCGCGACGAGCACGAAGAGCGTCGCGTAGAGGCACAGGATGAGAACGAGGAAGGGGTAGCCGGCGAGGGTCACGTCGATCAGCCAGCGGTGGAAGAAGACCCACGCGGGGGCGGTCGCGAGGCCGAAGACGAGCGCGGCTCGCTTTGGTTTCTCTTCGATGCGCGTCGCGAGCAGCGCGGGCAGGGGGATCAGCAGCGCGACGAGCGGGAGGAAGACGGGTGGGAATGCGAGGATTAGCAGGAGCGCGTGCGCAAGACCGAGCACGGCGGCGCGAGCGAGGGGCGCGGTGGGGAGGAGCGGGCGCATGGGGGGGAGTGTAGAGGTGAGGGAGGTGGGGAGCCCTCACCCCGGCCCTCTCCCCGGGGGAGAGGGGGGCGGAGGCGTGCTCGCGACGCGCGCTTACTTGCCGGCGTAGTCGATCAGGCGCGCGATCTCGTTGCGGAGTTCGGCGCGGTGGACGACGCGGTCGACCATGCCCGTGTGCTGGAGGTACTCGGAGCGCTGGAAGCCCTCGGGCAGGTCCTGGCGGATGGTCTGCTTGATGACGCGCGGGCCGGCGAAGCCGATGAGCGCCTTGGGCTCGGCGAGGATCACGTCGCCCAGCATCGCGAAGCTCGCGGTGACGCCGCCCGTGGTCGGGTCGGTCAGGACGGAGATGAAGAGCCCGCCGGCGTCGTCGTAGCGGGCGAGTGCGGCGCTGGTCTTGGCCATCTGCATCAGAGAGAGGGTGCTCTCCTGCATGCGGGCGCCGCCCGAGCAGGAGATGACGACCAGCGGGAGGTCGCGCTCGGCGGCGTGCTCGATGGTGCGGGTGAGCGTCTCGCCCACGACCGAGCCCATCGAGCCCATGAAGAAGGTGAGGTCGAGGCAGCACAGCGCGACGCGCCGGCCCTTGATGAACCCGACGCCGGCCTGGGCGCCCTCGTTCTCGCCCGTGCGTTCCTGCTCGGCCTTGAGGCGCTCGGGGTAGGCGCGCCGGTCGACGAAGTTCAGCGGGTCGGCGCAGCGGAGGTTGGTAAAGAGCGGCTCGAAGGCGCCGTCGTCCATGAGCTGGTTGATGCGCTCGCGGGCGCCGATGCGGAAGTGGTGCTCGCACTGCGGGCAGACGTGGAGGTTGGCCTCCATCTGCTTGCGGAAGATCATCTTCTCGCAGCCCGGGCAGCTCAGCCAGAGGCCCTCGGGGATGGAGGCCTTGCGCGTCGAGACCTTCACCTCGGCCCACGTCTTGGGGGGCTCGGGCGTGGAGGTCTCGCGGTTGGTGTCCGCGTTCTCGGTGAGTCGCTTCGCGTCGGTCTGCGATGTGTCGGCCTGAGTCATGGCGTGGGTGTGCTCGCGGAGGGTTACGCGCTGGCGTCGAGCGGTCGGGTGCGGTTGCGGAAGACGGAGCGCGGGGCGGTGACCGTCCACACGCGGGGGGTTTCGTTCACGGCGTCCCACATCTGGGAGAGCGGGCGCCCCTCGACCGCCAGGCGCGCCAGCGCCAGCGGGATCGGGCGCAGCGCGACGATGACCGGGCCGCTGGACACCTTCTCGATGCCCCGCGCCAGCGCGTCGAGCACACGGGCCTGCGCGTCGAGGATCGACTCGCCCTCGGGCGGCGACGCGCTCGTCGGGTCCTGCTTCCACGGGCGGAACGCCTTGGGCGACCGCTCGGCGATCTCCGACTCCAGCCGGCCTTCCCACAGCCCGCAGTGGAGCGCGGCCAGCGCGTCCATCCCGCGCTTCTTGGCGCCGGACTGCTCCGCGACGATCTCCGCGACGCGGGCGCTGGCCTCGTCGGGGCCCGCGAGCACCAGCTTGGGCGGGGAGCCGAGCTCGCTCAGGGTGGTCTCAACGAGGTCCGCGAGCGAGGCCTGGCCCGAAGCGCTCAGGGGCAGGTCGCTGCGTCCCTGGAGACGCTCCGCCTCGTCCCAGTCGGTGGGGCCGCTGCGGAAAAAGACGAGCTTGAGATCGGTGTCCTTGGGCATAGGGTCCTTGGCGCCGGGGCGCGGTCAAGCCGGGGAGGATACCCGCGCCGGCGGCGGGATCATAGGCGAAAGCCGCCCTGATCGCGAGAATATGATCGGTGTTTGATCGGTAAATCAGCCGCGCAGGGCCTTGATGACGCCCGGGCGTTCACTCGCCGGCTTCCCGAAGATCGCCGACGCCGCGACCAGCACGTCGCACCCCGCCTCGCGGACGGCTTGGGCGTTCGCCGGCGAGACCCCGCCATCCATCTGAAGGCGCTGGTCGTCGCGCAGCAGCGCCCGCACCGCGCGGGTGGTGTCGAGCGTCTCGGGCATGAACGACTGCCCGCTGAACCCCGGGTTGATGCTCATCACGAGGATCATGTCGAAGTGCTCGACGAGGGCGAGGGCCTCCTCGTCGGGCGTGGGCGGGTTGATCGCCAGCCCGGGGCGCATGCCCGCGGCGCGCACCTCCTCGGCGAGCTTCCGCGCGTCGTAGCGCGGCGGGCCCTCGACGGGGCCCTTGGAGCGGTAGATGCCGACCGCCGGCTCGACGTGGAAGCAGAAGACGTCCGCCCCCGCGTCGGCGAAGGGCTGCACGAAGCGGTGGGGGTCTTCGATCATCAGGTGGACGTCGAGCACGACGTCGGGGAACGATCGGCGCAGCGCCTTGCAGAGGTCGGGGCCCATCGTCAGGTTGGGGACGAAGTGCCCGTCCATGACGTCCAGGTGCAGCCAGTCGCCGCCGTCGGGGCCGGCCGTCCCGCCGAGGTCGTCGCGCAGGACGGTTCGGCACTCGGCTTCCATGTTGGCAAAGTCCGCCGAGAGGATCGACGGGGCGACGATGGGCAGGCGGTCGGGGGCGGTGACGGGGTCGCTCATGCCCGAAGGATAGCGGCGCGTTCAGTCGAGGCAGCCGCCCCACGCGGCGAGCATGATCGCCAGATCGCTCGCGCCGGTGACGGAATCGCCATCGAGGTCCGCGCCGTCGGCGCCCCACGCGGCAAGGAGCGTCGCGAGGTCGCCCGCGCCGGTCATGCAGTCGCCGTCGAGGTCCGTCGGGCAGGCGCCGACGAGGATTGTCTCGACGCTGCGCAGGTCGATGGGGGGCTGCTTCTCGTCGTAGCGCAGCTCGTCCACGCCGCGTCCGGGCTCGCTGTACTGCCCTTCGATGATGAACTTCCCGCCGTCTGCGACATCGATGATCAGGTCGTCGCCGCGCCGGTAGAAGGTGAAGTCGTCCGGCGTGAGCACGATGAGGGTCTCGATGACGTCGATCTCCCCGTCCGGGGGCTCGATGATCGTGGTGACGCCCTCGTCGGGGTTGTAGGAGATGACATCGGAACCCGGCCCGCCCGAGACCGTGTTGATGCCCGAGGCGCCTGACACGATGTCGTTCCCATCCCCGCCCAGCACCGTGTCGTTGCCCTCATCGCCGAGAACCCAGTCGTCCCCGGGGCCGCCGTCAAGATGGTCGTTCCCGATCGAGCCGCTGATGAGGTCGCGGGTCGCGTCGAGCCAGACGATGTCGTTCCCGCTCCCGGCGAAGGCCAGGACCTCAAACGCGTCCGGGCTTTCGGCGGGGCTCGCGACGTACGGCTCCACCGGGTTGGCGAGGATGAGGATGTCGTTCCCGTCGCTCAGGAAGAAGTTCTCGACTTCAACGAAGAGGGGCGACGGCACGCGCGCGTCGAGCTCGAAGAGCACGTCGGCGAAACCCGAACCGAGCAGGTTGTCGCTCCCGCCGTCGCCGTCGTAGCAGCGGTCGGGGATGAGGGCTTCGCTCTCGCTGTAGACCACGGCGTCGCCCGAGTACGGGTTCACGAGGACAGTCTCGACGCTGTCCACAACGCCGCTGACGAAGAAGTTTTCGGGGCCTTCTGTTGCGGGTTCACAGGGGCCGGCGACCGCGGGGGAAGCGATCGCACACGCGATGGTCAGAGCAAGTTGGCGTCTCATGCTTGAACAATACCGCGCGCTGAGCCTGCGTCGAAACACGAAATCAGCGGCGGGTTCTCGGACGCGTCCCGCGCCAGTCTCACACTGTCGCGAGCTCGGCTTCCTGTTGCTTCTCGCGCTCGAGGAATTTCTCGACCTCGTTCTTGCGCCCCAGCAGCTCGTTGAGGCCCGACGACATGTCGAGGACGAGCGAGAGCAGCAGGGGGGTGAGCGCGAGGGTGAAGATCGTCGAGACGAGCAGCCCGCCGATGACGACGGAGCCGAGGCCGCGGTACATCTCGGAGCCCGCGCCCGGGAAGAGCACGAGCGGGAGCATGCCGCCGACGCTCGTCGCGGTGCTCATGAAGATGGGGCGGATGCGGGTCTTGACGCTCATCGCGACGGCTTCGAGCGGCTCGTGCGCCAGCCCGTCCTCGCCGCGCATGAAGTTCAGCGCCTGGTGGACGATGAGGATCGCGTTGTTGACGACGACGCCGATGAGGATGATGAACCCGAGCATCGTGAGCACGTCGAGCTGCTGCGTGTTGAGGTAGGGGTCGGCGAGCGTCTGGTTGTGGACGATCGTGAGCCCGAGGAACCCGCCCACGACGGCGAGCGGCACCGTGATCATGATCACCACGGGGTAGATAAAGCTCTCGAAGAGCGCGCACATCAGCAGGTACGTGACGACGAGCGCCCACATGAAGCGGGCGGTCCCGAGCTCGGGGCGCATCGCGACGACCACGAGGACGCCCGCGAGCAGCAGCGCCAGCGCGATCGCGCCGACCCCGCCGTAGATGAACGACGTGCGCTTCCGCACCGCGCCGCGGACGATCCCGAAGACGAGCCCGACGCCGCCGGCCAGCGCCAGCCCGAGGGCGATGAGCTGAAAGAGCGACTGCCACCCGGCGGCGTGGCGCTCGGCGGGCGGGGCGCCGAAGAGGGCGGCCTTGACCTCGTCGAGCTGCGCGGCGGTGCCCTCGAGGGTGATGCGCATGGAGGAGTCGATCGCGCCCGACGCGCGCAGCGGCGCGATGATGTCGTTGCGGATCTGCGTCATCACCTCTTCGAGCGCCTTGTCGGCGGGGGGGGTGATCTCGATGGTCACGCCGGGGAGGCGCTCGATGCGCCGGATCTGCGCCGGGGCGCGGTCGCGCTTGATCTCCACGAGCGTGTCGAGCGGGACGACCGGGCCCGCGGGCGTCTTGACGGGGATCGAGGGCATCTGGGCAAGGCCCGAGAGGCGCCCGCCCTTGGGCAGGAGCACGATGTCGATCGCGTCGCCGTCGGTGCGGAACTCGCCCACGAACGCGCCGTCAAAGAGGGTGCGGATCGGGACCGAGAGGTCGCTGGTGCGCACGCCCAGCTCGCGCGCGGTGCGCGTGAGCACGATGCGGAACTCCTGCTGCGGCAGGTTGAAGTTCGTGGGGGTCGGGCGCACGTCGGCGAACCCGTAGATGGGCGTCGACGCGTTGTACACCGCCTGCGCCGCGGTGCGCACGCGATCGAGGTCCGACCCGGCGATCTCGACCTGGATCGCGTTGCTCGACCCGTCGCCCACGTTCTGGAAGATCGACGACTGGCTCGCCCCGCCGAAGCTGTCGGGGATCGTGTTCATCGCCTGCGAGACGAGCGTGCCGACGGGGATGACGCGCGACGGGTCGGCGGACTTGGCGCCCACGAACATCCCGCCGCCGAACGACCCGATGAAGTACTGGCGGATGGGGACCGGGTCGAAGACCGGGCCGCCGGGGGGGCCGAAGGGGTTGCGCGGGATGGCGTCGAGCGTCGTCAGGAGCGACGGGTCATCCGCCGCGGCGTGGTAGGGCTGGATGATGCTCTCGAGACGCTCGGCGATGGAGTCCATCTGATCCTGCGAGTACCCGCCGGGCATGAGCATCCCGCCGAAGACGAGGTTCTGATTGCCGGTGGGGAGGTAGTCCAGCGGCGGGGCGAGAGCGATCGCGCCGGCGAGACTGGCGACGGTCATCACGAAGATGATGGCGGGGCGGATGGTCCAGCCGCGCCAGCCGGACATCAGCCAGAGCATGGCGCGCCCGATGCGGTCGTTGAGCCTCCCGAGCATCGGGGCGATCCCGAAGAGCTCGTCCCAGGCGGTGCGGAGCTTCCCGTGCGCGCAGGGGGTGCGCAGCCAGCGCGAGCAGGCGGCGGGGATGACGGTGATGGAGACGACGAGCGAGAGGCTGACCGACGCGACGATCGCCAGCGCGATGTCGCGGAAGAGCTGCCCGGCCTCCTCCTGGATAGTAAGGATGGGAACGAAGACCGCGATGGTGGTGAGTGTGGACGCGAGGATCGCGCCCCAGACCTCGCGCCCGCCGCGGTAGGCGGCCGTCATCGGGGGCTCGCCGTCGCGCAGGCGCCGGTTGATGTTCTCGAGGACGACGATCGCGTTGTCCACCACCATGCCCACGGCGAACGCGAGGCCCGCGAGGGAGATGATGTTCAGCGTGCGCCCGAGCCCGAGCATGATCAGGAACGTCCCGATGACGGAGATGGGGATCGCCAGCGCGATCACGCCCGTCGAGACGAACGAACGGAGGAACAGGAGGAGGACGATCGCCGCGATCCCGCCGCCGACGTAGAGGTTCTGGGTGACCAGCTCGATGGACGAGTTGATATAGACGGTCTCGTCGTGGACCTGGGTGAAGCGGAGGTAGGGCCCGACGTCGGGGTGCAGGTGGGGGAGGATGTTGGCGCGGATGTCGTCGAGGCGGAGCTTGAGCTCGTCCATGACCGCGATGGTGTTGGCGCCGGTCTCGCGGATGGCGTTGACGGCGATGGCGCGCGATCCGTTGGAACGCACGAACCCGCGCTGGCGCTGGTAGCCCATCTCGGCCGTCGCGACGTCCCCGAGGTAGACGGGCGCGCCGTCGCGGAAGGCGATGATGGTGCGCAGGGCGTCGTCGACCGTCTCGAACTGCCCGGTCAGACGCACGCGGTAGTCGCGCTTGGATTCTTCGATGGAGCCCGCGGAGGTGTTGCGGTTCTCGTCGCGCAGGGCGGCGGCGACGTCCGTCGGGCTCAGGTCGCGCTGGGCAAGCGCGGTGAGGTCCACGTACACGCGCACCTCGCGCTCGCGCCCGCCGAAGACGTTGACCTGCGCCACGCCGCCGATGCGCTCGAGGAACGGGGCGATCTCGTCGTCGACCGAGTCCTGGAGCGTCGAGATGTCAAAGTTCGGGAACAGGGCGCGTCCCTCGGGGGAGACGTCGAGGATGATCCACGCGATCGGCTTGGAGTCGCCGCCCGCGGCGCTGACGATGATCGGCTCGTCAACCTCCTCGGGGTACTCGGGCACCTGACGCAGCGCGTCGGAAACCTCCTGGAGCGCGCGGGTGAGGTCCGTGTTGACGTAGAACTCGAGCGAGATCTCCGCCGTCCCCTGGCTCGTCATCGAACGCATGGACTTGAGGTCCGACACGTTCTTGAGCACGTCCTCCTGCTCGCGGGTGATCTCGTCGACGATCTCGTCGGGGCTGCGCCCGGGCCACGCCGTGGTGACGGTGATCTGGGGGCGGTCCACCTGCGGCACGAGCTGCACGGGGATCGCGCCCAGCCCGATGAGGCCGAACATCACCAGGAGCAGCACGCCCACGGCGACGCCGACGGGCTTCTTGATCGCGAGGCCGACGATGTTCATCGGGCGCCCCGCGCGGCGTCAGCAGGCGAGCCCTCGCCAAGGATCAGGAGCGGTTGTCCGGGCATGATGCGCTCGTTGCCCTCGACGACCACACGGTCGCCGGGGCGGATGTCGCCGGGGCGGATCACGACGCGCTCACCGCTCGCGTTGAGGGTATGCACGCGGACGACCGCGGCCACGCCCGCGCGGTCGGCAAAGACGTATTCGCCGAGTTCGTCCACCCGCACGCTGTCTCGGTGGATCGTCAGGGCCTCGCCGCGCACGCCGGTGGGCACGAGGCCGGTGACGCTCATCCCGGGGGCGAGCTCGCCGGCGCTGTTGTCGAGGGTCAAACGGACCGGGAAGAGGCGTGAGAGAGGGTCGGCGTCGGGGACGACGACGGCCTCGTACGCCGTCACGGTGCGCCCGAGGGCGTCGATCCGCACGTCGAACGGCTCGGCGCTCGCGCGCACCATCGCGATCGCTGTTTCGGGGACGTCCAGCCAGCACTCGAGGGTGTCGATCGCCACGAGCTCGGCGACCGCGCCGCCCTCGTTGATCCACTCTCCCAGCTCCGTTGCGGTGGAGACCACCCGCCCGTCGAACGGGGCGACGATGGTCGCGTTGGCCACGCGCCGTTCCGCCCGGGCGAGCTCGGCGAGGTGGGCGGCGAGGTCCGCCTCGGCCTGATGGAGCTGCGCCGCCATCCGCGCCGTCTCGGTGCGCGAGTCGTCGAGCTCCACGGGGCGGGCCGAGCCGCGCTCGTCGAGCGATTCGAGGCGGGCCAGGTCGCGCTGCGCGTTCTCGAGCTCGGCCCGACGCTCGCTCACCAGCCCGCGGTCGCTCTCGACCTGAGCGGCGGCGCGATCGACGTCCAGCTGCAGGAGCACGCTGTCGAGCCGCGCGAGCACGTCGCCCGTGCGGACCGCGTCGCCCTCGTCGATGTCGAACAGCTCGACCACCCCGCCCTCCTGCGAGGCCACCACGGAGCGTCGGGCCGGGCGGAGCGAGCCGGTGCTCTCGCGGAACGACTCAACGATCTCGAGCTTCGCCGCGTCCACAAAGACCTGAGCAGGCGGGGGGCCGTTCTGAGCGGGGGCGAGGGCGGGGAGCGCGCCGAGCGCACCGATCAACGTGATGAGAAGAGCGTGCCGCATGGGGGCGGATTCCTTGTGAGGAGCGTCTCGGGATGAACTCTCGGCGGCCTGCTGGCATTCCGCCGGGGAGAGCTTATACTTCGCAAACGCCGCTGGACGGGTTCCCGCCGAGCGGTCTGTATCGAGCGATTGGCGCAGTTGGCTAGCGCGCCTCGTTGACATCGAGGAGGTCACTGGTTCAAGTCCAGTATCGCTCACTTCCGTGCGTCCCCGAGACGCCACCGATAACCGAACGAGGCGGGGTTCATCCGGACCCCGCCTCGTTTGTTTTTGTGTGTCTTGTGCTCATACGCGGGCGACCCCGCACGGGGCCTTAGCCGAGCTTGGCGTCGATCGCGACGACGAACGTGATCGGGTACTCGACCTCGAGCCCGGACTCGAGCTTCACCTTCACCGCGAACGGGTTGGCGTTGCCGCCCGACCAGATCGGCGTGATCGTCGGGTAGCACGTGATGAGCTCGCTGGACGTGATGCAGTAGGCCATCGAGTCGGAGATCGGCTCGTACGTCACGTTTCCCATGTCGATCGAGGTGCCCTCCAGCTTCGACGTCACGAACGCGTGCAGCCCCGAGGCGTCCTCGGGGAGACCGAAGATCTCGACCCACGAATCACACGCCGGCGACAAGCCGTACTGCGCGCAGTGCGCGCGCAGCGACGTGTTGAACCGCTCCGTGTCGGCCGGCGAAAGGGACGGGCGCTGGATCTGAATGAGCATGCTTCCACGAGCCATGGGGTGCCTCCTGGGGGACAAACGTGTTTTTGGAAGAGTGAGCGCATCGTAGGCGCAGCGGCGTTGGTTTCTCACAAAAGGGTCTGTATTTCGAGAGTAGTACAGGGCAATTCAGCGGGACGTGCGCGCGCAGCGGAACCCGATGTGCAGCGCGCGTGTGGTCGTCTGCCCATACGACACGCCGGTGAGTCCCGCGCCGCTGTACACCGCGCGCGCCCAATCCGTGCCCTTGATAATGAACCCCTCTTCGGGGGATACGGGGCCGTGCCGAGTCTCGGTCCACTCGGCGACGTTCCCGAAGAAGTTCACCCCCCCTTCGGGG
The DNA here is from genome assembly GCA_942490855.1 of uncultured Phycisphaeraceae bacterium. Lineage (GTDB taxonomy): Bacteria > Planctomycetota > Phycisphaerae > Phycisphaerales > UBA1924 > CALNYS01. The sequence goes on along the minus strand of CALNYS010000002.1, from coordinate 217,618 downwards.
GATACATCCTGCCCGCCGTCGTTGATTGCGCGCACGTAACGCAGGTAGTGGTCGCGCCCTTCCGGCGTGCCGGGACGGATGCTCCACAGCCCGGGGCCCACCGGGTCGGCGGGCGGGGGCGGCGCGTCGTTGCCCCACGGGAACATGAAGCCCTCGGCCGAGGCCGCGGCGCGCTCCCACTCGTTCGCCGTGGGGAGACGCTTGCCCGCCCACTCGGCGTAGGCACGGGCCTCGTCGCGCGAGACCCCGACGACGGGCAGGTGATCGAACGCCGGGTCGTAGGGGGAGGGCCAGATCGCGGGGGCCTCGGCGCCGGTCGCCTGGACAAACGCCCGGTACTCGGCGTTGGACACCTCGTACCGATCGATCCAGTACGCGGGCAGCTCGATCGTGCGCCGGGCGTACGCCGGGGCGTCCATGTCTTCCCGCCCGACCACGGCCGGCCCGGCGGGGATGTGGATCATGTCCGACGCGAGCCACCACGCCGGGGACTCCGGGGGCTCGGCGACGACGGTTTCCCCGGCTCGGATCTCGCGGGAGAGCTCGATCGTGCCCGTTCCGGCGTAGACAACCGCCCGGTAGTCCCCCTCAGGCAGGCGTTTACGGAGCGGGAGCGTGCCCTCGTACACCGCTTCGCCCGGCCCGTGCTGGGGCCCGCCCCGGAGCGGGTAGACAGCGACCCGCGTCCCTTCGCCCGGGATGACGAGGACGCCGCTGGGAACCGGGGTATGCAGCGCCGCGGCGACGATCGCGACGCTCGCGACGACGACGGCCCCGGCGATCAGCGGGAGGCGGCGGCGCGACGCCCAGGCGCGCGGTCGCGCGAAGCGTTGGAGCCCCGCGACCGCCTCGCCTCCCAGCGCGCGCCGGAGGTCGTCGGCGAACTCCTGCGCGGACTGGTACCGGCGGCGCGGGTCCAGCTCGAGCGCCTTGAAGCACACCGCTTCAAGCCCGCGCGGGACCCGCCGGTTGACGCTCCGGATGCTCCGCGGGAGCGCCCCGTCGTGCGCGCCCAGCAGCTCGGCGAGCGTGCGCCCCGGGAACGGGAGCGCGCCCGTGAGGCACTCGTAGAGCACGACGCCCAGCGAGTACACGTCGCTGCGCGGGTGCGGCGTCCGTTCTTCCTCGCGCGCGCGCTCGGGGCTCATGTAGGGCGTCGTGCCGGCGTGGTGCAGGATGGTCTCGAACCGTTCGCCCGGCGTGTGGGCGATGCCGAAATCAACCAAGCGCGGCGCCCCGCGCTCGCCCAGCAGGATGTTCGAAGGCTTCACGTCGCGGTGGATCACGCCGTGATCGTGCGCGTGTTGGATCGCTTCGGCGCAGCGGGCAACGATCACGACCGCGTGGTCAACCCACCCGCGCGTGTGGCGCTCGGCGGGGTCCAGCGCGTCGAGGCGTTCGCGGAGCGACCCGCCCTCGACGTAGGCGCTGGCGATCCAGAACGCCGCGCCGTTGTGCCCGGCCTCGAAGACCGGGACGATGCCGGGGTGATCGAGACGGGCCGACGCCCTCGCCTCGCGCAGCACGCTCTGGGTGTCCCCCGCCACCTTGGAACGCTGGCGCGAGAGGATCTTGAGCGCGATGTCGCGCTTGAGGTGCTCGTCCCGCGCGAGGTACACCTCGCCCATCGAGCCCGAGCCGATCTTCTTGGTGATCGTGTACGGCCCGACCTCGATCTCCCCCGGGTCGAAGAGCTCGGGCAGGAACGTCCCGATCGGTTCGTCGAGCCAGCTGGAGCGATCGTGCTGCGCGACGCAGCCGAGCACGAACGCGGCCGACGCATCGTCGTCTGCTGCGCCGGCGCGCACAAAGGCGTCGCGCTCGCCGGGGGGGAGGCGCATCGCGTCGCAATACAGCGCGTGCGCCGCGGCGCTCGAGGCGGGGCGCGGGAGCGTGGTGCTCAGCCACGCGACCGCGAGCGCGTATTCGCTCTCGATCTCTTCAACGCTCCGGTCCAGACCGCCCGCGAGCCTCCGCCACACTCAGCCCGGCGAAGTAGCGTGCGGCGACGATCTCGTGCTGCAGCGGCGCGATGTCGCGGAGACGCTCGAACGCCTCGTCCATCGCCAGCAGCAGCCCGAGACGCTCGCGGGTGTCCAGGGCGTTCACGCGGGTCGAGGCGAAGGACTGGTCGTGGCGCGCCCGGACTTCCGCGGCCCGTGCGCGCTCCATCAGGACGTGACGCATCGCCTGCGAGGCGGCGGAGTAGCAGCGCGTGCGATCACGCGAGGAGGGGGGCGCGTCCTTGAACAGGCGGGTAAACGTCTCGTGGATCACGTCGGGCAGGCGCGCCTCAGCGTGGAACGAGGCGGTGTCCAGCTGCCCGTTCGCGAGCTTGCGCACGTCGGGGAGGAAGAGCTCGACGAGACGATCCTGCGCACCGACCACGCCGCGATCCACGTCGTTCAGCACGCCGGTCATGGTCTCAAGAGGAGACTCTCGGAACTGGTACCCCATCCCACTATCCTGCACGCTCGGCGCGGGAGACGCCAGTGCAAACCAGCATCTGGTACGGACTTCGGGCAATTCGCCCACACCTGAACAGGTGGAACGCGCCGCTCTTGCGCCCCCCGTCGCCAGCGCGCACGGCGCGCGACCCACCCGATCGAGTGGCGACATCAGACGCGGGTGTCCTCGGTGCGTGCGAACCGAGGGTGCGTCGGGTGAAGCGCTTACAGCGATGTCTGTTTTTGAGCGTGTTTCCGCGTGATCGCATGGGTAGTCTGGAGGACGTAGGTATCCGCGGCTGAATTGTGAAGGCCGCTTTGAATCACCCCGGGGTTGCTCCCAGGGACTTGCGTTTTCAGCCTCCTGGGCTCCCCGGCAATAGCTGGAGATCCACGGATGACACACCACCCTCTCACGTGCGCCCTGATCGGAACACTCGCCGGAGCCTGCGCCGCGCCCGCGTTCGCTGATCCGCCGGGAGCCGCCCAAGCGCCCCCTGTGTTCTGCTTCCGGATCACCGATATTGAGCAGTTGCCCGGTGACCTCACCTGCAAGACGTACTGCATCGAGTTCGAAGTGCTCAACTGGTCCGACCAGGACGCATGCGGGATGATCATCGCGCCCAACGTCGGCACGCTCGCGATCGGCCCCGGCTTCGGTGGAGGGGCGATGGGCGTCGCGGGCGCAACCGGCGCGCCCCCGACAATCTTCCTCGCGAACGTGGACCCCGACGGGCGCGGCGGGACACCCTTTAGCCCCGGCGACATCGGGCCCGGCGTCTTCGATGTCCCCGCCATCCACAACGGGCGCGGGCGAGGCGACGTCCCCGGCGCCCTCAACGACTGGAGCGCGACCGGGAACTTTTCTGGCGTCAAGGGCACCGCGGAGTGGCGCTGCGGCACGCCGTTGCCCTTCCACGACCTGCTCGGTCCGCTCCCGGGCAACCCGTTCGCCTCGTGGGCGCTCGTCCCCGGCTTCGGGCTCGATGGATCGACGGACTTTGCGGGATTGGGCGACACCGCGATCGACGGCGGACCGCCCGTGGCGCCGCCGTTCCCGTTTGGCCCCTACACCCCCGACCCCGCAGGCCTTCCCTTCCCGTCCAACATGGCGCAGATCGATATCGATCCCACCGGCAACGTTCTCGACGGGTTCGTTATTTACGTCTGCGACTGGGACAAGGGCGAGTGCCTCTCGTTCAACTGGTTCCTGACCGACGCCGCGGGGAACCCCATCGGGACCGCCGGGTTCGGCAACGCCTACGGCTTCGGATCCCTCAACCTCTGCCTGGGCGACCCAGCGCTCGGCGCCCCCGGCCCGCTCTTTGCAGGAAACACCGGGTTCGGGCAGAACCGCAACGACTTCTATGACAGCGTGAACATCATCAAGAGCCCGACTGGCGAGGTGTGCGAGTTCTTCGCGGAGTTCGGCGCCGGCATCACGGCGCCGTTCCTGAACCCGAACGCGCAGCAAGCCTTCAACCAGCTGGGCGTGTTCCCCAACACCGAGCCCCTCTTTAAGAAGCGTCACCCGTGCGCGGACGGGACCACCGGCTCGAGCGCCGACCTCAACGGCGACGGCTTCGTCAACTCGGGCGACCTCGCGATCTTGCTCGCCGCGTGGGGGCCGGCGTTCTGAGCGGGTCTGAGATTCGTGACGGATGCGTACACGCGGCGGCGCCGGGAACGGGCCGCCGGGTGTTTCGGACTTGCAGCCCAAGCACGCGGGCGCGGGCAGAAATGTTCAATCCTCCGGGCCGCGCCCCCGGTACGCTCGCCGGCATGAAGAACACTCCATTGCTTCCCGCGTTCGTCGTGGTCGCTCTCGCCGTGTGCGCCTTTGCCTGCTTTGCCGGCGCAGACGAGCCCGCGCCGCGCATCTCCCACTCCGTCGATCGCACCCCCGAGGGCCAGCTCACGCTGACCGAGACCGTCGTGATCGAGGCGCCCGTCGCCGAGGTCTGGGACGCGTACACGACCTCGGAGGGGTACGCGTCGTGGGCGGCGCCCGTCGCGGAAGCCGACCTGCGCGCCGGGGGCACGATCCGCGCGTCCTACGACCCCGAGCGCGGGCTCGAGGGCGATCACGTGATCACGCTGCACATCGTCAACTACGTCCCGCAACGCCTGCTCACGCTGCGCACCGACGCGACAGAGAACTGGCCCGAGGTCCTCAAGAAAGACGCCGAGAATCTCTACAACGTGATCCTCTTCGATGCGCTCGAGCCGGGGCGCACCCGCGTGACGTCCTACGGGCTCGGCTACACCGACAGCCCCGAGCTGCGGCGCATGATGGGGTTCTTCGAGCAGCAGAACCGCGGGCTCTACGAGCGCCTCATCGCGCACCTCGAGGGCGAACGCCCGTAGCTAGACTCCCCGGCGTGAAGCACCACGCCGTCAGCCCGAGCGAGCCGCCACTGCAAGGGGCGGTCGAATCGGTGTTCTGTCTGGAGTCGTACGAGCCCGAGCACCGGACCGAGCGTCTGGTCCCGAGCGGGCGCACGCACCTGGTCATCGAGCTCGACGGGGCGCCCCGCGCCGTGCTCGACCCCGAAACGAAGGCGCCCGTGCGCGAATTCCGCGGCGCGTGGTTCTCCGGGGCGCACTCCGAACGGCTCTCGATCAGCGCGACCGCGCCGGGTTTTCGGCTCGCCGCGGTCCAGTTTGCGCCCGGCGAGGCGCTCGCGTTCACGCACACGCCCCTGGGCGCGCTGGCGAACCGGGTGGTCGACGCGGCTGAGATCTTCGGCGACAGCGTGACGGGCCTGCGAGCCCGCCTCGTCGCCGAGCCGGACCCCGAGGCGGTCGTCGGTGCGCTGGTGGGCTGGCTCGCCGAGCGCTACGACGCGGCGCACGAGCCGCCTCCGATCGTGCGACTGGCGCTGGAGCGGCTGCGCGACTCGCCCGGCGAGGTCGCGTTCACGGCGCTCGTCGAGCAGGACGGGAGCGTGTCCTACAAACGATTCGTCGAGCTCTTTACCCGTCACGCCGGGCTCACGCCCAAGCTGATGCAGCGCGTGCTCCGGTTCGTGCCCATCCTCGAGCGGGTGGCGGCGCAGGAGCGCGTGGACTGGGCGGGGCTCGCGGCGGAGCTCGGGTACGCCGATCAAGCGCACCTGATCCGCGAGTTTCGTGCGTTCTCGGGGTACCGCCCCCGGACGTTCTTCGAGGGCGGGCACGAGCGGGTGAACTTCTTCCCGGACGACTGAGGGCTACAGCGTCGCGGGGAGGGGGGCGCCAGCCAGGAGCGACCACCACTGGTCCGCCTGCGCGCGTCGGCTGGACGCTTCGAGCACGCGGCTGAGCGTGCGGTAGCAGGCGCGGGACGCGGGGGAGTCGCCGCCGAGCTCGTCAACGGCGCGGGTGAGGGCTTCGAGCGCGAGCGGCTCGGCGTCCGCGGCGCGCCCGGTGTCCAGGTAGAGCTCGGCGAGGGCGCGCTGCGCGGCGGCGCGTTCCGCGGGCGTCTCGGCTTTGGTGATCAGCTCCGAGAGCAGGTGCTCGGCGACGTCGGCCCGTCCGCCCGTCGCGTGCGCCTCGGCCGCGCGCACGCGCGTCGCGGCGTCCATGCGTTCGGTCCGCTCGGGGATCTCGTGGGCGACGAGCGTGAGGCGCGCCGGCGCGGGCGACGCGGCGAGCGTCGGCTCGATGATCCGCAGCCCCGGCGCGGGGGTGGGCGCCGCGGCAAAGCCGATCGCCCCCACGCCCACGAGCGTCAGGAGCACGGCCGCGGCCGCGGCGACGGGCATCAGCGGGCGGCGTCGGACCGCCAGGCGGAGGTGCTGGCTGGCCGGGGCGAGGCGGGCGGAGTTGGTCTCGCCGGCGAGCGCGCGGGTGAGGTCGGTCGCCAGCTCGGACGCCGACTGGTGACGGGCCTCGGGGCGCTTGCGGAGCGCTTTCATGATGATCGCCTCGGCGTCGAGGGACAGCGGGTCGCGCCCGAGGTCCATCGGGGCGGGGGCCTCGCTCTTGATCACGCCCGCGGCGTCCTTGGCCGAGCCGACGAGGGTGTACGGCGGGCGACCGGTGAGCAGGTGGTAGGCGATGACGCCGATCGCGTAGACGTCGGCGCGCGCATCGATGGCGGCGTACGCGCCGATCGCCTGCTCCGGCGCGAGGTGCGCGACGCGGGAGGCCGAGGCGGCCGCGCTCGCGGAGAACGCCCGGACGTCGTCGTTGGTGATGTGCGAGACGCCCAGCCCGCGGACGCGCAGGCGACCGGAATCCTCGATGCGCACGCGGTCGGGCGACAGGTCGCGGTGGACGACGCCCTTGAGATGGGCCGCGTGGAGGGTCTCGGCGAGGCTGGCGAGCACGTACAGGCGACCGCGCAGGCCCATGCTCCGGGCGTGCTCGGCGAGGCGGCGACCGTCCACGAGTTCCTCGACGAGGTAGGGCGCCGGGCCGGTGGGGAGGGCCACGATGCCGGCGTCGAAGAGGCGGGCGGCGCCCGGGTGGTCGATGCGCTTGAGCTGGACGGCGTCGTGGGCGAACCGCTCGATGGTGCGCCGGTTGATCGACTCGGGGTCGAAGATCCGGGCGACGGCGCGGGGGGCGTCGTCTTCGGGTCGGCGGGCCAGCCAGAGCCCGGGGGCGATGTTCGCCCCCAGCGTGAAGCCGCCGACGATCGAGACCGGCGGGGGGGAGGGGGCGATGTCGTCGAAGGTGAGCTGGGGGACGGGCGCCTGGGTCGCTACGAGCATCGCTGGTCTCCGGAACGCCGCGACAAGGAAGGGGGGCGGCACCGGGTGCTATCGGACAGTGCTCGGCTACGCGTACACATCTTGCGACCGCCGAAACGGCAGGCGCGGAACCCCGCGCGGCGCGCACGGCGTGGGTCGGCGGCCCTGAGGCGTCCTGAGAGGGGCGACACCCGGCGCCAGAGATGCCGCATAGGATCGTGGACACGCGGCCGAGGCCGTGCGACGGAAAGGAGTTCGCCATGCAACTGGCCCCCGATGATCTGACGCCCGGGATGTTCGTGACGGTTCTTGATACGGAGAACCCGCCGCGACACGAGGGCGTCGCCTCGGCGCCCGCGAAGGCGTCGAAGGACTACACGGCCTCCGGCGCCGTGCTGCGGGTGATCACCCTGTCGCTCCCGTTCGTGCTGGTGCAGAACATGACGCCCGGGATGCTGCGCGGCCCGCGGATGTTCCCGGTGGACCTGCGCCGCTCGCGCCTGGCCCCGCTGTCAGACGAGTACGTGCGGGCGGCGATCGCCGACCCGCCCGCGCTCGACCAGCCCATCTCCCCGATCGACGCGAGCGTCATCGAGGGCGGGCGGGACACGTCGAAGGATCGCGCCGCGCCGAGCGAGAAGGATTTCGGGAGCGGCATCTATTTTCTGGGCGGCGGCTCATAAGCCCCGCCCTCGGAGTGCACGGACGACATGACGGTCTGGATCAACAACCTGAAAACAGCCGCCCTCCTGGGCGGAATGACGGCCCTTTTCGTGCTCGTCGGCTCCCGCTGGGGCGTCGGCGGGATGACGGTGGCCCTGCTCTTCGGCGGGGTGATGAACCTCGGCGCGTGGTGGTTCTCTGACAAGATCGCCCTCGCGTCGATGCGCGGGCAGGAGGTCGACGCCTCGACCGCCCCCGAGCTCTACGCGATGGTCGACCGCCTGCGCACCAACGCCGGGCTCCCGATGCCCAAGGTCTACATCTGCCCGCACGACGCGCCCAACGCGTTCGCGACGGGTCGGAGCCCCAAGAAGGCGGCCGTCGCGGTGACGCAGGGGGCGCTGCGTCTGCTCAACGAGCGCGAGCTCGAGGGCGTGATGGCGCACGAGCTGGCGCACGTCAAGCACCGCGACACGCTGACGTCGTGCGTCGCCGCGACCATCGCGGGCGTGCTCGCGTGGGTGGCGCAGATGAGCCTGTTCTTCGGCGGCGGCAACCGCGAGGGCGGGAACCCGCTCGTGGGGATCCTGACGATCATCTTCGCGGCGGTGGGCGCGGCGGTCATCAAGGGGATGATCAGCCGATCGCGCGAGTTCGCGGCCGACGCGGGCGGCGCGCGCATCGCGGGGCGCGCCGACGGGCTCATCTCGGCGCTGCAGAAGCTCGAGGTGTACGCCGGGCGCGTCCCGATGCAGCAGCCCAACCCGGCGATGAACAACCTGTTCATCATCGAGCCGCTGATGCTGTCCAAGTCGATCACGGGTCTCTTCGCGAGCCACCCGCCGACGGAGAAGCGGATCGCGTCGCTGCGGGCCGTCGAGGCGGCTCTCTGACGCGATTTTCGTTGGCTGTTCGCTGGTGATGGCGTATCGTCTAGGAGAGTCCTTGTGTTCTCTTGGAGGAGACCCGTCATGCGCATCCGCTCCGCTGTTTCTCTGCTCGCTCTCGCCGCCGCTCCCGCGTTCGCTCAGGACGCGGTCGACGCGCCGACGCGTCTGAGCGCCGAGGTGTACGAGATCACGACCGTCATCGGCGGCGCCGACGGGCTCACCGTCGAACCGGGCTTCTTCTCGGGCAACGTGCGCGGCGACTGCCCCGTCGAGCCGAACCTCCAGAACTACGTCGGGCAGGGCTCGGTCTCGGTCCCCGGGTTCACGCCGACGGAAGAGATGGCGGTGATCCTCAACGCGCCGGCCTCGCACTACCCCATCGAGATTGTGTCGATCGGGATCGGGTGGTCGTCACCCGGCGGCGGGCAGCCCGACCAGCTCGAGTCGGCGCTCAAGCTCTACCCGAACGGCCTGCCCACCCCCGGCAACGCGCAGTTCGTCGCCAAGGGCCCGGTGCTCTCGGACGGGGCGATCAACGAGTTCGACATCACCGGCTTCGCGGGCAACCGGATCATGAGCTCGGGCCCCTTCATGGCGTCGCTCGAGTTCCTCAACGCGAGCATCAACGGCGGGCCCGCCCCGCTGCACGACAACGCGGGGTGTCAGATCGGCAAGAGCGCCGTGAAAGTCAACGGGGCGGTCTGGCTTGATAACTGCAGTCTCGGCGTGAACGGGCAGTGGGTGATGCACGTGAAGTACCGGCGCACCGAGTGCGGGATCACCGACTGCAACGGCAACGGCATCCACGACCCGTTCGAGATCGCCCAAGGCCTCGCGCCCGACTGCAACGAGAACGGCATCCCCGACGAGTGCGATATCGCCAACGGCGCGCCCGACACGAACATGAACGGCGTCCCCGACGAGTGCGAGCCCGACTGCATCGCCGACTTCAACGGCGACGGCAACGTGGACTCGGCGGACCTGGCGGTCCTGCTCGCGGCGTGGGGGGCGTGCCCGTAAGGGCGGCCCCCGGGGCCGGTGGGGGGAAGGGCGACCAACGGGATTCGAACCCGCGACCCCCAGGATCACAACCTGGTGCTCTAACCGACTGAGCTATGGTCGCCGACGGCCCGCGGGTCGCGGGCGAGACACGAAAAGGTACGTCCCGAGGGCGGGGCGGTCAACGTCTCGGGTCCTGTTTGGGGCGTGTTGACGGGCAAACGCTCAAAGCCCCCGCTACACTACGCGGCTCACTTGAACGCTCTGCGGGGTGGGGTCGGCGGCCGACGCGAGCCCCGATCAAGCCCCCGTCACGCCGACTGAACAGACCTCGAAAGAGAGCCAAGCGATGTCTACCGCCGCGGCCCGCGACCTGACCTTCTCCAACGCGACCGTCCACCGGAACCAGTCCGCGGCCGCTCTCATCGAGTGCGCCCTGCGGAACGGCGAGGGCACGCTGGCGTCCAACGGCGCCCTGGTCGCCTCAACGGGCGACCGCACGGGACGCAGCCCGAAGGAGAAGTTCCTCGAGGACTCGCCGGCCGTCCACGACTCGGTCGACTGGGGCAAGGTGAACATCGGGATCACGCCCGAGACGTTCGACGCGATCGAAAAACTGGCGCGCACGCGTCTGGCCGAGCAGAGCGACCTGTACGTCTTCGACGGGTTCGTCGGCGCCGACCCGGAGCACCAGCTGAAGGTGACGACGGTGTGCGAGTACGCGTGGCACGCCCTCTTCGTGCGCACGCTCTTCCTTCGCCCGACCCTGGAGCAGCTCGAGGGCTTCGACGCCGACTGGGTGATCCTCAACTGCGGCCCGCACAAGCTGACCGAGGACGAGCAGAAGTCGCTCGGGCTCACGAGCCCGGTGTGCGTGGCGCAGTCGCTCGAGAAGAAGACGGTCGTCATCTTCGGCACCGAGTACGCGGGCGAGATGAAGAAGTCGATCTTCTACGCGATGAACTACGACATGCCCGACGCGGGCGTCTTCCCGATGCACTGCTCGGCGAACGTGGACCCCGACGACCCCAACGGCGCGGCGCTCTTCTTCGGGCTCTCGGGCACGGGCAAGACGACGCTCTCGGCCGACCCCGAGCGCGGGCTCGTGGGCGACGACGAGCACGGGTGGTCGGACAACGGGATCTTCAACTTCGAGGGCGGGTGCTACGCCAAGGCGGTCGACCTGACGGAAGAGGGCGAGCCGCTCATCTACCGCGCGATCCGCTTCGGTTCGGTCCTCGAGAACATCGTCTACGACGAGCGCACCCGCGAGCCCGACTACACCGACACGAGCAAGACCGAGAACACCCGGGCGACGTACCCCGTCGAGCACATCCCCAACGCCGTGATCCCCTCGGTCGCCGGGCACCCGAAGAACGTGGTGTTCCTGACCGCGGACGCGTTCGGCGTCCTGCCGCCCGTCTCGCGCCTCACGCGCGAGCAGGCGATGTACTACTTCATCAACGGCTACACCTCGAAGCTCGCGGGGACCGAGGCGGGCGTGACCGAGCCCCTGCCCAACTTCAGCCCCTGCTTCGGCGGCCCCTTCCTCCCGCGCCCGCCGCGGGTGTACGCCGACATGCTCGCCGAGCGCGTCGACAAGCACGGCGCGGACGTGTGGCTGCTCAACACCGGGTGGTCGGGCGGCGGCTACGGCGTGGGCAAGCGCTTCAAGCTCGCCTACACCCGCGCGATGGTCACCGCGATCCTCGAAGGCACGCTCGCGGACGCGACCTTCGAGACCGAGCCCGTCTTCGGGCTGAGCATCCCCACGAGCGTCGAGGGCGTGCCCAGTGAGGTGCTCTCGCCCCGCAACACGTGGAAGAGCGGCGAGGAGTACGACGCGAAGGCCAAGGACCTCGCCTCCCGCTTCCGCGGCAACGACGCGAAGTACGACATGAGCGACGCCGTCCGCGCCGCCGGCCCGCAGGGCTGAGCCTTTAAATCAACGCCTGGCCGGGCAGCACCGGCGGGACCGGCACGCCCAGCGACTCGGCGATCGCGCGGAAGAGTTCCGCTTCCTGCGGCGTGACCGTTTTGTCGAAGCTCACGACCGTCGCGCACGCTTCGATGAGGCGCTTCTTGATCTTGGGCGACGTCTTCTCGAGGGTGTCGAGCGCCGTGTCGATCTCTTCGGGGCTGTGGTCGCTCTGCGGGATCAGGCGGGCGTCGATCCCGAAGCGCTCGGCGCCCATCGCGTACGCCTGCTTCGCGTCGTTGAGCCCCGAGTGCCCGGCGACCGCCAGCCAGCCGAGGAGCTTCTCTGCCTCCTGCTCGACGTCCTTGTTCACGCTGTAGAAATGCGTCGCGGCGCGTCGCCGCCCCCGGAGCGGGCCGACGACCAGCCGGCGGACGCACCATTCGAAAAGGTCCACCTTCTGGTCGGCGTTGATCAGCTCGTCGAGGAGGCGGACGAACGTCTCGGCCTGGTCGGGCGAGAGACGCTTGAGCGACGGGGCGGCGAGCTCGAGGAGGGGCAGGCGCAGGGTCGGGTCGAGGTTCACCACCGACGAGGCCGAGGCGCGGAGCTCGCTGACGAGCCCGGGCCCGCCGAGGCGGTGGACGGCCGAGAGCTGGACGCGCTGCGTTTCCGTGAAGCGCGAGACGAGCATCGCGCAGATGATTGCACGCGCGCTGAAAGGGTCGCCCGCCATGGCGCGGAGCCGCTCGGGGATGGACGAGTACAGATTGGCGGCGTACGCCAGGTGGTCGTTCGTGGGCTGCCCGATCATCGCCGCGGCAGAGAGCGCGACGGCGTGTGCGAACTGGTCGGCTGCGATGCGCGGGGGTTTCTTCGCGGGCGGCTCGGGCTGCTTCGGCGCCGGCGCCTGGTCCTCGATGCGGGCGAACTCGCCGTCCCAGGAAGGGTCGAGCGCGAGGATGCGCTTGGCCAGCGGCGGGTGCGTCGCGAAGATCGTGTTGAGCCCCTTGCCGAAGAACATGTGGCTGCACTCGTCGGCGGCGGGGGTGCGCAGGAGCGAACGACGACGGAAGCCGCCGATCTTCTTCAGCGCGCCGGCGATCCCGTCGCGGCTGCGCGTGAACTGCACGGCCGACGCGTCCGCGAGGTACTCGCGCTGGCGCGAGACCGCAGACTTGATCCACGACCCGAAGAACGCGCCGACGAACCCGATCAGCGCGAGCGATCCCCCGAGCACGAGGATCGCGATCACCAGCCCGCCGCCGTCTTTCGAGCGGCGCGACGACCCCGCGCTGGCGTAGAACGAAGAACGCAGCAGCAGAGACCCCACGTGCCCGATGACGAGGATGCCCGCGAGCACGCCGATGAGGCGCAGGTTGATCTTCATGTCGCCCGAGAGGATGTGGCTGAACTCGTGCCCGATGACGCCCTGGAGCTCGTCGCGCGTGAGGTGGCGCACGCACCCGCGGGTCACGCCGATCGCCGCGTTCTCCACGGTCGTACCCGCCGCGAACGCGTTGATCCCGTTCTCGTCTTCGAGCAGATACACGGGCGGGACGGGCGTTCCCGACGCGATGGACATCTCCTCGACCACGTTGAGCAGACGCTGGGCGTCGGGGTCGGCGTTGTCGTGCGAGAGCAGGCGCCCGCCGAGGCGCTCGGCGATCGCGGCGCCGTTGCCACCGCCGAGCTGCATCAGCCGGAACAGGCTCCCGCCCAGAACGAGCAGCGTGGTCCCGATCGCCGCGCCCCAGAGCACTTGCGCGCTGCGCCCGAGGCGCGTGATCTGCTCGGCGTGCCCCGCGGTCTTCTCGTTGGTCGAGGCGGCGATCCCGGAGATCTCAAACGCGCCCCACACCGCGAGCGTGGTGCACGCCACCACCGCCACGACGCCCAGCACGAAGAGGGCGACGAGGCGGCGTGTCTGCTTGCGCGCGCGGTCCTGATGCTCGAAGAAATCCATGTGCGAGCGTTAGAACGACACCTTCGGGGCGTTCTCGAGCTCGGCGTCGTCGAAGTCCAGCAGCGCGGCGTTGGCGCCGTGCCCGAAGAGGTTCGCGAAGACGATGGGGGGGAAGGTCTGGCGGTAGGTGTTGTACGCCGTCGCCTGGTCGTTGTACGCCTGGCGGGCGAACGCGACCTTGTTCTCCGTCGTCGTCAGCTCCTCGGTGAGCTGCATCATGTTCTGGTTGGCCTTGAGGTCGGGGTAGGCCTCCATCACCGCGAAGAGCTTGCTCATCGCGCCGGTCAGGGCGGTCTCGGCGCCCGCGAGCTCGCCCATCGCCGAGAGATCGCCGGCGGACTTGGCGGCGGTCTGGAGCACGCCCGCGGCCTGGTTGCGGGCGGTGACGACCGCTTCGAGCGTCTCGCGCTCGTGGCTCATGTAGCCCTTGGCGGTCTCGACGAGGTTGGGGATCAGGTCGTGGCGGCGCTTGAGCTGCACCTCGATCTGCGAGAACCCGTTCTGGTACCGGTTCTTGAGCGTCACCAGCTTGTTGTAGATGCCGATCCCGAACAGGACGAGCACGAGAGCGAGGGCGGCGAGGACGATCACGACGATCAGGGTTGCTGACATGGGAAGGTTCTCCGGGGCGAGCCTGTGAGGCCGGGAGGAGCCGGCACGCTAGGTATACAGCACCTGAGGTCGTCTGACGTGTCCCGTCCCCGCCTCTTTCGGTCGCGCACGGGGCCCGGGAATCCCCCCAAGACGCCCGCGCCGATGGTCGATGAGCCGTCAGATGTCCTCGTCCCGCACGACCCCGAGCCTCCTGGCCTCGTTCCGGGCGGTCCGCCGCCTCCGGCGCGGGCGGACCGTCGCCCGCTTCAACGGGTGGTCCGAAGCGATCTTCGGCGGCTTCGCGGTCCTCTTCGGGATCTTCAGCGTCACGTCCCTGCTCGCGGGGATCGGGCTGATCGCCGTCGCGCGGCGCGAGCTGCGTTTGGCCCGGGAGCTGGGGCGGCTGAACCCGCGGGCGCCTCGGGCGCTGGCGCTTAACCAGCTGGTGCTCCTTGGCGGGGTGCTGGCGTACTGCGGGTGGCAGACGTACGCGGGCCTCTCGGGCCCGAGCGTGCTCGAGCGGTACCCGGAGCTGGGGCAGCTCTCGTCCAGCGGCGCGAGCGTGGACTTCGACGGGATGTGGAAGACAGCCGTCGTCGCGACCTACGCGACGGTTGCGGGGCTGAGCCTCGTGCTGCAGGGGATGACGGCGTGGTGGTACGCGTCGCTGCGCGCGCCGCTCGCGGTCCTGGGCGCCTCGGCGCTGCGCGAACGCCCCACGGCCTCAGCGGCGGCGTGAGTCCTGCGTAGTTCCAAAAAGAACGCCGCCCCGGCGGAAGCCAGGGCGGCGATGAGCAACGTGTTTGAGAGCTCGTGCCTAAAGCACGAACAAGGGTATCAGTTCGACTTAGCCGCGACGACGGCGGGTGGCGCCGAGGGCGCCGAGGCCGAAGAGGGCGGCAGCGCCCGGAGCGGGAACAGCGTTGGCCAGACCAAGGGTCAGGGTGCCGCTGAGCATGGCATCGATGGCGCCGGCGACGTCGTCGTAGCTTTCGAAGATCTCGATCTGGAGAACGCCGTCCACGAGCGTGATGTTCGGGATGCCGTTATCCGAGAGGTCGAGGATGCCACCGGAGTTGAAGTTGGCGGCGCCGGGGGCGTCGCTACCAGCACCAACGGTGAGGAACAGGCCAGCGTCCGCGAAGGAGCTGTCGGCGAAACGGAAGGTGGGCTCGGAGAGCCAGCTAGCGCCGACGGTCTCGATGTCCACGTCCCAGCCGATGCCGGTGATGGTGTTGCCAGCGCCGATGTTGGCGGTGAGAACAGCGTTGCCCGCAGCGCCCGAAGCGTCGAAGCTGAAGCTGTCGAAGTTGATGTCGAGCGTGAAGTTGCTCGTGCCGCGGACGGCGCCGGACACATCGAGGATGTTGTCGGCGGTAGCGCCGATCTGCGCCATCGCGGTGCTGGAAAGACCAGCAGCGGCGATCAGAGCCAGAGTCTTCATATCTATCCCTTTCCTCTCCTGCTCAAGCGACTCAGCGCTCGAGCACACGTGTTGCCCCCATGCACGCGCACGAGTGGCGAAACGGACGTCAGAGACGCCCGGCAGCCCATTAGGCCCAGCAGTGTGAAAAGGGAGTGACGTGTCTCTTTCCACTCGCTGTACCAGCTACGATCTCGAATATAGACCAAATCTGACGGGGGTCCAAGCCATTCTTTACGACTCTCCGTTACGACCCGCACTCTCTTACGCCCGAAAACGCTCTTCAGAGGCCTCTCGATTGCCTGTCTTCCCCAAAGTGACACCTTCGGGACCTGTCAGCATCCATGGTCGGTCTTTGCTAGCGCTGCCCGCGTTTGGGGAGCATCAGAAGGTTTCCACGTGCTGACTCACCGCGTCCTCATGATCCGCCCCCGCTGGTTCGCCTTCGACGAGGAGACCGCCGCGTCGAACGCCTTCCAGCGCCGAGAGCCCGGGGTGTCGCCCGACGAGCTGGCGCGGGCGGCGGGCGAGGAGTTCGAACGTCTCGCCGGGGCTCTCGACGCGGCCGGCGTGGGCGTCATCGTCGCCGACGACCGCGCCGACGTGCGCACGCCCGACTCGGTCTTCCCGAACAACTGGCTGTCGTTCCACGCGAGCGGGCACGCGGTGCTGTACCCGATGGCGACCGCGTCGCGGCGCGTCGAGGTGCGCCCCGAACTGATCGAGCGCGTCGAAGAGGCGACGGGCGCCCGCTGGGCGCGCCGCGTCGATCTCACCGCGCTCGCCGAGCGCGGCGCGTTTGTCGAGGGCACGGGCAGCCTGGTGTTCGATCACCACGCGCCCCTCGCGTTCGCGTGCCGGTCCGCGCGCACGACCGACGCGGGCCTCGACGCGGTCGAGCGCGAGCTGGGGGTGGAAACGCTCCGCTTCACAGCGCGCGACGCCGACGGCACGCCCTATTACCACACCAACGTGATGATGGCGGTAGGCGACAGCGTCGCGATCGTGTGCAGCGAGTCGATCGACGAGAGCGAGCGCGGCGCGGTCCTCGCGCGCCTGGGCAGCGCCGGGCGCCGACTCGTTGAGATCTCCCGCGCGCAGGCCGCTCGCTTTGCCGGGAACGCGCTGATGCTCCGCTCGGGGTCGGGCGACCCGCTCGTCGTGATGTCCGAGCAGGCCCGCGCGGCGTTCACGCCCGAGCAGCTCCGGGTGCTCGCGGCGTCCGGGGCGATCGTCTCGGCGGACATCGCGACGATCGAGCGGGTCGGGGGCGGCAGCGCCCGCTGCATGATCGCCGAGGTCCACGTGCCCAGCGAATAAAGAGGACTCGCTGGGTGTGTGGCGGGTGTCCGGCCGATGTACCCCGCTAGGAGGCCTCATGCTCACACCCAACGAACTCCTCGAAACCTTCAATCACCCGTCAACGAGCCACGCGGCGATGGTCCACGCGCCGATCGTCCTCACCGCCCTCGCCGCGGTGCTGGCGCTGGCCTCCGCGATCGCGCTGGCCAAACGCCCCTCGCTGCGGATCGCCGCCCTCCTGGCGTGCGTGCTCGCGGCCGGCGGGGCGTGGGGAGCGAAGATCACGGGCGAGCGGGCGTACGACGCGAAGGGGGACCCGCCGAGGGTCGCCCGTCAGCTCGCGCACGACCACGAGGGCCTCGGCGAGCAGGCGACGCTCATCGCGACGCTCGCGGGCGTGCTCGCGCTGGGCGCGTGGCTGCCCAAGCGCTCGCTCGCCGTGACGGGCGCGTGGCTCGCGGCGGGCGCGTCGGGTGCGAGCGCGTACTGGGCCGCGTCGGCGGCGCACCACGGCGGCGGGTTGGTCTACACCTACGGCGTCGGCACGCCCAAGCCCGTCACCCAGCTCGATCTCACCCCGGACATGGAAGTCGAGCCCGGCGATCTGCGCCTCGTCGCGTTCGAGCAGCAGGTGCGCCCGGTGCTCTCGACGTACTGCTACAGCTGTCACGGCTCGGGCGAGCGCCCCGCGGGCGGGCTCTCGCTGACGACGGCGCGGGCGATCCTCGCCGGCGGCGGGTCGGGCCCCGCCGTGATCCCGGGCGATCCCGACGCCAGCCTCCTCTACCAGAGCGTGACAGGGTCGCACCCCGAGCTTTCGATGCCCCCGGGGGATCGCCAGCCGAGCATGGAAGAGATCGCGGCGCTGCGCGAGTGGATCGAATCGGGCGCGGTGTGGGCGCCGGCCGAGTGAGGCGCGGTTAGAACCCGCCGCCGCCCCCGCCGTCGTCCTTCTTCTTGCCGCCGAAGAGATCGCCGATCCCCTTCGCCGCGTCTTCGAGCCCCTTGCCGGCGTCCTCGAGCTGGTCGCCGATCTCGTTCACGCTCTCGTTGACGCTGTCCTCGATGCCCTTGGCGAGGTCCTGCGTGCTCGTGATCACGCCGTTGGCAAGGTTGTCCGCGAGCCCGCTGAGGTCCTGCACCGCGCCGCCGATGTCAGCAGTGAGCCCGACGCCGAGGTCCGACAGGGAGCTGAGCCCGGAGAGCCCGGACTGGAGCTCGCCGATGAGCGCGTCGGGCAGCACGCCGGCGCCGGCCTGGACCGCGGCGATCATGACGGCCTGCACGACGACCGCCGCGACGCCCGCGAGCTCGAGCGTGTCGCCGCCCGCGGTGCCGACGTTCGTGAGGTGGATCGCGTCCACGTTCACGGCCGTGGGCTCGCTCCCGAGCACCTCGGCGTGGACGACGATGCCGGTGATGTTCAGCTTCTCGATGATGAGCTTCTTGCTCGTCCCGCCGCCGGGCGCCGGCTCGGGGGGCGTCTCGCCCGACTCGAACTTCTTGAGGTTCTCCATGATCGTCTGGTAGTTGCTCGTGCCGTCTTCCTTGTCGAGGTAGACGTCGATGCTGCTCAGCGTGAGCTCGGGGAGGATGATGGTGTCCTCCATGAGCGAGCCGTAGGAGACCTTCACGTTCCCCGCGCCCAGCGCGAGGAAGTGGGGGGTGCTGAACCCGGCGGGGTTGGCGACGGTGAGCCGGTCCATCGAGAACGTGCCCGAGAGCACGCCGATGTCCGCTTTCTCGAGCGTCGTATCGACGCCCAGCGCGTACGACCCGCCCCGCTCGATGCCGATCTTCGCGGCGCGGTCGAGGTTCCCCAGCGCGACCGCGCCGACTACCGCGACCGCGATAACCAGAATCAACCCGACAACCAAAAGCACCTTGACGATCTTCATGACGGTTCCCTTCCGTGCGTGGACGTGCCGTGATTCTACGCGCAGAACCACTCCACGCCCCGCTCGCGCGGCCCCGTTCGCGGCGGGATCCAAGAAAAGCGCGTCGGGCATCCTGTGAGGGCCGGGGGCGTGCCGAACCGCCATTTCAGTATTTGAATCCGGGCGGTTTGGCTCTACTCTCAATGGCATGAACACGCCGACCACACCGCGCCTCTCCCTCGCCGCGAAAGCCGCTGCCGCGGCGTTCCTGCTCCTCCCCGTCGCGAGCGCCCCCGGGGCGCTGCGCCTGCTTGAGAGCGTGGCGGTTGATGACCTCGACGTCCCCGCCGCCGGGACGACTGTCGTGGTCCCTGCCTCAGGCGCGGACTTCATCGCGGGCGTCGGGCTCACCGCGCGATGGATCACAGTCTTTGGCGACTTCGGCGGCGGCTCGGCCCCGTGGTCGGCCGACCTCGATATCACCGTCGTCCCGCCCTTCGCCTCCACCCTCGAATGGGACTTCGTGGGCGGCGAGGTCTCCATCGCCGAGTACCCGCTCGCCGACGCGACCGGTTCCTTCCTCGAACCATCCGGACCGGGCGACTACACCTGGACTTTCTCGGGCACCCCCTCGCCCTACATCGCGGGGCTGCGCGACGTCGAGCTCCACTACCTTGCCTCCGCCTCGGACGTCACCACCGTGATCGACTCCACGACGACCGGCCGCCCGATGTGGGACCGCCCCTTCTCCATCGTGGGGATCTCCGGGCTCGGGCCCGTCGCCTACGACGCCATCGAGTTCACCGTCCCCGTCAGCGGGCTCTACACGCTCGATTCTGTTCACCCCCTCGCCGAGGACACGTGGGCGTCGTTCTACGAGGGCGAGTTTGATCCGACGCTGCCGCTCACCAACCAGCTCGATTACGGGCTCGGCAACGGGTTCGCCGCCGACGGCACGCCCCGCGGCACCGCGCACGTCTCGGCGCTCCTCTTCACCGGGCGGACCTACACGATGGTGACCTCGCAGTGGGCGTCCTTCCGGGCGACGTCCGACTACACGCTCACGATCGTCGGGCCGAGCACGATCCAGATCGCCGGCGACTGCCCGGCAGACCTCGATTCCGACGGCAGCGTCGGCGCGAGCGACCTCGCGATCCTGCTCGCGGGCTGGGGCGGGTCCGGCAGCGCGGATATCGACAACAGCGGCTCCGTCGACGCCGGGGACCTGGCCATCATGCTCGCCGCCTGGGGCTCCTGCTTCTGAACCGCTGGCGTTGCAATTGAGACCTAGTCTCAATAGAATGGCTCGTTCGGGTTCTCGTCCCGATCAGGAGCCATTCTCATGCGCACACGACTGATTGTCTCTCTGCTCGCCCTCATCGCCGCGGCCGCGGCCGCGGCCGAGCCGCTCGTCGTCTACAGCGGGCGTTCCGAGTCCCTCATCGGCCCGGCCATCGAGCGTTTCGAGGCCGAGAGCGGCGTCGAGGTGAAAGTCCGCTACGGCGGGACGGCCGAGCTGGCGGCGCTCCTTCTTGAAGAAGGATCGCGCACGCCGGCGGACGTGTTCATCGCTCAGGACGCCGGCGCCCTCGGCGCCCTCGCGGAGGCCGGGCGTCTGCGCAGCCTGCCGGGCGAGCTGACCGCTCTCGTTGACCCGGCGTACCGCTCGCCGCAGGGGGTGTGGGTCGGCGTGACCGGGCGGGCGCGCACCATCGTCTACAACACCGACGCGCTGACGGAGACGGACGTCCCCACGTCGGTTTTCGAGCTGACCAAACCCGAGTGGAAGAACCGCGTGGCGTGGGCCCCGGCGAACGGGTCGTTCCAGTCCTTCGTCAGCGCGATGCGCGTGACGCACGGCGACGACCGCACCCGCGAGTGGCTCCTTGGCATGATCGCCAACGGCGCGACGGACTACCCCAAGAACTCCGCGATCGTGCGCGCCGTCGGCGCGGGCGAGATCGACCTCGGGCTGGTCAATCACTACTACCTCATGCGGTTCCTCGCGGAGGACCCCGGGTTCCCGGCCGCGAACGCGTTCCCGGCGTCGGGCGACCCCGGCGCGCTGGTGAACGTCGCGGGCGCGGGCGTGCTGCGGTCCGCGAAGCGCAACGCCGAGACACTCGACAACGCCCACGCGCTGATCGCCTCGATGCTGAGCGAAGAGGCACAGGAAGACTTCGCGGCGCGCACGTTCGAGTACCCGCTGATCGCCGGCGTCGCGCCGCCCGAGGGGCTGCGTCCGCTCGACCGGCTCGAGCCCCCGGCGATCGATCTGTCTGATCTCTCCGACCTCCGCGGCACGCTCGACATGCTGCGCGAGACCGGCGCGCTGCCCTAACCACGATGACCCAACTCGCCCTGCCTACTCCGGCGACCCGCTCGGCCCCGCGTGCGTGGGGGCTTGGGGTGTGCGCGGCCGCGGCCGCGGCGGTGGTGCTGCTGCCCGTGGTGTACCTCGTGGTGCGCACGATCGGCGGGGGCGAGCGGTCGGTTGAGACGCTGCTGCGCGCTTCGACGTGGGCGCTGGCGGCGCGCAGTGTGGCGCTGGCGCTGACCGTCGCGACGGCGTCTCTGACGCTCGCGGGGGCGCTGGCGTGGATCACGGGGGCGCGGGATCTCCCGCTGCGCCGGGTGTGGACGCTCCTGGCGGTCGCGCCGCTGGCGGCGCCCTGCTACCTCGGGGCGTCGGTCTATCTGATGGGGCTGAGCCCGCGCGGGCCGCTCGGGGCGGCGTGGGAGTGGCTCGGGCTCGGGCAGCCGCCGGCGCTGTCGGGGTTCTGGGCGGCGGCGTTCATCCTGACGATCTTCGTGTACCCCTACGCCTACCTGCCCCTTCGCGCCGCGTGCGCGCGGGCGGACCGCGGGCCGTACGAGGCGGCGCGCACGCTCGGGCGCTCCCCGCTGCGGGCGTTCGTGACGGGC
This sequence comes from uncultured Phycisphaeraceae bacterium, assembly GCA_942490855.1. Taxonomy (GTDB): domain Bacteria; phylum Planctomycetota; class Phycisphaerae; order Phycisphaerales; family UBA1924; genus CALNYS01. Next base: position 195,935 of record CALNYS010000002.1, on the reverse strand, counting down.
GTGGCGCCGCAGCTGCTCCCGGCGGCGGTGGGGGGCTGGCTGTTTGTCGGGCTGTACACGCTCAGCGAGTTCGGGGCGGTGTCGCTGCTGCGTTACGACACGTTCACGCGCACGATCTATCTGTCGTACACCTCGTCGTTCGATCGCTCGGCGGCCGCGGCGATGAGCCTGATGCTGGCGCTGATCGCGGTCGGGTTCCTGCTGGCGTCCGATCGTTTCGGCGGGCGCGGGCGGGCCGATCGTCGGACGGGCGAGAACGCCCACCCGCTGGTGTGGCGTCTCGGGCGGGCACGGTGGGGCGCGATGGCGTTCGCCGGGCTGGTCGCTGCGCTAACAAGCGGGGTGGTGCTCGTGGTCGCGGCGCACTGGTCGTCGTCGGCGGGGTTCACGGGGCGGACGCTCGACGCGGCCCTGAGCACCGGCGCCTTGGCGGCGTTGGCGGCGACGCTCACGCTGATCGCCGGGTGGCCGATCGCGCACCTGGTCGTTCGACGGCGCTCGGCGTTTTCGGTGGGGGTTGAGCGGGTGAGCCATCTCGGGTTCGCGCTCCCGGGCGTGGTCGCGGCGCTGGGGCTGGCGTTCTTTGCGTTGCGGACGCCCTTCTACCAGACGTGGGTCGTGCTCCTCTTGGCGTACCTCGCGATGTTCTTGGCGCAGGCGGTGACGCCGCTGCGCGCGACGCTCGGGCGGATCTCCCCGCAGACCGAAGAAGCGGCGCGGACGCTGGGGCGCTCGCGGGCGTCGGTGTTTTTCAGCGTGACGCTGCCGCAGGCGGCGCCCGGTGCGGTCGGGGCGTGGCTGCTGGTGCTGATCACGACGGCGCGCGAGCTTCCCGCGACGCTGCTCCTGGCCCCGACGGGGGTGCGGACGCTGGCGACGGAGCTGTGGGGCGCGATGACCGAGGCGGAGTATGGTCGTGCGGCGGCGCCGGCGATCGCGCTGCTGGTGGTGTCGTGCTCGGCGGTTGTGCTGGTGATGCGGCGGGAGGGCCTCGCGTGATCTCTTCGGAGCAGCAGATCCCGGACGTGGTTGTTCGCTGCGAGGGCGTGTCGAAGTCCTTCGGTGCCTCGCCGGCGGTGCGTGACGCCTCGCTGACGCTTCACCGGGGCGAGCTGCTCGCGATCCTGGGGCAGAGCGGGTGCGGCAAGACGACGCTGCTGCGGATCATCGCGGGGCTCGAGCGCGCTGACGCCGGGCGGGTGGAGATCGCGGGCACGCTCGTGGACGGTCCTGGGGCGTTCGTCTCGCCCGACAAGCGCGGCGTCGGCGTGGTGTTTCAGGACTACGCGCTCTTCCCGCACCTGACGGTCGAGCAGAACGTGGCGTACGGGCTGACGCGCCGGGCGCGTCGCTCGCGCGTCATCGAGGACATGCTGGCGATGACGGGGCTGCTGGCGCTGCGTGACCGGCGCCCGCACGAGCTTTCTGGTGGCGAGCGCCAGCGCACGGCGATCGCCCGGGCGCTGGCGCCGAAACCGGCGGTGGTGCTGCTCGATGAGCCCTTCTCGAGCCTCGACACCTCCTTGCGCGACGCGGTGCGCCACGACGTGCTCGAGCTGCTGCGCCAGGCAGGCGCGAGCGGGGTGCTCGTGACGCACGATCAGGAGGAGGCGCTGAGCGTCGCCGACCGCGTGGCCGTCATGATGCGCGGCGGCGTGGTGCAGACGGGGGCTCCGGCGGAGATCTACCTGCGCCCGGCGAACCGGGACATCGCGGAACTGGTGGGCGACGGGAACCTGCTGCCCGGATCGATGGTGGGGGACTGCGTGCGCTGCGAGCTGGGTGCTCTGCCGTGCTCGCACGCCGGCGGGTGCGTGCGCGAGAGCGGCGACTGCGAGGTCTTCGTGCGTTCGGAGGCGATCCGCCTGTGCGGGATCGACGAGGGCGCGCGGGGCATCGTGGAGAGGACGCTGTTCTACGGGCACGACCGGGCGGCGCTGGTGCGGATGGAGTCGGGTGCGGTGCTGCGGGTCCGCCTCGCTGCGGGCGAGGAGCTGGTTCCCGGACGTCGGGTGGGCCTCCGGGTCGATGGGGACGTGGTCGCGTTCTAGTTCTCGGAGCCGCGGGCCGTTTGTGACGGTTGTGCGGCTTGTCATACGTGCTTCCCGGTGTGGTTTCCCTCGTTTCGGACGTGCGGTAGCCCGATGTGGGGTGCATGTCAGAGTCCCCACGACACCTGCGCTTTCGGTCTGAGGAACGGCGTGAAGTTGCGCTCGCGGCTTCGATCATGCTTTCTCAGGAAGACGCGGAGCAGTTGCGCGTCACGCCCGAGGTGCTGTCGAAACACTCGCGCATCGAGGGAACGCTGATGGATATTTCCGGCGGCGGCGCCGGGCTGGTGGTGGGGGAGTACATCCCGAAGTGGGCGCAGGTGATCGTTGGCGTCCACCGGAACGAGGAAGACCCTGAGGCCGTGGTGCGTGCGCCCGGCGTCGTCCGGCGCGTGCAGATGCTCGACCGGCGCCCCTCGTATCTGATCGGTGTGGGCTTCGAGCGTTTGAGCGACGATGAGTTTGAACAGATCGCAAGCCTGATCGCGGATATCGACGGGATGGAGGTCGAGCGCATTTAAGCGCCGCTTCATCCATGCACAGAACTGACGACTATCTGGTTCAGGAACTGGTCCGCAAGGGCCTTGTGACAGAGGCGGACGTGGTGCGTGCGCGGGACGCGAACCCCGACGGGGACACCGCCGACGAGCTGGTGGCGCTCGGGGTCGTCACGTCGCGCGACGCGGCGCTGATGCGCGCGGTTGTCTGCGAAACGCCGTATGTGGACCTTAACCGGTACGACATCACGCTCAAGAACGCGGAGCTGCTTCCCCGCGCGTTCGCCGAGGCGCACACGGCGTTCCCGATCTTCGTGTTCGACGCGGGCGTGGTGGTCGGGATGGCGGACCCGCTGGATTTCCGCGGGCTGGATCAGATCCGCCAGAAGCTCGACCGCGATGTGGAGGCGGTGCTGTGCGAGGGGGACCTGCTGCGGGCGTTGATCGCCCGGGCGTACCGGCGCACGCACGAGATCGAGGGCAAGGGCAAGGCGCCGGACGTCGAGCATCAGGCCGACTCGAACGACCCGGTGGTCGCGACGGTCAATGACATTCTCAGCTCCGCGGTCCTCGACGGGGCGAGCGATATCCACCTTGGGCCCGACGACGGTCGGGTGCACCTGCGGTACCGCATCGACGGGATGCTCCAGCAGCGTCAGGCGCCGATGCGTTCGATGCACGACGCGATCGTGCGCCGCCTGAAGGTGATGGCGAAGCTGGATCTGACGCAGACGCGCAAGCCGCTCGACGGGAAGATCGCGTACGCGCACCGCAACGAGACGATCGACCTGCGTTTGTCGGTGATCCCGACGATCTGGGGCGAGAACGTGGTCATCCGCGTGCTGCGCGCGCGGTGGAGATCAAGGACTTTGGTTCACTGGGGATGCCGGCGGCGATCGCGGGCACGATGACCGAGCTGGCGACGAAGCCGCACGGGATGATCCTGGTGACGGGGCCGACGGGGTCGGGCAAGACGACGACGCTGTATACGGCGCTCGCTCAGCTGAACTCGCCCGAGCGGAACGTGATGACGATCGAGGACCCGGTCGAGGTGCGTTTGCCGATGGTGCGTCAGACGCAGGTGAACATCGAGGCGGGGCTGACGTTTGCGACGGCGCTGCGTTCGATCCTGCGTCAGGACCCCGACGTGGTGCTCGTGGGTGAGATCCGAGACAAGGAAACCGCGCAGATCGCGGTGCAGGCGGCGCTGACGGGGCACCTGGTGCTCTCGACGCTGCACACGAACGACGCGTCGGGCGCGGTCTCGCGTCTGCGCGACTTTGACGTCCCGCCCTTTGCGATCAGTTCTGCGCTGCTTGGCGTTCTCGCGCAGCGGCTGGTGCGGCGCGTGTGCCCGGTGTGCGCGGCGCCGGACGAGGCGGACCCGCGCGAGCTCGAGCTGTTCGGCGTGACGCCGGATCAGGCGCTGGGGTTGCGGGCGGGGCGCGGGTGCTCGGCGTGCGGGCTCAGCGGGTGCCGCGGGCGGAGCGGCGTGTACGAAATGATGCGTGTGACGCCCAGGCTGCGTTCGCTGATCGCGTGCGACGCGACGCCGGTGGAGCTGGCGATCGCGGCGCGGGGCGAGGGGCTCGAGCCGATGTGGCGTGACGGCGTGGCGAAGGCGCTGGCCGGGGAAACCACGCTCGCCGAGGCGTCCCGCGTGCGGGCGGACGAGCCAGCGGCGGTCGAAAACGAGACGGAGGTCGCCGCATGAGCGCGCTTCTTTACGAGTACAAAGCGACCGACGCCGCGGGGCGTTCGCAGAGCGGGCGCGTCGAGGCGGCGGACCGTTCGACCGCGATCCGCGAGGTGCGGGCCAAGGGGCTCACGCCGGTGAGCGTGGTCGAGCGGAAGGTCAGCCGTTCGGTCCTCGGGCCGAGGGTCGGGGCCGGCGAGATCGGTCAGTTCACGTACGAGCTCGGGACGCTGCTCGAGGCGGCGGTCCCGATCGGCGACGGGCTCCGGGCGATCGCCGAGCAGGAAAGCAACCCGGCGGTGAGCCGGATGGTCCAGCGGATCGCGCAGCGCGTGGACGCGGGTTCGTCGATCACCGACGCGCTGCGCGAGCACGAGCGCGAGTTCGGGGCGGTGTACATCGAAACGATTGCCGCCGCGGAGAAATCGGGCTCGATGCGCCGGGCGCTCGAGCAGCTCGCGAACAACCTCGAGTGGCAGGCGGAGACGCGCCGGCGCGTGCAGCAGGCGGTCATGTACCCGCTCGCGGTCGCGATCGCGCTAGGCGGCGGGACGGCGTTCCTGCTCGCGTTTGTCGTCCCGAAGTTCACGACGATGTTCGCCGAGCGCGGCGTTGAACTGCCCGCGCTGACGCGGGTGCTCGACACCGTCGGTCACTCGCTCAACGGGTACTGGTGGGCCTACCTTGGCGGGATCATCGGCTTCGTGCTCGTGGTCCGGTCGATGTGGGCGACGCCCGCGGGGCGGCTGGCGATCGACCGGGGGCTGCACCACGTGCCGTACATCCGCACGATGCTGCGGGCGCTGGGCGTGACGCGGTTCTCGCGCGTGCTCGGCATGAGCCTGAGCGCCGGGATCAGCCTGATCGACGCGGTCGAGCAGGCGGGGCGCGCCTCGGGGCGCCCGATGCTCGCGGCGCAGATGCAAGAGGCCTCGCGGCGCGTGCGCCAGGGGTCCAGCCTGACCGACGCGCTCTCGAGCGCATCGTACCTCCCGATCTTCGCGAAGCGGATGCTCGCGGCGGGCGAGGAGGCCGCGGAGCTGCCGCGCTTGTGCGGCGTGATCGCGCGTCGCTACGAGCGCGAAGCGGAACACCTCTCGAAAAACCTCGGGACTCTCATCGAGCCCATTCTTATCGCGGTGCTCACGGGCGTCGTGCTTCTCGTCGCTCTTGGCATCTTCCTGCCCATGTGGGACATGGCATCGGTGATGCGCTAACGGTTCACCACGTTCGTTCGGTCTGTAAGGAGACTCCCCATGCGACTCTGTCAGTATCCCGTGTCGGCTCGTGTGCGATCAGCGTTCACGCTTGTCGAGTTGATCGCCGTCATGGTTGTGCTCGCGATCCTCGCGGGCGTCGCGGCGCCTCGGTTCTTCAGCTACGGGGACCAGGCCCGTACGGCTGCGCTCGACGGCTCGCTCGGCGGCATGCGCTCGGCGATCGCCCAGTTCTACGCCGTCCGTGCCTCCGAGGACAACCCGGTCTACCCGACCGAGGTCGAGCTCGCCACGGTTGGCGTTGTGATGCAGGAATCGCTGCCGAAGAACCCGTACAACGGGCTCTCGAACGTGCGCCGCATCACCTCGCTCAACAACGCGACCGAGCGGTACGTCGGGAACGCGTCGTCGTACGGCTGGAATTACTACTACAGCAACTCGTCGGACCCCCCGGTCGCGATCATCTGGGCGAACAGCGACGACGAGACGGACGCCACCGACAACAACGGCGACCCCGTCACCGCCAACGACTTCTGAGGCCAACGTGCTCGTGTCGCCCTCTGCCACGCGGCCTCGCGGGTTCACGCTTGTTGAACTCGCCGGGGTGATGATCGTGCTCGCGGTGATCTCCTTTACGGCGATCCCCGCGGTAACGGGGATGGAGCGCGCAGGCGCCGCGGCCGACCGCGAAGCGGTGGAGACGCTGGTCGTTCTTGCCAGGCAGCGGGCGTGGGCGACCGGGAGCCCTCACGCACTCCGCCTCGACGATGGCGGGCGTCTCGCGAGCGTGGTGTGGCTGGAGTCCTTCGGGGGTGAGCCCGCGGTCATCGCGTCCTCGGGCGGCGACACCGCTGGCGACGTGCGAACGCTCGGGCACGACGAGGTAACGGCGCTCGCGGGAGTCGATCCCGGCGTGGGCGGGCCGATGGAGGTCTGGTTCAACGCGACGGGCGAGCCGCTGACTGGCGAGCCCGTGGACGAGACCGGCGACCGAGCATCCGAGACCGTCGAGATCCGATTCGCGTCCGGGGCGACGCTGAGCGTGTTCCCGAGGAGCGGCACACTGCGATGGTGAGCGACACGCGAAAGACCGGCTGGCTCGCTCGGCGCGGGGTGACCCTCGTGGAGATCATGGCGCTCGTGATCGTCGTCGCGGTCGCGGTCCCGCCGATCGCGGCGCTCTCGTCGTCGTCGTCGCGGGCGCTGGTGGAGGAACGCCGATCGTTCCACACCGCGTGGCTGGCGACCGCGGTTCTCGAACAGATCATCGCGGACGCGTCGTCGGGCGACGAGTCGATGAGCCTGGAAGCGATGGGCGACCCGGCGTACCTCGACGCCGGCGACGGCGGGCTGCGTGCACGCCTCGCTACCGTCACCGACGCCTACGAGGATCAGGGCATGACGTACGAGGTGAGCTTCGGTCTCGTGCGCGACGCGGAGGGGAACGCGATCGACGCTGACGATCGAGCGGCGACCCGGCTCGTGACGGTCGAGGTCCTCTACACGAACGGGCTGGGGCGCGCGGTGCGTGCGCCTTTCTCGACGGTTGTGGGAGCGCCGTGATGCGTGAGCGCGCGTTTACACTCGTCGAGATGATGGCGACGATCCTGGTGCTCGGGCTCGCCGCGAGCTTCGTGGGCCCGCTGATGGTCGAGCTCTCGCGTGGCGCTGCGTTCCAGAAGGACGCCCGGCGCGAGCTCTGGGAAACCAACCACGCGCTGGAGCGGATCGCGGACCTGGTGCGCACGGCGCCCGAGGGCATGGGGCAGTCGTCCGGGCTGAGCGAGGTGAGCGCGACGCACTTTACGCGCCACGACGGGCGGGGCGTGCGGTTCGAGAACGGCTCCGTGTACGTGTTCGACGACGACGGCGAGAGCCTGCTCGCGGACAACTTCGCGCAGGATTTCGAGCTTCGGGTGCTCGCGAAGGACGGCGTGACGGACGCCTCGGAGACGCCCGAGGACGCGTGGCGGGCCGAGCTGGGGGTGGACGTCGGGATGGGGATGGTGCGGACGGCGATCTCGCTGGCGCGCCCCGCGCCCGAGGACGAGGGCTCTGCGCTCGTGGCCGCGTACGCGTTTGGTCAGAACGACTGGACGCGCCCGGTTCCGAACGAGCCGGGGCGCGACTACATCAAGGTGGTGCAGTACGGCGCGAACTACCTGTACGACGAAGCGCGCGGCTACGGGTACACGGACGTTGACGGCATCGACGACTCGCCGAACAACCGAGGGCGGTACAGCGGGCCCGACGAGATCTACGACCAGTTCATCGGGACCAAGTGGCAGGTCGGGAACGAGATCGTCTTCCGGATGGACGTGCCCAACGGGGACTACCGCATCGTGCTCGCTGGCGGCGACCCGAGCTACGACCATACGACGCGCCTGATCGTCCGCGACGGGAGCAACACGGACACCCAGCTCACGCTGATCCAGGACGTGTACCACGATCGCGGCGAGTTCTTCCAGATCGGCTTCAAGGGGCACGCCGTCCCGGCGCCCGATGGTTCTGGCGCCCAGCCCACGTTCTTCCCCGAGGTGCTCTCGCCGACGCTGACGGTGACGGAGGGGTACATCGAGCTGAGCAAGGTGGACTCTGGCAGCAACGGCGGGTGCGTGTGCCTCATCGAGATCTGGCGCGCCACCGGGGAGATCAGCCCGTCGATCAACTTCAACGGGTACACGCTGCACCCGTTCGGCAAGGAAGACGGCGCGTTCGATCGCGACACGGTCGCGGAGATCCAGGACGGGGGGTACACGCTGTACCTCTACGGCAACGCGTGGAAAGCGATCCAGTTCCCGTACACCGTGACAGAGAACACGGTGCTCGAGTTCGAGTACGCGAGCACGAGCGAGGGCGAGTTTGTGGGGATCCAGACGGCTGAGGACATGCAGCTTGTCGTGGACGCGCGCGGCGTTCAGACGTGGGGCACGCTCCCGCTCTTTGCGATCGCCCCGCCTGCGGTCGAGGAGTACAACGGTTCGGGGCGCTACACGACGTACAGGGTCAAGCTCAAGGACATGAACCCGCTCTACCCGCTGGGCGACATCGCGTACCTGGTGTTCGTGAACAACGACGATGTCGGGGCGTACTCCGAATCGTATTTCAGGAACGTGACGGTGTACGAGGATGAGTGAGCAGCGAACGAACACGCGGCGGGCCTTCGCGGCCGTCCTGGCGATGCTGCTGCTCGCGACGAGCGCGGCGTCGGTGGTTGCGTCGGGTCGCACGGCGACGGAGAGCGCCCGGATCGGTCGTTTGGCGGTCGAGAGCGCGCGGGCGCGGCTCGGCGGGCGGGCGGGCGAGGCGCTGGCGTTGTCTGCCGACCGGGGCGGCGTCGCGCTGGCTGATATCTACACGGATCCGGCGTTGCCGGTCATCGGGTTTGAGGAAACGTCCGATCAGGGCGTGACGGAGTGGGTCATCAGCGTGTCCAGCGGCGACGCGCGTGTGACCCGGACGTACACCCCCTAGAAGCTGGAGGCCTCGTGGCACTGGGCAGCAGTACAGTTTGGCTTGACGTGACGAAGACCCGTCTTCACAGCGCGCTGATGATGCGCGGGGTGGAGACCGCCACGCATTCCGTGCCGCTCACCGACGGGTGGGAACGCGAGGAGCTCGCGGCGGCGGTCTCGACGTGCCTCGAACGCATCGGCGCCGGGCGGTCGCGCGTGAACGTCTTCTGGCGCTGCGACGGGTCGGCCGCGACGGTCGTCCGGACGCCGGTGACCGGGAAACCCGCGTGCGACGCCGCGGTGCTCGCGGAGGTCGAGTCGGGGTCGATCAACCCGGCGACGCAGTTGATCGAAGCGGAAACGCTCGCGACGACGGGCGAGGGCTCGCGCGTGCTTGTGGCGCAGGTCGGGATCGAACGCGAGAGGATGATCCGCGAGGCGGTGCTCGAAGCGGGCGGGCGCATGGGCGCGATCTACGCGGGCGAGTCTTTCGCGGCGCGGGCCGCGGTCATGCAGGCCGAGCGCACGAGCGACCAGGATCCCTCGGTGACGCTCGCGATGGGCGATGACGCCTCCGCGATCGCGATCGCGGTGGGGGGGCAAACCACGCTGGTGCGCTTCGCGGACGTCGGGCTGTCGGCGCTCGCGTCGGCGTACCTCACGCTGCTGGCGAACACCGAAGACCCGCCGTCCGACCTCGACGGCGCGGCGCGCCGGATGCTGCTCGAAGAGCACGGCGTCCCCGGCACCGGCGACGAGGACTACGGCGGCATCCGCGGCGTGGATGTCCTCCGCTCGATGCAGCCCGCGCTCCAGCGCATCGCTGTTGAACTCAAGCAATCGGTCCGTTTCACACTCGAACCATCGGCGCAGTTCCAGGTCCGACTGCATCTGGTCGGGCCCTGCGAAGGCGTGAAGCGCCTGCGCAGCGTGCTCGCGGAGCAGCTCGAGATCGAACTCGAGGGCGGCGCGGCGGATGAGAGCGGTGCGCCGAACTCGCCCGAGTGGTTCTCGCTCGTTCAGCGTGCGGGTCTCGACGGGCGGGGCGGGGCGTGCGCGTACGCCGACGGGACGAGCGAGAGCGGCGTGAGCGTGCGGGCGTTCTGGGGGGGTGTCGCCGCCGCGGCGGTGCTCGTCACGGGCGCCGGCGGGCTGGCGATGTACGAGAGCCAGACGATCCAGCGCGAGCTGACCGCGACGCTCGAGGAGGTCTCCCGTCTGGGAGCGGCCGAGACATCGGTCGACGAGCACCGTGAGGCGATCGCCTCGTCGGCGCTCGAGCGGGCGCTCCGCGCGAGCGCGGCGTCCACGGCCGACCACGGCGCGGCGCTCCGGCTTGTCGCGGAGGCGGCGGGCGAGACGGTCGAGATCGAGACGCTCCGCGCCGATCGGACGAACAACGGGACCCGCCTGACGCTGCGGGTGCGGTCCTCGGGCGCCACCGTCGAAGACGCGCGGGCGTCGATGCAGGGGTACGTAGACGCCCTCGACGGGTCGGCGCTGACCAACGGGGTCGACGTGGGCACGGTGCGGATGATCGAAGAACCGAGCACGACATACGCGTCGTTTGAGCTCTCGCTGCTTCTGCACGAGACGGTCGCGGCGTGGATCGAGACTGGGGGTGCGGAGTGATCGGCTACATCCGAGAACAGTGGGCGTCGATCGTCATCGTCTTCGGCGCGATGTACGCGCTCTTTGCGTTCGGCGTAGAGCCCGCGCTCGATCATCGAGCCGAGCTCGCGATCGAGGCGCGTGCCGCGAGCGAAGAACTCAGCCGGCTGGGCGTTTCGACGACCGAGCCGGGGCAGGAGGAGTCGGCGTCACGCGTCGCCCGCCTGCTCGGGTACCGCTTCGGCGAGGATACGCTGATCGGCGAACAGAACCGTATCCACGCCCTGGCGAGCGACGCGGGGCTGCGCATCGGGAACGTCGAGCCCGACCCGCGCGCCAGCGCCGACGCGTTCGGCCCGCTTGTGCTCCGGGTGGGGCAGGTGCGGGTCTCGGCGACGGGGACCTACGACCAGATCGCGGTGTTCCTCACCTCGATCGACCGCGCGCCGATGGCGACCGTCGAGGAGTTCGTGCTGCGCGAGGGCGACGAAGCGGGGTCGGTCCAGCTCTCGCTCACGCTCAGCACCACGAGCGTCACCGACAACGAGACGACGCTCGCCGATGGAGAGATGCGATGAAGAGCCTACTGAGCCCGTCCGGGATGCAGACCGCGGGGTGCTTCCTGCTCCCGCTCGCGGTGGCCGGCGCCCTGTTCCTTTCGCGTGAAGAGCCGGAGATGGAGATCGAACCGGTCGAGGCGCTGAGCGAGGAGCTCGTCGCGGAAGACATGAAGCTCCCGCAGGTCCCGACGCGCTCGCCCCTGACGGGCGACGAGACCGCCGCGTACGAGAGCGAGATCGCCCGCCTGAGCGCCCTGGCGCCCGTGGGCTCGCCCTTCGTGAACAACAACCGCTACGAGCACGAGGCGGTGATCCACACGGTGAAGGACCCGAAGCGCGAAGACCCCGTCTTCAAGCTCACCTCGGTGATGTCCGCCCAGGGCAACGGCCTGTGCGTGATCAACCAGCAGGTGCGCCGTGTCGGCGACGACCTCGGCCAGGGATGGAGCGTCCGCTCGATCGACGTGGCGGGGCGCAGCGTGACCGTCGCGGGGCCCGACGACCGCGAGCTCGTTCTCGCGCAGCGCTAGACCCGTCCCCAGCCGCTACGCTTGGGCGATGGCCAAAGGACAGGACTTCAGCCACGCGCAGCGGGGCATCGTCAACCGGTACTACGACCAGCGTGACACCATCATGGCGCAGAAGGTTTCGGAGCTCGTCTCCGACCTCTACCTCGCCGAGGGGAAGAAGGCTGACTCGCTGTGGAAACGCGCCGAGACGGCGCTGAACAACACCGCCGCGGACCCGAAGCGGGTTGCGGCGGTGGTGAAGAGTCGGGATCTCGCCGGGCTCGCGGCGCTCGCGGGCGAGCTGAACGGGCCGCCGAAGAAGAAGTAGCGGCTAGCCGAGCAGCAGCGAAAGAATCTGACTGTCGGACGTGTTCGCGAGACCGATCGCGGCGCGAGAGGAGTCCGCGAGGACGCCCTGGCGCGCGAGGTCCGAGGTCTCTTCCGCAAAGTCGGCGTCGCGGATGAGCGACTCGGCGGCCGAGACGTTCTCGATCGCCGCGCCGATGCGCGCACGCTCGGCCCCGAGCGTGTTCGACGAGAACGCGCCGAGGCTGCCGCGGATCGCGGCGATGCTCGCCCCCGCCTCGCGGATGACGCTGACGGCGATGGAGACGTCGCCGCTGGTCGTGTCGAGCGGGGCGCCGCTGAAGACGTCGCTGAGGTCGTAGACCTCTTCGTTGGGCCCGCCCTCGTCAACGATGGTCTCGCCGAGGTCGCGGACGAGTGCGCTCTCGATATCGAGCGTCTCGCCGACGGCGCGGGAGCTGAACGACCCGTCGAGGAGGCGTTGCCCGTTGAACTCGGTGGTGTAGGCGATGCGGTCGGCGGACTGGAGGATGGAGTCGATCTCGAGCTGGTTCGCCTCGCGCTCGGCGTCAGAGACCCCGTCGCCGGCGTTGGCGACGGCGAGGGACTCGGCGCGGCGCAGGAGCGAGGACACCTCTTCGAGCGCCCCGTCTGCGGTGCGCGTCACCGCGTCGGCGCGCTCCACGGCGCGGGACTCGGCCTCGAGGGTCGCGAGGACCGCGCGGAGGTTCTCGGACGCGATGAGCCCCGCCGGGTCGTCGGCCCCGCTGTTGATCCGCAGCCCGGTGGAAAGGCGGTGCAGGGTGACGTTCTGCGCCGCGATGTTCTGATAGAAGGCGTTGCGTTCGTTCCGGCTCGGGTCAGAGATGATGGGTCGCATGGGTGGACCTCCGTCCGCACGTCGCGCGTACTTGCCACGCGTGCACCTAGACCCTCCGATCCAGCCTGGGCCCGGGCGAGCGCGAACCCCGCGCGCGGCGCGCTTCCCGGGTTCCCTGACCGCGCGAGACGCTGCGACCCGCACAGACCGGCGGGGTATCCTTCCTCAGCGATGCCAGAGGACGCTCCCAAACCGCAGGCCGACCGCGGCGACCTGGAAGTCGCCCCCGGGAGATCAGTGCGCGCCGAGGCGATCGAGCTGACCTACAGCCTCGCCTCGGGCCCGGGCGGGCAGAACGTCAACAAGCGGGCGACCAAGTGCCGCCTGCGGGTCGCCATCGAGGACCTCCCACTCACCGACCCGCAGCGCCGACGCCTGCGCACCGCGGCCGGGCAGCGCCTCAATAAGGATGACGAGCTGGTCATCGAGGCGGCCGAGCACCGCACACAGTCCCAGAACCGTCGGGCGTGCTTCGACCGCCTGCGCGAGCTGATCCTGCGCTCGCTCGTCCCGCCCAAGCGACGCGTGGCGACGAAGCCCACGCGCGGGTCGAAGGAACGGCGCATCACCGCGAAGAAGCAGCGGGGGCAGATCAAGAAACGGCGTCAGAGCCCGCCGCCCGAGTAAGCGTCACTCCGTGCCCATCACCCAGTGGTCGAACCACGCGTGGTCCCAGGCCATCTTGGCCTTGCGGTGGGTGTAGGTCGTGAGCCCGTGCCCGGCGCCCGGGTAGACGACGAGCTCGACGGGCACGTCGAGGTAGTGCTTCATCGCGCGGTGGAGGGCGATCGAGTGGACGGTGGGCACGCGGGGGTCGTTCTCGCCGACGTGGATCACGGTGGGCGTGACGATGTTCCCGGCCTTGGACATAGGGGAGGACTCGTCGTACTCGCCGAGGTCTTCCCAGGGCAGCTTGCCCTTCATGTAGTTGACGACGTGGCCGGGGGTGTCCTCGAGCATCCACTGCGCGTTCTGATCGAAGACGCCGGCGCCGGAGCTGGCGGCCTTGAAGCGGTCGGTGGTGGTGATGATCGCGTTGGTGAGGAACCCGCCGTTGGACCAGCCCATGACGGCCATGCGCGTGTCGTCGGCGATGCCGCGCTCGACCATCGCGTCCACGCCCGCGAGGATGTCCTTCACCTCGATGTCGTTCTCGCGCCCGATGAGATCGATGAGGAACCGGTCGCCGTAGCCGGTCGAGCCGCGGTAGTTCGGCGACAGCATCGCCCATCCCTTGGAGGGGAAGAGCGTGCGCCCGTAGATCCAGTAGCGCTGGCAGAACGGGGTCGCGGAGGTCGGGCCGCCGTGGATGTTCACGACCAGGGGGAGCGGGCCGTCGGTCTCGGGGTCGTGCCCGTAGGGGAGCTCGAGGATGCCCTCGACCGTTGTGCCGTCCGGGGCGTCCCACGAAACGACGGAGACCTGCGGCTTCTTCCACGCGTCGGTGTGCGGGTTGAGGCTGGTGAGGCGACGGGCGCGCGAGCCGGAGTAGAGGTAGAGCTCTTCGTAGCTCTGGGGCGTCGCGCAGACGACGGCGACGTTGCCCATCGCGTCGAAGCTGTACGACCCGACGACGACCTCGCCAGGGGTAAGCGTGCTGATGTCGCCGTGGCGCCCGCGCCGGACGTCGCGGGCCTGGAAGACGCGGGTGCGCCCGCGGTCGTCGGCGCGGAACGCGAGGTCGCGCGTGCCGGGGCGCCACGTCAGGTCGCCGCCCTCGAGGGTGGGCCCGTGGGGGCGGTCGATCTTCGAGGTCGTGGGGCCGCCGCCGAGGTCGAACTCCGTCACGAAGAGCTCGCCCGGGTAGCCGTCAAAGTCGATGCGGAACGCGAGGGCGCCCGAGTCGTCCGCCCACGCGAGCCCGAGCAGCCAGCCGAAGGGGGAGGGGGCCTCGTCGCGCCAGAGCGTGTCGTCGAGCGTCGTCGTCTCACCGCTCTTGACGTCAAAGACCTGCACCCACGACCACCCCTCGTTGGTGATGAGCTCGCGGTCGGGCGTGGTGAGCATCGCGATGCGCGACTCGTCGGGCGAGACGGCGAACTCCTGGATCACGCGGGGGGAATCGATGAGTTCCGTCTGGCGCCAGCTCGTGAGGTCGAGGCGGTGGAGCTTCGAGAGCTCGACGACGCCGTGCCCGTAGGTGAGATCGCCGTAGGTCTTCTTGAGCCCGCCCCAGCGCGTTTCTTCCGTGTGATCGACGCCGGTCGTGAAGTACAGCGCGGCGCCGTCGGCCGAGAGCGCGTACGCCTCGATCCCGTCCTCGATGCGCGTGACGGGCTGTGCCTCGCCGCCGCTGGGGCGGATGCGCCAAACCTGACGGCTCCCGTCGTAGGGCGGCGCGTCCTCGCCGGCCCGCTCGGGTGAGCTCGTGAAGTAGATCCACTCGCCGTCGGGGCTCCACGACGCGTTGGCGTCGCCGGTCGGGTCGAAGGTGAGGCGCGTGGGCGCCTGCGTCTGAACATCGACGACCCAGAGGTCCGTGTTGCGCCGGTCGAGGGACTCGTCCCAGCGCATCTCGGTGTACGCGACGTGCGCGCCGTCCGGGGAGATCACCGCGGACGTCGGCGTCGCGAGGGTGAAGTAGTCGTCGAGGGTGATGTCGTGCGTCGGCTGAGCGAGCGCCAGCGGGACGGCGAGCAGCAGGGCGGCGGGGGCGAGGTTCACGGCGGCTCCTTTCGGGCGTGGAGGAACAGTGTCGAGAGTCACGGCGGGCGGGGCAAGCGAGGGGGGCGTATCGTGCCCGCGATGCGCGCCGCAACGCCGACCATCCTTCTTACGGCTTGGGTTCTCGCCGGATGCGGCGGGGAGGACGACCCGCTCCGCGATCACCGCGCCCGACTCGACGCGATCGAGCCGAGCGACCGCGCGATCATTGATCTTGCGCGGGATGACCGGACGCCGGCGCTCGCCCGTGGTCTGTTCAACGCACACTGCGCGGTGTGTCACAGCGTCAAGGGGACGGGCATCAACGGGCCCAACCTCACCGACGACGCCTACCTGAACGTGAAACGCCCGAGCGATTTCTTTGACGTGATCTCCTACGGGCGCCACGCCAAGGGCATGCCGGCGTGGGAGACGAAGCTGGGGCGCGCCGAGCGGTTGCTCCTCGCGGCGTACGCGGCGTCCCTACGCGGCACAAGCGACGGGGGACGCGCCCCCGAGGGCGAACAGCTCCCGGCGTGGGACACGTTCTTAGAGTGAAACGTCGAGCGCCTTCGCCGCCGAGATCCCCGCGACGTACCCGCTCGACCACGCCCATTGGAAGTTGAAGCCGCCGATGCGTCCGTCCACGTCGCAGACCTCGCCGCAGAGGTGCAGCTGTGGGCAGTCGCGGGATTCCATGGTTTTGATAGCGATCGCCGAGAGGGGGACGCCGCCGGCCGTCACCTCGGCGTAGTTCCAGCCGCGGGGTCCCTCGATCGGCAGAGCCAGTGCTGTAAACGCCTCCGCAAGCCGGCGGCGTTGCTCACGGGTGAGATGGGAGCAGGTCTTTCTCGGCTCCACGCCAGCGTGCGCAGAGAGGGCGAGGACTAGCCGTTCTGGTAGAGGCGGGCCTGATCTAAAGAAGAGTGTTAACGGGGTCTGATCGCTGAGTGAAACGAGCAGCTTGTCGAGTTCGTCGGTGCTGTCTCGACTGACACTGAGCGTGAGTCGTGCCGCTGGGTCGTCCAGCCGAGCGTTGAGAAACACCCGTGAGATGTTCATTGCGCATGGACCCGAGAGACCGAAGTGGGTGCACAGAATGGCCCCTTCCTCGGACTCGAGGCGTTTGCCTGTCGAGGAGAATACGGAGAGTTCGCCCTCGAACGAAAGTCCCGAGAGTGAGCAGAGGAAGTGGTTTTGCGGGAGTACGAGAGGCACGAGCGCGGGGAAGACGCGTTCAGTGATTGGGAGGCCGAGGGAGCGGGCGAGTTTCTCGCCGGCGCCGTCGGATCCTGACTTGGGGAGGCTGCGCCCGCCCGCCGCGAGGACGACGCGGCGCGCACGGATAGCGTCCCCATTCTCTGAGTGAATCAGGAATCCTGAGATTTCGCTGACAATTGAGCGGACGCGCCACGGATGGCGCAGCTCGGCCCCGGCGTTGTTGGCAGCGCGGAGGAGAGCATCGAGAATTGTGCGCGCTGAGTCGGTCGTGGGGAATAGCTTGCCGGTCTCTTCTTGTTTGAGATCGACTCCCATCTCGCTGAAGAAGGCGACGGTGGCTTCGACAGGGAATCGGCGAAGCACGTTGCGGATCGAGTTGCGCGAGGAGCCGAAGTAACGCCCCTCACTAACCACGTGGTGCGTGACGTTGCAGCGCCCGCCGCCGGCGACAAGGATCTTCGCGCCGAGCTTCTTCGCGCCGTCGAGCGCAACGATCCGAGCGCCCGGCGCGGAGCGCGCCGCGTGGAGCGCACAAAACAGCCCCGCGGCGCCCGCGCCGACGATGGCGATATCGACGGGTTCGGGGTCCGCGGGGCTGCTCATCGGGCGGCGAGTCTACGCCGTTTGTTCCGCGAGGGTCGGGTAATCCGTGTACCCCGTCTCGCCGCCGGCGTAGTACGTGTCGCGGTTGGGCTCGTTGAGCGGGGCGCCCTGGCGGAAGCGTTCGGCGAGGTCGGGGTTGGCGATGTAGAGCTCGCCGAACGCGACCGCGTCGGCCTTCCCCTTGTCGAGGCGCTTGCAGGCGGACTCGTGGGTGTACCCGCCGTTGGCGATGTACACACCGCTGAACGCCTGGCGCACGGCGGCGATGACGTCTTCGTTGCGCTCAGAACCCCGGAAGGCCTCTACCGCGTGCAGGTACGCGAGATTCAGTGCGCCGAGCTTCTCGGCGAGCGCGCCGAAGGTCTCGCTCGGGTTCGCGTCGCTCATGGAGTTGAAGTCGGCGGCGGGCGAGACGCGGTAGCCCACGCGCCCCGGGCCCCACACGCCCGCGACCGCCTCGGCGACCTCGATCGGGAAACGCAAGCGGTTCTCGAGGGAGCCGCCGTACGCGTCGGTGCGCTGGTTCGTGCCCGAGCGGGTGAACTGGTCGATCAGGTAGCCGTTGGCGCCGTGGATCTCGACGCCGTCGAACCCGGCGTCCTTGGCGCGCTGGGCGGCGGCGCGGTACTGCTCGACGACGCCCGGGATCTCGTCGGTCTCGAGCGCGCGGGGCTCGGAGACGGGCACCATGCCGGAGTCCCGTGAGGTGTACGTCTGCGTGTCGGCGCGGATCGCCGAGGGCGCGACGGGCTGGGCGCCCCCGGGCTGGAGGTCGGTGTGGCTGATGCGCCCGACGTGCCAGAGCTGGAGCGCGATCCGGCCGCCCGCGCCGTGCACACGGTCGGTCACAAGCCGCCAGCCCTCGACCTGTTCGTCGCTGTGGATGCCTGGCGTGAACGCGTAGCCCTTGCCCTGCGGGGAGATCTGCGACGCCTCGCTGATGATCAGCCCCGCGCCGGCGCGCTGGGCGTAGTACTCCGCGTTGAGCGCGTTGGGGACGTCGCCCGGCTGCGTCGAGCGCGAGCGCGTGAGGGGCGCCATGAGCACACGGTTGGGGAGGTCGAGGTCGCCGGCGCGCAGCGGCTGGAAGAGGGGGTCCATCGGTGTTCTCTCCTGGGAGGGTGCGTCGAGTCTATGCACGGAAAAGGCCGCCCGCGGGGACGGTTATCCCACGGGCGGCAAGGAGCATCTTCAGCTGGGGTCAGGCGAAGACGGGTTCACCGACCGCGACCTTCGGGAAATCGATCTCGGGGTCGGCGACGTGGTTGAAGTAGTTGGTGAAGGTGTTGAGCGCGACGTGGCCCACGATCTCGGTGATCTCGCCGTCGCTGAAGCCCGCGTCCCGGACGGCGGAGAGGTCCGCGTCGCTCGCGAGGCCTCGCTTGATGACGAGCGTGCGGGCGAAGTCCAGAGCCGCCTGCGTCTTCGGGTCGCTCGACGCGCCGTCGAGGTTGCGCTTCGCCTCGTCTTCGCTCAGCCCCTGCTTGGAACCGAGGAGGGTGTGAGCCGAGGCGCAGTAGCCGCAGGCGTTGGCGCCGGCGACCGTCAGGGCGATCTGCTCGCTGAGCTTCCCGCCCAGCGTGCCCTTGCCCAGCGACTGCCCGAAGCCGAGGTAGGCCTCGAGTGCGGCCGGCGAGTGGGCGAGCGTCGCCATCATGTTGGGGGTGACGCCGAGGGCCTTCTTCACGCCCTCGAGGAGGGGGGCGGCGGCGGGGTTGGCGGTGGCGGGATCGATCGGGGTGATGCGGGGCATGACGTTGTCTCCTGTGGGTCGTTCGTGTCCTGGCTCCGCGGTGGGGCCTCGCTGGAGTGAACAGACAGACCGGTCAGTCTATTTCCGATTCATCCGAAAAAAGGTAATTTGGGCTTTGATCGGCGATAGACGCGGGGAATACTCGGGCGGGCGTCGGTCTTTAGTAGAATGGTCGGTCTAGCCGATCTGGACGGAGTGACCATGCCGCGGAACCGCCGAGATGATCTGATCGCCGCCGCCGGGCGCCTCTTCGCACAGGAGGGGTTCCAGGGTACGGGGATCGAGCGGCTGCTGGCCGAGGCGGGCGTCGCGAAGATGACCCTCTACAAGTACTTCAAGAGCAAGGACGAGCTCGTCGCGGCGGCTCTGGAGCGGGCGAGCGTGGAGCACATCGCCCGGCTGGAGTCGAGCCTCGAGGGCGCCGGCGTCGAGCGGGTGCTCTCCCTCTTTGACGCGCTGCGCTCGTGGTGCGGCTCGGAGGGGTTCAGCGGGTGCCTGCTGCTCAACGCGGTCGCGGAGTTCAAGGACCCCGAGCACCCGGTGCGCGTGGTCGTGCGCCGCCACGCGGAGCGCACGCGCGATCTGGTCCGACGACTCGTGAGCGAGACCCCCGCCGCGGACCCCGACAGGCTCACGGACGAGCTGATGCTGCTGGTCGAGGGCTCGATCGAGCTCGCGGCGGTGCAGGGGTGCTCGTCGTGCACGGACACGGCCAAGCGCGCCGCACGAACGCTGATCGCGGCGGCGGGCTAGACGCCGACGAGTTCGACGTCGCGCTGTTCGATCCACGTCTCGCGCCCGTCGCCCAGGCGCCCCAGCACCCACCCGGCGCGCCGGTCGAGAACAAGGAACTCAACGCCCTCCGGGAGCGCTTTGGTGAAGCTCGGGTCGTAGACGGCCGCGTCGGGCCCGGTGCGTCCGACCGTTTCGCCCGCGACAACGACGCCGACGGGTGCGCCGGCCGCGGCCGAGTCCGCCACGAGCGTGAGGCCCGACACCAGCACAACCAGCGCGCACGGGAGTGCGGTGTAGCCCCATCGCCCCACGGGCGCCCCGCAGGCGCGCAGCGCGGCCCAGAGCCACAGCGCGCCCCACGCCGAGAGAGCGATGACCGCGCGCGTGCGCGGGCTCGCGGCGCGTCTCCACCCCGTCAGCGTTTCGAGGACGCCGCCGGAGTGTTTGATCGAGACGTCCGCCCGGGCGCGGGTGCGCGCGACTTCGATGTTCGCCAGCGCGTTGGCGTCGCCGGGGTCGAGGCGCAGCGCGCGGTGGTACAGGGCGATCGCGCGCCCGGTGTCCCCGGCGAGCAGGCGGGCGTTCGCCGCGTTGGTGTAGACGTCGGAGCTTTCGACGGCGTGCTCGCGCGCGAGGGCCTCGAACATCGCCGCGCTCTGGCGCAGCCCCTCGGCGGCGCTGCGGTCGTCCTTTCCGAGCAGGGAGACCGACGCCTCGAAGATCCCGTTGGCGCGGGCGAAATCATCGGTGGCCTCGTCGGCGAGGACCGGCGAGCACGCGAGGAGCAGGAGGAGCGTGATGAGACGCTTCACGCGACACCCCCGTTCTCGAGCGTGCGCAGGGCGGCGGCGGCTCGCCTGGAGAGATCGGGGATGTCCGCGCCGCTCCCCCCGAAGCGTGCCGCGTCGCACGCGCCGAGGACGTCGGCCAGTTCCGCCGCGGGGTCGCTCTGCTCGCCGAGGAGACGGGTGACGTCGCGCGGGGTGACGGCGGCGCCCAGCTCGGGGAGTCGCGTCGCGAGGTACCCGCGGATGGCGCCCGCGACGTCGTCGGTCGTGCGCGCGTCCTTGAGCGCTCCGAGGGCCGACGGGAGCGCCCGGCGGGAGACGCGGAGGTCGGCGGTGCTTGCGCGGCGGGAGCGCGCCAGCGCGACGGCGCCGGCGATCGCGAACAGCCCGGGGGGGACGATCACGGCCGCGGCGCCCAGCGGCGTGCGGAGTGCCGCGAGCGTGTCGAAGCGTTCGGGGATGAGCGCCGAGGCGTCGGTGACGTTGGCCCGCAGCCCGCCGGCGCGGGACTCGAGGGCCGCGCCGGCGACGTCCTCGTCCCGCCCGCCCTGCGCGTCGGCGAGGGTGACGACGCGCGTCGGCGAGACCTCCAGCGGGATCGGCGCCGAGCGCGCCGTCGCGTAGCGTCCCAGCTCGGGATCGAAGTAGGTCAGCTCGACGGGGGGGATGACCGAAACATCGTCGCGCTGGGCGCGAACGGTCTGCTTGATGTACGTGCGTCCGCGCGAGGTGGCGGTCTCGGCGCCCTCGTCGTCCACGCGGAAGACGCCTTCGAAACCGGGGGCGCCCGTGAGGTTCAGCTCGGGTTCTGTAATCGCGGCCTCAGGCCCGTATACGACGAGCGACAGCTCGATCGGGTCGCCGACGCGCACGCTCGTGGGCGAGGCCGACGCGTCGATGCGGTACTGCCCGATCAGCCCGCTGAAGTCGGCGGGGCGCCCGTCGCGGGGGAGCTCACGCACACGCAGGCGGATGGGTGGGCTCTCGTCGGAGAACCGCTCCGTGATCTTCTCAAGACCGAAGACGCTCGACCCACGCCTCCGGCGCCCGGTGTCCGCTTCGATGAGCACGTGGGCCGCGGGGATGACGAGCTCGCCGGCCCGCTGGGGGACAATGATGAACTGCGCGGAGTACACGCTCCACGCGCGTCCGTCGATCTCGCGCTTCTTGCCGTCCAGCGCGGCTTCCACGCCGAGCATCTGGAGGACCGTCGCGCCGCGGGGCGCGTGCTGGGGATCGCTGGCGTACGTGGGCTGGACGTGCGCGTCCCGCGGCGCGCTCCACTCCAGCTCGAGCTTCTCGATCGGGCGCGCCGCGCTCCACTCCCACGTGACCAGCACCGGCTGGCCGACGTACACCTCGTCCTGCTGGGCGTTCACGTCCAGGCGGAACTCGGGGGATCTCGGCGCCTCGGCCGAGACGATCGCGCTGGCCTCGGAGAACTCGGTGTTCTCGCCCGGTTCCTTGAAGGCCAGCGGCGGGATCGTGAAGCGCCCGGGTTTCGTCGGGCGGACGTAGTAGGTGTAGACGAAGGACTGCTGCGCGCGCTGCACGCCCCGGTCGAGCTCGACGAAGGACGTGCGCCCGATGCCCGCGTACTGCACCACGCACCCGTCGATCTTGAGTTCCGGCGCGGGCGCGGGCTGCACGGCGCCGACGAGCCGGTACTGGAGCGTGATCGTCTGTCCCACGTAAGCGGCGGGCTCTTCGGGTTCGAGGATCACCCGCGCCGCCAGCGCGTGGGGCGCGGCGAGCGAGAGAAGACACACGCACGTGATCAATCGGAGGATGTTGCGCATCACCAATCCTTCTCTACGGGGGCGTTCGCGGCGCGGCGCTGCGCACGGATGCGCTGCAGCCGTTCACGGTCGTCTTTCTCTTTCTCCAGCAGCTCTTCCGCGATCGCGTCGAGCGGGTCCGTCGGCTCGTCGCCCGCTTCGCCGGAGCCGCCGTCCGATGGCGACGATTGCTGGGACTGTCCCTGCCCTTGCTGCTGTTCGTCGGAGCTGCTGTCCTCGGGCTGTTCCTGCTCGCTCTGCTGTTCGTTCTCGCTCTGGGCGTCCTGATCCGTCTCGGCGGACTCAGACTCGGAGTCGTTCTCGTCACGGTCGCGGGAGGATTCGTCACCGGGGGATCGCTCTTCGCTCATCTCGCGGAGCGCCTGCTGGAGGTCCTCGGCCGCCGCGCGCTGGCTCTCGGCGGCCGATTCCTGATCGCCGCGCTCGAGCTGGTCCTTGGCGCGCTGCTGGTCCTGCATCGCGTCCTCGACGCACTGGGCGGCGCGCTCAAGTGGGTCCTGCTGCGCCGCCGCCGCCGTTGACCCCTGCTGGCTCTGCTGCATCTGCTGCTGCATGTCGCGGAGTTGATCGCGCGCCTGCTGGGTCTGCTGCGAGATGGACTCTTGACGCTGCGCGGCGTCCTGTTGCTGTTGCTGTTCGTTCTCGTCGCCTTCGCCGGGCTCTTGCGACGGCGAGGACTGGTTCTCCTGTGATTCCTGCTCCTGCTGCTCCTGGAGGTCCTGGAGCTGTTCGGCCATCTCTTGCATCGCCTGTTGCTGAGCGCGGATCTGATCGAGGAGGGCCTTCGCCTCGCGCCCGGCGACCTCGACGTTCCTCGCGGCGTCGCGGTCGCTGGGGTCGATCGCGTACGCGTCGCGGTAGAGCCGGGCCGCCCGCTTGTACGCGTCGAGCGCTTCGGCGGCCTGCCCCTCCGCGGCGAGCGTGCGGGCTTGGGCGACCGACGCCCCGCCGAGGTTGTAGCGGGCGCTGGCGGCGAGGTCGTCGCGCCGCGTCATCGCGTCCACGGTTTGGAGCAGCTCCTGCGCTTCCTGGGAACGTCCCAGGCGTTGCAGGGCGCAGGCACGGTTAAAGAGCGTGAGCGCATCGGCGTTGTCCACGCGCTCGTACTGGGCGAGCGCGTCCTCGTACGCGCCGGAGCGGTAGAGCTCGTTGCCCGCCCGCACCGCGTCGTCGCCAGGGGCGGCGAGCGCGGGCGAGGCGAGCGCCGCGATCAGGATGAACCTAGCGCCGTTCACGGAGTGTCCTTTCGAGCACGAGGAGCGCGAACGCGAGCGCGAGCGGCCACTGGAACAGCTCCGCGCGGCGCACCGTCGTGCTGTCGTCTTCGCCCGCGGCCGTCGTTGTTTCAGAAAGCCCGCGGTACACCTTGTCGAACTCGATGTACCCGTCGCCGACTGGCAGGTAGACGCCGCCTGTGGTCGAACGGGCCATCCGTTCGAGCGTGGCGCTGTCCTGCTTGGAGACGACCGGCTCGCCGTTGTACGTGAGCTGGCGTCCGTTCCGCGCGGGCACCGGCGCGCCGCCCGTGCGTCCGAGGCCCACGGCGATCAGTCGTGCGCGACGATCGCCGAGAGCGCCGGCGGCTTCGATCGGGAAGCTGCCGTGGTCTTCGCCGTCGCTGATGAGCACCACGTCCCGGATGCGCCCGTCGTCTTCTTCGGGGAAGAGCGAGGTGATGGCGTTGCGGAGGGCGTCGCCCACGAGCGAGCCGCCGCGCGCGACGCTCTCGGTGGAGAGTTCGTCAACCACGAGCCGCGCGAAGTTGGTGTCGCTCGTGAGGGGGCACTTCACCACAGCCGTTCCCGCGAACGCCACGACCGCGACGCGGTCGCCCCGCAGCGCGCTCAGCCCGTCGCGCACGATCTGCTTCGCGCGCTCCAGGCGCGTGGGCGCGAGGTCCTCGGCGAGCATCGAGCGAGAGACATCGACGACGAACACCACGTCGCGACCCGAACGGGTGAAGCTTTGCTCCGCGGCGCCGCCGAGCGGGCGGGCGAGCGCCGCGACGAGGAACGCGAGCGCGAAGAGAACCAGAAGGGCTCGACGGGCGCGGGCGGCGCCGCCGAGCGCCCGGCACTGCTCCGCGTGGAGGGGGCGTTCGATCAGGCGGGCGGCGCGCCGGCGACGCCGGGCGTCCGCCCAGAGGACGAGCAGCGCCACGAGCGGGACGCCCGCGAGGGCCCACAGCCACGCTTCGTTCAAGAATGAGGTCACAGCGCCCTCCGCAGCGGGCCGACGCGCAGCAGCCCTTCAAACGCCAGCAGCCCGAGCGCCGCGAGGGCGAGGGGCGTGAACTTCTCGTCGTAGTTGGTGTACTCGCGCGTGCGGATCTCCGTCGTTTCCAAACGGTCGATCTCCTCGTACACGGCGCGCAGAGCACCGGCGTCCTCGACGGGGCGGTAGAACCCGCCCGTCGTCTCGGCGATGGCGCGCAGCACGCGTTCGTCGGCGCCGGCGTTCGAGAGCAAACGGCGCTGCCCGCCCGGGAGGACGTTGTACTGATCCCCCGACAGGCCGATCGCGTACACCTTGATGCCCCACTCGGCGGCCAACCGCGCCGCGGCGACCGGGTCCGCCTCGCCGGCGTTGTTCTCGCCGTCCGTGAGCAGGATGATGACCTTGCTCTTGATCCGGAAGTCGTCGTCGAGGGAGTCGTCGCTGTCCTCGCGCTGGGCGATGAGCTCCTGCTCGGCGTTGTGCAGCCGCGCCGCCGCGAGCGCGAGCGCGTCGCCGATCGCCGTCCCGTCCTCGGCCCGCTGCTCGGCTGTCTCGATTGTCTCGGCGAGCGCCGCGACGGCGTCCGTCGCGTGCGATAGCGGCGCGATCGTCTCCGAGTACCGCGCGAACGCCATCAGCCCGATGAGGTCGTGCTCACGCCCGCCGAGCGACTTCCCGTCGCCCAGCACGAACGAGCGGAACGCTTCCTGCGCCGCCTTGAAGCGGGTGGTCGAGCGCCGCCCGTCGCCGATCGCGCCGTTCATCGAGCTCGAGCGGTCCATCACCATCATGATCGCCACGCCGTCGGCGCTCGTGCGCACCACGCCAAAGCCCGCCTGCGGGCGCGCCAGCGCCACCGCGAGCAGCACGAGCGCGAGCAGACGAACGCCGCCAGGCACGCCGCTCAGGCGCGTGCGCCAGGTCGTGCCCGCCGAGAGCGGGAGATCCGCTGACGAGATCCGCGCCGCCGGGCGAGCGCGGCGCGCCCGCCAGAACGCCAGGGCGATCGGCACGAGCACGAGCAGCAGCATCCACGGGTGCGCGAACCTCACGGCGACGCCTCCTCGTGCGCGATATGCACGCCCGTTTCTTCCACGAACGTGCGCACACGATCGGCGGCCTCGCGCGCCCCGCCCGCGTCCATCGACCCCTCGGCGAACTTGATCATGTCCGCCTGCCCAAGGAAGCCGCGCACCAGCGCGTCGTGCTGGGGCTCGAACATGTTCCGCGTGCGGTGATCGCGCAGAAACTCTTCCGTCGTTTGTGTCGGTGCGTGCAGGTCAAAGCGCTTTTCGATGTACCGGCGCAGCACCCCCGAGAGCTCGCCGAAGTACGCCTTCCAGCGCCGTGATGCGATGAGGTCCGACGCCAGCAGCGCGTCGATCTCCGCGAGCGCCGTCACGTGCGCGGGCGCCGGCGGTTCGATCGCTTCTACCGGACGACGCCGGGCGACCGCCGCGATCCCCGCCGCGAGGAGCACCGCGACGAGCACCCCTCCCGCGACGAGCAACCCGAACTTCAGGTAATCCGGCGGGGGGTCGAAGGGGTCTTTGATGTCGGCGAGGTCCGAGTCGCTCGCGGTGAGGATGGACTCGACGGTGACGGTCAGCGCTTCAGAAGACACGGAACCCGACCACTCGGGGTCCGCGCTCGAGAGCGCTCTGAACTCCACCGGCGCGATCGTGTACGACCCCGGCGCCAGCGCGTTGAGCGTGAGCGTGTACGACATCACGCGACCCGTGGGCGAACCCGGTGGCCCATCGACCAGCCGCGCGGACTGATCCTCGAGCTGCAGCTCGTCCGGCAGGCTGCCCGCCCACTCGGGTTCCTGCACGGACACGCTGTGGTGGAGCACGCGCACAACGAACCGCACCCGCGCGGGTTCCGTGACGGTCACCGGGGCGCCGAGCACGCTGGCGTCGATCAGTTCGATGCCGATCTCAGGAACCCCAGCCGTGCCAGTTTGGTCCACGCGCACGCCGAACGCCGTCGAGACGAGCGCGCCCAGCGTCAGGATGAGGACAGCGAGGTGCGTTCTCATCGCCGCTGCTCCCGTCTACGGAACAGCTCCACCAGCTCATGGATGTACGGCTCCCCCGTGCGCACGAGCGCCTGATCGAGGCCCAGCCGGCGCAGCCGCTTCTCAGCGCCCGTGCGCCGTTCCTGCGCCGCCTCCGCGTACCGCGCGCGCGACCGCTTCGACAGCGTGTCCACCGTCACGATCCGCCCCGTCTCCGCGTCCTCGAACTCCACGAGCCCGACGGGCGGCAGGTCCAGCTCCAGCGGGTCCTCGGTGCGGATCGCGACCACGTCGTGCTTGCGGCGTAAGAGGGACGCCGCGTTGTCGTAGCCGTCGTCGAGGAAGTCCGACACGAGGAACACCACGGCGCGCTTCTTGAGCGCGTGGGCCAGGTGTTCGCACGCGCCGGCGATGTTCGTGCCGCGGCTCTTCGGTTCGTGCGCCAGCACGTCGCGCACGATGCGCAGCGCGTGGCGCCGACCCTTGGCGGGGGGGATGAAGAGCTCGACCTCGTCGGTGAAGATCATCGCGCCCACCTTGTCCGACGCGCCCGTCGCCGCGAACGCCAGCACGCAGCACAGCTCGGCCGCCAGCGCGTTCTTCGTGCGTTCGATCGAGCCGAACGTGCCCGAGCCCGAGAGATCCACCGCGAGCATCACCGTCAGCTCGCGTTCTTCGACGAAGCGCTTGATATACGGCTTCCCGGCGCGGGCGGTGACGTTCCAGTCGATCGAGCGCACGTCGTCGCCCGGCTGGTACTCGCGGACCTCGTCGAACTCCATGCCGCGCCCGCGGAACGCGGAGCGGTACTCGCCCGAAAAGGTCTCTGTCACCGATCGTTTCGTGCGCAGTTCCAGCAAGCGGACCTGTCGCATCAGCTCCTGCGTGAGCATCGCGGGTCCTCCTGGTTACGGAACGGGGACGTGGTCGAGGATCTGCGAAACGATGTTCTCGCTGGTCAGCTCCTCGGCCTCCGCCTCGTAACTGATGGTGACGCGGTGGCGCAGCACGTCCATCGCCACGCTCTTGACGTCGTGGGGCGTGACGTACCCGCGTCCTTCGAGGAACGCGTGCGCGCGGGCGGCGTGCGTGAGGGCGATGGTCGCGCGGGGCGAGGCGCCGAACTCGATGAGGCGCCCGATGTCCAGCCCGGCCTCCACCGGCTCGCGCGTCGCGTGGACGAGATCGACGATGTAGTCGCGGATCTTCGCGTCCACGTGGATGCGCCGGCACGCGTTCCGTGCCGCGAGGAGGTCCGCCGTCTCGAGCACCGGGTGCACGGCGTTCACCGGCTCGGCGCCGGCCATGCGGTCGAGGATCGCCCGCTCCTGCGACCGCGTGGGGTACCCGACGCGCAGCTTCAGCATGAAGCGGTCCACCTGCGCCTCGGGCAGTGGGTACGTGCCCTCCTGCTCGACGGGGTTCTGGGTCGCGAGGACGAGGAAGGGCGCGGGCAGGTCGTAGGTCTGGTCGCCGATCGTGACCGTCCGCTCCTGCATCGCCTCGAGCAGCGCGGATTGCACCTTGGCGGGGGCGCGGTTGATCTCGTCGGCGAGCACGAAGTTCGCGAACACAGGGCCCTGCTTGGGCGTGAACTCGCCCGTCTTCGGGTTGTACACCTGCGTGCCCACGACGTCCGCGGGGAGCAGGTCTGGCGTGAACTGGATCCGCTTGAACTCCGCGTGCATCGCCTTGGCGAGGCTGGTGATCGTCAGCGTCTTGGCGAGGCCGGGCACCCCTTCGAGCAGGACGTGCCCGTCAGAGAGCAGCCCGATGAGGAGGCCGCGGATCATGCCCTCTTGCCCAACGATCACGCGCTCGACGCTCTCGGTCAGGGCGCGGAGTTTCTCGGCGTGGGTCTTGATCTCATCGGTCAGGGCCTGGATGTCGGCTGAGGCGGCGGTTTGGCTCACGTCGTCTGTTCCTCCGTGACGTTCAGCGTGAGTGGCACAGGGTAGGTCATACCAGGGTCGGCGCGGACCGCTGCGTGCACACATGGACGCTTCCACGCTCCCGTTCCGTCACCGACGCACCATCAACCGAGAAGTTTCATCCCCTCGCGCACCAAAATGAGACACGCCATCGGGATCAGGAAGATGGCGAACGCGCGCTTGAGCGTCGCCTGAGGCAGCCTGGTCCCGACGCGCCCGCCGACCTGGCTCCCGAGAAACCCAACCGCCACAAACACGCCGACGGTCCGCCAGTCGATCCCCCCGAGCCCGTGCCCGAGCAGCCCGCCGGCGCAGTTGACCACGATCAGCGACAGGCTCGTCGCGACGGCAGCGTGCATCGGGAGGCGGGCGATCAGCACCAGCGCCGGCACGATCAGGAACCCACCGCCCACGCCCACAAAGCCGGTCAGCACCCCGACGCCCAGCCCGGTCAGTGCCAGCGCGGGCAGCGAGGCGGTGTGCGCGTCTTCCTTCACCGTGGGCTTCGGGCGCAGCATCCGCCACGCGGCGATACCCATAACAATAGCAAAAACAACCAGTTGCAGTCCGCCCGGGACGTGCTCGGCGAGCTTCGCCCCGCCGAACGCGCCCAGCGTCCCGCCGACCGCGAAGGAGCCGAACGCGTCCCAGCGGACCCGCCCTGCGAGCGCGTGGG
Source organism: uncultured Phycisphaeraceae bacterium (assembly GCA_942490855.1). Taxonomy (GTDB): domain Bacteria; phylum Planctomycetota; class Phycisphaerae; order Phycisphaerales; family UBA1924; genus CALNYS01. The sequence goes on along the minus strand of CALNYS010000002.1, from coordinate 166,767 downwards.
GGATCGCCGCCGAGAGCGCGATCGACCCGACGATCGCCAGCGACTCCGGGATCGCGACGCCCGCGTCGCGCCCGAGGATGTAGACGAGGATGGGGACCGTCAGGATCGACCCGCCCGAGCCAAGCAGCCCGAGCGTCCCGCCCACGATCAGCGCCCCGAGGACGGCGAGCAGGAGGTCGGCGCTCACGCTCCGGCCGTCTCAGCCCGCTGCGCCGCGCGCCACGCGACGTACCCGCCCACGAAGTTCACCCCGCGCAGCCCGGCACGCTGCAGGTACGACGTCGCGGCCGCGGACCGCACCGCCGTCTGGCAGTGGACCACGATGTCGCGGTCCGTGGGGAGCTCGTCGAGGCGTGCGGCGAGGCGCGTGTAGGGGATGTTGACCGTGTTCGGCAGCGTCCCGGCGTCGAACTCGTCGGGGTTGCGGCAGTCGAGCATGAAGACCTCGCCGAGGCGCGCCGGCAGGTGCGCCGCGTCGATCTCGGCGCTCGTCACGAGGCGGTCGCCCAGCGGTGCGATCTCCGCCGGGGCCGTGAACGACTCCACGCGGTCCAGCCCGATGCGCACGAGCACGCGCGTCGCGCGCTCGACCTGCGACGGGTCGCACACCAGCGCGATCGCTTGGTCGGGTTCGATGTACGAGCCCGCGACCATCGCGTACATCACGTCCATCGGCGCCCAGATCGCGCCGGGCACGTGACCGTCGCGGAACTCGTTCCACGGGCGCGAGTCGAGGACGACGGTGTCGGCGGGGAGCGCGAGGAGGTCGGCGGCGGGGCGTGCGGCCGGCCGCGGGAGGGCGCCCAGCAGCGGGGGGCCGTCGCGGTTGTCCGTCTTCATGCGCGCAAAGTAGAGCGGTGGCGAGGGCTGCCCGCTCAGGATGCTCGCGACGAAGCCCTCCTCGTCGGCGGCCGCGGCGAGCGAGGGGTTGTGGCGCTGCTCGTACCCGATGGTGCTCTGGGGGACCGCGCCGAGGGCTTTCCCGCAGGCGCTCCCGCTGCCATGGGCGGGCCAGACCTGCGTGAACTCGGGCAGGCTCTGGAGCTTCTTGGTGGAGCGGTAGAGGTCCCGCGCGGCGGCGTCCTTGGCGCCCGCGATGCCCGCGGCGGTCTCGAGCAGGTCCGGTCGCCCGAGGTCGCCCACGAAGACGAAGTCGCCCGAGAGCACAGCGATGGGCTCGTCGCACCCGCGGTCGTACACCTCGTAGCTCATGTGCTCGGGGGTGTGCCCGGGGGTGTGGACGGCGCGGAAACGGATCTCGCCGATGCGGAACTCGTCCCCGTCGCCCAGCAGCGTCGTGCGTTGTTCACCGCTCGCCCACGCGTACTGCCAGTCGGGGCCGCCCTCGTTTGAGAGGTAGACGTGCGCGCCGTGACGGGCGTGGAGCTCGCGGGCGCCGGAGAGGAAGTCGGCATGAATATGCGTCTCGGCCGCGGCGACGAGGCGGAGGTCGTGGGCGCGGGCGAGCTCGAGGTAGACGTCCACGTCGCGGGCGGGGTCGATGACGATCGCCTCTCCGGTGCGCTGGCACCCGATGAGGTACGCCGCGTGGGCGAGATCGTCGTCGTAGACCGTGCGCACAAACATGAATCGCTCCGCTATGGGGTGAGGGGCGATTCTACCGGCGCCTCTCTGGGTGCGCACGACAGCAGAGCCCCCGCGAATGGGGAAGAGCGGACAACTCTGCGTGGGTGACCCTGCTGCCGTCACCGGTGGCTCGAACATGAACGCTGCGAGCCCGCGGCGAGAGAGAGATGGAGGGGCTCATGCAAGCCGCGGGCCAAACTTTTCCCCTCGCTCGCGGCTGCAGAAAGCGTCTCTGAGGCCCCATAATCCACGCGAGTCCGCCGATCGGCCAAAGCTTCCGCCGATTAGGTATGCGCATACGCGAATGATCCCCCGTTTAGGTTCTCCAACGCGCACAGGGGCGGTATCCTGTGGACATAGAGTCGCATCTGGAGGAGCCCTTGGCCGCGACGCTGCGAGCGACAAGGAAGTCGATGTTCAAACACGCTGACGCGCGTACATCCCGTGCGTTCACGCTGCTTGAGCTTCTAGTGGTCATCGCGCTTATCAGCGTGCTGCTCACCCTCCTTGCTCCGGCCCTCTCCAGCACGTTGGGCTCGGCACGCGGGTTCCGCTGCCAGATGTCCCTCCGCCAGATCGCGTTCGACTTCAGCCTCTTCGCCGACGAGCAGTTCCACGGCGACCGCGGGGACGACGCACGCCTCGGCGGCCGGCGCTTCCGCCTGATGACCTTCCAGGAGAGCCTCTACGGGCTCGACGAGTACTGGCAGGGCGGCGAGTCCGAAACCAACATCCTGCGCGAGAAAGCGCCCGATCCCCCGATGCGCTGCACGGAGGTCCACGGCGACCTCACCCTGCGCCGCGGGCTGTCGGCCGAGCAGTGGGGCGCCATCGCCCCGCCGCAGAGCGTCTCGTTCGGCTTCAACATCCGGCTGCACCGCCCCGAGGTCGGGGGCGAGTACCCGCTCCCGGTGGACGAGCCCGTTCGTCTGACGAACGACGTGATGCAGCACGGGATGACGCCGCTGGTCTGGGACGTCGATGGGCAGGAAGCCTTCCACGACAAGAACTGGATCCCGCAGTTCACGGGCCCGTCGATCAGCGAGCAGGGGTTCTACTCCAACGAGATGGTGTGGTTCCCCGGCACGCGCCACAACGGGACGATGAACGTGGCGTTCATCGGCGGTCAGGTCGTCAGCACCCGCGAGCCGCTCAGCGAGTCGACGTGGGACTGGGACTACCAGCCGGTTCGATAACCTCTCCTCATGACGCTTCAACGGAAGTTCGCTGTCCTGATCGGCCTGCTGAGCCTGACGGCGGCGGTGAGTCTCGGCGGTGCGATCTGGTCGGCCGGGCTCCTCGATCGCGAGGTCGCCCGCCCGTTCACCGCGGCCGCGACGCTTTCACGCGATCTGCGCGACGCCACCCACGCGAGCGAACGCGTGGCCGACGCCATCGCGGCCCGCGAACGGAACGATGACACCCGGGCGGCGCTGATAGCGCTGGCCTCCGCGACCGAGCGCCTCGGGGATCTCGACTACGGCGCCGTCCGCCTCGGCTCGCGCACCGCGGTGCTCGTGCGGCGCAGCGCCGCCGACGCGTGGGCGCTGACCGACGAGTGGCTCGAGACCGGCGAGGACGACGCGTGGAACGAGGCGGGGGCGCAGGTCCGGGCGCATCTCGCCCTGCTCCTGCGTCTGAACACCCAGGCGTCAGGAAGCGCCGAGCTGGCGATCGAACACGTCAGCGACGTGCGGCGCGGCATCCTGCTCGTGCAGGTGGTGGCGGTCCTTACGGCGCTGCTCGCCGCGCTGCTTGCGCTGAGTTTCCACCGGCGGTGGATCGTCGAGCCGGTCGCGCGGCTGCGCGTGGGCGCCGAGCGCCTCGCGACGGGCGACCTCGACTACCGGGTCGAGGAGGTCGGGCGGGACGAGCTGGCGATGCTGGGGCGCGAGGTCAACCACATGGCCGCGACGATCAAGCGCATGCAGTCCGAAGCCGTGGAGCGCGAGCGGTTCGCCGCGGTGGGGCTGGTCGTCCGTCGGCTGGCGCACAACATCCGCAACCCGCTCGCGGGGATCCGCAATCTCGCGGAGACGACCCTCGACGATCTCCCCGAGGACGGCGACCCGCACGACGCGCAGCGCCGGATCATCACGACCGTGGACCGCTTCGACGGGTGGCTCACGGACTTCCTCCGCGCGAGCTCCCCGAACGAGGTGGCCCCCGCCCCGAGCGAGCCGGGGGCGTGGGCGGAGTCGGCGTTGCACGCGCTGCGTCCGATGGCCGAGGGCCGGGGGGTGGAGATCCGCCTGGACACGTCGGGCGCGCCCGAGACCGCTCTCTTTGACCGGATGCAGCTCGAGCAGGCGTTCGTCGCGGTGGTCACGAACGCGGTCGAGGTCACGCCGAGCGGGGGGGAGGTCGAGATCCGCGTCGAGGCGAACGGGGCGAGCTGGACGGTGTCGGTCCTCGACGACGGCCCGGGGCTGGATCCCGGGGCCGTCGAACGCATCTTCGACACCGACTACACGACCAAGCCGGGCGGGCACGGGATCGGGCTGACGGCGGCGAGGTGGATTGTTCGGCGACACGGCGGCATGATGCGTGCTCAGAACGCCGATGAGGCCTCCGGGCGTCGCGGCGCCAGGTTCGACATCGAGCTCCCCATCGGGGGGCGTCCGGGCCACGATGACGGGGAGGTCGATCGTGCCGAGCATCCTGATCGTTGAAGACGAAGAGAACCTTCGTCTGACTATTGCCAAGCGTCTCCGCCGCTACGCGCACCGCGTCGAGGAAGCGAGCGCCATCTCGGAGGCCAGGGAGCACCTGGCGACCGCGGCGTTCGACCTTGTCGTCACGGACGTCAACCTGCCCGACGGCAGCGGGGTGGACCTCGTCGAGGAGCTCGCGGGCGAGGAGGGCGGCCCGGACGCGGTCGTCATCACCGCGTTCGGCACCGTCGAGAGCGCCGTCGACGCGATGCGCAAGGGCGCGTCGGACTACCTCCAGAAACCGGTGAGCCTCGACGAGCTCTCGCTCGTCGTCACCCGGCTCCTCGAGGCCCGGTCGGTGCGCACGCGTCTGGCGGTCTTCGAACGCACGGCCGAGAACGCGATCGACGGGATGGCGATCATCGGTGAGGACCCCGCGTGGCTCGACGCGGTCGAGACCGCCAAGCGGTTCGCCGAGGCGCACGCCAACCCGGCGGGCGATGGGGCGCTCCCCAGCGTGCTGATCAGCGGCGAGACGGGCGCGGGCAAGGGCGTGATCGCGCGACTGGTGCACGAGCACGCGTCGGCGCACGCCGAGGGCGACGGCGGGCCCTTCGTGCAGGTCAACTGCGCGGCGATCCCCGCGAACCTCGTCGAGAGCGAGCTCTTCGGGCACGAGAAGGGGTCGTTCACCGACGCGAAGACGGCGCGCCGCGGGTTCTTCGAGCTCGCCGACGGGGGGACGCTCTTCCTCGACGAGATCGGGGAGATGTCCCCGGAGCTGCAGGCGAAGCTGCTGCTCGTGATGGAGAACGGTACGTACCGGCGCGTCGGGGGCGCCGCGGAGCGCCGGGTTTCGGCGCGCGTCGTCGCCGCGACGAACCAGGACCTCGCCGCCCGCGTCAGCGACGGCGGGTTCCGTCAGGACCTGTATTACCGCCTGGGCTCGTTCGTGATCGCGCTCCCGCCGCTGCGCGAGCGCGGGCGCGACGCGACGTTGCTTGCGCAGCGCACGCTCGAACGCCTGGCGAGCAAGCGGGGCAAGGCGGGGGTGCGGTTCTCGGAGAACGCGCTCGAGGCGGTGCGCGCCCACAGCTGGCCCGGGAACGCCCGCGAGCTCGTCAACGCGGTGCAACGGGCGCTGATCCTGTGCAAGGGAGATGTGATCGACGCCGGCGACCTGGCTCTCGCGCCCATGGCCCTCGCGCCGGCGGGCGAGGTCAAGAGCGCCGGGTTCGCGATCGATTTCGAGCGCGGCCCGCACACGATCGAGGCGGTCGAGCGGGCGCTGCTCGAGCAGGCCCTCGCGCGCTGCGACGGGAACATCACCAAGGCCGCACGCCTCGTCGGGATGCCCCGGGGCAGTTTCCGCTACCGCATGGAAAAAGCGGGGCTCGCGGGCCAGTAGGCGTTCGGGCGCGCTCGTCGGCGTCGGCGGCGGACGAAAGCGTTCGCCGACTGAACCGCGGCGTGTCTTCCCGGTAGGCTGTTCTCGGCGCCTTCAGGCGCAGGAAGGCAGCCCACCGATGCGTGAAACAGCTCTCGTCGCTCGTTCTCTCTCGCTCATTCTCGCCGCCCACGTCGCCTCAGAGGCGCTCGGCGCCGAGAGTGAGACCCCGGATGAATCGCCGGCGTGGTCTGTCACCGACGCCCCCGGCCCGACGTTTGAGCACACGATCACGGTTGACGAGGGCACGTGGATGAACGTGGACGTCTCCCCCGACGGGGAAACGATCGCCTTCGATCTCCTCGGCGACATCTTCACGATGCCCATCACGGGCGGGGAGGCGACGCCCGTCGTCACCGGCGTCGCGTGGGACATGCAGCCGCGGTTCTCCCCCGATGGCTCGCGGATCGCCTTCACGAGCGACCGCGCCGGGGGCGACAACCTCTGGGTGATGAACGCCGACGGCTCGGACCCCGTGCAGCTTACGGACGAGTCCTTCCGCCTGCTCAACGCGCCGGTCTGGACGCCCGACGGGCGCTTCGTCGTCGGGCGCAAGCACTTCACGTCCGGGCGCTCCATCGGCTCGGGCGAGATGTGGATGTACCACGCCTCGGGCGAGGGCAAGGCCGGGCTCCAGCTCACCGAACGCCCCACCGAGCAGAAGGACGTCAACGAGCCCGCGTTCTCCCCCGACGGGAAGTACCTGTACTGGAGCCGCGACGCGACCCCCGGCCCGACGTTCGCCTACAACAAAGACTCCAACACGCAGATCTACGTCATCGAACGCCTCGACATGGAGACGGGCGAGACCGAACGCGTCACGGGCGGCCCCGGCGGCGCGTGCCGACCGACGCCCTCGCCCGACGGTGAATCCCTCGCGTTCATCCGGCGCGTGCGCGGGCAGAGCGTCCTCTACGTGCGCGACCTCGAGAGCGGGCGCGAGCGCCCCGTCTACGACCAGATGGACCGCGACAACCAGGAGGCATGGGCCCTCCACGGCGTCTACCCCATCATGGACTGGACGCCCGACTCCGAGAGCATCGTCTTCTGGGCCAAGGGGCAGATCCGACGCGTGGACGTCGCGACCGGCGCCGCGGAGGTCATCCCCTTCGAGGCGAGCGCGACGCACACCATCCAGGAGACCGTCCGCTTCGACGTGGACGTCGCCCCCGAGACCAACCACACCAAGATGATCCGCTGGGCGAGCGTGTCCCCGCGCGCCGACCGCGTCGTCTACCAGGCGCTCGGCAAACTCTACGTGAAGGACCTCCCAGGCGGCGAGCCCCGCCGACTGACGAGCGAAACCGACGCGTTCGAGTTCTACCCCGCGTGGTCCCCCGACGGCACGAAGCTCGCGTACACCACCTGGCACGACGACGAGCTCGGGCGCGTGATGATCGCCGACGCCCGCACGGGCAACGCCCGCGCCGTCGTCGCCACCCCCGGGCACTACGTCGAGACGACCTTTAGCCCCGACGGCGAATCCATCGCGTACCGCAAGACCTCGGGCGGCTACCTCCGCGACGGCGCGTGGTCCGAGGAGACCGGGCTCTACACCGTCCCCGCGAGCGGCGGCGAGGCGACCCGCGTCACCGACAGCGGCTCCATGCCGCAGTTCACGCCCGACGGCGAACGCCTCGCGTTCCTCGCGGTCGAACCCGACGGCGTCGGGCAGAAGCGCATGCTGCGCAGCGTGGATCTCTCGGGCGAGGACGAGCGCACGCACCTGACCAACGGGAGCGCCAGCGAGTACCGCCTCTCGCCCGACGGGCAGTGGGTCGCGTGGCGCGAGGGCTTTAGCGTCTACGCGGCGCCCTTCGTCGTGACCGGTCGCGCCGTCAGCGTCGCGCCCGGTTCGAAGTCGTACCCCGCGCGCAAGCTCAGCGAGCACTCGGGCGAGTACCTCCACTGGTCCGGCGACGGCTCCTCCCTGCACTGGTCGCTCGGCAGCACGCTCTACACCGCCGAGCTCGCGGGGTTCTTTGACGCCGCCGACGCGACCGAGCCCGTGACGATCGACGACGGCGTCGAGCTCGGGTTCGAGTTCCCGCAGGACATCCCCGACAGCACCGTCGTGTTCACCGGCGCCCGCGTCATCACGATGCGCGACGGGATGGACCGCGACGAGATCATCGAGGACGGCGTCGTCGTCATCGAGAACAACCGCATCGCCGCCGTCGGCGCGGCCGGCGACGTGCGCATCCCCCGCGGCGCCGAGGTCATCGACGCCGCGGGCAAGACCATCATGCCCGGCATCGTGGACGCCCACGCCCACGGCGCCATGGGCACGCAGGGCCTCACGCCCCGACACAACTGGATCAGCCTCGCCAACCTCGCGTTCGGCGTGACCGCGACGCACGACCCCTCGAACGATTCAGGCACCTTCTTCGCGACCAGCGAACTCGCCCGCGCCGGCGAGATCCTCGCCCCGCGCCTCTTCGGCACCGGGCGCATCATCTACGGCGCCAAGGCCCCGGCGTACTTCTCCGACGTCCAGTCTTACGACGACGCGTACTTCCACGTCGAGCGCACCAAGGCCGCCGGCGCCACCGCGATCAAGAGCTACAACCAGCCGCGCCGCGACCAGCGCCAGATGCTCATCGAGGCGTGCCGCCAGCTCGGGATGAACAACGTCCCAGAGGGCGGCTCGACCTTCTACCACAACATGACCATGCTCCTCGACGGGCACACCGGCATCGAGCACAACCTCCCCGTCGAGACCGTCTACGACGACGTGGTCCAGCTCTACGCGGCGACCGACGCGGGCGACACCCCGACGCTGGTCGTGTGCTACGGCGGGATCAGCGCGGACTGGTACTGGCTCGCGCACACCAACATGTACGACAGCGAGCGTCTCTCGCGGTTCGTGCCGCGGTTCGTGATCGACCCGCTCTCGCGCCGCCGTCAGATCGCCCCGGAGTCGGAGTACAACCACATCCGCGCCAGCGAGTCGCTCAAGAAGCTCTACGACGCGGGCGTGCCCATCCACGTCGGCGGGCACGGGCAGATGGCGGGTATGGCGGCCCACTGGGAAATCTGGAGCTTCGTCCAGGGCGGCATGAGCGAGCACGAGGCCCTCAAGTGCGCCACCATCCTCGGCGCGACGCACGTCGGGTTCGGGAACGACCTCGGCTCGATCGAGGTCGGCAAGCTCGCGGACCTGATCGTCCTCGACGAGAACCCCCTCGAGGACATCCAGAACACCACGAGCATCCGCTACACCGTCCTCAACGGACGCGTGTACGACGCCGCGACGATGGACCAGGTCTACCCCGACGCCGACAGCGCCGTCACGACGCACCTCCAGCACCGCGCCGAGCGCGGGTGGGGGTGGGACTACGCCGGCCCGGCGCTGACGGTCGACCTCGGCTCCTGCCGCGGGTGCGGGCACCCGGGCATGGCGACCCATCTCACGGCGCCCGAGCACCGCTGAGTTTCTCGCCAAAAATCCGCTGTCGTGTTGAACGCACCGCCCCCTCACGGACATAGAGCCGTGTGGGGGCGGTGCGTCGTTCCGTGCTCCCTCGCCCCGTGAGTTCCATTCTTAGGGAGAGAGACACCATGCACCGATTCATCGCCGCCGCCGCGGGCCTCGCGCTCGCGTCCGCCGCTGTCGCCGCCCCGCGCGACATCCAGTTCCGCACCGTCGACCTCGCCAGCGGCGTCGTCGAGCTCCACAACTTCGGCGAGACCACCGAGGACCTCAGCGGGTGGCGGTTCTGCTCGCACGACGAGAGCGTCGTCCGTCGGTACAGCGCCGCGAGCGGGCTCGACGGGATCACCATCGCGCCGGGCGAGTCGCTCTACCTCCACTTCAACGGGACGGCCGACGAGACGGACGAGATCAACACCACGACCGTCGGCGGCAACTTCGCGGGCCTCAGCACGACCGCGTACGCCATCCAGATCTACTTCGCCCCCGTCTCCTTCGGCAACGGCGCCACCATGGCCGACATCATCCAGTGGACGGCCGACGGCACGCCCGATCTCATCGCGGACGAACGCACCGACGAGGCGATCTCCGGCGGAACGTGGGGGGCGCTGGATGACTTCATCAGCCTCGATTCCGGCGCCTTTGTCCGCCTGACCAACCTGACCGGCGCCGAGCTGAACAACTCGGGCGACTACCGCGTCGCCGACGCCATCCAGGACTGCAACGCCAACGGGCGTGACGACGTCTTCGAGATCCTCGACGGCGGGACCGTCCCCTGCGGCGGGATGATGGGCGGGTGCGTCGCTGACTTTGACGGCAGCGGCAGCGTGGATTCGGGCGACCTCGCTGTGCTGCTCGCTTCCTGGGGACCGTGCCCGTAACACCCCAGCCGGGTGCTGCGTTCCCTCAAAGCGGCCGCGCGCAGCGGCCGCTTTTTCATGCGCCGTAGTCGTCGAGCAGCCCGCTCAGCTCCGAGAGCGCCTTGCCGTCGCCGGCGGCGCTCGCCCGCTCGATCCCCGCCTCGATCGTCGCCCGCGCCTCGTCGCGCCGCCCGCTCTCCTCGAGCGTCACCGCTTTGTGGAAGTACGCGTAGCAGAACGCCGGGTCGAGGGTGAGGCAGTGGTCGAAGCACGCGATCGCCTGCGTGCTGTCGCCCTGCTTGGCCCGCTCCATCGCGATCATGTAATGGATCTCGGGGTCGTCGGGTTCGGCGTCGCGCATCGCGAGGAGTTTGTTCAGTCGGTCCATGGGGGGATTATCACGCTTCCGGCGGGACCGTCCAGCGGACGCGGCGCGACCGCGCCTTGCGCACCTGGGCGAACGTGTACAGGCTCAGCCCGATCCACACCACGATGAACGCCGCACCGCGCACGGGCGACATCTCCTCGTCGTACACCAGCCACCCCAGCAGGAGCTGCCCCGTCGGCGCGAGGTACTGCATGAACCCCACCGCCGTCAGCGAGAGCCGCTTCGCCGACGCGTTGTAGGTCAGCAGCGGGATCACCGTGATCAGCCCAGCCACGGGCAGCAGCAGGGACGTCGTCAGGTCCGACCCGAACGCCCCGTCGGCGCCGCCGCCCATCGTGTGCGCCCACACGAGATAGCCGATCGCCGGCAGCAGCAGCGCCCACGCCTCGACCGTCAGCCCCGTCAGCGGGTCGATCGGCGCTTTCTTGCGCAGCAGCGCGTAGAACCCGAAGCTCACGGGCAGCACCACGGTGATCCAGGGCAGCTCGCCCATGTCCCAGGTCATGAGCCCGACGCTCACGATCGCGAGCCCGACGGCGAACTTCGTCGCGAGCATCATCTTTTCGCCGAGGAACAGCCGCGCGAGCACGATGTTCACCAGCGGGCCGTAGAAGTACCCCATGCTCGCGTGCAGAACGCGGTCGGTGTCGATCGCGTACATGTACAGGAACCAGTTCACGCCGATGAGCCCGGTCGTGATCGCGAGCGTGCGCCGGGTGCGCGGGTCGGTGATCGCCGCGCGCAGCGCGCCGAGCCGCTTGAAGATCACCACGACCGCGAGAAGCATCGGCGCCGCCCACAGCGCCCGGTGCGCCAGAAGCTCCCACACGTTGACGTGCCCGACCGCCTTGAAGTAGATCGGGCTCGTGCCCCAGACCGCGTGCGCGATCAGCCCCAGCCCGACGCCCGTGAGCGCAGTGCGGCTCAGCCCCGCCGGCTGGTCCGGCGGGAGAGTCGTCGTTAGTGCGGTTGGGGCGCGGTCCATCTCGCCGGGGGTCTCCGAAGGAGCGAAGGGCGAGATGATAGGGGGCGCCGGCCCCTTCAGGAGCGGCGCGAGTCCCAGGGCCCGTCGATCGCCAGCGTGAGCCCGTCGCGCTGGATGTTCACGAAGAGCGTCTTCCCGTCCGGCGAGAAACACGCCCCCGCGAACTCAGAATCGCTCAGCGCGTTATGCGCCAGGCGGTAGAGCCCCCCGTTGGGCGTCACGCCCACGAGGTGCTGATCGTCCCTGGCGTCTTCGCAGACGATCAGGTCCCCCCAGGGCGCCGCGACAAGGTTGTCGGCGTTCTCGATGAGGTCGGGGTCGTTGGGCTCGATGAACAGCTCGAGCATCGCCGGGGCGCCCGACTCGCGCGCGGTGCCCTCGTGCGCGCTCGGGCGGTAGGTCCAGATCTGCCCGGCCTTCTTGCGTCCGCCGGAGGTGCACCCGATGTACACCGCGTCCTCGCCCGCCCAGATCCCCTCGGTGCGCGCAAACACGGCGCACCCGTGCTCGTCCCGCGCGCGCGTGCGCAGGTCGTCCCTGGGCGATTCGACATCGTCGAGATCCACCCACTCGACGCGCAGGCGCTCGCCCACGCGCACGCCGGGAGCGTCGCCCCAGTTCCGTGTGTCAAACGGCCCGCGCGAGCCGATCACCCGCAGCGCCTGGAGCTTCCCGCCCGCGAGCAGGTTGCCCGGCTTGTCGGGCACGTAGCGGTAGAACGCCGCGTCGCCGAGGTCTTCGGTCATGTACACGATGCCCGTGCGCGCATCGACCGCCACCGCCTCGCGGTAGAAGCGTCCCATCGCTTTGATCGGCTCGGCCTTGTGCAGCGCGCGGTCGTGCGTCGCCGGCACCTCGAAGACCCACCCGTGGTCCTGGCGCCCGCGCTGCCCGGCGCGCAGCGTGTCTTCCTCGCACGTCAGCCACGAGCCCCACGGGGTCGGGCCGCCGGCGCAGTTGCGGTTGGTCCCCGCGAGGCTGAGCCACTGCCCCTTGCGCGCCCCGGCGCGGTGGTCGTACCACAGCGTGGTCGTCCCGCCCTGGCTGGGCTGGCGCCCGACGAGGTCGAACCCGACTTCCCGGTGCGCGTCGGTAAGACGCTCGTTGCGGGGGCCGAACGCGCCGTAGCGCGACCAGTGGGGCTCGAGCTCGTGGTTGCGCACCAGCAGCGTCGTGCCGTCAGGACCGGGGAACGACGCCATGCCGTCGGGGAACCCGGGCGTGACGAGCCCGTCGTCCATCATCTCCCCGAAACGCGAGATCACGCGGTAGGTGAACCCCTCGGGCAGATCGAGCACGCCCGCCGGGTCACGCCGCAGCTCGCCGAAGCCGGGGGCGCCGACGCCGCGGCCGCCCGCGAGCGCCGAGGACCCGCTTAGTGCGCGCAGCCCCGCGAACCCCAGCCCGACCGAGGCCGCGCTGCGCGCCAGAAACACCCTCCGCGACAGTCCCATCTCGTCTCCCCCTCCGCCGATAAGAATAGACACCGGCAAAGCCTGCGCCTTTCTCTTTATGAAAGATTGACGTCCTCCGCCCCCGATCCGCTGAAACGGACCCATCGGGCGTACCATGCGTACATCTGAAGCGATGACTAGGCCTCCCGACCAGACAGCCGACGCCACCGACCGCCTCAACGCTCTCTCCGAGGGCGAGCACGGCGCCGCGGCAGACCTCATGCCCCTCGTCTACGACGAGCTCCGGGCCCTCGCTTCCGTCTACCTGCGACAGGAACGCGCCAACCACACCCTCGAGCCGACGGCCGTCGTCAACGAGGCGTTCCTCCGTCTCGTCGATCAGCGCAAGACCGACTGGAAGAGCCGCGCTCACTTCATCGCGGTCGGCGCCAGCATGATCCGGCGCGTGCTCATCGACCACGCCCGGGCGACGAAAGCCGCCAAACGCGGCGGGTCGTGGGCGCGGGTCACGCTCGACCGCCCGCTGGTCGAGGGCGTCGATCACGTCGAGATGATCGCGCTCGACGACGCGCTCCAGAAGCTCGAGGCGTTCGACGAACGACAGGCCCGCGTCGTGGAGCTGCGCTTCTTCGGCGGGCTGGGCGCGAACGAGGTCGCCCACGTGCTGGGCGTCTCGCAGCGCACCGTCGAGTCCGACTGGGCGATGGCCAAGGCGTGGCTCCGACGCGAGCTGCTGCGCGGGATCGCCCCGGAGGATCCTCAGGAGTGACGGGCGAGGCCTTCCACGCCCAGGTGAAGGAGGCCTTCTCCGAAGCCCTCGGGATGGACGACGCGGCTCGGCGGGAGTTCCTCGGTGCGCTCGAGCAGCGCGAGCCCGGCGTGGCGGCCGAGGTCGGATCGCTCCTCGGGCACCACGACCCCGACGACACGTTCCTCGAAGAATCGGTGATCGACCGCATCCCCGACGACACGCCCGACGCCGAGGCGCTCGTCGGGCAGCGTGTGGGGCGGTTCACCATCACGGGCCTGATCGCGTCGGGCTCGATGGGCGCGGTGTACGAGGCCGAGCAGGACGAACCCAAGCGCGCCGTGGCGGTGAAGGTCCTGCGCGCCGGCGCGATGTCGCCGCGAGCGCTGCGCCGCTTCCGCTACGAGGCCGAGGTGCTCGGGCTGCTGCGCCACCCCGGGGTCGCGCAGATCTACGAGGCGGGGACGCACTCCGACGGCGCGCTCTCGGCGCCCTACTTCGCGATGGAGCTCGTCCCGGAGGCCCGCGCTGTGACGCGCTACGCCCGCGAGAGCGCGCTGCTGCTCGACGCGCGGCTGGCGCTCTTCATCAAAATCTGCGGCGCCGTCCACCACGGGCACCAGAAGGGCGTCATCCACCGCGACCTCAAGCCCGCGAACCTGCTCGTCGGCGCGAACGGGCAGCCGAAGGTGATCGACTTCGGCGTCGCCCGCGCCGTCGAGGACGACCCGAGCGGGACGGTCGGGACGCTCGGCGGGCAGCTCGTCGGGACGCTCCAGTACATGAGCCCCGAGCAGCTCCGCCCCGGGGGCGACGACATCGACGTGCGCACGGACATCTACGCGCTCGGCGTCGTGCTCTACGAGCTGGTGTGCGACCGCCCGCCGCACGAGCTCGACGGGTTATCGCTGGTGGAAGCCGCGGATCTGCTGCGCCGACGGCGCGTGGGGCGCGCGGGCGCGTGCAACCCGGCGGCGCGGGGCGATCTCGAGTCGATCATCTCCAAGGCGACCGAGCCCGAGCGGGTGCGCCGCTATCAGTCGGCCGAGGCGCTCGCGGCCGACGTGGCGCGGTACCTGCGCCGCGAGCCGGTGGAGGCGTCGCGCCCCGGGCTGTGGCGCCAGTTCCGTCTCTTCGCGAGGCGTCGCGCCGGGATGGTCGCGGGGGTGGGCGCGGTCGCGGCGGCGCTGATCATCGCGACGCTCGTCAGCGTGTGGTTCGCGGTCGCCGCGGGGCGCGCCCAGAGCGCCGAGGCGCTCGCACGCGAGCAGGCCCAGCATTCCGCGCAGCGCGCCGAGCGCGTCGTCACGCTCCTGCGCGACATGATCGGCGTCAGCGAGACCGGTGGAGACGCCAGCGTCACGAAGATGCTCGACGAGGCCGTCGCCCGGCTCGATGAAGAACTCGACGAGGACCCGCTGGTCGAGGCGTCGCTGCGCCTGGCGATCGGGCAGGCCCTGCACCGCCTGGGACGCTACGCCGAGGCCGAGGCGCAGCTGCGCGCGGCGCTCGACGCGCGCGAGAGCCTGCTCGGGCCCGATGCCGGGGAGACGCTCGACGTCGTGGGCGTCCTCTCGCTGACGCTCGCCGAGCGCGGGAACCTCGCCGAGGCGACGGCGCTCGCCGGGCGCCTGGAGAACGCGCTCCCGGGCGGGGGTGATCCGTCGCGCGTCGGGTCGGCTCTGATCGTGCGGGCGCAGCTGGCCCACCGCCTCGGTCGCCCGGGCGACGCGCTGGGGCTCTACGCCCGGGCGCGCCGCGTGGTCGATCCCGACTCGCCCGAGTGGCTCGAGGCGCGGATCGCCGAGGCGGAGATCGCGATCGAGAACGGACGCGTCGACGAAGCGATCGAAGCCCTGCGCGCCGCGCTCCCGCGCGCGTCAGGATCGCTGGCCTCTGCCCCGCGCCTGTCGCGCCTGCTCGGCGCCGCGACGCGCCTCACGGGCAACCTCCCCGCGGCGCAGACCCGCATGCGCACGCTCGTGGAGATCAACCGCAGCAGCCTCGGGCCCCGCCACCCCGAGACGCTCCTCGCCCAGCTCGAGCTCGAGCTCGCCCTCGGTTCGGGGTCGGCGATCCTGACCGAGCTCGAGTCGAGCGCGTCGGCCGTCCTGACGCCCTCCGACCCCGCCGTCGCCGAGCTGCGCCTCGCGCTGGCGCGCGCGCTCCAGCGCGAAGGGCGTGACAGCGAGGCGGTGGACGTCTTCACCCGGCGCGTCACCGGGCTGGCCGAGGCCGACGGCTCCGACCGCCCGGCGGTCGTCGATGCGGTGATCGACACGGTCGACGCCATGCGCCGGGCCGGGCGGACGGCGGCCGCGGCCGCGCTCGGGAGCGAGATCCGCCAGACGTGCCACGCGCTCTTCCCGCCGGGGGCCGTCCCGCGCGCACGCCTCGCGGTCATCCTGGGCGAGATCGAACGCGACACCGGGCGGGAGCTGGTGACGCCGGGCGACCTCGCCGCGGCCGCGCGGGCGCTGAGCGAGCAGCTGGGCCTCGAGCACCCGCTGACGCTCCGGGCGGGGGACCTCCTGCGCGGCGCGCCGCAGTAGAGTGCGCCGATGAAAGCGATCCTCTTTGCCGTGCTCGCCGGCCTCTTCTGGGGCGTGGGCGAGCTGTTCACGAAATCGGTCCTGCACTCGAAGCAGGTCGGCCCGCTGACCGCCCTGGCGGTGCGCGCCACGGTGGCGCTCCCGGTGCTGTGGATCGCGTACGCGGTCGCCGTGCACCGTCTCGCCGCCGAGCCGGCGTCGTGGGCGCAGGCGGACCGCCCCGTGATGCTCAAGCTCGTGCTGGGCTCGGGGCTGATCGCGGGGGCGCTGGCGATGATCTGCTTCTACGTGTCGCTCCACCTGGGCGAGATCTCGCGGGTCAAGCCCGTCGCGTTCGCGGTGGCGCCCGCGACGGCCGTCGTGCTGGGCTGGCTGGTGCTGGGCGAGGCGATGACGACGCGCAAGGCGCTGGGCGTGCTGGCGATCCTCGCGGGGGTGGTGCTGCTAACGGCGGGGGGGTCGGCGCCCGCCGCGACCCCGGCGTCGCACGTCGCGGAATAAAAACGACCTCGCCCAGACGGTGTCCGGGCGAGGCCTCTCTCCTCGCTCGTCTGCGAGGCTACCGCGCCAGGAGCGGGCGCCGCACGCAAAAACCGTGAGCTTCGGGCGCGGGTGTTTTGAAGCGGGTGTGAAGAAACCCCGCTGCCCGGAACGAAAAAAACGCGCCGCCCGCGAAGTCGCTCCCCGGAGTCGCCGATAGCTCACGCGGACGCGTCCCGCCGCGGGGCGTCCGGTAACGCGTTTATGCCTCAGGGATCGCGGCCCGCCGCGCCGACGGGCCGATGACGCGGAGCAGAGACCGCGGCCGAACCACACCCTCCTCAGGAGCGACACACATGACCACTCCCTTCGCCACCGCCCCCTTCCAGCCCTTCTTCAACACGTTCGGCTGGAACCCCGGTTTCAACGGCGGCTTCAACGGCTCCACCGGCTGGAACACCCCGTGGAACGGCGCGTGGGGCAACGGCCCGACCAACTCGTGGAACAACGGCCCCGCCAACTGGAACGGCCCCGCGAACTGGAACGCCCCCGCGTTCAACACGCCCTTCGGCGCCGGCTTCGGTCAGCCCTTCGGCGGCTTCGGCCCCCAGAACTCCTGGAACGCCTCGCCCTCGTTCGGCGGCTTCAACCCCGGCTTCAACTCCGGTTTCAACGCTGGCTTCAACGGCGGGTTCAACCCCGGCTTCAACGGTGGCTTCCACCCCGGTTTTCAGAGCGGTTTCAACGGCGGTTTCGGCGGCGGCACGGGCGGCTTCGGCGGCCCCACGAGCTGGAACGGCTTCGGCTGGAACCCCGGTTTTAGCAGCGGCTTCAACCCCGGCTTCAACTCCGGTTTCAACGCTGGCTTCAACGGCGGTTTCAACCCCGGCATGAACCCCGGCATCGCCAACGGTTTCGGCGGCGGTCAGGGCATCGCCCCGTCCTTCGGCTCCCCGATCAACAACCAGGGCTTCTTCGGGTTCAACCCGAACTTCGCCGGGTTCAACGGCGCCCCCAACGGCTTTCAGGGCCCCACGCCCAACGGCTTCTCGAACTCCAACGGGCAGCAGCAGGGCGGCATCGGCTTCACCGGCGCCCCCAAGTTCAACACCGAAGCCGCCTGAGCCTCGCGTCTGACTGAATCTCTCCTTCCCTAGTGTCCGAGAAACCCGGCCCGGCCGGGTTTTTTTGTTTTTGCCAATCTCGCCACTTGAACGGCGCCCGGGGCGTATAACAATGAAGCTGTGACGACTCGCCTTCTCAACATGCTCGGGATAGTCGCCTTTGCCCTCGCCGTCAGCGGTGGCGGGCAGACGCTGCACCGGGTCCTCGCGCACGCCCCGGGTGACACCGCGGACGCGCACGGGTGCGAGCGGGCGGCGACATCGCATGATTCTGACGAGTCCCCCGAGCCATCGCCCGACGAGGATGAGTGCCCGGTCTGTCTGACGCTCCAGTCAGCCGACCGCGCCTTCACGTCGCCCGGCGGGTTCACGTTCATCGATGCGCACGCGTTTGTGCGGATCGAACGACCGGGCGCCGAGACGCCCGTCCGCGCCTGGGCCTGGTCTGCCGGCCCGCCCCGCGCCCCTCCTGTCTGCGCCTGACCCCGCCTCGCAACGCCTCATCGTTGTAGTCGCGCGCCCTCTGCGCGCCCGGTCCGGTTTCCAGACAGGAGAACCCGTATGCGCACGCGCGCGTTCACGCTCATCGAGCTCCTTGTTGTTGTGTCGATCATCGCCGTGTTGATCGGTCTGCTGTTGCCCGCGCTGGGCAGCGCCAGGCTGGCGGCGCGGTCGGTCGCGTGCCTGAGCACCATGCGTCAGCTCCAGATCGGGAGCCTGATGTACAGCGAGGACGAACGCGGGCGGCTGATCGAGCCGGGGCTCCCCGAGGGCGGCGTGGGCCCCCGCGAGGAGCTCGCGTGGGTCAACACCCTGCGCTCCTACGTTGACGAGGGGATCGATCGGCGGTCCCCCGGCGACCTCAGCCCGCACTGGTCCGTCGAACAGGGGGGGCAGGGGGAGCACATCCCCGGGTTCCCCGGGCGGTTCCGGGCGACGAGCTACGGCGTCAACGACATGGTGACGTCGCAGCTCCAGATCGATCTGCAGCCCGGCGACAGCGCCGCGACGATCGCGTCGCGGTACTTCAACCGGATGCAGAAGATCGCCGCCCCGGCGCTCACCTGTCAGTTCCTGCTGATGGCCGAGCACGGGCCCTTCGCGGGCGCTGACCACGTGCACGTCCAGCAGTGGGCGACGAGCGCGCGGTTCGATCCTGCCTACCTCCCGTTCTTCGCGTCGCAGCAGGCGTCGGTCGGCGCCTACGGCGGCGCGCCGGGGAACTGGGCGGAGGGGTACAGCGGGTTCTCCGGACAGGAGCGCGCGAGCGTTCGGAGCAACGCCGAGGACGCGGGGTGGGGGACGGCCTCCAACTACACGTTCCTCGACGGGCACGGCTCCACGATGAGGTTCAGCGAGGTCTACGAGAGCGAAGAGAGGAATCTCTTCGACCCGCGTCTGTACCGCTGATCCTTTCCATTTCACACACCACACACGAGAGATCCATCATGTTTCGCACGATTACTGTTTCGGTCTGCACCGCTTCGTTTGCTTCCCTCGCCCTTGCGCACGGGGAGGGCGTTGACGTACTTCTGCACGTCGTGGACGACACGCTCGTCACCGGGTCCTGGAGCCACACGGGCGACACGATCGTCGAGGAGCGCGAGCGCGTGTTCGCGTTCGAGTGGGGCAACGGCGAGGGGGAGAACATCTCCGACGAGCCGGGGTTCTTCGCGGAGGCGGGCACGCTCGCCGGCATGAGCTGGGGCGTCAACTTCGTGGACGCCGTCCGCGTCTGGAACGGGAGCGACTTCAGCGCCGTGTCCCCAAGCACCGTGACCTACGAGCTGCTCGGCGCGGAGATGGACACGCCCGGTTCCGCCGGCGGGTTCACCCCCGGCTTCGCGGTCCCCGTCGGCGGGGGCGGGTTTGACGATCACTTCGAGATCGTGCTCAACGCGCCGCTCGACGGCAGCGCTGACGGCGTCTACCTGATCGCGATGGAGCTCTTCGCCACCGACTCGGTTCGTGGCGGCGTCCCCGCGAACTCCGAGACGTTCTGGTTCGTCGGCAACTTCGGCGGCGACGAGATCGATCACGAGGCGGCGATCGAGTACGTGGAGGATGTACTCGTCCCGGCTCCGGGCGGCGCGGCGCTTCTGGCGCTGGGCGGCATGGCGGCCGCCCGCCGTCGTCGCGCCTGATCTTACTGCCCCGCCCCGGCGCAGCTGACGCGGCGTCGGGGCGATTCACGCACCCACCACCGGAGCTTGCTCATGCGCACCATCCGTCTCGTGTTCGTCCTCTTCATCGCCGGCCCGGCGTCCGCGGGCACGCTGCACGACCTCGACGTCATCCTCGACACGCACGAGGGGCGCCTGACGACCAACCGCGTCGGGGAGGGGGGGATGGTCGTCCCCGAGCGCGTGTTCGACGCCGACCCGATCTCCTTCTTCGGGAACATCGTCACCGACGACCCCGGTTTCAACGCGGCGCTCGGAGCCCTCCCCGCGTTCACGGTCTTCTCGCTCGATCTCGCCGCGCCGCTCAAGCTGTGGAACGGCGACGGGTTCGACGACGTGGACCCGGCGCACTACCTGGAGATCGAGCACAACAACCAGACGGCGCAGTCGCCGACGAGCGAGGGCGTCGTCGTCACGGGCCCGCTGATGAACGCGACGGAGTTCGGCGACGTGCACAATCACGCCGACCACTTCCTCGTGATCGATCAGCAGCCGGGGATCTACCTCGGGACGTTCCGGTTCTCGAGCGCGACGCTGGAGGACTCGGAAGAGTTCTACTTTGTCTACCGCTGGGAGCCGACGTCGGGGGATCTCCCGGCGGCGGAGGCCGAGCAGCAGGACGCGATCGCGTGGATCCGGGAGAACCTGCTGATCGTCCCGTGCCCGACGGACTTCAACGCTGACGGCGTGACCGACTCGTCGGACCTCGCGTCGCTGCTGGCGGCGTGGGAAACCAACGGCGCCGACCTCGATGGCGACGGCGACACGCTGTCGGGCGACCTGGCGATCCTGCTCGCGGCGTGGGGGTCGTGCGCCGGGTAAACCGCGCATGAAAAACGCCCCGGGCGATGCGCGCTCGGGGCGTGGGTGGGATCGTTTGATGTCGGGCTTACTTGCCCGTGAAGAAGCTCTTGACGCCGTGGATCGTGACGGCGCGCCCGAGGGAGGCGATGGCCTGGGAGAGCGGGATCTCCTTGGGGCAGACCTTGACGCAGTTCTGGGCGTTGCCGCAGTCGGAGACGCCGCCCTTGCGTGACATCTCGTCGAGGCGGTCGCCCTTGAGACGGGCGCCGGTCTCGTGCATGTTGAAGAGCTGGGCCTGTCCCATGGCGTTGGCGCCGACGAAGGACTCGGCCCACTTCGCGGGGTCGTCTTCCTTCTGGAACTGGGGGCAGGCCTCGAGGCAGCAGCCGCAGGTCATGCAGGTGGAGTAGACGTAGCGTTCTTCCTGCTGGGTGGGCGACTCGGTGGGGCCCTTGCCGAGCTCGTAGAGGCCGTCGATGGGGACCCACGCCTTGAGGCGCTTGAGCGTGTCGAACATGCGCTGGCGGTCGACGAAGAGGTCGCGGTTGACGGGGAACTTGCTCATCGGCTCGAGTGTGACGGTGTCGCCGTCGGTGGGAGCGATGGTGTCCAGGAGCGCCGAGCAGGACTGGCGGACCTTGCCGTTGACGACCATGGTGCAGGCGCCGCAGACCTCTTCGAGGCAGCCGGAGTCCCAGACGACGGGGGTGGTCGCGTTGCCATCGACGGTGACGGGGTTGGCGGCGACGTGCTGGAGGGCGCTGATGATGTTGGCGCCCTCGCCCGCGCTGACGGGGACGTTGAACGTCTCCCAGTAGGAGGGCTTGCCGGGGCCCTTGCAGCGTTTGATCTTGAGGCGGACGGTGCGCTTGGCGCCGGGGGTGAGGGACGCTTTGGAGTTCTCTGCAACCATGATGAAATCCGTGCGGGCGTCTTACGACGCGCTCGCGGCGGCCTCCTTCTTCTCATCGACGGGGGCGTCGGTCTTGCCGTAGGTGCGGGCACGGGGCTGGACGAGGCCGGTGACGACCTCTCGGTAGCTGATGTCGGGCCGTCCCGTCTCGGGGTTGAACGCGGCGACGGTGGTCTTCATGAACTTCTCGTCGTTGCGCTCGAGGAAATCGGTCCGGTAGTGAGAACCGCGGGACTCCTCGCGGAGCTCGCCGCCCTTGGCGATCGCCTCGGCGATCACGAGCATGTCGCGGACGCTCCGGCTGAAGCTGAGGTTCTGGTTGGTCCACATCTCGCTGTCGGCGAGGCGGACCTTCTCGAACCGTTCCTTGTACTCGTCGATCTTCGTGAGGCACTCGCGGAGGCGCGGGCCGGTCTTGACCACGGTGGAAGCCGCGGTCATCTCGACGCCCAGCTCCTTGGCGATTTTGTAGGCGTTGTCGTCGTTGGCGGCCGGGGCGCGGTTCTCACCGACGAGGTCGTCAACGATCTTCTCCTCGCGTTCGACCGCGGAGTCGTACACGCCCTGGGCGACCTCGGTCGCGGCGGGGGCCTCGTCGGCGACGTAGTTCGTGATGCCCATGCCCGCGAAGAGCCCGTCGAAGATGCACGAGAGGAGCGCGTTGGCGCCCAGGCGCGTCGCGCCGTGGAACGCGAAGTTCACCTCGCCCAGCGCGTACAGCCCGGGGATGTTGGTGCTCATCGTGTTGGGCGCCCCGTACTCCATCCCGCGGACGGTGTCGTGGCCCTTCGCGATGGCGGCCTTGTCCATCATCGGGTCGGCGGGGCGGTCCTCGGCGGTGAACGTCGTCCACAGCCCGCCCATGGAGTAGTGGACCGCGGGGAAGATCTTCATGGGGAGGACGCGGGGGTCCTCGCCGGCGAACTTCTCGTAGATCTCAAGGATGCCGCCCAGCTTGCGGTCGAGCTCTTCCTTGGATTTGTGCGTCAGGTCGAGGTAGACCTGGTTCTCGCCGCCAACGCCCATGTGGTCGTTGACGCACACGTCGAAGATCTCGCGCGACGCGATGTCGCGCGGCACGAGGTTGCCGTACTTGGGGTAGCGCTCCTCGAGGAGGTAGTAGCGTTCCTCGGCGGGGATCTGACGCGGGTCGCGGGTGTCGCCCTTCTTGCGGGGGACCCACACGCGCCCGCCCTCGCCGCGGGCGGACTCGCTCATCAGGCGGCACTTGTCGGCGCCGGGGATGGCGGTCGGGTGGACCTGGATGAACTCCGGGTTGCCGTACCACGCGCCGTGGCGGTAGCAGCGCGCGGCCGCGGCGCCGGTGCAGACAACGGAGTTGGTGGACTTGCCGAACACGAGCCCGCAGCCGCCGGTCGCCATCACGACGGCGTCGCCGCGGAACGCGCGGATCTGCATCGTGCGCATGTCCTGGGCGACGATGCCCACGCACGTCCCGTCCTCGAGGATCGGGGAGAGGAACTCCCAGAACTCGTACTTGGTGACCTTGCCCTCGGCCTCGGCGCGGCGCACCTGCTCGTCGAGGGCGTACATGAGCTGCTGCCCGGTCGTCGCGCCCGAGAAGTGCGTGCGCTTAAAGAGCGAACCGCCGAAGAGGCGCAGGTCGCGCTGCCCTTCCATGGTGCGGTTGAAGGGCACGCCCATGCGGTCGAGGAGGTTGATGATCCGCGGCGCCCAGTGGGTCATCTCGTAGACGGGAGGCTGGTCGGCGAGGTAGTCCCCGCCGTAGAGCGTCTCGTCCATGTGCTCCCACTCGGAGTAGCCCTGCTGACGGGCGATGTCGTTGCAGGCGTTGATCCCGCCCTGCGCGCATACGGAGTGCGAGCGCTTGACGGGGACCATGGAGAAGAGGTCGACGGGGACGCCCTGCTCGGCGAGGCGGACGCAGGCGGCGAGGCCCGCGAGTCCGCCGCCGACGACGATCACACGCTTGTCGTGGTTGGGGGGCAGCGGCATAGGTCAGTGCTCCTCGCTGAGAAGGGGGCTGCTGGAGAGAGGTTCAGCCTCGGCGTGCCCGGGCGCCCGCATGCGGAGCTCGGTCTGCTGCGCGGCTTCGATGTCGAGCGCGACGAACCCGAAGTACGCGCTCCAGCCGGCGCCGAGGAGCCCGAAGCCGACCGCGGCGCACACGTAGCCCCAGCGCTTCTGCGCCTGCGGTGAGACGGTGATGCCCCAGGTGATCGCCCAGGTCCAGAGCCCGTTGGCGAAGTGGTAGACGAGCGCGGTGACGCCGCCGAGGTACAGGACCATGTTGAAGATCCCGCCGAGCACGCTCGCGTCGGGACCGCCGCGGAGCGACAGCGCCGTGGTGGACGCCGCCGAGTGCGCGTCAAAGCCCGACGAGAAGGGGAGGAAATCCCACCCCCAGCGCAGCGTCGCGACGTGGAACAGGATGAAGAGGAAGCCGACGTAGCCGGTCCAGCGCTGGAGGCTGTAGCGCCAGCTGCCCCCGTAGGGGTACGACGCGGCGTTGGAGCGCCCGGAGAAGGCGTAGTAGAAGCCGAAGATCGAGTGGAAGAAGATCGGCAGCCACAGCCCGAAGACCTCGATCAGGATCAGCCCGGGCATGGAGTGGATGAAGTTGACTTCGTGCTGGAACGTCTCGGCGCCGTCGCGCCCGAAGGCCTCGGCCCACACCACCGACGAGTTGGTCGTCAGGTGCATGATGAGGAAGACGCCGATGGGAATCACGCCGGCGAGCGAGTGCAGTCGGCGGAGCAGGAAATGGTGCTTGTCCAGGAAGGACGAGGAATCGCTCACGGGTCGGTCCCCTTCACGAGTGAGTCGATGGGCGGGAAGATAGAGGTCTATCGGCCCGATCAGGCCGGGTTCGTCAGGCGTCCGGCGCCGGCTGTTCGCCCGCGGCGTCCTGCTTGGCCATCTCGGACGCGACATAGCCCGCGACGCGGACGAAGACCTGTCGGAGTTCGACGAGGACCTTCTGGAACTCGTCGGATTCCTCGGCGCTCAGGTTGCCCTCGGTCTTCTCGCTGAGGACGCCGAGGAGATCGATGTAGTGCTTCGCGTACTCGGGCGCGACGATCGCCTGCCCCGTTTTGGGGTCGGGGATCGCGCCGAGGAAGACGTAGGCCTGCGAGGCGAGCTCGCTCCAGAGGGTCTGGAAGTTGGCGGGGGGCATGCCGCCCGCGCCGCCGCCCGAGGCCGCGGTTTTCTCCTCGGCCTCGGCGTCGAGGCGGTCCCTCTCGGCCTGGGCCTCGGCCTTCCAGTCGCTGTCAACGTGAATCTTGGGTGCGTCGTCGGCGCTGTCCCCGCCGCCGCCCCCCGGGATGATGATCTCTGACATGCCTGCTCCTGCTGGACATCGATGGGTGTGGTGGGCAGTCTATGCGAAGGGTCGCGTCCCGGCCCGATGGAGACCGCGCGTGCGCACAACACCGTCCCGCCCGATTCTGTTCCGGACAGCGGTCCTTGGCGCGTGCGCCGTGCTCGCCACCGCATGCACGCTGCGTCGCGAGGCGACGCAGAACACGCTGATCGACCTCGACGCGCTCGACCGCGCCAGCGCCGAGACGACCGACCCCGTCTACCGCTCGACCCGTCTCGAGGGCGCGGGGCTCACGCCCGCCGAGCCGATCCGGCGCATCACGCGAGCCGAGGCGACACGCGGGCTCGACGACGTCGCCGTCGCGACGCCCGCCGACACCCCGGCGCCCGAACCCCGCGCGACGACCAGCGCCGTGCGCGTCGATCAGCGCCCCGCGTCCGTGGTCACCGCCCCGCTCGACGCGCTCATCGGGCAGGTGTCGGGGCGACCGATCTTCGCATCCGAGTTCTTCAGCGCCATGGACGCCCAGATGACCGCCGAGGCCCAGCAGGTCGGGCAGCGCGAGTTCCTGCTCGAGCTCCGCGAGCAGATCAGCGCCGCCCTCCGCGACGTCATCCGTGACGAGCTGCTCCTGGCCGAGTTCGAGGCCGTCCTTTCCCCCGCTGAGCGCCAGGGCATCGCCGCGTTCGTCGAGGGCGTGCGCGGCGACCTCATCCGCCAGAGCGGCGGGAGCGCCGAGCTCGCCAACGAGCTCTACCTCGCCGACGAGGGGCTCACCCTCGATGAGAAAGTCGAAGCCGAATCGCGCCAGCAGCTCGTGCGCCAGATGGTCGGGCGTCTGCTGCGCCACCGCGCGTACATCCCGTGGCGCGACGTGCGCCGCGCGTACCTGCGCGACCTCAGCACGTTCCGCCCGCCCGCGACCGCGCGCCTGCGCATGATCTGGACCCCCGCCGACGAACCCGAGCGCACGGCCGCCGTGCAGCGCGAGATCAGCGAGGGGCTCCCCTTCGCTGAGATCGCCGAGCGCCACAGCGATTACCGCCCCGCGCAGGGCGGGCTCCACGAGGTGCAGGTCGGAGAGAACGGGCTCGGCGAGACCGAGGTGTTCGGCGTCCCGGAGATCAACGACGCGGCGACGTCGCTCGCGGTGGGGGAGACCGTCGGCCCGATCGACTGGAATTCCCGGCGGGTCTGGCTCACGCTCGAATCCCTCGGCTCGCACAGCATCAGCCTCTACGAAGCGCAGGACGACATCCTCAATCTCCTCCGCCAGGAACGCCTCGGGCAGGTGCAGTCGGAGTTCTTCACCGATCTCCAGCGCCGCGGCAGCCTCAGCGACGTGGACCGCATGGAGGCCGAGCTGTTCCGACTTGGCGCCGAGCGCTACCTGATCTCGGCCCGGGCGGACGCCCCGCGCCGGTGATGCGCCGCCTCTTCCGGCGCGCGCCGCCGAGCAACCTCGGGCGCGCCGGCGAGCGCTACGCGGCCCGTTGGCTGCGAAAACGCGGCTACCGCGTGCTGGCGCGCAACCTGCACGTCGGCGTCGGCGAGGCGGACCTCGTGTGCCGAGCGCCGGATAAGAAATCCATCGTGATCGTCGAGGTCAAGACGCGCGCGCGCGCGCGACGACGGCGGGTTCGCGCCGGAGGTGGCGGTGGGCGCCGCCAAGTCCCGCAAGCTGGTGCTGGTCGCGCAGAGCGTGATCAAACAGAACGGCTGGACGGACCGCCCAGTGCGCATCGACGTGGTGGCGGTGACGTGGGGCGAGCGCGGCGGGCCGAGCGTCCGTCACAGCGTGTCGGCGGTCACGCTCACCTGAGCTGGGCGATCACCTCGCCCGTTTCACGCGTGAACGTGATGCCCGATTTGCCGAACTTCTCGGCGCCCTCGGCGCGCAGGCGCGGGGCGTGGTCGCGTTCGTACTGATCGAACTCGTTGCGGCCCGCGAACGTGTACAGGCTCAGCACGCGGATCGGCGTTGGCGGGGCGTTGGGCGGGGGGTCGAGTCGCACGGCTTCCGCGGTGAGCGCTCCGGCGTCCCGGACCGCCTGCAGGTGCCCCTCGTCGATGAGCCATTCGAGGTACTGGGCTGCGACGGCGCCCGTAGGGCAGGTGGCGACAACGGCGTAATGCGTGGCGTACATACCTGTAGGATACGCGCCTTGGCGACGAGGAAGGGCGATCGATGACCAGCGGCTGGTGGGTAGCGGACCTCTTGCACAGCGACGGCGGCGCGTGGGCGCTCGTTTCGTGGGCGTTCTGGGTGATCCTCTCGATCACGCTTCACGAGCTGGGGCATGGGGTTGCGGCGATCCGCGTCGGCGACGACACGCCCATCCGCCTCAACCGCATGACCCTCAACCCGCTGGTGCACATGGGGCCGACGAGCCTGATCGTCTTCGCGGTCGTCGGGATCGCGTGGGGCGCGATGCCCGTGAACCCCTACCGGTTCCGCGGGAAGCACGCGGACGCCCTGGTCGCGGCGGCCGGCCCGGCGGTGAACATCGGGCTCCTGATCGTGTGCGTGCTCACCGCCAGCGCGATCACGAAGTACGCGATCGGGGACCGCGTCGCGGACGCGATGGCTGAGCATTACGCCGCGAGTTCCGCGGATCTTGCCGAGCGGTACGACGAGCTCGGCGAGCAGGAGCTGGTCGCCCATTTCATGGAGCTGGCGAAGAAAGAGGCGGAGATCACGGAATCCGTGGTCCCGGTCGCGTCACGCTTCCACAGCTTCTTTTTCACGGGGGCGATGCTCAACGCGGTCCTGCTGGTGCTGAACCTGCTCCCGATCCCGCCGCTGGACGGGTCGCGGATCCTCGCGTCGTTCTCCGGGGCGTACCGCCGCCTCGCCGAGGGGCCCCACGCGACTGGGATCGCCCTGGTGGCGATCCTGGTGATCTTCATGTCCGGCGGGGGGGTGATCTGGGAGGTCGGGTCGTGGCTGACCTGGCAGGTGAGCGACCTGACGGCGGGTCTGCTGCCCTGAGTCACGGCTTGCAGCCCGCCCGTGTTCGGCTATCATTCCCGGTTCGCACCGGCCCGCTGATTGGTGGGGGGCCGGTTCCCGTCTGTATCGCCGACTGAAACGACCCCGCACGGAGCTCCGTACGCATGGTTCGCATCCGCCTCAGCCGCATGGGCCGCACGCACCGTCCCTTCTACCGCATCAACGCGATCGAGAAGCGCAACCAGCGTGACGGCAAGATCCTCGAGAACCTCGGGTGGTACAACCCGATCGAGTCCGATGAGGCGAAGCAGGTCTCCCTCAAGGAAGACCGCATCCGTCACTGGCTGGACGTGGGCGCGCAGCCCTCTGATACGTGCGCGAGCCTGCTCGCCAAGGCCGGGATCCTCAACGCCGAGGAACTCAAGGCCAAGCACGAGAAGCGTTTCGGCAAGAAAATGGAAAAGATGAAGGCGGACGCCGCGGCCGCGAAGGCCGCCGAGGAAGCCGCCGCCAAGGCCGAGGCCGAGGCGAAAGCCAAGGCGGACGCCGAGGCCAAGGCCGCTGCGGAAGCCAAGGCTGCTGAAGAAGCCGCCGCGGCCGCTGCCGCCCCCGCCGAGGGCGACGCCGAAGCCTCCGAGTAATCCCCTGTGAGCGCCCCGCCGCTCCGGATCGACTTTTTGACGATCTTTCCCGAGGTGTTCGAACCCGTTCTGGGCGCGAGCATCAGCGGGCGTGCGCGCGCCGCGGGCCTCTGCGAGTGGCACGCGCACAACATCCGCGACTACACCACCGACAAGCACGGGCGCGTGGACGACCGCCCCTTCGGCGGCGGCCCCGGCATGGTCATGACCTGCCAGCCCGTCTGGGACGCCGCGTGCGCCGTCGAGGCGATGGACCCCCGCCCCACGACCCGCGTCTACATGACGCCCCAGGGCGAGCCGCTCACGCAGGGGATCGTCGAAGAACTCGCCGCCACGCCGCGCCTGCTCATCCTCGCCGGGCACTACGAGGGCATCGACGAGCGGGTCATCGAGCGTCTGGCCCCGCGGGAGATCAGCGTGGGCGACTACGTCCTCTCGGGGGGCGAGATCCCCGCGATGCTCCTGGCCGATGCGGTGGTCCGCCTGCTGCCCGGCGCCCTCGGGCACGACGATTCGGCCGCCCAGGACAGCTTCTCGGGCGCCGGGCGCCTGCTCGACTGCCCGCACTACACCCGCCCGCGGGAGTGGGAGGGGATGGAGGCGCCTGAAGTCCTCTTCTCGGGCGACCATGGGGCTGTGGACCGCTGGCGGGCCGAGCAGGCCGCCGCGCGGACCCGGGACCGACGCCCGGACCTCCTCTCGGGCGGCGCGGAGGACGAAGCATGAAGCCGACCAGAGGGCTCTTCTGTGTGCTCAGCGCGGCGGGGGGGGCCGTGGTGATCCTGCTGGCGGCTGATGGGGTAGCCGCCCCGCCCGCCCCGCCCGAAGCCGTCGTCCTGTGCCCCGCGGACGAACCGGGGGAGCGGATCGTGTTCTCCGGGCGGGTGCTGGACATGGACGGGCGCCCGCTGGGCGACGCGGCGGTCGTGGCGTACGGGACCGACGCCGAAGGGAACTACGCCCCGCCCGCCAGCGGCACGCGCGTCCCCCGCCTGCGCGGAGTGGCGGTGACCGACGAGGCCGGCGGGTACGCCTTTGAGACCGTCTACCCCGGGGGCTACCCGGGGCGGGACGACCCCTCGCACATCCACCTGACGGTCACGGCGCCGATGCACGAGGTGACGTACGTGACGTTCTGGTTCGAGGGCGACCCGCGTCTGACCGCGGCCAAACGCCGTCGTCTGGACGCGGAGACGGTGATCGTCCGCCTCGAGCGGGGCGCGGACGGTCGGCGGGGCTTCCGCCACGAGATCCGGCTGCGCGGGAACTGAGCCGGCCCGGGTTTGAAGCCTCCCCCATATCCGCTACACTGTGCGGCTCACCAGACACCTTCCCGGCCAACCGGCCGTAGCTTGGATGAACCCATGGGCGCTCAAGAGATTCTCGCCGGCCTGAACAAAGATGTGCTCAAGACCGACCTCCCCCGGATGGACGTCGGCGACACGGTGAACGTGCACTGCCGCATCGTCGAGGGCGAGAAGGAGCGCGTGCAGGTCTTCACCGGCACGCTGATCTCCCGCAAGGGCTCGGGCATCAACGAGATGATCACTGTGCGCCGCATCGTGGACGGGCAGGGCGTCGAGCGCATCATGCCGATCAACTCCCCGCGCATCGCGAAGATCGAGGTCGTGCGCCGCGCCGACGTCCGTCGCGCGAAGCTCTACTTCCTGCGCGAGCGCGCCGGCAAGAGGGCGCGTCTCCGCGACCGCCGTCGCGGCATGAAGCACGTCGAGGGCATGAAGACCGTTCAGCGGTAAACGCTGCGGGGATCCCCGATGCAATTGAACAACCACGCCGCCGCGATTGCTTTGACGATCGCGGCGGTTGTCGTTTCGGCCTGCGCCGCCGATCCCGTCGAGATGTTCCCGGGCGTGCGCCTCGACGCCGAGGCGCGGACTGTCGAGTTCGACGGCGAGGTGCCCATCAAGGCCGACGCCGGCGACGGCACGGTCGCGTTCCTCGAGGTCATGGTGTGCGCGCGCGACTCGAAAGAGCACGAGGCGCTCGTCGTCACCGACGCGCGCCCCGCGCACGTGCACGCCGCTCTCTTGGCGCTGGGGCTCGAGCCCGGGGCGCCGGGCGGGTGGCGCGAGTTCGGCGACTCCGTCCGCGGGTTCCCGGCGCACGGTCCCGCGGTGATCGTCGAGTTCGTGGTCGATGGCGTCGCGACGCCGGCCGCGGCGTGGGTGGCCCGCGACGACGGGGACGGGCATCTCGAGGACCAGGCGTGGGTCTTCGCCGGCTCGCGGTTCGTCGACCGCGGCGCGGGCGAGGTGTACGACGCCGACGGGACGGGCGTCCTGATCGGGCTGACGACCTTCGGCTCCGAGGTCCTCGCCTACCCGGCCCTCTACAGCCACGACTCGGCGATCGAGGAGCCCGTGTGGATCGCCGACCCCCTGCGCACGCCCGAGCTCGGCACGCCCGTGACCGTGCGACTGAGCCTCCCCGAGGCGAACTGACGCCCCCGCGCAGATTGTGCCGATAACTCCCCCGGACCTACCGGAGGAGAAACGCAATGGACTGGAAGATCGTGTGCGCGGTGGTGGCGGTCGCGGGGACGGCGGCGGCGGTCGAGGTGCCGTTCCAGCAGCGTGTGGTCGGCATGGGCGAGGACGAGGTGCAGAACGTCGTCGCGGTGGACTTCGACGGCGACGGCGACACCGACATCCTGAGCGGCTCGGCGATCACCAACCGCGTCGTGCTCTTTGAGAGCGACGGCGCGGTGCTCCCGGTCTACACACGGGTCAACATCGTCACGGGGGCGCCCGGGCTGGTGTCCTTCGGCGTCGCGGACATCGACGGCGACGGCGACCTCGACATCGTGACGGCGACGGGCTCCGACCGCTCCGTCTCGTGGTACGAGCAGACGCCCAACCCCGTGCCCGAGATGCCCCCGGTCTTCACCCGCCACACCATCCTCACGGTTACCGACCCCGCGAACATCGCAAGGGTGCGCGTAGCCGACCTCGACAACGACGGGGACGCCGACGTCGTCTACGGCGGGCTGACCCGCTTCGGCTGGTTGGAAAACGACGGCGAGGACAAGCCGGAGTTCACCGACCACGCGATCCCGACCGGGAGCGTCCTGCCGCAGGACTTCCGCGTGGGCGACCTCAACAACGACGGCGACCGCGACATCGTGCTGTGCGGGACGCTGGGCACGACGTTCCTGCTGTGGCTCGAGAGCGACGGGGCGGTCCCGCCCACGTTCACGGAGCACGCGATCACGACGACGCTGACGATGCCGCGCTCGCTGGTCATCGCGGACATCAACCGCGACCAGGTGGCGGACATCGCGGTCGCGTCGGCGGCGAGCGACGCGGTGGCCTGGTACCAGAGCTCCGGGGGCGTCGTCCCCGAGTTCAGCGAGCACCTCGTCACGGAGACGCTGACCGGTGCGTCCGCGATCGTCGCGCAGGACCTCGACTCCAACGGCTTCATCGACCTCGTGGTCTCGTCGGGCTCGAACAACCGCGTGGTGTGGTTCGATTCGAGCGGGTCGGCGACGCCGGTCTTTACCGAGCGACCCATCACAGGCACGGGGATCTCGTCGCCGCGGGAGATCGTCGCCGCCGACGCGGACGGCGACTCCGACCCCGACGTGATCGTCGCGAGCTCGGGGCTCGACCAGGTGATCTACTTCGCCAACGAGCTCGCGCCGGTGCGGAACCTGACGCAGGGGGTGGTGTACCAGACGATCGGCGACGCGCTCCTTGAAGCGCGCGACAACGACGAGATCACCGTCGCGGCGTTCCGTTTCCCCGACGAGACGACCATCGATTTCGACTCCGTCGGCGCCACGCTGCGCAGCTCGGGCTCGATCGCCCAGCCCGAGGGCGGGTCGTACACGCTCGCCGACGGCGCCCGCCTCGCGGCGACGCCCCCCGGCGGCGTGACGATCGTGGGCGAGCTGCACACCCCGCTCGGCGCCCGCTCCGAGCTCGGGGGCGTGTCCGTGCTCAACACGAGCAGCGCCGAGATCCTCGTTGATCCCGGCGCGACGCTCGTGCTCGACGACGGCGCGACGCTGACCAACGACGGCGTGCTCGACGTGCTGGGCGGGTCGGTGCTCGCCGACGGGGCCGTCCTCAACAGCGGCGACATCGCGATCATCCAGGGGACGCTCTCGGGCGACACGTTCGAGAACACCGGGACGTTCGCCGGGAGCGCCAACGTCTTCGCCGACGTGACCAACGCGGGGGGGATGACGATCAACGCGGATTCCCTCATCGCCGGGGCGCTGACCAACGACGGGACCGTGACGATCCAGAACGGCGTGCTGACGATCCTCGGCGCGCTGACGAACAACGGGACGATCGTCGGCGAGAGCACGCGCGGGGCGTCGCCCGACGGGTTCTTTATCGATGGGACGCTCGTGCTCGGCGCGTCGTCGTCGCTGACGCTGCCCGCCGGCGCGTCGGTGGCGGTGAGCGGGGACTTCGGCGCCGCGATCGACGGCTTCGCCCGCTTTGATCTCGTTGACGCGGAGCTGCGCCTCGCGGGCGTCGGCCAGCTGCAGCGGGTGGAGGCGATGAGCGCGGACATCGGCGCCGACACGCTCGGGCTCACGCGCGGCGCGGGGCGGTTCCCGCTCGGCGCGCTCTCGCTCGGGCTCACGCCGGCGGTGGTGGAGCTCGTGGATATCTACGACAACGACGGCGCGCCCGGGCAAGAAGCGGTGTACACGCGCCACCTGTCGATCGCGTCGGGCGCCGAGCTCCGCACGAACGGCGTGCGCGTCTACTACCAGACGCTCTCGCTGCTGGGCACGGTCGACGCGCCCGCGAACCTCATCGCGCTCGCGAACACCTGCCCGCCGGACTTCTCTGGCGACGGCACGGTCGATTCGCAGGACCTCGCGGCGCTGCTGGCGCAGTGGGACCTGCCCGGCTTTGCCGATCTCAACGGGGATGGGATCGTGGAGGCCGGGGACCTCGCGGTGGTGCTCGCCTCGTGGGGGGCGTGCCCGTAAGGGTTAGCCGCCGAGGCCGTTGGCGTCGGTCTCACCCTCGGGCGCCTCGGGGGCGGGCACGGGCTCGAGGGCCGGGGGCTCGGGCGAGGCGGCCGTCTGCGGCTCCATCTCGGGGGCCGGGCGGAGGCTGACCTCGACGAGGCGGGAGCCGGGCCCGGGGACGAGCATGCTCTGACGCCCACGCCACGAGTCGGAGTTGAGGCCCTGGACGACCCAGGTCATGCGGTCGGGGAACGAGTTGTCCCGGTCGCCGTGCTCGCGCTCGAACTTCATCGTGACCTTCTGCCCGACGGGGATGTCCACGGACCAGAGGGTCTCGGCGGTGCGGGTGTCGATGAGCTCGATCGACTTGGGCGACCACGTGGTGCTCTCGTAGGTGTAGTTGTCGTTCGACAGCGAGTCGCCGCCGGCGTTGAAGACCGAGCCGCAGCCCGCGAGGCTGGCGGTGAGGGCGAGGGCGAGAGTGGGGCGGGCGAAGCGGGGCATGGTCGGTCTCCTTGCGCGGGGGCGTGGCGCTCTACGGTACGATAGTGCCGTGGGCGGCGTTCGCCCGGCGGTTACATCGGCACGCGGGGGCCGATACTCCACAGGATCGCGCAGGAGCCCACCGGATGATGGTCAGCGACACCCGGGTCGGGCACGGCTGGGACCGCCACCGCCTCGAATCTGTGGCGCCTCACGGGGGCGGTCGACCGCTCGTGGTGGGGGGGATCACGCTCGAATCGGACCTCGGGCCGGTCGCCCACTCCGACGGGGACGCCCTGGCCCACGCCCTGACCGACGCGGTGCTGGGCGCCGCCGGGCTCGGCGACATCGGGCAGATGTTCCCCGACACCGACCCGGCCCACGAGGGCGCCGACTCGATCGGTCTGCTCCGCGCCGCGGTCGCCGAGGCGACGCGGCGGGGCTGGAGCGTGGGCAACGCGGACGTGACGGTGCTGCTCGAACGCCCCAAGCTCGGCGCGGCGCGCGACGAGGTGCGACGCCGGCTGAGCGGCGCGCTCGGGGTCGCGCCGGACCGCGTGAACGTCAAGGCGAAAACCGGCGAGGGCGTGGGGGTGATCGGTCGGCGCGAGGCGATCGAGGCGCACGCGGTCGTCCTGCTCGTCAAAGAGGACGGGGCATGACCGGGGCGCTCTGGAGACGGGCGTCGGCCGCCTCGGCGCGGTGGCACGCGGGGCAGCGCCGGCGCGACGGGAAAACGCCCTACGTTTCCCACTGCTTCCGCGTCGCGATGACCGTCCGCCACACCTTCGGCTGCGACGACGAGGCCTGTCTCGCGATCGCCCTGCTCCACGACGTGATCGAGGACACCACCGCCGACTACGACGACGTGCTCGAGGGCTTCGGGCGCGAGGTCGCCGACGGGGTCGCCGCGCTCACGAAAGACATGCGCCTCGAGAAAGACCGGCGGGAGCCGGCGTACGACGCCCAGATCGAGGCCGCGGACTGGCGGGCCAAGCTCGTCAAGCTGGCCGATACCGTGGACAACCTGCTCGACGCCAGCAAGCCGACGCGGTCGAGTATCGATAAATGCAATCGTGCTATAGAGATAGCCGAGCGCCACCCGGGGGATGAGCTCGCGGCGGCGGTGCGTCACACCCGGCGGATCCTGACGGGTGCAACGGGCGGCTGACGTCCGGATACGCCGCTTTTTCGCAGACTTTCGAGGTTCCGCGGCCCCGCTGTCGATAGCGGGACTATGCAGATCCCCGGCGCGAACATCGTGTCGTCGGTCGCCGGCGCGGCCGAGGCGAAGGCCCGTCAGGCCGCGGCGAAACTCCGCGCCAAGCGTCACGAGCCCTCTCCCGAAACCGACCGCCCCTACGGGGATGAGGCCGCGGCCAAGACCGAGCTCTCGCAGGCCGCCCGCCGCGTCGCGGGGAACGACCAGGAAGAGGCGCACGAGGACCGCGAGGAGCACGCCGGCACGAACGCGCCGGCGCGTCGTCCACACCTGGATCTCGAGGGTTAAACGGACGCGAGCGCGCCGCGTGCGCTGCGCGGCTCGGCGCCGGGGAACCAGCGCAGCCCACCGTCGCGAAACTCGCGCAGCGCCGAGTAGATGTCCTCGACGCACGACGCGTCGTTGAAGCGCGTCTTGAGCGGCTTGGACGGGCCCATCGTTTTCGAGAACCACGAGATGCGCCGGCGCACGTGCGCGAGCGCGTAGCGGTCGCCGCGGAATTCGCGCATGAGCTCGAAGTAGCGCGTGATCATGTCGAGCTTCTCGCCCTCGCTCGGCTCGCACTGCTCGAGCCCGAGCTGCGCGTTCCACACGTCGCGCATCAGCCACGGGCGCGAGAACGCCCCGCGCCCGATCATGACGCCCGCGCACCCGGTCTCGCGCATCATCGAGAGGGCGTCCTCCGGCGTTTTGATATCGCCGTTCCCGAGGACGGGGATCGACTCCACAGAGGCGACGACCTCGGCGATGCCGTCACGCCGGACGTCGCCGCGGAACTTCTGCTCGGTCGTGCGCCCGTGCACGGTGATCATCGCGACGCCGGCGCGCTCGAGATCGCGGGCCAGGGCCGGCGCGACGATCGAGGCGTCGTCCCACCCGAGGCGCACCTTCGCCGTCAGCGGCACGCGCCCGCCCGACGCCCGCTCGACGGCGCGCCGGACGGTCTCGGCGAGCGCGACGGTCGAGCACGGGTCGCGCAGCAGGAGAGACCCGCCGTTCTTTTTAGCGACCTTGTCCACGGGGCAGCCCATGTTGATGTCCACCACGCTCGCGCCGTGATCGACCGCCCACGCGCCCGCGTCCGACAGCAGCTTCGCGTCGTGCCCGTAGAGCTGCATGCACAGCGGCTGGTCACGCGGGTCGGTACGCGCGAGGTCCATCGACTGCTCGTTGCCCTTGAGCACGCCGTGGGGGCTGAGCAGGTCGGTGCAGGTGTACCCGACCCCGCCGAAGGCGCGCGCAACGATCCTGAACGCCAGATCGCAGTAGTTCGCGACGGGCGCCAGGAGGACGTTGGTGTCGAGGCGCAGCGGCCCGACGCTGAGCGGCTGTCCGATCATGCCGGTCGCGGCGTCCGGGGGCTTAGCCCCACGAGGCGAGCAGGATGGCGATGTCGGTCGAGTCGGTGGTGCCGTCGCCGGAGAGGTCCGCGTTGGGGGTGCCCCACGACGCGAGCATGATGGCGATGTCGGTCGAATCGACCACGCCGCTGCCGTCGAGGTCCGCGCCGACTTCAGCGGCGGCGGTGGCCATGATGCCCTCGCTGAAGGGGCTCAGGCCGCCGTCGGCGAAGCGCGCCTTGGTGAAGTAGTAGTAGGTCTGCCCGGGGTTGACGTTGTCGTCGAGCCACGAGGTGGTAGCGGAGACGCCGCGCTGCTGGGACGAGAGGGGGTTGTCCGTAGCGCCGCGCCAGATCTGGTAGTTCACCGCCTGCGCGACCGGGTTCCAGGAGATGTCGATGCCGGAGCTGTCGACCGAGGCCTGCATGGCCGTCGGCGCGAGGCCGACGCTCGCGCGCCACGCGGTGATGAACGGCACGTTGAGGTCGATCGTGTTGGCGTTGTTCGCCCAGACGGGGTCGCCCAGGGGCTGGCCGTCGGGGTGGTTGAAGTCGGGGGTCGAGAAGTAGGACACGCGCGAGCCCGGGGCGTAGGACATGTTCGTGCGCCACGTGGCGTCGATCGGGTCGCGCCACCCGAAGGAGTACGAGAACGTGCCCGCGCCGCCGACGCCGCCGGCGTTGTCGATGTCGTGGGCGCAGCCGATGCAGTGCCCGACCTCGTGGGTGAACGTCTGGCTCGAGACGCAGCTCATCGCGGTGAGGCAGAACGCGAAGGCGTCGCTCCCGGCGCTGCGACGGTAGATCATCGCGGCGATGCCGCAGACGTTCGAGTCGCGGACGAGGATGTGGCACAGGTCGGCGCCGAAGTCGTCACGCAGCTCGTGCACCTCGTCCCACTTGCCGTCGCCGTTGATGCGGAACGCGTTGCGGTCCGTGGCGCCCTCGCCGGTCTCGTTCTCGTCGAGGGGGTGCTTGAAGACGGCGCGGGTCGTCATGCCGATCGCGCTGTTGCTCAGGATCGTGTTCATGTCGGCGATCGCCGCGTCGATGAACGCGAACATGCCGCTCTCAGAACCGCCCACCCACGAGAGCGCGTTGGGCGTGTACGCCACGAGCTGGTCGAAGGTCGGGATCGGGGCGCCGCGTTCCGGGGAGGTCGCGGCGGCGTCGGCCTCGGCCTTGTCCGTCCGGGCGATGAGGTCGTCGATGGTCTCGCCGTTCATCAGCGGGTTCGCGGCGATCTCCGCCGCGTCGAGCCCGCAAGGCATCAGCGCCTCGACGTGAACCTCAGCGATGCGGCTCACGCCGTTGCCGCTGGGGATGATCTCGAACACGCGACCGTCCTCGCGCACGAAGCCGGCGGTCTCGCCGTTCTGGCTCACGATGATCGCGTAAGAGGAAGGGTCGTCCGTGCGCCCGCGCCACGTGAAGTTGTCGCCGTCGCGGTGCTCGAGGAGGTCGGTCGCGCCGGTGAAGACGCTGTCGTCAAAGAGCTGGATCGTCACCTCGCCGTTGCGCGCGTTGAGGATCTCAGAGCTGTCGAACTCGACCATCCGCATCCGGATCTGCGCGTTGCCCATCTCGCCCTGCCAGACCGGCGCCTTCGTCGCGGTGTTGAAGACGTCGGCGGAGGCGGACGAGGCGAGGACGCTCGTGAATAGAGCGCCCGACAGCAGGAGCGTGCGTGCGGACATGTGTGGGATCCCCCTACGGGTAGCTGGTGCGACTTCTTCTTCGCCGCGCTCGGGCGGCGTGAGGTACCCGTAAGAATACCCGTTCCACAGCGATTTCCTGCGCGATTTTCCGAGAACGACCCGCATTCAGGCGGATCTATCGGGCCCTGGCGCCTCTCGCCCCGGTTTCGTCCCGCGCTGGAACCCGTGAGCGATCACAAACATCTCCCGCGAGACGTCCCGCGTCGCCTTGGGGCGGAAGCCCTTGGCGAACCGGAACATCCGCTTCATCTCGCGGAAAAAGTCCGGGTACGCCTCCCCCTCGAACACCTTGATCACCATCGTCCCGTCGGGCATCAGGACCCCCGGGGCGATCGCCAGGGCCTGATCCGCGAGGTTGATCGACTTGAAGTGGTCCGAACGCGGGTCGCCCGTCGTGTTGGGCGCCATGTCCGACAGCAGCGTGTCGAACCGCTCCACCCCCGCCAGGGCCAGCAGCTCCTCCGGGGGCCGCCCGAACGCGTCCCCCTCGGCCGTCCGGACGTTGGGCCCCAGGGAGACGTGGACGGGCTTGAGGTCGATCCCGGCCACCACGCCCCGTTTCCCCACCAGCTTCGCCGCCACCTGCAGCCACGAGCCGGGGGAGCACCCCAGATCCAGCACCCGGTCGCCCCGCCGGATGACGTCATACCGCTCCTGGATCTCCAGGAGCTTGTACGCCGAGCGGGCGACGTACCCCTCGCGCTGGGCGAGCTTGGTGTAGGAATCGTTGATCTGACGTCGGGCCATCGTCCCAGCCTAGCGGCCCTCAACTTGACGCGGGCGCGACCCGAGGTAGTGTGTATCACCCGCCGCGGCGGGGACATCCTGGGGCCGTAGCTCAGTTGGGAGAGCGCTTGCATGGCATGCAAGAGGTCGTCGGTTCGATCCCGATCGGCTCCACTTCCCTAAGCGACTCATTATAGGTTGCTTAGGTTTTTTTACGCCAACCCGTCGCTGGCCGGCGAGCGGGTGGGGCTCGGCGTGTTACTCCGCCACCGCGCGCTCGATCGCCGCGCTGTCGATCTTCACCATGCCCATCATCGCCTGCATCGCCTTGGCGGAGGTCGCGGGGTCGGAGATGCGCTCGATGAGCGACTTGGGGTCGATCTGCCAGGAGACGCCGAAGTGGTCGGTGATCCAGCCGCAGGCGACGGGCGTGCCGCCGGCTTCGACGAACCGCTCCCAGTAGAGGTCCACCTCGTCCTGCGCATCGCACAGCGCGGCGATCGAGATCCCCTGGCTGAACGCGAACTGCGGCCCGCCGTTGAGCGCGGTGAAGGGGCGCCCGTCGAGCGTGAACTCGACGGTCATGACGCTGCCCGTCTCGAAGGGCGACCCGGGCCCGAGGTCGGGGTAGTGCGTGACGCGGGTGATCTTCGAGTTGGGGAAGACGGAGGTGTAGAAGCGCGCGGCTTCCTCCGCCTGGGAGTCGAACGTCAGGAAGGTGGTGATGTCTGGCATAGGTTGAATCTAGGGCTGAACGCGGCGCGGTTCAATCGCCGCGCGACCGATCCAGGGCCCGGACGCGCGGGCGAGCCCGATCGCAGCAACGCGCCGGGTGCTACGGTTTCTTCGCCGGAGCGGACGTCTGGCACAAGGGAGACGGGGAACCGATGGACACGGATCGAGTCGTGCGGGAATCATTCGAGCGACAGGCGCTCATGCGCACGCTTGGCGCGCGGATCGAGCGCGTCGAGGACGGGCTCGTCGAGATCGTTCTGCCCAACGACCCGAAGCTGCACCAGCAGCACGGGTTCGTGCACGCCGGGGCGATCGCGTCGATCGCCGACTCCGCCTGCGGTTACGCGTGTCTGACGCGCATGCCCGCCGGGTCGAACGTGCTCGCGGTGGAGTTCAAGGTCAACCTCCTCTCGCCGGCGGCGGGGGAGAGCTTCTGCGCGATCGGGCAGGTGCTGCGCGCAGGACGCACCATCAGCGTGGCGCGCTCCGAGGTGTACGCGCACGCGCCGGGCAGCGAGCCGAAACTCATCGCCGCGATGCAGGGCACGATGATGCGCGTGGAGCTGGGCGGTGGGGCGGGCTAGATCGGCGACTCCGCAGGAGCGCGCACGGGCCCAGGCGATGTTCTCTGAGGCGCCCTGCCCAAGCCCGCCCGGCGTGAGCCACCCGCTGCCACAGCCAGCGCCGGATCTTCAGGCCCGGCGGGGCCGTACGGCGTGTTGGCGGATTTTTTATGCATTCTTAGAACTAAGGTGTTGCGCTCCAAATATTCGCGTGTTCGTGCGCCGATCCGCGCTTCGGATCAGAGATAGATACTTGTTTGATAGGGTTTTGCGCGAATAGATAACCGTAGTTATATTTGTCTTGCCAACGCGTCCCATAAGCGTATAGTGATCGGTGAGCGGGGCTTCCCGCGGGCGGAGTGACGCCTCGGTGCGTTCGGGCGTCTCCGTTCCAAGTCATCGGAATTTCTCGTGGTCTGACGGCCTCCCGGCGTCGGGGCGCTGTCGCTGCGCACGTATTGCAGATGGGATGCATCAATGAACACTCGCACTCGAACTCTCGGTCGCTTGACGTCGTCGTCGCTTCTCCTGGTCACGGTCGCCGGGCTGGCGACGGCCTCCTCGGCCTGGGCGTGTCAGAAGACGACCATCGGCTTCGGCGGCGCCTCCTGCCCGCCCAACCCGTACGGGGACCCGCAGCCGCCCTACGACTGCGACCTCGACGGCGACGGCGTCAACGACTCGTGGTGCAAGCCGATCATCATCCCCAACCCCAACGGCGGCCCGAACCTCCCCGCGACGGACAGCTGCGGCAACACCCTGTCGCTCCCGTGCGTGGGCGATCCGACCACCCCCGGCGGGGGCGGCGATCACTTCCGCCCGACCTTCAAGAAGATGGGCGAGACCGGCAAGGGCACAGAGCTCGGGCGGTGCCTGTACCCCTGCGGACGCAACACCTGGATGGTCTGGGTGTGCGACTCCGACGGCGACGGCACGCCCGACAAGTTCACCAAGAGCATGTGGACGACGCGCGACGGCGGGACGCACTGGCCCTACTCCGGCAAGTCCAAGACCTTCTGCGAGCCCCTCGCCTCCAGCGCCACCACGAACGAGGCGGACCCGATGGTGATCGTCTCGACCGAGTTCGCCAACGGGACCGACTTCTCAAACGGGTACGCCATCAGCGACGTCGTGGTCCTCCGCTCCAACCCCGACGACCTCGGGCGGGTGCGCGTCGACGGCGTGCGTCTCGACGAGTACATGATCTCGGGCGACGTCGCGGCCGAGGGCATGGCGCAGGACTTCGTCGTGGCCGACTCGCATGTGTACACGGAGTTCGAGGCCGGGCACGCGCAGATGCTCGCCCGCACCGAGAGCGGGGCGCGCGTCATGATGTTCGAGAACACCCTGACGAACATCGACGACGAAGACCACGTCTACGAAGTCGCGATCTTCGGGCGCAATCTCAGCCTGACGGTCGAGAAGATCAGCATCGCGATCCCCGCCGGGGAAACGCGCACGTTCACGGTTGACGCCGTCGAGACCGGCCCCGGCGTCGCGGCGATCGGGATGCACGCCTACGCCGACGTGTTCCACATCGACGACCCGCGCACCACCGTGGAGATCATCCCCCCGGCGACGTCATGGTCTGACATCGACCTCAGCGGAAGCGTCGGCATGTCCGACCTGTCCATCCTCCTCAACCGCTGGGGCGTCCTCGAGGGCCAGGACCCCGCGGACCTCAACGACGACGGCGTCGTGAACAGCACCGACCTCTCGATCCTCCTCGCCGACTGGGACGACGGCGAATAAGACCCTCCGGGCCGCGGGTCAGTCGCCCGCGGCTCGGCTTGTGCGCACGCGCCGGCCGTCGCCGTTCAACCCTCGTTGTGTTCCTGCAGGTTCGCCACGACGCTGTAATCCTCCAGCGTGGTGATGTCCTGCGTGATCTCGGTCTCGCCCGCGGCGATCGAGCGCAGCAAGCGGCGCATGATCTTCCCCGAGCGCGTCTTGGGCAGCGCCGTGGTGAAACGGATCTGGTCCGGCTTCGCGATCGCGCCGATCTGCTCCGCGACGTGCGCGCGCAGGGCGTCGCGGGTCGCGTCGGTCGGCTCGTGCCCGTCAGCGAGTGTGCAGAACGCGGCGATGCCCTCGCCCTTGATCTCGTGGGGCGTCCCGACCACAGCCGCCTCCGCGACCGCGCCGTGCGACCCCAGCGCGCTCTCGACCTCCATCGTGCCGAGGCGGTGCCCCGAAACGTTGATCACGTCGTCGATGCGACCCATGATCCAGAAGTTCCCGTGCTCGTCGCGCCGCGCGCCGTCGCCGGCGGTGTAAAACCCCGGCACGCGCGACCAGTACGTCTCGATGAACCGCTCGCGGTCGCCGTAGATCCCGCGCAGCATCCCGGGCCAGGGCTTGCGGATGACCATCAGCCCGCCCTGGTTCGCGGGGAGCTCGTCGCCGGTCTCGCTCACGACCGCGGCGTCGATCCCGAAGAACGGGCGCGTGCACGAGCCCGGCTTGGTGGGCGTGGCGCCCGGCAGGGGCGTGATGATGTGCCCGCCCGTCTCGGTCTGCCACCAGGTGTCCACGATCGGGCAGCGCCCGCCGCCGATGACCTCGCGGTACCACATCCACGCCTCGGGGTTGATCGGCTCGCCCACGGAACCGAGCAGCGCCAGCGAGGAGAGGTCGTGCTTCTTCGGGTGCTCGTCGCCCCACTTCATGAACGCGCGGATCGCGGTGGGGGCGGTGTAGAACTGCGTCACCTTGTGGCGCTCCACGATGTCCCAGAACCGGTCCTGCTCGGGGAAGTTCGGCGCGCCCTCGTACATCAGCGTCGGCACGCGGCTCGGCAGCACCCCGTAGATGATGTACGAGTGCCCGGTGATCCAGCCGATGTCCGCGGTGCACCAGTACACCTGCCCGCGGTCCGGCACGAGGTTGAACGACACCTGCGCCGTCAGCGCCGTGAACACCATGTACCCGCCCGTGGTGTGCACGATCCCCTTGGGCTTGCCCGTCGAGCCCGACGTGTAGAGCAGGAACGCCATGTGCTCGGAATCGACCGGCTCGCACGCCACGTGGTCGGGCGCGCCCGCGACGAGATCGTCCCAGGCGCGGTCGCCCGCGCGGTCCGCGACGTCGTTCCCGCAGCGCGTCAGCACGACCACGGACTCGACGTCGCGCCCGCTCTCGTTGAGCAGGTCGCGCGCGGCGTCGACGTTGTCCTTCAGCGGCACCACCGCCCCGCGCCGCCGCCCGCCGTCGGCCGTCACGATCACCTTCGAGTCGGCGTCGACCACGCGGTCGGCGATCGCCCGGGCGCTGAACCCGCCGAAGATGATCGAGTGCGCCGCGCCGATGCGCACGCACGCGAGCATGGCGATCGCCAGCTCCGGGACCATCGGCATGTAGATCGTGACCACGTCGCCCTTGGCGACGCCGAGGCCGCGCAGCGCGTGGGC
Organism: uncultured Phycisphaeraceae bacterium; assembly: GCA_942490855.1. Lineage (GTDB taxonomy): Bacteria > Planctomycetota > Phycisphaerae > Phycisphaerales > UBA1924 > CALNYS01. The sequence continues at coordinate 123,140 of CALNYS010000002.1, read as the reverse complement.
GAACCGGCTCGTCTCGCGCTGGAGATCGCGGTAGGTCAGACGCCGGACCTCGGGCGCGCCGTTCTCGATCGGCTCGCCCTCCCAGATGATCGCGACGTCGTCGCCGTGCCCGCTCTCGACCTGGCGGTCCACGCAGTTGTAGCAGAGGTTGGTGGTCCCGCCGACGAACCAGCGCGCGTCGGGCGCGTCCCACTCGAGCACGCGCTCCCACGGCGTGAACCAGTGGTACGCGCCCGCGGCCTCGCCCCAGAACCCCTCGGGGTCCTCGATCGACCGGGCGAAGCGGGCCTCGTAGTCCTCCATCGACGCGACGGCGAGCGGGCCGAGGCGGTCGCTGAGCCCGCTGGGCGGGGCGAAGACGCGGTTCTCGTGGAGCGTGGACTCGATCTGGTTGGACATGCTCGCCTCCGTGTTTCGTTCATTGTGCGCGCGAACTCGGCGCGGTGCGCGCACGAAAAAACCCCGGCCTGTGTGGGCCGGGGCTTGAACGAACTTTGTGACGGGGCGTGTCGTTTAGCGGCGACGACGCGCGGCGGCGAAGCCGGCGACGCCGAAGAGAGCGACCGAGCCCGGGGCCGGGACGATGTAGAAGCCGCGGGAGCTCACGTCCGTCGCGAGCGTGGTGATCGTGCCGTCGCCGAAGAAGTACTCGGAGATGGTGCTGTCGCCGACGCCGGAGAAGACGAGCGAGTCGTTGTACTGGTTGTAGATGAGCTCGCCGGGGTTGTCGAGACCGTCGATGAGCTGGTTGATCCCGACCACGTCGCCGTTGGCGTCGGTGTCGACGTGGTAGATGGCGTTGGTGAAGCCGTCCGAGACGTACACGTCAAGGAACCCGTCGTTGCCGACGGCGCTGGTGACGCCGCGGACGAAGGTCAGCGGGCCGAAGTCGGTGGCGCTGAAGTCGGCGAAGAGGCTGACGCTCGTGTTGCCGGAGATATCGACATCAACGCTGTAGATGGCGGAGCCCTTGTTGAAGTCGCCGGGGGGGAGGTTGTCCGGATCGCGGAGGACGCCGCCGTTGACCGCGGCGACCAGGAAGCGGTCGCGGTTCGAGGCGTCGCGGGTCATCTGGGCGCCGGCCTGGTAGCGGGGGAAGTTCTGGTCGCCGACGAGCTCGTCGAAACGGAACGTCTGCGTGCCGTCGGCACGGGACACGCCGATGATGCCGTCGAAGTCGGGCGCCGTCTGCATCGCGGTCTGGCCGGTGTTGTTGACCGAGAGGAACTGATCCGAGCCGCGGTGGTACCCGAGCCCGATGGGGTTCTGCAGCATGTTGCCGCTCGAGAACGTCGAAGCCGACGACGCGCCGAAGAGGTGCTGGACCTCGATCAGCTGCCCGGGCACGCCGGCGTCCGCGTCGGCGAAGCCGGAGTTGACGTAGTAACGGCCGTTGACTCGGGTGATGTCCGCGAGTCGGATGTCGTTGTTCGGGTCGGTGAACGTGTGCAGGGTCTCAAGGGTGCCCGAGCCCGCGCGGATCACGCGGATCGCGTCGTCGGGGCTGTCGGTAAAGACAATATCGCCGTTGGAAAACCCACCCATAGCCGCACCAGCCGAAGCAAGCGCTGCTCCGAGCATGACGTTGAACTTCATCATGTATCTCTGCCTCTCTATCGAAAAATAGTCCCGTCAGCAGACGGGCAGGACCACAGACTCCCACTCCGGCGACAGGGTCCCACTGACGCCGGTGCTGGATGACGCGCGCCGCACAGGTGGCGCAGAACTCGTATCCATCACTCCTCTTTGCACCTCAAGAATACGCCGACTCGGCGGGTTGACAAAGAGAGAAGTCAGGGAAAAGAGGTAAGAATCACGTCAGAGGCTGTCTATTCTCGGGCCCTCAGGCCCTCTGCATGGGCCGCGAGCCCGTTGAGGCGCCGAGCATCCTCCAAACGGCCCGCCCGCTCGGCGATCCCCGCCGCCAGACGAAGGAAGTCCGCCCGCACGCTCGGATCGGCGTCCCCCGCCGCCCGTTCCATCTCCTGCAGCGCCCGCTCGGGCTCCCCGGCGTACTCCAGCGCCAGCGCATAGTCCTTCCGGAACCCCGCCGCCTCCGGGTAGAGCTCGAGCGCCCGGGCGAGGGGGCCCGTCGCGTCCTCGGGGCGCCCCGCGGCGATCTCCGCCTCCGCGAGCTTGACGTGCGCGACGTAGTCATCAGGACGCGCCTCGGCGCCGGCCCGGAACGTGCGCACCGCGTTCTCCGCCTGGCCCGCGCCGAGATACAGGGCGCCGAGCGTCCAGCGGGTCTCGGGGAACTCGGGGTGGCGCTCCAGCACCGCGTTGAGGTAGTCAACGGTCTCGAAGCCCCGCCCCTGCGCGAGCATGAGCTGGGCGAGATCGACCGCGAGCCCGTCCTTCTCGCCCTCGCGCGCGATCACCCGGCGCAGCGCTTCCTCGCCCTCGCTGTACCGCTGGAGCGCGAAGTTCACCAGCGCGAGCTGGAAGTCGGTCTTGGGCGTGGTCGCGAGCCCGATCGCGTGGACCCGTTCGAAGCGGCGCGCCGCCTCCTCGTAGTGCTCGCGCGCATCGCCCGCGATCATCCCGTCCGAAACGAGCGCGGCGCGGTTGAGCGCGGTCATCCCCGACGCCCAGTGCACGCTCAGCACCGCGGAGTGCGCCACCATCGCGACGAGCGCGAGCGTCCCGACCAGGTACGCCCCGCCCCAGAAGGTGATCCGCCCGCGCCGGCGCAGCTGGAACCCGTGCACGCGCACGTTCGCGTCCGTCAGCGTGCGCCACGCCTTCCAGACGACCCACGACGCGATCGCCGCGACCCCGCCCGCGAGAAGCATCGGGATCACGCCGTAGAGCCCGCGCACCGACACGAACGTGAGCAGGAAGAACCCCGCGAGGACAATCTCCTGCGTGGGCGTGAGGTCCCATCTCGCCTTGGTCGCAGGGGTTTTCGGCTTTTTCTTCCGCTTGCGGACGCTGGCGGCGTCGGGCTCGCGCGGGTTCGTCGCAAAGAGCGGGGGGGCCGCCGGCTTGTACGCCAGCGCGTCCGACGGGCACGCGCTGACGCAGTCGAGGCACTTCATGCACCCCGGGTCAACGACCATCCCGTAGTCCTTGATCTCCTCGTTGACGCGCACGTTGGACGTGCACACCGCCGTGCACACGCCGCAGCTGGCGCACTTGTCGTGATCGACCACGATGCGCATCGGGCTGATCTTGTCGAGCGGAGCAAAGAACCCGCCGTACGGGCACGCGTACGTGCAGAACCCCTTCGCGCCGAGCGTGTACACCACCGCGAACCCCACGATGAAGAAGAACGGGATCGCCACCCACAGCGTCGGGAACGTCGCCCAGAAGTCCTCGACGATGAACGCGTTCTCCAGGTGCGACCAGTCCGGCGCCGCCCCGATGTACGCCAGGCCCGCCGGCCACGCCGACTCCATCACGGGCGCGACCAGCCAGCGCTTCGCCGCCGGCCACACGAACATGTACAGCGCCAGCCCGAGCGGGAACCACAGCATCAGACGAGAGCGGAACGCGCTCGGGCGCAGCTTGAGTTTCTTCAGAAGCCACAGGCTCGCGTCCTGGAGCGCCACGATGTGGCACGCCCACCCGCAAAAGAGCCGACCCAACAGCACCGTCGACAGCAGCGCGACCCCGAAGAACACCGCCCCGGCGTTGAGCTCGCCCTCGCTCAGGGTGTACATCGCCTCGGAGGGCTCCACCGGAGAGACCGATTCCCCCCGCCAGACCCAGTGGGCGATGTGCAGCAGGATCACGACATGAACAAGCGCCAGCACCCACGCCCGCCGACGACCCATCCGGCTCCGGGGCGCGCCGGGAGACGACGGGAGGACCTCAAGCCGGACGCTCTTCGCGCCGCCGACGTCGGGTTGGTTGGGGGGCGTCACCATCGCCGGTCGGATGGTAGCCGGTAGCGGCCCCCGGGGGACGTCCGGGAACGCGGACCATCCTGATCGTCACAAATCATCCAGATCGCTCTGGTCCACCGCCGAGGCGTTGTGTACGGTCAGGTATACGGACGCCGACGTCGATCGGACGATGTCGCAGCGTCCCCGCTGAGTCGCACGCCTTCAAACGCTCGCCGAGAGTGTGAGGGATCGTGTCGCCAATGGTCCGGGAGGGCCAGGAGGAGATCGTTCACATGTTCCGCACCGCTTGTCTTGCGCTCGCTGCTTCGTGCGTCCTGGGCGCCGCCCCGGCTCTGGCCTCTGAGACCATCTCTCGCGAGGTGTACGTCTCGGGTCTCAGCAGCCCCCTCGATTTCGTCCAGAACACCGCGTTCGACAACATCCAGTATGTCGTGCAGCAAAACGGCACCATCCGGGTGATCGAGGACGGCGCGCTCGTCGCCACACCGTTCCTCAACATCTCCACCCGCATCAGCACCGGTTCCGAGCGCGGCCTCCTCGGCATGGCCCTCGACCCCGACTTCGCCAACAACGGCCGCTTCTACATCAACTACACCACCAACGGCGCGAACTTCGGCGACACCCATATCGCCCGCTACACCCTCACGTCCGGCGGCGGCAGCTTCAACCACCTCGTCGGCGACTTCAGCTCCGAAGAAGTCCTCCTCATCATCAACCAGGACTTCTCCAACCACAACGGCGGCTGCATCCGCACCGGCCCCGACGGATACCTCTACGTCGCCATGGGCGACGGCGGCTCCGGCGGCGACCCCAACAACCGCGCCCAGACCCGCACGCAGTACCTCGGCAAGATCCTCCGCCTCGATATCAACACCGCCACCGGCTACGACATCCCCGCCACCAACCCCTACGCCGGGCACCCGACCTTCGTCGAAGAGATCTGGTCCTACGGCGTCCGCAACACCTGGCGCTTCACCTTCGACGACTTCAGCGCCTGCGCCACCAACGGCATGATCATGGGCGACGTCGGGCAGAACGCCCGCGAAGAGGTCAACTACGAGCCCGCCGGCGAGGGAGGCCGCAACTACGGCTGGCGCTGCCGCGAGGGCATCGCCGCCTTCAACGGCTGCGCGCCCCCGGCCGGTGAGTCCTTCACCGACCCCATCTTCGACTACGCCCAGTCCGCCTTCGGTCGCTCCATCACCGGCGGCTACATCTACCGCGGGACCGAGATGGCCCACAACCGCGGACGCTACTACTTCGCCGACTTCGTCTCCGGGCGCGTCGCGTCGTTCCTCGTCACCTTCGACGTCGACGGTGAGGGCTCCGCGTCCGACTACATCGAGCACACCGCCGAGCTCGGCGGCGTCGGCAACGTCTCCGCCTTCGGGCGCGACGCCAACGGCGAGCTCTACATCCTCAGCTTCAACGGCAACATCTACCGCGTCAACGGTTCCGTCGCCCTCGGCGACGTCAACCAGAGCAACGCCGTCGACTCGGCCGACCTCGCCGTGCTCCTGGCCGCATGGGGCTCCGGCGACTGCGGCGTCGCCGACCTCAACAACGACGGCATCGTCAACTCCGCTGACCTCGCCATCATGCTCGCCGGCTGGGGCGCCACGGGCTAACCCCCAACCGCACCATCTGTCACGCAGACCCCAAGCCCCGCCGTTGACCGGCGGGGCTTTTTTTCCGCGCGGTAGGATCGGCGCGTGGACGCTCCCGGACTGATCCCCAAGCTGCTCGAGGTGTACGCCGACGGCGCGTTCCCCATGGCCGACCCGCGCACCGGCGACATCGCTTTCTACACCTCAGACCCCCGCGCGCTCGTCCCGCTCGACGACGCCTTCCACACCCCGCGCAGCGTCGAACGCGACCTCCGGCGCGCCCGATTCGAGTTCCGCACCGACACCGCCTTCGAAGCGGTCGTCAGCGGCTGCGCCCGCCCGCGCCGTGGCGCCGAGCCCGAGGACGCATGGCTCGACGGCACAATCGCCGGGTGGAGCGTCGCGCTCCACGCCGCCGGGCACGCACACTCCCTCGAAGCGTGGGCCTCAGACGAGAACGGCGACGAAGCGCTCGTCGGCGGGATCTACGGCGTCTCCATCGGCTCCGCGTTCCTCGGCGAATCCATGTTCCACCGCGCCCGCCCGCGCCGCGCCGACGGCGCCCGCGACCCGCTCGACGGCACGGGCGCCTCAAGCGCCTGCCTCGTCGCCCTCCAGCGCCACCTCCGCGCCTGCGGCTTCACCATCTTCGACGCCCAGATCCCCAACCCGCACACCGAGCGCTTCGGGCTCCGCGAGGTCCCGCTCGACGACTACCGCAGGGCCCTGGCGCACGCCGCGGGCGACCCCGCCCGCTGGCGCCCGCTCCCCGACGACGACCGGCTACCATCCCCGCCCTGAACCGTCCCCCGGAGACCCCGCTATGGCCCTTGAAGCCGGCATCGTCGGCCTGCCCAACGTCGGCAAGTCCACACTCTTTAACGCCCTCACCGCCGCGGGCGCTCTCGCCGCCAACTACCCCTTCGCCACCATCGAGCCCAACGTCGGCGTCGTCGCCGTCCCCGACCCCCGCCTCGAACTCATCCAGAGCTTCATCAAGACGCAGAAGATCATCCCCGCGTCCATGCGGCTCGTGGACATCGCCGGCATCGTCAAGGGCGCAAGCGAAGGCGAGGGCCTGGGCAACAAGTTCCTCTCCCACATCCGTGAGGTGGACGCCGTCTGCCACGTCGTCCGCTGCTTCGAGAACACCGGCGGCGACGACATCACCCACGTCGACGGCTCAGTCGACCCCATCCGCGACATCGAGACCATCGAGACCGAGCTCATGCTCGCCGACCTCCAGACCCTCGAGACCGCGCGCCCCAAAGCCCAGCGCGCCGCCCGCGGCAACGACCCCGACGCCAAGCTCCGCCTCGCCCTCATCGAAGCCCTGACCCCCGGCCTCGAAGCCGGCGAGTCCGTCCTCACCCAGCTTCGCCTCGGGCAAGGTCGACGCCTCGGGCGACCGCGCCAAAGCACTCAAGAGCCTCGGCCTCATCACCGCCAAGAAGACCCTCTACATCGCCAACGTCGATGAAGACGACGCGCTGGGCGAAGGCGCCCACGCGACGGCCGTGCGCGAACGCGCCGCAGCCGAAGGGATGGAAGTCGTCCCCGTGTGCGCCAAGATCGAGTCCGAGCTCTCCGAACTCGAAGAGGCCGACAAGCTGGAGATGCTCGAGGCCGTCGGCCTCTCAGAGCCTGCCCTCCACTCCGTCGCCCGCGCCGCCTACAAGCTGCTGGGGATGCACTCCTACTTCACCGCGGGCGAAAAAGAAGTCCGCGCCTGGCCCATCCCCGTCGGCGCCACCGCGCCCCAAGCCGCCGGCGTCATCCACACCGACTTCGAAAAAGGCTTCATCCGCGCCGAGATCTACAGCGTCGACGACCTCGTCGAACACAAAAGCGAAAAAGCCATCCGCGAAGTCGGCAAACTCCGCGTCGAAGGCAAGGGCTACGTCATGCACGACTCAGACGTGGTGCACTTCTTGTTTAACGTGTGAAGAGTTCCTTCTCTCCGCTGTTCGGTTGGTGGGTCGTTTTCCGAGCGAGAGGGGCATGAACGCACAGGTACAAAGACGGGGCGATCGCGCATTTTTTCTGTGATAGCGGGTTGCGATTAGCTAAGTTGCAGCCTGAGCCACTGTCCCGTCCATTCCGCTCAGAGCCTGCATCATGAAGCCCCACTTCCCCGCCGCCGTCCTCCTCGCCACCCTCGCAGGCGCCGCGCAGGCCCTCGATCTCGCCTGCATGAACCGTACCCAAGCCCTCACCGGCTTCACCATCAACGGCGTGGATGCCGATGATCGGAGCGGCCGCTCCGTCTCCTCGGCGGGGGACGTGAACGGTGACGGCTTCGATGACCTCCTCATCGGGGCATATCGCGCCGACCCGAACGGCAACAGTCGCGCCGGCGAAACGTACGTGGTCTTCGGGGGCGTGGGCGTCGGGTCCTCCGGCGTCGTCGAGCTCTCGGGGCTCAGCGGCGCCGACGGCTTCGTCCTTAGCGGCGTCGATGCCGGTGATCAGAGCGGCGCTTCCGTCTCCTCGGCGGGGGACGTGAACGCGGACGGAGTCGATGACCTCCTCGTCGGGGCGTTCGGCGCCGACCCGGGCGGCGAAACGTACGTGGTCTTCGGCGGCGCGGGCGTCGGGTCCTCCGGTGTCGTCGAGCTCTCGGGCTTGAACGGCGCCGACGGCTTTGTTCTTCACGGCGTTAATTTCTCGGATTTCAGCGGCCGCTCCGTTTCCTCGGCGGGGGACGTGAACGCGGACGGAGTCGATGACCTCCTCATCGGGGCGCACAACGCCGACCTGAACGGCACCAGTCGCGCCGGCGAAACGTACGTGGTCTTCGGGGGCGCGGGCGTCGGGTCCTCCGGTGTCGTCGAGCTCTCGGGGCTCAGCGGCGCCGACGGCTTCGTTCTTCACGGCGTTGATGCCGGTGATTTCAGCGGTCTATCCGTCTCCTTGGCGGGGGACGTGAACGGTGACGGCGTCGATGACCTCCTCATCGGGGCGTACTCTGCCGACCCAAACGGCAACACTGGCGCCGGCGACACGTACGTGGTCTTCGGGGGCGCGGGCGTCGGGTCCTCCGGTGTCGTCGAGCTCTCGGGGCTCAGCGGCGCCGACGGCTTCGTCCTCAACGGCGTCGATGCCGGTGATCAGAGCGGCGTTTCCGTCTCCTCGGCGGGGGACGTGAACGCGGACGGAGTCGATGACCTCCTCATCGGGGCGCACAACGCCGACCCGAACGGCAACAATCGCGCCGGCGAAACGTACGTGGTCTTCGGGGGCGCGGGCGTCGGGTCCTCCGGCGTCGTCGAGCTCTCAGGGTTGAACGGCGCCGATGGTTTCGTCCTCCACGGCGTCGATGCCGATGATCGGAGCGGCCGCTCCGTTTCCTCGGCGGGGGACGTGAACGCGGACGGAGTCGATGACCTCCTCATCGGGATACTCGCCGTCGACTCGAACACGAACGCCGGCGAAACGTACGTGGTCTTTGGGGGCGCGGGCGTCGGGTCCTCCGGTGTCGTCGAGCTCTCGGGGCTCAGCGGCGCCGATGGCTTCGTCCTCAACGGCGTCGATACCTTTGATCTGAGCGGCCGCTCCGTTTCCTCGGCGGGGGACGTGAACGGTGACGGCGTCGATGACCTCCTCATCGGGGCGCCCTTCGCCGACCCGAACGGCAATACGAACGCCGGCGAAACGTACGTGGTCTTCGGCTCGCCCACACTCGGGCAGACGGTCCCGCAGGATCTCGACGCCAGCGGGTGCGTCAACATTGCTGACCTTGCCGTCCTCCTCGATGCGTGGGGCGGCGCCGGTGGCGCCGACCTCAACGCGGACGGCGTCGTCGATTCCTTTGACCTCGCCATCCTCCTCGCGGCGTGGACGGGGTAAACCAACGCAGGATTGTATTCAGCACGTTCGTGATGCTGGCGGCGCGATCGACGCGTACGCGACGCAGGCGGTGATCTCTGCGTTATCGTTCTCCCATGCTCCGCCGCACCACCCCACACTCCGTCGCCCTCGAAACCACCCTCCTCGCCCACGGCGTCCCCGCCGACGCCGCGCTCCCGCTCCACCACGAACTCTCGCGCATCGTCGCCGACGCCGGCGCCCACCCGGCGCTCGTCGGCGTCCTGGATGGCCAGCCCATCGTCGGCATGACCGACGACGAGCTCGCCCAGATGCTCGCGATCGACAATCTCCCCAAACTCAACACCGCCAACCTCGGCCTCGCCCTCGCGCGCGCACAATCGGGGGCCACCACCGTCAGCGCCACGATGGAACTCGCGGCCGCGGCCGGCGTGGGGGTCTTCGCCACCGGCGGCATCGGCGGCGTCCACCGCGGCTACGCCGAGCGCCTCGACATCTCCTCCGACCTCACCGCCCTCACCCGCTTCCCCGTCGCCGTCGTCGCTTCGGGCGTGAAGTCCATCCTCGACGTCGTCTCCACCCGCGAGGCCCTCGAGACCCTGGGCGTCCCCGTCGTCGGCTACCGCACCGATTCCTTCCCCGCCTTCTACCGCCGCGAATCCGACGCCGGCGTGGACGCCCGCTTCGACGACCCCGCCGAACTCGCCGCCTACTGCCGCAGCGAGACCAACCGCACCGGCAGGGGGGTGCTCGTCTGCAACCCCGTCCCAGAAACCGACGAGCTGCCCGAGAACGACTGGGCCAAGTGGCTCAAGCAGGCCACGAAGCGCGCGCACAGCGCGGGCGCCGCCGGCCGCGCCGTGACCCCCGCGGTCCTCGCCGCCCTCCACGAGATCTCCGGCGGAGCGACGCTCACGTCCAATATCGCGCTGGTCAAATCCAACGCCGCCCTCGCCGGGCAGATCGCGGCGCTCGGGCGCTAGCGCAACCCGCACAGACCGCACAACCCAATCTCTCTGCACTCTTGCGTTGGTCCGGCGCGACTTCCGCGGTATGGTGTAGTTGACGCCGATCGGGCTGCACACCCGCCGGCGCCACGGAGGAGTTCGAGAGATGAAGATCTGTACCCACGCCGTTCTTGCGGCTGTTCCCCTCTGCGCGCTCGCTGCCGCGGCGCCGGGCGGGATCATCCTTGGCGAGAACCTTCTGAACAATCACAACGCCGAAGCAGGCCCGGGCGGCTCCGGGCAGGTCGTCCCGATCCCCGGCTGGTCCGTCACCGACGGGCTCTTCACCGTCGCCGCCTACGGCTCGACGCCCGAAGCGCTCCAGATCGCCGACCCAGGCCCGGTCGCCCGAGGAGCCAACTACTTCACCGGCGGCGGGTCCGACACCTCCGTCGCCGAACAACGCTTCAACCTCTTCCCGCTCGCGGGGCAGATCGACGCCGGGCAGATCAGCTTCGAGCTCAGCGGCTGGCTCGGCGCCGCGAACGCCGACCTCGACGGCGCGCTGTTCAGCGTCACGTTCCTCGACAACACGCTGTCCGAGATCGGCAGCGCCTCGACCGGGACCGTGATCCGCGGGATCGCCAGCGCCGTCGGGCTCAGCTTCTTCACCACCGACGACCTCATCCCCGTCGGCGCGCGCGAAGCGGTGGTCGAACTCACGTTCCTCCGCAACCTCGACGGGAACGCCTTCAACGACGCGTCCGCCGACAACCTCTCCTTCGTCGTTCTCCCCGCGCCCGGACCGATCGCGCTCTTCGGCCTCGCCGGCGCGCTCGGGTTCCAGCGCCGGCGATAAGCGATCCGGTACGATCCCGCCGTGCGCTTCACCAAGATGCACGGCTGCGGGAACGACTACCTGCTCTTCGACGAACCCGTCGAGCTGAGCGGGGCGATCGTGCGCGCGCTGTGCGACCGGCGCACCGGCGTCGGCGCCGACGGCGTCATCGCCATCTCCCGCACAAGCGAGCACGGGGCCCAGGTCTCCATGACCATCTACAACGCCGACGGACGCGACGGCGGCGTCTGCGGCAACGGCGCCCGCTGCGTCGCCGAACGCGCCGCCGCCCTCGGCTGGAGCGACGACCAACTCCGCATCAACGTGGGCGGGCGCACCCTCGAAGCCGAACGCCTCGGGCGCGGCGTCGTCCGTCTCGACATGGGCGAGCCGGTCGTCGCGCTCGGGGAGGTCCCCGTCCTCGCGGCAGAGCTCGACGAGACGGGGACGCTCGGGCTCGAGCACCAGGTCGCCGGGCTCCCCGCCGTCTTCGTCTCGATGGGCAACCCCCACATGGTCGCGATGATCGAGGAGGACCCCGCGGGGGTCGAGCTCGGCGTCGTCGGCCCCCGCGTCGAGAACCACCGAGCCTTCCCCGAGGGGATGAACCTCCACGTGACGCGGATCACGGCGCGCGACTCCGCGACCGTCCGCACCTGGGAACGCGGGGCGGGGATGACCCTCGCCTGCGGCACCGGCGCCTGCGCCGTGGTCGTCGCGGGCGTCCTCACCGGGCGCCTCGACCGCTTCGCCTCCGTCCGCATGCCCGGCGGCACACTCGAGGCCGAGTGGGACGACGCCGCCGGACGCGTCCGACTGACCGGCCCCACGGCCGTCGTGTGTTCCGGCGAATGGGCCGGGACCGCAGAGAAACACGAAGCCGGCGCGTCCTGAGTCTTGCGGGCCAATAGGGGGGCACTACCATCGCCGATCCGCGGGCCAGCGCCCGCTGGAGAGGAGACCGGCGTGGCGAGACTGCACGAACACGAGGGCAAGAAGCTCCTCCGCGAGCGCGGGCTGGCGGTGCCCAGAGGCGCCGTCGCCGGGAGCGCCGACATGGCGTACGCCGCGGCTGCCGAGATCGGCGGCCCCGTCGTTCTCAAGATCCAGGCCTGGACCACCGGACGCGCCGCGCTCGGCGGCGTCGCGTTCGCCGACACCCCGGAGCAGGCCCGCGAGCACGCGTCGCGCCTGCTCGGGATGAGCGTCGGCGCCTTCCCCGTCGAGACCGTCCTCGTCGAAGAGAAGATCGACATCGCCGAAGAGATCTTCGTCAGCCAGACCATCGACGACGGCGAGCGCGCCCCCGTCATGCTCGTCGCCTTCGGCGGCGGCTCGGGCATCGAAGACCGCGCCGACTCCGTCCACCGCCTCCCCGTCGACAGCGAGACCGGCATCGACGCCGCGGCGCTCACGGCCCTCATGGCGTCCTCGCCCATCGCCGAATCCCTCCGCGCCGCCGTCGCCGAAGCGATCCAGCAGATCGCCACGACCGCGCGCGAGGTCGAAGCCCGCTCGATGGAGGTCAACCCGCTCGTCACCACCACCGACGGGCGCGTCCTCGCCGCCGACTGCCGCGTGACCATCGACGACTACGCCGTCTTCCGTCACCCCGAGCTGGGCATCCGCATCGCCCGCGAGCTCGACCACCCGCCCACGCGCCTCGAAGAGATCGCCTACGACCTCGAGCAGCGCGACCACCGCGGCACGTTCTACTTCGCCGTCCTCCCGCGCACCGGCGAGACGGGCGAAAAGGTCATCGGCTTCCACGGCGCCGGCGGCGGCGGCTCCATGATGAGCATGGACGCCGTCTCACAAGCCGGGTTCACCCCCGCCAACTTCACCGACACCTCGGGCAACCCCAGCGCTGCGAAGGTCTACGCCGCCGCCCGCATCATCCTCAGCCAGCCCGGCCTCGTCGGGTACTTCGGCTCGGGCTCGGGCGTCGCCAGCCAGGAGCAGTACTGGTCCGCCTACGGGCTCGCCAAGGCCTTCAACGAGCTGCACCTCTCCGTCCCCGCCCTCATCCGCCTCGGCGGGAACAGCGAGGACCGCGCCGTCGAGATCCTCCAGGACGCCTGCAAAGACCTCCCCGCGCCCGTCGAGGGCTACAAGAAAGACGACCCGCCCCGCGCCATCGGCCAGCGCTTCACCGAACTCGTTGACGCCGCCGCCGGCAGCGTGTGGGAACCCACGGACCGCATCGTCCCCGCGTTCGTCGACGGCGACGGCGTGAAGCTCTGCGACGTCGCCCTGGGCGACGACTGGACCGGCGAGGTCTGGATCGACGCCGCCAACCTCGACGCCGGGCAAACCCAAACCGTCCTGAAACTCGCCGGCGATCTCCTCCGCGTCCAGGACGAGCGCCTGACCCTCGGCATCGACCCCGATGACGCGACCAAGCGCGACTCCGACTGGATCGCCCTCGAGGTCGAATGCATCCGCGCCGGCGTCCCCGCGGTCTTCGTAGACATCCCCATCGACGGGCTCGAGAACGAGCTCGCCGTCAGCGAGGAGGCGGCCTGATGGCGATTCTCATCGACGAAACCAAACGCGTCATCGTCCAGGGCATCACCGGGCGCGAAGGGCGCGCCCGCACACGACTCATGCGCGAGTTCGGCACCCGCATCATCGGCGGCTGCACCCCTGGCAAGGGCGGGCAGGAGGTCGAAGGCCTCCCCGTCTGGGACCACGTCTCCGAGGCGATGGCCCACTCCAACGCCGAGCACGCCGGGCCCGTAGACATCTCCGTCCTCTTCGTCCCCGCGCGCCTCATCAAGCACGCCGCGATCGAAGCCATCGAGGCCGGCGTCAAGCTCCTGCTCCTCGTCCCCGACCGCGTCCCCGTCTGGGACGCCATGGCGATCGCCAAGGCTGCTAACACGCACGGCGCCGAATTCATCGGCCCCAACACCCTCGGCGTGCTCTCGCCCGGCAAAGCCGTCATGGGCATGATCGGCGGGAAAGCCGCCAGCGCCCGCGAGTGGTTCACCCCCGGCAGCGTCGGCATCATCTCCCGCTCGGGCGGCATGACCAGCTCCTGCGGCTACTACCTCTGCCGGCAGGGCGTCGGCCTCTCCACCCTCTGCCACGTCGGCGGCGACTCCGTCCTCGGGCTGCGCATCCCCGACATCGCCCTGCGATTCCAAGACGACCCCGACACCGAAGTCATCACGATCTTCGGCGAGATCGGCGGCTCCCAGGAAGAAGACCTCGCCGAGCTGATGCAGGCCGGGCGCGTCACCAAGCCCGTCGTCGCCTACATCGGCGGCAAGGTCGCCAAAGAAGGCACCCGCTTCAGCCACGCCGGCGCGATCATCGAGGGCAACACCGGAACCCACGCCGGCAAGGTCGAAGCGCTCACGAAAGCCGGCGCAACCGTCGTCGATTCCTTCGGCGACCTCCCCGCCGCCGTCCTCGAAACCATCGGAGCCAAGGCCTAAGAATCCGCCCCCTCTCCCCCGGGGAGAGGGCCGGGGTGAGGGCTCCGTATTCCTCTGATTTTCAAGCGTATTTCTAGCGCCGCGTTTCCCCCGCTGACACACGACAGAGCACACCCATGCCCGACACCTGGCCCACCGCCATCACCAACATCCGACCCAACGAGGTCCGCGTCCGCGGCTACGACATCGCCGACCTCATGGGACGCGTCTCCTTCGGCGCCGCCGTCTACCTCATCCTCCGCGGTGAAATGCCCAGCGAACCTGTCGGCAAGCTGATGGACGCCATCGTCGTCTCCAGCATCGACCACGGCGCCACGCCCCCCAGCGTCCTCTCCGCCCGCACCGTGGCCTCCACCGGCGCCTCGCTCTCCCAGGCCGTCAGCGCCGGCATCCTCTCCATCAACAACTTCCACGGCGGCGCCATCGAGAAGTGCGCCCGCCAGCTCGGCGCGATCATCGCCCGCGGCGGCGACCTCAGCGAGGCCGCCAACGCCGAGCTCGCCGACATGAAAACCCGCGGCGAACGCATGAGCGGCTTCGGGCACCGCATCCACACCGCCGACCCGCGCACGGCGCGCTTGTTCGAGCTCGCCGAGGAAGCCGGCGCGACCGGCCCCCACGTCGCCGCCGCCCGCGCCGTCGAATCCGCATTCGCCGCCAGCGGCAAGGCCCTGCCCATCAACGTCGACGGCGCGATCGGCGCCATCCTCGCCGACCTCGGCTTCGACCCCTCCGTCATGAACGGCCTCTTCATGATCGCCCGCGTCCCCGGCCTCGTCGCCCACGCCACCGAAGAACGCGAACGCATGAAGCCCATGCGCCGCGTCATCCCCGGCGCCCACGAGTACGACGGCCCCGCCGACCGCACGCTCAACCAATGAACCTCCCCCGACTCGAGACCGAGCGCCTCGTCCTCCGCGCCCCGAGCGAGGCGGACATCCCCGCGATGCCCGCCGTCTTCTCCGACCGCGACATCGCCGCCTTCACCCGCTCAATCCCTTACCCCTACACCGAAGCGGACGCCGCCGAAGCAATCGCGCGTTTCGAACGCCTCCGCGCCGCCGGCGACGCGCTGACCCTCCTCATCGATCTCAGCGAAACGAGCACGCTCATCGGATCGATCGGCTTCCTCAACATCAAGGGGCGCGACGAGGCCGAGTTCGGCTACGTCGTCGGGCGCCCGTGGTGGGGGAGGGGCTACGCGACCGAAGCCTGCAGCGCCCTGCTCGCCTACGGCTTCGCGACGCTCGGGTTCGCCGAACTCTGCGCACACGCGATGACGCGAAACCCCGCCTCGTCTCGCGTACTTGAGAAGATCGGCATGCGCTCCGTCGGCGTCCTGCCTAACCAATGCGAAAAAGACGGCGAGTTCTTCGACGCCGAGGGCTTCACACTCACGCGCGACGAATGGGCCGCGGGGATCCAGCGATGATCGAACTCCACACCCAGCGCCTCCTCATGCGCACCCCGACCCTCGACGACGCCGAGGCCATCGTCGCCTTCTGCGACGACCCCGAGTCCTCCTGGGGCGGCTACGGCATCCCGAGCCCCTACACGCTCGAAAAGGCGC
This sequence comes from uncultured Phycisphaeraceae bacterium, assembly GCA_942490855.1. GTDB lineage: Bacteria > Planctomycetota > Phycisphaerae > Phycisphaerales > UBA1924 > CALNYS01. The sequence continues at coordinate 107,056 of CALNYS010000002.1, read as the reverse complement.
GGGAGTGGGTGACCAAGACCGGCGCCGACGCCGACGAAGAGAAGAAGTACGCCTTCCTCCTCGTCCGCAAAGACACCAGCGCCATCGTCGGCGACGTCATGCTCAACCGCGACCCCACCCACAACATCGGCGACATCGGGTACATCGTGGGCAAGGACCACCGCGGGCACGGCTTCGCCTTCGAAGCCGCGACCGAGCTCCTCCGCTTCGCCTTCGAGAGCGTCGGGCTCCACCGCGTCTACGCGACCTGCTGGGCCCGCAACGAACGCTCCGCGCACATCCTCGAAAAGCTAGGCTTCACCCGCGAGGGCGTGCTGCGTGAGCAGGCCCTGAAGTGGGGCCAGTACGAAGACGACGTCTACTACGGCCTTCTCCGCCGCGAGTGGGTCGAGCAAAACAGCTAGAGAACAGGGAAGAACGACGCCATGAGTTTCACGACCGAACAGATCGCCGAGCTCCTGCCCGAAGTGATGGACATCCAGGACGCCCAGCTGCGCGACAACGTCGCCGCCGTCTGGTCCGAAGCCCTCACCACCGGAGCCGGCGGCAAGGGCTGGACCTTCGACGAGCTCCGCGCCGTCCCCTTCACCCTCCTCGCCGGCGACATCGACCTCCGCTACATCGAGCACCTCCGCTCCTGCGCCCAGCAGTGCATGGCGATCGCCGACGTCCTCACCAAGATCTTCGCCGACCGCATCCCCATCAACCGCGACCACCTCCTCGCCGGCTCCCTCCTCGCCGACGTCGGAAAGCCCCTCGAGTTCGACAAGGTCGACGGCAAACTCGTCAAGGGCCACTACGGCGACATGCTCCGCCACCCCTTCTCCGGCGTCGCCATGTGCTACAAGCACGGCATCCCCCCCGAAGTGATGCACATCGTCGCCACCCACTCCCACGAGGGCGACAAAGTCCAGCGCTCCATCGAGTCCATCATCTTCCACCACGCCGACTTCGTGGACTTTGATATCGCGAAGTACCTCGGGAAGAAGAGCTGAGGGCGCACGGCTGAATACCCCCGCACCAAAGAGCAACGGGCGCGTGTACTGGTGGGACGAGAGCGACCTACCGGAGCCGCCGACGCCAACGATCTCCGGCGCCCGTGCGTTCGTTTTCTACGCCGGGCCACTCATCGTCTTCCTGTTGATCGCGGTCCCGGTCGCGGTCCTATATGGGCGACCATCCGGACCCCTGCCCCTCTGGTTCTCGTTGCCCCTCACCGTCGGGCTCTGTGGGACCATGTTCGGGCCGATTCTCATCGCGGAGCGGCGACACGTGAAGAGATCGAAATCGCTCGAGCGCGAAACGCTCTTTGATGCGATCTATCTCTCGCTGCGTGGCCCCGTGTTTTGTTTTCGCCGTGCCGCTGTCCAGCGAGCCGAGAGCGAGCAGGCGTGGGCAGAGACCTGCGCCATGCTCGATCGTTGCGGGGCCGGCGGGTTTGATGTCTACGCACCCAAAGCGCTCAGGGAGGCGATAGAGACCGCACGGGAGCCAATGAACGAACCCCGCCGACAGATGTTCGGTCAGCGTGACTCGCTGCTGTTCTTTCTCATACCGTACTTCTTGGGAGCGATAGCCTTGAGCGTCCTCCTGCTCGTAGCGATCGAGCTCTTCGACTACGCAACCTCGTACACCTGGGATGTCCAGAGTTCCGTCTCTGGGGCGTACGGCTGGGTCGCACTCATCGCCATCTCGGCTTTGCTGCTTGGGATGATGACCGCTGGCGCGTGGCCCTACAGGCTTCAAGCCGGGCGAGTCCGCGAGGCGCTCGGCGCAGAATGGCGCCGTGGCGACGCGTGTATCTACCTGACCGCGAGGCGCGCCGGTCGCAACAAGTTGCAGCTCGTCAACGCGAGACTCGTAGGCCCGCAGGGGACCGCGACGCTGCAGTTTTCCCGCGGGGTCAAGAGCAAGAAGTTCCAGTCACTCTGGAAACTCTGGCTGAGCAATCCCGGCGACTCCGCTTAGCGCCCCACACGCCGCTCAATCCCCTCCTTCAAAACCACCGCGTGATTCAGCTCCGCCTCCCGCGACGCGTACAGCAGCGTCAGCGTGGTCTTCCGGCTCTTGCGCACCTCCGCCAGCAGCGCGTCGATCGCATCGCCGTTCGCACTGATCTCCTTCAGGTACAGCTTCCGGAACTCCGGGAAGTGCTCCGGGTCGCGCGGGCACGACTTCCGCAGCTCCGATGACGGCGCGACGTCCTTCGCCCACGCGTCGAGCTCCGCTGTGTCCTTCGACACGCCCCGCGGCCACAGCCGGTCCACCAACGCCCGGAAACCATCCCCCCGCGCCGGGTCTTCATAGATGCGTTTGATCTGGATCTTCATGCGTCCTCCGCCCCCTCTCCCACAGGGAGAGGGCTGGGGTGAGGGGCCGAGTAACAAGCGAGCGCCGCGAGCCGCGCCCACCTCCCTCTCCCCCGGGGAGAGGGCCGGGGTGAGGGCTCCCTATTGAACAGCGCACGCGTCCGTGCTGTTCCCCGTATCCCCGCGCTGGTGGCGTGGGAGAAAAGGGCCGGACCCGCTACGCTGCTCGCATGCCCCAGACCTCCATCGAAAAGATCGTCCAGCGCTACGCCGTGGGTTCCACCGGCGACGTCCGCTCCGGCGACATCGTCGCCATCCGCCCCAAGCACGTGATGACCCACGACAACACCGGCGCGGTCATCCCCAAGTTTCAGTCCATCGGCGCGACCAAAGTCCGCGACCCGAAGCAGCCCGTCTTCGGCATGGACCACGACATCCAGAACACCACCCCCGAGAACCTCGGCAAGTACGCCAAGATCGAGAAGTTCGCCCGCGACAACGGGATCGACTACTACCCGCCCGGGCGCGGCATCGCCCACCAGGTCATGATCGAAGAGGGCTACGTCACCCCCGGCTCCCTTGTGGTCGGGTCCGATTCCCACTCGAACATCTACGGCGCCGCCGCGGCCGTGGGCACCCCCGTCGTGCGCACCGACGCCGCCGCCATCTGGGCCACCGGCGAAACGTGGTGGCAGGTGCCCGACGTCGTGAAGGTCACCCTCACCGGCGAGCTGCGCGAAGGCGCCGTGGGCAAGGACGTCATCATCGCCCTGTGCGGGCACTTCAATAACGACGAGGTGCTCAACTGCGTCATCGAGTTCGTCGGCCCCGGCGTCGCGACGCTCAGCATGGACGAGCGACTGACCATCTCCAACATGACCACCGAGTGGGGCGCCCTCGCGGGCATGTTCCCCTTCGACGAGACGCTCCTCGCGTTCCTCCTCGAACGCGCCGCGGTCTTCAGCGCCCGCGACGAACCCCGCTACACCGCCGAGGACGTCAACGAGTGGTGGGAAGCGCGCGCCGAGTGGGCTCCCGACAAGGACGCCTACTACGCCAAGGAGCTGACGCTCGACCTCTCCAAGGTCGCGCCCCACGTCAGCGGGCCCGACACCGTCAAGGACATGACCAGCGTGTCCGACATGGAAGCCCGCAACGTGCGCATCAACAAGGCGTACCTCATGAGCTGCGTCAACGCCCGCGAGTCCGACTTCGCCGCGGCCGCACGCGTGTTCTCCAAAGACGGCGGGCGACGCGTCGCGACGGGCGTGGACTTCTACGTCGCCGCCGCGTCGAGCGAGGTCGAGGCCAAGGCCAAGGCCAGCGGCGACTGGGACGTGCTGATCAACGCCGGCGCCCGCGCCCTCCCGCCCGGCTGCGGCGCCTGCATCGGCCTCGGCACCGGGCTGCTCGAAGCCGGCGAGGTCGGCATCAGCGCCACCAACCGCAACTTCAAAGGACGCATGGGCAGCCGCGACGCCCAGTGCTACCTCGCCAGCCCCGCCGTGGTCGCCGAGAGCGCCATCCGCGGGCACATCGCCTCCCCGATGGCGCTCGACGAGGGCGACGGCTCGCTAGGCGGGTGCGTCGTCCAGCCGCGGCCGGCCGCGGCGGCGGGGAAGACCACCATCATCGACGGCTTCCCGGCGCGCATGGAGGGGCGATCCCTCTTCCTCCCGCAGGACAACCTCAACACCGACGGCATCTACGGCAAGGACGTCACCTACCGCGACGACATCACGCTCGAGCAGCAGGGCCAGTACGCCATGCTCAACTACGACCCCTCGTTCCAGCAGATCGCGCAGTCGGGCGACATCATTATCGGGGGCGCGAACTTCGGGTCTGGGTCGTCGCGCGAGCAGGCGGCGACAGCGCTGGCGAGCTTCGGCATCCAGCTGGTGATCGCCGAGACCTTCAGCGCCACCTACACCCGCAACGCGTTCAACAACGGGTTCATCTGCATCGTGTGCCCCGACCTCGTCGCCGCGCTGCGCGAGGCGAACGGCGGCTCGGACGCGCTGACGATCCCCGGCGAGACGCTCGTCGTGAACTTCGAGGACTCGGAGATCACCCTCGGCGAGCGCACGTTCCGGTTCCCGGCGCTGGGCCCCGCGGCGCAGGAGCTCGTCGCGGCCGGCGGCAGCGAGAACGTCGTCAAGCGGAAGCTCGCCGCGGGCGGGTGAAACCTCAGCGCACGGCGCGGGTACACGAGCGCCCCGGCGACAGCCCGTCGGGGCAGGAGAACGCCCGTGCGCAGATTAAACGCGATCGTTATCTCACTGCTCTTCGTGCCCCTCTGCGCCGCGCAGCGCGCGACGGAATGGGTCGAATGGGAAGCCGGCGACGGCCCGATCGGACGCGAGCACGCCGCCGTGCTCGTGGACCCGGCGCGGGACCGCGCGGTGTTCTATGCCGGGAGCGGGTACCAGCCGCAGCTGGCGCCGCTGAGCGACGCGTGGGCGGTGTCGCTATCGGACGGCGCGTGGACGCCGCTCGAAACGCGCGGCGACGCTCCGGCGGGGGGCGGGTCGAAGCGTGCGGCCGCGGCCGGCGGCGGTGGCTTCCTGTTGTGGGGGGGCTACGGCGCCGGGTTCGAGGTGAACAACGATCTCGTGCGCGCGCGGCTTGTCGATGACGCCCTCGTGTTCGAGACGATCGAGCAGCGCAACGCCCCGCCCGCGCGGGCGCTGCACGGGTTCGTGTACGACGCGGCGCGGGACCGCTACCTCCTCTTTGGCGGGGTGTCGCAGCGGGCGATGTACGACGACGTGTGGTCGATGCGCCTTGAGGACGGCGTCGCGATGTGGGAACAGCTCGACGTCGAGCGCGGGCCGGGCGAGCGCTACGGGTTCGCGTACGCGGTAGACGGCGCGGGCGATCGCCTCGTGGTGTTCAGCGGCGCGATCCCCGCGCAGGGGCTCGTGTGCGCGCGCGACGCGTGGGCGCTGGATCTCTCCGCGGACCCGCCGGCGTGGGAACGCCTGACGGACGAAGACGCCACGCCCGTGGGGCGGCGCAACCCGCAGTGGGCGTTCGATCCGTCGTCGCGACGCCTGTACGTCACGGGCGGGACGCCCGACGGGCGCAGCGCCGTGCAGGACCTCGTCGCTCTCGACTTGAGCGGCGAGACGGCGGGGTGGAGCGACTGCGACGCCGGCGACGTGGAGATCCGCGCGAGCGGGATGGGCTTCTACGACGCGAAGCGCGGGCGCCTCGTCTTCGGGATGGGCAACAACGCGAGCGGCGCGTACCTGGATCTGTACGCGGTCGAATGACGCCCCTGCGCGCTCCGAGCGAAGGTGCGACATGAGAAACAACTCATAGTGCGCCGGAGTATTGACCGTCGCCGCCGTGCGCGCTACGGCTGTAGTGGCTGTCAATGAAAGGAGCGCGATATGACACTTGTTGATGAAACGATGATCGCGGAGGACCGGGAGATCCGCTCGATCCAGGAGCACGAGTTCCCGGAGGGCGCCCCGCCGGCGCGGGACGTCAACCGGAAGTGGGCGGTGGTCGCGCTGATCTGCCTGAGCGTTCTCGCGCTCGGGACGATCGCGACGCTGTTCCTCCTCGACGGCGCCTCGGCGGTGCTGGTCGGCGGCGCGATGCTCGTCGCGTACATCGCGTTCGGGGGCGCCGCGGCTGTGCTCGGCGTGATAGAGCGCGCCCGCGTGCGACGCAAGATCCACGACCGCCTGCACCCCGACGCGGGCTGAACCACCGGGCGTATCGGCGCGGCTACACTCCCGCCCTATGACCGGAAACCGATTCAAAGGCGCGATGCGCGATATGTGGTGGATCGCTCTGATCACACTGGCGGTGGCGCCGGTGGTCTGGTTCTTCGTCGAGCCGTGGATCGCCTGTTTCATGCCGCCCTTCGCGGTCCTGACGATCCTCTACTTTGCGATTTTTCGGTACGACGATGATGGAAACGAGCGGTCCGACCTGTAAGCTGGGAGCGGGAGGACACATACCATGCGTTCATTCGTTCCAGCCGTCGGGGCGCTGCTCTGCGCCGGTCTCACGCACGCCGCCACCGTCGAGTACACCCTTGACGACGGGGTCGCCAACACCAACCAGGGCCCGCCGTCCACGTTTGACCCGGACACGCTCTGGGGCAACTACTTCATGGCCGAGGCGGGCGGCGAGGTCATCACGACTGTCTCCGTCGCGTTCGGCCCCAGCTTCCCCCTCGACACGCCGATCACCATCTGGCTGCTCGACGACCCCGATAACGATTTCGACCCGACCAACGCGGTCGCCCTGACGAGCGCCGAGTTCCTGCACGACGGGACCAGCGGGAACGTCTTTGTCGATTTTCCGATTGATCCGACCGAGGTCTCGGGCGGGTTCTTCGTGGGCGCGAACGCGTTCCTGATGGGGGGCGAGGACACGCCCATGCGCGTGGACACCGACGCCGCGGGCGACCGGTCGTGGTTCTTCTACGCGCCCGAGATCGACGACGTGATCAATGATCTCGCGTCGGCGCCCTTCGGGACGCGGATGGACAACCCGGAGTTCGTCATCTTCCCCGGCGCGTTCATGCTGCGGGCGACGGGCGTGCCCGCGGGCTCCCCCGCGGATCTCAACGGCGACGGCGTCGTGGATTCGGCGGACCTGGCGATCATGCTCGCCGCGTGGGGCGGCCCCGACGCCGACCTCGATGACGACGGTTCCACCGGCGCCTCGGATCTCGCGATCCTCCTCGCGGCCTGGGGCTGAGCAGCAACCGGCGCGCCCGCGCCCCCGACAGAACGAAAGCCGCTTTCATGCACCACGCATCCTTCGTTGTCCTTGCGCTCGCGGTCCAGACGCTCGCGGGCGCGGAGCTGGGCCCGGGGACCCTCGTTACCGAGCTCGACGGCACGACGGGCTACCGCGTCCTCCCGCTCCCGTCGCCCGACGGCGATCTCGTCGGCGTCGAGGTCGCGTCCGCTGATTTCAACACCGACGGGTTCGGCGACCTCGTTCTCGGGTTCGCCACCGACCGATCCAACCGCGGGAACACGCACGTGGTGTACGGCGGCGTCGGGGTCGGGGCGTCGGGGGAGATCCGCCTCCAGGACGCCGACGGCGTCAACGGCGGGCGGCTCAGCCCGTCGGAGTTCGTCTACAGCGGGAGCGCCGTGGCGAGCGCGGGGGATATCAACGGCGACGGGCGACCGGACCTGCTCATCGGGGCGCCGAGGTACAACCCCAACTTCACCAACCACGGCGTCGGCTACTGCTACGTGATGTACTCGCGCGTGTCGTTCGGCGGGAACGGGATGTTCAACCTCGACACCATGCTCCCGCACAACGGGTACCGCGTAGAGGGAGAGCTCAGCAACGAGCTGTGCGGGCGCAGCGTCAGGAGCGCGGGCGACTTCAACGGCGACGGGTACGCGGACATCGTGCTCGGCGCGCACGAGGCCAACGGCGCCGACGGGGCGATCGATTCCGGGAAGGCGTACGTGGTGTTCGGCAACACGCACGGGGCGTCGCCCGCGAGCGTCCAGCTCTCGAACCTCAGCGCGCAGCAGGGGCTCGTCGTTCTCGGCGAGGGCGACTACGACTACGCGGGCGTAGAGGTGCGCGGCATCGGCGACTTCAACGGCGACGGCTACGACGACGTCGCGGTCGGCGCGCCGGCGCTGGGGAACCAGATCGAAGACGGGCTCAGCTCGTGCTACATCGTGTTCGGCGGCGAGAGCGTGGGGACGGGCGGCGTGATCACGGCGAGCGATCTCGACGGCTCCAACGGCTTTGTGTTCACCACCGGCGTCGAGGGCGACATCCTCGGGCTGGCGATCGCGGGCGACGTTGACCTGAACGAGGACGGGTTCGACGATCTCCTCATCGCGGCACGGGGGGCGAACCCGGGCGGACGCGAGGGCGCCGGGAGCGTGTACGTCGTCTACGGGCGTGCGGGCGCGGTCGCGGGGGGGTCTATGTCCGCCGCGGACATCGCGAGCGAGGGGTTCCGGATCGACGGCGAGGAGCCCGGCGACGGTCTGGGGTACTCGCTCGATTCCGGCGGCGACGTCAACGGCGACGGGCGTCCCGACCTCCTTCTCGGGGCGCCGGGGTTCACCTCCGGCGACGGGGTCCCCGGGCGGTGCTACGTGCTCTACGGGAGCGACACGCTCGGCGCCGGCGGGGTCGTGGACCTCACCCAGCTCGACGAGACGCTCGGGAGGTGGATCGACGGGGACTGGATCGGGTTCTCTGGCGCGTTCATGCCCGACACCAACGGCGACGGGGTGGACGACCTGCTGCTCTCCTCCCGCGGCGAGGGGGCGTACGTGGTCTTCGGGCGCGCGGCGATCGCCCCGTGCGTCGGGGACGTCGTGGCCGACGGCTGGGTGGACTCCAGCGATCTCGCGGTGCTCCTGGCCTCCTGGGGCTCGGACAACGGGGCGGACACCGACGGGAACGGGGTTGTGGACGCCGCGGACATCGCGGTGATGCTCGCCGCGTGGGGCCCGTGCGACTAGGCGGCGCGGGGTCCGGCGCGACGTCTTGAGCCGGGGGGCGGGGTCGCTATCCTGCACGCCCCCGCGGGCCGGAATCCCGCGGGTTTCTTTGCATCCCCACCCAGCAGGAGTCTCAAGGGACATGTCCAAATACAGCATCGCCTGGATGCCCGGCGACGGCGTCGGCAACGACGTCATGGAAGCCGCCAAGATCGTGCTCGACGCCATGAAGTTCGACGCGGAGTACGTCCCGGCGGACATCGGCTGGGAGTTCTGGTGCAAGGAGGGCAACCCGCTCCCCGACCGCACCATCGAGATCCTCAAGAAGACGGACTGCGCGCTCTTCGGCGCCATCACCTCCAAGCCGCGCGAAGAGGCCGCCGAGGAACTCGTGCCCGAGCTCAAGGACACCGGGCTCGACTACTTCAGCCCGATCGTCAAGCTCCGCCAGCTCTTTAACCTCCACACCAACATGCGCCCCTGCAAGGCGTACCCCGGCAACCCGCTCAACAAGCTGGGCGACGACATCGACCTCGTCGTCTTCCGTGAGAACACCGAGGGCCTCTACGGCGGCATCGAGTGGGACCCCATGCCCAAGGAGCTCGCCGACGCGCTCGCCAACCCCGAGTGGGGTCACCCGGCGCGCATGAAGCGCTGGTACGACAAGGGCCTCGAGAACGTCGCGATCTCCACGCGCGTCATGAGCCGCCAGGGGTGCGAGTCGATCTGCCGCCAGGCGTTCGAGCTCGCGAAGAAGGAAGGGCGCAAGAGCGTCAGCCTCGCCGAGAAGCCCAACGTCGTGCGCGCCACGGGCGGCCTGATGACCCGCACGTTCCGCGAGGTCGCGAAGGACTACCCGGGCATCGAGGCGTGGGAGACGAACATCGACGCCATCATGATGTGGATGATCAAGAACCCGCAGGACTACTCGGTCCTCGTGGCGTCGAACATGTTCGGCGACATCCTCTCGGACCTCTGCGCCGGCCTCGTCGGCGGCCTCGGCTTCGCGAGCGCCGCGAACATCGGCGACGACTACGCCGTCTTCGAGCCCACCCACGGCTCGGCGCCCAAGTACGACGGGCAGAAGGTCGTCAACCCGATGGCCATGCTCCTGACCGTCAAGCTCATGTTCGACTGGCTCGACGAGACCGACCACGCGCAGGCGCTCGAAGCCGCCATCGCGAAGGTCATCAAGGAAGGCAAGGTCGCGACGTACGACGTCAAGGGTCGCGGCAAGGGCGACTCGACGATCGACGTGGCGAACGAGGTGGTGCGCAACCTGTAAGGGATCGCATCACGATCGGACCAACGGCAACGCCCGGGGCTTCGGCTCCGGGCGTTGTTTGTTTAGAAGGTTGGGGTCGCCAGCTGCGCGTCGAGCTTGGCTTTGTAGATCGCGCTGAGGCGTCGCCACACGACCACGAGCAGCACGAGCTGGTAGATCCCGACCGCGAGCATCAACCCGAGGAGCGCGAGCGCCGGCGCGAGCGTGAGGAGCGCGAAGAACTCGAGCCCGGGGATGAGCGAGAGGACGGCGAAGACGACGGTGAGAACGCCGCAGGGGATCGCCCAGAGCGTGTACTTGAACGCGCGGGACGAGTACAGGAACGCCGTGATCGACCGCAGCCTCGGGGCGATCCACTGGATGTACTTCAACCCCGCGAAGACGAACGACAAGCCCGCGAGCCCCGACAGCAGGCTGAGCACGAGATGCAGCAGCGTCGCCCACACCGGCGCGGAGCTCGGCTGGTTCAGCAGGCCCGGGTAGAGAAAGGTGTCGAGGATGGTCGCGGGGATGCTCAGAGCGGTGCTGATCAGGAGCGACGTGCGCAGCCACGACCTGATCCTGGCGGCGTCGTGCGCGCCGCGCACCCGCTCCTCCGGCTGTGTGAACCACCACCAGCCGAGCAGCAACAGGAGCATCGACCCGAGCGAGAACACCGTGATCGTCTGTTCGGCGGCGAGTGTGAGCTGCCCGGTGAACTCGAGGTACAGCACGATCCCGAGCGTGGCGATCGCGAGGGGGATCTGCGCGAGGACGAGCAACCACCCGTTCTTCAGCGTGCGGACGTGCTCGATCTCGCTGTGCTCGAGCGCGTCGCCGGGGATCGAACGCGCCACCGGCGCACGGCACGTCGGGCACCACGCGTCGGGGTGCGCGTGCGTGAGATCCGAGCCGCAGAGAACGCAGTTCTGCGGAGCGTGCTGGGGGTCGTCGTTCATCCACGAACGATACTGAAAACTCAGGCGGCGAGATTCGTGTCCCGGCGCGCCTGGGCGAGCAGCTCGGCCTCGTCGCGCTGATCAGAAGCGATCTCGCTCAGGCCCTTCCAGGCCTTGAAGATCAGGTTCCAGTACATCACCAGCGCGATGAGCGGGGCGATGATCACGCCGAGACCGATGATCACCGGCACGAAGAACATCATGACGCCGCCCAGGATCGGGACGCCCACGATCAGGAACGGGCCCAGCCACATGAAGCGAGCGGCGCCCTCTTCGAGCGTCTCGTCGGGGATGCGCGAGGCGATCCAGCGCAGGTACGACATCGACGCGAAGAACTTCACGATCATCGCGAGCCCGGCCCCGAGACCGAGCGCCATGACGAGCGCCAGCGGGCCGGTGAGCGCGGCGTCCTGCGACAGCTCCGGCGCGGCGGCGCCCATGACGAACGGGCTGATCGCCACTCCGAGCAGGCACACGGCCTGCGCGAGCACCGCGGTGCGCACGAGCGGGCGCGAGCGCGAGGGTTCGTTGTACGTGTGCTCTTGCGGGTCGCGGGTCGTGAACCACCACCACCCGATGATCCCGGCGGCCGCGGCCACGAGCATCAGCAGCGCCTGCGCCATCTCGACGATGGCCATGGCCCCGGTGGGCAGCTCGCCCGACGCGGGCGCCGACATCGCGAGCATGACGCCCGCGCCGATGGCGCCGAGGGTCGTGGCCAGGTTGATGACCATCGCGACGAGCACGAAGAGCGCGCCGTCGCGGAGCGAGCCGACGTAGCGACCGGAGCTCTGGGCGAGCATCGGGGCGAAGCCGGTCGGCTCAGGGGATGGGGCGCGTGGCGTCGTGGCGTCGTGTGGCATGGGCGGCAGCATGAGGGCGGTATCGGCCGGGAAAGGGGGGCTCGTTACGCGTCAAGCGGCGTTCGCGCGGCGGGCGAGTGGAAGGGGCCGGTCCGAGCGGATATGGCGATCGGGCGAGCCTCGCGCCCCGCTGTCGGTGGGCTCTCGGACGTTGCCCGGGCCCGGGTTTCGTGCGCACTACCGCCCGTGCGCCGCGGGCGCAAGGGGACGGGGACGAGCCGCGCCGTCGCGCCGCGGCGCGCGGGCGCGCATGGTGCAGCACGGGGCGCATAACTCTTTTCATGCTTGTCAGAGGGCGCCGATTGCGGTAGGGTCGATGCGGCGTCGGGAATCGACGCGTGTAGCGTTGAGTGTTCGATGCCTTGTGCTTTCGTTCTTTTCTTTCGAAGAAAAAAGGAGTATTGCGATGCGTAACTTGATGCACATGATCTGCGTTGGTGTGGCGTCCGTCCTCGGGTCCGTCGGTGTGGCGAACGCGGACAGCTGTCACCTCAGCTGGGACGTCCCGTGCTGCCCGGTCCCCGGGTGCGAGACGATGGGCACCGCCAACGTCGTCCTGACGATCTGCAACTGCACCGACGTGACCAGCGACTACACGTGGTTCTTCATCAAGGACCAGGTCACCGCGATGCCCTCCCAGGGCATGGTCACGCTCCAGCCCGGGCAGTGCGTCGACATCCCCGTCACCATTCTCTGCGACCCGGGGGCAGTGGGCGAGACGGTGCTCTTTACCGCCGTGCTCGAGAACACGACCACCGGCGGGATCATGAAGTGCCAGGGCTCCATCCGGCACACCGGCGACGTCAAGGCGACGCCCGGGACGCCCGTCGTCGTGGTGGACAACCCGCGCACCGTCAACCTCTCGCTGTCGGCGACGAACTCGTCCGATCAGCCCGTGCAGTGGGCGCCCCGCGCCCAGGCGATGCCGCAGGGGGTCTTCGAGGTCGAGACCATCGAGCCGATGATCCTCCAGCCCGGCGTCACCCAGACCATCGAGGTCCGCGTCAACCGCATCGAACTCGCCCGCGGCGGCGGCGCGACCTTCGATTCCTTCTTTGACATCATCTACTCCTGGGACCAGGACGGCGACGGCAGCCCCGAGCCCGGCGCCTCCAACACCCTCCGCGTCGTCCGCGGCGCCTGCAACGCCGACCTCGACGGCGACGGGCGCGTCACCTCCAGCGACCTGGCGATCATGCTCGCCGCGTGGGGGCCCTGCTTCTAAGCGAAGCCGATGACCTCGGAACAGTACGACGCCCGCGCCGAACCCCGGCGCGGGCGTTTTTCGTTCTTTTTGACCAGACACGATCGCCCACGGAACCCTCCAGCGGGGGGTGCGAAGACTGTGGCATGAAGACGATCGCACGCAAGAGACGCTCGAACTACCGCAAAGCTGTCCTCGCCGGCCTCTCGGCCGCATGGATCGCCGGCCTCGCCGCGATGGTCCTGACGGCCACGGCCGCCCACGCGGGCTGACTGTCCGAGAACCGCGTCATGTTCCCCTACATCTGAGCCCGGATCCTGCCGACATACCCGCATCACCTCTTGCGGAGCCCCGGCTATGGATACGCCTCAGAGCAGCCACCTCAGCGAACAGGAAGCCGCGGCCCTCTGGCAGGACGTGGACCGACGCCACATCGACCGGGCGGCCTACAGCCTCGGCGGGATCGCCAAGAGCGTGCAGCAGACGCGCCCCCAGCCGATCGACGTCGGGTGCTCCTTCCCCGTCACGGTGTGCGATCTCTCCGGCACCGGCCTGCGCCTGAACACGCCCCACGAGCTGGGCGTCGGCGACGTTCTCGAGATCACCGTGGAATCCCCGACGGGCGAGGTCCCGCTGATGCGCACCGCGCGGGTGGTGTGGTCCGGGCAGACGGCCGAGGAGCAGTGGTGCGCGGGCGCGGAGTTCGTCCAGCGCTGAGGTAAATTTGGCAGGGGAAAGTAAAGGCTTACAACCGACAATGTTTTAGCCAGTTAGCCAGCAGCACGGGATATCAACGGAGGTGCTGGCTGCGCGTGGTGCGGCGAGCAAGAGTGTGGCCGTGCGAAATTCAGTAACCAAGAGCCTTCGACTGAAAATGGCGTTCACAGGTGCGCTTGGCATCATCAAGAGATAAGCGAATCTCGTTGTTGAAGGTGCAGAGCGCTGACGAATGAGGGCTAATGCGGCAGTGGTACAATGAATGGGTATTCGTGGAATTCGGGCTCTCACTGATCGCGTACTCAAGCTCTTCACCGTTTTCTGTGGTGTAGCCGGTGTGCCCAATCGCGATGTACTCGCTGTCGTGACGCCATACGATCGTTCTGTTTTCATAAGTCATGATGCAGTCCGGGTAGCTTGCTAAGTACGGAATCGTCGCGAAGAAGGTCGCTTCCATAACCGTAGGCATGTTCATGCGAGTTGTCTCCAGGGGCTTCCGTTTAGCCACGCAGCATCGGATCGATCGGGATGAAAAAAATGGGGCTTGCTCAGCAGGTTGTAGGTTTGCCTGGGCCAACGCGTAGGAGTAGCTCTGCCGCTGTTACGGGAAGCTCGTTTACCGTCTACGGCCACCACTAAGAAGACGCCCCTGACGAACCCTGATCCGCCTGCTACGCTCCTCGGACCGCCTGAATCCGGGCGGCGACCCTTCTCCGGAGCACCCCCAGGCATGGCCAGCGGCACCTTCAAGACGGACAACTTCATCTCCTACGACCTCGCCAAGTGGGCCTGCGGGCTCCGCTACGAGGACCTCTCGCCGGAGGCGATCCAGACGGCGAAGCTCTTTCTCTATGACTCCCTCGGGTGCGCCCTGGGCGGGTCGCAGCAGGAGGACGCGAAGATCCTCCTCGCCCACCACCGCGCGATGCACCCCAGCGGGGACGCCGGCGCCGGGCCCTGCAACTGCTTCGTCACGGGCTTTAAGACCAACCCCGTCGATGCCTCGTTCCTCAACGCGCACATGATCCGCGCGATGGACTACAACGACATCTACTGGAAAGCCGACCCGTCCCACCCCTCCGACATCATCTCCGGGCCCATGGCGCTCGTCGAGAGCGAGGGGCTCTCGGGCAAGGACCTCATCCTCGGCATCGTCATCGCCTACGAGCTCGAGATGCGCCTCGCCGAGTTCGGGCGCCCGGGCGTGCGCGAGTACGGCTGGCACCACGCGACGATCACCGGCTTCGCCTCGCCCTTCGCGGCCGGTCGCATGCTGAACCTGACCGTCGATCAGATGGTGCAGGCCGCGGGCATCTCCGGGTCGCGCTCCGGTCACGTCGGCGCGGTGACCGCCGGCAAGCTGACGAACATGAAGAACACCGTGGACCCCTGGGCGACGCGCCTGGGCGTCGAGTCCGCGCTGCTCGCGAAGCTGGGCTACTCGGGCCCCGAGCACATCTTCGACGGCAAGGAAGGGCTCTTCCACGTCTTCGGGCACTCGGTCTACGACGGCAAACCTTGCACCTTCGACGAGCAGACGCTCGTGGGCGACCTGCCCAGCAAGCCTTCTGACAAGTACCGCATCCTCGACTGCGGCATGAAGAGCTTCCCCATCGAAGCCCTCTCGCACGCGCCGCTGACGGCGATGATGAAGTGCGTGCAGGAGAACGGCATCAAGGCCGACGACGTGACCGAGATCAAGGTCGAGGTCATCGCCCGCGCCGCCGACATCCTGGGCGACCCCCACAAGTACCGCCCCACGGGCAAGGAGACGGCGGACCACTCGCTGCCCTACTCGCTCGCGGTGGGCCTCGTCGACGGCATGGTCACGCCGCTCCAGTTCAAGCAGGAGCGCATCGACGACAAGGGCCTCGAGCCGGTGATGGACATGGTGAAGGTCGTCGCGAACGAAGAGTTCGAGGCGCTCTTCCCCGAGTTCCAGCCCTCGCAGGTGACGCTGACCCTCAAGGACGGCTCCACGCACACCAAGCGCGTGGACGTCCCCAAGGGCGACCCGCGCGACCCGATGACAGAAGAAGAGATCGCGGTGAAGTTCAACGCGCTCGGCAGCGGCGTCGTGGGCGAGGCGCGCTGCAACGAGCTGCGCGACGTCATCATGAACGTCGAGAACGAAGCGGACCTCTCGCGCCTCATGGCGATGATGAACGCCTAAAGGAGAAGCCCCATGCGCATCGCATCGTTGATCATGCTCGCCTGCCTGCTCGTCGCGCCCGGGTGCGCCACGCTGAACCAGGCGCCGGTGCACGTCGCGTCGCCCGTCGATGGCGTCGAGGGCGCGACGAACCTCTCGCGCGACGGGCGGTTCTACTTCGCGGGCCAGCCCGACGCCGCGTCGCTCCGCACGCTCGCCGATCGCGGCGTTGTGAAGGTCATCAACCTGCGCACGCAGGCCGAGATGGACGAGCGCGTGGACTTTGACGAGGACGCGCTCCTCGACGACCTCGGCGTCGCGTACGTCCACATGCCCTTCCCCCGCGAAGGGCGCGACGAATGGCTCGAGGGTTTCATCGACGAGCTCGGGCAGACCCGCGGCCCCGTCCTCATCCACTGCGCGTCGTCCGGTCGCGTCGGCGGGGTGTGGGGGCGCTACCTGCGCGTCAAGCGAGGCTTCAGCGCCGACGACGCGCTCCTGCGCGGGCAGGCCGCCGGCCTCGGCTCCGAGAGCCTCAGCGAATGGGTCGCCTCGCCCGCCCCCGCGAGGGCGTACCGTTGAACCACGCCGCCCGGCAGGGAATCCTGGCGCAGTACAAGCACTCGGGCGAGTACGCCGAGCGCCTCGTCGCCGACCTCACGCCCGAAGAGATGATCGCGCAGCCGGTCAGCGGCGTCGTCATGAACCACCCCGCGTGGGTCCTGTCGCACCTCGCGGCGTACCCGCCCGTCCTCATGAAGATGCTCGCGGGCGACGAGCCCGACGACCCGCTCACGCACCGCTACGGGCAGCAGTCGAGCCCCGTCGCCGACCTCGGCGAGTACCCCCCGAAGGACGCGCTCGTCGCGCACTTCCTGACCGTCCGCCACCGCCTCGCCGAGGCGTTCGATAAAGCGGACGAGGACCACCTCGGGGGCCCGGTGCTCATCGAGCGCTGGAAGCCGCGCTGGCCCTCCATCTGGCACGCGTGCGTGACGCTCATGACGACGCACGAGGCCGTCCACCTCGGGCAGCTCAGCGCCTGGCGGCGCGCCGCCGGGCGGCCTTCGGTCTGATGACCAGCGAGGCGCTCGAACGCGAGGTCTGCGCAGCGATCGACGCCCGCGCGGGCGCCATGCCCGGCGAGCTGGCGGCGCACGTCGCGATCCCCACCGGGTGGAACCACCAGCCCGGGCTCGACGCGTACCGCTCCATCCTGCTCGAACGCCTCCGCGCTATCGGCGCGTCGGTCGAGATGTTCGACGGGCGCCCCAAGCCCGCGTGGCTGATGGGGGGGAGCGACCCCGTCATCGCGCCCATCGCGGTGTGCTCCAGCCCGGCGATGCAGCGCGGCGACGCCGCCCCCGGCACGCGCGTCCTCATCTGCTGCCACATCGACACCGTCTTCGACCCCGAGGGCGACTTCAAAGAGATGGTCGTCGCGCTCGACAAGAAAACCGCCGTCGGCCCGGGCGTCGTGGACATGAAGGGCGGCGTGCTCACCACGCTCACCGCGCTCGAGACCCTGCACGAGCTCGGGCACGAGGTCCCGTGGACGCTCATGCTCACCAGCGACGAGGAGACGGGGTCCTACTGCTCCGAGCATCTCATACGCGAGCAGGCGACGCGCCACGACATCGGCCTCGCGACCGAGCCCGCGCTCCCCGGCGGCGAGCTCGCGATCGAGCGCATGGGCTCCGGCCAGTTCCGCATCGAGACGACCGGGCGCAGCGCGCACGTCGGGCGCAACTTCACCGGAGGGGTGAGCGCCGTGACGGCGCTGGCCGAGGCGGTCCTCGCGGTCTCCGAGATGCCCCAGCCCGAGCGCGGACGGATCCTCAGCGTGGGCCCGCTGCGCGGCGGCGACGCGACCAACGCCGTCCCCGACCACGCCCTCGCCTGGGGCAACGCGCGCTTCCCGACCAAGGAGATCGGCGACGAGATCATCGCGCTCCTCACGGGCCTCGAGCGCGCCGCCGACCTCGACGCGGGCGTCGCCGGGGTGCGGGTCGACCACTCCTTCCAGCGCTCCGCCAAGCCGCTGACCGACGGGACGAAACAGCTCGGGCTCATCGCCCGGGCCGCGGCCGAGTCGCTCGGGCAGGCGCTCCCCTTCGCCTCGACGGGCGGGGTGTGCGACGGGAACATCCTCCAGGACGCGGGGCTCCCGACCATCGACACGCTGGGCGTGCGCGGCGGCGGGCTGCACACCCCCGACGAGTGGATCGAGCTCGCCAGCCTGCGCGAGCGCGCGCAGCTGATGGCCGTCGTGCTGACGCGCCTCGGTTCGGCCGGGCTCGGCGCGCCGGCGTCGCCCGATACGGGCATGGTTTAAACGGTTTAAACACAGGTCGGCGGCGCACCCGTCTCTTTCTTTCACGATCCAGAGCGGGCGGGGTGGACGGGGCTGCGCCGGTCGTGAAGAATCTCCTTTCCCGCACCACTTCTCCTCAGATCGGGGCCGACATGACGCAGATGACCGACCATCCGACGACCTCCACCGCCACCTCGGGCGGCGCGTTCCGCGCCTCGCAGGCGCTCGCCTCCGGCGTCGAGACCGTGCTCGAAGGGCTGCGTCAGGCCAAAGCCGCCATCACCGACGCCCGCCCCCCTAAGGACGAACTCAAGGCCGAGCTGGAGCGCTACGACGCGCTCGCCAACGAGTCGCGCGGCAAGGGGCTCTTCGTGCCCTACGTCGGCTCGGGCGTCGGCAACGGCCCGCTCGTCGAGCTCCTCGACGGGTCCGTCAAGTTCGACATGGTCTGCGGCATCGGTCCGCACTTCTTCGGGCACTCCGACGAGGACCTCGCCCGCACCGCGCTCGTCGCCGCGACCAGCGACGTTCACATGCAGGGCTACTTCCAGCAGAACGCCGACGCGATCGACCTCACCGCGCTGATGGCCAACGAGGCCGGGCGCAACAGCCGCCTCGCCCACGCGTTCCTCTGCAACTCCGGCGCGATGGCCAACGACAACGCGCTCAAGATCGTCTACCAGAACAACCACCCCGCCGACCGCGTCATCGCCTTCGCCGACTGCTTCATGGGGCGCTCCGTCGCGATGTGCCAGATCGGCGACTCCGCGGCGTACCGCCAGGGCGTGCCCACGACCATCGGCGTCGACTACATGCCCTACTTCGACGCCGCCGCCGCCGCCAAGATGGGCGAGGGCGCCTACACCGAGATGGCCGTCAAGCACCTCCAGTGGCACATCGCCCGCTACCCGGGCCAGCACGCCGCGTTCGTCTTCGAGCTCGTGCAGGGCGAGGGCGGTTACAACGTCGCGCCCCGCTCCTTCTTCACGGCGCTCATGGACGTGTGCAAGGAGAACGGCATCGCCGTGTGGGCCGACGAGGTCCAGACCTTCGGGCGCACCGGCGAGATGTTCGCCTACGAGACCCTCGACCTCGGCGACTACATCGACGTCTGCACCATCGGCAAGCTCTCGCAGGTCTGCGCCGTCCTCTTCACCCCCGAGTACATGCCCCGCCCGGGCCTGCTCTCGGGCACCTTCCTCGGCGGCACCGTCCCGCTGAACGTCGGGCGGCGCATGATCGAGCGCCTGCGCTCCGACAACCTCTACGGCGAGGGCGGGCTCATCGCACACCACCGCGCCCTCTTCGAGCAGCACGCCCAGGCCCTCGTCGCCAAGCGTCCCGAGTGGTTCCCCCACGTCCCCGGCACGATCGGGCACGTCGGCGGGATCGGCGGGATGATGCGCTTCACGCCCTTCGCCGGCGACAAGGACAAGATCGGCGCGCTGTGCACCCAGGCCTTCCACGACGGCCTCATCGTCCTGCCCTGCGGGCACGACCCGTACCACCTCCGCATGCTGCCCCCGATCCCCGCGATGAAGGACGAGCACTGGGCGCGTGTCTTTGAGATCCTCGAAGGCGCGATGGAAAAAACCGCCGGCTGATCGCCGCGCGGCTGGGGGACGCAACGTGTTCGTCATCAGACAGGCCATCCCGAACGACGTCGAGCTCTTCTTGAAGCTCGCGAAGATGGTCCACTTCATCAACCTGCCCCCCGACAGCGACATCCTCCTCGAGAAGGTCCGCTGGAGCCGCTCGTGCTTCGCCAACGTCCGCGCGGGCGAGCCCGACCAGGACACCGCGTCGATGCGCGACCTCCGCCACCTCGGCGGCGCCGCCGGCAAGAGCCCGCAGTACATGTTCGCGCTCGAGAACGTCGAGACCGGGCACCCCGTCGGGTGCAGCTCGCTCATCTCGCAGATGGGCTCACCCGAGTCGCCCAACGTCTACTTCCGCCTCGCCCGCCACGAGTTCTTCTCCCAGGACCTCCAGTCCGGGTTCACCCACGTCGCCGCCACGCTCACGCTCGATTCCTCCGGCCCCAGCGAGATCGGCGGGCTGATCCTCTCGCCCAGCCTGCGCGGGCACCCCCGCAAGCTCGGCAAGCTCCTCAGCCTCGTGCGCTTCCACTACGTCGGGCTCCAGCGCGACCGCTTCAAGGAACGCTTCATCGCCGAGATGATGGCGCCCATCTCCGACACCGGCTCCAACCCCTTCTGGGAAGCCGTCGGGCGACGCTTCATCAACCTGACCTACACGCAGGCCGACCAGTTCTGCGCCAAGTCCCGCGAGTTCATGATCTCCCTCCTCCCCAAGGAGCCGATCTACCTCACGCTGCTCCCCACCGAAGCGCGCCGCGTCGTCGGCGCCGTCGGCCCCGACACCGTCCCCGCGCGCCGCATGCTCGAGGGCCTCGGCTTCACCCACACCGACCTCGTGGACCCCTTCGACGCCGGGCCCATCCTCGAAGCCGTCACCAACGACATCCCGCTCGTCCGCGACACCCAGACGCTCCCCTCCGCCGAGCTCGCCAGCCCCGAGCGCGCCACGCACAAGGCGATCGTCAGCTCCGATCTCGAATCCAACGGCGGCTTCCGCGCCGTCATGGTCGACGCCGAGATCACCCCCGACGCCGTGCGCGTCGCGCCCGAAGCGCTCAAAGCGCTCCGCGTCGACAGCGGCGCCACGCTCGGCGTCACGCCCTTCGCGCCCGCCGCCACGCCGACCCCCGCCGTCGAGGGAACAGCATGAAGCTCGCCTGCACCGGCCGACTCGCCCACCCGCCCGCCGACTTCCTCGGGGACGACATCGTCGAGATCCCCGGGCACTCCGTCATCTCCCACCACCCCGCCCGCCCCGTCGATCTCATCTGGGCCGGCGACCCCACGCTCGCCCACGTGGACCGCGCCGTCAGCGCCGCCCGCGCCGCGCTCCGCGACTGGGCCACCGCCCCCTTCGAGCGCCGCGCCGAAGCCATGCTCGCGGTCCGCGACAAGCTCGCCGAGCGCAAGGAACAGTTCGCCGAGCTCATCGCCCTCGAAACGGGCAAAGCCCTCTGGGACTCCCGCGGCGAGGCCGGCATCCTCGCCGGCAAGATCGACATCACCCTCGACGACTCCGCCAACTCCGGGCGCTCACGCGTCGCGCCCTTCGAGGTGTCCATCAACGACACCCGCACCGGGCGCTGCTCCTTCCGCCCCCACGGCGTCATGGCCGTCATCGGCCCCTTCAACTTCCCCGCGCACCTGCCCAACGGGCACATCGTCCCCGCGCTCCTCGCCGGCGGCGCCGTCGTCTTCAAGCCCTCCGACAAAACCCCCGCCGTCGGCCAGCTCCTCGCCGAGACCTACCGCGAGGCCCTCGCCGAGGCCGGCGCCCCCGCGGGCCTCGTCAACCTCGTGCAGGGCCACGCCGACATCGCCCAGCGCCTCACCACGCACCCCGACATCGACGGCGTCCTCTTCACCGGCTCCTGGCCCGTCGGACGCAAGATCCTCCAGGCCAACCTCGACACCCCCGGGCGCATCGTCGCGCTCGAGCTCGGCGGCAACAACGCCGCCGTCGTGATGGACGACGCCGACCTCGCCCAGGCCGTCGTCGAGTGCGTCCGCTGCGCCTTCATCACCACCGGGCAGCGCTGCACCTGCACCCGGCGCATCATCCTCCACGAGGCCATCGCCGACCGCTTCATGTCCGCCTTCATGAAAGCGACCCGCACCCTTACGGTGGGGGACCCCTTCGACGAGACCCAGCCCTTCATGGGCCCGATCATCCGAGAAGACGCCCAGGAGTCCGCCCTCGCGTTCACCGAGAACGCCCAGAGCATGGGCGCGACCGTCCTCCTCGAACCCCACGCGCAGGAAATCCTCGGCTGCGAGGGCGGACACTTCATCACCCCCAGCGTCATCCGCGTCGATTCCTTCACCCGCTCAGAAGAAGGCCCCGGCTGCGACCTCGAGGTCTTCGGCCCCCTCGCCCGCGTCAGCGTCGTGAAGTCCTTCGACGAAGCGCTGCAGCAGGCCAACGCCACGCGCTACGGCCTTGCGTCGTCCATCTTCACGAAGAACGAAACAACCATCGACGCCTTCCTCGCCGCCGCCCGCGCCGGGTGCGTCAACGTCAACGCCGGGACCGCCGGCGCCAGCAGCAAGCTCCCCTTCGGCGGCCTCGGCCTCTCCGGCAACCACCGCCCCGCCGGCGCCTTCGCCCTCGACTACTGCGCGTACCCGGTCGCGAGCATGATCGAAACCGGCGACGCGAAGATCATCCCGACGGGGATGGAGTGGGATGATGGGTGGGTCTAATCCGGTACCCCTCTCCCTCGGAGAGAGGGGGATCAGAAAAACCCCACAACCGCCGGAGTAAGAGTCGGCGGTCGCGGGGTGTGGATTCCCTGTGCGTGGGAATCTGCGGGGCGTGACAGAATCGCCGCCCGCGCGCTCTCGCTCGCGGGCGACGCTCTCCTCCGGGCGATCCGTGGTTACGCGCTCGAGACCTTCTCGGCGTTGCAGCTCGTGAAGCACTCCTTGGCGCACTTCTTCTGCTCGCCGTCACGGCACTCGGCGCCGATCAGCACCGAACCCTTCCCGATCGCGCTCTCGTAGTGCTTGACCTCGTGCTCGGGGATCGCCGAGCCGACGAGCCCGCCGAGGATGCCGCCGCTCACGCCGCCAGCGCCGGCGCCCGCCAAGGCGCCCGCGACCGGCCCGGCGACGAGCAGCCCGACGCCGCCCGTCGCGGCGACCGCGCCGACCGTCGTGAACCCCGCGACCAGCGCGCCGATCGCGCCGCCGGCGCCAGCGCCGACCGCAGCGCCCTCGGCCATCTTCGACTTGGATTCAACCGTGAACGCGTCGCGGTCGAAGTCTTCGCCGGCAAGAACGCTGATGTCGCTGGCAGCGAACCCGTGAGCCTCAAGGCTCTGCACCGCCGCGGCGGCCTGGCGGGGGGAATCGAAAAGTCCGGTGATGGTCGTGCTCATAGCAAGCTCCTTTCGTGGAGGTGTCTCTCGTGTGCAGGAGCACTCTCGCGCACCGACCTCACACCCCGGTGAACCCGCCATGAAGATTGATTTATTGTGCGCGGACCGGCATCCGCCCCCTCTCCCCCGGGGAGAGGGCTGGGGTGAGGGCCTCCCCGATCGGTTTCTCATCGGGATGCTGAGGTCTACAGAGCGTGGACGCTCACACCAACCCCGCCCCCAACAACCCCGCCGTCACCAGCAGCATCACCGTGATCAACCCCTGCACCGCCTCCAGCGTCACCTTCTTCACCAGCTTCGAGCCGATGTACGACCCGACAAACGCGCACGCCAGCGCAACGTACACCGGGCTCAGCCGCCCCTCGTCGCGCAGCTGTACGAACGTATCGCCGAAGAACGACACGCCGTACCCCACCAGCCGCGACGCGTCCACCAGCACCGCGCACGCCGCGAACGTGCCCACGAGCTGCTTCTTGTCGAGCCCCGCCTTGCTCAGGAACACCGTGCGCAGCGCGCCCTGGTGCCCCGAGAGCCCGCCGAAGAACCCCGACAGCGCCCCGCCCACCGGCAGCCACTTCATCGACGCGCTCAGCGCCTTCCCGGGCTTGCCTTCGAGGATCGCGAAGACCGCGATCAGCGCCGCGATCACCAGCTTCTCAGGCGTGATCACCGCCTCGCGTCCAACGAGCGTGTACGCGTGCAGCGTGCCGAACGACCCCAGCGCGTGCAGCACGCGCGCCCCGAAGAACGCGCACACCGCCGCCGGCAGCCCGAACACCAGCACCACCCGCCACGCCGCCCACTTCCCAACAAGCAGCAGCTTCAGCGCGTTGTTGACGAGGTGAACGACCGCGGTCGCGGCGATCGCCGTCTCGAGGTCGTAAAAGAGCGCCATCGCCGGCATGAGCAGCGTGCCCAGGCCGAACCCAGAAAACAGCGTGAGCGCCCCCGCGACCAGCGCCACGAGCGCGACGATGATGTGTTCGGTCATCGCGCGCTCACTCGCGGCGCTCCTCGCGCACGGGCATCAGGTGCTGCGGAGCCGTGTCGGCGTCCGCGTCGAACCACTCCGCGGTAAACCAGCCCGAGTACCCAAAGAGCGGGCCCCACGCCTTGTTGTGCACGTTCACCTCGATGCGGAAGCGATCTTCATCGTCGTCATACCACTCGCACACGTCGGCGATGCCGGAAAAGAGCATCGGGAAGCGGAACCCGAGGAACCCCTCGTAGAACCGCTGCGCGCCCGAACGCAGGCGCAGCCCGCCGGTGGGGTCCACGCTCATTTCGATGTCCACCGCGAGGTGCTGGTGGCTGCCGAGGTAGTCGACGATCTTCCCGCGTTTCTCGCTGTAAATCATGTACGCGTCAAAGCGCCGCGGCTTCTTCGTCTCAAACGTGCGCACCCACGTCACCGTGTCGCGCCCGAACCCGTCGCGGTACGCGTAGTTCTCGATCGTGAAGGGCACGTTCTCGCCCTGCTCGGGGAACATGATCCGCCGCCACGAGCCGATGTACAGGAACGGCAGCGTGTACGCCCGACCGTGCCACAGACGCTCCATGACCCCCGTCCCCTTGGACGCGTTCCCCGGCGTGAGCCCGAACCGCCGCTGGATCTGCGGGTGCAGACGATCGAAGTCCGAGCCGAGTACCTGCTGGTAGATCGAAGTCATGCGGGGTCTCCAGGCGGGCGCCGCACACAGCGCCGAGCCGACGGCTGGTCGGCGCGCAGCGTCAGGCAGATGAACGCAAACAGCATCACGCTGATATTGAGCGTGACCGGGTTGAACGCGTGCCCGAGGTACCGCGGCGAAGTCGTCCCCACGCCCACGAGCGCCAGCGCCATGAGCCCGACGCACACGACGGGCAACGCGCGCGACCGCCACCAGATCAGCAGCGCGATCGCGAGCGCGATCTCCGCGATCCCCGCCGCGAGCACGCCCGTTTCCGCGAGCGGGCGCGACACACCGCCGTCGGTCAGCATCAGGAACTCGTCCTCGTGGCGTGTGATCAGCTTGGGCACCAGCCCGTGCCAGAAGAACACGAACGCCAGCCCCAGCCGCGCGATCGTGTACGCCAGCGCCGAACGGCGCGACCGCTCCGGCGTCACGCCCTCTTCCAGCCACAAGCGCAACCGATCGAAGCTCCACGCCGTCGCCCAGCCGATGAGCGGGCGGAACACCGCGCGATCGAACGCCCGCCCGAGCGCCCCGAAGCGCACGCGGTAGTCGTAGCGTGTCAGGAACCGCACCCCGCCCTCGCCCGGGACGTACTTCCAGTACCCCGACCCCTCGCGGATCAGCGACACCGGGTCGTCGGACCAGAACTTCAGCGCCGACGTGCGCTGCCCGTCCGCCTCGTGCGTCCCCGTGGACTCACCACTGCCCCCGATCGTCTTCCCGAACCCCAAGCGCGTCGCGTACCGGAAGCGCTGCGGCTCGCTCGCGTCGGGGCGAGGCAGGTACTCGATCGTCGTAAACCGCAGGTCCCAGCGCTCGTGGACATCCGGCTCCTGCGTGGCACGCCAAAGCTCTTCAATCGGCGAGCGAATGAAGATCTCGACGTAGATGCTCACAGGGGGGCGCGTCCCTCGCGGAAGGGGGGATCAGTAGCGGTACGTGTCGGGCTTGAAGGGACCCTCGACGGGCACGCCGATGTAGTCGGCCTGCTCGGTCGAGAGCGTCGTGAGCTTCGCGCCCAGCTGCCCGAGGTGCAGACGCGCGACCTGCTCATCGATCGACTTGGGCAGCAGGTACGTCTTGTTGCCGTACTTCTCGCGGTTCTGCCACAGCTCGATCTGCGCCAGCGCCTGGTTCGTGAAGCTGTTGCTCATCACAAAGCTCGGGTGCCCCGTCGCGCAGCCGAGGTTCAGCAGGCGACCCTCCGCGAGGATGATCACCCCGTGCTCCTCGACGCCGTTCTTCGGATCGGCCTTGAAGATGAACCGGTCCACCTGCGGCTTGATCGTCACGCGCTCGACGCGACCCTCGTCCATCCAGCGGAACAGCCCGGCCATGTCGATCTCGTTGTCGAAGTGCCCGATGTTCCCGACGATGGCGTTGTTCTTCATCTTCGCCATGTGATCGACGGTGATGATGTCCTTGTTGCCCGTCGTGGTGATGAAGACATCGCCCTCGCTGAGCATGTCCTCGAGCGTCACGACCGAGTGCCCGTCCATGCACGCCTGGAGCGCGCAGATCGGGTCGATCTCCGTGACAAACACCCGCGCCTTTTGACCCGACAGCGACTGCGCGCTGCCCTTGCCCACGTCGCCGTAGCCGCAGATCACGCAGCGCTTGCCCGAGATCAGCGCGTCCGTCGCCCGGCTGATCCCGTCGATCAGCGAGTGACGGCAGCCGTAGATGTTGTCGAACTTGCTCTTGGTCACCGCGCCGTTGACGTCGATCGCCGGGAACAGCAGCTCGCCGCGCTCTTCCATCTGACGCAGGCGCATCACGCCCGTCGTCGTCTCCTCGCTGACGCCCTTGATCCGCTTGGCCATCGGGCGCCAGAAGTTCCCGTCCTCCTGCAGCTTGTCGCGCAGGGTGCGCAGGACCGACTGCATCTCCTCGACGTCCGTAGACGCCGGGTCGGGCAGCGTGCCGTCCTTCTCAAACGCCTCTTCCGCCTTCACGCCCATGTGGATCAGCATCGTCGCGTCGCCGCCGTCGTCGACGATCACGTCGGGGCCGGGCCCGTTCCCGTCGTCGGGGAAGCTCAGCATCTGGAGCGTGCACCACCAGTACTCGTCGAGCGTCTCGCCCTTCCACGCGAACACCGGGATCCCAGCCTTGGCGATCGCCGCGGCCGCGTGGTCCTGCGTGCTGAAGATGTTGCACGACGCCCAGCGCAGGTCCGCGCCGAGATCCGCCAGCGTCTCGATCAGCACCGCCGTCTGAATCGTCATGTGCAGCGAGCCGGCGACCCGCGCGCCCGACAGCGGCTGCGCGCCCGCGTGATCGCGGCGCACCGCCATCAGCCCGGGCATCTCGGTCTCAGCGATCTCGATCTCCAAGCGACCGAAGTCGGCCTGGGAGATGTCAGCGATTTTGTAGGGAAGCGTCGCGGCGGCGGTGGTCATGGCGTCTCCGTCGAAAGCCGGGTGGTGGTCTGGATGCTAGGCGCGAAAAGAGGGCTTATTGCAATTCGATAGGGGGGAGCGCGAACGTCGGCCCGGGGATGTGCCCCAGCGCCCGAAGACGCTCGATCGCCTCGCGGTTCTCGAGGTCCGTGTACAGCGCCATCCGCAGGCGCCGGAGCGACTGGGTGTCGTCGCCGACCGTCTCGTAGAACGTCGCCAGCGCCAGCTGCGGCTCGGGCGTCCGCCCACCGTCAAGACGAGCCGCCGTGATCAGCGCCCGCTCCGCCGAATCCGCGTCCCCGGCCCGCAGGTCGTACAGGCCCAGACGCAGGTAGTCGCTCACACGCTGCGTCTCGTGGGCCCGCTCGAGCAGCACGGTGTGCAGCTCGTCGTACGCCTCCGAGGCCAGCATCGCCCGCGCGTAGTCGTCGAGGATCTTCTGGTCCTTCGGGCGCAGCTCGTACGCCACCGCGAGGTGCTCGCGGGCCGCCACCGGCTCGCCCAGAAGCAGCAGCGTCTCGCCGAGCTTCGCCCGGTACTCCCAGTCCGCCGGGTCGCGCGCGACCACCTCTTCGAACTCGGCCCGCGCCATCTCGTACCGGTGGAAACGGTAAGCCTTGTCGCCCGAATCCCGGACAACCGTCAGCCCCCGACGGTCCGAGCACCCGGTGAGCAACGCAAGAGCGGCAAGAGCGATCAGCATCGCGTGACGCATCGAAGTCCCTTTCAATCCGCGGGTTCCGACCGTTCGGCCCCACGTGTTCAACGCGGTGTACATCGGCCTCGCCCGCGACCGGGCTCCACTGCGCGCCCGATGTGACCGCCGAAGCACGCAGGGTACGCTCTTTTGATGCCCCACGCCCCCTCACACCCCTGCGTCGTGCTCCTCCACACGCTCCCAGACGCCTCCAGCCACCTCGACTGGTTCACCGCCCGATCCCCCAACCCCGACGCGCCGCTCCTCGCCTTCCGCGCCGCCCTCCGCCCCGACGACCCAACCGTCCACGCCTTCTCCGCCGAGCCACTCCCCGACCACCGCGCCCACTACCTCACCCACGAAGGCGCCCTCGAACCCAAAGACGGACACCCCCGCGGCGCCCTCCGCCGACTCGCCCAAGGCACAGCAACCATCGAACGCGCCGACCCCGACGCCCTCGTCCTCGTCGCGCAGTGGGGGGGCGAACGCCGCCGCTACACCGGCCGCCCCACAGGCCCACGCTGGCACTTCCACATCACCCCCGCCTGATTCCAGCGCGCACAACACCACAACTCCCCCTCCCTCGCCCCAACTCCGTGGGGGAGTGGGCCGGGGTGAGGGGCCAAACCCAAAGCGAGCGCAGCGAGCATCCCCAACTCCCCCTCTCCCCGAGGGAGAGGGGCCAGGGGAGAGGGAGCGGCGACTGACGGCGCGCAGCGTTTTGCTTTCAATGTCGCGCGCAACACTCCCTCTCCCCAACCCTCCCCCTCGGGGGGAGGGGGCCGGACTCCAATCCGCTTCTGAGCGCACAACACCAGCACCATCTCCTCCCTCGCCCCATCTCCGATGGGGAGAGGGCCGGGGTGAAGGGCTCCGCCATCTCCTCAGTCTGATGTCAATGGAACCGTTCGCTCCGCACGCGGACTGAACTTCAACCCCTCACCCCATCCCTCTCCCCTTGAAACAAGGGGAGAGGGAGCACAGATGGCGCGTCCCGTACTCCGCCCCTCCAACGTCACGCCCCCGCACCCAATCCGCCGATACACCCCGCATGTGCGGCATCCTCGGAATCGCGAGCTTCACCGGCCAACCGTCGATCGACGACCGCGCCGCCGAGCGCATGCGCGACACGCTTACGAGCCGCGGCCCCGACGGCGCGGGCCTCTGGCGCTCCGGCCCCTTCCTCCTCGCCCACCGACGCCTCGCGATCATCGACCCCACCCCCGCCGGCGCCCAGCCCATGGTCACGCCCGACGGGCGCTACGCCCTGACCTACAACGGCGAGCTCTACAACGACGCCGAGCTCCGCCGCGAGCTCGAAAGCGAGGGCGTCCGCTTCACCAGCAGCTGCGACGCCGAGACCGTCCTGCACGCGCTCGCCCGCTGGGGCGCGGGCGCCGTCCCGCGCTTCCGCGGCATGTTTGCCCTCGGCTTCGTCGACACCCAGCGCCGCACGCTCCTGCTCGCCCGCGACGCGCTAGGCGTCAAGCCGCTGTGCTACTCCGTCCTGCCCGACGAGCTCGTCTTCGCCTCCGAGCCCCGCGCGATCCTCGCCCACCCGCGCGTCTCCCCCGCGCCCGACCTCCTGGCGATCAGCGCGTACCTCTCGACCATCCGCACCGGGTTCGCCGGGCGCACGCTTTTCGAGAACGTCCACACCCTCGCCCCGGGCGAGCTCCTGGAGCTCGACCTCTCCCGCGCCGAGCCCCAGGCCTCGCAGCGCCGTTGGTTCGAGCCCGCGCCTGTCGAACACCTCGACGAAGACGACGCCGTCGCGCTCGTGCGCGACGAAGTGAGCGCCTCCGTCCACGCGCACCTGCGCTCGGACGTCCCGCTCTGCGCGCTCCTCTCGGGCGGGCTCGACTCGACCATCACCGCCGCCCTCGCCGCCAGCGAGCACCCCAACCTCCAAACGTTCTGCGCCGGCGCGCACAGCGACTCCGACGACGACGACCTCGCCTGCGCCCGGCGCGCCGCAGCCGCCCTCAACACCCGCCACCACGAGGCCGTCGTGGACGGGGGTTCTTTCAACGAGATCTGGGGCTGGATGGTCAGCGAGCTGGGCGTCCCGCTCTCGACGCCCAACGAGGTCGCGATCTACTCCGTCGCGCGCACGCTCCGCGACGCCGGCTGCGTCGTCACGCTCTCGGGCGAAGGCGCCGACGAGCTCTTCGCCGGCTACGAGTCGCCCATGCTCTCGGCCTGCCGCCACGCCTCGGGCGCGATGGGGTCTATCTCGGGCGGGCGCGCCCAGCTGGCGGCCGGCGCGTGGATGCAGCCCGCCCTCAAGTCCGCCATGCTCGCCCCGCACCTCACGCGCGAGCTCGCCAACGACGAGCCCATCGCCGAGCACTACGACGAGATGTTCGAGGACTGCCGGCGCGAGGCCGGCGAGCACGCCACGCCCCTCGACGCCCACCTGCGCTGCATCGAACGCGTCAACCTCACCGGGCTGCTCCAGCGTCTCGACACGGCGACGATGCTCGCGTCCGTCGAAGGACGCACGCCGTACGCGGACGCCCACGTCGCGCGCCGTGCGCACAGCATCCCCGTTGTATACAAGTTCGACCCCGGCGGCGCGCACGAAGCGAGTGGTGGGGGGGCCGCAACCGCTACCGCTGTGCGCTCCAAAACGGTCCTGCGCCGCGCCTTCGAGGGTCAAATCCCCGAGGAACCCCGCCACCGCCCCAAGGCCAGCTTCCCGCTCCCGTTCCAGTCCTGGCTCGCCGCGGCCGCACCCGCCTTCACCGCCTCCCCCTTCGCCCGAGAACTCTTCGCGCCCGACGCGATCCAGCAGGTCGCCGCGAACCCGGTGAAGCACTGGAAAATCGCGTGGCCCATGATGAACCTGGCGCGCTGGGGCGACCGCTGGTGGTGAGGCGCTAGACCAGCACGCCGTCGATCTTGGGCACGCTTTCGAGCAGCGCCCGCGTGTACGGGTGCTCGGGCGCGCTGATGACCTGATCGGCCACGCCCTGCTCGACGATCTCGCCCGCCTTCATCACCGCGACGCGGTCGCACATGTGGCGGATGACGCCCATGTCGTGGCTGATGAAGAGGTACGCGAGCCCGTGCTCGTCCTGGAGGTCGCGCAGGAGGTTGAGGATCTGCGCCTGGACCGACACGTCGAGGGCGCTCGTGGGTTCGTCGCACACCACGAGGTCGGGTTCGAGGGCGAGGGCGCGTGCGATCATGATGCGCTGGCGCTGCCCGCCGGAGAACTCGTGCGGTCGGCGCCCGGCGGCGTCGGCGGGCATGCCGCAGCGGTCGAGGAGCGCCTCGGCGCGTGCGCGCAGGTCGCGGGGTTTGGTGACGACGCGCTGGACGAGCAGCGGCTCGGAGACGATGCGCCAGACGCGCTGGCGCGGGTTCATCGCGCCGCCGGGGTCCTGGAAGATCATTTGCATGCGCCGGCGCAGCGTTCTCATCGCTGCCGCTGACGCGGCGTGGAGATCAACGCCGTCGAAGCGGATAACCCCGTGATGGACGTCGATCAGCCGCATCGCCGCACGCCCGAGCGTGGATTTCCCCGAGCCGGATTCTCCGACTAACCCGAGCGTTTCACCACGGTTGAGTGAAAGCGTCACGCCGCGGACGGCGTCGAACCATTTCTCGGTCCCTGCGCGCGTGCGGAAGCGCACGCGCACGTCCTGGAGTTCGAGGAGCGGGCTATCGGTCGTGGGTGCGTTCACGGTTCCATCGTACATCGCGCGCTTCGGCGTGGCGTGGGGTCGAGGTGATTGGTAGATTGCACAGAGCGACGGGGGTCCGTCGCCGTCGCGCGGAGCCGCGGCCCAACACAGGCGGACGCAGGATGCCCACCGCACGCACACCCAGCGCTCTCGGAGCACACGAGGACGCGCTCTCAACCAGACAGCGGAGCCGGTTCGCCGCGCAGTGGTTCTGCCAGATCACTGAGCGTGACGACGCGTGCGCCCTCGGCGTGCGCCCGGACCGCGTGCTGCGCCACCTGCTGGAGGCGCCGCTGCGCCGCAGCCCGTCTCGGGTGTGCTTCGATCACCTCGCGCTCGCCGACGCGGCGATCGCCAGCGCGTGCGTCGCTGGCGACGTCTCGGCCTGGGCGCTCGTGCGCGGGCACGCGTCGCTGCTCGAGCGCGCCCTGCTGAGCCTGTGCGACCGCGAGCACCCGCACGTGGCCGCCAAGAAGTTCCTCGACCACGTCCGCTGCGCCACGGACCACGACACCGACGACCCCGCGAACCTGCGGCGCTACTCCGGCGAGCGCCCGCTGCGGGTGTGGCTCGTGGACCGTCTGCTCGCCGCCCACGCCGGGGCGTTCCGCACGCTGCGGGCGCCCTCGCCCTCGCGCCGTCTGCGCATCGCGTTCGAGCTGATCGAGACCAAGCGTGAGCGCGCCCGGGCGATGCTCGCCGCGATGGACGCCTCGCCCTCGGTCGAGCGTCTGATCGCCGACCCGACTTAGGCTTTCGCGATTGACGCGAGCGCGTCGCGCACCGTGGCGCCCATCGCGCCGTCGCCAGTGCGCAGCGTGAGCGCCGTGCCCGCGTCGTTCGACCCGCTGCGCACCTGCGCGAGCGCGATCGGGCGGTCCCCGAGCAGCGGGCTGAGCGTGGCGCTGGTGACGGCGCCCACGGGCTTGTCCTTGCCCTCGGCGTAGAGCAGGTCGCCCGTCATGGGCTGGAGCGTCCCGTCGAGGTCGAGCCCGACGAGGGTCTGCTTGGCTTTGCCCAGCGAGTGCAGGCGCGCGACGACTTCCTGCCCGAGGTAGCACCCCTTGGTGAGCGAGACGCGGCTGTCGAAGCAGCCGGTTTCCTGCGGGATCGAGTCGGGCCCGTAGTCGAGGAAGTACACCGCGGTCCCCGCCTCGATGCGCGCGATGTTCCACGCGTGCCACCCCGCGACGCGCAGGCCGTGCTCGGCGCCGGCGTCGCGCAGGGCGCCGAAGACGATCGCGGCGCGGTCGGTGGGCGTCAGCATCTCCAGCCCGATCTCGCCGGCGGTGTCGAGGCGGTCGACGACGACGGGTTCGCCGGCGATCGTGATTTCCAGCGCGGCGCCCGCGTCAAGCTCGACGGTCTGCCCGCGGGCGGCGCTGAGGACGTCCGGCGCGCTGGGCCCGTGCAGGCTCATGCGGTGCATCGTGTCGGTGCGGTCGGCGATCTCTACGTCCTCGGCGAAGACGAACGCGTTGAGGGTTTCGACGCAGAACGGGGCGCGGTGGGCGTCCACGTCTGCCCAGAGGCGCTCGCCGGTCTCGATGAGGCGGAGGTCGGCGTCGACCCGTCCCTTGCGGCTGAGCCAGAAGGTCTGTCGGGACTGCCCTGCCTCGAAGCCCTTGAGCTCCTGCGTGAGCATGTTGTTGAGGAACGCGAGGCGCTCGGCGCCGGTGATCTCGAGCGTGCCGCGGGTGGGCTGGTCCATGAGGACGCAGGCGGAGCGCAGGGCGTGGTATTCGGGCTCGAGGCCTTCGACAACCTGCGCGACGTCGATGGGTTCGCTCTCGCCGACGCCGTAGGGCGCGAAGATCGCCCCGAGTTCTTCGAGCGGTTTGCGGTTCGGGCTGTTTCTCGCCATCCTGCTCGCGGCCTTTCGGTAGAAGGGCCTGATCATAGAAGCCAAACGCCCCGCGCGACGACGACACGAAGGACGCCACCCATGAACATCGACCTGCTCAAGCGACTCTGCGAGACCCCCGGCGTCCCCGGGCGAGAAGACCGCGTCCGCGACCTCATCCTCGAGGAGGCCGACGGGCTCTTCGACGACTTCTACATGGACCCCCTCGGCTCCCTCGTCGCCCGTCGCCTGCCCCGCGTCAAGAGCACCCGCGGGAAGACGACGACCGTCAAGCCCAAGGAGGACGACGACGCCACGCGTCTCATGCTCCTCTCGCACATGGACGAGATCGGCTTCCTCGTGAAGCACGTCTCGGACAAGGGGTACATCCACATCGACCCCGTCGGCGGCTTCGACCCCCGCAACCTCTTCTCGCGCCGCGTCATGGTCTGCGGCGCCGACGGCGATTACCTCGGCGTGATGAACCCCGGCGGCAAACCGATCCACATTTCCTCCCCCGAGGAGCGCACCAAGGTGCCGGCGGTCAAGGACTTCTACGTCGATCTCGGCATGAGCGCGACCGAGGCGAAGAAGCGGATCAAGATCGGCGACATGGTCGTGATGCACGAGCCGCTGATCGAGATGGGCGACAAGATCGTCTCCAAGGCTCTCGACAACCGCGTCGCGTGCTGGCTCGGGCTCGAGTCCATCCGCGCCCTCGAGAAGGCGAAGACGCCGCACACGGCGGAGATCATCGTCGCCTTCACGGTGCAGGAAGAGGTCGGTCTGCGCGGCGCCAAGACGAGTTCCTTCTCGGTCGAGCCGGACGTGGCGATCGGTCTCGACGTGACGCTGTCGTGCGACACGCCGGGCGTCCCGACGGAGGAAGCCGTGACGATCCAGGGCGACGGCGCGGGGCTGCACGTGAAGGATTCGAGCTTCATCGCGGACATCGGGCTCGTTGAAGAGCTCGAAGCGGTCGCGAAGAAGAAGCGGATCAAGACGCAGCGGACGGTGCTGTCGGGCGGCGGTCAGGACGGCGCCGCGGCGCAGCAGATCGGTCAGGGCTGCCGAGCGATGGGTCTGGTGGTGGGCACGCGCTACATCCACACGGTGACAGAGATGATCGACAAGCGGGATCTGAAGGCGGCGTGCGATTTGCTGGCGGCTTGGATGCCGACGGTGAGGTGAGGAACCGTTCGGTCTACGGGTCGAACTTCCATACATGAAGAAGCGAAGACGACACGGCCGAAGGATGATCCTGCGTGCCGTTGTCCTCGCTCCGTTGTTGTGGATGCTCTTCGTAGCGTGCCAATTGGCAGAACGCGTTCATCTCGCGCCCGAGCTGATCGGTGTCGTTCGCCCCGCAGCGTTTGCTGGTTGGGTGAGCCTCATGCTCGTGGTGTCTGCCAGTACGCAGGCAGCGTTCAAACCTGGATACGGGTGGGCGGTCGCTGTGGCGTTCGGATGGGCAGTGATCCTTCTCGGTGCGGTTCCGATTGACTACATCATGCGTGTGCATGGCTCAATCGACGGGCACAAGGTGTGGCACGACCACTCCACGCTGGTGGTGAGTGTGAGCGCTTACTGGGTTCCCACCAGCCTTTTGATTGGTTCACTGATTGCATCAGTTCTTCGATCCCGGAGCCCGCGAGCATCCAGCGGGACGAAACCCGCGAACCCCACCCCATGACCACCACCCACAAACGGTTCTTCCTCGCCGGCGGCTTCGGCGTTCTTCTTGCGGCGTTGCTCCTGCTCGCGCCGGGGTGCTCGGCGAGTTATCCCGGGCGTGACCCTGTCGGGGAGGTGTTCCCGGCGGTGGTGGGGGAGAGTCTGGAGAAGGAGCGGGTTGAGTTGCCGGCGGCGCTGGCGGGGGAGCCGGCGATTGTGCTGGTGGGGTACACGCAGCGGTCGCAGTTTGATCTTGACCGGTGGATCATGGGGCTGATCCAGGCGGACGCGCCGGGGCGGATCATGGAGGTCCCGACGATCCCGGGGCTCGTCGCGAGCTTCGCGTCGGGGTGGATCGACGACGGCATGCGCGCGGGGATCCCGGAAGAGGACTGGGGCGCGGTGGTGACGCTGTACGGGTCGGCGGCGACGCCGGTCGCGAAGCTCACGGGGAACACGGGGTCCAACGCGCGGGTGCTGGTGCTCGATCCTGACGGCGTGATCGTGTGGTTTACCGACCGCGGGTACTCGGCGACGCAGGCGCTGGACGTGGCGAGGATCACACGCGCCCTCATGCCGAGCGAATAACTTCTCCGGGCTCCCCGGCCCGCCGCAGGCGCGTCGGGTTGGGGGGGACCTCACGTTCAACTCCCGACGCGCCTGCGGCGGGTCGGGGCACCCTCAACAAGCACTCCGGGGCGCCACTACTCGTCGCGCAGCGGCGCAGGCGTGCGTTCGTGGCTGACCACTCCTGCGCTCCTTCGGAGCGAGGAGCGCCAGCCAATCCAAAAACAAAACGCCCCGGTCAAAGACCGGGGCGCCGTGTCGCTTCCCTGCGTTCGGAACCGACGCGGGCTCTCCCGTGGGAGAGCGTGTCGCGTCAGTGGATGATGTTCGTGGCTTTCTCGATGGACTCGACGAGCTGGCGGAACTGGAAGGGCTTCTTGAGGAAGCCTTCGAAGCCCTGCTGTCGGAGGCCGGCGGACTGTCCGTCGGTGAGCTTGCCGCTCATGGCGATGATCTTGGTGAGCTGGAGGTCGTCGTTGGACTGGATCATCTCGGCGACCTTGCGCCCGTCGCCCTCGCCGAGGTGGAGGTCGAGGAGGAGGACGTGGGGCTTGAACTCGGCGCACTGGAGGCCGGCCTGGAAGCCGTCGGTCGCGGTGCGTACGTCGTACTCGGTCTGCTCGGTGAGGAGCTTCTTGATGGTGGAGACGACCTCGGCCTCGCCGTCGACGATGAGCACGCGGATCTGGTCCGTGAGCAGCCCGTCGAGGGGGATGCCGTGGTTCTTCATGAATTTGACGAGCTGGGGGACGGGGATGCGGCGGTCTTTGGAGCCCGGGATCCGGTAGCCCTTGAGCTGACCGGAGTCGAACCACTTGCTCACCGTGCGGGGGGCGACGTTGCAGATCTTGGCGACCTCGCCCGTCGTCAGAACTTCTTTTCCAGTGGGCATGTGCTCACCCTCGTCTTCGGATGCCGTCTTGAACCGGTCCGGCGCCTCTAAACAGCGAGAGGCCGGCGCCACCCCACGATCGGTCTAATGGGGGCCGGTCTTGACGTCTCGGCGGGTGGCAGAGAAGAAATCGCGCATGCCGGGGGCCTCTGCGGGCAGGGGGGCGTCCGATAGGTTCGGTAGGGGGCCTCTCCCACGTTGACGCCCGCGGAGAAGGCCCGGTAGATTGATCCTTCTGGCGGATCCCACCCGGGCTTCGTCCCGTAGATAACTGCCTCTGGGCCGACGCTCTGCACGTCCGACGATGTCGCCGCCGACGCCCCGCCTTCTCTAGAGGAGCACGACCGTGCCCGACCGCCGCCGAACGTCCCGTGTCGCTGCCACGGCCCTCTCGTCCGCCCTGCTCCTGGGCGCTGCCGGCTTCGCCGCCCCCGCCTCCGCTCAGAGCGGCGAGCGGTCTGTCGAGCGCGAGGCCCGCCAGCTCCTCGACGATTTCGCGCACTTCGTCTTCATCCGCAACGACGATCTCGCCGCGGCGTACGGGCAGGCCCTGCTGGACCTGAACCTCACGCCGATGGAGTTCGTCGCGGTCGTCGAGGACGACCCTCGCCTGGGCGAGCGGTTCGACGAGACGACGCGCCGGGCGCTGGTGATCGACGCGGTCGAGCCGTCGGCCGCGGCGCTGCGTGCCCTGTTCGAGTCGGGTCAGCTCGAGCGCGCCCGCGACCCGCAGCAGATCGCCCGGAACATCCAGCTCCTCAAGGAAGACCCCCGGGCCCAGCGCGTGGCGCGTGAGCGTCTGATCTTCGCGAGCGAGTACGCGGTGCCTCAGCTGCTCCAGGTGCTCATGGCCCGCGCCGACCAGGTGCTCGAGTCGCAGGTCCAGCGCTTGCTGATCGACATGGGCTCTCGCGCCGTGGCGCCCCTCGCGGCGGCGCTGCCCGGCGTGGACCAGGAGACGCAGCGGCGCATCGTCACGATCCTCGGGCAGTCGCAGGTGCGCACGGCCCTCCCGTACCTGTACGAGCTGCGCGCCAGCGGCGAGTCGATGCCCCGCGACCTGGCGCGCGCCGTGGACCGGGCGATCAACTCGATCGACGGCGGCCCCACGGCTGGCGTCACCCCCGCGGGTCTCTTCCTCGACCTCGCCGAGAGCTACTACCGCGAGCAGGCGAGCCTGACGCAGTTCTCGGGCGAGTCGCACCAGCTGGTGTGGGAGTACAACCCGGGCTTCGGGCTCAACCCCGTCGCGGTGCGCACGGAGGTGTACCACGAGGCGATGGCGATGCGTCTGGGCGAGCACGCCGCGGAGCTGGGGGCCAGCCCCGCCGCGGCCGCGGGGCTGTGGCTTGCCGCGAACTTCTCGCGTGAGATCGACGCGCCCAGCGAGTACGAGAACCCGCTGTACCCCTCGGAGAAGCGGGGCGCGACGTACTACGCGGTCGCGGCCGGCCCGACGCTGACGAGCAACGTCCTCGAGCGTGCGGCTCCGCGACCGTGACACCCCGCTGATCCGTCGGGCGATCGCTGCTCTTGCCGAGACGGCCGGCGGCGCGTCCGACTGGCGCGACAACCCGCTGACTGACGCCCTCGCGTACCCGGACCGTCGGGTGCAGTACGAGGCGGCGCTGGCGATCGCGCAGGCCCGCCCGACGTCGCCCTTCGGGGCCGCCGAGCGCGTCGTTCCGACGCTGGCCGCGGCGATCCGCGAGGCGAGCGATCGTTTCGCGCTGGTCGTGGCGACGGATCTGGAAGACCAGCAGGCGATCACGGATCGTCTGCGCGCCGCCGGGTACACGGTGCTGGCGCCGGCCTCGACGCTCGCGGGCGCCTCGGGCGCGATCGCGGAGGCGCCGGGGGTTGATCTTGTTGTCTGCCAGCTCAGCCAGGGCGCGACGGACGGTCTGCTCGGGGACGTGCGGAGCGAGAGCAAGCTGCGCGTCACGCCGGTGCTGGCGGTTGTCGCCGGCGCCGCGTCGACGGACCTCGCGAGCCGGTACGCCGACGACGCGCTGGTCCGGGTGGTGCGCGCGGGGGTGAGCGATCAGCAGTTCGCGACGGCCGCGGCCCAGCTCGCCCGCGCGGCGACGGGCGAGGCGATCAGCGAGAGCGACGCGCAGGAGTACGCGTTCGCGGCGCTCTCGGCGTTGCGGGACCTGGCGGTCTCGGGCTCGACGGTGCTCGACGTGACGGCCGCGGCCCGCCCGCTGGTCGCGGCGTTCGAAGAGGACGGCCCGCTGGCGATCGTGCTGGCGGATGTGCTGGCGCATCTCGATAGCGCGGCGGCGCAGCAGTCGCTGCTTGGCGCTGCGATCGCGGGCGAGGGCCCGGACCGCATCGCGCTCTTCCAGCACGTGGTCCGCTCGGTGCGTGCGCACGGCTCGATGCTCGAGGACCGGCAGGTGCGCGGGCTGCTGGAGCTTGCTCGCAGCGGGGAGCTGAGCGAGGACGAGGCGGTCGCGGCCGGCGCTCTTATTGGTTCGCTGGACCTCGACGGCGGCGGTGCTGACTTCGTTCTGAACGCGGGCTGAGCGCAGAGAAAAACCCCCGGCGGGGCAGAAGGAATCGCCGGGGGCATGACGCGCCGGAGCGCGTTCGTCTCCTGATTGTTGAAGCGGCTGTTTAGCCGGCCTCGGCCCGCGGGTGCGCGCCGTCGTAGGTCTCGCGCAGGCGGTCCGTGGTCAGGTGGGTGTACACCTGGGTGGTCGAGAGGGACTGGTGACCCAGCAGCTCCTGCACGCTGCGGAGGTCGGCGCCGTTCTCAAGGAGGTGCGTCGCGAAGCTGTGACGCAGGGTGTGCGGGCTGATCGAGGGGTCGAGCCCGACCTGGCGCAGGTACTTGTCGAGCTTGCGGCGGACGGAGCGTGCGCTGATGCGTCCGCCGTGCTTGTTGATGAAGAGGACGTGGTCGCCGGCGCCGGTGCCCCAGGACTCGCCGAAGCGTCGGTCGCCTTTGACGAGCTCGACGTAGCGTCGGAGCGCGCGGAGGGCGTGGGCGCCGAGGGGGACGAGGCGTTCCTTCTTGCCCTTGCCGCGGATGAGCAGGGCTTCGCCGGCCTCGTCGAGGTCTTCGAGGTCGAGGTCAACGAGCTCGGAGACCCTGATGCCGGTGGAGAAGAGTGTTTCGAGCATGGCGCGGTCGCGGGCGCCGAGGACTTCGTTGTCGTTGGGTGCGGAGAGGAGCTGTTCGATCTGCTCGAGGCTGACGACCTTGGGGAGACGCTTGACCTGCTTGGGGGTGCGGATCATGGTCATCGGGTTGGACCCGGTGATGTCGTTCTTGTGCGCCCACTTGTAGAAGGATCGGAGGGTTGCGATCTTGCGCGCCATGGTGGCGGGGGAGTAGTTCTGCTCGCCGAGGTGTTCGAGGAACCCGCGGATGACGTCGGCGTCTGCCTCGCAGATGGACGAGGTGATGGTCTCGGGCTCGTTGGGGTCTGCCTTGCCGTGGCGGCGTGCTTGGAGCGCGGCGGATTCCTTGTCGGCGCTGACCGCGACGCCGAACTCGGCCTTGAGGTATTCGACGTACTGGCGGAGGTCCGCGCCGTAGCACTTGGCGGTGTAGGGGCTGAAGTGGCGCTCGTCGGTGAGGCAGGACTTGAACTCTTCGATCATCGGCAGGGCGGTCATGAGGGTCTCCCGTCGCGCGGGGAGCGTTCCCGCGCCGACACGAACGTTTTGATCTCGGCCGTCAGACGACGTCCGAGCTGGCGCGCAATGAGCGCGGCGTCGGTCCAATCGAGGTCAACCGAATCGCTCGCGGCGAGGAGTGAGACCCGCGCGAGCAGGTCCGATTCTTCGCCTCGTGCGCACCGGAAGTCCCAGCGGTGTTCGCCCTTTACGAGCGTCACGCGCCGGTCGCCGGCCTGGTTGTCCTCGACGTGCTGGTCCACGCCGCGTCCTTTCTGGCCCCCGCGGGCGTCGGACGCGCGCGGGAGGCGTTAGTTCTCGCTGCCCTGTGCGAGACGGGCGTGCTCGCTGGCGAGCAGGTCCCGCATCACGCGGTGGCAGGCGTACTCGCTGAACAACGCCATGCTGGCCGTGTAGCGTTTCCACCCGAGCGGCGCACCGGGGTCGACCCGGGGCGTGGCGTAGGTTTTCACGTCGCGTTGCACGTCAACGCGTGTGGCGTCGATGTGGGCGGCGGTGACGGCGGCGGGGACTCCGAAGCGTCCGTGGCGACCGTCTGAGGCGTACTCCGTGACCCACCCCTGCATGTCGCGGGGGTTGATCCAGTGCTCGTTGAGGCCCCCGGGCCCGCCTGGGCGGGCGCCGAAGAGGGCGACGGTCATGCCGATCTCCGGCGGGTCGTAGGGGTCCCACGCGGTGATGGATCCGGCGATGATGGCGTCGGCGCCGAGGCTCTTGGCGAGCGCGACGGCGTCCTGCGGGCTGCCGACCGTCTGGAGCCCGAGGGCCCGCATGGCGGCGATGGTTCGGTTCATCGGGACCGCGGAGACGCCGTCGATCTGCTGGATCTGGTAGACCAGCGAATCGGAGACGAGGAGCGGATCGACGACCGAGACGCCCGACTCGTTGACGAGGGGGGCGACGGCCCAGAGCGCGTCGCCGTTCCCGAAGGAGTACGGCGAGCGGAGCGAGAGCGGGTCGGGACGGTTGTCTCCCGTCTCACAACCCGCGAGCAGCGCTGCGATTAGAACCAGAGGAGCGAATAGCAGCGCGAGCAGGCGTTGTTCGGTTGTCATGGCATCCTGCCGGGTCAAGCCGCGATCCTCCGCGGCGGGTGTGGCGTGTGGCCGCCGGGACCCCGCGTCCCTGCGTTCGGTCGGCCGCGCGTGCGTCCGTGCACGCTTATCGGAAAACGCGGCGTCGCCCCGTTAGAGGCAGGCCGCGTGGTGGTTGATCAGTCGTCGTTGACGTCGGCGAGGTCGGAGCCGTTGGTGGGCTGTCCGATGGACGCGGCGCGGATGGCGTGCTTGGGGGTCAGGGACCAGATGTTGTCCGAGCCCGAGCGGTCGGAGACGAAGTAGATGCGTCCGTCGCCGCCCCAGGTGGGTGAGAGGTTCGAGTGCTGCCCGTTGGTGAGGGTGGCGCGGTCGGCGCCGTCGACGCGGCAGATGTAGAGGTCGGCGATCTCGGGTCGGCGGCCTTCTTCGGCGCCGGCGCCGTTGATGAGGCTGAAGGAGAGGCGCCCGCCGTCGGGGGACCAGCTGGGGTTGACGGCGGCGTGTCCCTCGTTGGAGTAGATCTCGGTGGGGAGGACGCCTTCGCCGTCGATGTAGTCAACGGTCCAGATGCCGAAGAGGCGGTCGCCGCGCCCGCGGGAGCGCTGGAAGGCGATCTTGTCGCCGGCGGGGCTCCAGACGGGGAAGAGGCCGTACCCGATGAAGTTGCGTCGGGAGGGCTGTGCGGCGTCGAGGACCCAGAGTTCCCAGCGTCCGCTCATCTGCCCGAGGCGGGAGAAGACAAGCTGCGTGCCGTCGGGGGACCAGCTGGGGTGGAGCTCGTGGGTGGAGTCCTCGGTGATCTGGACGGGCTGGCCGCCCTCGATGCTGGTGATGTAGATGTCCCAGGAGCCGCCGCGGTCGGACGCGAAGGCGATGCGCTGCCCGTCGGGGGCGATCGAGGGCATGAGGTCGTTGGAGGGGTCGTTGGTGATCTGGGTGATCGTGGAGGAGCCGACGTTCTTGATGTAGACGTCGGCGGTGGGGGAGTGCTGGGTGCTGGCGAAGACGAGGCGGGAGCCGTCGCGGGAGATCTCCGGGTCGAAGTCGGAGCCTTCGGAGGCGAAGGTGATCTGGGAGAGGGACTCGAAGCCGCCGGGGTTGCTGGCGGCGACGAAGGCGTCGGAGGTCTCGCCGGGGACCTTTCCGTAGACGCTGACGGCGCCGGCGACGGGCTCGCTGGTGGCGTCGGGGGTGCCGGAGGGGGTGGTCTCGTAGGCGACGTTGCGTGCGGAGGAGTTGATGGGCGCCTCGAGGAGGAGTGCGTCGAAGGTCGCGAGGGCGGCGGGGTCGATCGTTCGCGCGTCCTCGCTGGTGATGGCGACGGAGGCGAACTCGGCGTCGGTCATCGGGGGGGGGAGGGTGCGGTCGTTGG
Organism: uncultured Phycisphaeraceae bacterium; assembly: GCA_942490855.1. Lineage (GTDB taxonomy): Bacteria > Planctomycetota > Phycisphaerae > Phycisphaerales > UBA1924 > CALNYS01. Next base: position 64,335 of record CALNYS010000002.1, on the reverse strand, counting down.
TCGCGGTCGACTCGGGCGAGCTGGAGCACGCGGCGAGGACGAGGGCGGCGGCGGACATGGCGAGCGTGACTGAGGTGGGCGCCTTCATAATCGATGCGTCTCCCGGCCCCTCTTGGGGGCGTCGTGAGCCTCGGCCCGGCGGATTCCCCCGGCCGGCCGTGGCGCGTCCCTGATTGACTTGTTCAGCCCTCCGTGGAGAGGGCGGGACGACGCTCCGCATCGACCCCCTTTATCGGACGAGTCCACGGGCCCGCTTGAACCCGAGAACCATTGGATTGGCGTACATTCGGACGTACGGAGGGGCCGGATAAAGGAAACCGTCCGCTTTCTCGTGTCCCGCTGGCTTTTTCTGGGCCCCACCATGACGTCTGACAACGCCTCGATCGCTGTGGTTCTTCTGTCCGGGGGTCTTGATTCGGCCGTCGCGTGCGCGATGGCGCGTCGCGAGGGGCGGGGGGTGGTGGCGCTGTCGTTTGATTACGGGCAGCGCCACCGGGCGGAGCTGCGGGCGGGGGAGCGTCTGGCGGAGCGTCTGGGCGTGAGCCGGCGGGTGGTGCTGCCGCTGGACCTGCGGCTGATCGGGGGCTCGGCGCTGACGGCTGATATCGAGGTGCCCAAGGACGCGGCGCCGGACCCGTCGCGCATCCCGGTGACGTACGTCCCGGCGCGGAATCTGGTGTTTTTATCGCTCGCGGCGGGGTTGGCGGAGGTCTCGGGCGCCGGGGAGTTGTGGATCGGGGTCAACGCGATCGACTACTCGGGGTACCCGGATTGCCGCCCGGAGTTCATCCGTTCGTTCGAGCGGACCGTGCACCTGGCGACGCGTGAGGGCGTGGAGTCGGCGGGCGCGGGGCGGGCGGGGTTGGCGGTGCGCACGCCGCTGGCGGAGATGAGCAAGGCGGACATCGTTCGCGCCGGGGTCGCGGCTGGGGGTGGATCTGAAGCTGACGCACTCGTGCTACGACCCGCCGGACGAGAGCGGGACGCACTGCGGGCATTGCGAGGCGTGTGCGCTGCGGAAGAAGGGGTTTTGCGAGGCGGGGGTGGACGATCCGACGGTGTACGCGGGGTGAATCTGGGTCATTCGTGTTCGACGCGGTGTGTTGGGCGTCTATACTCAGAGCAGCGAGGGGTCTTGGAGGTCGCGATGCGTCAGTGCGCGCGAAGGCAAGCGGATCACGCGTTTACGTTGGTTGAGTTGTTGGTGGTCATAACCATCATTGCTGTGGTGATGGGGATCTTGCTGCCCGCGCTTGGGACGGTCAAAGAGCGCGCGTGGGACGCCGGGTGCCTGAGCAACTGCGGCCAGGGCGTGAAGGCGTTTCACTCGTACGTCGCGGACTTCAAGCACTTCCCGGCCGCGGATCTGCCCGACCGGAGCAACGGGACCACGAACCAGACGTACCAGACGACGTCGTACGGGGGCGTGGACTGGTACAGCGACGAGATCCGCGCGGACGACCTTGGCCACCCTGGGAAGATCCGCCCGCTCAACGACTATTTGGGGATGACGGACCACACGACGAGCGGCGGCGAGCAGCTGCGCTGCCCGGGCGACGATCGGATCCAGCGCGCGGAGCTCGACTTCTCCAGCCTTGGGAGCCCGCCGTTGGTGCAGGTGCTCCCGCGTCACCCGTTCCACGCGTACGACGAGTCGCGCGCGCCGGAGGGGAGTTCGACGTTCTTCGGTGCGTTCGGGACGAGCTATATCGCGACGGATTGGTTGTGGGTGAGCCCGGCGGCGCCGTGGGGCATCAACATGAACTCTCCCGAGCAGATCGAGCGGTGGCTCTCGTTTAAGAACGGTCCGGAGGACATCGAGGACCCGTCGCGGTTCGTGGTGCTCTCTGAGATCGGGATCGCGAACGTGCTGCGCGTCGCGACGATCAACACGTCGAGCGGGTTTGTTTCGATCCCGTACACGGACCACAACTTCCGTCACGGTGAGTACCGCTCGAGCATGGGGTTCCTCGACGGTTCGGCGCGGCTCGAGCACATGCCGTTGGGGCAGGGCGTCGCGTTTGACACGAAGAACTACACGTTCATCGCGTATCCGCGGCGCGCGGCGCGGCTTGAGGCGGCGCTCGATGATTTCCACTTCAACGGGCGCGGGTTCGGCGGGAACCCGCCGCCGAGCGTGCTGCGGAATCTCGGTCTCGCGAACTGATCAGCGGGTTTTTTTCCACTGTTTTTCGAGGCGTTGCGGGGACACCTTGTCCGCGACGCCGAGGCGCTGCGCCCAGAGCGAGACGCGGTATTCCTCGATCATCCAGCGGAGTTTGTCGAGCTCGGGGTCTACGACGCCGCTCTGCTGGTGGCGGGCGCGTTTCTGATCGCAGGCGTTCTGGAAGGGCGTGACGAGGGCGGCGAGTTCGGCGTCGCGTTTTTCGTTGCCGGGGAGCTTCGCGAGGCGTTCGCGCAGCGCCGCGGCGAGGTAGACGGGCAGGCGCGAGAGCGCGCTCCACGGGGTTGAGGTCAGGAAGCCCGGCGGGGTGAGCGACGCGAGCTGGCGCTGGGCGTCTTGTCGGGCGGCGGCGCGCTCGGGTTGGGTGAGGGCGTCGATCGCGAGGCGCGCGTGCTGGAGTTGTTCGAGGACGGAGGCGATGACGCGGCAGGCGTCCTGCGTCGCGTGCTGGAGGCGGTTCCAGCCGAAGTCGAGGCGGGCGTCCCACTCGGCCTTGGTGCGGATGTTGGGGGAGTCGGGGAGGAAGGCGACCTCGGCGGTGCGGAGGAGGATGGCGTCGCGGAGCTCGCTCGCGGGGCCGATGGGGGCGTAGCGGAGGGCGAGGGCGTCGAAGTTGGGGAGGATGCGCGCCTGGGCCTTGAATTCGCGGTCGAAGTGGACGCGGAAGAGGCGACGGAGCCCGGCGGCGTGGGCGGTGCGGGCGGCGGCGTTGTCGTCGAAGAGGCGGAGGCAGACGCGGGCGTCTTCGTCGGTGAGGGCGGGGCAGCCCTGGACGGTTGCTCCGGCGCGGGCGATCTCGACGGTCTTGGGGAGGTCGTCGAAGTCCCAGCCGGTGAGGTCTTCGCGGTTGTAATCGTGCTCGGGGAGCTGGGAGAGTGCGGCGCGGGCCTTCTCGCCCAGCGCGGCGCGGAGTGCGGCGACGTCGCGTCCCTCGGCGACGGGCTCGCCGGCGGCGTCGACGACGCGGATGCGCAGGCGGAGGTGCTCGGGGAGCTCGGCGCGGTCGAGGGCACCGTCGGGGATCGCGACGCCGGTGAGGGCGTGGAGCGCGTCGCGGAGCTGGTCGCGCAGGGGGCCGTTCTCGGGGGCGAGGCGGGGGAGGACGCGGTCGGCGTAGGTGGGCGCGGGGATGAAGTTGGTGCGCACGCTTTTGGGCATGCCCTTGATGAGCGCGACGATCTTCTCCTTGAGGAGACCGGGGACGAGCCACTCGGCTTGCTGGGGGTCGAGCTGGTTGAGGGCTTCGAGGGGGACGGTGACGGTGACGCCGTCTTCGTTCTCGCCCGGGGCGAGTTTGTAGGCGAGGGGGAGCTCGACGGCGGCGGCGCTGAGGGCGTCGGGGTAGCGCTCGGGGGTGACGTCGGAGGCGTCGCCGGCGAGGAGGTCCTCGTCGGTCATGTAGAGCGCGCTGGGGTTGTCGCGCTCGGCGGCGACGCGCCACTGCTCGAAGGTTTTGCCGCAGTAGACGTCGTGTGGGACGCGGTTGTCGTAGAAGGTGTAGCGGGCGGCGCGGTCGGCGAGGATGTCGCGCCGTCTGGCTTTGTCTTCGAGGCGTTCGATGCGGGCGGCGACTTTGCCGTTGTGCTCGAGGAAGAGGGCCTTGGCGTTGTACTCGCCCTCGACGAGCGCGCGGTGGATGAAGATCTCGCGGGCCTCGGCGGGGTTGACCGGTCCGTAGTGGACGATGCGCGCGGGGAAGAGCTCGAGGCCGAAGAGCGTGACGCGTTCGCGTGCTTCGACCTGGGCGTGGTCGGGGTTCCACTCGGGCTTGGTGTAGGTTTTTTTGACGAGGTCGCCTGCGGCGCTCTCGATCCACTGGGGTTTGACGCGTGCGACGCAGCGGGCGTAGAGGCGCGTGGTGTGGACGAGTTCTTCCGCGACGACCCACTTGGGCTTGGCGGAGAAGAGCTTGGACCCGGGGTGGATGTGGAAGCGGAGCCCGCGCGGGCCGGAGTACTCGTGCTTGTCGTCGAGCTTGCCGACGGAGCCGAGGAGTCCCGAGAGGAGGGCGAGGTGGAGGGCGTGGACGTCGGGTTCGACTTCGGCGCGCCGGGGCTCGACGCGTCCGATGTGCTCTTTGGCGATGGAGCGGATCTGGTAGTAGACGTCGCGCCAGTCGCGGAGGCGCATGTAGGAGAGGAAGTTCTGCTTGCAGGCCTTGCGGAGTTTGCTGCGGGAGAGGGCTTCTTCCTGTTCGTGGAGGAAGCGCCACATGTTGAGGTAGGTGATGAAGTCCGACTCGGGGTGCGCGAAGGTCTGGTGGGCGAGGTCGGCCTCGGTGCGCTGGTCGAAGGGGCGGTCGCGGGGGTCCTGGGCGGAGAGGGCGGCGGCGATGACGAGGACGTCGTCGAGGCAGTTGTGTTCCTGCCCGGCGAGGATCATGCGCCCGACGCGCGGGTCGAGGGGGAAGCGGGCGAGGGTGCGTCCGATCTCGGTGAGCTGGTCTTCGTCGTCGATCGCGCCGAGCTCGCGGAGGGTGTCGTAGCCGTCGCGGATGTACTTGTGCTCGGGGGGTTCGACGAAGGGGAAGCGGTCGATGTCGCCCAGGTTGAGCGACTTCATCTGGAGGATGACTGAGGCGAGGTTGGTGCGTTTGATCTCTGGCGTGGTGAACTCGGGGCGTCCCTTGAAGTCCTCTTCGGCGTAGAGGCGTACGGCGACGCCCGCCTCGACGCGGCCGCAGCGCCCGGAGCGCTGGGCGGCGGAGGCCTGGCTGATCGGTTCGATGGGCAGGCGCTGGACGCGGGTGCGTGCGGAGTAGGCGCTGATGCGCGCGAGCCCGGTGTCGATGACGTACTTGATGCCGGGCACGGTGAGGGACGTCTCGGCGACGTTGGTCGCGAGGACGATGCGCCGTTTGGTGTGCGGGGCGAAGACGCGCTGCTGTTCTTCGTTGGTGAGGCGCGCGAGGAGTGGGAGCGTTTCGAAGCGGTCGCCGAAGGCGTCCTGGATGACGGCGGCGGCCTCGCGGATGTCGCGTTCGCCGGGGAAGAACGCGAGGATGTCGCCCGAGTGGGCGTGGGAGGTGAGCTCGTCGATCGCGCTGAGGAGACCTTCGCCCTGGTCCTGCTCGGTGTCGTTCTCGTCGACGGCGTGGAGCGGGCGGTAGCGGATCTCGACGGGGTAGGTGCGCCCGGAGACGTTGATGATGGGGGCGTTCTCGAAGTGCTCGCTGAAGCGTTCGGGGTCGATCGTGGCGCTGGTCACGATGACTTTGAGGTCGCGGCGTTTGGGGAGGAGGCGTTTGAGGTAGCCGAGGAGGAAGTCGATGTTGAGGCTGCGCTCGTGCGCTTCGTCCACGATGATGGTGTCGTAGTCGCGGAGGAAGCGGTCGCCCTGTGTCTCGGCGAGGAGGATGCCGTCGGTCATCACCTTGACGAGCGAGTCGGGCTTGGTGTGGTCGGTGAAGCGGACCTTGTAGCCCACCTGGTTGCCGAGGGGGGTGCGGAGTTCCTCGGCGATGCGCGCGGCGAGGGAGCGTGCGGCGATGCGGCGGGGCTGGGTGTGCCCGATCTTGCCGCGGACGCCGCGCCCGAGCTCGAGGCAGATTTTGGGGAGCTGTGTGGTCTTGCCCGAGCCGGTCTCGCCGCAGACGACGACGACCTGGTGGTCGCGGATGAGTGCGGCGATCTCGTCGCGTTTTTGCGAGATGGGGAGGTCGGGGGGGTAGTCGATGGCGGGGACGGCGTCGCGGCGGCGTTGGAAGCGTGCTTCGGCGGCGTCGAGGTCTCTGGCGATGGCTGCTGTGGCGTTATCGGTCTTTTTTCCGGCGCGTCGAGCGCGTTCGATCCCCTTGAGGCGTCTTTTGAGGGAGGCCTCGTCGGCGGCGGTGCAGTCGCGCAGTCGTGCGCGGATCTCGCGTTCGTTCAGGGGCATGCGGGCGGCCATCGTAGCGCACGCGGGGGGGCTGGTCACGCGGGCGTGTCCGAAGGGGGTGAAAGAGGGTCAGCGGCTTGATCGGGGGCGTGATCGCGTCGATTGGACGAACGGGGGCTCTGGCCCCGGTGCGATCTTTTCGGACGCTCGGAGAACGCCTTGGGATCGATGTCGACTGTGATGTGGTGGCTGTCGAAGCGCTGGGCGATCGCTCTGGTGCTCGTGCTTTCGCTCGTAACGACGGGCGTGTTGGTGATCGCTGTCCACACGATGGAGCGACGCGAGCACGTCGCGGCGCAGTCGAACAGCGCCGACGAGCTCGCCGGGGCGCTCCGTTCGCAGTTTGAGGTGTACGCCCATGTGCTGCGGATGCTCCGCGGCTTCCATCAAAGCAGCACGCACGTGTCGATCGCTGAGTTCCGCCAGTTTGCGCGGGCCGCTGATATCTCGCGGCTCGGCGGCGGGTCGATGGGGCTTGGGTACGTTGCGCTTGTGCAGAGCGACGAGCGCGAGGCGTTTGTGCATCGCATGGAAGCGGAGGGGCTCGAGGGGTTCCGCTTGTGGGCGACGCACGGGGAGCTGCCGGCGGACGGCGATCTGCGGGTGCTGGCGACGGTCGAGCCGAGAGAGAAGAACGCCGGGGCGATCGGCGCCGAGGTCACGAATCACACGGCGGTCATGGCTACGCTCGACGAGGCGGCGCGGACCGGGCAGGCGGTCTTTACCGAGCCGATCCGTCTGCTCCAGCGCCCCGGGGAGTGGGGGGCGGTGTGCTACCTCCCGCTGTACGACATGAACGAGTTGCACGGGCCGGGCCCGGGTCGGCAAGACACGCTGTACGGGTGGGTGTCGGTGGTCGTCTCGCTCAGCCAGATGATGGACGAGATCGCCCGCGTGCGGCCGTCCCAGGATCACTTTGCGCTCTTGCAGCAGACGGCTGACGGCGAGCGGATCGTGTTCGACACGTGTCATGACGAGGCGTCGCGCACGGCGGACGAACCGAGCTGCCTCGGGTGGATCCGCGCTCAGGGCGCGGAGGAGCGGGAGCTGCTCGCGGGCGGGCGGGCGTGGACGCTGGTGTACGCGTACAAGCGGCCCGGCGGCGTGCTGAGCTCGGCGGCGGTGCGTACGGCGGCGATCGGGCTGGTGATGTCGTTCCTGGTGACCGCGTTCGCGTGGTCGCTGATCCGGACGCGCGACCGGGCCCGCTCGATCGCGGACACGATGACGCTGTCGCACAAGGAGAGCGAGGCGTTTGCGCGCTGCACGGTTGACGCGCTGCACACGAGCATTGTGATTCTTGACGAGGACGGGGTGATCGTCGCGACCAACCAGGCGTGGGACGAGCTTGTGCGCACGTTCTGGCGGGGCGGCGGCGTGGAGATCGGGCAGGACTACCTCGGCGCGTGCCAGGGGGCCGGGGGGCCGTGGGGCGCGGAGGGTGCGGCGATCGCGACGGCGGTGCGTCTGATCCTCTCTGGCGCTGAGACGCGGTACGAGCACCAGCATGAGGCCTCGGTCGGGGCGGCGGCGCGGACGTTTACGGTTCACGCGACGCGGTTTGATTGGAGCGGTCCCGCGCGGGTGGTGCTGGCGCTCGAGGACGTGACGGAGCGGGAGACGGATCGGCGGTACCTGGAGCTCGTGACGCGCGACCTGCGTCTGATGAACAACGCCGCGGAGGAGCAGACGCGTCTGCTCACTATCCGCACGCGCGAGCTGGAAGATGCGCAGCGTCAGGCCGACGAGGTGATGACGCGGCTGCGTGAGAGCGAGATGCTGTTCCGGACGCTGTCTGACGGCGTCCCGGCGCTGATGTGGATGGCGACGCCCGAGCGTCAGGTCTCGTTCCTGAACAAGAAGTGGTCGGAGTTCACGGGGCGTCAGGCCGAGGAGGGCTTCGGCGACCGGTGGGCGGAGCTGATCCACCCGGAGGATGTTGGCGTGCTGGAGACGTGCTCGCGCGCGTTCCGGGAGCAGTCGGCGTTCACGATGACGTTCCGGTACCTGCGGGACGACGGGTCGTACCGGTGGATGCTCGACACCGGCGAGCCGCGGTTCTCGTACGACGGGGAGTACCTCGGGTTCCTCGGGACGATGATCGACATCACGGAGATGAAGCTCGCCGAGGATCGGATGAAGGTGTACGCGGAGAAGCTGCGCGAGAAGACGCACCAGCTGGTGTCGGCGCGCGAAGAGGCGGAGGCTTCGAACCGCTCCAAGAGCGAGTTCCTCGCGAACATGAGCCACGAGATCCGCACGCCGATGACGGCGATCCTTGGGTACTCGGATCTGCTCGACGACAAGTTCGCCGAGAGCGGCGACGACGAGGCGAAGACGCTCATCTCGACGATCCGTCGGAACGGGAAGCACCTGCTGTCGATCATCAACGACATCCTCGATCTTTCGAAGATCGAGGCGGGGAAGATGACGATCGAGCGCCTCGACGTGTCGCCCGCGCAGATCGCGCAGGACGCGGTGGGCCTGATGCTCGGGCGCGCCAACGAGAAGGGCGTCGGGCTGGGCATCGAGTACGAGTTCCCGCTCCCGAAGAAGATCTGGACGGACCCGGTGCGTTTGCGCCAGATCCTCGTGAACCTTGTCGGCAACGCGGTGAAGTTCACGGACGAGGGGCGGGTGGTGGTCCGCATCGGGCACCGCGACGGGCACACGCGCTTCGAGGTGATCGACACCGGGATCGGCATGGACGAGGAGCAGGTCGGGAAGCTCTTCCGCGAGTTCACCCAGGCGGACACGTCGATGACGCGTCGCTACGGCGGGACGGGGCTGGGGCTTTCGATCTCCCGTCGTCTCGCGTGGATGCTGGGCGGGGACGTGACGGTCGAGAGCACGCCGGGCGAGGGGAGCGTGTTCACGCTGAGCGTGGCGGCGGTGGGTTCAGAGGAGCTCGCGATGGCGGAGGACGCGACGGGGTTCGCGTCTCTCGTGCCGGAGCATGTGGTGATCCACGAGAAGCAGCCGTGCCTTGATCGGCGCGTGCTGCTTGCGGAGGACGGCCCGGACAACCAGCGGCTGATTGCGCACGTGCTGCGGAAGGCGGGCGCGGAGGTGGTGGTGGTGGAGAACGGCGCGCTGGCGGTGGAGGCGGTGCACGAGGCGTCGGCGTCGGGGCACCCGTACGAGCTGATCGTGATGGATATGCAGATGCCGGAGATGGACGGGTACACCGCGACGCGCACGCTTCGTGAGGCGGGGGTCACGGCTCCGATCCTCGCGCTGACCGCGCACGTGATGTCCGGGGACCGACAGCTGTGTCTGGACGCGGGGTGCGACGACTACGGCGCCAAGCCGATCGACCGCCACCGGTTGATTGCGCAGTGCGCGGCGCTGCTGGGGCAGCGGGTCTAGTTAGAGCTTCGCGCTGACCTCTGGGGCGATGAGCACGGCGTCGTTGAGGGCGGTGGTGGACTCGCCCAGGTGACCGTCGGCGGCGGCGGACCACGACCGGTTGATCTTGCGTTCCATGGCGGCGAAGCGGTCCATGATCTCGGCGTACTTGCCGAGCCCGAACCGAGCGATGAGCTGGGGCCGGGCCTCGATGAACGTCGGGATGGCGTCGCCCTGGAGAGCGCCCAAGCGCGCGAGGATGGCTCGGAGCTTGTCGTTTTCACTGGGCATCGAGGCCAGGTCGGTCTGAAGCGAGGTCACGCCGGTCTCGATGGCCTTCATGGAGACCTCGGGCGAGTTCACGGGGGCGGTGTCGCCGTCGCCGGTGTGCTGCTTGGCGATGTGGGCCTTGTCGCCGGCGCGCACGAGGAGCGACCCGGCGAGGAGGCCGGCGGCGGAGAGGCCGAAGATCCAGGCGTGGGGCCAGCGTGCGAGCGAGAACTCCTTGAAGTGGAGGTACTCGACGTCGGCGTTGTCGGCGCGCAGTTCTTGGAGCTGGGCTTCGGTCAGCGACATCTCGTCTTCGCTGGCGTCGGCGGGGGGGGTGTCGACGACAGGGTCGCGCGCTTCGAGCTGTGCGATGTAGGCCTCGGCGGTGATGGCGCCGGCGGCGTACTGGGCCTCGATTTCGGCGACGCGTTCGGGGGTGGGCTCCGTCGCGCCGGCGGGTTCAGAGAGTGTGAGCTCGGTGAGCCCGGGCGCGTCGACCGACGCGAGGTAGGCGGTGGCGGCGGAGAGGCAGCCGGTGATGAGGCAGATGGTCAGGAGCAGGTTCCCGATGAGTTTCATGGCAGGCTCCCGGTTAGCTCTGGAGGAGGACGATGAAGTTGACGCCGAGCCCGAGGAGGGCGTCGCCGACGATGAACCCGGCCGCGAGCGGCACGCCCCATTCCTCTGCCCACCTGGCGCCCTTCATCTTGCCGACGATCATGGCGATGATGCAGCCGATGCCGTAGGTGGCGATGTAGTTCATGGGCAGGTACATGCTGAGGCCGACGAGGACGCCGAGGCCTGAGAAGGACCCGATGCCGAGGAGGGCGCCCATGAGCGCGCCTCCGCCGTAGAGGACGTAGGGCATATCGCCGCCCTGGACGCCGGTGATGACGGCCTGGAGGGCCTGGGCCTGCGGGGCGGTGGTGTCGGTGCCGGGGCCCATCGCGACGCCGAACTTCTCCATGTTCGCCTGCGCGATGAGGAGGAGAACGAGCATGGAGATGACGGGTCCGATGCCGGTGGAGATGAGCTCGACGATCTGCTGCTTCTTGGGAGAAGCGCCGACGATGTAGCCGGTTTTGAGGTCGGCCATCATGTCGGCGGCGCAGGTGATGGCGACGCAGAGTGCGGCGCCGATCATGATGGCGCCGAGCTGGTCTCCGACGCCGGCGAGCATCATGACGAGCACGACGGTGATGAGCGCCATGCCTGAGATCGGCGACCAGTCTGTCATGCCGGTGCACTGGGCGATGATGATGCCGGCGAACCAGATCCACGCGCCGCCGATGACGGCGATGATGAGCGCCCGCAGGTGGGGGTTGATGCTGGCGAGCAGGCCGGGCTTGTCGGCGTTGATGCTCTCGAGGAACGCTTGATGGTTCACCTCGGGCATCGTGTTCCACGCGTTAAGAGATTCGGTGCTCTCGAAGGCGATGGTGTAGCCGTTCTCGGTGATGGTTTCCGCGGCGTTGGCGAGCGGGAAGCCGGAGATGGGGTCGGCGGTGTTCACGGGCTTGGAGCCGGTGAAGTCGGCGGCGGCGAAGAGGAAGATGAAGGCCGAGGCGACGGCGACGATGAGGACCTTCAGGCCCAGCTCGTCGCTGCCCCCGGAGACCTTCGACTTGCCGGAGACGGCGATGCTCTTGAGTGCTTCCTTGATGGCGGGGAAGGAGGCGATGACGCCTGCCATGGCGCCGCCGAGGAGGAGGCCGATGCCGAGGGGGCGGTTGATGGCGCCGTGCCCGTGGTGTGCGGCCTGGTGGGGGAGGATCGTCTCGGGCATGAAGCCCATGCTGAAGAGGATCGGGGTGAGCACCTGGTAGGCGAGGACGCCGCCGGCGAGAACGAAGAGCCCGGCCTTGCCCGTGAGGTACCCGGCGCCGAGCGCGAAGGGCGCGATGGCGAAGAGGAGTTCCATCTCGTCGGGGAGGCCGAAGATGCGTCCGGCGTCGATGTTGGTGTTGTCGACGACGAGGTCGGGTCGTCCGCCGCGGTCGCGGTCGGCTTTGACGGTGAGGACCTGGTTCTCGTTGCCGAGCCCGTCGAAGGCGTAGTCGACGGTGCCGGCGGCCTCGTCGACCTCGGCGGCCATGCGGATGTCGAGATCGGCGTAGCCCCAGACGGGCTGCTTGGCCCATCCGACCTTGGTGTCGCGGAGGTCTTCCCAGGCGACGTCGGGCTGCCCGTCGTTGTCTTCGTCGAGGGCGGTGGCGGCGGCGTGGACGCGCTTGGCGAGCCTCGTCGGGGTAGTTGCCGATGGTGTAGGGGCCCTCACCGAAGTCGCGTCCGAGCTGGCCGGTCGCGACGCCCGCGCGGTACTCGGCGAGCGCTTCGGCGCTCATGACGGCGCGGTTCATCTCGGGGGTGGGGCTGTCGGAGGCGGCGCGTGTGGCGCGGGCGAGCTTGAGGTCGTGGAGGGCCTCGCCGTGGGAGACGAGGTCCGCGGGGGCGGACTCGCTCTCGATGAAGCCGGCGATCATCAGGGTGCGGAGCTTGTCCTCGTAGGTGATCTTTTCGCTCTCGACGAGGGCGTCGAGGTTGGCGGTGTCGGCCGCGGAGAAGACCTGCGGGAGCTGGGCTGGGAGGGCGATGAGCGCGGAGACGACGATGCCGACGACGAGGAGGACGGACTTGGCCGCGCCGGCGCCGGGGGACTTGAGGATGGCGCCGACGGCTGTGGCGCTGGGGAATCGGAGGCGTTCGATGTCGATCATCTGCTTGCGTAGCGGGATGATGAACGCGCCGCCGAGGACGGCGCCGGTGATGCAGGCGAGCGTGATGAGCCAGAAGTTCGAGTTGGGCGAGCCCCCCGTCACGAGGGGGATGCCGATGAGGAAGAGCACGGGGACGGTGAAGATGACGCCGGAGTTGGGCGTGTTCACCGCGGACCCGACGGTCTGCCCGATGTTGACCTCGAGGATGGTGCCCTTGCGGAGCACGCCTCTGAGGACGCCGAAGCCGAGGACGGCGGCGATGGAGGAGCCGACGATCGTGAAGCCGATCTTCAGGCCGGAGTAGGTAATCGCGGCGTTCATGATGACGCCGACAACGACGCCAAAGATGATCGAGGCGAGTGTGACTTCGCGGTATCGGCGCTGTGCGCCGCCGTCGTGATCGCTCATGAGCTGTCTCCGGCGCGCGGGCCGGCTCCGCGGGTGTGGGGCGCGCTCCCGCCTTCGCGGGGGGTCACGCTCGCTTCACCATACCGTAACAAACACCCTTGTCGGGCTTGGTGTGGGGTTGTGTGGTCACGCCGCGTCGGGGCGGGCCGTGGCGCCGGGGGTCCCGGCGACGGCGTCGCCGGACGCGAGGGCCTCGAGGCGCTCGCGGACGTTCCCGATGTAGGAGATCTGGAGCCCGAAGTTCTCGCCGATCTTCACGGCGATCCCCGTGCCGATGGTCTTGTTGTTGACGAGCATCTCGAGCTCGTCCTCGGCGCTCTTGGGGATCTCGAGGATCTTCCCTGGCGCGAGGGCCATGACGGCGCGTGTGCTCATTCGGGTCCGCCCGATCTCAACGATCACGGGGACTTCGAGGTTCAGTACAGCCTGGAGTTCGGGGCGCATGGGTGCAGTATCGGCGCGGCCCGGTCCCGGCCTGCACTCTGCGGGGCGTGGGGGGGAGGCGTTAGGCCTCGAAGCGCTTGAAGATCAGCGTGACGTTGTGCCCGCCGAAGCCGAACGTGTTGTTCATGGCGCAGCGGATGTCGGCCTCGCGGGCCTCGTGGGGGACGAAGTCGATATCGAAGGACTCGTCCGGGTTGTCGCAGTTGATGGTGGGCGCGACGACGCGCTGGGTGATCGCGTTGATGCAGGCGACGCTCTCGACGCCGCCCGAGGCGCCCAGGCAGTGCCCGTGCATGCTCTTGGTGGAGGACATCAGGAGGCGCCCGCCGGCGGAGGCGCGGGCGTGGTCGCCGAAGACGGCGCCGGCGGCGGCGACCTCCGCGGCGTCGCCGAGGGGTGTGGAGGTCCCGTGGGCGTTGATGTAGTCGATGTCGGTGGGGTTGAGCCCGGCGTCCTTGAGGGCGGCGCGCATGGAGCCGCTGGCGCCGGAGCCGCCCGGGTCGGGCGCGGTGATGTGGTGGGCGTCGCTGGTGGCGCCGCAGCCGACGAGCTCGACGAGGATCTCGGCGCCGCGGGCGCGGGCGTGCTCGAGGGACTCGATGACCATGACGGCGGCGCCCTCGGCGAGGACGAACCCGTCGCGGTCGCGGTCGAAGGGGCGGGAGGCCTTGTCGGGCGCGTCGTTGCGCGTCGAGAGGGCCTTCATGGTCATGAAGGAGCCGACGCAGAGGGGGGTGAACGCGGCCTCGGCGCCGCCGGCGAGTGCGGAGTCGCAGAGCCCGTCGCGGACGTAGCGGTAGGCCTCGGCGATCGCGTGCCCGCTCGAGGCGCAGGCGGTGGCGGGGGCGGAGCTCGGGCCTTCGATCCCGAAGCGGATCGACACGTGCCCGGAGGCGCTGTTGATCATCAGCTTGGGGACGGTGAAGGGGTTGATTCGCCCGGGGCCGCGCGAGTTCAGGGTCTCGATGCCGTCGGTGATGGCGGTGATGCCGCCGATGCCGGATCCGATGACGACGCCGGCGCGGGTGGGGTCCCCGGCGCTGAAGTCGATGCCGGCGTGGGTGACGGCTTCGTCGGCGGCGCACATGCCCAAGAGGGCGAAGCGGTCGATGCGCTTGGCCTCTCTTGCGTCGATGCGCGAGGTGACGTCGAAGCCCTTGATCTGCCCGCCGATGCGGACAGCCCACTGGTCGTCGGTCCAGCGCGCGAACTTCTCGTCGTCAACGTGTGTGATGCCGCTGCGTCCATCGCGCATCGAAGCCCAGACCTCTTCGGCCGTGTGCCCGATGTTCGTGAGCGCGCCGACGCCAGTGACGACGACCCGGTGCCCAGGCTTCGGTGGGGTGCTCATCAGCGTCGCAGACGCTAGGCGCGGGCGCCCGCGATGAATTGCACGGCCTGACCGACGGTCTGGATCTTTTCGGCCTCTTCGTCGGGGATGGAGGTTTCGAACTCGTCTTCGAACTCCATGACCATCTCAACGACATCAAGGCTGTCGGCGTTGAGGTCGTTCACGAAGCTGGTCTCCGCGGTGATCTTCCCCTTGTCGACGCCCATCTGGTCCGCGACGATCTCGATCACTTTGCTTTCGATTTCGCTCTCAGTCACCGCTTGTCTCCGTGTACCCGGCCCTCACGCCGGGGAAGGAAGAATCATACAGGAAGCCAACGCCACCGCCACCCGTTGGGTGCGCGGCGCGGCTCAACACATCGTGAGGCCCCCGTCCACGCAGATGGTCTGCCCGGTCAGGTAGCCCGCTTCGTCGCTCTGCACGTACGCCACGGCGGCCGCGATGTCCTCGACTTCGCCGAGGCGTCGGACCGAGAGAGCGTCCGTGAATTTCTTGGTCGCGTCCTCGGGGAGGTTCGCGGTCATGTCAGTTTTGATGAACCCGGGGGCGACGACGTTGGCCGTCACGCCCTTGGAGCCCAGCTCGCGCCCGAAGGCCTTGGTCATCCCGACGAGGCCCGCCTTGGCGGCGCAGTAGTTCGCCTGCCCGGCGTTGCCCACGACGCCGGACGTTGAGCCGATGTTCACCAGGCGTCCGAAACGCCCTTTCATCATGGGGCGGGCGGCGGCGCGGCACGCGACGAAGACCGAGCGGAGGTTCACGCGGATGACCTCGTCGAACTCGTCGTCGCTCATGCGCAGCGAGGTTGTCGCGGGTGATGCCGGCGTTGTTGACAAGCACGTCGAGGCGCCCGTGTTCTTTCGCGACGCCCTCGACGGCGGCGGCGAAGGCGTCGGAGTCCCCGACGTCGACCGGGCACGCGTGGGCGGCGCCGCCTGCGGCGTTGATCTCGCCGGCCAGTTCCTCGAGGGGGGCGGCCGACCGGCTCATGAGGATGACTCGTCGCCCGTCGGAGGCCAGGCGGCGGGCGATCCCGGCCCCGATGCCCCGGCTGGCGCCGGTCACGATCGCTACGCGCTGTTCGCTTGATTCGCTCACGCCGCCCCTCCGCTCGCCGGCGCGGGCTCGTCGTGCGCCGTGGGTTTGATCGTGCGCTCGATGCGGCGCATCAGCCCGGTCAGGACCTTGCCCGGGGCCAGTTCGAGGTAGTCGCCCGGCGCGTGATCGGCGAGCCATCGCCCGCAGAGGTCCCAGCGCACGGGCTGGGTGAGCTGTTCGATCAGCCGCGTGCGGATCGACGCGGGGTCGTCGCTGTGGGGCTCGCCGGTGACGTTTGCCATCACGACGCAGCGGGGGGCGTGGAGCGTGGTGTTGTCGAGCGCGGCGCTGAGGCGTTCGGCGGCCGGCGCCATGTGCGGGGAGTGGAACGCCCCGGCGACGGTCAGCGGCGTGGCGCGCAGGCCGGACTCGCCCGCGAGGGCCGCGGCGCGTGCGCACGCGTCGGCGTCGCCCGAGAGGACGATCTGCCCGGGGGCGTTGAAGTTCGCGGGGACCAGCACGCCGCCCTCGCTCGCCCGCTCGCAGAGGTCGCGCGCCTGGGCTTCGTCGGCGCCCGTGAGCGCGACCATGGAGCCCTCACACGCCTCGGCGGCGTCCTGCATCGCGGCGCCGCGGAGCGTCACGAGCTCGAGGGCGTCCTCGAAGCTCATCACGCCGGCGAGGTGGAGCGCGGTGTACTCGCCGAGGCTGAGCCCGGCCAGGTGCGTCGCGATCGTCGCGTCGCCCTCGAGCATCGCCTGTCGGCACGCGACGGACGTCACGAAGATCGCCGGCTGCGACACGTTTGTTCGGTTGAGTGTTTCGTTGGGGTCTTCGAAGCACAGGCGCGAGAGGGGGGCGCCGAGGCGGTCGCCGAGGATCTCGTCTGCGGCGGCGAAGGTCTGGGCGGCGGCGGGCGAGGCGTCGAACCAGGCCTTGCCCATCCCGACGCGCTGGGCGCCCTGACCCGGGCACAGGATGATGGTGTTGTCGCTCATATCACGGTTCCCTCCGGGCGGATCACAGGCGCCACAGCGAGCTGGCCCAGGTCATGCCGCCGCCGAACGCGACGAACATCACGAGCTGGCCTTCTTTCAAGCGTCCGGCCGCGCGCAGTTCGTGCAGGCACAGCGGCACCGACGCGGCCGAGGTGTTGCCGTAGCGGTCGATGTTCACGTAGAGCTTCTCGTCCGGGATGCCGAACTTGTCGCGCGCGGCGTGCAGGATGCGCAGGTTCGACTGGTGGCAGACGAAGTGGTCCACGTCGTCGGTTGTCACGCCGGCTTTGTCGAGCGTTTCCTGGATGAGGTTGCTGAAGGTCCCGACCGCGAAGCGGAAGACCTCGCGCCCGTTCATGCGCATCGATCCGATGGGGAGCTCGTCGGTCCCGAAGGGGGCGTCTTCGGGGAAGTCGCGTTCGCGCCTCGGGATGAAGAGGTGGTCGGCGAGCGAGCCGTTGGCGTGCATCGCCTGCGCGATCAGGCCCTTGGAGGGGTCGTCGGTCGCTTCGAGGACCGCGGCGCCGGCGCCGTCGCCGAAGAGGATCGCCGTCCCTCGCCCGCGCGTGGTGTATTCCATGGTCTCGGTGAGCGTGTCGACGCCGACGACCGCGACGCGGTCGGCGAGGCCGGTGCGGATCTGCGAGTACGCGAGGTTGAGGGCGTAGACGAAGCCGCAGCAGGCGGCGGCGACGTCGAAGGCGCCGGCGCCGTTCGCGCCGATCGCGTCGATCACCTGGCACGCGGTGCTCGGGCACACCATCTCCGCGGAGACCGTGCCGCAGATGACCATGTCGAGCGAGGCGGGGTCGGCTCCGGCGTCGGCGAGGGCGCGTCTGACGGCCTCTGCAGAGAGCGTCGAGGTGCGTTCGTCCTTGGCGTTGTCGATCCGACGGCGTTCGTGGATGCCCGTGCGTTGCACGATCCATTCGTCGTCGGTGTCCATGAGCTTTTCGAGCTCGGCGTTGGTGAGGCGTCCCTCTGGAACGCACAGTCCGGTGCCCGCGATCGTCACCCCGCGGCCTGCGGGGGCGCCGATGGGCGTTTGGGTGTGGGAGGCGGGGTCAGGCATAGGGCAACAGGGTAGCCGCGCCGACGCTCACGAGCGCGCGGCGGCCCCGCCCGCGCTGGGGTCGATCGCGGGCGCCGCTTCGGCGAGGCGTTCGACGATCGCGTCGTTGACGTGTTTCTCGACGAGCTGGCGCGTGTTGCGGATCGCGCTGGAGATCGTCTTGGCCTTGCTCGAGCCGTGGCAGATCACGCAGACGCCGTTGACGCCCAGCAGGGGGGCCCCGCCGTACTCGTGGTAGTCGTTCTTCTTCGCGAGGCTCTTGGCGGCGGGCTCGAGCTGCATCGCGAGGTCGGCGTCGAACTCAAAGAGCTCGTGGAAGAAGGCTTCCATCAGGCTCCGCGCGAGCCCCTCGGCGAGCTTGAGCGCGGTGTTGCCCACGAACCCGTCGGTCACGACGACGTCGGCCGCGCCGTCGAACATGTCGCGGGCTTCGATGTACCCGAGGAAGTTCAGGCCGGGCGTCGCGGCGAGGATGTCGCGCGACTCTTTGATGAGCTTGGTGCCCTTGCCCTCTTCGGAGCCGATATTCAGCTGCGCCACACGGGGTTTGTCGATCCCCAGGGTGTGCTTGGCGTACACCTCGGCCATGATCCCGTACTGGGCCAGGTGGAGGGGGCGCGGCTCGGGGTTGGCGCCGGCGTCGCACAGGACGACCGGTCCCTTGAAGGTCGGGATCGTGACGGCGATGCCCGGGCGGTGCACGCCCGCGAGGCGGCGCATGAACATGGTTCCCGCCGACACGCAGGCGCCGGTGTTCCCGGCGCTGAGGACGGCGTCGACCTGGTCGTCTGATTTCTTGCTGCCGCGCAGCGCCATGCGGACGAGCGAGGAGTCCTTCTTCGCCTTGATGGCTTCGACGGGCGACTCGTCCATGCCGATGGATTCGGAGGCGTGCTCGAATTCGAGGCGCGGGTCGGTGGCGCCGAGCTCGCTTAGGATGTCCTCGACAATGGCGCGGTCGCCCACGAGAACAAGGCGATCCTCCTCGCGGAGTTCGCCTAGCGCTTGCACGCAGCCTTTGACGATCTCGTCGGGGGCGTGATCGCCGCCCATGACATCGACGGCGATGCGCACAGGATCAGTTTTCGTTGATGTCGAGCTTCAGGCCCGGGCGGACGTACCCGCACTCGGAGCAGGCCCGGTGGGGGAGGCGCGGCGACCCGCAGTTCGGGCAGGTCACCACCTGCGCCCCGCGGAGCTTGTCGTGCGAGCGGCGCCGACGCGTGCGGCCCTTGCTCTGGCGGTGTGTCGGCAGCATGGGAAACTCCGGGGAGAAAAGGGGATCCGGGCGGGTCGGACGCGGCCCAAACAGCCGCCGCCTTTCTCGCCATTCCGAGTCGGGAAAAATACCTGCGAGCCCGCTCCCTGTCAATCAACGCCGCCCCATCCACGCCCCACGCCCTCGTAGCGGGGCCCGCCCGCTGGCTGGACGCCGCCCAAACCGCCGATATACTCTCCCGCTGGCCCGTCCCGAAGGGGACTCCAGGCCCCCTTAGCTCAATCGGCAGAGCAGCTGACTCTTAATCAGCGGGTTGTAGGTTCAAGTCCTACAGGGGGTATTTTGCGCGCTCGCGGGGTGAAGCCCCGCCGACGTCGCGCTGGCCTGGGCGGATCCACCGCGTGGACACCGGCCCCGCCCCGACGCTCCCATCACACATGTGCGGTTTCTTTGCTTTGGCGTTGGCGCTGTGGGGTGTTTTGTCGCGGTGGTGTGTTGAGGAGTGCGTGCCTCGGCCCGTCGTGTCGGATGACGCGCGGGCGCCAGCACGCGGAAGAACACCCCCAACAGCAATTACGGAGGCCACGATGACTCATCCCCGTACCAGTAGACCTGAAAGATCCGTCGGCGCCGAGCGGCCCACTGCCGTCCGCCCCGCGGTCCTCGCCGCGGCTGCGACGACGGCGCTGTCGCTCGGGGCGCTCGCGAGCGCGCAGGGGATGGGCCCTCCCCCGCCCGAGGTCACGCTCCCCGAGTTCGGGACGACGCCCGACCTGAACGGGCACCCGAGGTTCTGGTCATTCCACCCGACTCCGTTCCCGACTGAGAACGGCGTACCGACGAGCGACGCGGTCACGCTGCTGAGCCACCCGTGGATCAGGCCGTCGTACAAGAACACGTCAAATTCGAGCGTCGTGATCGGGGCGAAACCGAACGGCGACGAGCAAGGCGAAACGGTGTACACCACGTTCCGCGATTGGATTGATGCGGGGCGTATCAATGGGACGGACGACCTGTGCATCTACTTCGAGCGGTTCGGCGATTCGAAGATCATCAACGATCTCAACCTGACTCTCATCATGGCGAGCGCGGACGCGTTTAGCGGCAGCGCAATGTGCATGAACGGGTCGGAGGAATGCGCGGACTACGTGTATGAGGACAGCGGGGGTGAGGATATCTACCCGTGGCGGGAGCGCTGTACGTGGACAGAGAACAGTGTGGCGCACTGGCAGTCGTACATGGACGATTTCATCAGTGGGTTCAACACGGCGCATGCCGCGGATGGCTCGCGTCCGATGGGCGTCGACCTCCTCCCGATCCGAGGCATGTTTGATTACGAGCAGCCGCAGATCCTCGTTTCTGGGCAGGTCACGGACGAGGTGTTTATCTGGCAGAACATGGCGGGTGACTCGCGGGCGTCGACTCTTGAATTGCCCGGGTTTGGCGTTGCGAACGGGTACGCCACGCCGCATACCTACGCGACGCTCGCTGCGAGCGCTGCGAGTGTGGATCCCGATATCGTCGCCCCGACTGCTGGCCTGCGGCCGGATCACGATGACAACAAGCCTTGGTGGCAGTGGTGGCGCAACACCACCCGTCAGATATTGGACGGGAGTTTGGATGAGGCCGGGTACGCGCCTTTGCGCACGGCGTTCCCTGGTATGAAATCCGGGAACTACGCGACGTCTGTTTCGACAGACGGGGGCGTCGGGCCGGAGGTGTTGGAGCGCAGGCCGCTCACGGCGCGTCACAACCCGACTCTCAATCTCGAGTACGGCACGTACTGGAACGGGTCGGGGGACGTGCAGTGCCCCGTATTTTATTCCGCGGGAGTAACGCACACCGACGACGATCCAGTCGACCCGCCCATGGCGACGCCCTACGACGAGGAGACCGATCTGAACGGGTGGCTGGACACGGTGCTCCGTATCCATGCGCACAACGCCGACGCTATCCAGCACTCGTTCGGAGGCGGCGTAAACGGCGAGCCGCTTCACACGAACATCGTTCCGTACATCAACCTTCCAAACCGGCTTGGGGAGGGCACCACACTTCGTCAGGTCACTTCAGAAAGGCACACGCGCGATCTCCTTGTGCTATGCCGTTCCAAGCAGATCAACGAGTTCTTTGTGTTCAACAAACAGAACACACCATGGAACGACACGATCCTGAACTGGGACGTCCTGCAGGGGACCGCCGAGCAGGCGTACAGCGGCGAGGTGGACTCCGCCTTCGCGGTGAACGAGCACGTCTCCGCATCGGGAAACGGCGGCGCCGAGCTCGAGTTCAGCGACTACGACTACGTGTCGTTCACGCCGGTCAACGCGAACCGGACACTACCCAGCGAGGTGCAGCTGCTCTTCCGGCTTGACGATTCCGCTTCCGAGCAGCACCGTGTTTATGTTGACATGCGGCTTGACGGCGATGTGGATGAAGAGGCCGAGATCACGTTTGACTTCATCGATTGGACAACGGGCAACCCCGCGGGTGAGACCGTCGGGTTCGGCATGGTCCCGAACTCGATGGATGAGATCACGACGTTCTCGCTCACCAGCGGGCGCCAGTCGTTCCGGTTCGATATGCCCGTCGGCGAAGAGTTCTATAGCGTTCAAACCGACGGTTCGCGTATCGTTTCAGTCGTTGTTTCGATCACCCGAGACGCGCCGTCCACCGCGGCGCTTCTGGTGGACTTTGCGGCGGTGATCCCGTCGGACGACATCACACCTGAGCCGATCGAACCGTGCGAGTTCCCCGAAGCGGATCTTACGGAACCGGAGGGCGTGGACTTCGATGATTATCTATGGGCACGCTCGCATCACGGATCCTGCGACTTCTGCGGGAGCGACATCAACGGCGACGGTTCGATCGATGCGGCGGATCTGGGGATCATGATCAGCGAGTTTGGGCAAGACTGCGTGGCTGATCCCTGTTCAGCTGATATCAATGGTGACGGAGTGGTCGATGCCGCCGATCTCGGGATCCTCATCGCCGACTTCGGGGAAGTCTGTGTCGGAGACTTCAACGCTGATTGCCTGGTCGACGACGCCGACGCGGCGCTCATTCTCGACTTCCTGAGGGGCGACTACTGCCCGTAAACGCGCACCGGCGACTCTCCGTCCGGAGACGGTCTGCCGCCACTCTCCAAGCGACAACACTCTCCTCTTCAAACCGACACCCCGCCGACACCCTCGGCGGGGTGTGGTTGTTTTTGCATCGTTCACGCGTGTGCACCGCTGCTCTGAGGCGTGACCCACCTATTCGGGGGGGCTTCCGCTGGGGCTGCGGGGGTGCGATTTTGTTGTGCCTGAAAAAGGGGCTGCTGCAAGAATGCGGGCTCGGGGTTCGGCTCGCGCGTGCGTGTCTCAGTCAGCGGGATCACTCCCCGCGGTGCGTGCGAATAGGATGGCGTCGTCCCGCCGCTGCCAGACGCGTACGCGCTGAGAGTTGAGGCCAGCATGCGCCATTCCAACGAGGCATCGGAACGAGGCGTTGAGCCCTGGGAGGCGTCGGTGTCGGCGCCGGTCGAGGGATTATTTGCGCTCGTCTACACGGAGCTCCGCGCCTACGCCGCGGTCTGTCTCCAGCACGAGCGGCCGAGCCACACGCTCCAGCCCACGGCGCTCGTCCACGAGGCGTACCTCCGGCTCGCCGCGCAGCGCACGAACGGCTGGGCCAGCCGGACCGAGTTCTTCGCGGTGGCGGCGCAGGCGGTGCGGCGCGTGCTTGTTGACTCTGCTCGCCGTCACAACGCCGCGAAGCGCGGCGGCGGCAAACGCCCGCTCACGCTCGATGAGGTCACGCTCTCGGAGCACGCGTGCGCGCCGCTCGATGTCGTTGCGCTCGACGCGGCGATGACGCGGCTCGAGTACCTCAACGGGCGGCATGCCCGGATCGTGGAACTGGTCGTCTTCGGCGGGCTCACGCAGGGGGAGATCGCCGAGCACCTCAACGTCTCGCGGTCGACCGTGCACAACGACTGGAGCGCTGCGCGGGCGTGGCTATCAAAGGAGATCGCGGGGGTGTGCGATGGGTGTGCGTGAGCGATACCGCGAGGCCGTCCGCGTGTTTCACATCGCCAGTTCTGCGCCGCCGGATGCCCGCGAGAGCGTGATCCGCGAGCACGCCGGGGGGGACGAACGGGTTGTCGTCGAGGTCGCGGCGATGCTCGCGCACAGTGAACAACCACTCAACGACCTGAGGACCCCAGCGCCGTCACCAACGGGGCTCGATCCCGACTCGGGGCGCGGCGCGTCGCTTGCCGACGAGATCCCCGCACGAGTCGGGCGCTACGCCATCAACGGTCGCATCGGGTGGGGCGGTTCGAGCGTGGTGTACGAAGCGGTGCGGGATGGCAGTGTCGAACCGGTTGCGCTGAAGATGATCGCCGCGCCGGTCACGCCCGATCTGCTGCGGCGTTGCGAGCGGGAGGCGAGGGTGCAGGGCAAGCTGCGGCACCCCGGTATCGCCGTTCTCCACGACGCGGGCGTGGTCTCGCACGGCGTCGCGCGCGTCCCGTACTTCGAGCTTGAGCTCGTGCGCGGGCGCCCGTTCGACCGGTACGTGCAGGATCGGTGCGGCGATGCGGTTCAGAAGATCGAGCTGCTTCTGAGGGTGCTCGACGCGGTGGGGCACGCGCACCAGCACGGGGTTATCCACCGCGACCTCAAGCCGTCGAACATCCTTGTCACGGATGAGGGGCAGCCGAAGATCCTCGACTTCGGGATCGCGCGCAGTCTTGGCGATACAACCGGGGTCGGCGGGGCGCACACGATCGAGGGGCAAGTCCTCGGGACGCTCGCGTACATGAGTCCGGAACAAGCGGCGGGGAAGAACCAGGACATCGGCGCGTGGAGCGACGTGTACGCGATCGGCGTCCTCGCGCACGAAGCGTTCGTCGGCACGCTCCCTGTCCGCGGAGACGAGCGGGCCGTCCGTCTCGCTCCGACGCTTGGCCCGGGCCTCGGAGCGGTCTTGCGTCGAGCGCTGAGCAGGGAACCGGCCGACCGGTATCAATCAGCGGTGCAGATGGCGGACGATCTTCGGCGCGTCGTGCGCGGCGCTCCTGTGTTGGCTGCCCGGGCGAAACGCCGGCATCGCGATCCGGTGAGCACCGCTGGCTCTGGCGTCAAGGCAGCCGCTGCGGCCGCGGCGTGCATGGCGGCGCTCGCGGCGGCCGGGGTGATCGGGAGTCAGCTCGATAGGGGGGTGACGCCGGTGCTTTCTTTCGCGTCGGGCGACGCGAGGCTTGCTCTTGCGAGCGCGAGGGCGGCGTACGACAACGGTGACGTTGCCGGCGCCGAGCGCCTGCTGCGCCGGACGCTCAGCTCGCAGGACACCGAGGGGGAGTACACGCCGGAGGAACGGACTGATTCGCTTTTGTACCTCGCACGCGCGAGCGCGCGCCTCGGGAACCTGGACGAGGCGGAGCGTCTTGCCTCGCGCCATGTAGAAGAGAGCGTGCTCGCGTACGGCCCCGATCACCCGAAGACGACGGCGTCGCGGGTTCGCGCCGCGGCGGTGTACGCAGAGATGGGGATGCACGGCACGGTTGACCGCATCGTGAGCGAGATGCGCATCGATCTGAGCTCGCACGCGCGGGTGACAGAATTGTTCTATCAGGAGCTCTGCGCGGTGCGTCTGCGGGCCCGGGCGCTCCGGGCGCTCGGTCGAGAGTCGGAGGCGATTGCGCTGTTCGAGCGGGTGCGTGACGCCGCGTTCTCGGCACGGTCGTCGTCTGCGCAGGGCGGGGCTGTGGTGTGTGATGTCGATCGGCTGCGCGCGCAGTGCGAGGTGGGGCTGGCGGGCATCTACTGGAGCCGGGGCGAGTATGTCGTAGCCGAGGGGATGTTCCGCGAGGCGGTCGCGCTCGCGCGTCGCCTCAAGGAAGCGTGTCCCGAGCACGGCACACATCAGGTGGAGGCGTTGATGAGCGCGCTGGGCGGGCTCGGTGTGACGCTCCGGGATCAGGGGCGTTTCGATGAGTCTTTGTGCGTGCTCGAAGAGCGATGCGCGCTGGCGGAGAAGCACTTCCCGCACCACCCGAGCGCTGCGCACGCACGAGCGACGCTCGCGACGCTGTACTACTTCATGGGACGGTACGAAGCCGCGGCGGACTCTTCCCGGCGAAGCCTGGCGTTCTATACACGCAACCACACGCCCGGCGATCACGCGGCCGACAGCGCGCTCGTGTACGGCCTCTCTCTCGCGGAGACCGACGGGTGGGATGACGCCGAGGCCCATCTCGCCGAGGCGCACAGGCTCTCCGTCAAGACTCGGGGCGACGGGCACTGGAAAACAACCGTGTCGCGACTCGCGCTCATTGAGTGCGCTGCGCGTCACGGACGGTCGCGCGCCATGGAGCGGGGCGCCGCAGGCTCCGCCGTCGAGCCCGCGGCACTCGAATCGCTCCCGGCGCCGTGGCGACGTGCGGTGGAACGCTGGGCGGTGTCGAGACACTGAGCGCGGTCACTCGATTGCACGGGGATTGTGGCGCCGGGGGCGGTATCTGCTTGCCTGATCGTTGGGTGCGGGAGCTTCGGTTGTGCATCAGCTGCGGACAGGGGGCTCCGGCGGCCGGCGCTCGGCAACGAACACGCGCACGAAGGGCGTGAGTCGGAACTCATCGCGCAGGCTGAGCGTGCTCGTCGCGAGGTCTTGGGTCCACACCCGGCGGGGCCAGAAATGAAACGCCCCGGGCCCGAACACCAGGAAGTTCCAGACGTCGCGGAGGTGTTCGACGATCACCACGCGTCCCCCGGGCGCGAGCGAGCGTTCGACCTCGCGGAAGAGCTCCCGCCGGGCGTCCGAAGCTCGCAGCTCGTGCGCTGCAAAGATGAGAAAGATCGCTTCGCACGAGGCGTCTTCGAGCGGGAGGGAGCTGTGCGTGGCGGGTGTGTTGCGCTCGTGCTGGCGTGCGGTGCGGCGTGCACGCGCGATCGATGGTTCCGACATCAACGATTCGTCGTAGATGTCTACGACCGAAACGGGCGCGACGCCGAGCGCGGTCTCGAGCCCCCGTGTTGTTTCATCCAGGCCCGAGTGCACCGTTGCCCACCGCTCAACGCCGCCGGGCACACAGCGGGGCAGCCAGCTGAACCGGTAGATACCCGAGCGGTCGTACACCCAGTGCGACGCGATCAGCGACGCCAGCGTCAGGTACCCGGCGAGGAGGGCCCCCGCGAGCAACGCCCAGAACAGAAGGGGAGGCGGTTCGAGCGCGAGCAGCGCCGTTCCGCTGACGACGATCACCGCGAGCGACGCCGCGAATTTCGGCCAGTTGTAGCGGACGATCTGCGCGACGCCATCGAATGGTCCTCGCTCGCGCAGCGGCTGCTCGTCGGGCGTCATCGCGTTGGTCCGGTGAGGGGCTCGCGGATGCCGCGTTCCCAGCGGTACGGCACGGCCCGCAGATAAAACGCGTTCGCGAGCACGCGGTCCGCTCCGAGATACGGGGCCTGCTCGAAGAACCCGACGCGCTCGACGTCCACCTCGACCGGGCGCGGGGTCCATTCTGAACGGACGCCCTTGATGCGGACGATCGAGTGCGTCTCCTTCTCGTAGTCGAAGGTCCACGGGAGCGGGCCCGCGTAGCGTCGAGCCGTCTTGAGATCGGGGAACGGCGAACCGGGCGGCGGCTCGGTCGGTTCGTTGTCCAGACGCGCGGTCACCCGGAGGTCGCCGAGCCCGTCGCGGCTCGTGATCGCGACGCGGAGCGCGTGCTCGTCGTGGTCGAACTCCGCGCCGGCCACCTTGTAGTTGTAGTGCGTCAGGCGGTTCCCGAAAAACGCCATGGTCGAGCGGTCGGTGTCGCTGCGCAGGATGCGCAGACCCCGGCGCGTCCGCCCGTCCGCTCCCCGGTGCGTCGCGAAGATGCGGTATCCCGCGAGGAAGAAGTCACGCCCCAGCACCGCTGGCAAACGTGTCGGGCGGAGGTTCCGCGTCTGCACGAGCGCGATCGCGACAAAGCCGTAGTCCTCGTACCGATCGATCTCGAGCCCCGGCGGGAGCAGTGGCTCGAGCAGCCCGGCGTCGAAGGCGTACGTCACAACGAGGCAGTGGTCGAACTCGGCGCTGATCGGGATCGGGTGTCGCTTGAGCACATGCAGCACGGCAAGCTCCAATGGGGCACGTCGGGTCGCACATCATAGGTGCGCGCCACTCACCACGGCAGAAGGTCTGGCTCGGCCCACCCCCGCCGCGCCTCTCGGCTCATCAGCACGTCTTGCGAATAGTGCTCGAGCAACACATCCGGCCCCGACAGGTGCTTGTTCACCAGCAGAAACGTTTCAGACGTCGCGGCGTCGTCCGCCCGAGCGATCAGTTCCAGCCACGCCCGCGTCACCGTCTCGTGGTAGCCGCCGTGGTCGTCGTTCGCCACGCCGTTGGAATCGTTGAGCGCGAGGATCCCGGTGCGCACACGGGCCATCGCTTCGTCGAAGGGCCAGCGGCGCAGGTGGATCCACCCGAGGCGCAGGTGCATCGCGTGCGTCCACTCGGCTCGTGTGAAGCCCTGCCGCTCAAAGCGTGCGAGCAGTTCGGCGTCTTCGGGAGCGAGCGCGTTCACGCGAGCAGCATTCGCCCGGTGTGTGTCCCGCTCTCCCACGCCCGGCGTGCGTCGCTTCCGCCGAAGCCGTCGCCGCACACCCATACGCCCCCGTCGTTGCTCGTCACGCACCGCTCCTCGATGCTCGCAACCACGCGGCAGTACCGCCAGCGATGGGCCCGCGCGTCCTGTACGCCTTCGAACACAGGGGCGACGCGCGTTGCCGCCTGGGTGAGCGTTTCGGCCACGCGCCCTGCGTCGTCCTCGAGATGCGCCGCGCTCCAGTCCGCGCTCGCGCGCACAACCCACGCACGCCCGTTGCCCGTGATCGTGTCAACCACGCCGCCGTCACCTTCGATGCGTTCTGCAGCAGGCTCGCTCCCGGCTGGCAGCGTCAGAAGCGCTGCCCACGCCGGGGCGTAGGCGATCCGGCCCAGCGGAGCGAGGAGTTCGGGCGCGCGGGTTTCGAGGAACTCGCGTGCTTGCGGCGCCGGCGCCGTGACAACGACGCGGTCGTACGTCCCGAGGTCCGCCCCCGACTCGTCCTGCAGACGTTCGGCGTTCGCGTCGCGTCCAAGGCGCCCGACACGCACGCCGAACCGGGTATCGATACCGCGCCCCATCCACGCGACGAGCGCGTTCATTGTGGGTGTTCCCGCCGCGGTCGAGGCGTCGAGCCAGCGGGCGGCGTGGGATTCCGCGGCGCCCGCGATCGCCTTGTGAAACGCCCCGGCTCCGCCTGTCTCGACCTTCGGCGCTCCGTGGTTGAACGAGAGGGAATCTCCGCCTGGCGTCTGAACGCGGCGCGTCGAGAGGCGGCCGCCGAAGCCGCGCGCTTTCTCGAAGACGACGACCTCGTTCTCGGTACCAAGAGCCCGAGCGCAGGCGAGCCCGCTCACCCCGGCCCCAACGATCGCCACGCGCATCATGCTCTCTCCTGGCGCACGAGAAGGGGCGTTACGCCCCCGGCTTCGTCCCGAACCCGATCGACGTGCCGCTCACGTGCGACACCTCGATGCCGAGCGCCGCGTCGCTGACCGCCTGCTGCACCGACGCCCAGGTGTAGTCGTGCCACACGATGAGCCCGCCCGGGGCGAGGCATTTCCACGCGGTGCGGGTGTCGGCGAGGGCGCCGGCGTGCTCGTGGCAGCCATCGACGAAGAACAGGTCCACCTTTCCGGCGAACTCCGAGACGTCGTACTTGGTCGAGTCGCCGAAGAGCTGGGTGATCGTGCAGGCGCCGGTGTAGTGCTCGATGGCGGCGCCCACGTGGCGCTGCGTGCCAGACTTGGCCATCTGGTGGAAGCCGCTGCGCCCGTCGGAGTCGCTGTAGTGCTCGCGGGCGATCGCGTCGGCGTCCATCTCGGGCGGGAGGTCGAGCGTGTACAGGGCGCTGCCCGCCGGGGCGTTGGCGGCCATGGTCACGGCCGTGACGCCGCGGAAGGTGCCGATCTCGAAGATGGTTTTGGGCTGCTGGCGGCGCACGAGCGCCCCGAGGACGACGCGTTCGATGATCGACGCGGCGGCGAACTCGAAGTTCTCGTCGCGGTCGAGCAGCTCCTGCGGGAGCGACGGCAGGAGGATGTTCCCGCCCGCCCCGCCGTGGAGGAGCTCCTGCACGCTCACGACGCGGTCGCAGCGCACCTGTCGCGTCATACCGAGTGTGCGGGCGACCTTGCTCACGAGCGGGTGCGTCATCGTCTGACTCCTTGGCATGTTTATCGTCTGCGCAGACGCCAGAACTCAAACAACGCGAAGAGCGCGAACCCGGCGCAGCCGGCCCAGATGACGTAGAGCCCGATGTCGCCGTTCTCCTCCGTCACGCTCGCCCCGCCCGACGCGATGATCACGCACGCGAGCGCCGGGAAGAAGCTCCAGAGGTAGACGTGCAGCGGGATCCGGTCGCGCAGGCGCAGGGCCATGATCGCGCCGAGCGGGGTCATGATGAACCCCGCCAGCGACAGGGCGGCCCGCTCGTGGCGGTTCGCGGTCGCCTCGCGGCGCACGTCCTCGAGGTACGCCGCCAGACGACGCCCCGCCTCGGCGAGGGCGGGGTCGGTCGTGGCCCCCGCGATCGCGATCAGCTCGGACGCCGAGAGGTTGAACGCGCCGGGCGCCGGGTCGATAGGCAGCGTGAACGCCTCGCCCAGCACCAGCGCGTCGCGCCGTCCCTCGCGGTCGTCCTCGCTCGACACGACGAACAGTTCGAGCGACGCCACCGCCGTCTTGTCGCGCGGCGACACCTTGATCGACAGCGTCGCCGACTCGGCCCGCAGCTGGCGCAGCGTCCCGTCGGAACGCCGCCACGTCACCGCGAGCTCGTCGGCGCCCTCACGCGGGAGCAGGCGCCCGCCCTCGCCCGCCCGCACGTCGCTCACGCCCAGGCGCCCGCCGTCGGGGTCGACCAGCGTCAGGCGTCCCTCGTTCGCGACCGCATCGAGGGCTTCGCCCCGCGCGCGCGCCTCGCCCAGCACCGCGGCCGCGTCCTCGCGACGGCGCACCACCGGGCCGAAGCTCTCGGGGTCGCGGGCGACCACGGCCAGCTCGCGGTCGGTCATGTAGTCCAGATCGTCGCCCAGGGCGCCGGGGATGATCCACGGGCCGAACTCCGTGCGGCTGAGCTTCAGGAGCGCTTCGCCCTCCTGCTTCGCGACCCCGCCCCCGACGAGCATGTACACCGCCACGGCGTCCTGCCCGTCGCGCTCGGCGGGGTAGAGCCACACGTCGGCGCGCTGGGCGCCCACGTCCGCGGTCAGCTCGCCCGTCGCGGGGTCCACCGCCGCCGCGACCACGCCCTCGAGGATGAAGTAGTCGATCGCGCCGGAGTTCTCGGGGGCCCCCGCGTGGAACGCGCGGTCGGCGTGGAGGATCATGTCGTCGATCACCACCGGCTGGCCGCGCTCGATCTGGCGGATCAGCGTCCGGGCGGCGTCCTTCGTGACGATCGACTCGAGCGTGCGCGTAAAGCGGGGCGCCGCGAGGCCCGTCAGCGCCAGCAGCATGGCGCCGAGGAGCAGCCCGCCCACCAGCGCAGGGGCGATGAGCGCGCCGTAGCCGATCCCGCCCGCGCGGGCGGCGACCGCCTCGTTGTCCGTCGCGAAGCGGTGGTAGCCGAGTGTTGCCGCCATGCACGCCCCGAAGGGCAGCGCGTACTGGAGCATGGGGACGACGGCGACGCCCATGAACTTGATGGCGTCGAGCGCGCCGATGCTCCCGTCCGCGACCGGCTTGATCGTGGCGCCGAACGCGACCACGAGCACGATCGCGCCCGTCGCCATCGTCACGCCGCGGAGGAGCTCGATGGCGAGCATCCGCCAGATCAGGATGGGGAAGCGTGGCAGCACCCGCCCATCCTCCCGCCACCCCGCGGGGGGGGCAAGTCGAGGAATCAGCGAGTCTTCTCGCGCCGGTCCACCCGCGACGAGCGGGGTACACTCCCGAGCCTACTCGGGGAGTCGCACGTGTCAGCAGAGCCGATCAGAAACCGCTCCCGTGGGAAGAGGGCCCGTCTCGTCCAGGCGTTCCTTACGGTCGCCGCGATCGCTTTTGGCGTGGGCGTCCTCGCCGTCCTCGTGGGGACCAAGCCCGAGCCCCCGCGCGACCCCGACCCCGTTCCCCCGGTCGTCGTGCGCACCATGACCGCGGGCGAGCGTCCCGTGAGCCGGGAGCATCTCGGCTACGGCGTCGTCCGCGCCGTGCGAGCGGTGAACATCGCCGCCGAGATCGACGGCGTCGTCCGCGCCAAGCCCGAACGCATCGAAGCGGGCGCCCGCGTGGACCGGGGCGAGCTCATCGTCGAGATCGACCCCGGCGACTACCGGGACCGCGCCGACGCGCTGGAGCGCACCGTCGAGGGCGTCGAGGCCCAGATCGCCCTCCTCGCCATCGAGGACAGCGCCGCGCGCGAGCAGGCCGCCCTCGCCGACGAGGCCCTCGCCGCGATCGACCGGGAGATCGAACGCCTCCGCGCCGCCCAAGAGCGCGGCGCCGCCACCGCCAACGAGATCGACCAGCAGATCCGCACCCGCATCGCCGTCGCCCGCGACCGTGTGGGCGCCATCGAGACAGCCGGGGCGATCGCCCCCCGGCGCGCGCAGCTCGAGGCCCAGGCCGCGTCCCTGCGTGCCGACGCCGAGCGGGCCCGGCGCGACCTCGACCGCGCCACCATCGTTTCGCCCATCGTCGGCGTGATCCAGGAGGTGGACGTCGAGATCGGCGAGCGTGTCCGCGCCGGCGACCGCGTCGCCCGCGTGATCGACCCCTCACGCCTCGAGGTCCCCCTCCGTCTGCCCCTCTCGGCCGCGGCGGACATCCGCGTCGGGAGCCCCGCGACGCTCCGCGCCGACGGCCCCGGCGGCGGCGAGTGGGGGGGCAGCGTCGTGCGCATCGCCCCCGAGGCCGACCCCGACCGGCGCACCATCACCGTCTACGTCCTCGTTGAGCAGGACACCCCCGTCGGGCGCGCCCCGGATCTCCCGCCCGGGCGCTTCGTCCTCGCCGGCGTCGGCGCGAGCCAGGCCCCCGCGATCCTCCTGCCCCGCGGCGCCGTCAGCGACGACCGCGTCATGGTCATCAGCGACACCGGCGAGATCGAGTCCCGCGCCGTCAGCGTCGCCTACTACACCGAAGGCGATTACCCCGAGCTCGTTGCCGGCGAGTCCCAGTGGGCCGTCCTCGCGAGCGGCCTCCGCGCGGGCGAGACCGTCGCGATCTCCAACCTCTCCAAGCTCCACCCGGGGATGCGCGTCGTCGGCGTTGACGCCGGGGCGGGGGCGTCGCGATGAACCTCGCCGAGTTCGGCGTCCGCAAGCACGTCGCCGTCAACCTCATCATGTTCGCGATGATCGGCTCCGGCGTGGTGCTGGGGATGTCGCTCCGGCGCGAGTTCTTCCCCGACGTCACCCCCAGCATGATCAGCGTCACCGCGCCCTACCCCGGCGCCCAGCCCGACGAGATCGAGGATTCCCTCGCGATCAAGATCGAGGACCGCGTCTCCGACCTCACCGGGGTCAAGGAGATCAACACCACGGTCATCGAGGGCGCCGCGACCGTGATGATCGAGTTCGAGGACAGCATCGACCTCGCCACCGCGCTGGCGCGCGTCAAACGCGAGGTGGACGCGCTCCAGGACCTGCCCGAAGAGTCCGAGCGCATCGTCGTTTCCGAGTTCGAGCCCCAGATCCCCGTCTGCACCGTCACCCTCTTCGGTGACGCCGACGAGCGCGTCCTCAAAGACGCCGTGCGCGGGATCCAGGACGACCTGCGCACCATCCCGGGCATGGGCGACCTCGTCACCGCCGGGCTACGCACCGATGAGATCACCGTCCGCGTCCGCCCCGGCGCCATGCTCGAGCACGGGCTGAGCATCACGGAGATCTCCGACCGCGTCACCCAGGCCATGCGCGAACTCCCCGGCGGCGCCGTGCGCACCGGCGCGTCCAACGTCGTCGTGCGCACCGTCGCGACCGACGAGCAGGTCGATCTCGTCCGCGACATCGTCGTGCGCGCCGACAGCGGCGGCCGCGCCCTCCGCCTCTCCGAGATCGCCGACATCACGCCCGGCTTCGCCGACGTCGAGCTCCGCACACGCTTCAACAACGAACGCTCCATGTCCCTCTTCGTCTACGCCCGCCCCAAGCAGGACGTCGTCACGATGGCCGGGCTCGTCAAGGCGTACGTCGATGGGCGCAACCGGGTCGCGTTCGAACCCGGCGTCTCAGAGAAGATGGCGATCGCCCGGCACGACGCCGGGCGCGGCGAGTTCCCGCCCCGCGCGTTCGCCCACCACCTCGGCGTCGTCAACCCCGCGCCGCCACCGGGCACGCTGCTGATGCACAACGACGTCGCCCGCTTTGTCACCCAGCGCCTCGAGCTCCTCTCCCGCAACGCCTTCCAGGGCGGCCTGCTCGTCTTCGCCGTGCTCTTCCTGCTTCTCGCGCCGCGCGTCGCGTTCTGGGTCGCGGTCGGGCTCGTCGTCTCGCTCCTCGCGGCCCTCGCGGCGATGAACGTCCTGGGCATGTCTCTCAACTTCCTCACGATGTTCGGGCTCATCATCGTGATCGGCCTGCTCGTCGACGACGCGATCGTCGTCGCGGAGAACATCAAAGCGCGCCACGAGGCCGGCGACTCCGCGATGACCGCCGCGATCGAGGGCACGCGCCAGGTCGCGTGGCCCGTCATCGCCACCGTCCTCACCACGATCTGCGCCTTCCTCCCGCTCACCGTGATCGAGGGGCAGATCGGAGATCTCCTCGCCGCGATCCCGATCGTCGTTTCCGTCGCTCTGGTCGTCTCCCTCGTCGAGGCGCTCCTCATCCTGCCCAGCCACATGGGGCACAGCCTCCAGGCCTCCGAGCGCGCCAAGCCCAATGCCCTGACGCCGCTCTTTGACCGCATGGAACGCTTCCGCAACTGGGTCTTCCAGGACGTGCTGGGCCCGTCGTACGAACGCCTCGTGCGCCCCGCGCTCCGCGCCCGCTACCTCACGCTCGCGATCTCCATCGCGATCTTCCTCATCACGCTCGCGATCCCGCTGGGCGGGCGCATCGGCTTCGAGTTCTTCCCCTCAGCGGACGCCGAGAGCGTCACCATCGATCTGCGCATGCCCGAAGGCACCCCGATGGCCGTCACCGACCGCGCCATCCGGCGCGTCGAGCAAGCCGCCCGCGACCAGCCCGAGGTGGACGCGCTCTTCACCCTCGTCGGCGCGCGCAACAACGTCGACGACGGGTCGTCCATCGCCCAGAGCCACCTCGCTCAGATCTTCATGGAGCTCAAGCCCGTCGAGCAGCGCGACCGCACCAGCGGCGTGGTGGTCGATTCCATCCAGGCCGCCGTGGGCGAGATCGCGGGCGCCGAGAGCCTCCGCTTCGCCGAGGTCGGCGCCGGGCCCGCGGGCGCCGACATCACCTACACCGTCGTCGGCGAGGACCCGGAACTCATCGACCGCGCCGTCGAACGCCTCAAGGGCGCGCTCGCGGGGTACGACGGGGTGCGCGGCATCGCCGACGACGCCGACGCCGGGCAACGCGAGCTCCGTCTCCGCCTCCGCGACGGCGCCAGCGAACTCGGCTTCACCGTCGCGAACGTCGGGCGCCAGATCCGCGGCAGCGTCTTCGGGCTCGAGGCCCACACCTACGCCGGCGACCGCGAGGACGTGGACGTCCGCGTCCAGCTCGCCGATTCCGCCCGGCGCTCCCTCGCGGGGCTGGAAGCCACGTTCCTCTTCACGCCCGAGGGCGTGCCCGTCCCGCTGCAGGAGGTCGTCGAGGTGAGCGAGGGCAACAGCTACGCGACCGTCCGCCGCCTCGACCGCCGGCGCGCCGTCACCGTGACGGCCGACGTCGATCGCGCGGTCTCGACGCCCGAGGCCGTCACGGCGGACCTCAAAGCAGAGCTCCTCGCGATCGCCGCCGACATCCCCGGCGTGCGCGTCCTGCCCCGCGGCACGCAGCTCGAGATGCAAGACTCCTTCCGCACGCTCCCCCTCGGGTTCATGGCGGCGGTCGGGCTCATCTACATCGTGCTCGCGTGGCTCTTCTCGAGCTACGTCCAGCCCCTCGCGGTGCTCATCTCCGTCCCCTTCGCCGCGGTCGGTGCGATCTGGGGGCACATCGTCATGGGCTACGGGCTGACGTTCCTCTCGATGATCGGGTTCGTTGCGCTCACCGGGATCGTCGTCAACGACTCGCTCGTTTTCATGGAGTTCTACAACCACAAGCGATCCGAGGGCATCAACGTCTTCGAGGCCTGCTGCTCCGCCGGGCGTCAGCGCCTGCGCGCGATCCTCCTCACCACGATCACCACCGTCTTCGGCCTCACGCCGCTGATGTTCGAGCAGTCGTTCCAGGCCAAGTTCCTCGTGCCGATGGCCATCACCATTAGCTACGGGCTCATGAGCGCCACGTTCATCATGCTCATCATCCTCCCGTGCGTGCTGCTCGTCGGGGACGATCTCCGCCGCCTCGTCACCGGGCGTTCTGACGCCCCGCGCGCGTCCGCCGACGAGTCGGTCAACGAGTCCTCCGTCGCGCCCGGCTTCTAGCCTGCTTGCATCCCCGCCCGGCACCGATCAGAATCCGTCCATGCCGCCGTCGCCCCTGCACGTCCGCCTCAACGACGCCGCGGGGGACCGCACGTTCCGAGCGATCGCCGAGCTGACGGGGCAGAACCACGAAACCGTCCGGCGCTACATGCAGGGCGCCGCCCCCAGCGTCGAGTTCGTCTCCGCGTTCTGCGAGCGTCTGGGGCTCAACGCCAACTGGCTCCTCACCGGCCGCGGCCCGATGAAAACGACGGACATCCGCAGCGCCGCGCTCGCCCTCGCCAACCCCACCGAGCTCCTTACCGCCACGGCCGGCAACATCGAGAAGCTCGACGACCGCGTGGACCGCCTCGAGGTCTTCGTCAGCACGATGGAAAGCCGTCTCCGCGCCGCGCTCCCCCGCGACGCCACGCGCGCCGATCCCACACAACAACCCACGCAGAACAGGACGAGCGATGAGCCGACGGGACCCCCTGGCGAGCCTTCCCAACGAGCCAGACGCGTCGCCGACGCCCTCAGCGAACGACCACGTGCGGATGATCGTTGAGCTCATGCGCCCCGCCGGCGCCGACCTCGCCCGGCGCTGGCTCGCAGCGCTCCTCCTCGCCCCCGAGGACGAACGCGAGGACGTCGTCGCCAGCGTCGAGGCGCGCATGTCCGAGCTGTACGCTCACCCTCCCGCCGAGATCCCAGCGGGCGAACCCCCGTCCGAGCCCGCGGGCTGACTACCATCACCCCTATGGGTCTTAACGCACAAATCGCCGGCGCTCTCACCGAGATGGCCAGGCTCTCGGAACTCGCCGGCGCCGACTCCTTCCGCGTGCGCGCGTACCAGCGCGCCGCACGCGCGTTCGAGTCGCTTACCACCGACGCCGGAGACCTCGACCGTACAGCCCTCCTCGAACTCGACGGCGTCGGGCACAAGATGGCCGAGAAGGTCGAGCACATCGCCGCCACCGGCACGTTCCCCGAGCTCGACGAGCTCCGCGACAAAACGCCCGCCGGCCTCATCGAGGTCCTCCGCATCCCCGGGCTGGGCCCCAAGACCGTCCGCTCCATCTGGCAGACCCTCGGCGTTGAATCCCTCGACGACCTCAAGAAATCCATCGACGACGAGTCCATCGCCACCGTCCCGCGCATGGGCGCCAAGACGATCGAGAACATCGCCCGCGCCATCGACTTCGCCGCACACGCCGGCGACCGCACCCGCCTCGGCTTCGCCGCTCCCCTCGCCGCACTCGTGCGCGAACGCCTCGCCGAGGTCCCGGGCGTGAAACGCCTCGAGTCCGCCGGCTCCCTGAGGCGCGGGCGCGAAACCATCGGCGACCTCGACATCCTCGCCGTCTGCGACGACCCCGCCGCACTCTCGCAAGCGTTCTGCGACATGCCCGGCGTGGACGAGGTCCTCGCCCA
Organism: uncultured Phycisphaeraceae bacterium; assembly: GCA_942490855.1. Lineage (GTDB taxonomy): Bacteria > Planctomycetota > Phycisphaerae > Phycisphaerales > UBA1924 > CALNYS01. Next base: position 27,410 of record CALNYS010000002.1, on the reverse strand, counting down.
CGGCGAGACCAAGTCCTCCGTGCGCATGAGCATCCCCAACCCCCGCGGCGGCGCCGACGCCAAGCTCCAGGTCGACCTCCGCGTTGTTCCCGAAGACGCGTGGGGCGCCGCCCTCCTGTACTTCACCGGATCGAAAGAGCACAACGTCCGCCTGCGCGAGCGCGCCAAGAAGCAGGGCCTCACCCTCAACGAGTACGGCCTCTTCCCCGACGACGACGAGAAGGACCCGCCGCAGAAACGCGGCGTGAAGCCCAAGGCCTCCAAGACCGAAGCGTCCATCTACAAAGCCCTCGGCGTCCCCTTCGTCCCCCCCGAGATCCGCGAGGACACGGGAGAGCTCGACCTCGACGAGACCCCGCGTCTGATCGAAGTCGACGACATCGTCAGCGAGCTCCACGCGCACACCACCGCGTCCGACGGCGTGCTCTCCATCGAAGAACTCGCGAGCGAAGCCAAATCCCGCGGCTTCCACACCATCGCCGTCACCGACCACTCCAAGTCCCAGCAGGTCGCCAACGGGCTGAGCGCCGAGCGCCTGCGCGAACACCTCAAAGCCATCCGCGCCGCCAAGGTCGCGGGCATCTCCATCCTCACCGGCTCCGAGGTGGACATCATGCCCGACGGCAACCTCGACTACGACGACGACCTCCTCGCCGAGCTCGACGTCGTCGTCGCGTCGCCTCACTGGTCACTCCAGCAGAAACCCGAGAAGGCCACCGCGCGGCTGCTCAAAGCGATCGAGCACCCGCTCGTCCACATCATCGGGCACCCCACCGGGCGCCTGATCAACAAGCGCGGCGGGCTCGAACCCGCGATGAACGAGCTCATCGCCGCCGCGGTCGAGCACAACGTCGCCCTCGAGATCAACTGCCACTGGATGCGCCTCGACCTCCGCGACACCCACGTCCGCGCCGCCGTCGAGGCCGGGGCGCTCATCGCCATCGACTGCGACGTTCACTCCGCCCCCGACTTCGACAACATCGCCTACGGCGTCGCGACCGGGCGGCGCGGCTGGCTCACGCCCGAGAACGTCGTCAACACGTGGACCAAGAAGAAGCTCCACGACTGGCTCAAAGCCAAGCGCTAACCCGCGGCTACACTACGCGTGATGAGCGAGATGAAGATCACCATCCACGAACCCCTCTGCGCCGTCTTCCGGCGCAAGCTCAAGAGCGAGGGGCTCAAGTACACCCCCGAGCGCGCCCAGATCCTCGAGACGATCATCCAGATCGACGACGTCTTCGAGGCCGAGCGCGTCCAGTCCGAGCTGCGCGACAGCGAGTTCCGCGTCTCCAAAGCCACGATCTACCGCACCCTTAAGCTCCTCCAGGACGCCGGCATCATCCACCAGGTCCCCCTCGAAACCGAGCAGACCTCTTACATGCTCGCCTACGGCGGACGCCCCCGCGACCTCGTCATCCGCGTCGACACCAACGAGATCGAAACCATCGAACTCCCCGAACTCGACGCCCTCTGCGAGAAACTCTGCGCCGAGCGAGGCGTCAAACTCCGCGGCCGCAGCTTCCAGCTCTTCGTCGAAAAAGAGTAGAACTCAACCATCGATACAGCAGCGTTTGGGTAAAGATGCCGTATCCTTGAGTGAATCTAGGGCTTGAATCGCTACCTTACTCTTGGTCTGGCCGAGGTCCTATGGCACCTACCTCACACAGATGGAGGAAGAGAGCCCGCCATGCCGGGAATACATCTTTCCAGTCCAGAGTTATTTTACTGTACCTGTTCCACAGCGCCCCATCCGTTATGTTTACGTCTGCGCCCGCCTTTAGCGACGCCTCAAGGAGCTCCGTGTCGTTTGAAAACACGGATATAAAAAGATCTAGATCTGGGTCGTCAACGTGAGATCGGACAGCTCTGAAAAAAATTTCATAGAGCCGTGATTCTCGCTGTTTTGGATTGTATTTGTTAAGAATTGTCTTGGCGGCCGCATCGGATTCGTCACGACTTCCGAGATTCGCCTCAATAGCTTTGATGTCGGCGAAGAGGGGGGATAGTGACATGACCTGGGCATGAGTCAGGCGATACCAGATCGGTATCACTCGCATTCTTTGCGAGACCATTAAGGAGTACAGCGAGCGCCTTTCTTGCTCTGACCATCCGCTAAAGTAGTTCTTGCTCAGTATCACAATCGCATCTACTGAAGATCGTAAGCCAAGCTCGATGCCGGATAATATAGAATCCCCTGGATTTATTTGCTCTTTATCAAGCCACACCTCAGATCCGTTCGACACTAGTTCGGCATGAAGCGAGCGGGCAAAATCGGTAGAGTCGCTATGTTTGTAAGATATAAAAAAATCAAAAATGTGTTTATTGGGCTGCGTGGTCATGTCATCTCCCGAAAGCGGCTGAGATCTTGGTGAATCTCGTCATTTGTTCCGTAATTACGAGCTAGCTTCAAGGAGGTATTGCGACCGCCTGTTTGTTATTGTAGCCGCGAATGCTCCGTCTGTTGTGCGTCTCTAGGTGTTGGGCGTAATGCAACATTAAGAGCATCGGTAATAAATTTATATGTTTGTATCGATGAATAAAATAGTTTTGAATGGCGGGTCTGGATGCCTAGGTTGTTTGTCGCCCCAGTAAGTTTGTTGATACTTATCAACAAGGCCGCGCGGGATCTAGAGAATTTGTGATGGTATACGCAGTGATAATGGGCCGTTTTGAGTCCGTAGGCCGGGGTCGGTTCGGCGTGGGACAAGATTAGAGTTTAGAATAAGAGTTAGGCTGGTGTCCTGCTTAACGGCTTTCGGGCGTGTGACTCGATCAAAAAAAAGGCCCGCGTCCGAAGACGCGGGCCTGTGAAGTCATGCGGTAGGGGGGGCTTACGACTCTTCGCCGAGCGTCCAGCGCTCGAACGCGACGATGTCCCCGCCCTTGAGCAGGTCCTTGATGCGCTTGTCGGGGTCCTTGATGAAGGGCTGCTCGACCAGAGCGACCTCCTCATAGAACTTCCGCATCTTGCCCTCGACCATCATCTCGGCGATCTCCTGCGGCTTGCCGCTCTCCATCGCCTGCTCGAGCGCGAACTTGCGCTCCTTCTCCACCTTGTCGGCGGGGATGGAGTCCTTGTTCACGCCCAGCGGTCGGGGCGTCACCGCGGCGCAGTGCATCGCGATGTCGCGGAGCGTGTCGGTGGACACGTCGCCGCTGCCCTGCACGAGCACGCCGGTCTTGCCGTCGTGGTGCAGGTACATGCCGAACGCGCCCGTGCCCTCGCCCGCGAGCTTGTGCCCACGCGCGAAGCTGGCGTTCTCACCGGTGGTGATGCGCACGTTGTCGATGATCGCGGTCATCGCTTCCGACGGCTCGGTGATCTCGCCCGAGGGCAGCTCGAGCGCGAGCTTGGCGATCTCGCCGGCCGCGTTCAAGAAGTTCTCGTTGCGAGCGGTGAAGTCCGTCTCCGCGCGGAACTCGACGATCGCCGCGGCGCGCTCGTCGTCCGAGACGACAATCGCGATGCAGCCTTCGCCGGCAGCACGCTCGGTGCGAGCGTCCATCTTGCCCTTGAGCTTCTTGCGGAGGTCGTCCTCGGCGGCGTCGACGTCTCCGCCGGCCTCCTTGAGCGCCTTTTTGCAGTCCATCATGCCAAGGCCGGTGCGGTTCCGCAGGGCCATCACGTCTTTCGCGCTGATCTCCGCCATCGCGATCGTTCTCCGCTTCTCGTTTGCTCAGGGAAGCCGGGGACAAACACCCCCGGCGTGTGGCTCACGTCGTTCGTTGTCTCGGGCGAACACCGCCCGCGTCGGTCTCTGCAGGTCCCGCTCAGCCGCCGGTCGACGGGGCGGTCGGGACCGGGGCGTCCGCGGCGCCGGCTTCCGGGGCGGTCTCGGCGCCGGGCGTCGCGCCCGCCTCGTCCGCGCGGAACTGGGAACGGCTCGAGCGTCGGCGCTGCGGCTCGCCCGCCGCGCCCTGCTCGGCGTCGTCGGCGCCCTCGCTGCGCACCGAGCGGGCCTGACGCCCGTCGTTGATCGCCGCGATCAGCTCACGCACGATCACGTCGATCGAACGCATCGAGTCGTCGTTGCCGGGGATCGCGATGTCCGCGAGGTCCGGGTCGGCGTCGGTGTCGAGCAGGCACACGACCGGGATGCCCAGCTTCTGGGCCTCGCGGATCGCGTTGACCTCGCGGCGCGCGTCGATCACGACCAGCGCGCCGGGCAGCTTGCTCATCTGGCGGATGCCGTCGAGGTTCCGGTGGATCTTCCGCATCTCACGACGAAGACGGGATTCCATCTTCTTGGAGTAGCTCTGGAAGTTGTCCTTCTCCTCGATCGCTTCGAGCTCCTCAAGACGCTTGAGGCGCGAGCGAATCGTGCGGAAGTTCGTCAGCGTGCCGCCGAGCCAACGCTCGGTCACGCGGTGCATCTTCGCGACGGGGATGCGCTCGTCGAGCACGACCTTCGCCTGCTGCTTGGTGCCGATGAAGCACACGTCCTTGCCGTCGGCGACCACCTTCTGCAGGAAGCGCTTCGACAGCAGCAGGCCCTTGATCGTCTCTTTGATATCGATGATGTGGATCCCGCCGCGCGTCCCGTAGATGTAACGCGACATCTTCGGGTTCCAGTTGCTGGTGCGCTGGCCGAAGTGAACACCGGCCTCGATGAGATCCTGAACAAGCGAATTGTCAGCCATGAGTGGCTCTCTTTCACGTACAGCGTCGCCGGCTCGCAAGCGTCGGTGGGACCAACACGCCTGCACGCCGCGGGGCGAGCTTCGGGGAACGACCCGGCCGAAACCGGGCCAAATCTGGAGGGAACAATCGGCCGCGGAGCGTCCCACACGCCCGCACGCCGCCGCCCGGGGAGCCCCGGACAGACCCGAAGAATAACGCATCCCCGCCCAAAGTGCCATGACCAGCCCGCCAGCACATCCCCGTGGGGGCCAGCGAGCCCAAAAAGCCCGCTCAGACCCGCGCCCAGCTCCCACACCGTCCGCCCCGCCACCAGCGTCCGCACCGCCCGACCCTTCACCGTCCGCCCGAGGAATGGGGTGTTCCGGCTCTTCCCAGCCAGGTCCTCCTCGCCGATCGTCCACTCGTGCTCGGGGTCGATCAGGGTCACGTCGCCCGGCCCGCCCGCCTCCAGACGCCCCAGCCCCATCGCGTCGAGCCCGCACAGCCGCGCCGGGTTCACCGTCATCAGCTCGATCAGCCGGTGCCACCCGATGTGCCCCGGACGCACCAGCGCCTCGGCGTACAGCGCCAGCGCCGTCTCCAGCCCGATGATCCCGAAGGGCGCCGACTCGAAGTCCAGCGCCTTCTCCTCCGGCGCGTGCGGCGCATGGTCTGTCGCCAGCACCGTGATCGTCCCGTCCACCACCCCCGCGACCACCGCCTCGACGTCGTCGGCGCTCCGCAACGGCGGGTTCATCTTCGCCAGCGTGTTGAACCCCTCGCACGCCTCGTCCGTCAGCAGCAGGTGGTGGGGGGAGGCCTCCGCGGTGATGAGCTCTCCGTGGACCTCCCGCGCTGCGCGCACGATCTCGACCGACCCCGCCGCCGACAGGTGCTGCACGTGGTACCGGCAGCCGGCCGCGGCCGCGAGCCGCACGTCGCGTTCGATAATGATTTCCTCCGCGATCGCCGGCCACCCCGTCAGCCCGAGCCGCGCCGACGTCGGGCCGCTGTTCATCACGCTGCCGCGGGTGAGCGTGACGTCCTGGCAGTGCTGCATCATCACCTTGCCGGTGCGCGCAATCGCGCGCAGGCCCGCGAGCATCACCGCCGCCGACTCGACGACGTCCCCGTCATCGGAAAACGCCACGGCGCCGCGCTCGCTCATCAGCCCGATCTCGCACAGCCGCTCGCCCTGACGCCCGACGGTCATCGCGCCGACCACGAACACCCGGCAGGCGCCGGTCGCCTTGGTGCGCGCGCGCACCGCGTCGATCATCTCGGGCGAATCCAGCGCGGGGGTCGTGTTGGGCATGCAGCAGACGCTGGTGAACCCGCCGGCCGCGGCCGCGGCCGTGCCCGACGCGATCGTCTCCTTGTGCTCGCCCCCCGGCTCGCGGAGGTGGACGTGCGGGTCGATCAGCCCCGGCGCCACGATCAGCCCCGAGCAATCTACCCGCTCGGCCCCCGGCGGCTGCGTCATATCCGCCCCGATCGAGGCGACACGCCCGCCCTCAAGCAGGACGTCGGTGACCTGATCGAGGCCAGACGAGGGATCAATAACGCGACCGTTGGCGAGGAGGAGGGTAGGCATGGGGGGAGAGTATCCCATCACCGCCGCACGTTTCGCCGCGGCTCGTCGTCTCCGTACTCTTTAAGGATGTCCCCGGTGCCCACCCTCCGACAGACCTGCGCCGCCTTCGACGGCAAAGACACGCTCCCCCTCGAAGCACTCGCCCTCGAGCACGAGGGGGACGCGGGGTACCTCGACTCGGTGTTCGCCGTCGCGGAGGCGCCCACGAGCGAGATGGAGTCCGTCGCCGCGACGTGGTTGCTGCTGCGCCGGTTCCGCAAGGACGCCGCCGGGGCGTCGGCCCACGCGGCACGCCTCGTCGGGCTCTTGCCGAACGCCGTTCATCCCGACGCCCGCCTGCATGTCATCCAGTGTCTCGATCGGGCGGTCGGCGGGCTCGACGCCGCGGGACGGAAGCGGCTCGCGAAAGCGCTTCGCGCGGACCTTGAGCACGAGCGTCCCTTTGTGCGCGCCTGGGCGCTGAGCGTGCTGGCGCGCCTCGCGTGCGACACGCCGGCGATCCGCGGGTGGGTGGGGGAGGCGGTTGAGGACGCGGAAGCGAACGGGAAGGCGTCACTTAAAGCGCGCGTGCGGCAACTGCGCTGCGCGGGCGCGCTCGAGTGGTACGACTAAGCGATTTCCAGGAGCTTTTTTTCCGGGTGCCCCGACCCGCTCCACAGGAGCGCGTCGGGTCTGCCGCTGATCGCCCGACGCGCCGCGTAGCGGCGGGTCGGGGCACCCGGCACTACTGCGCCGCGAGGCGGCGAGTAGTGGCGCCCGGAGTCAGAGTGCGCGCGACGAGTGCGTGCTACCCGCGTCCAACTGTCCGGAACGTCAGCGCCGTCTGCGAACCGTACAGAGGGTGCTCCTGCACGACGCGGTAGCCGAGGTACGGCGCCGGGTCCCAGCCCCGCGCGGCGCGCACGTGTTCGACCATCGCGTGGTAGTCGGGCACCGCGTCGGAGCGCGCCCGCCCGAGCCCGCGCCCGAGCGACTCGCACACCGCGGAGACATCGAGCCGGTCGATCTCGCGCGCCGGATCGTTCACGTCCGCGATCCCGCCGATCGCGGTGTCGTACACCCGCACCCCCGGCGCCGACCCGCCCCAGAGGTCCTCGTGGACGAAGCAATCGAACTGCATCAGTTTCGCGGGGACCGAGGGCTCCGATGACGCCCACGCCAGCCGGTTCTTCGCGGGATCGACGTAGCGCGGGAGCTCGCCGGTGTTCGTTTCGCACGTGACGATCGTCGCCGACGCGTGGGAGCCGAAGACGTCGTCTTCGAGGATGTAGTGCATCTGCTCGCCGGCGAGGCGCACGCTGATGCGCGGCGTCACGGGCGAGCAGAACTTACTGAGCAGCGAGGCGGAGAGGTCCGTGATCGGCGAGCCGTCGAGCGCTTTGGGCGCGCGGCTTGCGCCGTCTTCTTCCACCGCGCGGTGCGACGTGAGCTTGACGACCGCGCCCGGGCGCAGGCGCACGAGGTTGACGAGCGCTTTGATCCACACGACGTCGATGGTCTCGCCGTCGGGGCTCGGGGTGAAGAAGACGGTGTCGGCGTAGACATCGACCGACGCTCCCTTGAGCTGGCTGACGGCGCGGTACATCGCCTGGAGGCGTCGCCCTTCGAAGTCTCGCTTGGCTTCGGGGACCCAGGCGCTGAGGATTGCCTGGAGCCCGCTGATGTCGCCGGCGTCGCGCTTGATGACCTCGTCGTACCCCTCGATCGCCGCGCTTACTTCCGCGACGTGCGCCGCCGAGACGCCGGCCTGTTCGAGCGAGGCGGCGACGCGGCGCAGCGGGTCGGGGCCCGGCATGCGATGGATCACCGCGAGGGGGTCGGGGGTGCGGAGCGCTTTGAGGAGCCGGCTCGCGAGGACCTTGTCCACGCCCAGGCGCGTCGCGAGGCGCTGCGGGCCGGCGGAGGCCTCGGGCAGCTCGTTCATCGCGTGCTGGAACCCGTCGAGCAGGCGCTGCCCGGCCCGGGTGATCCGGACCTCGAGATCGTCTTTCACCGGCTGGGACACGGGGGTTCGCTCCGGGATGGCGGTCCAGCGCTGGCAGGGGGGGGCCCGCCCGGCGGGGTGTCCGCATCGTCGTAGGAGAGTATACGGGAGGGCCCGGGGAGTTTCCGTATTATTTCCGGGAAACTTCCTTGTAATCATCCCGGCCTCCCCGTACCGTCCGATTTCCGGGCCGACGGATTCGGTTCCGTCCGGCCGGGGAGACACGGGCCCCCGGGGAGGGGGCCTCATTGGGAGGAAGAACCATGCTCAAGGTCACGTCAGTTCTGAGCATCCTGGTCGTCGCGGGCGCTGCTCACGGTGCGATCACCACCTTCGACAACGGGCTCGAGGGCTGGTCTATCTCGGGGCGTGAGACCATCGACGCGGCGGGGGGGAACCCCGGGGCGAACCTGCACGGCAACCTGATCGACGTCTTCGGCGCCGACATCCGCAACGAGACCAACGCCGACTGGCTGGGCGACCTCACCCGCTACGGCGCGTTCGAGGTGTCCGTCGACATCCGGGTCAACAGCATCGCGTTCTTTAACGGCGAGGTGCCGCGTGATCTCATCGTCGAGTTCCGCGACAACACCAACACCAACGGGTACCCCTACACCAGCGTCTGGCTCAACATCGGGCTGCTGCGCTCGGCGGAAATCGGTGGCGACGGCGAGTGGAACACCTACTCCGCCACGATCCTCGACCCGTTCTCGGCCGACCTCCCAGGGGGCTGGGGCGGCTACGGCGACGAGGACCCCAACACCTTCGAGCCCATCCTCCCCGCCGACCGCACCTTCACCAGCGTGCTCCAGAGCGTGGACTCCGTTCACTTCACGACGTTCGTCCCCGGGTTCTTCTACGGGTTCACGAACTTTGACATCCAGGTGGACAACCTCACGATCCGTTCGGTGCCGGCGCCCGGCTCGGCGGCGCTGATCGGCGTGGCGGGTCTCGCCACCGCGCGTCGTCGCAGGCGCTAAGCCCGCGCGGGATCTCTCTCGCTGCGCGACCGCGCGGCACAGTCACTAGCAGCCGCACGCCGGGGCCCTCTCGGCGTGCGGTTTTTCGTTTTGGCTTGTTGTTTGCGCCAAAAACGAAACAAGCAGAGCCCCCTCCCGAGGGCCCTGCTTGTGGTGCGTCACTCTCTCCTAGCGCCGCATTAGTTCGTTCGGCGTCGGGCGCCTCCGACGAGCCCGAGGCCCGCGAGGCCCAGCATCGCGGGGGCGGGGAGCGGGACCATCGGCCCGGGGTTGGGGGCGTCGGCGATGAGGTTGTCGAGCGCGGCCGACCCGCGGAAGTAGATGTCCATCGAGACGACGCCGGCGAGATCGAAGAGGCCGGTGTCGCTGAACGTCGCGACGTTGCTCTTGAAACCGACCTGGTTGTTCGTCGCGAAGTCGAGCGTGCCGACGCCGGTGGAGCCCTGGTTCCCGCGTTCGCCGGTCCAGTTGTTGGGCACGTTGAAGACGCGCGAGTCGCCCTCGCTGTCGGTGAGCGTGATGGTCGTGCGCGCGCCCCGGTCGATGTCGATGAGGTCGATCGAGACGAGCTGGGTCGCGACGACGAACGCGAAGTGGATCGTGCCGCCCTCGCTGGCGTCGTTGGGCTGCGACCCGGCGTTGTGCTTGTCCTGGAGGATCAGCGCGTTGCCGTAGCCGGGGAGGAGCAGGTCGTTGTCGCCGTGGTTCTGGTTCACGCCGCCAGGCGTCGTGTCGAAGATGCGCAGGCCGCGGTTGTCCCCGCTGGAGGTCGCGACGAACTCCGCGAGCGTGCCCGCGTTGAAGGTGGTCCCTTCGACGTTCGCCCCGTTGGAGAACCCGCTGAAGTCCGTGGTGATGGTCCCGCCCATCGCGGCCGAGCCGGCGGCCGCGGCGATCACCGCGCTGAAAAGCCTGTACATCTCTCGTCTCCGTCGAGGAGAAGCCCGCCGCGCGGGGCGACACACACCCGGGGCGGCTCTCTTCGCGGCAAGTCTCTCATGCCCGGGCGAGACCGCAAGAAAAATGCGCCCTATTTTCGTTGTAAATAGCTGCTAAACAGAGGATTGCGCGGCGGTTCGTCCCGTAACCTGCGCGTGCGCACGAAAAAGGCCGCCGCGCGGGACGCGACGGCCTCTCGGCCGGGAGGAGAAATCCGCCCGAATGGTTACACGTGCTCGGGTCGCCTCAGCGCCGACGCCGGGACGCGGCGAGGGCCCCGCCCGCGAGGAGCACCGCGGTCGCGCCGGGGGCGGGGATCACGACGAGGGTGTCGAGCGCCGCCGAGCCGCCGAGGTTGAAGTCGATCGAGATGACATCGTCGATGTCGAAGGCGCCGGTATCGGAGTACGTCGCGAGGTTGCCCATGAACCCGGCCTGGTTGTTCTGGTCGAAGAACAGGGTGCCGTAGCCGTCGGCGCCGTTGACGCCGGGTTCCCCGGTCCAGTCGTCGGGGACGAAGAACTCGCGGGTGTCGCCCTGGGTGTCGGTGAGGATGAAGACGGACGCGCTCGAGCCGTTGAAGTCGATGAGGTCGATCGACACGAGGCTCACGGCGCTGGTGAAATCGAAGCTGATCACGCCGCCCTCGTCGGCGTCGTTCGGGGTGACGCCGGTGTTGTCCTGCAGGATCAGGGCGTTGCCGAAGCCGGGGACGAGCAGGTCGGGGTCGGGCCCGCCGGCGTTGGGCCCGCCGGGGGTGGTGTCAAAGATGCGCAGGCCCTGGTTGTTCCCGCCCGAGGTCGCGATGAACTCGGCGAGCGTGCCGGCGTTGAACGTGGTCCCTTCCACGTTGGCGCCGTTCGAAAAGCCGGAAAAATCGGTTGTGATGACGCCGCCCATGGCGAGCGTCCCGCTGCACGCAACGGCAGCGCAAGAAAGTACGGACTTCATTTCTCTATCCCCTCATAGGGCCGCGTCTCCCCACGCGGCCGACGTGTTCCCTGCCGGGCATCCCCGGCACATCCTCAGGATAGATGACCGCCCCTTCGCGCCCCTAGTTAAAAACGAGAGCGTGAAGCAAAAAAACTCCTAGAAAGCAAGGGAAAAACGCCTTGTGCGCGTCCTCTCGCGGGAGCGCCCGGCCGGGCGTTGAAACTGGGGAATCTGCGCACTTTGGACGGGGTTGCCCCGCGCCCCACGCTCGGAACCGTGCCTCGGCGTATCATGAGAGCGGTCGCGTCCCGCGTTCCGCGTTTGTCCGGGGCACGAGCGCGGGGGCAAGCCTCTTGATGTGCGATCACGAACAAAAGAGCGTTGGGCAGAAGATTGTGGGCTGGCGGGAGCGGGTTGCTCTCCCGGACTGGGGCGTGCGCAGCATCCGGGCGAAGATCGACACCGGCGCCCGCACCAGCGCGATCGACGTCGCCCAGATCGAGGAACTCGAGGGCGGGCGCATCCGGTTCGAGGTCGTGACCCGCCTGACCCCCGAGCGACGCACCCGCTGGGTCGAGGCGACCCCCGTGAGGACCAGCAGCGTCAAGCCCAGCCACGGCGAGCTCCAGCAGCGCTATGTCTGCGTGACCCGCGTCGAGTTCGGCGGGATCGAACGCGACATCGAGATCAGCCTGGTGTGCCGTCGCGCGATGCTCTGTCGCATGCTGCTCGGGCGCACGGCGCTCGAGGGGGCGGTGCTCGTTGACCCATCGAAGAAGTACGTCCTGACCTCGCCCAGGAAGCGGCGCGGGACGACAGGAGGCGCCCCGTGAAGCTCGGCATTCTCTCTACCGCGCCGCGCTGCTACAGCACCGCGCGTCTCCGTCAGGCCGCCGAGGAACGCGGTCACAACGTCAAGGTGCTCAACACGCTGCGGTTCGCCATCCAGCTCGAGGAGGGGGAGCCCAACCTCTTCTTCCGCTCGAAGCAGCTCTCGGAGTACGACGCGATCCTGCCGCGTATCGGGGCGTCGATCACCTACTTCGGCACCGCGGTCGTGCGCCAGTTCGAGCAGATGGACGTCTACACGCCCAACACCGCCGCGGGCATCGGCAACTCGCGCGACAAGCTGCGTTCGTTGCAGATCCTCAGCCGCCACGACATCGGGATCCCGCACACCACGTTCGTGCGCGACCGCTCCGACGTGCTCCCCGCGGTCGAACGCGTCGGCGGCGCGCCGGTCATCATCAAGATCCTCGAGGGGACGCAGGGCGTCGGCGTGATCCTCGCCGAGACCACGCAGGTCGCCGAGGGCATCATCGAGACGCTCCAGACCGCGCGCCAGAATGTGCTGATCCAGCAGTTCATCGCCGAGAGCAAGGGGCGCGACATCCGTGCGTTCGTGATCGGTGACACCGTCGCCGCCGCGATGCGCCGCGTCGCGCAGGGGGACGAGTTCCGCAGCAACGTCCACCGCGGCGGGCGGGCGGAGCGCATCGAGCTCGACCCTCTCTACGCCCAGACCGCCGTTCGCGCTGCCCAGATCATGGGCCTACGCGTCGCGGGCGTGGACATGCTCGAGGGCGCCGACGGCCCGCAGATCATGGAGGTCAACTCCTCCCCGGGCCTCGAGGGCATCGAGGGCGCGACCGGGCTCGACGTCGCCGGCGCCATCGTTGACTACATCGCCGACCGCGTGGACTTCCCCGAGATCGACCTGCGCCAGCGTCTGACCGTCACCAAGGGGTTCGGTGTCGCGGACATGATTATCCCCGAGGGGTCGGGGTTCGTGGGCAAGTCGATCAGCGAGTCCGGGCTGCGCGACCGCGACGTGGCGGTCCTCAACCTCCACCGCGGGACCAGCGTCATCTCCAACCCCAAGGGCTCGCGCGTCCTCGAGGCGGGCGACAAGCTCCTCTGTTACGGGCGCCTCGACGAAATGCGCGACCTTGTCCCGGCGCGCCGACAACGCAAGCGCCGCGTCAAGATCAAAGACCTCGATCCCAAGCTGATCGAAGACCTCGAGACCTCTTCATGAGCACCGATCACAGTGACTGGTGCGGGCGCCCCGTTGCTCTGGGCGAACACGCCGCACTCTCCCTGACCGTCTCCGAGAGCTACACCGCCAACGATGTCTCCATCCCCATCCGCGTGTGGCGCGGCAAGCGCGAGGGGCCGACCGTCGCGGTCACCGCGGCCGTCCACGGCGACGAGATCAACGGCACCGGCGTCATCCGCAAGATCCTCCGCGAGCGCCCTTTCGAGTTGATCGCGGGTACGCTTGTCCTCGTGCCGGTGGTCAACATCCTCGGCTTCGAGCACCGCACGCGCTACCTGCCCGACCGGCGCGACCTCAACCGTTCCTTCCCGGGGTCGCCCGAGGGCAGCTCCGCGTCGCGCCTCGCGTCTTCGTTCTTCCGCCAGGTGATCACCCGATGCGATTACTGCATCGACCTCCACACCGCCGCGCTCCGGCGCACCAACTTCCCCAACGTCCGCGCCGAGCTCAGCGACCCGCGCCTCGCGGCCTTCGCCCGCGCGTTCGGCGCCGAGCTGCTCGTTGACGGCGCCGGGCCCGACGGGTCGCTCCGCAACGCCGCCTGCGCCCACGGGTGCGCCACGCTCATCCTCGAAGCGGGCGAGGTCTGGAAGGTCGAGCGCAGCGTCGTCGAGTACGCCGTCCGCGGCATCGCCAACTGCCTCAAGTTTCTCGGCATGGTCGAGGGCGAGCCCCACCAGCCCGCGTACCGCGTCGAGACCGACGCCACCAAGTGGGTCCGCGCCGCGCACGGCGGGTTCCTCGAGTTCCACGTCGCGCCCGGCGACATCGTCGAGAAGGACGACCCCATCGCGACGAACACCACGCTTGTCGGCGAGGAACTCAACACCATCCTCGCCCCGCGCGACGGCGTCATCCTGGGGATGACCACCATCCCCTCGGTCGCCCCGGGCGATCCCGTCTGCCACCTCGCGTACCCCACCCGCAGCGTGCTGCGCAAGGCGAACCTCGCCGTGGACCGGATGGGCGTCGAATCGCTCCACGAGCGGATGCGCGACGACCTCTCCACGAGCTTGCTCGTCACGGACCGCGAGGAAGAAGAGCACTAGCCCCCGCGCCAAGGAAGCGCGTGAAGCATCACCGCCACGGCTTCACGCACAACGCGATCGTCCTCGTCGTCGGGGTGCTCCCGGTCGCGATTTACTACATTCTGCTGAGCGGCCTCGGGATCGACGTCCCGGACGCGACCTGACGCTGTGCACTCAGCAGGAAGCACCAGCTATGAACCCCACGCGAACCTACGACTATCTCGCGAAGGCCCGCGAGCGCGTCCTCGCCGCGGCCGGCGGCCTCCCCGCGGAGGAGTACGCCCGCGAGTTCCGCATCGGGCCGGGGTCTCTTGCGCGCACGTTCACGCACGTGCTCATCAGCGAGTGGTACTACGTCGAGCGCCTCCTGGAGCGCGAGGTCCCGCCGTACTCGGAATGGCCGATCAAGGACGAGCACCCGCTCCCGTTCGATGAGCTGGTAACCGTCTGGCGCGCACAGGCCGCGGCCACCCGTGAGGCGATCGCCGCGGAGCGCGACTGGGCCCGCGCGATCGTGTACCGCGTCACCGACGACGAGAAACGCCTCGTCCGCGCCGCGTGCACCGCGTCGGACATGGTCACCCAGCTCGCGCTGCACGAGGTGCACCACCGCGCTCAGGCGATGAACATGCTGCGTCAGCTCGGCGTCGTGATCGAAGACATCGACTTCAACGCGATGATGTACGACCGCGAGTTCATCACAGAGGGGTAACGCCATCGCACGCGCGCACCGCACCGGGCCGGAGACCGATCGTCTGCTCCACCGCGCGATGACGCCGGCGGACGCCGACGCGTTCTTTGCGCTCAACGCTCACCCCGACGTCATGCGCTACACGGGCGAGCCGCCGCTGGCCAGCGTTGACGAGGCCCGCCGCGCGATCGAGACCTACCCCGACTTCGACACCGTTGGCTTCGGGCGCTGGGGGTGCGTGCTGAAGGAGAGCGGGGATCTCATCGGGTTTTGCGGTCTCAAATACCTCATAGATCTCGACGAGGTGGACGTTGGCTACCGCTTCTTTCCCGAGCACTGGGGCAAGGGCCTCGCGACCGAGGCCTGCGCCGCGAGCCTCGCCTTCGGTTTCGACACGCTCAAGCTCGAGCGCATCATCGCGCTCGTCCTCCCCGAGAACGGCGCGTCGGTCCGTGTGCTGGACAAGTGCGGCATGCGCCCCGACGGCGTGGTGACCTACGACGGCGAGAACGCGCTGCGCTACGTCATCACTCCGTAGCGCCTTCGCGTTGGGGCGCCAGCAGCGAGCGCAGGGTCGGCTCCTGGCGTATCACGTGGCTCGCCCCGACGACCGCCACCACGCGCTCGCCCCGCGACACCAGGTCGGCGATCGCCCGCACCATGTGCCGCCCGCGCACCTCGCGCGAGTCGTCGCCCACGCGCCGCATCGTGGTCACCGAATCGATGTTGCTCAGCGTTCGCCAGTCTGGCCCGTCGGGGACGTGCTCGCGCCAGACGCGATCGAGGTCCGCCACGCCCGTGAGCACGCCGCGCAGCCCCTCGACGTCGGTGCGCTTCGCGAGCAGCCCGGGCGCCTTGGCCTCGGCGCGCGCGGGGTCGCCGCCGCTCTCGGCGCAGATCACCCGCGTCGAGAAGAAGCACGCGACCAGCTCCGCGGGCCAGCTCTCGAGCAGCAGCGCGACCTCGTCCTCGTACGACGGCTCGAGCGTGTAGATCGGGATGCCGCTCCGGCGCGCGAGGATGTGCGCGAGCTTGGGGTCGCTGATCCCCCCGATGAGTTCTGTTGACCAGCGGAAGTACCGGGAGCGCCCTTCGTTGAGGGCGACCGTCGGGGCGAACGCCTCCCAGTCGCGGCGCAGCTGCTCGAACTGCGGGTCCTCGGGATCCGTCGAGTGCTGCACGCCCACGTAGAGCAGCGCGCCGGCGCTCTCCGGGTGGTCGATCTCCAGTGTGTACGGGAACCCGCCGCGAGCGTAGATCGCCGCGTGCTCGTCCCACGTGCGGAAGGGGGGATGCACGCTGAGATCGAGCGCCGGGGCTTCGAGCGATTCCAGACGCCCGGTCAGCGCAAGGAACCCGCCGAGAAGAACCGCCGCGCCGACCGCGATCAGCAGACTCCCCCGCACAATCACTGTCTTCGCCGTTGCCACGCGCACGTTCCTCGCTCGATGGTCGCCCGCCCGTGTGACTCATACGGATCCGGCGCCGACCGATTGCGATGGGGTGGTTGGGTTCGGTCGCCCTAGCTCGCGAAGAAGTCCCGGATGCCCGAGAGCACGCTGTCCGCGGCCATCGCGGAGAACAGCAGGCCCATCACCCGGCTGACGATGCTCGCGCCGACGCGCCCGATCAGGTTCTGGATCCGCGACGCGAGCAGCATCGCGCAGAGGGTAAGCCCGAGCACCACGCCGACGACCGCGGCGGTCATCGTTTGGTGCAGGAAGCTGTACTGCGTGTTATCGGTGAGCAGGATCACCGCCATGATCGCGCCGGGGCCCGCGATCGACGGGATCGCCAGCGGGTACACCGCCGCGTCGAGGTCGTCGTCGCAGTGCTTCTCGGCTTCCGCGACTTCGGAGTCGGGCTTGCTCTCGCCGAAGATCATGTCGAGCGCGAAGAGGAACAGGATGATCCCGCCCGCGACGCGGAACGCCGCGAAGTCGATGTCGAGCTGCTCGAGCACCGCCTGCCCGACCACGATGCACGCAAGCAGGATGCCCGCCGAGATCAGCGTCGCCCGGAGCGCGACCAGGCGGCGCGTCCGCTCGGGCATCCCCGTAGTCGCGGCGATGAACACCGGGACCGTCCCGATCGGGTCGATCACGGTGAAGAGGAAGATGAGCTCGCCGAGAAGCCTGTCCATCGGCGCATCCTACGGACGGGGGCCCCGCCCCGCTCACGCCTTCTTGACGAACTCGGACTTGAGCTGCATCGCGCCCACGCCGTCGATCTTGCAATCGATGTCGTGGTCCCCGTCCACGAGGCGGATGTTCTTGACCTTGGTCCCGCCCTTGACCACGAGTGACGACCCTTTGACCTTCAGGTCCTTGATCACCACCACCGTGTCGCCGGTCCGGAGCTCGTTCCCGTTCGCGTCGCGCACCACCGGGCCGGCCGCGGCGTCGTCGCCCCCGTCCGCCTCTGACTGGTCCGCTGACCATTCATGGGCGCACGACGGGCACACGTAGAGCGCGCCGTCGAGGTAGGTGTAGTCCGCTTCGCACGCCGGGCAGGGGGGAGAATCACTCATGGCGCGATCGTACTACCGACCGCCCCCCGGCGACGGACCTGGCTCGGCGTCTCACGCCGTGTTTTCTGCCACCGCGGCGCGGATCAGAGCCGTGAACGCGCTCTTCTTGATCGTGTCGCCCTCGTGGAGGTCGATCGCGCGCCGGGTGTTGCCCTCGAGGCTCGCGTTGAAGAGGCCCGACGGATCCTCCAGCGCGGCGCCCTTGGCGAAGGTGAACTTCACCTTGTCCTTGTAGGTCTCGCCGGTGCAGATGATCCCGCCCCGGGACCACACGGGCACCCCTCGCCACTTCCACTCTTCAACGACCTCCGGCACGGCTTTACGGATAAGCGCACGGGCCTGAGCCAGCGTCTCCCCGCGCCAGTCCCCGAGTTCTTCGATCCGCGCGTCGATCAGTTCGGATGCGGGGGTCTCGTGCTTCGCCATCGGCGGTCTCCGATCGTGTTGCGCCCCAGCCTACCCGCAGTCCGGGCAGGGCCGCCCACGAACGAGAAAAGAGCCGCCCGGTTCGAAGACCAGACGGCTCTCGATCGTACGGTGGGGGACGCGTACGAGAATCCGAGGCGCCTCAGGGCGCCAGGCCTGAACCGCGAGGGCGCGCAGGGGCCCGGCGGTGATCCGTCGGCGTCTGTCCCGCTCAGGCGGTGCGCCGGCGACGGGTGACCACGGTCGCGGCGAGCGCGCCCATCGCGACGCCGCCGGGCGCGGGGACCTCTGAGTACACGTACTGAACAGAGATCTCGACGGCCTGCTGGTGCAGCACGGTGTCGAAGTTCAGGAAGGGGGGCGGGGGCGACGACGGGAAGCTGACGAGGGGCGTGATGTCCACGGTGAACTGGCCGGTGCCGATGAACGCGCTGTGGTCCTCTTCGCTCACCTCGAAGAAGCTGAAGATGTCCAGGTCCTCGATCCCGAAGACGTACTCGTGGAAGTCGGCGCCCGAACCTTCGATGCCGTCGGAGGCGCCGAGGCTGACGGAGGGGGTCGGCGCGGTGTTGCCGCCCAGCACGCCGGGGGAGAAGGGGATCGACCAGTTCGACTGTTCGGTCAGCTCGAACGAGAAGGAGTAGTCGGAGCTGTCGACGGGCGTGTCGCCGAGGTTCTCGACGCCGACGGTCATGTCAACGACCGCGTCGAAGAAGAACGTGACGGCGGTCAGCTCGCGTGAGCCGCCCAGGGTGTCGAACCGGTCGAGCGTCAGCGTCACGGGGGCGTCGCCGTCCTCCCACACCTGGAAATCGGAGGTGAAGATCGTGGGGTCTGTCGGGAACAGGCCCCGGGCATCGCCGAACGCGGGGGCGGCGGTCGCGACGAGGCCGGCGGCCGCCAGCAGGGGAAGAGTGAGAGTGGTGCGTGTCATCGTGGGGTCCTCTCTTCTCACGCGGGTCGCTCCGACCTACGCGTAACGTGTTTTCAGAGCGGAATTTGACGACTCTTGACGTCCGAACCGCCGCTCCGTTCTGCCTGAAGGTACAACGCCGAGAAATATTCTCGAACACATTTCTGGAAATATCCCGAGAAATGTTTCTGTCCCTCGATCTTTCGTATACCTTGAGCGGGTGAAGAAGATTCACAACAGGCCCCGTGCAATCGACCGACAGGATGAGAATGGCTCCCGCTAACGCATCACCAACAGGCTTTGAGTCCGCCGCCTCCGACGTCCTGCGGAGCGCCCGCGGCGCGTTTACCGACCTGCTGACCGAGGCCGGCCTCGGCGCGGCCCGCCCGGCGGCCGTCGCCAAGGCGCTGGGTCTGGACAACAAGCTCGCGTGGAAGGTCTGCCGCTTTGTCCACGACACCGACGAGCTGACGGCCTTCAAGCACCTGCCGGGCGCTGCCGGGATCGAACTCGTGCTGAAGGCCGCTGACATCGCGGGCGTCTCGGCCAGCCGCGTGTCCAGCGTCCGCGTGGCCGACCACAAGCTCCGCGAGTTCGTCGAGCGCAGCGCCGGCGATCGGCGCACGTTCGAGGTCATGGTGAACTCGCACGCCGGGGTCGACGCCCGCGACTCACTCGAGCAGCGCCGCCAGCTGTACCGCGCCCACGCGGCGGTGTGGGGCGTGCGCGCACGGGTGCAGGTGATGACGCTCTTCATCCGCCCGAGCGAGGAGGACGAGACGAAGCTCGACGTCATGCAGGTCAGCGGGCTGGTCGGGCTCGAGCGGTTGCGTCCGAGCGTCCCGTGGATCGTGCGGGTCCTGCGCGCGGGCAACGATTCCGCGTCGGAGTCGTACCGCCTCATCCGCGAGCCGCTCGACCCGTCGGGGACCGACACGGGCGGCATGCCGCTTCTCCGCGAGTTCTGCTCCGACCCGCTCCCGCAGCTCCGCCAGTTCGAGGACGCCAACGGCTGGGTCTACGACGAGCTCGCGCCGGGTGTGCTCGGGCGCGCCGGCGCGGTGACGTGCATCGCGGGTGAGATCCACCGGCGCGTGGTGCCGAGGCACTACGAGCCCGAGAACACGCAGGCGCGGTATCACATGGGCGTGCGCACGCCGGTGGAGTCCTCGGTCTTTGATGTCTACCTCCACGGGTCGCTCGCCCACTTCGGCGACATGAACATGCACGTCTTCGGGCTGCTCGAGAACAGGCCGCCGTGGGGCGCCAACGAGGTCATGGGCGAGCCCGTGCTCGAGCCGACGCCCGCGCGTGTCCTCGGCAGCCCGCCGGTGGTCGCCACGCCGCGCCTGGCGCGCTACGGGGAGCTCATCGAGCACACCCTCGCGCTCTCGGGCTGGGGGCCCGCGTCGGAGTTCCGGGGCTACCGCGCCGAGATGGAATACCCGCCCGCGCCGTGCAACGTCATGCTTTCGTGCGAGCTCGACCCGAGCTAGCGCGTTCAGGGCAGGGCGCGGATCTTCTCGGCGATCGCCCTTGCGCTGTCGCGGCGGCAGCGGGAAAGATGCTCGGCGACCGACAGCTGGTCCTCTTTCGGGAACTGCTGGTGCAGCTTGGACACCATCTCGCACTCCTCGACGTCGATGGCGAACTGCGTGATGTGCGGGATCAGGCGCTCGATGTACCCGGGCGTGGCCATCGATGTGTGCCACACCGGGTAGTCGGCGACCTCGGCGTACTGCGGTTCGATCAGCGCAGAGAGGTCGTCGATCATGGCGCGGAAGTGATCGATGCCCTCTACAACGCGCGCCGTCCCCCGGACGACGACCTCCTCGTAGTCGTACGTGCCGCCCCGCGTCTTGTCGGCTCGCCAGTTCGGGGAGACGTACGTCGCGTGCCCGGAGAACGTGACCAGCACCGGGGCGCCGTCTAGATCCAGCGCCTGCGGGTTCTGGCTGTTCACGTGCCCGCGCAACCGCACGGGCTGATCGTGGTCGGCATCCGTCACGAAGGGGATGCGGGTCACCCGCTGGCCGCCGTGCGAGGTAAAGAGATGCGCAAACGGGTGCTCCGCCATCAGCGCCAGCGCCGCGGCGCCATCGGTCACACGGCGGGGTGAGGGTGGGTAGCTCATGCGGGCGTCAGCGTACGAGGGCGGCGCGCGCCCGGCAACGCGATGCGCGCACTCCGCGACGCGCGGCGCGGGCTACCATCGGCCATGCTTCTCACGCCGCACTCGACCCTCGCCGCCGCGATGACCGAACTCCCGCTGCTGACCACGCTCGCGGCGGGACTCGCCGCGGCGTGGCTCCTCGGGCTGGCCACGAAACGACTCGGGCTCTCGCCGATCGTCGGCTACCTCCTCGGCGGCGTGGTCATCGGCCCCTACACGCCGGGCTTTGTCGGCGATGAACAGATCGCCCACCAGCTCGCGGAGATCGGCGTCATCCTGATGATGTTCGGCGTGGGCCTGCACTTCAAACTCAAGGACCTTGTCGCGGTCCGGGGGATCGCCGTGCCCGGGGCCATCGCGCAGAGCCTCGCCGCGACGGTCGTCGGGACGCTCATCTTCCTGGCGTTCGGGTGGCCCTGGCAGTCGGGCATGGTGCTCGGCATGGCGATGGCCGTCGCCAGCACGGTTGTCCTGCTCCGGGTCCTCCTCGACAGGCAGATGCTCACGACCGCGCACGGGCACGCGGCGGTGGGGTGGTTGCTCGTCGAGGACCTCTTTACGGTTCTCGCTCTCGTCTTCGTCCCGATGATGGCGGTCGGCGACGCGGCCGAGGCCGCCCGCGCGACCTCGGGCGGCGGCGTGGTCATGCCGATTGTTGTGGCGCTCGCCAAGTTCGGCGTGCTCGTCGCGATCCTCGTGCTCGCGGGCTCGCGCGTCATCCCCTGGCTGCTCGGCGCCGTCGCGAAGCTCCGATCGCGGGAGCTCTTCACGCTCACCGTCCTCGTGCTGTCCATCGCGATCGCGGTCGGCTCCGCGGCGTTCTTCGGGGTCTCCGTCGCGCTCGGCGCGTTCCTTGCCGGCATGGTCGTCGCGCAGAGCCCGACGAGCCACCAGGCCGCGGCCGACGCGCTCCCGCTGCGCGACGCGTTTGCCGTTCTCTTCTTTGTCGCCGTCGGGATGCTGTTCGACCCCAGCTTCGTGGTGCGCGAGCCGCTCATGCTCGCCGCGGGTTTGGGGATCGTCATGCTGGTCAAGCCGATCGCCGCGCTCGCGATCGTGTCGGTGCTGGGCTACCCCGGTCGCACCGCGCTCACGGTCGCGCTGGGGCTGGCGCAGATCGGCGAGTTCTCCTTCATCCTCGGGCAGGTCGCGCTGCTTAACGGCGTGATCCCCGCCGAGGGGCAGCAGGTCCTCGTCGGCGCCGCGATGATCTCCATCACCCTCAACCCGATCCTCTTCGGCTCCCTCGACCGGATCGAGGCGTCCGTCCGGCGCGTCCCCTGGCTGTGGACACTCCTGGACGGCAAGTCCGACCGCTTGCGGCGGGGCGTCAACGAAGCATCCTCCGAGCGCATCAGCGAGACGGGAAAGACCCTCGCCATCGTTGTGGGGTACGGGCCGGCCGGGCGACTGGTGGATGGGCTCCTCCGCGACGCCGGGTTTCACACGGTTGTCGTGGAGATGAACCTCCGCACCGTCGAGTCGCTCGTCGCGGAGGGGCGCTCGGCGATCTTCGGCGACGCCACCCGCCCCGAGATCCTCGAGACCGCCGGCATCGGGCGCGCGCAGTACCTCGTCGTCACGTTGCCGCACGCCGAGAACCGGTCCGGGCTGATCCAGATCGCCAAGGAGCTCAACGCCGACATCAAGATCATCATGCGCGCCCGCTACCTCGCCGAGGCCGAGGCGCTCAGCGGGTGGGACGAGACGATCTCGGTGTACGAGGAGGGGGAGACGGGCCTCGCCCTGGCGCGGAAGGTGATGGAGCTCCGCGAGATGCCGCCCGCCACGATCGACGCCTTCCTCGACGCCGTCCGCAAGCTCTGGCGCCTCCGCCCTTGAACGCCCGGGGCGAGGGCGTCACAACCGTGAAACGCCCCGGGCGCTCAGCGACTATCGGCGACGAGGTCCCAGCCTTGGTCCCGCACCCAGGCGGCCCGGCAGGCGGTCCTGAATTCGGCCGAGGCGTCAAAGATCTCCTGCGGGGTGAGGGCGAGGGTCCGGCGCCATCGCAACCGGAGGTACGGACGACCGTCCGCGTCTGTCTCCTCGGAGACCTCGCCGGGTTCGAAGCCGTCGAAGGCGGTTCGTACGGCGTCCAGTCTCGATGCGGTGCGGAGAGCGCAGACGAACTCGACTGTCGCGGTCTCGCCCAGCGCGGCTCCATCGGCTCGCCGCTCAGCGAGCAATCGCAGGTCTCGTGCCTCTCGCTGTTCGCGGTAGTAGGAGCGAACAACAGCATGCACCTCGTCGGCATCGAAGCGCAGCTCCTCGTCACCGCCGTGCCTGACCGTTCGTGCAAGCCAGCGGTTCACCGGCGAGAGCGGCGTGAAGTGGTCCTCGTCCTTCAGCAGCGCAAACGCGATGTTCGGGTTGCTGGTCGCCTCCTCGAGCATGACGAGGTCCTCGATGTTCGCACGATCGCCCTCCGCTACCAGAGTCGGTGTGCGGATCGCGTCGAGGAAGTACAGCGGGGAGCGCAGGCGCACCTCCGCGGGGTCCGACGGATCGAAGGGCCAGGTCCGCCCGCCGTAATCGGTGACGCGCGCAACCGGGCCGAACGCGACGACCGCGCAAAAGAGATCCGTGGACTCCGCCACGAGCAGGGCGAGCGTGCCCCCGGTGCTGTGACCCCCGAGGATGATGCGGTCGGGATCCACCGTAGGAAGCGAGCGCAGGTACGCGGCGGCGGCCAGCACATCGTCGACCTCGCCGAAGAACGATTCCTGCATGCCGGGGTTGTCGGCGGTCCCTCGCACGGTCGGCACGAGCATCACAACGCCCTCGTCGCGATACGCCGACGCGGACTGGTCGTTCTCAATCGCCCCCCGCGTCCAGATCCCGTTTCCCCCGCGTGCGGCCGGAAACCCACCCGTCAGCCAGACGATCGCGGGGCGGCGTTCGCCCGGCTCGATGTCGGTGTGAACCGACAGGTAGGCCCGCATGGGGCCGGCCGGTGACTGGTAGTCGACGAGCGTAAAGATGTCCGGCGGAGGCGGATCGAGCGGGCGGTCCACGCGCCGCTCTTCGACGAGCCGAGTGTGGAAGCCTCGGCGCGCGTCCGCGAGCCCGTCCTGCGCCGAGGCGGACGGCATGGCGGGGGCGAGCAGGAGAAACGCAGCCGCGACCGAGGCTCGGGTGTAGCGCCCGCACCCGGTACGCGGCGAACCGCGCCGCCGAGGACGGAGCCGAAGAGCTCTGCGGATCGTGTTGTCGCGGTGCGTCTCGCGGGCTGTCTGGTTCATCGCTTCCCTCCCTTGTCCGGCCACTCCAGATCATCCTCGCGGAGCAAAGACGAGGTGCTGATGGGTGCGTGCCGCTCGGTTCGGACGAGTCCGGGAGCAGAGGCCAACGCTGCCCCGCCGGCGTCGCGATTCTATGTGCAACAATGAAAAAACCCTCCGACGTGCTCGTCGAAGGGCTTGATCTCTTAAAAGTCGGGGCGACAGGATTTGAACCTGCGACCTTTTGACCCCCAGTCAAACGCGCTACCAAGCTGCGCTACGCCCCGAAGCGTGGAGGGGGAGTCTACCCGCGCCTAGACCATCCGGCAATCGAATCGATTCAATCCCACGCCGCCAGGATCACCGCCAGGTCCGAGGAGTCCACGACCCCGTCCCCCGTCAGGTCCGCCGGGCCGCCCTGCTCCCAGAACGCCAGCAGGAACGCCAGGTCCGAGGAATCCACCACGCCGTCGGCGTTGAGGTCGGGGCTCTGGGGCGTGAAGGCGTAGTCCGCGACGAGCATGAGGTGATCGGAGGCCTCGAACGAATCGTCCGCGAGCAGGCCCAGCTCGCTGAGCTGCGTGCTCGAGAGCGTCTGGGTGTTCAGGACGAAGGCGTTCGGGCGGGTGGTGCGCGTCGGGTTATGGGCCATGAGGTCCAGGCGCCCGGGGAAGAACATCGTGAGCGAGGACGGGATGCTCCGCCAGGTCACGGCGCTCCCGCCGGAGCCGAGATCGATCAGTGGGGGCGCCGCGAGCCCGGCGTCGGTCTCAAGGATCGTGAGCGGGGTGCGCGAGCCCACGAGGTTCCAGTCGCCGACGACGAAGACCGGCGCGATCGAGGAGCCGGGGTGGGTGGGTTCGATCGCGCCGTCGGCGATGTCCTGCAGCGCTTCGGCGAGCGCCTTCGCGAACGCGATCCGTATCGCGTCCTGGTGATTGCCGACGTAGCCCCCGTACTGTGGGTGGATGCTCAGGATCAGCACCGGGTCGCGCCCGAGCGGGCTGAGATCGACGAACGCTCCTGCGCCGAAGGACGCGAGCGGCGACTCGGCGAGGGCCATGCGGCTGACAACCGCGTGGTCGCCTTCTTTCACGACGTTCCACGGCGCGCCGTCTCCGAAGGGGTCGGCCTCAGCGAAGAACGCCGCGAGGTCGGCGCCGGTCGACGCGTACTCTTCCTGGATGCAGTACACGTCGGCTCGCGCCGCCTGCACCAAACGGCTGAGCGCCGGGCGCTGAGCGGCGTCGAGAATGCCGGTGCGTTCCGTGTTCAGCGAAGCGATCCGAAGGTGGGCGTCCGGGTGGCGCGACGCGGTTGCTGTCAGCTCCGGGTTGGGTTGAGTCGTAAACAGCACGGCTGCCGCGTCGGCGGTGTCGGAACCCCGGATCCGGAGCACGACGATCGGGAACTCGGGGATGAGCTCTCGCGGGACCGCCATCTCGTACCGCGTGGAGGCGAACGTGGGCATGATCACGAGACCCGCGCTGGTCCCGGACAGCTGCGTCGGATCACCGCCGGCGGGCGTGACAAAGACGGTGTGCATAAACGTGTCGA
Organism: uncultured Phycisphaeraceae bacterium; assembly: GCA_942490855.1. Taxonomy (GTDB): domain Bacteria; phylum Planctomycetota; class Phycisphaerae; order Phycisphaerales; family UBA1924; genus CALNYS01. The sequence goes on along the minus strand of CALNYS010000002.1, from coordinate 1,755 downwards.
TGGAGATCATCGACCCGTTCAGATCGATATCGAAGCGAAGGCCCAGCTCCGGGGCGTACGCTCCGGACTGGAGGTTGAACGCGTCGGTCCCGACCTCGAAGCTGAAGAGGTAGCGGTCGTCGTCGGCGGTGATCCAGACCCGCCTGATGTCGAACGGCCCGACCGCGTCGCCCGCCGGGTCGTTCAGGGCGACGACTACCCCAGCGTTCTCCCAGTCATCAAACTCGCCGTCGATCACGATCGGTTGCGCGAGAGCGGGAGCGGAGAGAAGACAAGCGAGCAAAGCGACGTATCGCATTGGGGGCCTCCGTTGGTACGGAAACTGTACCGCGACGCGTCCCGGGTCTCGTCGGTCTTGTCGCGTCCTGCTTGTCCTCCTGCTCGCGGCACGCGTCGGGACCCACGCGAGAACACCAGTCAGGCGGTCGGCGCCTCGGCAGGCGATGGCGTCCCGGCGCCGGTTGGGCCGTCACCGCGGCGCAACGGGAGCATGGCCAGCGCGAGCAGCGCCGCGAGCTTGAGCGTTTCGATCCCGATGTACACGAGGTGCAGGCTCGACGGGCCCGGGTCCTCGCGGTTGAGGATCTGCTCTACGCGGGCGTCGAGGAGGGGGCGCAGGGCGGCGTGCTGGAGGGCGACCAGCAGGGCGACACCCAGCGCGAGCACGGCTCTCGGGCGGGGGAGCCCGCGCGAACGGACGAGCAGCCACGCGGCGAGCGGCGCTTCGATCCACACCATGTGCCCGAACGTCTGGCGCCCGACGTCGAGCAGCTGGGGCAGGGGGACCGAGGGCGCGAGGAACTTGATCGACGTCGCGTAGAACGACACGCCGACGATCAGCCCCGTGTAGAAGGTCGCCGTGGCGCGCTGCGTCGGGAGCGGGGCCATCACCCGGCGTCCGGGAGCGAGACGGGGATGTTCATGCGCGAGGAGATGTTCATCGCCATGCGCCGCGCGAGCGAGAGGAGCGGGGCGTCGGCGGGGGAGCGCACGGCGTCGCGGACCGTCTGTTCCCAGAGGGCGAGCCAGCGGGCGAAGTGCTCGGGGGTGAGCTCGCTCAGGGGGCGGTGCGCCTCGAAGGGGCGCCCGGAGTAGCGCCCGGTGCGGTAGACGGCGGAGGTCCAGAAGTCGCGCATGGTCGCGAGGTGCGCGTCCCAGTCGGCGACGTGGAGCTCGAACACCGGCCCGAGCAGCGGGTCGGCGCGGGTGCGCTCGTAGAAGAGATCAACAAGGCGCCCGATCTCCGCTTCGAGGGTGGCGTCGATCGGGCGCCTGCGCTCGGCGTGCTCGGCGAGGGTGAGTTCCTGGTCTTGCATCGCGTCCTCCAAAGAAGTATCGTGGATACCAGATTAGGCGACCCGGCAGCGAGGATCAACCATGCAGCTCACCGACCGGACGGACTTCGCGCTGCGCGTGCTCATGCTGCTGGCGGCGCAGGACACGCGACGGACCGTGGCGGAGATGGCCCGGCTCTTTGACGTCTCGGCGCACCACCTCTCGAAGGTGGTGCAGGACCTGCATGCGCTGGGGTGGGTGGAGACATCACGTGGGCGCGCCGGCGGCGTGGAACTCTCTGTGGACCCGGCTCGCGTGAGCGTCGGCGACGTGGTGCGGGCGCTGGAGCCGGACCTTGCGCTGGTGGAATGCCTGCGCGACGACGGCGGGTGCCCGCTCGAGGGCCCGTGCGCGCTGCGGGGCGTGCTGAAGGGCGCGAGGGACGCGTTCCTCGGGGAGCTCGACGCGACGATGCTCGCG
>CALNYS010000001.1:0-459256 GCA_942490855.1 uncultured Phycisphaeraceae bacterium | reverse complement strand
GAGTTGTTCTTCAAGTGGATCAAGCAACACCTGCGCATCAAGTCGTTCTTCGGAACCTCCGAGAACGCGGTCAAAAGCCAGATCTGGATCGCCATCTCTGTCTACGTTCTCGTGGCGATCATCAAGAAACGCCTCGACATCAAAGCGGATCTCTACACAATTCTACAGATTCTGAGTCTGACCCTATTCGAGAAAACCCAGTTACTTCAGCTGCTTACTGGAGCGGAATCCATGAGCGGGGGACTCGACATGACTAACCAACTGAATTTGTTCGACAATTTACCCGGACAGTAGTGGACTTGAGTAACAGTTCCGATGTTGGCAAATTACTCGCCAATAAAGATCTCGTACCTGTTTTGCAGCTCCATGCCGCGCCTTCTTGGTGTTAAGGAATCCTGCGACGGTGATTCCCGCTCTGCGAATTTCCGGGGCCACCTCTGTTCTGGTTGCTTGGTCGACGCAATCACAGCGGTTTGCCCGCTGCGCCGGGGCGGCGATCCGGGTCAGGTCCGACGGCCGGCGTCACCGCTTTGCCGGGACAGGAATGCCTGGGCTTCCTCCCGGCGCTCGAAGACATGGGGTGCGATGCCGCGCGCGGACAAGGTCTCGCCCAGCTTGGCGCGCAGGAACGCGCTGGTGGCGTAGCGGGTGATTTGACTGAAATAGTTGGCCAGGAAGTGGCGATCCATTTCGGCATAGGCGTCGTACATGTCCTGATTGATCCGAAACCCGTCGTAATTGATGATCACGCCGACCCGCTTGCCGGCCTCCTTGCAACGCTGCTCGCAAATATCCCAGATTGCCTTCACGTCCTCGACCACCCGGACATACATACCCTCGAAATTGAGGAACAGGATGTTGCGTTCCGGATCGTAAATGACCCGTTCCGGCAATGACAGGTTGAGCAGTTCAGTCTCCAAATCCATCGGGTTGGCATCGAAGATGCGCGCATCCATCTCGCCGTATTCACCGATGATCGGCTCGAAGTCCATGTTCGGTAGAATGTCCCGCTCGACGTCGATGCCGGGCGCCACTTCGATCAGCGCCAGCCCCCCTGACGCGACGCAACACGCAGCGTTCGGTGACGTAGTAGACTGGCTTGCCGCGATCGTAGGCGTACTGGCCGTTGAAGGTGATTTGCTCGACCTGCTCGAGGAACTTCCGCTGCTTGCTTTCCTGGACAATCCGCAGCTTGCCGTCATTGACCTCGACCTCGAGACCACTGCCTGTAAAAGTGCCGACGAATACGACGAGACGGGCGTTCTGGCTGATGTTAATGAAGCCGCCGGCCCCGGTCAGCCGGCCGCCGAAGCGGCTGACGTTGACGTTACCGGCGGCATCGCACTCGGCCATGCCAAGACACGCCATGTCGAGGCCGCCACCGTCGTAGAAATCGAACTGCTGATTTTCATCGATCACCGCATCCATGTTGACCCCGGTCCCGAAGTCACCGCCGGTCGAGGGAATCCCGCCGATCAGGCCGGATTCCACGGTCATGGTCAGTAGGTGCGAGATCCGCTCCTCGTTGGCGACCGTCGCCACCCCTTCGGGCATCCCGACCCCCAGATTGATGATGCCGTTGGGCGGCAATTCGAAGGCAGCACGACGGGCGATGATCTTGCGCTCGGTCAGCGGAGCCGACACCAGGCTGGGGTGTGGAACACGGAATTCGCCGGAATAGGCCGCGTTGTACTGGGTCGCCAGGGTCTGCATGTGCTGGGCCGGTTCGGCCACCACCACGCAATCGACCAACACCCCCGGAATCTTGACCTGGCGCGGCGGCAGCTCCTGCGCTCGGCGATCCGTTCGACCTGCGCGATCACAATGCCGTTACTGTTCTTGGCCGCCATCGCCATCGCGAGGTTGTTGAGGGTCAGTGCTTCGCGCTCCATGGTGATGTTGCCGAAAGTATCGGCGGTGGTGCCGCGCACGAAGGCGACGTTGACCTCGCCGACCTTGTAGAACAGCCACTCCTCGTCATCGACTTCGACCAGACTGACGATGTCCTTGGTGGTGGCGTCATTGATTCGGCCGCCTCTGTAGCGGGGGTCGACGAAGGTACGGAGTCCGACCTTGGAGAAGGAACCCGGTTTGCCGGCGGCCAGATCCCGGAATAACTAACAGATAATGCCCTGGGGCAGGTTGTAGGCCTGGATGAGGTTGTCGAGCGCCAGTTGTGCCACCTTCGGCATCCGACCCCAGTGGCCCGCCACCACGCGGTGCAACAAGCCTTCGTGGCCCAGGTGATTGAGCCCCAAGGTTTTGCCGTCGCCCTGGCCGGCGGCGGTGAACAACGTCAGGCCCTTGGGTTGCCGGACTTCGGGGAATCTACGTCGAGCCCAGTTTCATCACCAGCCGCAGGTTCGTGCGCGGAAAAACCGTCTGCGTCTCGTTGAGCTCCTCGCACAGCTTCGCGATCACCTGATCGGTGGCGGCATTTGCGCCATGGTGCAACCGTACCGTCAGGGTTCGCGCATCGGGATCTGGTAACAGATCCGCTTCGGTGGTGTAAAGGGCACGCAGTAGCCGACGCGCCTCATCGGGCCGTTTGAGATGCTCGCGCAAGCGGTTGGCCATGGCTGTCTCGGCCCGATACGCAATCATTTTGATGGTATCGACGAGGTGCTTGGACTGAGTGCTGAGCTGGCGAAAGCGCGCCTCTTTGGGAAGCTCATCGACCGTGATGTGGTGGGACGTCTCTTTGCGCTTGGCCTTGAGCGTGTCGAGGTCGTGCTGCAGGGTCTCGATGTCCTCTTTCAGCGCCGCCTTACGTCGCACGAACGGCTCCATATACCGCGGCTCGATGGGTTCCTCCAGGGTCATGGCGGCGAACTTGGCCAGACGGCGGGTGAGCTTGCCGGTGGCCGAGCGCACCTGTCCGTCGAGGTGGCGATAATCGGGGTTGACGACCTGTAGGGGATCGGAAATCACCTCGGTGCGATAATCGACCAGGCGATCCAGACCGAAGTGTTCGCGGGCATACTTGAAAAAGTTTTCCTGCGACCAGCGAGCAAACATGGCTATCGCCAAAGGGGCCGCCGCGGAGCGATAATCGGTGCACAGGATGGCGGTTTGGTGGTCGCGCTCGCTGCGCTTGCGCAGCTCCCGGACCCACAATCCGTTACTCAGACAGGTGCCGCGTTCGGCCAGGTCCATGGTCATGATCTCGCCGCTGGGCAGACGCACCTGAGCGGGAGCGAACTCCTCCTGGGGCCAATCCTCGCCGGGGAATTTGTGATAGGTCAGACAGGCGATGCGTTGCGTCTTCATCCGCCGCAGGAAATCCGGCGAATAGCCTTCGCGGTCGAACACCAGGGTGAAGCGATGGCGCAGCGCATCGGCCTTGAGCGCTTCTCGGTCTGCTTGTACGGGCACGCGTTGCTCAAGCCGCGGCACGATCTCCTGCTCGACGACCTGGATCAGTCCGGGGTCGACCACCTGGTTGACGACGAAGAAGGGCTGTCCGTCCATCGCGTTGACCCAGTAGTCCGTGGTGGCCCGCAGACACAAGCGCTGGCGGGCCACATAATGACGCGGCAGCTGGGTCTGGCTGCCGTTGTAGACGCGCACATGCCCATCGATGTAGAGCACGCCGGCCTGTTCGGGGGCGGCGGTCATCCAGCGCTCGCACAGCGCCGCGCTCCATTGCCCCGGAGCATCCTCTTGGGCCAGGAGCTGGATCTTCGCGCGCAGGGTACGTACCTCCGGGACCCGATCCAGTCCCAGCAGCTTGCCCCACTCCCCCGGGGCGCTGTAGCGCAGCGACTCGATCGAGTCGAGCCGCGCCAGCGCCAGGAAGGCGAGCAGCAGCAACAGGCTGTCGAGGCCATAGTAGCCCTTGGGCAATTCCAAATGGCGCTCCACCCCTTCGAGCAGGCCCACCGCGAGCAAGGCCGGCAAGGCGCACAGCAGGCCGCCGTTGGGCACATCCAGCGCTGGGGTGAAGTCCGGCGCCACCGCATCGAGCTCGCCAACGCTGGCGGCTAAACGGCCCGCCACGTCCGCCGCACCCACCCCCATCGGGGCGGTACGGTCGGCGGCCGAGCGTTCGCTCTTACTCGTCAGCTGTGTGTCAGCGTTTTTTTTACCGGCTTGTGCAAGCGTCCGGCTCGCACCGCTTTGGAGAAGGTGTTGCGTTTGATGCCCAGTCGATCGGCCGCTTCAGACGGCTCCAAGCCTTCATCGAGCAACTGCTGGGCCTCGGCCAGCACCGATGGGGTCAAGACTGCTGGCCCACGGCGCTTGCGTGGTGTATAGAACCCTTTTGGTCCTTCTTCGCGGTAGCGTTTCACCGCGCGCTTGAGGCTGATCTTCGTCACCCCGAAGGCGCGCACGATGTCCGCCTGCTTGGCATTGCCGTTGACGCAGAACTGGGCGGTGATCATTTGAAAAGAGGCCTGATCGTCTTCCTCGTGGACGAACACCGGCATGGACCCGTTGAAGTAGGTCACGCGCCCATCCTGTTTGCTGAATGCCAGCACGGGGGTGATATGGGTGACTCCCTCGGGGAAGATTGGTAGCTGGATCTGTGGCATCGGCTCTGGCCCTTTCGGCAGGACAATTTTTATCCTCGGCGCAACGGTGCGCGCCAAAACCGGTATCTTCGCAAAATCCAAGCCCCAGCCAAAGGCTGCTCGGCACAATCGCTGCACTTGGCTTGCTTCCAATTGAATTCTCGAGGTTTTTCGGCAGACCCTTACAAGAAGATCGCGGGACCGAGGTCAGGTCCTCTGAATCTGGATGTGCCCTCGATCCTCTCGCTGTACAAGCTCGACTTCCTGCTGCAGGACTATCTGGCCACCGGGGGCATGCTGGCGGCGAGCACGCCGGCCATCAGCCTGATGCTGATCTACGGCAGCGCCATCACCGCCACCCATCTCGCCAGACGGTTCCAGGGCGGGGACTTCATCGACGAGAAGATCACCTCCCCGGACGTGATGCGCCCGGCCCCGGCGCTGGCCATGAGCCCGATCATGGAGCACGCCCCGCTGCGGGGGACGACCACCACCGGTGCCGACAACGTGCTGTGGCGCGCCGACGTGGGCCAGAGCGTGCAACGGGACCTGAGCTCCAGGCAACGGGTGGCGGAGGAGGCAAGTCAGCAGTTCACCAGTGGGCTGGCGTCCGCGGCCGCATCGTCCGCATCGCGGTCTGGAGAAACCTTCGACGGGCGGGCCATGGGCTGGAGCTACGAGAGCTCGGGCAGCCAGACCGACCGGGCGCTGCTGCAGGAGGCGGAGGGCTTGACTCACCGCTACAGTAAAAGCGGGTTGTCCTCCCAGCAGTTTGCCGCGGCGATCTCCGCCGGGATCGGTGCCTCGAACAAGTCCGACCGGGGCGCGGTGACCGAGGCGATCAAGGGTGTGCTGCGCGGCGGCGGAACCCTAACGGGAAGCTACGCCACCAACGAGCAGCTCCAGGACCAGATCGCCGACGATATCGCCAGGCGCGTCTCGAGCGACCGTGACTTTTCCGCCCGCCTGGCCGAGGGGGTCAAGGCCGACACCCAATCCGGTACCCGCAACGTCTTCGCCGAGCGGCTGACCCAGGAGGAGCGCTCGACCCTGCAGGAGCAGGCATCCGATACTCTCTCGGCCTCGCGCAGCCTGGAACGCTCCGAGTCCACGGCCGAGCGCTTCGGCACCCTGGGCAGCTACCGCGCCGTCGAGATCGGACACGCGGTCGCCGGCGACCCAGGGCTGATGGACCGGATGTACGAGCGGATCGACCGCCTGGGACTCACCGGGGATCACCAGCGCCTCGCCAGCTCCTGGAGCTACGCCGACGTCTTTGCCGACCGAGATCAAGCCAACGCCGCGGCCGGGATGGCGCTGCTCCTAGGCTACGGGGAAGGGGATCGCGAGCTGTCGCAAAAGGAGCAGCAGACGGCGCGCGAAGGCGGCTTCGGCATTCTCGCCGATGCCTTTGGCGGTCCGCGGCCGGCGGGCATTGAACCTGGACGCAATACGGATCTGGATGGGCGGGTTCCAACCTACGGCAGGGCGACGGACGACGTGAGCGCTGGCAATCTGCGCGATCCGCGTGCCCGAACGGACGGTGTGCGCGGCGAAGTCGCAGGACACCAGCGCCTTACGCGGGACCGGCACGATCCGGGGGAAGTGGGTCGATCACATGACCGATACAGTGGTGATGCCGCGGACTTCGGCGGAGGTGCAAGCGGCGCCATGCGTTCACAGAAACGTGAGCAGTATGCCCAGCTCCTGGGCGAGCAAGCGATGCTGCCGCGTCCGTATCCCCAGATTGCCGCGGATGAGGTCGGGGGCTTTCTGATGAAGTTTTCTCAGTCGGGAGCGTTGGCCAGGGCCGGACTCAGCGGATTGGCTGAAGACGGAATCAGCGGCATCGTTGAGAAGTTTGGTGAAACCTACAAAAGGACCGGCGACTGGGATCAAGCGGTGAGCGCAGCCGGAAGCGGTTGGCAGGAGGCGCGCGATGCGCTGATCGACACCCGCATGGACCAGGTGCGCGGGTACGGATTGACTGACGAGCAGATGGCGTTCTTCCGCGCCGCCAATGAATCGTTTTTCCCGGCAGGGATTCATGACATGCTGGACACGGACGCATCGCAAGCCAGGGAGCGCGCCAAGGAGGCGCTGATCCAGGCGGAAGGGGAGACGGGTGAGCACATTGCCGAGTTGCTCACGCGATCGGCTATCTCCGAAGACGACACCTATCTGCGAACCATCGGCGCTTACAATCGGGCAAACACCGGGAGCGCCCCGGTTTTCCCCCCTCTGAGCCAGAATAGCGTTTCCGGGGGCTGGTCCGGTGCGTTGCTGGACTTGATCGCCGTGCCCGAGTCCCGCGGCAACTACAACGCGTGGTACGGCAATGCGGAACAGGACCGCGTGGACCTCTCCGGTCTCTCGGTTAATGAGGTCCGCGACCTCCAGACCGACCTCGTCCAGTCCAACGGCGGATCGGCGATTGGCAGGTACCAGCTCCTCGATAACACGCTCGATGGGCTGATCGATCGAATGGGCCTCAGCGGAAACGAGCGCTTTACGCCAGCGCTGCAAGACCGGATGGCCCTGCAGCTTGCCCGGAACGCCGGCATGGAAGGCTGGATCGGAGGCCGAATCGGCGATGAGCGTTTCGCCCGGAATCTCTCCGAGATCTGGGCCGGCCTGCCGCGAGACGCGTCAAACGAGAGCCATTACGAGGGGATTCAAGGCAACCGGGCCACAGTGGACTGGAACGTGGTCATCGACTCGCTGCGCGGGATTCGCGGCGACGCTGCCTCGTGACAGGTCTACGGAACGTCGCCGGTCATAGACTAGATCCGGACAGCAGTGCCCGTGTAAACGGGGCGGGAGACTTGCCACTGCGAGCCGTTGGTTTCGTAGGTGCCGGTCGTCAGCCGCGCATCGACGACGGCATTTGCGCCGAGCTCTCGGGCTTGCTTCAGCATCAAGTAGAGCGCCTCTTGCTCTGCGAGTTCGAAATCCAGCCGTGAGCTGGCCTCGATGTCCGATATGCCGCGCACCAGGCCAAGTGTTTCCCTGACCTTCTCGGAAGGGAGGTGCGTGAACACTTTGACGTTTGCCTGGATGCCCTTTAATGCCTGGGCCATGACCGGTGGCCGAGGATCGGGTCGGATGAACCGCCGGATGATACCCTCGAGAATCACGACGGAGAGCAAACAACCGGGTTGGTGGACGCCGAACCCTTTCCCTGTGAGTAGCGACGACGCCGCATCGGCGACCATAGCCACGGCGATCAGCGCCTGAATTCCTCTGCAGAGAATCTCTTCCGAGGACAAATTCCACTTCTTGCGTGCCCGCGCCGTCGTGAGCCAAATCAACGATTCGCACACGGCGATCACGGCGCCTGCTAGGATCGCATTGTTGACCGCTGCATCCGGTTTGCCGCCAATATAAAGACCGAGCGCATCTTTAATAATCCACACTGCAAGGACGGCCTCAACGACCCGCACAATGATTTTTCCTACAGGGATTTTTCCCAAGGACATGACGGCCCACTCCTCCCATATTCTCAGTCGCCGCGCGACGGAATCCCAGTGCCGCGCCGACGATATCAACGTATCAGACAATCCATTTTTCGCAAGGGCATGTCCCTCGTGTCCACGGGGAAAGCGTCCAGAAGGGTTGTAGATGTGTGCTGCCTAACCTATCGGCACCGACGGTCCGATCAAGACCAATGTTACTCCGAGGCGGTTCCGGATCCGGATCAGTCTCCAGCCCGGCCCTCGCAGCCCTGGTTTCTTTCTCGATAGCAGCGGCTCGCCGGGCTTTTTGCAGCGGCCTGCTCGTCGGCGACAGCCGCAGATTACGGTTTCGCCTGCCCATCAGCAGGCCAGGATCTCGACATCGTACTTTGCGATTTCCGGGTCCCGGGAGATCAGTGTCAAGGCCTCCGCTCGGGCTTGTGCCACCAGCATCCTGTCGAACGGGTCGCGGTGGTGCATCGGAAGGGTGCGATAGACATTGAGGTGAGAGATCCGAATCGGCATCATCTCGTAACCGGCCTCGGGGACGGAATCAAAGAAGTCTTCAGGCAGTTCGAGCTTACCGATCGGCACCTTGATCGCACACTCCCAAAGCGACGCGCTGCTGATCACGCTCAGGTTGGACGGGTCGGCGATGGCATCCCGCGCCGCCGGCGACAGGGCGCTTGGCTCGCCGAGCGCCCAGAGCAGGGCATGTGTGTCAACCAGAAAGCGCATGCTCAGTCAGTGATACCGAGATCGCGGGCGAGGTCCTCCGGCCAATCGTCGAAGTCCTCGGCGAGGCGAATCCGCCCCTCGAAGAACCCCAGGCGGCGGTTCGCAGCAGCCGGCTCATAGCGCGTGATGCGCGCGACCGGATGCCCCATGCGCGTGACGATGATCTCCTCGCCGTGGCTTACCCGATCGACGACCTCGGAGAACTTCGCCTTGGCTTCGGTGAGATTGAGGACGGAGGACATTCTAGCACCCGACTGGTCAAACCTGATCCGACTATAGACGCGCGGGAACAAGGGAACAAGGGCACAAGACCGGGTTGTCAGGCGAAGCATGCGAAGCGCAGCTATCGCCGTCCGCCGGGTGTGGTTGCGAACCGTCATTTCACGAACAGCCGCCCGATTTCCTCATCGATATGATCGTGCACGCGTATTCTCTCGAACACCGTGTAACCGAACGCGTCCTTGAGATGCATGTTCGCGTCGCGCTCGATCAGGTAACGAACGCATTCCGGCTTGTTCTTCATGACGCAATGATGCAACGCGGTTTCCGGGTAGCGGTTGCCGTTGAACCCGTCGATATCGGCACCGCTCGCCAGCAGAGCGTCTGCCATGTCGTATTTTTCCGCAACGACCGCATGGTGAAATACCGATAGGCCATTGTCGTCTCGGCTGTTCGGGTTTGCGTTCAGGGCCAGGAGACGGTTCACGATAGCGTGGCATCACGTCGCCCGTCAGCTGGCAGGCCGTCGCCGCTTACGAGCATCCGGCTTGTGCCGCGACAAGAACGTTGTTTCCGCCGGACCGCGCTACTGGCACCCCCCCGACGCTTCGCCCACGGCATGGAACGTCCCTCGGGCACAAGGAGGCCGCCTCTGGCGAGGTTCCTCGTGTCGGCAGATGCGGCCGGGGGAAACGACAAGCACAGCGGTGCCGACAGCTCCCGGGAGCTGCATCGTCGACCTCGATCGTCCCGGCCGGATGTCCCGTTGTACGCCCTACGCAGCCTTCCGGCATCCGCGGCGGGAACAACGCTCAGCGCCGCATCGTCTCGCGATGCTCGACCGGTTGCGTACCGAATCTACTCCTGCAGATCGATGCCCTGCCTTGCGTAATGAGACCGAATGCTGGCCAACCGTTTCTTGTGGCGCTTTTCCATCTGCGCAACGACCTCATCCTGCGTCACCGCGCGCCTTGGCAGAAATTGCTTCAGCAGCTCTTCAATGTCAGAGCAACTCAAGAGCGGATGCACGTCTTCAGCTCGTAGCCGTTCCTCCAACATGAACAGCATCGCCATGAACACCAACGCCATGTGATGATGCCACGCGCTCCATTTGCGCACCTGGTAATCCGCCATACCACATTCGGATTTTCCATCCTGGAATGCTCGCTCCACCCAATAGCGCTGCGTCTGCATTTCGGCCAACCGCTTCACACGGGTCTCGGCGGGGGCATTTGACAGGGTATATTTGATTTCCCGTGGTGCATTGATCTCACGGCGAACAATCAAGTGCCAACAATGCGCCGCAGTCTCCTCGTTATCCCACAGCCAAACCCGTCGATGCAGCACGTCCACTTCCAAATCACCGCGACTGCTGTCACGAACTTTGACTCGTGTCCATGCCTCATCGGGCTGATCCGATTGCCATTGATCAACCCGTATCGCCGGTGTGTTCGCCTCAAGCTTGGTTGGCTTCCTGCCACGCTTTCCTTTCTTCTTCTTTAATGTAGGCTTCGGATCTTCAAGGAAAATCAACTGATTACAATGCACGTCCGCAACAAACACTTCGGACATCGCATCAATGCCGCGTAGAAACGCCGGGTCGTTACCGTAAAAACCGTCTGCTCCAACCCATGAAAAACGCACACCGATCTGTCGTTGATGCTCGATCATCTCCAATGCCAGCGCCACCTTCGTCTTGAAGCATTGGTACTCCTCGGGAATTCCGGCAAGATCGCAGCGATTCGAATCATCACACCATTTCTCAGGAAGATACAGACGCTCATCGATCAACGTCACGCGTCGATCACGACCCAATGCGGCAAACACGCCGACTTGGCAATTGTCCACCTTGCCGAGACGCCCACACCATTGACGGGCGACGCCCACGGAATGATTGCCCGATTTCTTGAATCCGCTTTCATCGATCAACAGGCAACTATTAGGATGTCCACCAAGCCATTGGTCCGCTTCCGACGCAACCTGATCGATTACCGCCTGATGATCCCAAGGTGAGTCCGTGAGCATATGCTGCAGCTGCTGTTCATCTGCATTCACAACCCGCTCCTCCATCCTTTCCATATTCTTTTTGTTCGGATCTGCCTGCATCAGACCACTCAAATAGTGTCCGACCGGCTCGATCACGGTGCGGGTTGCGTGCTGAAAATGCGTTTTGAAACGCAGATGAAAACGGGTGAATCGCCCGGCAAGCTCATCAAGAGAGCTTATATGGGTATTAGTAGAACAAAATCCCCTTATGCATGGTATAGATTCTCTCTATGGCGCTGTTCTGGAACTAATATTATAATAATTTCCGCTAGTTACAGGTAGGTCTAATCTAACAAAGTAGATAGAGTCCGGAAAACTATGCCGAGTGATGGACAGGTTCCGTACGGGGATTTCAGAAACGCTGATCGAACAGGCATGACGCCGGGAGCACTCGGCATAGTCCGGAACTCGGAATGGATGTCGACTATGCCGAGTTCGGCATAGTCGCCACTCGACGGCCATGCATATGCTGCGATCAGGCGTAGCCCTTCAGCGTGATCGCGCTCTGGCTCAGCCATGAGAACGCGCGGCAACCACTCACCGGTACGTCGGGAGTGAGCACTGGCATTGAAGAAGCGGCTCTGGCACGGCCCAGGGCCGGATTTAGGTCGCGCACCACCAGCCGCCGATGCGCTGATGCGGACCAGGCTGGAACCTGTAATTATGTAGAGGAACGATCGCGCCGATACCCGGCAGCATTGGGGTCGGCATGAAACTCTACGCCAATTGCGCGAACTCTACATGTGACGAAGCGGTCACTCAGGCCCACTATCCCGAATGTCCGCTCTATCCTGATTGCGTTCAACATGGAGCTCGGGGGCAATTCCAATTCGAGCCGACGTCCGTCTCCAGAATCTCGGCGGCAGTCCCACGGAAGCAGGGCGTTCTGTTGTCCTTGATCGAGCAAGGACTACGAGCGCTGGTGCAGGGCTTGCTGACGTCAGTCTCGGCATCCCGCGACACAACTGGCGTCAGACAAAGGCGTTGGCTTTTCCAGCTTCATTGGCGGCGCCGGTATAGGCGAGATGCACTCGAGCTCACCCTGGCGTTCGTTGCGCACTACTATGGCGAAGGAAGGGATGGCTTTTCAGCCCCTGGTGATTTCCGGGCTGAAAGCGTTATTCGGCCATCGACTTAGTATGAAAATCCCCTGTACCCCCGATCCCGGGCGTACATGAAATGAACAGCAGCAGAAGGGCTGGAGTGTGGAAGAGACGGCGCTCGTGCTCTTCGTCGATTATCCCGCCGATCCGACTGGACGTAGCTCTGAGGGGGGGGTACACCTTTGGGGGCAATTTCGATACGTCGACATCTATTTTTATGATCGGGATGGTAAGCCAGCGATGGCAGTCAACCCGCGCAGGATAAGCATCGGGATGTTGATACTGCGGATTGGAAACTAAGGCTTTTTGATTAGCACGATGCAATGTAAGTATTATTCCTGGAATACCGTCGTGGAATGGAAAGCATACCAGGCTCACCTACACCCTTGCGTCATCTATGGAAGGCCGTGGAGAGTGTGGCGCATATTACGGTCTGCGCTTAGGGTCAGGGCTCGGGATCGGTCACCTGGGCAAAATTGAGGTGATTTATGAGGATGGTGAGACAACAGAGTTCCTCTTTGACATCGCCTACTGGATCCTTAAGCCCGGAACGACAGGGAAAGACGTGATCAAGGTGACCAGAGGCGAACAGATACCATGGCTGACTGCGATGTATGATATTGCCAGCGCCAATGAACCCTATTACAGCCGGGCCTTGTCCCAGTTGACTAATGAGTTGACGTCTGCTGAGCGCATCAGGGATTTTCTTGTCCTGTTCGCGAATAAAGGACCCTTGCGTTTGCCTCTTGTATACGCGGCCTTGAGCAAGGTGATGCAGCAGTTACCTGTCAATCGGATTTTAAATATCATTTCTGATTTCTACAAGACATATCAACCCGGTAGCCGCAACAGGATTGCCGCCATACGCTTGCTGGGAGAATTAGGCGGAGGCAAAACAGCTGCAGTCTTGCAGGATATCTACAGGGAGGACAGAATCAAATCCAGGCAAATAGTAAAAGCATTCTGTATTAACAAGGCGCGAAGGGCTATAAAGATCCCTTACCTTCCGGTTAAATTAGACCTACCAGATTATAGAATCGGCGGACACTCCTGAGATTTTTGTCGATTGGCCGTTCGAAACTTACCGTGACCATGAAGACCGGGAATACAAACTGGTGTTGCAGGAAAGAGATGCCGAACGATTTATTCATCTATGCTATCCTGCCAGAATTTAGACAGTCATTACCGCCCCCGGATGAATTTGCCGACTGAATGGCGTGAAGACGTCAGGAGCGCGGATATAAAAGCGTTACGGATTTTATTCATTCCTATGAGAAAGGCTGGCACAGCAGTTTAAATATTTGCTGTTGTAGCGCTGCGATATGTAATAGACCGGCTGAGAGTGCAAGGGGCGCAGATAAAGGTGTATCCCGATGGCTTTGCAGATAGCCATACGGCATATAATTTAGTTTTGTTAAAGGAGCTTGGCTTTTACCCCGTTAAAAGAGATCACGGCAGAGCTCGCCAAAATTCTTGATCGTACCGTGTATGTTAGGAGTTCTGGATAAAGGCGGCATCAAAGGATTTGCCCTGTCAGGATGGGCCTGGCGATGTGATTCCGCTGTTTCTAAAGGCAAAGGAATGGAAGTCGTTGACCGCATTGTTACAGGGTGTAAAAGTATTCACGGTTTGATTGAAAAGAAACGCATTGAAGAAGTAAAAAATTATGCAGACGCAAAGGAGTCTATGCCAAAGGGGACCCCTCACCGTTACGGCGTCATTGATAGTGATGATCAGCAATCCTTGCACTCGACCAATTATCATAATTTAATTTGAAACAAGTCAGCCAGGAGTTCACCGCTCACTATTTTGGCGTAAGGCGCCGGAATTTCGGAACGCCTCCACCGCTTTTCTCAAAGTCCACCGCATTGTTCACAGGTGCGGGCTCGGCGTGCCGTTGCGGCTCGGGCACGGGGCGCGCGACGAGACCTCGCGCGAGCGAACGTTGTGACGTCTGTCACCGTCTCCGCTCCAGTCACGCGGAAACCGTCACCACTGCGCGGTCGAACCCGCCGCGCACCAGCGTTTGGTCCGAGGATTGCTAGCTACCGGGACATATCCGCACCCTGGTAAGACCTCTCCGCCAGGTGACGCCGATCGAACATCGAGGAGGCCGGCGAGATCACCCAGGGATGTCTTGTGCAGGCGGCCTACACCAGTCGTTGTACCGAGCGAACAGTCTTCTATCGATATCGTCCAGCAGCACTTGGAGACCTACCATGTGCTGGCGCGTGAAGGCGATTGGGATGGGCATGCGGCGCCACCTCGAACAGAATTCAGACGTTATTGTTCTGCCAAGAGAATTATCAACACACATACCCTATCGCCGCGATTCAAACCCGCGTCAGCCAACGGGTGCTGCGCTGGTTCGTCCGGCAGGGAATTCTCGACCCCAACGACCGCTATGCGACATCAACCTGCCAGTCACGAGGCGTAATTGATGGTCCGGTTTTGGCCGAAAGCGCCAATTGGGTAAGGTGGGTTTCAACGACCGCTTTCGCCGCATTGCGGACATTGCAGAGTCGGACCTCGACCGTCTGCAGTGGGTCGTTAGCATGACCTTTCCGCCGACGCGAATTCTCGGTTTGGGTCACCACCTGGAGCCGGTGGCGAGGCCGGGCTGGCGGGCGATGTCATCTACCGGTACCGCTCGACTCAGGGCGTGTGGTCTTGCGTACCCGGCAATCCGGACAGGATCGGATGCCCGACTGCCGGTGGATAGGACTGTCAACGGTTACCGCGCGGGAGCTGTTACACAGTAACGACCATGCGGTTATCCGGTAACTCTCTGCTCTGTTACACGGTAACGGACTATACTGTTATTGGGTAACAGTGATGGGGGCATCCGACGATGGCCACCAGCGCGGAGACGAAGGCCATACCCCGAACGGCTGAAGGCGTCAGGGCTGGTGCGAGTAACTGTATGGTGCAAGCCGGGACGGCCAGAAGTCACTAGCAAAGATGAAGCCTGCGCAGATAGACGGGCTGTTATCTGGCAACGGGACGGAAGCATTAACAGGTAACGGACATGAGTCACAGACAGTTGCCGAGCAGGTGCCGATACGGGGTAACGCACCTGAATTGCAACAGGTTGATGAGCATGAATCGATACCTGGTAACGAGCAGCCGAGCCTGAAAGACTCTCGCCGCATCGCACTGGTGAAGCGCATCAACGCCATGCTTCAGAACGGCACTAGCTATCAGGCCGTGGCTGCCAGGCTCAACGAAGATGGTGAGCCCGCACTAAGCGGACGCGGCAAGTGGCAGGGCAGGACCATAAAGAACATGATGAGATGAAATGGCTCTGCATCTAAGCAGAGGAATAGCAGATGGCGAAATTTCAAAAAGGTCAAAGCAGGAATCCGACCGGGCGGCCGAAGGGAGTGCCGAACCCGCAAGCCGAGCTGCACAGGGCCTGATCGAGCAGGACTTGCCCGACATCGTCGCCGAGACCGTGGAGCTGGCCAAGGATGGAGACACTGCGGCGATCAGGCTCTTGATGGATCGCGTATTGCCGCCGCTGAAAGCCGTGGACCAGCCCGTTGCCATACAGCTAGAGCAATGCCCTTGCCGATAGCGGTCGGGCAGTTCTGGCAGCCGTTGGCGAGGGCGGAGTAACGCCCGACGGGGCCGTCAGGCTGATGCAGGGTATCGGGGCTCTGGCCCGCGTGATCGAGGTGGACGGGCTGGAGAGGGCGTGTGGAGGCACTGGAGCATGGGCGCAATCAGAGAACCGAGTCGGGAGCGCTTGGAACGGCAAGACGATGAGGCCGAGGCGGCATTGATCGTCATTGGCGAACCGACGCCGGCGCAAAAAGCGGCCATCGAGCGGGGGCGGACTCCAGGCCCACCGTATTCATACCGGATAACGGGAGAGATCATACACTGGGCGCACTCAAGGGCGGATCGAGAGACTGGAATCCGCCGCACCGGAGAATGACGGCGTCTCCGAGATCGCGGATACGCTCGGCCTTGATGGTCTCGGCCGGTGGATCGTGTTGGGCGTCAGGGAAGATTTGACCGCATTGAACGATGAGCAGCAGGCCGAACTCGATGCCCTGAACGCGAAAATCGCACATATCTCCGTCCGTCTGCCGAAAGCGCCGGAATTGAGCGAGCAGCTTGAAGCCGAACAGCGGCGGTTTGTATCGCCAGCTTGCGGAAGACGAGCCGGAAGTGCGGGAATTCGCCAGCGAGAAGACCTGGGCGAACCAGTTTCAGAGCCCGAGGCATTGCGCGCACTGGAGCATTCGGGTGAAGGATTCCGACGCTGCCGCGCCAGTCGGGTAGCCGGGTGACGTCACCGTCACCCGGCCCCCTGAGAACCCGGCGTGCAAGTTTCCCCGCACCGGGCTCAAGCCTCGATAAGGCGCCGCGAAGCACCCGGCGGCCCACAACAGGCCACCTTCACGATACGGGGTTGTACTGAGCTGACGCAAAGCGTCCACCGGGCCTTCAATGCCGCCAGAGGCAACCATCGTCTAAAGTAACCACGGTGGTTTAGCCGTTCCGTACGCTTTCTCGTGATCCAAGACCTGTCGGAAGTCAGCCCCCTTTCGGGGCGGGGCAAAGCTCGAACCCCTATCCGGCCGATTACAGGCCGGCCTTCGCTTGCTCCGACATCCCATACCCTCTTGCCCTCAGGCACTCCCTTGCGGGAGTCCGTCCACCATCCCTGTGGGGGCAGTGGGGCTTACCACGTTCCACACGTGTACCGTCGGGTAAGGGGCGGGCCTTACGGCCCACCCCTCCCCTCAGAACCCGGCGTGCAAGTTTCCCCGCACCGGGCTCAAGCCTTGATAAGGCGCCGCGAAGCACCCGGCGACCGAGGAACGGCCACCTTCACGATAGGGGTTTGTACTGGGCTGACGCAAAGCGCCCACCGGGCCTTCAATGGCGCCAAAGGCAACCATCGTCTAAGTAACCACAGTGGTTTAGCTGTTCCGCACCTTTCTCGTGATCCAAGACCTGTCGGAAGTCAGCCCCCTTTCGGGGCGGGGCAAAGCTCGAACCCCTATCCGGCCGATTACAGGCCGGCCTTCGCTTGCTCCGACATCCCATACCCCCTTGCCCTCAGGCGCTCCCTTACGGGAGTCCGTCCACCATCCCTGTGGGAGCAGTTGGGCTTACCACGTTCCGCACGCGTACCACTCACGAGGGACTTAGGCTCCGCCTGACCACCGGCAGCGCAACGTCTACGCGGGGAGAAGGAATGGCTCCCCGACCTGGCTGCTTACCTTTTGGTTCATGCCTATCAGCCTCTTTGGCATGTTGTCCTTCACGATGGCTCAATGGCGATTCACATATGTTAGCCATATCCTTCAACCCCAGCTCCCGACCGCCGTGAGGCTGGCAGTCGCAACCTCCCCTCGCGGTTCGGTTGCCCGCTTATCAGGCGGAGGCTACAGTGTCCCGAGCGCTTCGCACCCCAGGGTTGCCCCCAACGCACGGCCCGGTAGGGTACCGGTGGCAGAACACCGGATCTTTGATTTCCCTGATAAATACGCGTGCGACTTCGTGTCGCACATTCCCGAGGGACGTAGGCCCCGCCTTACCGCCGGCAGTGCAACGTCTGCGCGGGGGAAGCGGACGCTCCCCGACCTGACTGCATACCTTTTGGTTCATGCCTATCAGCCTCTTTGGCATGTTGCCTATCACGACGGCTCAACAGCGGTTCACATACGTTGGCCCTATCCTTCAACCCCAGCTCCCGACCGCCGTGAGGCTGGCAGTCGCAACCTCCCCTCACGGATCGGCTGCCCGCTTATCAGGCGGAGGCTACAGTGTCCCGAGCGCTTCGCACCCCGGGGTTACCCCCAACGCACGGCCCGGTAGGGTACCGGTGGCAGAACACCGGATCTTTAATTTCCTTGATAAATACGCGTGCGACCTCGTGTCGCACTGGAGAGCGAAGCGAAGGCGCGGTCGGGATAGAAATACGACGCGCGCAACCTTAGGTCCGGACTTGGCTGTTTCAGCGTTTCCACAGTATGTGCCCGTTTAGTCCAAACCATAGCCCACGTTTCCGTAAGCCCCCCCCCTACGATCCCACACGGTCGGATTTCCCGAATGTGGTTCTGACCCTGGCATATCCTCCTGCTGCCTTCCCGAAGCCGAGGAAGCTTAAATGCTGGCGCATATGCACCCCGCTCGACACCGGTTTACATGCAGGTCTAGGCTTGGCAGCTGAAACCCAAGACTTCCCGATTGCCCGGCTCTGGTTGGTTCAACCAGACCACCAAGTGCCCAGAGCCCCTTTGCCAACAACAGGTGTTACCTTTTGCTGTGTAATGTCTTGCATTACATCAGAGGGAGCTACCCCTCCTTCATCGCTCATACGGGCTCATGCGCCAGACCAAATCCCTCCCACCGCCTTTGGTCGCGGCCTCCTCCGATGGGTCTTTGCAGGTTGTCGCCAGTCCCTGCTGGGAGATGGCCCTTCCCGACGTTATCTCTGCGATCTGTGTATAGGTGCTTGGACCCGTACCCCGCCACGATCTCTCGGTGCATCTGTCCGTTTCTTCCCGATAGACATCGGCTTCACATCTAGTTGAACCAGTTTCGACTGGCTCTTGTAAATAGACCGGCAATACAGCTCTTCTGCCGGGGGCCGTATTTCGGGGCTGCAGTCATTCACTAATGTTCAGGCTCCCATACTCGCTTGGCCTCCCGGCTGCACCCACCGCGAGGTCGAACTTCGATCTCGGGCGGCCAGGCCTTATACACCGCGCAGAACCCGGCTGGTTACCCTGGCCG
The DNA here is from genome assembly GCA_942490855.1 of uncultured Phycisphaeraceae bacterium. Lineage (GTDB taxonomy): Bacteria > Planctomycetota > Phycisphaerae > Phycisphaerales > UBA1924 > CALNYS01. Next base: position 440,425 of record CALNYS010000001.1, on the reverse strand, counting down.
AGCAGCGGCATCGCTACGTACCCGTTTCGGGCAATTGGTACGGCTGGACTTTCACGCTTTGGGAGTGCGCGATCAAGGCGTCGATCGGCAAGCTCGAACTTCCGGAAGACTTCTTCGATTCGGTTCCCGAGGCCGGTTACGAGGTGATGCCGATTCGGATCTCTCACCTCAATGTCTATCGCACCCTTCCGATGCACCACCGCGACCCGTTCGACAGGATGCTGGTGGCACAAGCCCGAGCGGAGGCGTTGACACTGATCTCGCGGGACCCGGAGATCGCAAAGTACGATATCGAGATCCTGGCCTGTTGATGTGCGGGCGAGACCGTCACCTCCGACCGTCGCCCACGAGCAAGACGCTGCAGAAGACCCGGCGAGCCGCTGCTGCCGAGAAAGAATCCAGAGCTGCGAAGGCCGGGGCTGTAGGCTGATCCGGATCCGGGGCCACCCTTGGATAGCGTAGGTCTGAATGGGACCGGCGGTCCTGATCGGTTAGGAAGCACGCCATCCATGATCCGTCTGGACTCTTTCGCCTTGGACCCGAGGGACATCCCCTTGCGAAACATCGATTGTCTGATACGTTGATATCGTCGGCGCGGCACTGGAGGTTCCGTCGCGTGGCGACTGAAGAGTATGGGAGGAGTGTGCTGTCATGTCCTTGGGAAGAATTTCTTCTGGAAAAATCATTGTGCGGGCCGTTGAGACTGTCCTCGCCGTTTGGATCTTCAAGGGTGCGGTCGATCTTTACTCAACCGGGAAGCACGACACTGCCTTTAACGATGTCATCCTTGCGGTGGCGATCGTCGCTTTCGTCGAAGCTGCGATTTGGCTCGTTCCTCGGCTAAGAGCGTGGGGCGAAAGCAAATGGCGAATATCCTCGGACGAGCTACTCTTTCGAGGATTTCAGGTGATCATCATCGCGACCATGATCGCCGACGCCGCGTCATGGCTGATCGCGGGGGAAGGATTCGGTGTCAACCACGGCGGTTGCGCGCTGGCGATCGTGATTCTCGAGGGGATCATCCGGCGGTTCGTCCGGCCCGACCCTCGGCCACCGATCATGGCGCAGGCGTTAAAAGGCATCCAGGCAAAGGTCAAAGTGTTCACGCACCTTCCTCCCGGGAACGTCAGGGAAACGATCGGCCTGGTGCGTGGCATTTCGGACATCGAGGCCAGCTCAAGGCGCGATTTCGAACTCGCAGAGCAAGAGGCGCTCTACTTGATGCTGAAACAAGCCCGAGAACTCGGTGCAAATGCCGTCGTCGATGCGCGGCTGACGACCGGCACTTACGAAACCAACGGCTCACAGTGGCAGGTCTCCCGCCCCGTTTACACCGGCACTGCTGTCCGGATCTAGTCTACGACCGGCGGCGTTGATTAGACGTATCACGAGGCACCGTTGCTGCGAATCCCGCGCAGCGAGTCGATGACCGCGTTCCAGTCCACGGTCGCCCGGTTGCCTTGAATCCCCTCGTAATGGCTCTCGTTTGACGCGTCTCGCGGCAGGCCGGCCCAGACCTCCGAGAGATTCCGGGCGAAACCCTCATCGCTGATTCGGCCTCCGATCCAGCCTTCCATGCCAGCGTCCCGCGCAAGCACCAGGGCCATCCGGTCTTGCAACGCCGGCGTAAAGCGCTCGTTTCCGCTGAGGCCCATTCGATCGATCAGCCCATCGAGGGTGTCATCGAGGAGCTGATACCTGCCAATCGCCGATCCGCCGTTGGACCGGACGAGGTCGCTCTGGAGATCGCGGACCTCATTGACCGTGAGACCGGAGAGGTCCACACGGTCCTGTTCCGCATTGCCGTACCAGGCGTTGTAGTTGCCGCGGGATTCCGGCACGGCGATCAAGTCCAACAACGCACCGGACCAGCCCCCGGACACGCTGTTCTGGCTCAGAGGGGGGGAAACCGGGGTGCCCCCGGTGTTGGCCCGATTGTAGGCGCCGATGGTTCGCAGATAGGTGTCGTCTTCGGAGATGACCGATTGCGTGAGCAGCTCGGCGATGTGTTCACCTGTCTCTCCTTCCGCCTCAATCAGCGCCTCCCTGGCGCGCTCCTTGGTTTGCGATGCGTCCGTGTTCAGCATGTCATGTACTCCTGCGGGGAAAATCATTTCATTGGTGGCCCGGAAAAAATCCATCTGCGCGTCGGTCAGTCCGTACCCGCGCACCTGGTCCATGCGGGTATCGATCAGCGCATCGCGCGCCTCCTGCCAGCCGCTACCGGCCCCTTGTAGTGCTTCGGACACACTCCCGGTTTCTTCGAATGTCTTTCCAAATTTCTCCACGATGCCACGCTGAGCCCTGCCCTGGCCAAAGCTCCCGACTGAGAAAATTTCGTCAGAAAGCCCCCAACCTCATCGGCGGCGATCTGGGGATACGGACGCGGCAGCATCGCCTGCTCCCGCAGGAGCTGGGCATACTGGTCACGCTTCTGCGAACGCATGTCGCCGATCGCGCCGCCACTGAACGCCCCCGCATCGCCACGATGGCGTTCGTGGGACCGATCGACTTCAGCCGGATCGTACCGCTCGCTCGTCAGATTCCTGTGATCTGCCAGGTCGCCCGACAGACCAGCCGTTCGGGCGCGCGGATCGCGCAGATTGCCGGCATTCACCTCGCCCGTTGCCCCAACATAATCCGGGGCACGGCCATCCAGGTCGGCATGCCTGCCAGGTTCAATGCCCGCCGGCCGCGGACCGCCAAAGGCATCGGCGAGGATGCCGAAGCCGCCCTCGCGCGCCGTCTGCTGCTCCTTTTGCGACAGCTCGCGATCCCCTTCCCCGTAGCCCAGGAGCAGCGCCATGCCGGCCGCGGCATTGGCCTGATCGCGGTCGGCGAAGACATCCGAATAGCTCCAGGAGCTGGCGAGGCGCTGGTGATCCCCGGTGAGGCCGAGCCGGTCGAGCCGGTCGTACATCCGATCCATCAGCGCCGGATCGTTGGCGACCGCATGGCCGATCTCCACCGCGCGGTAGCTGCCCAGGGTGCCGAAGCGCTCGGCCATGGACTCGGAGCGCTCCAGGCTGCGCGAGGCCGACAGGGTGTCGGATGCCTGCTCCTGCAGGGTCGAGCGCTCCTCCTGGGTCAGCCGCTCGGCGAAGACGTTGCGGGTGCCGGACTGGGTGTCCGCTTTGACCCCTTCGGCCAGGCGAGCAGAGAAATCGCGGTCGCTGGAGACGCGCCGGGCGATGTCGTCGGCGATCTGGTCCTGGAGCTGCTCGTTGGTGGCGTAGCTGCCGGTCAGCGTGCCGCCGCCGCGCAGCACGCCCTTGATGGCCTCGGTCAGTTCGCCCCGGTCGGACTTGTTCGAGGCACCGATGCCGGCGGAGAGTGCCGCGGCGAACTGCTGCGAGCTGAGCCCGCTCTCGGCATAGCGGTGGGTCAGGCTCTCGGCCTCCTGCAGCAGCGCCCGGTCGGTCTGGCTCCCCGAGCTCTCGTAGCTCCAGCCCATGGCCCGCCCGTCGAAGGTCTCGCCGGACCGCGAGGCCGAGGTCGCGGCCGCCGACGCCAGGCCGCTGGTGAACTGCTGGCTCGCCTCCTCCGCCACCCGCTGCCGAGAGCTCAGGTCCCGCTGCACGCTCTGGCCCACGTCGGCGCGCCAGAGCACGTTGTCCGCCCCGGTGGTGGTCGTCCCCCGCAGGGGCGCATGCTCCATGATCGGGCTCATGGCCAGCGCCGGGGCCGGGCGCATCACGTCCGGGGAGGTGATCTTCTCGTCGATGTAGTCCCCGCCCTGCAACCGTCCCGCCAGGTGGGTGGCGGTGATGGCGCTGCCGTAGATCAGCATCAGGCTGATGGCCGGCGTGCTCGCCGCCAGCATGCCCCCGGTGGCCAGGTAGTCCTGCAGCAGGAAGTCGAGCTTGTACAGGGACAGGATCGAGGGCACGTCCAGATTGGCGGTGTTCTGCAGCGCATCCAGGTCGCGGGCGATGGCCATGTGCAGATACAGATTGATGATGGCCATGATCGGCATCCAGAGCTGGATCCACAGCCCGAACAGGAGGTACTTGCCGGTCATGGCGATCCCGGCGGGACCCAGCGCGATGGTGAAGGCCATCAGCGGGGTGATGGCGAAGATCAGCCCCTCGAAGAAGGTCATCATGGGGCGCACGATGCGGGTGAAGAGCGTCTGCTCCGCCGCCCACTGGGCGTTTCGCTGCTGGGCCGCCTGCTCGGTGGTGGCGGCCAGCTCCCACTGGCCGATGTTCTCGTGGGTCTGCACGATGCCCTTCTCCAGGAACCCGACCATGGCCGTCATGACCATGTAGTTCTGGGCGTCCACCCCGGCCCCGGCGATGGCGTCCAGGGCGAACTGGACCTTGTTGGTCACATCCCCCGGTGCGTTGAGCCGCATCTGGGCCTGGAGGTTGCTCAGCAGCGCCGGGGCGAACTCGACGGTGGTGTAGTCCGAGAGCGCGGTCCAGGCCGCGTCGCAGGGCAGGAGCTGGGGATTACCGCCCAGCACCAGCTCGGTGGTGGGGACGTTCAGATCGCTGCGCAGGGCCGTGTCCCAGCTCGGGTCGCGCAGGATGTCGTCGATGGAGCGGTTGCCGATGTCGACGTCGTAGAGGGTGCAGTCGGCGACGTAGTTGATGAAGGAGCGCTCGATGTCGGCGCCGGGGGTGGGGCTGTTGGCGCTGCCCAGCGCAATGCGCGAGAGGGTGCCCTTGCGCACGCTCATCAGGGTCTGCAGCGGATCGGCGAAGCCGGTGTCGGTCATCGCCGGGGTGGCGAAGGCCTGCTCGAAGAGCCGGGAGACCCCGTAGCCGACGTTCGACATCAGCGAGCCCACGGCGGCCGGTCCCAGGGGGACGTTGTCCACCACCCGCACCGCCCCCGAGTAGGCGTCCTCGATGGCCACCCGGGCCGTGGGGCCGAACATCAGGGCATAGAGGAGCCAGGCCACCAGGATGTTCTGGAAGCGGATCCCCCGCCCGCCCTGGAGGATGCCCTGGAACAGCACCAGCAGCACCCCGATGAGGAAGCCGACCCCGGCGAGCTGGCGGAAGTCCCCGGTGCCGGTGATCATGGCCACGGCGTTGAGGATGGCCGCCAGATAGGCCGAGTCGCCGATGGAGTAGATCTCCCACATGGCGAGCTTCCTTGCCTAGGGCTGGGTCGAAGGGGCCGCGTGGGCCTGTTCGGCGGCGAAGTAGCGCCGGCCCTTGATCTCCTCCACCAGGCCCTGGTAGTAGGCGAGCAGGGTCTGGGGGTTGCCGTAGCGGTCGTCGAGCACGGCGTACTCCCGGAAGAGCTGGGTGCGGGCGTGCGCGATCTGGGTCTGCAGCTGCTTGGCGTAGGCGTGCGCGTTGAGCGCCGCGGCCTGCTCCACGGCGAAGAGGAGGTCGTTGAGGATCACCTGCGTCATCTCGATGGCGATGACCGGGGCGGCCTGCTCGACGAAGAGCCGCGCCATGCCCTCGTCGTAGCGCGCCAGGGTGCGGATACCCGCCCCCAGCCCGTTGGGGGCGTACTGCATGAAGGCCTGCTCGGCGGCGGTGACCGCCCCCTGGCCGAGGCGGAACTTCTGCACCAGGCCGAGGGTTTCGGTGCCGGCGGCGTAGGGGCGCACGCCGATCAGCACGTCCTTCACCCGCTGGATCATGCCGTTGACCGTGTCCTCCCGCACCGAGGGATTGAGGCAGCCGTTCTCGCTGCGGTCGATGGGGCCGCCGGCCGGCCCGCACTGGTAGAGCCGCAGGCGGTGGGGCCAGGCGTTGGCATGCTGGGCGGCGTCCTCGCGGTCGCGGGTGCCGTTGAGCAGATCGCCGGCCTTCAGCAGATTCCCCGGCAGGTAGGTGATGCGGTGATTGTCGCCCTGCCCGTCCGGCGCCGCCTCGGGCGGTCCGACGATGACGCTGCCGGTGAGGCTCATCATGGCCTCCAGCAGGGTGTCCTCGCCGGCGGCGAACCAGCCGGCCGCGCCCTTGCGCTTGAGGGCCTGCCACACCAGGTTGCCCTCGATCTCGGTCTTCTCCGCGGCGGGCACGTTGTCCCTGACCTGGGCGATGGGGTCGGCGCCGCCCGCCGAGGAGCGGGTCTCGAAGACGTCCCCCAGCCCCTTGACCATCCCCAGCAGCGAGGTGTTGTCCTTGTGCTTCACGTCGAAGGCGTCGGCCACGTCGTTGACCAGCCCCTTGGCGAGCTGGCAGGAGTTGGCGAAGCCCTGGTTGAGCGCCTGGATCTTCTTCTGCAGGGTCTCCATGGTCTCCAGGCACTCCTTGCACATGGCCCCCAGGGCGACCTCGAAGGCATAGCCCGTGGCGTTGGCCGCGATGGCGCGCAGCAGGTTCTGGAACTGCTCGGCGGAGATGAAGGAGAAGGAGCCGGCGAACAGATCGATGCCGCCGCAGCCGGCGTCGAAGGACGGCGGCACGAAGTGCCACAGGGACTCGTTCATGATGCGGTTGCGGGCATTGACCGAGCCGCCGGTCAGCACCCCGCGGCGCTGGCCGAGATGCGCGGTCGGCGCCGTGTGGTTGAGCATGGTGTCGAACATGTTCGTCATCTGGTTGCCGATGCCCATGCCGGGGGGATCGGCCGCCCGCGTGGCGGGCACCAGAATAAACACCAGAAGCCAGGCAACAAGGATTCTTCGCGGATAGGACACGGGTTACCTCCTCAGTCCGCCAGTGGGAACGGCTTCGGCGCGGGTAAGCGCCCGAAGCGCGCTCAGCTGTGCCTCGGGGTTGTCCGGGAGAGCCGCCGGGAGCCGGCTCGGATCGAGCATCAGGTCGGCCGTGACCGGCCGGGTGCGGGTGTACTCCCGCTCGCTGATCCAGCCGGCCTCCAACGCCGCGACCACGACACGCTCCTGCAGCTGGGCCAGCGACAGGAGCCCCTGGGACAGGGGCACCATGCCGTCTGGCGGTCGGGCGAGGAACAGCGCCGGGGTGGAGACCACGCCGAGGGCCTGCGCCTGGCCGCGATCCCGGCGGAAATCGGGGAACGCACCGCCCGGCAGCGGCGCCCCGTCGACGGAGACGGGCAGCACCGAGAACCCGTAGCGGGACTCCAGGAGCTTCAGCAGCGGGGCCTGGGCCTCGCAGTAGGGGCAGTCGGAGCGGAAGAAGAACAGCACGCCGGCCGTCTCGGCGATGCGCCGCAAGACGTCGTCGCGGTTACCGCCGGCCTGCCGGTTGGTCAGATTCGCGGCGAAGGTGGCGGTGGGACGCCGGGTGATCTCGTCGAGGAAGGGGTCGAGCTGCACGGCGCGCTGGGTGGCGGCGGCGAAGCGGCTGGACTTGTCGAGCGCCACACGCTGCAGGTAGAGATACAGCGCGACGTTCTGTGGGGTCGGGTCGTCGATCGCGGCGTCACGGTACTCGCCGATGTGCTCGCGGATCCACTCTGCCGAGAGGGGCTTCGGTCGTTCCGGTGTGGTTTCGGCAAGGGGCGCCGGGGTCGGCGCGGTAGGCGGCTGGTGGAACCGGAGGCTCCTCCAGCTTGGGCTCGGGCTCACGCTCGTACCAGAACCAGCCCTCTTCCTCGCGGAAGTAGAAGCCCGCGGCTTCCGGCTGAAGCGGAAGCGCCAGCGAGAGACACAGGAGGGTGGACACCAAAGCACGCATGGAGGCGATGGTGCCATCCGATGCGGCCACCTCGCCGCTGCGAAAGGTGCCGAAAAAGGGCCGTCTTTCCTGACGCCCTGCCCCGCCGCCGCAGGCACCTGGCCCACCGCCAACTGTCCCCGAGCCGCCTGCATCACCACGGCGCCGTCCCGCACAAGCTCAGCCACGGCGCCGGTGGCTCGACCAGGTGAACGGGACCATGGCCGTGCCGAGGTCCATCAGCCGCTCCATGATGCGTTCCCCCAGGTAGGCCTCCAGCTCGGCGGAGGTGAGGTTGCCGATCAGGATCGTGGGGCGCGTCTCCCCGTAGCGCTCGTTCAGGACGTCGAAGAGCATGGCGCGGCGCGTGGCTGCGTTGCCGATGGCGACGCCCACCTCGTCGAGCACCAGCAGGTCGACGGCGGTGAGCAGCGCCAACGCCTCGGTCTCCGTACGTTGCCCCCGCGGCGAGAAGGCGTCGCGAATGATCCGCAACGCCGCGGAGACGGGCAGGAACAGTCCCGTGTGACCGGCGTGGATCACCTGCGCCAGGATCGCGCAGGCAAGGTGCGTCTTGCCGGTCCCGGGGCCGCCGAGCAGCAACAGACCCCCACCGCGCCGGCGCATCTGCGCGAAGCCGTCCGCGTAGGCGCGGCACACCGCCAGCGCCTGACGCTGCCCCGGCGTGGCCGCCAGGTAGTTCTCGAAGGTCCGGTCCAGAAACCGCCGCGGAACCCCGCTGCGCCCGACGGCACGCTCGAGCTCCGCCTGGGCCGCGCGGCGCCGCTCGGCGGCGAGCTTCACCGCCTCGCGTTGGCTGAAGGCGGCCAGCTCCTCAGCGGAAAGCAGCGGGGTCGAGCCAGGGGATCTGATCGAGCGGGGTTGCTCCGGTGAGGTAGTCTTTGTCGGCAAGTCGCGGCTCGGGTTCATGGGCCTGGTCTTTCGCTTGGTTGGCCTGCAGGGTCTGCAGGCGGTTGATGAAGGTCGCGTCCCAGCTCTTGCGACGCTCCCCGGTGTCGGTCCAGTAGACGAGGAACTCCTCGATCTGCGCCTCCACCCAGGTGCGGGTCATGCCGCGCTTGGCGGCCCAGTCCAAGACCCGTTCGCCGGGGCGCCAGTCCGGCGGGATGGGGGTCGCCTTTCGGCGATCATTGGCAGACGGTTTTGGTGGGTGCGCGTCGTCGTCGCCACACAATGACGGTTCACTTTCGGTTCTATGACGGTTCAATTGACGGTTAGGGTCCGTCTCTCGGACTACCGCTGGTCCGTCTGCCGGACTACTTGGTCCGTCTCTCGGACTACCTTGGTCCGTCTCTTGAGCAGTCGGTACCGCGTCGACCTGCCCGCCCCGCCCCGGTCCCTGGAAATGAGCCGAGCCTCTTCAAGCCCGGTCAGGGCAACTGCGACGGTGCTGCGCACGAGCCCTGTCATTTCGGTCAGGTGCGCGAGCGAGGGCCAGCAAGCCCCGCTGTCGTCTGCGCGCTCGGCAAGCGCCAGGATCACCAGCTTCTGCGGTGGCGTAACCCGCAGCGCCCAGGCCCAATCCCTTGCCACGCGGCTCATCTCAGGAAATCCCCTCGGTGTTCTCGCGCAGCAGATCCGCTGCCTCCACTCCCAACGCGCGGGAGATCCTCGCCATACATCCAAGCGTGGGGTTTTCGTTGCCGGTCTCGATCCGGCAGATCCACGATTGCGATGTGCGAGCCAGTTTCGCCAGCCTGGCCTGGGAATACCCAAGGTCTCTGCGGATCCGGCGAACGTTGCGACCGACAATGGTTGCCATCGTGCCCTCCTGATGACTACTGGTAATTTCTCGTCACAACCTTCGACTGTGACCAATCAACCTGCCGGACATACGGCAAGGTGTGCTTCGGATTCTTGTCCGCGCGTAATTCGTGCCACCGCACGCCGCGAGTTGAGTTGCGTGCAATCGTTACTTGTCCATTGGTCGGCATTTCTCCTATCAGTAGAGGACATCCGCAGATCGGGCTCGCAGAGCACCAACTTTAGGCGCGGGGTAGCTGACCGCGTCGCGGACGCGGAAATGTTCACCTTGTCCGAACACAGCCCGCGATAGAACGCGAGCTCAGCTCGTTCGACCCGAGCGGTCGCTGAGCGACAAGAGCTGAGTAACGTTTCTCGCGGCGTTTTCGGTGAACGTCAACGGAGGCACAACGTGACTCCAGCGTGACGCGCTGCGGTCACGTTGGGGTCATTTGTGTCACGTGGAGGCCAATTAGCGCGGGGCGGCATGTGCTAACTGGTTGATTTGAAAGGAGCGGTATGAGGGTCTATTGGCTACGAACCAGGTGGTCGGGAGTTCGAATCTCTCCGGGCGCGCCAATTAAGTCATGAATTTCAAGCGGTTACGACATCAGTCGAACCGCTTTTTTCTTGCCTGATCGGGGACTGTGCTAGATTTGTGCTAGTTTCCTGGCCCCGGCTCAGATTGTGCGCGAAGTGCGCCAAGTTGCCTTGCTGCCTGTGCATTCGTGCCGAGGATTTCGAGGCAGTGGCAGATACTGCAGAAGATGATGACATATCCCTCGAAGCGAAGGTGATACATGTCATTTTCCAGGGAAGTGTAAAGCTGGTTGAGGTGGAAATTGGTCAACAGCGGCTGGTGGCCAAGCTGGATCACAGTGTCGCTACCCGGGAGGGAGAGACCATAACTCTGACAGTTAAAAAAGATCGATGCCGCATTGTCGACGGTTCCCTCGCCGGGGAGAAAGGGAGAACGAGTGAAACTCAAACGCTTAGATCGGCAGCGGCGCCTCACCCTGCTCCTCTGGCCGGCCCAAACATCCTTTTTATCACCGCTTTTTGTGTATTGCCACTCCTAATTTTGTTCAGCTACAGCTTTTTTCAAGTCGATTTTGTGTCTATCATCAGGGAACCGAGCTTGGAAAATTATCTGCGAATTGCCAAAAGGAGACTTACAGGTTGGAATAATCAAGGCTCTTGTCTACGGAGTCGGTATTGCTTTCTTCCCCGGTGTCAACATGGTGTTCACGCAGCCGATCGAGATGCGCATGAACGAGATGGTCTCGGGCATCCGGTCGGATATCGGCATCAAAATCTTCGGCGACGATTTCGACGAGTTGCTCCGAATCGCCGACGACAAACGCCGCGTGCTCCTGGATATCCCAGGCGCCTGTGATATCTCGGTCGATCAGATCACGGGGCAGCCGTCGCTGTCCGTCTCCGTCGACCAATCCCGCGTTGCCCGCTACGGCGTCGCCGCTAGCGAGGTGTTGGATTTCGTTGAAGCGATCGGTGGGATCCGCGTCGGCGAGGTATTTGAGGGCCAGCGTGTTTTCCTGCTTGTCGTCAGGTTGCCGTCGACGTTCAGAGAAGATGTGGCAGCAGTGTCGTCGGTTCGTATTCCGACCGAGGGGGGCGTTGCGGTGCCGCTCGCGTCCCTGGCCTCGGTCGATCTCTCCGGAAGGATCGGCCACGATCAACCGCGAGTGGAGCAGAAGACTCATCCGCGTGCAGTCGAACGTCAGCGGAAGAGACCCAGCGTCGTTTGTCAATGAAGCAAGGGCAGCCATCGATGCACGGGTCGCGTTGCCCGAGGGCTACGTGCTCGAATGGGGCGGGCAGTTTGAGAACTTGAACGTGCCAGGACCCGCTGATCATCGTCGTGCCTGCGGTCTTGCTCATGGTGTTTTTTCTGCTGTACTTCAGCCTGAACAGTCTGCGGGATGTCGTCATCATCTACACATGCATCCCCTTTGCTGCGGTCGGTGCGATCTTCGCGTTGTGGTGGCGAGACATCCCATTCAGCGCTGCCGCAGTCGGGTTTATGGCACCGACGGGCATCGCTGTGCAGTTCAACGGGCAGATCGACTGATCACCGCGATCCGCGACACACTCAACACTGGCCAGCAGAGCAAGGTCGCGATCATTGCGGCTTCGAAAACCCGCCTCCAGCCCGTGCTCGCGACCGCCGTCACGGATATCGCCGGATTTATACCGATGGCGATCGCAACAGGCGTTGGTAGCGAGATCCAGCGACCCTTGGCAACGGTAGTCATAGGCGGCATGGTCACGTCGACGCTCCTCACATTGTTCGTTCTTCCGGTCATCGCATCCGTCTTTATGCAACAAAACCGGAGGATGCGCACGCGGAGCGTGATCTGTGAGCGGGTGCGACTGCGCAGAGGAGGCCGTCGGGCTGGAGCAGCGAACGCTCGTAATGCTGCTCACGATCAACGGCGTGATGTTCCTTGCCGAGGTGATCGTTGGATGGATCGCAGAGTCCACTGCGTTACTGGCCGATTCGCTTGACATGCTGGCCGATACCGCGGTGTATGGCATCGCGTTGTATGCGACGAGCCGGTCCGGCGGCACGCAGCAGACCGCAAGCGCGAGTGAGCGGTGTTTTTCAGATCGCATTGGGTCTCGGAGTTCTGGTCGAGGTCATCCGCCGTGCGGTGTTCGGCAGCGAGCCCACGAGTCACCTGATGATCGGAGCCGGGGCCGTCGCTCTTGCTGCGAACCTCATCTGTCTTCGGCTCATTTCAATGCACCGTGACGGTGGAGCACACATGCGTGCGTCCTGGATCTTCTCCAAGAATGATGTGATCGCGAACACTGGTGTCATCGTCGCAGGGCTGCTCGTGATGGTATTAAACAACCGCATCCCTGATCTGGTGGTCGGTTTGATCGTCGCAATGGTCGTGGTGCGAGGGGGCATTCAGATCTTGGGAAGGCCGGTCACGGGGTCATAGGCTATACTTGTAGTGGTCCAAGAAAGTCGAGGAGTAATGCCCGCGCCTGAGAAACGATCGGACGAACCAGCCCCCTTTACACTGAAGCAAGCTGCAGAAGCCTACGGCATGCTGATTGGGCTGGTTAGTACCGGCCTGAATCACGTTGGAGATCGACTCGGACCGACGCTTTGCGTGCTGTCAGAGTCTTTCGACAAAGGAATAGCTCGTACGGGCCAGCCAAAACTGTTGCACTCAAACAAGATGGTCACGAATGACGCCATCATTGACCTTTCGGAGCGCGGCGTTTCTAGCCCATCAGCACAGACGAGCTGCCGAGCTCGCCTCTCGTCGCGGCAACAAGAGACCTGGTACGCACTCGCAAACCGAGAGCTGACGCTTAAACAGCTAGCGCTGGAAGTAGACCAGAACATTGAGAGTCAGGAAGCCATCCGCCAAATCATTAGGCGGATCGAGGCCAAAGGCTATGAGATCGTGCACACCCCTGGGCACGGGTATCACCGCCCAGACGCGCCGCCGCCTACGGACATGGGCTACTGAAGACCATGCGACCGCTCTGCGTACGGTCGCCGTACTCGATAATTCTCCAGGGTGCGGCAATGTGATCTCCAAGGACATCAACCTCCATGGAGACCATCATGCGACTCGAAGTACGCCCTCTCAGTGAACTCAACCCCGCCGCCTACAACCCACGCCGGGACCTCCAGCCCGGCGACCCGATGTACGAACGCCTCGCCAAGAGCTACGAGGAGTTCGGCCTCGTTGAACCGCTCGTCTGGAATCGCCGCACGGGCCACCTCGTGGGCGGCCACCAGCGCCTCAAGGTGCTCATCGAGCGCGGGGTAACCGAGACGACGGTCAGCGTCGTCGACCTCCCGGTCGAACAAGAGAAGGCGCTTAACATCGCTCTGAACAAAATCCAGGGCGAGTGGAACGAGTCCAAGCTGGCCGAACTCCTCACCGATCTCGTCGGCGTTGAGGGACTCGATATCGAAGTCACCGGATTCGATCTGCCCGAGACAGACTCGTTGCTCGCCAAAGTCGCTGCGGGGCTCGGACCAGATCCCAAGCCTGAGTCCTTCGATCAGCCGGCCGCGGAGGAGCGAGCCCTCGAACAGCCCGTCGAGTCCGCGATCACCAAGCCCGGGGACATCCTTACGCTCGGTGCTGAACCAAGGACGGCGCACCGCCTGTGCTGCGGTGACTCGACCGATCCCGACACCGTGCGCGCCTTCATGAAGAACGATCGCGCTCAGCTCTTCGCGACCGACCCCCCCTACTTGGTCGGCTACCAGTCCAAGTCGTGGGACGACGCCGCGCTGCAGCCGGATCTCTACGAGCTGTTCACGGAAATCGCGGCCGAGCACGCGCTCAAGCCAGATGCCGCGTGGTATTGCTGGCACGCCAGCCGGAACGCCCCCCTGCTCTTCGACGCGTGGGAGCGCCTCGGCGTGCTCCCCCACTGCCAGATTATCTGGGACAAACAGCGACCGACGCCCGGGCGCTCGTGGTACGGGTGGGCGCACGAGCCTTGCCTGATGGGGTGGAAGCAGGGGTACCCGCCGCCACGGCGCGCTGACGACAAGCCGTCCACGGTCTGGCGTTTCCCCTCTCCTAGTGGCGCAGACCGTACCGATCACCCCACACCCAAGCCGCTCGAACTCTTCGAGATCCCGATGCGCCAGCACACCCGCCCGGGGGAGATCTGCTTCGATCCCTTCGCGGGCTCGGGGACGCAGGTCATCGCCGCCCAGCGGCTCGGCCGGCGGTGCTTCGCAATCGAACGAGACCCGCGCTACTGCGACCTGATCGTCAGGCGGTGGATCGAGTACGTCGGCGAGGCAGCCGCAGGGGATGAACTGGTCGAGAAGTACGGCGTCTTGACGGCCGCTCGGGAGGACGCGGCATGAACCAGGATCAACTACACCCAGAATCGGACGGTGCGCGCCGCGTGCTGGATCTTGTCCGTGGGCTTCAAGAGGGCTCCGTCAAACCGGAGGGCCTGTCGAAGACGGAGCGATTGGCGTGCACGGAGTATTTCCTCGGCGAGGGCATGCGCCCTATCGAGATCGCCAAGCTCCTCGATGTCGACGACCGCTCAGTGCGACGGTACCGCGCCGAGATCGCCGAGAAGAACATGCTCGAACGGGATCCGGGGCTTGCCAATCTCATCGCTGGCAGGATGCTCGCCAAGGTCGACTACGCCGACAGCGCGCTGCGCCGGGTTATACGAGACGAGCGTGCCTCGCCGTCAGACAAGATCGACGCGTGCCGAGTGCTCGTCGAGAGCGAGGCAAAGCTTATCCAAGCGCTGCAGGGCATGGGGTACCTGCCATCTGCGGCGCAGAGGATCGACGCGACTGTCGAGCTCGTGCCCCCGAAGCTCGAAGAGCTCAAAGCCCAGATCGCAGAGCTTGCTTCGCTCGACGACAAGTGCCAGCGTCTCAGCCTCGATGCACCGGTTGCTTCAGACGAGTCCGGCGAATGGGGAGAGGAGTCATGAACGAACTCGCCGAGAGCGCCGAGCTACTCCGCCTCCAGGCAAGCGTCCGCTCGCTGCGGCGCGAAAGAGCTTTGCGCAGCCCGTACCACTTCTGCCAGATCTACCTCCGGCATTGCTTCACGGAGGAGCCATCACCGATGCACGTGGACCTCTTCCGGTCGCTTGCGGAGATCTCCAGCGCCCGAAACGGCCGCGTCGCTGTCGCCGCCCCGCGCGGACACGCTAAGAGCACGGTCGTTACGCTTGGATTCGTGCTTTGGTCCATGCTCTCGGGGCGAGAGCGCTACGCGCTCATCATCTCGGCGACCAAAGAGCAGGCCGCGCAGCACCTCAAGCACATCCGCGAGGAGATCGCGGGTAATCCGTTACTCGCAGAGGATTTCCCCGAGTGTTGCGGCGAGAAGAGAAGGCGCAACGCTCCATGGCGTGATTACAAGATCCGGCTGTCAGGGAACTCGCACGTTCACGCTCTGGGATCCGGTCAGAAGATCCGCGGGCTCAGAGAAGGCCCGAACCGCCCCAGTCTGATCGTCGTCGACGACCTCGAGGAGCTCGAGGCGTGTCAGTCCGCCGAGCAGCGGGAAAAGACCAGGGAGTGGTTTGCCAAGACGCTTCTCAAAGCCGTTGCTCCCGGCGCAAACGTTGTCGTCATCGGAACGGTGCTGCACTACGACAGCCTGCTCGCGCGCCTGCTTGATCCGAACCAGTCACCCGGCTGGGATGCGTCGAAATACCAAGCAGTGTTGAGCTTCGCGGATCGGACGGATCTGTGGGATGCGTGGTCAGAAATCTACTGGGGCCGGGCCGAGCACGAAGGACGCATGGGTAAGGAGGCGGCACGCGCGTACTTCGAAGCCAACCGTGACGCCATGCTCGAGGGCTCGAATGCTCTCTGGCCCGAGCGCGAGCCCTACGAGCTGCTCATGGAGCAGCGCCTTACCGAGGGGCAAGCGAGCTTCGACGCCGAGAAGCAGAATGAACCACTCGATCCCGAGCAGTGCCTCTTCTCGTCTGATTCGTTCCGGTACTGGGACGAGGGCGGGGAGACTTTTCACTCGCAGCGAAAGTCCGGCGCGTACACGCGCATCGTTGCTGCGTGTGATCCAAGCCTTGGGAAACCGACGCGTCGTCACGACGACACCGCAATTGTGGTACTCGGCATCTGCGAGAATGATGAGTTGCACGTGGTCGCAGCGGACCTCGCGAAGCGCAAGCCCAACCAGATCATCGACCGTGTGCTTGAGCTCGCCGGCGAGTACGGCTTCACGGAGATCGCGGTGGAGACAAACCAATTCCAGGAGATGCTCGCCGAACAGCTCGAGCGCGAGGCGGACGCACGCTCCGTCCGGATCCGGATCCGCCGCGTCAACCACACTAGCGTCAAGCACGCCAGGATCCAGTCCCTTGAGTCCATTATCTCGGCAGGTCGGCTGAGGTTCGGGAGGGGCCAGCGGACGCTGCTCGATCAGCTGCGGCAGTTCCCGCTGGGAGCCCATGACGATGGGCCGGACGCCCTTGAAATGGCGGTTAGCATCGCCAAGGACAACCGGCCGAGGCTGACCATCATGGGTTGATTGCCATCCGCTTGACTTTCAGGCCGATACAGAGCTTCATACGTCTAGCTGGCGGTACCGTGCCGCCGTATTCCTTCCGCAAGGAGATCTGAACCACTTCCACGGGCCCACCGGGCCCGACATTCAATCGACGCGCGAGCGTCTTTGCTGTCTCCGGAGAAACCGCCAGATCGGGCTTCGGCCCTTTACGTGAGATCAGCACAGAACCGCGCCCCCGCAAGGGGGCGTCGGCCATGTGTTGTCTTACGTGCCCCCTGGCGGGGGCCTCCGGAGCGACCTTGGTTCGGCGCCTCCGTTTTTATGCGCCGACCGACGCTTCGCCCGCCAAGGAGCCTCGATGAGCATGTATCAGATGAAAGATCACGACCTCGAACACGTTGCGCCGGCCACCTTCGCCGCTGAGAACATCCTGGAGCGTCAGGATCTCCAGCGGCTCCTCCGCGACTCGATCGATGTCATCGTCCCAGCTGGGCTGGTGATCGCTGAAGAGTATTCAGACTGGGATAGCAAGCGGCGGATCGATCTCCTGTGCCTCGACGAGCACGCAAACCTCGTTGTTGTGGAGCTCAAACGAGGGCAAACGGGCGGGCTCATGGAGCTGCAGGCCATTCGCTACGCAGCGATGGTTTCGCAGATGACCTTCCGTCGCGCAGTCAACGCCTATGAGCGTTACCTCAGCGCGCGCGGGATCGAGAGAGACGCAGAGCAAGACATTCTCGATCACCTCGGCTGGGAACAGCCCGACGAGGAGCGCTTCGGCCAGGAAGTCCAGATCGTCCTCGCGGCAGCCGGCTTCTCGACCGAGCTGACGACCGCGGTGCTGTGGCTCAACGAGCGAGCGATGGACATCCACTGCGTCCGGCTCGTGCCCTATGTGCTGGGCGACAACCGGTACGTCCACGTCGACCGCGTAATCCCTCTCCCTGAGGCCGAGACCTATCAGGTCAGAATGCAGGAGAAGTCAGCCGGAGTGCGCGTATCGAGGCAAGAGAGCAAGGAGTTCTCGGGGTACTGGTTCGTGAACATCGGAGAGGCAGACGGCCCGGAGAACACCCGTTCATGGAGCGACTGCCGGAAGTACGGGTTTGTATCCGCCGGCGGTAAGGTCGGTCGCCAACTCAGACACCTCAGCGTGGGAGACCGAGTCTTCGCGTACCGCACCGGTCACGGCTACATCGGGGCAGGCGTCGTGACACATCCTCGCACGCCTTGGGAACAGTTCCACTCTCCTTCCGAGAAGCGCCTGCTGGTTGACCTGCCGCTCGAGCGCCCGCACGAAGTCAACGTCAATAACCCTGACCGCGAGCATTGTGTCGGGGTCTCGTGGGTGCGAACGGTCGAACTCGATGATGCGATCAAGGCTGATGCACGCCGAGCGATCGCTTGTCAGATCTACGGCGACGAGGTCCCGAACAAGCTACTCAGTCGATTCGAGCTCTCCGAATCTGACTGGTGAAGGCAGATCACGGCAGAGGAGACACGATAGGTCTCCAGGCGCATTCATCCATATGGATGATGTTGAAAGAACCTGATTCAGCCGCGGTATCCGCTTGCTATCGCCCCACACCCATGGATGTATGGGGCTATGAACCACCCCCTCCCCCGCCGAAGCCGCCGAGCACTCGAGACCGCCGCGGTGGGCTACGCCCGCCGCTCGACCGACAAGCAGGAGCAGTCCATCGCCGACCAGAAGCGCGCTATCGAGAGATACTGCGCCGAGAACGGCCTCTCCCTGAACCGCTGGTACGTCGACGACGCCATCAGCGGTACCCGCGCCACGAACCGCCCCGCCTTCCAAGAGATGATCGCCGCCGCTGGCGCCGCGGGCCGTGACTTCGGCTTGGTCGTCGTCTACGACGTGAAGCGCTTCGGTCGGCTCGACAACGACGAGGCCGGCTACTACCGCCACCTGCTCCGCACGAGCGGTGTCGAGGTGCTCTACGTCGCCGAGGGCTTCGCCGGTTTCGGCGAATCAAGCGACACGGACGACCTGCTCCGCCCGGTCAAGCAGTGGCAGGCGCGGCAGGAGTCCAAGGACCTCTCGAAGGTCACGATCCGCGGCCAGCTCTCCAAGGCCGAGACCGGCGGCTGGATGGGCGGCGTGCCGCCCCACGGCTATGACCTCCGCTACACCTCGGACCGGGGGGAGTTCCTCTTCAGGCTACGGTTCATGCCCGACGGGACGAAGCAGCAGCTCGATGACGCCGGGACGATAGTCCGAACACTCGACCGCGGCGAGAAGATCAACGTCTCCAAGCGCGATGTGGGCCAGCTCGTGCTCGGGCACCCGAAGCGCGTTCGGACCGTCCGGACGATCTTCCGGCTCTACACCGAGGAACGACGAGGGCTCACCGCGGTATCCAGCTACCTCAACGACCACGGCATGGCGACACCGCGCGGCCCTGGCTGGGCGCGCATCTACTCGGGTGAGTGGCGCGACTCAACGGTCCGTTCCATCCTCGTGAACCCGATCTACTGCGGAGACATGGTCTGGAACCGGCGCACTGATGGACGCTTCCACCGCATTGAACGGGTGACGTCCGGTGGTGGTCGACCGGTCGAGCGCCGCCACGTCCACGGCGCGCGACTGGTGCCGAACGACCGCTCAGATTGGATCATCGTCCGCGATACGCACGAGCCGATCGTGCCGCGGCGGACGTGGCAGCTTGCGCAGGAGATCCGGGAGGGCAAGCACTCGTCCATCGCTCAGCGCGGTGAGCCGAAGCGGCCGGAGGGCGGATGGAGCGGCAAGCGAGCGAGGTTTCTGCTGTCTGGGCTGATCCAGTGTGGACGCTGCGGCGGGAAGTACCAGGGCGTCACCCGAACGAAGGGCAAGCCGCGCAAGGACGGGACGAAGATCAAGCACCGCTACTACGCCTGCGGCAGCTACATCGCCAAGGGCCGTAAGGCGTGCGAGTTCGGGGCGATACCGCAGGAGAAACTCGAGAACGCCGTCATTGAGGCGGTATTGGAGTTCTACAAGCAGCGGTACGGGGGCGAGGGCGGGCGAGATCGGCTCGCCGCCGCTGTTCGAGAGCACCTTGGTCACGAGGCGCACGACGTCGCAGAGGCGAGGAAGCGTCTCGAGACCGATCGCGACCGCATTGAGTCCAACATCGCGGCTTTGCTTGACAAGATGTCAGTGGAGACTCGTGACCTGATCGAAGAGCGGCTCGGCTATCTCCGGAAGCAACGAGAACAACTCAAGGCACGCTCAGCCGAACTCGAACGCCTCGCACTTCGCGAACACGAAGTCCAGAGCTTGGTCCAAGAGTACGGTGGGTTTATTGCAGGCTTAGAAATGACACTTCGAAACGAATCCAACGACGCACGAGTGGCAGCGCTTCGGCAGTGCGTTGAATCACTGACACTCTCCGTTGATGAGACGCGGATTCTGTCGGCACGCACCCTCCCGAGCCCGGCGATTGCGCAAGTCGCGATAATCGAAATCTGACCGTAGCCCTTGGGGGCAGGCATGGATATGGCCATTCAATCGAGTATGGTCAGTAGCATTACACTGGCAGATTCTGAACGAATGGTCAATACTCCCCAGACTGCTGAGTGCTACATCTCACCCTAGACATAGGCCGATCGCCGACAGCTTCTGCCTGACCGTAACGTGTGCGATATCCTCAAGGCAGTCGGTCACCACCGTGGTGATATGCCGTAGCTTGGAAAAAATCTCGCGAGCAGGATTTGAGGCATGCGCGTCGGTATCCGTCCTGGAGTAAATATCCTCGCCGTGCTCCGCCACTTGGAGTACAAGCCTTGGTATGCGCTGGCCGAATATGTAGACAACGCGGTGCAGAGCTTTTTGTCGACGTGTGAACAAATGGGACCGCGCGCGAAGCTCTCCGTGTCGATTGAGATCGACCGCCTCGACAAGAGCATTGTCATCAGTGATAACGCCGGCGGTATTGCCGAATCCGACATCGCTCGTGCGTTTCGTCCAGCGGAACCACCGCAGGATGCAGCGGGCCTAAGTCAGTTCGGAATGGGGATGAAGAGTGCATCTTGCTGGTTCGCTCCTGTGTGGGATGTACGCACCAGCGCCATTGGTGAGTCTGTTGAACGCCGTATTTACTTTGACATCGACAAGATCATTCAGGATCGGATCGATGAACTCGACATCGAAACCATCCCATGTGACCCAGCAGACCACTTCACGCGGATAACTCTCCGCAACGTCTACCAGGTTCCGCAGGGTCGCACGCTGGCGAAGATCCGAGATCACCTCACGGATATCTACCGTTGCTTCATCCGTGACGATCTGCTCCAATTACGAGTCCCCGGTGCGTCACCATCCGCATTGTACGAGGCTCTTGAGTACAACGAACCGGACTTGCTCGTTGCCCCTCGCTACACAGTGGAAAACGAGCCCGATGGAGAACCCAAACAATGGCGCAAGTCGATTGCCTTCGAGCTCGATGATGGCCGGGTGGTATGTGGCGAGGCTGGCCTCTTGGCTCGCGGCGATACGCGCCGTGCAGGCCTGTGCCTATTTCGAAGGAACCGTGCGATCGTTGGGACCGGTGACGAGAAGTACCGACCTCCTGAGATTTTCGGGAGCGGCAATACCTACGAATCACAGCGGGTGTGGGGTGAACTCCACATGGATGACTTCGACGTGTCGCACACAAAGGACGGCTTCCGCTGGGGAGATGCAGAAGATCAGTTCTTGGAGAAGCTCCGAAGAACCCTGGACGAGGACCCACTCCCTCTCTTAAAGCAGGCCAGAAACTACCGAAGCGGTCGCCCGACAGGATCGAGTACATCTCGAGCAACGAGCAATGCAGTCTCAGGCGTCGTCACCGCGCTCGTGAACCACGGCGCAGAGGATCTTACGCGTGTTGGCGCATCGACCGCAACGGCACCCGAACCACCACCGGAACTTCCTGAGAAAGATACCGCGGCCGTTGAGCATCGAGAGTTTGCTATCAGCGCGACGGGCGGAGAGTGGAATGTCACAGTCGAACTCTCCGGCACCGAGAGCGCGACTGACTGGCTCGAGATCGCGTGCGATCAGAACGAGGCGCTTCGTACCCGCCGCGTCGGCCTCCGGGTGAATTTGGCCAGCCCGTTTATGAGGAGAATGGTGCGGCTTGATGACCAGGAGAGTCTTGAGCCCATCCTCCGATTGGCCGCCGCATTCGGCTTGGCGGAGGTGCTCGCACGGTTCAGCGGCGGAAGCTGCGGTCCAGGCGAACTCCGGCGCAACGCCAATGAGTTGCTGCGATCATCACTTTCGCGACGAAACGATGGAGGTAGCGCATGAGCACTAGCGATGCCGAGGCGAGGATCGTTGGGCCAGGTGGCAATGGGTGGGATCCCGTTGTCGGTAGGGAACTCGAGCGCCTCCTTGGCAACAAGTTCCCGAATGACTCAGTTGCCAGACGTGCTGTCCGTGATTCGACCATCCGTATCCTGCGACGGTGCGTGAACCCCGCACTGAGTACAAACGAAACGAATAGCACAGGCTTAGTGGTCGGCTATGTCCAGAGCGGCAAGACGCTGTCCTTCACATCTGTGGCAGCGGCCGCTCATGACAACGGATTCCGATGTGTCGCTGTGATTGCAGGCTCATCGCTGAATCTCGCGGACCAGAATAAAGACCGTCTTGCGAAGGACCTCGACGTCGGCGCGAACTTCCGGCGCCCATGGCATCGCGCACACAACCCGACAGATGCACAGCTTCACGAACTCAACACGGCACTCGCAGGATGGGAGAACGGGCGCCCAAAGACACTGCTTCTTACCTCGCTCAAGCATCATCGGCACGTTCAGAACCTGGGTGCCCTGATTGAGGCGCTCGGAGACGCGGCATCGCCGATGCTGATCATCGACGACGAGGCCGACCAGATATCTTTGAACACTCGAGTGAACCAGAACGGAGAGAGTGCAAACTACTCCCAGATTCTCGGGCTTCGCGACCGCGCTCCGCGGCACACCTACCTGCAGTACACCGCAACGCCTCAGGCGAACATCTTCATTCCACTGTGGGACCGCCTCTCGCCGAGCTTCTGCGAACCTCTCGAGCCCGGCGATGGCTATGTCGGGGGACATCGGGTGTTCGTCGACCGTGAAGATGACCTCGTCCGAATCATTTCGCAGAACGACCTCCAGATGGCCGACGATTTACTCGAGGCACCGCCATCGTTGTTCAAGGCGATGCGAGTGTTTTTCCTGGGAGTCGCGCAGGGGCTCGTCACAGAAGGGCGTACGGGTGAGCTTCCAGTACCGCCAAACCGTTCGATGATGGTTCATCCATCGCGATCGCAGAATAGCCATCAGTTCTTCGCAGACAGGATTCGGATGGCGATGGATTCATGGCGTCGCGAGATCGCCGACGAGCATGATCGTCCGCAGCAACTGGACGCATTCCGCGAGGCTTACAAGGACTTGGCCGGGACGAACACCAATGGTGAACTCGCCGATTTCGACGAGTTGGCTGAGAAGTTGTCCGAGGCAATCGGGCACACGCAGGTGCGCGAAGTGAACGCCCGGCCAGGGGTCGACCGAACCGACTGGTCAACGGAATGGGGGCAAGCCTATTCGTGGATTCTCGTTGGCGGTCAGAACCTGGACCGCGGCTTCACCGTCGAAGGCCTGACGGTCACCTACATGCCACGAGATATCGGCACGGGTCAAGCTGACACAATCCAGCAGCGGGCTCGATTCTTCGGATACAAGCAGGGCTACGAAGACCTGTGCCGGATTTACCTTGGTCCTGATGCTCGACGGGCGTTCTCGGTGTATGTGCGTCACGAGACTAGCATGCGCGGATTTCTCGAGCGAAATCGTCATCGCTTAGCCGAGCCGACGATTCCACGGGAGTTTGAACTCGACGCCCAACTCAGGCCCACACGTCCAGCTGTCTTAGTCGATAACCCGACGCGGTACATCCTGCGAAAGGGTTGGCTGGCTCAAGCGGGGACACTCGAACGCGTCAATCGGTGTCGCGAGAACGGTGCGATGACGCAAGATTTCCTCGCGTCACGTGGAAGCTTGTTGCAGTTCACCGAAGCCCCGTGGATTGAGGATGCCAGCAGGATCCGGAATGATCATCGCCATACTGGACTGATCGATATCCCTCTGCGGGAGCTCTACGAACAGGTTCTCGCAGGCGTGGTTCTACCAGATGCCGAGGAGCACACGCAGTGGCAGGTCGCATTGTCGATGATCGCGAACGCGCTCGACGAATACCAGGACCTAGTGGCGAACATTATCGTCATGCGGCCGGACTCTGAGCCGTTCCGCGGCGTAGATGACGCAGGGCGCATCAAGCAGGTTTTTGCCGGTGCCCACCCGGGTCGACCGCCATATGCCTACTCGGGGGACCGGGAAGTTCACCTTAACGACGTCACCCTGCAACTCCACCGCTTCGACGTGGGACAGGGTAGCGACAGCACCTCGGCCACCGAACGCGAGGTGATCGAATCGAAGGTTCCGGTTCTCGCACTGTGGCTGGGCGACCGTGTCAACCGGCCGATGATTCGCCAGAACCAGGCTGCACAGTGATCAGATTCGACTCTCTATTACGGACTGTCCAGTCGATACAGCCGCGACCGGACCACGACCAACTCAGCTTCGTCGTTCGCTCGCTGCCTGGTGGCGAGGGAATCGGGTGGGTTGGACGCAACTCTCACGCAGGCGTTGCATTTCTTCTGGTAGCTACGGGCGAGCGAAATAGCCATCCGGCTGTCTCACTCCCGCTGCTTCGAGTGCGTCACGGAGTCAGGGTGTCCATCGATGACGGGGAGCGCCACCAGGAAGTGACCGTAAGCCTTCTCGAATGCCTGGCTCAAGACGATCCAACGATCGAACTGTTTGTTCGAGCCGTCGGTGGTGTTCTTGTTGATGGCGCTCCCGCGACTCAAAAGTCCCTTGGCGAGATCGTCGAACGCCTTCTCGACCTCTTCAGAGAATATTCGTACGCCGGGGATGCTCAGATCCTCGGGATTTGGGCAGAACTCCTGCTCATCGCTTACTGCCCGTACCCTGCGCAGCTCGCTCGCCAATGGCGAAGCCACTCGGGATCTCGGTACGACTTCGGATCTGAGACCGAGCGGCTCGATGTCAAGGCCACCACGTCAATTCAGCGGCACCATGAATTGGCATCGAGTCAAGTGACGCCGCCCCCCGGAGTCACGGCAGCATTCGTATCGATCATGACGGAGCGCGTATCGCAAGGGACCAGCGTGGGGGCATTGTGGGATCGCGTCCTCTCGCTCGCGCCGAATTCGCAGGCAAGAATAGACACAGAGTGCATCAGGACGCTCGGCCGGGACTGGCAAGTGGCTCGCGAGACCAGCTTTGATCTAGCGCGAGCCCTATCGACACTCGAGGTGTATCCGGCTGGTGACGTGCCTCAATTGGGCAATCTGCCCGTGGGCGTGCTCCGAGCTCGCTTCACCTCTGACTTTGGCATGGGGCAGCCTTGGCAGGGCGATCCACCCACGACAGATGGTCCCATCGCTGCTGCTCTTACGTGCGCCTTGTCACACCGTCAGTAAGCGCGAATCTATCCGGGTACGCCGACACGTTGAGCTTGCGCCTTGAAGCAGTCTGCGTCCAATCATCTCTACGAGGTCGGCGCTGACGGCGTTTCCAATCGCCCTATATGCACTCGTCGAGTTGAGCGGCGCCAGTTCAAGATCACCGAGACCTTGAAGACGAGAACACTCACGAACGGTCATGTATCGCCGCTCCCATGTGATCACCGGAACCTGAGTTGTCGTCATCGCGACCAGAGCCGGGGCCCAGTTGGATCGCTTCACGCGAACACCCGAGGCACGGAATTGGAGGACATGCTCGTCGAGCTGACGTGTCTCGCCTTTACAATTCCATTCGAGTTTCTGGAGGCTGGGTGCAAACGGTGCGAGCTTTGGCAGCCACCCCTTCAGCCGGCGCCGATGCTTTTCGAAGAACGCTCTGTTTTGTGCGATGAACGTCTGTTTCCAGCGGGGAAACTGAGTATTTCCTCGGGCGTAACTGGGCAGTCGCTCACGCCGTTCGAGTTCCGTGAGGCCGGAGAGCGGCCGCCCGAATGAACCACGAGTACGGGCCAGATAGCGTGGGTCGCGGCGAAGCGGAGGTATCCCCTCGTAAGGATACGTAGCTCCAAACTCAAAGGTCCAAATCGGGAAGGACGGAAGCGGCTCTGCATGAGGAAGGCGGTCAAGAAACTCCTGCCAGACATCGAGGCAGCGCTCGTAGTGATCCGGTAAGGCTCGCGCATCGGAAGGTTCGGGATCGAGCACGCTCCGAATGTCTGGGATCACACCAGGGGGCTCAGGCCACTCGAAGTGATCAAGCCCGCAGGTAGACCCAACGATGAACACACGCTCTCGAATCTGAGGGATCCCAAACTGGTGCGGCGAAAGAACGCGTTCGGAGACCGCATACCCCAAGTCTTCGAGTTCGTCCTTCATCCATTGATAGGTTTCGCCGCGGTCATGCCTAAGGAGGTTGGCGACATTCTCGAGGAGGATCCATTTGGGGCGATGGCCGTCCAGGATGCGCAGGATTTCACCAAACAGATCCCCATCGCGGTCACAACTTAAGCCTAGTTGTTCACCAGCTTTCGAGAAGGGCTGGCACGGAAAGCCAGCACAAAGCACGTCATGTCGTGGGATGTCTTTCAGTTCCAGATCGCGGATGTCCCCGGCCGGATCTAGATCGAAGTTCTGGTAGTAGATCTTCTGAAGCGCTTCGTTGTTTTCACATGCCAAGACACACCGGTGCCCGAGCCGCTCCAGTCCCACATGGAAGCCGCCAACACCGGCGAACAGATCCACAAACTGGAGTTGATATTTCTTGGCCATCCGCGCACCCGTGCTCGTATTCTGTCAGTGTCTACAGACGGTACACATCATACGCTCTGGCTCGACAAATGGCCTGGCCACGGAGATGGCGTTGGTATTCGATCACGCCATCGCCAGATCGGGGCTGAAACCGAGGCGTAGTGACCCATGCCTGCCTACGGCAGTGACGGCTTCCCACCGCGATATGGGCCCGCTTTGCTTGGCCATGGCGCGTCGAGTAGGATAGCAAGTGCGTTGTGAATCTTCAATGACACCAAGAGGCGTCCATTCGATCGCTTCAGGAACATGTACTCGAAGTAGCGAGGGGCGTAAATTCGCCAAGCGGGCATGCTCGGTGGTGGATAGCCGGACATGGCGAGCACCTGACGTTCTAGCTCGCGACATGATGGTGTGACCTCGGACCAAAGACCATCTTCTCGTCGATGCCTTTCGGTAAGTGTCGTAGCGTGCACGTTGTTTACGTGTTCGATGGCCAGTACATCGAGTTTTTCGAGCGGCACCACTCGTCCAAACTCGTGAAACAGAAGGCCCAAAGCCGTCTTGCGCATGACTCTAGAGATCACAGCGAGTACTTCTTCGTCCGCACGAAAGATCTCATCCGAACCCAAACGCGCGGAGACGAATAGTTTCAGATCCGCATCCCGCTTCATCGCTGTTGCCAGCCAACCTCCCGGCGCCAGTGCCTGCCGATCTTCCTCCATAAATGAGACGGTGCATACGACCGCAGCAGTTCGAGTTTCGTCAAGCGAGAACCCGCCATTGCAGGCTGCACAAGCAGGAACTGTCATCGCCGGCGCACCATTTGGCATTGGTGACGGCAAGAGGCACCTTGGCGGGGTGTGATCGAATGTGCCCGCAGGGCCGCCGCAGTAGACGCAAGGTGGCGAGCCGAACAGCGGCAGCGAAGCAAACCACTTTCGCGGGTCCATGTGTGAGACTGTAGGCGCAATCGAATTCAGTGCCCAGCCACGCTCGTCCGATCGCACTCGCTGGACCGCGAGTTGATGAGTGCGCAAGGTCCAAGTCTGTGCTTCTTGCCCATGACCGCCTCTATCCGCAGCTACGGACTACCAACCCTCAAAGCCCTCATTGGCGAACAAATAAGCCCGACGTAGTATCGGTCTTCGCTGCATACAGATGCCGGATGAATAGCGGGGGACATCTTTGCACTGACGACTTCACGCGCACAGCGCTAAGAACCCACGCCTGCGTAAGTGACGAAGAGCCAAAGAGAAAGGGCCACTATCTGTTTGATAGCGACCCTTGCAGATGCCGTAAATAAATAGCGGGGGCTGGATTTGAACCAACGACCTTCGGGTTATGAGCCCGACGAGCTACCAGACTGCTCCACCCCGCAATTAAGAGGGGAATGATAGCGTCCGCGAACGTGGTGTCAAGATCGGGTGTCGTCGGGCGGGCTGGGCGGGTCGTTCCCTGTCTCCTCATCAAAGAGCATCCGCACCGCCGGCGTCTCGAGGTCGTCGAGCTGGCCGCTGCGGGCCATCCAGATGAACGCTGCAACGCCCGCCGCGGCGAGCACCAGGGCGATGGGCAGCACGATCAGCAGCACACTCATCGCTTCTCCTCACGCACCGAGGCGACAGCCATCGACACGACCGAGAGCGAGCTGATCGGCATGATGATCGCCGCGACCAACGGCGAGATCAGACCCGCGACGGCGAGCGACGCCGCGAACGCGTTGTACGCCAGCGCGACCGTCAGGCATCGCCGGACCGCCCGGACCGTGCGGCGCGACACCCGCGCGAGATCGACCAGCGGGGCGAGCCCGGGCTCGCGCATATAGACGTCCGCCGCCGCGAGCGACGCCTCGGCGCCCCCGCTCACCGCGACCCCGACGCTCGCCGCGGCAAGAGCCGACGCGTCGTTCACCCCGTCGCCCACCATGATGACCTGTTCGCCCGACCCGACGAGTGCGCTCACGCGTTCGTGCTTGCGTTCCGGCGTGGCGCCCCCCTCCCACACCGAGACCCCCACCCGCTGCCCGACGTTCTCCGCGACCGCGGGCGCATCGCCGGAGAGGAGCCCGACCGCGAACCCGAGCGACGTGAGGTCTTCAACGGCTTGGCGTGAATCCATACGCACTTCATCACCGAGAAGAACCGCGGCCCGCACCGTGCCGTCGACAGCTACGCACACGGCGGTCTGCCCCTGCTCGCCCGCCGCGTTGATGGCGTCGGCCGCCCAGTCTGGGATCGCGCCAAGGCGGGAGCGCATGAGACCCGCGGAGCCCAGGAGGATCTCCTGCCCGCGCCACGTTGCGCTGACGCCGAGGCCGGGGTGGTGCGCGACGTCGGCGACGTCTGGCGAGGGGTCTGCTGCTGACGCGAGCGTTGCGGCGATCGGGTGCGCGATGCCTGATTCCATCGCGGCGACCACGGGGCGGAGGGGCTCGTCGCCCACCCACTCCCGGATCAAGAAACGCCCGTCGGTGACCGTCCCGGTCTTGTCGAGCAGCATCGTCGCCGGCCCGTCGAACGCCTCAAAGACGTCGCCCCCCTTAACCAGCGTCCCGCGCCGCGCGAGCTGGGCGATCGCCAGTGTGGTGGCGATGGGCGTCGCCAGCGCGGCCGCGCACGGGCAGCACACGATCAGCAGCGCCACCGCGTGCTCGATCGCCAGCCCGACGCCGCTCGCCGCGTGGATCGCGAACGTCAGCGCCGCGAGCGTGAGGACCGCCCCGACGAACGGGCGAGCGACGCGCTCGGCGGATCCGATGATGGGCGTGCGGCTTTGCGACAGGCGTTCGATCAGCGCCATCACCCGCCCGACGCGGGTCTCGCGCCCGACCGACTCCACCCGCACCCGCACGGAGGAGCTGATGTTCAGCGCGCCCGCCCACACCGGCTCGCCAACCCGTCGCACGACTGGCGTCGCTTCACCGGTAAGGACCGACTCGTCGAGTGTGGCTTCGCCCACGACGATCGTGCCGTCGGCGGGGACGGTGTCGTTCGCCCGGATCTCAACGACCATCCCCGGCTCGAGCGCGTCAGAAGCGACGTCGCGCCGCGTCCCATCGGGGTCGATCACGCTGGACGTGCGCGGCATCACCGAGAACAGGAGCTCGACCGCGTCGAGTGCCATGCGGTGGTGGCGCGACTGGAGCCATCGCCCCGCAAGGAGCAGGAACACGAGCATCGTGAGCGTGTCGAAGTAGATCTCGCCCGACCCGCGCAGGGCGTTGGTCACCCCGGCGGCCGCCCCGATGAAGAGAGCGAGCGCCACCGGGGCATCGAGGCTCCATGCGCGCGTGCGCAACGCTGAGGCCGCCGAGACAAAGAACACGCGCCCCGGCCACGCGATGCTGAGCACGCCGATCGCGGCCGAGAGCCAGCGGAAGATGCTGAAATACGGCTCGCCGATCGGCGACGACACGCCGGAATAGAGCGCGAACGCCAGCAACATCACGTTGCCCGCGCAGGCGCCCGCGACGCCGAGGCGGACCAGCGCGGCGCGCTCTTCTCTCGCGCGGGCGCCGCGTGTGGCGCTGGGTTCGACGGCCGACGGGCGGTACCCGAGGCTCGCGATGCTGCGGCAGATCGACGACAGGTTCGTTTCAGCCGGATCCCAGACAGCCCGCGCCGTGTGCCGACCGTAATCAACCTCAAGAGTTCGGAGGCCCGGGATCAATCGCGGCGCCCGTTCGAGCAACCACACGCACGCGGCGCAGTGCATGCCCTCAAGGTAGACCTCGCACGCGGAGAGCCCGTCGGGCAGCGTCCGGCAGTGTCGCGCCGTAAACGCGTCGTCGTCGAACGCCTCGTAGCCCCCCTGCCCCTCGAGCGCAGGGACCGCCCCCGCTTGGGTCTTCTCGCGCAGGGCGTAGAACTCCTCGAGGCCGCACGAGCGGATCGCGGCGTACGCGGCCTCGCACCCGGTGCAGCAGAACGCGTCGCCGTGCGCTGGCACGCGCCCCGCCGGGACAGGCAGCGAACAGTGCGCGCACGCGGTGTGCACGCTGTTCTTGGGCTCGGTGGTGAGAACGCTGCTCATGGCTCCGCCGTGACGCACAAGGGGCACGGGGCGTCGGCCGTTTGGCTGACGTCGGGAACGCCCGTTTCACCCGAAACCTGCATCGCCTTACGCACACCAGAGAGGTCGGCCTCAACCCCGCGCAGCAGCACGCCCGCGCCGAGGACGCCCACGAGCAACGTCACGGCGACCCTGGCGCGCACGCCCATCCGTTTGCGCAGCGTCCCCGCGCCGGCGCCGATCAGCGCGAGCACCGGGACCGTGCCGACCCAGAACGCCGCCATGACAAGCCCGCCGCTGACAGGCGAGGCGGCGCCGGCCGCGATCAACGCAAACGCGTACAGCCAGCCGCAGGGCAGCAGCGCCGTCAGAAGCCCGATCGTCAGCGCCCGCCCGCTCGGGCTGAACCGCTGCGCCGCTCGGGCCCCGCCCGCGAAAAGCCGCCTGGCAAACGGGGGCGCCGGCGCGCGCGGCAGACGCACCCCCAGCTCCGCCGCCGCGTGCGCCGCCGCGACCAGCAGCACGCTCGCCGCCGCCGCGATCGCCGCGGCGTGGTGCAGACCGATCTCGCTCGCCCCGATGTCCACGGCCCGCCCGACAGAGCCGGCGATCACGCCGAGCGTCGTATAGCCCACCAACCGCCCGCCGTGATACAGCGCCTGCAAGCGCGCCCGCGAGACGCGGTCGCCCGCGCCGACGGCCATCGCGACGAACACGCCGCACATGCCGGCGCAGTGCAAGCTCCCGACGAGGCTCGCGACGAGCACCGTCCCGTAGAGGGCGAAGTCGAGCGAGACGCCAGTCACGAGGCGCCCCGCGTGCTCACGATGTCACGGCTGGAGACGTACACCGACCCGCCCAGCACGGCGCGAACGCGTACCCGCCAAACGCCCGCGGGCGCGGAGGACAGATCAGCCGCGTAACGACCGGGCGCCCGCTCGCCGAGCGTAAGGAGAAGCGCCTCCCCGCGCCGGGCATGGTGGAAGACCTCGGCCTCAACCGTCGCGCCCGTGATGGGGACGCCGCCCTGATCGTGCAGCACGAGGTTGAGTTCGCCATCGCTGCCGCCGGTGGTGATCGAGGCCGCAGACGTCCAGCCCAGCAGCGCGCTCGCGTCGCGTTCGCGGGCGCTCTCGTCCCAGCGCACCGCGCGCTCGTAGTAGTCCGATTCGACGGCGTAGGAGCGATCCGACAGCGACGCGATCACCGTCACCGTGCACACCGCGAACGATGTCAGCAGGATGCCCGTGACGATCAACGGCCATCGGACGCCGGCGGGGAACTTCATGGCGCCGCCCCCGTGCTCCGCGTCGGCCCGATGAGCCGGTACGGCGTCTCGAACCGCTCGCCGGTCTCGTCCGTGACCACGACACTGATCGCGGCGCGCTGGTTCACAAACGCCGCGGCGGGGACGCTGATCATCAGCGAGGTCGTTGCGAGCTCGCCCGCGGGCACGACGACCGGGTTCGGGCTGCCCGTGACGAGCGCGTCGAAGCCGTCAATCTCGACAGACACCGTGTACGCGCCGCCCTCCTGGCCCCGTGTCTGCAGTTTTACTTTCACGAGATTCCCGACCCGGTCGCCCTCGAGCAGCTGGTACGGCATCCCCGGCCCCCGGTTGATGCTCACGTCAACCGGCTCGCGCCCCGCGAGCGCCGTCACGAGAAGCGTCAGCAGCCCCGCGATGATCAGGGGGTAGACCAGCATGCGCGGGCGGATCTTGTGAGCGGGGTCGCCTTCGAGTGCGCGCTGCGACGAGTAACGGATCAGCCCGCGCGGCTTCCCGATCTTGTCCATCACCGTGTCGCACGCGTCGATGCACTGCGTACAGTTCACGCACTCCATCTGCAGCCCGTCGCGGATGTCGATGCCCGTCGGGCACGTCGTGACGCACATCTTGCAGTCGATGCAGTCGCCCTGCTCGTCCGGGAGGGTCGTGAGGGACACGTCCTTCTTGGCGCGGCGCAGCTTCCCGCGGGGCTCGCCGCGGGCGCGGTCGTACCCGATCACGAGCGAGTCGCGGTCGAGCATCACCGACTGCATCCGCCCGTACGGGCACGCGACGATGCACATCTGCTCGCGGAAAAAACCGAAGTCGAACAGCATCAGCCCGGTCACGCCCGCCACGAGCAGGAACGACAGCGGGTGATCCAGCGGCGACCGCGTCATCCACTCCCGCAGCGCGTCCGTCCCGACAAAGTACGACAGGAACGTGTGCGCCAGCACAAACGCGAGAAGCGCATAGACGCCCATCTTCGCCGGCGTGCGCCACGAGCCGGTCTTCTTTTTCTTCCCGGGAGCGCCGTGGAAGAACCGTTCGATCGGGCGGAAGACCAGCTCCATGTAGACCGTCTGCGGGCACGCCCACCCGCACCAGATCCGCCCGAAGAGCGCGGTGAGGAAGAACAGCCCGAGGAACACGATCAGCATCAGCAGCGCAAAGAGATACGTGTCCGTCGGGTACAGCGTCACCCCGAAAAACGTGAACTCCCGATGGACGATGTCGAGCAGCAACGGCGGCTTCCCCGCGAGGCGCAGGTGCGGCAACGACACGAAGAGCGCGATCAGCCCGTAGCCGACCACCCGTCGCCGGTTCAGCCAGCGCCCGGGCGACGGCTTCGGGTTGAGCCAGCGCCGCGTCCCGTCCGCGCGGAGCGTCGAGAGGACCTGTTCGGATTCGTGCGCCGAGGGCGTCGTCACTCCTGGCTCCTTACGAGGCGTCCTCGCCCGCTGTGCTCGGCGCCGACCACGCCGGGATGGGCTCGCCCTCGGGCGCACGCGGCGAGCCGGGCGTCGTACCGCGGAGGGTCGCGACGTACGCGCTAAGCAACACCAGCTCGTTGTTCGACAGCCGGGTCCCCCACGCGGGCATCGCGCCGCCGGCCGCGCCGTTGACCAGCACGGGGTGGATGTCGGTGAGCGTCGTGACGTTCTTGTAGGCGTCGTCGGTCAGGTTCGGGCCGATGAGCCCCCCGCCGTCGCTCGAATGGCACGACGCGCAGTTGGTCTGGAACGCGGACGCCGCGAAGAGCATCCAGTCGCTGTCGCCCATCAGCGACACCAGCGTCGTCTCGTCGTTCGAGAGCTCGCCGATCTCCGAGAAGAGCCGCTCGTACTCCGCGACCTGCGCCGCTTCGAGGCGGCGAATAGGCGACGGGTACATCGGGCTGATCAGCGAGAACGGGAAGTACGTGAACAGGAAGACGAACGACATCAGCCAGAGCAGGTGCCACCACCCCGGGACCGGGTTGTCCAGTTCCTGGATACCGTCGTACTCGTGCCCGGTGACAAGGGTGGAATCTTCGTTAGTCGGCCCTTGGCGGTAGCTGCTCACTTGTCGCCTCCTTTCTGGGCGCCGGGTTCATCGTCCGCGAGCGGCGTGTGCGCCATCGACCTGGCGTCCGTCGGGTCCTGACGCAGCACGCGGATCGTCACCACGAGGAACGCGCCGAGGAACATCACCATCGCCGCCTCGGCCCAGACCGAGAGGTCGGCGTGCTGCACAACGTCGGAAACCTTCACGGCGTTCCCCCTTCCGCGGTCGGCTCCGGCGCCGGCTTGGTGATATCAACACCCAAACGCTGGATGTACGCGATCAGCGCCGTGACCTTCCGGGTCTCGAGACCCGCCGGCCCGCCCTGCTCGTTGATGTCGCGAGCGATCTGCGCCGCCTGCGCACGAGCCATCTCGGGCGCCTCGTTCACCGCCTCGCCATATGGCACGCCCAGCATCGCCATCGCGCCGACCCGCGCCGTGATGGCGTCGAAGTTCAGCTCCTGAGCGATGAGGTGCGCGTAGCTCGGCATGATCGACCCCTCGTTGATCCGGGGGTCATCGAAGTGCAGGTAGTGCCAGTACGACGACTGCCTCCCGCCCTCGCGCGCAAGGTCGGGGCCGATCCGCCGCGAGCCCCACTGGAACGGGTGGTCGTAGACGAACTCGCCCGGCTTGCTGTAATCGCCGTAGCGCTTCACCTCGGCGAAGATCGGACGGATCATCTGCGAGTGGCAGTTGTAGCAGCCCTCGGCGACGTAGATGTCGCGCCCCACCAGCTCGAGCGGCGTGTAGGGCTCGACGCTCGCGATCGTCGGGACGTTCGAACGGATCAGGAACGTCGGGATCATCTCAAAGAGCGACGCGACGCCGACCCACACGATGACCCAGAACGTCATCCGCACGGGCATGCGTTCCAATCGCCGGTGCCACACGCCGCGGAGCCAGCGCTCGCCGGCCTTGCCGAACTCGGTGTTGGTGGTGAACGTTGACGGGCCCGTGACCTCGTCGACGTAGTTGGGCGACAGCGGCGCAGCGCGGATCAGCGGCTCGTCGTAGCTGCCCGGGCGCATGCCCCACGTGCGGATCAGGTTGTAGAGCCCGATCAGCGCGCCGCCGAGGAACATCACCCCGCCGATCGCACGGATCCAGTACAGCCACTCGAGGCTGACGACCGTCTCCAGGAAGTCCGGGTAGGTCAGGCGACCGGTCTCGTCGAACGCGCGCCACATGAGGCCCTGCGTGATCCCAGCCGCGTACATCGAGAGGATGTAGAACGCGATGCCGATCGTCCCGATCCAGAAGTGCGCCGTCGCCAGCTTCGTGCTGTAGAGACCATCGGTCTGGAACAACCGCGGCGCCAGCCAGTACGCCATGCCGAACGTCATGAACCCGTTCCAGCCCAGCGTCCCCGAGTGAACGTGGGCGATGGTCCAGTCCGTGTAGTGGCTCAGCGCGTTGACCGTCTTGATCGAGAGCATCGGGCCCTCGAACGTGCTCATGCCGTAGAAGGTGATCCCGACCACGAAGAACTTCAGCACCGGGTCCGTCGCGACCTTGTTCCACGCGCCGCGGAGGGTGAGCAGGCCGTTGAGCATGCCGCCCCACGAGGGCATCCACAGCATCAGGCTAAAAAGCATCCCGAGGCTCGACGCCCACTCGGGCAGCGCCGTGTAGTGCAGGTGGTGCGGCCCGGCCCAGATGTAGATGAACACCAGCGACCAGAAGTGGATGATCGACAGCTTGTAGCTAAACACCGGGCGGTTCGCCGCCTTGGGCAGGAAGTAATACATCAGCCCGAGGAACGGGGTCGTCAGGAAGAACGCCACCGCGTTGTGCCCGTACCACCACTGCATGAACGCGTCCTGCACACCCGCGTACACCGGGTAGGACTTCATCAGGTTGTCCATGCTCGACACCTCGCCGGTGGTGAAGAACTCGTACACGCCGACGGGGATCCACAGGTTGTTGAAGACGTGCAGGATCGCGACGGTGACGATCGTCGCGATGTAGAACCACAGCGCGACGTACAGGTGCCTCTCGCGCCGGTTCACCAGCGTCATCAGGAAGTTCACGCCGAAGAAGCCGACCCACACCACCGCGATCGCCAGGTCGATGGGCCACTCCAGCTCCGCGTACTCCTTGCCCTGGGTGAACCCGAAGGGCAGAGTCAGCGCCGCCGAGAGGATGATCAGCTGCCAGCCCCAGAAGTGCAGCCGCGACAGCCGGTCGCTCCACATCCGCGCCTTGCACAGACGCTGCGTGGAGTAGTACACCGCCGCGAAGATCGCGTTGCCCGCGAACGCGAAGATCGCCGCGTTCGTGTGCAGCGGACGCAAACGCCCGAACGCGATCTCGGGGAAGAGGTTCAGCTCGGGAGCCGCGAGCTGGAACGCCAGCAGCACCCCGACCAGAAACGCCACGATCCCCCACCCCATCGTCGCCCAGAAAAAGAGGCGGACGATCCCGTCGTCGTAGCGGAACTCGTCGAGCCCGCGTGCGCTGTCTTCACTGTTCGCCAGCATGCCATCCCTT
Source organism: uncultured Phycisphaeraceae bacterium (assembly GCA_942490855.1). Lineage (GTDB taxonomy): Bacteria > Planctomycetota > Phycisphaerae > Phycisphaerales > UBA1924 > CALNYS01. The sequence goes on along the minus strand of CALNYS010000001.1, from coordinate 404,437 downwards.
TCAATACTGCCTACCAGTACATCGTCCAGTACAGCAAGAAATCTCTGCAAAATCCACCCTCGGGGACGCTCATCGGTAATAGATTCGCGGTCTCAACACAGACACACCGACCAAAGTACGTCCAATAACCCGGCGCCGCGACGCCCCCGAAGCCTGCTCCGGTACCCTCGGTTCCGACGACACGCCAGGAGATCCCCGCCATGCTCACCCGTCTACTCGCCGCCGCCCTCGCGGCGACCCTGCTCGTGCTCCCCGCCGCCGCCGACGCGAGCTACCCGCGCTTCCCCGCCCTCAGCCCCGACGGCTCGCAGCTCTCCTTCACGTGGGCCGACGACGTCTGGCTGGTCGATTCCAGCGGTGGGCAAGCCCGGCGCGTAACGGCCCACCCCGCCCAAGAGGGACGCAGCGCCTTCAGCCCCGACGGCGCCACCCTCGCCTTCGAGTCCAACCGCGACGGCGCCCGCAACCTCTACACGATCACCCTCGACCCCCCCGCCGCACCCCAGCGAGTCACGACCTCCGACCGCGCCCAGAGCCTCAGCGGCTTCACGAACGACGGGCACGCCCTGCTCTTCTCCGCCTCGCAGGAACCCAGCCTCTACCGCCACGCACGCATGTACCGCGCCCCCCTCGACGGCTCGACCGTCCAGCGCCTCACCGACGCCTACGGCGCCGACCCGCGCGAGGCATCCAACGGCGACATCCTCTTCGCCCGCGGCTACCCCTACCTCAACCGCCCCCAGTACCGCGGCCCCGGCGCCCGCTCCATCTGGCGCTTCACCCCCGACGCCAACGCCTTCGAGCAGCTCTCAACCTTCAACGGGAACGAGTTCGACCCCCACCAGCTCCCCGACGGCTCCGTCGTGTTCATCTCCAGCCGGACGGGTGACAACAACGTCTACCGCCTCACCGGCAGTGCCGACGGCGACCTCATCGAACAGCTCACCAACTTCGAGCCCGCACCGGGCGACCAGACCATCGGGCACGGCGTCCGCCACCTCGCGGTCTCCGCCGATGGATCGACCGCCGCCTTCACCGTGTGGGACGCCCTGTACACGCTCGACCTCTCAAACCCCGACGCGCAGCCCGCCCGCGTGAACGTCACCGTCTCCGCCGACGACGCCGTCCCGACCAGCGAGGTCCACGACCTCTCGAACGAAGCCGAAGAGGTCGCGCTGCACCCCTCTGGCGACGCCGTCGCGATCGTCGCCCGCGGCGAGCTCTTCATCCGCAGCACCGACGAGGACCACCCCGCCCGTCGCATCACCAGCACCAGCGCCCGCGAGCAGGACCTCGCGTGGTCGCCCGACGGCCAGACGCTCTACTTCGTGCGCGACGACGAGGGCGGCCTGGGCTCGATCTTCACCGCACGCGTCGAACTCTCCCGCAAGGACATCCTCCCCGCGAGCGCGACCCCGCCGGCCGAGGACGAAACGCCCGACGCCGACGACAGCGATGCGGATGACGCCGACGCCGACAACGAGCCCGCCAAGGACGACAAGAAGGACGACGACGCTCCCAATCACGGCGAGCGCTGGGCCGAGGCGCTCACCTTCGACGTCCAGCCGCTCATCGACACCCCCAGCTGGGAGCGTGCGCCCCTCCCCTCGCCCGACGGCGCGTACCTGCTCTACACGCGCGGGCTCGGCGACCTCGTCCGCGTCTCGCTCGACACCATGGAGGAGGTCGAGATCTTCGAGGGCTGGAACGCCCCCGATGCCCAGTGGCTCGGTGACTCCCGCCACATCGTGTACGCCGTCTCCGACCTCAACTTTAACTCCGACATCTTCCTCCAGGACGTCTCCCAGCTCGGCGACAACCAGAAGCCGCCCGTCAACCTGACGCGCCACCCCGACAACGATCGCTCACCCCGCGTCTCCGCGGACGGCAGGGTCCTCACGTTCCTCTCGGAGCGCGACAGCAACAACTGGAGCTTCGACGTCTACGCGATCTACCTCGACCAGTCGCTCGAGACCATGCGCCCCTACCAGCTCGCCGAGCACTACACGAGCGCCGCGAAAGCCGCGAAGAAGCGCAAGCCTCTCGCGCCCGACGCCAAGCCCGTCGATCCCTTCGAGTTCCTCTACGCCACACGCAGCTTGGAGGACGCGTACCTGCGCGTGCGCCGCCTGACGTCCCTCCCGGGCTCCGAGTCCTCCCTCGCGATCACCCCCGCCGGCGACCGCGTTCTCTTCGAAGCCGTGATCGACGACGACCGCGCGCTCTACTCCGTGGACCACCGGGGCGAAGACCGCAAGACCGTCGCCAAGGGCAACGTCTCGGACGTCACCGTCTCCCTCACCGGCGAGAAGGCCGCGTACCTCAAGAGCGGCAAGGCCACTCTCTCCCCGATCAAGGGCGGCGACGCCGACACGCTCCCCGTCGACCACGACATCCGCGTGGACGTCGCCGAGGAACAGCGTCAGAAGTTCCGAGAGGCCGCCGGACGCTTCGGCGCCACCTTCTACCACCCGACTCTCAAGGGGCTCGACTGGCCCGCGCTGACCGCGCAGTACGCCGAGCTCATCGCGCGCACCCGCACCCCCGCCGAGTTCAACAGCGTCTTCACACTCCTGCTGGGCGAGGTCGAGGGCTCCCACACCGCCATCCGCGGCGGCCCCTCCTTCGACGCCCCCTCCCCCGCCACCGGCTACCTCGGGATCGACGTCTCCCCCCTCCCCGCGATGGGCGGCTACCGCGTCGACCGCGTCCTCCCCGCCGGCCCCTCCTACATCGCCCCGCTCGACGACGCCGGGCTCGGGCTGCGCCGCGGCGACGTCGTCACCGCGATCAACAGCCAGCCGCTCCTGCGCGACGGCGTCCTCGCCGACTTCCACACGGCGCTCGCCGGCACGCGCGGCGAAGAGACGCTCCTGAGCGTTATGGGTGAGGACGACGCCGAACGCTACGCGCTCGTCACCCCCTCCTCCTTCGGCGCCGAGAACAACCTGCGCTACGACACCGGCATCCTCGACCGGCGCGCCGAGGTCGAACGCCTCTCAGACGGGCGCCTCGGTTACCTCCACATCCGCGGGATGAACATGCCGTCCGTCCGCGACTTCGAGCGCGACCTCTTCGCGGCCGCCGACGGAAAGGAAGCCCTTATCATCGACGTCCGCGACAACGGCGGCGGCTCCACGGCCGACATCCTCCTCGCGTCCCTCACCGCCCCGCGTCACGCCTACACCGTCCCCCGCGGAGCCGACGCCGCCGACGTCCCGCACGACGCCTACCCACGCGACCGACGCCTCATCTACGGCTGGTCACGCCCCATCAACGTCCTCATCAACGAGAACTCCTTCTCGAACGCCGAGATCTTCGCCCACTCGATCAAAACGATCGGACGCGGCACGCTCGTCGGCAAGCAGACCTTCGGCGGCGTCATCTCAACCGGCGGCTTCGCGCTCATCGACGGCACCTGGGTCCGCCAGCCCTTCCGCGGCTGGTACCTCACCGACGGGACCGACATGGAATCCAACGGCGCCATGCCCGACGTCCCCGTCGAGCAGATGCCCGACCACGAAGCGTCGGGCCAGGACCCGCAGCTCGAGGCCGCCGTGCGCGAGCTGCTGGGGCGTCTGGACGATTAAGCGCGAGCGGCGCGGACAAACCCGGCGGCGCGCGACGGATCCACCGGGTTCCGCCAATCGCCGTCCTGCTTGAGCGCGCTCCCGACGATCACGCCCCGACACACCGAGAGCTGCTCCTTCACGCTCCACTCGGTCACGCCCGAGCCCGCGAGCACCGGGAGCGATGACGCGTCCGCCGCGCTCGCGAGGTCGTCGATCCCCGTCGGTTCACCGGTGGAAGTCCCCGTGACGATCACCCCGTCGGCGCCGCAGAAGTGCGCCGCACGCGCCGTCTCGGCGAGCGACACATCCCCGGTGATCGCGTGCGCCGCGTGCTTCTTCTTGAGGTCCGCGAACACCGCCACGTGCTCCACCCCGATCATCCGGCGGTAGCGCAGCAGCGGCCCGGCGTCCGCCTCGGGCATCAAGCCCTCGTCCGCCACGTGCGCAAAGACGAAGTTCTCCGCGCGGATGAACGACGCACCCGACGCCAGCGCCACCGCCAGCGCCGCGCGGTTGGCGCCCGCAAGGATCTGCACACCCAGAGCCAGCCCCGGCGCCGCGTCGCGCACCGCTTGTGCGCACACCGTCATCGCGCTGACGATCTCAGGCCCCACCTCGCCCCGCAGGTACGGCGCGTCGTGCATGTTCTCGATGATGATCGCGTCGAACCCAGCCGTCGCGAGCGTCCGCGCTTCCGCGCCGGCGCGCTGGGCGATCTCAGCGACCGAGCGCTGCGCCCTCGGCGTGCCGGGCAGGGCGTCTACATGCACCATCCCGATGAGCGTGCCGTCGGGCGGGGTCCAGCGTGTTGAGGTGTCGGGCATAGCGCGAGTGTACCGCGGTGCAAAAAGAAGCCGACCGGCTGGTGGACGAACGCGCGTCTCCTCCGATCGCGCGGTCGCCGATCACGAGCCGGCCGGCCGAGTCGCTCAACACCCGAGGGTGGAGCCACCGTTTGGAACGCCCGAATCGGGTTATCCAAGACGAGCTTCGAAGGTAGCGGATTCGGTAACGTCGTCCAGCGGCCACAGGGCGAATCTGACTAAATCACGGGACATTCAACGCTTGCGCCTGTGGATATGTCAAGATAGGCAACTTGGCCCGCCGTCAGTCGAGGAAATCCTCGGTCCGCAGCTTCTCCGGGAGGTACGTCTCGGTGATGAAGCTGAAGTCCTTCGCCGACAGCGCTTCCAGCTCCAGCTTGACCCCCAGCTTGAGCATGTGGTTGATCTCGCGCTGCCAGCTCTTCTTCGCAAACCACGGGTAGTCGCGGATCTCTTTCGCGCGGCGCACGTCCTGCTCGTTCACCTTGATCGACACCGCCGGCGGGATGTCGAACTTCTTCGCGTCGTAGCTGGACATCCCCACGAACCGCGCCTCGGGGATCGCCATCCGCTGCGACTCGAACGCCAGTGAGATCGAGCCCTGCTTCACCACCGAGTAGATGTAGTACCCCCACGGGTCGTTATCGACGAGGACGTACACCGGCAGACCCAGCTCGTGGTGCAAACGCCACAGCAAGCGGCGCACGCCCCGCGGAGGCTGCCCGCCCCCGTGCAGGATCATGCACTTGTGCGTCTCCCAGAACCGGTCCTCGTTGAAGCGCCGCCACACGGCGCCCTTCTCGATCAGCAGCACGAACTCCGCCGTGTGCTTCTTGAACTTGATGACCTCGCCCTCGACGATCGACGGCACCGCGTACCCGCCCGACCCCATCCGCTGCAGGTCGATCGTGTCGCCCTTGTCCTCGATCACCATCGGCCCAACCATCGCGCCCTTGGGCTCAGCGAACAGCCCCAGCTCCTCGCGCAGCGACGTGATCGCTACCTCGAGGTCCTCGATGATGACGTCCGACTCCGTCTGCTCGTCGAACGTGTTCTCTTTCGTCCCCTCGATCGTGTGCTTGCAGTGATAGAACAGGTCACGAATCGAAGTCGTCTTCTCCTGACGGATCAGCTCCGACGCCCCCGACGCGACCAGCATCGTCTGCATGAACTTCTTCGCCTTGCCCAGGTCGAAGAAGTTCCGGCGCGCCGTCGAGTCGCCCATCTCGATGATCCGCCGGCGCTCGTTGAACGCGACGTTCGAGAGGTTCCGCGTCGGGATGTCGAGAAACGGGTCCTCCCCCTTCGCCGCGTGCTTCGCGACGGACTCGGCGAGCGTCACCAGCTTCTCGCCCGTCGGCACGTCCTTCTTCCGCGTCGAACGTCCCTTCGAAGCCGGCGCCTTCTTGCGCACCACCTTCTTCACGACCTTCTTCCGCGACGCCGCCGCGGCCCCGGACTTCTTTGCCGTCTTCTTCGAGCTCTTCTTGGTTGTTTTCTTCGCCATGATCAGTTCTCGAAGAGGGTGCCGGTGTCGGAATCAGCGTCATCGTCCATATCGTCGCCGCCCGCGCGCTCACTCGGCGCCGCGTCGTCCTCGGGCTCGAGGAACGCCTCGTCGATCACGATCGTGTCGTCGTCCTTGCTCTTGCGGACCGTCTTGCCCTCGTCGTCGAGCTGCTGGTCGGCGAGCTCCGTCTTCGAGTCCGCGACCGCCTTCAGATCGTCGTAGATCACCGACGGGTCGAGGTCTGAATTGATCGTGTGCAGCGCCTTGGCCACCTCGCCGATGTACCGCGCAAAAACGTCGCGCCGCTGCCCCTCACGCCGGATCTTCTGACGCTTGCGCAGGTACGTCCCGAGCTTGCGCCCACAGTCCTGCAGCGCCAGTCGCATCTCCTTGCGGATCTCGTCGTAGTCGGCGATCGCCTCCTTCGACTCGCTCGTAAACGGAACCCACACGCTCGCCATGTGGATCATCACCACCAGCGGCGCCTGCGGCAGCGACGACTTCCCCTGCGACAGCCCGTAGTTCCGCCACCCCGTCTCCACCACCGCCTTGAAGCTCGAGCACGCCGACTGCTGGTACAGCAACGGCACCCGGTTCGCGAAACGGATCACCCGCGCCGGCTCGTCGCCCGCCAGGTCCCCGCCGAACGCCACCGCCGCCTCGATCTGGAACGGGTTCCCCCGGTACACCGCCGGCGGGCGCGTGCTCGCGGTGTAAAACTCCGCGCGCACGCCCTTGAACATCCCCGCGAGCATCTGACGAACGCCGATCGGCGCCAAGCAGTCCGTCGGCGGCGCCTGGATCTTCGTCTTCTGGATCGCCTTGTAGATCGCCTCCGCTTCCGCGTGCCCGACCTTCTTCACCCACGTCCGCGTCGTCAGCCCCGCCTCGTCGCAGATCTGCTGCGACACCCGCGTCGACACCCGCGAGAACGACTTCGTCAGGAACCCGCCCAGCTGCGTCTCGTCCGACTGCTTCAGCATCCGGATCAGCGTCCCAAGCTCCACCCCGCGCGGGTGCGGCTTGATCTCCTTGGGCTCCTCCGGAAGCTCGTCGACCGTCCGCGGGAACACCACCGCGTCGCCCACCTGCGTCGTCCGGTCAAACGCCTCGAGCGACTTGCCCCGCAGCGGTTCGTCCTCATCGAGCAGCGCGTCCGCGCCGTCCTCGTCGTCGCCGTTCTTCTTCACCGGCGGCTGGAACACGATCGCCGCGTGCGGGTTCGCGATCGCCGTCTGCGCGAGGTACTCCTCCACGCTCGTCTTCCCGCGTGTGTACCGCCCCTCGAGCTCGATCGTCACCCGCGTGCCCGTGTGATCCGGGAAGTCCTCGGTCTCGACGTCCTCCGTCACCTCCGGGCGGTTCTTCGTCGTGTCCATCGCCAGCGTCACGCGGTGCGCCGGCTGGTTCTTCTTGGAACGCGACACGATGATCATCGGCTTGCCCGTCGTCATCAGCCCGTACATGCCCGCCGCCGAGATACCGATCCCCTGCTGTCCGCGAGACATCTTCATCCGGTGGAACTTCGATCCGTAGAGCAGCCGCCCGAAGATGTTCTCGATCTGACGGCGCACGATCCCCGGCCCGTTGTCCTCGATCGTGATCCGGAACCGGTTCTCGTCGATCTCCGGCAGGTGCTCCAGCGCCACGCGGATCTGGGGCAGGATCCCGCCCTCCTCGCACGCGTCGAGGGAGTTGTCCACCGCCTCCTTCACCGTCGTCAGCAACGCCTTGCGCGGGTTGTCGAACCCAAGCAGGTGCCGGTTCTTCGCGAAGAACTCCGAGACGGAGATCTCCCGCTGACCGGACGCCATGCTCTCGGCGTCGGCGCGCGGCAAAGTCTTCGTCTTACGTGGTTTCCGTGGCGGGGCAGCGCTCGTCATGCGTCCTGGTCCTCCATGACCACGCTGACCATATCGGAAATTGTTGCGCGTCGCGGGGGGCTCCATGTCTCAACCGACCGCATCCCGCTGCTCCCTCTCCCCTTCCGAGGGGAGAGGGCCGGGGTGAGGGGCTCCCTCTTCTTCCTGTGCGCGTCAGCAGGATGACAGCTACCCCGCCAACCCCCGCAGCGCTTCATCGCCCGCGCCGCACACCCGGAACACCTTCGCCGCGTTCGACGCCCCGCTCACCAACTCAACGTCCGCCCGGCGCACGCCAAGACGCGCCGCCAGCAGCTTCACGATCGCGGTGTTCGCCTTGCCCCCCTCGGGCGGCGCGCTCACGCGGACCTTCAGCCGGTCCCCCAGCGCCCCCGCGATCTCATCGCGCGACGCCCCCGGGACGGCCTTCACCCGCACCAGCGCCGAACCGTCCGACTGAACGTCACAAAACGACATCACAGCCCGGCGATCACGCCCTCGACCTCGTCGGCCAGACCATCGGCCGCCGCCGCGTCCGGCGCCTCCGCGATCACCCGCAGGATCGGCTCCGTGTTGCTCGCGCGCACGTGCACCCACGACGGCGGGTCGGAAAAGTCCACCCGCAGCCCGTCCTGCTCGTCCATCGTTTCGCCGGCGTACCGCTCCTTGAGCGCGGCGATCGCCGCGTCCGCGAGACCGTCGCGGATCGCCGCCTTGCGTTTGACGATCGCGTAGCTCGGCATCGCATCAACAATCGCCGAGAGCGCCTCCTCGCGCTGCGCCATCAGCGCCAGCACCAGCGCCATCGCACCGAGGCTGTCGCGGATGTCGACGATCGCCGGCCAGATCACCCCGCCGTTGCCCTCGCCCCCGAGCACGCACCCGTGCTCCCGCATCCCCGCCACCACGTTCGCTTCCCCTACCGCCGTCCGCACGACCGTCGCCCCAAGACCCGCGGCCACATCGTCGATCATCCGGCTCGTCGAAAGATTCGCCGCCAGCGTCGCGCCCGCGCCGTTGGACCCGAGCAGCGCCGTCGCCGCGAGCACCAGCGTGTACTCCTCGCCGATGTACCGCCCCGTCTCGTCCACGACCGCCAGCCGGTCCGCGTCCGGGTCCTGCGCAAACGACACGTCCGCGCCCGCTGCCTTCGCCGCCGCGCACAGGCTCGTCAGGTTCTCACGCGTCGGCTCCGGCGTGTGCGGGAAGACCCCGCTCCCGTCGCACGCCACGCGCTCCACCGAGCACCCCAGCGCCTCGAGCAGCATCGCCCCCGCCAGCGACCCAGACGCGTTCACCGAATCGAGCGCTACGCGGAACCGCCGGGCGATGATCGTCTCCAGCGGGCACACCTCAGACACCGCCTGCAGCACCGCCGCGACGTGCGCGTGCGCCGCCGAGTCGTCGCCGTCGAGACCGCCCAGGTCCGCGTGCGCCGCCCAGCGCGTATCACCACGCTGGAACCGCGCGAGGATCTCCGCCGCGTCGCCCAGAGCCGGCGCCCCGCCCTCGCGTGTGATCGGCTTCAGCCCGTTCCACTCCGCCGGGTTGTGGCTCGCCGTGAGGGCCAGCCCGCCGTCGGCCCCGTGCCGGACGACCATGAACCCCACCGTCGGCGTCGTCGCGACGCCCAGATCGATCACCCGCATCCCCGCCGAACGCAACGACGCGATCGCCAGCGACGCCGCGACCTCCCCGCCGACGCGTCCGTCCCGCCCGACGACGACGCACGGCGCGCCCGACGCCCCGCCCTGCTCGCGCAGCCACCCCGCCAGCGCCCCGCAGAACCGCGCGATCACCTCCGGCGTCAACGACGCCCCAACGATCCCGCGAACGCCGCTGACCGACGCCATCAGCGGCGCCGAACCCGTTTCATGTGCTGTACTCATCACGCGCGAGGATACCAGAGCCCCCGCGTCACGATCACGCGCCGAGCATCTCCGACTCGCTCGGCGCCAACTCCGCCGTGATGCGCACGTCGCGAGCAACCGAGAGATCAAGGTCCCCCAGGTCGTCCAGCAGACGCAGACACGGGCGCCCCGGCTCGTCGGCCCGGCTCGACATCACGACCGCCGCCCCGCCCCGGTTCAGCGACACCGCCGCCCCGACCGGGAACACGCCCGTCACACGCACCAGCGCCATCGTGACGCGCCGGTCCAACGACCCCGTCAGCGCCTCCCTGCACACGTTCACCAGCGCCGCGTGCGGCCGCTTCGCCGCGCGGTGCGGGCGAGCCGCGACGGCCGCGCCGAAGCAATCGGCGACCGCCACCACCAGCGCCACGTCATGAATCTGTTCCCCACGAGCACCGAGCGGGTACCCCCGCCCGTTCAGCCGCTCGTGATGCTGCGCGACCGCCAGTCGCACCGCCTCGGGCGCCCCCTTGATCGCCGACATCATCACGGCGCTCGCGATGGGATGCCTACGCAGGCGCGACGCGGTGATGTCGTCGAGCGCCAGCCCGGAATCCACCGGCTCGAGAACCATCCCAAGATCAGCAAAGAGCCCCGCGAGGCCCGCCATCTGAACGTCCTCGAGCGACCACCCCAGCTGCACGCCGATCGCCGTCGCCAGCGCGCACACACGCAGCGCGTGCTCCGCCACCGGGTGATCGCTCCCCGCCGCCATCGTCGCCAGCCGCGCGAAACGGTCCGGGTACCCCGCGTACAGATCCATCAGCTCGCGCACGACGTACAGCGCGTCGTTGAGCTCCACGTGTTCACGCGCCGCGATCGAACGGTGCATCGCCGCGATCCGAGCCACGCGATCCGACCGGTACGCGCGCAGCCGCGCCCCCGAAGGCCAGCCCTCGCGCCCCGTCGCCGCCAGTTCCAGCGGACGCGCCGCCGGCTCGACCCGGCGCACGATCGGCGCCCACAGGTCGAACTGCTCATCGATGTCGCGCTCCGTGCGCCGGATCTCGCGCATCCACTCCCGGCGCGCCGTCTGCTCAGGCGTCCGCTCCGCCGCCGGCCGCCACCCGGACGCCGCGGCCTCCGTCGCCACCACCGGCGCATCAGACAGCTCCGAACGCAGCTCCGCGTAGCTCGTCGCCAGGTACAGCTCGCTCTCGTACGCCCGGCGCAGCGAGGCGATCCGCCCCCGCGACAAGCGCGTCCCCGCCGGCAGCAGCTTCAGCCCCGAAGGCGTAAAGAGCGCCTGCGGAAGCACTTGGCCAGGGCGAAGGTCTTTGATAAACAGTCGGCGCATGCGAGGCTCCTCTCACGCTTCCACCGCCTATCGGCCCCCGGAAGCCCAACCTGAAGCCGCCCCGCCCCGATTTTCTCGGCCCGTATACCCTCTGCCCCTATGTTCGAGCTGACCATCCGCACCGAGTTCTGCGCCGCCCACGCCATCCTCATCAAAGGCCAGCGCGAACCCGTCCACGGCCACAACTGGCGCGTCAGCGTCACCGTTGCCGGCGACACCCTCGACAGCGACGGACTCCTCTGCGACTTCCACGACCTCGAACGCGCCCTCGCCCAGATCGTCGCCCCCTTCCACAACGCCGACCTCAACGCCACCCCGCCCTTCGACCACCTCAACCCCACCGCCGAGCACGTCGCCAGACACATCGGCGAGTCCATCGCGAAAACGCTCCCCGTAGGCCTCCGCGTGCAAGGCGCCAGCGTCACCGAAGCGCCCGGATGCGAAGCGACGTGGCGCCCCTGAAGACGAGCCGGGCGCCCCGACCCGCCCGAAGAGCGCAGCACGTCCGCCCCCTCTCCCACAGGGAGAGGGCCGGGGTGAGGGGATCAATCAAACCGCGAGCGAAGCGAGCCACGTCTGTTCAACAAGACGTCACTCCACCGGCGCCCCAATATCCTCATTCCAAAGCTCGGGCCGCTCCGTAATAAACCGCTCCATCAGCTCCACGCACCGCAGGTCGTGCGCGTGAACCAGCTCCACCCCGCGCGACGCCAGCAACTCCTCGTCGCCCTGGAACGTGTGGTTCTCGCCGATGACAATCCGCGGGATGCGGTGCAGCAGCGCCGCCCCGCAGCACATCACGCACGGGCTGAGTGTCGTCGCCATCGTCAGCGTGTGCCAATCCCGCCGACGCCCCGCGTTCCGCATGCACACCGTCTCGGCGTGCGCCGTCGTGTCGCCCGACTGCACCCGCAGGTTGTGCCCCACCGCCAGCACCACGCCGTCGCGCGTGCCCAGCGCCGCGCCGATGGGGATGCCCCCCTCCGCGTGCGACTTCTCCGCCTGCGCGAACGCGGCTTCCAGCAACGTCTGGTCGTGATCGTTCACGAGCCCGACGGCGCTTTCGCGTACCGCAGGTACGGCTTGATCTCCATCACGTTGTCGAACATCCGCTTCGCGTCCTCGGTCGTCACCGCCGGAACCACGATGCAGTCCATCCCGTGCGTCCAGTTCGCAGGCGTCGCCAGCTTGTGCTTCGCCGTCAGCTGGAGCGAATCGATCACCCGAAGGATCTCGTCGAAATTCCGCCCCGTGCTCGCCGGGTACGTCAGCGTCAGCTTCACCTTCTTGTCCGGCCCGATGATGAAGACAGACCGCACCGTCAGCGTGTCGTCCGCCTTCGGGTGAATCATCCCGTACAGGTCCGCCACCGACCGATCAGCGTCGGCGATCAGCGGGAAGTTCAGCTCCACGCCCTGCGTCTCCGCGATGTCCTTCGCCCACCCGGCGTGATCCGACAGCCCGTCCACCGACAACCCGAAGATCTTCACGTTCCGCTTGTCGAACTCGGGCTTGAGCTTCGCCGCCGCGCCGAGCTCCGTCGTGCAGACCGGGGTGAAGTCCTTGGGATGACTAAAGAGGACGCCCCATGAGTCGCCGAGCGCCGCGTGAAAACTGATCGGCCCCTCCGTCGAGTCCTGGGTGAAGTCGGGTGCCGTGTCGCCAAGCTGCAGGGTCATCGTGTGATCTCCAGTGGTGGTTCGCCGTACCGCAAGAAACCGCAGGATACCCCCCTCGCCCCCCGGGTACACTCTCCCGTATGCCCGCAAACGAGTGGTACAGCGACGGTCTCCAGTTCGAATGCACCATGTGCGGCGCCTGCTGCACCGGACCCCCCGGCTACGTCGCCTACACCAAGGAAGAAGGAAAGCTCATCGCCAAGGTGCTGGGCATCACCTTCGACCGCTTCATCCGCGACTACACCAACCTCGGCCCCGCCGGCCCCAGCCTCAACGAGGTCGAGACCGAACACGGCTTCGACTGCGTCTTCCTCGACCGCGACTCCCTCCCGGGCAAGGCCGTCTGCTCCATCCACGCCGCCCGACCCAAGCAGTGCCGCACCTACCCCTGGTGGCCCGAACACCTCAAAAGCAAAAACGCCTGGGACCGCGAGGCCCGCGCCTGCGAGGGCTTCAACCGCGGCGCCTTCGTCCCCGTCGAGGAGATCCGCATCTCCGTCGCGACCATGAAGCCGTGAGCGACCCCGCCGTCCGCGCGTGGTTCGACGCCGTCACCTCAGGCCCGACCGCCCCAGCCCTCGAAGCCATCTACGCCGAAGCCAGCGCCCGCATCGCAGAGCGCGGCCCCGCCTGCTGGGCCTCCGGACGCTGCTGCAACTTCGAGTCCTACGGCCACCGCCTCTACGTCACCGGTCTCGAAGCCGCCTACTGCGTCGCCCGCTGGAACGCGACCAACCCGACCCTCACCGTTAAAGGTGTCGAAGCCGCCCAGTCCCGAGGCGGCTGCCCCTTCCAGCAGTCCAACCTCTGCGCCGCCCACACCATCAAGCCGTTGGGATGCCGCATCTTCTTCTGCGACCGCACCGCGACCGAATGGCAGAACACCCTCCTGGAAGAACTACACACGAAGGTGAAGGCTCTCCACTCGGATGCCATCCCCTACGAGTACGGCGAGTGGCGCTGGATGCTGGGTCGGCTCGCGAAGCGCTAGGAAGATATCCATGAGTTAATAAGTATTGTTGTAATTTCGAGAAACCTCCTACTTCCTCCTGTGCGTACAAGACAGTGCCGAACGCCAAATCGCCCTCGGCAAAACACGCTCGAACGAGAGCGACAGAGGAGTGACACCATGCGTCTCCTTCCCGCCAGCCTTGCTCTTCTTGTAGGCTCGACAGCGTCAGCTTTTATCGACTTTGAGTCCCACTCCAGCTATGCGACGTCGGTCGCCAGACTCGAACTCGGAGACCAAGAGGCCGACCTCCCGTGGATCGAAGACCACAGAGACCTTTCTGGCGCAAACCCTCTTGTACGCTCTCTCGATTCAGTCGCGGTGCTTCCCAACGGCTCGGCGTCGTCATCAGTCTCGACATCAATCTCTGCGACAATGGAGTCCGAGGCATACACACTGAGATTTCAGAGCGAATCAAGGAGCACGCTGGATTGGAAGCTGGATGAAGAGGCCGATTTCAGCGCATCGCAGACTGCCCTTGACGACTACAGTGTGAGGTTATATTTCTCTACCCGCGTACGTATCGACATCAGCGCCGATCTCACATACGCCGACGGCGACTCCCCGCTTGAGCCAAATTTGGACCGTAACAGGCTTGCCATTGGTTACGGCGGCAGCGATGGTTCGACGACCCTCATCGAGGTCGCCAACGTCAACACGTCGATCGACGCTTCTTTTATCCTCACACCAGATCGACACGGCCTCGAAGTCGTCGGCATAGATTTCTCGACCTATTCCTCACTCTTCTATTCCGGGTACGGGAGCGGTGAATTTGCCGATATGCAGTTCGGCGCTATCGACGCCACGATCACGATCACCGCGATCCCCGCCCCGTCCGCCGCCCTCCTCCTCCCCCTCGCCGCCTTCACCACCCGCCGCCGGCGCTAACCCTCCCTCCCCTCTCCCACCGGGAGAGGGCCAGGGTGAGGGGCCAAAGCAAAAAGCGAGCGAAGCGAGCCACCATCTCCCTTCTCTCCCCCGGGGACAGAGGCCGTAGGCAAGGGCATCCCCTCCGATCCCCCTCTCCCCGAGGGAGAGGGGCTAGGGGAGAGGGAGAGGGCGCGCTCTCCTCATCCGGCTAGGATGTTCCCCCCATCCACCAGAGGAGAGCCGCGATGACCGCCACCACCACCGACACCTTCACCCACCTCCCCGCCGACTCCAACCAGGCCCTCGGCATCGCCCAGTTCGCGATCGACTTCGTCAGCGGCGCTCTCGGCTCGCCCGACCAGTCCGTGCTCGACCGCACCGACATGTTCCACACCGACGCCACCCTCTGCGGCCTCTCCGCACTCGCCCTGCGCACCAACGCCCCCACCCTCCTCCGCGAAGAAGCCCTCGAGTACCCCGCCGGCGCTCAAGCAGGCGCCACCGTCTTCGGCTCCGCGAGCGCGCTCAAGCCCGAGAAGGCCATCGTCGCCAACTCCAACGCCGTGCGCGAGTGGGACTCCAACGGCACCAACTTCGGATTCAACAAAGCCCGCAACAACACCGCCGGCGAGTTCGGGCACAACGACTTCTACCCCGTCGCCATCGCCGCCTGCCAGATGCAAGGCCTCGACGGCGCCACCGCCCTCCGCGCCATGGTCTGTATCGACGAGATCCGCGGGCGCCTCTCCGAGGTCTTCTCCCTCAAGACCTACAAGATCGACCACGTCGTCCACGGCGCCATCGCCTCCGCCGCCGTCTTCGGCGCGCTCATGGGCGCCACCGCCCAGCAGATCGAATCCGCCATCGGCATGTCCGTCGCCCACTACATCCCCTGGCGCGCCATCCGCGCCGGCAAGCAGCTCTCCGACTCCAAGGGCGCCAGCGCCGCGATCTCCACCGAGGTCGCCGTCCTCTCCATGCTCCGCTCCATGCGCGGCTTCATGGGCCCCCGCGACATCTTCCGCAACCCCGAAGCCATCTTCCGCTTCTTCGAGCCCACCACCGAAGGCAAGGACCGCTGGACCGAGCTCGCCCCCTCCCCCTTCGACCTCCACCTCTCCCACTCCGGCGACGACTTCGCCGTCATGGGCATGCACTTCAAGCTTGGCCTCTACGAGCACCAGTCCGCCGGCGCCCTCCAGGCCGTCATCGACCTCATCAACACCAACCCCGAAGTCCTCGACGACCCCAACGGCGCCGCCATCGAGTCCATCACCATCGCCGCCTACGAGCCCGCCTTCGGCATCATCGGCAACCCCGCCAAGATGGACCCCAAGACCCGCCAGTCCGCCGACCACTCCATGGCCTACATCGTCTCCACGCTCATCCGCAAGGCCCTCGACGCCAAGCAGGCCGGCAACCTCGCCACCGGCGAAGGCGCGGGCGGCGCCACGTGGAAGCAGCTCATGCTCTCCCCCTACGACTACGCCAAGGACGCCATCAACGACACCCGCACCCGCGCCCTCATGCAGAAGATCACCTTCACCCACGGCGGCCCCGACTACGACAAGAACTACCCCGACGGCATCCCCACCGCGATGATCGTCACCACCGCCGCCGGCGCGACCCACGACTCCGGAATGGTCATGTACCCCGCAGGCCACGCCCGCAACGAGACCGCCGACCTCGCCGGAATCCTCGAGCACAAGTTCAACCTCCTCGGCTCCATCGCCTCCGACGACCCCGCCTCCCTCATCGCCCGCTACCGCAACCTCGCAACCAAGTCCGCCGACGAGATCAAGGCCATCAACACCTTCGACCTCACCCTCCGCGACGACTTCGAAGACGCGTAAGCAGGCGCGTTCACTAGCCCAAAGGACGACGCCCATGCGATTCGTGCTCATCCTCGTCGCGCTGGTCGTCTCGGCCGCGGCGCGCCCCGCAGCGGCCCAGATCGCGGAGTTCCCCAACCCCGCCGGCGCTCCGACCTGCGCCCCGTACGCCGAGAGCTACATCAGCCTGATCGTCGATGAGCACCTCGAGGCGTACCGCGCCCGCGGCGACGACGACCCCAGATGGGACGCGCACGTCGAGCGCGCCATCCGCCTCAGCGCAGCCCGAAACATCTACGGGATCTTCCCGAACGAGGGAGACCGCCGCGCGCTGTCCGAGGCGGTCGCGGCCGCCATCGAGGCCGGCTGCGAGTACCCGGAGATCCTGCTCGAAGCGCACCGCTTCGCGTCGAACGAAACCGCGGAAGACGGTATCGAACGCGCGCGTCTGATCAACGCCGCGGCGATGGGGGTCGAGGGCAAGCCCTTCCCGCCGCTCCGCCGGTTCCGCGTGTACGAACTCCAGGCGTACGACTGCCTCGACACCTTCCCCGGGATGGCCCGCATGCTCTTCGGGAAAGCGCTGCGCTCACTCGACGAGGCCGCCAAAGCCGGCGAACTCCTCCCGAAGACCGCGACAAGCCAGCGCCGGCTCTACGCCGTCGCGGCAGCGAACATCCGACGAAAAGCCGACCCGCAGTGGAGCGAGTCGTTCTACAACTCGCTCATCGCGATCGAGGGTCTCGACGCGTGGACGCGACACATGCTCGACGGCCTCCGCTCGGTCGAACTCGCCTGGCGAGCCCGCGGCACGAAGACCATCGACAAGACCGAAGAGGAGCAGCTGGCCGCGTTCGAGCGACACCTGCGAGCCGCGCGGCGCAGCGTCACCTCCGCGCACCGCCTCCACCCCGAGCGCCCTGAAGCGGCGACGCTGATGATCACGATCGACATGGGGATCCCCGAGGAAACCCAGAAGAACATCCACTACTGGTTCGAGCAGGCGATCGCCGCCGAGCTCGACTGGCTCCAGGCCTACGAGAACTACGAGTGGGCCCTCCGCCCCCGCTGGTACGGCAGCCACGAGATGATGCTCCAGCTCGCGGACGCGGTGTGGGAGACGCAGCGCTTCGACTCCTCACTCCCACTCATGCGCGTGTGGATGATCGCCAACGTGGGGCGAGACATCAAAGATCACGAGCGGGTGTGGGGCGTCCCGGTGTTCTACAACGGCGGGACCGCCACCGTCGACACCCTCCTCGGGCGCCCCGAGTGGGAGCCCATGAGCCGCTACCTGCACACCCTCCGCGCCGCGATCGCGTACTGGGGCGCCAACGACGAGGACTTCAAGGCGTCGTGGAGCCGCCTCGCCCCCGAGGGCGACTCGCTCGCCCTGGACCCCGACGCCCTCCGCGTAGTCGCGGCCTCGGAGAACAAGCTCCGCGAGCGAGCCGCCGCGCTCGGGCTCTAACGAGCGCAGCAAAAGACGCGGCGCCAACACAAGGCCGGCGCCGCGCCACTCGAGGGATGGTCTGGTGGACCGCTCGCACGTCCCAACCCCCTCCGCCGCCCGCCTATTCGCGCCCGCGACCACCGCGCACAAAAAAACCGCCCGCCGAAGCGGACGGTTTCTCTAAGACCGTCACGGTCGAAAATCAGCGTCGCCGACGCGCCGCGCCAGCCGCGCCCAGCAGCAACAGCCCGCCCGCGCCCGGCGCCGGCACGCCCGTGCGCACGTTGTCCACGTCCAGCGTCCCCGCGATCGCGTCAGCCTGGTAGTCCACGCTCACCGACGACAGGATCCGCAGCCTCGATCACCCCGCTCAGGATGTCCGTCACCGTCTCGTTGCCGAAGAAGATCGTCAGGTCGGTGATGTCAAAGGTCACCGTCGTCCAGCCGCTCCCCGCGGCCAGCTCGTACCCCTCGTTCGTCGCCGAGCGCGTCCCCGTCTGCGCCAGCAGCCCGAGGCGGATGTGCAGGTCGGTCTCCCCGCTGTTGCGCAGGTCCATCGTCAGCGCCGAAACGCCGGCGCTGATGTAGTTCCCCGTCCACTGGGCGCGGTTGAACAGCACCATCCGGCTGCCCGGCCCGCTCCCGCCCGTGGAGGTGTTCCGCACGAACCAGTTGTCGTCCTCTTCAACCGCAAAGGGCTGGTTCGGGCTCGACGGCCCGTTCGACCACAACATCGCCGTCTCGGACTCGAAATCATCCAGCTGCCCGTTGCTGATCGCGCGGACACTCCCCGCGAACAGACCGAGCATGGCGACGGCGCACAGCGTGAGCTTCATAACGTGGTTCCTCCCCCTGGTTCGCGCCCGCAGCGACTCGGAGCGCAGCCCGTTCAGGGCGTGCTACAGCCTAGCCGCGAAACGCGAGGGGACAAAGCCGAAAACCACAGCTGATAACCTCAGCGTCGCCGACGAAGTCCCGCGAGGCCCGCGACCCCGAACAGCGCCGCGCCGCCGGGAGCCGGGAACGCCCTCGCCCGGATGTTGTCCAGATCCATCGAGCCCGCGATGAAGTCGCCCTCGTACGCCGGCGTCTCCACCGAGAGGAAACGCATCTCGAACACGTTCTCGAGGATCGACTCCGTGTCCGGCGCGCCGATCACCGTCAGATTCGCCAGGTCGAGCGTGGCGGTCACCCACCCGCTCCCGGCCTCCAGCTCGATGACCCCGTTCGTCACGCCGATCTGCCCGAACGTGTTCAGCAGACCGATCCGCACGTTCAGAGCCGTGTCGCCAGAGTTGCGCACGTCGAACTGCACCTGGCTCACGCCGGCGGCGAGGTAATCCCCGAGCCAGCCGGGCGTGCGGTTGTACATCGCCATCCGGCTGCCCGGACCGCCCATCCCCGTCGAAACCACCCGCAGGAACGTGTTCGAATCCTCGGTGACCACGACCGGAGGGTTCGGGCTCGGCGCGCCGTGCGACCACCCCTCCGTCGTCCCGCCCTCGAAGTCATTGATCTGACCGAGCGAAATCGCAGAGGCCGCCCCCGCGGCCATCCCGAACGCCGCGAGCGCGGCAAGCGTGATCTTCATCATGTGTCTCCCAATCTCCGTTGTCAGCGACGGCCGCAAACGCAACCGCCTCTCAACCCTATGTCCGCCAAGCGCGAAAACGTGCGCCCTCACTCCGGGCACGCGCCCCACGCGGCGAGCACGATCGCAAGGTCGCCCGAATCCACCACGCCAGAGGCGTCAACATCCCCGGGCCCCGAGCCCCCCCAGGCCGCGAGCAAGATCGCAAGATCCGACGCCCCGACCATCCCGTCATCGTCAAAGTCGCTCGGGCAGGGGTCCACCGTCGCGACCGCGGTGATGTTGTCCAGATCCATCGTCGCCGCGACGAGGTCGCCGTTCCACGACTGGTTCTGCGCCGACAGGATCCGGAACTGGAAAATGTCAGACAGGATGTCCTCGACAACCGGCGGCGGAACAACCGGCCCGAGGTCCGTCAGGTCAATCTCGACCGTCTGCCACCCCGTCCCCGGCAGCACCTCCATGAAGTCAAGCGTGCCGATCCGCGGCGGGGTTGTTCCCCACACGCCGCAGCGGACGTACAGCGTCGTCGCGCCCGAGTTCCGCACGTCCATCCGGACCGCCGTGATCCCCTGCCCGCTGTAGTCCCCGGACCACTGATCAAAGTTAATGACCACGGGCTTGCCGCCGGGACCGCTCCCGCCGTCAGAGGTCACACGCAAAAAACCATCACCGGCGCCGGCGGGGCCGCCGCTCGCGATCCACGTCGGAGACGACGTGCTCGCGCCCGTCCCCCAACCCATCGTTGTGCCGTCAGAGAAGTCGTCCACCTGCCCCGGGACAACGGCGTGCGCGTGCGCTCCAAGAAGCGCCGCAAGAGCGCCCACCACGATTCGTTCAGTCATCATGTGTTGCTTCCTCCCCGAAGCGACCGCGAAACGCCTCCGCTTCGTACCGAAAGCCTACCGCGCGTCGGAGCCCCCGCCGCCTGAAATATGTGTGATCGGCGCCAGTGTGCGCCGGAAAACGCACACAAAAAACGGCGTATACTTGCACCGTTTCCGCCAGTTCTGATAACGGAGCACCAGATGCACACCCACCCCGGCGCACGCCTCCGCGCCCTCATGCAGTCCGCCCCCGTGGTCGCCCCCGGCGCCTACTCAGGCCTCGTCGCCAGAGCAGTCGCACGCGCCGGGTTCCCCGCCACCTACGTCTCGGGCGGCGCCCTCTCCGCCGACTCCGGCGTCCCCGACATCGGGCTCCGCTCCTGCGCCGACTTCTGCCGACTCATCCGCGACGTCGCCGACAGCTCAGGCATCCCCGTCATCGCAGACGCAGACACCGGCTTCGGCGAAGGCGAGATGGTCGCCAAAGCCCTCCGCGATTACCAAACCGCCGGCGCCGCAGGCTTCCACCTCGAAGACCAGACCTTCCCCAAGCGTTGCGGCCACCTCGGCGGAAAGTCCCTCATCCCCACCGATCACTTCGCAGAAAAAGTCGCCATGGCCGCACGCGCACGCGACGAGTCCGGCGGCGACTTCATCGTCTGCGCCCGCACCGACGCCCGCTCCGTCGAGAACATCGAGTCCGCCATCACGCGCGCCAAGGCCTACATCGACGCCGGCGCCGACATGATCTTCCCAGAAGGCCTCCACTCCGAATCCGAGTTCGCCGCCGTCAGCGAAGCCCTCGCCGCCTACGGCTCCCGCGACCTGGCCCCCGGAGGCGGCCCCTTCCTCCTCGCCAACATGACCGAGTTCGGCAAGACCCCCATGGAAATCTCCCACAACCGCCTCGCCGAGCTCGGCTACCACTTCATCATCCACCCCGTCTCCACCCTCCGCATCGCGATGAAAGCCGTGGACGACTTCCTCCACGCCGTCGCCCGCGACGCCGGCGTCCACAACCAGCTCGACAACATGCAGACCCGCGCGGAACTCTACGACCTCCTCGGCTACACTCCAGGTGAGACCTGGACGTACCCCAACTCGCAATCCAACCGCCCCAAGGCCCACGCCTAACGCGCGGTCGCTCCTCTCCCCGACACGCTCGAAAGGACCCTTCCTATGTCAACCACCGCTCCCCCCAAGCAAGGCCTCGAGGGCATGGTCGCCGGCGATTCCGCCATCTGCTCCGTCGAACAAGGCAAGCTCATCTACCGCGGGTACGACATCTCCGACCTCGCCGAGAACGCCACCTTCGAAGCCGTCGCCCACCTGCTCCTCGTCGGGCACAAGCCCTCCGAGTCAGAGCTCGCCGACTTCGACACCCGCCTCAAAGCCGCGCGCACACTCAACGCCGACGCGCTCGACGTCCTCAAGGTCGCCGCCGCCAAGCCCGGCATCCACCCCATGGACGTCCTCCGCACCACCGTCAGCTTCCTCGCGCACGTCGACCCCCTCGCCCAGGACAACTCCCCCGAGGCCGAGCTCACCAAGTCCATCACCCTCACCGGCGTCATCCCCACCATCATCGGGCACATGCAGAACGTCATCGACGGACGCGACATCGTCGCCCCCGACATGAACCTCTCACACGCCGCCAACCTCCTCTACATGATGACCGGCGAAAAGCCCACCAAGACCGCCGAGAAGATCATCGACGTCTCCCTCATCCTCTACGCCGAGCACGACTTCAACGCCTCCACCTTCACCTCCCGCGTCATCGCCGGCACCCTCTCCGACATGCACGGCGCCGTCACCGGAGCCATCGCCGCGCTCAAGGGCCCCCTCCACGGCGGCGCCAACGAAGCCGCGATGGACATGATCAAGGAAGTCGGCACGCTCGAGAACGTCGAGCCCTTCATGAAGGACGCCTTCGCCACCAAGAAGAAGATCATGGGCTTCGGCCACCGCGTCTACAAGAACGGCGACCACCGCGCCTCCATCCTCCACGCCCTCGGCCGACAGTTCGCCGAAGAGCAGGGCGGCGAGGCCGTCCGCTGGTTCGAGGTCGGCGAGAAGATCCAGGCCATCATGGACTCCGAGAAGGGGATCTTCCCCAACGTCGACTTCCCCTGCGGCCTCACCTACTTCGTCATGGGCATCCCCGTCCCCCAGTACACCCCCATCTTCGTCGCCGCGCGCATCACCGGCTGGGCCGCCCACATCATGGAGCAGCACCAGAACAACCGACTCATCCGCCCCTTGAGCAACTACACCGGCAAGCTCGGCCTCACCTGGAACTAACCCTCCGCCCCCCCTCTCCCTCGGGGAGAGGGCCGGGGGGTGAGGGCAACCCACACCCCGAAGTGGTGCCCCGACCCGCCCCGAAGGGCGCGTCGGGCCTCGCGAGAAAGAACGTCGCCGCCTCCGCCCCCTCTCCCACAGGGAGAGGGCCGGGGTGAGGGGCCAACAAACGCGAGCACCGCGAGCAACCTCTTCCACCCTCGCCCCATCTCCGATGGGGAGAGGGCAGGGTGAGGGGCCAAAGCAACAACGAGCGAAGCAAGTCATCCACCAACGCCCGCCCCCGGGCGTTTTTTTACGCCCACGCACAAAAACCATGAGGGCGACCAATCCCCCCCACGCGTCTCCCCATAGAACGCCGACCGACTGCCCCCAGGAGGCCGGCGTTCGATTGCTTCTCTTTGTACTTGCGTTGTCTACGCACGCGATCGAGCCCGGCCCCCAGAACACCGGGCTCGTTCGCGTGCGCCCACGCATCGAAGGACAGAGAACGGAGTACCCCAAATGCTGCTCACCGCCTGCGCACTCGCTCTCGCCTCGACCGCGTCCTGCCCCGACGGCCCCCCCGTCGTCACACTCGTCGACACGACCCCGATCAGCGGCGGCTTTTTCGTACGCGTCGGCGATATCGACAGCGACGGCAACTCCGACGTGATCTCGTTGCCAGTCTCCGCCTTCCTCAGCGTCATGTTCTCAGATGACGCCGGCGAGTTCGACGACGACGACCGCTTCGTGCTCGCCGCGCCGCCCCGATTCCACCACGACCCCGCCGCCATCCGCAGCGTCGATGTCACCGCCGACGGCATCCTCGACCTCGTCTGCTCTAACACGATCGACTTCAACGCCACACAGGACTTCGAACCCGCGTTCACCGCCGTCATCCCCGGCCTGGGCAACGCCGAGTTCGACGTCGCCTCCATGACGATCGCCCGCCCGGACGACGCCCCCGGCGATCCCTCCGGCCCAGGCGCGCTCACGATCCCGATGGGGTGGAACGTCGGACAGGCCATCGCCGGCCCCGAGCCCGAGATGACCTTCATCGACACCGACTCCATGACCGCCTGCGTCTGGCCCTACCCCTTCAGCGAGAACGCACTCATCACCACCCCGCTGCCCTCGCCCCTCAGAGCGGTAGGCCCCGTACGCGTGAACCCCATCACGAGCGACGTGCTGCACATCGCCGACGTCTCGGGCGACGGCTTCGACGACATCGTCTACATGGAGCGCGACCACCCGCGCCGCGTCCGCGTCATGCTCTCTGACGCCGCCGGTGGATTCATCGACGCCGACGCCTACGCCGTCTCCGAAACCATCTTTTCCAAGTTCCAACTCCTCGACTTCAACTCCGACGGCGCCCTCGACATCGTCCAGCTCGGCTTCAGGCACAACGAAGACGAGACCGGCTTCTACTACCGCGCCGCCGTGCGACTCAACAACGGCGCAGGCGCCTTCGGAACCGCCCAGCGCAGCGTCATCGTCGAAACAACCAGCTCAACGAAGACGACCGCTTCGGCTCCTTCCACGACATCGACAACGACGGCTGCCTCGACGCGCTCTACCTCTTAGGCGATCAACTGCACGTCCTCCGAGGCGCACCCAACGGCTCCCTCGCAGCCCCCGTCGCCTTCTGCTTCGACACCGACGCGATCGCCCCAATCACATCCCCCACGCCGATGCGCTACGAACTCACCCACAACCAGCTCACCCACGCCAGACGGTTCGCCGCCAAGTTCAAGCGCGCCGGCTCACACCAGATCGACCACTACGTCATCGAGGTCGCCCCCCTCGACTTCGGCTGCCCCGCCGACCTCGACGCCTCACGCGTCATCGACTCCACCGACCTCGCCACGCTCCTCGCCGCCTGGGGCACAAACAACCCCGCCGCCGACCTCGACGGCTCCGGTCTCGTAGACGCCGCCGACGTCGCGATCCTCCTCGCCGCCTGGGGCGACTGCTAACGCACCGCCAAGCAACACAGCACCACCTCTCCCCATCTCCACGAGCATCACCTCCCACCCTCTCCCCATCTCCGATGGGGAGAGGGCCGGGGTGAGGGGCCAAATTCAAATAGCGAGCGCAGCGAGCCCCCGCATCTCCCATCCCCCTCTCCCCGAGGGAGAGGGGCAAGGGGAGAGGGAGCGCCCCCCCTACTCCCCCGCGGGCGCCCCGACCGCCCCGCAGGGCGCGTCGGATCTTGCGAGAAAGAAAGCCGCCACCCCCGCCCCCTCTTCTCACCAAAGCAGAGGGCGAGCAGTGAAAGCCCCCTACTCCCCGCCCCGCCGCAAAAACACCGACTCAAACACCTTCACCCGCCGGTCCGACACCCGCGTGCGCTCCGAGTGCCCGTAGTCGTCGTGCTCCACGTCCGTCGTCCGCGTCACCCCCGCGAACTCGATCGAAAACCGCTCGATCACCACCGCGTGCGCGCCCACCTCCTGCGCCTTCGCAACGATGTCCGCCACAACCTCCTCCGCGTCGCGCCCCTCCGCCGCCTCCGTCCGGTTCGTCCCGATCACCACATACCCCGCCGGCGGCGCCTCATGCGGGTAGTACACCTCCACATCCACCGTCGGCGCATACCGCTCCCCGAGGTAATCATGCGAAGCCGCGCACCCAACCAGCACCACGGCGCCCAAAACGATCGAAACAAGTAGCCTCATACCCGCCTTGTACCAAACCCACCACACCAAGGTGGGCGCCCGACTCAC
Source organism: uncultured Phycisphaeraceae bacterium (assembly GCA_942490855.1). GTDB lineage: Bacteria > Planctomycetota > Phycisphaerae > Phycisphaerales > UBA1924 > CALNYS01. Next base: position 379,189 of record CALNYS010000001.1, on the reverse strand, counting down.
AATCTCCGGGTGCCCCGACCCGCCCCGAAGGGCGCGTCGGGACCGCAAAAAAGCCCCCGCTTCCGCCCCCTCTCCCCTGGGGAGTGGGCCGGGGTGAGGGCAACCCAAAGTCCGCCCCCTCTCCCACAGGGAGAGGGCTGGGGTGAGGGGCCAACAAACCGCGAGCGCAGCGAGCCTCCCCAACTCCCATCCCCCTCTCCCCCGGGGAGAGGGCCGGGGTGAGGGCAAACAAAAAGAAGACCCCGGCGCCGTGGTACAGACCACCGGTCTGTGCCACGATCCCATCACCCTCACCGAATCATCTTCCGACCCCACGCAACCGTAAACAGCGCAATCAGCGTCACCCCAAGAAACGCCTCGATCCCCGCCCAAATCTTCGCCCCGCCCACCGGCGCAAAGTCGCCGTACCCGAGCGTGACAAACGTCATGATCGAGAAGTACACCGAGCTCCCAACCGCGTGCCACCCATCGCCCCACTCGCTTCGCGTGAGCAGCTCAGAATCGATCGCCACACCGCCCGCATCAACGGCGCTCGGCGTATACAGAATCCACTCCGTGCCCCGCGCCTCAAACCCGAGCCCAAAAAGAAGCGCAAACCCCAGCACCACCACCAGCCCCGTGACCAGGATGCGCTTCGATTCGATCAGATACCCCAGCGCGTTGCGGTAGACCCAGAACTCAAAGGTCAGACGCGCCGCCTCGAGCAGTGTCTTCTTCGGCTTTGCCGCCGCCGCCCGCCGTGTCAGATCCATGTACCGAAAGTGACACCGATCCTCCTGTTCGTCAGCCCCGGGCTGGGCGCGAAGAACATCGCGCAGCACGTTGTATTGCTTCGCCGCGCTGAGAATCGAGTCATGATCTTCCGAGTCTTCTCCTGAAAGAAACACCCCGCGGGAATAGAAACCAGACGTCATCGACGCCCAACGCCCAACGCCACGCATCGGCGTAGTAAGCGGCCGCAGCACGGGCAACAGAACTCGCGCCGGCCCGAGCACGCGCCAGAGCGGCCACAGAGCCACGCAAACATACTCAACCGTCCACGCAAGCCAGAGGACGAGCATCGAGTCATACGTCGAAACCGTGTCCGCAAGCGACGGGCGCCCGACCCGTTTGACCACATAGGGAGGAATCGTGAACGAAGCGCCGGGGCGCATCACGACATCCGCAAGCGCCAGCCTGCCCGCATGTGTAGAGATCGTATCGTCGCGCAGTTGGTCTCCTATCTGCACAAATCTCGCGCCGTGTAGTTCAACCACATGCGCAATCTCTGAATGAGAGAACGAGAGCACGCGTTCGATAACGGCGCCATCGAATCCCATCCGCTTGGAGATCGTCGCCGCGCCGAACCCCGCCAAGCCCCCGAAGGTCGCCGCGCCGAACCGCGCCGCGCCCCCGAAGGTCGCCGCGCCGAACCCCGCCGCACTCCCACAGGTCGCCCGGTCGAACCCCGCCGCGCGCGCGAAGATCGCCGCGCCGAACCACACCAAGCCCCCGAAGGTCGCCGCGCCGAACCGCGCCGCGCCCCCGAAGGTCGCCCGGTCGAACCACGCCTCGCCCCCGAAGGTCGCCCGGTCGAACCGCGCCGCGCCCCCGAAGGTCGCCCGGTCGAACCACGCCTCGCCCCCGAAGGTCGCCCGGTCGAACCACGCCGCGCCCCCGAAGGTCGCCGCGCCGAACCCCGCCTCGCCCCCGAAGGTCGCCGCGCTGAACCGCGCCGCGCCCCCGAAGGTCGCCCGGTCGAACCGCGCCAAGCCCCCGAAGGTCGCCGCGCCGAACCACGCCGCACTCCCAAAGGTCGCTGCCCGCGTGCTGAGCGTAACCCCGATGTCAAGTCCCTTGCAGTCACACGACTCGATCGCGCAGCGTCTGACGCGCAGCACGAGGCGATCCTTCGCCTCGACATCCGCCCCGAGCCGCTCCGCGTAGAGAGCGTTCCGCCCAGCCCGCTCCTGAAACGTCTCGATCAGCGCCCGCAGGTCCGGGATGGCGCAATCCTGCACCCACGCGTGCTCAACATCATCACACGGGTCATTCCAAAGATACTCAAGCGGTTCCTGAAACTCCTCACGCAACAACCGATCAACCAGCGCTTCAAGCTCCTCCTGCGTTTCCCAAGCCGGCGGCAAGTTCTCGACTTCTTTACCCATAGAAGATTTTAATTATACCTGCAAAACCCCCACCACAAACCCCTTCTCCCGCGGCCAATCCCGCGTCATCCCCAGCGCCTCCGCAAGCTCCGCCCGCGTCTCCTCCGGCGCGATGATCCGATCCACCCACCCCCGCGCTGCCCCGTGGCGGATGTCCTGCTGCTCGTTATACGAGTCCTCCACCGCCCGCAGGATCGCCGCATGCGTCTCCTCGTCGATTTCCTCCCCCTTCCGCTGCCGCGCACGCTCCTCGATCATCGCCAGCGTCCCCGACGCGCTCTTCGCCCCCATCACCGCGCACCGCGACCCCGGCCACGCCAGCGTCAGGAACGGATCAAACGCCCGACCGCACATCGCATAATTCCCCGCCCCGTACGAGCCACCCACAATCAACGAAATCTTCGGCACCACGCAATTGCTCATCGCGTTCACCATCTTCGCGCCCGAGCGGATAATCCCCGCCTGCTCCGAATCGCGACCCACCATGAACCCCGTCGTGTCGTGCACGAACACGATCGGCAGCCGCCGCTGGTTGCAATCCATAATGAACCGCGCCGCCTTGTCCGCCGCGTCGTCATAGATCACCGCCGGCATGTTGACGGCCTTGCTCGGACCGGCCTTCCCGCCCGGCTGCTTGCGGAAACTCACCTGCCGCTGGTTCGCCACGATCCCGCACGGGTGACCCCCGATGCGCGCATACCCCGTGACCAACGACTGCCCGTACTCCGCCTTGTACTCGTCCATCGACCCCGCATCGACGAAGCACGCCAGCAGATCCCGCGTGTCGTACTGCGTCGTCTGCTGCGCATCCCCCACGATCCCGTACACGTCCTCACCCGGGCGCGCCGCATCGACCGCCTCGTGCGCCGCGGCCGCGGCCGGCGCCACATCGTTCCGCGCCTCCATCAGCGAGCGCACCCGCTCCAGACACGCCTCGTCCGTCGGCTCCTTGAAGTCGATCGTCCCCGAGATCTCCGCGTGCATGCTCGCCCCGCCGAGATCCTCCGAATCCACGTCCTGCCCGATCGCCGCCTTCACCAGCGCCGGACCCGCCAGGTACAACCCCGACCCCTCCGTCATCAGCAGCGTGTCGCACAGCACCGGCAGGTACCCGCCCCCCGCCACGCAGAACCCCATGATCGCCGCCACCTGCGGGATCCCCTGCGCGCTGATAACCGCGTTGTTGCGGAAGATCCGCCCGAAGTCGTCCGTGTCCGGGAACACGTCCTCCTGCAACGGCAAAAACACCCCCGCCGAATCCACGAGGTACACGAGCGGCAACCGCGCCATCGCCGCCACGTTCTGCGCCCGGATGATCTTCTTGCACGTCATCGGGAAGAACGCCCCGGCCTTCACCGTCGCGTCGTTCGCCACGATCATGCACCGACGACCGCTCACGTGACCCACGCCCGTCACCACGCCCGCCCCCGGCGCCCCGCCGTACTCCCCGTACATCCCGTGCGCCGCCCACAGCCCGATCTCGGTAAACGGCGCGCCCGGGTCCGTCAGCTTCTCGACCCGCTCCCGCGCCGTCAGCCGTTCCTTCGCGTGCTGGCGGTCAATCGCTTTGTGCCCGCCCCCCAGCCTGATCTGGTTCTCGGTCGTTCGAAACTCTTCAACGACAGCCCGGAGCGGGCTGATGGCGGCGGGTTCAGGCATCGGCAGGAGTCCTTTTCGCGGGCGGTCTGGAACGATCAGTCTAACCGCGCACGCTGCCTCCCGACCCAGCCCGCACAGACCCGACCCATGCGCCGCAGACTCCTTGCCCCGGGTGAAGTGAATGCGACTCTCTCAGTGCGGGCGGTGCTCAGCAGCGCCGGGGCCGCGAGAAACGGAGACAGCAGTGCCACGCATAGGGATCACCGCAGCAGTCCTCAGCGCGTTCGCCTCCGCGGCAGGAGCCGCGTTCATCGAGATCGAACAGCCGCTCGTCCTCCAGGACGACGCGCTCGTCAGCGTCGAACTCGTCGGCGCCTGGGCGGGCGCCGCGGGTGATGTCTACTTCCTCGGCGCCCGAGCGCCCGGCGAAGAACTCTCCGCCTCCCCCGACACCGGTGAACCCGGTCTGGGCCAACGCCTCTTTCACAGCAAAGCCACCCCCGGCGAGCGCATCGACCTCGGCGACTTCGCCGCAGGGTCCGAGCTGCACTTCGCCTACCACATCACCACAGGCAGCGGGACCATCGTCGCCCTGGGCGACGTCTTCCGCTCCGACCGCGACGCCGACATGATCCAGTTCGGCTACGACCCCGAAGCGAGCACGTCCTCATCCTTCCGCCTCGGCTGGGAGGACATCCGCGACCCCAAGAAGTCCGACTGGGACTACCAGGACGTGGTGTTCGACGTGACCATGACGCCGGCGAGGGGCACCGTCGTCCCCGCTCCCGGCGCGACCGTTCTTCTCGCCCTCTCGGCCGGCGCGGCAGCGGCTCGCCGCCGCCGGTAGACGAACGAGAAGTCCTCACCCGGGTGCTCACCGCCCGGGCTGAACGGACGCCGGGGCGCCGGAGGAGGCCCCGGCGTCTTTTTCATGCGCGCTCACGCGCCCGCCGTACCAACCCGCTGCGCCGTCCCCGCCAGCATCCCCCCGTCAACCGTGAACCCCGCGCCCGTCGTGTACGCCGACTCATCCGACGCCAGGTGCACCGCCAGCGCCGCCACCTCCCGCGCCGAACCAAACCGGCGCAACGGGCAGTCCGCAACGAACGACGCCATCCGCGCCTCCCGTCCCGGGCCGTCCCCCAACATCGGCTCCCACATCGGAGTCAAGATCGCCGCGGGCTCGATCGCGTTGCAGCGCACGGGCATCCCCTGCTCCGCGCAATACAGCGCAACAGAACGCGTGTGGTTCCGCACCGCCGCCTTGCTCGCCGCGTACGCAGCAGCCGCCGGCGTCCCCACCGCGCCCGAGCGCGAACCGATGTTGATGATCGACCCCGCCGCCACGCCCGAACGGCGCATCGCCCGCAGCCCGTGCTTGCACCCGAGAAACACCCCGTCGAGATTCGTCGCCAGCACCGCGCGCCAGTCATCCAGCGCCGCATGCTCAGGGTCGTGCGACGGCGCGCCCTCCTCGAACCCCGTCACCCCCGCGTTGTTCACGAGGACGTCAAGCCCGCCGAGCGTCCCGATCGCGTGCCCCATCCCGCGCTCCCACGCCGACTCGTCCCGCACGTCAAGCGCAAAGAACGACGCGTGATCGCCGATCGCGTCGGCGGCCGCCCGCCCCTCGTCCTCTCGGAGGTCGGTCAGAAGAACGCGAGCGCCCCGCGCCCACGAACGCCTCAGCGATCGCCAGCCCGATCCCCCGCGCCGCGCCCGTCACGAGCGCGCGCGTCCCGCCGAGCCGACCATCACCCCCCGGCCCGACGGACGCGCACGTCTTTGCCTGTTCACTCGTCATGCGGGCATGCTAGCGGCGCACCCCAAGCCCTCACCGACTAAAAAAACGTTCGGGGCCGTCGCCCGCCCCGAACGCTTCGGGAGAAGATTCTGCTCGCAAACACAGAGCAGCCTCAGAGATACACGCGTAAACCGTGCCCGCCGCCCTCACCACAATCCGGTGATGCTCACATCGAGGAGCCGAGGGACTCCAGATACGCCTTCACCGGGGCGCTCTGCTCGAACCGCGTGTGCGCGATCAGCGGGATCCCGTGCGGCCCCGGCGTGTGCAGCTGCTCCGGCATCGCCCCGAGAACCCCCTTCACTACGTCCAGCTTGCCCAGCATCGCCGCCGCGAAGAGGTCCATCGGCGCGCCCTTCGAGATCAGGAACTCCGCGATCGAAACCCGCCCGGTGTGGGCAGCCGCCCCGAGAGCCGTCTCAAAGTCGCCCCCGCCCCAGTCCCACGCCGCGCGCACAAGCGAGGGCTGCTCCGTCACGAGCTTCATCACCTTCTCGAGGTCGCGGTGCCCCGCGCCCACCACCGACTGAACCATCTCCGGATCAAGCGGCGGGGGCTTCACCGGGTCCGCGGCCAGCGCCGCCCGCCCGGGAGACCACGCGCCGTACACCGCCACACCGATCCCAGCGAGCGCCGCTTCACGTCTGGTCATGCGCATCACGCGTCTCCTTTTTGTCCAGCCACGCCTTGAGCGGGGCCATGCCCGAACGCCAGTGGGCGTCGAGCATCTGAGCCGCGGCGTTCACGTCGCCGCGAGCGAGTAGTTCAACAATCGCGTCGTGCTGCGCCGCAGACACCAACGCGTCCCCCGCCTCACGGAAATACGCGAGGTCGTACCGCCGCGTCGCGTCGTGCAGCGTGCCGATCAACTCGAGCAGCCGCGCGTTCGGGCAACGCACGAGCAGCAGGCGGTGCCACTTCAGATCCTGGTTGAACACCGTCTCCGCGTTCGCGTTCATGGCGATCGTCATGTTCACGGCGCGCAGGAGGTCCAACTGCGCCGCCGGGACCTCCCCTGTCAGACGCAGCGCCAGCGCGTGCAGCGCGCCCACGATCGGGAACAGCTCCTCCACCTCACTCGACGTCAGCGGCGCGACCGCGAACCCCCGGGGCGGCGCCGCGCGAACCATCCCCTCCCGTTCCAGCTGGAGCAGCGCTTCCCGGAGCGGCGTGCGGCTCACCCCGAGCGAAGTCGAAAGCTCCGCCTCCGTCAGCGGCTCGCCCGGCGCCAGCTCGCCGGTGACAATCTGATCCCGCAACGACTCGCGGACCTGGTCTCGGAGTGACTCGCGCTTGAGAGGAACCATATGTATACGGTATACTGTATACAACCATGCCACAACCCAACCCAACCCCAAATCTCACCGTCGCCCTCGCCACCTGCGCCGACCACCCCGGCCTCTCCGCCGGAGACGACGAGGCCCTCACCGACCAGCTCGCCGCCGAGGCGATCCACGCCGAAACCGCCCGCTGGGACGACGAAACCATCGATTGGGCCCGATACGACGCGGTTCTCATCAGAACGACCTGGGACTACACCGAACGCGTAGATGAATTCCTCGCCTGGATGCGCCGCGTCGAGGCCGTCACCCCCGTCTTCAACCCCAGCGCCACGGCCGCGGCCAACCTCCACAAGTCCTATCTCAAACGCCTCGGCGACGCGGCCGTGCCGACGCTGTGGGCCGAGCCGGGGGCCGACGCCGGCGCGGTTCTGGCCGCGGCCGCGGCGGAGGGGTGGGATTCCGTCGCGATCAAGCCGGCCGTGGGGGCCGGGGCGGAGGACCTGCTGATCGCGCCGCTGAGCGACGCCGACGCGTTGCGCGCACACATCGGGAGCATCCACCGGCGGTGCGCGGCGATGGTCCAGCCGCTGATCGAGGGCGTGCGCGAGCGGGGCGAGCTGTCGGTGGTGCTGATCGACGGGGAGGCGACGCACGCGGTGCGGAAGACGCCGACGGGGGGCGACTACCGCGTGCAGATCGAGTTCGGCGGGGCGTACGTGTTGGAGGAGCCCGCCCCTGCGGCGCTCGAAACGGTGCGCGCCGCGGGGGCGCTGTGGGATTCGCCCCCGCTGTACGCGCGGGTGGATCTCGTGGAGCCGGAAGCGGGCGAGTACCGGATCATCGAGGTGGAGCTGGTGGAGCCGGAGCTGTTCTTCCCGTGGGCGGCGCACGCCGGGGCGAAGCTTGGCGCGGCGCTGCGACGCCGGCTCGCGGCTGGCTCTACGATGGGGGCATGAGCGAGCGGGTGCGCATCACGGACGTCTCTCCCCGGGACGGCCTCCAGAACGAGAGCGGGATCGTGCCTCCCGCCAGCAAGGTCGAGCTGGTGCGGGCGCTGTGCGCCGCCGGCGTTGACGAGGTGGAGGTCACGAGTTTTGTGTCTCCCAAGTGGGTGCCGCAGCTGGGTGATGCGGCGGAGGTCCTGGAGGCGCTGCGGTCCCCCTCTCCCCGAGGGAGAGGGGTGAGGGGAGAGGGAGCACGCCTCACGCGGCCCGATGGCGCCTCGGACCGTGCGAGGGACTTGCGCGGCGCCATGACCCCGCCCGAGCACGCGCTGTGGCAGCGTCTGCGTCGAGACCAGGTCCACGGCGCGCGCTTCCGCAGGCAGCATCCCATCGGCCCTTATGTTGTTGACTTCTACTGCCCCGAGGCCGGGCTCGTGGTGGAACTCGATGGCCGTTCGCACGACGGCGCGGATGCGGTTGCGAAAGACGCCGCGCGCACCGAGTGGCTGAGCGAGCAAGGGCTCCTTGTTGAGCGGTTTGCAAACGAGGACGTGGGACGCGATCTCACTGCTGTTGTGGAGCGGGTTGCGACGCTTGTGCGCGAGCGTCGTGCGCAGAACCCTCTCCCCCAGCCCCTCTCCCTCGGGGAGAGGGGGGACCGGGTGCCTGTTTATTCGGCGTTGGTGCCGAATGAGAAGGGGTTTGAGCGGTTTTTGGAGCAGCGTTCGGGGGCGTTCCCGCTGAAGGCGGCGGTGTTTACGGCGGCGAGTGAGACGTTTAGCCGGAAGAACACGAACGCTTCTATCGACGAGACGGTCGAGCGGTTCATGGCGTTCGTGCCGCGGGCGCTGGGGATGGGGATCGCCGTTCGGGTGTACGTCTCGTGCGTGATCGCGTGCCCGTTCGAGGGGGCGATCTCACCGGCGCGGGTGCGCGGGGTGTGCGATCGGCTGCGGGTGCTGGGCGATGACGCGGCGTGGGCGTCGGGGCGGCTGGAGCTTGACCTTGGCGACACGATCGGGGCGGGCGATGACGCTTCGGTGCGCGCGCTGCTGGATGAGTTCGATGATGGGGAGCGGTCGAGGATGACGCTGCACTTGCACGACACGTTCGGGCGGGCCGCGGAGTGCGTGCGCACGGGGCTGGGCATGGGCGTGCGCTCGTTCGACGGGTCGGTTGCTGGTCTTGGCGGGTGCCCGTACGCGGGGACGCCCGAGAAGCCGGCGCCGGGGAACGTGTCAACGGAGGTTGTCGTGGAGACGGCCGAGAGCATGGGCTTTGTGACTGGCGTCGATCGGGCGGCGCTGGCGGAGGCGGCTGCGCTGGCGCGCCGCGTCGTCGGCGAAGCGCGCGCGGGGGCGGCGTCGTGATCCGGGTGGAGCACGAGGGCGGGGTGGCGCGGGTGACGCTTGATCGCGCGGACAAGAAGAACGCGCTGACGCCGGCGATGCTTGGCGAGCTGACGTCGTTTGCGGTGGGCCTTGATCGGGACACACGGGCTGTGCTGCTGACGGGCGCGGGCGACGCGTTCTGCGCGGGGTTCGATCTGACGCTGTGCAAGGATGACCCGGACGCGATGGCGGCGCTGCTGACTGGTTTGTCGCGAGCGATGCGGGCGCTGCGCCGGGCGGCGGTTCCTGTCGTGGCGTGCGCGCACGGGGCGGCGATCGCGGGCGGGTGCGCGCTGCTTGGCGGCGCGGACGTGGTGGTGACGGACCGCGGGGCGAAGCTGGGGTACCCGGTGGTGCGCCTGGGGGTGAGCCCGGCGGTGACGTCGGCGATGCTGACGCAGGCGATCGGTCCCGGCGCGACGCGGCATCGGTTGCTGGACCCGGAGCTGTTTTCCGGTGAAGAGGCGCTGCGTTGCGGGCTGGCTCACTTTTGTGAGGCGGACGCGGGGGCGGCGCTTGCGCGTGCGGATGAGATCGCGCGGTCGCTGGCGGGCAAGCCCCCCCACTCGCTGCGTGTGACGAAGCGGTGGCTGAGCGAGCTCGACGGGAGTTTCGATGACGGGGTGCTCAACGCGGCGCTCGATGCGTCGCTTGCGCTGGCTGGCGGCGATGAAGAACGGCAGCGCCTGGCGGCGCTGTGGACGAAAGGGTGAGCGATGAGTGACGAATCTGCTGGCCTCGCGCAGCTGGAGATCGAGGGGCGGGTGGCGCGCCTGACGCTCAACCGTCCGGAGGCGCGGAACGCGTTGTCGCTGGGGTTGCTCCAGGCGCTGCACCTGCGCGTTGACGAGGTGGCGCGGGACACGTCGGTGTCGGTGCTGGTGATCGGCGGCGCGGGCAAGAGCTTTTGCGCGGGGATGGATCTGAAATCGGTGCTCAACGAGCCTGGGGGCGCGGGGCGTCTGCTGATGTCGATCGCGGAGCTGACGATCAAGCTGCGCCGGCTGCACGCGGTGGTGGTTGGGCGGGTGCAGGGTGCGGCGATCGGCGGCGGCTGCGGGCTGGCGTGCGTGTGCGATCTCACGACGACGCACCCGGAGGCGAAGATGGGGTACCCGGAGGTGGACCTTGGGGTGTGCCCGGCGGTGGTGGCGCCGTGGCTTGCGGAGAAGATCGGGGCGGGGCGTGCTCGTCAGGTGCTGCTGATGGGCGGGACGTTTGACGGGACCAGGGCGCACGAGCTTGGTTTGGCGACGCATCTGTTTGGGCGGGATGAGCTCGAGTCGGAGACGGAGGCGTTGATCGAGCGGCTGGCGTCGGCCGCGCCGGGGGCGCTCCGGGCGACGCGGACGTGGCTGGCGTCGATGGGCGGGGACGGTCTGGAGGACGCGGCGCGGCGTGGGGCGGAGTTATCGGCGGAGGTGGTTCGGGGCGAAGAGGCCCAGACGGCGCTGCGGGCCCGGTTCGGGGGGTGAGAACGGGCGTTGCGGGGCTGGACGGGTGGGACAGGTCGTGGGACTTCCTCTATAATGAGCCGCGGTCTCACGGGACTGTCTCTTCGTTTTTGGGCCTTCGGGTCGCGGGCGGATGGCTGAGACAGCCCGGCAAGCCGCGTTCATCGGCCGGTCGTCGTCACGGGGCGGCGTATGGCCCGGCCAGTTCCCCCTCTCCTGGGCTCGGTACGGGGCTTTGGCGGTGGGGTTCTGGGAGGTGATCGGAGCGCGTAGGCTCCGGGGCCTGCGTGACTGTAGAGGAGTGATTCGTGAGCGACGTGAGGCCGCTGGGCTTTGAGATCGACGGGAACGGCGTGGCGACGGTCTGGCTGGAGCAGCCGGAGCGTCCGGTCGTGGTTTTGGACCGTCTGCTGATCTCGCGTCTGGACGCCACGCTTGATGCGCTGCCGGGCGATCTCGGCGGGTTTGTGCTCGCGTCGAAGTGCTCGCGGGTGTATGTGGCGGGGGCTGATCTTGTTGAGATCGACGGTCTGGACGACGCGGAGCTCGATGCGTATTTGACGCTGGGGCAGCGGGTGTTTGGTCGGATCGCGGGTCTGCCCTGCACGACGGTTGCGGCGGTGACGGGGGCGACGCTGGGCGGCGGGCTCGAGATCGCGATGCACTGTGATGAGCTGGTGGCGCTGGAGCCGGCGGCGGACGCGAAGCCGTACTTGGTTGGTCTGCCGGAGGCGGGGCTTGCGATCTGCCCTGGTTGGGGCGGGGCGAACATGCTGCCGGCGCGGATCGACGCGCGGACGGCGATCGAGCTTACGGCGGCGGGGAAGCCGCTGAAGGTTGGCGGGATGATCGAGGCGGGTCTCTTTGCGGCGACGGCGCCCGACGCGGCGGGCGTTCTTGCCCTGGCGCGGGAACGGGCGACGGCGGCGAAGGGCGCGCGGGGCGGCGACGGGCCGCGGAACATTTCGTGGGACGTCGCGTCGGTGCGCACGGCGCTGGACGCTTGCGAGCTGCCTGAGACCCAGGCGGCGGCGGGCGTGCGCGGGTGCGTGGAGGCGGGTCTCTCCGGCGGGTGGGGCGCTGGTCTCGCCGCGGAAAAGAACACACTGATATCACTGCGGGGCACGGCGGAAGCGCGTGCGGCGCTCGACGCGTTTTTCGCGAAGAGCGCGCCCAAGGCGAAGGCCTAAGGAAGGGTTCACGATGAGCGAGAAAGCCGATCTTTCGAAGATGAAGGGTGTCGCGGACCGCGACCGGAAACTCATCGAGGACGCGGAAAAGATGATGGGCCCGGAGCCCGAGGAGATGGGGTTCGTGAAGAACCTCTTCTGGGGTCGGGTGCGCGAGGACATCGTGTTCCCGTATCCGGAGAGCACGCCGGAGGAGGTCGCCAAGTGCGATCAGCTGCTGGCGGCGCTTGATGATTACCTGACGAACGAGCACCCGACGGCGCAGATCGATCAGGAGGAGCACATCCCGGACTGGGCGATCAAGCGGGTGTTTGAGATCGGCGTGCTGGGGATGACGATCCCGGCGGAGTTCGGCGGGCTTGGGCTTGGGATCACGAGCTACAACCGGGTGCTCGAGCGTATCGGGAAGTCGTGCGCGAGCCTTGCGGTTGTGGTTTCGGCGCACCAGTCGATCGGGTGCAAGGCGATCATGTTGTTCGGGACGGAGGCGCAGAAGTCGAAGTGGCTGCCGCGTCTGGCGTCGGACACGCTGAGCGCGTTTTGTCTGTCCGAGCCGAACGTCGGGTGCGACGCGGGCGGTCAGGAGACGCGTTGCGAGAAGTCCGAGGACGGGTCGCACTACATCCTTAACGGCGAGAAGAAGTGGGCGACGAGCGGCGCGCTTGCCGGCGTCTTCACGGTGATGAGCAAGCAGCAGGTGCTTGATCCGAAGACGGGGCAGACGACGGAGAAGGTGACGGCGCTGATCTGCACGCCCGACATGGACGGGATCGAGGTCTTCCAGAAGAACCGCAGCAAGTGCGGGATCCGGGGGACGTGGCAGGCGCGGATCCGGTTTACCGATGTGAAGGTTCCCGCGGAGAACCTGCTGCACCACGAGGGTCGCGGTCTGAACGTGGCGCTGACGTGCCTGAACTACGGGCGGTGCACGCTTTCTGCGGGGATGCTCGGCGCGGCGGACGCGGCGCGGGAGCAGGGCATCAAGTGGGCGCGGACGCGTCATCAGTTCCAGCGTCCGCTGTCTGACTTCGAGCTGGTGAAGGCGAAGATCGCGCACATGTCGTCGCTGTGCTACGCGATGGACGCGATGCTGTACATGACGACGGGGATGCTCGACCGTCACGACAAAGACATCATGGTCGAGACCGCGGTGTGCAAGGTGTTCTGCTCGGAGATGGGCTGGCGCTGCGTGAACGACGCGGTGCAGATCATGGGCGGCGAGGCGTACATGACGGAGAACGGCTTGGAGCGGATCTTCCGCGACAGCCGGATCTACACGATCGTCGAGGGCGCGAACGAGGTGATGCAGTCGTTCATCTTCGCGTACGGCGGGAAGCAGCTCGCGGAGTCGATGCTGGGCGTGAAGGGCGCGGTTGGCTGGGACGCGGAGGCGGGCCTTGGCTCGAACCTGTCGCGGATCATGGCGAACGGGCTGCGTCCTGCGGTGATGCGCCGGGCGATCCCGCTGGCGACGGAGCTGTTCCTTGGTCTGAAGCCTTCGGCTCCGAGCGTGACGCGTTTGCACGGGAGCCTGCGTGCTCAGGGCGAGCGTCTGGCGCTGCTGACGCGCGATCACTCGCACGTCTTCAAGATGGCGAGCAAGATCCACGAGGAAGCGATCATCGACCGTCAGGCGGTGCAGGCGCGGATCGGCGACTCGGCGATGTGGCTGCACGCGATGGCGTGCACGCTGTCGAAGCTTGACTCGCAGATCCGGGCGGGCGCGGACGGGCTGGAGTTTGAGCGCGACCGGGCGGCGGCGGAGCACTTCCTCGATCTGGCGGAGCTCGAGATCCGTGCGTGCTTCCGGGCGCTGCACGAGAACCCGGACGACTCGATGCGTCGGTCGGCGGCGGCGGCGATCGCGCTGAACGATTCCCGTCCCAACAGCGAATACATCATCCACGAGCGCTCGCCGACGGCGGCGGGCACGGGGCGCGCGGTGCAGGGTGAGCACGTGAAACAGTTCCCCGGCGACGGGGTACACAGCAACGCGTAGCCTCGGTTCTTTTCAACAGCCCGCGGGGAGCGGGCGTCTCGCAACGCACTACACACTCGGGCGCGGGGTCGCGTCTGTTTCTGGATCGGAGAGCGGTTTCATGTCTGACGTCTTTGCCGGGATGATCGAGCGTGGTCACGAGCAGGTGATCTTCTGCAGCGATCGCGAGAGCGGTCTTCGGGGGATCATCTCGATCCACAACACGACGCTGGGCCCTGCGCTCGGCGGCTGCCGGCGCTGGCACTACGGGTCGGAGAACGACGCGCTGAGCGACGTGCTGCGTCTGTCGCAGGCGATGACGTACAAGGCGGCGGCGGCGGACCTGCCGATGGGCGGGGCCAAGAGCGTGATCTGGAAGCACGACAAGAACGACGGCGCGACGGAGTCGCTGGCGAAGGCGATGGGCCGGTACGTCGAGCGTCTTGGCGGGCTGTACATCGCTGCTGAGGACGTCGGGGTGGACACGCAGTTCATCGACTGGATGGCGTCTGAGACGGCGCACGTGATGGGCGGCGAGATCGCGGCGCGCGGCGGCGACCCGGCTCCGTACACGGCGCGCGGCGTCGTGAACGGGATGAAGGCGGGCCTCGAGTTCTCGGGCAAGGCGCCGGCGCTCGAGGGCGTGACGATCGCGATCCAGGGCCTCGGGGCGCTGGGGTCGAACATCGCGAAGATCGCGCTCAACGAGGGCGCGAACGTCATCGGCGCGGAGATGAACGCGGAGCGTCAGGCGGAGGTCGCCCGGGAACTCCCCGGGGTGAAGATCGTCAGCCTGGACGAGATCCTGTTCGTTGACTGCGACGTGCTGTGCCCGTGCGCCCTTGGCGGGGCGGTGACGTCTGACAACCTCGGGGCGCTGAAGTGCTCGGTGCTGTGCTCGGGGGCGAACAACGTCCTGAGCGACCCGTTCAACGACGCCAAGTCCTTGAAGGACAACGGGATCATCTACTGCCCGGACTTCGTTGCCAACGGCGGCGGGCTGATCCAGCTCGCGGGCATGTGGTGCGGGTTCGACCAGCCGGAGCTTGATCGTCGTCTTGCGAACGTGCAGAACGCGGTGCTGACGATCCTGAAGGACGGGGAGTCGATGGCGTCCACGCACGAGTCGGCGCTGGCGTACGCGGGCAAGCGACTGAAGGCGGGCAAGCCGCTGAACGAGTTCGCGACGGCCTGAGCGTCGGCCCGTTAGGATTTCTGCGAAACGCCCCCCTACCGGAGCTGTCCATGCCTCTAGAGACCGTGTACGAGAACACCATCCAGCGTCTGTCGATCCTCGACGAGAACGGGAACTTCGACGAGGAGCTGGCGCAGGGGACGCTGTCGTCTGACGACGTCGTCGCTCTGTACAAGCACATGACGACGTGTCGGCAGCTCGACGAGATCGCGTTCAAGCTGCAGCGGTCGGGGCGCATGGGCACCTACCCGCAGAACAAGGGCCAGGAGGCCGCGGCGGCGGGGACGGCGTTCGCGCTCGAGCGTTCGGACTGGATCGTGCCGTGCTACCGCGAGAACGCGGCGCTGTTCTGGCACGGTCTGGCGATGGAGTACGTGCTGCTGCACTGGATGGGCGACGAGCGGGGGAACCAGATCCCCGACGGCGTGAACATCCTGCCGTTGTCGATCCCGATCGGGACGCACATGCTGCACGCTGTTGGGATCGCGTGGGCGGCGAAGCTCCGCGGCGAGAAGACGGTGTCTGCGGCGTACTTCGGCGACGGTGCGACGAGCGAGGGCGACTTCCACGAGTCGATGAACTTTGCTTCGACGCTGAAGATCCCGACGGTGTTCGTGTGCCAGAACAACCGGTGGGCGATCAGCGTTCCGATCACGAAGCAGATGAATTCCGAGACGGTGGTGCAGAAGGCGCTGGCGTACGGGATGGACTGCATCCAGGTGGACGGGAACGATCTGTTCGCGGTGTACAAGGCGATGAAGGACGCGGTGGCGCGTGGTCGCGAGACGAGCACGCCGACGTTCATCGAAGCGGTGACGTACCGGATGGGCGATCACACGACGGCGGACGACGCGCGTCGGTACCGCGACCCGGCGGAGGTGGAGGCGTGGCAGAACAAGTGCCCGCTCAAGCGTCTGCGGATGTGGATGGAGTCGCGGGACGTGTGGGACCAGTCGAAGCAGGACGCGCTGGAGGCGGAGGCCGAGGAGGTCGTGAACGCCGCGGTGCAGCGTGCGTTTGACATCGTGGCGCCCTCGACGGACGACATCTTTGACTACACGTTCGAGGAGATCCCCGACGACCTGAAGCGTCAGCGCGACACGATGCGGACGCACTCGCTGGCTCTGTACCCCGAGCAGGAAACGCTGCAGACGGGAGCCGGGCGATGAGGCGCGTGCTGATCGGGTTGGCGGCCGGTGGCGTTGCTGCGGGTCTTCTGGGCGGCTGCTCGTTCGAGCACCGGACGATGCTCACGAACACGGCGTACGAGGGGCGCTACACGGACGGCGACTTCGCGGAGCGCGAGGCGACGTTTGCGCTGCACCGGCTGGCGGCCTCGCTGCGGGACGCGGGGTTCTCGGTGACGCGGCGCAGCGCTGAGCAGGTGCTCGTTGACCAGGACTTTCACGTTGCGACGGGGCGCTGGGTCACGCTGAGCGAGACCGAGGTTGAGGACCCCGAGACCGGCGAGACGGTGACCAACGTCGAACGCCGGTTCGAGGCGGACGGCGGGACGGTGCGCATCACGCTCACGGGCGATATCGTCGTTGAGAGCGGGCGGAACGGGCGTGTTCGCGGCGTGCGGTACCGGGTGTGGCCCGAGTCGTCGCGTGTAATGCTGCCGATCGACGGGGCCCGCGCGGACGAGTCGTCGACGCCTTACGGGGTGTTCATGGACGCGGTGCGTGTGGTGGTGGAGGAACTCGGGACGCCGCTGGAAGAGGGCGCCAAGGAAGGAACGACGAACCGTGGCTGAGCTGACACTGGTGCAGGCGATCAACCTGGCGCTCGCGCAGGAGATGGAGAAGGACGACCGCGTTGTTCTTCTTGGCGAGGACGTTGGGCTCAACGGCGGGGTGTTCCGTGTGACCGAGGGGTTGCAGGAGCGTTTCGGCGAGGACCGCGTGGTCGATACGCCGCTGGCGGAGTCGGGGATCATCGCGACGGCGATCGGGCTGGCGATGAACGGGGCGCGTCCGATCCCGGAGATCCAGTTCGAGGGGTTCCTTGGCCCGGCGTACGACCAGATCGTGAACCACGCGGGTCGGTACCGCACGCGCAGCCGCGGCGCGGTGACGATCCCGCTGACGATTCGCATTCCTGTTGGCGGCGGGATCCACGCGCCGGAGCTGCACTCGGATTCGCCCGAGGCGATCTACGCGCACCATCCGGGGCTGAAGGTTGTGATGCCGGCGTCGCCGTATGACGCGAAGGGTCTGCTGATTTCTGCGATCCGCGATCCGGACCCGGTGATGTTCTTTGAGCCTAAGCGGATCTACCGCGCGTTCCGTGAAGAGGTTCCTGAGGAGGAGTACACGGTTCCGATCGGGAAGGCGAAGATCGTTGAGGAGGGCGAGGACGTCACGGTGGTGACGTGGGGCGCCCCGGTGATCCAGTGCATCAAGGCGATGGACGAGGTGGAGTCGAGCGTCGAGCTGATCGACCTGCGGACGATCTACCCGTGGGACATCGAGACGGTTGTGGAGTCGGTCAACAAGACGGGGCGCTGCGTGATCGTTCACGAGGCGGCGCGGACGGCTGGCTTTGGCGCGGAGATCGCGACGACGATTCAGGAGCGGTGCTTCCTGCGTCTTGAGGCGCCGGTGCAGCGCGTGACTGGCTTTGACACGGTTATGCCGTACTACAAGCTAGAGATGGAGTACTTGCCGGAGTCGCCCAAGATCGTTGAGGCGATTGATGGGGTGGCGGCGTACTGAAGTCTTAGTGATGCGTTCGTTTCGCCTTCACTTTCCCGGTTGTGATGAGTGCGGGACGGAACGTGCTGCGTTCGTGTGGTCTCCTTGGAACATGCTCGTCGGCGCTGTTTCCATCGTTCTCGGCGGCGTGTTTCGCGTGCTTTGGCGCTGCAGGGAGTGCGGCGAGGAGTTCTACGCGTACTTTGAGGATGAGTAGCGACGGTTAGCGATCGCGCAGGCATGGAGGGTGGGAGCCCCTCACCCTGCCCTCTCCCCATCGGAATGGGGAGAGGGTGGAGATGGATGCTCGCTGCGCTTGTGGTTGACTTTAACCCCTCACCCCGGCCCTCTCCCGGTGGGAGAGGGAGCGGAGGCAGGGGAGCGGCGGGTGCGAGCACCCGCCCTACGGGAGGGCCCTCTCCCCTAGCCCCTCTCCCTCGGGGAGAGTGGGACCGGAGCGGATTAAGCGGTGGCTGAGGTGGCCTGGACGGCTTCGGTGATGCGCTGGGCGGCTTTGACGGCGGCTAATCCTGCGGCGGCGTCTACGGGGGGGCGGGCGCCGGTGGTGACGGCGTGGATGAAGTCTTCGGCTTGGGCGCGGAGGGGTTCGGCGTCGTCGATCTCGAGTTGTTCGATGGCGACGAGTTCGTGGTAGTCGAGGTCGGAGAGGTCCTTGCCTTCGCGGAGGGCCTGCTGGACTTCGGTGAGCTGGATCTCGTTGGCGGTGCGCCGGACGAGGACTCCTGACTTGGCGGCGTAGTCGATGGAGACGTAGGCGTCCTCGGCGATGATGCGGATTTTGCGTTCGGTTTTGAACGCGAGGCGCGAGGCGGTGATGTTGGCGATGCAGGGGCCGGCGGGGGTGTCGAAGGTGAGGCGGGCGTTGGCGACGTCTTCGTGGGGCGTGAGGACGGAGACGCCGGCGGCCTGGACGTCCACGGGGTCCATGCCCCCCACCAGGTTCAGGACGACGTCGAGGTCGTGGATCATCATGTCGAAGACGACGCCGACGTCGACGGAGCGGAAGGTCATGGGGCTGACGCGGTGGACCTCGATGAATCGTGGGTGGATGGCGGGGCGTCCCTCGCGTTCGGCGCGGGCGCGCTCGGCGTCGAGTGCGCGGACGGCGGGGTTGTAGCGCTCGGTGTGGCCGACCTGGAGGACTGCGGCGTGGGCTTCGGCGAGGCGTTTGAGTTCCTCGGCGGTCTCGGCGTCGGGGGCGAGGGGTTTTTCGATGAGGCAGCTGACGCCGGCTTCGAGGAGCGGCTTGGCGGCGGCGAGGTGGTGGACGGTTGGGACGGCGATGGTGGCGGCGTCCACTCCCGCGGCGAGGAGTTGCTCGACGGTCTCGTAGGCGGCGCAGTTGCGGGCCTCGGCGGCGTCGGCGCGGCGGTCGGCGTCCCCGTCTACCACGGCGACCAGATCGACCTCGGGCATTTCGGCGTAGACGCGGGCGTGGTGGCGGCCCATGCGGCCGACGCCGACGACGGCGACCCGGGTTTTTCCGTTGTTCTGGCGGGTGGTCATGGGCACACGATACCGGGGCGGGGATCGTTTTGATGGTATGGCGGCGCGTTCCCGACGCGCCTTCGGCGGGTCGGGGCGCCCTGGGATCGTGGGTCGGGGCACGCCCTGGGATTGTTTTGAGTGAGGAGGGTTAGGGGTCGAAATCGTCGAAGCCGACGGGTTTGTCTTTGTTGGCGTGCATGCTCTGGGCGACGCGTTCGTTGTGTGCGACGCGCGCGGCCTGCTCGGCTTCGACGGCGGCGCGCCGGGCGTCGATCCGTTCGAGGCGTCCTTCGTTGACCTTGCGGGTTCGGCGTGCCCAGTAGCCCATCGTGACGCCGCTGGCGAGACGGTAGACGAGTACGCAATAGACGTAGAGCCCGCTGAGCACGAGCACGGCCTGGAGCATGATGGTGATGACGCCGGGGACGCGGAAGACGAAGATGCTGAGGGGGTAGCCGATGGCGGCTCCGATGAGGCCGACGTAGATCGGCATGAGCAGGAGCCACTTGGTGTTTTGGCCGGTCGTGGAATCGCCCCCCCACTCGAGGAGGTCGCCGACGCACCACATGGTTGGGAAGAGCCCGAGTGCGGCGATCGCGACGAGGATGGGCGTTGCCCATGTTGGGAGCGGGAGGACGATGGGGGCGGCCGCGGCGGCGAACCACACCCACTGCGTCGCGAGCGTCGCGGTGATGAGCGCTGGCGGCGCGGATGTCGCGTAGCGGTTCGTGGCGAAGCCGACGGTGAAGCGCCGGAGCAGGAGCAGGGCGAGGGCGACCCACCAGAGCGCGGTGAGCCAGACGATCGGGAGCGGCGAGGCCGACGTGCTCATCGCCGCGACGAGCAGGAGCACTGGGGTCGTGGCGAAGGAGAGCGTGAGCCCGGCGAAACCGGCGGAAAAGCGGAGCTGCTCGGGTGTGGAGGCGCGCACGAGGCCCTGTGACTCGGCGCCGGGGTCGAGCCGGGTGTGCTGCGGGTGCGGGCGTGGTGCGCCGCACTCGGGGCAGCGCGCGTCGTGGGCGAGTCCGGCGAGGTCGTAGCCGCAGCGGTCGCAGGCAACGGGGGGCGGGCCTTCGCGCTGCTGGCGTTCGATCTTCAGCAGCCTCGGGTCATTGAAGGCGCTCATGCGAGTGGTTCTATGACGCTGGGGCGGCGTGGTTGCTTGCTCTCGCGGCGGCGACGGCGTTTTTGAAGACGCGGAGGCCGGGGGCGTCGTGGTCGCGCATGGCGGGCGCGAGGCGGGTGGCGTGGGGGTGCTGTCGCCAGGAGGTGTAGCGCTCGGGGTGGGGCATGAGGGCGAAGAGGCGCCCGGTGGAGTCGCAGATGCCGGCGATCGCGCTGGCGGAGCCGTTGATGTCTTCGGCGTAGCGGAGGGCGATCAGGTTGCGTTCTTCGAGGTCGCGGATGACGGCGTCGGTGGCGGTGAAGCGTCCCTCACCGTGGGCGACGGGGAGGAGCATGGCGTCGGAGTCGGTGGCGTCGTCGTGCCAGAGGTCGCGGGTCCAGACGCAGGGGGAGTCGGGGTTGGGCTCGACGCGGACCCAGCGGTCGATGAAGCGGGCGGAGGCGTTGTTCTCGAGCGCGACGCTGGGCTGGGGCGGGACGGAGTCGGGCCAGACGGCGCCCTCGGGGCCGGGGAGGAGCCCGATCTGGACCATGACCTGGAAGCCGTTGCAGACGCCGATCATGAGGGCGCCGCGTTCGGCGGCGTCGCGGAGCGCGGGGTAGAGCTTCTCGCGGAGTTTCATGGCGAGGACGCGTCCGGAGGCGATGTCGTCGCCGTAGCTGAAGCCGCCGGGGAAGCCGATGAGCTGGTAGTCGTCGGTGCGGGCGGGGTCTGCGGCGAGGGCGTCGACGTGGAGGAGGTCGGGGGCGGCGCCGGCGAGTTCGAAGGCGCGGACCATCTCGGCGTCGCAGTTGGTTCCGGCGGTTCGGATGACGAGGGCGCGGGGCGCGGTGGTCACATCGATCTCCAGTCGTGGGTTCCGCCCCAGGCGCGGGCGAGTTCGTCTACGGCGATGTCGAAGTCGTCGGCGTGGAGGCGTGCGGTGTCGTCGGTCTCACCGATGACGCGGTGGGCGAGGCCCTTGAGCGCGGGGAGGTCGGCGGGGTCCATCTCGAGGACGTAGCGCGAGGGGGACTCGCCGAAGAGGGCGGCGGCGGAGAAGCCCGCGGTGTCGAGACGGGCGCCGAGCTGGCCGGCGGCTCCGATGAGCATCTCGGCGACGCTGGCGAGGAGGCCGCCTTCGGAGACGTCGTGCGCGGCGCGGACGCGTCCGTCGGCGATGAGCGCGGCGACGGCGCGGGCGGTGGCGGGGCCGACGGTGAGGTCGGTGCGCGGGGGCGGGCCGGCAGTATTGGCGCGGAGCCCGGCGATGGAGGAGGCGAGGGTGTCGCAGTCGGGCCCGACGAGGACGAGGGCGCTCCCGGCGCGCTTCATGTCGGAGGTGACGCAGCGGTCGGTGTCTTCGACGATGGCGATGCCGGTGATGAGGAGCGTGGGCGGGATCTCGATGGTGCGCCCGTCCTCGGTGGTGAACTGGTTGTTGAGGGAGTCCTTGCCCGAGACGAAGGGGGTGCGGTAGGCCTTGGCGGCGTCGTAGCAGCCAACGGCTGCGCGGACGAGTGAGCCGAGGTTCTCCGGCTTGGCGCAGCTGGGCCAGCAGAAGTTGTCGAGGATGGCGATGCGGTCGGGGTTGGCTCCGACGCAGACGAGGTTGCGCACGCATTCGTCGATGGCGGCGAGGGCCATGAGGTAGGGGTCGCCGGCGCGGGCGGGGTCGCCCATGGCGGTGCAGAGGCCCTGCGAGATCGCGAGGCCTTTCTGGGAGGAGGCGACGGGGGCGATGACGGTGGCGTCGCCCGGGCCGGCGCCCCCCTCTCCCACGAGGGGTTTGATGAGCGTGCCGCCCTGCACCTCGTGGTCGTACTGCTCGATGATCCATCGCTTGGAGGCGACGTTGGGATCGGACAGGACGGCGAGGAGGGTGGAGGTGGTGTCGAGTTCTGCGGGGGTTGACGCGGGCGCGGGCGGCGCGGGGGTCCAGGTGGCGGTGCGCTCGGGGTCGGGGAGCCCGTCGTGCATGAAGGACATCGCGAGGCGGCCGACCTCGGTGTCGTGGTAGTTGAGGACGAGTTCGGCGCGGTCGGTCCCGAATGTCCCGAGGACGGAGAGCTCGACGTGTTCTTCGTCGCAGATGGCCTGGAGTGCGGCGAGGTTGGCTTCGGGGACGGCGAGGACCATGCGTTCCTGGGCTTCTGAGATCCAGATCTCGGTGTAGGAGAGGCCGTCGTATTTGAGGGGGGCGCGGTCGAGGTGGACGGTGGCGCCGATCTTTTCGCCCATCTCTCCGACGGCGCTGGAGAAGCCGCCGGCGCCGCAATCGGTGATGGCGCTGAAGAGGCAGCCGCTTTCGTGGTCGCGGGCGCGGAGGGTGGCGTCGATGACCTTCTTCTCTTCGATGGGGTTGCCGATCTGGACGGCGTGGGAGAACTCGTCGGCGTGGGAGTCGGTGAGCTCGGCGCTGGAGAAGGTGGCGCCGTGGACGCCGTCGCGTCCGGTGCGTCCGCCGAGGGCGACGATGAGGTTTCCCGGGACGGCGTCGCCGGCGGTTTTGTCGCGGGGCATGACGCCGATGCAGCCGCAGTAGACGAGCGGGTTTCCGATGTAGCGTTCGTCGAAGGAGACGGCGCCGGAGAGGGTGGGGACGCCGACGCGGTTTCCGTAGTCGCGGACGCCTCCGACGATCTGGGTGAGAACGCGCGCGGGCGGGAGGGCGCCGGTGGGCGGGAGCGTTTCGGGGGGCGCGACGCAGAAGACGTCGGTTCCGGCGATGGGCTTGGCGGCGAGGCCGGTGCCGAGGATGTCGCGGATGCAGCCGCCGATGCCGGTGGCGGCGCCGCCGTAGGGCTCGATGGCGCTGGGGTGGTTGTGGGTCTCGACCTTGACGCAGACGGCGTGGTCTTCGTCGAAGGCGATGATGCCGGCGTTGTCGACGAAGACGGACAGGGTCCAGTCGATGCCTTCTTCGATGAGTTCGAAGGTGGCGGCGGCGACGGTGCTCTTGAGGAGGTTGTCGATGCGGACGGCTTGTCCTGCTGACGGGGAGGCGCTCTCGGGGGTGTGCCCGGGGCGGTTGGTCCAGTCGATGACGTCGTCGGCGGGGCCGGTGTAGTGGATTTTGGATTTGAGCGTTTTGTGGACGCAGTGCTCGGACCAGGTCTGGGCGATGGTCTCGAGCTCGATGTCGGTGGGTTCGCGGTCGAGGGATTTGAAGTGGTCGCGGAGGGCGTGCATCTCGGCGAGGTCGAGGAAGAGGTGGCCCTCGCGGGAGAGGGTCATGAGCGCGGCGTCGTCGAGGTCGCGGATGGGGACGTGGGTGAGGGCGAAGGGCGCGGTCGCGCCGCGGGGGAGTTCGGCGGGGCAGTAGGGCGCGGTGTGGACGGCGGCGATGACGGGGTTGGAGAGGGCGGTGTCGGCGATGCGCCGGGCGTCGTCTGCGGTGATGCCTTCGAAGTCGTAGCGCCAGCCGGTGCTGGCTGCGAGGTTGTCGACGCTCAGGAGTTCTTCTGCGGCGCGGGCGACGGTCTCGGCGGGCGGGTCCATGACGCCGGGGAGCGGGTGGACCTCGACGACCTGTGCGCCGGGGGCGGGCGGCTCGGCGCCGACGACGGCGGTCTCGGTGACGGGGTTGGCGAGGAGGGCGGCGGCGAGGTGCTCGGTCTGTTCGGGGGTGAGCTGGCCCTCGATGAGGTAGACGCGCGCGACGCGTACGGAGGCGGCGTGGACGCCGGCCGCGGCGGCCTTGCGGAGGGCTGCTGCGGCGCGGGGGTCGTTGGCTTCGTTTGTGCGCACTTCGACGCGGCAGACGGCACGGGCGGGCGGTGTCGTGGCGAGTTGGCTCATGCGTCGATCGTACCGCCTGCGCCGTGCGCTGGAGCTTCTAGACTGCCCGCATGAGTGATGTCCCGCATGTTGAACTCTATACAGACGGCGCCTGCTCGGGGAACCCCGGGCCCGGCGGTTGGGCGTACATCCTGCGCCATCGCGCTTCGGCCTCGGAGCGTGAGGACTCGGGCGGCGAGGAGATGACGACGAACAACCGGATGGAGCTGATGGCGGTCATCCGGGGGCTCACGGCGCTGACGCGGGCGTCGCGGGTGGACGTCTATTCCGACAGCCAGTACGTCCTGAACGGGCTGGATTCGTGGATGGACGGCTGGAAGAAGCGGGGCTGGGTGACGGCGTCCAAGAGCCCGGTGAAGAACAAGGACCTCTGGGAGGTGCTCGACGAGCTGCGGGGGCAGCACGAGCTGAGCTACCACTGGATCCGGGGGCACAACGAGCACCCGGAGAACGAGCGGGCGGACCGGCTCGCGGTGGCGGCGCGGGATCTGGCGGCACAGTCGCGCTAGACGGCACAGGCGGCCCGGTTGCCCCGGTCGCGGCGTGCCGCGGGGGCCAGAACCGGCCGATGTACCGCCCATGGCACGATTCGGCTCTTCCAAGAAAACCGGTGGACGCTCGCTCTTTAAGCCCGCGTTCTGGATGTTCAGCATCTGCAGTCTGCTCGCGACGACCGCGACGCTGGGGGAGAAGTTCCTCAACGGCGGGGACGAACCGATGAGCTCGCTCGCGGGGTTGCTCTCGCCGCAGACGGCGGAGGGGAGCCAGGGCGAGTCGAAGAGCGGGCAGGTGACGCTGATCACGCCGTCGGGTCAGCTCAACGACGAGCAGCGGGCGTGGTTGCTCGAGCAGGCGAAGAAGGGCGCGCCGATCCCGCTGGACAAGACGGGGGCGGCGACGTCGCCCGGGGCGCAGCGGGACGCGACGTTGGAGCAGCTTGAGAAGGCGCTGAAGGATGTTGGCGGGTAAGCACGGATGCTCGCTTCGCTCGCGGGTGGGTACGACCACTCACCCCGGCCTTCTCCTGTGGGGAGAGGGAGCGGATTCGGATTGCATCTTGCTTGTATGGGGTTGACTGTCTTTGCTTGTTGCCCTCACCTCAGCCCTCTCCCCGAGGGAGAGGGGGCGGATGCGGATCGGGTTTGGTTGTGCGTGGAAGAGGACGTGGCACAGACCGTTGGTCTGTACCACGGCACCCGGAGATTGATTACGTGATGCGGCGTTCGGGCGCGGGGCGGGTCCAGACTTCGATGGTGAAGTCGTGGTCGTTGTCTGCGTCGGCGGGGCGGCGTTCGGCGCTCTCGCGGGTCCAGTCGTTCCAGTTGATGTCGGGGAAGAACGCGTCTCCCTCGACGCTGGCGTGGACGCGGGTGAGGTCGATGCGTGTGGCGTGGGGGAGCGCGGCGGCGTAGACGGCGCTCCCGCCGATGATGAAGACCTCGGCGCCCCCCTGCTGTTCGGCGGCGCGGAGCGCGTCCTCGATTGCGTGCACGGTTTCGGCGTCGGGCGCCGTCCACGTGTTGTCGCGCGTGAGGACGATGTTGCGCCGGTTGGGGAGCGCGCTGTCCATGGATTCGTAGGTGCGCCGTCCCATGATGACGGCAGCGCCCTTGGTGCGGCGCATGAACCAGCGCATGTCGTCGCGCAGTCGCCAGGGGAGATCGCCGTCGCGTCCGATGACGCCGTTCTCAGAGACGGCGGAGATCAGCGTGACGCTCATACCGCGACGGGGGCTTTGATGAGGGGGTGCGGGTCGTAGCCCTCGACGGCGATGTCGTCGTAGGTGAACGCGTCGATGTCGCGCACGCTGGGGTTGAGCGTCAGCGTCGGGAGGGCGCGGGGGGCGCGGGAGAGCTGCTCGCGGACCTGTTCCATGTGGTTGGCGTAGATGTGGGCGTCGCCGGAGGTGTGGACGAAGTCGCCGGGTACGAGGTCGCAGACCTGGGCGATCATGTGGGTGAGGAGCGCGTAGGAGGCGATGTTGAAGGGGACGCCCAGGAAGAGGTCGGCGCTGCGCTGGTAGAGCTGGCAGGAGAGGCGCCCGTCAGCGACGTAGAACTGGAAGAGCGCGTGGCAGGGCAGGAGCGCCATGTTCGGGAGGTCGGCGACGTTCCAGGCGCTGACGATGTGGCGGCGGGAGTCGGGGTTTGATTTGATCTGGGCGATGACGTCGGCGAGCTGGTCGATGGTCGCCGCGTTTGGCGCGGGCCAGGAGCGCCACTGCTTGCCGTAGACGGGGCCGAGGTCGCCCTTGTCGTCGGCCCATTCGTCCCATATGCGCACGCCGTTGTCGCGGAGGTAGGCGGTGTTGGTGTCGCCCTTGATGAACCAGAGGAGCTCGTGGACGACGGATTTGAGGTGGATTTTCTTGGTGGTGACGAGGGGAAAGCCGGCGCTGAGGTCGAAGCGGAGCTGGCGTCCGAAGACGGAGCGGGTGCCGGTGCCGGTGCGGTCGGCTTTGACGGCGCCGGTGTCGAGGACGTCCTGGAGAAGGTCGAGGTACTGGCGCACGGGGGGAGCTCCTTCAACGCTTCACCATAGCGGGGAGGCCCTTGCGCGGGCTCTCTCCCCGGGGGAGAGGGAGCAGGAGATACTCGGTTCGCTCGTGGTTTGCTTTGACCCCTCACCCCAGCCCTCTCCCGCTGGGAGAGGGGGCGGGGTTAGTCGTCGAGGGTTTCGCGGATGAGGGCGGGGTTGAGGAGCCAGCCGGCGATGCCTGAGAGGACGAGCATGAAGGCCATGAACCCGAAGGCGAGGTGGAGTCCGTTTTCGGTGCTGGCGTTGACGATCTGTTCACCCACGAGGGGGCCGAGGGAGGAGAGAACCCAGCCGGCGCCCATGAGGAGGGAGCCGGTCATGCCGGTGGCGTGCGGGAGGAGGCGGTGGGAGAGGCTGATGCCGGCGGGGATCGCGGTGAAGTAGAGGGAGGCGGCGATGAACGCGGCGAGCATCATGCCGGGCATGGGGAGGAAGGGGATGGCGAGGACGAAGGGCGCGGAGAGGAAGCCGGTAAGGGCGAGGAGTTTGCGCTCGCCGCCGGCGTGCTGGAGGCCCGCGATGATGGTGGCGACGGCCATGCCGAGCGTGGTGGCGGCGACGAGGATGGATGCTTTGCTGGACGCGATGTCGGCGTTCGCGAATTCCTGGCGGGCCCACGCGGTGAAGAGGAAGTAGCAGCCGACGTTGGCGATGAAGCGGAGTGAATTGGAGGCGAAGAGGAGTGCGACGGCTCGGCGGCGCGGGGCGTGGTCGATTGGTTCGTCGTCTTCGGTGTGGTGGACGACGGCGGTTTTGTGCTCGACGCGCCGGGTGGCGGACCAGAGGATCCAGGCCATGATGAGGCCGGGGACGATCATGACGCTGAGCCAGCGCATGTCGCCGGTGGCGGTGTTGATGCCCGAGGCGATGATCGGCCCGAAGGTGCCGCCGAGCATGCCGGCGAGGAAGAAGATGGAGAGCGCGGTGGTGCGGGGTGAGCGGACGTAGCGCGCGCCGGTGAGGGCCTGGCGCCCGAGCTTGCCGGCGACGGCGGAGGAGATGGGGTGGTAGATGCCGATGCCGACGAGCCCGACGATCTGGAGGGCGAGGAGCTGGGGGAGGTTCTGGGCGAAGCCGATGGAGCTGATGCACAGCGCGCCGGCGGCGAGGCCGATGGGGCCGAAGAGGCGGGTGTTGAGGGCGTCTCCGATCCAGGCGAAGAGGGGCTGGCAGACGCCGGAGACGATGGGCCCGATCGCGATGACCATGGCGCGCTGCTTGTTCGTGAGTGCGAGGTTCTCTTGGAGCGAGACGGCGAGGGCCACGATGAAGATGGGGTAGAGGTCGACGTTGAGGTGGGAGGCGACGACGATCGCGAAGCGCCGGCGCGCGTCGGCGCGCTCGGAGGTCGCGGTCTGCGGCGGCTCGGCGACGGGGTCGGCGAGAACGGGCTGGGGCGGGGCCTGGGTCACGAGGACAAGCGTAGGCGGGGCGGGCGCGGCGCGGGAGGGGTTACTCGGTCGGGCGGTGGACGAAGGACCCGAGGAGCAGGATGAGGCCGGTGAGGAAGCCGGCGGCGCCGATGCCGAAGACGGGCCAGGTCCAGCCCATGGCTCGCATGGCTTGTTTGACGCCTGAGTAATTGGGGTAGCTGATGGGCGAGACGCCGCGGCTGGAGGGCGTGTTGAGCCCGCCGGTGACTTTCATCGCGGCGACGTGTCGCCAGGAGGAGGTGTCGTCGACGATGTCGCGGTAGGTGCGCTCGGAGCGGGTGATCGTGGCGTCGGGGTTGAGCTCGAGGTAGGTGTAGACGTGGTCTTTGTACTGCTGGAACTCTGGCGAGGGCGCGCGTGCGACGACGACGAGGCGTGAGGGGATGTCGCCCGAGGCGATCCTGCCCTCGAGGCCCTGGAACTCGGTGGCGCCCTCGGCGATGAGGAGGACCGCGAGCCAGTCGGCGTGTCGGGCGAGGGTCGGGAGGCCGCGGATCTCGGTCCCGCCGACGAGGAGGCGGACGGTCTCGTCGCCCCAGCGGACGGTGACCTGCGGGGGCGGCGTGTCGCTTGAGGTGAGCGAGAAGGGGACGCCGTTGAAGTCGAAGGCGTCTTCGGTGGCGACGATCATCGCGAAGGGGACGGCGGGCGCGGCGCGCTCGTAGGTGGCGAGGCGCGCGGCCATGAAGCCGGTGGAGACGGCGATGAGGACGAGCGAGACCGCGAGCAGAACGATGCCGACGCGGCGCGCGAGGCGGTCGTCCTGGAGGAGAGATGCTCTCACGCGGTCAGTGCCCGTCGTCTGTTGACGCGCCGGCGTCTTCGTCGTGAGCGCGGTGGTCTTCGACCATGGTCGGGTCGGTGATCGCGCCGTCGCGGCGCGGGTCGATGACGCGCCGGGAGTCGAGGTCGATCTTGGTGAAGAGGATGAAGAGGCTGAGCGTGAGGAGGCAGTAGAAGAGGACGACGGAGTTGAACTTGCGGTCGTGCAGGAGGTGCATGAAGAACGCGCAGACCAGGGAGGCCTTGAAGGTGGCGATGGCCATGGCGAGGATGAAGTTGCCGGTGTCGCCGAGGTCAACGTACTTCGCGGTGATGACGGTGAAGGCCGTCATGAAGAGCAGGATGACGAAGACGCCGACGAGGATGAACATCGAGCTGACGTGATGCTCGTGCCCGTGGTCGTCGTGGTGCGCGGTTGCTGCGGTGGACATCGTCGGGCTCCCTTAGACGAGGTAGAGGAGGGGGAAGAGGAAGATCCAGATGAGGTCGACGAGGTGCCAGTAGAGGCCGCCGACTTCGATCGGGGTGTAGTACTTGGGGCCGAAGTGTCCCTTGACGGCTTTGAGGTAGAGCCAGAAGAGGACGCCGACGCCGACGAGAACGTGGAAGCCGTGGATGGCGGTGGAGACCCAGTAGATGCTCAGGAAGATGGGCTCGTGGGCGTACTCGCCGTGGGTGTAGGCGTAGTTGATGCCGGGGAGTTCACCCTTTTGGATCTTGGGGATGTACTCCATCACGATCTTCACGACGAGGAAGAAGAGCCCGCAGACGATGGAGATGAGCAGGTTCATCTGCAGGAGGCCCTGCTGGTTGAGCTGCGCGTTGCGGACGCCCCATGCGACGGTGAAGGAGGAGAGGAGGAGGACGCCGGTGTTGGCGGCGCCGATCTTCCAGCTGAGGTAGTGCGCGGACGCGCCCTCGAACGCCTCCGGGTACCAGTGGTGGAGGATGGCCCAGGCGCAGAACATCCCGCCGAAGAGGAGCACCTCGGTGGCGAGGAAGAGCCACATGCCGAGCTTGGCGGCGTCGAACTCGTCCTCGGCGGTGCGCCAGTGGGGCTGGTGCTTGCGGTTGCGCCACGACTTGGGGTCGGTGGCGCCGTGGCGGTCTGCGGGGAGGGTGGTCATGGTGATCGTCCGTCGTGGGGCGGTCGTGTGAAGATCAGTGCTTGGTGGGTTCGCCGGGCGGGAGCGGGTACTCGCCGGGCTCGCAGCGCGGCGGGGTGTGGTCGTCGAAGGCGTAGGGGCCGTGACGGCACACGGGCTCGTGGTGGAAGTTGTGCTCGATGGGCGGGGAATCGGTCTCCCACTCCATGGTCATGGCGCCCCAGGGGTTCGCGGGGGCTTTCTTCCCGGCGAAGAGTGAGTGCACGAGGACGAGGAGGTGGACGACCATGCCGAGGGCGAGGATCCACGAGCCGTAGGTGCTGATCTGGTGGTAGATCTGGAACTCGTCGGTGTAGGTGGCGTAGCGCCGGGGCATGCCCTGTGAGCCCATGAAGAACTGGGTGAAGAAGGTCATGTTGAAGCCGATGAAGACGAGCGCGGCTCCGAGCATGCCGCCGCGTTCGTTGTACATCTTGCCGAACATCTTCGGCCACCAGTGGTGGATGCCGCCAAGGAAGGCCATGACGGTTCCGCCCATCATGACGTAGTGGAAGTGGGCGACGATGAAGTAGGTGTCGTGGAGGTGGATGTCGGTGGCGAGGGCGCCGAGGAAGAGGCCGGTGAGCCCGCCGATGGAGAAGGTGAAGAGGAAGATGAGGGCGTAGAGCATCGGCGTGTTGATGACGATGGAGCCCTTGTAGAGGGTGGCGGTCCAGTTGAAGACCTTGATCGCGGAGGGGATGGCCACGAGGAACGTCAGCCCGGAGAAGATCGCGCTGGCGAGCGCGCCCTGGCTGGTGAACATGTGGTGGCCCCACACGATGAAGGAGACGGCCGCGATCCCGAGGCTGGAGAAGGCCACGAACTTGTAGCCGAAGACGGCCTTGCGGCTGTGGACGGCGATGAGCTCGGACATGATCGCCATGCCGGGGAGGATCATGATGTACACGGCTGGGTGCGAGTAGAACCAGAAGAAGTGTTGGTAGAGGACGGGGTCGCCGCCGAGCATGGGGTCGAAGATGCCGATGCCGAACATGCGTTCGAGCGTGAGCAGGAGGACGGTGATGCCGAGGACGGGCGTCGCGAGGATCTGGATGAGGGAGGTCGCGTAGATCGCCCAGACAAAGAGGGGCATGTCGAACCAGCCCATGCCCGGCGCGCGGAGCTTGTGGACGGTGACGACGAAGTTGAGCCCGGTGAAGATCGAGCTGAACCCAAGGATGAAGACGGCGAGGGTCATAAAGATGACGGTCGCGTGTTCATCGCCTCGGATTGAATACGGCGTATAGAACGTCCATCCCGTGTCGGGGCCTTTGAGCGCGAGTGAGGTGAGCGCGAAGACGGTGCCGAAGAGGTAGACGTACCAGCTCGTGAGGTTGAGCCTTGGGAACGCGACGTCCTTGGCTCCCAGCATGAGGGGGAGGAAGAAGTTGCCCAGCGCCGCGGGGACGGAGGGGATGATGAAGAGGAAGACCATCACGGCGCCGTGGATGGTGAAGGCGCGGTTGTAGGTGCGCATGTCGCCGAGCAGGGCGCCGGTGATCTCGGAGACGCCCTCGGCGTTCACGATGGTCTGCTGGGGCGTGAGGAGTTCGGCGCGCACGAGGAGCGCGGCGAGGCCCCCGACGAAGAAGGCCGCGAGGACGGCGAAGAGGTACATGACGCCGATCTTTTTGTGATCGATCGTGGTCATCCAGTCCCAGATGGTTCCGGGCCAGCTGTACCGGCGCTCGAGGTACGACCCCTCGTGGTGGTCGTCGTGCGCGTGGTCTTCGATGGGTGCGTTGATCGTCGCCATAGCTGTGTTTCCCGGGGGCTGGTTTAGCCCTCGCCCCCCTCTGCGGCTTCCATCTCGCCGTAGGTCTGCTCGCCCTCGAGCTCGCCCTGTCCGGCGGTGCTGAGGCTCTTCATGTAGCTGATGAGCGCGAAGAGTTCTTTGTCGTTGATGAGGCCCTGGTACGTCTGCATCTGGTTGGGGTATCCCTCGCGGAGCTTCGCGGCGGGCTCGTAGACGGATTCGCGGATGTAGTTCTCGTCGGCCGTCACGGCGGAGGCGTTGGAGAACGCGCGCTCGGAGCCGTAGAGGTCGAGCCACGTGGGGCCGGTGCTGGCGGCGCCGTCGACGGTGTGACAGGCGTTGCAGCCCTTGGCGCGGTAGAGCTTGGCGCCGACCTCGGAGGGGCGCAGCTCGTCCTTGAAGATGTTGGCGGCCTGCGCCTTCCAGGCGATGAAGTCGGACGGGGGCATGACGCGGATGACCGCGAGCATCTGGGAGTGAGAATCGCCGCAGTACTCGGTGCAGAAGAGGGTGTGGTCGATCCACTTGCCGAGCGATTCGTTGGTGAGCGGGTCGAAGTGTTCGACGGGCTCACTGGTGGACTCGAACCAGGCGGTGGCGTAGCGGTTGGGGAAGATGTCCATCTTCACGCGGAAGTCGGGGACGAAGAAGCTGTGGATGACGTCGCGTGAGGTCATCAGGAGGTTGACGGGGGTGTTCGCGGGGACACGGATGATGGGGACGTCCATGTCGGCGAGGCGGACGGTGTCGCCACCGTGGCTGGCGCCGTTGTCGTAGGTCGCGGCCCAGCTCCACTGGGAGGCGGTGAGGAGGATCTCCTCGCCTTTGGCGGGGTTGACCTGGAGGTCGATGAAGCCCTTAAAGCCCCAGACGAACATGATGAGCAGGAGGAAGCAGGGGCCGACGGTCCACGTGACCTCGAGTGGGGTGTGGTGGGCGGCGCTGCGCTGCTGAGCGACGCCGGGCTTGCGCCGGTACTTCACGCTGAAGTAGACGACGAGGCCCATGACGAGCACGAAGAAGAAGACGGAGACCCAGAAGATGAACATGAAAAGCGCGTCGTTGTCCGACGCGACGGTGGACGCCTGGTCGGTGAACCACCACTTTCGGATGCTCTCTTGGGCGAGCATGGTCGTCTTGGGAAGGGCTAGGAGATTCATGCGTGCCTCGGGTGCTTACGGGTGAGCGGTCGCGGGGACGCCCGCGAAGGGTTCGCTGGTGGTGGACGCGCTGGCCGCGCGGCGTTTCTTGTAGCGCTCGGTAAGGAGGAGCCCCCCTACCAGCGTTCCAAGCGCGAGGGCGGTTCCGATCGCGGAGAAGTTCATGATGGTGCGCGCGTGGAGGACGAAGCTGCCGGCGTCGGGGTCGTAGACGTGGCAGGAGAAGATGAACTTGTCGATGAAGCTGCCGATCTTGCCGTCGGCGGCCTCCATGAGCGAGAGGCGGAGCTGCTTCTCGGGGAGCGGGTTGACCTGGAGGTACTGCGTGATCGCGCCCTCGGGGGAGAGGACGATCGCGACGCCGGGGTGGGAGTACTCGCCGGACTGTTCGAGGTAGGAGTAGCGGAAGCCCACCGCGTCGGCGAGGCGTGCGGCGCCGTCGTCTGCGGAGAGGAGGAACTTCCAGCCGTCCTTGGTCGCGTCGCGCCGGAGCCCGCTGACGACCTGGCGGCGCTGCTTGAAGGCCTGCTCGATGGTGTTGGTGGGGTCGATGGAGACGCTGACGACGCGGTACTCCTTGCCGACGCGCCACGCGAGTTCGTTGAAGGCCTGCTGGAGCGAGTTGAAGACCCAGGGGCACAGGAGCGGGCAGTCGTAGTAGCCCATCACGAGGATGACGGGGCGCTCGCCGTCAAAGAGGGAGGCCCACTCGACGGTTTCGCCGACGGCGTCGGTGAAGACGAGGTCCATCGGGACCGAGTCGCCTCGTTTCTCGTCGAGCGCGACGCCGGCGGCCTCGGCGGGGTTCTCGTCGAGGATCAGCTGCGCGCGCGCCGCGCCGGTGCAGGCGAGTGCGAGTGCGGCTGTCAGGATGGCGAGGGTGCGGGTCATGGGTCTGGACTGTAGGAGCGCTTAGCGCCCGGCGGCGTACTCGCGGGCGACGGCGTCGATGGCGCGGTCGATGGGGATGCGGACCGCGCCGTTGGCGGCGTCGGCCCAGGCGTACGCGGAGAGGTTCTGGTTCCACTGGGCCTCGACGGCGCGGACCTCGTTGCGGACGTCCCAGCGTTCGTGCTTCGCGATCTTTTCGTCAGAGACGACGGCGTCGAAGTACTTCGTGAGGATCACGATGAGGACCACCACGATGATCATGCCCACGGCGCCCACGAGGGCGATGAAGCCGGGGTTGGTGTCGCCGTGGGTTTCCTGCGGCGGGGCTTCGCCGGCGTGGGCGTGCCACGCGTCGGTTTCGCCGGTGTCGTGCGTGTTGTCGTCGTAGCTCATCGGTCGGTCGCTCGCTTAGACGTGGTTCATGTGCTGGAGGGTGCTGTCGATGCGCGGGTCGTGCTGGGGCGCGACGGGGACGCTGGCGGCGCGCCGGAAGATGAGCCCGATGAGGAAGAGCATCGGGGCGGCGGCGGCGACGGCGTCCATGGGGTTGAGCCCGATCGCGGCCTTGTCGGCGCCGTAGACCCCGCCTCGGACCACGTAGAGCTGGTCGAAGAGGGTGAAGGCGAGGACCCAGACGCTCATGAACGCCAGGACGCGCGGGCTGCGCCGGAAGGGGCGCGGGACGAGCACGACGAAGGGGATGACGAAGCGTCCGATGACCTCGACGACGGCGAGGATCTGCCAGTCGCCGGTCTTGCGCCGGATGTACCAAGAGGTTTCCTCGGGCAGGTTCGCGTACCAGATCAGGAAATACTGGCTGAACGCGATGTACGCCCAGAAGACGCAGAACCCGAAGAGGAGCTTGCCCATGTCGTGGAGGTGTTCCTGGGTCGCGAGGCCTTCGCCGCGCCCGGAGCG
Source organism: uncultured Phycisphaeraceae bacterium (assembly GCA_942490855.1). GTDB lineage: Bacteria > Planctomycetota > Phycisphaerae > Phycisphaerales > UBA1924 > CALNYS01. The sequence goes on along the minus strand of CALNYS010000001.1, from coordinate 344,466 downwards.
CCGGATCCAGAGCATGAGCAGGAGGATGATCGAGAGGGCGGCGCCCATGTTCTGGGCGAAGAAGTAGACGCCGAACATGGTGCTGAACCAGTGGTAGTCGGCGCTCATGAGCCAGTCGAACGCCGCGAAGGCGCTGGTGAAGGCGAAGAGGACGAGCCCGTAGCTGGAGCGCCGGCGCATCTTGACGGAGAGCCAGCGGTCGCCGGTGCGGTCCTGCTTGCGGGACAGGAGGGCGAGGCTGGTTGAGAGCCACATCCACACGACCATGTAGAAGACCGCGCGGGCGACCCAGAAGGGCACGTTAAGGAAGGCCTTCTTGTGCTCGTAGATGGGGTCGCCGGCGACGTGGGCGGCGTCCATCCAGCCAAAGAGCGAGTACTCGGGGGAGAGCACGAGGCTGAGCCCGAGGGAGATCGCGACGAGGACGCACGCGACCGGGAGCAGCCACATGACGTTCTCGGCCTGTCGGCGGACGAGCGCGGCCCACCCGGCGTTGACCTGGTGGAGGATCATCACGAACGCGAGGCAGCCGAGGGTCATCCCGAGGCTGGCGATGGCGCCGGCGTGGTAGGCGGCGAGGACGAGCTTGCCCGTGGGGACGTCGCCCTCCCCGCCGGCGAACGCGACGCCGAGGCTCGCGAGACCCGCGACGACCCCGAGGATCATCAGCAGGAGGGCGACCGGGTTGGGCGAACCGGCGCGGAGGTTGAGGTTGTCGGCGGAGAGTGCCGCGGAGCGGTCGATCGCGTGGCTCACTGGGTGGCCTCCTGCTGGACGGCGCCGCGGGTCTGCTGGAGGCGCTGGCGTTCGGCTTCGGGGACGTCGGTGAGCGTCCCGGTGTGGGCGCGCTGCAGGGAGCGGACGTAGAGGACGATGGCCCACGCGTCGTGCACGTTCACGCGCTCGGCGTAGGAGGGCATCTTGAGCGCAGGGAGCTGGCCCGGGGTGTTGGGGAGCCCGTTGCGGATGGTGTGGAAGATGTAGCCGTCCTGGCCCTTCTCGCCGCCGGGGTAGTACTGCTCGGCGTGGAAGCTCGGGAGCGGGGCGGACCAGCGGGAGCCGACCATGCCGTCGCCCGCGCCGGTTTTGCCGTGGCAGACGGAGCAGTAGATGTCGAAGCGCTGGCGCCCGCGTTCGATGAGCTGGGCGACGGCGTCGGGGGTGACGTCGCCGTCGAGGAGCTCGGCGATGGGCGCTCGGGGGAGGTAGCCCCCCTGCCCGTCGACGCCGCGGTAGACGCGGTCGTCCTCGGCGAGGAAGTCGCTGCGGCTGGCGTCGTCGGCGCTGGCCCACCACCCGTAGGCGACGGTCCCGGCGACGGGTTCGCGGGCGGTGCGGTGGTCGGCGTAGAAGTCGGTTTCTTCCTGCGGGTCCCAGCGCTGCTGGTCGTCCATGCCGGGGAAGAACTGACGCGGCGGGGCGTCGGAGCGTTCACCGCGGCAGGCGGCGAGCGCGAGCGCGGGGAGTGCGAGGCTCAGGATGAGCAGGCGGCGCTTGGTCACGCGTACACCTCTTCGATCTCGACGCCCCCGAGCGACTCGAGGAGCGCCCGGGCGTCTGCGTACTTCTTGTCCTTGGCTTCGATCGCGATGAAGAACTTGTCGTCGCTGGCGCGGAGGAAGTTGTCGGACTCGAACAACGGGTGGTTCCAGCGGGGGAGCCCGTTGATCGCGAGGGCGCCGAAAATGATGGTCGTGGAGCCACCGAAGAGCACGGAGAGCTCGAACATCACGGGCGTGAACTGTTCCCACGCCCAGTTGGGCTTGCCCGCGACCGTGATCGGGTAGTCCACGGCGCTGGTCCAGTACTGGAGGAGGACCGCGACCGTCAGCCCGAGGGCGGCGAAGCAGCCGGTGATCCACGCGACCCGGCTCGGCCCGAGCCCCATCTTGGCGTCGGCGCCGTGGACGGGGACGGGGGAGTAGGAGTCCCACTTGGTGTAGCCGGCCTCGTTGACTTTGCCCAGCGCCTCGTAGAAAGAGGTGATGCAGGGGAACTCGGCGAGGACGCCGTAGAGTTTTCCTTGAGACTCAGCCATGGGCGGTCTCCCCGTTGGTGGTGGCGTCGTCGTGGTCGTGATCCGCGTGCAGGTGGGCGTGCGCGGGCGGGGTGACGTTCTTCACCTCGCTGATCGCGAGCATGGGCAGGAGACGCATGAAGAGGAGGAAGAGGGTGCCGAAGATGCCCAGCGTCCCGATGAAGGTGAGGATGTCCACCCACGTCGGGCTGTAGTAATCCCACGCGGAGGGCATGAAGTCGGTCGAGAGCGTCGAGACGATCACGAAGCGTTCGAACCACATGCCGATGTTCACGAAGATCGTGACAACGAAGATGAACCACGGCGTGGTGCGGGCCCACTTGCTCCAGAAGACCTGCGGGCTGATGACGTTGCAGAAGAACATCGCGGCGTACGCCCACCAGTAGGGGCCGGTGGCGCGGATGATGAACGCCTCGGCCTCGTACTTGTTGGCGCCGTACCAAGCGATGAAGAATTCCATGATGTACGCGAAGCCGACCATCGAGCCCGTGAGGGTGATGATCTTGCACATGTTCTCGATCGTCTTGGCGGTGACGAAATCCTTCATGCCCGGGTACATGGCGCGTGCCGGGAGCAGGAGCGTCAGCACCATCGCGAAGCCGGAGAAGATGGCGCCCGCGACGAAGTAGGGCGGGAAGATCGTGGTGTGCCAGCCGGGAACGATGGAGACCGCGAAGTCAAAGGACACGACCGAGTGCACGGAGAGCACGAGCGGCGTGCAGAGGCCGGCGAGGAGGATGTAGGCCTTCTCGTAGTTGCGCCAGGCGCGGGTGTTGAAGCGCCAGCCCATCGAGAGGAAGCCGTACGCGTAAGAGCGGACGAGGTCGATGAGCTTCTGGACCGGGGTGCTCGACACGCCCTGTCGGACGCGGAGGACGGCGCGGTCGCGCAGCGTTGCGATGTCCGGGATCATGCCCATGTACCAGAACATGAGCGAGATGGTGAAGTAGGTCCCGACCGCGAAGACGTCCCACAGAAGAGGCGATCGGAAGTTCTGCCAGATCGGTCCGTTGGAGTTGGGGATCGGGAAGAGGAACCACGCGAACCAGACGCGCCCGACGTGGATGCCCGGGAAGGTGCCGGCGCAGATGACCGCGAAGATGGTCATCGCTTCCGCGAAGCGGTTGATGCTCGTGCGCCATTCCTGCTTGAAAATGCAGAGGATGGCGGAGATGAGCGTGCCGGCGTGGCCGATGCCGACCCACCACACGAAGTTGACGATGGCCCAGCCCCACATGACGGGGTTGTTGAGACCCCACACGCCGACGCCGGTGACGATCAGATAGATGATCGCGAAGGTGCCGAGGCCGGCGACCGAGGCGCAGAGCCCGAAGAGGGGCAGCCACGCGCGGGGCGGCTTCTTTTCGACCCACCCGCAGATGGTCTCGGTGATGGAGTGGAAATCGCGGTCGCCGAGGACGAGGGGCGGCTTGATCGCGGGGTCGTCCACGATGGTGCCGTCGATCGTCCCGGGCGGGGGCGGCGGGGTCTCGGCGGGGGCGAGCCCGCGCGCCGTGATGCGGTCGGGGTGGAGAGTGGTCACGCCCGGCCTCCTGTCAGGAGCGTCCCTGTCGGGAGGACGCTGAGGCTCATGATGTGGCCGGGCTCACGCCGCTGGCCTGTCGAGTGTTCGCCGCCGTGCGCATCGCCGGCGTCGTCGTGGTGATCGGTGTCCCCGTGCCCACCGCCGTGGTCGTCCCCGTGCGCCCCGTGATGGAACGGGTCGAGGACCGGGGGACGGATCGCGGGGTTGGGGTTGCGGAGCCGCGCCTCGTAGGTCGTGCGCGGGAGCGTGTTGAGGTAGTCGAGCAGGGCGTAGGAACGCATCGAGCCGCGTGCGGCGCTGACGGCGCTGGAGTCGTCGTTGATGTCGCCGAAGATGATGGCGCTGGTCGGGCAGGCCTGCTGGCAGGCGGTCTGGAGGGCGCCGTCGGGGATGATCTCCTCGCCGCGGAGCTTGCGGTACTCGACGCGTGCCTCGTTGATGCGCTGGACGCAGTAGCTGCACTTTTCCATCACGCCGCGTTCGCGGACGGTGACGTGCGGGTTGTTGACCATCTCGCGGACCTCGGGGTTCTCCTCACGGAGGCGCGGGGGGACGAGGTGCTCGTTGAAGTTGTCGCCGACGATGTCGCGGATGGGGTTATCCCCGCCCATGCGCTTGGTGGCGTAGTCGAAGAAGTTGAAGCGTCGCACCTTGTAGGGGCAGTTGTTGGCGCAGTAGCGGGTGCCGATGCAGCGGTTGTACGCCATGACGTTGAGACCGTCGGGCGAGTGGACCGTCGCGTTGACGGGGCAGACCGTTTCGCAGGGGGCGTTCTCGCAGTGGACGCAGGCGACAGGCATGGAGGCCGCGCCGACGCCGCCGTGGTCTTCATCGCCGATGAAGTAGCGGTCCACGCGGATCCAGTGCATCTCGCGGCCCTTGTTGACCTCGGCCTTGCCGACGACGGGGATGTTGTTCTCTGCCTGGCAGGAGATCGTGCAGACGTTGCAGCCGATGCACGTGTTGAGGTCGATCGACATCCCCCACTGCTGACCGGTGGAGTAGTCGTGGCGCTGGTCTTCCTGATAGATCGTCTCGAGCGCCGGGGCGTGGCTCTCGGTGCCGAGCTTCTGCGCCGGGTTGAGCGTGCGGGTGCGCCCGTACGCGCCGGTGTAGAGCTCGGCTTCGCGCCCGTGCTTGTAGAACGCCTGGATGTCGAGTTCACGGAGCATGGGGCGGTCGCCCGCGCCCTCGACGCCCTCCATCGTGCCGTGATCCTGCGTGCAGGCGATCGGCATGGTGCGACCGACGCTCTCGATGGTCACGCCGCGGGCGATGCGGTGGACGCCGAGCGTGCGCAGCGCGAAGGCGTTGTAGCCGGCGTGGTCGCCGACGCGCCCGCAGCTGGTGCGCCCGTTGCCCATCGTGAGGACCATCGCGTCGTCCGCGACGCCGGGGACGGGCCAGACGGGGGCCTCGACGGCGCGCCCGTTGACGACGACGCGGACGACCGGCGCCTTCTGCTCGCCGATGCGTCCGAGCCAGCCCGAGAGGCCGAGATTCTCAGCGGTCTTCGGGCTCATCAGGACGGGGTTGTCCCACGCGATCTTCGCGACCGCGTCGGGGAGTTCCTGCAGCCAGCCGTTGTTGGCGGTGCGCCCGTCCCACAGGCGGGAGTCAGCAACGAACGTGGCTTCGAGCCCGTTCGTGGCGGCGGGGATATCGCTGACAGCGGCGGCGATCGCGCCGGCGTTGATCGTGCCGGCCCGCGCGCTCTGCGCGCTCCCGGCGACCACGCCGTCGTGCAGGGCGCGTCGCCAGCCCTTGTCGAAGCCGAGCGAGGCGAAGAGCCCGTTGGACTCGCGCCACGTCGCGCGGACGAGCTCGTAGGCGTCGCCCGAGACGCCGGCGAGGCCGGCGAGGATCTCGAGGGCGCTGCGCCCGCCGTAGAGCGGCTTGATCATCGGCTGAACTGGGCTGATGGTCCCGTCCCAGGCGCGGGCGTCGCCCCAGGACTCGAGCCAATGAGCGGCGTTGAGCGACCAGCCCGAGGCGTCGGCGGTCTCGCAGGGCCCGAGGCTGAGGGTGACGGTGGTCCCGATCGCGCCCCAGTTCTCAAGGAGCGCGTCGCGCACGTCGGCGGGGGCGTCAAAGAGCGGGTTGCGCTCGAGGCACAGCAGGGTGCGGATCGACTTGCGGCCCGCGGCCGTCCCGAGTGTGCGCATCGAGTCGGAGGACTTGACCGCGGCGTCGCCCGTGAGCGGGCGGTACTCGACGGTGCGACCGATCGCGCCGAGGGCGCTGTTCATCGCGGCGGCGAGGGCGTGGACGACCGGGGGCTGGCTCTCGCCCGCGGTGACGACGGCGCGCGGCGCGTGGGCGACGAGATCCTTGGCGACCTCGTCGATCCACTTGGTCTCGACGCCGGAGAGCGCGCCCCCGTGCTCGTGCGAGCTGAGGGCGGCGGTGAGCTGGGTCGCCCCGCCTCGACGCGACACGACGGCCTGCGCGAGCGCGGCGGCGTAGTGGGCGATCTGCGAGGGCTTGAGCGCCAGGCGGTGATCGGCGGCCATGCCCGTGGGCGTGAGCGCCGACTCGACCGCGTAGAGGCGGTTCATCTCGTCGTCAACGGTGACGACGCGTCGCCCGGCGGCGAAGCCGCGCTGGGTGCTGAGCGAGGCGCCCTCGCCGGCGAGGAAGTCGTCGTCGAGAGACACGATCACCGAGGCGGTGTCGAGCTTGAGCTCGGCGCGGTGCGGGGCGCCGAACGCGAGCGTGGTCCCGTCGATCTCGTTCTCGCGGTCGATCGCTTCGTAGGGGAGCCAGCTGGCGCGGGGGAAGCGTTCGAGGAACGCGTCGCGGAGGCGGTCGCGGGTCGGGCTGGTGGACTTGTCGGCTAGGACGTAGAGGCCGGCGCCCTGATCGCCCTCGTGGGTGCGCATGATCGCGGCCATCGCGCGGTCGAACTCGTTCCAGCTCGCGTTGACCATCTCGCCGCCGGGCGTGCCGCGGGTCGCGGGGGCCTGGAGGCGCTCGGGGTCGTAGAGGTCGAGGATCGCGGACTGGGTGCGCACGCCGGACTTGCCGAGGCTGGCCGGGTGCAGCGGGTTGCCCTCGATCTTGGTGGGGCGCCCGGCGAAGGTCTCGACGAGCACGCCCTCGGCGCCGCCGCCGGGGGTGGCGAAGGTGGAGGCGTAGAACGTGGGGCGGCCGGCGATGATCTCTTCGGGCTGCTTGGAGAAGGGCAGGATCTTGTGGTCGGGGCGTCGGCAGCCGGGGATGGTCGCGGCGCCGGCGAGGGCGAGCGAGGCGCCCATGACCTTGAGGAAGTGACGGCGCGAGTCGCCCGTCAGCTCGGAGGCCAGGGCGGGGAACTCACGCTGCGCGAAGTCTCGGAAGCCCGCGGTGCCGGCGAGCTCGTCGAGGCTGCGCCAGTAGGCCTTCCCGGTCGCGTCGCGCTGGATCGCGTTCGCTTCCGGCGCCGTCTTCGTGCCAACGGTCGAGGGGCATTGTGTCGCGTTGCTCATCCCGGTCCTTTGTCTGGTCGCTTTCGGCCTGGTGATCTGCCCGATGCCGTCCTCGCGGACGGGATGATTCAGTAGTGGCACGCGCCGCAGTGCTGCGGGGGCGTGTCGGTCAGGCGCTTCTTCAGCTCGAGCCCGATGGTCGTCGCGTAGTCGTCCTGGGCGAGGAGGTCCTCGACCGCCCAGAGCTTGGTCACGGGCGTCTCGGCGGTGTCGATCAGGTGGTTCTCGGGGGCGCGGTGGCACTCGAGGCACCAGCCCATCGACAGCGGCTCGGACTGGTACACGACCTTCATCTGGTCGATGCGCCCGTGGCACGAGTAGCAGCTCACGCCCGCGGCGACGTGCACCGAGTGGTTGAAGTGCGCGTAGTCGGGCACCTTGTGGACGCGTCGCCACGGCGGGGCTTCGCCGCCGTCGTGGTAGGTCCGGAGCGCCTGGAGGTCCTCGCTCTGCCAGTGCGCCGAGGGCGTCGTGCCGTCAGCGGTGACCGCCTTGGCGAGGTAGCCGCTGAACTGGTCGGCGACGGTGTGACAGTTCATGCACGTCGAGGTCGAGGGCACGTTGGAGTGCTCGGAGACTTCGACGTTGTGGTGGCAGTACCGGCAATCGATGCCAAGCTCGCCGGCGTGCAGCTGGTGGCTGAACGCGATGGGCTGCTCGGGCTGATAGCCGACCTCCCAGAACTTGGGCGTCGCGTAGTACGTCATCCCGCCAGCAACGAGCACGAGCGCGCCGAAGCCGCCGAGCGCCGTGAGTGTTGGGATCAGGTTCGTCCACTTGGGGAAGAGTTGCTTCACGCCGCGTACCTCGTCGCGGGTCGCTCGTACGTGACAGGAACCGTCGTCCCCCCACGCACCGCGCATCCGCCCCGGAGTTGTTGTGAAACCGTAGTACCTCTTGTGAGCGCGTTCTTGTCAAGGGGAGGCGATTGGACACTTCCTAATCGAGACTCGTTCTCAACCAGCCATTCGACGCAGCAGAGGGCGTTGGCGGGTTCGAAAGCCACGAGATATGGGACGTCCGCCGCGACGCCGGTGGGCACGGGGCGCTACACTGGGCGGATGACTGACACACCCGCCGATTCTCATCTGACAGGATATTCCTCGAGCCTCGCCCCCGCCGTGACGGCCGCCTTCGGGGCGTGCTGCGCGATGCTGGCGACGGCGTATGTGCTGCATTTCCCGGGGCTGAGCCTCCCGGGCGGGGCCGTGGGCCTTGTGATGCTCGCGGCCGCGGCCGTCTCGCTCGTGGCGCTGCTGGGCCCGAGCGGGCGGGCGAGCGTGCTGAAGGTCGGGCTCCTTGCCGGCGCGCTGCTCGGGTTTGTCAGCCTGGTCGCGATGGGCGCCTACTTCGCGGAACTCTCGAAGAAGGACGAGCTGCCGGCCCTCGGCCAGCTCACGGCGATGTGCGCGGGGTGGGTCACCTTCACCTCCCTGTTCGGGCTGGTGGCGGGGCTCGTTGCGCGGCGGACCGCGGCGGAGACGCCCCGCCCGGCGGTCGACTGGCTGCCGCGTATGGGCGGGATCACGCTCGTCGCGACGTTGATGGTGCTCGCCGCGGGCGGCGTGGTGACGGCGGCGGAAGCCGGGATGGCGGTGCCCGACTGGCCCGCGACGTTCGGCGCGAACATGTTTCTCTACCCTCTCTCGAAGATGACGGGCGGCGTGTACTTCGAGCACGCGCACCGCTTGCTCGGTGCGTTCACAGGGTTATCAACGATCGCGTTTCTTGTGCTCGCGGCTCTGTACGGTCGCGGCGCTGTGATCAAGGTCCTGAGCGTCGTCGCGTTCGTGCATGTGAGCCTGCAGGGGTACGCCGGCGGGATGCGTGTCGCCGCGGACTCGCAGGTCCTCGCGATGCTGCACGGGATCAGCGCGATGCTCTTTGTGGCGCTGATCGCCTCGATCACGCTGATCTCGACGCGGGCGTGGCGCGACGCGCCGAAGGAGAAGGCGCCGCTCCAGCTGGCGATCGGCGCGCTGGTGGTGCTGTTTCTCCAGATCGTGTTCGGCGCCGTCGCGCGTCACTTCCCCGACTCGCTCCACGGCGTGATGACGCACGCGGGGTTCTCGCTTGTTGTCGCGGGCGTCCTCACCGCCGCGGGCGCCAAGGCGAGCAAGCACGAGAACCGCCTGGAGGCGAGGCTCGGGAAGTCGTGCGTGCACGCCGTCGCGTTGCAGATGCTGCTGGGCGTCGCGGCGCTGGGCGTGTTTTTCATGACGCGCAACGCCGAGACGCCGCCGGCGTACGACCTCGCGGTCACGACGACGCACCAGGTGGTCGGCGCGCTGCTGTTCTCGGTGACGACGCTGCTGGCGCTGTGGTCGGCGCGGCTGTCGCGCCCCTGAGTTACGCCTCGGTGGGGGTCGCTCTGAACCGCTCACCGACGACGGGCAGTTCGTCACGGCGCAGGAACACGAGCACGGACGCGAGCAGCAGGAACACGATCGACATCGGAAAAAGCTGCGGGAGCGTTTCGGTTTCGCCGTCGATCATCAGTTCGGTCTCGATGCCGAGCGGCCCGAGGTGCGAGCCGATCGCGCCGAGCATCAGACCGACCACGAGCAGGCCCCCTATCGCGTGCGCGCCGGGCGTCAGCAGCAGCACGGCGGCGAGCGCTTCGGCCCCGCCGACGATGTAGCGCCCAGGCTCGAAGCCGAGCTTCTCAAACAACGCGATGGAGTAGACGTCCCCGCTGAGCTTCGGGTACGCGCCCATCGCGAGGAAGACCGCGGCGAGGACGATCTGGAGCGCCCACGAGGTCAGCAACAGGGTCTTGCATTGCGAGGCGGTCTTCATGGTTTCGTGCTCCCGTGGTGCACGTACACAAACACGCCCGCGGGGAGGGTATTCCCCCGCGGGCGCGCATCGGTCGTGTTTGATGTTCGCGGGGGCGCTTACTCGGGGTCGCCGCCCGAGAGGTCGTAGATCCACTGCTCGCTGGCGCGGTTCCATTCGAGGACCTCGCCGGCGGAGAAGAACAGGCCGAGCTCGCGGGTCGCGGCCTCGGGGCTGTCGGACCCGTGGATGAGGTTGAAGGAGTTGGAGACGCCGTAGTCGCCGCGGATGGTGCCGGCGTCGGCCTTGGAGCCGAAGGTCGCGCCCATCATGCTGCGGGAGATGGCGATCGCGCCGACGCCGCGGACGGCGAGGACCAGCACGGGCGAGCTGGTCATGAAGGAGACGAGGCCGCTGTAGAAGGGGCGCTCCTTGTGCGCTTCGTAGTGGGTGGCGGCGAGGTCCTGGGAGATCTGCATCAGCTTGGCGCCGACGATCTGCAGGCCCTTGCGCTCGAAGCGGGTGATGATCTCACCCATGAGGCCGCGCTGCACGGCGTCGGGCTTGAGGATGATGAGCGTCGTTTCCATCGTGGTGGCTCCGTCGGGCGAGGGCCCGGCTGGTGTGTACTGGTGCGTGAGCGGGGCGAATAGGATAACGCCGCCCCGGGCGGGTGCTACCCGAGCTCGTCAAAGAGCCGGCGGACCTCGGCCTCGAAGAGCGCCGTCAGCTCGCCCCCTTTGAGGCTCGCGACGGTCTCGGCGGGGATGGGCTTCGCGTACCCCACGCGTACGCGTCCGCCGGGGCGGGGCAGCGTGCGGGTGCGGGGCCAGACCTCGTAGGCGCCGCGGATCGCGGCCGGGACGACGGGCACCTTCGCTTTTCGGGCGATGAGGGACGCCCCGGCGTGGAACTCGTGGATCGCGCCGTCGGGCGTGCGGGCGCCTTCGGGGAAGACCGCGACGACGCCCCCTTCGCTGAGCCTGTCGATGCACGCCTGGATCGCCGCGCGGTCCTGCCCGCCGTCCTGGCGGACGGGGATGGCGTTGCAGTTGGCGATGCCCCAGCCGAAGAGCGGGGTGTCAAAGAGCGTGTCGCGTGCGAGAGGGTGGAACTCGCCGCGGACGCTGGCGCCGATGGCGGGCGGGTCGTGGAGGGACTGGTGGTTGGAGATGATCAGGTAGGGCCCGCGCTTGGGCAGGTGGTGCTTGCCTGTGACCCTGAAGCGGTGGGCGAGGGTGAGCCAGAGCAGGTAGACGTTCTTCCAGAAGCGGTACCAGCACCAGCGCAGCGGCTTCGGGAGAAGCCAGTGCGTCCTGCGGGCGCTCACTGGTCCGGGGCTCGCTTGGTGGCCATGCGCCGCACGGCCGCTTCGAGGTGGTCGGCGACTTCTTCGAGCGAGATGTCCGAGGTGTCCACGCGCTCGGCGCCGTCGGGGACGACGAGCGGGCCGACGGTGCGCTGGGTGTCGAGACGGTCGCGCTCGGCGATGTCCGCCTCGATGGATTCGATCTGCTCGGGCGAGGGCGCGTCGTGGAGCTGGAGGGCTCGTCGCGTGGCGCGGACGCGCGGGGAGGCGTCGAGGTAGAACTTCGCCCCCGCGTCGGGGAAGACGACCGAGCCCTGGTCGCGCCCTTCGGTCACGAGGAGCGGGTGCTGCTGCCCGATCAAACGCTGGCGGCGGACGAGGACGTCGCGCAGCTCGGCGAGCCCGGAGACGGGCGAGACGGCGCGGTTGACGTCGGCGTCGCGGAGGCGGTCGGTGTAGGGCTTGCCGTACGCCATGAGCGCCGGCGGGTCGGAGCGCCAGTCGAAGTGGATCTCGGCGTCGAGGGTGAGAGCGGCGATCGCGGGCCCGTCGTCGAACGCGACGGAGCGGTCGATCGCGAGAGCGGTCGCGGCGCGGTACATCGCGCCGGTGTCGAGGAACTCCATCCCGAGGCGGTGGGCGAGCTCGCGGGCGACGGACGACTTGCCGGTGCCGGCGGGGCCGTCGATCGTCACGATAAGCGGGTAGATGTCGCGTGCGATGTCTCGCACGGGCCCGGTGAGGTCGGGCGCGCCTCCGCGCTCCGGGTTCTTGTGTGCGCTCACCGCGGTTCCCCCCATCACACTTTCTCCAGCGCCCGCTCGATCGTCTCGGCGGCGAGGCGCAGCATCACATCCGGGTCGCCCTCGCCGCGGTGCTCGACCGCGAGGGCCCCATCGAAACCGATCTCCTGGAGCGCGGCGACCAGCGCTGTCAGATCGTAGGCCGGGTGCTTCCCGTTCTTCTGGAACTTGACGGTCGAAGCGAGCACGACCGAGGCGTAGGGCGCGACGCGTTTGAGGTGCTCGGCGCCGTCGCCCTGGTCGCACGCGAGCTCGAAGTCGGGGAGCGTGCCGACGCGGAAGCCGCCGACCTGCTTGATGAGCTCCGAGGCGTCCTCGGGCGTTTTGACCGGGTCGAGCCCGACGCGGACAAGCAGGTTCAGATCGAGCTTTTCGGCCGTCGGGGACACGTCTTTGAGGCCGTCGACGAGGCGTTCCATCTCGTCCTCGTCGCTCACCGGCGACACCTCGATGCCGACGGCGCTGCAGCCGAGGCGCTGCGCCGCGTGGAGGACGCGCGTGACGCGCTCGACCGCGGCGTTGACGGTATCGACCGACGAGAAGTTCTGGGGCCCGCTCTCTTGCAGGAGCAGGATGGGGCAGACGGCCTTGTCCGCCGCTTCGCGGAGCCCGTCGAGGCGGGCCATGTCAGCGCCGGCAAGGAGATCCGCCGTGAGGGTCATGCCGCGGATGGCGTGTTCCTCGTGGATATGCCGCGGGAGGGCATCGAGCGTCAGGTCGCCTGAGGCGAGGCGCCCGCGGAACGTCGTGGAGGAAGCGATCAGCAGCATCGGGCGCAAGGTACTCGACCCGCGCGCCCCTCGCTCGCGCCTTGCCCGGCGGCGACGCGCGACTAGCATGTCCGGGGAACCAACCACGCAAGGAAGACGCCGCATGCCCAGCCCCGACGACCGCCGCTACTCCGAGTCCCACGAATGGCACAAGCTCGACGGGGACGTCCTGACGCTGGGCCTGACCAAGTTCGCCGTCGATGAGCTGACCGACGTGACCTATGTCGAGATGAAGCCCGTGGGCGCCAGCGTGTCGCCCGGCGAATCGGTCGGTGAGGTCGAATCCGTCAAGGCGACGTCCGACGTCTACTGCGCCTTCGCCGGCGAGGTGATCGAGACCAACGCCGATCTCGAATCGGACCCCGCCGCCCTCAACACCGATCCCCACGGGGCCGGCTGGCTGGTCAAGATCAAGGTCTCCGACCCCGCCCCCTTCGACGGCCTGATGACGGCCGACGTGTACGATCAGAAGCACGATTCGTGAATCTGAGGCGCCCCGACGCCGAAGAAGCAGGCGCATGATCCGCTGCCTGGACGTTCACAAGTCGTACGCGCTGCCCGGGCGCGTCACCCACGCGCTCCGCGGGGCGACGCTGGAGGTCGAACGTCCCGGCTTCGTCGCGGTGATGGGCCCATCGGGCTCGGGCAAGTCCACCCTGATGCACCTGCTCGCGGCCCTCGACCGCCCGGATTCGGGCGAGGTCTGGGTCTCGGGCGAGCGTCTCGACACGCTCGACGACGGCGCGCTGACGCGTTTTCGCCAGCGCGGGGTGGGCGTGGTGTTTCAGCAGTTCAACCTCATCCCCACGATGACGGCGCGCGAGAACGTCGAGCTCCCGGGCCTGCTCGTGCGTGAACCCGCGGGCGCGCTGCGCAAACGCGCCGAGGAGCTTCTCGATGTCCTCGGCGTGCTCCCGCGCGCCTCGCACCGCCCCGATGCGCTCTCGGGCGGGGAACAGCAGCGCGTGGCGATCGCGCGGGCGCTGCTCTTTTCGCCCCCGGTGCTCCTCGCCGACGAGCCGACGGGGGCGCTCGACTCCGCGTCCTCGGAAACGCTGTGGACGCTGCTCGAGACCCTCGCCGAGGAGCGCGAGATGACGGTGCTGATGGTCACGCACGAACCGGCCGCGGCGGCGCACTGTCGCGAGGTCTTCGTCCTCGCCGACGGGATGGTCGCGGACCGATTCGATACAGGAGAACTCGATGCTCCCGGCGTGGCGACTCGCTACCAGCTCGCTGGACGGTAAGCGCGGACGCACCGGCCTGCTCGCCGGCGCCGTCGCGCTCTCCGCCGCTCTGATCACCGCTGTCGCGTGCGGCATGGCGTCGGTGTCGGTCTCGATGGAGGACCGCCTCGACGCCGCCGTGGGGCGCGCCGACGTCAGCCTCGCGCACGTCGCGGGCGCGGCGTTCGACGACAGCGCTCTCGAGATCGTCCGCGGCTGGGACGAGGTCGCGGTCGCGGCCCCCCACTCCCTCGGCCCGCTTCCCCTGCGCCTCGGCGACAACGAGCTGGTCGCGAACGGCTCGGGCGTCGAACCCGAGGTGGAGAACAAGCTGCGGCGCTACCGCCTCGCGGAGGGACGATTCGTCGAGCGCGCCGGCGAGGTGGTCATCGAACACCGCGTCAGCACCGCGCTGGGCGCACGCGTGGGCGACACGCTGGAGGTGCCCCGCTTCGGCGCGCCGATGACGCTGGAGGTCGTGGGCGTCCTCCAGCCCGAGACGCTCAACAAGCTGGCGCGCCGCTGGGCGTACGTGACGCGGGACCAGCTCATCGCGCACGACCCCCTCGCGACCCGCCTCTCGCGCATCGGCATCGATCTCCCCGACAGCGAAGACGTAGACGCGTTCATCGAGCGACGCCAGGCGGAGCTGCCGCGCGGGCTGATCCTCGAGCCGACCGAGCGCGCCGCGGCCGGGCTCGCCCGCAACATGCGCGTGATGCAGATCGGCCTCTTCATCTGGACCGTCTTCGCGTTCCTCGCGTCGTCGTTCATCATCCTGACGGGGCTCACCACGAGCGTCGCGGAACGGCAGCGGGAGCTCGCGATCGTGCGCTGCATCGGCGGCACGCGCCGCCAGATCGCGGCGGCGCAGCTGCTTGTGGGCGGGGTGATCGGGGCGGCCGGCGCGGTCATCGGCGTCCCCGCGGGCATCGCGCTGGCCTATATCGCCACGCTCGTCTACGAGGAACACCTGCCCGGCGGGCTCGTCGTCCCCCCGCTCTGGATGGCGCTCGCCGTCGGCGGTTGCCTCGCGTCGGGGCTCGCCGGGGCCGTGTGGCCCGCGTGGCAGGCGGCGCGGACGAGCCCTCTCGAGGCGCTCGCCGTGCGCGCACGCTCCGGGGCGCGCTCGGCCGTGCTCACGCTCGGCGGCATCGGGCTGCTCTGTGTGAGCACGCAGGCGCTCCTGATGCTCGTGCTCGACGACGCCCAGCTCGTCTACTGGACGTACATCAGCGCGGGCGCCCCGCTCATGCTCATCGGGTACTTCCTGCTGAGTGTGCCCGTGACGCTGCTAGTCGCGAAGCTGTGCGTGCCGGTCGTCGCCCGTGCGCTGCGCCTGCCGCCCGCGCTACTCTTGGGAGCGATCGCGCACGCCCCGGTGCGCCACGGCTTCGCGGCGGGCTCGCTTATGACGGGGCTGGCCCTGCTGGTGGGCATCTGGACGAGCGGGCGGGCGCTGATGGACAACTGGGTCGGCGCGATCGAGTTCCCCGACGCGTTTGTCCACTCCGTCGCCGGGCTGCCCCAGGACGCGATCGACCGCCTGGACTCCCTCGACGCCGTGGACGAGACGTGCGCGATCTCGATGGTGACGGTCACGACCAACTTCCTCGGCGTGCAGGCGGCTGAGCCAGCTGAGCTCGACGTTCATCGCGTTCGCCCCCGAGCCGTTCTTCCGCATGACCAAGCTCGAGTGGGTCGAGGGGGACGAGGACACGGCGCGCGAACGCCTTGAGCGCGGCGGCGGTGTGCTCATCGCCCGCGAGTTCGCCGTCGCGCGAGAGATCGGTGTGGGCGACGTCTTCCCCTTCGAGTTCCGCGGGCAGCAGCACGAGATGGACATCGTCGGCGTCGTCGCGGCGCCCGGGCTCGATCTAGTCGGCAAGTACTTCGACGTCGGCGCTCAGTTCCAGAACCAGGCGCTGCACGCGGTGTTCGGGTCGCGCGCCGACATGATCGGGCGCTTCGGCAACGACTCCGTGCAGTTCGTGCAGATCGATCTCAACGACCGCTACAGCGACGAGGAGGCCGTCGAGGCGATCCGCGCCGAGTTCAGGAACTCCATCATCACCGTCGGTTCGGGGCGCGCGATCAAGGAGAACATCGCGGCGATGGGGACGACGTCGATGCAGGTCGTCTCGAGCATCGCGGTCGCGGCGATGCTCATCGCGTGCTTCGGGGTCGCGAACGTGGTCGTCGCGGGCATCCAGGCCCGCGCCTACGAGTTCGGCGTCCTGCGGGCCGTGGGTGCCTCCGGGGGGACGCTCGCCCGCCTCATCGTCGCCGAGACGCTGCTGGTCGCGCTCGGCGCGTGCGTCGTCGGGACCGCCATGGGGGTGCAGGCGTCGATCGCCGAATCGGTCCTCTGGGCGGGGCTCGCCGGGATCGACGTGACGCTCGCGGTCCAGCCCGACGCGATCCTCCTCGGCAGCGCCACGATCACCTTCCTCGCCCTCGCCGCCGCGACCCCGGCGGCAATGGGTCTCGCGAAGCGCCCGCCGCGAGAGTTGTTGGCGACGCGTGGGTAATCCCACAAATGGAAGTATTTCGCTTGCTGCGAGCCTCCCAGGGTCACCGACATATCACGTTATACTCATGTGTATAGAGGGAGCCTGTCCATGCGCATGACCGTATCAGTGCTCACCATATTCTTCTCCGCGACGTTCGCTCCGGCCGATGTGATGCTCGGCGAACCGGCGCCCGAGTGGGTCCTGCGAGACACGCCACATACACCCGATACTCCCTCGCAAAGATTGGCCGACCTCAAAGGCAATGTTGTCGTGATGACGTTCTTGACAACGTGGTGCCAGCCGTGCATCAGGTCAGTCAGCACGCTCAATTATCTTGCCGGCGAGTGTGAGGACGAGCCGGTGCGGTTCGTAACGATTGTGAACGAGGACCAGCGCGCCATCGATCGCTTTCTGAAGAAGCACCAACTTGACACGCGGATGTACGCGGACGACGACGGGGCAACGCGAGCGGCGTACGGCTCGCCACTTGTCCCACAGACGTACATCATCGACGAAGAGGGGCTTCTCGTCGCGGAAGTCGATCCACTGTATCTACGGCTCGAACATGTGCGTGCTGTACTCAGTGGGGAGGCGCCGAAGGATCTCGGAAACGCGAACCGCATCCGCCACGATCACGACGGAACCGAGGGGGTCTCGATCGTGATGAGCGACGCGCAATGTCTTCCTCACGACAATGCCTCCGTCATGGAGAAGGGGACGGACCGAGGCCCGAACATGATCCGCGCGGAGTGCGTGAGCGCCGAGTGGTTGGTGCACGGCGTGTACCGGCCCCGAGAGGGGTTCCGAGGGCTCTGGCGCCGTGTGGGATTCGAGCATCTCCCCGATGGTCTCTTCTCCCTTGAGGTAAGCGCTCCCTCGGAGGACATGCGCGAGTTGTCTGTGCTCGCGCACGCAACGATCGAGTCGTACTTCGGGGTGAATATTTTCTTTGCCAACCGGGCTGTGCCGGTCGTGCGCCTTGAGCGCATCCCGGGCGAACCGCACAAGATGACCGAACACCCTGCGGACGCGTTAGGCCAGGGAAGCAGTGGCGGGTCCGGGCGGCTGGACATCGCGAGCCGGAGATTCTCGATGCTCGTCGAATACCTTGAAGCTGATATCCGGCTACCCGTAATCGACGATACCGGGCTCGCGGCTCGCTACACCGCGCAAGCAAGCATTCCCCCTGACGCGTACCGCCTCCGCCATTCCGATCCGCAGCAATACATCGCGGCGTGGCGGGACGCGTTCTACGAGCAGCTTGGGCTCCGCCTCGTCGAGGACGTCGCGGAGATCGAGGTGCTGGTCATCGAGCCCCGCGAGTAACCTCCTGTTCTCCGCAAGAGACCGCAGTCCTCACGCCCGGATGTACTGCGCAGGGCACGCGCGCACGGCGCAGGATGGCGCGGAGCTCGCCGGTTACGCCTTGGAACTCACTAGAAGAAGAAGTGCGCCCCGCTCGTGTGCGGCCTAATCCGCCGCGACGTGTGTGCGCAGGAAGTCGTCGATCGCTTCGACCGCCGTCGGCGACAACCGGGGCCAGACCCACTCGCCGTCGGAGCCGAACCGCATCCCGTTGGTCTCGAGGGCGTGCCCGACCCCGGGGCACACGCGCGTCGTGATGAGCCCGTTGGGCCGCCCATCGAACGCGGCCGCGGCGCGGCCGAGGTTCTCGCACGGGGGCGTCACGACGTCGCCATCGCCCCACAGCGCGAGCAGCGGGATCTCGAGCGACGCGAGGCGCGAGTACATATCAAACGACGCGTGTCGCCCCCACCACGCGAGGTCGTCGAGCGACCGGGGCTGATCGACGAGCTCCCCCCACGCCGCCTGCTGAGCGTCTGCTGCCGCGCTAGCGAGCAGGTCGAAGCCCGCGCCGGTGCGCGCCACGTAGAAGTACAGGTCCAGGTAGGTGAGGGCGTGCTGCACGTCCGCGCCCGAGAGCCCCAGCCGACGGGCCCGGTGCTCGACGCTCTGGCGCTCCTGCTGGGCGGGGCTCACCGAAGGGAGGCCGTTGAGGATGAGGAAGGCGATGCCGTCGTGCTCGGTTGCCGCTCGCGCCGCGACCCAGCACGCCTGGGATCCGCCCATCAGCCCGACGCGACCCGGGTCGATCGACTCCAGCGACGCCAGTTCACGCGCCGCGGCGGCCGCGTCCGACGCGAGCCCGCGGAACTCCGTATCCATCTCAGCGGGCGCGCTCGAGAGCCCTTCCCCGCGCCGGTCGTAGACGAGGACCGTCGCCCCGCGTTCGAGCAGCATGTTGACCCAGCGACGCGACTCCCACGCGTCGCGCGAACCCACGCCCGAACCGTGAACGATGGCGACGCCGACGCCGCTTGCGTCGCTCGGCGTGAAGACCGTCCCCGCGAGCGTCACGCCCTCGCTTTCAAACGACACGTCCCGGTGCGCATACGGCGGGGCGTCGCCGCCGCGCTCGAGCGCGATCGCGAGTGTGATCTCGGGCGAGAGCGAGAACTCTTCGCTCGCGGCGTCAGACCCGGGGGCGAAGCCGACGGCGCCCAACCCGAACGGGAACTCAAGCTTCCAGACGCCGGCGTCGTCCTCGGAGAGCGCCACGGGCTGGCGGAACATCCCGAGCTGGCTGATATCGACAAACGCAGCCGGCCCGTCGTCTTGTGCTTCGAAGCTGACCGCGATCGGCCAGCCGGACGCCCCGATGCTCGCGGATCCTGTCCAGTACCCGTCGGGCGGGCTCGCTCGGAGCAGCGACGGGCAGAGAATCATGATCGCACACGCCGCAAAGAGTCGCCGCATCGTTGTCCCTTCAGTTGGCTTCGCACCGTCGGCCCGCGTGAGGGGCTCGCATCCCGTACTCAGACGCGTCTGGCGGGCTGCTCCGTCGTGAAGTGAGCGGGCGGGAGTGTTTGCGGCCGCGCTGCTGATTCCACGCAACCGGCGGAGTGCTTTGTTCGGATGATGTAACACATCCCGCACGGGGCACGCGCGCTCGGCGCGGCGGGTCTCCTGCGGGTAGGATGCGTAGCTCGCCGGTCGGGCCTCGGGGCCCGTGCGGGCGGCGTTCACAGAGAGGTGAGACCGAGAGATGAGCACCGCAGAGACACACGCCCCCGCCCCGTCCAAGCCCGCCGGGCTCGCCAAGAAGAAGGAACGCGACCCGCATTCCACTCGGCTCGGCGACTTCCTCAAGGCCTGCATCGACCACGGGGGGTCCGACCTCCTCGTCAAGACCGAGCGCACGCCCGTCATCCGCCTCCGCGGCGCCCTGACCCCGCTCAAGACCGACCCGGTTACGGCGGACGACTACGAGGCGATCTGCCAGGACATGCTCAGCGAAGAGCAGAAGCAAGAGCTGCTCAAGATGGGCTCGGTGGACCTCGCGTACGACTACGACGAGCGGGCCCGCTTCCGTGTGAACCTCTTCTACTCGCGCGGCAAGCTGTCGATGGCCGCCCGCCTCATCACGAGCAACATCCTCCCCTTCGAGAAGCTCTACCTCCCCGAGGTCATGTCCGACGTGTGCATGCAGCCGCAGGGGATCGTGATCCTCGCGGGCGTGACGGGGTCTGGTAAGTCCACGACGATCGCCTCGATGCTCCAGTACGTGAACGAGCGCAAGCCCGTGCACATCGTGACGATCGAGGACCCGATCGAGTACATCTTCAACGACGCGAAGGCGACGATCCACCAGCGCGAGGTCGGGATCGACGTCTTCGACTTCAAGACCGGCCTCCGCGCCCTGGTGCGTGAGAACCCGGACATCGTGCTCATCGGTGAGATGCGAGACGCCGAGACGTTCGAGGCCGCGCTGCACGCCGCCGAGACGGGCCACCTCGTCTTCGGCACGATCCACGCGTCGAGTGCGTCCGAGACGTTCAGCCGTATTTACGACCTGTTCCCGCCTTCGGAGCGCGAGCAGGTGCGGAAGATCATGGCGTACCAGATGCGCGCGATCGTCTACCAGAAGCTGCTCCCGACGCTGCACGAGCACATCCCGCGCATCCCTGCGCTCGAGATCCTCGTGAACAACCCGGTGGTGCGCAAGTACATCCTCGAGGGGCGCGAGGGCGAGATCCCCGAGATCATCAAGAGCCAGGAGGCATCGAAGTCGGGCATGATCGACTTCAACGGCTCCCTGGTGAAGCTGGTGGAAGAGGAATACATTCACATGCGTGTGGCGCTGGAAGCCTCGCCGAACGTGGACGAACTGAAGATGCGCCTCAAGGGCATCGGCTGATCGGTGGTCCCCGTGTCCCAGGAATTCGAAACGCGCGGCGCGCCGCGGTGTGAAGGAACGACCCGATGACGATGATGGCGCAGGGCGTGATGCTTGTCTCGCCGATCCTGCCCGTGCTGGCGCTGGCGGCCTTCGCCGGCTGGGCGTGGGTGATCGCGCACGTGTACGACCCGGACGCGGAACGCTGGTACCTCGAGCGCGCCAAGTGGAACACGCTCCACGCGCTCGCGGGCGCGGGCGCGATCGCGGCGCTGGTGCTCGCCCCGAGCGTGCTCATCGCGTTCCCGGTCATGCTCGGGCTGCTCGTCATGAGCCTCGCGCTCTACTGGGTCGCGCACAACAAGTCTGACCGCGTGCCAGAGAGCCAGCGCTGGAGCTTCAACCTCGACAAGATGAAGGCCCAGCGCGCCGAGCGAGCCAGCGCCAAGCACGCGGGCAGCTCCAAGCTCCAGCTCGTGGGCAGCAACGGCCCCCTGCCCGTCCCGCAGAAGGAAACGCCCGAGTTCGAGCTCCGCGTCGCGGTGGAGAAGATGCTCCTGGACGCGGTCGACCAGCGGGCCTCGGACCTCGAGATCCTCCCGGCCAAGGACGGCGTTTACGCACGCGTCCTCACGGTTGACGGCGTGCAGTCCAAGCCCGAGGCGTTGCGCGAGGCCGAGGCCGTCGCGGCGATGGACCTCCTCAAGGCCGCCGCCGGGCTCGATGTCTCTGACCGGCGGCGCAAGCTCGCCGGCGACCTCTCGATCGGCATGGGCGACAGCACGCAGAAGGTCAAGATCCAGACCAGCGGCGGCTCCGGCGGGATGCGCGCCCGTGTGCTCTTTAACCCCGGCGCCCGCGTTCGCTTCGAACTCGACGGGCTCGGCCTCCTGCCGCCGCAGCGCGACGCGCTCGAGGCGCTCTACGAGGAACGCGGGATCGTGCTCGTCGCCGCCCCGCCTCGCAACGGGCGCACCAGCACCATGTACGCGCTGCTGCGTCACCACGACGCCTACATCCAGAACGTCCAGACCATCGAGCTCGACCCCCAGGACATGCTCGAGGGCGTCAAGCCCACCCACTTCGACCCGATGAGCGAGGGCCCCGACTACGCGACCAGCCTGCGCTCGATCTTCCGGCGCGACCCCGACGTGGTCATGGTGGGCGAGCTGCCCGACCAGGACACCGCCAAGGAGGTGTGCACCGCCGACCACGAACGCATCCGCTCGTACGTCGGTCTCCGCGGCGATTCGGCGCTCAGCGCGATCCAGGGCTTCGTCAAGGGCGTGGGCGACCCGAAGGTCGCGAGCGAGGGCCAGCGGGGCGTCATCGCGCACAAGCTCGCACGCAAGCTCTGCGAGAACTGCAAGGCCGAGTTCCGCCCCACCGCCGAGATGCTCAAGAAGCTCGGCGTCCCGGCGGACAAGGCCCCCGCGGTCCTCTACCGGCGCGGCGGGCAGGTGCTGATCAAGGGCAAGCCCGAGGTGTGCCCGGTCTGCCGCGGCACGGGCTTCGTCGGGCAGATCGGCGTCTACGAGGTCTACCCGATCAGCGCCGAGGACCGCGAGCTGATCGCCGCAGAGGACTGGGCCGGGCTGCGCCAGGCCCTTCGCAAGAAGCGTTTGCCGTCGATCCAGGAAGCCGCGGTGCACAAGGTGCTCAGCGGCGAGACCAGCGTCGAAGAGGTCGTGCGCATCACGTCCTCGAGCAAGCCCAAGCCCGCCGCCGCGAAGAGCTAACCCAAAGGACCGATCACCATGCTGTTCAACCTCGTCGTCGTGGCCGTTGTCCTCCTCGTCGCCTACATGTGGACGGCGCAGGGTTTCTTCTCGGCGCTCATCCATCTGCTGTGCACCCTCGCCGCCGGCGCGATCGCGTTCGCGGTGTGGGAACCCCTCGTCTACGGGCTGCTGCTCAACGCCACGCCCACCCTCGCCTGGACGGTCGGCCTCGTCGTCCCGTTCATCGTCGCGCTGGGCGTGCTGCGCGTCGCGACCGACAAGCTCGTCACGCGCGACATCAAAGTGCCCGGCGCGCTCGACTTCGCCGGGGGCGGGCTCGCGGGCGCCGGCTCGGGCGTCATCTCGATGGGCATCCTCGTCATCGGCGTCGGGTTCATGCCCGTCGGGGCGACGTTCATGGGCCACCGCCGGGTCGAGCCCGACAGCGGGGGCAGCCTCGTCCGCACGAACGCGCTCTGGGCGCCCGTGGACACCCTCACCGCCCGCCTCTACGAATCGCTCAGCACCGGCGCCTTCACCGCGGGCAACTCCTCTCTGGCCCGGCGTATGCCCGACGTCGCCGACCAGTCCTCGATGATCCGCGCCACTTACAACGACCGCGGCATGACCGCCCTCAAGCCGAGCTCTTTCGAGCTCGCCGGGACGTACATCGTCGAGGCCCCCACGCTCGACGAGCTCACGACCGACGGGTTCAACCCGCGCCCTGACGGGAGCGACTGGCCGCAGGACGTCACGCGCGTTGACGGTTCCGCCCCCGCCCCGACGAGCGTGATCCGCGGGTACACCGTCCGCTTCCTCGACGGCGCCGCCGAGAAGTCCGGGCAGATCATCGTCGGCCCCGGTTCGGCCCGTCTCATCTGCGAGCTCAGCGACGGGACCTCCGAGGGGTTCCAGCCCATCGCGGTCGTCGCCCAGTCGAGCGGCAAGGACATCGCCGCGAGCCGCTACCGCTTCAACTCCGCCGGCGTCTTCATCGGTCACGCGAGCAGTTCCAAGAACCCCGCGATGTCCTTCGAGTTCGTCGTCCCGGCCGACGCCCAGCCCATCGACCTGCTGATGAAGCAGGTCCGCGTGAACCTCGCCGACGCCCCGGCGCCCCGGACCTACAGCGTCGATGAGCGCGACGACGCGATCTTCTCCCTCGACCTGATCGCCCGCTCCGAGGACTCCAGCGGCGGGGCGCGACCCAGCGCCTCCACCATCGCCTCGCGGGCCACCGGCGGCGGAGAGGGCGCCATCGACGGGCTCGACGCGAGCGACGCCGGCGTCCGCATGACCAACACCCTCTCGAACCTGACGCTCTCGCGCCAGATGCGCGGCAGCCTCACCGTGAACGATGAAAACCTCATCGTCAGCGGGAACCACTCCTTCGCCGCCGACGACATCATCGGCGTCAAGGTGCCCCAGTCGCTCAAGGTCACCGGCTTTGACGTCCGCCCCGGCCTCACGATGATCCAGGCCGACGTCTCGCTGAACCGGCGCCTCTCGCTCCTCGGGCGCGCGGCCTCGGCCGCCGAGAAGCTCCTCCCGCCCGTGCTCACGGACTCCAACTCACAGGTCTACGAGGCGGTCGGGTACATCTTCATCGCCGGCGACCGTGTCGAGGTCCGCTACGAGCCGGGCACCCCCGTCCGCGCCCTCTCAGAGCTCCCCTCCCTCTCGGCCAGCCGCCCGGGCGACCGCCTCGTCCTCCTCTTCCAGGTGACCAAGGGTGTCGAGATCACCTCCTTCACCCTCGGTCAGCAGGTCGAGGTCGCGACGTTCGAGCCGCCCCTGCTCGTCAACCGCTAAGGCCCCCGCAGGGCCACGCGAGCCCGGCTCGCGCCGCGCCAAAAACGAACACAGCCCCCGGCGTCTCGCGGACGCCGGGGGCTGTTTCTGTTTCGGGTCAGATCGAACGGGGAACGATCAGGCGTCGGCCGCGGCTTCCGCGCCGGCCTCTTCCGTCTTCGCGTCGCCCTCGGCGGGCGCCTCGTCCTTCTTGTCGTTCCAGTCGTCCTTGCGGCGGCTGCCGGGCTCGACGAGGTTGCCCTCGTTGTCGAACTCCATCTCGACGCGGTCGTCGTCGGTGGGCAGGTCGCGGTCGGCGACCACCCACAGCTTGATCGTCGCCTCGAGGTCAGTCGCGAGCTTGATCGGGATCTCGTAGGAGTCCACGCGCTTGATCGCCTGGGGCAGGCGCACCTCGCGGGGCTTGACCACGTAGCCGTTCTCGCCGAGGGCCGTCGCGATGTCCTTCTGCGTGACCGAGCCGTAGAGCATGCCGAAGTCGTTGCAGGAGCGCTCGAGGTGGAGCTCGAGACCCTCGAGGTTGCCGACGATCTTCTCACGCACGGCGCGGAGGTCAGAGAGTTCCTTCTCGGCGACCTTGCGCTTCTCGGCGAGCTCGGCGATCGCCTCGTCGGAGGGGACGGTGGCGTAGCCGCGGGGCAGGAGGAAGTTGCGGGCGTAGCCGGCCTTGACGCCGACGACGTCGCCCACGATGCCGAGGCCGTCAACGGTCTCGGTCAGGAGTAGCTGGATGGTGTGACGCATTGGTGCGCTGTCCTTTCAGGTGAAAGTTGAGGAGCGACGCTCGTCGCCCCAGCGGTCGCCGCGCGCGTCGCGCGGCGGTTGTGTGTAGTGATCCGAATTCAGCGGGTCAGAAGGGGATGTCGTCCTCGCTGATGGGCTGGTGGGCGGGCTGCTGCGCGGCGCTGCGGGTCTGGACGCGGGGCTCGTAGTCCCCACCCCCGCCTCCTCCGCCGCCACCGCCACCGGCCCCGCCGCCGACGAACTCGAAGTTCTCGACGACGACCTTGAGCTTCGAGCGGTTCCCGCCCGACTGGTCCTGCCACTGGTCGAGCTTCAGGCGCCCCTCGACGAGCACGGGGCTGCCCTTGCTCAGGTAGCGACCGAGCACCTCGGCCCGCGTGCCCCACATCTCGCAATCGACGAACGTGGTCTCTTCGCGGTCCTCACCGCTCTTTGTGCGGTACCGGTTGTTGATCGCCAGGCCGAAGTTCCCGACCTGGGTCTCGCCCACCGGGCGCAGTTCGACATCACGGGTGAGGTTCCCCATGAGGATGACTTTGTTCAGACTGCCGGCCATAGCGGGCCTCTCTTTCCGTATGGGTGACGGGGCATCCTAGCGGATCGGGACGGGCGGATCAGAGCCTTTACGAAGCGGGGGCGTCCTCGGTCGCGGCCGGGGCGGCCTCTTCCGAAGGGGCGTCCGCGGGATCGTTCTCCGCAGCAGCGGCGCTCGCGAGGACCGCGACGGGCTCGGCGGCGGCGCGGGCCTCCGCTTCCTTCTTGCGCATCACGCCCTCGTCGTCGAGCGCCTGCTGGGCGTCGGTCGCCTGCATCTCCTCGAGCGACAGGTGCTCGGCGGAGGTGATCATCGAGCGCAGGACCGTCTCGGAGAGCGAGCAGCTGCGTTCGATGCCCACCAGGCGGTCGGTCTTGCACGAGAAGTAGGCGAGGAGGTACACGCCGCGCTTCTGGCGCTTGATCTCGAACGCGAAGCGGCGTTCGTCCCACTTGCTCATCGCGATGATCTCGGCCTCACCCTTGGTGAGGATGTCGCGGACGTGCTGGACGGCGCTGGAGAAGTCCATCGTGGCGGACTGGGAAAGCAGGAACATGCCCTCGTAACTGGCAGTGCGGGTCTCGATCATGGTGTCGTTTCCTCTCGGGTTGGTCAGCCCGCACGCGTCGGCGGGCGAGGATGGTCAGTGCGGTTTAGGCGGCGCCGTTCGACGCCGCGTCGGGTTCGGGGTGTTCGGCGGGCGGCGCTTTGGGCGCAAACCCGACGGCTTTCACGTTGAACTGGTTCATCGCCGACTCGGCGCCCTCGCGGGCCCAGAGCTCGGTCGCGTCGGCGACCTTTTCAAGGAGCGGGTCGAGGTCCTCGAACTGCTCCTGCGAGAACCGGCGGAGAACATAGTCCTTCTGAGGCACGGAGCCGGGCGCGCCGACGCCCACGCGCAGGCGCGTGTAGTCCACGCTGCCCAGCGCCCGGGAGATGTCGCCGAGCCCGTTGTGCCCGCCGTCGCCCCCCGAGGCCCGCATGCGCATCGCGCCGACGGGCAACGCCACGTCGTCAACGATGACCAGCAGGTCCTCGGTGGGTTCGAGCTTGTAGAACCGCAGCGCCTCGCTCACCGCGAGGCCCGAGCGGTTCATGTACGTCGTCGGCTTCTGGAGTAAACACTTCGCGCCGGGCAGGGCCGCCTCGACGACGCCGGAGTGGAACTTCGCGCGCATCGGCTGCCCGACGGCGTGGCGTGCGATCAGACGATCGACCGCCATGAAGCCGGCGTTGTGCCGTGTGCGCTCGTACTCGGCGCCCGGGTTGCCCAGACCGACGATCAGCTTCACGCGTCGCCCGCCTCGTCCTTGCGCTCGGTGATGACCTCGGGGGCCGTCATCTCCGCCGCGCCGCCGGCGGCCTCGGCGTCGTCTTCGATCTCGGCCTTGATCGAGATGCCCGCGACCACCGAGTCGGGGTCAGAGAGCAGCTTGTACTGGTGCGGGAGCTCCAGATCACGGGCGTGGATCGACTCGCCGGCCTTGAGCTCGGAGATGTCCACCACGATCGCGTCCTCGAGGTTGCCCACGGTGCACTCGATCTCGAGCTCGCTGACCGGGTGCATCAGGAATGCGCCCGCGGAGGTGAGCCCGGGGGCGTCGCCCTTGAGCTTGACGGGCACCTTCACGGTGACCCGCTCGTCGAGGTTCACGCGCTCGAGGTCAACGTGGATCACGCTGCTCCCGAGGTGGTCGAACTGGATGTCCTTGAGGAGGACGGTGTCCTCGCCCGTGTCCTTGGTGATCTTGAAGAGCTTGTGCCCCTCAGCGATCTGGCGCACGACCTGCTTGGCGTCGAGGGTCACGGCCTCGGGGTCCTGCTTGTGCCCGTACACCACGGCGGGGAGACCGCCCGCGGCGCGGAGGCGACGGGAATAGCGCGAGCCGGTGCGCTCGCGCGGCTTGGCGTCGATGCTGATGACGTCGGTGCTCATGGTTGGGTCCTCTTTCAGATTCGCGTAACGCGTGTTGGGTCGTTGGGGTTCGTTCTCTACCGCTTGCTCGCCGAGCTCTGGAACATCGCCGAGACCGAGCGGTTGTGATGGACGCGGTCGATCGCCTCGCCGAGGAGGCTGCCGACCGAGAGTCGTGTGATTTTGTCCGCGATGGGCGCCAGGCGCTCCGGGCGGTGCGGGATGGTGTCGGTGACGAGGATCTCGGAGATCGGGCTCGCCTGGAGGCGTTCGACCGCGGGCCCGATGAAGAGCCCGTGCGTGGCGCCCGCGATCACCCGCGACGCGCCCTTGTCCATGACGATCTCCGCGGCAGAGCAGATCGTGCCCGCGGTCGAGATCATGTCGTCCATCATCAGGACCGTCTTGCCCTTGACGTCGCCGACGATGTTCACCGACAGGACCTTGTCGCCCGACATGCGCCGCTTGTCGATGATCGCCAGCTCGCCCCCGAGCTCGTCGGCGTACCGGTTCGCGACCTTCACGTTGCCCACGTCGGGGGAGACCAGCACGAGATCGTCAAGCTCCTCGCGGCGCTCGCGCAGCTCGCTCAGGAACACCGGCATCGCCGAGAGGTGGTCGACGAGGATGTCGAAGAACCCCTGGATCTGCGCCGCGTGGAGATCGATCGTGATGACGCGGTCGGCTCCCGCGCCCGTGATGAGGTTCGCCACGAGCTTCGCCGTGATCGGCGTGCGCCCCTCGTCCTTGCGGTCCTGCCGGGCGTACCCGAAGTACGGGATCACCGCCGTGATGCGCTCGGCCGAGGCGCGGCGCAGGCAATCGATGAAGATCAGCAGCTCCATCAGGTTGTCGTTGACGGGCTCGTCCGTGCTCAGCACGACGTAGCAGTCGCGCCCGCGCACGTCCTTCTCGACCCGCGTGATCAGCTCCCCGTCGGGGAAGACCTCCGTGCGGGCGTCGGACATCGGGAAGTCGAGATGGTCGCACACCCGCCCCGCGAGTTCCTTGTGGCGCCTGCCCGCGAAGACCCGGAGGTTGTCGGCGTCCTGGTACATCTCAGCCCTCCCCGCCCGCGCCGGCGCCGGCGCTCTGGTTCAGGCGGGTGCGCAGGATCGCGTCCACCTCCGCGAGCTGCTCGGGCGTGTTCACCGAGAGCGCGTCGTGCGCGTCGGCCACCGCCACGACCTCGACGAGGTCGCCGTCGCGCATCAGCAGCGCGGGGACGTCGGTGATGTAGAACTCGCCCGTCGTCGGCGACGCCTCGACGCGCCGCAGCGCGTCCCACAGCGCCGCCGCCCGGAAGCAGTAGATGCTCGGGTTGACCTCTTTGACGCGCAGCTCGTCGGGGGTCGCGTCCTTCTGCTCGACGATCCCGACGAACCCGCCGTCGCCGTCGCGGATGACCCGCCCGTACCCGGTGGGGTCGGGGATCACCGCCGTCGCCAGCGTCGCCGCCGCGCCCGATTCCACGTGGCGGTCGTGCACCTTCTTCAGGACCTCGCCCCGCAGCAGCGGGCCATCGCCCACGAGCACGAAGACGTCCCCGTCGAAGCCGGCCAGCGCCGTCTCGGCCATCTGCGCCGCGTGACCGGTGCCGTTCTGCTCGGTCTGCACCGCGTACTCGATCGGGTACACCGCGCCGTCGAAGAGGTCGCGCACGACCTCCTGCTGATGGCCCACGACCAGCACCACGCGCGACACGCCCGCCTCCACGGCGGCACGCACAACCCATTCGACCATCGGGGACCCCGCCGCCTGATGAGCAACCTTGGGGAGGTCGCTCTTCATGCGGGAGCCCTGGCCGGCGGCGAGAATAATGGCAGCCTGGTTCATGCCGGGATCGCCGGAACGCTCTGGAAACAAGTGCAAATTGGCCCACTAGGATTCGAACCTAGACTGAAGGTACCAAAAACCTCTGTGCTACCGTTACACCATGGGCCACGCGGATGCGGGCGTCGAGTGTACCGAAGCGCGGTTTCCGGCGCCCTTCGGGGCGCATCGCGCGAGCGTTGTCGGCGGGCTCCTTTTCCTCGGCGGTCGGAGCTTCGAAGAGCTGCGCCGCGGTGCGTGACGGGACCGTTTCCTCGCGGTCGCCCGTCACGACCGGCGTGTGTCGCCGGACGAGGGGAGCGGATCCGCGGCCGTGGGAGCTGGACGACCTCAAGCCGCGCAGAGGGCTCGCCCATGCCCGCGCCTCAAAGCGTCGCGGGCGGCTCCGTGAAATGTGAAGAGAAAGTGTATCAGAACGCCCGAGAGCGTCAATCCACGCCCTCGTCGTCGCCCTCGTCCTCGGCCCGCTCGCCCTCGCGGGCCCGCCGGACCTCCGCCTCGCTCATCAGGTCGTAGCACGTCGCCAGCAACCCGATCAGCGGGAACCCGGCCCCTTCAAAGGGGCTCGCCCCCAGACGCCGGAGCAGCGAATGCGGGTGCTGCGGGGCACGGACCGGCGTCTGGACGTCGTCGAGGTCCGGGCCGGCCGCCCAGAACGCGTCGAGGCACAGCTCCAGCGGCGGCGGCTCCTGATCCGGGCCGATCGCCGGACGCTGGGCGTACGCCGCGGCGCCCCGCCCCCCGGACGACGACAACGCCGCGCACTGGCGCACCAGCTCGCGGAACGATTCCGTCGTCATCCCCCGGAACGTGAGCAGGAGCCCCGGCTCGAGCTCGAGCCGCTTCCCGAACGCGACGGCCGCCGCGCACACGTTCTCGTCCCAGTCGAGCGTCAGACGACCGCGCTTGGCGCTGATGTCGCTGGCTCTGGGCAGCAGGTGCAGATCGCTCGCCGCGGCCGCCGTCTCGATCTCTGGGGGCAGCTCCCCCGCGATCAGCTGGGCGCTGAGCATCGGCATCTCGGCGGCCCGCTTCGCCGCACGCTCCCAGTGGACGTGCTCGACGGCCGGCGACAGGATCGACAGCGTCTTGCGCGAACGCGGCGGGTCGGGCACCGTCGCGCTGATCTCCCCGGGTGAAACCATCACGCTCGGCCCGCGCCGACGGCGCGCGATCTCCAGCCCCGCCTCGAGCATCGCCGGCTCGGCCGTCTCCTCGACAAGCTCCACCCACAGGCGCGCGGCCCACGTGGTGACCTCCAACCGCTCGGCGAGCGTCATCGGAGTCGTCTCGACGCCCTCCTCTGGAGTGTGCTCAGGCGCCTGCTCGGCTGCGGCGTCCGGGGAGGAGCCGGGGGTCGGCTCGCTCGGCGTGACCTCAAAGGGCGGGTTCGCGTCAGCGCTGGTCATAACGCGGCCTCCTCAACATCCGCCGGTCGCAGACGCAGCATCTCACGCAGCTCGCTGGTCGAGAGCTCCGTGAGCCACTCCTCGCCCGCGCCGATGATCGTCTCCGCGAGCTCCAGCTTCTGCTCGAGCATCTCGTCGATGCGTTCCTCGAGCGTGCCCGCGACGATGAACTTGTGCACGTGCACCGTTTTGTCCTGCCCGATGCGGTGCGCACGGTCCGTCGCCTGGTTCTCCACCGCGGGGTTCCACCAGCGGTCGAAGTGGAACACGTGCGAGGCCGCCGTCAGGTTCATGCCCACGCCGCCGGCCTTGAGGGACAGGATGAATACCGGCGCCGTCCCATCGGCCTTCTGGAACCGCTCGATCATCTGCTCGCGCACCGTCTGGGGCGTCCCGCCGTGGAGCAGCAGCACGTCGCGGTCGAGGTCGTGACGCAGCATCGACGCGAGCACCTCGCCCATCTGACGGAACTGCGTGAAGACCAGCGCCTGATCCCCCGCCGCGATCACCTCGTCGAGCATCTGCACCAGGCGCGTCGCCTTGCCCGACCGCGCCGCCTTGGGCGGACGCCCCGACTGCGGCGTCCAGTCCTTGAGCACGAGCGCCGGGTGGTTGCAGATCTGCTTGAGGCGGATGAGCGTCGCCAGCACGATGCCCCGGCGGCGCACCCCGTCGGCCCGCTCGACCTCGCCGAGCATCTCCGAAACCGCCTTCTCGTACAGCGCCGACTGCTCGGGCGTGAGGTGCGCGTGCTCCTTCGTCTCGACCTTCTTGGGAAGGTCCGGGACCACCGTCGGGTCCGTCTTGAGACGGCGCAGGATAAAGGGCTGCACCAGACGCCGGAGCTGGCGCGTCCGCTGCATGTCGCGCCGGCGTTCGACCGGGAGCGAGAACTTCCGCCGGAACCGCGCCGCCGAACCCAGGTACCCCGGGTTCAGGAACTCCATGATCGACCACAGCTCGGTCAGACGGTTCTCGACCGGCGTGCCCGTCAGCGCCACGCGGCGCTCCGCGGGCAGACCGCGCACCGACTGGCTCTGCTTCGAGCTCGGGTTCTTGATGTTCTGCGCCTCGTCGAGGCACACGCGCTTCCACGTCACCGACGAGAGCGTCTCGAAATCCCGGTGCGCCAGCGCGTACGTCGTGATCACCAGGTCCGCGTCCAGCGCGGCGACCGTAAACGCGTCGCCCGTCGCCCGCTCCGGCCCGTGGTGCACGAACGTGCGCAGCTGCGGCGCGAACTTCTTCGCCTCGTTCCGCCAGTTGCCCACCACCGACGTCGGCGCGATCACCAGCGTCGGCGCCGGACGCATCGCGTCGCGCCGCTCGTGCAGCAGCAGCGAAATCAGCTGAATGGTCTTACCGAGGCCCATGTCGTCGGCGAGACAGCCGCCCAGGCCCAGGCGGTCAAGGAACGCGAGCCACGACAGGCCCGAACGCTGGTAGGGACGCAGCTCGCCCAGGAGCGCCGCGGGCTGCTCGAGCATCTCGATCGCCCGGCTCGAATCGAGCCCGTCGGTCTCATCGCCGATGAGCTCGCCCGCCCACCCGCTCGCGCGCACGCCCAGCACCTTCGCGCCGATCTCGTCCTCGTCGGTGCCGTACGCCAGACGCATCGCCTCGCCGAGGCTCATCCGCCCGCCGCCCGATTCGTCGAAGAACCCGCGGATCGACGCGAGTTTTTCCTTCTTGATCTCCACCCACTGCCCGCCGATCTTCACCATCGGCGAACGCGACGAGGCGAGCTGTTCGAACTCCTCCATCGTCAGCGTGCGCGAGCCGACCGCGATGCGCCAGCGGTAATCGACCAGCGCGTGCAGACCGAAGACCGGCGACTCCGCCCCGTCCCCGCCCTCGCGCCCCGCGCCGCCCGCCGGGGGGGTCTCCTCGGCTTCGATATCCAGCAGCAACCCGAGCTGCGCGCCGTCGCCGCCCCACCATCGCGGGTCCGCCACGCCGAAGCCCTGCTCGCGCAGCGCCGGGGCGAACTCCGTCAGGAAGCGGTGCGCCTCGACCGTCGAGAGCTCGACGTCCATCGGCTGCGATTCCTCGAGCGCCCGCTCGAGCGGCGCGAAGATCCGCGCCGCGCGTCCGATCTCAGAAAGCAGCGTCCGGGGCGGGTCCTCGATGCGCCGCCCGTCCACCGTCGCCACGTCCGCCGGCATCGTCCAGAGGTCCGCCGCGTCGAGCACGACCGCGTCCTCGTCGGCCGACTGGAGGCCCATCGCCAGCGTCCACCGCGCGTCGCGCGTGTCCAGGTGCAGACCGTCGTCGCCGTCCTCGTCCGGGGGCTCGATCAGGTGCAGGTGCAGACGCCACCCGACGCTCTCGCCGCGATCGTCGAGCAGCCCCACCCAGCGACGGACCGCCCCGAGCATCACGCTCCCGCGCCCGGCGTCGATCGCCGTCGCGGAGCTCGCGCCCAGCAGCCCCGTCAGCCAGGCGACGTGGTCGTCCTCGCGCGGGTCGCGGTCCTCGATCGCCTCCTCGACGTCCTCGTCAACGAGCGCCCGCCGGCACAGCGCGTCCACGCACGCCGAGAGGTACGACTCGAGCGTCGGCCACACGGAATGGTTGTACTCGTCCACCGCCGCGCGCACGGCCGGGGGCGCCGCGAGCGCCAGACGCGCCGCCTGCTCGGCCGCGGCCGAGTCGGACCACCACGGCGTCCAGAACGCCTCGAGGGCCCCGCCCGTCTTCTGGCGGAGCATCGGCGCCATGCGCTGCTGGGCCACGAACGACCGCGCCAGGCGCGCACCGGTCGCGTAAAACCGCACGGAATCCGCGATCAGCGACCCCGGGTCCGTGTCGTCGTCGCGCTCCTCGCCGAGGCGTTCGCGCTGCTGCGCGGCCCGGTCCTCAAGAGGATCGAGCGCGTCCAGCGCCGCGCCGGCGTCCAGCGCCAGCGTCGTCACCTCCCACGGCTCGAGGCTCTCGCTCGCCGGGTCCGCGTCCGCGACGCCCACGGCGTGCACCAGACGCTCGCTCCGCGCCGGCGCCCCCGACAGCGTCGGCAGGCGCAGCGAGATCGTGCTGGGGACCCCGCGCTCGACGCCCGGGACGCCCGCGAGCACCCGAGCGATGGTTTCAGTGTCTTCAGAACCGGGGTGCCGCCCGCTCTCGCGTGCCTCACCCTGCGCAGCGCTCTCCACCCAAAGATGGAGCGCGCCCCCTGTCCAATTGGCGTGCACGACCCGCATGTGCTGACGCTTCTCCCCTGTCTCTTCCCTGCATGCCCGGCGAAACCAGGCGCCAATGAGGGCGGTGGGACTCGAACCCACGACCAGCGGCTTAAAAGGCCGATGCTCTACCGACTGAGCTACACCCCCGACGATCGGAAGAGGAGAAGTGTACCCCCGAAACGCTCCGCCATCACGCTGCGAACTCTTCCCGACCGTCCCAACTTTCTTCGCGCGCACGATCTATAGTCACGGAATCCCCCTCCCCCCGCGCCACGAGCAACCCTCCCGCCGACGGGAGGACGATCAGGAACACGCCTCCCCATGGCCAACGCCGCCACGAGAACGCCGCTACCGCTGCCGCTCCGCCCGCTCGAAAGCGTGTGGTTCGGCGTCACCCTCCTCACCCTGCTCCTCGTGTACCTCTCGGTCGGCAGCGCCCTCCCCATGGTCCGCGAGTCCAGACTCTTTGAGATGACCGAGTTCGAGTGGTTCAACTGGTGGCCGTTCGCACTCCTCGGCGCCCTCCTGTGCGCCAACCTCACCGTCGTCACCCTCCGCAGGATCCCCTTCAACCTCATCAAGCTCGGCGTCTGGATGATCCACTCCGGGATCGTCCTCCTCGTCCTCACCTCCTGGTGGTACTTCGCCAACAAGGTCGAGGGCGACGCCGCCGTCATCCGCCGCCTCGTCGAGGTCCGCACCCCCGCGGGCGACGTCGCGCGCTTCCCCGCTCTCCCGGGCGCCCACGCCGACGCCGGGGGCTACTCCTTTACCGTCGCCAACCTCGACCCCGCCTGGCCCATCCTCACCGGCGAGCACGAAGGCGAAGAAGCCTTCAGCGTCTCGGTCATGGTCACCCCGCCCGCTGGCGTCAACGGGGGCGAGCCCTTCATCCGCCAGCTCCTCGCCGGCTACCCGCAGTACACCGAAGACATCCTCCCCGGGCGCGGACGCGCCGTGAAGAACACCGGCGAGAAACTCGTCGACGCCCCCCTCGCGATGAGCCTCGCCCCGGCCGCCCAGAACTGGTTCCACCTCGCCCAGACCCGCGCGATCTACGTCCGCGAGGTCGGCGCCGACGACTGGACCCAGATCCCCATCTCCGGTCTCCCCCGCTTCAACGATTACGCGGGCGACCCCGGGCGCGACCTCTGGCTCGCCCCCGGCGACCCGATCCCCAACGCCGCCCCGCTCGACCGAGAAATCAAGGGGTTCCCCGCCCCCGCGCGCATCACCGGCTTCGTGCGCTACGCCTCGGCCCAGCGCCGCGTGGTGCAGTCCTCCACCCCCGGCTCGCCCGCCGCGATCCTCGCGATCAGCGGCCCCGGCGGCTCCCCACGCGCGATCCAGCTCGCCGTGGGCATCGACCCCTTCGAGCGCACCTCCGGGGGCGCCCTCGCGATCGTCGCCGTCGAGAGCGACGACGAGACACAGGACCTCCTCGAGAGCGCCCGCCCAGCCGTCCGCGTCAGCGTGGGCGACACGGTCCACGACGAGGTCGTCCGGGAGACCCTCGCCGACAACCCGGCCCTGCCTCTCACGCCGCTCGCCGACACCGGCTTCTCGTACCGCGTGCGCCTCGTCGCCGACGGGCTGCGCATGCCCGACGGGACGGAACTCTCGAGCGCCATCCTCGAGATCGAATCCCCCGAGGGCGAGCGGTTCGTGCGCATCGTCAGCGACGACGCCTCCGTCGCCCAGGACGTGGACACAGAAGAGAACGGCGCCGGCGTCCGCCCGCTCGACGCGCGCCTCTCGATCGCCTACGCGCCGGGGCAGACGCCCGCGAGCATCACCCTCGTCGTCGGCCCCGACCACGCGCGCGACGCCGCGCTCCTCTTCGCGTCCACGGGCAACGCCCCCGCGATCGTCCCGCTCGCCAAGGGCGAAACGGTCGCGCTCCCCGCGGGCGGGTCCGCCGAGCTCCTCGAGCTCTTCGCCAGCGCCGAGGCCCAGACGCGCCCCGCGATCGTCCCGCGCCGCCAACGCGACCGCGGCGCGGGCGACTACTACTCGATGGCGCAGGTCGAGATCGCCGGCGAGCGCCGCTGGCTCCCCTTCCACGAGTACGTCTTCGACGGGCCCGAGTACCGCTACGAGGGGCGACTCCGCTACGAGCCCGAGGTCTTCACCCTCCCCGACGGGCGCGACATCGAGGTGCTCTTCGCCCGCGAACGCCGCGCCCTGCCCGCCCCCGTCGCACTCGACGATTTCATCCTCAAGTCCCACGTCGGCGGCTTCACCGGCGCCACCCCCACCATCCGCGACTGGATCTCCCACGTCCGCTTCCAGACCGAAGAAGGCCCCAGCGACATCGTCGAGATCCGGACCAACCACCCCGCCTCCTTCGCCGGGCTGTCCTTCTTCCAGGCGCGCTGGGACCCGCCATCCGAAGCCGGCGGGGGCTTCGCCTTCACCGGGCTCGGCGTCGGCAGCCGCAGCGGCGTCACCGCGATGCTCGCGAGCTCCTGCCTCTCGGTCGCCGGGATGATCTACGTGTTCTACATCAAGCCCGCCATCCAGCGCCGGCGTGCAGCGCGCAGCCTCGCCGCGCCGCGGCCGCGACGCGCGCCGAACCCGACGAACCCCTGTGCGGAGTGGTCACCACGACACGGCGCGACCCCGCTGCCGACAGGAACTGCGCCTGATCAACCGTGCTCCCCCGCCCTCGTCCTGACGATCGCACCTTCGTCGTCGCGCCCTCGCTCGCACTCGCCCGGCGCGTCGCCGAAACGCTGCCACCGACGTCATCAGCGTTCGCGCAGCAGCTGGACCTCCGCCCGCTCTCGGTCGTGGCCGTCTACTTCGAGGGGCGCCTGACGTCCTTCGATTCTTTCGCCTACAAGCTCATGAAGCGCGTCACCGGCGCCCGCGGCCTCTCGGGCCGCCCGCACTCGTTCACGCTGCTGGACATGGCGCTCCGCCCCAACGCCTACCGCGGGACCGACAGCGTCTACGTCCGCAAGAAGCTCCTGCGCCAAAGCCTCGCCCGCGCGCTCGCCACCCGCGCCGACTTCCCCGAAGAACGCCTCGCCGAGTTCCTCGACTCGGGGTTCATCTCCCGCGAGGTCATCCTCAGCGACCCCAACGTCCGCGAGCTTCTCGAACGCCTTTCCTCGAACACCCGTCAGCACCGCCAAGCACGTGGACCCGCTCGAGACCGCGCTCGCTCTTCTCCGTGAGCGCAGCAACGTCCTCAGCTCGAGCAGACACGCGCATCATTCCCCCGCCCCAGGGCGATGCCGAGCCGCTCCTGGCACACCATGCTCGAGCTCTTCGCGCACGGGGAAACCGAAAGCGGCACGATCGCCGGGCTCCCCCACGAGCAGGCACTGCGCCTCAAGACCGCGTGGGCCACGCTCACCAACGCGTGGGCGATGCACGCCGTCCCCGGCGAGGACCCCGCGCGCCACGCCGCGACCGCCAGCGCCGCGCTCGCCGATCTCGCGGCCGCGCTCCCCGCCGTCGCCCCCGACCTCTACCCCGCCCGCGCCAAGCTCGGGTGGGAATCGTGGTACTTCGCGCAGGGCCACCTCACGTGGGTATGGGTCGTCTACATGCTCGCGATCGCGCTGCTGCTGATGGCCGTCGTCTACAAGTGGCCCGCCGCCCGCGGGCTCGGCCTGGGCGTCTTCCTCGCCGCGACCGCGCTGCACACGCTGGCGGTGATGCTGCGCTGGTACGTCTCGGGGCACTGGCCCAACTCGAACATGTTCGAGGCCGTCACGACGGCCGCGTGGATGGGCGCCGTCGGCGCGATCGTGATCGAGCTCCTCGCCCGCAAAACACCGATGCGGAACCTCTTCGCGCTCGCCGCGTCCGTATCAGGGGCGATCGCACTGATGTGCGCTCATTTCATGCCGGTGAGCCTCACGCCCGAGCTCTCCAACCGCATGCCCATCCTGCACGACGTCTGGCTCTACATCCACACCAACGTGATCATCTTCAGCTACATCCTGATCGCCATGGCCGCCGCGACCTCGATCGGCTACGTCGCGCTCCGCCTGCTCGGCGCCAAGGCCGACTACGCCAAGGGCGGCGGCGCCGGCACGCTCGTCGGCATGGGCGCCGCGTCCATGAACGACCTCGCCCAGCGCAAGCCCAGCGCCACGGCTGTCCTCGACGGCGCGACGATGATCCTCATGGAGCTCGCGTTCGTGTTGCTCTGGGCGGGCATCATCATGGGCGCGATCTGGGCCGACCACTCCTGGGGTCGCCCCTGGGGCTGGGACCCGAAAGAGGTCTTTGCGCTCAACACGTTCATCGTGTTCGTCATCCTTGTGCACGTCAGATTGAAAACATCCGATAAAGGCCTCTGGACCGCCCTCCTCGCGATCGCCGGCTGCGGGGCGATGGTCTTCAACTGGATCGTCATCAACTTCGTGATCTCGGGGCTCCACAGCTACGCATGAACCACACGCGCGCACGAGCCCGGGCCTTCCTCCTCGCCGCCGCGGCGGCCGCGGCCCCCCTCTTCGCGCAATCCGACCCCGACCCCGCCACGCCGCCGCCGGCCGAGCCGGTCATCCAGCTCGTGCCCGCGCTCCTTGCCAGCGGCGCGACGCCCGACGCGCGTCGCGCCTCGGCGAACGAGCTCGTCAGCGCCAAGCGACTCGCCCCGCTCCGCTCGGCCCTCGCGGGCGAGGGGGGCGACGACGCCGCGACGGCCGCGGCCGACGCCATCTCCGCGGCGCCCTCGGCCGAGCTGATGAACCTCCTCGCCAGTGTCGCCACCGACGCCGACGACGCCCACGCCACGGTCTGCGCCAGAGCCCTCGAAGCCGCGGGCGGGCGCGACGCGCTCCGAGCGCTCGTCACCCTCATGAACGCGAGCGCCGAACGCCCGGCGCTGCGCGCACAGACCGCCGCCTCGCTCGAGAAGCTCACGGGCGTCAACTGCGACCCAGCGGAGCCCGCCGCGTGGCTGGAGTGGTGGGGCCAGACGGAATGGCTCCCCGAGGCCGAGTGGCAGACCGCCCTCGCCACGACCTACCGGGAGCGATGGCTCGCCGCCGCGGACGACCGCAACGTCTACGCGGCGCGCACCGAGAGCCTCTACCGCCGCCTGTATTCCGAGCTGCCCCCCGAGGCACGCACTGCTTTGCTCGGGGAAATCCTCGCCCTGCCCGGACGCTCGATGCGCCTGCTCGGGCTGGAACTCATCGAGCGTTCGCTGCTCAACGGGCGCCCGGTGGACGCGTCCCTCGCGGGCGCGACGGCCGAGGCCCTCGCCGACCACGACCCGCGCGCCCGCCGTCTCGCCGCGCGCTCGCTCGCTCGCTTTGCGCCGGGCGTTTCTCGCGACGCCGCGCTCGCCGCGCTGCGCCGCGAGAAGGACAACGAGACCGCCGCGGCGATCATGGACCTCCTCGCCGCGGGCGCGCCGGACGAGACCGTCGCCGAGCGCTGCGCGCCGTGGCTCGAAACCTCCGGCGCCGCGTGCGACGCCGCCGCCCGTCTGCTCGTGCGCACCTTCGCGAGCGGGCGCAGCCCCGGCGACGGGTTCACCGACCGCGTGCGCGCCTCGACAGTCGCCCGCGTGTCCGATGCGCCGACGCCCGCGCTCGTGGACCTGCTCGCGGCCGTGGGCAGCGACAACGAGGTGGACCTCATCGCGTCGCTCCTCCCCGACGCGCCCGCTTCGCTCGCCGGCGCCTGCGTGCGCGCGCTCGCGAAGATGCCCGGCGGGTACGCCCGTCTCGCGAACGTCGCTGAGTCCCACCCCGATCTCCGCCCGGCGCTCGCCGAGCTCCTCTCGCGCCACGCCGCCGACCTCGCCGCGTACCGCTTCGTGCTGCGACTCGGCGGGCTCGAGCACGAGGCGCAGCGCGCCGCGCTCGCCCGCATCTGGACGGGGCTCCCCCAGAACGGCCTCCTCCCCGCCGCGCGTGAAACCAGCTCCCCCGCGATGCGCGCCGCGATGCTCCGCGACCGCCTTCTGGGCGACGGGCTCGAGCTGGCCCCCGAGACCCGGCGCGCCCTCGTGCTCCTGTACGCCGAGTCGCTCTCGCTCGCCGGCACCCCGGGCGAGGCCCTCGAAGCGATCGGTATGCTCGACCCGAGCGAGCAGGCCCTCTACGGCGCCGAGCTCGCTTCCCTCGCCCTCCAGCGTTTGCACGAGACGGGCGCCCCCCCGCCGGACCCGACGACCTGCTCGCCGGGGCTCTGGACGGCCGCCTTCGACCGCCTGACGGAGGCCTCCCCGCAGGCGACGCTGGCGCTGGCGAGGCAGGCCGGGATGCGGGCCCATATCCAGACGGACCTGAAGGCGGAAGAGGCTCTTCTGCTGGTGCTGGAGCGCGCCGAGACACGCACGCCGCCCCCGGAACAGGCGTCTCTTTCGCCCCCCGCCGCGGACGATGAAGGTCCCGGATAAATCCGGCCTCAGGCCCATAAAATCGCTGTTAGCAAACGCTATGGGTCCAATAAAATGTTTTTTATGCGCATGAGAACCGCGGAGGACGCGACAAAATTGCGCACTTTCAGCTTGCAAGGCCCACGGTATGCGGTCATAGTGAATGATGAATCGGGGCTCACCATGCGCCCCGTGGATGTAGAGCCGTACGCCCGGCGATCACTGCTGCAGAGTCCCTACGCCGGTTCGTCCTGGTGTTTAGCGGAACTGAATGATCGTTCTGACCGGTGTGACGGCTACGAAAGGAGCGCACGACGCGTTGAAGTCGGTGAAGCGCCAGATCTGCCTGTTCCGTCCCGTACCATCGGGCGAAGCAATGCACGAACGCCCACAAACGGGCGATGGTGATCACCGACTCGGGATGCGGATGCGTTCAGACGCGAATCACTCAGATGTGTTCCACCCGGCGATGAATTCGCTGGGTTGGCGTTTTCAGGCGGCTGTAGCCGCCTGCCTTTGTTCGGTCCTGGCGTGCATTCCGCACGTCCTAGGTGAGGAGATTCTCTCATGAAGATCAGGATGCTAGTTGGAGCCTGTGGTCTGGCTCTGGCAGGGACTGCTATGGCGGCGACGCCTGTGCATTCCAAGTACGACACCAGCAAGGAGATCCCGGCTGACCAGCTCGCCGCGGCTCGCCAGCTGCGTACGGAGCTCGGCGATATCAACGCCCCCAAGCGCTCCCTCATTACCGCTGCCCGTGGCGCCGCGTACATCTACCGCGACACCCTGGACAACTTCGATGCCGACAACGCCCCTCCGCAGGACGGGCCCGGCATCTACCTCCATCAGGTCGACCTGACTGAGCCGACCACCTACGAGGGCAACTTCTCCCTCAACGGTCAGCTCAACCCCGATAACTCCCCGTGGCAGTCGACTGTCTTCGGTGGCGTTGTCGATCAGGCTGCCTCGATGACCGACGTCGACGGCGACCCCAACAACGGCGAGTACAACGGCCCCGTCGGCGGCCCGGACCCCATGGGCGTCCGCGGCGGCATGATGAACGTGCAGCGCTCGTCGGTGAACGACGCCGCTGTTGACGAGGGTGCTGGCATCGAGACGTACGAGTTCTTCACGAACCTGTACGTCGGCGCCGACGGCGCGCCCCTCTTCGTGGAAATCGACTGCTACAAGCCGAACCACGAAACGTTCCAGTGGGCCCGTCCCATCTCCTACACCCAGGGCCTTTTCGTCTCTGGCATTCTCATGGGCGGCTACCAGAGCGGTGGTCTTTTCCTCCCGCTCGCCCAGCTGCACGACGACCCCAACCTGATTGAGGGCGCCGTCATCCTCGCCAACGTCCAGGGCGACCCGGACTCCGGCGAGTTCGTGCTCAACCCCAAGCGGATCTCCGAGGGTGACTGGTTCACCCTGGGCCTGATGATCGATCAGACCATCAACGGCATGCAGATCCTCGTCCGTGACGCCGAGACGCTCACCGACGCCAACATGGACGGCGACCCCGACTGGCAGATGCCCGTCAAGGTCGGCGAAGACCCCATGGACCCCATGGCTCCCCGCATGTTCGAGGAGTTCGGGTACGGCATCGAGATGGGCTGGGCGTCGATCCTGCCCGGCACCGTTGACTTCGCTGGCACCACCGACATCATCGAGGGCGCTGGCTACGCGGTCAACGAAAGCATGCAGGTCACCGACCGCTTCTTCGGCGCTGACGGCAACGACTGGGCCTCGATCTTCGCGGGTCTGTCCTTCGACGCCATGCGCCTCTACCACGGTTCCGACCCGTCCACGGCCAACGTGCCCGGGTACACCATCCAGGACTGGTGGTGGGACGACATCCGCATCCGCGGCGTTGACTTCCCCCAGCCCGATCCCATCCCCACCTACCGCATCCCCTACATCGATGACTTCGAGCGCTGGAACGAAGGTCCCCTGGGCCTCCAGGGTGGTCGCTGGGTTGAGGCGTCTGACGCCCGCAGCCAGATCGTGACCAACCAGAACAACACCCCTGACCCCGGTTCGGGCTCCGGCCCCACCGCGGAGCAGTCCCTGAGCCTGCAGAACCTCATCCAGACGGATGTGTTCGACAACATGATGACCACCAACCTCCCGACCACCCCCCGCGTTCGCGGTGAGGTCGGCGACCCGGCGGTTGTCTCCACGGCCATGCGCTTCAACTCGACGCTGCTCTCGTACGGCATGGACGCGCTCCAGGCCGGCCTGGCTGTCTCCATCGCTGCGGGCAACCAGCCCGACGGCGAGGACATCGTTGAGTCCATGGCGCGTGTCTTCACGTCGGGCACCGACGTCAACCTCATGGGCGACGGCAACATGTACGTCCGTTCCCGCAAGCCCCTCGGCACCAACATCGCCGGCGGCGAGTTTGACATCAACACGGACCTGGCCCCCTCGCCCGGTCCCCATGTCACGCCTGACCAGGAAGCGACCATCAACACGGAGTACGTGAACGTTCTCGCCGCGCCGAGCGGCATGGCGACGTTCACCCTCTCCGAGAACGACTGGCACGTGATCCGTATCGAGGGCGAGCCCCGCGACGATTCCCCCCGTGGCACCGCCAGCAACGGCGAGACCGAGATCGTTCGCATCTTCGTCAGCGCCGACGGCGCCCCGTTCGTGGAACTCTTCCCGGACGGCAACTCCGCCGAGAACTTCACGACCAACGCGATCGCCCCCACGGACGTTCGCTACAGCTCCAGCAACGGCTTCCTTGCTGGTTTCGTGAGCGTGTGGATCGACGACGTCGAGCTCTCCGGCCCGACCCAGACCGACACCCTCGTCCCCCTCGCCGCTGAGTTCTCGGACGACCCGGCCTGGACCCTCCCCTTCTCTGACTCGCTGGACACCTACGAGAAGGGCCGCCCGGCCACTCCTCAGGGCTCGGCCGATCACCGTCTGGGCTTCATGCCCATCGGCGACCCGGACCTCGCCCCGGTTCCCAACGACTACGACGAGATCGAGTTCATCGACGGCGCCGGCGCGCTCACCGATGGCGACCCCGTGCGCATCTACACGATCGTTTCGGTCGACCAGGGCGCCCCGGGCTTCGGCATGGGCGACATCGTCGCGGTCAGCGATGACCTCCTCCGTGAGTACAACCCCGACGCCGACATCTACGGCGTGATCGACGACGGCAACAACGATCCCACCGAGTGGTACATCCTCGACTCCGTCGGGGGTTCCGAGATCGCTCGTGGCACGTGGTTCCTCGCCAACGCCACCGGCGAGGCGACGTTCGACAGCGGCACCATGACCGACATGGGCGCTCGTTACAGCTACCGTCTCAACTTCCGCTACACGGGTAGCGAGCGCGAAGCCGAGTTCGTCAGCGCCGCTGACGAGGGCATCGACACCGCCCGCGGTTCCCGCGGCGACGTCGCCAAGCTCACCAACAAGGCCAACATCCGCGACTACAGCCCCAACAGCACCTTCCGCGGCAACCTCGTCGGCATGTTCAACGGCTTCTTCCCGGTCGCTCAGACCGCTGCGGCCACGGACACGGCTGTCCTCAGCTTCGACTTCTACGTCGCTCAGTCCTCCTTCGCCACGGGCATGATCGCCACCTTCCCCGGCGGTACCGCCGACGGTGGCGCCATCACCTCCCTCGGCTTCGGCGGCATGGGCTTCCAGTCCGGCAACGCGGCGGGCGGGCCTCCCCCGTTCCTCGCCACCGGCAACTTCAGCACCTTCGTGCCGAACCCGATGCCCGCTCCGGGCGAGCCCGAGAACCTCTGGGCGGACACCGGCGTTGCCGTGCCCACCAACCAGTGGTTCACCGTCTCCATGACGGTCAACGGCGACTCCGAGTACTCCATCGCTGTTGACGGCAACGAGATCGCCAGCGGTGTCGCTATCGACGCCAGCGATCCCCTCGCCAACACCAACAGCCTCGACACCGTCGCTTTCGCCCGCAACCAGTTCGGCGAGAACGACGGCGAGCCCACCGAGGGCATCATCCAGTGGACCGCCCGTGACTTCGACGCCCCGGCCCCGGCCGGTGGCGGAGTTGGCACCTACCACTTCTTCCAGATCGTCAACGACGTCCTGGTCGAGCCGGGTCAGATGGCCCCGCTCATCTGGCCTGTCGATGGCTCCACCGGCACGCCCGCCACTGACATGATGGGC
This sequence comes from uncultured Phycisphaeraceae bacterium, assembly GCA_942490855.1. Classification (GTDB taxonomy): domain Bacteria; phylum Planctomycetota; class Phycisphaerae; order Phycisphaerales; family UBA1924; genus CALNYS01. Next base: position 300,151 of record CALNYS010000001.1, on the reverse strand, counting down.
ATGCCCGCTACGCGTTCGATCCAGGCCACCGACATCGTCGCCCTGCCGAACGTCAACCCTGACACGATGGCCCCCTTCCCCGCGCCCCTCTCCAACGACCGCTACCAGGTTGTTGAGGACACGGCCCGTGGCTCCGTCCTGATCGCCAACGGCGAGTGGGAGCCCCGTGGTCTCCCGGGTGCGGACGGCGCTGGTTCCAACCAGGCCCCCGCTGGCGGCATCGTCAACGGCGCTACGCCCCCCTACAACGCTACGGCTCCCTTCCGCAACATCCTGATCGCCGACTACTTCGACGTCGAGGCCACCTCGGTCCTCCCGTCTGACACGTGGTACGTCGATAACTTCTCGCTCGTCCTGAACGCCATGGCCCCGTGCCCGGCGAACCTTGACGGCACGGGCGATGAGGTCGGCTCTGGCGACCTCGCCGTTCTCCTCGCCGCTTGGGGCACCACCAACCCCGCCGCCAACCTTGACGGTGTCGGCGTGGTGGACTCCGGCGACCTCGCCGTCCTGCTCGCCGCTTGGGGCCCCTGCCCGTAACCGGCTCAGGACCGAACCCTACGAACGCTACGACATCTACTTTTCCTGATCTGACATGATCAACGCCGCGGAGGGAAACCTCCGCGGCGTTCTTCTTTTTGCTTCACCAATCGCCACACGCGCGCGCACGACCGCCCCCGCGCCAGAGCGCGGTGCGTTCGTGTTCGCAGCCGTTGGAACTCAGTCCTCGTCGAGGAGCTCGACCGAGCGCAGCCGCGAGCCGGAGATCATCTCCAGGCTCGCGCCGCCGCCGGTCGAGACGTGGGTCATCGTGTCCGCGATGCCGAACGCGCCCGCGGCCGATGCGGTGTCGCCCCCGCCAACGATGGACATCGCGCCGCCGCGCGTGGCCGTGGCGATCGCCGCGCCGACCGCGCGGGTGCCCACCGCGTAGGCGCCCCACTCGAAGACGCCCATCGGCCCGTTCCAGACGATCGTCTTGCAGCCCTCGAGCAGACGCGAGTAGTGGTTCTGCGTCTCGGGGCCGATGTCCAGGCCCATCCAGCCGTCGTCGATGCGCCCGTCGAAGACGCGCACGTTCGAGGCGGTCGCGGAGAACTCCGTCGCGCAGACGTGGTCGCTCGGGAGGTGGAGCTCGCACTCCTCGCGGGCGGCGAGCTCGAGCATCCGCTTGGCGTCGCTCAGGCGTTCGTCCTCCACGCGGCTGGAGCCGACGCCCTTGCCCAGGGCCTTGAGGAAGGTGTACGCCATCGCCCCACCGATCAGGATGTGATCGGTGCGGGGGATGAGGTGCTCGACGGCCGCGAGCTTGTCGGAGACCTTCGCCCCGCCCAGGACGGCCGCGTACGGGCGCTCGGGGTTGGCGAGGGCCTCAGAGAGGAAGCGGAGCTCGTCGCGGAGCAGCAGCCCGCAGACGCGGGGGCGGCTGGGCATGGCCTCGGGGACCGCCACCATGGAGGCGTCGGTGCGGTGGCACGTGCCGAACGCGTCGTTGCAGTAGATTTCGCCGTAGGAGGCCAGCGTCGCCGCGAGGGCCGCGTCGCCGGTCTTCTCCCCCTTGTGGAAGCGGAGGTTCTCGAGGAGGAGGACCTCCCCGTCCCCCAGGGCATCGACAGCGGCCTCAGACGCCGCGTCGGCACAGTCGGTCGAGGGGAAGCCGACAGGGCGCCCGAGGAGCTCCGCGAGGGTCGCAGCGGCCGGACGGAGGGAGTGCATCTCCTCGTAGCCCTCGCCGCTGGGGCGCCCGAGGTGCGACATCAGGATGAGGCACCCGCCGCGCTCGACGACGCTCTTGATCGTCGGCAGGGCCATGCGGATGCGCCGGTCGTCCTGGACGACGCCGTCCTTGAGGGGCACGTTGAAGTCCACGCGCATCAGCACGCGCTTGCCGCTGACGTTCACCTGCTCGATCGTTCGCTTGGCCACTGGCGTCTCCTCGTGTGGGGAGCCATGCTACCGCTTCGGCGCGAAGCGATGGAGAGCGCATGGAGCGGTTCCCGGTGATCATGGGCGCGACGGCGAGCGGCAAGACGTCGCTGGCGGTCGCCGTGGCCCGCCGGCTCATCGAGAGCGGGCCCCCCGCGGCGGTGATCTCGGCCGATTCCGTGCAGGTCTACCGCGGGCTGGACATCGGCTCGGCCAAGCCCACGCCCGAGGAACGCCAGGGCGTCGCTCACCATCTGATCGACGTGTGCGACCCGCGCGAGCGGTTCACGGTCAAGGACTGGCTCGACGCGGCCGAGGAGGCCGTCGCCAGCGTGCGCGCCAGCGGCGGGGTCCCGATCGTCGCCGGCGGGACGCATCTGTATATGAAGGCGTTCCTCGAGGGGCTCTTCGAGGGCCCCGATCCCGACCCCGCGCTGCGGGAGGAGCTCAACGCGACGCCTCTGGCGACGCTGCGGGAGGAGCTCCAGCGCGTTGACCCCGCCGCGTGCGAGCGGATCCACCCGGCGGACCAGCGGCGCACCGTGCGCGCGATCGAGGTCTTCCGCCTCACGGGCACACCGATCAGCGAGCACCAGACGCAGTGGGACCGCGGGCGGCGCGAGGACGCGTTCGTCGTGCGCCTCGCGTGGGAGACGCCGGAGCTGAACCGGCGCATCAACGCGCGCGTGAAACAGATGATGGACGCTGGATTCCTCGACGAGGTGCGCACGCTCGTGGACGCGGGCGCGCTGGGCGAGCAGGCCCGCGACGCGCTGGGCTACAAGCAGCTGGCGGCGCACCTGCGCGGTGCGTGCACGCTCGACGAGGCGGTGGAGCGGATCAAGATCGACACTAGGCGATTCGCGAAGAACCAGCGCACGTGGCTCCGGCGTCTCGCCGTCGCGCCGGCGGAAAAAACGCAAGAGCGCGAAGAAAATGATTCTCGGACCTTGCCGGGTGGCGGCCTGACCGTCGAGGGCCCCTCGCTGGGCGATCGCGACGGGCTCCAAACCGCTGCAATACAGATCATTACGTCGTGCGCCGGCCGCTGACGCTTCCCCGCCGCCCCGCCCCGACGCGGGTGCTCGCGAGCGAGGGGGCGGGAGGGCCGGACCGGGCCTGGCGGCTTGACAAGCTGCGGAGGACGCGCTTACCTCCCGCGTCCTGCCCCGAGTGGGGCCGACACCGGTAACGCACAGGCGAGGCATGGCGAAAAAGAAGACAACGAGCAAGAAGAGCACCGCCAAGAAGACGGCGAAGAAGCCCGCGAGTCGGAAAACGACGACGCGCAAGGCCGGCGCTGGGCGCGGTCGCGCGGCCGCTCCGATCGACGCCGAGGGCAAGCAGCTCGTGATCGTCGAATCCCCGGCGAAGGCCCGTACTATTAATAAGTACCTGGGTTCGGACTTCGCGGTCGCCGCCTCGGTGGGTCACGTGCGCGACCTCCCGGCCAAAGCAAAGAAGGGCGAGAAGACGCCCGTGCCCGGCGTGGACCTCGAGAACAACTTCGAGCCCACCTACGAGGTGCTCCCCGACAAGAAGAAGATCGTCAGCGAGCTCAAGAAGGCGGCGAAGAAGGCCACCACGATCTGGTTCGCAACCGACCTCGACCGAGAGGGAGAGGCGATCGCGTGGCATCTCGCGCAGGAACTCGGCGTTGACACGGCGAACGCGAAGCGCGTGGTCTTCAACGCGATCACCAAGGCGGAGATCGAAAAAGCGTTCGCGAACCCGCACTCGATCGACGTCGCGAAGGTGAACGCGCAGCAGGCGCGCCGCGTGCTCGACCGCATCGTGGGCTACCGCGTGTCGCCCCTGCTATGGAAGAAGGTCGCCCGCGGTCTCAGCGCCGGGCGCGTGCAGTCGGTCGCGGTCCGTCTGGTGGTCGAGCGCGAACGGGAGATCCGGTCGTTCGTCCCCGACGAGCTGTGGAAGATGTCCGCCGGCTTTGCGCTCTCTGAGAAGGAAGCGACGACGCTCGCCGCCGGCTGGTCGACGCTGCTGAGCACGAAGGACGACAAGGGCAACACCCCGACGCTCAAGGCGCAGAACGCGTGGCTGGCGTCGCACAACGCGGTGCGCGCCGAGCTGGTGCAGGTCGGTGGCGAACCCTTCTCGCTGACCGCGCCGGGCACGGGCGCCGACGGCGAGCCGAGCGACCCGACGGACCTCTATAAGAAGGCTTCGGAGATCGCCGCCCTCGCGGGCATGACCTCCTGCGAGCCCACGCTGAGCGAGGACGACGACGCGAAGGGCCCGGCGCGCCGTCGGGTGACGCTGACCGGCGATGTTGATCCCTCGACCCCCTACTGCGTGCGCTCCATCGAAACGAAGCGCACCACCTCGCGCCCCAGCGCGCCCTTTATCACGAGCACGCTGCAGCAGGCCGCGTCGAGCCGCCTCGGCTTCGGCGCGCAGCGCACCATGCGCACCGCCCAGCAGCTCTACGAGGGCGTGGACATCCGCGGCGAGGGCTCCGTCGGTCTGATCACCTACATGCGTACCGACTCGACGCACCTCGCGGGCGACGCGATCGAATCCGTGCGCGGGCACATCAAGAGCCGCTACGGCGACGACTACCTGCCCGAGAAACCCAACTTCTACGGCTCGTCGAACAAGGCGGCGCAGGAGGCGCACGAGGCGATCCGCCCGGCGTCGCTCGACTACCCGCCCGAGAAGGTCAAGAGCGCCCTCAAGCCCGACCAGCTCAAGCTGTACACGCTGATCTGGGAGCGCTTCGTCGCGTGCCAGATGACCCCGGCGAAGTGGGACTCGACGGCGGTGACCATCGAGGGCGGGACCGATCCCAAGACGCCCGTCGCGTTCCGCGCCACGGGGCGCGTGCTCGTCTTCGACGGGTTCTACCGCGTGACCGGCGTGCCGACCGCGTCCGACGAGCAGACGCTCCCCGAGCTGAGCGAGGACAAGGCGATGTCGCCCTTCTTCGTGGCGCCCGAGCAGCGGTTCTCCAGCCCGGCGGCGCGGTACTCGGAAGCGTCGCTGATCAAGAAGCTCGAGAGCGAGGGCATCGGTCGCCCGTCCACGTACGCGTCGATCATCCAGGTGATCCAGGACCGCAACTACGTCGAGCAGCTCGAGCGCCGGTTCTACGCGACCGACCTCGGGATGGTCGTGACCGACAAGCTCATCGAGGCGTTCCCGCGCATCATGGAGGTCGGCTACACCCGCGAGATGGAAGCCGAGCTCGACAAGATCGAAGACGAGCACGCCGACTGGATCGACACGCTCCGCAAGTTCTACGGCCCCTTCGAGGAACAGCTCGCCAAGGCGCACGAGGAACTCAAGCACGCGAAGGCGGAGATCCAGCCCGCGCCCGAGGAGTACCGCTGCGAGAAGTGCGACGCGTCGCTCGTCTACCGCTTCGGCAAGAACGGACGCTTCCTCTCGTGCTCGACGTACCCCGAGTGCGAGTACGCCTGTCCCTGCGACCGCGACGGGAAGCCCCAGCCGATCGAGCACGCCGACGTCGCGTGCGTGAAATGCGGGACGGCGATGATCAAGCGCACGGGGCGCTTCGGGCCCTTCTTCGGGTGCTCGGCGTACCCCGAGTGCGACGGCATCCTCAAGTGCGACAAGCAGGGGCGCCCGCTCGCCCCGCAGCCCCCGCCGCTCGAGACCGACCTCCCCTGCCCCAAGTGCGAATCCCCGCTCTACCTGCGCAACGGCGCGCGGGGTCCGTGGCTCTCGTGCTCGGCGTTCCCCAAATGTCGCGGACGCGGCAAGTGGGCGGAGATGCCCGACGAGGAGAAAGCGTCGTGGACCGCGAAGCTCGCGGCGCACGAGAAGCTCCACCCGATCCCCATCGTGCACACGATGGACGGCGAGGCGCTGACCGACGAGAAGGGCAAGCCGCTCGAGACGGAAGAAGCCGAGGCGTAAACCGCGCCGCGTGGCCCTCTCTCGCTGAGTGAGGTAGCTTGTCCCGCTTGGCCGCGAACCTCCCCAACCGGATCCAGACCATCGCGACGCGCCTCGGGTTCCAGCGCGACTGGTACCTCATCGCGCTCGCCGCGGGCATCGGGACGGTCACCGCGTTCGGGGCCATCGGGTTCGTCGAACTCATCCACTGGGCGGGCGAGCAGGCCGAAGCACTCGACCACCGCCTGCCGTGGTGGGCGCTCGCCCTCGCCCCGATGATCGGCGCGCTGCTCACGGGCGCCCTGATCCACTTCTTCGCGAGCGAGGCCAAGGGCCACGGCGTGCCCGAGGTGATGGACGCGGTCTTCCGCAAGGGGTCAAAGATCCGCCCGCGCGTGGCGCTCGTGAAATCCCTGGCCTCGGCGTGCACCATCGGCTCGGGCGGGTCTGCCGGCGCGGAAGGGCCCATCGTTCAGATCGGTTCGGCGATCGGCTCGGGGATCGCCCAGCTGCTCCGCGTCTCGCGCGACCAGGCGGGCACGCTGCTCGGCTGCGGCGCCGCGGCGGGGATCGCGTCGGTGTTCAATGCTCCGATCGCCGGCGTCTTCTTCGTGCTCGAGATCATGCTGCGCGACTTCTCCGTGCGCACGTTCACGCCCATCGTCGTCGCGAGCGTCTTCTCGACGGCCGTGACGCAGGCGGTGCTGGGGAAGAACACGGCGATCTTCGCCGTCAGCGACGAGCTCGCGGGGTACGCGTTCACGCTGCCCGAGCTGCCCAGCTACATGGTCCTGGGGCTCGTGTGCGGCGCGGTGGCGGTGGGGTTCGTCAAGCTGCTGTACGCGACCGAAGACGCCGCCGCGCGCGTCAAGCTGCACCCGATCGTCAAGCCGGTGATCGGCGCGGCGATGCTCGGCGCGCTCGGGCTCGGGTACCTCATTATCACGGGGCAGGCGGGCGAGACGGGCGGGGCCCCGCCCTTCTTCGGCAACGGCTACCCGGCGATCCGCGCCCTGCTGCACCCGGCGTCCTTCGGCCTGGAAGACTCGGGCCTGACGCTCGACACGTCGATCGTCATGCTCGCCGCGCTCGTTGGGTTCAAGGCTCTCGCGACGTGCTTCACGCTGGGTTCGGGCGGTTCGGGCGGCGTCTTCGCGCCGTCGCTCTTCCTCGGCGCCGCCGCCGGGGCGACCTTCGGCGTGGCGGTCGAGGCGCTGGGGCTGATCCCAGAGGGCGGCTCGCCCGCGGCGTACGCGCTCGTGGGCATGGCGGCCGTCGTCGCCGGGACCACGCACGCCCCGCTCACGGCGATCCTGATCATCTTCGAGATCACCCGCGACATCTACGTGCTGCTGCCCATCATGCTCGCGGCGGTGGTCGCGACGGTCGTCGCGCAGCTCATCGAGCGCGACTCGATCTACACCCTCAAGCTGCGCCGGCGCGGCGTGCTGCTGGGATCGAGCCTCGACCACACCCTGCTCCGGCGGATCCAGGTGCGGGACGTCCCGCTGGCGCCGCTGGTGAGCGTGCGCCCGCACGACCCCGTCTCGAAGCTGCTCAAGCTCAACCGCGAGTACCAGGTCGCGGACTTCGTCGTCGTGGGCGACGAGAACGAGTACCTCGGGATGATCACGGCCCAGGACGTGCGCACGGCGTTTGTCGAATACGAGGCCATCCCGCTGCTGCTCATCGAGGAGCTCATGGTCCGCTCGCTCCCGACGATCACCCCCGACGAGGGGCTCGACACCGTGCTCGAGAAGTTCTCCCGCCACGACGTCTCGAGCCTCGCGATGGTCGAGCACCCCGGGGCCAAGGCCAAGGTGATGGGGCTCGTCACCCGCAGCCGCCTGATGGCCCGCTACAACCAATCGCTGCGTGAGAGCTAAGAACGGGTCGTCGCTCTCGACGACGCCGAAGTTATCGGGGTACACTCCCGCGATGCTCTCACCCACCCGCCTGAGCTTCTCCCGTGCCCAGCGTCTGACCCACGCCCTGGAGTACCAGAAGGCCTACGAGGGAAACGTGCGCAAGCACGCCGGGCCGCTGGTTGTCTTCGGGCATCAGTCCGGGCTCGGACGCCCGCGCCTGGGGCTGGCGGTCTCCCGCCACGTCGGGAACGCCGTCAAACGCGGGCTGATCAAGCGGCGCATCCGCGAGGCGTTCCGCCTCAGCCAGCAGGACCTCCCGGCGATCGACCTCGTCGTGCGTGTCCGCCCGCACGCACCGCTGAGCGTGAACGAGTACCGCGAGTGGCTGTCCGGGGCGGCCGACCGCGTGGGCGGGCGTCTGGAGCGTGCCGGCGATGGGCCGGGGGCCTGACCGCCCCGGGATCGCCGCGCGGGCCCTGATGGGCCTCGTGATCCTCTACCGCGGGACGCTGTCGCGCTGGCTCGGCGGGCAATGCCGCTTCCACCCCACCTGCAGCGCGTACGCCCTCGAGGCGATCCGCACGCACGGCGCCTGGCGCGGCGGGTGGCTCGCGTTCAAACGGGTGCTCCGCTGCCGACCGGGCGGCCCGATGGGCTACGACCCCGTGCCGGTCTCGGGCGAAGCTGAAAGAAATGCGGAACGGGAGGGGCCCTCGCGTCGAAAGTGAGTGTACGCTTACCTACCCGGGGGACCCTTTCACGATGACCCGACGCCTGCCCGCCGCACAGCGCCGCCGCCAGTTGCTCGATACCGCCGCGAAGCTCTTCGCGGAACGGGGGTACGCCGGGGCAACGACCTCGGAGCTCGCCAAGGCCGCCGGCGTCACCGAACCGATCATCTACCGCCATTTCAAGTCCAAGAAAGAGCTTTTCATCGCTCTGATCGACGAGACGGGCGAGGAGACGATCGAGCAGTGGCAGGACGCGCTGGCCCAGTGCACGGACCCGGGCGACCGCCTGCGTCTGCTGATCGGGGCCAACCCGATGGTCGCCAGCCGCGGTCAGGGCGTCTACCGCGTGATCGTGCAGGCGATGACCGAGATCACCGACCCGGAGATCCTCGCCGCGATCACCCGTCACATGCAGGCCCTGCACCGGTTCATGGCCGACCAGGTGAGCACCGCGCAGGCGGCCGGCGACGTCTCGAAGCGTTTCTCCCCCGCGATCACCGCGTGGATGCTGATGCACCTCGGGCTCGGCTACGGCGTGCTGGCGCCCATCGGCATCAGCGGGCACGGGCGCGACGAGAGCGGGCAGAGCGTCCGCGACGTGATCGAGCAGCTCATGCTCGGCGTCAAGTAAGCCCGGCTACCCGATCGAGATCGACTGCAGCGCCGGCATCAGCTCGAAGTACGGGCGGATGACGTCGGACGTGGACGCGGTGAACTCCGCGTACGACCCGTCAAAGTGCACGCCCCCGTCGTGGAGCATGACGATGCGCGGGCGCAGGCGCGCGAGCATGTCCTTGTCGTGGGTGATGACAAGCGACGTGCGCGAGCCGGCCGCCGACGGGCGGCGGTGCGTCGCGAGGATCAGCCCGTGGAGCTGTGCGCACAGGCTGGGGTCGAGCCCTGAGGTGGGCTCGTCGTAGAAGATGATCGCGGGGTCCATGGCGATCGCGCGGGCGACCGCGACGCGCTTGGCCATCCCGCCCGAGAGCTCGCTGCGCCGGCGGGTGAGGAGGTCCTCGGTCTCGGTGAACCCGACGTCGCGGAGGCACTCGCGGGCGAGGTCGTAGATGGCGGTGTCGCTCAGCTCGGTGTGCTGGCGCAGCCAGAGGGAGATGTTCTCGAGGACCGTGCCCGAGTAGAGCGCGTTGCGCTGGAACACGACGGACCAGTGGAGGCGGATCTGGTCGAACGCGTCCTCGCTGAGGGTCGAGAGGTCCTGGAGCGGGGCGCCGGGGAGCGAGTGGTTCGCCACGCTGACGCGCCCCTCGCTGGGCGCGAGCAGGCCCGTGATGAGATCGAGGGTGACGGACTTCCCGCAGCCCGATCCCCCCACGATCGCGACGAGTTCCCCCCGCCGGATGGTCAGGTCGATGCCGCGGAGCACGCGCTTGGCGCCGAATGACATACCGATGCCCTCGAGGACGATCTCACGCGGGGACTCGTCGGTGGGCGCACGCACAAGCCGAGTGTACGGGGTTCGATCGCGGGGTGTTTGGCGGTATCGTGGGCAGATGATCTATCTGGACAGCAACGCCACGACGCGCCCGACCCCCGAGGTCCTCACGGCGATGCGCGAGATCCTTGAGAGCGACTGGGGCAACCCCTCGAGCATGCACCGCATGGGGCAGTCGGCGCGCCGGCGCGTCGAGCTCGCGCGCCGCAGCGTCGCGGCGCTGCTCAACGCCACCCCGCGCGAGATCGTCTTCACCGCCGGCGGGACCGAGTCGATCGACTACGCCATCCGCGGCGCCCTCGCCGCCCGGCGCGACCCGTCAAAGGACATCCTCATCACGACCGGCGTCGAGCACGCCGCCGTCTCCAAACTCGCCTGCTCACTGGGCGAGACGGGCGAGGCCGAGGTGCGTCTCGCACCGCTTCGGCCCGGGGGCGTGGTGGACGTCGCGGGGCTCGCGGAGATGATCGACGACCGCGTCGCGATCGTCAGCATCCAGTGGGCGAACAACGAGACCGGGGCGCGCCAGCCCGTCGAGGCGATCGGCGCCCTCTGCAAGGAACGCGGCGTCACCTTCCACTGCGACGGCACCCAGCAGGTGGGCAAGGGCCCCGCGGACGTCATGGGCTTCCCCGTCGATCTCGTCACGTGCAGCGCCCACAAGTTCCACGGGCCCAAGGGCGTAGGCGTTCTCTACGTGCGCCGCGGCGTGCGCGTCGCGCCCGTCATGCACGGGTCGCAGGAGCTGGGGCGGCGCGGCGGGACGGAGAACGTCGCGGGCATCACCGGCATGGGCGTCGCGGCCGAGCAGGCGAGGGAGTGGCTGGCGAACCCGTCCAACGCCGAGCGGATGGCGGCCCTGCGCGACGGGTTCGAGGACGCGGTGTGCGCCCGCGTCGCCGGCGCGGTGGTCAACAAGCCCGAGGGCGCCGGCGCCCGTCTCTGGAACACCGCGAACATCGCGTTCCCCCAGCTCGAGGCCGAGGCCCTGCTGATGCTGCTGAGCGAGCAGGGCGTGTGCGCCTCGGCCGGCTCGGCGTGCGCGAGCGGGTCGCTCGAGGCGTCGCCCGTCCTCATGGCGATGGGACTGCCCGAAGAGCACGCCCACGGCTCGCTGCGCTTTAGCCTCTCGCGCGAGACCACCAAGGACGAGCTCGACGAAGCAGTAGACATCATCGAGGCCAGCGTCGCGCGCTTGCGCGGCTCGAGCTCGGCGGCGCTGCGGTCCTGACACCCCCCCTCCCTCGGGGAAAGGGGGACCGGGGCGTCACCCGCTGACGGCCGCGGTGTAGTTGGGCGATTCCTTCGTGATCGTGATGTTGTGCGGGTGGCTCTCGGTCGCGCCGGCGCTGGTGATGCGCGTGAAACGGGCCTCGGTGCGGAACTCCTCGAGCGTCGCGCAGCCGCAGTAGCCCATCGCCGAGCGCAGCCCTCCGACCATCTGGAAGACGTACTCGGCGAGCGGACCGCGGTAGGGCACGAGCCCTTCGACGCCCTCGGGGACGAACTTGATCGCGGCGTTCCCGTCGGCGCGTTCCATCGCGTCGAGCGTGTCCTTTTGCCCGTAGCGGTCCGCGGAGCCCTTGCTCATCGCGCCCTCGCTGCCCATGCCGCGGTAGCTCTTGTAGCGCCGCCCGTGGCTGATGACCAGCTCGCCCGGCGCCTCGTCGAGACCGGCAAAGAGCGAGCCCATCATCACTGTGTGCGCCCCCGCGGCGAGCGCCTTGGAGATGTCGCCCGACATCCGGATGCCCCCGTCGGCGATGACGGGCACGCCCGTCCCCGCGGCGCCCTTGACGGCGTTCATCACCGCGGTGATCTGCGGGACGCCCACGCCCGTGACGACGCGGGTGGTGCAGATCGAGCCCGGGCCGATGCCGACCTTCACGCCGTCGGCCCCGGCCGCGATGAGGTCGCGGGCGCCCTGCGCCGTCGCGATGTTCCCGCCGATGACCTGGATGTCGTGCGCGTCCTTGATGGCGCGCACGGTGTCGAGGACGCCCCGCGAGTGCCCGTGCGCCGAGTCCACGGTGATGACGTCCACGCCGGCCGAAACGAGAGCCGCGGCGCGGGCGAGCTGCCCCGCTCCGACGGCGCCGCCGCAGAGCAGGCGCCCGCGCGAGTCGGTCACGGCGCTGGGGAACTGGGAGAGGCGGTCGATGTCGCGCCGGGTGATCAACCCGGCGAGGTTGTAGTCGTCATCGACCAGCAGCAGCTTCTCGACCTTGTTCTGGCTGAGGATGCGGTTGGCGTCCTCGAGCGTCGTGTCGGGCGAGGCGGTGACGAGGTTCTCGCTGGTCATCACGTCGCGGACCGGCGAGTCGTCGCCGTGGGTCCACTTGAGGTCGCGCCGGGTCAGGATTCCGACCAGACGCCCCTGGGCGCGGGCGCCGGCCGAGCCGCCCTCGACGACGGGGAACCCCGAGACGTTGTGGCGGGCCATCGCGGCCTTGGCGGCGCCGATGGTCTCGCTGGGCCCGAGGGTCACGGGGTCAACGATCACGCCCGAGGCGGACCGCTTGACCTTCTCCACCTCGCGGGCCTGCGCCTCGACGGGCAGGTTCTTGTGGATGATCCCGATGCCGCCCTCCTGCGCGAGGGCGATCGCGAGCTGGGCCTCGGTGACCGTGTCCATCGGAGCCGACACCAGCGGGATGCGCAGGCGGATGTCGCGGGTGAGGTTGGAGGACGGGTCGGCCTCGGCGGGGAGGATCTCACTCAGCCGGGGGAGAAGCAGGACGTCGTCAAAGGTGACGCCTGTTTCGACAATCTTCGAGCCGTTGGTGTCGTCGTGTTCCATGTCCCAAGCTACCAAACCCCCGCGCCCGCCGCTACGGGCCCGAGGCCCCGCGAGTCGATACAACTCACACCATGCCCACCCGCCCTCCGATCATCGGGATCACCTGCGACCTCGCCGACGGCCGCGCCCGCGTGCGCACGACCTACGCCGAGGCCGTCGCCCGCGCGGGCGGGGTGCCCCTGCTGCTGCCGCCCATCCCGGCCCTCGCCCAGGCCCACGCCGCCATGTGCGACGCCCTCGTCCTCACGGGCGGCGACGACCCGATCATGGAAGGGTTCGGCGTCCCGACCCACCCCGAAGCCGTTCGCGTGGACCCGGTCCGCCAGGAGTACGAGCTCGCCCTGCTCGGGGCCCTCGCGGGGCACGCGGATAAACCGACGCTCGGCGTCTGCCTCGGCATGCAGTACATGGCCCTCGCCGCCGGCGGCACGCTCGACCAGCACCTCCCCGACACCACCCCCACCCACGCCGACCACGTCGGCGACCGCCCGCACCCGGTGTGCCCCGAGAGCGACGCGCTCCAGTCCGGCGACGTCATGAGCCACCACCGTCAGGCCGTGAGCGCCCCGGGGTCGCTGCGGGTCGCGGCCCGCGCGCACGACGGCGTCATCGAGGGGGTTGTGGACCCCGACCGGAGGTTCTACCTGGGCGTGCAGTGGCACCCGGAGCGCACGGCGCACTCGTCGCTGGGGCAAGGCTTGTTCGATCGGCTCGCCGCGTGCGCCCGTGGCTAAGCCGGCTTAGTCCGGATCGGTCGGGGTGGCGCGGGGGAGCGGCACCGGGGCGAGGCGCTGGAAGACAAGGTCGAGACGCTTGAGCGCCACCTCGATCTCCGACGAGTTCGATGCTTTGTCGATCGTGTCCACGACCTCGCGCGCCGCGTCGGAGAACCGCGGGTACCCGTAGCCCTGCCCGGTGCCCTTGAGCGCCAGGCACACGCCGCGGATCTTCTGCAGAGCGCCCGCGCCCATGAACGCGTGCAGCTCCTTGATCGAGGACTCAACGTCGCGCAGGAACGTCTCCAGCAGCTCGACGACGCCGTCGTCGGACGCGAGCATCGAGAAGATCTGCCCGCTGCTCGAGCCCGCCGCCCCGCTGTCGGGGAGGTGCTGCGAGAGCGTCGCGAAGAGCTTGCCCGTGCTGTAGGGCTTGACCAGCACGTCGGTGAAGCCGCACTTGCGGAGCTTGGCGAGCCAGTCGCCCTTGCTCTCGGAGGTCATCGCGATGACCGGGCCGTCAAAGCCCTGCGAGCGCGCGCCCTGGACGTAGTCGGCGCCGCCGTTCTCGCTCAGCGCCGAGTCACCGAAGAAAATCAGCCCGACGGCGCCGCTCGCGATCGCTTCCTCGGCCGCCTCGTAGTCTTCCCGGATGTCGACGCTGATGTTCGAACCGCGCAGGTGATGCGCCAGCAGGTTCGAGTCGGGCGCCGACGAGTCAACAAGCAGGATGCTCCCGTGGAACTGGGAGGGGTCGATGTTGTGCGAGTCGCCCGACATGGGCGCGTCGCCCGGCTCGAGGAACTCATAAGGATCGATCTCGCTGCTGAACTCGAGCCCGATCTCGTGGATCCGCCCCGAGATGTGCCGGCACGCGCGCACGCGCCCGCGCACGCGAAGCGTGTCGCCAAAGAGCGTCGGGAGTTCGATGTAGCACTCGGTGTTCTGGTGGATGAACCCGCCGTGGAGGAACCCCAGCCCCGCGACTGACAGGTTCCTCGGCGTGATCAGGCACGAGGTCTCGATGCCGCCCGGGTGAATGAACGTGATCGCAACGCTCTCGGCGGTGAAATCCACACGCGCGTGACGGCGCGCGTTCTCCGCGTCGCCCTTCTCGCCCGAGTTCTCGTTGAGCTGCAACAACAGCGCCTCACGCTGCGTCTGGTTCAGCCGGAGAGTGTCGATGGGTGTGTCGCGTTGGCTCAAATCGGGCCATCCTTCTGCTGCCCCGTCGCTCACGCCGGGGCGACGTCGCCTGCAATCCGTATCATCGGACCCCCACGCATGGGCGATGAGCCCGCCTCGCCCGCCAGGCGTCACACGCCCGGGGAAGCAGGGGCGCAGGCGTCACAGCCCGAACCCCGCCCCCACGCCCCTCGTAGGACCGCATAGACTCACCCGCGATGCTGACCAGACGCCCAACACGCCCGATCACCCTCGGCGACGACCGCACCGGACGGGTGACGATCGGCGGCGGGCTCGACACGTCCGGGAACCCCGACGGGACGTCCCCCGCCCCCGTGAGCGTCCAGACGATGACCGCGGGCTACACCCACGACGTGGACGCGTGCGTCGCGGAGATCAACCGCCTCGCGGCCGCCGGCGCCGACATCGTGCGCGTCGCGGTGCCCCAGAAAAAGGACACCGCGGCGCTCGCCGAGATCATCAACCAGACCCGCGTGCCCATCGTCGCGGACGTCCATTTCCACTTCCAGCGCGCGCGCTCGAGGCGGTCGAGGCGGGGGTCCACAAGATCCGCCTGAACCCGGGCAACATCGCCGACCGCGACCAGGTCGCGGCGGTCATCGACGCGTGCAAAGACCGGGGCATCCCGATCCGGGTGGGCGTCAACGAGGGCTCGATCATCGAGCGCAAGGACAAGCAGCTCCGCCAGAAGGAGCTCGGCAAGTTCTTCGCCGAGCGCAAGCAGGGCCACCTGCTCGCGCTGATGATCGCGAAGCTCGAGGAGTACCTCGAGATCTTCTACGAGCGCGACTTCTACGACGTCGCGATCAGCGCCAAGCTCATGGACGCCGCCCTGACCGTCGCGATCTACCGCGAGATCAGCGAGCGCTTCGATCACCCGCTGCACCTGGGCGTCACCCACGCGGGCCCGCGCGAGACCGGCGCGGTGCGCTCCATCGCCGCCCTCTCGGGCCTCCTCTGCGCCGGCATCGGCGACACGCTCCGCATCAGCTACGCCAACGACCCGATCTTCGAGGTCGAGGACGGGCTCGAGCTGCTTTACTCGCTCGACCTGCGCGAGCGCATCGGCGCCGACCTCATCGCCTGCCCCACCTGCGGGCGCATCCAGGTGGACCTCTTCACGCTCGTGCAGGACGTGCGCACGCAGCTCGCCGACGAGATCATCCTGCCGATGAAGGTCGCCGTCATGGGGTGCGTCGTCAACGGGCCCGGCGAGGCCGAGGGCGCCGACGTCGCGGTCTTCGCCGGCGACCGGCGCGGCATCATCTACGTGCAGGGCGAGAAAGTCGCCAACGTCCCCGAGGCCGAGATCCTCGACCGCCTCCTCAGCGAGTGCCGCGACTTCCAGGCCCGCGTGCAGCGCGGCGAGGCGAAGCTTGGCGAGAAGAAGGTCGAGATCGTCCCGCCCGATCCCATCGGCGAACTCGGCAGCGGCGCGGCGAAGATCGCCGCCGGCGACGTCGATCGCGTGACGCCCCTGACCGTGCGCGGGGACGCCTAACCGCCCCCGCCGGGCTGCCACGCCGCGAGCAGCAACGCGAGATCCGTCGCGCCGACCGTCCCGTCCGCATCAAGGTCCGCCGGGCACGCGTCGCAGACGCCCCACGCCCCGAGCATCTGCGCGAGATCGCCGGCGCCGACGCGCCCGTCGTCGTCGAGGTCCGCCGGCGCGGGGAGCGCGGCCTCGCGGAGACCTTCCAGCCAAGCGCTCATCACCGCGTCGGCGCCGCTGGCGGAGTAGTGGTTCGAGTTCGAGCGGAGCCCCGCGGCGATCTGGTCCTCGACCGCGCCGAACCGGGGGTCGTTCAGGATGCTCACAGCCGGCGCGCCGTGCTCCTCGGCCGCCCCGAGCATGTACGCGTGCCAGTCCGCGCCGACCATCGCCCCGTGCGCCGTCTCGCCCACCCAGGCGATCTCTGCATCGGGCAGCGCGGCGCGCACGATCGCGGTGAACTCACCCATCGACGCCGGCACGCTGTCCTGCTGCGCCATCCCCTGGAGCCACACGTCCGCCTCGCTAAGGCGCATCCACGCCTCGAGAGCGCCCGGGAACGCCTGGTCGATCTGAGCGCGGAACCCGTTGCCCCCCCAGCCCACGCCCCCGACGATGAACCCCTCCGCCGCGTCGGTGCGCCACGCGTCGAACGCGAAGAGCGCCAGCGGATACCCCGTCGCGCCCGGCTCGACGGCCAGCCCG
This sequence comes from uncultured Phycisphaeraceae bacterium, assembly GCA_942490855.1. Taxonomy (GTDB): domain Bacteria; phylum Planctomycetota; class Phycisphaerae; order Phycisphaerales; family UBA1924; genus CALNYS01. Next base: position 283,375 of record CALNYS010000001.1, on the reverse strand, counting down.
CGCCAGCGGTTGGGGTCGTCGGGATCGAGCGCGGGCATGTCCGCACGCAGCGTCCTGAGCCCCCACGGACCGAAGAGGACCCGGTCCCCCGCGCGGATCGACGCCTGCGGGAGGTGCGCGAGCGTCACGCGTGTCCTGCCCGCCGACGCCTCGTCAACGCTCACCGCCTCGACCACGTTGATCCCCCCGCCGTAGACGCACGCGTCGCCGATCTGCACATCGGGCGTTCCGCGCAGCGTGAGCGTGCGTGCGACGAGCGAATCCCCCTCGGCGGGCAGGTACACATGCGACGACCGCTGGGTATCGAGGCGGCACACGACCGGCGCGCCAACCGCCTGCCCGGCCGCGCCCTGGGAGGGGCCGGCGTTCCCGCTCCAGATCACGTCCGACGCCCCCGGGTACTCCAGCACGTGCGCGCGCACGGTCAGCGGCGCGTCGGGCCGCATCATCCCGAAGGGCTGGGCGCGCAGCGCGTACGCCGCGCCGCGCCGGAGCAGCACGCCCGCGCCGGGGTTCCCGCCGGAGGTGGACCCGGTGAAGAACCGGGAATACTCGCTGGAGGACAAATCCTCGATGTTCCCCGACATCCACGGGGCCTCCTCGACCGCGTCGAAGGCCGCCCACGGGTGCCTCGCCAGCGTGGCGGGGCGCAGCAGCACGCCGGCGAGCGTGTCCTCGTGCAGGTGCTGGAGCGCGTCGGCGTAGTTCCCGGTCCGCTCCCCCGCGCCGTCGTTGCGTTGCACGCCGCGGCTGTTGGCGCTGACGATCACGCGCCGCACGCCGCGCGTTTCGCCCCGCGCCAGCAAACGGGTGCGCGGGGCGACCTGACGCACGAACGGTTCGCTCGGGAGGGGCACGACCAGTATCGGGAGGCGGCGTTCCATCCATCCGTCTGCAAAGGGCGAGACGTGCGTGAACCCGTGCGTCTCCTCGACGGCGCGCACGACGCGGAACTGCCCGCCATCGACGCCCGCGTGCTCGTAGCGGTGGATGTTCGTCTCTGTCGCCGGGCGCCCGGGGATCGCGGCGCGCTCCCGGGTGGTTGACGGGTAGGGCAGCGCGTCGACCGGGGCCGTCGAGAACGCGTGGTTGATCATCCACAGCGTCCCCCCGCTCCCGACGAGCGTCCCCGCGGGGCGGTTCCCGTAGAAATGCGCATCGAGGTACACGCGTCGCTCGATCAGATCATCAACGTCATACGAGTTCAGCGCACGGTCGCGGAAGAGGATTAGCCCGTAGGTCCCGGGCATCGCCGAGCCGGCAGCGCGTGAACCAAGCACGACGGTCCCCGCCGTCGCGCTCGCCCGGACCGCCCCGGGGAGCGCGGCCTCGACACGCGCCGTTGAGGCGCTGCGCGTGCGCAGCGCGAGGTCGCCCCCGTCGCCATCGAACGAAACCGTGACGAGCGTCCACTCGCCCAGGGGCATCGCCCCGCCCGTCAGCCGGGTATACCCCCGCCCGTCCGTGCGCACGTCCAGCGTCGCCAACCCGTCGGCGCCCCGCCCGAGACGCCAGACAACCCCCGCTTCGTCCTCGAGCGCCAGCGCGTCGCCCGCACCCTCGGGACGGAACCACGCGAACACCCCGTACGCGCCGCCGCCGGCCGCCTCGCGCGCGCCGTCGCTCTCGAACACAAGCAGCGCGTCGCCCGACTCGGCGCGCAGCGCAGCGCGCGCGGGGATCGCCGCGCACAGCGCCGCCAGCGCGGAAAGAACGAGAATCAAACGCCGGCGTGGGCTCATCCACCCAGTATGAAGGCTCGCGCGGTCGCGGCCTACGTGTCTCCCCAAGATCGGGCGCTATACTCCGGGTTGACCCGCCACCCCATACTCCGCAGGCCGCCCGCATTGAAACCACGCACCCAACGCACGCCCGCCGGCCCCTACCCCCCCGCCGTTGATCGCCTCATCGAGGCCTTCGCAACGCTCCCGGGTATCGGACGTCGCACCGCCGAGCGCCTCGCGTTCCACGTGCTCAAGTCGCCGCCTGCCGAGGCCCTCACCCTCGCCCGCGCGATCGAGGGGATGAAGACCGCGGTGCGCCACTGCGCCGTGTGCTTCAATCTGACCGAGACCGACCCCTGCCCGATCTGCGCCGACGAGCGCCGCAAGCGCCACGTTGTCCTCGTCGTCGAGCAACCCCGCGACCTCATCGCGATCGAACGGACCGGCATGTACGACGGCGTCTACCACGTCCTGCTCGGGCAGATCGACCCGCTCGAGGGCGTCGGGCCCGAGGAGCTCACCGTCGGCGCGCTCGTCAAACGCCTGGCGGACCCTTCCGCCAACTGCGGCGGGGTCGCCGTCAGCGAGCTGGTCATGGGGCTCTCCCCCACGCTCGAGGGCGACGGAACCGGGCTGTACCTCGCCGAGCGCGCCAAGGAGCACGGCGTGCGTGTCGCGCGCTTGGCGCGGGGCCTCCCGACGGGCAGCCAGCTTGAATTCGCGTCCAAGGCGGTTCTGGCTGACGCGATCCGCGGGCGCCAGTCGATGGAGTAGAGTGCCCACCGACGAGCCGCGCCCGTTCCGCCCGGCTCGCGCCGGGAAGGAGCCCGCGCCGCATGCGTTTCGAGACGTCCCAGCAGATGAAGCTGGGCCAGCACATGAAGCTGGCCCCCAGGATGATCCAGTCGATGGAGATCCTGCAGCTCCCGCTGATGGCGCTCCAGGAACGCATCGAGCAGGAACTCGAATCCAACGTCACCCTCGAGCTCGCCGGCCCCGAGCAGGCCGACGCCCCGAGCGAGCGCGAGCACGAGAGCGAACCCGGCGAGAACGCCGAGGACTTCGAGCGCCTCGACGCGATGGAAACCGAGTACGCCGAGGCCTTCGACAACGAGTCCTCCGCCGCCTCGCTCCGGCGTGAGCTCAGCTCGCTCAGCCCCAGCAGCGGGAACCAGGCCGGCGAACGCGACGCGAAGATGGACGCGATGGCGTCAACCGCCGCCCGCTCGGCGTCTCTCTCCGACCAGCTCCTCGACCAGTGGCGCCTCTCGGACGTCGTGGGGCGGGTGCGCGAGCTGGGCGAGCTGCTCCTCGAGCACCTCGACGACGACGGCTACCTGCGCACCGACCTCTCCGACATCGCGTCCCAGGCCCCCCGCGCGATGGACGCCCCGACACCCGACGAGCTCGCGAGCACGCTCGAGCGCCTCCAGCTCGCGCTCGACCCGCCGGGCATCGCCGCCCGCGACACCCGCGAGTGCCTGCTGCTCCAGCTCGACGCGCACGAGCGCGAGCACAGCGGGCTCTCGACGCCGCTGACGCGCCGCCTCATCAAAGACCACCTCGACGACCTGCTCAACAACCGCCTACCGAAGATCGCCGAGGAAACCGAATCGACGATGGACGAGATCAAGGACGCGATGGCGCGGATGAAGCGCCTCAGCGTCGCGCCGGCGCGGGCGCTGGTCAACGACGCGCCCCCCGCGATCGTCCCCGACGCGATCATCGAGTACGACGAGGAAGAAGACCTCTACGTCGGCTTCCTCAACGACCGCGTGCTCCCCAACCTGCGCATCAACAAACGCTACGCCCAGATGGTCCGCTCGAGCGACGTCGACCGCTCCGCGAAGGACTTCATCAAGACGAACATCTCAAACGCCGAGTGGCTCATCGACGCGATCGAGCAGCGCAAGCGCACGCTCGTGCGCGTGCTCAACGTCGTCGCCGCCGCCCAGCGCGAGTACTTCGAGCAGGGCCCCGAGTCGCTGCGCCCACTCCCCATGACGCAGGTCGCCGACCAGCTCGGCGTCCACGTCGCGACCGTCTCCCGCGCCGTCGCGGGCAAGCACGTGCAGACCCCACGCGGCGTCGTCCCCCTGCGCGGCTTCTTCTCCGGCGGCATCCAGACCGACGAGGGCGAGGAGATGAGCTGGGAAGCCATCCGCGCCGCCCTGCGCGAGATCGTCGACAGCGAAGACAAAAACAAGCCCCTCTCCGACGAAGCGCTGTCTAAAGCGCTCAAAGCCAAGGGCATCGACATCGCCCGGCGCACCGTCGCGAAGTACCGCGACCAGCTGGGCATCCCCGCCGCCCGCCTGCGCAAGCAGTTCTGATCTGCCCCCTCTCCCTCGGGGAGAGGGCCGGGGTGAGGGCAGTTGGTCGCGACGGATGAGAGAACCGCCGCGCGATGAGACGGATTTGAACCCCTCTCCCCTAACCCCTCTCCCTCGGGGAGAGGGGGACCGGATTCTGCTCCCTCTCCCCTTGTTTCAAGGGGAGAGAGAGCGGACCTCACCGCGCCCCCGCCAGCTTGCGCATCGTCACATCGAACGACTTGATCAGGCTGATCTTCACGGCCCACGTCATGCAGACGTACACCACGCACACCACCAGCGCCCCGACAAGCAGCGGGAGGGTCAGCGTGTCAACGCTCCCCGAGCGGTCGAGCGATTCCACCAGCGACGACGCCGGCGTGACGCACGCGCTCACGGCCGTCACCGGCGTCAGACACGCGAGCGACGGACCGACGTACGGCAGCGAGTTCCCCGCGTTGAATCCGCACATCCCCAGCACGCCCCCCGCCGCGAGCACCACGCCGAACGCGCCCACCGTCGCCCCCACCACGCCCTTGCTCTTGAGCGACCACTGCAGCCCCACGACCGCGCAGAACGCGACGAAGGGCACGCTCGTCAGCGGCGCGACGAGCGCTGCGACCGGCAGGATCACCGGGACCTCAACCGTCGTCGTGCTCACCACCAGCGATTCCGTCAGCTCCGCCGCGCCGCCCAACCCGCCGAGGGCCACGTACCCCGCGGCGAGCGCGGTGGTGATGATCGGCGCCGCGAGCATCGGCCCCAAGTAGCGCACCAGCCCCTTGAGCTTCCCGCCGAGGTAGTCGGCGGGCGTGATCGGCGTGGTGAGCAGGATGTCCAGCGTCCCGTCCTCGCGCTCGCTCGCGATCGTCGAGCTCGCGCTCACGACCGCGACGAGCGTGATGACCAGGTACTCCGTCCACAGCGTCGAGAGCAGGGTGAACCGGAACGCCGCGGCGTCGAGCGCGCCGGCGTGGAAGAACGCGAGGAACCCCAGCGCCCACAGCAGCCCCGCCGCTAGGAACCCCCAGCGCGCCATCTGGCGCACGAACCCGCCTCGGCTCTCCGCCTCGCGCCACGCGATCGGGTTCCGCCCGACGACGCGTCCCGCCCGACCGCTCTCGCTCACGTCGTCGTCGCTGGTGTTCTTCGTCAGCCGAAGCCCGTGCAGCGTCGCCGAGCGCACGTTCCACACGCTCAGCGTCACGATCACGAAGCTCCCGACGAACGTGACCAGCAGGAACGACAGCGCGGGCGACCCGAACCACGCCCGCGCCAGCAGCGACGCGCCCGCGAGCTGGTCGGGCGTGTGCGGCGCGTAGCCGCTGGGGCTCAGGATCGAGCGGAGCGTCAGGAACGGGTTCACCGGCGTCAGCGCCGACGTCTGCCCCGCCGGCGCGATCACCGCGTCGATCGCGCTCGTCACCGCGAGGTACGTCACCACACTTATGTAGAACACAAAGACCGCCCGCTGCCCCGCCACCCGGCTCACGCACAGCGCGATCGCCACCGCCCCCACACCCACCGCCGCGCCCGCCGCGATCGCGTAGCTCAGGAAGATCGAGCGGCTCGGCACCCCGCCGAAGTACTGCGTCACCGCAAAGAGCGGCAGCGACGCCGCGAGCAGCGCGAGGATGAAGAACAGACGCCCGAACAGGTTCCCCAGCACGATCTGCGCCGCCGTCAGCGGGGTCGTCAGGAGGATGTCCCACGTCTTCGGGTTGGCTTCCTGGGCGATCGCCCCGGCCATGAACAGCGGGGCGATGAGGCAGATCAGCCCGACCTGGAGGTACGCGACGTACTTGAAGCTCGTCGCCCCCGCGGCCGCGAGCGCCCGGTAGCTGAGGGCGCCCGACTGGGACGTCATGAGCAGCGTCCAGAGGAGGACGATGATAAGCAGGGCAAGGTACGCCGACCGCAAGTAGAGGTGGCGCTTGCGCTTCGATCCCCCCTGCACGAGTCGGACACAGACCGGGTTCGTCGGGCCGAGGCGGAGGAGCCATCGGAGAGCGGTGGGCATGGGAGCGGGCCTCGGGTCGAACCGTTTCGAGCGCGTGTGCGTACGGTCAAGGGTATGGTAACGCTGGCGGGCGGGAGTCCGTCCGCCGCACTCACCGGATCGCCGACCTCCTCGCGGCGACCGATTCCAGCCCGCCTCGCGCGGGCCCGGGGCGAGAGCGCCTCGGATAGATCCAGCGTGTCCGTTCCCGCCCGTTTTTTGATCTCGCGCCCGCGCGCGACGATCCGGGCGAGCATGCCTGGGCGCAGGCCCCGTCGGGAATCGGTTGGACATCGAGCGCTCGGGGTCCGGTCCGCGCAGCGTCCCTGCGCGTACACGGAAGGACCGGCCATGTCGCCGATGATCGATACCACGCCCGCACTCCTCGCGGCCGTCACACAGACCCTCGTCGGCGTCGTGGCCGCCCTCGGGGGCGTGCTGCTCGGCGTCCTCCTCGCACGCCTCCTCTTTGGCTGGACGCTCTCGAGCGCGCGCACCGAGGCCAACCGCGTCGTCGAGGTCGCCAAAGCCGAGGCCGAGACCGCCCGCCAGAAAGCCGAGCTCCACGCCGAAAAGAAGATCCTCGAGAAACGCTCCGCCTTCGACGAGGAGGCCGAGAAGACCCGCTCAGAAATGCGCGAGCAGGAACGCCGCCTCTCCAAGCGCGAGGACCTCCTCGAAAAGAAGACCGACGCCCTGACCCTCAAGGAAGAGGCACTCGCCAAGACCAGCGAGACCCTCCAGCGCCGGGAGCAGGGCATCCGCGAGCGGGAGGAGCAGCTCGTCGAGATCCGCAACAAGCAGGAGGAAGAGCTCCTCCGCGTCGCCCAGCTCACCCGCGACGACGCGACCGAGCGCGTCATGCGGCGCATCGAGGAAGACTCCCGCCACGAGGCCGCGAAGATCTCCCGCAACATCCTCGAAGAGGCCGAGTCCGAGGCCCACGAGAAGGCCCGCGAGATCACCCTCATGGCGATCCAGCGCTACGCCTCCGAGACCAGCGCCGAGGCCACCGTCCGCGCCGTCCAGATCCCCTCCGACGACATGAAGGGGCGCCTCATCGGGCGCGAGGGGCGGAACATCCGCGCCTTCGAGAAAGCCGCCGGCGTGGACCTCATCATCGACGACACCCCCGGCGTCATCGTCGTCTCCAGCTTCGACAAGGTCCGCCAGACCATCGCCGCCGAGGCCCTCGGCACCCTCATCGCCGACGGGCGCATCCACCCAACCCGCATCGAAGAGGTCCTCGCCGCCACCAAGAAGGACATCGACAAGCAGGTCCGCAAGCACGGCAAGGACGCCGTCCTCGAGGCGAACCTCCGCGGCGTCAACCCCAAGGTGTCCGACGCCATGGGCAAGCTGCACTACCGCACCAGCTACGGGCAGAACGTCTTGCGACACTCCATGGAGGTCGCGTACCTCAGCCAGATCATCGCCGAGCAGCTCGGGCTCGACGGCGCCATCGCCCGGCGCTGCGGCTTCCTCCACGACATCGGGAAAGCGATGGACCACGAGGCCGAGGGCGGGCACCCCAAGATCGGCATGGACTTCGCAAGGCTCCACGGCGAGAAAGAGCCCGTGCTCAACGCGATCGGCGGGCACCACGCCGACATCCCCGCCACCAGCTTCTACACGCCCATCGTTATGGCCGCCGACGCCGTCTCGGGCGCCCGCCCCGGCGCGCGGCGCGAGAGCCTCGAACGCTACATCCAGCGCCTCGAGCACCTCCAGGGCATCGCGCTCGACCACCAGGGCGTCGTCGAGGCCCACGCCATCCAGGCCGGGCGCGAGGTGCGTGTGATGATCGACGCCTCGAAGGTCAACGACGACGAGGCCCACCTCATCGCGCGCAAGATCGCCGACCGCGTCGCGGACGAGATGACCTTCCCCGGCGAGATCAAGGTGACGGTCCTGCGCGAGACGCGCGCCGTCGAGATCGCCCGCTAGCCCAGCGCCCGGGTGATCCACCCGCCGCCCAGCACGCGTTCCCCGTCGTAGCACACCGCCGCCTGCCCCGGCGCGACCGCGTCGGTCGCGTCGTCGAGCGTCGCCCGCATCGTCGAGCCGTCGAACGTCACCAGCGCGGGCAGCGCCGCCCCGTGCGACCGGATCTGCACCCCGCAGCGCAGCCCGCCGGCGCGCAGCGCACGCATCTCATCTGCAGAGAGCAGCCAGTTCGTGTCCTGCGCCTCGAGCCCGTGCGCGACCAGCTCGGCGCGCTCGCCCACCACGACGGCGTTCGTCTCGGCGTCCTTTTCCAGCACGTACAGCGGGTTCTCGCGCGGGATCTTGATCCCCCGGCGTTGCCCCACCGTGTACCGGTGCTGCCCGCCGTGCTCGCCGATGACTTCCCCGTCGCGCGTCAGGATGGGCCCGTTCGACGCCAGCTCCGGGCGACGGCGCTCCACCAGCCCCGCGTAGTCGTTGTCGGGCACGAAGCAGATCTCCTGCGAGTCCGGCTTGTCGAAGACGGGCAGCCCGAAGTCCTCGGCCATGGCGCGCACGACCGACTTCTCGTACCCGCCGATCGGCAGCATCATCTCGCTCAGCCGGTCCATCGGCGCTCCGAAGAGCACGTACGACTGGTCCTTCCCGTGATCGACCCCGCGCAGCAGACGCGGCGCGCCGTCGACCGTCTCGACGCGCGCGTAGTGCCCGCTCGCCACGGCTCTCGCGCCGATCTGCTTCGCGTACGCGTGCAGCTTGCCGAACTTCAGCCAGTCGTTGCAGCGCACGCACGGGTTGGGCGTCCGACCCGCCGCGTACTCGCCGACGAAGTAGTCGATGATCCGCCCGAAGTCGTTTTTGAAGTTCACGACGTAGAAGGGCACGTCCAGCTGCGCCGCGACGAGCCGCGCGTCGGCCGCGTCACCGACCGAACAGCACCCCTGCTTGCCGATCGTCGCCGCGGAGGTGTCGCACGACTCGTCCGCGATCGCCAGGTCCAGCGTCTCGCCGGGAGAGCCCAGACGCATGAAGCACCCGACGACCTCCCACCCCTCGCGCGCAAGCAGAGCCGCGGCGACCGAGGAATCCACCCCGCCGCTCATCGCGACCAGCACCTTTCCCTTCGAAGCGGGCATGAGGCCAGTGTAGGCCCCCCTGAAATCCCGCCGCGCGGGTACCGTATACAAATGTCAAGAAGAGTTGACACCGTGTCGCCTCTCCTTGACCCGACCACCCCCCTGCGAGATCCCCCAATGAACCAGTCCGGCACCGGAGCCGCCTTCAACGAACGCAGCGCCGCCGCGAGCCTCGTCACCACCGGGGGCATCTACTGCGCCGTGCTCGCCGTCGCGCTCACCCAGCCGACCAACCCCTTCGCGACGATCGGCCTGCTGATCGGGGGCGTCGTCCTGCAGGTGGTTCTCCTGACGGTCATGCACATCTACTTCGCGATGGTGACGCCCGACGAACCCAACGACGAGCGCGACGCCCTCATCCAGCACCGCTCGCTCCGCCTCTCGCACCTCATCCTCACCCTCGGCGCCGTCGTCGCGATGCTCCTCCTCCTTGCCCAGCAAGCCGCGGTGCAGCTCGCCGCCACCCACGCCGACTCCATCCCGGCAGACTTCCTCTCGAGCCCCCTCGCGATCGCCCACGCGCTCCTGCTCACCCTCGCCGCGTCCGAGGTCGTGCGTTGCGCGTCGGTCGTCCTCGCCTACCGCCGGAGCGCGTGATGGGCGCGACGACCCTCCACAACCGCATCCGAGAATTACGCTTTACAAACGGGGAAATGACCCAGCGCGAGCTCGCCGAGCGCGTCGGCGTCAGCCGCCAGACCATCGTCGCGATCGAAAAAGCGAAATACTCGCCCACGCTCGAGCTGGCCTTCAAGATCGCGGACGTCTTCCACACCCGCGTCGACGACGTCTTTACGCCGGGCCCTCTCGAGGAGTACGAGTAAGCGCTCCCGCCCCCGGCGCGTTGGCAAACCGCATCCGGCGCACGCCGAGGTACGCCAGCGTCTCGAACACCAGCAGCCCCACGATCCACCCGAGCCCGAACGTCCACAGCGACGGCGGCCCGCTCACAAACACGACCCCGCGGAACAGCGTCCACTGCGACGCGGTAAAGAGCCCGCCCAGGACCCACCCCGCGCTCGCCAGCGCCCCGCCGACCACCCAGCCCGCCCCCGCGTGCCCGCACACCGACCACGCCACGTCCGCCGTCACCCGCCCGCCGTGGACCCGCCCCCAGAAGCTCAGCCCGCGCCGCTCCACCGCCGTCAGCACCCACAGCACGCCCGTGAGCAGCAGCCACAGCATCACGCCGGTGAGCACCTCGAGCCGCATCACCACCCCCGGGATCCCAACCCCGATCGCCGCGGCGCTCGCGGCGTTCATCATCGCCAGACTCCGCCCGCTCCCGCCGTCCACCCGCACGCGGTCCCACGACGTCCGGGGGCGGCGCAGCGTCGCCAGCCCGCTCCGCAGCCACGCCCCAAGCGAGACACCCCGCTGCCACGCCGAGCCCGTCCGGCGCGCCGGGTCCGAGAGTCCCCGCTCCCTGCCGCACTCCGGGCACACCCCCTCGAGCCCGAGCCCGTCGAGGCGGTAGCCGCAGCCCTCGCACCAGAGCTGGTCCCCGGTCTCCGTGTCCAGATTGAGGCCCTTGAGAATCATCCGCACCTACAGTACGCCTGCCGGGGGCACTGGATCGCCACCCCGCCCCCGCGCTATCATGCCCGTCCGGAAGGGGATGCGAGACCCGTGCCCGACAGAGCCAAAGAACAGTTCTGCAAATGCGGCCTCCGCTGCACCCGCCAGCGCGAAACCGTCTACCGCGCGCTCGCCGCCACCAAGTCCCACCCCACCGCCGAAGAGCTCTACCGCCTCGTCTGCGAGTCCGACGCCGACCTCAGCCTCGCGACCGTCTACAACGCGCTCGAAGCCTTCTGCGAACGCGGCATCTGCCGACGCCTCGCCACCACCTCCGGCCCGGCCCGCTACGACGCCGACGTCTCCGAACACCTCCACGTCCAGGACAGCGCCGGCGTCATCCACGACGTGCCCGCCGACCTCAGCCAGCGCTTCTACGACGCCGTGGGCCCCGACCTCATCCGCGAGATCGGCGACGCCTTCGGGCTCAGCGTCGCCGGCGCCCGCATCGAACTCGCCGGCAAGCCCCTCGACCCCTGATCCGCCCCCCCTCACGGGTGGGTTCCGGGACGTTTTTCACGTCCCCCAGCCGTTCCCGCTCAACCAGACGAAACCACAGACCGATACGGCGCGTACTCCAAGAAGGAGAACGCACATGCACCGTCTGAGCGACCGCCGTGAGTACGTCCGTTACGAGCTCCCCCCGATGTACACGCGGATCACCGTCCGCCCCCTCGACAGCGACGAGTTCCTCTGGGACGGGCACGCCTACGACGTCTCCGAGGGCGGCGTCCGCTTCGAGCTCGACCAGGCCATCGAGCCCGGCACCGAGGTCGCCGTCCGCATCGACCTCCCCGCCACCCTCGGCGAGCGCAGCACCGACCGGCGCAGCGCATTCGCGTTCGCCAACGTCGTCTGGCTCGAAGAAGAAGACGCCCCCGGCCCCGTGCGCATGGCCGCCGTCTTCACCCGCTTTGCCCGCGAGGGCGACAAGGAACTCCTCCTCCGCCGCCTCCACGAGGGCCGCTACTCCCTCGCCGCCTGAGCGACGACCGCGCGCAGCGCCTCGAGCGATTCACGCGCCGTCCCCCCCGCGCTGACCGTCGCGTGCGCCAGCCCGCGGTACACCGCGTCGCGCGCCGCGTACACCTCGTCGATCTCATCGACCGCCGAAACGCCCAGCAGCGCCGGGCGGTCCGGGTCCGACTCCTCCAAACGCTCGCGCAGCGCCGCGGGCGTCGCGTGCAGGTAGACCCGCAGCGCGTCCCCCGACGCCCCTTCAAACCCCGCGACCGTCGGCGTCCCGCCCCCCAGCGCGACCACCGCGCCGGGCCAGCCCGCGAGCGTCTCGCGCAACGACTCGATCTCCGCCTCCCGGAACGCCGCCTCCCCGTCGCGCTCCCACGCCTCCCGCACCGTCGGGGCGCCAACCCGCGCCAGCGTCGCGTCGTCGAGATCCACGAACGCCCGCCCCAGCTCCCGCGCCAGCGCCGCGCCGCACGTGCTCTTCCCGCTGCCGCGCAGCCCCATAAGAAGGACCGCCCTCACGGGAGATCGCTCCGGTCCACCGCCGCGCCCACGCCCAGCGGCGCCACCGCGATCTCCGGCTCCGACAGCGTCCCGCGCACCCTGTACTTCACGAACTGATCCGTCACCACGCCGAAGATCCTCCCGAACCCGCCCAGCATCTCCTGCACCCGCTCGAGCGGCCCGCCGTTCAGCAGGAAATCCATCCGACCGTCAAAGTGCAGCACCCCCTGCCCGCGCACGCTCACGACCGGGGTCGTCATGCTCAGGCTCGTAAAGTCCAGCGCCGCTCCCCGGATCGAAAACTCGCCGTGCAGCTCGCTCGAGAGAGCCGTCTCCTCGACCGGCTTCCCGTCGCCGATAAACCGCAGCAGCCGCGCCAGCATGCTGATCTGCCCGAACCGCCCCTTGGTCACGTCGACGGTCCCCTCGCCGCGCAGCGTCTCGACGCCGGCCAGCGCGTCCATCGTCGCCTCGCCCCGGCTCTCGACGACCCCCGCGAGCCTCGGCGTTTCCCCCGCGGGCGTCCCGCCCCGCAGGATCTCCCGCAGACGCATCCCGCTGAGGCTCCACGTGAGCGTCGCCGGGCGGCGCTCCTCGCGCAGCTCCATCGCCCCGCGCACCAGCGCCTGCCCCCCAAGCGCCGCCACGTCCCCGCGCTCGATCGTCGCCACCCCGCCGCGCAGCGACGCGTCAAAGAGCGCCGAGGCGATCGGAAGCCGGTACTCCCCCAGCGAAAGATTGAACCCCTTGAGCTCCAGCGACGCCCGCGCCGTCGCGCTGTTCATGTCGCGCACCGGGACCGCCCCCTCCGCGGTCACGCGCAGCACGCCCGTCGCGTCGTACTCGTTCAGCAGCGCCTGCACCCCCGGCGGAAGCTCCTCCGCCGGCCCGTCCGAAAGATCAAGCCGCAGCGTCGAGGGCGAGAGGTCGATCTCCAGGCGATCAAGATCGAACCGCCCCGCGAACCGCGCGTCGAGCGCCGTCCCCCGCGCCAGCTCCAGATCGAAGCGGTGCCAGCGCCGGTCCCCCTCGTCCTCGGGCGTCAGCGCCAGCTCCGTCGTCACGCCGGTCAGACGCATCGGCGGATCGCCACCCAGAGGCGTGTAGCGCACGCCGCAATCCTCGAGCGTCACAAGCCGGATCTCGAGCACGTCGCTCAGCAAGCGCTCCCCCTCGTAGTTCTGCGCAGGCGGACCGGCAGAGGGCGCCCCGCCCGCGCGGGGTTCGACAAAGGGCGCCAGCCCCACGAACCCCAGCGAGCCGTCGTCCTCGCGGGTCTCGATCAGCTCCACCACACCGCCCACGATGCCGATGCGCTCGATCAGCACCGGGTCGCCGTACCGCGGCATCCGCGTCAGCTCCACCTCGACGCTCCGCGCCTCCGCGACCCGCACCCCGCCTGGCGAGGTCAGCGTCAGCCCGACGAACCGCAGCGTCCGCGGCGCCTGGTACTCGAACCGCTCGAACCCGACATCGGGCACGATCGAGCGCTCGACCACCCCCACCACCTGGCGGGCCGCCCAGTCCACGGCGTCGCCGCCACGCTGGGTGTTCGTGAAGATCAGGTACGCCGTCCCGCCCGCGATCACCGCGAGCAATACGAGCGCAACCAGCACGCGGAAGATCGAAATCCCTCGACGGGAAACACGTTGGGGGGCAGCGGTCATGCCCAAGCCTACGCCGGCCGCGTCACCGCGGGCACGCCGGCGTCCTGAAGCCGCATCTCAGCGAGCAATCGCCGGGCGCACCGCCTCGCGCGCCCGCGCACGTCGGGGTCCTGTTCGTTCCGCGCCAGCTCCGCGACCCGCGCGCTCACGCCCACCGCCCCGGCCCGCTCGGCGACCCACAGCCCCGAGAGCCGGTGCCCGCGCGACGAATCCCGCAGCATGCGTTCGAGCGCCTCGTTCCCGCGCGCGTCCTTCGCCAGCACCACCCGCGCCCGAACCGCATTGCCGCGCGAACGCGGGATCTCGTTGTCTACCCACGCCCGCACCACGGGCTCGTCAGGGTCGCGCCGGGCGATCGCCTCGAGCGCGTTGGCGCGCACGCGGGCGTCCCCGTGCGCCAGGCACGTCGAGACCGCCGCGCGCGACGACGCCGAATCGTTCTCGCCCAGCGCGCCGACCGCAGACGACACCACACGCGCATCCTCGGCCCGCACCGCGCCGAGCAATTCGGTCTCCACCTCCCCCGTCAGCCCCAGACGGCGCGAGGCCATCACCGCCAGCGTGCGCCGTCCGACCGTCCCCTCCGCGACCCGCCCGCGCAGCTCCGCGAGCGCACGCGCCCGATCGTTCTCAAGCCCCGCCCGCAGCGCACGCCAGCCCTCGCTGTGCCCCGCCGCGATCATGCCCCACGCGTCGTCCCCCTCGATCGCCCGCCGACCCTCGGCGCGCAGCGGCGCGTGCGGGCTGCGCACCAGAGAGGGCGCCAGCGCGACGATCGCCTCCGCGTCCGCCCGGCGCAGCTCGCGAACAGCAGCGAGCGCGACGCGCACATCCGCGTCGTACACCGCGTCGCGCAGCGCCTCGCGAGCTGCCCCGCAGCCCTCGGCAAGCTCGCCCAGACGGCGCACCGCCCCGCAGCGGACAACCGGCTCGGGGTCGTGGAGCATCTCCGCGAGCGCCGTGGCGCGCGAACCGCTCGGCGCCGGCGCCAGCGACGCCCACCACAGCGCCCCCACCCGCGCCGGGACGCTCAGCGTTTCAAGAGCCTCCTGCGACGGGATCACCCGCAGCGGATCGTCCAGACGCTTCAGCGCGCGGACCCGCTCGCGGGCCAGCACCAGCGGTGCGCACACCAGTGTTTGTTCGTGATCAGCCGCGCTCGCCGGGACCTCCAGCCGCCCGGCCGCGGCCGCACGAAGCCCGGGCTCGCCCAGCAGCCGCACCGCGTCGGCGCGGGAGACCACCCCCGCCTCTTTCACCACCGCACGCAGCGGCATCATCTCGTCCTCGCCGCCGGCGCGGAGCCACTCACGCACGGCAGGCCCCGACGCCGCGCCCAGCCCCAGCACCGCACGCAGCAAGCCGCGACGCCGGTGCTGGTCGTACTGCCCCGCGAGACCGGCGAGGGTTTCGTCGAGCGCCGCGGCCGCGGCCGCGTTGAGGTCCTCCGCCCGCGCGCACGCCGCGAGCAACGACCGCTCCGCCTGGTCCGCCACGTCCGGGCTCGGGTCCGAGACCAGCCGCCCCGCCGCCCGGATCGCCTCGCCGACGGGCCAGCGCTCAGCAAGGCCCGCGGCCGTCCGCCGGGTCGCCGCGTTGCCGTCCCGCTCGATCCGCGCCAAGCCGTCCTGCCAGCGCGGGGCCCCCACCCGCATCAGCCTGGCGCGCTGGACCTCGCCCAGCGCCGACCAGCTCCGGAAGAGCCCCTCGCTGGCCATCTCGGCGCCCGCCTGGTCAAGCTCGCCCTTGGCCAGCAACGCTATCAGCGCGTCGGCCGCCCGCCTGGACTTGGCCATATCGCTTTTCGGCGACGTAATCGTTCGCAGGAGCCCGTTGACGCGTCCGTTCAGGGTCATCTGACGCAACGTCTTGATTAGTGTTGGTTTGTGCATGTGAACACGCGCTCCGGGGCGTCTAAGCGTCGCTCGCGGCGACGGGCGGATCGATCGGCTTTCAACCCGCACAACCACAACAGGTTGTGTATCGCCTTGCGCGGAGCGCAAAAAGAACACCTGACAAACTTCGGCATTCTTCCTTGAGATTCACGAAGAATCGGTAGAGAATCCTTGCCATAGCAAAAATCAAGGCTACTGTTCCCGACCCTCCAGAAGGACGCAGCCATGAGCAGCCAAACGGCGCGAAACCCAATGAGCACCCCCTCCAAATCCGCCGGCCTTCAGGCCTACAAGCTCATCCTGTACCGGCGCGCGGTGCACCCCGAACTTTTCCAGATCAAAAGCCGCACTTCCATCCAGCATGGCGAGTACGACTACGAGGCGTGGGTCATGCCCGGATCGCATCTCCTCCGCTTCGCCCACAACGGCGTCTGCGCGACCGAGATCGTCACCGACCAGCCCATCGCACTCAACGAGCGCGGCCTCGTCGCCGAGTTCCCCTGCGCCGGCGAGCGTGATCACGAGCAGCCCTTCGGCGAGCAGATCAACGTCATGAGCACGGTCCAGACCGAGCAGCTCCCCGAGAACCTCTACAACGCGACCTACCGCGAGCTCACCGAGTTCGCCGCCGAGCAGAACGCGGCGCGCCACCTCTGGGACGACGACGACGGCGGCCTCTGCGCCTCCATCGTCGACGTCCAGCGCTTCCGGCGCGAGGTCCACGCCCAGACCTACCACCTGCTCGCCGCCGACGGCCTCGTCCTCCGGACGCAGTCTATTTTCGAGCACAAGTAAGCCGTCGTCGCAAGGCTCACCTGAGCCCCACCGATCCTTCTCACGGCCCGCCCTTCCCCGGCGGGCCGTTTTCGTTTCAAGACCCCCCGCTCTGCCGATACCATCGCCGCCTTCGACACCTCCGACCGGGACTTGCCCCATGAGCACCGCAGACGCCTCCACACCCAACTTCCGCAAGACGCTCAACCTGCCCAAGACGTCCTTCCCCATGAAGGCCAACCTTGTGCAGAACGAGCCCCAGAGCCTCAAGCGATGGGACAAGCTCGGGCTCTACGAGAAGCTCCGCGAGGCACGCGAGGGCTCACAGCCCTTCGTCTTCCACGACGGCCCGCCGTACGCCAACGGCTCGATCCACCTCGGGCACATGCTCAACAAGTGCCTCAAGGACTTCGTCGTGCGCACGAAGTCGATGTCCGGCTACGACTGCCCCTACACCCCCGGCTGGGACTGCCACGGGCTCCCCATCGAGCACCAGGTGATGACGGCCGCCGTCGAGTCGGGCAAGATCGCCAAGCTCGAAACGCTCAGCGACGCCGACCGCCGGCGCGCCATCCGCTCGGACTGCGAGGCCCACGCCAAGAAGTTCATCAAGCAGCAGGCCGGTGAGATGAAGCGCCTGCTCACCCTCGCCGACTACCCCGCGCCCTACCTCACCATGCAGCGCGGCTACGAGGCCGAGACCCTGCGCGTCTTCGCCGAGATGGTCGAGCAGGGCGTCGTCTACCGCGCGCTCAAGGCCGTCCACTGGTCGCCGGCCAACGAGACCGCGCTCGCCGAGGCCGAGCTCGAGTACATGGACCGCGACGACCTCTCCGTCTTCGTCATGTTCAACGCCGCCGACCCCGCCGCCCTCGCCCGCGCTTTCGGCGTCGGTTCGATCGCCGGCGACCCCGCGTTCATGATCTGGACCACCACCCCGTGGACCCTCCCCGCGAACCTCGCCATCGCGGTGCACAACGACTTCGAGTACGCGCTCGTCGAGCTCAACGGGCGTCCCGTCGTGCTCGCCAAGGAGATGGTCGCCAAGATCGCCTCCCTCGAGAAGCTCGACGCCCCGCCGATCATCGCGACGTGCAAGGGGTCCGACCTCGTCGGGCTGCGCTACACGCACCCCTTCATCGACCGCGCCGCGCACGAGTCGGCGCTCCAGACACGCCACGAGCTCCCCGAGACGCCCAGCGTCTACCGCGTGGTCGCCGCCGACTACGTCACGCTCGAGGACGGCACGGGCCTCGTCCACACCGCCCCCGGGCACGGGCAGGACGACTACCTCACCGGGCTGCGCGAGAGCCTCCCCGTCTACTGCCCCGTCAAAGAGAACGGCTCCTACGACGACTCCGCCCCCGACTGGCTCGTGGGCATGGGCGTCTTCGACGCTAACCCCGTCGTCACCGACCGCCTCAAGAACTCGGGCCACCTCTTCCACTCCCACGTCTACTCGCACTCCTACCCGCACGACTGGCGCGGCAAGACGCCCGTCATCTTCCGCGCCACCGAACAATGGTTCGTCGCCGTCGACAAGCCCACGCTGCGCGAGAGCAAGACGATGCGCGAGCTCGCCGAGGCCTCGCTCGACGATGTGCAGTTCATCCCCGGGTGGGGGCGCAAGCGCCTCAGCGGGATGCTCGCGACGCGACCCGACTGGTGCCTCTCGCGCCAGCGCTCGTGGGGGCTCCCCATCCCCGCGTTCCGCGACAGCGCGGGCAACGTCCTGCTGACGCCCGCGAGCGTGCGCGCCGTCGCGCAGGTCGTCGAGCAAAAAGGCTCCGGCGCCTGGCTCAGCGAGACGCCCGCCGACCTGCTCGCGTCGTGGGACCCCGCCGCCGACCCCGACGCGCCCGCCGACCTCGACGTCTCGACCCTCGCGCCCATGCAGGACATCTTCGACGTGTGGTTCGAGTCCGGCTGCTCCTGGGCGTCGGTGATGCGCCGCCTCGGGCAGGCCCGAGACACGGGCGACGCCCCCGTCGATCTCTACCTCGAAGGCTCCGACCAGCACCGCGGCTGGTTCCAGGTGTCGATGCTCACCGGCCTCGCCGCGACGGGGCGCCCCCCTTACGCCGCCCTGCTCACACACGGCTTCATGGTGGACAAGGACGGGCGCAAGATGAGCAAGTCGCTCGGCAACACCATCAACGTCTCGGACGTGATGGAGAAGCTCGGCGCCGACGTCGCCCGCTGGTGGGTCGCCACCCTCGCCTACGAGAACGACATCAAAACCGACTGGTCCTTCTTCGAGACCGCCGGCGACGCGTACCGCAAGGTGCGCAACACCATCCGCTTCATGCTCAGCAACCTCGAAGACTTCACCCCCTCGCCCCCCGGCAAGGACTGTTCGTCGGGCGAGGGCATGTGCGTCCCGCTGAGCGAGTACCCGCCCGCGTCCATCGACGCGTGGGCGCTCGCCGAGTTCGACAAGCTCAGCGCGACGGTGCGCGAGGCGTACGCGGCGTACAACTTCCGCGCCGCCGCGATCGCGATCTTCGACTTCTGCAACGATCAGATGTCCAGCGTGTACCTCGCCGCGACCAAGGACCGCCTCTACTGCGACCGCCCCGACTCGCCGCGCCGCCGGCGCGTGCAGTCAACGATGTGGGACCTCGTGGACGGGCTGTGCCGACTGCTCGCGCCGATCATCCCGCACACCGCCGACGAGGCGTACCGCGCGCTCCACAAAGTGGATAACAAGAGCGACCTGTGCGTGCACCTCACCGAGTTCATCGACGGCTTCGGCGTCTCCTGCGACCCCGCCCTCGCGACCGTCATGGAAGCGCGCGACAAGGCCCTCTTCGCCCTCGAAAACGCGAAGAAAACCGGCGGCGTGGAGAACCCCCTCGACGCCGCCCTCACGCTCCCCGACCCCCACGGCGCCCTCGCGAAGCTCGACCCGACCGACCTCGCCGACCTCATGGGCGTCAGCCGCGTGAGCTTGAAGAAGGACGGCGACGCCGAGGTCCACGACCTCCGCGACCAGCCCCGCTGCGAACGCTCATGGAAGCGCGACGAAACGGTCAAAGAGCGCGAAGGCGGCGCCATGCTCAGCGACCGCGACGCGGAAGCCATCGCAGGCGCCTAGTCCGCCCCTCTCCCTCGGGGAGAGGGCAGCGGTGAGGGGACCAAAACCAACCGCGTGCGCAGCGAGCATCCATCTCCACCCTCTCCCCATTCCGATGGGGAGAGGGCTGGGTGAGGGGCTCCCCTATCTCCATGTCTAGGAACTGACGAAACGCTCGCTCCGCTCGCGAGATATCGATTCAACCCCTCGCCCCAACCCTCTCCCCTTGAAACAAGGGGAGAGGGAGCAAGCGAAAGATCTCCCTCCCGGCGCCCGACCCGCTCCAAAGGATCGCGTTGGGTTCCGCAGCGCGTGCGCACAACGCACGATGCACTGCAAAGCGGCGGGTCTCGGCGCCCGCACACGCGTTACGTCGTCATCTCAGTCGCGCGACGCACACGAGTCGAACAGGAGGGCAATCCTCTGCCCCCCTCTCCCTGAGGGAGAGGGCTGGGGAGAGGGAGGCGAGCAAGAAGGGACGTGGAAAAAACGCAGACCGAGGGATTGCTATCCCTCGGCTTTCGCAGGACAGCCTTAACTCTCCTCCATCCGACCAAACACCCCAGCACCGATCCCAAAAGTCCCCGCCCCCACCGCCAGCAGCACGCCGCAGGGGATCAGCATCTCGCTGAGTCCAAACCCGCGCCACAGCGGGCCCTCGATCGCCAGGATCGCCCACTTCACCGGCGAAAAGCTCGCCAGCGACTGCATCCACCCCGGCATGATGAACAGCGGCACCATCGCGCCGCCGAACATCGCCAGCAGCAGCAACACGGCCCAGCCGATGCCCGACGCGGCCTGCTCCGTCTTGCCCAGCACCGAGAGCAGCATCATCAACCCCGTGAAGCACACCGCCGCGCAGGCCATGCCCATCAGAAGCAGCAGCGGGCTGCCCGGGCGCACCCCAAAGACGACGATGCCGAACACGAGCAGCGCGGCGCTCGCGACGATGATCGACACGTAACACGCCAGCGCCTTGCCCAGCAGCACGTCGCCGCGAGAGATCGGCGCCACCCGCAGCCGGCGCAGCGTCCCGCCCGAGCGTTCTTGTACGAGCGACACGCCGAACGCGGCGCTGACGCCGATGAGCGCCCACATCACGCCCTGCGGGAAGGACACGTCGTACCCGCTGCCCGGGCCTTTGTCGTTTTCTTCTTGATTCCCTACCGTTTCAATGTCGCGCACCGAGCGCGTCTCGATCGCGATGGGCTGCCACTGCATCTGCGACGTGGGGGAACCGCCCTCTTCCTCCTGCATCCAGCTCTCGTTGCTCGTCGCGAAGAACGTGTCCACCGCCCCGATGAGCTGGCGCACCGACGCCTTCGCGAGCGGGCCCATGTCGTCGGCCTCTTCGATCGACCGCAGCGCCTCGGCGTTGCTCGCCTGCACCGTGTCGGCGTCGCTCATCTTCTCGCCAATCCCCTCGAACGCGAGCTTCATCAGCATGCCCTCGATCATCGCGCTCTCGGCGCCGCGCGAGGGGTCGTAGATCACCTCGATCGTCGCGGGGTCGCCCCAGAAGACGCGCTCGCTCGCCGCGCCGAACCCGGGCGTGAGCACCACCGCCGCGCTGCGCGTCCCCCGGCGCACGCTGTCTGACGCGCTCTCACGCGAGCCGGCGCGGGTGATCTCAAAGTCGCCCGACGCGTCGAGCTGATCGACAAACGCCGCCGACGCCGGGCTCGCGTCCTCGTCAACGACCGCGACGGAGATGCCCGCGGGCTCGCTCGATCCGCCGCCGCCTCCCCCACCGCCGAAGATCGTCCCGAAGAACACCGCCATCACCAGCGGGAAGCCGAGGGCGAAGAACAGCCCGGCCCGGTCGCGTAGGAGGAGGAGCAGGTCTTTTTTCGCTAGTGCGATGATTGCGCGCATCAGTCTCGCAAGCTCCGTCCGGTGAGGTTGAGGAATACCGTCTCAAGGCTCGGGCGCTCGACGCGCACGCCGGTCGCGTCGCCGCCCGCAAGCGCCGTTTCGATCACGCCCAGCGGCGCGTCCGTCTCGATGCGCTCCTCGCCCGCGGGGCGCTCGATGACCACGCTCGACGCCCCGCCGTGCTTGGCGATCAGCGTCTCGACCGTGCCCGTCTCGAGCATCGTCCCGTGATCGATCACGCCCACGCGGTCGCACAGGCGCTGCGCCTCTTCCATGTAATGCGTCGTGTAGATGATCGCCCGCCCCTCGTCGCGCAGACGATCCACCGCCTCATAAAGACTGTTCCGCGACTGCGGGTCCACCCCCGCCGTGGGCTCGTCGAGCAACAGGATCTTCGGGTCGTGCATCATCGCGCACGCGAGGTTGAGCCGGCGCTTCATCCCGCCCGAGTACCGCCCCGCGCGGTCGCCCGCCCGGTCGGCCAGCGACACGAACCGCAGCAGCTCGTCGCAGCGACGCGCAAGCTCGCCCCCCTTGAGCCCGTACAGCGTCCCGAAGAACCGCAGGTTCTCCAGCGCCGTCAGCTCGTCGTAGACCGCCATCGATTGCGGCGCCACGCCCAGGGCCCGCCGCGCCGCGGGGTCCGTCGGGGCTCCCCCGTCGATCGTGATGGCCCCGCTGTCTGGCGCCAGGAGGCCGCAGATCATCGCGATCGTGGTGCTCTTGCCAGCTCCGTTGGGCCCGAGGAGGCCGAACACCTCGCCCGGCGCGACCTCGAAGGACACCCCGTCGACCGCACGCAGCGAACCGAACGTCTTGACCACCCCGTCAACCCGGATCATCCGCGCTCCTTCTGAGGCTTCGTGCACACCGTCATCTTGGGTATGATGGTCCCTCGGATTTCGCCATCGCGAGCGCCAGTCTACCCACGGAGCCTTCCCCATGAACCCCGACCAGATCCTCAAAGACGCCGAAGACCGCATGGACAAGGCGCTCGACCACCTCAAGAGCGAGCTCCGCGGCATCCGCACCGGGCGCGCCAGCACCGCCCTCGTGGACTTCGTGAAGGTGGACTACTACGGCTCGATGACCGACCTCAAGGCCCTCGCCTCCATCAGCATCCCCGAGGCCACGCAGATCCTCATCAAGCCCTTCGACGTCGGCGCCGTCCAGGAGATCCGCAAGGCCCTCGAGGCCTCCGACCTCGGCCTCAACCCGCAGATCGACGACAAGCAGATCCGCATCAACGTCCCGCCCCTCTCGACCGACCGGCGCAAGCAGCTCGTCGGCCACGCCAAGAAGGTCGCCGAGGACACCAAGGTCTCGCTGCGCAACGTCCGGCGCGACGCCAACAAGCACGCCGACGCGCTCAAGAACGACAAGGCCGCGAACATCTCCGAGGACGAGGTCGAGCAGCTCAAGAAAGAGATCCAGGACGTCATCAAGAAGCACGAGACCCACGTCGAAACGATCACCGCCGACAAGTCCAAGGAAATCATGGAGGTCTAACACCTCCCGCGACCCAGCGCCGGTCAAGCGATCCCTTCTGCCCCCTCTCCCCGCGGGAGAGGGTTGGGGTGAGGGGCCGAATCACAAGCGAGCGAAGCGAGCCACATCCGCCCCCTCTCCCTCGGGGAGAGGGCCGGGGTGAGGGCCTCCCTACCTCCCCCCCCGCCGCGCCGTCTCCTTCTCCAAAATCTTCTTCTCCCCCCGCGTCAGCGACCCCATCCCGCTCGACGCGATCTTCGCGAGCACCCGGTCCACCTCCTCGGCGTGCTTCGCCTCCTCCTCGCGCTCCCGCGCCCGCTGCTCGCGCTCGGCCCGCTCCTCCGCGATGAGGTACTCCGCGCCGCCCAGCGTGTCGTCGAGCCGCAGCTTGCGCCGCTCGTCGTAGCAGATCAGCCCGCCGAAGACCGCGATCCCCAGCAGGATCGTCTCGTCGCCCACCAGCGCCAGCACGCCCAGCACCGCCGCGGTGACGAAGCCGACGACGACCGAGATCTCCATCGAGCGCCGTTCGCTCGTGCGCGCCCAGATGAGGCACTGCACGATCCGCCCGCCGTCGAGCGGGAACATCGGGCACAGCACGTTGAACGCCAACAGCGTCAGGTTCAGCCAGTGCGCGATCCACAGCGTCGCCAGCGCGTACGACCCGAACGCCCCCAGCGCCACGCTCGGGCGGAACGGGTTGAAGACGATCGTGTCCGCATGACCGCTCGCCCACAGCGCCCCGGCGAACACCGGCAGCAGCGCGAGGTTCACCGCCGGCCCGCCGACGACCGTGATGAGGTTCGCCCGCCACGTCCGCGGCGGCGCGCACGACGCCAGCCCGCCCAGCGGCCACAGCAGGATGTCGTCCGCATCGCCCTTGACCGACCGGCACGCGACGCAGTGCCCGAACTCGTGCAGCAGCACCAGCGTGAAGAGGACCGCGAGGATGATCGCCTGGTACGCCGGCCCGATCGTGTCGCGCGGGATCGACCAGAGCATCTGCGCGACGATGTACACGATGAAGAAGAGATGCACCCGCACCCGGATGCCCGCGACGCGCCCGAGCGTCAGCGCCCAGCCCATCGGGTGCTCCGCGTCGCCGAAGACGCGCCCCGCGATCCTGCGCCAACGGTCGTCGCTCACAGCAGCCCCCTCCGCTGCGCCAGCAGCAGCGCCACGATCGATTTCGCGTCCATCAGCTCACCACTATCGAACATCTCCCACACCCGCGCCACAGGCAGCACCTCCGCCTCGATCTCTTCACCCGCCTCGAGCCGCTGCCCGACGGGCGTGAGCCCGCTCGCGAGGTACGCCCGCATCAGCTCGTCGGTCAGCCCGGGCGTCGTGTAGAACTCCCCGAGCTTCTCGACCCGCGCCGCGCGGTAGCCCGTTTCCTCCTCCAGCTCGCGTCCCGCGGTGACCTCCGGAGCCTCGCCCGCCTCGAGCGTGCCCGCGGGCAGCTCCCAGATCGCCCGCCCGACCGCCGGGCGCTGGTTGCGGATCATCACGACCCCGCCCGCCCCGTCGAGCGCGACGATCACGACCGCCCCGGGGTGGCGCACGATCTCGCGCACCACCTCCCGACCGTCCGCGGTCGTCAGGCGCAGGCGTTCGAGATCGAAACGCACGCCGCGATGGATCATCTCTCGTTCGACGCCGGTCCCCATACGCGCCATCATAGAGGCGTGAGCCTCTTCGACGCCCCGACCCCCGAACCCGACCCGCCGCGCAGACCCGCCGCCCCCCCCGCGCCCAAGCCGACGCCGAAGCCAGAGCGCCCCGCCTTCAACCCCGGGCGCATGAAGCAGGCCGACGAGCCGGCGCCCAGCGCCCCCGCGCCGCTGTCGGTCTCCCAGCTCGCCGCCCAGATCGACCGCACGCTCAAGACCGGCCTGCCCGCCAAGGTCCGCGTCGCGGGCGAGATCACCGGCTTCAACGACCGCACGCACTGGTACTTCTCCCTCAAGGACGACAACGCCGTCCTCGGCTGTGTCATGTTCTCCTCCGCCGTCAAGCGCGTGGTCTTCGCCCCCGCCAACGGAACGGAGGTCGTCGCGACCGGCTCCGTCTCGCACTTCCCCAAGTGGGGCAAAACCCAGCTCTACGTCGAGATGCTCGAACCCGTCGGCGCCGGGGCGCTCGAACTCAAATACCGCCAGCTCGTCGCGCAGCTGCGACAGCGCGGCTGGTTCGACGCCGAACGCAAGCGCCCCATCCCGCGCGTGCCGAGGCGGATCGCCGTCGTGACGTCGCGCACCGGCGCGGCGCTCCAGGACGTGATCGACACGCTCCGCCGGCGCGCGCCCTTCGTGGAGGTTCTCACCCTCGACGTCCGCGTCCAGGGCGACCGCGCCGCCCCCGAGATCGTCCGCGCCTTCGCCTTCCTCAACGCCCGGCGCGACTCCCTCGGGATCGACACCATCATCCTCACCCGAGGCGGCGGCTCGATGGAAGACCTCTGGGCCTTCAACGAGCCCGAGGTCGCCGAGGCGATCGCGAACTCCGCCCTGCCCGTCGTCGCGGCGATCGGTCACGAGACGGACACCACCATCGCCGAGCTCGTCGCCGACCTCCGCGCCGCGACGCCCACGCAGGCCGCCCTGCGGGCCGCCCCCGACGCAACCGCGCTGCTCGACCAGCTCGACGCCAGCGAGGCCCGCCTGCGCACCGCGCTGTCGCGCCGGGCCGAACGCGTCAGCGACCGCCTCGCGTCCCGGCGCACGGAGCTCGTCGGCGCGCTGCGCGCGCGCCTGCACGGGGAGTCGGAACTCCTCCACCGCTGCGCCGCCAAGCTCGCCCGCCGCCACCCCGCCGCGGTGTACGCCGCGCGGCGCACCACGCTGACCGACCTGAGCGACCGCCTGGCGCGCACGATGAACCGGGCGCTGCGGGCCAAATCGACCGCCGCGCTCGCCGAACGCCTGTTCGCCGCCCCGCCGTGCCGCACGCGCGAGGCCCGCGCGCACCTCAGCGAGCTCGAACGCCTGCTCCAGACCACCGGCCCCGTCGCCACCCTGCGCCGCGGCTACTCCGTCACCACCACCGCCGACGGGCGCCTGCTCGCGTCAGCAGACGACGCCCGCCCCGGCGACGACATCGTCACCCGACTCGCCGACGGCTCCGTCCGCTCGACCGTCTCCGGCGGGAAGAAGAAGCGCCGCCTGCGCAAGGACGACCCGGGCCCGTCCCTCTTCGCCGACGAGTAACGCGCTAGACGCCCCCGCGCCCACGCCCTACCGTCCACGCATGGCCAAGACCACCAAATCCGACGAGCCGTCGTACGAGAGCGCGGTCGATCGTGTTGAGGAACTCATCGACGCGATCGAGTCGGGCGAGATCGGGCTCGACGAATCGCTCAAGGCGTTCGAGGAGGGCATGGGGCTGATCAAGGTCTGCCGGGCCCGCCTCGAGAAAGCCGAGCAGCGGGTCACGGAACTTCTCGCGGAAGACGACACCGCGGGCGGTGATTCGCCCGATAGCTGACGAATGGCCGCCAAGCTCATGTTCTATCAGTGGCTCTCGCAAGGGACGATCGGGCTGTTCGTCTTCGCGCTGGGGGCGTGCGCCGGCTCGTTCCTCAACGTCGTCGCCTACCGCCTGCCCCGCGGGCTCAACATCGTCTCGCCCCCCTCGGCCTGCCCCAAGTGCGACACCCGCCTCGGCTGGCGCGAGAACTTCCCCATCTTCGGCTGGCTCCTCCTGCGCGGGAAATGCCGCCACTGCGGGGTGAAGATCAGCCCCCAGTACGTGCTGATGGAGCTGGCGGTCGCGACGCTCTTTCTCCTGCTGTGGGCGCTCTGGGGGCTCGACGCGAGGGCGCTCGCGAGCATCGGGATCGATCTGGGCCCGTGGCGCCCCGACTGGGCAGCGGCCCCCTTCACGCTCATGTGGCCCATGTTCGCCCTCGGGCTCGTCCTCGTCGGCGCGCTCGTGGTCTCGACGCTGATCGACGCGCAGACCTTCACCATCCCCGCCGTCGTGCCGTGGATCGTCATGGGCGTCGCGTTCGTCGTGCACCCGGTCCATGCGCACTTCGTAGCGCAGGCGGGCGGCCTGAACGCCTCACCCTTCGCGTGGACCATCCCGGCGCCCTCGGGCGGTCAGGCGTGGCCGTTTGTCTACGCGGCCCTGGGCGGGCTGCTCGGGCTCGTCATCGCCAACGTGCTGCTCGCCCTGAAAGTGATCCCGCGCAGCTTCGCCGACTTCCCGGAGTGGGAAGCCAAGGCCGAGGCCGCGTTCGCCGAGGCCCGCCAGAAAGCCGAAGAAGCCGGTGAGCCAGAAGCGGAACCGCAGGGCGAGGCGATCGGGCCCGTGCTGGTGCGCACGCTCCTGCTGACCGGGCCGGCCGTCGCGGGGATGTTCGCCGGGACGCTGGTTCTCGCCCCCCACGGGAAATCAGGCCTCGGGCTCGCCCTCGGCGGCGGGCTGGGGCTGATCGTCGGCGCCGTCCTGCGCTCGCTGGCGGTCAAGGAAGACGGCGAACCGAACACCGCCGACCCGGTGTGGACGCAGTACCCGCACGCCCGGCGCGAGGTATTCAAGGAATGTTTCTTCCTGCTCCCCGTCTTCACGCTGCTCGCGCTCGGGGCGTGGTTCGGGGCGGGGAGGGCCGAGCTGGTCGAGGATCTCACGACCGGGCAGGTCATCGCTCTCGCGGAGGCGCCTCCGCTGTGGCTTCTGGCGCTGGGCGCGTCGGCGATGGGCGCCCTCGCGGGCGGCGGGGTGGTCTGGGCGGTGCGGATCCTCGGGTCGATCGCCTTCGGCAAGGAAGCGATGGGCCTGGGCGACGTCCACCTCATGGCCGGCGTCGGCGCGGTGCTGGGCTGGATCGACCCGCTGATCGCGTTCTTCGTAGCGCCCTTCTCGGGGATCGTCTGGGCGCTGCTGGGACCGGCGCTGGGGCGGTTCGTCAAGCTCCCTTCCGTGCTCCCCTACGGCCCGCACCTGGCGCTCGCGACGATGGTGGTGATGTACGCCAAACCGCTGGGCGAGGGGCTCTTGGCGCTGGTGTTCCGAGCGCCCGTGAACCTCCCGTAAGAGCCCCGGCGCTTGACAACGGGGCCTCTCTCGGGTTGCATCCCGTTATCAGACCGCCGGGCGGACGCCCCGGCGACGGCATGGAGATCGTCAGCATGGATCGCACCCGTCTCTCCCGCATCGTCATCCTGGCTCTCGCGGCGGCCTCGCTCGGCGCGTGCGCCGGCAGCGACGACCGCCTCATCGCGCTCGAGAACGAGAACTTCGAGCTCCGGTCACTGAACCGCGACCTCGACGAATCGCTCCGCGAGCACCAGACCCAGCGGGCGCTGCTCGAGGGCGAGGTCCGGGCGCTGACCGCGGAGAACGACCGCATGCGTCTCCAGGCGAGCACGCAGCCCACCTACGACAGCGGGCCCACGGGCTTCGAGGGCATCGCCGGCGTGACGGCCGCGAGCGTCTCGGGCGGCGTGCTGCTCGACGTCGAGGGCGACGTGCTGTTCGCGTCCGGCAGCGTCACGCTGAAGCAGTCCGCCAAGACGACCCTCGACCGGGTCGCCGGCGTGCTCAAGAACACGTACGGCGGCGCGACGATCCGCATCGCCGGGCACACCGACAGCGACCCGATCAAGAAGAGCCAGTGGAAGACGAACGAGCGTCTCTCCTCCGAGCGCGCGCTCGCCGTGGAGGAGTACCTCGCGACCAAGGGCATCGACAAGGACGAGATGTACGTCGCGGCGTTCGGCCCGGCCGAGCCCAAGGGCAGCAAGTCCGCGAGCCGGCGCGTTGAAATCTTTGTCCTCGGCGGCTGACCCGGAGACGTCGCCCGCGACGGGACGCCCGCCGCGGTGCGCCCTGCCCCAGCTCCTCGACCCCGACACCTACACCCCCTGCGACTGGGATCTGATCGCCGACAGCGAAGGGCGGTCGTTGTGGCTCGACGTGTTCGAGCGCCAGATCGGCTACATCGCCTCGTGCGCGATCGAGAGCGGGTACGCGACCGCGGACGCCGAGCGGGCGCGGGACGGCGTACTGGAGATCGTGCGGGCCCTGCGGGACGACCCCCGGTCGCTCGGGGATCGGCTAGACATCCTCGTGATCGACCGCGCCCGCGACGGGCTGCTGCGCGCGTGCGGCATCGACGACGCGTTCGGCGCGGTGAAGGAACGCGAGACGGCGCGCGCGCTCGCGGCGCTGCCTGAGCGGTACGCGGCGATCGACACGATCCCCGAAGAGCGGCGCGTCGAGGCGCTGATCCGCGGCGTCTTCGCGGGCAATCTCTTTGATATGGGGGCGGAGCAGACCGCGACGATGTTCCTCGACGGGGCGGCGCCGTTGTTCGCGGCGTGCCTCGAGAAGGCGCCGGCGCGACCGTGGGGCATCGACCACCACGACGGGGCGCGCCTCGATAGCTGGTCGCACGCGGTTTTGTTCGTTGACAACGCGGGCGCCGACGTCGTGCTCGGGATGCTGCCCCTGGCGCGGGAACTGGCGCGGCGCGGGGCGCGGGTGACGCTGGCGGCGAACGAGCTGGCGTCGCTGAACGACATCACCACGAAGGAACTGGCGCCGATCGTCCGCGGCATGCCTGGCGTGCGCGTGCTGAGCACGGGCTCGGGCGACCCGCTCGTCGATCTCTCCTCGCTCGACCCGGCGTTCTGCGCCGAGGTCGCGGACGCCGATCTCGTTGTGCTCGAGGGGATGGGGCGCGGGCTGGAGAGCAACTGGACGGCGCGGCTCGCGTGCGAGACGTGGCGGGTGGCGATCGTGAAGGCCGAACCGGTGTCGCGCAAGCCGCGGCGTAGCGATGTTCGACGGCGTGTTCCGACGCGACGCCGCGGGCGCGTGAGTATTCTTCAGAGCGTGACCGTTTCCCAGTCCATCGAGCTCACGACGCCGGTCGATCGCCTGCCCATCGTGCAGCAACGCGACATCGGACCGCTCGTGACGCTCGGGCTGACGAACGTGGGGCGTCTGCTTGCGCACCTGCCGCACCGGCACGAGCACGAGGCGGCGGAGGACGACATCGCGGAGCTCCCGGCTGGGCGCGTGGTGACGGCGCGCGGGGTGGTGTCGGACACGCGGGTGTCGAGCTTCGGGAAGCGCCCGAAGTTTGAGGCGAAGATCGAAGACGACACGGGGTTCGTGAAGTGCGTGTGGTTCAACCAGACCTACCTGCACCGGAAGATCCACCCGGAGATGACGCTGCGCGTGCAGGGCAAGGCGAAGCGCATCGAGGGGGGCTTGCAGATCTCGAACCCGCAGTGGGAATCGCTCGATGGAGGCGACGAGCCGGGGCGGCGCGGCGAGCGCATCCGCCCGGTGTACCCGACGAGCGAGGGCCTCGACGCGCGTCGGCTCGAGCTGATCATCGCGTCGGTGCTCGACGCGGCGCTCGCGATGATCGACGATCACCTCGACGACGCGTACCGCGCCGAGCGGGAGTTCCCGACGCTCGCGGAGGCGTACCGCGCGATGCACCGCCCGAAGAGCGAGGACGAGATCCGCGCGGCGCGCCGGCGTCTCGCGTTCGACGAGCTGCTGCTGCTCCAGCTGGCGGTGCAGGTGCGCCGTCAGGCGCTGCGCGGGGCGGGCAAAGCGGCGGCGATGCCGACCACCGCGGCGATCACGAAACGCGTGCGCGCCCGCCTCCCCTTCACGCTCACGCCCGGGCAAGAGAAAGTTGCAGGCGAGATCGCGAAGGACCTGGAGCAGGACATCCCCGCGTGCCGGCTGATCCAGGGCGACGTGGGCTCTGGCAAGACGGCGGTGGCGCTCGCGGCGATGCTGACGGGTGTGGCGTACAAGCATCAGGCGGCGCTGCTGGCGCCGACGGAACTTCTCGCCGAGCAGCACTTCGCCGGCATCCGCGAGATTCTGCGGGCTTCCAAGGTGAAGATGGCGCTGGTGACGGGGTCGGCCTCGTCCGGCGAGCGCGCGGCGGTGCTCGAACGCCTCGCGACGGGCGCGGTGCATCTTGTGGTTGGCACGCACGCGCTGCTGAGCGAGTCGGTGCGGTTTAAGTCGCTGGCGGTGGTGGTGATCGACGAGCAGCACCGCTTCGGTGTGGCGCAGCGGGCGGCGCTGTCAGCGCAGCGCGAGCCCGGGGCGCTCGTGCCGCACACGCTGGTGATGACGGCGACCCCGATCCCGCGCACGCTGGCGATGAGCGTGTACGGCGATCTGGACGTGAGCGTGATCGAAGGCCTCCCGCCCGGGCGGACGCCGATCAAGACGACGCGTGTGAGCGTGCCGATGCGCGAGCAGGTGTACGCGCACCTCGCGCGGCGTGTGGCGGATGGGGAGCAGGCGTACGTCGTGGCGCCGGCGATCGACGGGGGCGACGGGGAGAACGGCGCGCCGATGGATCTGGCGCGAACGCTCGAGCAGCTCCGGGCGTCGGCGCCCGAGGCGCGGGTCGCCACGCTGCACGGGCGGATGAGCCGTGAGGAACGCGAGCCGGTGATGGCGCGGTTCCGCGCGGGGGAGATCGACGTGCTGGCGGCGACGACGGTCATCGAGGTGGGCGTGGACGTGCCCAACGCGACGCTGATGGTGATCGAGCACGCCGAGCGGTTCGGGCTGGCCCAGCTGCACCAGCTGCGCGGGCGGGTGGGTCGCGGGAGCAAGGCGTCCTCGTGCGTGCTGATCGCGGAGGCGACGACGCCGGAGGCCGAGGCGCGGCTCAAGGCGATGACGGAGACGACGGACGGGTTTGTGCTCGCCGAGCGGGACCTGGCGATCCGCGGGCCGGGTGAGATCGCGGGGGCGCAGCAGGCCGGGGCGTCGGCGCTGAAGCTCGCGGATCTCGAGCGGGACGGCGAGCTGCTGATGATGGCGCGTCGCGACGCGGCCGCGATGATCGCCTCGGCGCCGCGTTTGGTCGGGCCCGAGCACGCGCTGCTGCGCCGCCGGCTGCTCAAGGCCCACGGCGAGACGCTGGCGCTCGCTGGCATGGCGTGAGCGGGGCGAAAATCCCCTACTCTGCCCGCATGAACCCCGTCCCCCGCCTTTGTGTTCTCGCGTCCGGATCGTCGGGCAACTGCACGGTCCTCGCGTTCGGCGAGGGCGCCAAGGCCCGCCTCGTGCTGATCGACGCGGGGCTGTCGCCGCGCCAGACGGCGCTGCGCCTCGGCGAGTTTGGTTACACGCTGCGCCAGGTCACGGACGTCCTCTTCACGCACCTCGACCGCGATCACTGCGCCCCGGCGTGGAGCCAGGCGCTGCTCAACCGCGCGACGCTGCGCATGCACAAGCGTCACATGCCGCGGGCGCGGAGGCAGCACCTGCTGTACCGCACGCGCACGGAGCTCTTCGGCGACGAGCCCTTCCGCGTGCCCAACGTGGGCGAGGTGCACGCGACGCTGATGGACCACGATCAGCTCGGGGTTTCGGTCTTCAAGATCGACCTCGGCGGGCACACGCTCGGCTTCGCGACCGACCTCGGGCGCGTGCGCGACGACTTGCTCAGCCATCTCCAGGGTGTGGACACGCTGGCGATCGAATCGAACTACGACCCGGAGATGCAGCGGAACTCGAGCCGACCGATGTTCCTCAAGCGCCGGATCATGGGCGGGGCGGGGCACCTCTCGAACGAGGAATGCGCCCGCGCGGTGCGGGAGATCGCGCCGAAGAAGCACGTGGTGCTGATCCACCTGTCGCGTCAGTGCAACTCGCCCGAGCTAGCCTCGATGGCGCACGCCGACGCTGGTTACGGGCTGACCGTGAGCACCCAGCACAAGGCGACGGAGTGGATCCCGCTCGAGGGGGCGACGGCGCCGCCCGAAGCGCAGACCGCGGTGCAGATGGGATTGTTCGCGGGCAGCTCGCGGGGCGCCTAGTTGCTCCAGGCCGCGAGGAGCACCGCGAGATCGCTCGACCCCACAACGCCGTCGCCGTCGAGGTCGCTCGAAGACGTTCCCCACGCGGCGAGCAGAGCCGCGAGGTCTTCGGAATCAACACACCCGTTGCCGGTGACATCCCCGGGCAGCGCCGTGAACCCGT
The DNA here is from genome assembly GCA_942490855.1 of uncultured Phycisphaeraceae bacterium. GTDB lineage: Bacteria > Planctomycetota > Phycisphaerae > Phycisphaerales > UBA1924 > CALNYS01. Next base: position 250,450 of record CALNYS010000001.1, on the reverse strand, counting down.
TGGGGTAGAGATGGACTCTCGCCGGCCCGGGGGAGACGCCGCTCCCGTTCGAGCCGATCAGCAGCTGGCCCTCGCTCTCTGCCACGAACGTCCCGAACCCGGCGACACCGACGCCGGGATGCGCGATGTTGCCTGCGAGTTCACCCGAGGGCATCCGGCGGGCCGTGACACCGTCTTGGGGGTAAAAGAGCAGCGAGTGCAGGAATTCGAACCCTCCCGCGGGGAGCGCGCCGTCCTGCGTGTAGTAGACGTCGATCGACGGGACGCCAACGGCGAGGTCGTAGACGAACACCGCGCCGTTGGTCGTCAAGAACGGCGCGTCGTACTCGGGGGAGGCGACGACGAGGGTGTCGCCGTCGAGAGCGATCGCCGACCCGAAGCGGTCCTGGTTGTCGCTGTCGTCCCCCACGATCGTCGCGAGGTAGGCGCCGGTCTCACGATCGAAAAGGTAGACCGAACCGGATTGAAACCCCTCGTCGCTCGCGCGGTGCGCGCTCACCGCGACGCGTCCGGCGCTGATTTCGACGTGATCGCCGAATTCGTCGGCCGGGTCCTCGCTCGGGGCCTCGAGCACGTGCAGGAGTTCGTAGGTAACCCGGTCGTAAACGAAGACGGCGCCGGGCGTGCTCAGACGCTCCTTGGCGGAGATGTACAAGCGGTCCCCATCAACGCACACGCTCGTGCCGAACTGGATGACCCCGGAGTAGTCCTCGGGGGGCGAGAACGTGTGCAGCGTGCTGCCGGACGCGAGATCGATGAGGTACGCGGCGGCCGTGGGGTGCGCGGCGCTCGCTCCGATGAGGGCGATCCCGTCCTCGCTCGCGATCGACTTCCCGAAGAAGTGCGTCGTCCCGACGTTCGGCGGGTAGAGCGTGCGGATGAACGCGCCGGTGTCAGCGCTGAACACGTGCACCGCCCCGGCGCCGTCCCGGACCGTGTCGTCAGCGTACGCGCCAACGAGCGCGTACTCCCCATCGAGCGCGCCGCTGACACCGTAGTAATCGACGGTTGTTGGCAACCCGGGGCGAGGCATCTCGATGACGCACTGCGCCAGAGACCGCGTTGACGACATCCCGAGGGCGGCTGTCGCCGCGAGGGCAACCAGCGTCCGGGCGCACGTGGGGGTGATCATGCCCAAAGCGTACACGCGGGTGGCGAAGATCCTATGACTTTCCTGCCAGATCGCCCGTTTGGTCAGCCCCGTTTGGCGGCGCTGGCTTTCTGGAGCGTCTTGCGTTCTTTTTCGCTCAGGCTGGGGAGGCCCTGGGTGGCGACCTTGGCGAGGATGCGGTCCACCTCGTCGTCGCTGGGCCCGCCGTGTCGCTTCGCGCTCGCGGCGGTTCGTTTGCGTTGGCGGGCGGAGCGGCGCTTGGACGCCTCGGCACCCGAGAAGTCGAGGAACTCGCGCAGGAGCTCGGGCTTGCGGACGAAGAACGCGCCGGCGATCGCGCCGCCGATGTGCGCGGCGTCGCCCCCGGCGTTGTGCCCGCCCGTGAAGAGGTTGAAGGCCGCGAGCGCGACGAACCCGTACACCACCGCCTTGAGCGGGGCGGGGATGATGAAGAAGAGGAGCACCGTGGAATTGGGCGCGAGGTAGGCGGAGGCCATCAGCACGCCGAAGACGCCGGCCGAGGCGCCGATGAGCGGCGTGTAGGGATCGTTGATGAGCACGCCTGGCAGCGTGAGCCCGTTGATCTGCCCGAGGCCGTTGAGGATGAGGTACATCAGCGCGCCGGCGATGCCGCAGATGAGATAGAACGCGACGTACTTCCGCCTCCCGAGCCTGCTCTCGACGATGGGCCCGAAGAAGAAGAGGCCCAGCATGTTCATGAACAGGTGGGACATGTTCGCGTGGAGGAACTGGAACCCCACGAGGCGCCAGACCTCGAGCAAGCGGAAGCCGCGGGCGGAGGAAAAGTGCCCGACCGCCTCGAGCGGGGCCATCACGTAGCGGCGTTCCTGCCCGACGACCGTGCCGGTTTGCTCGTCGACCATGGGGTAGAAACGGACCCCGCGGGTAGGCTCGGTCGGGGTGTTGCGGACCTCCGCGCGGCTGATCATCTCCGAGGAGTAGGAGGTGTTGATCACGCGTCCGGCGTTGATCTCGTAGCGCTGCCCGACGAGGGCGTCGATCATGAAGACGCCGACGCAGATCGCGATGATCCAGGCGTTCGCGCTCCACATGCCGCCGCCTGGGCGCATGCCGAAACCGGCGGGGGCGCCGCCGGCGAACCCGGGTCGACGGGTCTGTGCGTACTCTCGGTCGTAAAGGCCCATCGCCGAGGCTCCATCGGCCCATCGGCGGGCCACCCATGAATCCTACGGAATCTGACGCCCCGCCTGTCACCCGTGTTCGCCAACTTCCCAAACCGCCCCTTCTCCCGTGACAGCTGGGCTGGATAAGGGCCTGACTCCGCCTTCTTTTCAGGACCCCGCTGAGAGAAACACCGTCCGGTGCGCAGACGCAACGTGTGAGCACCGACTCACACGCTCTCGCTCTTCCGGGTCGCACTGTGCGCGTCCTGGTGAATCACGATGCGTTGGTTTTTTTAATGAGGAAGGTCACTCACATGAATGTTCTGTGCACGTCCATCGGCGCTCTGGCGCTCACCGCTTCCGCTGCTCTCGCCGCCCCGCTCACGGGCTCCGGCGCCCACCTCCCGATCGTCAGCCCCATCGTCCCCGCCAACGAGGGACGCACCGTCACCCCCTTCACCGGCGGCTTCACCGGCTCGTGGTCGCCCGCCGTCGCCCCGGCGTGGAACGGCTCGTTCACCGCGAGCGGCCCTATCCCGGTCAGCACCTCCAACCCAACCGGGATCACCCGCTACGACTTCACCACCCTCCCCTTCGGCGACCTCTCCGCCGGCACCTACTTCCGCTTCGGCGACGTTGACGGCGGTTCCACGACCAACGAAACGTTCACCCTGCTCGCGTTCGACGCCTCCAACACCCTCATCACCACGCCGTGGCTCGACGGGCCCGTCTACACCGGCGGCATCGGCACGGGGCCCGGCAGTTCTCTTGTCATCGGCAACATGCCCGGCTGGTCGTGGAACGCGGGCACGGGCGAGTACTTCATCGACGGCTCCACGATCACCACCGCGAACCCGTCGGTGAGCTTCTACCTCGAATCCAACATGGACATCTCGTTCCTGCAGGTGACGCGCACCTCGGGCTTCGCGAGCTTCAGCCTCGGCGCCCCGCTCGTCCCCTCGCCGGGCGGCGCCGCGCTCTTTGGTCTGGCGGGCATCGGAGCGCTGCGCCGCCGGCGCTGAGCGTCATCCGAGAAGCGACGCCATGAGTTCCCCAGCGACCCCGTCGGCGTGGAGCCAGCCGGCGTCGCTGAGGACCAGGCGCCCGGCGCGGAACTCGAGACGCCCGGCGTCGGTTTCCGCACGGATGGCATCGTCCATCGCGTCGGCGGCGCCGATCGCGCGTGCCCGCGCGAGCGTGTCGTCGGCGTCGAGGCCCTCACTGAGACGCAGCCCGAGCATGATCGTCTCGGCCAGCGCCCGCGCGGGGTCGGGGGGTTCGAGGTCGTCGACGGGCGAGAAGCCGGTCGCCTCGACGCCGCGCTGCCAGTCGGTCAGGCGCGGGGCGTTCTTCCAGCGCCAGCCCCCCTGCTCGGTGCGCACGTGCCCGGACGCGGACGGCCCGGCGGCGAGCCACGACCCGCCGCGCCAGTAGGCGAGGTTGTGACGCGATGGCCCGCCGGCGGCGTCGGTTCGCGCGAAGTTGCTGACCTCGTAGCGCTCGAAGCCGGCCGCGCTGAGCCGCCGGGCGGTGTGCTCGAACATGGAGGCTTCGAGGTCTTCGTCGATGGCTTCGAAGTCGCCCAGGCGTAGGCGCATGGTCATGGCGGTGTTGGGCTCGTACGTCAGTGCGTAGGCGCTGACGTGCCCGACGCCGGGGTCGAGGGCGAGAGCGCGGGAGAGGTCGTCCTCCCACTCGGCGAGCGTCTGGCCCGGGATGGCGTAGATGAGGTCGACGCTGCGGCGCTCGACGCCGGCCGCGGCGGCGACCGCCAGGGCCCGCGGGACGCTGGCGGGGTCGTGCCAGCGCTCGAGGGTCGCGAGGTGGGTCTCGTTGAAGGACTGGGCCCCGATGCTGACCCGGTTGACCCCCCCGGCGACGAGGACGTCAAAGAGCTCGGGGGTGGCGGTCTCGGGGTTGCACTCGATGGTGAACTCCCCGGCGCCGGAGCGGATAGGGGCGAGGTCGAAGAGGCGGTGCAGGTGGCTGAGGAGCTCGCGCCAGTGGGCGGGGGCGAGGAGGGTGGGCGTGCCGCCTCCGACGAAGATGGTTTCGATGGGGGCGGTGGCGTAGGGCGCGAGTGTTTCGAGTTCCCGGACCAGGGTGCGGACGAACGCCTCGTGGCGGTCCCCGGTGTCCACGATGCTGTAGAAGTCGCAGTAGTGGCACTTGTGGAAGCAGAACGGCACGTGGAGGTAGAGGGAGCGGGCCGGCGCATGGGGCGAGGCGAGGGCGTCGCGTGCGGTGGGGCGTTGCCCGCCGATGGTGGCTGAGATAGTCTCGGAGCGGTCCATACGCCAGAAGCGTACCGGCGAGGGCCGCGCGAGAGGAGCCAGCGCTGTGAAGGTCGTCCTTGTGATGTTTACCCCAGAAGGGGAACGGCGCGACGTGCCGGTCAAGCACAAGCGAGTCACGCTCGGGCGCGACAGCTCGTGCGACATCCGCGTGCCCATCGGAGCCGTCTCACGCACCCACTGCCGGATCGAGGTGACCGACGACGGTCTGACGGTCACGGACCTCGACTCGCGCAATGGCACGTACCGCAACGAGGACCAGATCACCGAGACCGAACCGCTCAACGCGGGCGATCGTCTCGCGGTCGGGCCCATCGTGTTTACGGTGCAGATCGACGGTGTTCCGGAGCCGGTGGAGCCCCCGCTGCTGGAATCGCCGATGGTGGTCACCCACCCCGACACGCCGACGAAAAAGCCCAACGACGACATCCCCGAGGCGATCATGGACGACCCGGACGATTCGTCGGCGGGGATCAGCGACCTGCTCGCGGACCTCAACGGGTCGAGCGAGTTCGACTTTGATCTTGACGATCTCGAGGATTCGCAGGGGGCCTAGGCCGCGTCGGGCTTGGGCGTCGAGGCCTGGGCCGGGTTCGGGGCCGGGATCTTGATCGTGGTGCTGCAGTGACGGCACCGGACGACCTTGCCGCGGGCAGCGCCCGGGACAGCGAGGACGCGCCGGCACGTCAGATTCGGGCACATGACTTTGATCTTCTCAGGCTCTGGCATGGGCTCGGCGTCGCTCCTGCTGGTCGGTACTATCGTCAACTTCGGGCGTGGGCTTGATCGCACCGCCTGAGCAGGGACAAGTCAGGAGCTCAGAGCTGAACCACGCCGCCGCCACAACCGCTGTTTCCGGACCGACCGCCTCTGGCGGGGTCACGGCCGTCGTCGGGCTCCAATGGGGCGACGAGGGCAAGGGGAAGTTCGTCGATCGCCTCGCGCCGGGGTACAGCGCGGTGGTGCGCTACAACGGCGGCGCGAACGCCGGGCACTCGGTGGTCGTCGGTGGGACGCGGTTTAGCATGCACCTGACGCCGTCGGGCATCCTGCACCCCGGGGTGCTGGCGGTGATCGGCTCGGGCGTGGTGCTGCACCCGCCGACGCTGATGGGCGAGCTTGCGAAGCTGACGGCGGCTGGGGTGGACGTCTCGGGGCTGCGTGTCTCGACGCGCGCCCACGTGGTCATGCCCTACCACCTCGAGCAGGACGCGCTGCGCGAGTCGATCCTGACGGGCGCGAGCGACGACGACGCGATCGGCACCACGAAGCGCGGGATCGGCCCGTGCTACGCCGACCGGGCGCACCGAGCCGGGGCGATCCGCGCGGGCGACCTCGTGCGCGAGGACGTGCTGCGCGAAAAACTGCGCCTCGCCTGCCTCTTCAAGAACAAGACCCTCGCGCCGAACCTCGACGAGCGCTCGAGCTTCACGCCCGACGAACTGCTGCCCGACTGCCTCGCGTGGGGCGAGGCGCTGCGCCCGTACCTGTGCGACACGACGTACCTGCTCCACGACATGCTGCGCGCCGGCGAGAAGGTGCTCGCCGAGGGCGCCAACGGGGCGCTGCTCGATGTCGATCACGGCGGGTACCCGTTCGTCACGAGCTCGAACTCCACGGTGCTCGGTTTCGGCCCGGGGACGGGCGTGCCCGAGCGCCGCGTCGAGCGGGTGCTGGGCATCTGCAAGGCGTACGCGACGCGCGTCGGCGGCGGGCCGATGCCCACGGAGCTCAACGACGCGACGGCCGAGCGCATCCGCGAACGCGGGCGCGAGTTCGGCACGACGACCGGGCGCCCGCGCCGCTGCGGGTGGCTCGACCTCGTCGCGGTGCGCTACGCCGCGATGATCAACGGCGCCAGCGAGATCGTCCTCACGCTGCTCGACGTGCTCGCCGGGTTCGACGAGCTGAAGGTGTGCACCGCGTACCGGGTCGAGGGCGAGACGACCGACCGCTTCCCCCCCGACGCGTTCATTCTCGAGAACGCCGAGCCGGTGTACGAGACGCTCCCCGGGTTCGCCGACGAGATCACCGAGGCCCGCTCGTGGGACGCCCTGCCGCACGAGGCCCAGTCGTACGTGCGGTTCATCGAGGAGTACGTGGGCGTCCCGGTGCGCATCGTGAGCGTGGGCCCGGACCGGACGCAGACGATCGAGCGTTGAGGCGCTGTCAGCGGGGCGCTCGTGCGGTACGCTCTTGGGATGAGCACGCCGACTGAAATGACGCTCCGCGAGCTCCAGGAGCTGATCCGGGAGCGCTACTCCAACACCGACGCCGAGCGGGGCACGCCCGGCACGTTCATGTGGCTGATCGAAGAGGTCGGCGAGCTGGCGACGTCGCTCCACGAGTGCGCGCCGGGGCAGAGCCCGACGCCCGAGCAGCTGCACAACCTCGAAGAAGAGTTCGCCGACGTCTTCGCGTGGCTGACGACGCTCGCGAACATCAACAACGTCGACCTGACGCAGGCGATGAGCAAGTACACCGACCGCTCGCGGGTGCGCGGGGTCAAGCATTGAGCCGGATCGACGACGTGTTCCGCGAGCGCCGCGCGTCGGGGCTCAAGAGCCTGGCGCCCTTCATCGTCGCGGGGCGTCCGAGCGTGGACGCGCTGGGCGACACGCTGCGCGCCGTCGAGGGCGCGGGGGCGTCGATCGTCGAGGTCGGCTTCCCGTTCTCTGACCCCATCGCCGACGGGCCCGTGATCGCCGAGGCGATGCACCTGGCGCTCGAGGACGGGGCGACGACCGGCGGCGTGTTCGGCGCCATCAAGGCGGCGCGCGACAGCGTGAACCTCGGGATCGTCGCGATGGTGTCGGTGAGCATCGTCGAACGCATCGGCGAGCACGCGTTCATCGAGCGCGCCAAGGACGCGGGCATCGACGGGTTCATCTTCCCCGACCTCCCGGTGGAGGAATCGACGGAGCTCCTCAGCGCCGTGCGCGGGAGCGGGCTCTCGGCGTCCCTGCTGATCGCCCCCACCACGCCCCCCGCGCGGGCCGAGCGGATCGCGACGGCGTCGAGCGGGTTCCTGTACATGATCGCGCGGACGGGCATCACCGGCGAACGCGACGACGCGCCGGAGATCGCCGAGCGCGTCGAATTCCTCCGCGGCATCACGGACCTCCCCATCGCGTGCGGCTTTGGCATCTCCAGCGCCGAGCAGGTGCGCGCGGTGGTCGAGCACGCCGACGCGGCGATCGTGGGCTCGGCCTTGGTGCGCCGCGTGGAGTCGGCGATCGCGGAGAACGGCGACGGCGTCGCGGCGGCGGGCGCCTTTGTGAGTGAGTTGGCGGGCGGGTTGTAAAGCAGCGCGAGCGTTGCTCACCGGTGATATGCCCCCTCACCCCGGCCCTCTCCCCATCGGAGATGGGGCGAGGGAGCCTTAGGTTGCGGCGGCGTCGATCGACACGCCGGCTTCTTCTGCCGCGCGCGTGAACGCCTCGACGAACTTCTTCTGCTGCCCGCTCGAGGGGAACGGGATGCGTTCGTCGATGACAGGGAGACCGGCGTCGCGCAGGGCGTCGAAGGCCGCGTCGTAGACGAGCGCCTTGATGAGCGCGACGCGTTCCGGCTTGAGCGCCTTCACGCGCTTCACAAGCCCCGGGACGCACGGCACGAGATCTTTCAGCGTGGGCTTGGCGATCTCGTCCTCGTGGAGATCGACGAGGAAGACGCCGGCGTCGCGCAGGCGCGCGAGGTTCGCGGCCTTCGCGTTCTTCTCGGGTTTCTCGCCGCTGAGGACCTGCCAGACGTAGCGGTAGAGCCAGTCGTGCTGCTCGACGTCGGGGTAGTAGAAGTACCGGTCGCCCGCGCACGGCGGCGCCTCGGCGACGAGGAGCAGGCGGATGCGCTTCGGCTGGTGCTTCTTCGCGGCGGCGAGGCGTGCTGAGAGGGTCATGTGCCAACCATACCGAAGCGGCGGCGCTCCGGCCCCCTCTCCCCTTTTCAAGGGGAGAGGGTTGGGGTGAGGGGTTGGATCACGGTTCGTGAGCGGAGCGAGCGTTTCCTACAAGACCAGACTGGTAGAAGACGGGAGCCCCTCACCCTGCCCTCTCCCCATCGGAATGGGGAGAGGGTGGACGCGTCAGCCCGCGAGCGTCAGCTCACCTGCGTCACCGCGACGGCGCACCAGCGGTTGCCGATGCGGTCGGGGATATCGAAGCCGCGCAGGCGGGGCGGGCCGATCGTGTGCCCGGCGTCGAGGCAGGCGTGGGCCCACACGCCGAGGTCGTGGCGGGCGACGTCTTCGCCCGCGCAGAACAGCACGATCAGCGACGCCGCGCACGCGATGTGCGGGTCCCCGGCGAGCTTGGCGACGTCTTTGACCGCGGGCCCGCTGAGGCGCGACGCGTAGCCGGGGTCTTCGCTCGCGACGCCGCTGACGAGGGCGCCCTGGCGGACGGTCTTGACCTCGATCCACAGGGCCCGCTCGGGCGGGCAGTCGCGCCCCGCGAAGAGCGTGGCCGCGGCGCCCGGCTCGTCGAGGGCGTCGTCTGGCGAGGGCGTGAGGACGAGGTCGCAGCGGTCGCCGGCGGAGCGTTTGCGCTGGTGCGCGCCGGCGGGGTAGCGGATCTCGCGGTGGACGCCGAAGCCGGCGCGCGAAAGCCCCGCGCCGAGCACGGGGTGGAGCCCGAGTTCGTGCGGGGCGTCGAGCCCGCGGGTTGCTTGTTCGCGTTCGAGACGATCGCGCTCGTCGCGCAGCGCCTGCGCGGAGGCGTCGGCGACGAGTGCGAGGTCCCAGTCCGCGCTCACTCCACGTCGTGGCCTTCGATGACGTCGGTGAGCGACGCCGGGGTGTGGGCGTCGTCGCCGTCCTTCATGCGACGGAAGTAGTCGTGGTAGGCGTTCATCGCCTTCTTGCCGAAGATCAGCATGATGGGGATGTTGGCCCAGAGCATGACGCCGGTGCCCAGCGCCGTGAGGTTGTCGAGCTGCGCGTCGGTCTGGATGATGCCCGAGGCCGCGACGATGATCGCGAGGCAGTAGAGCATCTTGTAGGGGAAGACCGACTTGTCGCCGAAGAGGTAGACGACGCCCTGCTCGCCGTAGTACGACCAGCTGATCGCGGTCGAGAGGGCGAACAGCCACGCGGCGAAGGTGACGAGCCACTTGCCGAGGCCGGGGATCGCCGTGTCGAACGCGTACCCGGTGAGCGAGGGGCCTGGGTAATCGACGTAGAGCTCGCGCCCGGTGTCGGTCTCCTGCGCCATGTGCATCGCCGGGGGCGTGCTCGAGGTGAACTCGTTCCACGTGATGGTGCGCTCGCCCTGGGAGGTGAGGTTGAGGGTGCCGTAGACGCGGTGGATGTTGAGCCCGGTGTTGGGGTTCTCGTCGCCGGTCACGAGGACGAAGACGTTCTCGTTGCCGATCCACTGCCCGGAGATCTTGGCGGCGTCCTCGCTGCGGGGCGGGGCGTCGCCGGCTTCGATGGTGTACGTCCCCACGCCGTCGGCGTCGGGCGCGGCGACCTGCACCACGCGGACCGGCTGGGCGAACTCGGCCTCGTGCCCGCGGTTGTAGGCGCCCGTCGAGAGGATCACGAGGGCGGTGAGGGTGCAGACGACGATGGTGTCGATGAAGGGCTCGAGGCCGGCGACGACGCCCTCGCGCACGGGCTCGTCGGTCTTGGCCGCCGAGTGGGCGATGGGCGAGGAGCCCTGCCCGGCCTCGGAGGAGAACAGGGCCCGCTTCATGCCCCAGAGGAGCGCGTAGCCGGCGGTGCCGCCGAGGAAGGCGCCCTGGGCCTTGGAGGGCGTGAAGGCCTCGACCACGATCAGCTTGAGCATCTCGGGGATGACACTGATGTTCATGACGAGGACGGTGACGGCCGCGAGGACGTAGATCGCGCACATGAAGGGCACGATGCGTCCGGCGACGGCGCCGATGCGCTTGATGCCGCCGATGATGACCATCCCGACCATGACGGAGAGGATGATGCCGGTGACGATCGAGGGGATGGCGAAGTAGTTTTCGGTGATCTCGCCGACGCTCCACGCCTGGAACATGTTGCCGCCGGTGATGGTCGAGATGAGCAGGGTGAAGACGAAGAGGCCGCCGACAAACTTGCCGAGCCCGCCGAGCCCCTTTTCCTTGAACCCGTGGTGGGCGACGAACATGGGCCCGCCGTGGGGGTTGTCGGGGTCGGTGGTGTTGCGGTAGAGCATGGAGAGGGTGACTTCGGTGGTCTTGAGGGCCATGCCCACGAGACCGACGATCCACATCCAGAAGACGGCGCCCGGGCCGCCCAGCGCGACGGCGACGCCGACGCCGGCGATGTTGCCCAGCCCGACGGTCGCCGAGAGCGCCGCGGAGAGGGCCTGGAAGTGGTTGATGGCGCCGGGGTCGTTCTTGTCGTCGTAGGCGCCGCGGATGACCTTGGTGCCGTGCGTCAGCGCCTTGAACTGTCCGAAGCCACTCCACACCGTAAAGAGCAGTCCGACGCCGAGAACGACGTAGAGGACGAACTCGTGCCAGATGATGGAATTAACGGTGTTGAGAATCGCGTTAAAAGCGTCCATGCGGTCTCCGTCTTCATACGGTGTCGATATTCACCCGAAGACCGTACCCTAACGCTTGGACGAATGCACCTGCTCTGGCGAGCGGGCGCCAGCTCTGGAGGTCCGGTTGGGCGAATCGCACATCGATCGATCGATCACCCGCGCGTCGTCGGGCGCGTTCGACTTCCCGCTCGGGGTCTACCCCGTCGAGCCGCTCACGCCCAAGGCCGGGTACATCTCGGAGTTCGAGCCCGCCGACGGCGGCGTGGACCCGGGCGACTGGGAAGAGTGGCCCGACCGGTACGTCTACGATGTGGTCGTGACGTCGGGTCGATTGCAAGCGCTTTGTCGTTCTCTCTTTGCGCTGCTCCCCGGTCGCGTGTACCCCATCCTCGACATCCTGGGCAACGACGCGTTCCGCGAGGTGGACCCCTACATCGCCTACGACCCGGTGGGCATCGAGCGGTTCCTCGACGTGCTCCACGACCACGGCGGGTGGCTCTTCGAGGACGGGCTCGTCGGGTTCGGGGCGATGAGCGATTCCCCCTTCATCTACGTCTACCTCGACGAGCACAAGATCGTCACGATCCGGGTGGAGTCGGGGCTCAAGGAGCAGGTCGAGAAGACGCTCTCGGCGTTTGACCTCAAGCCCAACGCCGACGCGACGGGCGTGGACGGCGCGTCCCACGAGCACCGCGGCGTGCTGATGTGCCCGCCCGACCAGCCCGAGATGATGACGGCCGAGGAGATCGTCGAGGACCTCCAGGACCTCTGGCGCCTCGAGCTCAACGTGGATCGCACCGGGAACACCGACGACAGCGGGAAAGCCCTCGGCGTGACCGGGTGGCGCTGCCTCGTGCGGCGCACGCCCGCGGACGAGGACGCGCCGGAGCGCTACGCCGAGGTGACGATCACCGCGGCGTCGCTGGCGGAGGTCGAGCAGCTGGCCGCGGACGCGGTGCGCCCGACGGGCGAGCCCGACGACGACGATCTGGAAGAGACGGTCCTGGTCTTCGCCGACCGCGTCACACCGCAACAGCTGCGCGAGCTGGTGGGTGAGGACGCGGAGATCGACGCGTCGGTGAGCCGCACGCACTCGGTGCGCTGGCTGGGCTGAGGGTCAGCCGGTCTCGCGCGGGCGGAAGTAGGTCATCTTCACGGCGTTCCCCGACGGGCTGTGCTCGACGGAGGTCATGTACGCGCGCATCAGCATGAGCCCGCGCCCCGCGGGGTTCTCGAGGTTCTCGTCGAGGGTGGGGTCGGGCGACTCGTCCGGGTCGAAGCCGGGGCCGTGATCGACCACCTCGACGTCGATGCGGTTGGGGAGGACCCGCCAGGCGAGCTCGACCGGCTCGTCGGGGAGTTGGGCGTGCCCGTGGTTGATCGCGTTGGTGAGGGCTTCCTCGACCGCGAGACGGACCGCGAAGACGGCGGCGGTCGGGTAGCTGGCGGCCTCGGCCTCGGCGACGAGGCGGTCGATCGCCTCACGCTTGGCGTTGGTGGCGGGCAACACCGCTGCTCGGCTCATCGGGGTGTCGGGGTCGATGCTCATGACGCGGCGTGGGGCGGCGCGTCCGTGCGTCGAGCCCGCGGGAGTGAACGCGGCGGCTCAGGCCCGCAGGACCTCGAGTGCTTCCTGTGAAGAATCGTGGATGTTGAACAGCTTGTTGAGCTTGGTGATGACGAACACCTCGTAGATCTGCGGGTCGATATCGGCGAGCCGGAGGTCGCCGTTCTTTTGACGGATCTTCGAGTTGATGGTGATCATCGTGCCGAGCGCGGCGCTCGAGAGGTGCTCGACGTTGGCGAAGCTCACCACAAGGCGGGGCGTCTCGCGCTCGTCGATGATGGACGAGATCTCGTCGCCGATCTGCTGGATGTTGGCCTCGTCGAGGATGTTCCGGTCGATGAACTCGACCACGGTGATGCCGTCTTCGTCTTTGATGCGAAGTCGGGAGTCGGCGGCGTCCATCACGTTCGTTCTCCGGCGCGCCAAGATGCCCGGCGCGTCGCTCCAACGCTACCCGTCGTGGGTGAGAGGGTCAAGCAGGCAAGGTTTAGCCCCCGAAGGAGCCGTCCACACTGTCGAGCAGTCCGGGGAAGTTCAGTTCTTCCTGTTCGTTCTGGATCAGCACGGTGGGCTTGATCAGAATCAGCAGCGTCCGCTCCTCGCGGGCGTCGATCCGGTTCGTGAAGAACCGGTTGATCAGCGGGAGCTTCGAGAGCACGGGCACGCCGGTCTCGATCTCGTAGTCGTTGCTGACGCGCTGCCCGCCCAGGAGCACGGTGCCCTGGTCGGGGACCGTCGCGCTCGTCTGGATCACGGTGTAGTTGATCGTCGGCTGCTGGAGCGTGCCGGAGAACGTCTGCTGTTCCTCCTGCCCGCCGCCGGCCGTCGTCCCGCCCTGCGACTGGGCGCTGACCAGGAAGGGCACGAGGGCCTCGAGGGTCGCGGTCTCGGCGAGGACGATCAGGGTGACGTAGCGCCGGTCGGCCGAGACCACGCCGCGGACGAGCAGCGTGAAACCGGTGGACACGATGCCCGGGTCGGGGTCGAACGCGACCGACCGGGTGCCGACGATGGGCTGGAGGTCGGTGACGAACGCCTGCTGCGTCACGACGCCGATGTTGGCCCAGCGCCCGTTGGCGAAGGTCAGGCGGGGCGCCGAGAGCTGCACGGAGCGCTGGTCGGCCTGGGTCGCCTCGACGAGGAGGTCCACCTGGATGTCGTCGAGGAACGTCGCGGCCAGGCCCAGCGCGGGGTCGGCGCCGATGATCGCGTTCGCGAAGGGCGAGCCCTCAAAGAGCGTGTTCGCGAGGCCCAGGCTGTTCTGCGCCGCGGGGATCAGGCTCGTGTTGTTGGGGATGACCGTCGTGAAGGGCACGGACTCGGTGACGTAGAGCGGGAAGGGGTCGGTGCCGTCGAAGACCTCGGCGACGTTGTCCTGCACGATCGCGTTCGCCGAGCCGGTGCGCTCGGGCCCGAAGAACGGGCTGATGAGGTCCGACGGCAGCAGCGTCTGCGTCCCGGCCTGCGTGCTCGAGAAGTCGAACTGCTGGTTGAGGGCGGTCTGGTACTGGTTGTTGTCGGCGTTGAAGATCACGTCGAGGTCGAAGCCGACCTGCTCGAAGAAGTCTTCGCTGACCGAGAGGAAGCGGGCCTCGACGTTCACCTGGATCGCGCGCACCTCGCGGAGCTGGGAGAGCAGGTTGGAGATGTGGCGGTGATTGGAGGCGGTGTTGGTGACGATCAGGTTGCCGTTGAGCTCCTGGATGTCGCCGGTGTCGCCGCCGTTGTCGCGCCAGCCGTCGAAGTCGACGTTGGTCTGGATGATCTCGCGGATGCGCTCGAGGAGCTCCTCGCCGCTGAGCCCGCCGGGGACCTCGATGTCGGAGTCCTGCTCGGAACCGCCCTGGCCCTGGACGATCGAGCCGAGCTCGAGGTCGGGGGTCTCGGTGAAGTTGGGGATCTGGAAGAGCAGGTCCTGGATGTCGTAGATCTGGATGAACGTGTTGCGCCGCAGGGCGGAGTCGGAGGCGACGACGAGGATGCCGTCGTTGACCGCCCAGCCCGCGGAGTTGAACTCGTCGGGGCTGACCTTCGCGAGCACGCGGTCGAGGATCGTGCGGGCCGGCAGCGGCTGGAGGTTCAGCGAGACGAGGGTGTCGCGGTCGACGCCCACCTCGGCGAGCGAGTCCCAGTCCACGTCAACGTTCAGGTTGGTAACGGTGGAGATGAAGTTCAGAACGTCCTCGAGCGTGTTGTCCGTGAAGGACGCCGGGATGTTCGTGGTGTCGAGGGCGGCCAGGACGCGACGGTCCTGCGGCGGGTCGGCGTAGACGCCGGCGCCCTGCACGCGGCGCTGCACGATCGCGGGCCAGTCGGCGGGGTACTCGATCAGCGAGTCGGGGATGATCATCCCCTCCTGCATCCGCAGGGATTCCTTCGCGTAGCTCAGGTGCTTGTCGCGCTGGATCTGGTTGAACTCGCGGTACATCATCGTGTCCTGCAGCACGTCCTTGAGCAGCAGGCCCGCGGCGTTCTGCGGGTCGATGAAGAGGAGCTGGTCCACGACCTGGATCGCCTCTTCGTACTTCTGCTCGAGCTGCAGCGCACGGATGCGCATCAGCGACTCGATGATCTTCTCCTGACGCTCGCGTTCGAGGCGGGCCTCGCGCTGGGCGGACTCGCTCCGCAGCTCGGTCTCGCGCTGAGCGGCCTCCTGCTGGCGGATCGCGTCTTCCTGCTGGCCGATGGTCACGAGCATCTGGCGCTGCTGGTTGAGGCGGTTGTCGAACTCGTCCTGGGCGAGGAACTCGCGGGCCTCGTTCAGACGCAGGCGGGCCTCGCTGGCGCGCTGGCGGGCGGTCTCGGTGTCGCCGGCGTCGAGCGCCTCGCGGGCCTGGGAGAGCAGGTTGTCGAACTCGGCGCGGGCCTGATCGACGATGAGCTGGCGGCGCTCGAGCTCGGTCTCGAGGATCCCCCCGCCGGCCTGACCCAGCAGCACCCGGATCTCGGGCATGCGGTCGTTGGCGCGGCGGAGCTCGTCGGCGCTCACGTAGTCGCGGAGCTGACCGGAGATCTCGGAGTACTTGTCGAACGCTTCGTTGTAGCGCCCTTCCTGGAACGCGAGGTCGGCCTCGGCGAGCACGCGGGCGGCCTCGAAGCGGAGGGCTTCCTCGAACGCGTCGGCATCCTGGGCGGGCGCGCGGCGGGCGTCTGAGCCTCGACCGTCTGCGGTTCGCCGCCCTGCTCGGAGCCGCGCCGGACGGTGCCGGGCTGGAGCAGGCCCATCGCGACACGCGCCGAGTCGAACTCGGCGCCGCGCTCGATCTCGATCGCGGCGAGACGGCTGCGGTGACGCGTCAGGGTGCGGAGCTGGTCGGGGGTGAGCTCGACGCCCGAGCGGTAGACGGCGTCGAAGCCGGCGCTGGCGCTGGCGTAGTCCTCCCGGGCGAAGTCGGCGACGGCCTGGTCGAGGGCGGCGGGGATCGCGGGCGCGATCTCGTCGCGGTGCTGACCGACCTCGGCGAGGAAGCCGCCGGCGCTGGCGCGCTGCGCGGGCGTCGCGGTCGTGGCGTTCATCGCGGCGCGGGCCTGACGCTCGGCCGAGCGGAGGTCGCCGGTGATCAGATCGAGCTCGGCCTTCTGCAGGCTGATCTCGACGACGTCGGTAAAGCGGAGGCGACGCTCGGCGGCGCGTGAGGAGCTGGTCCACGCGTTCGCGCTGGGCGGGGGTGAGCGAGAACTTGCGGAGCACCGTCAGGTCTCGCTGGGCTTCGACGAGCCGACCCGTTTGGATCAGCTCGGACGCGTTAGCGATCGCGGCCCCGGCGTCTCCAGCCGGGTCGGGCGTGCCCGAAGCGAGCGCCAGTGAGGCGGCGGTGAAGAGCGAGGCAAAGGTGTACGAGGAGTACCAGCGACGCGGCATGGAGCGATCTCCAGAACGTGGACCGCGCCCCGGCGGCCCGATGGACGCACACCACGGGACGCATCCTGACGAGCCCGTAGCGCACGCGATGAACTATCGGCGGCGACGCGACCTGTGTCACGGCGCAACCGCGCGAACCTTACTGCCCGTCTAGTCCACCCGCAACCGCCCTTCGGTTCCGGAAAGATCCTGTATTCGCCCAACTCGGGGAAGAAAAACACGCTTTCGAGGCGTTCACGAGCCCGACCGCGCGTCCATCGCCTCGATGAACCGGTCGAACAAGTACGCCGCGTCGTGCGGTCCCGGGCTCGCCTCGGGGTGGTGCTGGACCGCGAAGACCGGGCGGTCCGTCAGCCGGAACCCGGCGAGCGTCCCGTCGTTGAGGTTCACGTGCGTCGCCTCGGCCCCCGCGGGCAGCGAGTCGGCTTTGACCGCGAACCCGTGGTTCTGGCTGGTGATCTCCACCTTGCCCGTGAGCTCGCTCTTGACGGGCTGGTTCGCCCCGCGGTGCCCGAACTTGAGCTTGTAGGTCGACGCCCCCGCCGCCAGGGCCAGGAGCTGATTCCCCAGGCAGATCCCGAAGATCGGGGGCGTGTCCTCGGCCGGCCCGCTGATGAGCTCCCGCAGGGTCGCGACGCTGGCGTCCACGGCGTCGGGATCGCCCGGCCCGTTGCTGACGAGCACACCCTGGGCCTCGCCCCGGTCGAGCCGCCCCTTGAGCTCCGCCGCCGGGGTGTCCCACGGGACCCGCACGACCGCGCAGCCGCGTTTTTCGAGCTCGCGGAAAATGTTCTGTTTGGCGCCGCAGTCGAGGGCCAGGACCGTGCGCACCGCGTCCTGGCCGGCCGGCCGCGGGGAGATGCCCTCGCAGGAGACCTCCGACGCGAGGTTCTGCCCGCTCATGGGCGCGGCGGCCGCGGCCGCGCTGGCGAGATCGGCGTCGCTGACGCTGGCGTCGTCGGTCATCGCCCCGCGCATCACGCCTGCCGAGCGGAGGCAGCGGGTCAGGGCGCGGGTGTCAACGTCGGCGAGGCCGGGGACGCCGGCGGATTGGAGGAACGAGGAAAGATCCGTCGTGGCCCGGTGGTTCGAGACGCGCCGGGACAGCTCGTGGACGATGAACCCGGAGACCTGCACGCGCGCGGACTCGCCGTCCTCCTCGTTGATCCCGTAGATGCCGACGATCGGCGCGGTCGAGACGAGGGTCTGCCCGCGGTACGAGGGGTCGGTGAGGGACTCCTGGTAGCCGGTCATGGCGGTGTTGAAGACGATCTCGCTGGTGCGCACGCCGTCGATCGGGGCGCCGAAGGGGCGCCCGGTCCAGACGGAGCCGTCCTCGAGCGCGAGTCTGCGTGTGGTGGTCGTAGGCATCGCAGGCAGTCTACGAGCGCCGCTACGCTGGTGCGATGGCAGACGGGCTGTTCGCCAACCAGACCGACGAGCGACGCTTCGTGCGCCTGGCGATGGAGCGCTCGCTCGACCGCCCGGGCGGGCTGACGTACGCCGCGGTGGGCGCCCTCGCCGACCTGCGGGTGGGCGAGCGGGTCGAGGCGCCCCTGGGCTCGGGCGGAAAGAAGACGCCCGGCGTGGTCGTCGCCGTGGACGTGTCCCCGGACTTTGACACCTCAAAAATCAAACCCGTCGCGAGCCGGACCGGGGCGTCGCTCCCGGCGGATCTGGTGGAGTTGGCCGAGTGGGTGTCCTCGTACTACTGCTGCCCGCTGGGGATGACGCTGGCGGCGATGCTCCCCGCGGCGGTGAAGTCGCGCACGGGCGAGACGACGCGGCGCGAGCTGGTGCGCACGGGCCGCGCCCCCGACGAAAAACTCCCCCCGAAGACGCGCGAGGCGTGGGAACGCGTCAGCGCACTGCGCGAGGACGAGTTCCCGCTGCCCGCGAAGGAGCTGATGCGCCGCGCGGGCGCGTCGTCGCTCGGGCCGATCAACCGCTTGCTCGCGCTCGGGCTGCTCGAGGAGCGCGTCACGAAGGTCGTCAAAGCGGGGCCGTTCGAGATCGCGCCGGACTCGGCCCCCCCACCGTCGCTGACGGGCGAGCAGTCGCGGGCGGTGGACGCGATCGCCCCGACGCTCGGCGCCTTCGCGATCCACCTGCTCCACGGCGTGACGGGCTCGGGCAAAACGGAGGTGTACCTGCGTCTGATCGAGCGGGTGCTGGCGCGCGGCGAGTGCGCGCTGGTGCTGGTGCCGGAGATCAGCCTGACGCCGCAGACGGTGTCGCGCTTCGCGGGGCGGTTCGCCGAGGCGGGCGTCGCGGTGCTGCACTCGGGTCTGACGGCGGCGCAGCGCCATGCGCAGTGGGCGTCGGCGCGGGAGGGCAAGGCGCGGATCGTGATCGGCGCGCGCTCGGCGGTCTTCGCGCCCTTCGACGTTGAACACGGCGCGAAGCTGGGGCTGATCGTCGTCGATGAAGAGCACGATTCGGCGTACAAACAAGAGGATTCCCAGCCGCGCCACCACGGGCGTGACGTGGCGATCCGGCGGGCGCAGCGGGCGGGGTGCCCGATCGTGCTGGGGTCGGCGACGCCGTCGATCGAGTCGTGGCGGCACGCGCGCGAGGGGCGCTACGCGCTGCACCGGCTGACGGAGCGCCCGGCGGGCGCGACGCTGCCGCGCTGCTGGATCGTGGACCTCAAGGAAGAGATCAACCACGACACGACGCCGCTGGCGCGCGACGCGCTGCTTGGCCCGACGCTGCGCGGGGCGCTCGAGGAGACGCTGGCGGACGGCGGGCAGGCGGTGCTGCTGCTGAACCGGCGCGGGTTCGCGAGCGTGATCGCGTGCGCCGGGACGATGTGCGAGTGGACGCTGCGCTGCGATTCGTGCGACGCGAACATGGTGCTGCACCGCGCCGGGATGCCCGCCGGCGGGATCGTGCGCTGCCACCACTGCCTCGCGGAGAAGCGCGTGCCCAAGACGTGCCCGCTGTGCGAGGCGAAGACGCGCCGCCTGGGCGCGGGGAGCCAGCGGGCCGAGGACGCGCTGCGCTACGCGATCCCGGCGCTCGCGGAGGAGGGGAGCCTGCTGCGCCTCGACGGGGACACGATGCGCCGGGCGTCGGACTGGTACGCGGCGCTCGGGAAGTTCGCGTCGGGAGAGGCGCGGGTCATCCTCGGGACGCAGATGATCGGGAAAGGGCTTGATTTCCCGGGGGTCCGCCTCGTCGGCGTGCTGAGCGCCGACACCGGGCTGTCGATCCCCGACTTCCGCGCCGCGGAGCGCACGTTCCAGCTCGTGGCGCAGGTCGCGGGGCGGGCGGGACGCACGAAGGAGCCCGGGCGGGTCATCGTGCAGACGTTCTGCCCGGACGAGCCGGCGATCACGCTCGCCGCGGCGCACGACTACGACACGTTCGCCGACGCGGAGCTGCGCACGCGGCGCGAGTGCGACCTGCCCCCCGTGTGGCGGATGGCGCGAATCGTGACGCGCGACGAAGATGAAAAGGCGGCGCGGGGGCACTCGCAGGAGATCGCCGACCACGCCCGCGCCTGCGGCGCCCCGGCGCTGCGCGTCGACGGGCCGACGCCGTGCGTGATCACGCGCGTGCAGGAGCGTTTCCGGTTTGAGGTGGTGCTCAGCGCGCCCTCGCCCGCGGGCGTGCAGCACGCGCTGGCGGCGATCCGCAGCGCCGGGCTCGCGAAGAACGACCGGCGCACGGCGGTGGACGTTGACCCGGTGACGATGCTGTGAGTCTGCTCCCTCTCCCCTTGTTTCAAGGGGAGAGGGGTGGGGTGAGGGGTTGAATCACCGGCCGCGAGCGCGCGAGCGTTTCCTTCGATCTCAGACTGAGGAGTATGGGGAGCCCCTCACCCCGGCCCTCTCCCCATCGGATGGGGAGAGGGAGAGGATTCGTTACGCGATCGTGTACTCGCGCCGTAGCGCCACACCGCGCCCGCCGCCCTCTCCCCTAGCCCCTCTCCCTCGAGGAGAGGGGGATCAGAACTCACCCGAAGATGCGGGCCATGCCGAGCTTCTTGCGCACGACGGAGAGCTGGCCCGCGTGGTAGTTCTCGTGGGCGCCCATCGCGCCGACCATGCCCGCGAAGGTCTGCCCGAACATGCGGGCTTCCTCGTCGAGCAGCTCGGCGGCTTTTTCCTCGGGGAGCGCGCTGAACCAGTCGGTGAACGCCTGTCGGCGGTCCTTCATGGTCGCCATGAGCTCGTCGAAGGGCGGGTAGACCGCGGGGTCTTCCTTGGGTTCGGAGCCGCCGCCGAAGAGGTCTTTGAGCGCGGGGTCGAGGCCGCCCTCACCGGCGTAGCGGTCGAGCACCCACGCGTAGGTCTGGGCGAGGTGCCCGGCGACCCACGCGGCGTGGTTGCCGCCCTCGTCGGGGCAGGTAAAGGCGTTTGACTGGTCAAACCCCTCGAACGCTTTGTCTGTGGTCATGGCGGCGAACCCGAAGGCGCCGAGAGCCGCGGCTTTGAGGTCGCTCATCGCTCAGTTCTCCTGGTAGACGGTGACGGGCTTGCGGTCGGCGGCGACGATATCGAGGCGGTTGACGTCGGCGTGGCGCGGGGCGTTGGCAAGGGAGCCCGGGTCGCGCTGGATCTCCTCGGCGATGTGGACCATCGCGTCAACGAAGCGGTCGAGCGTGGCGAGGGACTCGGTCTCGGTGGGCTCGACCATGAGGCAGTCGCGAACGGGCCAGTGCATGGTGGGCGGGTGGATGTCGTAGTCGATGAGTCGCTTGACAATGTCGTTGAGCGCGACGCCGCGGTCGAGCAGGCGGCGCGGGACGGTGACGAACTCGTGCGCGGCGTACTTGCGCTTCTCCGTGCTGAAGAAAGGCATCTCGAAGGTGTCTTCGAGTCGGGCGGCGAGGTAGTTGGCGTTGAGGACGGCGAGCTCGGCGACGTTGCGCAGCCCGTCGGGCCCGCAGGCGCGGATGTACGTCCAGCAGCGGACGAGGACGCCGAACTGCCCGAGGAAGGAGCGGACCTTGCCGATGGAGTCGGGGCGGTCGTAGTCGAGGTCGTAGGTCCCGTCGGCGAGGCGGACGACCTGCGGGGTGGGCAGGTAGGGCGCGAGGGCCTCGGTGACGACGATGGGGCCGGCGCCCGGGCCGCCGCAACCGTGCGGCGTGCTGAAGGTCTTGTGGGTGTTGTAGTGCATGGCGTCGGCGCCGAAGTCGCCGGGGCGCGCCTTGCCGAGGATGGCGTTCATGTTGGCGCCGTCGAGGTAGAGGAGCCCGCCGGCGTCGTGGATGATCTGTGCGACCTCGTTGATCTTGCGGTCGAACAACCCCGCGGTGTTGGGGTTGGTGATCATGAAGCCCATGATCGTGTCGGCGCCCTCCTGATCGATCTTGCGCTTGAGGTCGTCGATGTCGGTGTAGCCGCCGGGGGCGTCGACGGAGATGGCGCCGGCGCCGCACATGGCGCACGACGCGGGGTTGGTGCCGTGGGCGCTCGAGGGGGAGAGGACCTTGGTGCGCTGGGCCTGCCCGGTCGCGTTGAAGTGCGCGCGGAAGACCTTGAGGGCGGTGTACTCCCCGTGCGCGCCGGCGGCGGGCTGGAGCGACGCCTCGTGGAGCCCGGCGATCTCCTGCAGGAAGACGCGGGTTTCATAGA
The DNA here is from genome assembly GCA_942490855.1 of uncultured Phycisphaeraceae bacterium. Lineage (GTDB taxonomy): Bacteria > Planctomycetota > Phycisphaerae > Phycisphaerales > UBA1924 > CALNYS01. Next base: position 228,383 of record CALNYS010000001.1, on the reverse strand, counting down.
GCAAGCGGAGCGCGCCCTGGATGTCGCGGTCGTCCTGCATCGGGTGCAGCGAGGCGAAGCCTGGCTGGGCCGCGGCGAACTCGTTGATGCGCGGATTGAACTTCATCGTGCACGAGCCGAGCGGGTAGAACTCGCCGTCGACCGAAAAGTTGCGCTGCGAGAGGTGGTGGTAGTGGCGCACGACCTGCAGCATGCCCAGTTCGGGCCACGCGGCGCCGTCCCCGCGAGGGCGTCGGGGATGGGCGTCTCCTCGACATCCAGGAAGGGGAACGTGATCGCGCGGGCGCCCGGCGAGGACTTCTCGAAGATCGTCGGTTCAACGGGGCGGTCGCCCCGCCGGTGCGGCGGGGGTCGCCGGCGTGATGGCACTTCGATCGCCTTGGGTCGTGCGGTCGCGGTTGTCATGCGTCCGTGCTCGCTCATCGTGGTCAGCCGGCAGGCGGCTCAGCGGGCTTCGGTGAGGATGCGGTGGATGAGGTCGGCGTCGTCGGGGAAGAGGCCGGACGCGGGGAGGCGTTCGAGGAGCGCCGGCCAGTCGGAGCCGCCGTCGGCGGGCGTGCTGACAGCGTTCGGGTCGGCGAACGCGGTGCGGAAGAAGGGGATGGATTCGTCGACGCGCCCGTTCCCGGCGAGCGTCACGCCCGTCCAGAAGGACATCTCGACGTTGGTCGGGTTGAGTTCCTGCGCCCGGCGGTAGTGGGCGAGGGCGGCGGGGAGGTCGTCGTGCTCGAGCGCGCGGTCGCCGGCGTTCATCTCTTCGTAGGCGGCGTGCAGATCGAGCAGGCGGCGGAGCTCGGCGAGGGGCTGGGGGTGGTCGGCGACGCGGAGGTCGATCTCGCGCCCGCGCCAGCCGGCGCCGCGCTCGCCCGAAACGACGAGGATCGACGCGGACTGCCTCCCGCGGACGTCGCCGCCCGCGCCCTGCGCGGCTTCGAGCGCGCGCATCATGCGTTCGCTGAGCGGTTCGCCGGCCGAGGCGTTGAACGCGTCGCTCATCGCGGCCGCGACGCCCCCCTCGTGCATCATGTTCGCCTGGCACGCCCACGCGTCTCCCGCGGCGTTGGTCGACGCGGCGGAACCGACGACGGCGATGCACGACTCCCCGGTGTGCTGGGCGGCGAACCCGTCGGCGTCGATCATCGCGACCTGGCGCACGTTCGCGGCGGGGTCCACCGCGAGGAGCGCCTCGAGCGCTTCAGACGCGCCCTTGCCCGATCGCATGAGGTCGAGGCCCATCGGCCCGTAGCTGATCTCCGCGAGGCTCTGCGTCGCGACGGCGCCGACGCCCGCCTCGGCCCACGGGACCACGGACGCGACGTCGAACCAATGGCTCTGGACGGCGACGCCCATCTGACCCGTCTCGCCGTCGCGGGCGACGATCGAGTACGTCGCAGACGCGGCGTGCGCGACGAGCAGCGACACGAGCAACGCGAAGAGACGCGTCACGCGCCCGCCCCCTCGAGGCCCGCGACGAGCGCGTCGAGGTCCGCGGCCGTCCGCTTCTCGGTCACCGCGACGAGCAGCTCGTTGGCGCCGCCGACCTTCCCGGCCTGCGGGCTCGAGAGATCGATCCCCGCCCACACGTTCTGCGCCTTGCAGGCGTCGATGATCTGGCGCGCCGGCTTCGGGCACGTGACGACGAACTCGTTGAAGAACTCGCCCGGGTGCTTGATCGCGTAGCCGGGGAGATCGGCGATGCGGCGCGCCAGCGCGTGCGCCTTGTGCCAGCACTGCTCGGCGGCCTCGCGCATCCCCGTCGGTCCCATCGCGGTCATGTGCATCGTCGCGCGCAGGGCGAGCAGACCCTGGTTGGTGCAGACGTTGCTCGTCGCCTTGGCGCCGCGGATGTGCTGCTCGCGCGTCTGGAGCACGAGCGCGAACGCCCGGCGCCCCTCGGAGTCCACCGTCTCGCCCACGAGGCGCCCGGGCATCTTGCGCAGGAACTTCTGCTTCGCCGCAAAGAGCCCGAGGTACGGGCCCCCCATCTGCATCGGGATGCCCAGCGGCTGGCCCTCGCCCACCGCGACGTCGGCGCCGAGCGCCCCGGGGTTCTTCAGCAGCGCGCACGCGACCGGGTTGAAGACCGCGACCTTCAGCGGGTCGGCGCCCTTGTCGTTGGCGGCCTGCGCCGCGTCGAAACACGCCTGGGTGTCTTCGATCTGCCCGAAGACGTTGGGCGACTGCACGACCACCGCCGCGACGTCGAAGTCCGCGTGCTCGCTCACCGTCGCGGGCGCGATGACGCCGTTCTCGCCCGCGGGGAGCACGACGAGCTCCGCGGGAAGATCCGAGAGGTGCGTGCGCAGCGTGGCGAGGTAGTCGGGGTGGATCGTGGAGGCGACCAGCACGCGGCGCTTGCCCGTGACGTTGATCGCGAGGTTCACGCCCTCGACGACGGCCGTCGCGCCGTCGTAGAGCGACGCGTTGGCGATGTCCAAGCCCGTGAGGCGCGTGACCTGCGACTGGAACTCGAAGAACGCCTGGAGCGCGCCCTGGGAGGCCTCGGCCTGGTACGGCGTGTAGGCGGTGAGGAACTCGCCTCGGGAGATCATCTGATCCACGAACGCCGGGACGAAGTGGTCGTAGGCGCCCATGCCCAGGAAGCACGCGCCGGAGGCCGCGGGGTGGTTGGACCCGGCGATCTGGGCGATATCGCGCTGGAGCTCGAGCTCCGAGGCCGCGGGGGGGAGATCGAGGTCGCCCGCGAACCGGGACTCGGCGGGGATCGCCTCGAAAAGCTCGTCGATCGTCTCCACGCCGACCGCGTCGAGCATGATCCGGCGCTGATCGGGCGTGATGGAGGTGTAATCCATGGCGTCGTGGGTCCTTCGTCGTCAGGCGTGCGGGGCGTCGCCGGGAGCGGCCGGCGAGGGAACCATCCTAGATCGTACGGGTTGACTAGGCTACGACCCCAAAACCGTCCGGAGACCTCGTATGCGCCGTTCCCTCCCGCTGCTCACGCTCGTCCCGCTCCTGCTCGCCGGCTGCGCCTCATCGCTCGGCCCGGGCATCGAACCCGAGGCCACCGATGTCGCCGACTTCACCCGACGCGTGAACATCCTCGCGAGCGAGGAGTTCGGCGGGCGGGCCCCCGGGACCCCCGGGATCGACCTCGCCGCGACGTTCATCGAAAGCGAGCTCTCGGCGATCGGCGTGCGCCCCCTCTCGGGCGGGTGGCGCCTGCCCTTTGAAGTCTCGGGCGAGCTCCTCGTGCACGACGCGAGCTTCTCGTACGCGGCGCCGGGCGTCTCGGGCGAGCTGACCATGGGCGAGCAGTTCAACCCGCTGGGCGTCTCGGGCGACGGGCCGGCCGAGGGCACGCTCGCGTTCGTGGGCTACGGCATCGAGAAAGGCCCGGAAGGGCACGAGACGTACACCAGCTTCCCCGACGGCACGGACCTCACCGGGAAGATCGCCGTGCTGCTCCGCTTCGAGCCCATGGACGAGGACGGCACGAGCCTGTGGGCCGAGGACGGGGGCTGGTCGAACGCCGCCGCGCTGCGCTCGAAATTCCGCAACGTGCTGGACCACGACCCGGCGGGGATCATCTTCGTCGCGCCCCCCGGCGTGAACGACCCGCGCGCCGAGGCGCTCCCGACGACGCGGAGCACGCGCATGGGGGACCGGTACGACATCCCCGTCGTCGCCGCGACGACCGAGGCGGTCGATCGCCTCGTGCAGCTGGCCGACCACGAGGGGCGCTCGCTCGAAGACCTGCGCCGCCTCGCCGACGCGGGCGAGGGCGGGGTGATCGAGCTCTCGGGGGGTCACGTTCGTCTCGAGGCGTCGATGAGCATCGATCAGGTGGAGACCGCGAACATCGCCGGCGTGATCGAGGGCAAGGGCGAGCTGGCGGACGAGTGGGTCGTCATCGGCGCCCACTACGACCACCTCGGGCTGGGGACTGGCGCGACGGGGCGCTCCCGCGCCGGGGCGAACACCGGGCTGGTCCACCCGGGCGCCGACGACAACGCGTCGGGCGTCGCGGGCGTGCTCCAGGCCGCCGAGGACCTCTCCCGCGCCTACGCGATGCTCCCCTACGACGCCGACGCCCGCTCCATCCTGCTGCTCTTTTTCAGCGCCGAGGAGATGGGGCTGCTGGGCTCGAAGGCGTTCGTCGCGGACGGGCCGATCGACAGCGAGAGCGTCGCCGCGATGCTCAACATGGACATGATCGGGCGTCTCAACCGCGGCTCGCTCGAGATCATGGGCTCGGGGACGGCCGAGGAATTCGCCACGATGCTCGATCCCTACTGGGAGGAGCACGCGTTCCGGGTCAAGGAGACCAAGAGCGGCGTCGGCCCCTCGGACCACGCGTCCTTCTACCGGGCGGGCGTCCCTGTCCTCGCGTTCCACACCGGGACGCACGACGACTACCACATGCCCAGCGACACGCCCGACACCGTGAACCCGCACGGCGGGGCGCGGGTCGCGGCTCTCGTGACGGACCTCGCGTACGACCTCGCGGTCCGCCCGGAGCGGCTCGCGTACATCGAGACGCAGGCCCCGCAGCGCAGCGGGCCCTCGCGGCGCTCGGGGGTCAGCCTCGGGTTCATGCCCGGGAGCTACGACGAGTCCGAGCCCGGCGTCCTGCTAGGCGAGGTCATCCCGGGGTCGCAGGCCGAGAAAGCCGGGCTGCGCAAGGGCGACCGCATCGTCGCGTGGAACGGCGAGGAACTCGCGAACGTGTTCGGGTACATGCAGGCGCTCTCGGCGCACAAGGCGGGCGATCGCGTGATCCTGACCGTCGAACGCGCCGAGGAGACCCTCGAGATCCCCGCGACGCTCGGGACGTCCGACCGGTCGCGCTAACGCGTCTTTCGTCCCGACGCCCGCCGGGGTACCTTCCGCGTCTTCCAGGAGCCGCCACCATGCCGCACGTCGCCTTCAGCACCGTCGCCTGCCCCGAGTGGACCCTCCGCGCCGTCGCCGAGCGTGCGCGGCGCTGGGACTTCGACGGCGTGGAGCTCCGCACCTTCGGGCCCGGCTCGACGATCGGCGCCTCGGACCCGTGCCTCACGGACCCGGCGAAGGTCCGGGCGATCCTCGACGGGCAGGGCGTGGCGCTGACGGGCTACGGCTCGGGCGCCCGCTTCGACGAGCCGCTGTGGCCGCCCGCCCCCGTCGGGTACGTGCTGGGCGACTTCGAGCGCCCCGTGCGCGAGTTCAAGCCGATCACCGAGCACGCGTCTCGCGCCGGCGCCGGGTACGTGCGCGTCTACGGCTTCGAGCGGATCGAGGACGAGCCCCGCCCGCGCGCCGTCAAGCGCATCAGCGACCGCCTGCGCCTCGTCTGCGACGACGCCCGCCACCAGAACGTGCGCGTCGCGATCGAGAACGCCGGCTCCTTCTCCCGCGCCGAGGACCTCATGGAGATCGTCGATCGCGTCAACAAGCCCGAGCTGGGCGTGTGCTACTCGATGCTCGCGGCCCACAAGGCGGGCGAGAACCCCGCCGAGGGCGTCTGCCTGCTCGCCGACCGCTTGGTCAGCACGCGGATCAGCGACGAGCGCGCCGGCGTGCCCTGCATCGTGGGTGAGGGCGACGCCCCCTGCGAGGAGTTCGTCAAGGCCCTCGGCGCCGAGACGCCCCTTGTGATCGACTGGCCCGTGATGTGGCGCGACGACCTCGCCCCCGCCGACGAGGCCCTCCCCGCCTCCTTCGCCGCCGTCACGAGCTGGACCCACACGCTCGTCGGCGCGGGCTAAGCGTTCAGGCGGTAGATCGTCGCGGTGTAGTCCACCGCGCCGAGTCGGTCGTAGAACGCGATCGCGCGCGTGTTGTCCCGCTCGACCCCCCACCACACCGACGGGCGCCCGTCCTCGAGCGCGATCCGACGGAGCCCCGCCATCAGCGCTGCGCCCAGCCCCTCGCTCCGGCGCGCGGGCGCGACGTACAGCTCGTCGAGCCAGTACGCCGGCTGTGCGTCGTCCGAGTTGTAGTACGGCTGGATCGTCGCGTACCCGGCCGTCACGCCGTCGATCTCGACCAGCACAGTCTGCACCTGGCGCGTCGACGGGGCGAGATGGTCGCGGAGCACGACGTCGTCGCTGTACTTCTTCTGCTCGTGATCGTCGTTGTTCTCACGCACAAGAGCGGCGAGCGCGGAGAGGTCCGCTTCGCGCGCACGCCGGACGGTTATGCTTGCGTCGCTCATGACGCCACTTTACGACGATCACCCGGACCCCGTCGCGCGCGACGTCCTCGGGCGCTGCGCCGCGCTAGGGTTCGCCCTCGCGGGGGTGTGCGACGCCGATCCCATCGAACGCGCCCCCGCGTTGCGGGAGTGGCTCGACGCGGGCAAACACGGGCAGATGGGGTGGATGGTCGAGCACGCCGAGAAGCGCACCGACCCCGGCGCGGTCCTGCCCGGCGCCCGCGGCGTGGTGATGGTCGCCGACCTCGTGCGCACCAGAAACGACGCCCCGACGCCCCCCGCGGCCGGCCGCGGGCGCATCGCCCGCTACGCGCAGGGGCGGGACTACCACAGCGTCATCAAGAAACGGCTGCACACACTCTGCGACGCCCTGCGCGAGGCGTACCCGGGCAGCGAGCACCGGGCGTTCGTGGACACCGCGCCCGTCATGGAGCGCGATCTCGCGGCGCGGGCCGGGCTCGGCTGGATCGGCAAGCACACGCTGCTCATCAATCCGGCGCTGGGCAGCCACATGCTTTTGGGAGGCGTGCTGACGACGCTGGCGTTCGATCGCCCGGCGCCCGAGCCCGACCACTGCGGCGCGTGCACCCGCTGCATCGACGCGTGCCCGACGGACGCGATCACGCCGTTCTCGGTCGACGCGCGGCGCTGCATCTCGTACCTGACGATCGAGCACAAGGGGCCGATCGACGACGGGCTGGCGCACCAGACGGGCGACTGGGTTGTCGGGTGCGACATCTGCCAGGACGTGTGCCCGCACAACTCGGCGCGCCCCGCGGGGGTGGGCGTCGGCGGCGCGCACGAGGCGTACGCCCCGCGCCGCGACAGCTTCGATCTTGTCGAGATGGTCCGATGGAGCGAGGAGGACCGGCGTGAGGCGACGCGCACGAGCGCGATGAAGCGTCTGAAGCTCGACCAGTTCCGGCGCAACGCGGAGAACGCGCTGCGGAACGACCCGACGTTCTAGTCCTGGCGGTGGACGACCCCGCCCTTCATCACGAAGACGACGTCCCACATCGCGGCGATGTCTTCGAGCGGGTTGCCCTCGATCGCGACGATGTCCGCGGCTTTCCCGCCCTCGAGTGTGCCGATCTCGTCGGCGAGCCCGCACAGGTCGGCGGCGCCGACGGTCGCGGCGGCGAGGGCGTCGGCGGGGGTCATGCCCGCCTCGACCATCAGCTCGAACTCGCGGGCGTTGTCGCCGTGCTTGCTCACGCCCGAGTCGGTGCCGAACGCGATGTTCACGCCGCCCTCGACCGCGCTGCGGAAGTGGGCCATCATCTCGGGGCCGACGGCGAGCGCCTTGGCTCGGACGGCGGGGATGAAGTAGTCGGGGTCGTCGCTGGCGAGGGTCGCGACGGTCTCGCCCGCCAGGAGCGTGGGCACGACGTAGGAGCCGTTCTTCTTGAAGAGCGCCACCGAGTCGGCGTCGAGGAACGACCCGTGCTCGATGGAATCGACGCCGGCGCGGAGCGCCGCGTTGATGCCCTCGACGCCGTGCGCGTGGGCCGCGACCTTGCGCCCGAGCGCGTGGGCCGCTTCGACGATCGCTTCGAGCTCGTCGTCGAAGAGCTGCTGCCCGGTGCCGGCGTTGGTGTGCGAGAGCACGCCGCCCGTCGCGGTGATCTTGACGACGTCGGCGCCCCGCTTGACCTGGGCGCGGACGGCCTTGCGGCACGCGTCGGCGCCGTCGGCGACGCCTTGGTACGCGCCGGGAATCTCGAAGAGGCCCTCGCGGAAGCCGTGGGTGCCGTCGCCGTGACCGCCGGTGGGCGTGATGGAGTGCCCGGCGGCGAGGATGCGCGGGCCGGGGACGGTCCCGGCGTTGATCGCGTCGCGGAGCGCGAACGCGACGTCGCCCTGGGAGCCCATGTTGCGGATGGTGGTGAAGCCGGCCAGGAGCGTGCGCTGGGCGTAGACGGTCGCGTTGATCGCGGCGTCGGCCTCGGACTGGAGCACCGCGTTGCGCAGGCGCCCGCCCTTGCTCATCTCGTGGGTGATGTGCGTGTGGCAGTCGATGAGCCCGGGCATGACGAAGCGGTCGCGCAGGTCGATCGTCTCGGCGCCTGGGGCGATGTCGTCGGCGTCGTTGTAGCCGTCGAGCACCCCGACGACGCGCCCGTCGCGCACGTGGAGCGTGACCTCGGTGCGCGGGGCGTGGCCCGGGCGGTCGAGGAGGAGGCCGCAGTGGAGGACGGTGTCGGCGGCGTGCGCGCGGGGCGCAGCGAGAGCGAGCACCGTCAGCACGAGGGCGACGGCGCGGAACAGCGTTCGGGGCATAGGGAGGCTCCGGTCTGGGAGAGACGGGGGGTTAGGCGTCGGCTTTCTCGTCGTCGCTGAGCTCGTCGAGTTCGACCTCGATCACCTTGGCCTTGTCGAGCACGGTGTCGAGCGTCTTGTGCTCGCGGACCTGCTGGGCGACGGCCTGGACCTGCCCGGACTCCATCAGCTCGTTGCGGAGCCTGCGAGGGCTCAACGCCGCGGGCCATCGCCATCTGGATGATAGCGCCGCCGACGTCCTGCTCGGTGATCTTCACGTTGTGCTCGCTCGCGAGCTTGTCGAGGATGAAGAAGAGCTTGAGCTCGCGGGTGGCGACCTCGTTGGAGGCCTCGCGGACCTCGGCGAGCTTCTCTTCGATCGTCTCGGGGTCAACGCCCTGGTACATGAGCTCCATGCGCCGGCGCTGGAGGTTGCGGGCCGCCTGGTTGGCGGTCAGACGCTCGGGGAGTTCGAAGTCCACGGCCTCGAGCAGCTTGGTGGCGGCCTGACGGCGCATCACGGCCTGCTTCTGGGCGAAGACGCGCGAGTCGAGCTGGCGGCGCACGCCGGTGCGGAGCGCCTCCTCGTCGGCGAGCCCGTAGCGGGCGACGACCTTGTCAACGCCCGCGGGGATCACGCGCTGGATCTCGCTGATCTCGAAGGTCGCGGTGAGCTTCTTGCCGCGGACGGCCTCGACCTCGTGGTTCTCGGGGCCGGTCGCCTTGACGGTGACGGTGTCGCCCTTCTTGGGCGAGCCGACCTGGGTGGCGAAGTCGTCGGCGGTGACGCCGAGGATCATGCCCTTCTCGCCGTCCTTGGGGAGCTGGATGACCGCGCCCTCGATGTCGTGGATCTGCTCGCTGGTCTCGTCGCAGGTGAGAATGCCGTGCCCGACGCAGTAGTCGCCGGGGGCGGCGGTCTTCTGCTCTTCGAGCTCGCCCTCGTTGACGCAGGCGCGCTCGATCTGCTCGTCGATCATCTCGTCGGTGATCTCGATCTTGGGCTTCTTGACTTCAAAGCCCGCGACGTCGGGGGTGTCGAACTCGGGGGCGACCTCGACGTGGATCGAGAAGGCGATGGGCGTGCCCGCCTCGATGGTCGCCTCGTTGAGCTCGTCGCCGCCCTCGGGCTCGCCCACGATGCGGAGCTCGTGGTCCTTGATGGCGGCCTGGTAGGCCTCGCCGACGAGCTGGCGCTTGGTCTCCTCGCGGAGCTGGGGGCCGAAGCGCTTCTCGATGAGCTTGCGCGGGACCTTGCCCGGGCGGAAGCCGGGGAGGCTGACGCTGCCCTCGAGCTCGGAGAAGGCGGCGGAGATCTTCTCGCCGACGGTGTCGCCGGGGATCTCGATGGAGACCTTTTTCCGGCAGGGGCCGGCGTCTTCAATGGTCACGGCGGGCGCAGAGGTGGTCATCGCGCGGGGGCTCCGAGGGGTTCGCGCAGGGGTCTCTGCGCCGGTGATGCGAACCGACCACGATACCGCCCCGGCGTGAGGACGCCAAGCCGGGCTCGGGGGATGGGTTGTGAGGGCTCAGCGGGAGGCCCGGCGACGCAGGCGGCGCTCCAGCGCCGAGGGGTCGCCGAAGGCGGCCTCGAAGAGGGCCGCGTGGCGTTCGCCCGAGATCTGCCCGGGCGATTCGCTCAGGAGCGCGTCCACGTAGGCGGTCAGCGCCTCGCGTTCGTGCTCGAAGAGGTAGACGAAGAGGGCGTGGGCCTGGGCGTAGAGGGCCTCGGCGGCGCGGGCGTGGGAGTGCCCGTGCCCGGCCTCGGTCATGCGCACGAGCGCGGCCAGCGGCACGGCCCGCCCGTCCTCGATCGCCTCGGCGTACTCAGCGACGCGGCGCGGGGTGGGGCGGTCGGGCCCGAAGCTCGAGCCCGGCTGCTCGGTCTCGAACGAGGACGCCAGCCCCTCGGTGAACCAGAACGGGTACAGGCGCGCCCGCGACTGGAGACCGGTGTTGAACGCGAGCAGGTGGACGGTCTCGTGGATCGTCTTGGATTCCGCGACGCGGTCGGCCTCGTCGTCGAGGCGCTTGCTCTCGCTGCGGATGCGCTGCTGGAGGTCTTCGGTGTACGCGGCGAGCTGCTCGGCGGACTCGCGGTCGCGCCCGCGCCGGGCGTCGGTCATGCGCTCCTGGGCCTGCGCCAGGGTGTTCTCGTACTCCCCGATCACGCCGCGCGCCTGGGTGAAGCGCGGGCTGGTCGCGTCGTCGTAGAAGACGACGCGGTTGCCGACGCCCGTGTAGTAGCCGGCGATCCAGCCGGTGTCCACGTTGTCGCGGTCGTTGGCGAAGCGTGCGTAGTCGGAGTGGAGGCTGAAGTAGACGCAGAGGAGCTTGGTCTTGGGCGGGACGATGGGCGAGCCGAGCTTGTTCATCACGCGGAAGTACTGGTGGCGGGCGCGTTCCATCGTGCGACCGCGCGAGAGCGCCCCCTGGCGCCCGGCGTCGGACAGGACCACGAAGTGCTCGGTCTCGTAGCGCGTGAAGCGGTGGCCCAGCCAGCCCTGGAGCTCCATGACGGCGTTGTCGTCGATCGGGAGCTTGAACTGGTTGAGCTCGTGCAGGGCGTGCAGGCGTGCGCTCGCGACGGCGCGGTGCTCGGGGGCCGCCAGCGCGATCCGGTAGAGCGCGTCGGCTCCGGCGTAGTCGCCGCGGGTCACCGCGAGGTCGCCCAGGCGGACGGACTCGGCGGCGGGAGGGCGGGCGCCCGCGTCTGCCCGCGCGGCCGCCGGCCCCGGGGGAAGGGCTGAACGGAACGTCGGGTCCGAGCCCAACGCCCAAGTCAGGGCGAGAACGACGCTCGCCACAGCTGGTTTCATCCCGTTCCGCATCCCCGGCTCCCTCTCGTCCGGGTCTGCATCGTCGAGAGAGACGAGCCGGTGGAGGCGCAAGGCCATCGGAGGGCCAACCAACGCGGGGTTGGGCGGGGCGTGCCGTACAGACCGCCGGGGAGGGGTGTGCCGGTCCGCGATAACCCCCTCCCGACCGCCACGGCGGCCCGAGAGCCGATAGACTCCAGCAACGGGGCCGAGAATCGTCCCGGGGAGACCGTCGCGCATGGGCATCGAGGCCGCACTCAGCACGGAAGCCGGGTTCTACACCACGACCCTCCAGCGGGCCGTCAACTGGGCCCGACGCAGCGCCCTGTGGCCGATCCCCTTCGCCACCGCCTGCTGCGGGATCGAGTTCATGGCGACGGCGTGCAGCCGGTACGACATCGCCCGCTTCGGCGCCGAGCGCATGAGCTTCAGCCCCCGCCAGGCGGACCTGCTCATCGTCGCCGGTCGGATCGGGATCAAGATGATGCCCGTCCTCCAGCGGATCTACCAGCAGATGTCCGAGCCCCGCTGGGTGATCTCGATGGGCGCGTGCGCCTCGACCGGCGGCGTCTTCGACACCTACGCGACCGTCCAGGGCATCGACCAGTTCATCCCGGTGGACGTCTACATCCCCGGGTGCCCGCCGCGCCCCGAGATGGTGCTCGAGGGCTTCATGGCGATCCAGCGCCACATCGACAACGAGGGCATCCCCAAGGGCGGGACGCGCGCGCCGCTGAAGATCGCGGTCGAGCCCACGCACGAGGTGGCGCCCAAGCCCGTGGGCGTTTCTGTCGGCCTCACTTAATGCAAAGCGAACCGGTTTGGAACGTGCGCGTCTGCTCCCCTATCGTTGCGCACACACACGGGAGGACGAATCATGCCTGAGGACGATCACACCGGTGTTTCACGACGCGAGGCGCTGGGCGCCATGACCATGGCCGGCGCCGCACCGTTCCTGCTGGGCTCGGCGGCGCTCGCCTCGCAGACGGGCGCGCTCGGGTGGGACTTCGCCGCCGGGCGCTACACGCTCCCCCCGCTGACGTACGGCTACGACGCGCTCGAACCCGCGATCGACGCCGACACCATGCGCATCCACCACACCAAGCACCACGCGGGCTACGTGAGCGGGCTCAACCGCGCGATCGAGAAGCTCAGCGAGGCGCGCGACACGGGCGACACCGCGCTCGTCAAGCACTGGTCGCGCGAGCTGGCGTTCCACGGCGCCGGGCATCTCTCGCACACGCTCTTCTGGTCGGGCATGGCGCCCGCGGGCGAGGGCGGCGGCGGCGAGCCCGAGGGCGACCTCGCCCGCACGATCGCGCGCGACTTCGGCTCCTTCGCGAAGTTCAAGGCGCACTTCGTCAGCGCGAGCACGAGCGTCGAGGGCTCCGGCTGGGGCTGGCTGGTGTACGAGCCCGTCTCCGGGCGCCTGATGATCACGCAGGCCGAGAAGCACCAGGACCTGAGCGTCACCGGCGCGATCCCCCTGCTCGGGATCGACGTGTGGGAGCACGCGTACTACCTGCGCTACCAGAACCGGCGGGGCGACTACGTCAACGCGTTCTTCGACGTGATCAACTGGGGCGAGATCGCCTCGCGCTTCGACGCCGCCCGCGGCAAGGCGACGCGCTGATGGGCGCCCGCCCCGAAGAGCGGTACACGATCCGCCGCCAGGTGTTCCGCTTCTTCGGCGCGGGGTTTCACATCTACGACAGCGAGGGCGGGCTGGTCGGCTACTGCGACCAGAAACGCTTCCGCCTCAAAGAAGATCTGCGCGTCTACACCGACGAGACGAAAACGGAAGAACTCCTGCGCATCGGCACGCAGCAGGTCATCGACTTCGGCGCGACGTACACCGTAAGCGTACCCGAGGGCGGGGCGATCGGGTCGTTCCGGCGCAAGGGCCTCAAGAGCATGCTGCGCGACGAGTGGCTCGTGAACGCCGCGACGGGCGAGACGGTCGCGACGATCCGCGAGGACTCGCAGCTCAGCGCGCTCCTGCGGCGCGCCCACGACGCGATCGCGCTCTTCATCCCGCAGGGCTACCACATGCGCGACGAGGGCGGCGGCGACATCGCGTCGTACCGCACGCACCTGAACCCGTTCATCCATCGCCTCGGCGTCTCGGTCGCGCGCGAGGACGAGGTCATCGACGATCTCCTCATCCTCGCGGGCGGCGTGCTGCTGCTCGCGATCGAGGGGCGTCAGGGCTAGCGCTCCGGGGCTCCCTGCTCAAAAGAACATTGGACGAGGCTGTGTGTGGCGGTAGGCTGCAGATACGCCTTAGCGCTATCGATGAACGACGCAGGAGAGTGAACCTATGCGCCGCATGCGACCGACCGAGCGGGCTTGTGTTATCGGCGCCCTCGCCGTTTGCCAGGCGGCGGCGGGCGGCGGCTTCGAGGGGTTCGCGCCGGCGGTGACCTACTCGGTGGGCGACAATCCGGTTGCAACCGCGGCTGGCGACATCGACAACAACGGAACCGCCGATCTTGCGATAGCAAATGAAGACGACAACACAGTCTCGGTCCTCTTCGGACTCGGCGACGGCACGTTCGCGCCGCCGGCCACGCTCTCTACAACCGAGAACTCCATCGATGTCAGGCTGAGCGACATCGACAACGACGGCAACCTCGATCTCGTCGTCCTCAGTGAGTTCGTCGCCGCTCTCGATAATCAAAGCGTGATCAGTGTTCACCTCGATCAGGACGGGCTTTTCGCACCGCCGACGGTGTACCGGATGCGCACATTCAGCACCGAGTTCGAACTCGTCGATCTCAACGGCGACGGGCTGGAAGACGCCGTGACGGCCGACGGTTCCGACGGGACCGTGAGCGTACGCCTCGGGAACGCCGATGGCACGTTCGGCGGCTCGCCTGGACTACCCCGCCGGGCTGACCCCGCGCGCGCTCGAGATCGGCGACGTCACCGGGGATGGCGTGCCCGACGTCGTTGTGAATTCGGGGCAGTTCACCCCTCGGTACTACGTCCTCGCGGGCCTCGGCGACGGAACCCTCGGCGCGCCGCAGTTCTTCACAGTCCCGAGCGCCGTGAACGACCTGGCGCTCGCCGACCTTAACGGCGACGGTCTTCTGGATTTCCTCGGCGGCACAGCGTCACAACAGGTTCACGTGCGTCTCGGAATCGCTGGCGGCGACTTCGCCCCCGCCGAGACGCTGACATTTGACGGCGCCGGCGCCATCAGCGATCTCCTCTGTATCGACCTGAACGGAGATTCCTTCGTGGACATCGCCGCACCGGACCTCGTTGGCGTGGTCCTGACCCGGCTGGGCAACGGCGACGGGACGTTCCAAGCTCACCAGCCGTACGCGTGCGGGAGCTTCCCCGCCTCCATCACATACGCAGACTTTGACGGCAACGTCTCGCCCGACCTCGTCGTGCCCAACCCGGGCTCTGACCACATCAACGTGCTGCTCAACCAAGCGAGTTTCCCGCCGGGCGCGTTTGCGCTGCTGGCGCCGGCCGACGGCGCGCAAGGCCTCCCCCTGCCGGAAGCGGTCGCCGGCTGGTCCCCGGCCGCGCTGCGCTGGGAAGCGTCTACCGGTTTCCCGACCTACCGCGTCGAGATCGCGACCGACAGCGAGTTCCTCGCGACCGTCTTCGACACCGACGGCGTCAGCGGAACCAGCGTCGATGTCCCCCTCGGCGTGCTCGCGCCCAACACGCGGTACTACTGGCGCGTGACCGCGTCCACCGCCGGGGGCGAAGCAGAATCGACGCCTCCGTTCGCGACGTTCACCACGACGCAGGCGGCGGATCTCAATAGCGACGGCGTGATCGACGCGACCGACCTCGCGGCGCTGATCGCGTTCTGGAGCCCTTAACGGAAGATCAGGATCCGCGGCGCCGTCAGGAGCACGGGTTCGGTGCGCAGCTGCTGGACCGAGTTGAGCGCGTCGCGCACGGACGGCCAGGCCGTCTCGCCCACGAGCTCGCGCAGCGCGGCGACCGCGACGGACTCGGCGCTGACGCCGAACATGCTCGTGAAGTTGCTCATCAGATCGTCGAAGCTCTGCGGCCCGGGGTAGTGCAGGACGTCGTACTCGTCCTCAAGCCCCACCTCCGCGGCGAGGCCCAGGATCGTGTCGTGCAGTCCGCCCACGGCGTCGGCCATCTTGAGCGCGACGGCCTTGTCGCCCGCGAAGAGGCGCCCCTCGGCGGTCTTCCCGAGGTTGATGCCGCGCCGCCCCTCGCTGACGCGCAGCGCGAAGAGGTCGTACGTCTCGGTCATGCGCTGGCGCATCAGCTCGCGCTGCGCGGGCGTCCACTCCTGCGTCTGCGAGAAGAGATCCGCGTGCGGCCCGCGGGCCCGCGCGACGGTGTTGATCCCCAGCTTCTCGTAGAGCCCGCCGATGACGAACTTCCCGCTGACGACGCCGATCGACCCGACGATGCCCGAGGAGCTGACGTAGATCTTGTCGCCCGCGACGGCGATGTAGTACCCGCCCGACGCGGCCATCGACCCGACGCTCACCCACACGGGCTTGACCTCGGCGACGCGCCGCACGCCCTGCCAGATGTTCTCGCTGGCGATCGCGCTCCCGCCGGGGGAGTTGATGCGCATCACGACGCCCTTGATGTGGTCGTCGTTTGCGATGTCCTTGAGCGCGTCGCGGATGGTCTCGGCGCCGACGCTGCCGCCGCCGAACGCCGACGCGGGCGTGCTCTCGCCGTCAACGATCGCGCCGTCGATGTGCACCACGGCGATGGTGTCGCGCACCGGGTCGTTCGCGGGATCGACCATCAGGGTCTGGAGCAGCGCGAAGGGGTTGCTCATGTCCATCGAGGCGGTTGAGCGCGACGGGTCGTAGCTCGTGTCGAAACGGATGGATTCGTCGCTGTACGCCTCGCGGAGGTAGTCGGTCAGGTCGGCGCGGTCGAGCTCGGTGTCGATCAGCCCGACGCTCGCCGCGGTCGCGCCGTCGGCGAACCACGCCTCTTCCATCGCGCTATCGAGCTGGCGCCCCGAGAGCCCGCGGTTGGCCATCATCTCCTCGCGCATCTCGTCGTAGAGCGAGTCCAGCAGCTGCGAGAAGTTCTCGTCCCACGCCTTGCTGGGCGCGGAGTTCACGTACATCTCCTCGGCGCCCTTGTAGTCGCCGATCTGCACGAAGTCCGCCTTGGCGCCCACCAGCGCCAGCGTGTCGGCGAGGAACATCTCCTCGGCGTACAGCCCCGGCAAGAAGGCGGCGCCCCCCTGCTGCATGATCACATCGTCGGTGTACGACGCCAGACGGAGCGCACCGGGCTCGTAGATGTCGCCGAACGCGTGCACCGTCTTGCCCGCCTCGCGCACGCGCGCGATCGCGTGCCCGAGCTCTTCGATCTGCGCCGCGTTGTACGCGGGAGACTTCAGCCGCAGCACCACGCCGTCGATGTCCTCGTCGCCCGCGATCTCGTCGAAGGTCCAGACCAGGTCCGTCAGCGTGGTGGTCGTCTCGCCCGTGAGCCAGTCGAAGGGGCCGGGGCGCTCGGCGAGGGCGCCGTCGAGCTCCAGCCACGCGATCCGGGCGTCGGCGTGGGCGGGGAGGGCGGCGGTCGTCACGGCCGCGGCCGCGGCGAGGGAGGAAAGCAGGGCACTGGTGCGCATCGGTTCAGCCTTTCGGGGGCGGTGGGTCGTCGTCGGTTGTTCCGGGAAAGCGTAGCGCGGTTGCGGTCAGTCGTAGCCGAGGCGTTCGAGATCGTCCTCGTCGAGCCCGAAGTGGTGCCCGAGCTCGTGGAGGAGGGTGATGTACACCTGCTCGTACACGAAATCCTCGCCCCCCTCCTGCTCCCAGCCGCCGGCCTCCTGGATGATGCCGCGCCGGTACAGATGGATCTCCTCGGGCAGGCGGACGGGGTCCTCGACCGAGCGCTCGGTCATCATGTGCCCCGAGTGCAGGCCCAGCAACGGCTCGTCAGCAGGCAAGCCCATCTCGAGCAGCAGTTTCGGGTCGGGGAAGTCCTCGACGATCAGCGGGATTTCCTCAAAGCGGGCGAGCAGCTCGTCGGGCAGCGTCTCGAGGATCTCCTCGAGCAGCGCGTCGAACCGCTCGCGTTCGTGCTCGGACAATTCTTCGGGCGCCTCGCTCACGCGCGTCCCTTCAGTTTCCCGGTGAGGTCCGAGATCGAGTTGGCGCCGTGAGCCGCGGCCCACTTGCCCAGCCCGCGGGCGATGGCCTCGGGCGCGCGCACGTCGGCGATCGACGCGGTGCCCACGCCGACGGCCGTCGCGCCGGCGAGGATCATCTCCGCGGCGTCGCGCCAGTTCATCACGCCGCCCGTGCCGATGATGGGCGCCCCGCGCTCGCGCGCCACGTTGGTGTAGACCTGATGCACGAGGCGCACCACGACCGCGTGGATCGCCGGCCCGCTGAGCCCGCCCGTCCCGTTCGCCAGCTCGGGCTCGAAGGTGTCCACGTCGATCGCCATCGCGGGGAGCGTGTTGCTGAGGGTGAGGCCCGTAGCGCCGGCGTCGAGGGCGGCCGTCGCGAGGCTCACGATGTCGCGCCCGCTCGCGCTCGTTACGACGGGCGGGAGTTTGACGAAGAGGGGCAGGTCGCCCACGACCGCGCGCGCGCCGGCGACGACCTCCTTCATCGCGTCGGGCTCGTCGCCGAAGCTGCGCCCCGACTTCACGTTGGGGCACGAGACGTTCAGCTCGACCGCCGCGAGGTGCTCGACACCGGCGAACATGCGCGCCACCGCGGTGTACTCCTCCACGCTCGCCCCGGCGACGGAGCCGATCACCTTCGGCGCCATCCCCCCGACCCGCGACGCGTGCTCCTCGGCGAAGCCCACCGCGCCCACGTTGCTGAGCCCGATCGCGTTGAGCATCCCCGCCCGGTTGGGCAGCATCCGCCACGCCGGGTTGCCTTCGCGGGGCTCAGCGGTGATGGACTTCGTCGTGACGGCGCCCACCCACGCGGGGGCCATGACCTCGGTGATCTCGTCGACGTACGCGGCCGTCCCGGCGGCGAGGACCACGGGCGTGCGCAGGCGAAACCCCGCCCCGCGCTGGAAGAGATCAACCCCAAGGATCGGCGACGGCCCGCTCATGACGCACAAGATAGGCCTAGACTCGCCTCCGGGTGCCCCGACTCGCCGTCTTCGGCGCGTCGGGATCTTGAGTTGCCGGAACCCGACGCGCCCTCTGGGCGAGTCGGGGCACCCTGAGCACGACCTTTGTACCTACGGAGAACTCCCGGATGGACCTCGACGCCCGCATCGCTCAGTTCGAGAACATGGCAAGCGCCGACCCCGAGAACGACATGGCGCACTTCTCGCTCGGCACCGCGTACACGCAGGCCGAGCGCCACGCCGACGCCGCCGAGGCGTTCATCCGCTGCTACTCCCTCAACCCGGCGATGAGCAAGGCGTACCAGCTCGCCGCCGAGGCGCTCGTCAAAACGGGTGAGAACGAGCGGGCGATCGCCGTCGCGACCGAAGGCTACGAGGCCGCCGCCAGCCGGGGCGACCTCATGCCGCGCGACGCGATGGGGAAAGTTCTCGAAGACCTCGGCGCCCCGGTCCCCAAGGTGGAAACCAAGGTCCCCGAAACGAAGATCACCGGCGGCTTCGTCTGCGCCCGCACGGGCCAGCCCGGCAACCAGATGGACACCCCCCCCTTCAAGGGCCCCGTCGGCGAGTGGATCCAGCAGAACATCACTAAAGAAACCTGGCAGGCGTGGATCGCCCAGGGCACGAAGGTGATCAACGAGCTGCGCCTGGACCTCTCACAGGACGAGGACGCCGCGACGTACGACCAGCACATGCGGGAGTTTTTGGGCGTGGATGAGGAAAGCGTCTCGTCCTAGGACCACTCTCGGGGCACCCACCCGACACTTGCGAGACACGACGCGGCGTTTTATAATTCACAGCCATGTATATCATTGCCGAATCCGGCTTTCTCTACGGCCTGCTCGGAGCGCTCGTTGGATCTATCCCCGCATGCCTTTTAGCACTCATCATATGGATCCATGACTGGCACGAAAGACAAAGCAACCGACTAGTCGAGTACTATATGCCAGTTCTCAAGGCCATCTACAGCGAAGAAATGGCCGAAAAAGACCTCCTGATGGATGTTGTCTACAATAATACTACGCTTTCCGAGCAAAACGTTCATGCCCTCATACAACAATCCCGCCACTACAAACTTATACTAGACCATTTCAACGCAGCGCGATTAGCCGCCGCATTTGCTAAAGTGCACGATAATAACATGTCTCGCGGCAACGCAATTCAGAGCTGTTTTCAGATCGACGAAATCCTTGCACGCCTAAGATCTGCCGCCCTCGAAGCCCACCCCCTCGGAACGCCAGCCGACCAACTCCGCATAATCAACGAATGCGTAGAAGCCATGTACAACGAAAGAAAAAACATTTTATCCCCCTACCTATCCGACATTAGCGACAGAATAAATAATCACTTTGCAAAGAATATATATCATCGCCTCTAGTTATTCACCTCACCACCCCCACCCCTCTTAACCTCTCCCCCACCACTTTCACCACATCCGCGTCGCTCCGCAGCAGGGTGTGGCTCATGTCTCTCGCCGCGGCGGCGCTGGCGAGGGTGTCGATGTATTCCTCGAGCCTCGCCTTGTAGCGGTCCACGAGGGCGGTGGAGATGGTGACCTCTTTGCCCAGGCCGGTCTCGGCGTCGACCAGCCTCACATCGCCGGACAGGCCGCGTTGGCCGCTGGAATCCTGTTCGAGGGCCGGGTCGATCTCGCCCGGGGCGAGGATCTGGAGGAGGTGGATGTCGAAGCCGCCGCCGGCCGCGAGGGTGCGCAAGCCGGCGTCGTAGCCCTCGGGCTGGAGGAAGTCGGAGAGGACGACCATGACGCCCTTGCCGGTGCGCGCCGAGACGGTGGACTTCATGGAGTCGTTGAAGCGCTCGCTGGGCGCGCCGGGCTCGACGGCCTTGGCTTTCGCGAGGATGAAGCGGGCGAGGGCGGGGAGGTTCGTCCTGCCGCGGTAGGCGCCCGAGTGCGTCGGGGCGCCCGTGCCGAAGACGCTGATCGAAACGCGGTCGCGGCTGGCGAGGCCGATGGAGGCGAGGGCCCCGGCGAGGCGCATGGCCATGGCGCTCTTGCTCCCGCCGCCGGCCGCCATGGACGCGGAGGCGTCGATCGCGAGGTGGAGGGAGAGGTCCTGCTCTTCGAGGAAGATTTTGATGAAGAGGCGGTCGAGGCGGGCGTAGAGGTTCCAGTCGATGTGGCGGAGGTCGTCGCCGAGGGCGTAGGGGCGGAAGTCGTCGAACTCGACGGAGCGCCCGCGGCGCTTGCCGCGGCGTTCGCCGGGGAGCTTGCCGGCGAAGAGGCGTTTGGAGCCGAGGTCGAGACGGTCGAGCTGGGCGAGGAGCGCGGGCCCGAGGAGGTCGTCGAGGGTCTCGGGGGTGGTGATGGTCCCTGAAACGAGCACGGGCGTCCTTTCGCGGGGCGCGCGATCCGATCGGGCGCTCGTTCGTATAGTAGGTGAACGTTCGACCCGGTTCCGCACAGGAGACTCGCCATGCGTCGCGCCGCCTTCCCCGTCCTCGCCCTGCTTCTTTGCTTCACGCCGTCTTCGCTCGCGCAGGACGACAGCCCCGCGGTTTTGCGCCGTGAGATCGACCGGATGAGCGAGCGGATCAGCGAACTCGAGGCGCGCCTCGAGCGCTCGCAGACGCGCATCGACGATCTGCTCGCCGAGAACCGGCGCCTGCGGGCCGAGCTCAAGAACGGCGGCGGCGGGGGCACGAGCGACGGCCCGGACAACGACGGCGACGACGCGGGCGCTGACGGCGACGCGGCGGAGCTCCCGCTGGACCCGTTCGCGTGCGCGGACTCGATGCGGGCGTCGCTGGAGCGCTCGTGGGACGCGGCGTTCGCGGGGGTGGACGTGACGGACGAGCAGCAGTCGCGGCGTTACCTGCGCGACGTGCGCTCGTGGGCGGGCAAGGCGCGCCGGGATCACCGGGGCGACTTCGAGTGGCGCGTGCACGTGCTGGCGGCGCGGAACGAGGGGCGGCGGACCGTCGCGACGGTGCAGGCGATCGACGCGGACGGGAACGAGCTGGGCGGGCCCGTGGAGATCGAGGCGACCGGGGGCGCGGCGCGGACGGTGCTGCAGTCGGCGCCGAACGCGGAGCTGGTGATCAGCGGGAACGCTTCGGTGGACATCGACGTTGACGCCCGCGCCGGCGAGTCGGGCGAGGACATCGGGCCGTACCTGCGGACGACGCTTGAGTTCACGGCGACCGAGGCGTACTACGGCTGAGCGTCCGCGGCTGGGCTTTTAGCTCCCGAGGATGTTGAGCCCGCAGTCCACGTAGACGTTCTCGCCGGTGACGCCGGCCGAGAGGTCGCTGAGGAGGTAAACGGCGGTCCCGCCGACGTCGGAGCCTTCGACGTTGCGCCGGAGCGGGGCGCGCTTGGGGGCCTCGTCGAGCATGCCGGCGATGCCGCCGACGGCGCTCGAGGCGAGCGTGCGCAGCGGGCCGCCCGAGACGGTGTTCACGCGGATGTTGTCGGGGCCGAGGTCCGCGGCGAGGTAGCGCGCGGTGCACTCGAGGGCGGCCTTGGCGACGCCCATGACGTTGTAACCGGTGACGACCTTCTCGCTGCCGTAGTAGCTCATGGCGATCATGGAGCCGCCGCCGTTCTTGGCCATGAGCGGGCGGGCGCGCTTGGCCATCGCGGCGAGGGTGTAGGCGGAGACGTCCACGGCGGAGAGGTACGCGGCGCGCGGGGTCTCGATGAACTTGCCCTCGGCGAGCCAGTCGCGGTCGGCGAACGCGATGGAGTGGACGACAAAGTCGAGGCGGTCGTGCGCGCCGGCGTAGGCGTCGAAGACGCTGTCGATGTCGTCGTCGGAGGCGGCGTCACAGGGGGCGAGGAAGAAGTCGGTGATGCCGAGGCTCTCGACGGCCTTGCGGGTGCGCCGCTCGTTCTTCTCGCCGGGCAGGGACGTGAACCCGCACGTGCCCCCCTGCTCGATGATCGCCTTGGCGATGTGCCACGCGTAGGAGCGGTCGTTCGCCACGCCGAAGATCAGTCCAACCTTGCCGTCCATGAGTCCCATGCGTCGTCTCCGAATTGAGTGAAGGGGCAGTGTAGGCGGACGGGCGATCACGCGCGACGCGACGCACGTCCTGCCCCCTCTCCCCTTGTGTCATGGGGAGAGGGTCGGGGTGAGGGGCCGAAGCTCCAACTCGCGAGTGCAGCGAGCGTTTCCTCTGACCTCAGGCTGAAGAGATGGGGGAGCCCCTCACCCTGCCCTCTCCCCATCGGAATGGGGAGAGGGTGGAGAGTGTTCATGCCCCGATTGTGGTCACGACCAGTCGAGGACGATCTTGCCGAACTGGTCGGCGGCCTCGAGGCGCGCCCACGCGGTTCTCGCGTCGCGCCAGGGGTGGACGGAATCGATCACGGGCGCGAGCGACCCGGCGCGGAAGAGGGCGACGATCTCGCCGAACTCTTCGTTGGTCCCCATCGTCGAGCCGAGGAGGCGGAGCTGGTTCCAGAAGACGCGGGCGAGGTCGGTCTGGGCGCGTCCTCCCGCGGTCGCGCCGCAGGTGACAAACGCGCCGCCGCGGGCGAGGGACTTCACGCAGCCCATGTGCGTGGGCGCGCCGACGGAATCGATCGCGGCGTCCACGCCCCGCTTGTGCGACCACGCGCGCACGGGCTTGGACCAGTCGGACCCGTCGTCGAGCACGCCCTCGTCGGCGCCGAGCTCCATCGCCTTGTCGAGTTTCCACTGGTGTCGGCTGGTGACGATCGTCGGGCAGCCCATCCACTTGCAGATCGCCAGCGCCGCCGTCGCCACGCCGCCGCCGATGCCGGTGATGAGCACGCGCTGCCCGGGGTGGAGCCCGCACTTGCGGATCATGCCCCACGCGGTGAGGGCGACGAGGCCGAACGCGGCGGCCTCATTGGGGTCGGCGTCGCCCACGGGGCGCAGCTGCGCGACGGGCGCCGTGAACCTCTCGCGGTGCGTGCCGAAGTGGTGCTCCCCGATGAGTTCGTACTCGGGCGCGAGCGTGGAGCCGGGCGGGTCGGTGGGACGCGGGCGCTGGGGGATCGACAGGGCGGCGTTCATGATGACGCGCTGCCCAACCCAGCTCTCGTCAACGCCGGGGCCGACCGCCTCGACGGTCCCGCAGCCGTCGCAGCCCGAGACGCGCGGGTAGGTCAGGTCGAGCCCGGGCACGCCCATGCCGACCCAGAGGTCCATGTGGTTGAGGGCGCTGGCCTCGGTGCGCACGAGGGCCTCGCCCGCGCTTGGCGCGGGGGTCTCGTCGAAGTCGTCACGGGCCGCGACGATCTCCGCCACGCCCCCCTCTTGTCCTTGGCGTTCGAGCACTACTGCGTTCATGCACGCAGCGTACCGGACCGCTTACCCCCACGCCGCCAGCAGCGACGCGAGATCGCCGGCGTCGACGAAACCGTCGCCGTTGAAGTCCGCGGGGCACGGCGGCGTCGCGGGGCACGGGCCCCACGCGGCCAGCAGCACCGCGAGGTCGCTCGCGTCAACGACGCCGTCGTTGTTGAGGTCTTCGGGGCCGTTCGCGCGCTCGGTGAAGGTGATGGTCCCGACGAAGCGGAGCCCCTGCAGCGGGACGGTGAGGTCGCCGAAGGGCGGGACGTTCGTGGTCACGGTGCCGAGGATGATGTTCGTCGCGGAGGCGGCGCCGAAGCCCGACGCGTCGAGTTCGATGCGCACGTCGGCGGCGATCGAGGGCTCCTCCGGCGGGGGCGGCGAGGCGATGTACTGATCGAAGAAGACGAGCGGCGCCGGGCCGCCCACGACCGTCGACCCGCTGCGGAACTCGACGGGCACCTGGTCGATCGCTTCGACGTCAACTGGGGCGCCGAAGACCGAAACCGTCGCGACGACCGAGGTGATCTCGAAGGACGCGTCGTAGCCGGGGGCCGCGGGGTCCACGCTCGTGGGGGACATCCAGAAGACGTCCTCGCCGTCGGTGTCGAGCACGAAGTCCCACGTCGCGGCGGACGCGGCGCCCGCGAGGGCAAGGATGGCGGCGGCGGGGAACAGTCGGTTCATAGCGGGTCACCTCTCTCTGGGTGCGTACAGACTACCCCGCGGCGGGGGTCCAGCCCAACGGCAAATCCGAGAGGCGACACGTCGCGTCAGACCGGGATGAGTCCGATCATCCGACCGAGCGTGCGGGCGCGGTCTCCCAGGCTCTGAGGGGGCATGGGCGAGGCGTTGTGGCGCAGCAGCACCATCGTCGCGTCGTCGTTCATATCGGTCGCGCCGGCGTGTCGACCGATGCGCTCAACGAGGCGCGGGATCAGCTCGCCGTCGGCGTCGTCGTGCCCGTTGAGCAGCGCCAGGAGCCCCTGCTCGCCGAGCTCGTCCCCGCCCGGGGAGCGGGCCTCGACGGCGAAGTCGGTGTAGAGCAGCAGGCGGTCCCCGATCTCGAGGCGCACGGAAAGCTGTTCGTAGCCGGTCTCCGAGATCACGCCGAGGGGGAGATTGACGAGCCCGCTCGCGCTCTTCCCGCGCAGGACCTCGGGGCTGTCGCCGTCGAGCGCGACCCACGCGCCGTCCTGTCGGCTCAGCAGCGGGCGCGGGTGCCCGGCGTTGACGAAGAGGAACGCGCGCTCGGGCGCCCAGTACGTCCCGAGGATCGCCGTCGCGAAGAGACCGCTCTCCGACTCGTTCATGAACTCGTGATTGATCTCCCGCGCGAGGGTCGATTGATCCGCGGTGTTGATGCTGCGGCGCATCAGTCGGCGCAGCGTCTTGGCGACGTCGCTCACCGATTCGCCGTGCCCCGCGACGTCCGCGACCGCGACGCGCAGGATCTTGCCGCCCGCGCAGCCCGAGAGGTAATGAACATCCCCGCCGCGCTCGCCGCCCTCGTGAGGCCTGCTGTAGACCCACGCGTCCATGCCCGGCGCCGAGACGGCGTCGTACACCGCGCCGTGCCCGCCCCAGATCTCCATGCACTGGAGCCGGTGCGGCTGCGGCTCGGTCTGGACGGACGTCGCGGTGCTCATGCGGGGAGCATAACCCCGCCGACAGCGTTTCTATTCGCCCGCGTTCGGGCCGTCGGGCTTACTTCTTGCGGTGGTACTCGGCGGCGAAACGGAGCCAGCGTGAGCCGTCGTCCTCGTACGCCCACTCGCGCGCCGTGAACACGTCGCGCCCGAGGCGCTCGAGCACGATGCGGACCTTCTTCGTTTCGCCGGTCATCACGTCCGGGGACTCGCCGAAGAACTCGAGCGTCTTGCTGCTCTCGTCCCAGTAGCCCTCGTTGGTGTGGACGGTGGTGCTCATGTTGTCGTACCACGTCGAGACGTAGCGCTGCTTGTGGTTGTCGTACCCGATGAGCCCGCGCCCCTCGAAGAGGCCGCCGGGCGTCTCGCTCGTGACGTTCTCCTCGATGAAGCGCCCGCCCATGACGAGCGTGATGGAGGCATCGAACTCGCCCTCTTCCGGCGTCATGTCGCGGGACATCGCCATGCGCATCGTCGCGTGCCAGTCGCCCACGTAGAACTTGAGGCGTTCGTGGTGCTCGTTGGGACCGTTCGCGGCGTACCACGCGGCCTCGTCGAACTGCCCGGATTCCGCGTGCTGGTGATCGTCCGAGTGCTGATCGGCAAAGACCGCCGCGCCCGCGCCGAGCAGCGCCGTCATCGTGAGGCCAGATATCAGTGTGCGCATCGTCATCGTCAGTCTCCTTGTTCGATCTGTCAGAACCGCGATCAGCCCTGGAGCAACGCGTCCAGGAGCTCGGGGATACCGCGTGAGTGCGTCGCGACCGTCTCGACGATCGGGCGCTTGCCCGCGATGTCTCGCAGGTCGCGCATCAGTTCGTTCTCGCCGGGGTGGTCCGCCTTGTTCGCGACGAACACGTCGGCGATCTCGAGGATCCCCGCCTTGTCCATCTGCACCGCGTCGCCCATCCCGGGCGTCAGCACGAGCATCGTCTGATCGACGTGCTCGCGGATCTTGGTTTCGTTCTGCCCGGCGCCCACCGTCTCCACAAAGACCGTGTCGAAGGGGGCGCGGGCGGGGTCGGACGCGCCGCCGATGAGCTCGACGATCTCGTCGAGCCCGCGGTAGTCCTCGCCCGAGATCGCGAGCGAGCGGTAGAAGACCGCCTCGCCGAGACGGTTGAAGTCCACGCGCAGCCGGTCGCCCAGGAGCGCCCCGCCCGTGATCGGGCTCTTGGGGTCGAACGCGAGCACGGCGCAGCGACCGAGGGAGCTGTCCTTCTCGGCGCGACGCGTCAGCTCAGACGCCAGCTGGGCGACGAGCGTGCTCTTGCCGGCGCCCGGGGAGCCGGTGACGCCGATGACGCGCGGCGGGCGGCGCTTGGCGGCGCCGGCGCGCAGCGGGCGCCCCTCGTGGACCATGGAGATATCGCGTGCGAGCTGCGCCGAGACGCCCGAGCCGATCTCCGCGGTCAGCGGGACGACGGCGCGCTTCGCGGCCTCCACCACGTCGAGCAGCCCCGTGCCGGTCGTGAAGACCTCGCGCACGCCCATCTCTTTGAGACGCGGCAGGTCCTCGGCGGGCAGGATGCCGCCCATGTGCACGGGGAGGTCGGCGCGCCCGACGTCGCGGAGCGCCTCGAGGAGCTTGGGGCCGAGCGTGAGGTGGGCGTTGCTCATCATCGAGGCCGCGATCACGTCGCAGTCCTCGTCGCGGGCGCCGATGGCCAGGCTCATCGGCGTCTGCCAGAGCCCGGAATAAATAACGTGCGCCCCGCTGTCGCGGAGCGCACGTGCAATGATCTTCGCGCCGCGGTCGTGTCCGTCCAGGCCCATTTTGCCCAGAAGAACTCGCGGCCGATGGTCGAGGTCGCCGCAGCGATCGACCTTTTTGAACTCAGTCGTCGGTGTGTGGAGTGTTGTCGTCATTGAAGGCCATCATAGCCCGATGCTGACCACACCCCAAACGACGGCCGGTTTACCAGCCGCCGTCGCGACCGCCGCCACCGCCGCCGCCGTAGCCGCCGCCTGAGCGACCACCACCGCCGCCGCCGAAGCCGCCGCCGCTGCGACCACCGCCGCCGCCGCCGCCGAAGCCGCCACGACCGCCGCCGCCACCGCCGCCGAAGCCGGAGCGCTGCTCACGAGGACGAGCCTCGTTCACAACGAGCGAGCGACCGTCGAACTGCGCGCCGTTGAGCTTCTCGATGGCGCCGTTCGCCGTCGCATCGTCCATCTCGATGAAGCCGAAGCCGCGCGAGCGACCCGTTTCACGATCCATCACGATAGAAGCTGAAACAACATCGCCGTGCTCGGCGAACATCTCACGGAGGTCGGCCTCGGTAGAGTTGTAGGGCAGGTTGCCCACGTAAATCCGCATAATCTGTCTCGATCCGTTACCCGAGAGTCCGTCGTATCTGACCGCCGCTGACGACTCTCGGGTCGAATCCGCTCGGCCTACCAGTCCTCCGGCTCTCCGGAGAACGGCCAATAGCCTACCACGTTTCTTCGGACGTCAACGCAGGAATACCAGATTCCCTAACTTCGCACCCACCCCCGCCTCACCCCCCCGTCGGGTGCTGCCCCGCCTCGAACGCCTCCAGCTCCGCCCCCAGCCCCAGCACCACCCGGTTCGCGTAGCAGAAATACCCCACCACCTGCGCCAGATCGAGGATCTCCCGGTCGCTCAGCCCCGCCGACCGCAGCCCCGCCACGTCCCCAGGGCCCATCTCCCCCGGGCGCCCCGTCAGCTTCACGGCGTACCCGACCATCGCCGACTCCCGCGGGCTCAGCAGCGCCGCCTCCTCCCCCGCCCGGACGCCCGCCGCCAGCCCGGCGCGCCCCTCCTTTGCCTCCAGACGCTCCAGCCCCGCCGCGTGGTGCGTCAGGCAGTACACGCACCCGTTCTCCCGGCTCACCACCGACCCCACCAGCTCGCGCTCCAAACGCGAAAGCGGCGACGGGCGGTGCATGCACTGCACGTACAGGTTGAAGTGGGCCATCAGCGACTCGGGCGACAGCGAGTGCGCGAGCATCACGTTGTCGATCGTCCCGTCGGGGTTGCCCGCCCGCGCGTAGAGTTCCTTAAGCGTCCCCTCGGCGTCCCCCGGCTTCACGGTCTCGATGTACATGTGCGCTCCTCGCCCGCCGGCCCGGAGCGGGCCAGCGAGTAGGTCGCAGTATGACTTTTTTTTCACCCCCGATTCGCGCTGGCGCAGGGGATGATGCGGAAACTACGAGTGTCCCGGGCGTCGCGAAGACCGAACTCCCCGCCCGCGGACAACGCAGAACACCCCGTCCCGCAACCCGCGGCGACAGCAGCAGGAGCCCCACAATGAACCGCTTGAACCGCGCCGTCATGTTCGCCGCCCCCGCCCTCCTCTTCGCCCTCGCCGGCTGCGACAACAACAACCCCGCCTCCGGCGGCCCCCCCACCAGCAGCGCGGGCGACGTCGCGAACGAGATCGAGGACGCCGCGGAGGCCACCCGCGACTTCACCGCCGACCAGTACGCCGCGCTCAAGTCCGAGATGGAGTCCGGCGTCGAAAGCGTCAACGACCAGATCGACGCCCTGCGCGCCAAGGCCAGCGAAGCGAGCGCCGCGACCAGGGCGCAGATCCAAGCCGCGATCGCCGCCCTCGAAACCCAGCGCGACGCGCTGATGGACCAGCTCGCAGACGCCGCCGACACCACCGGCGACGCCTGGGACGACGTCAAAGACGGCCTCGGCGACGCCTGGCGCGCCCTCAAGGACTCGGCGGATGATGCGATGGAGCGGTTTGGGGAGTGAGGGCGAATCGCCACTACTCGGCGGAGCGATCAGCACCCGCGGCCACTTTTGGCCACGCTTCAGTATGACTACTAACGAGGCGTTATTATCTAGCTGTGGCAAGAAGTGCTTCCTCCAAGCTGATACTCATTGACGACAGAGATCCTCGCGCAACAGATCCCAAGAATCACTGCAAAGCGTGCGGCGTCGCGCTCCAGCCCAAAAAGCAACAGCTCCCTGATAGCCGCACGGACGAGCACGTGATTCCGCTATGGATATTTCGCCACCTAAGACTAGACAACCAAAAGATTGCAGGGTTGCACTACAACCAGACCCGCAGCAACACAGAATTGTCGTTTCGTTCGTACGGCATACATAACCACATTTACGGCAGGCTATGCGCCAACTGTAACAATGTATTATTCTCTAAACTGGAAACAGAAGCCGCCCCAATACTCAAACGTATCTTTTCCTGCAATTCGATTATACTGAGCAATCTCGAGAGAGACACTCTAGCCCGCTGGATTAGCAAAACGCTATTATTTTCCTATGCGCAATCAAACTACAGGGACGGCCTCGTACCAAACCATCATTTTCGCAGCCTGCTGCCTTCCTCACCACTCGACCCTCACATTATTACAGACCTGTTTATCGCGGAAGAACCGCTTGCACCCTGTGGCTACCAGTCTGGCGACGTAAGCGGATTCCAATTCAACAACGCCGGGACCCCCCTACCAGGAATCCAGCTCATCTCACACCCAGATACCGGCGGCAGGCTCGCCCCTGGATATATTTTTTCATATCAACTACACAACCTCTGCTTTCGCGCCCTATACGTTGGAGATGGAGATCGCACCCCCCCTGCCCCTAAGGGATTTTACCGACTCCACCCCAGCGATTCCAAAGTGACCCTGGCACCGAAAGTCACAAGCCTGACTCCACCGCTCCACTTAGCTATTTCAGGCCACTCCAGATACATTAAACCAGACCTAAGGGTTATAAATTCAAAAGTACAAACCCACTACTACTCAAACTTCTCTCCGCGACATAGCGACGTGCAAGAAAGCCTTACCCTAGGCCCTCCTGCGACTTCTTCGCTTGATGTACGCGAACCCGCGGAGCACACGCTGGCCTGGTCATTCCCCGCAACTCTGCACTCGGTAATCAGAGTCGCAGCACCTCCAGCCCCTCGCGCAATTCTCGTGCAAGAGGACTAGTTCCTCACCACTCCGGCCCACTCGTGTACCGCCCGTACACATCCGCCATCGCCTGGACCATCTCGCCCAGCGTGCAGTTGGCGAGGGCGCCGTCGATGAGGGCGGGCATGAGGTTCACGTCGCGGCGCGCGTCCTCGCGGATGCGGTCGAGGGCGGCCTCCACCCCCGCGTCGTCGCGCCGCTGCTTGAACTCGCGCAGGCGCTCGACCTGCACCGTCTCGACCTCGTCGCCGATGCGCAGGATGTCGATGGGGCGCTCCTCGCCGTCCTGGCGGTACGCGTTGACGCCCACGATGACGCGGTCGCCGGCCTCGCACTCTTCGCTGAAGCGGTAGCTCGCCTCGGCGATCGAGCGCCGGAAGTAGCCCTTGTTGATCCCCGCGACGACGCCCGCGCGCCCCTTCGGGTACGCCCCGCCGCCCATCTCGTCGATGTCCGCGATGATCGAGAGCGCCTCGGCTTCGATCGTGTCGGTCAACTCCTCGATGAACCACGACCCGCCCAGCGGGTCCACGGTGCGGGTGACGCCCGTCTCGTGGGCGAGGATCTGCTGCGTGCGCAGCGCGACCGTCACGGCCTGCTCGGTGGGCAGCCCGAGGGTCTCGTCCATCGAGTCGGTGTGCAGGCTCTGGCACCCGCCGAGGACGCCGGCCATCGCCTGGTACGCGACGCGGACGATGTTGTTGAGCGGCTGCTGCTCCGTGAGCGAGCACCCGGCGGTCTGCACGTGCGTGCGCATGAACCACGACTTCGGGTCCTTGGCGCCGTAGCGGTCGCGCAGCATGCGGGCCCAGATGCGCCGGGCGGCGCGGAGCTTGCAGATCTCCTCGAAGAACTCGTTGTGCGCGTTGAAGAAGTACGAGAGGCGCGGCGCGAACTCGTCAACGTCCATCCCGCGTTCCAGGCACCACTCGACGTACTCCATCCCGTCGCGCAGCGTGAACGCCAGCTCCTGCGCCGCCGTCGAGCCCGCCTCGCGGATGTGGTAGCCGGAGATCGACACGCTGTTCCACCGAGGCACGTGCTTGGACTGGAACTCGATGGTATCCACGACCAGCTTCACCGACGGCTCGGGCGGGTAGATGAACTCATTCTGCGCGTGGAACTCTTTGAGGATGTCGTTCTGGAGCGTGCCGCCCAGCGTGTCCCACGAGATGTCGCGCTGCTTGGCCATCGCGAGGTACATCGCCCAGATGACGGCGGCCGGCCCGTTGATGGTCTGGCTGACCGTCACCGTGTCGATGGGGATGTCCGCGTAGAGGCGGTGCATGTCCTCGACGGTGTCGATCGCGACGCCGCACTTACCGACCTCGCCCAGCGAGAGCGCGTCGTCGGAGTCGCGCCCCATCAGCGTCGGGAGATCGAACGCGGTCGAGAGCCCGGTGTTCGCCTTCGTCCCCGTGCCCTGCGCGAGCAGGTACTTGAAGCGGGCGTTGGTGTCGTCCGCCGACCCAAAGCCCGCGAACTGGCGCATGGTCCACAACCGCGTGCGGTACCCCTCGGGGTAGAGCCCGCGGGTGAATGGGAACTCGCCGGGCCCCGCGATGTCGCGCTCGATGTTCTCGAGCGACACGGGCACGCCCTCCCCGCCGGCCGTGCCCGGCCCGTAGACCGGGTTGAGCACGACCCCGGAGATCGTGACAGCGTGAGGATCAACATTTCGCCCGTCGATGCCGGGCCCGGAGATGGTGGACTGGTTGGTAATCATGGCGCGGGCATTGTAGGGCGCCGGCGGAAAACGTCTCAGTCCCAGGCGGCGAGGAGGATCGCGAGGTCGCCCGAGTCCACCACGCCGTCGGCGTTGAGGTCGGCGTCAGACCCCGCGGAGCTCCACGCCGCAAGCAGCGTCGCGAGGTCGGCAGAGTCCACCACCCCGTCGCCATCGAGATCCGCCGCCCGGGAGCAGACGGAGATGTCAACGAGCTGCAGCCCCCCCTTCTCGCACGCGATCAGAAGGGTGTCATCGAAGAGCTGGACCTCGTACGCCTCGCCCTGGGTCTCGATGACGCCGGCGTTGAAGGGCGCCGAGGGGTCGCTCACGTCGATGATCCGCACGCCGCCGGTGCGGTCCGCCACGTACGCGACGCCGTCGCGCACCACAACGCGGACAGCGCGTCCCGGCGTGTCGATGCCCCCGACAACCACGGGCGCCGTCGGATCGTTCACGTCCACGATCGTCAGCCCGTCGCGCCAGTCGGCGAGGTACGCGTACCCCCCGGTCGCAAAGACCGAGATGCCCTTATCGCTCGAATCCACGCGCCCGATCGAGACCGGGTGCAGCGGGTCGCTGATGTCGTAGATCCTGAGCCCGAAGATATCGATCGCGACGTACAGAAGATCGCCGTCGATGAAGAGCCCCTCCGCCGTCTCGCCGGGACGCGAGATCGAGTGCGCGAGGAACGGGTTCGCGGGGTCGCTGATGTCGAACACCGACACCGAGCCGCCCGCGAGATACACGTAATCGCCCCGGGCCGCGATCTGGAGCTTCTGCGACGTCGTCTCCTCGAACCCGACGTGCTCGGGGGCGCCGGGCACGCTCACGTCGAACACGCCCATCCCGTACGACGCCGCGGTGTACGCGTAGCCGCCGACGACGGCGATACCGCTCACGTGGTTCGACAGCGCTTTCCCACGCGGGATCAGCCCGGTCGTCTCTGACAGACCAAGCTCCTGAAGCCCGCCCGAGAGCCACTGATCGCCGACAAACACGCGGTCCCCCGCCACGCTCACCGCCAGGGTGTCGTAGGGCAGCGCCGTAGCGCCGAGCGGCTGGGGCGCGGCCGGATCCGTCACATCGATCGTCGTGAGCGCGTGCCGCATCCCGACCGCGCAGAGCGTGTCCCCGTGCAGACGAATCCGCCGGATGCGCCCGTCCACGCCGACCGTTCCGGTCTGCTCGGGGGCCAACGGCTCGCTCACGTCGAAGCACAGAACATCGCCGTTTCGTCCGTCGTGAACGCCCACGTACACCGTCTGCGCGCCGTCAGCGGTGATCGCACTCGGCGGCTGCGGCAGCGGCACGGCGTCGCCAGACACCGGGTTCTCCGGGTCGGTGAGATCCATCGCGATCAACGCGCCCCCGCCCGTGTCAGCCGTGGCGACGTACGCCGTCGAGCCCGACGCCGCAACAAAGAACACGTCGTCCTCAACGAACTGCGTCGAGATGGAGGAGGGAGCCGCCGGGTCGGTGATGTCGATGAGCACGAGCGAGTTGTCGGCGTCGTCAACCACCAGCGCGACGTCGCCCGCGAGCGCGATGTCGCGACCAAAGAACGCGAAGGGCGCCCCCGCGAGGACGCTCGGCGCCAGCGGGTTGCTCACATCGACGACCTGCAGCCCCACGTCGACCGACGCGATGTAGAGCGTGCCGTCGCGGAGCACGAAGCGCGAGCTGTTCGCGCTAAGCTCGAGCGACGCGACAACGCTCTCGCTGTCGGGATCCGAGACGTCAAGAACGTCGAGCGTTGTTCCCAGCATCGCATACGCGTACGCGCCGTCGACAAGGATCTTCGAGTAGGCCCGATCAAAGCCGCGGAGGTAGACGGGAGCGCCGCCGCTGACATCGTAAACGTGCATGCCGCCGGGGGAGGAGGCGAGATACGTACGATCGCCGCGCACCGCGACGTCATACCCGTCCCCGGTGAGACTGTCGCTCACGCCGGGCTCGCACAAGCCCGCCTCGCTCACAGCGCTCATCGCGCCGAGCAACGCACAGCACACAACACCGACTCGCGTAAGGGCACATCGCATGGGTCGCTCTCCGTAGAGGAAACGGAACAAGAAAGCTTTAGTTCATCACAGAATATCTCATCGGTCATCTGGGGCGTTCGGGAATCAGCGTGATTGCCATGTTTTTTTCGAACCCCGCGTGTCGCGAATCGCCAGCGAACACGCCTCAACCCCACGCGGCGAGCAGGATCGCCAGATCGGCCGCGTCGACAACGCCGTCGTTGTTGATGTCCGCGATCGACCCAGAGGTCCCCCACGCCGCGAGGAGGATGGCGAGATCGACCGAGCCGACCGCGCCGTCACCGTCGAGGTCCGCGGGCGACGCGACCACGGGCGCGCCGATCACGACCAGGCGCGAGCCGTCAGCGACGTACACCCTCCCGTCGCTCAGGGCGATCTCGTTCGCGCGGTCCGGCGTGTCGATGGTGTCAACGATGCTCGGGTTCGAGGGATCGCTGATGTCAACGACCTGCACGCCCGCGCTCCAGTCGGAGACGTACGCCGTGTCGCCGTCGAGCCTCACGCTCGCGGCGCGGTCCATCGTGGGCACGGAGCCGATGAGCGATGGAGCGCCGGGATCGGTGATATCCCACACACGAAAACCGTTGGATGAATCCGCGAGGTAGACGATCCCGTCCCGCGCCGCGACGCAGGTAATCGTTCCGGGCGTATCAACAGATACGACCTCTGTCGGGTCAGCGGGCACGACGAGGTTGAACTCCACGAAGCCCCCCGTGCTGGCCGCGACGTACAGCGCACCGTCGATCACCCGAAGATCCCGCGGCGCCCCGCCCGTCGCGACGCCCCCTGTGACCATCGGGTTGAGCGGGTTGGTCACGTCGATAACGTGCAGTCCGAACAACTC
Organism: uncultured Phycisphaeraceae bacterium; assembly: GCA_942490855.1. Lineage (GTDB taxonomy): Bacteria > Planctomycetota > Phycisphaerae > Phycisphaerales > UBA1924 > CALNYS01. The sequence continues at coordinate 193,614 of CALNYS010000001.1, read as the reverse complement.
GTCGGCGATGTACGCCGTCGAACCGACGACCTCGACGCTGATCGCGTCCTCCGAGCCGCCGCCGGACGGCGTGAGGACCGAGCCGAGAAGAGCCGGGTTCGAAACATCGCTGACATCCACCAACTGCAGCCCCCGGTAGTCCGCGACGTACGCGATGTCCCCGCGGACCACCACGTCGTACGCGTTGCCGGGAGTGTCCACCGCGCCGAGCAGAACCGGGGCCTCGGGGTCGCTGATGTCCACCAACTGCAGGCCCTGCGTCGCCATCGTGACATACGCAACCTCACCGCGCACGTCGAGGCTCAGCGCGTAGCCCGAGAGCTCCACCGAGCCAAGCACGCCAAGCGTGCCGGCGCTCGCGAGGGACGAAGCGACCGCGCCCGCCGCCGCCGCCAACCACACCGACTTCGTGGAATCGAACATGTGTGTGTTCTCCCGGTGGAATCAACTCTCAGCCGCACGTCGCCACGCCCCGTGCGCGATGAGCAAGGGAGCGAAGCGCCGCATTCCGATCCTACCCGCGAACGCGCGCCTCCAACATGTTTTTAATAGAAACACACGTTCTTCACCCGGATCAAAACAACCCCATCTGCCCCTCCTCAATCACCGTCGGTCGTCGGAACGCCTGCCCGCTCAAGCCTTTCCGCTCCCGATCCAGCCCGTACCGCCGCGCAAACACCTTGAACGTCTCGTGGATCTGCGCCGCCCGCGCGCCCACACCCTTGCCGCGCACGCCGTGCGTCGCGTCGTAGAGCTTCCCGCCGTACGCCTCGCGCACGGCCGACTCCACGTGCCCCGCCCGATCGGGCATCACCCGCTCGAGCCACTCCGTAAAGACCGCCTTCACCTGCCACGGCAGGCGCAGCACGACGTGCCCCGCCCCCACCGCGCCCGCCTCGGCCGCCGCTTCGAGGATCGCCGGCGTCTCGTGGTCTGTCAGCGCGGGCACGATCGGCGCGACCATCACGATCACCGGCACCCCCGCGTCCGTCAGCGCACGGATCGTTTCCAACCGCCGCTTGGGCGACGCCGCACGCGGCTCCATCGTCGCGCTCAGCTTCGGGTCCAGCGTCGTCACGCTCAGCGCAACCGACGCCGCCCCGTGCGACGCCAGCTCGCTCAGCAAATCAATATCACGCCGGATCAGCGCGTTCTTCGTGATGACCGTCACCGGCTGGCGACACTCGCTGAGCAGTTCTAACACGCCGCGCGTCACGCGCAGCGACGCCTCGATCGGCTGGTACGGGTCCGTCACCCCGCTCATCATGATGGGCTCGGCGTTCCAAGACGGCTTCGCCAGCTCCCGCCGCAAGAGCGCCGGCGCGTCGCGCTTCACGAAGATCTTCCGCTCGAAATCCAGACCGCTCGAGAGCCCGAACGTCTCGTGCGTCGGGCGCGCGTAGCAGTACACGCACCCGTGCTCGCACCCGCGGTACGGGTTGAGCGACCACGACATCCGCAGGTCCGGGCTGTCGATCGGGTTCAATACCGTGCGCGCACGGTCGGCGTACACCTCGGTCCCGACCTGCACCCCCTCGGGGTGCTCGATCCGCTGCGCGTCGAGCTCCTCGCCCAGCACGTGCAGCCGCACGCCCTCGAACCGGTTGCCCGGGTTCACCCCGGCCCCCCGCCCGCGCACCGCGCCCTGCGTCAACGCGTCACGGTAGTCGGCGTCGCCCATGCACCGAACATATTCCTATCGTATGCCGCCGTCAAACCGGCTTACTGCCAGTGCTGGGGCAGCCCGCCGGCCGCCGAGTAGCTCAGCCGCGCGTCAGAGAACTCCACCAGCTCGCCGTCAACAAAGTACAGCCAGCGCCGGAACACGAGGCTCTTCCGCTTCTGGTACGCCTGGATCCGCCACTCCTCGACGACGTGCCCGTCCACCCGGCTCGACGACTTCAGCGTGGCGTACTCGCTATCAAAGAGGGCCAGCGCCTCCCCCTTGCCCATCCCGAGCTCCAGCCCGCGGTTGGACGCCACCAGCTCCGACATCCCGCTCTCCGAGATGCTGCTGCTCCGGCTCAGCGACGAATAGTCCCCTTCGTTCACCGAGATACTGCACCCGCCGGCGGCGAGCGCAAGAGCAAGGGCGGACGAGGCGACAACGGCTTTGGTGTGAGTGTTCATGCTGGCCTGCTTGGGAATCGGACGTCGAGGGTTTCAGGCGCCCGCGGCAGGGTCATCGCCGGGCGCGTCGAGCACCCCCGCCTCCTCGTCCCCGCCCGCGGCGATCTTGTACGCCGCGGCCACGCCGAGCGCGACCCAGAGCGCGTCGAAGACGCCAACAGTCTGAGGCAGGTACTCCACGGCGATCAGCACCGACTCGCCCAGCGGGACCGAGGTGTCCGTGAACTCACCGCGCCGGTACTCCTTCTCCGTCTCGGGGAGCGCGTCCCAGCGGCTCTCGGCCTCCGCCCACACCTCCGGAGCAAACCACGACCGCCGCCCCTCCATCCCCGGGTACGCCCCGTCGGGCCACGCGACCTCACGCCCCTCGTCCTCCCACTGCGCCACAACATCGTCGGCCACGTACGAGGTCAGCACCTCGTCGAGAACCGGGATCATCGGGTGACGCGCGTACCGCTCCTGCGCCGTCGGCGGCATCGCGTCCCAGCGCGCCGTCGCCTCGCTCCAAACCTCGCGCGGGTACGCCGAGCGCACGCCCCGCTCGAGCGAGCGCCCGCGCCCCGGCCAGTCGAGCGTCTCGCCGGCGAGCCGCTTCTCCTCGACGATGTCCTCGGCGAGATACGAGACGATCGCCTCCTGCTCCGTGTCCACGTCGAACCCAACCGGCGCGGTCTGAACGGCCAGCACGAGCGCCGCGACCTTGCCGCCGCCGATCGCCGCGACGCCGATCAGCGCCGCGAGCACGCCCGCGACCACCCCGCCGCGCGGGTACCCGAGCTTGAACCCGATCCCAGCGAGCGCGCCGGTGATCGAAGCGATCCACCCGATCTCAACGTTCCCGAAGTGGCTGATCGCGGCCCACGCCGCCGACCCGATCGCCCCGCCAACCACCGCGCCAACAACGCCCGCGCCGATTTTCATAGCCGTCGCCTCCGGCTCACTGGTGAGCGTGCGGAGTATACGGGACCGACAAAGAACTCAGAACTAGGAGTTCGAACCACAGCGCGGCGTCTAGTACGCAAACACCCCGTGCCCGCTCTTATCGCCCAGCCGTCCCGCCGCCACCAGCTGCTCCAGCAGCGGGCACGGGCGGTAGCGTTCCGAGTGCAGGCCGTCGGCGAGCACGTTCATGATGTGCGCGCACGTGTCGAGGCCGATGAAGTCCGCCAGACGCAGCGGGCCCATCGGGTGCGCCATGCCCAGCTTCATGATCCCGTCGATCGCCTCGGGCTCCGCGACCCCTTCCATCCACGCGTAAAACGCCTCGTTGATCATCGGCATCAGCACGCGGTTGGAGACGAAACCCGCCCGGTCGTTCGCGACCAGCGGCGTCTTCCCCATCGCCTCAGAGAGCGCCACCGTGCGCTGCGCGACTTCATCCGAGGTCTGCAACCCGCGGATCACCTCCACCAGCTTCATCACCGGCACCGGGTTGAAAAAATGCATCCCAACCACCCGGCTCGCCGCGTCGCCCGACGCCGCCGCGATCGTCGTGATGCTGATCGAGCTCGTGTTCGTCGCGAGCACGACGTTCTCATCCGGGAACATCCCGCCGAGCGTCGTAAAGAGCTCGCACTTGAGCGTCACGTCCTCGACCGCCGCCTCGATAATCCAGTCGCAGCCGGCAAGGCCGCCCAGCTCGGACGTGTAGGACAGGCGCGAGGTCGCCGCGTCGGCGTCCTCCTGCGTCATCCGCCCCTTCTCGACGCCCCGCGCAAAGAGCTTCGCCCGCAGGGCCTTGCACTTCTCGATCGACAGCTCGAACGGGTCCTGCACCACCACGTCGATCCCGGCCTGCGCCGCGACCTGCGCGATCCCGCCGCCCATCTGACCCGCCCCGATAACGCCGATCTTCTTCACGTCCGCCATGCGACTTGCGCTCCTTCTCCCGTCCGAAGCGGGACGGGAAGTGTAACGCTCGCCGGGCGAGGGCTCACCCCTCGACGTGGATCGTGATGTCCGAGTTGCTCGTCGAGAGGGTCGAACGCTCGCCGCCCTGGTCAAAGCGCAGCGTCGCCCGCGTCCGCTTGCCGCTGTCGTTAACCGTCACGCCGTCGCCGTACACCCGCACGCGCCCGTTCGAGGTGGACGCCTTCAGCTCCCCGCCGAACATAGGCCCGACGCGCAGCTCGATGCTGTCGTTGCTCGTCGCAGCGCTCACCGGACCGGTGGCGTAGGGCCCGAGCTCGATAAAGATCTCGTCGTTGCTCGTCGAGACGTCCACCGCGCCCTCCGCGCCCTGCACGAACACGTTGTCGTTGCTCGTCGCGACGCGCACGGCGCCCGGCACCCCGCGCACCTCTACCTCGTCGTTGCTCGTCGCGATGTCCACGCTCTCGCCGACGTGATCGACGATCACCTCGTCGTTGCTCGTGCGCACGACAACGGCCGTCGCCCCGGGGATCGTGATGATGAAGTCACACCCCTCCCCGTTCTTGCGCGCCCCGCCGGCCCACTCGACGCCGATGAACATGCCGTCGCCCCGGCGCTCCGCGATGATCGCCGAGTCGATCAGCCGGTCGACGTCCGGGCCCCTCAGAATCGCCTCGATCCGCGCGAACCCAGCCTCGCCCTCGCTGATCCGCACCGACCCGTTCACGCTCTCGACCCGCAGCTCGCCGATCGTGTTGTGCGTCACCGTCACCAGACGCTCGTCCGTGTGGCGCGTCCACCCCGCGTGCGAGCACCCCCCGAGCACCGTGATCAACCCCGCCGCGCACGCCGCTTTCACCGCACCAGTCATGTGACGCCCCTTTCGAGTGATGAGAATCTCAGCCAGTCATTCCAGACGGGCGCCTCCGGATTTCAGACCGACGCGAGCGCCAGGCACTCAAACCCCACCTGCGCCGCCAGCAGCGCCGTCACCTGGGCGTGGTCGCGGTCGGGAAGCACCTCCACCACGTCCGCCCCCACGAGGTTCACCCCCGCCAGCGCCCGCAGGGCATCGAGCCCCTCGGCGCTCGTCAGCCCGCCCACCGCCGGCGTCCCCGTCCCCGGCGCGTACACCGGGTCGAAGCAATCAATGTCAAAGCTCAGGTACGCCTCCGCGCCCCCCAGCTCCTTCACAAAGTCCCGAAGCACCCCGACGCCGCCCGCACGGAACTCCGGCGCCGTCACGATCCGCACGCCGTTCTCCTTCGCGAAGTCGAGGTCCGCCTTCGTGTTCAGCGGCCCGCGGACCCCCACCGTGATCATCCGCTTCGGGTCCACGTACCCCGCCTCGATCGCCCGGATAAAGGGCGACGCGTGCCCGTACTTCTCGCCCCACAGCGCATCGACCGTGTCGAGGTGCGCATCGAAGTGGATCATCGCCAGCCCGCCCTCCGGCCGCCCGCGCCGCTCCCACGTCGCGCGGATGTTCCCCAGCGCGATCGAGTGGTCCCCGCCGAACGCCAGCAGCTTCGTGTGCCCGGGGTCGCCCAGCGTGCGCGCGTAGCCCGTCATCCCCTCGTGGTTCGCCTCGCACGAATACGTGTTCACCGGGGCGTCGCCCCCGTCGGCGAGGCTCAGCGCGTGCGTCACCGTCACGTCGTGCTCGAGGTGATGCACCTTGATGTACTGGCTCGCGTCGCGCACCGCCCGCGGCCCGAACCGCGTGCCCGGGCGGAACGAGACGCCCGTGTCGAACGGGCACCCGTAGACCGCCCAGTCCACCGCCTTCCCCTCCGCGAGCACGTCGCAGATCAGCGGGTAGCGGTAGAACGTGCAGAGGCCCGCGAACCGCGGCGTGGTCCGCGCGTCGGGGAGTTTCGTTTTCGATTCGCTCATGCGCCGAGTCTACCGCGAGCGGCTCACGCGAACGCCTCGAAGTGATCCCAGCGCCGCGAATCGTCGCCCGTCGCGCGGAGCACCAGCGTCGTGGAGCGCACGAACGGGGCGAGCGTCTCCCCGAACCCCGCGGGCCACGTCTCCGGGTCCCCCGCGCCGCCCGCTCCCTCGGGGTACGCCTCGCCCGAGAGCCCGGCGTCGCTCACGGACACCGGCTCGACCGGAAGGTTCGCCGCCCAGTACGCCGCGGCGTGCTGCACCGCGGGCATCCAGAGGTCGTGCAGCGCGATCACCCCGCCCGGGACCAGCAGCTTCTGCGCGTAGTAGAGATCGAGCATCACCGAATCGAACACGTGGTTGCCGTCGAGAAAGACAAACCCGGCGCGCACGCCCTGGGCCAGCAACGCGGGCAGCGCGGCGTGGTCGTACTCCTCGTGCAGGCGCACCATCGCGCCCACGCCGGCGCGCTCGATCGTCCGCCGCCCCGTCCCGCTCACGTACAGGTCCTGCCCGGGGTCGATCACGTGGACCGCCTCCCCGCCCTGCCCGGCGCGCAGGCGCCCCTTGCAGATCGCCAGCGTGGACGCCCCCGACGCGCACCCGACCTCGACGCTCGCCCCCGCCGGCGCCGCCGCGGCCGCGTTCTCGAGCAGGCGCGCACACGAGCGGGACACCGCGAAGTCCCCGATCGCCAGGCGCTCACCGCTCTCGGTCTCGCCGAACCCGCTGTCGATCAGATCGTCCAGGACCGCGTCGATCGCCGCCGCGCTGACCGCGACGCTCACGATTCCGCCCCGCGCTTCGCCGCGACCAGGAGCACCGTCACGTCCGCGGGCGTGACGCCCTCGAGGCGCGAGGCCTGCCCGAACGTCGCCGGCGCGAAGCGCAGCAGCGCGTTCTTCGCCTCCGTGCGCAGCCCCGCGAGACGCGAGTAGTCGATCCACCCCGGCACCCGCCGGTGTTCCATCTGCGCGTGGCGCTTGATCTCCGCCCGCTGGCGCGCGATGTAGCCGGCGTACTGGCGCTCGGCGAGCGCCGTCTCCAGCACGCCGCGCGTCCACGCGCCGCCCACGGCCCGCTGCAACTCGTCTACGCCGAAGCCCGGGCGCTTCATCGCGTGCCCCAGCTCCGCGCCGTCCACGCGCACCGCGTCGATGCGCGCGTTGAGGTCGTCGAGCGCCGCCCGGCGCGCGCCGTAGAGGCGCCACCGCGCGTCGCCCACAAGCCCCCACTCGCGCGCTTTGGGCGTCAGGCGGTCGGCGGAGTTGTCGCTGCGCAGCATCAGGCGGTGCTCGGCCCGGCTCGTGAACATGCGGTAGGGCTCGACGGGCGTTTTTGTCGCGAGATCGTCAATCAGCACGCCCATGTACGCCTCGTCGCGCCCCAGGCGCACCGGCTCCTCGCCGCGGGCGAAGCGCACCGCGTTGAGCCCCGCGAGCAGCCCCTGCGCCGCGGCTTCCTCGTACCCGCTCGTCCCGTTGATCTGCCCCGCGAGGAAAAACCCTGGTACGCGCTTGGTCATGCACGTCGCGTCGATCTGGTGCGGGCGCACCATGTCGTACTCGACCGCGTACCCGTAGCGCAGGATCTCCGCGTCCGCGCACCCCGGCATCGTGCGCACGACCACGTCCTGCACGTCGCGCGGCGTGCTCGTCGCGATCCCGTTGCAGTACACCCACTCGGACCCGACGCTCTCGGGCTCGAGGAACACGTGATGGCTCTCGCGCTCCGCGAACCGCACCGCCTTGTCCTCGATCGACGGGCAGTAGCGCGGCCCGGGGGATTCGATCTGCCCGTTGTACATCGGCGCCCGGTCGAGGTTCTGGCGGATCAGCTCGTGCGCCTCGGGGCTCGTGCGCGTGATGCGGCAGTCGATCTGCTCGATCGCCGGGAAGCGCTCCACCCATTCTGTTTCGCTGGCCGCGGTGAGATCGCTAAAGGGGATCGCCGGGTCGTCCCCCCACTGCGCTTCGAGGGAGTCCCATTCGATCGACGACTTGCGCAGGCGCGGCGGCGTCCCGGTGCGCAGGCGCCCGAGCTCGAAGCCCATGCGTTCCAGCTCGCGCGAGATCCCCGTCGCCGGCGCCTCGCCCGCGCGCCCGCCCGGGGTCCGCTCCTCGCCCGTGTGCATCAGCCCGCGCATGAAGGTGCCCGTCGTGAGCACCACCGCCCGTGCGCGCAGGGCGCGCCCGTCGGAAAGCACCACGCCGCCGGCCGCGTCGCCCTCGAGCAGCACCCGCTCCACCGCACCGCTGATCACCTCGATCTCGGGGCGGGACGCGATCATCCGCTGAACGCACTGCGCATAGAGGATGCGGTCGCTCTGGCAGCGGGGGCCGCGGACGGCCGGGCCCTTGCTCTGGTTGAGGATCTTGAAGTTCAGCCCCGTGGCGTCGGCGGCGAGGCCCATCAGCCCGCCCAGCGCGTCGATCTCGCGGACGATCTGCCCCTTGGCGAGCCCGCCGATCGCCGGGTTGCAGCTCATCACGCCGATCGTGGACGGGTCGAGCGTCACGAGCGCCACGCGGGCGCCCAGGTTCGCCGCGGCCCACGCCGCCTCGGCCCCGGCGTGCCCGCCGCCCACCACCACAATGTCGTGCCGCTCGCTCACGCGGGTATCCTACGGATCGTTCTGAGAATCGTGAGGGGGCGTCTTCCCCCGTTCGTTCTGCGCAAAAAAAAACGCGGGTGGCCCGGGGAGGTCGGCCACCCACGCAGAGTCGCGAGTTGAGTTTACCAGACGATCCGAGAACCGGCGGAAGAATACGCCGCTTTTGCGAAAGTTTCCGCCACCACCGAACGGAACCCCATGCCCCCCTGCCCCCACGCCTCTGAAAACCCCTCTGACGGCTCCCAAACGCCGATCGCCGAGGGCGCCCACACCGACTTCAGCGACCGACTCACCTACTCGGGCTACCTCTGCCTGGACACCCTGCTCGCCTCGCAGAAGCCGTTGTCCTCCCCAGAGCACCACGACGAGATGCTTTTCATCATCCAGCACCAGACCTCCGAGCTCTGGATGAAGCTCATCATCCACGAGCTGCGGGAGGCCGTCCGGCGGATCCGGGCCGACGAGCTGGGGCACACCTTCAAGATCCTCTCCCGGGTCAAGCACATCCAGACCCAGCTCACGAACGCCTGGAGCGTGCTCGCGACGCTCACTCCGAACGAGTACGCCGAGTTCCGCGGCGTGCTGGCCAACGCCTCGGGGTTCCAGAGCCCGCAGTACCGCACCATCGAGTTCCTGATGGGCAACAAGAACGCCGGGCTGCTGGCGGTCTTCGCCCACGACCCCGAGACGCACGCCGCCCTCAAAGAAATCCTCGAGGCCCCGAGCCTCTACGAGGAGTTCCTGCGCCACCTCGCCCGGCGGGGCATGGCGCTGCCAGCCGAGGCGATCGAGCGGGACTGGTCCGTCAAGCGCGACCCCGACGACCGGGTGGTGGACGTCCTCCAGACCATCTACGACAACCCCACCGAGCACTGGGACGCGTACGAGATGTGCGAGAAGCTGGTGGACCTCGAGGAGTCCTTCCAGTTATGGCGCTTCCGCCACCTCAAGACCGTCCTGCGCACCATCGGCTACAAGCGCGGCACGGGCGGCACGGCCGGCGTGAACTACCTCGAGAAGATGACCACGCAGATCTTCTTCCAGGAGCTCATGGACGTGCGCACCCGCGTGGGCGCCTAAGCCGGCCCGCGCGGCTTACGCCTCGGGCTTGGGTTCGACGATGCGAGCCCCGTCGGCCGCGGCCTCGGGGTCGAGGCGACCGAGGTAGCTGGGCAGGTCAACGCCGGCCTGTTTGGCGAGCTCGTGCACCGCGGGGAGCGAGCCGATGAGCCCGGAGAGGAAGTCGCTGGTCGCGCCCCCGCCGGAACCACCGCGCCCGCCGTCCCAGACGGTGATCTTGTCGATCTTGAGGTTCTGGATCGCCTTGACCTGCTCGGCGACGATCGCGGGCAGGTGCTCGATCATCAGCAGGGTCGGGGCGATGTCGGGCTGCTCGGAGCAGGCGCCCATGAGCATGCGGTAGCCCTCGGCCTTGGCCTCGAGCACCTTCTGCACGCCCTCGGCCTCGGCCATGTAGCGGGCGAGGATGGCGTCGGCTTCACCGCGCGCCTCGCGGCGCTGGCGCTCGGCCTCGGCCTCGGCGGCGATCTCGATGCGCTTCTTCTCGATCTCCTGCGGCGCGAGCTGTTCCTTGCTCAGGCGGGAGAGCTCTTCCTCGCGTTCGGCGTCGAGGATGAGCTTGTCGGCGTTCGCGGACGCCACGCCCGCGCGCTGCTTCGAGGCCGCGCGGATCTCGGCGAGCTGGGCGTCGGAGTCGGCGACGCGGGCGGAGGACTCGTTCTCGCCCTCGCGCGCCGTGGCTTCCGCCTCGGCGACCTTCACGCGCTGCTCCCGCTCGGCGCGCTTGCGCGCCGCGACGGTCTCGGCGTCGCGGTCGGCCTTGGCGATCTCCATGTTGCGGACCGACTCGACCTCGCCCGTGACCGCCTCGGACTCGAGGCGCGCGACCGCGATGCGCTGGAGGCGCTCGGCGTCCTTCTTGCCTTCCTCGGCTGCCGCGGACTCCTGCGAGACGCGCACGACGCGGTCGCGGTTGGCGGCCGCCTGCCCGATGGCGCCGTCGCGCTCCTGCTCGGAGACCTCGACCTTGGCGCGGTTGATGGCCTCGGCCGCCGCGCGCTGCCCGATCGCGACGATGTAGCCGCTCTCGTCGGTGATGTCGCGGATGTTCACGTTGATCAGCTCGAGACCGATCTTGTTGATCTCCTGCCCGACGTTCTCGTTGATCTGCGCCATGAACTTCTCGCGGTCCTTGTTGATCTCTTCGATCGACAGGGTCGCGATGACCAGGCGCAGCTGGCCCAGGATGATGTCCTGCGCCTGCTCGCTGACTTTCGTGTCAGACAGGTTCAGCAGGCGTTCCGCCGCGTTGTTCATCAGCACCGGGTCGGTGGAGATGCCCACGGTGAAGGTCGCCGGGACGTTCACGCGGATGTTGTTCAGCGACAGCGCGCCCTCGAGCGGGATGTCGATGACGAGGGGCTCGAGGTCAAGGAACCCGTAGTCCTGGACGAGCGGGATGATGAACGCGCCGCCGCCGTGGAGACACTTCGCCGCCTGGTTGGTGCCCACGCGACCGAACACCACGAGGATGCGGTTCGAGGGACAACGCTTGTACTGGTTGACGGTGAAGAGGACGAAGAAGAGCAGCAGCAGCAGCGCGGCGCCGATGAGGCCGAGCCACCACGCGGGGTTGATCCCGGTGCTCTCCTGCGCGAGTACCAATGGCGTCATCCGATCTCCCGATTCTGAGCCGCGCGGGCTCTTAGGCTTCCACCACGATGAGCACGTTGCCCTCGACCGCCGCGATGCGCACACGCGTGCGCGTGACAAGCTCGCGCGATTCGGTCATCGCGTCGCACGTCCGCTGGCGGTCGCCGTGGACGACCTGCACCTGCCCGCGCCCGGCGCGCTCGCCCGGGACGGTGACATACACCACGCCCTCGTCGCCGACGAACGCGCTAAAATCCTGATTGCCGCTGCTCTGGAGGTCGTGCACCGCCTTGAGCAGCAGCCCGAGCAGCCAGACCATCCCGACGCCCGCGCCGAGCCCGACCGCGCCGCTCGCGACCATGCCCCACCCCGCGCCGTGCCACGCCCCCAGCCCGCCCCAGCCGAACCCCATCAGGAACGCCGAGAGGCTCTGGACCGACAGGGCCCGGAACGCGCTATTGGACGCATCAACATCCACGTCCGCGTCCACGTCGAGGTCCATCCCGCCGTCGCCGCCGATGAACATCGCCAGCAGGCGCAGCGTGAAGAACGCGGTCCCGAAGACCGCGGGCACACCGAACCAGGCGGCTCCGTTGGAAAAGAGGGCGTCGAGCATGCGGGGGTCTCCGTCGGGCGTCTGCTGGCCCGACAACAGTATGCGGAAACGCCGCCCCCGCTGCATGTCCCAAACCAACGCGCGCAGGACGCGTCACTCCTCCGCGAGGTCCTTGATCCGCAGACCCGCCTCGCCCCAGTGCTCCATGTACTTGCCCACCCACCTGCGGTACATCTGGCGCAGCGGCACGGGGTTGAGCGCGTTCCAGCGCTGCTTGCCCTCGCGCCGCACGACGACCAGATCCGCCTCGACCAGCACCTTCAGGTGCTTCATCACCGCGTAGCGCGTGATGTCGGGGAACCGCGCCGCGAGGCCGCCCGTCGTGAGCGGGCGCTCGTAGAGCGCATCAAGAATCGCCCGGCGGGTGGGATCGCCGAGCGCTCTGAACACTGGATTGAGGCCGTCGTCCATGACGGCGCTCCCTTACATGAAGAGCGGCGAGAGGCCCTGCGCCTTGCGCACCGAAGCGATCTGCCCCGCGTGGAACGAGTCGTGCCAAAGCGTCAGCAGCGCGGCCTCAACACGGGTGAACCCTTGGAAGTCCTCGCTGAGCGGCTCGGCGAGTTCCGCCTCGCTGAGCCCTTCGAGCGCTGAACGCAGCGCCGCGTACCCCTTCTCCATCTCCGCGCGCACCTCCGCGGGCGACGGGTAGAGCGAGCGGTCGGCGGAGGGTTCCGTACCCGCGTCGAAGATTGCGTGGTACGACTCGGGCGCGGGGTTCTCGCCGCCCATCATCTCGGCGAAGTACCCGGTGGACGTCGCGAGGTGCCCCGCGATCCACATCGCGTGGTTGGTCCCCTCACCGGCCTGCGCGAACCACTGGTCGTCGCTCAGGCTGTCGTAGACCTGCTGCCCGTTCGCCCGCATCTTCTCGATCATGCCCAGCGCGGCGTCGCGCACTGTTTCGTTGGGCCCGAGAGTCGTCGTCGTCATGTCGTGCTCCCTTCACAGAGCGCTTTGAGGTGATCGATCAGAACCATCTTCCAGCCTTCGTTCACGCCCTCGCCCATCTCGGCGGGGAAGGCGCCGACGGCGCGGTGAGTGAACTGTAGCCGCGTGCCCGCGCCGTCCTCCTCGAGGCGGAACGTCAGGTGCGACAGGCAGGGCGCCGACACGAACAGCGGGCCCGTGATCTCGAGAAGCCTGGGCGGCTTGATGACCTGCACGTGCCCCCAGAGGTGCCCGCCTGCGTCGCCGAGGTCGCGCCAGAGGCGCCCGCCCGGGAAGGGCTCGAGGGTGAGCTTCATCGACTCCCCCTCCTGCCCGCGGAGCCACTCGTCGAAGCGTCCGGTGATGATCGAGAACACGCTGGCGACGGGCGCCTCGATCGCCACGTCCATCTCCACCCGCAGCGTCTCCTCGCCGCCTGTCTGCGTCGCGCCCATGGCACGCCCCTTTCCGCGGGCCGAGCCCGCTGGGTTGTTCATGTGACTATATGGTCACTTATTGACCCGGTCAAGCGTCTCCACACGAAATCGTCGCCCCCTACCATCCCCCCATGCTCGCCATCGACCGCGAATTCCAGCTCACCGCCCCGCACTCGCCCACGGGCGATCAGCCCGCGGCGATCGCCGGGCTGACGTCCCGCCTCACGCGCGGGGACAAGGCCGCCGTGCTGCTGGGCGCCACGGGCACCGGCAAGACGTTCACGATGGCGAACGTCATCGCCGAGACGCGCAAGCCCACGCTGATCATCAGCCACAACAAGACGCTCGCGGCGCAGCTCTTTGAAGAGATGCGCGAGCTCTTCCCGCAGAACGCGGTGAGCTACTTCGTGAGCTACTACGACTACTACCAGCCCGAGGCGTACATCCCCCAGCGGGACATCTACATCGAGAAGGACGCGTCGCGCAACGCCGACCTCGACCGCCTGCGCCTCGCCGCGACCAGCTCGCTGCTCTCGCGCCGCGACGTGATCGTCGTCGCCTCCGTCTCGTGCATCTTCGGCCTCGGCTCGCCCGACCAGTACAAGAAGAAGGTCGTGTCCGTCACGAAGGGGCAGATGCTCCCGCGGCGCGACTTCCTGCTGGCGCTCAGCGCGATGCAGTACCAGCGCAACGACATCGACTTCGCCCGCTCCACCTACCGCGTTAAGGGCGACACCATCGACGTCTACCCCGCGTACGAGCAGCACGCGGTGCGCTTCGAGCTCTTCGGCGACGAGGTCGAGAACATCCTGCTGATCGACCCGCTCTCGGGCGAGGTCCTCGCGGAAGAGAAGCAGACGTTCATCTTCCCCGCCGTCCACTACGTCGTTGACGAAGAGATCCAGAAGCGCGCGATCGAGTCCATCCGCGAGGAACTCACGCACCACGTCAAGAAGATGCGCGAGGACGGCAAGCTCCTCGAGGCCCAGCGCTTGCTCTCGCGCACCAAGTACGACCTCGAGATGATCGAGGAGCTCGGCTACTGCCAGGGCGTCGAGAACTACTCCCGCCACCTCGACGGGCGCTTGCCCGGCGAGATGCCCCACACCCTGATGGACTACTTCGCCAACAGCCCCGGCGCGCAAGAGCACGGCTGGCTCTGCATGATCGACGAGTCGCACGTGACGCTGCCGCAGATCCGTGCGATGTACAACGGCGACCAGGCCCGCAAGAAGGTGCTCGTCGAGCACGGGTTCCGCCTGCCCAGCGCCCTCGACAACCGCCCGCTGCAGTTCAGCGAGTTCGAGACCGTCCCGCCGCAGATCCTCTACGTCTCCGCGACGCCCGGCCCCTACGAGCTCGAGCACACGGGTGGCGAGGTGGTCGAGCAGATCATCCGCCCGACCGGGCTGGTCGATCCCGAGGTGGAGGTGCGCCCGGCCGACACGCAGGTGCCCGACCTGCTGGAGCAGTGCCGCGCGACGGTGAAGGAAGGCGGGCGCGTGCTGGTGACGGCGCTGACCAAGCGCCTGTGCGAGCAGCTCACGACGTACCTCGACGAGCAGGGGCTGCGGGTGCGCTACCTGCACTCGGAGATCGAGACGCTCGACCGCGTGGAGATCCTCCGCGCCCTTCGCGCCGGCGAGTACGACATCCTCGTGGGCGTGAACCTGCTGCGCGAGGGGCTCGACCTGCCCGAGGTCTCGCTGGTGTGCATCCTCGACGCCGACAAGGAGGGGTTCCTGCGCAGCCCGACGTCGCTGATCCAGCAGATGGGTCGCGCGGCGCGCAACGTCGACTCGCGCGTGATCATGTACGCGGACAAGATGACCGCCGCGATGCAGACCGCGATCGGCGAGACCGACCGGCGTCGCGCCATCCAGCTCGCCTACAACGAGGAACACAACATCACGCCCACGCAGATCGTCAAGGCGCTCCGCGACGGGCTCGAGCAGGACCTCCGCGCCCGGCGCACCGCCCGGGCAGCCGTCGGCGCCTCCGACGAGCAGTTCGAGGCCAGCGAGCTCGCCGCCCAGCTCGAGGCCGAGATGCTCGCCGCGGCCGAGGCCTTCGAATTCGAGAAGGCAGCAAAGCTCCGCGACCAGGTCCGGAAACTCAAGGGCGGCGCCCCCGACCGGACCGTCACCCGCTCACAGCTCGACAGCGAGGCCCCGGGCCCCGCGAGCGAGCCCGGCGCCCCGGGCGCCCCCCCGCGCCGCAAGAAGAACAAGCGCAAGCCCGTCAGATAACCCCGCGCGGCCCTCAACCGGCGCCCTCGCCAGGCCGAAAAGGACGGTCGCTGAACCGTCTGTTGCAGGAGAGGCATGCCGAACCCCGCCGCCGCCAAAGCGCCCAACCCCGACGCCGTACTGCAGGACGCCTGCAGTCGGTCGGCGGTGATCGAGTTCCACAGCCAGGAGGGGCGGGTCTCCGAGCCCGCCGCCCGGGCGCGCATGCTCGCGGTCACCGAGGACGCGCTCTACATCGACAAGCCCCACATCATCGGGCAGGACCCGAAGTTCTCCTGGGGCAACCGCCTCGAGGCGTACTTCATGGACGGCGACAACATCTTCACCTTCCTCGCGACGGTCGAGCTCTCCAACTGCAAGCTCAAGCTCAACGCGGAGAAGACCGTCACGGGCATGAAGCTCGCGCGCCCGCGCTCGCTCGAGCTGGGGCAGCGCCGCCAGTTCTTCCGCACCTCGCTGGCCCTCGAGCAGCCGATCCCCATGGCGCTCCACGCGACCGACACCGAGTTCCCCCTCCAGACCCCCATCGACGCCCAGCACTTTAAGGGCCTGCTGCTCGACGGTTCGGGCGGCGGCCTCGGCGTCCGCGTCGACAACATCAAGAGCGGGCAGCTCAAGATGTTCACCCGGTTCTTCGTCTCCTTCCGCGTCCCCTCGCACCCCGACCCGCTGCTGCTGCTGACCGAGGTCCGCCAGGCCCGCGAGATCCGCGCCGGTCAATCCGTGAAACTCGGGCTCCAGATCCTCGACTGGCCCAGCGTCCG
This sequence comes from uncultured Phycisphaeraceae bacterium, assembly GCA_942490855.1. Taxonomy (GTDB): domain Bacteria; phylum Planctomycetota; class Phycisphaerae; order Phycisphaerales; family UBA1924; genus CALNYS01. The sequence continues at coordinate 177,436 of CALNYS010000001.1, read as the reverse complement.
CGACGTCGAGCGGATCCTCCAGCCCTTCACGCAGCACCTCAACGCCGTGCAGCGCGCCAAGCTCAAAGCCGGCTGAACCGCTCGCGCCCCGCGCGCGGCTATGATCCTTCCCCCAGCGAAGGACCGCCGCGTGCCGACAACCACCAAGAAAAAAACCACCAAGAAGACGACGCGCAAAAAGACCCCGCGTGCGCGCGCCCCGCTGGCGGCTGAGGCCATCGCCAAACGCGGCGACGGGCGCGCCGAGCCGGTCCGCGCCGTCTCCGTCCGCGGCGCCCGCGAGCACAACCTCAAGAACATCGACGTGGACATCCCGCGCGACCGCCTCGTGGTCATCACCGGGCTGTCGGGCTCGGGCAAGTCGTCCCTCGCGTTCGACACCATCTTCGCCGAGGGGCAGCGCAAGTACATGGAGTCGCTGTCGGCGTACGCCCGCCAGTTCCTCGACGTGCTGCGCAAGCCCGACGTGGACGACATCGAGGGCCTGCCCCCCACCATCGCGATCGAGCAGCGCTCCGGGTCAGCGAACCCCCGCTCGACCGTCGCCACGAGCACGGAGATCTACGACTACCTCCGCTTGCTCTTCGCCCGCTGCGGGCGCCCCACGTGCTGGAAGCCGCTGAAGACAAGGAAAGACGGCGGCGTCACCGAGCGCTGCGGGCTCCCCATCAGCGCGACCGCGCCGACGCAGATCGTTGACGCCGTCCTCAAGAAGCCCGAGGGCACACGCCTCCTCGTGCTCGCCCCCGTCGTCCGCGGCAAGAAGGGCTTCCACAAAGACGCCGTCGAAGCGCTCCAGAAGCAGGGGCTCGCGCGCATCCGCGTCAACGGGAACGTCCTCGACATCCGCGACGCGCTCAAGGAGGGCGGCGACAACCCCCTCGGGCTCGGGCGCTATGAGAAGCACACGATCGAGGCGGTTGTTGACCGCGTCGTCGTGCGCGAAGACGACCGCCAGCGCCTCGCCGAGTCCGTCGAGACGGCGCTCGGGCTCGCCGAGGGGCTCGTCGTCATCGCCGCGCAGCCCGACAGCGACAGCCCGTGGGAGGAGACGACCTACTCCGAGCACTTCGCGTGCGCGGACCACCCCGAGTGCTCCATCGAAGAGCTCGAGCCCCGCCTGTTCTCCTTCAACTCCCCCTACGGCGCCTGCCCCGAGTGCAAGGGCCTCGGCGTGCAGACGACGTTCGACGCCGCTCTGGTCATCCCCGACGAGACCAAGCCCGTCGCGCGCGGCGCGATCGAGCCTTGGTGGAAGGCGCGCGTCTGGTTCGGCAAGCACGCCCGCCGGTTCGTGCGCATCATGAACCTCGACACCGGGGTGCGCTTCAACGAGCTGACGGACGTGCAGAAGCGCGTCCTCCTGCACGGCCCGAGCGAGGCCGACCGCAAGAAGTTCAAGCTCCCCGCGGGCAAGAAGGGCTGGGACGGCGTCCTGCCCATCCTCCAGCGCTGGTACGAGAACACCGAGAGCGCCACGATGCGCGAGTGGCTCGGCAAGTACACCACCGAGTCCCCCTGCCCCGCGTGCGCCGGCGACCGACTGCGCACCGAAGCCCTCGCCGTCTTCGTCGAGAGCGACGAGGCGCTGCCCGACGAGATCACGGCTGAGCGCGCCCGCCACGGGCTCGTAGGCGACCCGCGCCTCGTCAACATCGCCGACCTCGCCAAGCTCTCCATCGCCGACGCCCGCCGCGTGCTCGGAGCGCTCCGGCTCTCGAAGGAGCACGCGCGCATCGCCGAGCCGATCCTGCGCGAGGTCGCCTCCCGCCTCGGCTTCCTCGCCTCGGTCGGCCTCGAGTACCTCTCCCTCGACCGGCGCATGGGCACGCTCTCGGGCGGCGAGGCCCAGCGCATCCGCCTCGCGACGCAGGTCGGCTCCAAGCTCGTCGGCGCCTGCTACGTCCTCGACGAGCCCACCATCGGGCTCCACCAGCGCGACAACGAACGCCTCATCACCACACTCCGCCACCTCGCCGACATCGGGAACACCGTCCTCGTCGTCGAGCACGACGAGGACATGATCCGCGCCGCCGACCACGTCCTCGACATCGGCCCCGGGCCCGGCGTCCACGGCGGGCGCGTCGTCGCACAGGGAACGATCGACGACCTCGCCAAGGCCAAGGACTCCCTCACCGGGCAGTACCTCACGGGCAAGAAGTCCATCGCCGTCCCCAGCGAGCGCCGCCCGGTGAGCGCCAGCAACGCGATCGTCGTCAAGGGCGCGAAGCAGAACAACCTCAAGAACGTGGACGCCGCGTTCCCGCTCGGCGGCATCGTCTGCGTGTCGGGCGTGTCGGGCTCGGGCAAGTCAACGCTCGTGTCGGACATCCTCCTCAAGGCCGCGAAGCAGAAGCTGCTCTCGTCGCGCGCCCGCCCCGGCGCGCACGCGCGCGTCACGGGCCTGACCAAGATCGAGCGCGTCATCGAGGTGGACCAGTCCCCCATCGGGCGCACCCCGCGCTCCAACGCCGCGACGTACACCGGCGCGTTCGACGAGATCCGCAAGGTCTTCAACGGCTCGAAGGAAGCCAAGATCCGTGGCTACAAGCCCGGGCGCTTCAGCTTCAATGTCAAGGGCGGACGCTGCGAGGCGTGCCAGGGCCAGGGCGTCAAGAAGATCGAGATGCACTTCCTCCCCGACGTCTTTGTCGAGTGCGAGACGTGCCGCGGCGCGCGCTACAACCGCGAGACCCTCGAGGTCCACTACCGCGGCAAGTCCATCGCCGACGTCCTTGATATGACCGTCGAGGACGCCGCCGGGTTCTTCGAGAACCACCCCAAAATCCACCGCGTCCTGTCGTGCCTCCACGACGTCGGGCTCGACTACATCCGCCTCGGGCAGCCCTCCCCCACGCTCTCGGGCGGCGAGGCCCAGCGCGTCAAGCTCGCGACCGAGCTCGCCAAGGGCGACTCCCCCGCCACCCCGCTCACGCGCACCCTCTACGTCCTCGACGAGCCCACCACCGGGCTCCACTTCGAGGACATCAACAAGCTGATGAGCGTCTTCCACCGCCTCGCCGACGCGGGCGCCTCCCTCGTCGTCATCGAGCACAACCTCGATGTCCTCAAGGGCGCCGACTGGCTCATCGACCTCGGCCCAGAAGGCGGCGACGGCGGCGGGCAGATCGTCGCAAGCGGGACACCCGAAGACGTCGCGAAGATCGACGCCTCGCACACGGGACGCTACCTTCGCGCGGTCCTCTGACTCCCCTCTCAGCGAGGGAGAGGGGCGGGGGGAGAGGGAGCCACCCATGTCGTTCGACACCACCTGCAAGACAATCGTCGCCGACGCCGGCATGAACGTCCCCGAGATCGACTGCAAAGCCGTCCTCGACGCGATGGAAGCCGGCGAGCCGATGCCCATCATCATCGACATCCGCCCCGAGGCCGAGCGCGTCGAAGAGGGCCTCATCCCCGGCGCCCTGCACATCCCGGCGGCCATCCTCGCGTGCGCCGTCGACGAGATCTGCGAGACCGACGCCGACCGCGACCGCCCCGTCCTCTGCCAGTGCCGCAGCGGCAAACGCTCGCTCACCGGCGCCCAGATCCTCAAGCAGTCCGGCTTCCGCTGCGCCCTCTCGCTCCGAGGCGGCATCAAGGAATGGCAGGCCCTCGGCGGCCCGATGGAAACGCCGCGGGGGTGAGGGCTCAGCCCCGTTGATCGAAGAATTCGAGCAGACGTTCGCCGACCTCATCAAGCGTGTGGCACCGGTACGGCGTGTATTTATCTCGCGATGAATCGGAAAGGCTCGGGGTCAATGCCCAGACGTCTGTTTTTTCATTCGCGAGAGCTGGAAGTTCCTTCATTGGAACTAGCCAAGCGCAACGAGCTTCGTACCCGTTCGGCGCAAAGAGCAAGGCGAGAAGAAACGAGTTGGCGCCAGCAGATAGTGTTTTCTTTCGCACTGTGAACTGCACCAGGTTTGGCGACTTGTTCATAGGCTTCGTGCGCGTCTTCAGTTGAAGCGGCGCGCTGCGTCCGGTGACGCTGTCGTGCATGAGCACGTCTATCCCACGGTCGTCCGCGACAGGTTGGTACGGCGAAAGTCGGCCGTTTGTCGCGAGGATCACGCGTGCGGCGAGAACCAGTTCTCCGATGGCGCCACGCTGAGTGCTTGTGATCGCATCGGCAGGCGCGGTCACTCCCACTCCCCGCCCTTCGCCCGCGCCTTCTCCATGAAGGCCGCGTCCGGCTCCCACAGCTCGACCTTGATCCCCTCGGGATCCCAGAACCAGCCGAATTTGCCGTAGACCTCGTCCATCCGCTCGTCCGAGACGCGCGCCCCCGCGGCGCGCAGCTTTTCGAGCGCCGCGTCGAGGTCGTTGACGACGTAGTTGATCATGTACTGCTGGTCGGCGTCGAAGTACGTCGTGTCCCGCTTGAAGGGGCCCCACGTCGTCGAGTTGTACGCGCCCGTCTGCGCGTCCAGCCACGGGAGCTGGGCGTACCCCTGCGCGTCCATCGGCAGCCCGAGGTGCTCGCCGTACCACTTCTGGAGCGCCGACCCGTCGTCGCTGCGGAAAAAGACACCGCCCACGCCGACGATCGAGCCCGGCTCGCGCGCCGCGCCCCGATCGGGAGAACTGCTCGTCTCGCTCATCGCGCATCCTCCAAGCAGGGCCGCGGCGCACGCGCCCGCCAGCGCCCGGCGCATTAGCTGACCACCGCCCCGGCGCCGATCTCACCCATCGGGGTCAGCACGACGACGCTGCGCTCCTCGGCGCCCTTGGCCGCGTCCGAAGCGGCCAGCAGCATCCCGCGGCTCTCCTCGCCCCGGATCGTCCGCGGCTCGAGGTTCGCGACGATCACGATGTGGCGCCCCACGAGGTCCGCCGGCTCGTAGTGACCCTTGATCCCGGCGCAGATCTGGCGGGGCTCGCCCGACCCGTCGTCGAGCTGGAGCTTGAGCAGGCGATCGGCGTTGGGGTGGTTCTCGGCCTCGACGATCTTCGCGACGCGGAGGTCCACCTTCGCGAAGTCGTCAACGGCGATCATGGGCTTGCTGGCAGCGGCGGCTTCGGGCACGGTTGATTCTCCTGCGGGTCGCGGGCTAGGGTTTGATTCGCGAGTCTACCCGCTGAGCGCCTCTTGCAGGCGAGGCGGGGCGTCCGCCGATACGTCACCCGGAGGCCCCCCGTGCTCAGAACGACCCGCCTGTTCCTCGCCGTCATCGCCGTGCTCACCGCCGCCTGCGGCGCGTACGCCCAGGCGCTCAATTCCGACATCGAAACCCTGATCATCACCCAGGGCCTCGAACCCGCGACGGTCGGCGTCTACGCCATCGACCTCCGCACCGGCGAAGAGCTCATCTCGGTCGCCCCCGACCGCGCCCTCATCCCCGCCTCCAACATGAAGCTCCTCACCAGCGGCGCCTTTCTCACGGTCCTCGGCGACCGCCCCGTCTTCCGCACCGAGGTCTGGCGCTCGGGCGACGACGTCGTCGTCATCGGCGCGGGCGACCCCGCGCTCGCCGACCCCGAGCTGCTCGCCGAGATGGGGCTCTCCGTCGAAGAGTTCCTCGACCTCTGGGCCCAGCAGATCGACGAACGCCTGGGCGACCGCGCCATGGGCGAGCTCCTCATCGACGACCGCATGTTCGACCAGACCCGCGTCCACCCCTCCTGGCCCCTCGACCAGCTCAACCGCTGGTACTGCGCCGAGGTCTCCGCGCTCAACTTCCACACCAACGTCCTGCACCTGCACCTCGCGCCCGGCGCCGGGGGCGGGCCCCCGCGCATCGCGACCGAGCCCGAGTCCCACTGGCTCACCCCCAAGAACCTCGCCCGCTCCACGAAAAAAGGACGCAACACCGCCTGGGTCTCGCGCAAGCTCGGGACCAACGACATGACCCTCCACGGCGCCGTCCGCTGGAGCACCTCCGAGCCCATCAGCGTCGCCGTCAACGACCCCGCCCTGCTCTTCGGTCGCCTGCTCGCCGAGCGTCTCGCCCGCCTCGGGCGCGACCGCCCCTCCGTCCGGCGCGTCGAGGAACACGAGATCCCCTCCCGCGACCAGCTCCTCATGGCGGTCGAGTCCGACACCACCGACATCCTCGAACGCTGCAACGTGGACTCGCAGAACCTCTACGCGGAAGCGCTTTTCAAACGCCTCGCCTCCGAGGTCACCGCCTCCCGCGGCAGCTGGTCCTCGGGCGTCGCCGTCATGCGGATGATCTTCCAGGAGAAGTTCGCCAGCGTCCGCGGCGTGGGCGTCGCGACCGACGCCGTCATCGCCGACGGCTCGGGCATGAGCCGCAACAACCGCGTCACGCCGCGCCTCATGGCCCGCTGGCTCGAGGTGATGTCCCACGAGCCGACCGCCGAGATGTTCTACGAGAGCCTCCCCGTCGCCGGCGAAGAGGGCACGCTGCGCAAGCGCTTCCGCGCCGAGTCGCCCAGGCTCGAGGTCCGCGCCAAGAGCGGCTACCTCTCGGGCGTCTCCTGCCTCTCGGGCTACCTCATGGGCGCAGACAACACGCCCGTGGCCGCCTTCAGCGTGCTCGTCAACGACCTTCCGAAGAACGTCGCGGTCAGCAAGGCAAAGGCGCTCCACGAGCGCGTTGTGCTGGCCATCGAGGACCATGTCGGCGCGCCGCCCCTTACGGCCGGCGCGCCCGTTCGCTAGTTCAAGCCCGCCGGTTCAGCGCCGACGGCGCATCGCGACCAACCCGCCGAGCCCGAGCAGCGCCGCAGCCCCCGGGGCCGGGACGAGCACCTCGGACGAACCGGTGTACGCCGCGCTCCCCGCGAGCGTCAGCCCGTTCCCCTCGTCGCTGCCGAGAAGATCCGACAGCGCGAACGAGGACGTCTGACGACCGCCGAGCGTGGCGCCTGGGTCCATCAGCGACGTGAGCGCCTCGCCCGCCATGAGCTGCAGCGACCCAACGATCGTGCTGCCCGCGACCGAGCCCGAGGCTTCGATCTGCCCCATGAACTCGCCCATGAGCAGCGTCGCGACGGCCTCGTCGAAGAGGCCCGTCATGATCGTCGTCGGGGCGCCGCCGCTGACATCCTCGAACACGAACTGACCGCTCAGGTGCGTGACCAGAAGGCCCTCCTGATCGACCAGCGGCATCGTGTCCGTCTGCATGCTCAGCGTTAAGCGCGTCTGGTTAAAGGTGGTGTTGGCGATCTCGCCGTTGTCGCTCGTGACGAACAACGAAACGGTGTGATCGAACGAATACGCGAACGAGAACGAATCGTCCTCGTTCTGCTGGAGCGTCACCTCGCGCTCAGGACCGGGGTCCTGGAACGTGAAGAAAATCGCTCCCGAGGCCGCCGCGCACGGCAGACCCATAGCGACGACAAGCGCCGCGATCGAGCTGTACATCTCTCAACTCCCGGGCCCGGCGTGCAACCAGACCCTGTCCCTATGTCGCGGCTGACCCATGGCCTCAGCGAGACCACCGCAGTTTCCCTGTGCGGGTCGTTTGGCGCAGAAGATGTGCGGTCCTCTGCACCACAACAGTACACCGGATCACCCCATCCGTACAACCCGAAACCCGATATATATTCATCAGCGCAAGCGCTTACGCCTCGGCGAGCTCGCCAAACAGCGTCAGCACGTTCGCCTTCGTCACCCGCAGACGCTGCGTGGTTCCGATAAACCCCGCCGGGCTCGCCCCCTCCGGCGTGTCGAACAGCACGATCAGGTCCGTGTCCGTCCGCCCCGAGAGCTGCACCGGCCCGGCGTCCTCGGCCTCGACCGCCTCGATCGCCCGCTCGTTGATCGACCGACCGCCCACCGTCAGCGCCGCCATCCCCGACTTCACCCGCTGTGACCCCGACGCCTTCTTCCGCTCGCGGGCGCTCACGCCCTCGACGTAGATCTCCAGCGTCGTGCCCACCTGCGCCGCGCTGATCTCCGCGCTGATCTCGTGCTGCACCGCCAGCAGCTCGTTGTTCCGCCGGCGCTTCACCGCGTCGGGGACGTCATCGGGCAGCCGGTCAAACGCCGTCGTGCCCGGCCGCGGCGAGTACTTGAAGATGAAGCAGTTCTTGTAGCGCGCCTTCTTCAGCAGCTCCACCGAGCCCTCAAAGTCGACGTCCGTCTCCCCGCTGAACCCCACGATCATGTCGCCCGACAGCATCAGCGGGCGCCCCTTCTCTGGCTCGTCGAGGTAATGCCGGCAGCGGTCCACGAACTCCAGGTACTCGCTCACGCTGTACCCCCGGTTCATCAGCTTCAGCTGCGCGTCCGATCCCGACTGCGCCGGCACGTGCAAATACCGGCAAATCCTGGGCGAATCGCGGATCACCTCCAGCACGTCGTCGCCGAAATCGCGCGGGTAGCTCGTCACGAACCGCAACCGCTGGATCGCCGGGACCTCGTCGTGGATGCGACGCAGCAGGTCCGCGAACGTCGTGACGTTCGCGCCCCCCATCACGTCCCGCCGATGACCGCCCTTGTACGTCCGCCCCTTCTGCGGCTGCACCATCCCGCCGATCGTCACCGCCGCCCCGTGCTCGAAGCGGTAGTGGTTCACCGTCTGCCCCAGCAGCGTCACCTCGACGACGCCCGCGTCCGCCAGACGCTTGCACTCATCAACAATGTGGTCCGGCGGGCGGTGTGTCTCCGCCCCGCGCGTGTGCGGCACGACGCAGTAGGTGCAGAACTTGTTGCACCCGCGCGTGATCCGCACGTACGCCGAGGAATGCCCCGTATCCACGGGAGAAACCGAGCGCGAGAGGTCCAGCAGCTCCAGCCGATCCTCCGCCGCCGCCAGCGTCCCGGATCGCCGCGACGCCGAGCCCTGCAGCGCCACCGCGCGGGCCGACCGCTTCGCCGCCGCCTCCGGATCATCCGCGTCCATCGCGTCCCGCGTGCGCACCGCGTTGTCGAGCAGCGTGGGCAGCTTGTCCAGCTCCGCCGGCCCGCACAGGAGATCGACGACGGGGTACTTCCCGATCATCCCCTCCCCGTCCCGCTCGGCCATGCACCCCAGCACGCCCACCACGAGCCCGGGCTCCGACCGCTTGCGAACCGCCATCTCCCCCAGCCGCGACCGCACCTTCTGCTCCGCCAGATCCCGCACCGAGCACGTGTTGTAGAGCACAACCTCCGCCTCAGCCGGCTCCTCGACAAACCGGTAGCCAAGCGCAGAAAGCTGCCCAGCAACCAGCTCCGAATCGAGCTCGTTCATCTGGCAGCCGAAGGTTTCGAGATAGACGGGGCGGTGGGACATGGACCCTCTAGAGTACGCGAAGTCCGCGAATACGAGAAGGAGCCTCAGTTATGGACGCAGCCACCCAAGCCAAACTCCAGGCCGCCGCCACCAAAGTCGCCGAAGCGAAAATAGAACTCGCCGACGCCTACCGCGACGCCGCGCAGATGACCGTCCCCGACGTCGATCTTCTCGCGACCGACGGCTCGACCGTCACGCTCTCATCCCTCTTCGGCGATCAATCCGACCTCATCATCGTCCACAACATGGGGCGCTCCTGCCGCTGGTGCACCCTCTGGGCCGACGGCTTCCGCGGCATCACCGACCACCTCAACTCCCGCGCCGCCTTCGCCCTCCTCACCCCCGACGCCCCCGCCGACGCCAAGGCCTTCGCCGCCTCCCGCGACTGGACCTTCCCCGTCGCCAGCTACGCCGACTCCGCCCTCGCCCACACCCTCGGCTTCGAGCCAACCCCCGGCACGTACTACCCCGGCTTCAGCGCCCTCCACAAGGACGCCTCCGGAACCATCACCCGCACCGGCATGTCCCACTTCGGCCCCGGCGACGACTACTGCCCCGTCTGGCCCATGTTCGACCAGCTCAAAGACGGCCAGAACGGATGGGAACCGCAGTTCGCGTACGGCGAGAGCGGCGGGTGCTGCTCGAAGGGCGGGTGTGGGTGCGGGTAGTCCCTGATGCAATCGGAACTCGACCGAGCCACTATGTCTCGATCTGCTGATTCACCGTAAAGCCACTAGCGATCAGGCGTCCTGCAACCTGACCCATCCGTTCGACCGCCACGCTTCTTTCGTGTGCAAAGTCAAACCAAACGGGCTTGTTCTTCGTTGTGAATGCAGCCAGATACCAACCATGACCTTGGACCCTTCGCCCCGGCTCGATGCGGCGGAGCACAAGTGTGAGCTGGCATGGAAGGGGGGCGTGAACGGACAACAAGCGGGATTCGCTTGAACAGGACACCCTTGCAGACACGCATTTTCTCTGTATTAACCCACGTATCAGGCCAAAGCACGAGAGCGCAAAGAACGAACGAAATACACCAACTAAAAAGAATCAGATTCAACATAAATCTCGCGTAAACAATAGAAATTATGATTGCAAGAATTACGAACATCACGGACGAGTTGTAAAAACGCGTGACCCACCGCTCAGTCTTGAGTACTATCAGCGTGCTCAATGCGGAAGAATTCCTAGGGAGCGCCGAAGCCGGCGACTGGAAACAACCCAACACCCCCGCCTGGATTCGAACCAGGGACCTGCGGATTAGAAGTCCGCTGCTCTATCCAACTGAGCTACAGGGGCAACAGCCCGCATTCTACCGCCCTCTCGCGTCGGGACGCCCGCCCCGCGCTCGGCTAGAATCCCGACCTCCATGACCCAGCCCGCGACCACCGCCGCCGCCCCCGCCGAGGCCGTCTCCGACGACGCCCACGCCGTGCGCGCCGTGTGGGAGCTGACCAAGCCCGCGATCACCCGCATGGTGCTCGTCACCACCGCCGTCGGCTTCGCGATGGGCGCCCTCGGGCGCGCCTGGGCCCTGGGCGACCTCGCGATCGTCCTCGCCGCCTGCATGGTCGGGACGGCCTTCTCCTCCGCCGGCGCCAACGCCCTGAACATGTGGTACGAGCGCGACCGCGACGCCCGCATGAAGCGCACCGCCGGGCGCCCCATCCCCTCGGGCAGACTCTCGCCCAACGCCGCCCTCAGCGTCGGTGTCCTGTGCAGCGTCCTCGGCCCCAGCATCCTCTGCGCGTGGGCCACCCCCGCCGCGGCCGTCGTCGCCTTCGCCACCATCGCCAGCTACGTCTGCATCTACACCCCGATGAAGCCCGTGACGACGCTCTCGACCATCGTCGGCGCCGTCCCCGGGGCCCTCCCGCCCCTCATCGGCTTCGCCGCGGCCGCACCGGTCGCCGAGTCCTTCCAGTGGCTCAGCGTCCCCGCGGGCTGGACGCTCTTCGCGATCATGTTCGTCTGGCAGATCCCCCACTTCCTCGCCATCGCGTGGATGTACAAGGACGACTACGCCGCCGGCGGCCACCGCGTGCTCGCTGCCGAGGACCCCACCGGCGCGCGCACCGCCCGCTACTCCCTCACGTGGCTCGCCGTCCTGCTCCCCGTCTCGCTCCTGCCCATCCTCGCGATGCCCCACCTTCTGGGCTGGACCTACGGCGTCATCGCCATCGTGCTGGGCCTCTTCTTCGCGTTCACCGGCGTGCGCTTCGCCGCCGACCCCACCCGCCCCCGCGCCGTGAAGATGTTCCTCGCCTCGATCGCCCACCTCCCGCTCCTGCTGATCGCCATGGTCGCCGAGGCGGGCGCCCGGGTCTTCCTCTTCTGATGCCCGTCGCCTCGGCTGCCAGCGTCGGACGCGAGTACCGCCGGCGCAAGGCCGCCCCCGTGCGCGCGCTCGACGACCTCTCCTTCAGCGTCAACCCCGGCGAGTACGTCGCGCTGCTCGGCCCCAACGGCGCCGGCAAGTCCACCCTCCTGCGCCTCCTCGCCGGCCTCGACCGCCCCGACACGGGCGACGTCCACACCCCGCCCCGCGCCGACCTCGCCGTCGTCTTCCAGCGCCCCGCCCTCGACCCGCTGCTGACGATCCGCGAGAACCTGCGATTGCAGGCCGCCCTCTACAACGTCCCCGACGCCGCGGCCGCGGCCGCCGAGCGCCTCGGGCTCACCGACCGCCTCAACGACCGCGTCGCCACGCTCTCGGGAGGCCTCGCCCGACGCGCCGACCTCGCGCGCGCCCTGCTGACCCAGCCCAAGCTCCTCCTGCTCGACGAGCCCACCACCGGGCTCGACCACGAGGCCCGCGCCGCGTTCCTCGACACCCTCGACGCCCAGCGCGCCGCCGACCCCGCCCTCGCGATCGTCCTCTCCACGCACCTCATGGACGAGGCCGCCCGCGCCACCCGCGTCGTCATGATCGACCACGGGCGCACCGTCGCCGACGGCCCGCCCGACGACCTCCGGGGCACCCTCGGCGGCGACCGCCTCCTGCGCACCGCGACCGACCACACCGCGCTCCTCGAACGCTGCGGGCTCACGATCACCCCCGACGGCGCGCACGTGCGCGCCCACGGGGACGACAGCGTCCTCGCCGCGGCCGCGGCCGAGCTCACGACCGCCGGCGCCTCCTTCGAGCTCGCGCCCCCCACGCTGGGCGACGTCTACCTCGCCCGCGCCGGGAGGGGACTCTCATGAGCGCCCTGATCGCCCTCGCGTCGCGTGAGCTGATCCGCCTGCGCCGCCAGCCGGCGCGCATCGCCGCGACCATCGGCACCCCCCTGCTGCTGTGGGCGTTCCTCGCGTCGGGGCTCGCCGGCTCGTTCGCGGCGGGCGAAGAGGGCGTTTCCTACGCCGCGTTCTTCCTGCCGGGCGCCGCGACGCTCGCGGTGCTGTTCTCCTCGATCTTCGCCGCGATGTCGCTCATCGAGGACCGGCGCGAGGGGTTCCTCCAGGCGGCGCTCGTCAGCCCGGCGCCGCGCTCGTCGATCGCCCTCGCAAAAGCAACCGGCGCCACGCTCGTCGCGCTCCTCCAGGGCGCCGTCCTGCTCGCGCCCGCGGCGCTCGTCGGGCTCGACACGCCCCCGCTGGGCTACCTACTCGGCGCGTGCGCGCTCGCGCTCACCGCCGCCGCGGTCACGTCACTCGGCCTCGCCCTCGCGTGGGTGGTCAATTCCTCCGAAGGCTTCCACGGCGTGATGAACGGGCTGCTCATGCCCATGTGGATGCTCTCCGGCGCCGTCTTCCCCGTTGATTCAGCCAGCCCGTGGCTCGCGAGCATCGCGTCGATCAACCCGCTGACGTGGTGCACCACCTGCGTGCGCGCCGCGCTGACCGGCGACGCGTTCCCTACGCTCCACTGGATCGGCGCCGGCGCGTTCGCGCTCGCGTCCGTCCTCTTTGCCGCCCGCGTGATGAGCTCCCGGAGATCCGCATGACCCGCCTCGCCTGCCTCGTCTCGCTCCTGCTCCTCGCGTCCTGCTCGCGCGGGCCCGACACCCTCGCGATCGACCCCGGCGTCGAGGTCATGTCCATCCCCGCGTTCACGCTCACCGATCACACCGGCGCCCAGCGCGACGAGACCATCTTCCGCCACCCCGGCGTCACGGTCCTCGACTTCACCTTCACCAGCTGCCCCTTCATCTGCCCCCCGATGAACGCCAACATGCTCCGCCTCCAGCGCGAGTTCGGCGGGACGACCGGGCGTCTCCCTGTCCGCTTCGTCTCGATCAGCGTGGACCCTGCCCGCGACACGCCCGAGGCGCTGGCGCAGCACGCCGAGAACATCGGCGCCGACACGAGCACGTGGACGTTCCTCACCGGGGATATCTCCACCATCGAGCGGGTCTGTCGCGAGGGGCTGAAGATGACCATCGGCGGGGACGACTCCCGCACCATCGAGCTCGCGAACGGCGAGACCATGACCAACATCCCGCACTCGTCGAAGTTCGTCCTCGTGCGCAGCGACGGCGTCCCAATCGGCGTCTACGACGGGACCAGCGAGGCCGATGTCACGCGACTGATCGCACGCGTGCGCGCGGCGTTCTAGCCCGACTTACGCGTCGCGCCGGATCACGACGCCCGTGCGGTCGTCCTCGGCGGGGGCGCCGTGGGTGAACCGCGTCACCGCCCTGCGCACGCTCTCGACCGCGTCCTGCGCCGTCCCGTCGCGCGCCGCGCGGAGCGCCGCCTGCGTGCGCGCCACGCCGAACTGCTCGCCCTCGGGCGATCGCGCCTCGTAGATCCCGTCAGAGAAGACCGCGTAGACGTCGCCAGGGGCCAGCGCGTGCGTGTCCGGCTGCACGTCCCCCAGCTCGCCGATCACGCCCAGCGGGACGACGCTCGCGTCGAACACCTCGAAGCGGTCCTCGCCCGCGTGGTAGCGCAGCAGCGGCGCCTGCCCCGCGCTGAGCGTGCGCAGCGCCCCGGTGGTGTGATCGAGACGCGCGGCCCACAGCGTGATAAACCGCCCCGACGGGAGGTCTTCGAGCAGCTGCGCGTTGAGGTTCTCGAGCAGCCCGCCGAGGTCCGTCCCCGTGCGCAGCGCCATCCGCGCCATGGCGCGCACCTGCGCGGCGGAGATCGCCGGCCCCACGCCGTGCCCCGTCGCGTCGGCCAGCAGCATGAAGACGTCGCGTTCGCCGTCGATGTGCGCGAAGTCGTAGATGTCCCCGCCCGTCTCGTCGGCGGGCTCGCTCCACGCGCCAAAGCCCCACCCCTCCAGCGCCGGCGTCGATTCCGGGAGCAGCGCCTGCTGGATCTCGCGCGCCACCTGCAGGTCCCGCTCCATCTTGCCCAGCGTCTTCATCGCCAGGCGCATCTCCACCTGCGACGACGACAGCTTCGCCAGCTCCAGCACCGACGATTCCACCGGGCGGTGGTCCAGCGTCTGCCCGCCGTGGATGATCCGGTCGCTCTCTTCCGCGAGCGCCTCGATCGGCCCGCTGAACCGGCTCGCGATGCTCATGCAGCGCCACACCGCCCACACGATCCCCCCGACGCCCAGCCCCAGCGCCAGCCAGCGCGCCGTCTGGATCGGCCCGAGGATGTCGCGTTCGGACACGATCACCGCCGGCGTCAGCACCAGCCCCCCCTCGAACTCACGGCGCGTCACCTGCCCCCAGTACGCGCGCCCGCGGCTCGTAAAGCGATAGGGGCGCCCGTGCTCGCTCGCGTCGCGCGACGCGAGAAGCTCGCTGTACGCCCGGTGCGCGTCGAGCAGCAGCCGGTTCCCGATCGTTTCGATGGGTTTGAGCAGCACGCGCTCTCGCGCGGCGGGCTCGCTGTACTCGGGCGACGCCGGGAGACCGAGCAGGCGCCCGCCCTGGTCCATCAGGAACGCCTGCCCGTTCTTCTGCAGACGCAGCGTGCGGGTGAACTCGTCGAGCTCCGCGAGACGCACGTCCAGCGCGACGATCACCGCCCCGCCCCCGGGCGTCCCCGCCTCGGCAGAAAGCGTGACGCCGTACTCCCCGCTCGTAAAGAAACGGTACGGCTCCGTCCAGTGCAGCCCGCCCCGCCCGACGCGCTGCGCCCCGGCGTACCACGGGCGATCGCGGGGGTCGTACCCCTCGGGCCCGGGCTCGCGCGAAAGCTCGCCGCCCTCGCGCGTCTCGCGCAGCAGCGCCGTTGATCCGTCGGCGTGCGACACGCGCGTCACGTGCTCGCCGCCGGGCTCGCGCATCGTCATCACCTCGCGCCCGCTCGTGTCGGCGACGATCGCGGACGTCACGTGCGGCACGCTCCCCACCACGCGGTGCAGCCGCCCCCGCGCCGCGGGCACGTCGTCCGGGCGCAGCTGCCCCGCCCCCGCGTCGAGGCGGAGTTCCTTCATCTCGATCAGCACCGGCTCCACGAAGGAATCCAGGCGCCCGACCACGCGTTCGTAGGTTTGATCGATCAGCGCCGCCGACAGCGTGCGCACCGCGAAGCGACCGGCGAGGAACAGCAGCGCGAACGCCGCCACCGCGAAGACCAGCACCACGGGCGTGAAGCTCCGGATCAGACTCTCACGGATCGTGACGGGTCGCGCCATGCCCACCCCCGCGCCGGGTTCACGCGATCTTCACAAAGAGGCCGAGGCGGGATTCGAACCCGCGAATAACGGATTTGCAATCCGCCCCCTTAGTCCACTTGGGCACTCGGCCGGTCCCGACCAATGAAGGCCGGACGGGGATTGTTCCCTCCCCGGGCCCGGATTGCAACACGAACGCCCACGCCGAGCTAGCCTGTCTCGCCGAAGCGACCGTCACACGCACGAGGACCACACGTTATGCGACGCTCCCTCACGTTCTTCTCCGCTCTCGCGCTCACCGCGTGCGCCGCCGCCCAGCAGCCCGCGATCGACGGCGACCTCTCCGACTGGCCCGCCGGCGTCACCGTCAGCTCCGACGCCGACGACGTCCGCCTGCTCATCTCGCTCCCGCGCCCGATGACGCTCGTCCAGGCGAACCAGACCATCGCCCTGCGCGTCAACCTCGACGGCGACGACGCGACCGGGCAGACCTTCGGCGACTTCGCCGGGGCCGACGTCTCCCTCTACTTCTCCCCGCCCTACCGCGACGCCGTCGGAAACGGCGCCGCCGCGACCGCGCACATCGAAGACTTCAACGCCAGCCTGCGCCCCGGCGCGCTCGGGACGCTCATCGCGCCGTCGCACGCCTCCGACCGCTTCGAGGTCCGCCTCTCGCGCCGCGTCGAGCTCGCGCCCGACGACATCGTCCCCTTCGAGAGCGCCGCGACGCTCCGCTGGACGCTCACCCCGCTAAACCCCGCCGGCGAACCCACCGCGGTGTGGAGCTCCGGCTTCGGCCCGATCGTCGCCGGGGGCGCCCCCCAGCGCGCCGGCGTCGCCCTCCCCGACAAAGCCGAGGGCGCCGTCCGCGTCGCCTCCATGAACGTCCTCTGGGCGAGCCCCATGATCTCCCCCCCTCCCTTTGAGCGCCTCATGAACGCGATCGACGCGGACATATGGCTCTTCCAGGAGTGGGACATCCGCGAGCGCGACCAGCCCCGCCTCCCCCTCGACGCCACCGAGCAGTGGCTCGAAACGCACCTCACCCCCAAGAGCGACTGGACCCTCGTCGCGAGCGACCAGCGCGGCGTCCTCATCGCGTCGCGGTTGCCGCTCCAGCCCATCGGGCCCACCGGCGTCAAGGTGAACACCATCGCCGACCGGCGCGCCGTCATCGAGCGCTCCGTGCGCTACGCCTCGGCGATCGCGGACACCCCCATCGGCACGATCCTTCTCGGGTGCGTCCATCTCAAGTGCTGCGGCGGCGTCGGCGGCGACGAGGACCGCCAGCGCATCGCCGAGTCCGTCGCCGTCAGCGCGGCCCTCCACGAGGCGCTCGAACGCAGCGGAGCAGACGGCGTGATCGTCGGCGGCGATTTCAACCTCGTCGGCTCCCCCATCCCCCTCGCCGTCATCAAGAACGGCCTCGACCCCGCCGGCGGGGACCTCGTCCACAGCGACGCCCGCGTCCTCGGTGACGACGCCATCTACACCTGGACGCAGCGCGACAGCCGCTTCCTCTCCGGGCGCCTCGACTACATGCTCAGCTCGCCCAGCTCGCTGCGCCTCAGCGGGTCGTGGATCCTCGACACAGCCGCCCTCAGCGACACCGCACTCAGCGAGATGGGCCTGCTCCTGCAGGACTCGGCCGCGACGGACCACCGCCCGATCGTCTCCGACTACACCCGCGCCCGCTAAGAGCCGGAGGCCCCGCGATGACACGCATCCTCGTCGCGATCTCGTTCGCGCTCGTCCTCGGGCTCCCCTTCCTGTTCCGCCCCGAGCGCGCAGAGATCCCCGCCGGCGCGCGCACGCTCGTCATCATCACCCCCCACCACGAACAGATCCGCGCCGAGTTCGAGCGCGGCTTCTCCGAGTGGCACGAGGCGCACTATGGCGAGCCCGTCGTCATCGACTGGCGCCAGCCCGGCGGCACCAGCGAGATCCGCAAGCAGCTCCGCGCCCAGTACTCGAGCGCCCTCGCCACCGGACGCATCGCCCCCGACGGCTCCTGCCCCCCCGCCACCATGAGCTACGACCTCCTCTTCGGCGGGGGCTCCTACGAGCACGAACAAATGAAGCTCGGCGTCAGCGCGACCGTCAACGGCGCGACCGTCTCGATCAGCATCTCCGAGCCCGCCGGGCTTGAAGAGAGCCAGATCGACGACTGGTTCGGCCCCAACGACCTCGGCGGCAGCGCGCTCTACGACCCCGACCTCCACTGGCTCGGCGTCGCGGTCTCCAGCTTCGGGATCATCTACAACACCGACGCTCTCCACACCATCGGCGTTGACCCGCCCACCACCTGGGAAGACCTCACGCACCCCGCCTACCACGGCTGGCTGGCGATGGCCGACCCCCGCGCCTCGGGCTCCGTCGCGACCGCCTTCCAGAAACTCCTCGACGGCTACGGCTGGGAGCGCGGCTGGAACACCCTGCGCGCCATGTCCGCCAACGCCCGCTACTTCTCGGGCTCGTCGCGCAAGCCCCCGCTTGATGTCAGCGCGGGCGAGGCCGCCGCCGGCGTCGCGATCGACTTCTACGGGCGCTCCCAGTCCGACGAGATCCTCGCGCCCGGGCAAGCGCCCGAAGACTCCCGCGTGCAGTACGTCGATCCCGCCGGCGCCGTCTTCTTCGACCCCGACCCCATCTCGCCACTCCGCGGCGCCCCCGACCCCGAGCTCGGGCAGCGCTTCATCCGCTACGCGATGTCCCCCGAGGGCCAAGCGATCTGGCAGTTCCCCGCGAGCCCCGAGGGCCTCGGCCCGCGCGAGAGCCAGCTCCGCCGGCTCCCCATCCGGCGCGCGATGTACACCCCCGAGCACTTCGCGCGCTTCATCGACAAGGTCAAGCCCTACGACATCGCCGAGCCGCTCCCCGACCGCGGCTGGCGCAGCATGACCGGCCCGATGATGGGCGCCTTCGGCATCGACTCCCACCACGAGTGCGCCGCCGCGTACCAGGCGATCCACCGCGTCAGAGACCGCGGCGACACCGCGCTCGCCGCCGAACTCGAAACGCTCTTTTACGCGATGCCCACGCACACCATGCCCGACGGGACCGAGCTCCTGTTCTCGGAAGAGAACTACAGCGCCATCCGCAACGAGTGGCGCGACTCGGGCACAGCCACCCGCTCCCGCATCGCCTACACGAACTTCTTCCGCGCGAATTACCGCGAGATCATCCGCCGAGCCAAGTAACCCTCCCTCCCTCTCCCACGGGGAGAGGGCCGGGGTGAGGGGCCAATCCAACTCGCGAGCCGCAGCGAGCACGTCTCCCACCCTCTCCCCATTCCGATGGGGAGAGGGCAGGGTGAGAGGCTCCCCCATCTCCACAGTCTGATGTCAGAGGAAACGCTCGCTGCGCTCGCGAATTGCGATGCAACCCCTCACCCCACCCCTCTCCCCTTGAAACAAGGGGGGAGGGAGCCAGAAGCACCACCTTGGAGTGTTCCGATCCGATCCCCCTCTCCCCGAGGGAGAGAGGCAAGGGGAGAGGGAGCACGCCCAACAACCAACGCCGCGCCGTCGAAACGCGCTACGCGCTACGCGCCCTCTCCCCAACCCTCCCCCTCGGGGGGAGGGGGCCGGAGTCCGATCCTCGCTGCGCGCAAAGCAACCACCGGCGCCACGAAGCGGGCCCGCGCGTGCGCTTACACCAAACCCCAGCTGTAGAAGATCGTCGTGAAGATCAGGTCGGCGATGATGATGCACACCACGGAGCGCACCACGGTGTTCGTCGTCGCGACGCCAACGCCCGCGGCGCCGCCGGTCACGCGGAAGCCGTTCGAGCACGCGATCACCGCGATCAGCAGCCCGAAGACCGCCGACTTCACCAGCCCCGTCAGGAAGTCCACCTCGCTGACCTGCGCCAGCGTGTTCGCCCAGTACGTCGTCGGGGGAATCCCGAGGATGCTCACGCCCATGCCCATGCCCGCGCCGACCGCGACGACGTCCGCGATCACCGCGAGGAGCGTCAGGCTCACCACCACCGCGATCGCCCGCGGCACCACGAGGAACCGCACCGGGTTCAGCGCGTGCGCCTCGAGCGCTTCGATCTCTTCGCCCACCACCATCGTGCCCAGCTCGGCCGCGATCGCCGCGCCCGCGAAGCCCGTCATCACGATCGCCGAGATCAGCGGGCCCAGCTCGCGCAGCACCGCGACCGCGATGATGTTCGGCACCAGTTCCACCTGACCCAGGTTGTCCAGCGGCGGCGCCATCTGCAGCCCGAGGATGAACCCGACGCTCGCCGACACCAGCACGTTGATCCCGATCGACTGCACGCCGATGCGCACCAGCTGCGTGTTGATCGCCGGGAGGCCCAGACGCGTCTTCTTGCGGGTCAGCCCGCGCTTGGTCCAGACGAGCGTCTGCCAGAGCAGCAGCCACCCCTCGCCGAACTCCCGCGCGATCGCGGTCGGGCGTTTCAGCGCCGCTCGCAGCAGCCCGGTCTGGCTCACGCCCCGATCGCCTTGATCGCTTCGTCAACGTCCGGCGCGATCTGGAACACGCTGTCTAAGCGAGCGATCTCCAGGACCGCCAGCACGCGCGGGACCAGCCCGCAGAGCACCAGCGGGATACTCTGCGCCTGCGTCGAGCGCATCGCCTCGATCATCGTTGCCACGCCGGACGAGTCGATGCTCGGCACGCCCGAGAGGTCCACCACCAACGCGGCGGGCTTGGTCAGCAGCGCCTGCTGCAACGCCACGCGCAACTCGGGCGAACAACTCAGATCGATCTCGCCCACGGGCGACACCACCGCCGCACCGTCTCGCGACTCCGAACGCACCTGCAGATTCATCTGGCCCCCTCGCTCGCGGCCGGCGCTTCGGACTCCGAAGTCAGCCGCTTGACCATCGTCACACGCATCCCCTTGTCGTCGCGGGGCGTGTACACAACCTCGTCCATGATCTCTTGAATGATGTGAACCCCCAGACCGCCCGGACGCACCGCCTCGAGATCCCGGCTCTTGATCTTCGACGGATCGACCTTCCGCGCGTGATCTTCGATGCACACGCGCATCCCCGTCTCCGCGCCGTTCTCGACCAGCGGCGCGATCGTCAGGAAGATCGGGCGGTCGCTCGCCCCGTCGTACCCGTGGCGGATCACGTTCGCGAGCGCCTCGTCGATCGCCAGCGCGATGTGGTTCGACCCCGATTCCCCGAACCCCAGACGGCGCGACACCGCAAGGACCATCTCCCGCACCCCCGCGAGATACCGGGGCTGGCTCAGCACCTCGACGCGGATGTGCGCGCCGTCGGAGCAGATGCAACAGTGCTCGGCCTCCTGCATCAGCCGCCCTCCTCTCGAGACGCCCACCATTCCGCCCAGCGCGCCTGCGCCGCGAGGCGGTCCGCCTCCGGCGCGTAATGCTTGTACCCGAACGTCTCGCCCGCGTACCGCTCCAAACCGCGGATCGCCAGCATCCGCTGGGCGCTGTCGGCCGAGTTCAGGAGGTTGATCATCGCGGGGACGCTCTCGTCGTCGCCCGAGTCGGCCGCCCGCGCCAGCGCGATCGTGCGACCCTGCGGGTCCGGCGAGGCGAACCCCACCCGCACGGGCTGGGAACAGCCAGAGGCGATCAGCGACAGCACGCACAGCGGGAGGAGTCGGAGCATCACCCGCGATGGTATCCCCCTCAGCGACGAATGCTCAACCAACCCACACACCAGACGCCTTCACCGCCAACGCGGCGTCTGGTAGACTCCCCGATTACCTCCAGCCCGGAGCGTCGCCATGACCACCGCCGCTTCAACCAGCCCCCCCGCCCCCCCGACCGCCGCGGACCTCCCTCACGACGAGGTCGTCCCCGTGCTCGACTTCGGCGGGCAAACCGCCCAGCTCATCGCGCGCAGGCTCCGCGAGGCCGGCGCCTTCTCCCTGCTCGTCTCCCCCGCCATCACCCCCGAGCAGCTCCGCGCCATGAACCCCAAGGGCATCGTCCTCTCGGGCGGACCCGCCGGCGTCTACGAAGAGGGCGCCCCCACCTGCGACCCAGCGATCTTCGACCTCGGCGTCCCCGTCCTCGGCGTCTGCTACGGCATGCAGCTCATGAGCAAGCTCCTCGGCTGCGACGTCAACCGACACACCCACCGCGAGTTCGGACGCTCCGCCCTCGAGATCAACGACGCCTCCGACCTCCTCGGCGCCATCCCACAGAAGACCGCCGTCTGGATGAGCCACGGCGACCAGGTCCTCGGCGTCCCCGAGCACTTCCACACCCTCGCCGGCACGCCAACCTGCCCCCACGCCGTCGTCCGTCACAAGGAAAAGCCCCTCTACGGCGTGCAGTTCCACCCCGAGGTCACCCACACCCCCCACGGCGTGGACATCCTCCGCAACTTCCTCTACGAGATCTGCGCCTGCACAGGCACGTGGAAGATGAGCGACTTCCTCGACACCGAGATCGCCCGCGTCCGCGCCCAGGTCGGCGACCGCCACGTCATCTGCGGGCTCTCGGGAGGTGTCGATTCCTCCGTCTGCGCCGCGCTCCTGAGCAAAGCCATCGGCGACCAGCTCACCTGCGTCTTCGTCGACAACGGGCTCCTGCGCAAGAACGAACGCGAGCTCGTCGAGACCACCTTCCGCGACCACTTCCAGATCGACCTGCGCGTGATCGACGCCGCCGACGAGTTCCTCGCCGATCTCGCCGGGGTGTCCGACCCGCAGCAGAAGCGCACCCTCATCGGGCACCGCTTCATCGACGTCTTCAAGACCGAAGCCGACTCCCTCGAAAACGCCGAGCTCCTCGCCCAGGGCACCCTCTACCCCGACGTCATCGAGTCCGGGCACGGGCACGCCGGGCACAGCGCGGGCATCAAGCTCCACCACAACGTCGGCGGCCTCCCCGAGCAGCTCGGCTTCGAACTCGTCGAGCCCCTCCGCGACCTCTTCAAGGACGAGGTCCGCAAGCTCGGCGAAGTGCTCGGCCTCCCCGACCAGATCGTCTGGCGCCACCCCTTTCCGGGCCCCGGCCTCGCCGTGCGCGTGCTGGGCGACATCACCCGCGAGAAGCTCGCCGTCCTGCGCGACGCCGACGAGATCCTCCTCGAAGAGATCGTCTCGGCGAACCTCTACCGCTCGCTCTCGCAGGTCTTCGCCGTCCTGCTCCCCGTCCAGAGCGTCGGCGTCATGGGCGACGGACGCACCTACGAGAACGCGCTGGCCATCCGCGCCGTCGAGACCCAGGACTTCATGACCGCCGACTGGGGACGCATCCCCTACGAGGTCCTCGCCCGCGTCTCCAACCGCATCATCAACGAGGTCCCCGGCGTCAACCGCGTCGTCTACGACATCTCGAGCAAGCCGCCCGCAACCATTGAGTGGGAATAACCCGCCCCCCCCTCTCCCACCGGGAGAGGGCCAGGGTGAGGGGCCGAATCAACCGCGAGCGCAGCGAGCACACCTCCCACCCTCTCCCCATCCCGATGGGGAGAGGGCAGGGTGAGGGGCTCCCCCATCTCCACAGCCTGATGTCAGAGGAAACGCTCGCTGCGCTCGCGAATCGTGATGCAACCCCTCACCCCACCCCTCTCCCCTTGAGACAAGGGGAGAGGGAGCCAGAAGCACCGCCTTGGAGTGTTCCGATCCGATCCCCCTCTCCCCGAGGGAGAGGGGCAAGGGGAGAGGGAGCATCTCACACCCGTGCCTTGCCGTGGTACTCGCCGAAGGCGTGTGCCACGACGCGGTACGCAACTCGTGGCACAGACCTGCGGTCAGTACCACGGCAAGAGTGAACTGAAGCCTCGGGGGGAGGGAGCCGGACTCACACCACGCGCAACATCACCTCCGTCCGCAGATCCTCCGGCGCCGTGTCCATCGGCGTGTTGAGGTACACCTCGATCGACGGCTGATCCCCCAGCGACCACCGCTTCCCGCCGATCTCCCCCTGCGCCACCGCCGCCGCGAGACCGCCGTACGTCTCGGCGAGCCGCTCGTACGCCCCCTCGTGCAGCGCCCGCGCGTACGTCCCGTGCGGCAGGTCCGTCATCTGCACGCCGTCGCCCGTCTCGACGTCGCCGTCGACCACGATGCACGCGTCGTAGCGCAGCTTGTCGGGCGGCGTCACCTCCGGGTCGTCGTAGCACAGCCCGACCGCCTCGCCCCGGATCCCCTTGGGCATCGCCCATCCGAACAGGCGCCCCCACACCGCGCCGACCTCCGTGTACGGCCCCGTGTGGCGGATGCACACCGCCCGCGCCGGCTGCCTCGTCACAACGCTCACGTCCATCGCGTTCGCTCCTTTCTGCTCGGAGCGCCGCTCGTTGATCCGGCGCATCGCCGCGCGATGCGCCGATGGCGGCACGCCGAAGTGTCGTTTGAAGGCGCGCGTGAACGCCTCGTTGCTCTGGTACCCCGCGTCAAACGCGACGCCGAGCAGATCATCTTCGCCGTGAACCATGCGGAAGACCGCACGCTCGAGACGCAGACGCCGCACGTGCTCCCGCACCGTCTCCCCGGTCACGCCGCGGAAGAGACGGTGGAAGTAGAACGGGCTCAGGCACGCCGCCCGCGCGACGTCCTCCAGCGGGAGGTCCTCGTCGAGTCGGCTCTCGAGCAGCGCCCGTGCGCGCCCGATCCGTTCGAGATAGTGCTCGCCGTGTTCCATCACGCGCGATCTTCACACACCCGCGCGAACCCCGCTTGATCGCCCTTGCCCTCTTCGCCCCCTCTCCCCTTGAAACAAGGGGAGAGGGAGCAAGATCCGTTCCCCCTCTCCCTGAGGGAGAGGGGCTAGGGGAGAGGGAGCACGCTCAACGACCACCGCCGCGCCGCCGAAACGCGTCGCGCTCAACACTCCCTCTCCCCAGCCCTCCCCCTCGGGGGGAGGGAGCAAGAGTCCGGTCCCCCTCTCCCCGAGGGAGAGGGGCAAGGGGAGAGGGAGCACGCCCAACAACCAACACAGCGCAGCCGAAACGCGCAGTGCACCGCCCCCGCTTGATCGCCCTTGCCCTCTGCGCGCCCTCTCCCATCGGGAAAGCCGCGGACGAGGGGCGAACCAATCGCGAGCGCCGCGAGCTTCCTTTACCCTGCCCGCGAGAGCCGCCACATGCCCACCACCATCCCCATCCCCCTCGCTCCCCCCTACAACGTCACCGCCGCCCCCGGTGCGCTCGCGTCGCTCGCCGACACCACCCGCGCACTCGCCCCCGGCGCGCGCGCCATGCTCGTCATCGATCACAACCTCCCCCCCAGCACCGCCGCGGCCGCGGCCGACGCCCTCCGCGACGCCGGCTGCACCGTCCGCCAGCACACCGTCGAAGCGTTCGAAGACCGCAAGACCCTCCGCACCTTCGGCCAGCTCCTCCGCGCCGCGGCCGAGGCAGGGCTCGAACGCAACGACCCCTGGGTCGCCCTCGGCGGCGGCATCGTGGGCGACGTCGCCGGCTTCGCAGCCGCCAGCTACCAGCGCGGCGCCCCCGTCATCCAGTGCCCCACCACCCTCCTCGCGATGGTCGACGCCTCCGTCGGCGGCAAGACCGCCGTCAACCTCTCCATCCCCCAGGTCCGGGGCGAGGACCAGCTCCTCAAGAACTACGCCGGCGCCTTCTGGCAGCCCCGCGCCGTCCTCGCCGACGTCTCCACCCTCGCGTCGCTCCCCGACCGCGAGCTCCGCTGCGGCCTCGCCGAGTGCCTCAAGCACGCCGTCATCGCCTCGGGCGACCAGCCCGACCTCCTCGCGTGGACCGTCGCCAACACCGACGCGTTCCTCGCCCGCGACGACGCGGCCCTCGAGGATCTCGTCGCGCGCAACGTGCGCATCAAGGCGGGCGTCGTCGCGCAGGACGAACGCGAAGAAGCCAGCAGCGCCGCCGGCGGGCGTGCCCTGCTCAACCTCGGGCACACCTTCGCCCACGCGATCGAGCCCATCGGCGACCTCGCCCTCAAGCACGGCGAGGCCGTCGCGCTCGGGCTCGTCGCCGCCGCCCACGCCGCCAGCGCGATGGGACTCGCGGACGACCCCGCGCCGATCACGAACGCCGTCAACGCCGCCGGGCTCCCCACGACGATCGACGGCCTCCCCGCCACCCCCGAGCTCATCGAGCGCATGCGGGCCGACAAGAAGACCCGCGCGGGCGTCCTCCGTGTCGTGCTCCCGGTGCGCGAGGGCGGCTGCCGCGTCATCGACGACCCGCCCAGCGAGGCCCTCGCCCGCGCGTGGGACGCCCTGCGCGCCTGAGGCCCCCCGGCTCCAGAAAACGTCACTTTGAAGCGATCGGAACCCAGCGTCCGATACACCCATCTGGCAGGAGCCGCCGCGTCACAAGTGAAGCGCCCGCCGGCGGAGCCCGGTCGGGGCGACCCAACACCGAGGGGAACGCCGAGTGCGCACCGTCGCGATCATCAACCAGAAGGGCGGCTGCGGGAAGACCACCACAGCCGTCAACCTCGCCGGCGCTCTCGCCGCGCTCGGACGCCCCACCCTCCTCGTGGACCTCGACCCGCAGTCCCACTGCGCCGCCGCGCTCTCGGTCCCCGAGGAACACGTCGATCTCAGCTCCGCCGACCTCTTCCTGAGCGGCTCCGAGCGCGCGATCGACCAGTCGCGCCTCCTCTGGTCCGTCTCCAAACGACTCGAGCTCGCGCCCAGCACCGTCGCCCTCGCCGGCCTCGAAGCCGCACGGGGCGGCCTCGCCGACAAGCCCGACCGCGACCTCCGCCTCGCCGGCGCCCTCGCGCAGTTCGCCGACCGCTTCGAGTACTGCATCCTCGACTGCCCCCCCTCGATCGGCCTCCTCACCTTCAGCGCCCTCCGCGCCGCGAGCGAGACCATCATCCCCGTCGAGACCGCCTTCTTCTCCATGCACGGCGCCCAGCGCCAGGTCCAGACCCTCCGCTCCCTCGGGCGCCGGCTGGGCGGGCCCGTCCCCTACTCCGTGCTCCCGACGATGCACAACCCCGAGAGCTCGATGGCCCGCGACGTGCTCGCCGAGCTCCGGCGCGCCTTCAAGGACCGCGTCATCCCGACGCCCATCCGCCTCGACACCCGCGTCCGCGAGGCCGCCTCCTTCGGGCAGTCCGTCATCGAGCACTCCCCCAACTCCTGGGGCTGCGAGGACTACCTCGCCCTCGCCCAGTGGCTCGAAGAGCGGACCCACGCCGGCCCGCCCACCCACGAGGGCGACCCCGAGATCGTCGTCCGCGTCACCGGCCCCCGCGCCCCCCCCGCGCGGCGCGTCACCCCCGCGGCCGCCGACGCCGCGCGCCGCGACCGGCGCGACGCCCTCGCGCGCACCGCACCGTCCGACGCGCCCCCCGCCCGCGCCCCGCTCCAACGACCGCGCACGCGACCTCGCCGACAGCGCACGCAAGCTCCTCTCCCGCACCGGCGAGATCCAGGAACGCATCAACCGCGCCCGCGGCGTCCACCTCGCCCCGCCCCCCGAACCCGACGCCCCCCTCGTCCGCGCCTCGCGCCGCCCCACCGAGCTCTACGGCGTCCGCGAGACCGCCCAGGGCGCCCTCTTCGTCCACCCCGCCGCCCGCGACGCCACCGTCGCGATCGCCGCGGACTTCAACGACTGGTCGCCCAGCCGACACACCCTCCGGTTCAACGACTCGCTCGGCGTCCACGAGCTCTGCGTCCCCCTCGACCCCGGCACGTACGAGTACCGACTCGTCGTCGACGGCGCGTGGATCGCCGACCCCTTCAACCCCGACACCAACTCGAACCCCTTCGGCGGGATCAACAGCACCTTCTCTCTGCGGGGCGTCGGCTCGCCCGCGTACCAGACCGCCGAGGGCTCCGACTGACCCACCCCCGCTTCCAAGGAGCGACGCGTGGCACATTTCTTTGACGACGGCCCCACCGCCCCGAGCACCAGTGCGCCCAAACGCCCCGTCGAGTTCGACGCCCTCGCCGATCTCTTCTTGGGCGAAGACGACGCCCCCGCGCTGCGCTTAACGAGCGAAGCACCCGTCGCTGCGCCGGCGCCCGCCGCGCCCAAGCGCCCCGTCCCCGCGCCGTCTCCGAGCGAACACGTCGTCGAAGCGCTCATCCTCGGGCACCTCCCCGTGCTCGCCGGCGCGTGGGCCGCCCAGCACGCCCGCTGCCTCGCCGACGAAACCGCCCGCCCCGTCGCCCTCGCCCGCTTCACCAGCAGCAGCGCCTCGCTCCAGCTCATGGGTCCCCGCGACGCCCTCGGCGACAGCGAAGAGCTCGACACGCTCGACGACGCGACACAGTGCGCCATCGGATGCGCGCCGTCGTGGTGCCTCCGCGTCGAGGCCCCCAGCGAGCTCGACCTCGCCGCCTCCGACCGCGTCACCCGCGTCACGCTCCTCTCGGGCGCCGACGAGGCCGCGGTCGTCGCCGCGTACCGCACGCTCAAGGGCATCTGCGAGCTCAGCGCCCGACGACGCGGGCCCGGCCCTCGCCGTGCGCATCATGGGCGCCGACGCCGAGACCGCCGCCGACGCCGAGGAAAAGATCCGGCGCGTCGCCAAGGCGTTCCTCGACCGCGAGCTCGTCTTCCTGCCCCCCTCCAAGCAGATCAACGCCGGCTCCGGACGCACGCTCTTCCGGGGCGACCACGCGAGCGGGCACGACGACTTCCTCGCCGCACTCCCCCTCGACTCGCGCCCCGCCGCGCCCGCGACCACCCCGCGCCAGGACGAAGCCGAAGACGCGACGAGCCTCGCCGAGCGCATCGACCTCGCGCCCCTCGAACTCCGCTGCCCGACGGCGCCGACGATCGAGTTCGCCCGCGACGACGCCGGGCGGTTGCACCTGCTGGGCCTGGGCGCCGACGCCGCAGAGGACCTCCTCGCCGCCGAGGGCTGGGCGCGCACGAACGCTGGCGTCGTCCTCGCCGCCGCCGGGCTCGCCCCCGACGCCGAGCTGGTCGTCCGTGTTCTCACCGACACCCCCGCCCGCGACCGCCGACTCCTCGACGCCCGCTTCCGCGTGGACCTCCTCCGCGCCGTGCGCGTCGGTGACGACACCGCCTGGTGCTGCGTCCCGCTCAACAGCGACGACTGATCCCACCCCTTTCTCCGATCTGGAGAGAGCCGAGGGACGAGACCAAACCAAACGCGAGCAATCCGTCCCCACCCTCTCCCCATTCCGATGGGGAGAGGGCAGGGTGAGGGGCTCCCCCATCTCCACAGTCTGATGTCAGAGGAAACGCTCGCTGCGCTCGCGAGTTGGGAGGCACCCCCGCCCCCCACCCCCCGCCCCTGGCAACAAGGGGTGTGGGAGCGGAGCGCGCTGCGCGCAGCGCGCCGGTCCATAGAGCCGGTCCATAGAAAAACAGCCCGCTTCAGAGGAAGCGGGCTGCTGGGTGTGTCAGTCTGATCGCGGGAGCGAACGGGTCGGGTGTTACGCCGACTCCTTCACCTGCACGCGGAGGTCCTGGAGCGTGGTGCCCTGATTCTCGACGGCTTCGCGGTCGATCACGTACTCGGCGTTCTCGTTGTCGAGGTCGGGCAGGTCGTACATGAGCTCGAGCATGACCTCGTCCATGACGGCGCGGAGGGCGCGGGCGCCCGTCTTGCGCTTCATGGCCTTCTGCGCGAGCGCCTCGAGCGCGTCGTCGGTGAACGTGAGCTTGGCGCCCTCGAGACCGAACATGTGCTGGTACTGCTTGATGATCGCGTTCTTGGGCTCGGTCAGCACGCGCACGAGCGCTTCGCTGGCGAGCGGTTCGAGCGCGACCGTCACGGGCAGACGACCGAGCAGTTCGGGGATGAGCCCGTACTCGTGGACGTCCTCAGCAGAGACCTGCGCGAGCAGCTCGCCGACTTCCTTCGCCTCGCTCGTGGCGCTGACGTCGGCGGTGAAGCCGATGCGCTTCTTGCCCAGGCGACGACGGATGATCTCCTCGATCCCGACGAACGTGCCGCCGCAGATAAAGAGGATGTTGGTCGTGTCGAGCTGGATGTACTGCTGCTCGGGGTGCTTGCGTCCGCCCTGCGGGGGGACGTTCGCGGTGGTGCCCTCGAGCATCTTGAGCAGCGACTGCTGCACGCCCTCGCCGGAGACGTCGCGGGTGATCGAGACGTTCTGGGTGGTTTTGCCGATCTTGTCGAGCTCGTCGATGTAAATGATGCCCCGCTGCGCCGCCTCGATGTCGTAGTCGGCGTTCTGGAGGAGCTTGAGCAGGAGGTTCTCGACATCCTCGCCGACGTAGCCCGCCTCGGTGAGGGTGGTGGCGTCGCCGATCGCGAAGGGCACGTCGAGCATGCGAGCGAGGGTGCGCGCCAAGAGCGTCTTCCCGCAGCCCGTGGGCCCGATCATCATGACGTTGGACTTGTCGAGTTCGACGTCGATCTCGCCGGCGTCGAGCTGCGTCAGTCGTTTGTAGTGGTTGTGCACCGCGACCGAGAGCGCCTTCTTGGCGGCGTTCTGGCCGATGATGTACTGATCCAGGAATTCCTTGATCTCACGGGGCGCCGGGATCTTCGTGAAGAGGGGCTGCCCGCTGGTGACGCGGCGCTTCTCCTGCTTGAAGATGTTCTGGCAGAGCTCCGTGCAGTTCGAGCAGATGTAGACATCGCTCGGTCCCTCGACCATGGGGCCGACCTCGCGCGAGGTCTTCCCGCAGAAGGAGCACGTGGTCACCTTCCGCCCGCGGAAGCCTCCGTCGCCCGAGTCGCCGCCGCTCGGGGTCCGTGGCTGATCGCCGTCGCTGCGTCCTTTGGCCATCTCGTCCTCACCTCTTGGTCTGCATTGATGGCGCACGAGGCGCCGGGAGAAGAGTCTATCGGCTCACCCACCCAGGATCTCCAAGCCCCCCTTGCGATTCGAGGGTGCTGGCGTGTCACGACCGGAAATACCGGCAAACGCCCCTGTTTATTCTTCTGGCGTGTCTTTCTCGGTCCCGGCCGCGACACCTTCTCGCGGCAGACCAAGCAGCGCGCGCCGGAGCGAGCGGAACTCCTCCTCGCTGATCGTCCCCTCGCGCTTCTGACGCTGGAGCGTTTCCATGTCCAGGGTCGCACGGGCGGGGTCGTCGCCAGAGAGGAGGCGGCGACGGACCGCGAGCAGCACGAGCCCCAGCACGATCAGCCCGACGATCGCGCCGCCGATGCTCAGGACGATCCGGCCCGTCGGGATGTCTCGTTGCGCGAGGAGGTCGGCGAGCATCACTCGGGCATGGTAGCCGCGGCGCGGAGGCGGGCGGCCGCGGCCGAGGCGGGGTCGGCGTCCGCGACCACCCCCGCCCAGCGGCGCTCGTGGCCGGCGATCTCCGCCGTGAGGGTCCACGCCCGCAGGCGCTCGCCCGGTCTGTGGGAGGGCGTGGGGCGATCGTCCCACTCGGCGCGCACGAGCGAGAGCCCGAACGCCTCGCGCAGCGCCCCCGCGACGGCGGGCGGGGCGTTGATCTCGGCGCGGGGCGCCGAGGCGATCGCGTTGTATACACGTGCGCGCAGGGCCGGCCAGTCGGCGGCGGCGGGATCGAGGACCGCCCCCCGCTCGATCTGCGAAACGAGCTCTCGGGACAGCCGAGGCGGGTCCGCGCCGAGCGCGGCGGCGGCCCGGTCGGCGATGGCGCGGGCGGCCGCGGCCGGGTCGAGGGCGACGAGGGCGGCGTGGTCGTCGGCGTGGTGGGCGGCCAGGAGCACGGCGCCGGCGAGGGCCACGTCGGTGCGCACGTCGGCGCGGCGGTCGAGGCGCGGGCCGTCGGGTGTTTCGCGGAAGCGCTCGTGGGCCGAGACGCGGGTCTCGACACGCTGGGCGAGGCGGACGAGGGCGTCGTCGTGGGCCTCGGCGGGGGTGGCGCCGAAACCGACGGCGGCCCACCATCCGGCGGGGGCCGCGGCCGCGGGGGCGTCGAGCCATACCGGACGTGTGGCGGGGCGGGTCGCGCACGACGCGAGGAGACACGCCCCGGCGGCGAGGGCGAGCGTTTTGTGCTTCACGAGGCCCGGCATTACTGGTATTCTACCGCTACGCAAGCTCATGCAAGGCATGATCTTGCACAATCCTCGGGCATGACGCCCACCACCGGAGGACCGCACGATGCACCGCCCCTACGCCCTCGCGCTTCTGCTTGTCGCCGCACCGTTTGCACTCCCGGGGTGCAGCAGCGGGCCGAAGGTTGTTGACGAGCGTTCGCAGGTGGTCCGTGCGTTTTCTCCGGAGTGGTACGAGGCGTCGCCGCGGGATGAGAACGGGACGATCCGGAAGACGGCGCAGGCGGTGGGCGCGAAGCCTCGGATCAGCGAGGCGTTCGCGATCAACCAGGCGCGTCAGGCGATGGCGCTGGCGGTCGAGTCGCGCGTCGATGTGCTCCAGCGGTCCTTTACCGAGCAGATCGAGACGCCGGCCGACCCCGAACTTCTTGAACGCTTCCAGGACATGAACAACGTGGTCGCGAGCACCACGCTGCGCGGGTCGCACGTGGTGCGCAAAGAGACGTACCGCGAGGACGACGGGCAGTACCGCACGTTCGTGCTGATGGAGCTCAGCGGGTCGGACCTCGACAAGAACTACGTAGACGCGATACGCGAGCTTGGCATTCTCGAGAACCGCCTGCGATCCGGGGAGGCGTGGGCGGAACTCGAGCGTCGGGCTCAGGAGCTGCGCGACGAGCGCACCCGAGCCGGCGCGATAGCGCCGATGACAGACGCGGAGATCCGCGGCGGGGAATGAGCCCCGCTCATCCGGGGCGTTGAGCCCTGGGAAGCCTTTGCATTTCAAACGCCCTCGCGCCGGTGCGTCGCGGGGGCGTTCTTCGTGCGCGAGGGGGCGATTCGGCGCGGGGCGGGGCCCTGGTGGTTTTCGGACGGCTGCCCTCGTGGCTCGCGCGGGCCGTATCGACTAGGCTATGACGCTCTCTGCGCGGCCGTTTGGCGGCCCGCTGTCTCTGTTTCCCACCCTGTTTGAGGCGACCACCCATGGGCCACGCGACTTCCTCTGACCCGAACGTCTTCATCCTCCCCGACCTCGGCGAGGGTGTGCACGAGGCGGAGATGATCTCGTGGAAGGTGTCGGTCGGCGACGAGGTGAAGGAGCACCAGACGCTCGCGGAGATGGAAACCGACAAGGCCCTCGTCGAGGTGCCCAGCCCGCGGAACGGCGTGATCAAACAGCTGCACGGCTCGGAGGGCGAGATCCTCAAGGTCGGCAACCCGCTGGTGACGTACGAGGGCGGTGCTGAGAGCGCGGCGCCCGCGCCGGCGGAATCGGAACCCGTCGCTGCGGCCCCCTCCCAGGCGGAGGCGCCGGCTGCGTCGGCGGAGCGGGAGGACGCGGGGACGGTCGTGGGGGCCGTCTCGGATGAGCCTCTGATGCCTATGAGCGAGGGCAAGGCGCTGGCGACGCCGGCCGTGCGCCGGCTGGCGCGCGACATGGGCGTGGACATCGACGTGGTGCGCGGGACGGGGCTTGGCGGCCGGGTGACGGCGAAGGATGTGAAGGCGGCGAAGCAAGGATCGGGGACTGGATCGGGAGCCCTCACCCCAACCCTCTCCCCGAGGGAGAGGGAGGCGGAGGCTGCGCCTGCTCGTGCGGCGGCTCCTTCTGCACCGGCGGCGCCTGTTCATATCCCGGCGCCTCAGGCGGGGTCGACGCAGGTGATCCCGTTCCGCGGGGTTCGGCGGACGATCGCGAACCGTCTCCGTCAGTCGATCAACGCGGCGGTTCACTTCACGGTGATGGATCAGGCGGACGTGTCGGCGCTGGACGTGGTGCGGAAGCGCACGGCGGCGGCGAGCGGCGAGAAGCTGTCGTACCTGCCGTTTGTGATCTCCGCGGTGGCGCGGGCGCTGCGGGACTTCCCGGCGCTGAACTCGATCGTTGACGACGAGAACGAGCAGATCATCCGGCACGGCGCGATCCACATCGGGATGGCGGCGGACACGGAGCACGGGCTGACGGTGCCGGTGCTGTCTGACGCGGACACGATGGGCGTGCTGCAGATCGGTCGGGCGATCGTGCAGCTGGCGAACTCGGCGCGGGACCGGACGATCCCGCGCGAGCAGCTGATGGGCTCGACGTTCACGGTGTCGAACGTCGGCTCGCACGCGGGCATGTTCGCGACGCCGGTGATCAACTACCCCGAGGTGGCGATCCTCGGCGTGGGGCGTGCGCGGGACGCGGTCGTGGCCCGCAACGGCGGGATCCACATCGCGAAGGTGCTGCCGCTGAGCCTTGCCTGTGACCACCGGGTGGTGGATGGGGCCGAGGGGGCGTTGTTCCTGGCGCGGGTGATTGAGCTGTTGCAGAGTCGGGCTGAGGAGTTGACGGGGCCGGCGCGGGGGTGAGAATCGCAAGCCATCATCCTCTCGCAACAAGGGATCGACCATCTAATGACGAGGGCCTACTCTATGATCCCTATAATATCGTACTTTAATGACACAAAACTCAACGATGAAGGTTTAGCAGAGAAGTACGCCGACTGGATCAATAAGAAACGGCGACAATCCCCGCTCGGCAATGATTCAATTCACCGCCCATTCCAAGCAAGATGGCCGATCGGTATTTTGGCCTACACAACTGCACACGAATCGTTCATCCGATTCTTATCAGACGAGAATGGGTATAGAACACTCAACGGAGTACTGCACACCAACTTTGACGTCATCACGGCACCTCCTAACGATGTTGAATCGAACCTATTAACTGCTCGCACAATGGCTCAGCTATTTGCAGCAACCGGAAAAACAGGAGGTCATCTTAGCCCTTCTCTGATCATATGCGATGTCGAGTGCAATGCAGCGATGCGAGACAGCCGCCATGAGTATAAAATAAAAATTGACTCAGCATCTCCGTACGTATTCGACTTGGCCCCACAAGGCTCCAAGTTGAGCTATGACTACACAGCGAAACTTTTCGGCGAACTTGCTCGCGGCACCGTCGTCGTGCGGAGAGACGGCCATCGGATTGAATACACATCCTCTGGGCAGATTGCGCAAATCGCGCAAATTTATCTCTTAAAAAGAAAAGCAATACGCATTCCGACAGCCGTCCTGAAGAGCATCCTAGAAGTAGCGATCGCAATCGCCGGATAGCGACTGTTTCGGCCTACTCATGGCACACCCGATTGGCGAGTGCTACTGCGAAGTTTGTTATCTCGTAGCGCGTTACTCATGGCACAGACCTTTGGTCTGTACCACGGCGCCGCTCTGTCTTTACCGGTCTGTCTTTTGTATGACGGTGCCGTGTTTCTCTGCGCGCGTTGGGGGACTCTGGCCCCCTCTCCCTTGGGGAGAGGGATGGGGTGAGGGCGGCGCTGGAACGAGGGTGTCGCGGACTTGGTATGCGAGAGCACTACTGCGCTCCTGCGGAGCGAGTAGTGGCACCCGGAGGTGGAGGGGGAGCCCTCACCCCGGCCCTCTCCCCGGGGGAGAGGGGGCGGATTTACTTGTTGCGGGTGAAGGTTGCGGTGGCGTCGGTGATCCAGGTTTCGCCGTTGTCTTCTGAGATGGCGTGGTCCCACTGGTAGGAGTCGTCGGCGATGTCGTGCCAGCGGAGGCGTTCGAGGGTGGTGTCGGGGCGGTTGCGCAGGAGGGCGAGTTCGCCGTTGCGCATGATGCCCTCGTAGCGCTGCATGGCGCCGTGGGTGGTGGTGGACATGGCGTAGGCGACCCAGGCGCCTCGTTTGGCGTCGTAGGCGAGGGTTGTGAGCGATTCGTGCGGGGTGTCGCCGGGCTGGGTGTAGGCGTTGAGGTGGGCGCAGCCGGCGAGGATGGGGCGGGAGGTGAGGGTGGCTTGGTGCGTCGCCCAGCGACCTCCGGCGGCGCGGAAGCTGGTCTCGGCGGTCCACTGTCCGGTCATGAAGTCGAGCTGGTCGCGTTGGTCTCCGGTGCAGCGGTCTTCGATGTCGTCGCCGTGGAGCCAGGCTTCGTCGATGGGTTCGGCGTCGGCGGGCCGGCGGGTCCCGTGCATGGTGTAGCCGGGGAAGGTCCAAGTGACGCCGTCGTCGGTGCTGGTGTTGACCTCCCAGCGGTAGAAGCCGGGGAGGAGGTCGGAGAAGGTGTAGCGGGTGAGGAGGGTTGTGTTGTCGGGGCCGGGGCGTTCGTTTTGGAAGACGCCTCGGTTGAAGTCGAACCCCCCTTCCATGGTCCAGAAGGGCGCGTCGGTTGAGGGCCAGTTGAGGAGGATGACCCAGGCTTCTTTTTCCGGGTCGTAGGCGCGGAGCGAGAAGCCGAGGATGTCGGCGCCCAGCCAGTTCGTGCCGCGGTAGTGCTCGAGGATGGCTTGTCCGTCCAAGACGGGTTCGACGTGGAGTTGGGCGCCGGGGACGGTCGCCTGGCCCTTGGCGGCGTCCCAGAAGCGGGCGGTGACGTCCCAGTCGCCGATCCAGAAGTCGAACTGGCGCGGGGGGTCGAGGGACTCGATGGGGCCCTCGGCGTGGGCGGCGGAGGCGCAGGCGAGAACGGCGGCGGCGAGCGAGAGGCGCATGGCGGGGCTCCGCGGGGGGCGTCTGTGGGCTTGGTTGTTCGTGCGGGGCGGGGGCGGGGTTCCGGGGGCATGGATTCGCTCCCTCTCCCCCTGCCCCTCTCCCTCGGGGAGAGGGGGAACGGAGGGGGAGCCCTCACCCCGGCCCTCTCCCCGGGGGAGAGGGAGGCGGAGGTGATGGTGCTCGCTGCGCTCGTTTTTGGTTTGGCCCCTCACCCTGCCCTCTCCCCATCGGAGATGGGGCGAGGGTGGAATGGGATGCTCGCTTCGCTCGCGTTGGGCTGGGTCCCCTCACCCCGGCCCTCTCCCGGTGGGAGAGGGTGCGGACCGAGGGATTTGGATCCCTCGGCTTGGGGAGTTAGACGCGGAAGACGGAGCCGAGCTTCTTCCCGAGGAGGGCGCTGACGCCTACGAGGGTGACGGTGAGGAGGGCCATGCCCCAGAGGCCCATGCCGGAGGCGATGCCGGGGCCGTCGCCGAGGCGTTCGGAGAAGGCGAGGATGGCTTTGGTGATGGGGTAGTGCTTTTCCTGCTGGGCGAGGATGAGCGAGTCGCTGACCTCGAGCATGGCGAAGGCGAAGGCGAGGAGTCCGCCGGCGATGAGGTTGGCGGCGATGAGGGGGATGATGACGCGGCGGAGGGTGGTCGCGCCGCTGGCGCCCAGGGAGGCGGAGGCCTCTTCGAGCTCGGGGGTGACCTGCTGGAGGCCGGCGACGCCGGCGCGGACGACGTAGGGGAGCCGGCGGACGGCGTAGGCGATGATGAGGAGCGGCACGGGGTTGGGGGTGGCGCCGACGACGTCGATGACGCCGTGGAGGGGGTCGCCGGGGCCGAAGGGCCAGCGGAGGGTCAGGGCGACGTATCCGAAGGCCATGACGAGGCCGGGGACGGCGAGGGGGAGCATGGTGAGGGCGTCGAGGAGGGCGCGTCCGCGGATCTTGGTGCGGACGATGATGTAGGCGGCGGCGAGGCCGATGCCGATGTCGAGCGCGGCGGCGGTGAAGGCGAGGTAGAGGCTGTTGACGATGGAGTTGAAGGCGAGGGGGTGCCCGAGGGCGAGCTCGACGTTGTGGGTCGTCCAGCGGGTGGGGAGGACGGACTTGTACCAGGAGCCGGGGGCGGCGAAGGCCTCGAAGATGACGCCGAGGTGCGGGAGGAGCGCGGCGAGGGTGACGGCGGCGAAGGCGCTCGTGGCGAGGAGACCGGCGAGCGGCGAGAGGCGGGTGGCGGAGGAACCGCGGAAGGCTTTCATGGAGCCGGCCTGGTGGGCGCGCCCGAAGGCGAGCTTGCCGACGACGTAGAAGAGGATCGCGGCGGCGAGCATGACGGCGGTGAGGGCGTAGGGTTCCTGCGAGGCGTCCATCTCTTTGACGCCCTGGAAGATCTGGACGGCGGTGACCTTGGAGACGTCGAAGACGAGGGGCGTGCCGAGCTCGGTGAAGGACCAGATGAAGACGACGGTTCCGCCGGCGAAGAGGCCGGGTCGGATGAGGGGGAGTGTGATGCTGAGGAGACGGCGCAGGGGGCCGGCGCCGAGGGTGTCGGCGGCCTCGTCGAGGGCGGGGTCGAGGTTGGCGAGGGCGGCGGTCGCGTTGAGGTAGACGATGGGGTAGAGGTGCAGGGCGAGTGCGACGACGACGCCGAGCATGCGGGCCTCGCCCAGGATGTCGAGCTCGGTCCCGAGGAGGGTGTTGAGGGCGCCGGAGCGGCCGAGGATGGCGCGGAGCCCGATGGCGCCGACGAAGGGCGGGAGGATGAGCGGGACGAGGACGGCGGCGGACCAGAGCCCCTTGAGTGGGAACTCGTAGCGCGCGGTCAGGAGGGCGAGGGGGAGCCCGATGAGGAAGGAGAGGAGGGTGGTCCAGAGGGCGATCTGGAAGGAATTGAAAAGTCCTTCGCGGAGGACGGGGTCCTGGAAGACGAGGGCGATGTGCTCGAGCGTAAACCCTTGGCCCGTCGCGATGTCCTCGGCGAAGCCGCCTCGGACGGTGAGCCAGATGGGGTAGATGAGCGCGAGCCCGAGAAGAACGAGGATCGAGGCAAGCGAGGCGTACTGGATAAAGGTTCGCTGCTTCACGCTGCCCCGTCCTGCCCGTTCCCGGCCTGCATGGGCGGGCGGGAGGTGTACCGCGCCGTGGAATGGGCCGCCAGTTGGGCGGGGCCTGCGGGCGTATCGTTCACACAATGTTTACAGTCCGCGGGGTCGAATTTCCCCCTTGTCTGGGTACACTCTGGACCCATCACGGCCCCTCTGCTCCGATGAGTTCCGCCCGCGGGTCGCCAAGACATCTCTCCCACGCTTCGCTCTCGCGAACGCCCCGTCAAAGGAGTGCACGATGCGTTCAGGACGTTCTCTCAGCCGCACCGTCCGAGCTTTCACGCTGGTCGAGTTGCTTGTGGTGATCTCGATCATCGCCCTACTGATCGGCATGCTGCTTCCCGCGCTGGGTTCGGCGCGTTCGGCTGCGCACCTGGTGGTGTGCGGGACGAACCTGAAGGCGATCGGGACCGGGTGGCTGACGTTCGCGGCGGACAACAACGACTACATCCCGTCGCCTGGGACGATCGGGCAGACGCTGATGACGCAGCCCGACCAGGGCCTGGCGCTGGACGTCGGCGGGAGCGCGACGCAGCCCTTTGACTGGGCGGGCGCGCTGGCGTTTGACTACATGGAGGTCGGGCGATCGGACAAGCGCGACGAGCGGTTCGCGCTGCTCAACGGCGTGGGCGAGCGTGGCACGAGCGGCGGCGCGGCGGGCGTCTTCGCGTGCCCGGCGAACCACAACATCTCGCTCCCCCACGATGGCGCGGCGCAGCCCACGGGCATCTCTGGCACGGCGTTCCAGCCGCAGCAGGCGATGAGCTACGCGGCGGCGGTGGAGTTCATGTGGTGGGGCCAGGGCGGGACGGGGAACACCCCCCGCTGGGCGCAGCGTTCGGAGTCCTACTGGGGCGGTTCGACGACGATGTACAAGAGCCCGTCGCACACGGGGTGGCTCCCCGGC
This sequence comes from uncultured Phycisphaeraceae bacterium, assembly GCA_942490855.1. Lineage (GTDB taxonomy): Bacteria > Planctomycetota > Phycisphaerae > Phycisphaerales > UBA1924 > CALNYS01. The sequence goes on along the minus strand of CALNYS010000001.1, from coordinate 138,371 downwards.
AAGTCGGTGGGCAACCCGAACTCGGCGTACCGCCCGCGTCTGGACCGCGTCGGGAGCGTGCTGAGCAAGAAGTACGTGATGGCGGACGGCGCCCGGTACATGCGCGCTGATCTCGCGGCCCTGGACCACGACGTGCTGGCGGGGGCGAGCCTCGGCGGGGCGTTCGCGGACACGGGCGCGTGGTCGAGCGAAGGGAACGCGGCTGGCGTGTCGCGTGCGTGGCCGATCGGGTCGTTCGTGACGGGGCAGAACTTCACGCCGGTGGCGTTCCGTCACCTGAGCGGGAACGACGGCAACCCTCGCGCGAACGCGCTGTCGTTCGACGGCTCGGTGAAGACGGTTGACGGCGGGCCGGCCGGCGAGTTCCGTCGCCCCGACAACTGGTTCCCCTCGGGCACGACGCTCGGGCTGACTGACATCCCCGAGATTCTTCGTCACGAGTACGAGGAGCGGGCCGAGGGGGCGCACGCGTTTATCGCTCGCGTCACCATGTACTGATCGCATCGATCACGGGCGGCGCGTGCGTGCGTTGTCGGTGTTCACTCTGTTACGTCACTCCCAGTTCCGAGAACGAGAGACCCCCGCTTTCCGGGGGAGGAGAAGAGAGAGATGAAGACCAAGATGACCCTCGCTGTGGCGATCGCCGCGGCTGGTTTCGCTGTTCCCGCGTTCGCGCAGGACAGCGTCTCGCAGCTCTCGGGCGCCTTCGTGGGCGATGGCCTCGACCCGTGGGCCCCGGCCAGCCAGCACACCAACTTCGTGGTTGACCTGACGCCGTTTACGACTTCGGGCGGCGCGGCGTTCGGCGTGGCGCCGCTGCTCAAGACGAGCAAGAGCTCCACCGCTTTCTTCAGCTCCCTGACAAGCGCGCAGACCATCAGCGCGACCGAACAGGTTGTGGGCAGCTTCGCGGAGATGGGTTACCTGTTCTGGGATATGCCGGGCGGCGGCGTGAACCTCATCACCGACAAAGGCCTTCCGCCGAACTCGGGCGGCCAGCTCATCGAGCCGAACGCCGAGGGTGATATCCGCCAGTTCGTGGCGGGCCTGAGTGAGTTCGCGACGACGGACGCGATGGTCTCGCACAACGCGGCGATCGCCGGCCTCGTGCAGTACGACTTCAACAACCCGAGCCGCCTGTACGTGTCGCGTCACATCGTCGCGACCAGCGGCCCCGACAGCACGCAGAACAACGGCGGCGTCTCCACCGGCACGGCGGACGCCGAGGGCTACTACTACTTCCGTAGCGACAACTTCGGCGCTTCGGGCTCGAGCCCGATCGTCGGTAACAACATCTACCGGGTTGACCTGCTGAACCGCACGGCCAATGCGCAGAACGTCATCAGCGGCGCTGGCGCGTCGGACGCTGGCGCGTCGGACCATCTCATCAACTCCAGCGCCGACACCTTCTCCGTTCCCGGGAACATCCCCGCGGACGTTGCCGGTCGCCCGGTATTCGTCGGCTTGTCGTTCAATTCGACGCACGCGCACGAGAGTTCGGCCGGCGTGGTCACCGAGACCGCTTCGCACCTGGCTTCCGTTGACCAGCGCGGCACGCTCGCCACTTATCGCACCGACCTGCTCGGCAACGGCGGCGTTGCAACGGGCGGGCACATCGGTCGCGATGGCGGCGGCGCGACGAACCGCTTTAACGTGTACTCGCTCGACGCCAACGGCAACGTGGCAGGCTCGCCTGTCGAGCTGACGTACCCCGTCGGCACGATCGACGACTCTTTCGAGTCGTACACGGTCGGCGCCGCGATTGGCTCGGTCGGGGACCTCGATCACTACCACAGCCAGGTTCCGCGTCAGGGCGGCAACGGCACTGTCGCGTTGGGCCGCGACGCCCAGGGTCGCGGTCTCGTGGCCGGCGTGTCGTACATCAGCAACTCGGGGGACCAGGACCCGTTCAACGCGGTCGTCGTTGGGCGCTTTGATTCGTCCGACCCTGCGGGCACGGTCGAGTGGGGCATCGGCGCGTACGTTGATATCGACGTGACGGGCATGGACCCGCTAAGCGTGGCCGGTAAGCCGGTGTACGACGGCATGGGCGCTGAGATCGGCGAGCTGCGCACGTACAACGAGCTCGACCCGATCTTCAACGCCGGCCCCTCGATCTCGGGCGTCGCGTTCGACGGCTCGGGCAACTTGTGGTTTGTCGCTCCCGTCGCTTTCGACGACGGAAAGGGCGGCACGTTCATCAACTCCACGCTGCTCCGCGGCGTGTACCAGCCGGACGTCAACGGCGGCTTCGGCTTCCGTCTCGAGAAGGTCATCTCTTTCTTCGACATCTTTGAGTCGCAGAACACCGGGCTGAACTACCGCGTGTTCGGGTTCCAGATCGTGGACTCCAACTCGGTGGGCTCCGGGACGTTCTGGTCCTCGAACGTGAAGCAGAACACGTGGGGCGACATCGACCCGTCGACGATCGACCCGGCCGACCCCCGCTCGACGGCGGGCGTGATCGTGGCCACGAGCATCACGTACGACGTCGACAACGACGGCGACTTCACGATCAACACCAAGACGGACCCGACGACGATCGACGAGGCGTACAACGTGCTTCTGTACATCGCCCCGAACGAGGGCGTCGTGGCTCCCGAGTGCGTCGCGGACTTCGACGGCTCGGGCACGGTGGACTCGGGCGACCTGGCGATCCTGCTGGCGGCCTGGGGCACGATGGACGCGCAGGCGAACCTCGACGGTTCGGGCGTGGTTGACTCGGGCGACCTCGCGGTGCTGCTGGCGGCGTGGGGCGACTGCCCGTAACCGTCCGTCGCACATGACAGACTGACAGCGCTACGCCCCTGGTCGGAAGGCCGGGGGCGTTGCTTCATACGAGGAGGATCCCCGATGCGCACTTTGACGACCGCCCTGACGCTCGCTCTCGCGGGCGGCGCCCTTGCCTACGACCCGGACAACGGCGATTGGAGCAAGGACGACCCGGCGCACCTCCGGTTCATGACGTGGAACGTCGAGGACGGGATCTGCTCGAGCGCGACGAAGACGGACTCGTTTAACGGGTGGAACGGGATCGCGCGGATCATCGCGGCGGTGAAGCCGGACGTGCTGGTGCTGCAGGAGACGGCGGACAACTCCGGCAACGGCGACGTGTCGGGCGGCTCGATCGACTCGGTCGCGACCATGGAGGCGGTCGTCGAGCTGCTGGTGCACGGCGGGGCGGACCCGTACCGCGGCGGGACGGTGGGTTCGTTCATCCAGATGTGGGACCCGTCGCTGGATTACCCGTACGTGGCGGTGAGCACGACGGACGACGGGTTCAACCGGAACATCGTGCTGAGCCGGTACCCGTTCGCGGACATCAACGGGAGCGGGATCGCGGTGACGAACAACTGGTTCTCGATCGCCGACGCGTACGCGCCGGGCGGGGGCAGCGGGATCCGCGGGTTCCAGTTCTGCGAGATCGACCTCCCCGACGAGGTGTACGAGGGCGATCTTGTGGCGGGGAACGCGCACCTGAAGGCGGGCGGGTCCGCGAGCGATCTCGCGGACCGCCTGGAGACGGCGCAGAACGTGGCGTACTACATCGACTACCACTACAACGGCGCCGGCACGGGCGTGAGCGACCCCAACAACCGGATCTTCTCGGCGCAGCCCACGAGCGTGCTCGCTCCGGCCGACGCGGTGATCTGGGGCGGCGACTGGAACGAGGACGAGTCGAGCAACGGGCGCAAGGGGCCGGCCGAGTGGATGACCCGGGCCGCGGTCACGGGCGGGACGGACGGGACCGACAGCGACCGTTCAGACAGCGTGTACGACAGCGCGGCGGAGCACTTCACGGGCAACACGGACTCGCGCGGCTCGAGCAAGCTCGACTACATCGCGTGGCAGGACTCGGTCGCAACGCCGGTGCACCAGGTGATCGTGCGGACGAACACGATCCAGAACAACGCGTACCCGAGCGAGCTGGCCTCGTTCACGACCCCGTCCCTGCTGGCGGGTCTGGCGGCGGACCACTTCGCGGTGTGGGTGGACTTCGAGCTGCCCCTCGCGGTGGCCCAGCCCTGCCCCGGCGATTTCAACGACTCGGGGGCGGCGGACTCGACGGATCTCGCGGTGCTGCTCGCGGCGTGGGGCAACCCGCACCCGACGGCGGACCTGGATGGTTCAGGTTCTGTTGATTCGGCGGATCTTGCGATTCTTCTGGCCGCGTGGGGCCCCTGCCCCGAGTGACGCGCGGTAGAGTCAGGCTGTCTTTCGCGCCACTTCTGCCTGCCCCGGGAGCCGACGCCCAGCTATGCGATCCTTGACCGACGGCCTTGAAGAACAAACGTCCGGGGGCGCCGCGCGCAAGGACGAGGGCGGGTGGCGCGACACGCTGAACACCGCTCTCGCCGGCGTCGGCGGGAAGATCATTCTCCTGCTGGCCGCGGCCGCGGTGGTGGTGTTTCTGGTGATGCGACTGCAGTCGACGGTGGGCCCGCCCGCCGTGACGGTGGCGCCGAACAGCGTGCGGGTGCTGAACCCGCTGACGGGCGAGACGCGGTGGTACGAGATCAAGATCGGCGGGACGCTCGCGGAGGGGTTCTACCCGGTCGAGTACTGCTGGAACGATCACGGCGGCGACGGGGTGCCTGTGATCCTGAACTCGCAGATTTATTCGATCGACGATCCGCGTCGCGACGAGGCGACGGTGTGCCCGTGCTGCGGTGCGGCGGTGGTGGGTCACAACCCGAAACCTGAAGAGTATCTCGGTCAGACGCCGAGTGATTACGAGACGGGTCGCGCCGACCCGTGCGTGGTCGAACACTACACGGCGCTGCTGGGCGGCTGAGCCCGCGGCGCAGACGGGAGGCGTCAGGGATGACGCGACTCGCAATAGCGTGGGTTCTTGGGCTGCTGGCGCTGGCGGCGGCGTCGGCGCAGGACGAGCTCCCGGAGCTGCACACCCCCCTGACAATCGAGGCGCCCAACGAGGCCGTTGAGGCGAGCGCGTACCCCCTGCTCCCCGAGGGCGCGTACCTCGCGGGTCGTCTGATCCGCGTGGTCCCGCTGGGGTCGCGCGCGACGGCGGCGGTGTTCGTGCGCGGCGCGAACGACACGGCGGTGCGCCCGATGGCGCTGCTCCCGTGCGCGAACACGCAGGCGATCGAGCAGCTCGCCAAGAGCGCCGAGTCGTCGGTCGTGTTCGAGGTGTCTGGGCAGGTGTTCGTGTCGCGCGGGCTGAACTACTTCCTGCCGTTGATCGTGCGGGTGGTCGCGAGCGATCAGCCGGACGAGGCCCCGGCGGATGTGGTCGATCGCGAGGACGGGGCGCCCGAGCCCCCGGCTCTGACGGAGGCGCGGGGCGAGGACGCGGTCTCGGTCGAGGCGCTGATCCGCGAGCTCGACGCGGCGACGGTGGCGGCTGCGGCGGCGAACGACGACGCGGGCGGTCGCCCGCTGTCGCTGCAGCGCGAGGGCGGCGTGGTGACGCTGCGGCGCGGGCGCGTGGACCGGGGCACGGGCGGGGCGCCCGTGTTCACGTTCGACGTGGGGATCGACCCGGAGAACCCCGAGGTGGACCCGCCGATGGGGCTGCTGCCCTGCTCGCTGACGGACGAGATGGAGCGGATCGCGGCGCGGCGCGGCGATCACGTCACGCTGACGGTGAGCGGTCGCGTGTTCCTGTACGACGAGTCGAACTACCTGTTGCCGACGATGTTCTTCGTGAACCGGTCGGGCGAGGGCGGGCTGTCGAGCGCGCAGTGACGGGTTAGGCGGCGAGGCCGCCGGTGTCGTCGTCTTCGGTCTCCCACCCGGTCCACGTGCTGTCTGACATGTGGCGGTGGTGGATGCTGATCACCTTGGCGAGCTGCGTCGCGAAGACCTCTGCGATCGAGGCGAGCTCGTCGATCGCGGCCTCGTCGAAGGGGCGTGAGCGGTCGCGGAAGAGCGTGATGACGGCGAGGCACTCGTCGTTGCGCCGGCAGGGCGCGACGAGGGCGGTGGAGTCGGCGAGCCAGGTGGCGTCGTCTCCGATCCACTCGCGGAGCTCGTCCATGGACGCGAACGTGAAGACGCCCTCTTCGTCCTGGAAGCGGGGCGGGATGACGTCGGCGAGGTGGTCGAGGAGGACGTCGGCGGCGTCCTTGGGGCAGTCGTAGTTGACGTACGCCCCGAGGCTGAAGTCGCTGTGGTTGGCGGGGAGGAAGACGGCGGCGTTGGTGGGGCCGGTCTTCTTCAGGACGTACTCGAGCATGGTGCGCAGGAGCTGTTCGATGTCCAGCTCCTGCCCGATCATTGCCTGGAACTCACTCACGACGCCCACCTTCTTGACCTGGTCGGCCATCTCCTGATACGCCCCGAGGAGGTCGTCGCACATGACGTCCACGTGATCGTGCACGCTCTTGCGCGACGCGTTGAGGCGCTTGCAGATTTTCTTGAGTCGCTGGACCTTGCGTTCCTGCTGGCGGTCGCGCCGGCAGGACGAGATCGCGGCGCGGACGCTCTCGCTGACGAGCTTGAGGTCGAAGGGCTTGGCGATCTGATCGACGGCGCCGGCGCGCATGGACGCGAGGGCGGCCTGGGGGGTGCCCCCGATCATGACCACGCGGGTGGGGAGCGCGCGCTCGCGGATGTGGCGCGCGATGGCGAGGCCGCGGTCGCTGGGGAGGTCGAGGCTGACGAGGGCGGCGTCGAAGCTGGCGTCTTCGAGAGCGGCGAGGGCCTGGTCGTAGCTGGTGACGCTCTCGCACTCGACGTGGGCGCTGCGGAGCGCTCCGACGAGGGAAGCGCACGCGAGCGGATCGGGCTCGATGACGAGCGCGTGTCCAACGGTTTCGTGTGTGTCCTCTCGTCCCCGTGCCATCGGCGAGTCTCCCTTTTGCGGCCTAGGCCGCCTCCGCCGCCGGTGCGCTCTCCCGCGTCCAGTGCGGGAGGACGAGCCGTGCGACCGTCCCCTCCCCCGGAGCGCTCTCGAGCTCCAGGCGCCCCTCGTGCTGCTCGACGAGGCGTCTGACGCGGGCGAGCCCGAGTCCGACGCGACGCCCAGCGTCGCAGCGCGAGAAGAATGGTTCGGTCGCCCGTTGGAGCGTGTCCCGGTCCATGCCGCGTCCAAGATCGGATACGGAGATGACCAATCGGTCATCCGGGGCCATGGTTTCAGCGCGGAGTTCCACGAACTCGCGGGGATCTGCGTCGAGGGCGTTTCGCAGCAGCTCTGTGACGGCTGCGCAGAGCTGCTCGGCGTCCACATAAGCCGGTGGCAGCGGGCCTTGTACGGCGAGTTTGACGCCGAGGGTGTCGAGGTTTTCGGCGGCGCGCGCACGCTTGGCGTCTTTGACCGCGCGCCCGAGGAGATCGGTGATGTCGGTGGGGCCGCGCTTGAGCTTGGCGGGCTCGGCGAAGAAGTGGAGGTCGCTGATCAGCGCGCTGAGGCGCCCGGCGGCGGTGCGGATCGCGGCGACGGAGGCCTTGGCGTCGTCGCTCTGCGCGGAGATGGCGAGGACCTGGGCGCGCCCGTCGATGATCGCGAGGGGGTTGTTCATCTCGTGGGCGGCGCCGGCGGTGAGGCGCCCGAGCATCGCAAGTGACTCTGTCTCTGAGAGTTGCTCCCGGGTTTCGATGAGGCTGCGGTTGGCGTCGGCGAGCTTCTCCTGGAGTCGGCGGGCGCCGTCGTGGCGGGCGGCCGCGCCGAGGGCGCCGGACCAGAGGCTCGTGAGAGCGATCATGGCGGGTCCGGTGAAGAGGCCCGCGGGCAGGTCGCGGTCGTGAAGGAGCAGCGAGGGCTCGCCGGTGGCGCAGACCATGGGCAGGACGCGGAGCTTGCGGAGGTCGGGGGCGGTGGTGAGGACCTCGGTGAGCCAGCCCAGGAGTGCGGCGCTGGCGATGCTGAGCTGGGAGAGGTCCACGGCTTCGCGCAGGGAGCCCTCGCCGGGCGGGGGCTCGATCTCGCAGCGGTGGGCGACCCTGCCGTCGCGTCCGAGCTCGGCGATGGTCCAGGGCTGGTCTGTGCGGCTCTGGTGGACGATGGCGCAGTAGCCGCTCCCGAAGAGGCGGGAGACGGAGGAAGCGATGGATTCGTAGGCGGAGGGGAGCGAGCTGACGCTGGGCTCGGCGTGGAAGGCGGCGATCTCGGAGAGGACGCGTGCGTGGTCGTTGGCGGCGCGGGCTCGCTGCTCGAGGGAGCGGTTGAGGCGGGCGAGCTGGCGGTTGGCGGAGGCGATCGACTGCATCTGCATGTCGGCGTCCACGAGATCGTCGAGGCCGAGCTCGGCGGCGCGTACGGCGACGTCGTCGTGGAGCTTGGGGGCGAGGGCTTCGAGGCGTTCGGTCTCGAGTCCGGCGGCGCGGGCGATGGTCTCGAACGAGGGCGGCGGGCCGCCGTCGCCCCCCCACCCGATGTGGAGGGCGCGGGCGAGGCCGACGCCGGCCGAGACGATGCGGATGAGCGGCGCGTGGGCGAGGTCTTCGGGGATGGCTTCGGGGCGCCCGTGGAGCCACATGACGTCCTGGAGGACGTTGGGGAGGCCCCAGCGTTCGCCGAGGCGTTTGCCGGCGGTGTGGTGATCGATGCCGATGATCTCGCGCTCGGCCTCGGCGAGGGAGCAGCGCCGCACGGCGGCGAACTCGCCGACGCGGAGGTAGGTCTTGGGGAGGACGGTGGCGAGGGCGAGCTTGCCGAGACCGTGGAGGAGCCCGGCGGTGAAGGCGTCCTCGGGTCGGACGTCGCGCCCGGCTTCCCTGGCGAGTCGTTCGGCGGCGCAGGCGGCGGCGAGGTGGCGTCGCCAGAGCCCGACGCGGTCCACGGATTCGCCCTCGGGTTCGTTGGGGGCGTCGTGCCCTTGTTCCATGAGCTCGTAGACGTGGACGCTCAGGAGTGCGGAGCGGACGGCGTCGAGCCCGAGCATGACGACGGCGCGCTCGACGGTGGTGACGGCGTCGCCCAGCCCGGTGCTGGCGCGTCGGCACATCGAGAGGAGCATGGTGGTGAGGGCGGGGTCGGACTCGACCAGCTTGGTGATCTCGGGGATGGAGGACTCATCGCTGGCCGAGAGGTTGAGTAGGCGCACGGCGATCGGCGAGAGTGTCGGCAGCGCCTCGAGGCGCTGGAGGATCATCTCGACCCGGTCGGGCGTGATGTGCTCTGGCTCGGTCGACACGGGTGTTCAGCCGGCGATGCGCGAGGCCGCCTGCTCCATGAGCTTCTTGATATCGAAGGGCTTCTTGACGAACTCGTTGGCGCCGGCCTGGAGGAGCTTGTCCACCTCGGAGGGTTCGACGACGCCTGAGATGAAGACGATCTGCGAGTCCGAGAGCTCGTCGTGCTCGCGGATGCGCTTGCAGACGAGGTCGCCGTTGATGTCCGGGAGCATGTAGTCGAGGAAGATCACGTCGGGCTTGAACGACTCGGTGAGACGCCCGGCGTCGTAGCCGTTGGCGGCGGTCTCGAGGTTGAAGCGCTCGTCGACGCCGAAGGTGTCGCGGAAGAGGGCGAGGATCTCGGGCTCGTCGTCGACGACGAGGACGCGCAGCGCGCCGGGGTCGAGCGGCGTGAGCGGGATCTCGTTGCTGCGCATGAACTTGATCAGCTCGTTGCGCGGGATGCGCCGGAAACGCGAGCCGGGGACGCGGAAGCCGTTGAGCCGCCCGGAGTCGAAGCAGCGGATGATGGTCTGCTGGCTGACGTTGCAGACTTCTGCCGCCTCGCCGGTCGTGAAGACCTGTTTGTCGCGCCACTTGGAGGGCGCTCCGTTGACGCCTGCGCTCTTGTCTGTGCTTCCCATCGCGGTACCCCCCGGAACGGGCCGGCGCTGGAAGCCGGACAACCGTTCAAGTTTCTCGGGGTTGCCATCGACGCCCAGCTTGCCCGCCTTAACGGGGGCTTGTCTCTGGGGCGGGGCGGGGCTCGGGTTGTGCGAGCGCGTGGGCGGCTTATCGGTCCGGGGCAGCCCGGCGGAGGTAGTCGGCGAGGTCCTCCGGGGTGTCGATGCCGCGGTGGCGGGCGTGGGCGATCGCGACGCGCATGGCGTAGCCGTGCTCGAGGACGCGGAGCTGTTCGAGCTTCTCGGTGTTCTCGAGCGGTGTGGGCTCGAGGGCGGCGTAGACGCGGAGGAACGCGCGCCGGTAGACGTAGAGGCCGACGTGCTTGAGGGGGGCGACGCCGCCCGAGTCGCGGTCGTGCGGGACGAGGGCGCGGGAGAAGTAGAGGGCGCAGCCGTTTGCGGCGCGCACGACCTTGACGATGTGCGGGCTCGCGGGGTCTTCGCCCGGGGCGAAGGGCGAGGCGACGGTGGCGGTCGGCGCGTCGGAGGATTCGAGGGCGTCGATAGCGGCGCTGATGACGGCGGGTTCGACGCCGGGCTCGTCGCCCTGGACGTTGACGACGACGGCGTCGTCTGGGAGCCCGAGCGTGTCGGCGGCCTCGGCGAGGCGGCTGGCGCCGTTGGGGTGGTCGGTGCGGGTCATCACCGCTTCACCGGAGTAGGCGCGGACGGTGTCGGCGACGCGCTCGGCGTCGGTGGCGACGACGACACGGTCGAGGAGGTCGCAGCGGAGGGCTGCTTCGCGCACGCGCTGGATGAGCGGGGCGCCCGCGCAGTCGGCGAGGACTTTTTCCGGGAAACGGGTGGAGCCGAGGCGCGCCGGGATGATGGCGACGCGCTGGGTCACCCTTCGCGGAGCTCTTTGATGAGCAGCTGGAGCGCGTCGCGCCGGGCGCGCACGTCGCGGTAGCCGATCTGCTTCATGGCGATCGCGGACGCGAGCTTGGTGGCTTCCTCTGCGGCTTCCGCGTCGCGGTCCTCGCGGGCCTTGCCCTCGAGCGCGAGGAGGAGGCCGTAGCGGAGGTCGAGCGCGAGGTCGTCGTCGGAGGAGGTGTGGGCCTCGGCGGCCTGGCGGAGCATGCCGACGGCCTCGGAGTGCCAGCCGAGCTTCTGGAAGGACTGCCCGAGGAGGTTGAGGACCTTGACGCGGCGCTTCGAGTCGTTCTGGGCCTCCTGGAGGAAGCGGATGGCTTCCTCGTACTGCTCGAGGAGGAAGAGGCGTCGCCCGAGCTCGTACTTGTAGGCGGTCTCGGTCGGGTAGGCGCGCACGCGCTGGGCGTACTCGTCGGCCTCGAGCTTGATGTGCTCGGTTTTCCCGCGTTCGAAGGCCTCGCGCGCCGCGTCGTCGCCCGGGTTGATCTCGGCCTGCTGCTTGAGGGCGGCGAGCCTGCGCTTGCCCCACTTGAGTTGGATGTCGGCGGCCTGCTCGCGCATGCGCTCTTCTTTGAGGGTCTCGTAGCCCTTGAGGAGGACGGCGCGGGCGAGTTTCTCGTCGGCCTCGCTGCCGCGCCCGATGAGGGCGCGGACGTACTTGCCGATGGAGTTGCGGTCGTCGGGTCGTGAGTCGTAGTCGGCCTTGGCGTCGGCGATGACGTCGGCGGAGGCGTCCTCGCTCTTCACGACGGCCTGCTGCTGGCGGATTTTTTCCTGCGCCGCGGAGTCGCGGAGGTTCTTGCGGAATCCGCCCTCTTCGCCCTCGTCGTAGCCGCCGGAGGTCATCGCGGCTTTGGCCGAGACCTGCTTGACGCGGTCGGCGAGCGGGCCGTCGGAGCGGTCGAAGGTGAGGGCGTCCTCGCCGGCCTTGGTCGCGAGCTCCCAGAGCTCGTTCTTCTCGAAGGCGTCGAGGAGCTTGACGAAGGCGTCCTTGCGGGTCTTGGCCTCGGCGCGGGCGGCGCGGAGGGCGAACTCGCCGAGCCAGGCGGCGCACTCGCGGAGTTGGAGGGCGCCGGCGGCCTCGACTGCCTTGAGCGCGGCGGCGGGGTCGAAGGGCTTGCCCCCCCACTGGAGGAGCGCGGCCTGGTACCTGGTGATGGGGCCCTTGCCGTCCACACCCTTGAGCTGGTCCTTGGTGGGGCCGGGCTTGGCGCGGCCGGCGGCGAAGGCCTGGGCGGACTTGTAGTAGCTCTCGAGGGCGTCGCGGTTGGCGGGGTCGAAGGCGATGCCCTTGAGCCAGCACGTCATGGCGTACTCGTAGTTGGTGGACTGGTGGCTCACCTCGGCGTGCTTGAACCAGCTCGCGGCCTTGGCGGGGTCCGGCGCGAAGCCGCCCTTGCTCTTGGCGGGCTTTCCAGCGGTGGTTTCGGCGGCGTCGCCGTCCCCGTTCTCTTTCTTCTTGCCGAAGATCGCCAAACGTAGCTCCCGTGTGTGGCTCGGTCCTGCGCGGAACGGTCGAACCGATGATGCTACGCCATCGGCTCTTCGAGCGTCAACGCTCTGGCCGGACGCGGCTTGGCGACCTAGACTCGCGCTGATGACGCCGGACCCCGCCTCCATGTACATCGTGCACTACCCCCACGCTGCCCTGCGCGAGAAAGCCCGCCCGGTGGAGGCGGTGGATGAGACCGTCCGCGCGGTCGCGACGCGGATGCTGGAGCTCATGCGGGAGGCCGAGGGGATCGGCCTGGCGGCTCCGCAGGTGGGGCTGGCGGTGCGGATGTTCGTGTGCGACGTCCCGTCGAGCGAGGACTACCCGGCGGACGCCGAGCCCCCGGAGGCGTCTGACGGCCCGCTGGTGTGCATCAACCCGGTGCTCTCTGGGTTCTCGGACGAACTCGAGCCCTACGACGAGGGGTGCCTGAGCCTGCCCGAGATCACCGGAGCTGTCCGCCGCCCGCACCAGGTGACGCTGACGGCGACGGGGCTCGACGGGGAGCGGTTCACGCTGCGGGCGGGCGGGCTGCTCGCGAGGTGCATCCAGCACGAGAACGACCACCTCGACGGCGTGCTGATCATCGACAAGATGCAGCAGCTCTCACGGATGAAGAACCGGCGGGCGATCAAGGACCTCGAAGCGCAGGCGGCCGAGTGGTGAAGCTCGTCCTGATGGGCTCGGGCGCGTTCGGATTGCCGACGTACCGGCGTCTGGCCGGCGCGCACGAGATCGGTCTTGTGGTCACGCAGCCGGACCGCCCGGCCGGGCGCGGGCGCACGCTGACGGCGACGCCGGTGGGCGCGTGGGCCGAGGAGGCGGGGCTCCCGGTTCTAAAAACGGAGAACGTGAGCCGCGACGACCTCGAGCGCGTGCGCGCGGTCGAGGCGGACGCGTGGGTGGTGATCGCGTTCGGTCAGAAGCTGTCGCGGGACCTGCTGGCGGAGCGGTTCGCCGTGAACCTGCACGCGTCGCGCTTGCCGCGCTGGCGCGGGGCGGCGCCGATCAACCACGCGGTTCTCGCGGGGGACGCGGTGACCGGGAACTCGGTGATCACGCTCGCGGAGCGGATGGACGCGGGGCTCGTGCTGGGGCAGAGCGAGCGGGTGATCGAACCGCACCAGACGGCCGGCGAGCTGCACGACCTGCTCGCCGAGGACGGGCCGGACCTCGTCGAGGCGGTGCTGGCCCGCCACGCGTCGGGCGCGACGACGGCGGAGGAGCAGGACGAATCGCTGGTGACGCTCGCGGGGAAGCTCGACAAGAAGCGCGACGGGTGGGTGGATTTCTCCGCGTCCGCGGAAGCGTGCCGGCAGCGGATCAACGGGCTGAGCCCGTGGCCAAGCGCGACGGTCTCGTTCCGCGGGGCGCCGCTGAAGCTGCTGCGCGCGGAACCGGCGGCGTGCGACGCCGAACAAGCCGGTGTGATCGTTGACGCGGCGGGCGGCGTGGTGGCGTGCGGCGCTGGCGCGCTGCGCATCCTTGAGGCGCAGGCGCCCGGGAAGCCGGCGATGGGGTGGTCGCGCGTCGCGCAGAGCCTGAGCATCGCCGACGGCGAGCGTCTGGAAGGGACGGGCCCGTGCTGACGCTGTGGGATCTGCTGCCGAAGTTCAAGAAGAAGCCGACGCCCGAGGTGGTGGTGAAGACGCGCGCGCCGAAGGCGAGGCCCGCGACGGCGAAGCGCGCTTCCCCTGCTGCGGAACGGTACGAGCGGCTGACGCGGGAGTGCCTGAGCGAGCACGGCGTGCGGGTGCGCAAGTGGCGTTCGAGCATGTCGGGCGTGGCGTGGGAGGTGCGCTATGCGGACGGCGCGGTGTCGCGTCTGATCGAGGCGCCCAAGCCCAAGGGCCCGATGTCGGCGGCGGTGTTCCTGCACGAGATCGGGCATCACGCGATCGGGTTTAACCGGTACCGCCCGCGCTGTCTCGAGGAGTACCACGCGTGGATGTGGTCGCTCGCGGAGATGGAGCGGCGCGGGGTGAACGTCACGGCGAGCGTGAAGCTGCGGGTGCACGAGTCGCTGCACTACGCGATCGCGAAGGCGGCGCGGCGCGGGCTCAAGAAGCTGCCGGTTGAGTTGGAGCCGTATCTCGCGCCGCCGCCGCGTCGCCAGCGGGTGGCGTGAGCTAGGTCAGGAACGTCACGCGCCCGGACGCGAGGTCGTGGAGCGCCGGGACGACCTTGAGCTCGCCCTGTTCGATCAGTTCGCGGATGACGGCGCTGCGCGCGACGACGCGCTCGGCGCCGAGACGGGCGTTGGTCTCGGTGACGTCGGCGAGGAACCCGGCGTTGGAGGAGCAACGCTCCCCGGTGGTCGCGACCTTCTGGACGGCGGGGGCGATGTGCGCGAGCGTGGCGGTGAGGTTGCCCAGCGTGACCCCGTCGCACGCGCCCATGACGGCGCCGCAGTTGGTGTGCCCGAGGACGACGACGAGCTTGGCGCGGACGATCTTGGTGGCGAACTCGAGGCCGCCGATGACGTCGTCGCTGGCGTAGTTGCCGGGGACGCGGGTGCAGAAGATGTCGCCGAGGCCTTGGTCGAAGACGATCTCGGGCGCGACGCGCGAGTCGATGCAGGCGAGGATGACCGAGTGCGGGGTCTGCGAGGTGACGGTGGCGTCGGCGAGGGCGCGGTCGTCGTGGTGGCGCGGGAGCCCCTGGATGAAGCGCTCGTTCCCGGCGGCGAGGAGTTCCATCGCGGCGTCGGGCGTCATGAGTCTTCTCGCCCGAGCGGGAGCGGGTCGTCCGCCTCGCCCTTGGTCCAGGCGTCCACGCGGGGCCAGACGATCTCGCGGAGGAGGATCTTGACGCACGCGGCGACGGGGATGCCCAGGAGCAGGCCGAAGGGCCCGAAGAGCGCGCCGCCGGCGATGGAGGCGAAGAGGATCGCGGGGGTTTCCATGTCGGTCTCTTTGCCCTGGATGAGCGGCGTGAGGACGTAGTCGTCGGCGGCCTGGAGGGAGAAGTAGACGATCGCGGGGCCGCCCAGTGTCCACCACCACGCGTCTTGCCACGCGATGTAGTTGGGCTCGACGTAGAGGAGGAAGGAGGCGATGGGCAGGCTGATGAGCGCGGCGTAGGGGACGATCGAGATGATGCCGGTGATGGGCCCGAGGATGAAGGCGGCGGGGACGCCGGCGAGGAAGTACCCGATCGTGAACGCGACGGACTGGATGATCGCGATGACGACGCGCCCGCGCACGAAGGCCGCGATGACGCGGTCCATCTGCGTGAGCAGGCGGATGATGGTCGGCTTCTCCTTGTCGGGGAGGAGCTGCTCGCCGAACGCGAGAACGTTGGCGTAGCCGGTGGAGAAGAAGAAAAAGAAGAAGAGGGTGAGGAAGGCGGCGAAGCCGAGCATGCCGACTTTGGTGACGACCGCGAGCGCGGCCGACACGACGCCGACGCCGGTGGACAGGGCGCGCTCGCCCAGCGCCTTGGAGTTCTCGCTGGCCCAGGAGACGGCGCGGTCGAAGGCGCCGCGGAGCGCGCCGGCCTCGTCGGCCTGGTTGGCCTGCTCGAGGAAGTAGTCGCGGAGGGAGCGCCAGGACTCGTTCGGGAGGGCCTGGTAGAGCTCGGGGTCGTCGGGGGAGGCCAGCGATTCGTTGAGCTCGGCGACGTTCCCGGCGAGGCGGGTGGTGAAGTCGATGCCCTGCACGACGGCGACGCCCGCGCCGATGGTGATGGGGATCAGCACGGCGAGGACGATGCCCGCGATGATCGCGGCGGCGGCGCCCTGGCGGCTGATCCAGCTGACGCGCGTCATGCGCCGGACGACGGGCTCGAAGAGGTACGCGAGCGCCAGCGCGAGGAGCATCGGCACGGTGACGACGCTGAGGCGGTCGCCCAGGTAGAGCAGCCCGAACACGCCGAGGATGAGCAGGACGTCGCGGACCGGCTGGATCTGCCAGAGGTGCGTGCGTCGCCAGTCGATGGCTTTGGGTGTGGATTCGGTGTCGCCCATTGTCGGGCAGGGTACCGACGCGCGGTGGTCTACGCGATCCGTGCGTTGCAGAACGCTTCATCGAACTCGAAGACGCCCTGGAAGTCCTCGAGATGGTCTTCGTCGGTCTTGCGCAGGCAGCCGGCCTCGACGAGCGCGAAGACGATGCGTCCGAAGTCCTCGGTGCGTTCGACGCTCCACGAGCGCATCACGGAGCGGGCCAGCGGGCCGAACTGGAGCAGGGCGTAATCGCGGAGTCCGAAGCAGAGCTCGGCGCCGCTGACGTGGCGCCCGTGCTCGGGCATGTCGGGCTCGGCGTCGCGGAGCGCGTCAACGGTGTGACGCAGGCCCTCTTGAACGAAGACAAAGGCGGCCGGCGGGTACGGGCCGGCGTGCTGCCTGAGTGATGTCCAGTCGGTGCTCACGGTGCTGGGCTCCAGAGGGGGCGTCAGGATTGTAGACCCGCCGGACGGGAAAGCGAGTGTGCTATCGGGCATCGGGGGGCGTTGGGTTGAGGATGCCGCCGCGGCCGCGGCTGGCGTGGGGGCTGGAGGCGTCCACCCAGCGGAGCGGGCGTTCTCCCCAGCCCGAAGAGGGGTTCATGCCGATCCGCGGCGTGCGCACGCTGGGTCGCGGCGTCCCGTGCTCGATCCAGAGCGCGGGGCTGGCGGTCATGTCCTCGCCGGAGCGCGCGACGGGGATGCCCAGGGCTTCGCCCAGCTTGCCGGGGCCTGAGCAGAGGTCGGTGTTGCGGAGCGGGCTCTTGCGCGCCGGCTTGGTGCGCGCGCGGCGCATCGCGGGGAGGCCCTCGGCGGGCTCGAGCGCGCGGATGAGGACGGCCGCGGCGTCGCCGTCCGTCCCGCACACGACGTTCATGCAGCGGTGGAGCCCGTGGGAGATGTAGACGTACGCGAGGCCTGGTTTCCCGAACATGGGTTCGGTGCGCGCGGTGCGACGGTTGTTGTGCGCGTGTGAGCAGTCGTCGTCTGCGCCGCAGTAGGCCTCGACCTCCACGATGACGCCGGCGCGGCGCGCGCCGCGCACGACGTGCACGAGCAGCGCGCCGATGAGTGTGGGCGCGAGCTGGGGCGCGGGGAGCGCGTAGTCGGCGCGGGACCAGCGGCGGTTCATGGCGTGAGGAGCTCTGCTTGCGCGGTGGAGGCGAGAACGGCGTCGAGCGTCGCGCCGCGTGCGCGCACCGTGGTGAGGCCCGCCTTCTCGCCCGGGGCGAGCGTGAAGCGTGCGGGGTCGAGGTTGAGAGCCGCGGCGCCGTTGACGGTGCCCATCGCGAGGAGGGTGCGCGGGTCGGCGTTGTCGCGCTGGTGGAGGAATCGCATCTCGTCGAGGACGCCGAGCGTCGGCGCGCCGCGCTCGGCGGGCGGGAGGTTGACGATGGAGTCGGTGCCGAGGCAGACGTTGACGCCGGCGTCGAGCATGTCGCGGTAGCGGTGCGGGCCCAGCTCGTGGTGATGGGCGAAGTACGAGCTTGAGCGGGGGCAGTAGGCGACGGAGGCGTTGGTTTCGCGGAGGAGGGCGATCTCGTCGTCGCTGGCGTCGCAGACGTGCGCGAGGAGCCAGGGCTGGGCGCGGAGGGCGTCTGCGAGGTGGGCGATGGGGCGTCGCCCGCGGCCGAAGTCGGCGAGGGCCCCGTCGTCGAGGACGCCCAGGGCGTCGAGGAGCGTGCGCATGGGGCCGTCGCCCTGTTCGACGAAGCGGCGCTCGGCGGCGCTCTCGGCGAGGTGGGTGCAGACGGGGAGGCCCGAGTCGCCGGCGTGTCGGCACAGCTCGGGGCCGGCGGTGTAGGGCGCGTGGGGCGAGAGCCCGAGGCGCACGCCCCGGTCCTCGGCGAGGTGCTGGGAGACGACGGCGGCGATCGCCTCGGCGGCGGCGCGCTGGCGGGCGCCGAGGCCGAAGAACTCGACGAAGGACTCGCCGACGAGGGGCGAGGCGCGGAGCTTCTTCGAGGGGCTCGGTGCGCCCGACGCCGGCGATGTCGCCCACCGCGACGACGCCCCCGGCGAGGCAGCGCTCGACGCCGTGGAGGACGGAGGCCCGGATGGGGTCGGCGTCGTGGCGGCGCTCGGCGAGGATCATCTGGAGCCACGAGTCGAAGCCGTTGCGCGGGTCGTAGGGGCGGGGGCCGATGTGGGTGAGGTCGAGGTGGGTGTGCGCGTTGACGAAGGCGGGGAGGAGAACGTCGCCGCTGCGGTCGGTCGCGTCCGGGTCGTCGCCCTGGGTGAGTTCGAGGAGGGTGCAGGCGGGCCAGGTCGCCTCGTCGAATCCGATGAGGGCGACGGCGGGGGCGGCGAGAACTCCGGTGGCGTCGATCGCCGCTGCGAAACGAAAACGTGCTGTTTGCGGGGGATTCATGCGAGGAACATAGGGCGGCCGATAGGCGTGAGCAGAGAAACTCGCGTATCCTGCGCTCACGCGGAAGGAGACCCCCGTATGAAGATGTCCCGCAAAGCCGTCCATGTCCTCGTGATCGCCGCCGCTGGAACCGCGATGGGCCTCGGGGGCTGCGCCAGCAGCCGGGAGGCGGACGACCTGTACGCCGCCAACCGTGCGCTCGAAGAGCGCAACCTGATGATGCAGCAGGAGCTGCAGGCCAAAGACAACACGATCGGTCTCCTCCGCGCCCGCATGGGCGAGGCCGACGACACGGTCGCCCAGGTGCGTGACCGCAACGGCTCGCTCCAGGGCGAGCTGCGTCGTCTCGAGGAGCGGTACCGCGATCTGACGGGGCGCCTCGACCGCGTCTCGCTGGGCGTCGTCGACCCGGCGACCGAGCGGGCCCTCCAGAACCTCGCGGCGGCCAACCCGAACCTCTTCACGTTTGACGCCGAGCGGGGCATGCTCCGCTTCCAGTCCGACGTGACGTTCGCTCCGGGGTCCGACCAGGTCTCGCCCGCCGCGACGTCTGCGCTCCAGCAGATCGCCGGCGTGCTGGGTCAGTCCTCCTCGGGCTACGACCTCCGGATCGTGGGGCACACGGACAACGTGAAGCCGAGCCGTCCCGAGACGCTGCGCAAGCACCCGACGAACACCCACCTCGCGGCGCACCGCGCGATCAGCGTGCGGAACGTGCTGTCTTCGGCCGGCGTGCCCGCGACGCGGATGGAGATCGCCGGGTGGGGCGAGTACCGCCCGAGCGTCGCGAACCGCGCCGGTCAGGGCACGGCGGCGAACCGTCGCGTCGAGATCTTCATGGTCCCGTCCTCCTCGGCGGCCGTGAGCGACCCGGCCCCGGCGCCCGCCACGACGACGACCACGCCGGCCCCCCGCCAGAGCGACCCGTTCAAGTAAGAACGGGCTCTCTCCCGAATCCCAAGCCGTCCTCCGGGGCGGCTTTTTTTCTGCGCGCTGCATGTGCGCGTAAAAAAGCCCGGCGCCCCCTCCCCTCACGAGACAGGCGCCGGGCGGGCAGAATCGTGCGCGCGTCAGTTGGTCGCGGCCTCGGTTTCGAGGACGACGCGCATCAGGACGCGCGGGCGGTCGGTGGGTCGGCGGACGTTGCTGCGGTCGAGGACGACGAATCCGCGTTCCTCGTAGGCGATGGGGAGATCGTTCAGGAGCTCGGCGCGTTCCTCGATGCTCGAGAGCGTCGGCGGGACCTCGACGGCCTCGATCGCGGCCGGTGAGTACGCGCGGGCGACGTACCAGACGTGGTAGACGTCGCTGCGGGTGCTGGTGAGGTTGGAGACGGCGCGGAAGATCGCGAGGCGCTCTTCGACGTCGTCGGTCGCCTCGATCGCGGGGATGTCGAAGGTTAGGGCGCGGCGGACGTCGAGGGCGTTGCGCGTCTCGTTGGCGCCGAGCATGTTGTTCTCAGCGCTGTCGTCGGCGAGCTCGAGGAAGCCCCTGTTATCGCCGCTGGTGGGCGGCGCGCCGTTGATCCCCCACTCGCCCAGCACGGAGAGCTCGCCGATCGACGAGAACCCTCGTCCCTTGCGGTGGGAGGCGTTGCTCGGGAACGCCGCCTGGGCGGCGCCCGCGTTGGAGTACGACACGCGGAGTCCGTCGAGGTTGGTCAGGGCCTCGGGGAGGCTCTCGGTCCCGCTGTTGTATGTGTTGGCCCAGGAGAGTTCGGCGTTGGTGTTGCCCAGCGTCGCGTTCGGGTCCCAGTCCTCGCCGAGGCGTTCGCGGTACTGGAGCATCGCGTTGAGGCGCGCGTACGCGGTGGACTTCATGAGCCCGCTGAGGGCCGTGGGGATCATGCCGGCCTGGTAATCGACGGGCAGGACGAGCGGGAGCGCCGCGAGGACGCGCTTGGGCGCGGTGTTGATGTTGATGCGCCCCTCGACGAGCGGGCGCGTGTCGGTGAGGGCGTCGGCGAGGACCTCGAACGCGTCGTAGACGCGGGTGGCGAGGGGGACGGCGAGCGCGTCGGGGAGGTTGGCGAGGTTCGTGTCGCTCGTCCCCGCCATGCCGGAGGTGTTGAGATCGCCCGCGGCGCCGAGGATGAACCGGGTGGGGTCGAGGACGCCGAGGTAGGGGTTGTCCACCGCGGCGGAGGCGGCGTCGTAGCTGAGGTGGTAGGGCTTCCCGAGCTGCTCGCTGACGGTGGCCCAGCGGGGCGACCCGGCGGCGGGGAGTTCGACGTCGCTGATCTCGACGATCGGCGCCGCGGAGCTGGCGTGGATGTACGTGTGCGCGAACGCCGAGAGCTGTCCGAGCTCGGAGAGCGCGATGAGGGGGGAGTCGGGGACGAAGAGGGAGAAGGGGTGGTCTGTCGTGAGCCCGGTGTGGGTCCCCTTCTGTCCCAGTTCTTCCATGCGCGTCCATTCCGCGCCGACGAGCGTGATCTGATCTTCGCCGGCGGGTCGTGTGCCGTCGACCCAGCCGAACGAGCTGGTGTCATCGGATGACACGAACTCTTCGACAAGGTTGAGGTCGGGGCGTTCGAGGACTTCCGCCGGGAAACCTCCGTTGACGTGCGAGTCTGACGGGCGCGAAAGGATGGAGGCGAAGCCAAAGTAGACGCCGAAGTCGGTGGCGTTCGAGATGTCGTCGTCGGGGATAGCTTCGGTGAAATCGCCCGCGTTCGCCGCGTTGTATGCGTAGGGGAACGGCTCGGTTCCGGTGCGGGTGAGGCGGTCAACGAGGACATCTCCGCCGTCGGTCGAGCGCTTCAGGAGAACGCCCGTCTTGTCGGAACGCCAGCTCGCGAAGGGGCGGTCGACATCGTCGAAGGGCGAGGTAAAGCCAGCGTCGGGGAGGAGCGACACGTAGTCGCCCTGGATCTTGTTGTAGAGCGAGTCGAGGTTGGTCCCGAAGAGCGTGTCGTCCTCCTCGAAGTCCGACCAGACGATGACGAGCCGGGACCCGGGGTCGATGACCGCGGCGGGCGACGAGGTCGCGAGGGACATGTCGATCTCTTTCACAGCGTCGCTGAGCACGATGGAGTACTCGGCGAGGTCGATCGCGGTGTCCCATGGGTTGATCAGTTCGACGGCGACGATCGAGCGTCCGACGATCTTGTCGTTGTCCGCGACGGGCAGCGGGTCGGGCATGTTGCCGGGGAAGTAGGTGGTGGGCGACTCGTACTCGTAGAGGCAGGTGATGACGGCCTTGGAGATGAAGGGCTGGCGGTCGAGGCCGACGAAGGTGACGCCGAAGTCGGGGTTGATGAACGTGGCCGGGACGTAGCCGGCGCCGTTGCCGGTGGGGTTGTCGGCGTCGTCGATGTCGCCCTGGGCGAGGCGCGTGGTGAGGACCTCGGCGCCGGCGAGCTCGGCGACGGTGGGGAGCCGGGGCTCGGGCGCGGGGAAGAAGCGGGCGATCGTGGGGGTGGGCGAGTCGCCCTCGTCGTCCACGGCGTCCTTGAGGTTGACCGCGAGGGACGCGGCGCGGAAGAGTGCGTAGGTCGGCCCCATGGTGGCGGCGGGGAGTGCGGGCTCCTCGGCGGCCCAGGCGATGGCGGGGCCGGAAGCGCCGCCGCCGTAGTGGAAGTCCGGGTCCTTGGCGTACTGCCCCTCGTAGCGGGTGACCCAGTTCGTCGCCAGGGCGCCCATGAGGGGGCGGTTGGTCGCGAGCGGGGCGAGGGCCCAGGTGAAGGCCTCGAAGGCGTCGAAGACGCTGAGGGCGGGCTGGAACTCCGTGCCGACCCAGGTCCCCTCGTTGACGAGGGGCTTGAGGCGCCCGGGGAGCACCTCGCGCTGGCCGAGCGCGGGGACGACGGAGCGGGCCGAGGCGCCGCTGGCGACGGTGATGCTGCGCCGGACGTCCTTCTGGATGCGCTCGATGCGCTGGCTCTGGCTGTAGGCGCTGTTGCTGATGGCGCCGTCGGGGAGATCCACGTTCATGAGATCGTCGCGCGAGACGGCGTTGGAGTGTTCGGCCGAGCGCATGGGGCCGAGCGAGAAGCGGTCGGGGTAGGGGGTGGCGAGGGCGCCGGGGAGGCGGCTGAACCCGGCGGTGTAGGAGCCATCGAAGCTGGACTCGATGCCCTTGACGCCGGCGAAGTTGGCGCCGAACACGGCGCGGAGATCGATCTCTTCCTTGAGCCCGTAGCGCTGCCCGCCGGCGATGTAGGGGTTCTCGGGGCGGGCGGCGAAGAGTCGCCAGTAGGCCTCGCGCTGGGCGCGGGTGGTGGGGAAGTCGATGGTGTCGTTGCCGGGGTGACGGAAGTTGTCGTCGAAGCCGACGCGCCACCCGATGAAGTCGCGGAGCCCGTCGCGGTTGGACTCGCCGGCGCCGGGGATGGCGAAGAAGTTCGTCATGCTCGCGGCGTCGGCGTCGGTGGAGGCGACGGTGTACTCGGTGAGCCCGAGGCCGATCTGGAAGTGACGGCGCAGCCCGGCGCGCACGAACGCGTTGTCGATGTTGCGGATGTCGGGGTGGCGGAGGAGATCGCCCGAACCGGCGTAGGCGCTCGAGTCGAGCGGCGTGGTGGCGGTCTCGTAGAAGAGGCGGGCGAGGTCGATATCCATCGGGGTGGCGCCGTCGCCGTAGGCGTCGAACCCCTGCACGCCGCCGGTGAGGGACCTGGGCAGCGCTTCGACGGAGGTGTTGGCGTTGATGGCGGCGGAGCTGTCGGCGATGCGCATCGCGACGACCCAGCGCATGTCGCTCTTGCCGTCGAGGTTGTCGATGATGGACCAGCGCGCGTCGGGGCGCCCGTCGCCGTCGGTGTCGGCCCAGAAGCGTTCGTCGACGGGCTCGAAGGGCGCGTCGGTGGTGTCGGGGTTGAAGGACGCGCCGAACTCGTAGCGTTCGGCGAGTTGGTTCATCTGGAGCCCGTAGATCTCGCGCTGCTCGACGCCCAGGAGCGGCGAGTTGTACGAACGGTCGAGGTTGAGCACCTCGGTCGCGACGTCTGCGGGATCGTAGAAGGGGAACTGATCGTTGGCGCGGTCGAGGAGGTCGGCCGAGGGGTCGCCTCGTTCGCGGTCGAGCGCGTCGACGGTGTTGAAGAAGAGGGCGAGGTCGGCGTAGCGCCCGTCGGCGCGGACCCACGCGCCGTGGTCGGCGTCGTCGGCGTTGGCGACCCAGGTGTACGCGCTGCGGGGGTTGGTGATCTGGGACCAGGTGTTCCAGCCGCCGTTGTAGCTGCCGAGGGGCTCGTCGCCGCGGAAGTCCACGGGCTCGCTCGCCGAGAGCCAGGCGTCGTCGGGGCGCGCGGTCTCGAACATGCCGAGCGCGGGGATGTAGCGCAGGCGCGCTTCGCTGCGCGCGACCTCGTCCTCGAGGCTGTCGGCTGAGTTCTGCGGGCGGGCGAAGGTGAAGCGGTCGTCGCCGCTGGTGCTCCGGGTGTACTCGACCTCGTCGACGGAGGGGTAGTCCCAGTGCTCGCCGTCCTCGAACATCGTGGGCCAGACCTCGACGGAGCCGGCGGGCGACGACCCGCCGGCGGACTCGACCTGGTCGCCCTCGACGGAGAAGGGCGTTCCGGGGGTGACGATCTTGTTGCCGAACAGGTCGGCGGTCAGGAGCGCGCGGGCGTGGTCGATGACGATCTCGGGCTGCTGGGAGAGCGAGCTGCGCCGCACGGCTGCTTCTGCCGAGACGCGGTCGAGGTTGGCGCGTGTGACGTACGTCGCGCCGAGGAGCGCAAGAACGGCGAGGATCGCGAGCGCGAAGATGAGAACGCTGCCGCGGCGCGGGGCGTGATTCACGTAGGCGTTGCTTGTGGTGGTGTGCATAGCGTCGCTCCTTTCGAGGAACGCGAGAGAGGGCCGCCGGGAATCAGCCGTGTTCGTCGCGGGGGTGCAGGTGGACGATGACTTCGTAGTCGCGTCCCTCGTCGATGCGCCCCAGTGGGTCGTGGAGGGTGAACCGCACGCGGATCCAGACGTTCTTCTCGAACGCCTCGCCCCACTCCCCGAAGGACGTGGGCACGCGGAAGGGCCAGACGGCCATGTACTCGGACATGTCGTTGCTGGGGCCGGTGGGCATGGAGTCGGGCCAGGCGTCATCGCTGGGGACGCCGCCCGAGAGGTCGGGGTTGTAGTACGGGAGGTTGACGCCGGAGGGCCCGTCGTCGGTGGTGATGTCGTCGGCGGTCTTGACCCACAGTCGGCGCCCGATGGGCGAGACGCCCGCGTTGGCGAACGTGCTGGTGGTGTCGAAGAACGTGGAGTCGCCGAACCCGACCTCCGGCGCGAGGTTGAGCTCCACGCCGTCGTGGTCGCCGAGGGGCCCGCGGATGTCGTCGAGGTCGAGGGCGTTGGGGTCGGTGTAGGCGGTGTTCCAGCGGATCTCGGTGGAGAGGACGGCGCCGGCGGGGTCGTACCCGTAGCGGGACCAGAGGTTCTCGTAGGTCATGCGCTGGGCGACGTCGTTGTTCTCTTCATTGGTCGGGTCGAGGCGCGAGGGATCGAACCAGACCACGTCGCCGGCGCGGACGTCGAAGACCCCGTCGCCGTCGAAGTCGACGTCGCGGTCCCACATGGAGCCGTCGGACCAGGCGATCTCGAAACGGCTGCAGCGCGGGGCGAGGACGGCGTGGGTGTCCATCGCCGCGTCGTGCTCCTGCGCGTAGCGCAGGCGCTCCGCGGGGCTGGTGAGGGACTGCGGGTCTTCGCGGGACTCGGTCGAGGGGGCGGGTTCGACGAGCGGGCGGGTGAGCACGCCGGCGATCGCGGAGCGCACGCCGAGGTAGTTGTAGGCGAGGTCGTCGAGGGGGTTGCCGTTGGACCCGACGGTGAAGGGTGTGACGGACGAATCGATGTTGGGCGAGACGTCGGGGTCGGCGGCGCGCCGCCACAGCCACGCCTGGACGCTGTAGGCGTCGTTGGCGTCGCGGAGGTCGCTCTCGCTGAGGTCGTAGCGGGGGAAGTCGTCGTAGCGCACCGACGGTGAGGGGCTCACGCCGTAGGCGCTCGAGTCGCGGTCGCCCTCGCGCGAGGCGTAGGGGACGGCGCTCTCGGAGAAGCCGGCGGCGGAGTCCCAGACCGCGCTCTCGCCTTCGAGCCAGTTCTTGACGCCGATGAGCCCCTGCGCACAGACGTCCACGCGCCCGTGGGAGATCAGGCGCGGGTCGGGGCGCGGGATCGTGTCGAAGCTCACCGCGGGGTTCACGGGGCCGGGCCACGCGAACATCTCGGCGCCCGTGGGGGCGTCGGTGAGGTGCTGGTCCCAGAAGCGGGTGAGGGTCTCGAGGTCGCGGATGTACGGCGCGTACTCGCGGTTGTAGCCGTAGGGCGGCGCGCTGCTGTAGAGATCGGGGCGCTGCCCGGTCGCCTGGGGGCCGAGCAGGAGCAGGGCCTGACGGGCGAGCACCCAGTCGGAGGCGTACTCGTTGCGCCCGCTGATGCGCCCGCCGGGGAGGTAGCTGCGCTCATCGTCTCCGGCGCGGGAGCCGAACCAGCCGTCGGAGACGAACTGGCGGAGGGGGTCGGTGTTCGCGTCGGCCGGCGGCGGGTCGGGGAGCGGCCAGTCGGGGTCGAAGCGCGGGCGCAGCCCGTGCCCGTAGTAGATGCGCGCGCCGTCGGCCTTGGGCGGGGTGACGGTGAAGAAGCCGTCGTCCTGCTGGGAGCGGAACTGGTCGGCGCCGTTGCCCGCGGCGAGGAACGCCATCTCGTCGAGACGGGTGTGGATGGCGGTGCTGCCGGGGTCGTAGGGGTCGATGCGCGCGAGGACGTCGGCCTGGCGGTCCTCGGGGGTGAGGTAGATGGGGCGTTCGGGGTCGCCGCCGAGCTCGACGGCGCGGATGACGAGGAAGGTGTCCTCGGACTGCATGAGGTTGACGCGCGCAAAGTCGCGCCGGATGGCTTCTTCGATGGCGCGGGCGGTCGAATCGAGCTCGCTCGCGGCGAGCCCGCGCCCGACGGCGTCCGAGACGCCGGCGAAGAGGCGCCCGATGCCGACGGTGAGGATCGCGATGAGCGCGACGACGACGACCATCTCGGCGAGCGTGAACGCGCGGCGCACGGTACGGGGAACGCGGGCGATCATCGGTTGGCTCCGAAGGTGATGACGCGGGCGCCGGTCGGGCGGATGCGCCAGTCGACGTCGAGGGGCGCGCCCGGGGCGCTGCGGACGACGTCGCGCATCGCCCACGCCCAGACGGTCTGCGTGGAGTCGAAGTCCTCGAGCATGGGCTCGAAGCCTTCGCGGTAGGGCGGCGCGCTCAGCACGCCTTCGAGCATGCCCGTGCCGGTGTCGCGCCGGGTGGTGAGGATCGTGAGCGGGGACACGGCGCCGGCGTCGTCGAAGTCGCTCGGACGCGGCGCGCCCGTCGCGCTCACGGGGGTGTTGCGCGAGGCGATGACGATGATCTGCCCCTTCTGGATCGCCCACTCGTCCGCGACGTCTGCGCGCACGAGGTAGTTCTCGAGCGCGGGGTCGTACGCCAGCTCGAGCTCGACCTGCGAGAGCAGGCCGTACTGCGAGGGGTCGTCCGGGCTCGTGTCGTAGAGGCGCTCGTAGGTGTCGGGCGGGACGAAGGGGAGGTCGTTGGAGGACGGGTCGAAGTCGAGGCGCCCGAGGGGCTCCATCGTGTAGGAGATGGAGAGGAGCTGGTCGGTCTGCGCGCCCCGCTTGAAGAGGAGCGCGACGCCGCTGGTCGGGCGCTTCCCGCCGGGGAAGGACGGGTCGGGTGTGTACGCGATGCGCTCGTCGAAGGAGAGCAGGCGATCGTCGCGGACCTGCGCGTTCTCGAGGACGATGCGCCCGATGACGAAGCGGTCGCCGTTGGGCGCCGAGTCGCGCATGTGGATCGTCGTGCCGTTGCCGAGGAACGCGTAGGGCGGGTCGCTGCTGTCGGGCGCCTGGACCTCGAGGTACACACGCGAGGGGCCGGCGCCGGGCGAGGCCTCGGCCGCGTCCACGAGCACGATCCGGCTGCTGTTGGCGCCGGGCTCGTACTCGGGCCACAGGTCGGGGGGCGCCTGCTGCGAGGAGACGTCGGTGACGTCGCGGAAGGTGAACTCGCGGTCGTCGGACGCGGAGCGCGCGAGCCCCTCGGTCTGCGAGAACATGTCGTTGTAGACCTCGCGGTAGACCTCGAGGCGCACCGTCAGGTCGGGCTGGAATCGCCCGCCGGGGATACGTTCGAGGAAGACGCTCGCGCCGTCGATCGCCGCGTTGCGCAGGCGGCCCAGGTCGTACTGCCCGCCGGGAGCGGCGTTGGTCGGGCGGGACTGCTGCGCGGCGGTCCAGATGCTCCCGGGGGGCGTGAAGCCGGAGCCCCAGTCCTCGATGAGGATCCCGCCGTTGAGCGAGTAGAGGAGGAAGTCCTGCGGGGCGCGGACGCCGAAGGCGCTCTGGTCGACGATGCCGTTGTCGGACATATCGAGCGAGAGCGCGCCGCGGAGGCGCCCGGGGGCGATGCCGCCGTAGGGGATCGAGGCGACGGGGTGCCACTGCCCGAGGGCAAAGAGCGGGGGCCCGGAGAGGGCGGCGCTCTCGTCGAAAGAGCCGCCGGCGAAGCGGTCGAAGCGCCGCCCGATCATCGCGTCGATGTTGCGGGCGGCGCGCTCGGCGTCGGTCTGCTCCGCGGCGATCTGCTGCTGGCGGGCGGCCCCGGCAAAGAGCGTGGCGATGCCCAGCACGCCGAGCCCGAGGACGCTGGCGGAGATCAGGATCTCGATGAGGGTAAAGGCGCGTCTCATGGGTTACCTCCGCAGCACCCGCCCGGCGTGGCGGCTGAAATCGATGATCACGGCGTTGCGGTCGATCCAGTCGCTCATGTCGCGCACGAGCGTGTCGAGTTCTTCGTCCGTGTTGCTGATGGGCCGCTCGTCGCCGTGGACGTAGTCGTCGGGCCATGGCGCCTGGTAATCAGGGTCGGTCAGGGCAGGGTGGAGCGCCCAGGGGCGCGCGATGCTGGTGCCGCGCTGGAGGTCCTGGAGATCGACGACCGCGAGACGGGTCGCCGCGCGCAGGATGACCTCGGGGTTGGCGTCGGCGCTGGTGTAGCCGAAGGTCGGGGGCGGGTCCTCGAAGAGGTTCGAGCGGTCGCGCGGCAGCGTCTCGGGGTCGAAGCGCGTGGGGCTGTCGTAGGGGATGCCGACCATCTCGTCGGGAACGCTCGCGCCGGCGGCGACAGGCACGGCGTCGTACTCGAGGTACGAGTAGCGGGTCTGCGCGTCCTCGTCGAGGTCGGCGTCGGCCGCGAGCACGCTGCCGGTGCTCGAGAAGCGGATCATGAACGACTGCGCGTGGCGGACGTACGCGATGGCGTCTTCGCGGGTTGACTCGAAGCCGGGCGTCTCGATGACGTCGTCGCGGACGGCGTTCCAGATGTCGGCGATGGGCACCTGGTCGGGAGACTTGAGGGGGCGTTCGAGATCCCGCCCGCCGATGACGGCGTCGAGGTAGACGCGCGGGTCGTTGCGCGGGGCGAGCCACGGGTTCACGATCGCCGTGTCGTCCTCGTTGCGGATGATCGCGCCGGCGTACCACGCGGTGGTCAGGACGTTGCGTTCGTCGTCGGTGAGGCGTTCGATCTCGGTGATCGCCTGGTCCTGGAACTCGGCCATGCCGTTAAAGAGGCTGTCGATGCGCTCCTGCGCGCTGTCGCCGTCGGGGAGGATGTGGTTCGAGCTGACGCCGAAGACCATCACGCCCTCGGGGAGGAGGACGGGCGTCGAGCTCTTGACGGGCTGGAAGACGGTTGCGAACTGCCCGGCCGGCCTCGCGCCGCGGGCGAGCTCGCCGCGGTTGCTGGTCTCTTCGAGGATGACGAGGCTGCAGCGCTGCGAGCCGACGTCAAAGAGCACCGCGACTGCGGTCTGCTTGCCGCGGGAGATCGCGCGCTGGCGCGCCGCCTCGAGCGTGCCCGAGAGCTGGTTGACCGCGGCGCTGTAGTTGTTGGACTTCACGAGCTCCGCGACGCTGGGCGCGATGATCGCCAGCAGGATCACGATGATGCCGACAACGATCAGCAGCTCGAAGAGCGAGAAGGCGCGGGCGAGATGGCGACGGGGGCGGCTCATCGTGTGTTCGCCCGGAAGTTGGCGGTCAGGTCCGCGGCGCCGGGGACGTAGGAGTAGACGTTGTCCTTCAGGGACATCTCCGCGTCGATGGCACGCATGTCGTCGACCGACCCGTCGGTCGTCTCGTGCGTGGTCGAGCCGTACTTCCGGTCGGCGCCCGCGCTGAAGAAGTACGGACGCCCGTTCACGCAGCGCCCGTAGAGGCGCTGGGCGAGCTCGTTGCTCGGGTGCACGTAGTAGATGGGCGTGACGCCGCCGCCGAGCACGGGCCACGGCGAGGCCCACGAGCTGGCGTCCGACCAGGAATCGAGCACCGACGGGGACGCGTCGAGCGCGTTGGGCTTGGTGAGGGGCGCGTCGGTCTGGGGCGTGGGGAAGAGCCAGCGCTCGCCGAGGCCGCTGAGGATGGAGTCGACGGCGCCGAAGCCCTGCGCCGCGCGCAGGAAGACCGCGGCGTCCGGGTGACGCGGGTACTCGCGCGAGTTGAGCGTCGCCCACGCATCGTTGTTCATCCGCTCATTGTCGCCGCCGGCGATCGCGTGGTACGCGGTCCCGGGGACGTTCTCGTAGAGCGCGACGTTCCACGCGGGGGGCGCGTCCCCGTTGGAGGTCATGTAGTCCGAGAGCGCGCGGTCGAGCGTGCGCAGGACGTCCTCCGTCAGCTTGACGCTGCGGTTGCCCAGCACCGCGACGCCCGCGCCGGCGATGATGCCGGTGAGGATCGCGATGATCACGATGACGACGAGCAGCTCGAGCAGCGTGAAGCCGCGCCGGAATGTCTGGCGTGTGCGTCTCATCGGACCACCCTTATGTTGTCGTCCATGCCCTCGCGCAGGAGCCGGCGGCGCTCGCGGGCCTCTTTCATGAGGAAGTCTTCGACGGTGCCCTCGGCAGAGGGTCCCTGCTTGGCGAACTCGCGCGAGACGAAGATCCGGTCGGCCCCGGCCGACAGGAGCGCGTACTCGGCGCGGGCGAGATCCACGTCGCGCGAGGCGTCGAACTCGTTGGCGTTCTCCGGCGCCTCGGCGAGCGCGTCGGGGTCGACGAGCTCGGCCGGCGCGTCGAGCAGCGTCGCGCCGGGCGTCCCGCTCGCGGGGCGCGTCGGCCAGTTGCGGTAGTAGCGGATCGCGGTCCCCCACCCGTCGAGGATGACCGACATGGAACGCCACGGCGCATCGGGCTCGTCGGCGTCGAGGGAGGTATCCTCGGGGAAATCGCCGAGGTCGGTGCTGGCGCTCCGGACGCGGTCGGTGTCGGCGTAGTCGACGTAGGGCGTGTAGATCTGACCGGACGCGACGACGCGGTGGGTGTCCGTCGTGCGCTCGCGGGCGCCGCCCCAGGCGCGGTCGGGCCCGGGGTCGCGGAACCCCGCCCCGCCGTGCCCGTCGTGACGGTCCGGGTTGTTCGAGGTGGGGTCGGGGCTGAGCGCGCCGAGGCCCAGGAGATAGACGGGGAGGCTGTAGATGCTGTGGTAGCGCTCGGCCTCGAGCTTGTCGATCGCGTCGTCGCGCGACGCGAGCGCCGTGCACCAGTCGGGGTCCGTGCGCTCGACCTCGGGGTCGTCGAGGATCAGCAGCGGGAGGTACCCGAAGTCGGTCTTGAACTGATCGATCGCGCTGGCCATCGACTGGAGCTGCGACTCCGTAGCGGTGCGCGCGGCGCCGCGCCGGACCGCGAGGAACGCCGGGGCCGCGATGCCGATCAGGATCGCGATGATCACGACGACAACGATCAGTTCGATGAGCGTGAACGCGCGGGATGTGTGGCGTGCGGCGCTCATCCTGAGAGGCTCTCGATCATCTTGACCATCGGGAGGAACATCGCGACGACGATCGTGCCGACCATGCCGCCGAGGACGACGACCATCAGCGGTTCGATGAGCTGCACGAGCGAGCCGACGGCGACGTCGACCTCCTCGTCGTAGTTGTCGGCGATCTTCATCAGCATCTTGTCGAGGTCGCCCGTCTCTTCACCCACGTCGATCATGTTGACGACCAGCGCGTCGCAGACCTTTGTCTCGCGCAGCGGGCCGGCGAAACTCTCGCCCTCGCGGATGGAGTCGTGCACCTTGCCCAGCGCCCGCTCGTACACCCAGTTGCCCGAGGTTTCCTTGGTGATGTTGATCGCTTCGAGGATGGGGACGCCGGCGCTGATCAGCGTGCCGAGCGTTCGGGTGAACCGCGCGATGACGGTTTTGCGGATCAGGTTGCCGAAGACCGGCGCCTTGAGGGTGAGCCAGTCGATCACGGCGCGCCCCGGGGGCGTCTTGCGCACGATCTTGAAGAGGAAGAAGATGATGACGGGCGAGCCCAGCACGATGAAGGCGCCGGGGACGGGCTGGTCGTCGCTGAGCTTGCCGACCATCCAGTCGGAGGTGTGCATGAGGAAGAGCGTCAGGGACGGGAGCTCGACGCCGAAGTCCGTGAAGATCTCCACGAACTGCGGGATGATGAGCACCATGATGCCCGTGAGGATCAGCAGCGCGACGAAGATGACGACCGCGGGGTAGATCAGCGCGCCGATGACCTTGCGCTTGAGCGACTCGGCCTTCTCCATGAACTCCGAGAGGCGCTGGAGGATGATGTCCAGCACGCCGCCCGCCTCGCCGGCGGCGACCATCTTGGTGTAGAGCTTGTCGAACACCTTCGGGTGCTTGGCCATCGATTCAGACAGGCTCGACCCGCCCTCGACGCTCTCGGTGATGTCGCCCAGCACGGCTTTGAGCTTGCAGGGCTTGAGCTGCCCCTCGAGGATCTGCAGCGAGCGCAGCAGCGGGAGGCCGGCGTCCTGGAGCGTCGAGAGCTGACGCGTGAACAGCGTCTTCTGCTTCGCGCCGACGCCGCCGAAGGAGAGCCCGCCGCCCTTCTTTTTCTTCTTGGCCGACGCCGCGGGCGCCTT
The DNA here is from genome assembly GCA_942490855.1 of uncultured Phycisphaeraceae bacterium. Lineage (GTDB taxonomy): Bacteria > Planctomycetota > Phycisphaerae > Phycisphaerales > UBA1924 > CALNYS01. The sequence goes on along the minus strand of CALNYS010000001.1, from coordinate 106,013 downwards.
CTTCTTGGCGCCGGACTTCTTCCCCTTCTGTTCTTTGACAGTGGTGGGGTAGAAGCCCTTGAGCTTGAGCTGCTGGATCGCTTCCTGGTTGCTCGACGCCTCGACATCGCCCTTGGTGGGCTTGCCCGTGGCGTCCAACGCTTCGTAGGTAAAGACCGGCATCGGTGTCTCCCGGCTCGGGGCGTCGCCCGCGCCGCTCTAAAATCAGTCTTCCTCGATGGTCTCGCGGACGACCTCGTCGATCGTCGTCAGCCCGTCATAGATCCCGCGCAGCCCGCTCTCGCGGAGCGAACTCATCCCGTGGCGACGGGCCAGATCGCGGATCTGCGCCGTGCTGGCGCCCTCCATGACCAGGTCGCGGATCTCGTCGTCCATGACCATGATCTCGAAGATGCCCATCCGCCCCTTGTAGCCCGACCCGTGGCAGTGGTCGCAGCCCTCGCCGCGGAAGAACTCGCGCCCGGCGACCGCCTCCGGCGTGAGCGACAGCTCCATGAGCTGCTCGTCGGTCGGGACGAACCCGGTCTTGCACTTCGGGCAGATCGTGCGCACGAGGCGCTGGGCCACGATGCCCTCGATCGTCGCCGTCAGGAGGAACTCCTGGAGCCCGAGGTCGATCAGTCGCACGATGGAGCTCGGCGCGTCGTTGGTGTGCAGCGTGCTGAACACGAGGTGGCCCGTCAGCGAGGCCTGCACCGCGATCTCCGCCGTCTCGAGGTCGCGGATCTCACCGACGAGGATCACGTCCGGGTCCTGACGCAGGAAGCTGCGCAGCGCGCGGGCGAACGTCATCCCCACGTCCGAGTTCACCTGCACCTGGCAGAGCCCGTCGATGTCGTACTCGACGGGGTCCTCCGCGGTGAGGATCTTCGTGTCGATGGTGTTGAGCGACGAGAGCGCCGCGTACAGAGTCGTCGTCTTGCCCGAGCCCGTGGGGCCCGTGACGATCACGATGCCGTTGGGCTTGTGGATCAGGTTCTCGACCGTCGCGAGGTTGTTCTGGTCGAGGCCCACGCGGTCGAGGCTCAGCTCGACGTTCGAGCGGTCCAGCACGCGCATCACGACCGACTCGCCGTACATCGTCGGCAGCACCGCGACGCGCAGGTCAACGGGGTTCCCCCCCACCACCAGCTCGACGCGACCGTCCTGCGGGATGCGTCGCTCGGCGATGTCCAGGTTCGCCATGACCTTCACGCGGCTGACGATCGCCGGCCCGAGGTACGCCGGGGGCGGGACCATCTCGTACAGCACGCCGTCGATGCGGTACCGGATCTTGAACTCGTCCTCGAACGGCTCGAAGTGGATGTCCGACGCCCGGTCCTTGATCGCCTGCAGCAGCACGAGGTTCAGCAGCTTGATGACGTTGTTGTCGTCGGCGACCTCAAGCACCTCGTCGAGGTCGATCGAGTCCCCGCGGTCGGCCAGCGCCGCGAACTTCTCGTCCTCGGCGAGCGTCCCGACGACGTCCGCGACCGACTCGGTCTTGCTGTAGTGCTTCGCGATCAGCGCGTCGATGTGGACCGGGTCCGCGACCACCGCCTCGACCTTGAACCCCATCAGCAGACGGAGGTCGTCGACCGCCCGGAAGTTGTCCGGGCTCTTCATCGCGATCTTCAGCTTCTTCGACCCCGCCACGTGCTCGATCGGCACCACCTGATAGGCCTGCACCGTCTCGGCGGGGATCGCCTCAACTACGCTCGGCTCGAGCTCCAGCTCCGAGATGTCCTCGAAGACGAGCCCGGCCTGCCCGGCCAGAGCCTGCTGGATGTCCAGGTCGGTGACGTACCCGAGCTCGACGAGCAGCTCGCCGATGGGCTTCTTCCGTTCCTTCTGAACGGAGAGCGCCTCGTGCACCTGCTCGCGCGTCACCTTGCCCATCTTCGTGAGCACACGCCCGAGCTTGCGGTTCTTCAGTTCGGCGGGATCCATTGTCGGCATCGCGACCAGTCTCCGTACGTCAGGCGGGACCGGATACACCGAGTCCCGCGCAGTACCCTACGAGGCCGACCCGAGGGCTGATCCCTCTGATTTCGGCGTTGAACTCAGTTTTTACGTAGAGACAACGAGCTTTCGTTGCTATTTACGCCACCTCTTCTTCGGCGTCCAGCTCCGGACGACCGACCATACCGCCCTGCTTGTGGACCTTCTGGGACAGCCCGGCGGGGTCCTTGGCGCGGTCGATCATCTCCTCGGCGGCGATCTTGCCCTCGGAGTAGAGCTGCCAGAGGTGATCGTCCAGCAGCTGCATCCCGAGGTTCTTGCCCGTCTGGATGGAGGAGTCGATACGGAACGTCTTGTTGTCTCGGATGAGGTTCGCCACGGCCGGCGTCAGCACCAGCATCTCGTACGCCGCGACCATCCCCTTGGTGTCGATCCGGGGCAGCAGCGCCTGGCTGATCACCGAGATCAGTGTGGTCGAGAGCTGGATGCGGATCTGGTTCTGCTGGCTCACCGGGAAGGCGTCAACGAGGCGGTCGATCGTCTTGGCGGCGCCCGTGGTGTGGAGCGTCCCGAACACAAGGTGACCGGTCTCGGCAGCCATCACCGCGGCCTCGATGGTGTCGAGGTCTCGCATCTCGCCGACGAGGATCACGTCGGGGTCCTGACGCAGGGCGCGCCGGAGGGACTCGGAGAAGGACGGGACGTCGGCGTGCACCTGACGCTGGTTGATGATGGACTTCTTGTGCTGGTGGTAGTACTCGATGGGGTCTTCCATCGTGATGATGTGGCGGTCGTAGTTCTGGTTGATGTAGTCGATCATCGTCGCCAGCGTGGTCGTCTTGCCCGAGCCCGTGGGGCCCGTGACGAGGAACATCCCGCGGGGGCGCCGGATCAGATCCTTGACCATCGGCGGGAGGCCGATCTCGTCGAACGTCAGCAGACGGTTCGGGATCAGTCGCAGGACGATCGCGAGGTTGCCCTTCTGGCGGAAGACCGAGACGCGGAAGCGGGCCGCGTCGCCGTACGCGAACCCGAAGTCGCAGCCCCCCACTTCCTGGAGTTCCTGCTGCGACTTCTCCGGCGTGATGGACTTCATCAGCGTCACGAGGTCGTCGGGGTCGAGGACCTTGGTCTGGAGGTTGCGGAGCTCGCCCGAGAGGCGCAGGGTCGGGGGGCGCCCGACGGTCAGGTGAAGGTCGCTCGCGCCGGTCTTGACGACGGTGTCGAGCAGGCGGTCGATCTGAATCGTGGACATGCGTCCTCTCTCCTCGTGCTACAGAACATCACGCGGGCCGCCCCGCGTGGGAATGCGTAGTTACGCGACGGTTTCTTCTTCCGCCTCGATGCCGTCGGCCTGGGCCACACGCGCGATCTCGGCGGGCGTCGTGATGCCCTTGAGCACCTTGATCTTGCCGTCGCCTAGCAGCGGGCGCATGCCGGAGGCGATCGCCGCCGCGCGGATCTTCGCGACCGACGCCTGCTGGAACGCCAGGTCTCGCACCTGACCGTTCATCATCATCAGCTCGTAGATGCCCTGGCGACCCCGGTACCCGGAGTTGTTGCACTTGGCGCACCCGACGGCCTTGTAGATCGTCCCGTTCGCCTGCTCCTCGGGCGTGATCCCGCACAGGCGCATGTACTTGGGATCCGGCGCGTCGTCGGGCTCTTTGCACTCGTCGCACAACCGGCGGATAAGCCGCTGCGCGAGGATCGCCTGGATCGACGACGCCACGAGGAACGGCTTCACGCCCATGTCCACCAGACGCGTGATCGCCGACGGCGCGTCGTTCGTGTGCAGCGTGCTGAAGACTAGGTGGCCCGTCAGCGCCGCCTGGATCGCCACCTCGGCGACTTCCTTATCTCGGATCTCGCCGACGAGGATGATGTTCGGCGCCTGACGCAGCATCGCGCGCAGGATGCCCGCGAACGACAGCCCCACGCCCTCGCGCACCTGGCACTGGTTGATGCCGCGGAACGCGTACTCGACCGGGTCCTCGGCCGTGATGATCTTGCGGTCGGGCGTGTTGAGGATGTCCAGCGCCGAGTACAGCGTCGTCGTCTTGCCCGAGCCCGTCGGGCCCGTCACCAGGAAGATGCCGTTGGGACGCTTGATGACGCGGTTGAAGATCTCGAGCGTGTCCGGCTCGAACCCGAGGTTCGCCAGACCGATGCGCACCGAGTCGGGGCGCAGGATACGCAGCACCGTCGAGTCCCCGTGGTACGCCGGGCACGTCGACACGCGGAAGTCGATCTGCGCGTCGTCCACCGGGAGCTTGATGCGCCCGTCCAGCGGCAGACGCTTCTCCGCGATGTTCACGCCCGACATCAGCTTGATGCGCGTGATCAGCGCGTTCTGCATGCGCTTGGGAAGGTTGTCGCGCTCGATGCACACGCCGTCGATGCGGTAGCGCAGACGCACGCGGTTGGCCATCGGCTCGATGTGGATGTCAGACGCCCGCATCTTCACCGCTTCGATCAGGATGCGGTTGACCAGCTTGATGATCGGCGCGTCCTCGGCCGCCTTGTCGATCGACGCGTCAACCGACTTGTCCACCGACCGGTCGATCGACTCCGTCACCAGCGACTCGTTCGCCTCGACCATCTTCGTCCCGGCGACCTTCGTGTCGATGTACGCCTTGATCAGCCCCTTCGTCGCCACGTGGGGCTCGACCTCGACGCTCAGACGGAACCGCAGCGCGTCCATCAGCTCGAGGTCCATCGGGTCGTGCACGATCAGCTGCAGGCGACCGTTCTCCTTCGAGAGCGGCAGCACCTGGTGCTTCATGATCAGCTCTTCGGGGATCAGCGACGCGTCGATCTGCGCCTCGATCTTCTTGTCCTTCAGGTCCACGAAAGGCAGGCGGAACTGGCGGGCCAGCGCCTTCGCCACCGCCTCCTCCTTCACCAGACCCATCTCCACCATCGCCTCGCCGATGCGCTGGCCGGACTTCCGCTCCTTCAGGCCCTTCTTGACCTGGTCCGGCGTCGCCGTCTCCATCGCGACGAGGAGCTCCCCGAGTTTCTTCCGTGATCGTGCCATGCGACTCGGTATCCCTTTCACTCGTCAGCGCAGAGCGTCCAAACGACGCCCAAGGAGGTCCACAGTATGCTGACTGGCCCCCACGCGCCTAATCTACCCCAACCAGGAGCCCCATGACCCGCCTCGCGAGCACGTCCACGACACGACTCCTCATCACCTCAGGCCCAACTTGGGAGCCCATCGACGAGGTCCGCTACCTCGGGAACCGCTCCTCGGGACGCCTCGGCGCCGCTCTCGCGGACGCCGCCGCAAACCGCGGCTGGGACGTCGTTCTCCTCCTCGGCCCACAGGCCGCCGAACCAACCAATACGGCTGTCCACGTCGTCCGGTTCCAAACGGCGGCCGACCTTCAAGCCGCCCTCGCGAGCCACGCGCCAAGCTGCGACGCGCTCGTCATGGCCGCCGCCGTCGCCGATTATCGCCCCGCCGCCTGCTCGACCTCCGAGGGCAAGATCAAGCGCACCGGCGACGACATGACCCTCCGCCTCGAGCCCATCCCCGACCTCATCGCGGGCGAAGCCGCGCGCAAGCGAGACGACCAGTGCTACGTCGCCTTCGCCCTCGAGCCCCGCGAACGCCTCCTCACCTCCGCCAGCGCCAAGCTCGAGCGCAAGCGCGTCGACGCGATCGTCGCCAACCCCCTCGAGACGATGGGCGCCGACACCATCGAGGCCACCTTCCTCACCCCCGCCGGCGCCCAGGCCGACACGGGCGGCCCGATCCCCAAGCCCGAGTTCGCCCGCTGGCTCCTCGACCGCATCACCGACCGCCTGACCCCCGAACCCGCCACCGCCGCCCGCGACGCGCAGATATAGTCGCGACGACCCAGCCGCCGTAGCTCAATTGGCAGAGCGCGTGATTTGTAATCTCGAGGTTACCGGTTCGATTCCGGTCGGCGGCTTTTTGTGTGTGATGCGAGATGGGCTTTCGTGATTTGCGGGCCGCACGCCAATCGAATCGATCGCGATGAACGCTCTGTATACGCAGCGTCGATCACCGCATCACCCGCAGCCATTGCTCCACGCCGCGAGCACCGCGGCCAGATCAAGACTGTTGGTGTCGAGATCACCGTTGACATCAGCGTCCGCGCTGCCCCATGACGCGAGCAGGATCGCAAGATCGACACCGTCGACGCAACCGTCCCCGGAGAAGTCCGCCGGAGACGGGGTAGCGGCCCCGAACACCACGTACGCGGCGCCGGTCTCGACGCCGTCCGGATCGGCGTAGAGGGCGCCGATGATGAGATCGGCGAACCCGTCCGCGTTCAGATCGCCGGCTGATGAGACCGAAAAGCCCGCGTGGTCGTCTCTCGACACTCCGTTGATCACGTAGCCATTGACGCCGTCGATCTCGGACAGCTCGAAAGTTCCACGGGCACCCACTGAAGGCCCACCGTACACCACGTACACCCGGCCGCTCTGGCTGTTCCCGTTGGTGTTCGCTTGTCGCGCGCCGATGACCAGATCGTCGTACCCGTCGCCGTTGAGATCGCCGCCTGACGAGACCGCGTACCCGCTCCACGACCCGAAGGTCACACCATGCAGCACGAAGCCGCTTTCACCGTCGAGCGTCGAGAGGTCGATTGATCCGCCCGAGCCGACGTCGACGCTGCCGAAGATCACGTAGCTCTCTCCGCTGCGCCCACCGTTCGGATCGGCACTAAAGGCTCCTATGATCAGGTCGTCGACGCCATCACCGTCAACGTCTCCAGCGGGCGCGACCGCCAGCCCGCAGTGGTCGTCCGCATCGATCCCGGGGAGGACGAAACCGTTCGTCCCGTCGAGTGACGACAACTCAACGGCCCCGTTCGCACCGACACCGGGCCCGCCGAAGACCACGTACGCCGCGCCGGTGATGACGCCCGCAGGATCCGCGTTGTACGCCCCGATCAGGACATCGCTGTACCCATCGTCGTTGACGTCTCCGGCCGAGGAGATCCTGCTACCGCTACCGTCTCCGATATCAATCCCGTTGATCACAAAGCCATTGGCGCCGTTAATGTCCGAGAGCTGGATCGAACCAGACGCCCCGACGCCTTCACCCCCAAAGATCACGAAGGTTTCTCCTGCGTTGGTTTCACCATTCATCGACGCGTTCGGATCACCCCCGGCGACGCCGATTAAGAAATCGTCGTCGCCGTCGCCATTAATGTCCCCCGCGCCCGAGACAGAGCCCCCGCTGTAGTCGCGCTCATCAGTTCCGTACACAATAAACCCATCCGACCCATGCAGAGACGCCAGCCCGAACGACCCGCCCGTTCCCGTCGTCTGACCGCTGAAGACTACGTAGCTCTCGCCGCATCGGTTCGTGTTTGAGCTCGCATCAGGCGCTCCAATGATGAGGTCGTCGCGCCCGTCATTATTGATATCGCCGGCGCTGGACACGGATGTGCCGCTGTAATCCCCGGTATCGATCCCGTTTAAAACAAAGCCGTTGCTGCTATCCAGATCCGACAGATCAAAGACCCCGCCGGCGCCCAGGTCCGCACGGCCATACACCAGGTAAGTCTCCCCGCTCCAGCCGCCGTTGGGATCGGCACTAGCCGCGCCGAGGAGCAAGTCGTCGTACTGGTCGCCGTCGAAATTACCAGCCGAAGAAACAGAGATCCCGCACAGGTCGTCCTCATCGAGGCCCTTTAGTACGAACCCGTTGGATCCGTCGAGATCAGCGAGGTTCAGCTCGACCGGCATGCCGCCAGCAGACGCGGTCGAGGACACCGCCGCGACCGAAACCAAAGCGGCGACGCAAGACACAGACCGATAGCGCATGAGAACTCCTTCGTTGGCCACAGACAGCGTACCGCACACCCCGCGATCTTGAACAAGCATTCGTGTGAATAACACATCTCCGCTCTCACGCCCGCGCGTGCTATAACCCAAAAGTAACGACATCGATGCCAGGGTTATGCCGACCCGCTTCATACCAACCACCCCGTCCCCACCGCGAACCTGAACCCCACCATCCCCAGCAGCTCGTCCCGCCCCGGGGTGCTGGCCCGAGATCAGCGTAATGATCCCCGCAAAGATGAACGGTGCCCCCACCGGCGTGAGGGCGACTATCGCCTGGATCACGAGCAGCGGACCGAACCCACGCGAACCTAACGCGTCGAGCACGTCGCCGAGCGAGTCCGAGCTCCACCGCGGCCGACACCACCTGCCCGCTCAGCACCCTCGGCACCCCGCAGAACGCCTTCATTCTCGCGTTTCCCCTCTCCCGCCAAGGTCCGTGATCAGACGCCCTCGACACTGTTAGCGCGCAATCAACAGGGGAACTCAAGCTCTGCTTTTTCAGACGCAAAGGACAGTAGCGGCGCCTACACCCACCCTCTCACCACCCACCACCTCACCACCCCGCAGGCGTGAGGCCCGTCACCGTGCCCGCGAACGCGTAGGCGCCGAACTCGCCGGGTGTCAGCGGGCGTCCGCCGAGGGTGTTGTCGCGGTCGAACAGGATCGCATCGAGCGCCGTGGCGCCGGAGTGGCTCAGCACATCGCCGGAGCCGTAGAGGCTCAGGATGTCCAGGCCGGGCGCTGTCTCAGCGCGGTCGCTGCCGGCCGCGAGGCCCCAGGTCGCGTCCTCGAAGGACGCGCCGCGCGTGCGCGTCTTCTTGGAACTCACCGAGAGACGGTGGTGCGAGAAGCTAAACGCGTCGAACGCCAGCCCGCCGTCGGCCGCCCCGCGCTCGGTTTCCGCGCCGCTGAAGTCAGGGAAGCCCGCCGCGAACGCCCCCTGCTCCCCCACAGGCAGGATCTGACCCACCACGGGCGCCCCCAGAAGAACGACCGCCGCCACCGACACTCCGCAGAACGCCTTGCTCATCGAGACCCCCTCAACAGGGGGCTCCGCCCCTTGACGCGGGAGCGTACGCAATGTCCCCCTTTTTCCACAAGGCGCCCACCCCACCCAAAACCAAATCTTCACACAGGAGGCCGCCGCGGGCGACTTCAGCGCCAGCAGCACGCGATTATGTTTGTGATACGTTCGCATTCGCAGCACGTTCTTTACGCGCTTGAACCTTTCCCTTTGCCATCCGTATCATCATATGTACACTTTAGGACGACATATCACCCATGCCCCTCCCCTCCATGAACAACACGCTCGTCTCGGCCGCACTCGCGGCCCTCGCCGACGCGCTGGACCACCCGGCCCGCGTCGAGGCGCTGCTCGTCGGCGGGGCGGCGGGCATGCTCACGGGCGAGCTGCCCGCGTCGCGCACCACGACCGACTGCGACGTCATGGTCTACGCCCCCGAGGACGCGTTCGGGGCGCTCGCGCTGGCCGCGGCCGCGGTGGGCGAGCGGATGTCGCTGGCCCGCGGGTGGTTCAACACCGGGGCGATGAGCCTCGGCCCCGGCGTGCTGCCGGCGGGGTGGCGCGAGCGGGCGGCGGTGGTGCTCGAGCACGAGAGCCTGACAGTGCTCGCGGCCGGGCGGCGGGATCTGATCGCGATGAAGGTGTACGCCCACCGTGCGCAGGACCTGGAAGACCTCGACGCGATGCGCGTGCGCCGCAGCGAGGCCGCGTTCGTGCGCGCGTACCTCGACACGCTCGTCGGCAACACGGAGCGCGTCGGAGAGGCCCGCGAGACGCTGGATCTGCTGGAGCTCATCGATGGCTGACGCGCTCGACCGTCTCGTCGCTCGTTGGGGCGCGCTGGGCGCGGGGTTCGACGCCCCGCTCGGCGCGGGCACGCCCGATCTCGAGCGCCTGCTGCTCGACACGGCGCGCCACGCGCCGCGGATGGCGCGCCTGTTCATCATGGCCGCGACGTGGCTGCACGAGCACGGCGAGATGGTCGCCCAGCACCGGCTGCGCCGACTGATCCGCGACGAGCTCGAACCCGAGCACCACGCGACGCTGGGGCTGCTGCTCGATCTTGCCCAGAAGAACACCCGCAAGCCGGAGTTCGCGTCGACCCTCAAGCGCCTGACGCCCGCGACGGAGCCGTCCCCCCTCTTTGCCGTCGAAGCGCGCACCCCCGCGCGGCGCGCGCTCGCGTTGAAGCGCGCCTCGGATCGCTCGAAGCGCTGGGGACGCTGGTGCGCCCCCATCGAGCTCAAGCCCGACGCCCTGCGCCCCGCGTCGTGGATCCTCCGGCGCCACCCGGCGCTGCGCACGCGCTGCGACTTCCGCGGCGACCTCCGCGCGTCCGTCCTCGCCGCCCTGCGCTTCGACCCCCGCGCCGGCGAGAGCCAGCTGCGCCTCTCGAAGCTCGCGGGCGGCACGCGCCAGCAGGTGCTGAGTGTGTTAGATCACCTGGAAAAAACCGGTCGCGTCATCGTCGGGCCGCCCGTTGCGGACCACGGCCCGCCGCGCTGCGCCGTGCGCCTCGCTTAGCGTTCCTTCTCGGCCGCCTCGCGCATCGTCTCGATCTCGCTCTTGAGGCGCTTCTCTTCGTCGCGGAGCGATCCGAGCTCCCCCTTGTCGGCGCCCTCTTTTTCCATCGACGTCAGGCGCGAACGCAGCTCATCGAGCTCCTTTTCCGCCGCGGCGTAGCGCTCGGCGGTGTCGGCCTTGTCGAACATCACCCGCTCGGGCTCGTCGGTCGGCTCCTCGGCCGGCGGCTCCTCGGTCGGCGGGGCGATCTGCCCGTCGACGCGGCGCTGGTTCATGAACGTCGGAGAAACGATCTCGATGCCCGCCGCGTGCAGCGCGTCCATCGTCGTCGCGCGCAGGCGTGATCGCGCGCTCAGGAGTTGCTTGACGTCGGTCAGGAACCCCGCGACGCGGTAGGTCACGGCGTAATCGCCCAGCTCGAGCACCTGCACGAAAGGCTCTTCGAGCCCGGCGTCGCCCGCCCCGGCGCGGAGCGCTTCCTCGATGCGTCCGCGGGGCGCGTCGTACCCGAGGGAGACGGTCGCCGAGATAATCGTGCCGCTGGCGCGCACGACCGACGTCGGCTTCGTGGTCAGCAGCAGGTTCGGGATCGTCGTGAGGTCGCGGTCCTCGGTCTGGATCTCCGTGTGGAACAGCCCGCGCTCGGTCACCCGCCCGAAGTGCTCCCCGACGCGGATGAAGTCGCCGGGCGCGAAGTTCCGCAGGGAGCGGAGCATCAGCCCGGCCATCGCGTTGGAGACGAACGTCGTGGAGGACAGGGCGATCACCGCGGTCAGCGCGATGCCGAACAGGCTCAGCAGCTGCCCCTGCGTCGCGTCGTTGATGGGCGCCCTCAGCACCACCGCGATCAGCGCGATCACCGTTAAGCCCGCCATCGTCGCGGGGCGCCCGAGGCTGCGCGGTCGCCCCGCGAGCCAGCGGTCGATGCCGATGATCACCAGGAGCGAGACCACGATCGTCGCGGCCATCGGCAGCGCGGCGACGAGCCCGTCGAGCGCGCCGTTGGTCATCATCTCGCTGAACTCGTCCATCGCCAGTAGCCTACCCGCTCAGACGCCATGAAGACGCACGCCGCTCAAGCCGTCCGGACGCTCGCCGTGGCGCTCATGTGCGCGCACGCCGTGTACATCGCGTACCTGCCCGCCCGCGCGGCGGACCTGCTCATCGAGCTGGGGGTCAGCGGGGCGACCGTCCGCCAGTATTCCTTCCGCAACGATGCGGAGGGCCCGCTCTACGACGGCTTCGCGATCGCGTTCAGCGGCGCGCCGGGCCTCGCCCTCGCGCTGGCGCAGGTCGTCCTCATCCAGACCGCCATCGTCCTGGCGTTCCGCCCCCGCTACCAGACCCGGCGTTTCGGGTGGATGGCCCTGTGCGCGATGAGCGCCCTGTGGTGCGGGAACCTGGTCTTCTTCTCGGCTGTCGGGGGGTTCGACTACTACTGGCCCACGCTCGGCGTCCACGCGCTGGGGCTGGCCTCGACGCTGATCGCGAAGCCGCGCAAGCGCGGACGCTGATTCAGGCGAGCGTGCGCCGACGCGTCGCGCCGAGCAGCCCGAGGCCGACGAACGCTAGCGCGCCGCCAGCGGGGAGCGGGACCATCGAGCTCGGGGGCGTGGTCTGGAACGTTTCGCTGCCGCCGTTGGCGAAGCCCTGCACGTGGATCGCGATGCCGAGACCGTTGCTAAACGCGTCGGTCAGATCAGCGAAGGACACGCCGACGATCAGCGACATGCGGACCGTCAGCCACTCGCCGGGGTTCACGCCGTTGCCCTGCACGCCGCCGGGGCCGGCGTCCGAGTCCAGCTTGAACGCCGTGCCGAAGCTGAGGCCGGGCGGGTTCGGCGGGGCGGCGCCCTCGGAGAACGACACGCCCGAGTGGCTGTCGTCGATCGACACGAGGTCGAGGAAGACCGCCGGCGAGTTGTTGAAGTAGATGTCCGCGATGGACATCGCGTTGGCGCCCGTGTTCGTGAAGCGGAAGTCCGCGAGCCCCGAGCCCGCGTCGATCACCTGGACAGCGAGCTGCGACTCGCCGCTCGCGGCGTTCGTCACGCTGTTGGCGGTGACGTTCGAGAAGCCGAGCGAGAACGACGTCCCCGCGGAGGCAACGGCGGCAGAAACGAGAACGACAGCGGCAGAAAGGGCGAAACGCATGGACTCTCTCTCCAGAATCAGGCGCCCTAGAAGTACCCGAAGCGGCGCGGCGGATCACGAAAAACTCCGGCGATCGCGTCAAATCGCGAGTTTTACGAGGCAAGAAGCCCGCTGATACGTCCCGTAACCTCGTCGAACGCGACGATCTCACCCTTGCCCCCGTCGGTGCGCGCCTTCACCTCGACGCCCCCCTGCTCGAGCGCCTTGGCGCCCACGGTCACGCGGACCGGGCAGCCGATGAGGTCGGCGTCCTTGAACTTCGGGCCGGGGCGTTCGTCGCGGTCGTCGATCAGCACGTCGAAGCCGGCGGCCGCGAGAGCCTCTGCCGTCTCGAGCGCCGCCTTCATGACGGGCGACTCGGGGTCCACGTCCATCGCGACGAGGTGCACGTGGTACGGCGCGATCGCGGCGGGCCAGACGATGCCGCCGTCGTCGTGGCTCATCTCGACGCACGCCGCCATGGTGCGCGACACGCCGATGCCGTAGCAGCCCATGATGACGCTCTGGAGCGACTGGTCGGCGTCGAGGATCTTGAAGTCCATCGCGTCGGAGTACTTGGTCCCGAGCTTGAAGATGTGCCCGACCTCGATGCCGCGGGAGGCTTCGAGCTGCGCGCCCTCGGCCTTGGGCGAGGGGTCGCCGGCGGCGGCGTTGCGGATGTCGGCGACCTTCACGCGGTTCGCGTCGTCGAGCGTGTCGCCCAGCTCGCGCCGCCAGTTGAAGAACTTGACGTGGTGGTCCGCCTCGTCGGCGCCCGCGGCCCAGAACATCGGCTTGCCCTTGGCAACGTCCACGCCCTGCGCGGCGTCGGGGTCGACTACGAGGAGCGTGTCGGTACGCCCGACCACACACTTCGGGCTGACGAAACCGATCGTGAACCCGGCGGCCTTCGCCTCGGCCTCGTCGGCCATCGCGGCGGCGCCGGCGGCGTCGCGCACCTTCGCCTCGTTGACGTCGTGATCGCCCCGCACCACCGCGACAACCCAGCGGACCGGTTCGCCCTCGCCGCGGTCGAACACGAGCGTCTTCAGGAAATTCGGCGCCTTCACCTTCATGAACTTGCCGACGTCCTCGATGCTCGCCATCCCGGGCGTGTGGACCTTCGTCAGCTCGCCGGCGGGGTCGCCGGTGAAGTCGTGGTCGCGCGGGCCGGTCTCGCACTTCTCGACGTTCGCGGCGTACCCGGTGACGGGGCACTTGAGGATGGTGTCCTCGCCCGTGTCGCAGTTGACCATGAACTCGTGGCTCGCCGACCCGCCGATGGGGCCGGCCTCGGCCTCGACGATGGAGAAGTCGAGCCCGCAGCGCGTGAAGACGTTCTCGTAGGCGCGGTACATCGCGTCGTAGGCGCTGTTGAGCCCGGCGTCGCCCTCGAGCTCGAGGTGGAAGGAGTAGGCGTCCTTCATGATGAACTCGCGGCAGCGCAGCAGCCCGGAGCGCGGGCGGAACTCGTCGCGGAACTTCGTCTGGATCTGGTAGAGGTTCAGCGGCAGCTGGCGGTAGCTGCTGACCGTGCCCTTCATGAGCTCGGTGATGACCTCCTCGTGCGTCGGGGCGAGGGCGGCCTGGCGGTCGTGGCGGTCCACGAGGCGGAAGAGGTTGTCGCCGTAGTCGATGTCCCGCTTCGTGTCCGCGAAGAGCTCGATGGGCTCGAGGGCGGGCATGAGCATCTCGCTGGCGCCGGCGGCGTCCATCTCTTCTCGGACGATGCGGCTGATCTTCTGGAGCGAGCGCCAGCCCAGCGGGAGGTAGTCGTAGATGCCCGACCCGACCTGCCTGACGAACCCGGCGCGGACCAGCAGGCGGTGGCTGGGCGCCTCGGCCCCGGTGGGGTCCGACTTGCTGGTGGGGATCAGGGTGCGGCTCCAGCGGTGGAGGGCTCCGCGGGAGGCGTTCAGTCGGCAACAATCTGCGGTCGGGGTCTGGCTCATCCGCGGAGTGTACCGCCCCCCGCGGCCCTTCTATAGTGCTATCGCCTATCTGGTTGGGGGAAACGATGGCTTCAGCGCAACAGGACACCTTTGACGTCGCCGTGCTCGGGGGCGGGCCCGCGGGCGCGACCTGCGCGGCGTTGCTCCGCAAGTACAACCCCGGGCTGTCGGTGTTCGTCGCCGAGCGCGACCAGTTCCCGCGCGACCACGTGGGCGAGTCGCAGCTCCCGGGCTGCGCGCAGATCTGCGCCGAGATGGGCTGCTGGGACAAGGTCGAGGCCGCCGGCTTCCCCGTGAAGGTCGGCGCGTCGTACACCTGGGGCAAGTCCGACGAGGTCTGGGACTTTGACTTCATCCCCCCCGAGGCGCTCACCGACGACCTCACCCGCCCGGGCAAGTTCGAGGGCGTGCGCCGCCAGACCGCCTTCCAGGTGGACCGCGCGAAGTACGACAAAATCCTGCTCGATCACACCGCCGAGCTGGGCGCGACGGTCGTACAGGACAACGGGGTTAAAGAGGTCCACACCGACGGCGACCGCGTCACGGGCGTGACCCTCGCCGACGGGCGGCGCATCGAGGCGCGCCACTACGTTGACGCGACGGGCGCCGCCGGCGTGATCCGCAAAGCGATGGGCGTCACCACCCACGCCCCAGAAGCCCTGCGCAACGTCGCGATGTGGGCGTACTGGACCAACGCCGACTGGGCCCTCGAGATCGGAGTCGGCGGCACGCGCGTGCAGGTGCGCTCGCTCCCCTACGGCTGGATCTGGTTCATCCCGCTGGGCCCGGACCGCACGAGCATCGGGCTGATCGTCCACGCCGACTACTACAAGGAATGCGGGCTCTCCAAGGAGGACCTCTACCACAAGGCGATCCGCGAGCAGGAGCTCGTGCGCGAGAACATCACCAACGCCGAGTGCGAGGGCGAGGTCTTCGCGACCAAGGACTGGTCCTTCAGCGCCGACCGCCTGGTGGGCGAGAACTGGTTCCTCATCGGCGAGGCCGCCGGGTTCGCCGACCCCATCCTCGCCGCCGGGATGCTCAACGGGCACCGCTCGGGGCAGGACTGCGCCGCGACGATCAACGAGATCGAGATCGGCAAGGTGGACCCGAAGTGGCTCCGCGACCGCTTCAACACCAAGCACCTCGACAACATCGAGCAGTACATCCGTTTCGCCCAGTTCTGGTACGCCGCCAACGGGCGGTTTACGGACCTCAAGGACGAGTGCGCCGAGATCGCCCGCGAGGGCGGGCTGAACCTCTCGCCCGACCAGGCGTGGCGCTGGCTCTCCAGGGGCGGCTTCGCCCTCGACGACCCGCTCCAGCCCACGGTGGGCTCCTACGACGTCTTCAGCGCCAAGGACATAGCGTTCGCGTTCCTCGGGCAGGACTCCGAGCACGTCTTCGAGACGCACAACGTCTTCAAGCTCAACACCCACGGCGCCGAGAAGGACGTCCTGGGCTTCGTGCGCGAGGGGCGCATCGCCCAGGTCCCCTGCCTGCGCAAGGGCAAGGCGACGCTCCCGCTCGAGGGCTACTTCGGGACGATGGTGCAGCTGCTCCAGAAGACCGAGGACGTGGTGGTGATCGTCAACTCGATCTCCCGCCAGCTCACCGACCTCCAGCCCGCGCACCGCGACTTCGTCTTCCAGCACTACATGGCGACGCTGGAAGCGATGGTGCAGGACGGCTGGGTGATCGCCAAGCTGGACAAAAAGAAACCGCTGGTATCGCGACCGCGCGGGCAACACGCCGGTAGTAACTTCGTAGGCACTCGCGGATAGTGCCGATCGGTTTCACCTCGCGATTCCTCCCCGTCGCGCCAACGACACACGGGCGAGTTTGTGACAGCACCACAACCTGAGACGTACGACGTAGTCGTGCTTGGCGGCGGGCCCGCCGGCGCGACGTGCGCGGCGCTCCTGCGCACGCACACCCCCCACCTCTCTGTCTTTGTCGCGGAGCGCGAGGTCTTCCCACGCGACCACGTGGGCGAGTCGCAGCTCCCGGGCTGCGCGCAGATCTGCGCCGAGATGGGCTGCTGGGACAAGGTCGAAGCCGCCGGGTTCCCGGTCAAGCTCGGCGCCTCCTACACGTGGGGACGCGACCACGAGCAGTGGGACTTCGACTTCGTCTTCCCCGATCTCTACACCGACGACCTGCGTCGCCCCGCGCCCTTTGATGGCGTCCGCCGTCAGACCGCGTTCCACGTGGACCGCGCCGTATACGACTCCATCCTCCTCGATCACGCGCAAGAGCTGGGCGCGACGGTCGTCCAGGGCTGCGGGACCCGCGAGGTCCACCGTGCCGGCGACCGCGTAACCGGCGTCACCCTCACCGACGGGCGACGCGTCGAGGCCTGCTACTACGTAGACGCCACCGGGTCCGCGGGCGTCGTCCGCAAGGCGATGAACATCGCGACCCACGCCCCCGAAGCGCTGCGCAACATCGCCATCTGGGGCTACTGGACCAACGCCAAATGGGCCTGCAAACACGGGGTAGACGGGACCCGCATCCACATCCATTCCCTCCCCTACGGCTGGATCTGGTACATCCCCCTCGGCGCCGACCGCACAAGCGTCGGCCTCGTCATGCACGCGGACTACTACAAGAAGACCGGCAAAACCAAGGAAGAGCTCTACCACGCCGCCCTGCGCGAGCACGAGTTCGTCGGCTCGCTCCTGGCGGACGCGAGCCTCGAAGCGGACGCCGTGAACGCGACGAGCGACTGGTCCTACACCGCCGACCGCCTCGTCGGCGACAACTGGTTCCTGATCGGAGAGGCCGCCGGGTTCGCGGACCCCATCCTCAGCGCCGGGATGCTCATCGCCCACCGCTCGGGGCAGGACTGCGCCGCGACCATCGGGGAGCTCGACCGCGCCGAGCTCGACCCCCACTGGCTCCGCGCGCGCTTCGACACGAAACACCGCGAGAACATCAGGCAGTACATCCGCTTCGCCCAGTTCTGGTACGCCGCCAACGGGTGCTTCACGGATCTCAAGGACGAGTGCGCCGCGATCGCACGCGAGGGCGGCGTCACCCTCAGCCCCGAGCAGGCGTGGGGTTGGCTCTCCTTCGGCGGGTTCGCCCTCGACGACCCGCTCCAGCCCTCGGTCGGCGCGTTCGACGTTCAGAGCGCCCGCGATATCGCCTACGCGTTCCTGGGAGACACCCCCGCCGAGTCGTTCGAGCGCTACAACACCTTCACCCTCAATACCGACGGCGCGAAGCGCGACACCCTCGGGAAGGTCGCGCGCGGGCGGATCATCCCCGTGCCCTGCCTGCGCCGCGGCAGAGCCACGCTCCCGCTCGACGGCTACTTCGGGACGATGCACCAGCTGCTGAGCCAGACCAACGACGTCGTGGTCATCATCACCAGCCTGCTGCGTCAGTTCCGCGACCTCACGCGCGAGGAAGCCGACCGCACGTTCCAGCAGTACGTCGCGACGCTCGAGGCGATGATCCAGGACGGGTGGGTGGTCCCCGCCGCCGACCCCGCCAAGCCGTTCGTCAAACGCCCGCGCATCGAGAGCGAGGCCGGCCGGTTTATCGTCTCGAACCCGGTGTGAGTCAGGCCCGCGCCTTGGCCGTCTTCGACTCGCGGAGCGCCTTCTTGCGCAGAGACTCGTTGAGCTGGCGCTTGCGCATCCGCACGTTCGCGGGCGTGATCTCCACCAGCTCGTCGCTCTCGATGTACTCGAGCGCGTCCTCGAGCATCAGCGTCCGCGCCGCCTTGAGCGTCACGGTCGCTTCCTTCGTCGAGGAACGGATGTTGTTGAGCTTCTTCTCGCGGGTGATGTTCACGGTCAGATCGTTGTCGCGGTTGTGCTCGCCCACGACCTGCCCGCCGTAGACCACGTCGCCCGGCTTCACGAAGAGCATGCCGCGGTCGGCGAGCGTCTCGACGGCGTGGGCCGTCACGGGGCCGGTCTCGCTGGCGATCAGCGCCCCCTGCCCGCGGCGCATCTCTTCCCCGTCGGTGGGCTCGTACCCGTCGAGGACGTGGTTGAGCGTCCCCTCGCCCTGCGTCGCCGTCAGCAGGCGCGTGCGCAGCCCGATCAGCCCGCGCGACGGCGCCCGGAACTGGAGCCGCGTGCTCTCGCCCATCTGATCCATGTGCTTGAGCTCGCCGCCCCGCGCGCCCATCAGCTCGATGACCGCGCCGACGTGCCCCTGCGGCGTGTCCACGATCACGCGCTCGAATGGCTCGCACACGCGCCCGTCGATCTCGCGCAGGATCACCCGCGGCTTGCCCACCCCGAGCTCGTACCCCTCGCGGCGCATGTTCTCGAGCAGGATCCCCAGGTGCAGCAGCCCGCGACCGGACACGACGAACTCGTCGCCCGCGCCGTCCTCGACCCGCAGCGCCACGTCGTGCTCGAGCTCACGCTCGAGACGGGCGCGGATCTGACGGCTCGTCACGAACTTGCCCTCGCGCCCCGCCATCGGCGAGTCGTTCACGCGGAACACCATCGTGATCGTCGGCTCGTCGATCGCCACGCTCGTAAGGGCCTCGGCGTTCTCCGGGTCGGCGGCGGTGTCGCCGATGTCGATGCCCTCGACGCCCACGAGCGCCGCGATGTCGCCCGCCTCGACCAGGTCCACATCGATCCGCTTGAGCCCGTCGTAGCGCTGGAGCCCGACCACCCGGGCGTCCTTGCGCGTCCCGTCGCGCTTGAGCAGCGCGATCCGCTGCCCCTTCTTCACCACGCCGCGCTCGACGCGACCGATCCCGATGCGCCCGACGAAGTCGTTGGAATCGAGGGTCGTCACCATCAGCTGCAGCGCGCCCGTCACGTCGTGCTTCGACGCCGGGACGTGCGTCACGATCGCCTCGAACGCCGCGCGGACGTTGTTGCCCGGCTCGCGCCAGTCGTCCGACGCCCACCCGTTCTTCGCCGACGCGTACACCACCGGGAAGTCCAGCGCGTCGTCGTCGGCGCCCAGCTCTGCAAGCAGGTCGAACACCTCGCCGATCACCTCGTCGGGGCGCGCGTCCGGGCGGTCGCACTTGTTCACCACCACCACGGGCTTGAGCCCAGTCTCGAGCGCCTTGCCCAGCACGAAGCGCGTCTGCGGCATCGGGCCCTCGAACGCGTCGACCACCAGCAGGCACCCGTCGGCCATGCGCAGCACGCGCTCGACCTCGCCGCCGAAGTCGGCGTGGCCCGGCGTGTCAACGATGTTCACGCGGAACGCCTCGCCGCTTTCGCGCATGTACGTCGCGGCGCAGATCTTCGAGAGGATCGTGATCCCGCGCTCGCGCTCGATGTCGCCCGAGTCCATCACAAGCCCGTGCTGCCCGCCCGCGAGTTTCTCGAACTCGCCGGCGCGGAACATGCCAGACTGCTTGAGCAGCTCGTCAACAAGAGTCGTTTTGCCGTGATCGACGTGCGCGATGATCGCCACGTTGCGGATGTCCATCGCAGTAATCCTTAGGTGAGCCGGGGCCCCGGCGGGCAGGGATCATAGCGACCGGGGGTTACTCCGCCCGCTCGAGGACTAATTCCCCGTCCACCCGCCCGCTGGGAAGGTCCCGGATCCGCCAGCGGAGGAGCTCGATCCCCGCCAGCCCCGCCAGCGGGCCGCCTTCGGTCCCATCGCTCAGCAGCGCCCGCGGGCGGGCCACGCCCATCGACCGCCACGCCGCCATCGGGAGCGACTCGCCCCCCTCGCCGTCGAGCGTCACCCGGAACCGCATCCGGTGCGCCTCGCTCGACGCCTTCTCGCTGAGAGCCGCCACGACCGACTCGCTCGTCCCGCCCACGACCCACCCGGGCTGCCAGCCGTCCCCGAGATACCGCCACGACACCCGCAGCGTGTCGCTCAGCTCCGCCGAACGGAGCGCCCGCGGGGACGCCCCCCGGAAGTCGTACACCTCGTGCCCCACGCCGGGCCCGATCATCGCCAGCGAGCGCGCCGCCCCGGCGTCGAGCTTCTCCGCCCGGGACTCGGGCCCCGCGACCGAGACGGCCCCGCCGTACTCCACGCCGCCGCCCTCGTCGCGCACCAGCGCCACGATCACCTCGCCCGCGCTCGGGCCCATCGACCGCGCCAGCGGCTCGAGCGCCCCGACATCTTCAAAGAGCCCCTCCTCGAAGAACGCACGCCCGCGCTCCACCACGCCCAGCAGCGCGCCCTCGAAGAGACCGTCCCACGCGCTCGGGTCAAAGACCGGGCGGGGGTCGCCCCACCCCGCGAAGCGCCCCGCGAGCCGCAGGCGCGCCGCATGCGAGGTGACCTCCGCCCCCGCCGCGAGCCAGCCCTTCCCCCGCGGGAGCGACGCCGCGATGAAGTGCGGCCCGTGCTCGCTCAGCGCCGCGAAGGAGCGCACCCGCTCGGTAGACGCGAGCGTCGCCTTGGGCGCGGCGCACGACTCGCTGAGCACCCCGCCCCCCTCGCGCGTCGGGGCCATCATCACCGTCACCCCGCTCTCGGCGTGGAACTCGGTCAGCTCGAACCGCCCGCCCGGCAGGCGCAGCACCGCTTGCCCGCCGACGATCCGGCGCGGGCGCGCCCGCAGGCGCTTGCGGATCAGCTCTGCGGTCGCGTTGTCGGTGGTCCACAGCGCCGCCCAGTCGGGCTCGCCCCCCCACACGCCCCGCAGCGCGATCGAGACGCGGTTGCCAAGCAGGCGCTCGAACGCCTCGTTCTCGTCGAGCCCGATCGCGTCGGCGAGCTCGTGCCACGAATCGTCGAGCGAGACCCCCGGGCCCGCGAGCGACGCGACGAACCGCCACTCCTCGCGGGTGGCGCCGTTGAGCTCCGCGTACACCTCGATGTTCTCAGGGAGCAGGGCGGCGTGCGACGTGCGCGCGCCGGCAGGGTTCTCCGCGAGCGACGAGAGCGCCGGTACGAGAACCGCCGAGAGCCAGAGTGCGCGAAACAACCAAATGTTCATGACCGCCCGCGCGCCTTAGTGATGCTCATGGGCGCGATGCCCGACGCGCACCACCCGCATCCAGCGGGGCGAACCCGCGTCCCCGCACACGGCGTCAACGGTGCGCTGCGACGCCGGGTCGAGCGTGACGTTGACGACGATCGCCCGCCCGCCGCCGGGGTTCGCCACGTACGCCTGACGCCCGTGGGCGAAGCTCATCTCGCAGCTGCCCTGCGCCGGCGCCTCGATGGTGCGGGTGAGGCTCGCGAGCACGGGCGTTCCGGTTTCGATCGTCTCGACGACGGTCGCGAGCGGGGCCGTCGCGCTGGCCGCCGCGCGTTCGCCAACATCCACGACCGAAGCCAGCGCCGCCGCTTCGCGGGCGCTGGGCCCGAACTCGGGCGCCGCGCGACGCACGCTCAGCGTGACCGCCAGCGCCGCCAAGAGCGTCGCCGCCATCAGCCCGCGTCCGCCCCAGACCAGCGCACGCGAGCGCGTGTCGAGCCAGCCGCGACGGGCGCCGACGTCCGAGAGCACCACGCCGGTGAGATCGGGAGCGGAGGACGCGTGCGATTCGATGCTGAGGAGGCGCTCCACCCGGCGGACCGAGCGGATGTGCTCCGCCCCGCCGCCGACGAGCGCGTCGTCAAGCGGAAGATCCCCGTCCAGCGCCTGGTTGGCGAGCGTGACCGGGTCCGGAGCAGCGTCCGTGCTGGGGCGGTCGTGCTTCACAGCCCGGCCTCCTCCAGCGCCCAGCGGTGCTCCTCGGCCCCGCGCAGGTGCGTGCGCATCTTCTCGCGCGAGCGGTGCAGATGACTCTTGACGGTGCCCTCGGGCATCTCGAAGTGCTCGGCGATCAGCGCGATGGGCCAGCCCTGCTGGTGGAACAGCAGGAAGACCTCGCGCTGCGTCAGCGACAGCATCTCGAGGGCCGACTGCACCGCGTCCCGCGAGCGGTCGCGCCGCTCGTCGAGGTTCGCCGGGGCGTCGGGCGTCGAGCCGCGGCCGCGGGCCGATCCGACGATGTCCGTGTCGTAGTGCGGCTTGAGCTTCTGGTTCGCGTTCACGTACAGCCGCTTGGCGATCGTGAAGAGCCAGGTCGAGAAGCGGTATTTCGTGTCGAAGCGGTCGATGTTCGCCAGCACGCGCACGAAGGCGTCCTGGGCGATGTCCTCGGCCATCTCGGGGCGCCCGCTCAGACGCAGCAGGTAGCTGTAGAGCGAGCCCTGGTGACGCTGGATCAGCGCGGCCGCGGCGTTCTTGTCGCCTCGGCCGGCCCGCTCGATCAGCTTCCGTTCGGTCTCACGCGTCACGCCTATAGGGTACCGCATCGATCGCCCGCGGATTCAGGAAATCCCGTCTTCGCCCAAGCCCCCATAACGGCAGCCGATACGATCCCCCACGTGAGCGACGACGCCCCACTCAGCTGGACCGCCCTCCTCGGGGCCTGGACCGACTTCGCCAAGGCCTCGGTCGCGTTCCCGCGGGACGCCGAGGGGGACCGCTGGCGTGCGGCCGTGCCCGCGATCATCGATCTCCAGGCCGCCTCGTGCGCTCTGGGAGAGCTCCACCGCCTGCCGGACGGGCACGCCCCCGCGGCAATCGACACCGCCGAGGTCCTGATCTCCCGCCGGAGCGAAGAGCTGCGGGACCTTTGGGACGCGTCACCCCCCGAGGGGGTGGTGGAGGTGATCCTGGACGCTCACTCCGCGGCCGCGGCCGCGAGGGCGTCGCTCTCCTGATCCGAGCAGGTCCCGCACCACGCGCTGGCGACGCTCGGCCGGCCGGCGGCGGGGGCGGCGCCCAGCATCATCTGGAGCTGGCTCTCGAAGCGGGCGCGTTCGAGGGCGCCGTTGCCGCCGTTGTATTCCTCGGTGAGCCGCTCGCGTGCGCGCTCGAGTCGTCGGTCCGGGTCGGGGTGGGTGCTAAAGAGCTCGTCGAGCGCGCCGCCCCCGCCGCCGGCTTCTTCTTTGAGGACTTCGAGGACGCCGACGAGGCCCGCGGGGTTGTAGCCGGCGCGCGCGGCGTAGCGCATCCCGAGCCGGTCCGCCTCGAGCTCCTGGTCGCGCCCGAACTTGAGGAGGTACCCGGTGGCGCCCACGCCCACGACCACCGGCGCGGCGCGCCGGACCCACTCGTCGTCTGATTCCTGCGCCACGACGCCGGCCGCGACGGCGCCGACCGTCACGAGCATCTGTCGGCTGATCCGCTCGTCCACGTGCTCGGCCGTGACGTGCCCGACCTCGTGCCCGAGCACGCACGCCAGCTCCGCCTCGTTCTCGAGGCGGGAGACGAGCCCGCGCGAGACGAAGACCTTCCCGCCCGGGAGCGCGAACGCGTTGACCACGTCCGAGTCGAGCAGGGTGAACTCCCAGGGGAGCGAGGGGTTGTCGGCTTCGGTCAGCGCGGCGAGGCGCGAGCCGATCTCGGTGACGTAGTCCTGCGCGCCGGCCGAGGCGTACATCCCGCCGTAGGAGGCGGTGAGCTCGGCCTTGCTCTCCTCGCCGAGGGCGATCTCGCGCTCGCGGCTCATGAAGACGAGCTGGGAGCGTCCGGTCGCGGCGTTGGTGGTGCATCCCGCGAGCGGGAACGCCGCGGCCGCGGCCAGGATCAGAATGAGCGCGCGCATGGGCATGGTCGGTTCTCCTTGTTCCACTCCGGCGGCGAGCGGGCGTACCATCATCCTATGCCCACGCGCGCCGCCTCTCACCCCGCCCCCCCTGCCGACCAGCGCTGGTCCAGCGCCGACCTCGCGCAGAGCCCGCACGCCGACGCCCAGAAAGCCGACAAGGTCCGCGCGATGTTCGGCGCGATCGCCGGGCGCTACGACCTCAACAACCGCCTCCACTCGTTCGGGCGGGATCAGGCGTGGCGGCGCCGGGCCGTGCGAGCCGCGGGCGTGCGTCCGGGCGACGCGGTCCTTGATATGGCCTGCGGCACCGGCGATCTGACGCTGCTCCTGGCGCGCACGACCGAGGCGTCCCGCGTGGTCGGGGGCGACTTCACCCCCGAGATGCTCGACGTGGCCCGCGAGAAGAACACGCACGAGCGGATCGAGTACGTCCACGCCGACGCGATGGCCCTGCCATTTGAGGATTCCGAGTTCGACGCGCTGACGATCGCGTTCGGGATCCGCAACGTGACGGACCCCGCAGCGGCGCTCGCGGAGTTCCGGCGGGTGCTGCGACCGGGCGGGCGCGTGGTGATCCTGGAGTTCGCCACGCCGAAGTCTCGCCTCGTGCGCGCGGGCAATGCGCTGTACACGAAACACGTGATGCCACTGACGGCGGGGCTCATCGCCCGTGATCGGACCGGGGCCTACCGGTACCTGCCGCGCTCGATCGAGACGTTCCTCCAGCCCCCCGCCATGATGGAAGCGATGACAAACGCCGGGTTTACGGATGTCTCGGCGACCCCGATGACGTTTGGGGTCTGCGTGTGTTATCGGGGCGTCACGACCGGATAACACGCCCGGCGCGGGCGCGCCGTGGCCAACGTCCAGTATGGAAATCCGACGATCCGCGCGTGGTGAGAAGTCCGCGTGTGCGCCGATCCAACCTCCCGCCGCACGACGCGGCGACACGGTTCAAGACACGCACACCACTCCACGGGGGACTTCCCTTGAGCAGCCAAGACATTCTCATCGAACGCCTATTCGAAGCACTCATCGGCGGCGACCGTCAGGCCGCCCGCGCCATCATCAGCGAGACGCAGCGTGAGGAGACTCCCGCCGAGCTGCTGATGACGGATCTGTACTGGCCCGTCTACAACAAGATCGAGACGCTGCACCGCGCCGATCAGATCTCGGCGCTGGCCCACCACTACGCGACGCGTCTGCTCCGCGTGCTGGTCGATCAGACGGCGGTTCGTCTGACGCGTCAGCCGGCGAAGGGTCGCAGCGTGATCGCGTTCTGTGGTCCGACGGACCCGGACGAGCTGGGTGCGCAGATGGCGGTCGATCTGCTCGAGGCGGACGGGTACGAGGTGCGGTTTGCCGCGGGCGGGATCGCGGAGGACGAGATCCTCGGTCACGTCCAGAGCGAGCAGCCCGACGTGCTGTTGCTCTTCGCGTCGGCGCCGCAGGACCTGCCCGGCACGCGCTGGCTGATCGACAAGCTGATCGAGATCGGCGCGTGCGAGAAGACGCAGGTGATCGTCGGCGGCGGCGTGTACAACCGCGCCGAGGGCCTCGCGGAAGAGATCGGCGCCGACCTGTGGGCGGAGACGCCCGCGGAGGTCGTGCAGGTCATGGAAGAAGAGCCCGAGCGCCGCATGAGCCCCGACCAGCGCACCGTGGGTCGGCACAAGGCCGCCGCGACCGCGAAGAAGTCGAAGCGCGCCGCGGCGTAACCAGATTTCGCCTGCTTGAACCGACCGCCCCGGGCCCGAGCGGAGCCCGTGGCGGTTTTTTCATGCGCCGATCGAGCGGCTTACGACCACGCGGCGAGAAGGATGGCGAGGTCGCTGGTGCTGACGATGCCGTCACCGTCGAGGTCGACGCCGGCGGCGCTCGTCGAACCCCACGCGGCGATGAGGATCGCGAGATCGGTCGCGTCGACGACGCCGTCGCCGGAAAGATCCGCGGCGCCCGCGAGAACGCACGTGTCGATATCGAGCTCCACGACCCAGCCGTAGTCGCGCGCGAGGTACGCCCTGTCGTACTGGACGACGAGCGAGCGGAGCACGCCGGACATACCGGTGTCGAGCGTCGCGACCGGCGCAGGGCTGTGCGGGGAGGAGAGGTCGTACACGACCAGGTCCGGCGACTCGGCGACGTAGGCACGCGAGCCAACGACGACGACGTCCCGAGCGTTGCCCGACTTCGATGTCCAGCTGAGTTCGATGGGTTCGTAGGGGTTCTTGACGTAGTAGATCTGTAGGAGGTCGGTGGCGGCGACGTAGGCGTAGTCGCCCATGACATCGACCCCTCGAGCGAAGGCGATGGGCCCACCTTCATGCCCGCGCGTCACGTTCATCAGCGTCGGGTTCGAGGGATCGGTCGCGTCCACGATCCGCAGGCCCTGGTTCCCGTTGGCGATGTAGACCAGGTTCTCGACCACCTCGAGGTCATAGCTCCGGCCCTCGAGCATGAGCGTGCCGAGCACGAGGGGATCGGCGGGGTCTGAAACGTCGACGATGTAGAGATCGTCGAAGTTGTCAGAGGAAACGACGTAGAGGAGATCGCCGACGAGTTGCATGTCTGACGCTTCGGTGATGGCGAGCGTGCTCAGGCGAGCGGGGTTCATCGGGTCGGAGATGTCGAGGATCTCCATCGCGTTGGTGTCGCCGATGTACACCACGTCCCCATCGATCTCGACCCCGCCATCGGTGCGCACGAGCTCGAATTTCCCGAGCGGCTGCGGGCTCCCCGGGGTGGACACATCCACCAGACGGAGCCCGTAGTCGAGATCGGCGATCGCGAGTGTGGTCCCGTCGATCGCGACCCCCTGAGCCCGATTGACGAAATCAGCGGACCCGATCAGCGCCGGCACGGCGGGCGTCGTCACGTCGAAGATCTGCAGGCCTCGATCGTCGTCGAGGGCGTAGGCGATCCCGTCGCGGAGAATGATGTCCGTCGCGTCGAACTGCACGTTGTCGACGGACGCGATCTCCGTCGGGTTCAGCGGGACAACCGTGTCGAAGATCTGGAAGGCCGCACGCTGCGCCACGAGCGCAAAGCCCTCGCCCGCCGCCACCGCGCGGGGTTCGCCCGCGGTCAACGTCGCGCTGATCAAGCTGGGCGACGCGGGGTTCTGAACGTTCAGGACGCGGAATCCTTCTTCATCAACGAGGTAGGCCTGTTGGGCGAAGACGTCGACGTCGTACACCTCGTTGACGCCCAGGTAGGAACCGATCACGACGGGCGCGGCGCTGTCGGAAACGTCGACGATCCGGAGGCCCGCGCGGTGCGCGGCCGCGTAGAGGACATCCCCGTCGAGCGTGATGTTGTTGATGTATCCCCCGCCTACGCTCGTCGCGCCGAGCAACGCTGGGGAGGCGGGGTTCGACACATCGAGGATCTGGATCCCGGATTCACCCACGCCCACGTAGCACACGTCGCCGTCAACGACCACGTCGGACGCGCGGTCGAGCGTCTCGAAGATCGCGAGGCGCTCCGGTTCCGAGGGCGTGGACACGTCGAAGATGTGCAGCCCGCTCTCGCCCGCGGCGACGTACGCCACGCCGTTGTGCGCGGCGACCCCCACGGCCCACGCGCCGGTCTGGGCCGCACCGATCGCCCGCGGCTGCGCGGGGTCGCTGATGTCGTACATGAGCAGGCCGCCGATGGTGTTTGCGACGTACGCCACGTCACCGTCGATCGCAAGGCCGGCGCTGCGGCCGCCGATCAGGCTGGCGATCGAGGGGTCGCACACGGCCCCCGCGAACGCGCTCGACGCGAGGAGGAGAGCGGCGGACAGGCACGAGAACACGCGAAGAACGGAGTGAGACATGGGGTGCTCCTTTCGGCGATCGGCTCCGCACGCCCTCCGTGGCGCGGCAGTGCCTCTAGAGTACCTCATGGCCGCCTTATTCCCGAAAACTAATCCTGACAAATTCACACTGCCGGGATAAGTCGTTCTGGCGCTGAGAGAAGTGGCGTCGCTGCGCAGAATGCCGGTGACGGGCTTGTGTTACGCCCGCCGATTCAATCACCTTTGGGAATGGAACACACGTCATGCGCACCCGCACCATCGCTCTCGCTCTGTCCTCGCTCGCGCTCGCCTCGGGGGCCCACGCCGCCCTGTACAACGTCAGCACGCCTGTTACGTCGATCGGTTTCACCGGGATCGTTGACACCGTCGCCGACACGTTCACGCTCACGAGCGTGACCGATGGGGTTGGCGGGCTGGACTTCTGGACGATCTCGGCGCCGGTCGTGATGAACGCCGTTGATTCGGCGGGGCTCGCGTACGACGTTCCTAACACGTGGGACGGGACGATCGATTCGACGTGGGGGTTCCTCGGCCCGCTGCTCTCTGGGATTTCCTACAACGAGGGCAGCGCGACGGGGACGTGGTCGGACTGGTCCACCGGGTGGGGCGCGTTCATGAACTCGGCGGGGACGGTGTACACCACCGCGTCCCACAACGGGCCGCTGCACAACTGGGTGTTTACGAGCACGAGCAGCATCGGGTACTGGATCACCCAACCCGGCCACGGCCCGGTCTCGTCGACGCTGGTGCCCGCGCCGGGCGCGGCGGCGCTCTTCGGCCTCGGCGGTCTGTGCGCGGCGCGCCGTCGGCGCTGAGTTAGAAGTCTCGCCCGTGGATGCCGCTGGGCGTGTCGTTGTAGACACGCGCCGGAAACACCGCCGGGTTGCGGACGGGCGGCGTCGCGTCTGCATCCAGGCGCAACGATGCAGAAGTATCCGCGAAGAGAACGGGGCGAGGATCGTCGGCGTGCGGCTCGGGGAGCAGGTACTCGCGGTCCTCATCCCACATCACGACCTTCTGCGATGGGAACCGGACGTCGGCCAGCGCGTGCTTCTGCGCGGAATCAAAGAAATCGGGGCGGTTCTCGCTCCACACCGCGGGCTTCCCGATGAACGAGTTGCTGTACTGGTACGAGGGCCAGCGGGTGAACCGCCCGTGGGAATCTTCCTGCACCCACGCGCCCTCGGGGTGCGGCTCGACGCCGGGCGAGAGCCAGCTCTCGTAGTTCTCTCTCCACGGCGCGACCGCGCGCACGCTGTCGAGCGCCGCCCATTGCTCGCGGGCTTCCCACGGGAGGTCATTGATCGTCGTTCCTTGCTCACCGTCGGGGCCCCAGCGCAACTCGCTACCCGGTTCGTAGAACGGGTACGCACCGTTGTTTTCAGCCGCGTGGTTAGCCAGGAGCTGCCCGATCGAGCGCAGGTTCGCGAGCGACTTCAGCTCCGACGCCGACTCCTTTGTGCCCGCGAGCGCGGGGATGAGGATGGCGATGAGCACGGCGATGATGCCGATCGTCACGAGGATCTCGACAAGGGAGAACGCGCGGCGCATGTCAGTACCCGATGGGTGAGTAGTGGGCGCCGACATCCGTCTGCCCGGTGAGCCCGCACGGGATCCACCGCTGGAGCTGGCGCGACCACGCGTACGCGAAGCACATATTCATCTTCCGCTCCGGCGCGCTGTCGCGCACGCGCTCGAGCTTCATCGGGATGATGATCTCGTAGACGTCGGCGCTGTCGGACGGGGGCGCGCCGTAATCGCTGAACGCTGCGCCGAACATGGATGTCCCGATCGAGTCGTACTCGACCTCGCGCCCCTTGAGCGCGTGCGGGCGGGCGGAGACGTGGTCGGTGTTGATCGGCGCGAGCCGGCACGACCGGGCGCGCGACGCGAAGCGTTCGGGCGTCGGCGGCCCGCCCTCTTCTCCTGCGGGCGCGGTGAACGTCACGCCCACCGACGCCGCGAAGCTCAGCCACTCGTCGTAGTCGGCGGACAGGATGACCGACAGGTGACGCTCGAACGTGTCGGCGAGGGCGAGCAGGCGGGGCTCGCTCAGCGCCGCGTCCGCGTTGAGCTGCGTGGGTGCGGCGCTGAGCAGCGTCTCGGCGGCGTCGCGTGCGACGCGCGGGACGCTGTCTGGCGTGGGACGCTCGTTGAAGGTCATGTGCTCGGCGGTGACGAAGCCGGGCATGATCTCTTCGTAGTCGGGCGACGCGGAAACGGGCGGCTCGGGCTCGGGCGCCGGGGCGACGAGGTTGGTGGTGTACGCCCGGTAGGCGATGACGACGCCGGCGAAACAGACGACCGCCGCGAGTGTGAGCTTGATCGTTCCGCTGGACATCCACACGCCTCCGGACCACGCAGGGCTACGCGGAGACGAGTGTACGGAGCACTCGGGGGCGCGATAGCCCCCTATTTGGGGGCAAGCGGGCCCCAGGCGTCGAGGAGGAGCGCGAGGTCGTCGGCGTCGGTCGTCGCGTCGGCGTTGAGATCCGCTTCGGGGCGTCCCCACAGCGCAAGGAGCCGGGCGAGGTCGAGCGCGTCAACGACGGCGTCGCTGGTGAGATCGGGCGTGGCGGCGAGAAGGAGCGTGAGCGTGTTGCTCCCGACGTTGGCGACGACGAGGTCGGGGCGCCCGTCGCGGTTGACGTCGGCGCACACGACGAAGTTCGCGCCCGCGCCGGCGGGGACGCTGCGGGGCGGCGCGAAGGCGCCCGTGGTGTCGCCGAGGCGCACGCTGACGTCGGCGGAGGAGCGGTTGGCGGTAACGAGGTCGATGGCGCCGTCGGAGTTGAGATCGGCGAGGACGATCGACGTCGGGAAGGCGCCGACGCTGAGGCGCTGTTCCGACGCGAAAGCCGGGCCGCTGGCGAGCAGCAGCGAGGCGTCGGCGGTCCCGATGCCGTTGGCGGTGGCGATGTCGAGGCGGCCGTCGGCGTTGACGTCGGCGACCGCGACGCCTCGCGGCCCGCTGCCGGAGGGGAAGGCTTGCATCGGAGCGAAGACGCCGCCCGCGCCGCCGTAGAGAATGCCGACGGTCCCGCTCGCCGCGCTGGCGACGACGAGATCAACGCGCCCGTCGGCGTCGATGTCGGCGACAACGATGTCGGAGGGGTAGTCCCCCGCGGGGTAGCGCACGGGCGGCGCGTATGCGCCGGCGCCCATCGCGTAGAGGACGAACAGCTCGTCCCCCCCGCCGTTAAACCCGCTGTCGACGGCGACGACGTCGAGCAGGCCGTCGTTGTTGAGGTCCGCGACGTCGAGGGCGACGGGCGTGTCGCCGCTGGCGATGACGGTCTCGGGCGCGAAGACGCCGGGCGCGATCGCGAGGCGCACGGCGACGTCGCCTCCCCCGCCGAAGGAACCGATGCGCGCCACGACAAGGTCGGGGAGCGCGTCGCTGTTGAGGTCCGCGACGCGGGCCTCGAAGACGCCGGCGCCGACGCTGAGGGTGGTCGGGGTTGTGAACCCGTCGTCGCCGGCGTAGTAGATCGTGAGTCGGCCGGAGCCGGAGTCGGCGCTGAGGAGATCGGGGCGCCCGTCGGCGTTGAGGTCCGCGACCGTGACGCTCTCGGGGCTCGAGCCCGTCGGGAGCGTGCGCGCCGAGAAGTACATGGGCTGGGCGCCGGCGTGCGACGCGAGAGCGAGAACGGCGATGGGGACGAGCGAGCGCATGAGGACCCTCCACGAGGCACACGGGGGGTTTCGCCTGAGGCGCCCGGGCGGATTCACCCGGCGGGGCCTCTAGCTGAGCGCGGTGGCTTTGCGGGTGAGGACGCCGGCCCAGTTGCGCCAGCGGAAGCCGTCGATCTCGGCGTCGGTCCAGCCCTCGGCGCGGAGTGCGAGGGCGATCTTCTCGAAGTCGGCGGGTCCGTTGATCTCTTCGGGGAGGCGCTCGCGGGAGAAGCCGCCGTCGGCGTCGGAGCCCAGGCCCACGCCGTCGCGCCGTCCCATGAGGTCGCAGATGCGATCGACGTGCGCCATGACGTCGTCGAGGGTCGCGCGGTCGTCCCCCTCGTGGGCGATCCCGGAGCGGAGGAAGCTCGAGACGAGGTTGACGCCCACCACGCCGCCGCGTCGCCCGATCTCCTTGATCGTCTCGTCGGCGAGGTGGCGTTCGTCGGCGGGCTCGACGAGCGCCCGGCAGTTGGAGTGCGACGCGACGACGACCGCGTCGGTGTGCGCGAGAAGATCGTCGGTCGCCTGCTGGGAGAGGTGGGAGAGATCGTGGAGCACGCCGAGGTGGTCCATGACGGTCGCGAGCTCTTTGCCGAGGTCGGAGAGGCCCACGCCGGGCTGCCCGTTCCCGCCGGCGTAGCGGGAGCCGCGCCACCACGCCATACCGACCATGATGACGCCGCGCTCGACCCACCACGGGAGTTCGTCGGGGGTGCGGATGGGGTCGGCGCACTCCATGAGGATCCCGACGTGGAGCTTGCCGTCTTTGGCGAGCCGGGCGACGGGGTCGTCGGGGACGAACTCGACGACGCCCATGCCCCCGCGGATCTCGCCGACGTTCTTGTCGGCCTTGAGCACGCCGGGGAGGTCGAGTTCGAGGAGCCCCATGTCGCGCCAGGTGAGGTAGGCCTCGAGCTGGGCGCGTCCGCGTTTGTGCGCGGCCTCGGCGTCGCCGGCGGGGTAGCCCTCGGGCCCGTCGCCGTCGGCTTCGGTGAAGATCGTGGCGAGGGCGCATGGGACGCCGCCGCGCAGGAGCGTGGGGATCGTCACGCTGCCGGGCTGGAAGGGCCCGCCGGCCTTGATGGGGTCGCGCAGGGTCATGTCGCGCCCACCGACGGCGAGGCACGCGAGGTCAAGATGAGCGTCGAGCCAGGGCATGCCTCGATGGTAGCGGCTTCACCCGCTGACGAGGATGGTGGCGCCCACGGCGGCGTGGAGCGCGGCGACGCTCACGAAGGTGATCCCGGCGTCGCGCCACTGGGCGCGTCGGGGCTTCGCGTTCCAGCGCGGGCGCGCCCGGATCACGCGGAGCAGACCGATCGCGGAGGCGACCGAGAGCGTGAGGAACGTGGCGACGAAGATGTAGGGGTACCCCTGCGACAGGGGCGGGCGGGCGACGACCACCCCGATCGTCATGAAGAGCGCGACGACGCTGTCGAACCCGAGGGCGAGGGTCCACGAGCAGATCGCGAGGAGCCACGGGCCGGGGCTGGTTTGCACGGAAGCGACGGCGAGGTGGAGCGGGGCGCCGCACTCGGGGCAGCGCGGCTCAGGGACGCTGCGCAGCCCGTGATCGCACAGCGGGCACGTCGCGTCGTGGGTCGCGAGGAAGTCGCGGAGGGCGGCGTGATCGTTGTCTGGCTCGGGCATCTCAGGGGGTACGCCCTGCCGACGCGAGGCGTTCGTCCAATGCGGCTTTCACGCCCGGCCACTCCGGGCGGAGGATGGAGTAGTACGCGCTGGTGCGCCGGTGCCCGTCGGGCATCACGACGTGCTCGCGCCAGAGTCCCTCGTGCTGGGCGCCGAGCTTTTCCATCGCGCGCCGGCTCGCGGTGTTCCGCTCGTCGGTGCGCAGGGCGACGCGGTGGGCGCCCAGGGTGTCGAAGGCGTGCCCGAGCAGGAGGCGCTTGCAGGCGGGGTTGACGGCCGTCCCGCGTGCCGAGGGGGCGTACCACGTCCAGCCGATCTCGAGCGAGGCGTGGGCGGGGCGGAGGTCGTAGTAGGTCGTGACGCCCACGTAGCGCTGGGAGGAGCGGTCCACGACGGCAAAGGGCAGCGTCTCGGCCGGCCCCAGCAGGAACGCGATGAAGGCCCGCATGCCCGATCCGTCGAAGGGATCGGGCCCGCGGGAGAAGTAGCGGAAGGTTTCGGGCGAGTCGGCGGCTGCGATGAGCTCCGGCGCGAGGTCTTCGCGCAGGGGCTCGAGCGCGACGTGCTCGTTCTCGAGACGGGCGGGTTGGCGCCAGGCGTGGTCGGTCATGCGCTGCGACTTGTACTCGAAACTTCGAGGTTTGGGGTTGCATCCGCGGCGCGTGCGCGCATAATCCTCGGCTCGACCTGAGGAGCGAACGGTGCGCGAACGTCAAAGCACACAACGCGGCGGACACAACCCCGCGCTGTGGCTGCGCCACCTCGCCGGCTAACGCCCCCTCCCCCCCCTGCTTCAACCCACTCTCCGTGTCGTCACGCCTGCTGGCGTGCTGTTCGTTTTCACTCCTCTGCGAGGAGCTTCTCGTTATGACCAGCCGTATCGAATCGACCCGCGCGATCGCCCCCGAAGACCTCTCCGTCGGGCGGTACGTCGCGGTGCTGCACGAGATCTCGGAGTACCACTTCCGCGACTGCGAATGCGGCGTGCGCACGCTGCGCACGCAGGAGGTCCCGTCCTACACCGACTACCCGGTGAAGGTGGCGTCGGTCTGCCTGCCCTTCGTGTTCGTGGAAACCGCCAACGGCGAAACGGACATCCTCGACGTCCGGCGCCAGCGTCTGGGCGCGGTGCCTGCGCGCTTCGCGGCGGGCATCCACGACCGCGTGCGCCGCGCCGACAAGCGTTGACGTGCCCCGCGCGCCCGCTCCGGGAACGGGGCGGGCGCGTGTTCTCCCTCAGCCGCTGACCTTCGTCGCGAGCATCATCCGGTGCCCGTCGACGGTGTGGAGCGCAAACTCGCGCATGCCGTAGTGAGCGGTATGGGGAGGGAATTGAATCTTCGCGCCCACGCTCTTGGCGTGCTCGTGCATGGCGTCCACGTCGTCAACGCAGAGGTACGCGAAGTACTGGTGGTCGCCGAGGTCCTCGATGGGGGTCGCGTCGGGGCAGCGCCCGAGCATGAACGTCACCCCGTCGCGCGCCATGAAGACCCAGTTCCCCGGGTCCACGTCCTGGCGCTCGCACCCGAGCACACGGGCGTACCACTCGGCGGAACGCTCGAGATCGGGGACGGCGAGAACGTAGTGGTTCGAGGTGATGGTGGGCATCACGCAAGTCTACCGCCCGGGTTCAGCTCACGAACAACCAGTACCCGGCGAACGCGATCTGCACGACGCACACAGAGGCGAACACCCCCCGCGCCCACCACCACTGGTTCGCCAGCCGTTGAGCCTGCCATCGGGGTCGTGCACGGATCGTTACGCGCAGCAGCACGCCATGCACGAGCGCAGCGATAAGCAGCGATGTAAAGAACACAAACGCCTCGGTGTTCTGCCGGCTCAGTCGGTGCGCGATGAATGCGGCCCCCTGTATCGCGCTCATCGTGCCGAAGAACCCAAGCCCGAGAGACAAGGAGATCACCGCGAACACCCACGGCCCGAAAGCCCCAGAAGACCGGCTCGCCAGCTCAAGATGCAGCGGCTCAGCACACTCCGGGCACACCGCCTCGGGCGCCCCCGCAAGCATGTAGGCGCACGCCGGACAACGCACCTCATGCGTAGCGAGGAAATCGCGCACCAGACGCTGGTCCTCAGGCGAGTGCGGGCTAAAAGGGTGTTCGGCACGGGCCATGGCTCGAAGATCATCTGGCACGCGCTAGGGCGACGTCAACTTTGTGTCCGCAACGCAGACACGAGCGGATCGCCCGATAAATGCTCACCCCGCAGCCCCCCTGCCCGCCGACGCCCGGTTGCGCCGTTTCGCACGCCGGGCTCCGGCTCGTTTCGACGCTGCTGCGATTGCACGCCCCCGGGCCCGGGGCACTCTTCACACACAAGCCCGTGAACGTCGCACTCCGTTCACCAACAGAAGAGAGAGTCAACGATGAACATGCCCCTTGCTGTCGCCGCCGCCTCTGCCCTCCTCGCCGGGAGCGCCCACGCCACCGTCGTCCGCATCACCGCCGAGGGAACGGTTGAGACTTCGAATCTCGGCGGGTTCACGGTCGGGCAGGACATGAGGATGGTGTTCGAATACGAATCGGCCTCGCCGCGCCAACGGGTGATCAGCCGCCAGGCGTTCTACATCGACGCGCTCAAGAGCATCAGCTTCGAGAGCGGCGCGTGGGACACGTCCGACACGGGCGACTTCGGGCAGATCAACAAATACGACGACCTCAGCAACACCGACGGCATCCAGTTCCAGGTCGCCGCCGTCGCCTCGACGTACCAGTTCACGAACCCGAAGCCCGACACCGTCGATCTCGCCGACATGGGCGGGTCCGTCTTCAGCAACGTGTTCATCAACTTCGCCTCGTTTAGCGGCAACCTCTGGGACAACTACTCGCTCCCCGAGTCCTACAACTTCAACGCGTTCGACCAGACGAAGAACGCCCTCTTCGCGTTCAGCGACGGCGTGTTCAGCGTTGGCTGGAACGAGGTCCGCGCCGAGGTGATCCCGGCGCCCGCGACCGGCGCGCTCTTCGGCGTCGCGAGCGTCATCGGCCTCCGCCGACGGCGCTAGACGCCGCACCGATTTCCCCTTCAGTAGACACGCCCCATGCCTCCCGCGCATACGCCCATTCTCCGTGTGGCGCGCGAGGGGCGTGGGGCGTTCTGCGTTAGAGTCCCGGCATGTCTGAACGCCTGAACCCCATCCACATCGCCCTGGGACTCGCGATCGGCGCGGGGCTCGGGACCGCGTTCGGCGCGACAGTCGGCGCCGTCACCGGCAACATCCCCCTGTGGGTCGCGCTCGGCCCGTCGATCGGCTCGGGGATCGGGCTGCTCGGTGGCATCGTCTACTCGCTGATGACAGCGCCGCCTCCGGCCGGCGTGTGTGCGAGCTGCGGGTATTCGCTGAAGGGGCTTGAGGGCGCGGTGTGTCCGGAGTGCGGGGAGAGCTCGGACTCCGCGTGACTCTCGGGCGCCACTACTCGCTCCGCAGGAGCGCAGTAGTGCGTTGAGTCCAGAGCACTACTGCGCCGCTTCGCGTCGAGTAGTGGCGCCCAGACGCAGTACTTTCGCCCCCGAACACAGGGTGCCACGACCCGCCGCAACGCGGCGCGTCGTGATGCGATGGCCTAGCACTCAACTCCCGACGCGCCTGCGGCGGGTCGGGGCACCCCGAAAAGTTAACCGCAGGGCACCACTACTCGCTCCGCAGGAGCGCAGTAGTGCGTTGAGTCCAGAGCACTACTGCGCCGCTTCGCGACGAGTAGTGGCGCCCGGATCTAACTAGCGAACTGTCGCAATTCGATATACCCATCGTGATCGACGCTCAAAGTCCATCCGAGGGAATCATCGAACAGCTCAATGTCATCCGACACCGGATACCAAATACTGTCGAAGCACCGCTCCACACTCTTAGCAGTATGGAACATGTCAATGTCATCGAAGTGATACCAATTGATGTAGACCGCCTCGGTCGGGCGAATCTGATTCTTCTTAAGCAGTTCACAAAAACTCCACTGCCCGTGCGATGGATCAACCGCACACGGCACCATCCCCTGTGGCGTCCCGCGTGTTCGGGCGAATGAAGCAAACAACGCACCCGCATCGCCCCCAGGCGCCGTTCCGATCGCACGTGCAACCCGGGCGCGGATTGCCGCGCATTTGCTATCACTTAATGTGACAAATTCCGGGAACGGCGTTCCCGGAGAATGCTCATGGTGACAATCGATTTTCCACTGTTCAACGCCCATGGCAGGAAGCTCTAAAGCACGTAGAACATAACCGACAGTAGCGAGGTCTGCTTACAGATTCCCTCGACGCCGGGTGCACCGGAAAGCGTGCCGAAGGGCGCCACTACTCGCTCCGCAGGAGCGCAGTAGTGCGTTGAGTCCAGAGCACTACTGCGCCGCTTCGCGTCGAGTAGTGGCACCCGGATCAATTGTCTTTACGACGGCAAGCAAGCACGCCAAAGATCACCGTTGGGAAGATCGGTGCGAGTCCGAGTGCTAGAAAGTGGACACCCGCACGCAGGTTTACCGCGTATTCAGCATCGGCCACTCTTCCCAGTAGCCCCAATACACCGAGCCAGATGAGCGGTAATGCGCATACCGACAGAACCCCGCAGAGCATCGCGATAAAGAGATACGCACCGGCTTTTTTACCACTAGCGCGATCGTCGTGCATTTCAGCTCTTACAGATTCCCCCGACGCTCCTGCTCAAGCTCCAGCGCCTCAAACAGCGCCTTGAAGTTGCCCTTGCCGAAGCTCTGGCTGCCGCGCCGTGAGATGATCTCGAAGAACAGCGTCGGGCGGTCCTGGAGGGGCTTGGTGAAGAGCTGGAGGAGGTAGCCCTCGTCGTCGGCGTCCACGAGGATGCCGAGGTCTTTCACGCGCTCGTGGTCTTCCTTGACGGCCTCGTGACCGTTCTCGGTGAGGACCTTGTTCACGCGGTCCCACACGAGCTCGTAGTAGGTGTCGGGGAGTTGGAGGAAGTCCACGCCGCGACCGCGCAGGGCGGCGACGGACGCGAGCTCGTCGTCGGTGCGCAGGGCGAGGTGCTGGACGCCGGGCGTCATGTCGTGCCACTCGAGGTACTCGAGGATCTGGGACTTCTTCTTGCCGTCGGCGGGCTCGTTGATGGGCATCTTGATGAGGTGGTTGCCCGACGCCATGACCTTCGACATGAGCGCGGAGTACTCGGTTGAGATGTCCGCGTCGTCGAAGTGCTTGAACATCTTGAACTCGAGGACGTCCTCGTACCACTTCACCCAGTGGTTCATCTTGCCCTCTTCGACGTTGCCCACGCAGTGGTCCACGTACTTGAGGCCGCAGGGGTTCTCGCGGTTGTACTTGTTCAGCGCGATGTCGGGGAAGCGGGCGA
This sequence comes from uncultured Phycisphaeraceae bacterium, assembly GCA_942490855.1. Classification (GTDB taxonomy): domain Bacteria; phylum Planctomycetota; class Phycisphaerae; order Phycisphaerales; family UBA1924; genus CALNYS01. The sequence continues at coordinate 67,636 of CALNYS010000001.1, read as the reverse complement.
ACCCGGGCATGAAGGAGCCGCCCTTCTTCACGCTGGGCAGCTCGTACGCGCCCGTGCGGGAGACGAAGGAGTGGATCGCGCGCCCGTAGGTCTTGATGCCCGCCACGGTGACGCTGCCCGTGTCGTCGGACACGGTGCGGGGCTCGTAGGCGACCTCCGCGCCGTTGGAGACGGCGCGCTCGAAGGCGGCCTCGGCGTCGAAGACCGTCATCGCGACGTCCTTGACCCCGTCGCCGTACTGGAGGACTTCCTTGGCGGCGATGTGGTCCTTGTTGAGGCCCGTCGTCAGCAGGAGGCGGATGTTGCCCTGCGTGAGCAGGTACGAGGCCTCCTCGCGGCTGCCCGTGGTGAGGTCGGCGACCTCGGAGATCTGGAACCCGAAGGTGTGGGCGTAGAAGAACGCGGCCTGCTTGGCGTTGCCCACGTAGAACCGGACGTGATCGACGTCGATGAGCTGCAGGGGATCGGTGCTCGCGCCCTTGGTGCTGACAGACTGCGGGGTTGAAGCGGTGCTCATGGTCGATCTCCTCTGGTGGTCGCGGGCACACAAACGCCCGCTGGGTCACACACAGTTTACCGCTGTCGGCGGGCGGGGTCTGCGCCCGTGATCAGAGCGGATAACCCAGCGCGCCCGAGGCGTCAGGGCGTCCCCGTACCCATGAAAACGATCGCGAAGAGGAAGATCACGAGCTGGAGCATCTGCATCAGGAACGCCACCCCCGAGAGGCAGAGCCCCACTATTCCGCAGGTCTTCCCGGCCTTGGTCAGGCCCCGGTCCTCCTCGCGGAGCAGCCCGCTCTCGAAGCGGGGCAGGTCGGCCCTCGCCTTCGACACCGCCAGGTACCCGAGGATGAGCCCCGCCGGCGAGCAACCCGCGAGGACGATCGAGAGGATCCCCAGCGTCAGAATGGTCGCGCCGCGACCCTCGGCAGGCCGTGTCTCGTGCCCGAGGTCGTCGCCCATCACGCGCCCCCCTTCTCAGTGCAGCATCGCCGCGACCACCGGGACCTCGACGGCGGCCCCGATAACGACCGTCGCGGTCAGCCACGCCGCCGCCCCGCTCATCGCAGATGCGCACGAGCGCCCCTGCACCGCGAGCGACCACGCCCGCGCCGCGTAGACCGTCGCGATCACGCCCGTCGGGACGAAGCCGAACACGGTCGCGGCGAGCGAGGCGACGAGCAGGATCCCCGAGCCGCCGGGTCACGGCAGCGTTCCCGCGGCGGTGAGAACGCCGGCGATCACATAAAACGCCACGATCGCGAGGCCGATCCCGAACGAGATCCAGATCCAGACGAGCGCGGCTTTCGACGTCCGCTGCGCCTCGGCGTACTTCCCCTCGCCGTTGTGGGACATCGTGAACGAGGCGTAGACGATCGCGACAATGCCGGTGATCTGACAGCAGAGCAGCGTGACGACGATCGCGACCGCGAGGTGCGCCTTGGCGGGGTACCCGATCTCGCCGGTGATCGACTCGCCCGGGCGCAGCATGACGTGCTCGCACGAGATGCAGCGGTGCGCGTTGTCGTCGTTGAGATACCCGCAGTGTGCGCAGAACATCAGGGGGTCGCGCCAGGGTCCATGACGAAGAGGATGAGCACGAAGACCAGGAGCGCCGTGGTCAGGCTCCCGAGCACGATGCCCGTGATCGCGCGCCCCGTGCCCTTGAGCCCCGGCGTCCGCTTGATGCGCCGCAGCGCCAGCGCGCCGAGGATGATCGCCACGATCCCGAGCGGCCAGAGGATGAACGAGAAGAGCCCAACGATGTACGACGCGACCGAGGCCGGCGAGGCCTTGAGCGGGATCACCAGCCCGAGGGCGGCCTCCCCGGCGCCGGTGGCACTCGCGGCGACGGGCATCTCGGCGCCGCACATCGCGCAGCGCGTCGCGCTCGCGTTCTCCGCCTTGTGGCCGCAGCCGGTGCAGTACATTGCGTCTCTCCGTGGCCCGCACCCGCGCGGGAATCAAAAACTAGCATGCGTCCCGCACCCGAACAACACGCCAGCTCCCCCCCGCGAAGGCCCCGCCCCGCCGTGCGCGCGGGCGTCCTCGTCGCGATCGTCGCCTCGCTCGTCTTCCTCGCGCTCAACGAACCCGCCTCGGTCGCGGCGATCCCACCCTGCCCCTCCGCGGCCCTGTTGGGCGTCACGTGCCCCGGCTGCGGTTCCCTCCGCGCCGCGCACCACGCGCTCAACGGGCGCCTCGCGACCGCGTTCCGCTTCAACCCGGCGCTGCTGCTCCTTGGGGTCCCGGCGCTGGGGTTCGTCCTCGCCGGGCTGCTCGGCTGGCGCGCCCCCGCCCCGCGCCGCCTCGCACCGAAGCTGGCGTGGACGCTCCTCGTCACCCTCCTGGCATACTTCGTCGCGCGGAACGTGCCCGCGCTGGACTGGCTGCGCCCCCCGCCGGGGCCGCCGCACCGATAGCCCCCTGCTATTCTCCCCGCCATGGCAAGCAAACTCCGCGACGCACCCTCCGACCTCATGCAGCAGCTCAAGAGCGACGGCGTTGTCCGCGACGGGATGACCGTCATGGCCGGCGGCTTCGGTCTCTGCGGCATCCCCGAGCAGCTCATCATCGCGCTGCGCGACACGGGCGTGAACGACCTCACCGTCATCAGCAACAACTGCGGCGTCGACGACTGGGGCCTCGGGCTCCTGCTCGCGACGAAGCAGATCAAGAAGATGGTCTCGAGCTACGTCGGCGAGAACGACGAGTTCGCCCGCCAGTTCCTCGAGGGCGAGCTCGAGGTCGAGTTCAACCCCCAGGGGACGCTCGCCGAGCGCATCCGCGCGGGCGGCGCCGGCATCCCGGCGTTCTACACCGCCACGGGCGTCGGCACGCAAATCGCCGACGGCAAGGAGCTGCGGGACTTCGACGGGCGCACCTACGTCATGGAGACGTGGCTCAAGTCCGACCTCTCGATCGTCAAGGCCCACACCGCCGACCACGCCGGCAACCTCGTCTTCAGCAAGACCGCCCGCAACTTCAACCCGATGATGGCCCAAGCCGGCGGCGTGACCATCGCCGAGGTTGATGCGATCGTCGACACCGGGGCGATCGACCCCGATTCGGTGCACCTCTCCGGCGCGTTTGTCGATCACATCGTCGTCACAGAGAGCGAACGACGCATCGAACAGCGCACGGTCAGCGCGGGATGAACGAGGCCGCGCACGAGGACGCCACACCGAAGAGCGCGCCGCAGGTTCAAACGCTGAACCGCCTTTTCGCCTGCAGTGTCGCGTTCTTCTGCCTTGCGATCCTGACCGCGTTCCTCGAGTCCCTCTCCCAGAACCTCCTCTGGATTAGCGTCGCCTTCGGGTTGCTCGGGCATGTCTGCTTCTGCTTGTTTATCCGGGCCGCGTGGACGCTCATCCCCCCTCAGCACGCGCGAATGCGACCGGGAACCGCATTCGTCCTCACACTCATCCCGCTCGTGAACTTTGTCGGCAACTTCTTCAGCGTGTGGGGACTCACGCGGGACCTCAACAGTTTCACTCGCGCCGAGAATCTGCAGACCCGCCCTGCCCACGATGGGCTCGCACTCGCGACATGCATCTTCGCGCCGCTCACGCCCCTCACGGCGGGGTGCGCCGCGCTTCCATACTTCATCCTGTGGGTGTTGACGTTCGTGAATATCCACCGATCTGCAACCGAAACGGCCAAAGCGCTCGCCGCGCGATAAGAAAGCCCCCATACCATGACCACGCCCCCCGCCGTCGTCGCGCCCTCGACGTTTCAGAACCTCTTCCTCTACGGCGCCATCTGCGTCGCCGTGGGCGCCCCGCTGACGCTGCTGCTGGTCGGCCTCCCCATCCTCATCACGGGCGCGGTGCTGCTGGCGATCTTCCTGTACCGCGCGTGGTCGATCCTCCCCGCGGACGAGGCCCGCACCGCGCCGCCCCTGGCCGTCGGCCTCTGCTTCGTCCCCTTCTTCAACCTCTTCTGGAACTTCGTCGCGTTCTGGGGCCTGACGAAGGACCTCAACGCGCACGCCGCCAAGCACGCCATCAACGCCCCGCGCGCACACGAGACCCTCGCGCTCATCAGCTGCATCCTCGTCCCGCTCGGGTTCGTCCCGCTCGTGGGGATCTTCGTCTTCTGGCCCGCCTCGATCGTCTTCGGGCTGCTCGCCTTCAAGAGCGTCAAGGACACCGCGATCGCTGTCGTCGAATCTCGCGGCGCCGACGACGTCGCCCCCGTTTAGAGCAACGGGCTCGCCAGCATCGCCAGACGATCCAGCGTCATCTTCCACCGCGCCCGCGCGCCCCACTCGTCCATCGTCAGCTCGCGCGATTGTGCGATGTACCGCTCCTGCTGCTCCCGCACGCGCGACGTCGCCGCGCTCCCGTACAAAATCGTCGTCAGCTCGAAGTTCAGCAGGAACGACCGCATATCGAAGTTCCCCGACCCGCCAAGCGTGAACGCGTCGTCAACCGTCATCGTCTTGGCGTGAAGCAACCCCTCCTGATGCAGGTGAATCCGCACGCCCGCACCGAGCAGCATCGAGTAACACGCCCGGCACGCCCCCGCCGCCAGCACGCTGTTGCTCTTCTCGGGCAACACCAGCGAGACCGCCACCCCGCGCATCGCCGTCAGCTGCAGCGACTGCAGCGTGCTCGTGTCCAGGGCCAGGTACGGCGACGTGATCACCACCCGCTCCTGCGCCTCGTGCAACGCCGCCGACACCAACCAGCGGAGCGCCGCCGGGCGCCCCGACGGCCCGCTGGGCGAGACCTGGATCGCCGTCTCACCCGACACCGACGCCGCGAAGAGGTCGTCGTCCACCAGCGTCTCGTGCGTCTCCGCGTTCCAGTCCTCCAGGAACACCGCCTGCAGCTCGCGCACCGCGGGCCCCTCGATCCGCGCGCTCAGGTCATGCCAGGGGCCGACCTTCATCATCCCGTCGCGCGTGCGCAGCCCGTAATCAGCGTCGATCGCGTTGTGCGAGCCCACGTACGCCACGCGCCCGTCGATCACCGCCAGCTTCCGGTGGTTCCGCAGGTCGATCCGCGCGAGCGCCCGACGGAACAGACCAACCGGCAGGCACGCCGAGCACTCCACGCCCGCCGCCCGCAGCCGCGGCGCCACCGTCCTCATAAACCGCTTCGACCCCACCGCGTCAACGAGCACCCGGCAGCGCACCCCCCGCTTGGCCGCCCGCTCGATGGCGTCGATCACACGCCTCGCGCCGCCGTCCGTTCCGAAGATGTAGTACAGCGCGTGCACCGTCCGCTCCGCCGCGTCGATCTCCTCGCTCAGCCGCGTGAGAAACGCGTCCGTGTCCGCCAGCGGCTCGACCGAGTTCCCCCCCAGCGCCGGGCTCCCGCCCACACGCCGGCACAGCAGCTCGAAGTCTTCCTGGGCCCCGCGGATAACCCCATCAACCACCTCCGCCGGGTGGTGCAGGTCCAGGGCCTTGCGGAGCGACGCCGAGGCCTCCCGGTGCCGCGCGCCGCGCCGCTTCCCGAGCTCAACCTCGCCGATGAAGAAGTAGACCACCGCCCCGACGAACGGGATGAAGTAGATGAACGCCAGCCACGCCAGCGACGACGACGCGTCCCGCTTCCGGATCACCAGCGGCGTCATCCCGATGCGGATCGACCATTCCGCCACGATGTACAAGAAGCCAAGCACCCGGGCATCCTACCCACGGGCCCCGCCCCGCTCAGCCCGCACCCGCGCCCCCCGCGGCGCCCTGCGCCACCGCCGTGTCAAACTGCTTCTTGTGAAACTGCTGCTGCTGCTGCACCGACGTGCTCCCGCCCCGGGACGTCGCGATCATCATCGGTGTGTTCTTCGCGCCCTTGATCTCCGACTGCCACAGCGGCTCGCCCGAGAGCGCGTTGATCGCGTACATCACCCCCTGACGCGCCGCGTACAGCACCCCGTCCTCGACCATCAGCGTCAGGTACGTGCCGAAGGCGCCCGGCAGCTTGAGCTCCCAGACCACCTCCCCGCTCGCCGCGTCCAACGCGGTGATGTTCCGCTTCGCGCCGACGTAGATCAGCGTTGGAGTCTCCATCGCGACCCTCCTCGCCCCGATCCTACGCGCTCGCCGTGGGGAGGGCGACGCCGGTACACTGCGCCGATGGCACTCACACGCGAACAGATCACCAAGCGCGCCGCCCAGGAACTCCGCGACGGCTACGTCGTCAACCTCGGCATCGGCATGCCCACCCTCGTCGCCAACCACATCCCAGACGGCATGGAGGTCTGGCTCCAATCCGAGAATGGCCTCCTCGGCATCGGCCCCTTCCCCAGCGAGGACAACGTCGACGCCGACCTCATCAACGCCGGCAAGCAGACCATCACCGCCGTCCCCGGCGCCGCCTACTTCTCGTCCTCCGAGTCCTTCGAGATGATCCGCGGCGGGCACGTCCAGCTCGCCATCCTCGGCGCCATGCAGATCTCACAGGAAGGCGACATCGCCAACTGGATGATCCCCGGCAAGATGATCAAGGGCATGGGCGGCGCCATGGACCTCGTCGCCGGCGTGCAGAAGGTCGTCGTGACCATGGAGCACACCAACAAAAAGGGCGAGGCGAAGATCCTCAAGGAATGCACCCTCCCCCTCACCGGGCAGCGCTGCATCGACATGATCATCTCCGACCTCTGCGTCCTCCAGATGGACGAAGACAAACAACGCTTCCGCCTGACCGAACTCGCGCCGGGCGTCACGGTCGAAGAGGTGCTGGAGAAGACCGAGGCGGAGATCCTTGTGGACGAGGATGTGTCGGCGGTGGCGGTGTGAAAATCGCGCCTGCGGAACCCGCCGGCTGTAGGACTATTGCACTGTTACCAGTCTCCCTACGTGGTGTTTCCGAGCACCACAAGTTTCACGAACGCAATCAGCAGCGGATTCTTGAATCGGAGCTTGCAAATTGGAACGCGTGGGATGCTGAGCCACCTGCGGATTTAGCTGAGCAAGTGGATCGGGATTATCAGCGTCGATACTGGTACCCACACCAGTTGAACGAGATTTGTGGATGGGCAGCACTTGAACGAAGTGTTGGGCAGCTACAGGTATCTATCTACCGGCCCAGGCTACTCGAAGGCCTACAAATCAGGCGCTTTTCTACCAAGATCAAATATTTTTACTTCTACGAATATCGAGTTGATTCAGTAAATGTGCCCGAAGATGGATCATGGCCTAACGACCAGATTACAACATATTTAAGGGACTGGATAACACAGTTGGTCGCGAACGCATTTCCGACTAGAGCACGCGTGCTTGACCTCGCCTCGTTTGAAGCGATCGCTCCTCACATCGATTGGATCGGACTCGTACACTCCAACGAGTGAAGCTCGAGTACTGGCAACCAGCAAGTTGGCTTACTCCCACCCAGCACCCCGCGCAGACAATCAAAACCCCCGCCCTCCCTACGGGTACACGCAGTGAACCCATCAGGAGGACGCTATCCATGCGCACGCTCATCGCACTCACCGCTCTCGCCATCGCCCCCCTCGCCGCGGCCGCGGCCGCCGACGATGAGCAGGCCGTCCGCGACACCATCACCGACTACGTCATGGGCTTCTACGAGGCGGACCCCGACCGCGTGCAGGCCTCGGTCCACCCCGACCTCGCCAAGCGCTGGGTGTGCGCGCAGTTCTGGGGGCAGCCCTACGAATGGCTCGAGCCCATCACCTACGAGGAGATGCGCCCGCTCGCGATCTACTTCAACGCCGGCGGCGGCTTCGACCCCGACACGGCGCGCAAGGACATCGAGATCTACGAGGTCTCCGACACCGTCGCGACCGCCAAGCTCACCGGGCAGATCTGGTACGACTACTTCCACCTCGTGAAGATCGACGGCGAGTGGGACGTCATCAACGTGCTGTGGGGGCAGGTCGACCCCGACACCGGTGAAGCGCCGGCGGGCAGCGACGAGGACGAGGCCGCGATCCGCGCCGTCGGGCGGCGCTTCGTTGACGGCTTCTACCGCGCCGACCCCGAGCTGGTGCGCACCACCCTGCACCCGACGCTCAGCAAGCACTCCGTGCGCACGGGACGCCACGGCATCACGCAGCTCCAGCCCATCACCTACGAGCAGCTCATCAACAACGCGACGGATTGGAACGCGCACTACAAGGTTGACCCGGACACCGCCCGCTTCGAGTTCGAGATCTACGACCGCACCCACAACAGCGCCAGCGTGAAGCTGATCGGGCACGCGTGGTTCGACTACCTCCACCTCGCCAAGCTCGACGGGGAGTGGGTCATCGCCAACTGCGTCTGGGACGGGCTCGAGGGCATGGCCACGGGCTGAGCCACTTTTTTTCGCCCCCAGCGCGCACCGCGGGCCCCGCATCGGCGACCTTGTACCGAGGACGCCATGCCACGAACACCCGCCGACATCGAGACCGAGCTGCTGGTGCTCGACGCCCAGGCGGGGAGCGAGCGTTCGCTTCGTCTGCTGATCGAGCGTCACCACCCCCCGCTGCTGGCGTACGCGACCCGCTGCGCCGGGTCGCGTGACCTGGGCGCCGAGGCCCTGCAGGACGCGTGGGTGCAGATCGTCTCGGGCCTGCGCCGTCTGCGCGACCCGGCGGCGTTCCGCGCCTGGGCGTACCGCGTCGTCACCCGGCGCTGCGCCGACCGCGTGCGCACAGCGCAGCGCCATCGGCGCGACGCCGGCCGCACGGCGCCGGAACCTCACGAGCGCCCCGCCGACGACGACCTCGACGCGATGCGCGCCGCGCTCGACGCGCTGCCGCACGAGCTCGCGCTGACCGTCCGCCTGTACTACGCCGAGGGTTTCGCCGTCAGCGCGATCGGGCGCATCCTCGATATCCCCGCAAACACCGTGAAATCACGCCTCGCGAGCGCACGAACCAAGCTCGCGCAGGCGACCGAACCCGCCACCGCTCTTCAAGGAGACTGACATGACAGACCTCGACGAACGCATCCGTCGCGCCGTGCAGGCGAGCGACAACCCCGACCCCGACCTACTGCCCGACGAGCAGAGCGTCTGGCAGATGATGTTCGGCGTGTACCGCGGGCGCAACAAATGGATCCACCTCCTCGCGTTCGCGTACACGTTCGTGTTCTTCGGGCTGGCGGTGTGGACCGCTATCTCGTTCTTCAACGCCGAGACCACCCGCGCCATGCTCGCGTGGGGCTTCGGGTTCACCTTCTGCGTGCTCGCCGTGGGCAACCTGAAGATGTGGATGTGGATGCAGATGGACAAGAACGCCGTCCTGCGCGAGGTGAAGCGCCTCGAGCTGCAGGTCGCCCTGCTCGCCCAGCGCCGCGAGGGGTAGAGCGCCACCGGCTCGTTGGAAAAAAGCACTGGACCGCGGCCGGCCGCGTGGGTATCCTGCCAATCAAACCCAAACAGGAGCCAACCCTATGACCAGCCCCATCCCCGCCGGCGCCGAAGGCCTCATCGCCCACCTCGTCGTGTCCGACTGCGCCGCCGCCATCGAGTTCTACAAGCAGGCCTTCGGAGCCGAGGAGGTCTGCCGCATGCCCATGCCCGACGGCTCGAAGATCATGCACGCCGAGGTCCGGATCGGCTCGCAGCTGGTCTTCCTCGCCGACGATTTCCCCGAGATGTGCGGGGGCGTCTCCCGCGATCCCAAGAAGCTGGGGGCCACGCCGGTGACGCTGCACCGCTACGTCGAGGACTGCGACGCCGCGATCGCTCAGGCGACCGCGGCGGGGGCGACGGTCACGATGCCCCCGTCGGACATGTTCTGGGGCGACCGGTACGGGATCGTCGCCGACCCGTTCGGGCATATGTGGTCCCTCGCGACGCATCAGAAGGACATGACGCCCGAGGAGATGAACGAGGCCGCCGCGGCCGCGTTCGGCTGAGCGTCCCCCGCGCGGTCGTTACCGGAATCGCCCCCCTTCCCGGCCCGTCCCCCGAACAGGTGGCGACGTTGTGCCCCGCGCCGGGAGGGGCGCGAATACTGGATCCGGCTTGCCCACGCACGCCCAGCGGCCGATGAACACCTCTCATCGCGGCCATCGCGCGGGGTCTTCGTATGAGTCGAGAGGTCGAAAAAGCAGGTCCTCGGATTAGCCAAGCCGTTCGGCGCCAGATGCTCGACGCGCTCAACGTGCTCGAGAGCACCGGGAACCACCCGCAGCGCCGCCACGGGCGACTGGACTACCCCGGCGTCGAGATCGCGATGACGCTCCAGAGCCACGGCGTCAGCGAGACGCACACGTGGCTGACGCTCTCGCGCAACATCTCCGGCTCGGGGATCTCACTCCTCCACTGCGGCTTCGTGTACCCGAACACGCCCTGCAAGCTGGCGATGCCGACGCTGTGGGGCGAGACGGAGAAGATCGACGCCCGCGTGCAGCGCTGCCGGCTCGTGCAGGGGCGCGTGCACGAGCTCGGGATCGAGTTCGAACACCCCGTCGACACCCGCTGCTTCGTCACGCACCCGACCTCCGCGATCATCCAGGAGCCCGAGAGCGTCGAGTGCCTCGCGCAGGGGACGGTCCTGCTCCTTGACGATCAGGAGCCGGAGCACATGCTGTTCAAGCATCACCTCCGCAACTCGCAGATGTCCGTGCTCGGCGCGAGGACAAGCGAAGAAGCGCTCCGTCTGATCACCGCGACGCCGGTGGACCTGTTCGTCTGCGACCTGATGCTCAGCCCCGAAGACAGCTCCGGGCTCGAAGCGATGCGACTGGCCCGCGAGGCGGGGTACACGGGACCGATCCTCATCATGACCGCCCACGCGTCGGCCGAGGACGTGCGCACCGCGAAAGAGCACGGGATCTGCGGCGTGCTCCTGAAGCCGTACACGCGCGGCAAGCTCTTCACGGTGCTCAACCAGCACCTCGGGTGCGCCAGCGACAGCGTCAGCGACGACGTCGAACCCGAACCCGCCGGGCCGATCTTCTCCACCCTCGAGGCGGAAGAGGCGGACTCGGAAGATCTTCTGAGCACGTACATCGCCGACGTGCAGGAGCGGCTCAACTCGTCGCTCAGCGACGACTGCGCTGGCGACCTCGACGCGCTCCGCCAGCTGTGCCAGAACTTCTGGGAGTCGGGCGCCGGGTTCGGGTACCTGCCGCTCTCGATCGCGGCGCGCGACGCGCAGCGCGCACTCGATTCAACCGCTTCGGTCGAAGAATCGCGCCCGGCGCTCCTGAAGCTCCGTGAGGTCGCGTCGCGGCTGGAGCCGAACGTCCGCGCCGCCTGACGACGGCGCGGGTCGCCCTGTTATGGGTCTCCCCGGCGTCACGACCGCCGGGACACGCGAGGGTTTTTCCGTTTCGGCGCTGAGCCGTTCTTGTGCGGTATCCGATAGATGCTTGGCGGGCCGTCGGACGCGCCCGAGAGGACGCGACATGTCTGGCAATCAGTTCACCGACTGCATCCGCATGGGCGACGCCGAGCGCCGGCTGCTCTTTGACGCGCTCAACCGCACGGAGCGTTCCCCAGGCGGGAACTCCAAACGCCAGTCCGAACGCTACGTGTACTACGGGAACGAGATCCCCTTCACGATCCAGGACTCGGGGCGCCAGCAGGTGCACCGGTACATGGCGCTGACGCGCAACATCTCGGCATCGGGCATATCGATCCTGCACGGCGGCTTCGTGTACCAGGATTCCCAGTGCGAGATCATGCTGATGACCCAGGACGGCGAGCTGATGAAGATCCCGGGCGTGGTGGCGCACTGCCGGCTGGTCAAGGGACGCGTCCACGAGCTGGGCATCAAGTTCGCGGAGCAGATCGACCCGAGCTGCTTTGTCGGGCAAGACGCCGAGGGCACGGAGCCCGAGCGCCCCGTCCTCAGCGGCGCGGTGCTGATCGTCGATTGTCAGGGCGAGGAACTGTCGCAGTTCACGAGCCTGCTCAAAGAGACCAAGATCACCCTCAGCGCCGTGACGTCCCCCGAGGAATGCGTCGAGGCGCTGGCTGGGCTCAAGGTCGACCTGCTTGTCTGCGACCTCGACCAGGGTCCGGAAAGCCTCCCCGTCGGTGAACTCGTGCAGATGGCCCGCGACGCAGGCTTCCGCGGGCCGATCGTGGCGACCACCGCAGACGCCACGCTCGCGGCGGCGCACGCCGCCACGGAGCTCGGCGCCGCGGGCGTGATCCGCAAGCCCTACGAGGCCTCGAAGGTCTTCGAGTGCTTCAGCCAGCACCTCCAGACGCCACCCGCGAAGGCGCCCCCCGCCGCGGCCGCCTGAGCCGGTCCTGTCTGAACCGTCTGGCGAAACCGTGCGCCCTGCGCCGGCGCAACCCGCACGCTTTTCTTCCTTTGACACCCGCCCGCGCGGCGCGGCGTGGTCTGAATCGGACGCTTGTCTCCGGAGCGGGATGGTCCGCTCGCTGAGGAGGAAGCGTCATGCGCATCGCCGCCCCGTTCGCCGTCATCACCGCCGCCGGGTTTCTCTCGCTGACCGGCGGGTGTCAGTCGTCGCAGTCGTCCGCCTCGGCGTCGTCGCGCCCCGCGGGCTTTGACCCGGTCGTCGCGTTCAAGCCGGGGCTCCGCTCGGAGCTCCTTGCGATGCGCCAGGAGGACCAGGCGCTGCGCGCCAAGATCTCGCAGACGCCCGAGTCCGAACGGCGTGCGCTCTTTGTCACGATCCTCGAGAACAACGACGAGAACATCGAACGCCTCGAGGAGATCATCAACCGCTACGGGTGGCCCACGATCAGCATGGTCGGCAAGGACGGGGCCGAGGCCGCGTGGCTCGTTGCGCAGCACGCCGACCAGCGTCCGGACTTCCGCGAGCGCTGCCTCGGGCTCATGCAGCAGGCGGCCGACAACGGCGAGGCCAGCAAGGCTCACCTCGCGTATCTCGTCGACCGTGTGATGGTCGAGATCTCCCAGGAGCAGCTCTACGGCACGCAGTTCTGGGAGGGCCCGAACGGCTACGGCCCGGTGCCGATCATCGATGAAACGAACGTTGATCTCCGGCGCACCGTCGCGGGTCTGGTCACGATGGAGGACTACACCCTCGCGATGGAGTCCCGTCGTCCCGGGGCCGCTCTCGACGAGCAGGCGACCGCTTCCGTGGAACTCGACGACGACCAGTAATCCTCACCCGACAACCACATGTCCGGAGCCGCCCCCGACGTGCGTCGGGGGCGTTTTCGTGCGCGTATACTGAGGCTCCCCAGTTCTCGAAGGGACCACGCACGCATGCCGTACTACACCAAGATGGGCAACCTCCCCCGCAAGCGCCACACCCAGTTCCGTCGCCCCGACGGCGCGCTCTACTCCGAGGAACTCTTCGGCACCGAGGGGTTCGTGGGGCCGACCTCCACGATGTACCACATCCATCCTCCCACGCAGGTCGCGGGGTGGAAGAAGCTCTACGGCACCAAGCCCGAGTACGTCGAGACGGACACGATGCGCATGCGCCACCTCGTCTCCACTCGCCTCAAGGCCAAGGGCGACCCGATCACCGGGCGCGTGGTCATCCTGGGCAACTCCGATGTCGAGATGTCCGTCTGCGTCCCCGCCGAGACCATGAGCTACCACTACAAGAACGGGCAGGGCGACGAGTGCCTGTTCGTCCACTACGGGTCGGGCACGCTGCGTTCCTTCATGGGCACGCTGAAGTTCAAGCCCAAGGACTACATCGTCATCCCCAAGGGCATCGTCTACCACATGGAGTTCGACGAGCTCGCCGACGCCGACCGCCCGGACGACCACACGCAGGCGGAGATGCCCTACGGCAAGTTCATCTGCTTCGAGACGTGCAACGCGAGCCACATCCTGCCGCCGCCGCGCTACATCTCGAAGAAGACCAGCCAGTTCCTCGAGCACTCCCCCTACTGCGAGCGCGACCTGGACATCCCCTTCGCCGACGACGAGCACCCGCTCTACACCGACGAAGCGGGCGACTTCGAGGTGCGCATCAAAGCGCGCGACTCGGTGCACTCGTACATCTACGACTACCACCCCTGCGACATCGTGGGCTGGGACGGGTGCTACTACCCGTACATCTTCAACATCGACGACTTCGCGCCCATCGTCGGCAAGCTGCACATGCCCCCGCCGATCCACCAGACGTTTGAGGGGCACAACTTCGTGATCTGCTCCTTCTGCCCGCGCGTGCTGGACTTCCACCCCGACGCGATCCCGGTGCCGTACAACCACTCGAACCTCGATTCGGACGAGGTGCTGTACTACGTCGAGGGGAACTACAAGGCGCGCAAGGGCATCGAGGTCGGCAGCGTGAGCCTGCACCCGCAGGGCATACCCCACGGCCCGCACCCCGGCACCGTGGAGAAGTCCCTCGGCGCGACGTACACGGACGAGCTCGCCGTCATGTGCGACACCTTCCGCCCGCTCAACCCGACCAAGGAAGCCCTCGCTCTCGACGACCCGGCGTACCCGGCGTCGTGGGAAAGCGCCAAGGCCCCCGAGGGCAACGGGCGGGTGACCGCGTCGGAGGAGACGCCGACGACGTGGTGAAGCCGCTCGGCGCCACTCCTTCGGGTGCCACTGGCAGCTCGCTGCCAGTGCCCCAACCACTGAACGATAACCCCACGCCGGTTTAAGACACTCAAGCGGATCAACACCCCCGGCCACGCCCGCGAGTTGACGTTCACGACCGCGAACAGGACGCCGCTCCTCGCCACCCCCGCCATCGCGGAACTATTCCTCGAGCGTCTCCGCGCCGCGACGGAACAGCACGCGTTCGCGTTGATCGCGTTCGTCGTGATGCCCGATCACGTGCACCTGCTCGGGACGCCCCGAAGCTCGGAGAGCGCGGGTACCGCCCCCGTCTCGGCCTTCCTCGCCGGCGTCAAACGCTCGACCTCGCACGGTGTGAAGCGGTGGCTCACCGCGACCGATCCGGATCGCGCCGACGCCATGATGCACAACGAACGCGCCGGGAAGCGGGTCTTCAGATTCTGGATGCCCGGCGGAGGGTACGACAGGAATCTCACCGAACATGACGCGGTGCGAGCCTCCGTCACGTACATCCATCGCAACCCGTCAGGGCGGGTCTGGTCGAGCGATCTGAGGACTACGAATGGTCTTCGGCGCGGCAGTGGGTTGATCCGGGCGGCCAGATCCCCGCGTGGATGCCGAGGGTCGAACGGGAGGCAATCCTGTGAGCTGACACGCACGAGCACTGGCAGCGAGCTGCCAGTGGCACCCGCGGCGCGTTACTTGTGGCGTTCGTTCCCGAACCCTAGCCTGCCCCCATGTCCAAACGCGTCTCCCGCTCCCTCCTCGACCCTTTCTTTCTGCCGATGGTCAAGCCGCTCTACCGCGCCCTGCCTATCCCCCGCGCGTTCCCGCCCGAGGGGATCATCGCGGTTGGGCATGTGCTGGCGATCGCCGGGGCGTACGGCTTCGCGAAATCTCCCGCTCTCGCGTGGGGCGGGTGGCTCGCGGTGATCGGCGTGCTCGGGAACCACGTCGCGGACATGCTCGACGGCACGCACGCCCGCGCCACCGGGCAGTGCCGCAACGGGGGCGAGCTTCTCGACCACTTCACGGACCCGCTGTCGTTTAGCTACTGGATGGTCGGGCTGGGCGTCGCCTGCGGTCGCCTCGACCTCGCGCTCGTCGCGGTCATCTCGATCTACGCCGCGGCGGTCCTGACCAACATCCGCGCGAAGATCACGGGCGAGTTCCGTCTGCACCCGCTCGGTCCGACGGAGTTCAAAGCGCTCCTCATCGGGTGCGGCGCGGCCCTGGCGGTCGCGAACCACCTCGGGACGGACCCGTTCGGGGTCGCGCAGGTCGCCAAGTGGATGCTCCTGATCCTCGGCGTGGCGCTCGCGTTGCAGACGGTTGTGTCGCTGATCTCGGCGGTGCGGGCGGTCAACCGCGACCAGGCGCCGCCCGACAGCTCCGAGTGGATCGTCGATGGCGCCGACGCGGGCCCGGAGACGGATCGGGAGACGGGGCCGGGCGCCTTGTGACCCCACCCCCCTCCCCGTAGCATCCCCCCATGCCACGGACGGGCGCCATCCTTGCCGCACTGCTCTGCGCCGCGACGCCTTGCGTCGCGCAGGACGCCGCGCCCAGCCCCCGGCTCGACGGGCGGGACTTCGACGGCCTGCTCGTGGACGCCCCGCTCCAGGCCCTCAACGCGACGCTGACGGCCTCGTACGTCACCGCGTGGGAGGAGGGCTCGACCCGACGCCTGCTGCTGGACACGGACGCGGAGGTCGCGATCGGCCCTTACCGCTTCCGCGCCAAGCGCTGCGTGGTGTGGGTCGAGCGGGTGACGCTGCCCGGCGACGGCGGCGAGGCGAACCAGATCGCCCTCTACTTCGACCAGGTGCGCACGCCGGGCGCCGCCCCCGCGGTGTCGCAGTCCGCCGACCGCCTGCTGGTGACGGCCCTCGTCTCGGGCGAGCTGAGCGTGACGGCCGACGTCTTCGAGCGCGGGCGCCCGTACGGCCCCTTCGTGGGCGACGCCGAGTACCGCTTTTCGCAGCGCCTCGCCCAGATCGTCGCGGGCGACCCGACGTTTGTTTCCTCGGCGCTCGACCGGGGCGACTGGCGCCCGCCGGCGGCGTACCGCCTCGACCTCATCGAGACGCCCGAGCCGGACCCCGACGCGCCGCGCCAGGCCCCGCCGTCGATCCCCACCGACGCCGTCGTGACGTTCCACGGGCCCGATCGGACGTTCGTCACCGGCGAGGACGAGAACGCGCTGGTCATCTCGGGCGGCGTCGCGGTGCAGTTCGAGGACGTCTCGCAGGGACGTAGGCTGCACCTATCTGCGGACAGCGCCGTCGTCTTCCTCGAAGCGCGCGAGCTCGACAAGATCGACGGGTTCACCCCCGACGAGGTCCGCGGGGTCTACCTCGAGGGCGGCGTCGTCGCGACCGACGGCGACTACACGTTGCGCGGCCCGCGCATGTACTACGACCTCGCCGCGAACACGGGCGTGGTGCTCGACGCCGTCTTCTGGACCTACGACGAGCGCCGCGAGCTTCCCCTCTACCTGCGCGCCGACGTCATCCGCCAGGAGGCCGACGACCGCTGGTCGGCGTCCAACGCCCGCTTCGCGAACGTCGAGTTCTTCGAGCCCCACTTCGCGATCGGCGCCACGTCTCTCGCGCTGACGCGCAAGCCACGCGCCGACGGGTCCTCCGCCTTTACCGTCGACGCCGACGACGTCAGCTACCGCGTCAACGGCACGCCGATCGTCCCCCTGCCCGACTTCAAGGGCGAGGTGGACGGCTCCCGCGCGCCGCGCCTCTCCTTCCGCACGCGCGACGGCAAGCCGATCATCTACTCCCGCTGGGACCTCTTCGGCGTCCTCGGGCTCGAGCCGCCCGACGGCGTGTCGGCCGACCTCCTCGCCGACGGGTACTTCGGGCGCGGCGGCGCGATCGGCATCGACTCCGCGTGGAACACGCTCGAGAACGACGGCAAGCTCTTCGCCTACTACTTCCGCGACGACGGCGTGGACGACCTCGGCAGCGGGCACAACATCGACCGCGACAACGCCGACCGCGGCACGATCCTCGGCGAGAACCGCTGGGACCTCACGGGCGAGTGGACGCTCTTTACCGAGGTCGCGACGGTCTCCGACCCGGCGTTCTTCGACGCGCTCTTCCCCGAGATCGCCGACACGCGGCGCGAGCTGCGCACCGGCGCGTACATCCGCCGCCTGCGCGACCACGACCTGCTCGCCCTCGACGCCTCGGGCCCCCTCGACGACTTCATCGTCAACGAGTACCTCCTCCAGAGCCGCGGCTACCAGACCGCGCGCCTCCCCGAAGCGCTCTACGACCGCTTCGACCCGGGGCTCTTTGGCTCCTCGCTCACGCACTTCGGGCAGACGCGCGTGGGCATGGTCGAGGCGCGGCTCTCGAACGAGAACGCGATCGAGTACGGGCTCAACACCGCCGAGCGCGCCGCGCGCGGGCTCGGGACGGCGCCCAACCAGTCGCCCGCCGACGTCCTCAGCGCCGCGGGCTTCCCCGAGCGCGAGGTCGCCCGCTTCGACACCCGCCACGAGCTCTCGGCGCCGATCCGCGCCGGCGCCTGGACGCTCACCCCCCGCGCCGTCGGGCGCGTCACCGCCTACGACGACGACTTCGCCGACTACTCCCCCGGCGAGGACGACACCATCCGCGTGTGGGGCGGCCTCGGCGCCGACCTGACCACCTCCTTCGTGCGCGTGCACAACCAGACCGACTCGGCGTTCTGGGATCTCCACCGCGTGCGCCACATCGTCGAGCCGACCGTCTCGCTGTGGTGGGCCGACGCCACGATCGACTCCCAGGACCTCCCCGTCTTCGACGAGCACGTCGAGGCGCTCAGCGAGGGCTCCCTGCTGCGCCTGGGCCTCAAGAACACGTGGCAGACGAAGCGCGGCGGTCTCGGCGCGCTGCGCTCCGTGGACTGGCTCACGCTGGACGTGAACTACGTCAAGGCCTCCGACGACTCCCCGAACCCCACGCGCCTCGGGCGCGCGTTCGAGGACCGACCCGAGCTCGGCTCTTACGGCGAGTTCGTCCAGACCGACGCCACGATGTGGCTCACCGACGCCGTCGCGCTCACCGGCTTCTCCGTGTACGACATCGAAGAGGAGTCGGGCACCTACGCCAGCGGCGGCTTCTTCATCGACCACGGCGTCGGGTTCTCGACGTACGCCGACATGCGCTACATCGACGTCATCGACTCGACGCTCCTGCACGCCGGCGCGTCCTACCGCCTCACCAGCAAGTACGCCATCGACGGCGCCGTCCTCTACGACTTCGAGGACGCCGAGTTCCAGTCCACCAGCGCCGCCATCAGCCGACGCTTCCCGCAGTGGACCGTCCGCCTCGGCATGACCTACGACGACCTGCGCGACGACCTCGGCATGTCGGTTGTCTTCCGCCCCGTCGGGCTCACGCCCTACGACCAGCGCCGTCTCGCGATCTTCCCGGAAGAACGCGACTACCGCGCCCCCGAGTCGTCGCCGCTCGCCGCCCCGCGCCGCTTCGGGGGCTAAGCGATCCCCAGCATCTCGCGCACCAACGCCATGTGGCGTCCCGTCGCCCCGCGGTTGGCGTCCGACGCCTCCTGCGCCCGCGCCGCCATCTGCGCCCGCGCGCTGTCGTCGCGTAGCACCCCAGCGAGCACGCCAGCGAGTTCCTCCGCGGGCGTCACGCGCAGCGCGCCCGCCGCTTCGAGATCACGCACCGGCTGGCGGAAATCCGCGTGCGACGGGCCGATCAGCACCGGTTTGCCCAGCGCCGCCGGCTCCATCGGGTCCGAGCCGTGCAGCTCGCCGAACGACCGCCCCACCACGCACACGTCCGCCAGCGCGTACGCGCCTGTCAGCTTCCCCAGCGTGTCGAGCACGAAGAACCGCGCCCCCTCGCGCCGTTTGGAAGCCGACCAGCGCACACAGCCGGGCAAAGCGTCCGCCGCGCCGTCGAACCACTCGGGGCGTCGCGGCGCCACCAGCAGCTGGGCCCCGTCCGGCAGCGCGTCGCGCAGCAGCTCGTGCTCGCCGGGCGCCGTCGAGCCCGCCACGACCAACGGTTTCGAGGGATCGATGCCCAACCGTTCGATGATCTCGGCGCGCTGCGCATCCGTCGGGGGCGACGCCGCGTCCCATTTCATGTTGCCCGCGACGCTGACGCCCGGTGCCCCCAGCGCCCGGAACCGCTCGGCGGAACGCTCGTCCTGCGCCGCGACAAACGCGAGACGCCGGAACCACCGCCCCGTCGCGTACGCGAAGCGCTGGTAGCGCGGGAACGACCGGTCCGAGAGCCGCCCGTTCAGCACGCCGACCGGGATCTCCCGCGTAGCGCACGCACCGAGGAAGTTGGGCCACAGCTCCAGCTCGACCAGCGCTACCGCGTCGGGGCGCACGCGATCGAGCACCCGGCGCACGCACCACGAGAAATCCAGCGGGTACCGGATCACCGCGTGCTCGCGCGCGAACAGCTCGCGGGCCCGCGCGTACCCGGTGTCCGTCGTGGACGCGATCACCAGCTCCGCGTCGCCCTCCCACGCCGCGACGAGCGGGCGCAGGAGGTTGACTTCGCCCAGCGACACCGCGCACACGAGCAGGCGCGGGCGCGTTGCGGTCGGCAGCGCGTCCCCCTTGCCGAAGCGCTCGCGCCAGCCGCCGCGGCGCTTCCCGAGCACGCGCGGGAGCGCCAGGAGCGCGAGGGGCAGGTAGGCGATATCCAGGAGGTTGGGCATGCGCGGGGTAGGCAATGGGCGGAGAGGGATTCGAACCCACAACCGCTCGCGTGTAAGGCGAGAGCTCTAGCCGTTGAGCTATCCGCCCGGCTCCGCGAACACTACCACGCGGCCCGCCGACGCGAAACTCAGCACGCCCCCCACGCCGCGAGCAGGATCGCCAGATCCGCCGCGTCCACCGCGCCCGACCCGTCGAGGTCCGCGGCGCCGGCGCTGCCCCACGCCGCCAGGAGCACCGCGAGGTCGCCGGCGTCCACGGCGCCCGACGCGTCGAGATCCGCCGCGCACGCCGCGCCGCCCGGCGCGCTCACGCCCGCGCTCATCGCGCCGCGCGCCGTGCCGGGTTTGAACAGCGTGATCGCCGCGTCGGCTTCTGCGGGCGCCGCGTCGGCGGTGAACCAGAAGCTGTACGCCGTGCCCCAGCGGAGCGCGTTCGCGTCGGGGTTCGCATCGAAGGACTCCGTCGTCCACGTCGCGACGCCAGCGCTGCGGCTGAAGGACCAGTCCGTCCCGTCGTACGGCTCGCCCGAGTGGTAGCTCACGTCGTGGAAGCCAACCTCACTCAGGACCACACCGTCGGGGACAGGCACGCTGAACGCCTGCGCGGAGCGATCGGAGTTCATGTTGTGCACCGCGTACTCGTAGCGCCACGTGCCGTCGCCGTTGTCGATGACGTTCGAGCCAACGTGGAATCGCCCGTCGTCGGGGACGTCGACGTCAACGACCACGGCGGACGGATCGAGCGCCGCCCACGCCTTGATCGCAGGCTCGCCGCCGACCGCCGCGCCGATGTACGCGCCGCCGAACCCGTCGCCCGACGCCGCGAACGCGACCTCGCGGTAGCCGCAATTGTTGTCGTCGTTGCCGGCCTCCGCGTCATCCGGGGTGATGTACTGCACCTCCCCGAACCAGCGCGCCCCCGCGTTCAGGACGGGGTCGAGGTCGGCGTCGGCGACCTGGCACCGCCGGTCGAGGCTCGAACCGATGGGCGGCGCGACGGGCGGGTACGTGAACGCGCCCGTCGCGGCGTTCACCTGCGAGCGCGGGCCCAGGAGGTTTTGCGACGCGGCGACCGACGCCGAGAACGAGTCCGAGCACCCCGCCGAGAGCTGCCCCGGCGCGAACCCGCTGCACGTGCAGCAGTGGTTGCTCGCGAGGGCGAAGAACTCGTGCTTGGCCCAGCTCATCCCGATCTGCGTGAAGCGCCCGTCGTGCACGCGGTAGACGTTCGTCACCGCGATCGGGTGGCGCGACGTCGAATCGACCCACTCGATCCCGGCGTCGCCGAGGTTGCACACCGTCACGCCCACCCCGTACGCCGAGACCCCGTCCTGCGGGGCGCCCGCGTGCGTCATCAGGTTGATCTGCGGGAGCGCCGCGACCGTCAGGTCGGGGCCGACGGACGCGCACGCGCCGCCCCGCGCGTCGCCGAACGCCATGACGCGCGCCGCGACCTCGGGGTCGAAACTCAGAGCGGCGTTGATCCAGGCGTCGCCGTCGGTCACGCGCCCGGCGGAGCGCAGGTACGCCCCGAGGCGGAGCATCTCTCTGGCGTCGGCGGTCTCGCCGCGCATAGCGGATATCACCGCGGCTTCGATGGCGGACGACTCTGCGCGCGCGACGCCGCACGCCACGAGCAGGACGAGGACTGAGCGATTCAGCATGGGTAGTCTCCCCGAGAATGCCGTTTCAATTGTCGAGTGCGAACTCTGGCGCGCAGTGTACCCCTAGGAGGGTCGCGTCCCAAAGCATTCTCACGAAAACGGCTGTCGGGCGCGCTGGGCGCACGAAAAACGGGGCCGGCGTTGTGCCGGCCCCGCGGGAGGTAACTAGTCTTCAAGGAGCGAGTTACTCGCAGTCGCCCCACGCCGCGAGCATGATCGCGAGGTCGCCGGAGCCGACCGTGCCGGAGCCGTCGAGGTCAGCCGACCCGGCCCCGCCCCACTGCGCGAGCAGCTCGGCGAGGTCGCTGGAACCGACGGAACCCATGCCGTCGAGGTCGGCCGGGCACCCGCTGACCGGGGCGCTCACGCCGACGCCAACGCTGGCGACGCCGCGGGCGGGCGCGGGCTTGAAGAGACGGATCGACGCGTCGCCCGTCTCGGGGCCGGCGTCAGCGGTGAACCAGAAGCTGTACGCCGTGCCCCAGCGGAGCGCGTTGCCGTTCGGGGCCGACGAGTGCGGGGCCGTGGACCACGTCGCGAAGCCGCCGCTCTGGTTGAACGTCCAGTCGGTCCCGTCGAAGGGCTCGCCCGAGTGGTAGTCCACGTCGTGGAAGCCGACGTCGCTGATCGTCACGCCCGCGGGGACGGGAACGCTGAAGGCCTGGGCCGAACGGTCCGAGTTCATGTTGTGGATCGCGTACTCGTAGCGCCACGTGCCGTCGCCGTTATCGATGACGTTGGAGCCGACGTGGAAACGACCATCATCCGGAACATCGACGTCAACAACGACGGCGCTCGGGTTGACCACGGGCCACGCCTTGATCGCCGCCTGCTCGCGCACCGTCGAACCGATGTTCCCGGCGCTGTAGCCGTCGCCGCTCTGGAAGAACCCGACCTCGCGGTACGAGGCGTTGTTGAGTCCGTTGCCGGCGGCCGCGTCGTCGTTGGCGATGTAGTGCCCCTCGACGAACCAGCGAGCGCCCGGGTTGCGCGCCGGATCGATGTCCGCGTCGGCCGCCTGGCAGCGACGGTCGATCGAACCGGAGGTGTAGGGCGGGGACGTGAACGGGTAGTTGAAGATGCCCGTGGTCGCGTTGACCTCGAAGCGCGGGCCGAGCCCGCTCTGGCTGGCGTTCAGGCCAGACGAGTACGGGTCCGAGCAGCCGGGCGAGAGCTGGCTGCCGCCGCCGCCCGTGCACGAGCAGCACACGTTGCCCGAGAGCGCCAGGAAGCCGTGCTTCAGCCAGCCGACGCCGACCTGCGTGAAGCGACCGTCGTGAACGCGGTAGATGTTCTGCGCGATCACCGGGTGATTGATGTTGCTGGACTGCCAGCGCAGGATCGTGTCGCCCAGGTTGCACGACGTCGTCCCGATGCCGAACGCCGAGATGCCGTTCTGCGGCGGGCCCGAGTGCGCCCAGCGCGCCGTGTCCGGGATGTCGCCGACGATCACGTCCGGCCCCGTCGCCGACGGGCACACCGACCCGCGCGCCATCGGCTCGGGGAACACGATGTCCTGCACGAGGCTCGGGTCGGCGGCGTACGCGGCGGAGACCCATTCGCCCCCGGCGTCGAGCTCGCCCTCGGACTGGAGAAGGATCCCCAGACGGAGCATCGAAGACGCGTCCGTCGGATCCGCCTTGATGGCGGACTCGAGATCCAAACGATGGTTGGGAACCTCGGCGACGCTTACGGAAGCGGCGGCGAGGGCCAGAAGAAGAGCGGTGCGCATTGCAGACCTCCCCAGGTTGCAGCGGTGTCAGGAAAATCGGACTCAGCACTTACCTTACCGGGCCAGCCACGGAATCCGCCAGCACAAATCCAGCGGTCCGACCAGAAAGCCCCCGACCCGTCTTCAGCGGCGCCCCGCGAGGGCCGATATCCGGGTTATGGCACGCACACGCACCTACCGTCGTCTCGGCGCCGCCACCCTCGTTTGGGGGACCGCCCTCGCCGCAACCGGCTGCGCCACCTCGCACGCCCCGCAGACCGCGCTCTCCGACGCCGCCTGGAACGTCCCGACGTTCATCGTCGCGACGGCCGAAGGCTTCGTCGTGGGCGACGCGCTGGGCATGACCATGCTCGCCGGGACGGACATCCGTCTCGCCGACGTCAGCGAGCCCTTCGAGCTCGCCGACTGACTCAGCCGCGCACCGCGCTCCCGGCGATCGCCCGCAGCATCTCAGGGCTCAGGTTCTCAGGCGTCAGGCGACCGAACGCCGCCTCGCGCGCCTCGACCAGCTCGATCCCCGTCAGCCCGAGGTTGTTGAGCATCCGATCGATCGACCCGATCGCGTCGAGCTCCTCCGCCGCGCCCTGCTCGCTCATGTACCGAGCCATCGCCGCGCCCGAGGTCGATTCCTCAGGCGACGCCTGCGCGAGGAACGCGTCGTACATCGATCCCAGACGGTCGCGCACGGCAGGGGCTTGCGAGAAGTCCTCGCCCGCGAGCGCGTCGTAGCGCTCGACGAGACGCCTCGCCACCGTGCCGGAAAGACGCGCCGCCGCCGCGTCACGCGCGACCGAAACGTCGTCATACAGACCGCGCCCGGAGACCGTCGCGACGCGCTCCGGGTTCGTCGTGCCGCGGACCGGGACGCCGATCTCAGCAAGACGCTGCGCCAGCGCCGGATCGAGCTGCGGCGTCCGCTCGAGCACAAACCCGCCGTCGGTGATGCTGTCGTCGCCCTCGAGACCGGCCGGGTTGCCGTTGGTCGCCGGCGCGGGAGGCGCCGCGAGGTCGAGCACCACGCCGGCGAACGTGAAGTCGCTGAGTGTCAGCGGGTCGCTAAACGTACGCCGACCGAGCCCGCCCGCCCCGGACACCCCCTCGCCGTCGGTGGCGAGAAGGGGCAGGGCGTCAGAAGCGGAATCGAAGTCCGTCACGATCATCGCCGTGTTGATGTCGATGGCGCCCGAGGCGATCAGGTCCACGCCCGCGTCGGGCCCCGACGTCAGCGCCAGCGACAGACCGTCGCGTTCGAGCACCCGCGCGCCGTCGCGCGAGAGCAGCGTTAGCCTCGGCGCCGTCAGTGTCAGATCGCCGAACGCGTTGAGGTCGCCCGTGACGATCTCGCTACCGGCTTCGATGGTGAGCGTGCCGAGCACCGTCATCTTCTCGCGCCGCCCAAAGACGACCGCGTCCGACGCCGAGAGCTTCATCGTGCCCATCCCCGAGGGGAGGCCCACGATCGTCGCCCGGTCGGGCACCGTGGGTTGCCCCATCGGGTTGAGCAGCAGCGAGCCGCCCGTCGCCGCGACGTCCCCGCCTAGCGTCATCAGATCGCCCGACACCAGCGTCAGGTCGCCGACCGTGGTCTTGTTGAGTGCCCCGTGCAGCGTCAGCGCCCCGCCGGCCGAGACGAGCTGGTCGCCCGCGCCCGTCGCCACGCCGCCGCCGGTCACGTCCACGCCGCCCGTCGCGGTCGCGTCGCCCGTGAGGACGTAGGACGCCGAGTCGAGCACGAAGTCGCCGTTGATCATCGCGTTGTTGAGCGTCATCGCCCCACCCGCGAGCGACGCGTTGCCGTCGGCCGTGATGAGCGTAAACCCGCCCGCCGCGGTGGTCGTGTCGAGCGCGATGTCGCCGGCGCCGAGCGTCTCGAAGCTCGCCGCCCCCGTCGCGTTGACCGCGCCGGAGTCGTTGATCCCGCCCGCGATGGTCATCACGCCCAGGTCGCCGCCCACGCTCGACGCGCCCAGGTCCAGCGCCCGCGCGTTCGTCACGCTCGCGAAGAGCCCGGAGTCGAGGAAGACCGTGCCGCCCGCGTCGAGCTCGCCCAGCGCGATCGAGCCCGGCGTGGTCAGGCGCGTCTCGCCCGCGACCTCCACCGCACTCGTGTCCGTGATGTCGCCGCCCGCGGTGAGTCGCAGGTCGCCGCCCACGTCGCTCGCCCCGCCGCCGAGGTTCACGCCGCCCGCGTTGACGACCGTCGAATCGCCCTGCGAAACCAGACGCACGTTGCCCGTCGCGTTCAGGTCCGGAAGCGTGACCGCCCCGTCCATCGCGATGAAGACCGCGTCGTCAGCGTCGAGCGCCTGCGTCGCCCCGCCAGCCTGCGAGATGTCGCCGTTGATCGCTTCGATAGTCAGATCGCCGCCGGCGCCGGAGTTCCCGCTGATCGGGTCCGCCAGCACCGCGTCGCCCTGCGTGCGCAGCTGCGCGCTGCCGCCGAAGGAGAGCCCCACGGCGTCCGCGGCGAGCGTCCCGGTCATCGCGAGCGAACCGCCCGAGAGATCCGCTTCCGTCGCCGTCCCGCGGTGCGTGCCGCCCGAGGCCGACACCGCGCCGCCGATCGTCATCGCCCCGTCGGCGTGCGCGATCAGGGCGCCGCTGCTGAGCCCGCTCGTGATGGCAAGGTCGCCGCCCGCGTCAACGCGCAGGTCCGCTCCGCGCAGGCGTGCGTTGGAGTTGAGCGTGATGTCGCGCCCGCCGCCGAGCGCCTCGATCGTGTAGTCCATCCCCGAGAGGGTGGTCAGCGAGCCGTTCCCGAAGTCCGCCAGCGTCGGCAGGTCGGCGCTCGTGAGCGAGGCCGACTGCGCGATCGCGAAGTCGCTGGGACGCGAACCGAAGCCGGCGCCCTGGAGGCGCGGCGCGTTGTCCGCGATGCGCACCCGCGCGCTCCCGCTCGACGGGATGCCGGCGGTGAACGCGATGAGCGGCGCGTTGATCTGCAGCGCCCCCGGCGCGAAGAACGTATCGCCCGTGCCGTCGAGGCCCGAGCGCGAGTCCACGCTGCCCGCGATGATCGCCCCGGGCTGGAACGTCACCGCGTCCATCGCCCGCACGTCCAGCGCGCCCGTCAGGAAGATCCGCCCGGGCACGAACGCGTCGCCCTGGACGTTGATATCAGCGCTCGAACCGATGATCTCCGACGTCGGGGCGCTCGCGTAGAACGCGCCCGTCGCCGTCAGCGAGCCCGTCCCGAGCTCGAGGTCGCGGTTCTGGTTGATCCCGCCCGCGCCGCTGCCGTCAACGTCCGCGCGGAGAACGAGGTTCAGCCCGTCGCCGTCGCCGAAGGTCGTATCAAGGATGTCGCGGTTCAGGTTGATGTCGTTGTGCGCCTCGAGCGTCAGCGTCGAGCCGGTCACACCGTCGAAGTCGAGCGTGCCCAGCAGGGTGATGTCCCCCGCCTCGGCGCCGCCGGCGGCCGTCATCAGCGTGACGTCCCCGCCCAGCAGGCCCGCGACGACCGTGCCCACCTCGATCTGCGCCCCGACGGCGCTCGAGGCAAACCCGTCGGGCGTCGCCACGACGCCGACCGTGCCCATGCCGTCAAGAACGATGTCGAGGTTCGTCGGGTCGATCAGCCACTCGCCGCCGCCGTTTGCCGACGACACGTCCGGCGCCTTCATCACGCGCAGCGCGCGCCCGGCCGACGTCTCGACGAACCCGCCCTTGCCCGTGGCGCCGCGCGCCGACAGCGTGCCGAACACGCCCGCCGCGTCGTCGCCGATGATCGCAACCGTCCCGCCCGCGCCCGTGCCGACCGCGTCGGCGCGCACGCTGGAGGCGCTGTCGATGAAGACGACGCCGCCCGTGAGCGACACGTCCCCCCCACCGCCGGCGCGGGAGGCGTCAACCGTCGCGCCCTCGAGCGCCACGGTCCCGCCGGACGCGACCACACTATTCGCACGCGTCGAACCGCCCAGCGCGACGGAGTACAGATCGCCCGTGGTAAACAGGGCCTCGCCCGCCTCGACCGTCCCGCTGTGCGCCACCGCCGTCGCGTCGCCGCCGCCGTCAACCTGCACCATCAGCCGGCTGCCGCTGGTCGCGAGGTACACGTTCTCGCCCGCGCTCATCGACACCACGCCCTCGGGCGCCAGGATCGTTCCGGAGTTCTCGATCCGCGAGCCCACGAGGTGCACGAGCTGCTCCGCTCGGATCACGCCCATGTTGCTCACAACGCCGCCGCCGGCGCTGAAGCGATCGACGCCCGCCGCGAAGTCCGCGTCCGCGATGTTCGCCGCGGCCGCGACGATCCCCGCCGCGCTGATGACCGCCCCCTCGCCGAAGATCACCCCCGAGGGGTTCACGAGGTACACGATGCCGTTGGCGCTGAGCGAGCCGTCGATGAACGACGGCTCGACACTGTTGATCCGGTTGAGCACCCGCGCGTCAGCGCCGGGCTGGATGAACTCCACCGACTGCCCGGAGAGCACATCGAACTGCGCGTAGTTGATGATCGCCCCGTCCGAGGCCGTGATCACCGTCGTCGCGCCGAAGGACGTGAACTCCGCGGCGCCCCGCACGACGTCTGTCGGGATGATCGACGGCTGGGGCGGCGCGCCCGCGAGCGCAACGGCGGCGCCGGCAACGGATGTAAGGGCAGCGGCGCACCATGAGTGCTGGGTGTTCATCTCTTGTTCTCTCTCTCCCGGGTCGCTGTGCGGCGCCCCGTCTGACTCTCTTCTGTACGTCCCGTAACGCGGGGCGGTTCTCCCAGGCTCCGCCTAGAAGAAGATGGTCAGCAAGGCATGCAGCCTGCTGTCCCCGGCGTCGACCTCGTCTCCGCCGGCCTCCTCGCTCCTGAGGGCGATCCCCCAGTCGAGGCGCAGGTTCACGTTGCGCTGGACGCTCAACTCCACACCGACCCCTGCGCCGATCAGTGTGGCATCGTCCTCAAAGGACAGTCTGTCCTGGATATCGAGGTGTGCAACGTCCATAAAGCCACGGAGCACAAGGTCCCAGTCAGGACGCGCGAGTGGTTGGTCTGGGCGCCATTTGAAAGGATCGCCGAATAAATCGCCTGGGTCGGCTGGGGCGAAGTCCCGCGGCACGTGGTACCGGTACTCCACCGTCCCGATAACAACGTTGTCCCCGAACGCGAACGCCTCCGGGTACCCCCGCACGCTGAAGAAGCCGCCGGCCGTCAGCGAGTAGTTCGGCGGCAGCCGGTTGTGCAGCGAGTGCAGCCCCCGCAGCGAGAACGCCAGCTCGTGCGCCAGCGTCGGGTTCTCCCGCTCCGCCCAGTCCGGGTCCAGCACCGGCTCGAGGTAGAAGGAGTAATCCACCGACGCCCGCGCCGCGAAGAAGTCGTCATCGACCAGCGGGCGCCCGAGCATGTTCACGTCGGCGCCGTCGGTCCCCGCGAACCCCGCCATCGACCACTCGAGCCCGCCGAAGGCCCGGAAACTCGACCGGTCCGTCCGCTCCTCGACGCGCACCCCGAGGTACGGGATCAGGAAGTCCGCCTCCCCGATCGTGCCCGCGATGTTGTTCTTCGTGCGCACGTGATCGAACCGCGCGCCGACCAGCCCGTCCGCGAACAGCCCCTTGTCCTGGAGCAGGTTCCGGCGCACCTCAACGCCCGCGTTGTACGACTCGCCCTCGAACGCCTGCGCCTGCAAGCCGAACTCGTCGGACGTGTACTCCAGCGCCGAGCCGTACACCCGCCACCACGTGCGCCCGAGGTCCTCGAAGGGACGCTCGTAGCTCAGGGACAGCGCGTTCACCTCGTCGAGGTTCCCCGTCAGGAAGTCCGCCTGGAAGACGTCGTCCACGCCCGTGAGGTTGTAGTGGATCAGCCCGAGACGCTCGCGCCACTCGGTCGTCTCCTCGGTCCCCGTGTTCGAGAACTGCAGGTACACCAGCAGCGGGTCGTTCTCCGCGATCAGCAGATCGAGCACGACCTCGTCCTCCGCGAGCCCCGGCGACAACGCCAGGTCCACGCGACGCCCCGGGCGACGCCCGAGGTGGTAGACGTACCGGTCCAGTTCGTCGAGATTGATCAGCGCACCCGGCTGCACCGGCGCGCCGGCCTTGATGCGGTCGTACGCCGGGTCGTCCCGCAACGGCTCGCGCGTCTCGATCGTCGCGCTCGTGCGGATCTCCCCCACGCGCCCCTCCGTCACCATCAGCCGGAAGACCCCGTCGATCGGCGTCCGCCCCTCGACGCGCACCCCGCGGTACCCCCGGCGGTTGAACTCCGCGACGATCGCACGCCCCGCCTGCTGCAGAGCGCTCGAGTAAAACGGCTCGCCCGACGAGAACTCGCGCAGCGTCACCGGCTCCGTCGGGAGCCCGGCCCGCGGCGCGATGTAGCCCTCGTCAACGCGCGTGAGAGGGACGCTCAGGGCGAGCGCGCCCTCTTCGTCGAGCGCCTCGCCGGAGAGCCCCTCGACGACCACCTCGCGGATCACAAAGGGCCCCTGCTCGCTGGCGCCCGGGGCCGGCGCGGGGATCGTCACCAACAGCGTCCCCTCGTCGAGCACGTACGCCGGACGCCCCTGGGGCGTCACGTCCGCGCCCCGCGCCCGCAGCATCCAGCCGGCGACCGCGTCGGCGATCACCGCCTCGAGCGAGTCATCGATCCGCGTATCGAGCGCCACCAGCTCCGCGACCGTCAGCAGCAGCGCCTCCTCATCGTTCTGTTCAGCCGCGATATGCCCGTTGGGCACGGGCAGCACGCGCACCCGCACGTCCCCCGGCTCAAACGGCCCCGCGTTCCAGACGTCCAGCCCGCGCACCTCGATGCGCTTCAGCGGCGCCTTATCGAGCGCGACGTCCGCCACGGCCGAGCCGCACAGCGAAGAAAGAACGAAAAGCAGGGCGGCGAACGCCCGGCCCAAGACACGCGATGACTTCACACGGACCTCCCACAGGCTGGGGTCATTGTCCGGTAAATCGGGCCGACGTGCACGCCGCGCGCAGAAAAAACGCGCGGTCCGGAGGAACGGACCGCGCGTCTGGGATAGAGGGGCAGACAGTCACCGGGTCGGCCCGGCATCAGCGTTAGCGCCGACGGCGCGCCCCGCCGAGGCACGCGGCGCTCAGCGCCAGAGCCATCGGGCCGGGAGCCGGGACCGGGGCGTCCGCATAGACGTCCAGGTCCACGAACCCGTCGAAGCCGCTCCCGTTCGGGCCGTACCCGTGCAGGAGGAACGAACCCTCGAGGATGACCGGGTCGCCCATCGGCAGCATCTTCGCGATGTCCACGCCCGCGAACGAGGTCCCGTTGGCGGACAGGTTGTCCAGCAACCCGTTGTTCGTCAGGCCGTCCACACGGAACCCGCGCCCCGCCTGCGTGTCCACCGCGCCCGCGCCGCCGCCGATGGTCGCGATGTACTCCGCCCCGTCGTCGGCCGTGAAGGCGATGAACCCCCCGAGGACCTGCCCGTTGAGCAGGACGATCTCCCCGCTCATCGCGCTGAGCCCCTCCGAGAGCGCCGTGCTGACGCCGTCGAGCTCGATCGCGTTGAGCGACGTCACCGCGCTCGCCCCGAGAACCAGTGTCCCGCTGTGGGATTCCCCGTTAAACGCCTCCCCGGCGCTCACGGTGATTGCATTGAGATCAAAGTGAATAAACGTTGCTTGTGCGCTGGCCGCGGTGATCCCCGCGGTAAGCGCGCACGCCAATCCGTACGTTGCGCGCATAGGTCTCTTCCTTCCCATGTTGTGTCAAGAGCGGTCGTGCTCCATGCCCCCGCAGGCAACCGCTCGGAAACAGTTCTCTGTATGTGACGACCCGCCTTCCGGCGGGCGAGGGTGCGTTCTCGCCCGCCGGTCGGCATGTCGTCATAGAGACTGTGTAGTGGCTATCTCAGCCGCGGCGTACGCCGCTCAGCAGGAGCGACGACGCACGCCCGCGAGGCCGGCAAGGCCCACGAACGCCATCGCGCTGCCCGCGGGAAGCGGAACCGTCGCGTAGATGTCGATGTCAGACTGCACGTCCACACCAGCGGCGTTCGGGCTGAACGCGAACTGGAGGAAGGAGCCGAACAGCGGCTGGGCGGCGAACCAGGGCGAGACGTCCACACCGGCGAACGTCGCGCTCGAGAACACACCGGCGAACGTCAGGCCGTCGATGGTGAAGCCCTGACCAGCCTGCGTGCCGACCGTGCCCGAACCCGCGACGATCGTCGCCGAGTAGGTGTTCATCGTCACGAGGTCAGACTCGAGCACCTCGACGGTGAACCCGCCGCCGGTGACCGCGCCGCCGACGATGTTGATCGTCCCGTTGAAGTCGCTGAGCGTGCCCGTGATCGACTGGCCAACGCCGTCGATCAGCATCCCCGCGAGCATCGAGTTCACGTTCGTCGAAAGGACGACGTCACCCGTGTAGCTGGTGCTGAACCCGGGGGCAGCGGTAGCCGTCAGGGCGTTGACGTCGATCTGGACCTCGGTCCCGGCCGAGGCCACGCTGGCGCCGGCAAACGCCGCCAGGGCGGCCGCCGACACGGCGAGCTTCTTGAAAGTCTTGGTAGCCATCTCTCGTCTCTCCTCTGTGGATTCCCGTATGCGGGAGGTGCGGCTGCGGGAGGGGGATCACACACCCCTCCGTAAGCCGGTTTGCTATCACTGTTTAAGATATGACCGCGCGGCGGACACGCCAGCGGCAAATCGTGGTAAATGTCATATTTTTCAAGAGCTTACGCGACAATTCGGGCCGATAACGCACCACCCGCCCCGCACAGACAGGCGCGCAAAAAAACCGGCCCCAGGGCCGGTTTGAGAAAACGTTCGGTTGAGCTCAGGAGCTCTTACGCGAGGCGACGCCGACGCGTGGTGGCGAACACCCCGAAGAGGCCGACGCCAGCCAGGGCCGGGGCCGTGGGCATGGGGACCACGACGAAGATGTCGATGTCCGAGTCGGTGTCCGTGCCGGACGCGTTCGGGTTGAACTTGAACTGCAGGAACGAGCCGCTCAGGGGCTCGGAGTTGTCCCACTGGGTCACGTCAACGCCCGCGAAGGTGTTGCTCGAGAACATGCCCATGAAGGTCAGGCCGTCGATCTTGAAGCCCTGGCCGGCCTGCGTCGTGATCGCGCCGTTGCCGCCGAGAATCTGGGCGGAGTAGGTGTTCACCGTGACCGCGTCGGACTCCAGGACGTCGACCTGGATGAAGCCGCCGGCGACCCCGCCGTTGACGAAGTCGATCTGGCCGGTGAAGTTGGCGAGCGTGCCGACGGGGTGAGCGTTGGAGCCGTCGATCAGAACGCCGGCGAGCACGCTGGTGGCGTCGTCGAACATCGCGATCGAGCCCGTGAAGGTCGTGCCGAACGCAGCACCGCGGGACACGCCGCCGCCGAACAGGCCGCTGTCAGCGTTGTACATATCGGGCGTGCCGCTGTCGGCGCCCGCCATGACCTGCGTCGTGAGCGAGTTCACGTCGATCTGCAATTCGTTTGCAGCAAGCGCTGCGCTTGCTGTGGACGCAATAACTGCCGCGCCGAGCAATCTCCCGTGTGCGAACATGGGGTCTCTCCCTCTCAGGGTATGTGTAAGGTGATTATACACCTTGAACTACGTCGGCCAAGCGCCGAGGCCTCAGGAATGGTAAAATCGTTACACCCGCCAGCCCGAGAAAAACGGACGTGGGGAGCGGAACGGTGACGAAGATATCGATGTGAGAGTTTTCGTCCGTCCCGAACGGGTTATCGCCCGGGTCGAAGCTGAAGTTCAGGAAGCTGCCGATCAGCGGCTGCAGGCCGAACCAACGCCCAATATCGATGCCCGCGAACGTCGCGTCCGAGAACATCCCGTTGATCGTCAGCCCGTCAATCGTGTACCCCTGACCGGCCTGGTGATTCACCCGCCCGGCGCCATCAACGATGTCCGCCGTGTAGGAGTTCGTCAGACCGTCAGGGCTCCCGCCCGAGAACTGCTCGACTTCCAGGTAGAGGTAGCCCCCCACCACCGTGCCGTTCTCGATGTTGATCTTGGCCGAGAAGTGGGACAGATCCCACCCCGTGCCGTCGTGGCGAGCGCTGTCAAAGGCCTGGTAGGCCCCGTCGATCAGCACCGCGGCGAGGACAGAGTCGCTGTCGTGCCCGAGCCGGAGCGAGCCCGTGAAGTTCTCGCTGAAGGGGTCCCCGGTCGAGTTGACCGAGATCCGCGTCGAGATCGAGTTCACGTCGAACTGGAGCTCGGACGAGCCGTGGGCCGCCAACGCCGGCAGCAAGACCGCCAGCAGGGTCACGACGACGGGATGAACTCGGCTTTCCAACACGCTCTAGGACCTCCACGGTGCAGACGCGTCCAGATAAAGAACGCCCCTCACGCCTGGCACTATCAAGATGGGTGATGAACCCTGTAACAGCGTGAGGATGAAAATGACTTCAACCTGGCCGCTGCCCTTCGCCCATCCTGCTGTGCAGGACGCAATATTACCGGAACGTCCGATATACGCAAAGAGTATGCGCGCGGAATATCGCAAATTCTCTATTTTACAAGCGCAATAATTACCGTAACGACAGGGACCTACACGGTCCCCGCGCTCGCCCCCACCTTGTTCGCCCCGCCCTCGCCCACCAGCTTGGTCGCCCGGTACAGGCTCTCGAAGGTCCCGGCGTCCGTCCACCACCCCTCGAGCGTCTCGTGGGTCAGGTCCCCGCGCTCCAGGTAGGCGTTGTTGACGTCCGTGATCTCCAGCTCCCCGCGCGAGCTCGGCTTGAGATCACGCGCGAAGTCGAAGACGTCGCGGTCGTACATATAAATGCCCGTCACAGCCAGGTTTGAAGGCGGGTCCTTGGGCTTCTCGATGATCTCGACGATCCGACCCTCCTCGAGCCGGGCCACGCCGAAGCGGTGCGGGTCGTGGACTTCCTTCAGCAGCACCTTGGCGCCGCTCGGCTGCGTGAAGAAGTCCGCCACCGCCCGCTTGATGTTCATCTCGATGATGTTGTCGCCCAGGATGACCACGATCTTCCCGCCGTCGGCGAAGTCCTCAGCCAGCTTCAGCGCGTCGGCGATCCCGCCCTCGCCCTCCTGGTAGGTGTAGTGCAAGTCGCGCACACCGATGGACTTCCCGTTCCCGAGCAGCTTGAGGAAGTCCCCCGCGTGCTCGCCGCCGGTCACCAGCATGATCTCGTCGATCCCCGCGTCGAGCATCGTCTGGATCGGGTAGTAGACCATCGGCTTGTCGTACACCGGGAGCAGATGCTTGTTGGTGACGAGGGTGCAGGGGCGGAGGCGGCTGCCGAGCCCGCCGGCGAGGATGACGCCTTTCATGGGTCGCTCCGATCGGTAGAAGTGTCGTGGCCGGTTAGGGGTCGGCCCGCGAGAGGCGGGTCTTGAGAGATTCGTACCGCTCGCGGAACGCGTCGTCGGCGCCGATCGCGTCGAGGTCGGAGTTGATCCGCCCGAAGACGCGGATCGCCTCGCGAGCCTCGCCGCCCTCAAAGAGCAGCTCCGCGAGCTCGAGCAGAACGTCCTTGTGCCCGCCAGAGAGCGCCAGCCCCTCGCGGAGCACCGCTTGGGCGTCGTCGAGACGTCCTAGCCCGCGCAGCGCGCTGCCCTGCGTGTGCAGGAACCCGGCGATCTGCTCGGGCGGGTACCCGCGGTCGCGTGCGGCGCCCACCGCCTCTTCCGCGAACCCGACCGCCTCCTCGCTCGCCGTCCCACGCCGGACCAGGAGGTACGCGAGGTTGTTCAGGGGCACCGGCTCGCCCGGGAAGCTCGCGATGGCCTGACGGAGCCGCTCCTCGGCCTCGTCCAGACGCCCCACCTGCTCGAGGCTCACCGCCAGGAGCAGCACGCCGGGCGTGCTCTCGACGCCCTCCAGCGGTTCGAGCAGCGCGAGCACCCGCGCAAAGTCGTCGGGGTCGCCCGTCAGCCCGGCGAGGTTGAACCACGCCTGCGCCGCGTGCACCAGCAGCGCGGGGTGGGTGAGGACGAGGCTCTCGGCCTCTTCCAGCCACTCGCGCGACGCTTCGGGGTTCGCGTGCAGCGAGACCGCGGCGCTCGTGAACAGGCGGAACCACATGTCGTTGCCGTCGTCGAGACGCCCCGCAAAGAGCGCCCGCGCCTCGGCGGCGCGACCGGCGCCCGCGAGCGCCCTCGCGTACGTGTCAAACCGCTGCGGCGCCCGCTCGGCCTCGGCCACGATGCGGTCCTTCACCGGGTCGAGGAACGACGCTGCACGCGCCGCCTCGCCCTGGGCCATCGCCAGCTGCGACAGCGCGTCGCGGGCCGCGAACTGATCGTTCGGGCGCCCCGCCGCCTGGTCGAGCCAGCGCTGCGCCATCCCGGTCGCCTCCGTGAGACGCCCGGCCTGCGTGAGGATCTCCGCCGCGAGCTTCGCCGCGTCCGGACTCGACGAGAACACCCGCGCCGCGTTGGACGCGACGGTGATGGCATTCTCAACGTTCCCGGCCTGCATGTGCGCGTTGGCCAGCAGTCGGCTCATCAGGAGCGACGCCGGCGTGCGCGCCGCGATGTCCTCGAGCTTCTTGATGTACGCCGCGAGGTCCTTGTCCTCGGTCACCTGGCGGGTCGCCTCGATGATCTCGCTCATCCCGGGCGCCAGCTCGCCGTCGCCGGCCGCGGCCGCGAGCTCGGCCAGCGCGTCCGAGACACCCGTATCGCCCGCACGCATGCGCGCCGAAGCGCTCAGCGCCGCGAGGTCCGACGAATCGGGGGCAAGAGCTAGCCCGGCGTCGATCGCTTCCACCGCGCTCCGCGCGTCGCCCGTGCTCAGGTACAACCGAGCGAGGTCGGCATAAATATCAGCGCTCGGGTGCGACGCGGCCGCGCGCTCCAGCCGGGCGATTGCCTCGTCGGTGCGCCCCTGCTCGGCGAGCAGCGCCGAGCCCAACCGGTCGCGGACCCCGTCGGGGACCTCCGCGTTCTCGATCATCGCGATCGCCTCGTCGGTGCGCCCGCGTGCGGTCAGATAGTCGGCCGTCAGCGCCAGCGCCTGCGCGTCGTCGAGCGCTGTCTCGAGCAGGCGCCCGAAGATCAGGTCGGCTTCTTCGAGCTCCTGGTCACGCGCCAGGGCGGCGCCCAGGCGGGCGCGGTCGATCGATCGCGCGCCGCTCATCGAGGCGATGGCCCGGCGATCGACGATCGCTTCTTCCCACATGCCCAGCGCCTCGGACAGCTCGGCCCGGCGGCGGAGCATGGGGCCCTCGACGCCGGTCAGACGCACGAATTCAGTCTGGCGCGCCCGGGCGAGGTCGATTCGCCCGTCGCCCAGGAGCATCGAGATCAGACGCGGGTACAGGCCCACGCGGCGCGGGGCCGCGTCGAGCGCGCGCCCGAAGTAGTCAACGGCGGCCGAGTGGTCGCCAAGCGAGACCATCGCCTCGCCCGCGAGCGCGAGCGCCGCGGCGTCCGGCGACCCGGCCCGCAGCCCGGGCCCGAGCAGCTCGACCGCCCGCGCGGCGTTCGCCTCGGAAGGCTCGAACGTCAGCAGCCGGCGGGCCTCATAGATGCGCCACGCGATCGAGGGCTCTCCCCCCACCTCCCGCAGCGCCGCGATCGCGGGGTCGGCGACGTCCGCCTCAAGCCACGCGCCCTGCGAGTTCAGCAGGTCGATCTGCGCCCGCGCCGAACGGGGGTTCTCCTCCGCGAGCGCCAGGAGACGCTCGAGCCCCTCGCGCTCGCCGCGACCATCGAGCCAGAGCGCGTACGCCCGCCGGTATTCGATCTTGTCGGCGCCCTCGGCCCGAGCGATCGCGTCGGTGAACTGGCGGCGGGCCTCGTCCATCCGACCGAGCGCCGCGAGCCGGCGCGCGCCGCGGGTCGCGATCGCGGCCGCCGTGCGCGAGTCGCTGACCGACGCGCCGGCCGTCGCCAGGCGATCGAGCGACGACAGCCCGGCGCTCTCGCCCCGCTCGAGCAGCGGGAGCAGGTCGGTCGCCGGCGGGCTGGCGTCGAGCTCGGCGAGCTGATCGACCGCGCGCTGAGCGAGGTCGATTTCCCCGCGGACCAGGCGCGTGCGCGCCGAGAGGGCAAGGATCTGGGCCAGCTCGTCGGTGTTCTCATCCCCGACCGCCTGGCGCAGCTCCTGCATGAGCGACACCGTTTCGTCGGACGCGTCCACGTCCACCTCGCCCGATTCGAGCATCGCGACCATCGCGCGAGCCGCGGCCTTGCCGGCGCCGTAGTTGCCCGGCTGCGTCGCGAGGATGCGCCCGGCGTGATCGAATGCCTCGCGGTTGAGCCCGTTCTCGAGCGCCAACGCGGCGAGTTCGAGACGCACGCTCACCCAGCTCGGGTTGCGCGACGCGACCCGGTCCCAGCGTGCCGCGGCCTCGCGCCACGCGCCCAGGGCGAGCTCGGAGCGACCGAGCAGGTATTCCGCGATGTCCAGCGGCGCCAGCCCGCTCGTGCGTGCGGCCGGCGACTGGATCGCCGTCATCAGGCTCGAGCGGGCGCTGCCCCACTCGCCCTTCTCGAGCGCCTCGCGCCCGTCGATCAGGTGTACCCAGAAGCGCGCGTCGCCTCCGTTGCGCAGGCGCAGCTCCTGGTACCCGGGGTGGTCGGCGCCCCGCGGTTCGTCATCAGCCGCGAGCAGCACGGTCCAGCCCAGCAGGGCCGACTGCGCCTCGCCCGCGTCGTCGAGCGCGGCGCGTGCGCGCTCGCGGGCCTGCTCGACCCGCCCGGCTTTCCAGTCGCGCTCGACCGCGATCGCCACCGCGTCGCCGCCCACGCCGCCGCTGAGCTCGCGCGAGAGCAAGTCGTCGGCGACGTCGCTCTGCCCGACGAGGTCGAGCAGCTGCACGACGCGTCCCAGCGACGCCGGGTCGCTGACCTCCAGCGCCTCGGCTCGTTCCGGGCTCAGACGGAGGTCGTCGAGCGTGTCGCTGGGCGAGCTCGTGCGCACACGGGCTTCGGCCTGGAGAAGGAGAAACTCGGCGCTCGTCGGTCGCAGCGCGGCCTCGGCGTCGGCGTAGGCGCGCACGGCGTCGGCCCCCGCGCCCACGCTCAGCATGTGCTGGACCCGCAGGGCGTGCCCGCGCACGTCGTCGGGGTACGCCTCGACCAGGGCGTCAACCGCCTCGAGATCGCCGTTGCGACCGAGGATGATCAGCCCGCTCGCCCGGGCCCACAGCGCCTCGTGGTGGCGCGCGTCGAGCGCGAGCAGACGCCCGGCCATGTCGATCAGCTCGGTGATCTGCCCGGTCTGCTGGTAGAGATCGATGAGCACGCCCATCGCCTCGGCGTTGTCCGGGTCGGCGACCAGCGCCTGCTGGGCGTACCCGATGGCGCTGGGGATGTGGCGCCCGCTCTCGAGCGGGTTGCGTCGGCGGCAGTCGGCGAGCGCGGTCAGGATCTCGCTGTCACGGCGCAGCGACGTCGCGGCGAACGAGAGCTGCTGCATCGCGGCGGCCCACTCGCCCTCGCGGTAGAGCTCCAGCCCGCGATCCCGGGCCTCGGTGACCTTCGCCGCGCGGCTTGCCTGGCGCCACTGCAGCGCGCCCGCGATCACGGCGGCCGCCGCAACGGCCACCACGAGGAGGAATACGATCCGCTTGCGCGCGCGTTTGCTAACTGCCATGAGGGAGCTTCATCCTTTCACCATCCGCAACACTGTCTGCACGATGATCCACAGATCCAGACGGTAGCTTTGCCGACGCACGTATTCGAGGTCGTACCGGATC
The DNA here is from genome assembly GCA_942490855.1 of uncultured Phycisphaeraceae bacterium. Lineage (GTDB taxonomy): Bacteria > Planctomycetota > Phycisphaerae > Phycisphaerales > UBA1924 > CALNYS01. Next base: position 28,533 of record CALNYS010000001.1, on the reverse strand, counting down.
CATTCCTGAAAATCTGTCTCGGGCTCGCGCGTGCGCCGCACCTGCCAGAGCCCCGTCACGCCCGGGCGCACGCTCAGGCGCGCCTCGCGCCACGCCGGGCAGTACTGGTTTTCTTTGTCGGGGCTCGGGCGCGGGCCCACGACCGACATGTGCCCCAGCAGCACGTTGATGAACTGCGGGAGCTCGTCGATCTGCGTTTTGCGCAGCAGTTTCCCGCAGCGCAATAACCGCGGGTCGTTTTCCATGAAGAACTGCGGGCCGTCGGCCTGGTTCTCCGCCGCGAGCTGTTCTTTGAGATGTTCCGCGTCCTTGCGCATCGTGCGGAATTTCAGGCACGGGAAGTTGCGACCGCGGAGCGTCTGGCGCTGGTGCGCGAAGAAGACGGGCCACCCGTCCTCGATAAGGATGATGGCCGCCACCAGCGGGTACAGCGGGAGCGTCCCGATCAGCACCGCGAGGCTGAACGCGATGTCGAAGAGTCGTTTGCCCACGCGCCGGCGGCGCACGTGCGTCTGGCGTCGGCGCACGAGTCGGCTGTCGCGTTCGATGTCTTCCCACGCGGGCGCCGAGGGCGTCACCTGCACGCGCGGATCGTCGGGGATCGTGCACGGCCCGATCACCAGCGCGTTCGCCGGCACGTGGGCGCCGGCCCCCACCCACGCCGGGGCGACAAAGCGCACGCCGGAGTGCGTCACGACCGTCTCGTGCAGCCACACGCCGGGCTGGAACTCGTAGACCCCGTCGAGCGCCGCGTCGGGCTCCCGCCAGTCGCTCTGGAGCTCGGCGAGGCATTCTTCCGCGTCCGCGGCGTCGCCCGCGTCGTAGACCGACGCCGGGCTGCGCCACACGGCGAGGCGGTCTTCCCCGACGCCCTCGCTCACGGCCCGCCAGGCGTCGCGGGCGTCGCTCGCCGAGGCCCACTTGCGGGCCAGGCGGGCGCTGGGGGTGAGGACGGCTCGGGTCGCGCGGGACGAACCGCGCCCGTAGCGGCGCGTGACGGCGCGGAACACGCCGTCGCTGTCTGATTCAACACGCTCGACGTAGCGCGCCCCGCCGCGGTCGCGCAGGCGCACGCGCATGAGGAGCGGCTTGAGCCACGCCATCCGTCGCGTGATGGGGGCGAGCTCGAAGAGGGTCATCGCATCGGGATCGAGCAGCAGATACAGCGCGGGACCGCTGGCGGTCACGGGGGCCTGTTGCCCGGGGCGCACCACCTCCACCGCGAGCGACGCCCAGCGCCGGTCGTGGAGCTCGGTGGGCGAGAGACCCCACAGACGTCGCTCGTGGGGCGGGTCGTCTGGAGCGTTCGCCTCTGCGGCCGGCGTCGGGATGGCGCTGGCCGACTGGATCACGACGCCTTGGAAGCCGGTTCATCGCCCGCGCCGGGCAGGCCGGGCGTCCCGCCGGCCCGCACCGCACGCACCAGCAGCCCCGACCGCCCGCTGCCGAGCGTGCGGTCCTGGCGCGGCTGCGAACGCAGCGACTGGGAGTGGAAGGAGAAGTGGCTGACCGAGCGCTCGAGGTCGTGCGCCGTCGCCTTGTTGAAGACGAGACCGGCGCACCGCGCGCCGAGGCGCTTGAGGCGTTCGAGCGAGGCGTCGACCAGCTTCGGGCTGCGCCCGCGCGAGATCGTCAGCACCACGGCGTCCGAGAGGACCGCGACGAGGTTCGCTTCGAGCGAGCCGAGCAGCGGGCCGGTGTCGATCAGGATGATGTCGTACTGCTCGCGGAGCTCGCCGAGCAGGCGCCCGAGGTTCCGGTGGGAGAGCCGCTCGGGCTCGAACTCCGCCGCGTGCCCCGCCGGGAGCGCCCAGAGGTTGTCGACGCGCGTCTCGTGGACCTCGCCGTTGAGCACGCCCGAGTCGATCGCCTGGCACAGCCCGCTGACGCCGTCGAGCCCGAGCTCGTGCGTGAGCCCGCGTCCGACGAGGTCGGAGTCGAGCAGCAGCGTCTTGCGCCCTGAGACGGCAAAGGACATCCCGAGCGCCAGCGTCAGGCTGGTCTTCCCATCGCCCGAGGTCGCGCTCGTGATGGTGTACACGAGGCGGTCTTTCTTGCCCTCGCGGAGCTGGAGCACGTTGCGCAGGTGGTGGACCGACAGCGCCGCGAGCTCGTCGCTCTCGATGTCCCCGCCCGAAAGATCCGGCAGGGTGCCCAGCAGCGGCGCGACGCCGTCGACGTCCGCGAGCTCGTCGATGTAGCGGTAGCCGTCCTGCGAGAGGCCCAGCAGGAAGAAGATGCCAAAGCCCACCCCGAAGCCAATGCCGGCGCCCGCGACCGCGAGCGGGAGGCGACGGTCCTTGGAGGGCGAGACGGGCACGTCGCCGCGCTGCGCGATGATCACGCGCCCGGCGTCGGAGTGCGTGGACTCGACGCGGATGCTCTCGAGTCGCTGGCGCGTGTCGTCGAGGAGCTTCTTCTTTTCGTTGGCCTGCTCGGTGAGCGAGGTGATCTGGAGGATCTTGCGTCCCAGCGAGATCGCCTCGCGCCGGGTGCGGTCGAGCAGCGCGTCGTACTGCGCCTTGCGGCTCTTGAGCTGCTCGAGGGCCACGACCGGGTCGGCCGCGGCGAGCTGCGCCGCGTCGGCGGGCCCGCCGCTCGACAGGAGCGTCTGGGTGCGCAGGTCGATCGCGTTACGGACTTCTCCGAGCGTGTCGTTGAGCCGCTTCATCTCGCGGTGGTTGGGCCCGTAGCGTTCCGAGAGGCTCTCGACACGCGCCTGGAGACGCAGCTCCTCGCGGAGCAGGGACGCCAGCTGCGGGTCGAGGGACGCGAACTGTTCGGACGCGTCCATCGGCGGGAGCAGCGCGCCGGTGTCGCCGCTCGAGGAATCCACGCGCTGCTGCGCGTTGGCGATCAGCAGGTTGAGGCCCGAGAGCTCGGCGTCGAGGCGTTCCATCTCCGCGATGCGCGACGCGTGCAGGCGGTCGAGCGTGTCGGCGCCGTACTCGTCGGCGATCTGGAAGATCCGCTCGCGCAGGCTCTGGACCTCGCGGTCGAGCGTCGCCTCGCGTTCAACGAGCTGGCGTTCCTTCTGCGAGACGTTCAGGTCGCCGAGCTCGCCGTAGATCTCCTGGTAGGCGTCGAGGACCGCGTTGACCGCCGCCTGCGCCGCCTTGGGCTCCTGGTCCGTGACCAGCACGTTGATGATCTGGCTGCTGCGGGTGTTCACGATGCTGAGGTTGCGCTGGAGCCTCCCGATGCCCGCGGGCCCGGACGGCCACCCGGCGTTCTGGAGGCGCGGGTTCGCCACCGCGAGGTCGAGCACGCGCCGGCTCTGCAGGAAGCTCACCTGGGCGCGCACGAGCGAGTCGAACAGCGGCGGGACCTCGTTCTCTTCCGTCGAGTACAGCACGCGCGGCTGCGACGGGCGGACCTGGATCAGCCCCGTGCTCTGGAACTCGGGCTTGACGGCCATGAAGCCCATGACGGCCGCCGGGATCGCGAGGATGAGGGCCAGCGGGATCGCGTACCGGTAGCGCCCGCGCAGGCGACGGTGGACGAAGGTCAGCGGGTTGGTGTGCTTGGCCTCGTGCGCGTCGCCGTCGAACGAGGCGAAGCCGGGCTCGAAACCGATGTCGTCGTAATTGAAGTTCTCACTCATCGTCGGCTCCGGCGGTGATCGTCTCGATAACAGGCGTCAGGGCGGCCAGCACGCTGGCCCGGACCTCGGCTCGTTCGGCGGGGGTGTACGAATCGTCGAACAGGAGTTGGATCTGCGCCGCGCCGAGCTTCACGCCCGAGCGCGTCTGCGAGGCGCGGTTGACCGCGTCCATCGTCGCCACCAGGCGGTCGGTGCCGCTCGGGAGCGCGAAGAAGTTGAAGACGCCGAGGGTCTGATCGACCCCGACGACCGAGCGCGAGAAGGCGTACTCCGTCGCGGGGAAGCTCATGCCCTCGAGCTGGAAGGTCGCGGGCGCGTCGCCCTTGGTCTTCCACCCGTGGGCGGGGTAGCAATTGGGCGGGTAGTGCCCGAGCATGTCGCGGGTGTCGCCGCAGTAGACCATCAGGAGGTTGAAGCTCCGCCCGGTCGCGGGGTCGGTGTAGCGGCGCTGCATGAGCTTGACGGGGCGCAGCAGGCGCGTCGCGGCCGCGGCCGCCTCCACGTCCGAGCCGACCCAGCGGTCGATCTTGTACGGGACAGCTTCCATGGTGGTGCGCACGCGGTCGTGGAACGCGTCGGCCGTCCCGCCGCCCTCGACGCCCACCAGCCCGAACGCGACCGTCGCGAGCAGGAGGAGCGCGCTCAGCCCCGGCGCCAGCCAGTTCCCGAGCGGGTTGTTCGTCAGCGAGCTCATGGTTACTCCGGCGCCACCGCGTAGGGGGCGATGGGGACCTCGATCCAGCGCAGCAGCGAGAGGAAGGACCACAGGATCCCCAGGGCGATCAGCAGGACGATCCAGCCCGAGATGTCGTGGAAGAAGTCGGCAGTCGAGTCCGACGCGTACCCGTAGAAGAGCACGACGGGCACGAGGCGGATGACGTTGCACAGGAGCGCGACGATGGGGCTCGCGAGGAGGATCGTCAGGCGCACGCCCTGGCGCATCGGGGTCGAGAACACGAACGCGTAGGACACGAGCACGAGCGCCGACACCATGCGCATGCCGTTGCACGCCTCGGCGACCGCGACCTCGCGCCCGTTGATCACCATCACGTTCCCCTCGCGGACGACGTCGAACCCGACCAGGTCGAGCCCGGCGCTGGTGATCAGCGCGGTCATGTTCTGGAGCGGGATCGCGATCTGCTGGCGCACCATCCCGGGCACGGGGATCAGGAAGAAGAGGGCGACGAGCGCGGGCAGGAACGCCCGGGACGTCTGCACGCCCGCGATGCTCACGAGCGCGCCGATAAACATCGCCACCGCGCCGAAGTGCTCGAGCGCGAGGTGACCGTTGCTGAAGCCGAACATCGCGGCGCCGACCCCGCCCGCGATGATCGCGGGCCCGGCCAGCGACCACTGCGGGCGCGTGCGACGCAGGCGCTCGCGCCGGACCCAGATCAGCCAGACGGCGATCACCGGCGCCAGAAGGACGTGCGACTGCTCGGCGTCCGCCAGCGCGTACGCGAAGATCCCTCGCCAGATCGTCCACGACGCAGCGACAGCGAGGGCGCCAAGCCCGGCCATCAACATGCCGTCAACGAATCTCCATGATCTGCGTACGGTCATCTCCAGCCCCGCCTTGCGGCCGCGGTCCCCGCGAACATCTTATCGGAACGTTTCCCGTTCTCGGTCATCACTGCATCGACCAGTTCGCCCCCCGGCTCGACCCGCGCACCCGGGCAAACGACGGATCGCACCACCAGGGCGCCCGCGCCGACGCTCGCCCCCTCCATCACAACAGCATCTAAGAGGTCTGCCGACGGGTCGATCGTCGCCCCGGGGGACACCAGCGAGCGGCGCGGGCGCCCCGGGTCCACCAGACCCGTCTCGAAGGAATCGAACACCCCGGCCCCTAGCGCCACGCGCAGATACTGCGGCAGGATCCGCACCGGCATCGTCCCGGGCTCGGGCAGATCGACCACGATCACCCGCGCCCCGCCCGCGAGGGCCTTGCCCAGCCACTGCTCTTTGAGGTCCATAAACCCACGCTTGGGGATGAGTTCGAGAAGCTCTGTCCGGGCGATGTAGAGCCCGGCGGGCGCCCCGCTCGGGTTGCGGGCGACCACAATGTCCGCGTCGGTGTCGTGCCAGGCCCGGAAGAGGGGCGCCAGCGTCATGCCGGGGTGGCGTTTGGCCTCGGCGATCAGCAGGGCCTCGTGCCCGGGGATCTCGGCCGCGGCGTCGCGGGCGGCGCCGGCCGGCCCGCGCAGGTGGTCGCGTTCGCGCCGGATGCGCATCGCGATCGTGCCCGGCGTCGCGGTGGGCGAGGGCACGTTCGCCCCGTGGACGGCCATGACGCGGGATCCCTCGATCCCCATCTCGATCAGACGCATCCCCCACTCGTCGAGGAGGGTGGTGTCCGGGCCGATCAGGAAATCGAGCGTCGAGAACCCCGCGGCCTCGACCAGCGGGGAGGGCTTGATCGCGCCCGCGAGCAGCACGCAGGCGCCGACGGACGGTCTCTCCTCCCGCGCGTCCGGGTTGGACGCGCGTTCACCCATGGCGGGTCTCCCACGGGAACCCCTCGACCGAATCGTGCGGGCGGCGGTCCTCGTCGGGTTCTTCGGGGTTGTAGGCGTGCGAGACGTAGTACAGCAGGCCGGCGGGGACGGCCCCGACGGTCGCGGCGCCGTGCCAGAGCGGGGGCGGGATGATCAGCGTGCCGGGGTTGCGTTCGCCGATGACGAGCATCCACGCGGCGGCCTCTTCTTCGTCGTACACGCCGACTTTCAGGTGCCCGTGCAGGCACATCCAGAAGTCCGTCTGCTTGTGGTGACGGTGCCACGCCTTGATCACGCCGGGGTGCTGGGTCGAGAAGTTCACCTGCCCTCGGTCGCTCATGACGCCCTGGAGCTGGTTCATGAGGGAGTAGCCGCGGTCGTCGGTGAAGTACGTCGCGGGCACGAAGACGGGCGAGGAGGTGTCGAGCGCGTACTCGTAGCCCTCCCGCGGGGTCGGGGCGGTCATCGGGCGTCGGATGTCGAGCGTGGCGATCATGGGGTGTCCCCGTTGGGTGGTACGACGCCGAGGTCGGCGAGTTCGCGCAGGGCGTCGTCGCCCCGCGAGGTCCAGGTGGCGGCGCGGACGCGGTCGCGTCCCGGCGTTGGGTCGAAGGGCTCGGTGAGCGCCGCGCGGATCGCCGCGACGAACGCCTCGGCGTCGTCGGCGACCCGCACCAGCCCTTTGTAGTTCTGCAGCTCGTGGAAGCTGGTCGTGACGATGGGGCGCCCGACCGCGAGGTATTCCTTGAGCTTGATCGGGTTGCACGCCTTGATCCACTCCGAGCGGTTCCAGGGCATGACCAGCACGTCGCACGCCGCCATGTACTGCGGCACGTCGGCGTAGTCCTTCTGCCCGAGGAAATGCGCGTGAGGGACGTCGCACCACTCGTCCGGGAGCGTCTTGGCGCCCACCATGACGAACTCGACGTCGGGCATCGCGCGCACGACCTCTTCGAACATCTCGGGCCAGAACGTGTGCGCGTCGATCCCGCCGATGAACCCGACGCGCGGGCGCCCGATCGGCGCGACGTCCGCGGGGTCCGACGGGTCGCGCCCGGCCCGCTCGAAGCGCTCGGTGTCGGCGCCGTGGTCGATGAACCGCGCCCGGGCGCACTGGTCGCGTTCGTTCTCGAAGAGCAGCGACGCGCAGAAGAGCGTCAGGTCGGCCTCGCTCTTGAGGCGGCGGTCGTACCCCGCGATCAGCTCGCGGTCCACGCCGTCGAAGTCCTCGTACCGGTCGGTGCGCTGGTAGACGAGCCCCGCGGCGTCGAGCGCGTCGAGCGCCTCGGCGCCCGGCGGGCAGTTGATCCACACCAGCGGCTTCGTGATGCCCATCTTCTTCGCGCCGGATTTCACCTGCGAGATCAGCGTGCCCTTGCTCAGGGCGCGCCCGAGCTTGCCGGGGATCGAGAAGGGGCTGACGACGGAGAAGTTGTCGCGGACCGGGACGTACCCACGCCGGAAGCTCTTGAGCTTGCGGGCGACGCGCTTGAAGAACATCCCGCCCTCGCCGAGTTTCGGCACGCGCATCCCGATGGAGTTGACGTAGAGCACGGGCACGTGCGCGGAGAGCTCGCGCATCATCTGCATGTCGTAGTGCCCGCGGTTGTGGTACCACCAGTCCTCGCCGCCGAAACAGATCACGCCGTCGAACTCGCGCCGTGCGGGCGCGGTCGTCGTGGGCGTGGGGGCGGGCTGGGTCATGGCGGCGGTCACTCGGGATCAGGCTTTCACGAGCCGGGCGCCCATGGCGTCCTGGTGGTTCTTGAGCGCGTTGCGGGTGTCGATGACAAGTTTGGAGTGCTGCGCGACGTCGTCCCAGTTGAACGCGTCGTGCGCCGTCGAGACCAGCACCGCGTCGTAGCTCTTGAGGGCATCCGGGGTGAGATCGACCGACGTCATCCCGAGATCGTGCTTGCGCACCGGGACGGTCTGGGGCACATGCGGGTCGGAGTACGCGACGTCCGCCCCGAGGGCGCGGAGCTTGTGGATGAGCTCGAAGCTGGGCGATTCGCGCGTGTCGTCCACGTTCGCCTTGTACGCCAGGCCCAGCACGAGGATGCGCGAGCCCTTGACGGACTTTCCGGCGTCGTTGAGAGCCAGCCCCACGCGCTGCACGACGTACTCGGGCATCTGCGTGTTGACCTCGCCCGCGAGCTCGATGAACCGCGTCGGGCGCCCGACCTCCTTGGCTTTCCACGTGAGGTAGTACGGGTCGATCGGGATGCAGTGCCCGCCCAGCCCGGGGCCGGGGTAGAAGGGCATGAAACCGAAGGGCTTGGTGGACGCCGCCTCGACCACGTCCCACACGTCAACGCCGAGATCGGTCAGCACCGTCTTCATCTCGTTGACGAGCGCGATGTTCACGGCTCGGAAGATGTTCTCGAGCAGCTTCGCCGCCTCGGCGACCTCGGCGCTCTTGACGGCGATCGCCTGCTTGACAGCCTTCGAGTAGAGCAGTGTGGCCAGCTCCGTGGAGCGGTCGTCGAGCCCCCCCACCAGCTTTGGGATCGTCGTGGTGTCGTGGTCCTTGCGCCCCGGGTCCTCGCGCTCGGGCGAGAAGGCGACAAAGAGGTTCTCGCCGACGGTGATGTCCTTCGCCCCGCCCGGCGCGTGCTTGCGCGCCTCGTCGAGGAGCGCGGGGAGGAAATCGCCCCGCGTCGTCCCGGGGTACGTCGTCGATTCGAGCGACACGAGCTGACCCGGGCGCAGCGAGCGCCCGATGTCCCGCGCCGAGCCCAGCACGTAGGACAGGTCGGGCTCGTGGTGCGACCCCAGCGGGGTGGGCACCGCGACGATCACCGCGTCGCACTCGCTCAGGCGCGAGAAGTCGTTCGTCGCCGTGAAGCGATCGGAATCTGACAGCGTCGTCGTCATCTGTGCGCCGAGGTGCTTGAGGTAGTTCTCCCCCGTCGCGAGCTTGTCGATCTTGGACTGATCCACGTCGAAGCCCAGCACGGGGAGCCCGCCCTGGTGCATCGCGTGCGCGAGGGGCAGGCCCACGTAGCCGAGGCCGATCACGCCGACAAGGGCGGTGTTGGTCTCGATCTTCTCCTTCAGGAGGTCGTAGGTCGCGGCGTTGGTGGTCATGGTCACGGGGTCTTCCCTTCGGCGTGAATAAACCGCTTGAGCGCGCCGAGGAGCTCGGGCGAGGCGTGCGGGCTGATGGGGTCGGTCGCGGCGAGCGCGTGGAGCTCGTCGAGTCGGCCCGGGAGTTCGGATTCGTCCATCGCGACGCTGACGCGCCCGAGGGCCTTGAAGCGCTCGGCCGTCGCGACCTGGTGATCGTTGCGGGTTTCGCGGAGGTCGCCGCGACGCGGCATCACGAGGATAGGCTTGCCGCACTGGAGCGCGGTGAGGATCGACCCCATCCCGGCGTGGGCGACGATGACCGCGGCCCGCTCGATCCGCTCGCGGAACGCCGGGGGGTCGAGGAACGCGGACCATTCGATCGTGCGGGGCTGGTACTCGGTCGTCCCGATCTGGGCGAAGACGTCGCCGCGCGCGTGCGCACCGGCCCACTCGTCCACGCCGCGGACGAGGCGGTCAAAGGGCATCTGCGCTCCGACGGTCACGAAGATCACAGCACGGCTCCCTCGAAACGCGGGCCGTCCGCCCGCGCCAGGTGCGACCACTGCGTCAGCCAGAGATCCGCGTGGCGCCCGACCTTCACGCCGGCCATCGAGAGCTGCTCGACGTTCGCGATCGAATCGAGCCACACCGCGCGCGCGCCCATCGCCCGTGCGAGGCGGATCGCGAAGTACCCGGGGGCGGCGCCCGTCGAGATCACGACGTCGGGGCGCTCACGCAGCACGATCCACACGAGCTGGGCGGCCATCGCGATCAGCTTGAATTTGTTCCAGCGCGTCGCGTCGGTGATCGTGTAGAACCGCTCGCCCTCCACGTCCGACCGGTACGCGCTGTTGACGGTGACGTACGCGACGTCGCACCCTTCGAACGCCGGGCGCAGGCGCTGGAGCTGCACCCAGTGCCCCCCGCCCGAGGCGACCGCGAGGACCCGCGGGGCTTTCGTCTGCGTCTGGGGTGTCTGCGGCTCGCTCACGGCGCGGCGTCTCCTCCGGCGCGCTGGGCGCACCGTGCGTTCTTCATCGGTCAGACCCGCGGGGGAGGCCGAACCCGACCGCAGGATCGGGGGTGTCTCACGCGCCCGTGACGCCGCAGGCGCCGGCTGTGCGGCCGGGTCAAGAGAGATTATCGGATGTACTCACGCCGAACGCGCTGGCTCGACCTCACGACGCCCGCCGCAGGAGGTCAGTTCGTCGTACAGCGCGGTGAGACGTTCGATTTTGCCGGGCCAGAGCGAGATCTCGCCGGCACGCTGCCGCGCGGCCGACCCGAACGCCGCCAGGTCGCCCGGTCGCTCCGCCATCTCGCGGATCGCCTCCGCCAGCGCGCTCGCGAAGCGTTCCGGGTCCGCCACGGGGACTCGCAGCCCGCAGGCGTCGCTCACGGCGTGGGCCGGGCCGCCGCGGTCGGCGAAGATCATCGGGAGCGACCAGCTCATCGCCTCGATCGCGGCGTTGCCAGAGGGCTCGCGGAAGCTCGGGAAGCAGAAGGCGTCCGCGTCCTGATAAAAAGCGTCCACCCGCTCCCGCGGGACCCGCCCGTGGAACGTCACGCGTTCGAGCACGCCCAATCGCTCCGCCTCCGCCTCACACGCCGCGCGATCGTTCCCGTCTCCCACAACGTCAAGCGTGACGCCGGGCAGGTCGGCGAGTTGCGCCAGCGCGCGCACGGCGTCGCGCACGCCCTTGGATCGCACGACGCGCCCGACGTAGAGCAGCTTCAGGTCCCCGGGCGCCGGCTCGCGCCGCTGGGGCGGCGGGGACAGTTCGTCGAGCCCGACCTCGGTCATCGTCTCGAACCGCGCGATCGGGATGCCGGCGCTCTCCAGAAGCTCGCGCACGTACGGCGCCACGCCGATGAGAACGTCCGCCTCGCGGTACGAGCGCCGCAGCGCCGGGTCGTGACGGAATCGCACGGAATCGAGCCCGCGGAGCTTCATGTACCACGGCTCGGACCCGAACTCGCTCGCGAACGACTCCGGCGTCGTCAGGCTCCCGGCGAGCGGGCCGATCACGAGCGGGCGCACCAGACCGACCGCAGGGCACGCGAACCGCAGCGCCAGGGGCGAGAGCTGGTGCGCGAGGTCGAACCGCTCGCCGTTCTGTATTGCTCGATTGATCCACCGGCGGGCGCGCCGCGCGAACAGGACGTACCCGGGCTTGGCCGCCGCGTTGAAACGCTCGAAGCGCCCGACGAGCGGGAGGTCGGGCCACTCGATGACGCGCACGCCCGGGAGCTGTGCGCTCGCGGGTGTGGCGGATTTCTTGCCGTAGGTCAGCAGCGTGACGTTGTTCGTCTCGGCGAGGCGCGACACGAGCTGGTACGCGCTGCGGGCCTCGCCGACGTCTTCCCCGTCACAGTGCGGCGCGATGAGCAGGAGCGAGCGCACGGGTCACCCCGCCTTCGAGCGCGCCGGCTCGCTCGTCGCGGGCGCCGGGGGCGGGGCGTCGGCCATCTGCCACACCTCGCGGTACCCCTTGAGGATCCGCCCGAAGCGGTCGCGCCGATCGCGCAGGTCCGGGTTCTTGGAGATCAGCAACCGCAGCGAATACGCAACACGGCGCGTCGCCCAGTAGGACCAGCACAGCCAACCCGCAAGACGCCCCGCAAGCGCCCCGTTGTGCTTGCGGTGCAGACGCACGAAGCCCGACGCGAGCATGAAGTCGCGCCGGTGGCTGTGCTTCTTCCCGCTGACGTTGCCGATGTGGATGATCTCCCCCACCGGCGCGAAGCGCACCTTCCAGCCGGCGCGCGCGATCGAGGCGCACCAGTCGGTCTCTTCGCCGAAGAAGAAGAACTGTTCGTCGAGCGTGCCGACGCTCTCGTACACCTCACGGCGCACCATGAGATAGCACCCGGTCACCACGTCAACGTCTCGTTCGCTGTCGCGCGCCCAGCCGCGGTACGTCTGGCGCCCGAAGAACGAGCCGGGCAGCGCGGTGAGCCCCGTCGCCCAGAGCGTCAGGTTAAACAGCGACGGGAACGCGAAGCACGTCGCCTGCATCGAGCGGTCGGGGTTGAGCACCCGGCAGCCGAACGCCCCGACATCCTGATGCTCGTCCATGTACGCGACGGACTTCTGGAGCGCGTCGCCCAGCACCACGGTGTCTGTGTTGAGCAGCAGCAGGTAGCGCCCGCGGGCGACGGCGAGGCCCTGGTTGTTCGCGGGGGCGAAGCCGCGGTTCTCGGTGTTGCGGATCAGCGATGCGCGGGGGAACTCCGCCTCGACCATCGCCTGCGAGCCGTCCTCCGAGGCGTTGTCGACGACGATGATCTCCGCTTCGTCTTCGCTTGCGTTCTCAACGACCGAGCGCAGGCAATCGCGCAGGATGTCGATCCCGTTCCAGTTCACGATGACGACAGAGAGGTCGGGTCGGTCGCTCATGCGCAGCACCTCTCGTAGGCGGCGTGGTACACCGCGTCCAGCTCCTCACGCGGCGCCCTCATGATCGCGGGGATCTCGGCGACCGCGCGACGGGCGCCGATCAACCGCTCGCCGCCCCCTCCCACCTTGTACTGCAGCGCCTTGTACCGCGCGTACCGCGACACCCGCGACGCCCATCGCGCCGGGTCCTCGGCGTGTCGGGCGATGATGTACGCGCGGTTGAGCAACTGCGCGGCGCCGAGCCGCTTCGCACCCGCCCGCGATCCGGGCGCTTTGTGGTGGTAGACCTGCGCGTCGCGCGCGCCGACAACCAACCCCTCGCGCCACGCCGCGTACGACGCCTCTACATCCTCAAACAGCGCGTACCGTCCGAGCGACTCGCAGAAGCGGATTTTTTCGATCACGTCGCGCCGGAAGCTCATACGGAACCCCGTCATCCACTCGACCAGCACCGTGTTCTCCTGCCCGAGCCACGCCGGGGCCTTGTGGCGCCCCCACTGCTCGCGACCAAACTGCACGAACGGGTCAGGCGCCAGCGCCCGCTCGATCGCTGCGCGCGAGTGCGCGAGCTTCTGCTTGAGACGATCCTTCGCGGTCATCTCGTACGCGCCGGGGGCGCTCTCGAGCACGCCCGGCGGCGGGTCCGGCGTCTCGGCGGCGCACACGGCGGCAACGGCGGGCCCGTGCTCGTACGCCCGCATGATCGCGCCCGCGACGTTCTCGCGCCACAGCGAGTCGTCATCCGGGAACATGATCACCTCGGACGACGCCCGCTCGATTCCTACATTGCGCTGATGCGACGACCCCGCCGCTGACGCCAGCAGCTCGATGGGAACACTCGCGCCCTGCGTCGCCGACGCGACCGCGTCTTTGACCGTCGCGTGATCGTCCGACGAGTCCACGATCACGATCCGCGCCGGCGGGCGCGACTGCGCCAACATCAGCGGCAGCGACAGGCGCAGCGCGTCGGGGCGGTTCCGGGTCGCGATGACGACGTCGTACTCCATCACGCGCTCACGCCGCCTCGGCGCGCTCGGCGTAACTCGTCAGCGCCTCGGCCAGCGCATCCGCGTCAGGCGTCACCGCCCGGCGCGCTTCAGCGGAACGCCGTGCCTTTTCGAGCTGCCCCAGGCGGAACGACTCCGGCTCGGCGCCCAGGCTGGCGAACCAGTCTCCCCACTTGAACGTCGCGAAACGCCCGTGGAATCCCTGCCACCACACCCACGGCACGCCGTAGCACTGGGCCATGATCGCCCCGTGCAACGACTGGCAGAACACAAACTCGCACGAGCAAATATCGTCGACCACCTCGCGCCACTCGCGGCGCGGGTCGATAATGTGATGCCCGCTGCGGAACGGGCTAAAGAGCAGCGTGTCGCGCAGGCGTTTGCGCATCGTCGCGTGGTGCACAACGATCCCCACGCGCCCGCTCACCGGTTCGACGCGGCGCGGGTGCAGTCGCGGCGCCAGGATCGCCGGGTCGCCGTAAACGCCCCCGGTGTACCCGACCGCCTCGGCCGTCTTGGGCCCGCGCACCGCCAGGTACGTCACCCCGTCGGCCGGCGGCGCGCCGTAGTGCGGCTCGAGCCCCGACCCCCAGACGACGACAGATTCAAAGCGGGGCGCGTAGTGGATAATCGAGCCGCAGCTCATCAGCACGCCCGACTGCCCGCCCTGGGCCTTGGGCAGCGTTCGCCCGAGCAGGCGTTCGACGATCTCGGGGCCGATCGCGTCGCCGAAGTTCGGCACGGAATCCCAGTGGAAGAGCGAGGTGATGGGCGGGTGCGTCGTCATGAGGTCCTCGCGGGTGGCTGCTGCGGGTTTCGTCGGGCGCGCCGGACGGGCGGCGCGTCGGCGTTCCAGAGCGGCGACGCCAGGCACGCGCCGAGGCCGACGAAGAAGGAGAAGTACACGAAGAGCGCGTTCCAGAAGTGGACCGTCGCGCCCGCGACGACGACGCCGATGATGCTCACGATCCACCCCATCGCGGGCATGCCGCCGGCGGGACCGAGGCGGCGCGCGGCCTTGCCCGCGCGCACCATGATCAGGATCGTCCCGAGCGCGAGCATGAGGAACGCCGGGACGCCGTAGCGCATCGCGATCACGAGCCAATAGTTGTCAACGCTGCCGCTGACCATCCACGAGGGGCGGACCCACTCGTTGAAGCCGATGCCGAAGATCGGGTGCACCACGACGTTCTTGTGGAAGCCCCAGTCGAAGATCATCAATCGCCCGTACGCGGTGCTCGCGCTGAACGTCAGGCGCGCGAGCAGCACCTGGGCGCCCGAGCGGTTCGAGAGGATGTCCACCATGATGTACATGGACACGAGCAGCGCCGTGAGCATCATCCAGCGCTGCTGCACGCCGCGGGTAAAGCGTTCCCATCCGAACACGAGAAACTGCGTCGAGATCGTCGCCATCGCGCCCGAGGAGAATGACGACATCGCCGAGGCCATCACCGCGACCGTGCGCCCGACGCGCGTGTACGAGACGGTGTCCTTCGCGCGGGCCAGGCTGTTCCACGCGAGGCCCACCGCCGACGCCGCGAAGACGCCCAGGTGGATCGGGTGGTCGAAGGGGCCGAACGCGCGCTCGAACCCGTAGCGGGTGTTCACCGGCGAGTAGAAGCTGCGTCCCATCAGGCCCGTCGAGAAATCACGGATCAGGTGCTTGCCCGTCACCGCCTCGAACGCCACAAAGGGCAGCAGCAGGATGACACTCCACACGAGCGCCCGCGCCACGCCTCGGAACTCGCCCGGCGTGCGCACAAACGCCCGCGCGATCAGGTACGGCCCCAGCCCCTCGACCGCGAAGATCCCGCCCGACTCGATCGCCACCTCGGGCCCGTGGTGCTTCGCGAGCGCGAGAACCGACCACGACACAAACCCCAGCATCAGCCAGTCGCTCGCGATGGTCTTGTCGCGCCCCGCGTAGACGCGCCACGCCGCGGGGATGATCGTCAGCAGCAGCACGATCCGGTACGGCGTCAGTCGCAGCGAGCCGGCGTAGAACGAGATGTCCGTCGGGATCAGGATCGACAGCAGCAGCAACGCGGGGATCACCGGAAGCGTCGGGACGAGCGCGCGACGAATCTTCGCGGCGCGCTGTCGCTCGATCAGCTCGGTCTGTCGCAGCGGGATAGCGCCCATCACGCCACCTCGCTGCGGGTCTCGCCCGCGGGAACGGGCGGGGTGTATTCAACGACGGGGCGGGGCTGGCGGAGCTTCCCGCGCAGCGCGCGCCGGACCGTCCCTGCGACTGATTGCAGCTTGGAATGCAGCGAGAGCCGCGAGCGCCAGTAGCGGAACGTCGGCATGTTGCGGTACCGCGGCGCGGGGATCCCGGCGAGACGCGAACCGAGCACGCGCCCCCACACCGAGCCGCGCGTGTGCAGCAGGTTCGGCTGCGATTCCGGCAAGCGTCCGGCGTCGATCCGCTCGGCGACGAGCGCCCCGGACTCGACGGCGCGCCGGATCAGCTCCCGCCCGCGCGGCGTGCGCGCGACGATGAGCGACTGCCCGGCCTCGCCCGGCTGAACCTCCCGGTACCACGGGTCGCCCACCGCGATGTCCGCGAGCTCGCCCGTGTGGTCGGCGCAGACTTTGCATCGCCACTGCTTGTGACGCGTAAGGATGTCGCCCCATGATTCGGCGTACGTGAGCTGAGCCGTGCGTTCGACACCGTTCTCGTCGAGCGACACGGCCGTCGCGAGCCCGGGCCAGCCGTTGCCGCGGTAGCGCAGGCTGACCAGACGCGTCGGGTCCTCGACGCCCATCGCGCGGAGCATCTCGAGCGTGCCGCGGGTGCTGGGCGTGCCGGCGCAGAAGAAGGCGATCGTCGCGCCGAGGTTGGCTTTGAGCTTGGGCCGAAGATCCGCGGCCATCCGCGCGGCCGCCGCGTCGCAGGGCTTCCCGATGAAGACGCACGGTCCCGGCGCGTTCTCGATCATCGCGAGCGAGTCGCACGGGCTCGCCGGCGCGTAGCGCGACCCGGTGCGTGCGATGAACTCCTCGCGCGTCGTGCTCATGACCGTCTCGTTGAGGTACGGCACGTCCTGGCGCGCGGCGATGTGCAGCGCCCCGTGCATGCCCTCGTTCTCGATGCAGTGCAGGGCCAGCGCGCTCGCCGCCCCGCCGCTGGAGCCGCCCCAGCGCACGTCGTCGTCCGCGGCGTACCCCTCCCACACCTCGTACACCGGGCCCCAGCCCGCCGACAGCTCGCTGATCAGTTCCGGGTCGCGCAGGGTCTCGTCGTCGTGACCCAGCCCGAGCCCGGGGCACGCGCGGACGGCCTCGCGGGTGCGCGGGTCACTCGCGTCGGGCGCGACCAGCGGGCGACGCCCGTTCTCCACGTCGTCCACCATGCGGATCTCGTCCGGGCTCAGCGACGCGCACGCACCGCAGCCGCAGCACAAACCGCGTTCGGCGACGTCCTTGATATCCAGCACGCGCAGCCTCATAGCGTCACACCGCCTCCCGGTGCTGCGCCAGCACGGGGTGCGCGTAGCCAGACTCGCCGAGCACGCGCAGCATGTCGCTCATCGACGACGCCAGCTCGTTGATCGGACGCTCCCACCACCGGCTGTCGAGGATCTCCCGTTGGAGCCCTTCGTCGAAGCGATGCTTCAGGATGCGCGCCGGGTTCCCCGCGACGACCGCGAAATCGGGCACGTCCTTGGTCACCACGCTCCCCGCGCCGACGACCGCGCCGATGCCGATGCGCCGGCACCCCGGCGTCACAATCGCGTTCGCGCCGATCCAGGCGTCGTGACCGACAAACAGCGGGAAGCTCTCGATGGTGTCCTCTTCCACAAAGCCCAGGTGACGGTTGTAGAAAAACGGGTGAAGCGACAGCCGCTCGAGCGGGTGGTTCCGCCGGAACACCAGCGCGCCGGGCGCGATCGAGGCGTAGCGCCCTACCGTCACCCCCTCGGGCCACGCGCCGGGGCTCAGGCAGGGGCCGTAGGAGTACGCGCCCACGCGGACCCCCGCGTGATCGCGCAGGTAACGGCGCAGCGTCGCGGAGTAGAACGGCCCGCCCTCGAGGCGCAGCGCCCATCGGCGGGCCCGCGACTTCGGCATCTTTTTGGTCAGCAGCCCGGCGATCGGGTGGGTGCGGCAATCCCGCGCGAGCTCGCACTCGCCGGCGATCGGCTCCTCGTGCCCGTCCAGGCGGATCGCGTTGTCGTTCATCCCGACGCCCCCCCATCGCCTGAAAGCGAGCCCTGAGCGCCACCGCGCGACGTTGGACTATCGGCCCGTCCGCCCGCCCGCCTGAACAACCGTGCCCGGATCTCGCCCTGTGTCGCGAACAGCCCGCCCGTCCCCACCAGCAGCGCCACGACGCCCGTGAGCGCGACCGCCAGGTCGCCTGTCGGCAGCGGCAGGGCCTCGCACAGTGCGATAACCAACGCCAGCACGCCCACCGCCAGCGCCGTCGACCGCGCTGCCGGCCCGATCGACACCAGCGACATCCGCAGCAAGAACACCGAAGCCACGAGCGAGAGCCCTTCACCGATCAGCCCCGCGATCGCGATCGCCACCACGCCCTGACCAGCCCCCACAGCGATCAGCGCCAGCCCCAGCCCGAGCAACCGCACGACGTTCGCGTACATCGGCGCAACCGTCCGCGCCGTCGCGAGCGCCACCGTCGCCGGCCCCGCCTTCATCACCCGGAGCGCCTGCATCGCGCCGAGCCAGCCGATCACCGCGGCGCCGGGCGCGTAGCGCTCCCCGTAGATTAGCACCAGCCCCAGCGGCCCCAGCGTCCACGCCCCGATCCCCAGCATCACGCCCGACGCCGCGAACGCCTGCATCGTCAGCTGCGAATGACGAGCCGCGCCCGCGCCCTCCAGCGACCGCGACAGCTTCGGCAAGATCAGCGTCGTGAGGATCTTCGGAACGAGCATCGACGGCGCCAGCACGAGCCCCAGCGCCGTCGCGTACCACCCGAGCTCCTCCATCGAGAACGCCGACCCCACGATCGCCCGGTCGCCCTGCATGATCGCGTACAGCAGCGCCCCGTTGACCAGCAGCGGCCAACCGAACGACACCATCCGCTTGATCTGCTCGCGGTCCCACAGCCACGCGTACCGGCGTTCGCTCAGGACGTGCGAGATCAGCATCCCGATGAGCGCCTGGATCAGCACCACCCACAGCACCGCGCGGAAATCGCCCATCCACCACGCCAGCGGCGCCGCCAGAAGCGTCACCAGCAGCTGCGGCCCGAGAGCAACCGCGACCGACGGGAAGAAGCGCATCTCGCGCTGCACGCGGTGCACGTCGAGGTGCGAGAGCCCTTTAAAAAGAGGGATCAACGCCAGCAGCCGGAACGCCCACGCCTGCTCGGGGATATCAAACAGACCCGCGACCGGGCCGGCGATCGCCAGCAGCACGACGCCGCCTACGACGCCGCGGATGAACTGGAAGAACTGCGCCGCGGCCTGCAGTCGCGGGTCGTCGCCGTCGGGCGCCTGCACGATCAGACGATCGAGCGCGAGGTTGCTGGCCATCTCCATCAGCGAGGTTGTCATCGCGAAGGTCGCCGCGACGCCGACGTCCTCGACGCTCAGCATCCGCGCGATGATCACGTTGCGCACGAACGAGCAGACCGTCGCGGCCATGTTCCCCGCGCTCAGCACCGCCCCGCCCCGGATGAACGCGAGACCCTGGCTCACGCCGCCGGCTCGTCAACCAGCGAGGCCCCCACCGTCCCCGCGCAGCGCCCCAGCGCCGCGCCGACGATGTGATCCATCTGACGCTCGGCGGTCTCCATCACGTCGGGCAGCCCGACGCGAAGCGATTCTCGCACGCGCGTCCGCTCGTTCCACGATGCCAGCGCGATCGCCACCGCCTCCGCGCCGTCGAGCGAGCGCATGTCCGCCACGCCGTCGCCCTGCCCGCACGACTCGAAGACGCCCTGCGCCTTGCCCGAGTACGCGAGCGTCGCCGTGGGGACCCCCGACGACAGCCCGGCGATCGTCGAGTGCATCCGCGTGCCGCAGAACCAGTCGCATTGCGAGATCAGCCACTTCGCGTGACGCGGGTCCGTCAGCGCCGGCGCCACGGCGCAGCGCTCGCGCAGCCCCGCGGGAAGCGACGCGACCAGCGCCCGGCACGCCCGCTCGTCGGACTCCGCGGACTCCGGGTTCGGCGGCGCGACGTGCGGCGTCAGCAGCACCCGCGCGTCCGCCTCGCTCGCCAGGATCTTCTCCACGAGTTCCCGCACGGCCGGCGCGTAATCAAACGCCAGCCCGTACTGCTCGCGCGCCCGCTCGCCCTGGTTGTAGATCAGCCCGCTCACGTTCAGCCCCGCGACGGGGGCGTCGTCCTCCAGCCACGCCGGGATCGGGTCGGGCAGATCCCCCGGCGCCAGACGCCCGAGCGCGAACGCGACGTCCACGCCGCAGCGGTGGCGATCGGGATCGAACGCGTCCCCCGCCAGCTCGCGCAGCACCTCATAGGAGCGGCTCGTCCCGCGCCCACGCGACGCTCGCGGCGCGCACGAAGCGTGCGGCGGCACGCTCCGCGTCCGGGCTCGCGAACGGGCCGTACGTCTGCGGGAGCAGCACGAGCGGCGTGCCGAGACGCAGCGCGAGGTGCTTGAGCATGCAGACCGTCTGGAAGCGGCGGGCGCCGTAGATGTCAGAGAAGCTGTCGCCGCCGGAGATATCAAGGAGCGCATCGGACTGGCGGATCGCCCGCGCCGGGCCGCGCCCGCTGTACCCGAGGCGCGCCAGCGCGAGGTTCCCGGGCAGCGACTCGGCCTGGTGGAAGCGGCGTGAGTTCTTCGCGCCGCACAGCGCGTACGTGCTCACGCCGCGGTCCGTCTCGAGCTCCGCCCCGCGCTCCCCGACCCCGTGGTCGAAGAGGACGACGCGCGTCCCGGGCGCGCGCCGGAGCACGCCCTCGAGGACGGAAAAACACAACGCCGACACACCGAGATTCCCGGTGTCCGGCGCCGCGTTGGCAATGGTCAACTGACTCATGTCTTGACGTGTCCTGCGAGAGCGGGGGTCTTACCGCTCGAAGCACCCGACGCTCGCCATGTCGCCGCGGTCGTGCATGTTCAGGTCAATCGGCACGAGGGCGGTGTCCACTCGATCAACAAGCGGGGAACCCGGCGCCGGGCGGTAATCGAGCGCCGGGCGGTTGGTGAACATCGGGTCGCCCAGAGAGAGCACGCGCCCGGGCGAGATCGCCAGGTACGAGGTGGTGTCGATGAAGTGGTTGTCCCGGAAGTCCAGGGCCTCGACGGCCTGCCCGGTCGCGGTGTACACGAGGGTCTCGAGCACACTGTTGCGCACCGAGAAGTTCGTGAGGTGGGTCACGTCGGCGCCGTCGTCGCGGATGAGCAGCGGGTTGTTCAGGAGCGTCACGTGCCAGAAGAGGACGTGGTCGCTGTTCTGCTGCCACTGGCTCTTGTGCACGCCGCCGTCCCACTCCGCGTGATCGATGATCACGTTCACGAACGCGGCGTTGTCCATCCGGCGGTCGCCGTCGAAACCGCGGGAGAAGATCGGCTGCCCGACGATGTTGTCCACCGCTTCGAAGCCGTAGATGATCGTGTTGTCGCTGCCCTGGAAGAACTGGATCACGTCGCGGTGACCCACGTTGCCCGCGGTGCCCTGATCGTGCACCTCGCAGTTGAGAAGCATGCGAGGGTTGAAGAACGCGTCAAGACCGATGCGATGGAACTCAACGTTGCGGGCGAGCGTCCACTCGATGCTCGGACGCTTCACGTCCTCGAAGTTCGTGTCCGTCACGTACACGCCGCGAGCGGAGAACTTCGCCTCGTTGATCGGGTGGTAGCCCGTCGCGCTGGCGTAGTCGCCGTCCGTCTCGGCGCCGGGGCCGACGAAGAGGCAGTCCTCAAGCCAGATCCCCGCACCACCAGAAGTGGACGAGAGCGACGTCGGGTGAACGATCGTCACGTCGCGGATCCGCTGGAGCGGGAGGCGGATGCCGTCCCACCAGCGCGGGCTGTTGCTCCCCGCGATCCGCACGTCGTCCTTGGTCAGGCCGGGCGCCGGCTCGACGGTGAGCCAGCGGTTGCTGTTCGTCGTCAGCAGGGCGTACGCGTACGAGCCCCACTGGTGATCGCCTTCCATGAGGTAGACCGTGCCGCCGTCGGCAGTCCCGCCCGAGCGGTCCGCGATCGACTTCACGGCCTTCATGATCGAGGCGTACGGGCGCGCTTCGCTGCCGTCGCCGGCGGAATCAGAACCCGAGGGAGAGACGTACGCCTTCTCCTCCGGGAGCGAGCCGTTGTCGTTGGACGCCAGGAAGAGCGAGTGCTCGCCGTTCTTGACCGACTCGGGGACCAGCTCGCCGCCGAGCACGCGGGGAACGCCGTTCTTCGGGTACGCGATCGCGCGGACCTCGACCGGGCCGTCCGGGAGCGTCGCGCTGTCAATACGCGCCACGTATTCCATCACGCCGGTGCGCTCGTTTTCCCGCAGGTAGTCGATCGACTGCCACGGGCCGCCGTTGACCGCGAAGTCCACGCGCTCGATCCCGCCGTAGTGGAACGCCACCACGCCGATCTCGAAGCTCCCGGTGATGGTCTGGTAGGGCACCACGTCCCAGCGGGCGATCGCCTTCGCGTCCGCGCCGTCGGCAGACGGGTCGCCGTTGACGCCGGTCACGACCGTCGCGCTGGCCCACCCCGTGCCCGGGATCAGCAGCGGCGCCGCGCCCGTGGGGTTGCCGTCCGGCTCGCCGCCGGAATCGTCGGGGGGATCGATATCGCCCTCGCCGGGCGTCTCGTCAGGACCGCTGTCGCCGCCGCCGTCGTCGGGCTCGCCCTCATCAGGCTGCGTGTTCCCGCGGTTGCTCACCGGGGCGGTCGTGCTCAGGTGCTCGTGCTGGACGATCTCGAGCTGCGAAAGCCGGCGCAACCCGTGCGCCACGGCCATCGAGCCGTCGTCGGGCTCGCCGTCAACCGGGCCCATCGAGATCCGGTTCCCCGCGTCGTCGCCGTCGTCTCCGCCGAGGTCCTCGAAGGTCTCCGCGTCAAGAGCGCCGTCGAGGGCACCCTCCTCGTCGGGCCACGCCGAGACATACGACTGGCCGAGCGGTTCGCTGATCCCGTCGAGGAGGTCGTCCTCGCCCGCGAGAACCCACCCCCCGTCGGTGCGCACCAGCGCCGCCATGTCCTCGTCGATGTTCATCTTGTCGAGCCAGCGGTCGAACGAACGCGACGAGGTAAATTCAACCTCGTCCTCGATCGTCACGAACGAGAACGCGTCCGTCAGACGACCGTACGCCTCGCCTCGCGTGTTGCGCATCTCAAGCGGGCGGAAGCCGCTCACGCTCAGACGCACGCCGGGGCGCATCTCCTGCACCTGCTCGATCACGTCAAGAAGCGCGTTCTCGACGCGCCCCTCGTACCCGCTGCGATAGAGCGCGAGCTGGCGGCGGTTGATCCGCTCGCCGTGCAACCCGTTCATCGTTTTCGAGTCGGGCGACATCCATTCCATCCCGAGCTGCGGCAGATCAATCACATACAGCGCGTCCGGGTCGGTCATCCCCTCCGCGATCTGCTCGGCGAGGCGTTCCGTCGCCTCGTTCCGCTGACCGCCCACACACAGGTCCCAGTACAGGCAGTCCGTCTCCAACTGCACCGCGACCTTCTGCGGGTCGGGGGCTGGGACGACGTCGCGGGCAACTGCCTGCCCCGCCGCCAGGGTGATCGCCGCGGCCGCAGCCGCTGAGCCGAGTGCTCGCCCCCATCGGGGCGCGAGAAGGGCGGGCGTGTCGGACGAGGGATCATGTGCGAAGTTCATGCGCGGGCCTCCGGGTGACTCTTGCATACAGGAGGATCTGTCGGCTCGTAAAGGAAGCCCCTGCTTATGCTTGCCACCCTTTTCTCTGCCTCGTGGGCAGCGTGATCTCCCGGGTCCCCCCCACCCCTACAGAGCGTCCAGCCGTCAGGACCGGACCCCCGAGGAGCGAAACGGGGAAAGCGAGTGAGTTCTCGGACCCTTCCACGCGACATCGCGTGACGCCGGCCGCAGAGCGAACCGGCGATCCATATACATACGTACGACCCCCGGGCCGTGTGCGGCCCGAGAATAGACGAACTCAGGACTCTCTGGCTGGCCTCATCCCCCGCCCCAGCCGATGAAACGCTCCGAGGAGGGCCGCGGATGACAACCGACCACACCATCCTGATCGGGGCCGGGGGCATGCTCGGGACAGAATGGTCGCGGGCCCTCGGGCCGGGCGTCATCGCTCTCGATTACCCCGGCTTCGACCTGACCGACCCGGCGGCCGGCGGCGCTCTCCCCGAGACCGCCCGCCTGGTTATCAACTGCTCGGCGTACACCAACGTCGACGCCGCCGAGCACCACGAGGATGATGCCCTCGCTCTCAACGGGACGGGCGTCGCGACCCTCGCCGAACGCTGCCGCGCTATCGGCGCCACGCTGGTCCACTACTCCACCGACTACGTCTTCGACGGGCGGGGCGACACCCCCTACCCCGTCGATCACCCCCGGGCCCCCCGCAGCGCGTACGGGCGGACCAAGCTCGCGGGGGAGGAAGCCCTCGACGCCTCGGGCGCCGACTTCCTCTGCGTGCGCACCAGCTGGCTCTACGCCCCCCACGCGAACAACTTCGTCCGCACCATCGCCCGCCTCTGCGCCGAGAAGCCGGAGCTGAAGGTCGTGAGCGACCAGCGCGGACGCCCCACCAGCGCCGACCAGCTCGTGCGCACCACGCGCGCGCTCCTCGACGCCGGCGCCCGCGGCTACTTCCACGGGTGCGATTCCGGCGACTGCACCTGGTTCGACTTCGCCACCGCGATCGGCGAGCGCGTCAACCCGGCGTGCCGCATCGAGCCCTGCACGACCGACGAGTTCCCGCGCGACGCCGAGCGCCCGGCCTACAGCGTTCTCGATCTCTCGGCGACCGAAGCCATCGTCGGCCCCATCTCCCACTGGCGCGACGCGCTTGCGCGCACGCTCGATACGATCCTCGCCTCGGCGCCCGAAGCGCCGCGAAAGGCCTGCTGACCCATGCGCGTACTCGTCACCGGCGGCGCCGGATTTATCGGCTCCAACCTCGTCCGCTTCATCCTGCGCGAACGCCCCGAGTGGAACGTCGTCAACCTCGACGTGCTGACCTACTCGGGCAACCTCGAGAACCTCAGCGACATCGAGGACAACCCGCGCTACGAGTTCGTCCGCGGCGACATCCGCGACGCCGAGACCGTTGACCCCCTCATGGAACGCTGCGACGCGGTGCTGCACCTCGCCGCCGAGAGCCACGTGGACCGCTCGATCATCGACTCGCGCCCGTTCATCGACAGCAACATCGTGGGCACGCAGGTGCTGCTCGACAGCGCCCGCCGCGCCGGCGGGCGACGCTTCGTCCACGTCAGCACCGACGAGGTCTACGGCGACCTCCCCCTCGACCGCCCCGACCTCCTCTTTACCGAAGACACGCCCATCGCCCCGAGCAGCCCCTACTCGGCGAGCAAGGCGGGCAGCGATCTCCTCGCCCGCGCCGCGCACCACACGTTCGGCTCCGAGGTGATGATCACCCGCTGCTCCAACAACTTCGGGCCCTACCAGTTCCCCGAAAAGGTCATCCCCCTCTTCGTGACCAACCTCATCCAGGGTGAGCCCGTCCCGCTCTACGGCGACGGCAAAAACGTGCGCGACTGGCTGCACGTCGACGACCACGCCGAGGCCATCGTCACCGTGCTCGAAAAGGGAACGCCCGGCGACGTCTACAACATCGGCGGCAACAACGAACGCTCCAACCTCGAGCTCACCCACGCGATCCTCGCGATCATGGGCCACGGCGAGGAGATGATCCGCCCCGTCACCGACCGCCTCGGGCACGACCGGCGCTACGCCATCGACGCGAGCAAAATCAAGAACCAGCTCGGCTGGGAGCCCACGCGCTCGGCTTGGCCCGGCGCCCTCGAGGCGACCGTCGCGTGGTACCGCGACAACCCCAGCTGGTGGGAACGCGTCCGCTCCGGCGCGTACCGCGAGTACTACGAGAAGCAGTACGGCTAAGCGCTACGAGGCGCGGCGCACCACGATCTGCACCAGCTTTTTCTCCCGCCCGCACCAGCCCCGGGGAAGCAATTTTCCAACAGAAAAAAGCTAAAACCAGAGTGATGGACGACTCAAAAATGGCTTTTACAGCAAAGGAGCCATACGGGATATTTACTCCCCAAATGGAAAGTATCCATGTTATGAGGGAAATTAAAACTATCAGGCGAAAGTAAAAGTTTATTCTGGTAGTTATTACCTCGTTGTCTTCTACAATTACTCCGACATCTTGATTAACATTTTCCTCTTTTGCCGCAAGATCATCATGTTTTTCATCGAGAGCGAGCGATTCAACCACAGAGTTAATAAATATTTTTCCAAAATAACTTAAGATAAAATAAACGGGCACAATAAATAGACTGGCAATAAACGCGCCATCACGCTCTACTGTTCCGGACATTTCCAGGCCAACCCAGAGGGACCAAATAACGAGTAAATACAAGAGTGCCGGTCTATCCCAATTGCGCACAATCTGCTCGTAAAACCGACTGTATTTCTTAGTATTAGCTTCGGAAATCAGCATCTGGGCTATCGGCTTCTTTAAATAAAATATGAGGACACCCCAAACAACAACGATGAGTGTTCCAACCAATACCGTTAACCATGTCACAGTTTGATAACTAGCGCCAAGCTCATTAAAGAGATTTATCAGCACAATGCTAGATAAGAGTAATGCTAAAGATAAATAAACTGACAGGCAGAGGGGTTTGACCAAAGATTCATTTATGGTGAAAAATCTATACCTTATATCATCTGGTGAAAAAACTATCCTGGCCAATATTTTACAAAGCTTAAAAATGAAAACTATTGCAAGTAGGGCCAGGAAAAACATCCGTCCAGTAATTGTAACCTCAGTTGCGAGACCAAGAAAAATAAGTGATGAGATCATGCTTGCTAATAGCAAACGAGCAATTGCCGGGAAATTATTAAGAAAAATTGCCGTGAAAGACAGCAGATTCTCATTTTCAGGAGGGATGAGTTTATTACGTTTAGTAATAACTGGTGGCTTTAATTTTTTAATTGCAAAAATAACCAAGAACCCTGAGCAAATTGACATGACAGAGAGAGCCACCACTCCAAAAAATCCAGGACCTCCTCCTCCACTATCAACTGACTTCAATGTTTGCATCAAATCATTCGGCACCTGGTTAGCATATGCAAGCACACTGCTTTTATCTGATTCATATGATTGAGCATTATCTAATATGTGCAACCAACTTATAATGATCGGAATACCACTTCTTTGATTTGTCCGATGTATCCCCTCAGAGACGCTTTTCCCGATAATTTCAGCTTCTTCATACTCCTGAGTAATACTGGCTGTACGCTGTTCGTCGTCAGCAACAGAAACTGAGGTTTGTATCGCTATAATAAACAGAATTGAGATGCAGGAAAAAAGACTCTTTACGCTCATAGCGGCCTCTTGGGTATTCTTTTTGTTTTATTGATTCATTGCTGTCCCATAGTTAACTCCACATTGAAAGTTGTGGCGAAACAAGAGGTTGTCGTATATCCGGTGGCTTAAATAAATCCAAGACCAGCTGCCTTTCAAATAGGTTGAGCTGCAGAACTCGCAGCATTTCTGAGAGAGACGCGCCAATTCTTGCTTTAAAATCCAGAAAAGAGAGCAGCAGATACACGCACAATGCAATCCAGAGCTGGGTAAGCACTGTATTGCGGGATGTGCCGAGAAAAGGCTTAACCTTTAGGTTC
Source organism: uncultured Phycisphaeraceae bacterium (assembly GCA_942490855.1). Lineage (GTDB taxonomy): Bacteria > Planctomycetota > Phycisphaerae > Phycisphaerales > UBA1924 > CALNYS01. The sequence goes on along the minus strand of CALNYS010000001.1, from coordinate 1,177 downwards.
TGCTTGATCCATTTGCAAAACAGTTCGATCTGCCAGCGCTCTTTGTAGAGTTGCTGGTGTCTTCATGTCTGATTCTTCAGTTAGACAATATTCGAATTCATTATTTACTAAGGTGTTGCTTAAGAAAGGCATCAACTTTCCCCAGTGCCATTTTTGACTCCAGTGTGTCAGGCATGAAGGCCTGAAATACGTGTGACATCCCCTCGTAGAGGTCGAGCTTAACTTTCTGCCCATCCGAATCCAAGGCCTGGTAAAGCCGAATAAAGTTACTCAGGAAAATCTCTTTGGTGCCACCCTGTATCAGTGTTGGTGGAAAGCCCTTTGTGTAGTCTCCGTATACCGGTGACACATATGGATTCTTCTGATCCTTCGGATCGGCGTAGGCATCAGCAGAGTGCTTCAGGTGTTTCTCGTATAAGTACATCGGCTCAGCCAGCTTCAGCGTCTCGTAGGTGTCACCGGTCTCGGTGATGTCAGCCCAGGGTGACCACAAGACCACCGCGGCCGGCATACCCTTGCCATCGTCACGCATCTTCAGAACAACACCGGCAGCCATTCCGCCTCCCGCCGAATCACCGTAGATAGCAATATCGGCCATGGCGTAACCTTGTTTTTTGAGTTCATTGAAAACTGTGATGACCTGTGCGATCGTCTGTCGCCACTTTGAGTGCGGTGCCAGTGTGTAGTCGACGGATATGACACGAATCCCAGTGCGATCTGAGACCAAGGCACTGCTGGCAAGGGTTGACGCGGCACTTTGAAACGTGTAGGCACCACCGTGCGTGTATACCAGCACTTTGCCATTGTCTTCCCACCCCCTAGCCTTAATATCGAGGACGGGTACACCTCCGAAGTCCCTCTTCGTCACGTTTGGCTGTAGACGATCGACCAAGTCTTTCTGCATTTCGAGATTATGGGCCTCTGCCGCTTTTTGTGCAGCCTTCCATTTTTCGATATCATCAGCGTCCGGGAATGCAGGTCCCAGGTTCGGATCGGGTAGCGCTCGCAGGAGCGCCTGTGCTTCCTGGGATATCGTGCCGGGAATATGCAGGTAAAGTGTCTCAACTTGATGGGAAAATACTTGGTTGGTGAGCATAAGCCATAGAGCAAGAATAACACCGCTTTTGTAAATCATTTTCTTTATTGCACTACCTCTCATGTTTAGTTCAATGTTGAG